>NZ_JBBOBY010000001.1:3697500-5152666 GCF_038002205.1 Paenibacillus sp. FSL R7-0340
GGCCAAGCAGTTTGATTCGAACGCCGCTTTCCCGCAGAAGCTTGATAATCCCGGCGTGCCGTGTACGATCAAGAATGGACACGGTAAGATCAGACAAGGATTTACCGAGTACTCGTGCAGCTTTTGACAATGTAGTTGGAATTGGGTCCTCAAGTGATAGCTTTCCAGCCAATGCCGGGCCAACGGCCATTTTTTGCATGTACATATCCGGAGCGTGGAGTAGACTACCACGAGGTGCAGCAGCAATGACCGACAGAGCGTTATTCAAACCATTTGCTACCGTTTCGGTTCCCTCTAGTGGATCGACAGCGATGTCCATAGCCGGTCCTCTGCGATTGCCTACTCTTTCCCCGATATACAGCATGGGAGCTTCATCCATTTCGCCTTCGCCAATGACGACCGTGCCGTCCATGGATACCGCATTAAAATGAGTGCGGATGGCTACCGTAGCCGCCTCGTCTGCGCTATTCTTATCTCCACGCCCTGTCCATTGTGCTGATTGCAGTGCCGCTGCCTCTGTTACCCGAACGAATTCCAATGCCATTTGACTCTCCATACCTATCCCTCCACCTCTCCTAAAAATTAATTGTTACCCTTAAGCAAATGAATTATTTAGGGCAACTTTGCTGCAATCTTTCTATTTATCTATTAAACTCCTGTATCCTACGATTTTAATTTTTAGTTATATGAGCCAGCTACTAGGCTCTATAACATTCTGATAATTAAACCTGCCGTCTCTTCAATCGCCTTATCTGTAACATCAATAACCGGACAATTCAGCTCTTTAAACAAAGACTGCGCATACGCTATTTCCTCTTCTACCCTCATCGCTGTAGCATACTGCACATTATTAGGAAGCCCCATAACCTTTAGTCGCTCACTGCGTATTTTCAACAGTAACTCTGGCTCGATCGTTAATCCGAATACTCGACCACGCTGAACATCCTTCAACTGAACAGGCGGTGTCAGCTCCGGTACAATCGGTATGTTGACCGTTTTATAACCTTTATGCGCGAGAAACATGGATAAAGGGGTTTTGGAAATACGGGATACTCCAAGCAATACAATATCCGCTTTGAGAATGGCGCTCACATCTTTGCCATCATCATATTGAACCGCAAAATCCAAGGCCTCTACACGGCGAAAATAGTTATCGTCCAGTCGGTGCAGCAGACCAGGCTTCTCTTTGGGATCGTTATGGAACGTATCAGCAAACGCCTGCATCATCGGTCCCATAATGTCGACAGCCCGCACATTCAGCCGGACAGCCTCCTCTTTCATCGCTTCTCTCAATTCTGGCTGTACCAGCGTATAAGCTACGAAGCCTTTACGCTCGGCAACTTCCTCCATCACCCGGCTCAGTTCGTCTTCATCCCTCACGTTCATAAATCTTTTGATCTCTGTGTCCGGTAACTCAAATTGGCGCATGGTCGCCTGTACGACAGCTTCTGCCGTCTCGCCAATCGAGTCTGAACAGATCGCTATAAAATGACTGCTCACCTGAACCATTCGATTCCTCCCATTAATCCTCTGCTACCATATCGAGCAACATTTTAATAATATTCGTTTTTGTAATGCGTCCCACAACTTTCCAGTGCTCCCCTGGCTTGTCGGAGTCGGAAGGGACGACAACAGGCAGGCTGTCGATTTGACGGGCAATAATTTTGCGCGCTGCCTCTAATACCGTATCCTCTGGGGAAACGGTGACAACATTCGCCTGTCGGGTCATCACAAGGCTGACAGGAATGGTTGCTGCATTGGGATTCCCTAACGTTACCTTAAGCAAATCCTTGCGGGAAGCTACCCCTGCCAAATCTCCGTCTTCATCGGTGACGATCAAATTGCTCACATTTTCCAAAAAGAGAGCTACGACAGCTTCCTGAATCGTGGTTGTTTCTCGTACGATGACTGGAACCCCATGAAGATCGCCGACCTTCATTTGCAACAGCCGGAATTTTTCCTCCCGGTTCGGCGTGCCCCGCTTTCCAACAAAATATCCGACCTTGGGCTTTGCATCTATGTAATTCAGAATGCCCAATTTGGATAGGTCGGTCCGAATGGTCGCCTTGCTGAGATTAAGCATTTCCGCAATCTGATCCCCGGTAATCGGGGCATGCTTTTGTACGATGTTTAAAATTTCTACTTGTCTTGCCGTAAGGTCGATGATGAACGTCCCTCCTTTTTTCTTGCGATCTAATATTGAATATAATACGTCATATATAACAATAAATCAACCTTAAAAAGCATATAAAACATCACATATATAAAATTAAGGCGGTTATTCATGTCTTTTTATCATTTAAAACACTTATTTAACACAAAAAACGGGTACTTTGCACCCTGCTCTTTCGAGTAAGGCGAAGTACCCGCTCCCTTATTCGTATCTTAAAGCATCAATTGGACGCAGCTTCGACGCCTTTCGCGCCGGATATACTCCGAACAACACTCCAACCCCCATACAGCACAGAAAAGAGTACAGCACGGGCTCTATCGAATACACAATCGGCATTTGGACGAATTTCTCGAGCAGCTTTGCACCTCCGAGACCCACCATTACGCCAACCAGTCCACCCATCAGACTGAGAAAAACAGCCTCAGCCACAAACTGCAGCATAATATCACTGCGTTGCGCACCAATCGCTTTACGAATCCCGATCTCCCTCGTACGTTCCGTGACGGACACCAGCATAATATTCATAATGCCGACACCTCCAACGCCAAGCGCAATTGCAGCTACACCGGCCAGCAGCATATTCATAATCCGATCAACCCCGGACACTGTTTTTAAGATTTCCGTCTGGGTCATGATCTGAAAGTCATCGCCCTCTGATGGCTTTAGCTCATGTCTGGCACGTAGCACCTGCCGAATTTCAGCACTTGCCTGATTAATCTTCTCCTCTGTTGTTGCAGAGGCGTTCACCTGCTGAATACTCATATTGCCTAGCCGTTCCATCCCCGTTGTAATCGGTACATATACCTGCTGACCACTGTTACTCATATTGGAATTGGAATTTGCCAGCACACCAACCACCTTAAAAGGAAGCTGTTTAATCATGATCGTCTCACCGACCGCTCTTGAGGCATCCGGACCAAAAATATTACGGGCCGCATCACTCCCAAGCACGGCCACATTCATTTGTTTATCCACTTCATAGTGGGTAAACGACCTGCCTTGAGCTAGTGACAGCTTTCTCACATGAACGAATGCCAGCGAAGTCCCCTCAATTTGCGCGCTGACCTTATTGCGACTCCACGTAATATCTGCATTGGTCATGGCACTTGGCGCTACCTCTGCTACTGCTTTTTGCTCCTCTAGCGCATCGATATCTTCCAGAGATATTCCTTTCGTCTGACTGAACGACATGGAGCTGGAGCCATCATATGGAGCATAAGGATAGATCATCAGCAGATTATTTCCCATACTGTTGATCTGAGATGTAATCGTAGCCGTTGATCCTTTACCGATGGCTACAATCATAATCACAGCGGCCACTCCGATAATAATGCCCACCATGGTCAGCAAAGATCGCAGCATATTGGTTCGCAAACTGTTGAGCGATACACGGATAATTTCCTTAAACTTCATGCCTTCACTTCCTCTGCCGCCATTCTTCGTTTCCCAACAGGCTGATCCTCTTCAATCCGCCCATCCCGAAAATGAATCAGACGCTTGGCGTATTCCGCAACCTCCTGATCATGAGTAACCAATACAACCGTTTTCCCCTGATCATTCAGACGCTGAAAAATCCCCATTATTTCAACACTTGTTTTGGAGTCCAATGCGCCTGTCGGTTCATCCGCCAAGAGAATGACCGGATTGTTCACAAGTGCGCGCGCAATAGACACCCGCTGCTGCTGACCGCCTGACAATTCGTTTGGCCTATTGTTCATCCGATCGCCTAGACCTACGCTAGTAAGAGCCTCCATTGCCCGCAAACGACGCTCCTTGGCAGGAATACCCGCATAGATCATAGGCAGTTCCACATTCTCCAAAGCCGTTGCTCGCGGGAGCAAATGGAATTTTTGAAATACAAATCCGATTTTCTGATTACGTATAATAGCCAGTTCATCCTCGCGGGCATCTAATATCGAATAGCCATCCAAATAAAATTGTCCCGATGTAGGTAAATCCAGACAGCCGATGACATTCATCATCGTGGACTTGCCTGATCCAGACGGTCCCATGATCGCAACAAAATCACCGTCAGCAATATCAAGTTGTACCTCACGCAGGGCATGAATTTCCTGATCTCCGACCTGATACACTTTTTTCAAATCCTCAATCTGAATGACGTATCTCATACCCGTTTAAAAGCCTCCCTGCATGCCGCCCATAGCAGAAGGGTCCGGCGGAGGTTCAGGAGCAGGCACAATAAGCGTGTCACCCTCCTTTACACCTGACTTGAGCTCGACTCGATCTGGCGTGTAAAATCCGAGTTCTACGGGCTTGAATGTGCGCGCCCCTGGATTCGCAGCGTTATTAGCGGAAACATACACACCATCCTGTCCCCCTTCCGATCTCAGCGCAGTAGCAGGTACGAACAGCACATTTTTGTGTACTCCCAAAATAACAGCCACATTCATAATCATGCCCGTTTTGAGCTTGCCTTTCGGGTCATGAACAGACAATTCCATCAGATACGTCGTCATCCCTTCATCCGTAGAGGCTTCCGGTGAGACGAATTGCACCTTCCCTGGAAATGATTCACCAGGATATGCATTGGTAGTCAACACGGCTGAAAGACCCTTCTTTACTTTGACAATGTCGGTCTGACTTACCTTCACAACCACCTTAAGATCGTTGGAATCCGAGTTATTCATGACAATGAATGGAGCCGTCGGACTGGTCCCTACATCCCCGTTCACCTTCAAGATTACCCCGTCCCAAGGTGCTGTGACCTGAAGCTTGTTCAGTTCATTTTTCTTCTGCTCCAGTTCCGTCGCCTGTCTTCGAACCTCTATCCGTGAGGCTTGAATATTGGATGCATCAGCCGGAACCTGAATTTTGCGAAGCTCTGCCATTGCCGTACGATATCCGATTTCAGCTTCTGAAATGGTGCGACGTTTTTGCGACATGATTTTGCGGAACTGCAGATCCAGACCATCATAGTCCGTCTGTGCTTTATCCAGTGCTTGCTCTGCCTGCTCCAATTCACTGTTGGACACCGCACCGGCATCATGTAAAAACTTTTGGTCTTCATATGCCTTTCGCGCCTGTTCCAACTGCTTTTGGGAAGTTTTCTTCTGACTTTCGGCTTCTTCCAGCTCAAATGATTCTTGCGCTGTATCAATAGCCATTTTGGCCCGAAGTACATTTGTTTTCTGAATTTCAATGTCCTCTGCCTTCGGACCTTTCTCCAATTCAGCCAGCTTGGATTTGGATATTTCCAAAGTATCAGACGCAGTCTGAATTTGCATTTTAATTTCTGAACTGTCCAGAAGAGCCAGCACCTGTCCTTTTTTCACCTTGTCCCCGGCTTTCACATTTACCACTGCCAGCTTGTTATCACCTGCACTCGTGAAGTTTAACTTCACTTCCTTGGACGCTTGCACGGTACCGGACGTGTCCAGCTTCTCACTCACATCGCCGCGCTCTACTTTAAGCGTCTCATCCTGAACCAAAGGTGCCGCCTGCTCCTTGGGCAGACTCAGATATACTGCTGTTCCGCCTCCACCTACAACCAGTAGAACAATTGCAGTCCATATCCACTTTTTTCTCCGTTTTTTCCGTAACTTGATTAAAGCATCATTTAAAACCGTTTCTGCCAACGCCTTTTCCTCCCTATGTGCTCCATGGCTTGTTCAACGTATACTCATTTTGATCCAACTCGATCGCCAGCTCTTCCATTTGCCGTTCAATCTGGTTCACTTTCAACTGATTATTTTTCAATTCCATCTCGATAATTAGACCTCTGTCCCACTTTTTGCGTGATAACTCCAAGGCCTCTTTTGCCGTACGCAAGCTTTCTTCCAGTTGTACATATTTTTTTTGGTTTTCCTTAACCGTGGCATACAAATTGCGGAGTGATTCGGCAAAATCCTTTTGACCTTTGTCGAGCTCCTCTTTAGCCGTATCGACATCCATTTTAGCTAGATCGTAAGCACCTGCTCCGCTGTTAAAATCGAAGTATCTCACATTAAGTTCCGAAGTTTTGATACTATCCTCCAGCTTCCATAAATTTGGATTCATGTCTGTCAGCTGTTGTATATGTATTTCGATATCCAGCTTCTTCGGTTCCTTGTACACGGGCCGATCAACCAATTCATAGGCTGTTCCGTTAGGCTGTCCCATGAGGAAGTTCAGAGCATCCCTAGATTTTTGCAACGCAATTTTCCCCTGCTCTACTGTTTGCTGAGCCTGGCTTCTGGTCTGTGTACTCTCGTTTTTCGCATACTCAGACAGCTTGCCGCGCGCAAATTTGGCAAGTGCAATCTTTTCCTCCGCTTGGGCAATTTCAAGCGCTTCTAGATCATTTTTCACTTGATTCTCTGCCACGAACACACTTTGATAGCTTTTCATCACATTAAAATAAATCTGGTCTTTGGCGAACTGCGCCTGCTTTTTGCTGGCTAGATAAGATAGCGTCGAAGAGTTATAACTTCTCCAAGAGGTATTATCATCAACATATTCACCGTCTATAAAATCAACAAATGCATTTCCCAGATCCTTTTCTGCATTTTTCAGTTCCATTCTGCGACGCTCTACGTCCCGTTCGGCGGTACGCGTATTGTAATTGTTCGTCTGTGCCCATTCCACGGCCTGCTTGAGTGTTAATGTAGGTAAAGCCTGACCCGTTACGGATGATGTCTTCGATGTAGCCTCAGTAGATGGACTAACCGACGTACTTGATGCTACATTTCCTGATAAACTCTCAGACTGTACAGTGGAGGCCAATCCTGATGATAAGGACAATACAAGCAGCACGACAGCCGCTTTTTGCTTCATAGATGAATCTCTCCCCTTTCGGTTCATTCCCCTAATCTTTTCCATTTTTTTCGACATAAACTTCCACGAACTCTTTGCATTCTAATTGTACTTTCAGGTTTATGTTGGTACAAGGTGTTAAAACAATACATTTTTGTAACCTTTACTTCCTGATTACTCGCTTTATACTACTTTTCGTCCAATGAGATATTGATTCAACCTATTTTCACCTGAACTTTACCTAATTTTCAGCTAATTTTAAGGAAACCAACAGCATCTATTAAGGTTTGGAACATATACTAGAGAAAGAATTACAGCCGCTCACTGGGAGGGTTAATAGATGATAAAAGAATCTCGCATGACAACCACTAACGAACCGTCTGATTTGTGGATGACCCGCTTTTTACGTGAATCAGAACAAAAAAAGAAACAACTGATCCGGGAAGCCCGGAAAAATAACGATATACCGCTGATGAACAGCATTTCTTTTCACCTTGCCCAACGGGATCAGCAGCATCTTATCGGATAAAATGACAAGTGAATCTTATGCTATAAATAACAGATTACCTCTAGTTATCCGCTTCGTATGCTAGATGAAAAAAATCCGGGACAAATCGATAATTGATTTGTCCCGGATTTTTGTGATCATCAAATCTAATATAAAACCGCATAGCTTGTTCCGTTCCTATTCTTCCATCTCCGCCTGCGGATCATAGAGATATTGATCGAGTGGAATACGCCCGCTTTCATTAAAACGTATGCCTTCCTCCTCCAAGTACAGACGCTGCAGGGATGCGGACTCATCCTCCTGCAAAGCAATCTCCCCCAAACGGTTGACTACTCTATGCCAAGGAAGTCGGTGTTTTTGGCTCAATGTATGCAAAATTCGCACCACCTGTCTGGCACCTCTTGGGCTTCCGGCCTCTGCCGCAATTTGACCGTAAGTCATTACTTTTCCCTCAGGGATCAACAGTATAATTTGAAGCACACGGGCAGTGAAAGGCTGCATGTTCTAATTCCTCCGTATTACTATTGCTTTTTCAATAATTATAGCACCCTGAACAGAGGCTAAAAACCCCTGCTCCTACGAATGTAAGAAGCAGGGGAAAACCCATCGTTTAAATTTAGAATCCGCTCAGACCCTGCCTTTTTAAATCCTGTGCTACCAATCGGGCCAGTTCCCTTGCACCTTCATAGTTTGGATGGAGTGTATCGCCGTTCATATACAAGGCCAGTGTAGCGTCTTTACCAATAGAAGTGAAATAAGCTGAGCTAAGAACATTCAGGTCGACTAAAGGCGTTTGTTCCTCTTGAGCCAGTGCCAAAATAGCGCTTCTATACCATCTATTTTCTGCGTTGTGTACATTGTTAGCATTAAAGTCAGTCGCTCGTCCTTGCGGAGTTGACAGGATTACCGTCGCCCCTTTAGCCTTAACCTGCCGAATCATATCCTTCATCCAGTCCTTAAACTCGGCTTCGCTTTCGTTATGCTTTGGATTGGTGTCATTGATGCCCAATTGGAGAATAAAATAATCCCCCGGCTTAATATATTGGACGATGGCCTCCAACTGACCGTCCTGGTGGAAGCCTCTAGCAATTTGGCCTCCTGACGCCATATTGCGAATTTGAAAAGTATTCGTGTTCACAAACTCTGGCAGCAGTTGACCCCATCCCGCCTGTACGCTGCTATCTAGCGGATAATAGTTACAAACCGTAGAATCTCCACCCATATAAATCGTTCGATTCGTAACCGGATTGCTAGATAATTGCCTGATTTCCAATGCACTGAGTGTGAAAACCGCGCCCTCTTTGCCTTCAGTAACCAGCAGATTTAGCTGTCCATCTGTCACTGGAATTTGAAAACGATCCTTGGCCCCATTCCCTGTCATATTAATGACCTGATACACCCCTTCAGCCGCAATACTCGAACGAGAGGTATCTCCTAAAGTAACCGACACCTCATACAAACCAGGAGGAAGATCAACGTCAAAAGTATTCTCGCTTTTCGTACCTGTAGCCAGGAACCGTACCGCATCACTTGCCACTCCAGTCCCCGAAGCGCTGACATTACGCATATTCTCAGGGGTACGAAAGCCATATCCACGTGCTGAGTCATAGGACAGCGAAGCACTCACACCGGTATAACCCGTTTCGACCGTACCTCCGCCAAAATCAAACTTGTACTCGCCAGCGGATGCATGTGCCGGCGTAGCTATGCCCATACCTGGTGCACCACATAAAAAAGCTGCTAAAAGCATACCAGTCAATCCTTTTTTCCATTTCATTCTTCATTCCTCCTTCAGATTTTTAATTGTACGAAGCAAAGAATATTTTATTTTTGTAAGCGCATACATAAAATTCTACCAATTGTTGCAGGGTTATGCCTATGTGATTATTATGCAAAAGAAAAGTAGTTTATTCGTTAAGCTAAAACTTGTACTTGTACACAAAAAAGCCTCGCAGTTACAACTGCGAAGCTTTATGAAGCAATATTTCTTCATATCAAAATCACTACATTAATCCGCAACCAAAATTCCGTCAAAGCTCTCTGGACCTACACGTATTGTACCCAGCAGGTTAGCAGAAACAAAAGCAGTGTACACCAGTTGTGGCGTAATCGGCGGATTGAAATCATCTGCTGAGAACGCAATAACCTGTGGAGCTAATAAACTCAAACTAAAAGTGGATGTAGCCGAATAAACAACAGGGTCAGTTACCACAGTACCTCTTACAATAGTGATAGTAATTCCTACTAAAGCAAGCGGAAGTTGAAGCGATATGGTTCCTTTAAGCAGAACCCGTGGCGTACCTGTAGCTCCCTGTGTGTTTAATCCGATCTGTCCAAACAATTGAGGTGTATTCAAAACCGTGATCGGAATGGCAATAGAGTTGGCTGTCGAAGCATTTTGGGATGTTCTTCCATCAATAAATGTCCCCATGGTTTCCCCTCCTCTCTCTACCAGATACTCATAGACTATGAAAAAGTTTGTTTTGTGCTTGGACTGAATAACTTGTAAAACACACAACTTCTGATGAATAGGCTAATGTGCAGCCCTTTCTCTGGCCCTGTGAATACACTAAACCAACACTGGGAAAGGAGGGATGTCATGTCTAATAAGTTTAGAGCCACCTTAAGGGGGGCTAATGAAGTGCCTCCTGTCAGAACAAATGCTACAGGAACAGCCGAATTTCGTTACCGTCCAACGAGCCAACAATTAAGCTTTGAACTGACTGTGCGCAATATCTCACGGGTAACCGAAGCGCATATTCATCTGGGACGAAGAGGTGAAAACGGCCCTGTTGTTGCTACACTGTTTGGTCCTTCGAAATTTGGGATAACCGTTAGAAGAGGCGTCGTTACCGGCGTGCTACGTGCATGTGATCTTACCGGTCCGCTCAGAGGCAGAACCATTTATGATTTGGTGTGCCAAATCAGAGAGGGCAATGCTTACGTCAATGTCCACACCATCCGTCATCCGAACGGTGCCATTCGTGGACAAATTAGACGCGCACCTATCAAACGCTGCAAATAACGAATGATCATGAGTATAAAAAAGAACTTCCATGCCACTCATTTTGAGGCTATGGAAGTTCTTTTTAATTCAGGATTTTTTAAAATTCGATTCCAGTCGCTCCGAAGTGCATATATAGACGGACTAAACCATTTCAATCTATATCTTGTTCATTGGAAGTCGCTTATGGGATTTTTGCAAAATCCTCAATTCTTAACAAAAGTTAAGAAGTTCATAAGCGTTTCTTAAGCCCTTCCCTTCAGGGTTGTTAAGAACTTTATCTTTTAATAGAAAGAGTTCAACAAGATACAGTTCACTCCTGAAAGGAAATGAAGCTTATGAAGCCTAAGACCAAAGAAAAAATTCCCGAATTGCAGTTGGTCAGAGCCATGGCGATTTTAGCCGTCTTGATGGTACATGCCACTTCTTATGCAACGGTTCAGCTTACAAATTCCAGTCTTTATGTTGTATACAATGCGCTCAATGTGTTGATGAAGTATGGAACCCCCGTATTTATCGCGCTTAGCAGCATGGTACTGTTCTACAACTACAAGGATCGTCCGATGGGACGACAGCTCTTAAGCCGCTTTTATAAGCAGAGGTTGCTGTACATCCTCTTACCTTACGTCATGTTCTCTCTATTTTATTTCATCCTGTCCCTTATGGCTGGCAGCTCCGAACCATGGAATATAATCACACTTGCGAAAAGCTTTGCTCTGATGCTGGCCACAGGCAAAGCGTATACTCATTTATATTATATTTTTATCATGATGCAATTCTATCTTGCATTTCCATTCGTACTGTGGCTGTTCCAGCGTTGTCGGCAACTTCCACAATGGTCTATTGTCCTTGGGCTGTTGGTACAGTGGTCATTTGTTATTGGAAATAAATTTCTATTTCAGGTTCAAAATAAGGGCAGTTGGGCACTGTCTTATATAGCCTGCTACATGCTGGGTGCTGCTCTCGGTTACTACTACCCACAGCTGAGAACGTGGTTTTTGATGCGTAAGGGGGAACGAAGTGTTGCCGGAGTGTTGACATGGATCGCAATTTGGGCTTTATGGCTGATTTCAGCCACCATGCATGTCTATATGTGGTACGAAAATAGAATGTACGGAATCTCGTACAATTCGCTAGTTTTTGAACTTATGTATAATATGTACAGCCTGTCTAGCACGCTGGTAATACTACAGATTTCCTTTTTAATGTTTAGACGACAACATTCCTTTGTGACTCGCAAACTGGAACGTCTGGGCACACTGTCCTTTGGTGTGTATCTGATTCATCCGTTCTTCCTGCTCCTGTATCGGCAGTTTTCACCACATATCGGTTCTCCGCAGCTTATTCATGTGTGGTATGCCGGAGGTTTTTTCTTTGCACTTCTTTGCTCTTGGCTCGTCGTGTCGATCATCTCCCGTTTCCTGCCATTTGCTTGGATCTTGTTCGGTCAACTACCAGAAATAGAAAAAAGACAATTCAAGCAAGAAAACCGTATTACTTCAACTGAAACAGCACTATCCAAAGGCTGACGACCCCAAGCAAGCGAACTGAGATGAGTGTCCATAGCCTCCATCTTTAAAAAGGTATATAATACGCCCATATTGTATACTGCTGGAAAGAACAGAAAGGGTGCACAACCATGCATAACGGAACCATTTTATTAGTAGACGATGAACCTGAAATTATTAAGCTGATGCAAATTTATTTGGAAAATGAAGGATATCGACTGCTTATGGCACGAGACGGACTGGAAGCGCTGGAGCAAGTCAGTCGGGAATCGATAGATGTGATGGTGCTTGATGTGATGATGCCCAATATGGACGGGGTTGAAGCTTGCATGAAGATCAGAGAAACCGAGCATTTTCCGATTATTATGTTGTCTGCGAAGGGACAAGATATGGACAAAATCACAGGACTCAGCGTTGGAGCCGATGATTATGTCACTAAGCCGTTCAGCCCGTTGGAGCTGGTGGCACGCATCAAATCCCAGCTGCGCAGAGTACGGAAATATACCCACTCCTCCCCTGCATTGGAGCATGAAATGATACTGGATGAACTCTCCATTAATTCTGCTACGCATGAGGTCACTCTCGCCGGAGAATCCATTAAGCTGACCCCGCGTGAATTTGCCATTGTCGAGCTGTTGGCACGTAATCGTGGTCAAGTGCTGAGCATGGAGCAGATCTATGAAAAAGTATGGAAGGAGCAATATCTGGAATCCAACAACACGCTGATGGTTCATGTGCGTAAAATTCGCGAGAAAATTGAGGCTGATCCGAGAAAACCTAAATACCTGAAAACGGTGTGGGGAATCGGCTACAAAATGGAAAAATTCGATTAATGGAGGATTCACGTCTTGAAGGCAAAACGATATGACACATTGGGATGGAAGCTGGCAGCCCTTAGCCTTGCCGCCTTCACTTTAACCGGACTGATTTTGATGGTGTTTTATTATGGAGCATCTTTGCTACTATGGCTGAACCCTTCCCGTTCATTTTTTGGCACTCGTCTAATTCGCTGGACCGTGAATCATATTGGGTCCCCACTCATCATGCTGATTGGAGGGCTGCCTTTATATATTTATTTCTTTTTCCTTTTTACCAAAAATACGATTGGCTATCTTCGGGAAATTACGACGGGGATGCAGGAGTTTGCTGATGGAGATCTGTCCTATACGATCCCTGTTTCTTCAGCGGACGAGCTGGGTACCTTGGCGAAAAATATGAACACCATGGCGGACAAGCTCCGTCTCTCACTGGAAGAAGAACGGGCTTCCGCCAAAGCCAAAAACGACCTGATCACCGGCGTATCTCATGATCTTCGTACCCCGCTAACATCCGTGATCGGTTTTTTGGAATATATTGAAACCGACCGCTATCGGGATGAAATTGAGCTGCGCTATTATGTGAACATTGCTTATGAAAAGTCATTGACGCTTAAAAAGCTGATCGACGAGCTGTTTGAATACACGCGTGTGAGCGGTGGCAGTCTCCCCCTGGAGCTGGAGCCTGTAGATCTAGGCAAATTGCTCACTCAGCTTGCTGAGGAATTTGTACCCTCGCTGGAACAGGCGGACATGTCCTACCGTGTCCGAATCGTCGAGCCTGTTCGGATTCTAGCCGATACCGACGAGCTGGTACGCCTGTATGAAAATTTGTTTTCCAACGCTATTCGATACGGAAAAGACGGCAAACGCCTCGATATCACCATAGGACGCGAAGACGACGAGGCGGTGGTAATCTGCACCAACTACGGCACCCCAATTCCTGCGGAAGATGTCCCGCACTTGTTTGAACGGTTTTACCGGGTGGACAAATCACGTTCCAAGGAAACTGGAGGCACCGGACTGGGCCTTGCGATTACAAAAAGTATTACCGAGCTGCATGATGGCCGCATTTCGGTTAGGAGCAATCGCAGACAAACAGATTTTGAAACCCGTTTTCCCCTCTACTCCTACACATAAACAAACGAACCAGCCAAAGATCGTATCTCTGACCGGTTCGTTTCTGACTTTTATTTAATACAGGACTATATTCCTTTATTTTGTTCAAACAATACTTCCCCATTGGATTCAATAATCTTTTGGTACCAGTAGAAGCTGTTCTTTTTTCTTCTTTCCAGCGTACCCGTACCATCGTTGTTTTTGTCTACATAGATAAAGCCGTACCTTTTTTTCATTTCTCCCGTTCCCGCACTGACAATGTCGATTGGACCCCACCAGGTATAGCCGAGCACTTCGCAGCCATCCTCAATAGCTTCATGCAACTGGATCAGATGCTTGTTCAGATAGTCTACCCGCTCGGGATCATGAATTGAACCGTCTTCCAAAATTTCATCATGACTGCCGTAGCCGTTCTCTACAACAAACAGAGGTTTCTGATATCGGTCGTACATCTCATTACACACATAGCGGAAGCCCTTCGGATCAATTGGCCATCCCCATGGCGTTTTTTCCAAATAGGGATTGTCGAGTCCCATAATTCCCCCTGTGTTGCCCAAGATGGGCATACCTGCTTTATGTGTCGTACTTCGATAATAGCTAAATCCTAAATAATCCGCTGTATGCTCCCGCAGTAATTGTTCATCTCCGGGCTCCATTTGGACCATGATGGTATGCTCTTTCCATATCCGTTTCGCATAGCTTGGATAATAGCCTCTAAGGATCACATCCGAATAAAATAAGGATCTTCTTCTCAGCTCATAGGCTTCAAACACATCGTCCGGATTACAGGTATTCGGATAGATCGGACTCAGGGATAACATAGCTCCCATCATCGCTCCTGGGATAATTTCATGACACAGTTTAGTAGCCAGGGCGCTGGCAACGAACACATGGTGACTAGCCTGATAAATAGTCGGCAGTTTGTGCTCATCGTCTTGAACAACAATGCCTCCTGCCGCCAAAGGAATGGTATGGAAATGGTTGATTTCGTTGAAGTTCATCCAATATTTCACTTTGTTTTTATAACGTTTGAAGACAACTTCCGCATACTTTACATAGAATCCAATCAGCTCGCGGCTTTTCCAGCCTTCGTATTTGCGAATCAGATTCAGAGGTAGCTCAAAGTGAGAAATGGTGATGACCGGCTCAATTCCATACTTCAGTAGCTCATCAAACAGATCATCGTAAAATTGCAGCCCTTTTTCATTTGGTTCGGCATCATCCCCATTCGGAAAGATTCGGGACCATGCAATGGAAGTCCGAAAGCATTTCATGCCCATTTCGGCGAACAGGGCGATATCTTCTTTATAACGATGGTAAAAATCAATCGCTTCATGGCTGGCGTAGTACTTGTTTTCATCAATCGTATCATCAAACGTCCCGCCTACTATTCCTCCCCGAAATGCATCGCTGATTGCTGGCCCTTTACCATCCTCGTTCCATGCCCCTTCAGCCTGATTCGCTGCTATAGCACCACCCCATAGAAAATTATCAGGAAAACTTTTGGCTATCTGTGCTGTCATAACTCATTTCCTCCTTTATTTAATGTACGGTGAGCAAAACACTTTGCAAATCAACGGATTTTTGCTGTGTCTGGGTAACCTTTTGGTAAGCAGTGCTGTTGGTAACAATAATCGGAGTGGTCAGGTCATAACCGGCTGCCTGGATTTTCGGAATATCAAATTCAAGCAGCAAATCGCCTCGTTCAATCCGTTGCCCTTGTTCTACATGCTTCGTGAAATAGTTGCCTTTCAGCTTAACCGTATCTAGTCCCACATGAATTAACAGATCCAGATGGTTATCTGAGGTGATGGCTATCGCATGGCCGGTTCGAAATACGAGCGAGACAACCCCGGAAACCGGTGAATATACCTTTCCTTCACTCGGTAGAATGGCTATTCCTTGACCCATCGCTTCTGTAGAGAACGCAGGATCAGGAACCTCATGAAGCGGAACAATTTGGCCATGGATAGGCGCATAGACATTCTCGGTGACTTCGGTATGTCCAGGTTCAGTTTGTAAGGCAGGCTCGGATTTTTCTGCTTCCGTCTTTCCTGTCTCCGCATCCGTTGCCCCGTTTCCTTCATTAAAGCCCAGAATATAAGTCAATACGGTAGTAACCACAAATGAAATGATGATACTAATCAAATAAAAAGCAATTGTATTCGTAAAGAATGCCGGAATCGTTGTTATTGCCGGGAACACATAAGCAAGCACGGTCGTTTGGAAATGTCCGGCAATGGCCCCTCCGATCATTCCCCCGATGACGGCGGCAATCATTGGTCTTTTCAGCTTCACGGACAATCCGTAAACGATGGGTTCTGTAATACCAGCGAACAGTGAAGGGAAAATAGATGACAGTGCGTAAGCTTTCAGCTTTTTGTCCTTGGCTTTCAGAAAGACCCCAAGAGCGACACCGGATTGGGCGAAGGTCGCAGAAGCCATCATAGGTCGAATCGTATCAAACCCTTTGAGGGAAAGATTGTTGATCATCGCAGGTGCAATCCCCCAGTGTAAACCAAACATCACTAGGAAGGTCCAGCCGCCTCCCAGAATGGCTCCAGTCAAGAGACCGCTTTGCGTACTCAAAAATTCAATACCATCCGCAATACCTTTACCGGTGTACACTCCCAGTGGACCGATCACAATGGCGGTAAGCGGAACCATAATTAGTAAGGAAACAAGCGGAACCATAAATAATTCAATGCTTTTCGGAACCACCCGCTTCAGAAAACGTTCCAGATATGAATACAGCCAAATGGCTAAAATTGCTGGAATAATGGATGTCGTATAACTCATCAGGACAACGGGAATGTGGATAAAGGAAGCAATATCCCCCGTGTTTTCCATCAGCTTGGTGAAGTTAGGCTCCAGCAGAGCGGCCATAATGGCAGCAGATACGATAGGCTGGGTCTTGAATGTTCTCGAAGCTGAAAACGCCAACATCAGTGGCAGGAAGTAAAATACGCCATTGCCTGCGGCAGCAAGGATAGCATAGGTACTGGAGGCACTGTCCAACCACTCTAACTGTGTAAGAATAACCAGGATAGCTTTCAGCATCCCTGCACCAGCCAAAGCAGGTACAATCGGCTGGAAAATAGAGCTCATGACGGTAAAAGCACGACTGATGAAATTACCTTCCTTTGCATTATCCTCTTTTTTGTCGTTGCCGCTTTTTACCTGAAGGTTATAGTTCTTCGCAATCGTATCATAAACCTCGTTAACATGATTGCCGATCACCACCTGGTACTGCCCTCCGCTTTCTATCACGGAAATGACACTGTCGGAATTTTCCAAAGCCTGTTTATTGGCTTTTTGCTTATCCTTAAGTGTAAATCTCAGACGGGTCATACAATGGTACAGATCACGTATATTTTCTTCTCCGCCTACATTAGTTACAATGAATTTCGCTAATTCATCATGTTTGCTCATAATGCCTGCCTCCAATGTTCTCTGGTTGATATAAAAAAAACCTGAGTAATTCCCGATACCAAAATGCAATTTAGTATCGAAATCACTCAGGTAATGCCCACGAATGGTAACACCCTGTTAGTTTTCAGTTCTGTTGACCAATCTGGAAATGTGAATCATAAGATACATCATTTCATCATTGGTTAATTTCTGCTCAAACTGCTTATTCACATACACCCCTATTTTTTGTACACATCTGTGCTCTTCTGGAAATTTGATTTTCAGGTCTTCGAACAAATTCATGTACTGCGGGTCTGCCGATTCGTGGGCAAAAAGCCGCTGGGCAAAAAATTTAAGATGGGTTACAAAACGGTTGTAATTCCATGAATCTTCATCAATCTCGACATTGAAGTGGTATTTTACAATATCCATAATATCCTTGATGACTTTTGACGTTTTTAGCGTCAGATCAAGCTTCTGGTTATCCAGGCGGGCGTTGACGAAATGTAGGGCAATAAACCCAGCTTCATTCTCATCGAACGTGATGTTGATCCTGTTACGAATCATCTCCAGCGCGTGTTTTCCGATCGCGAATTCTTCGCGATAAAACCGCTTGATCTCCCAAAGAAATCGGTTTTCAATCGGTGTTCCCCGTTCATGCCTTTGGATGGCGAATGAAATGTGGTCGATCAGGGCTAGGTAAATATAGTCACTAATGTCTCCAGCCAATCTCGGTCTGGCATACTCCACGATTTCATCCGCGATTTCAATACATTCCATCTTCACATCTTTCAGCAAATCCGCCAGCTTCGCGGATAAATCCTGAGTTTTGACTACAAACAGCTTCGTGATTTTTCGCTCATCGATGGTATCCCCCGGTTTCAGGTTGAATGCGATTCCATTTCCTGTCGCAATGACCTCTTGGGCGTCCTCTTCCTCTGCTAAAACGACATTGTTGTTAAGCGCTTTCTTCAAAATCATGCGACCACCTGCTTTTATTTACTGGAAGGCCATTTTTTAAAAGACTCTGTTAAAAAATGTGCATACACTAAAAAACCTGAACAGAATACCGCTTCATAGACGTTATCGCCCATTTACCGGAACTCCATTCAGGTTATGCCTAAAATAGTAACACCCTGAAAATTATGAGATTCATTTTTGTAATCGTTTTCTTGGCTTCATTATAATAGAGTTTCTTTTTTTCTGTCAACCCTTTATTAAAAAAAGCCTTCCATCCGCTTACTGCGGCTTCGGAGTCCCTGAACGATTCACAATCCAGATGCCCACCAGTACTAAGAAAATGCCAAGCAAGGTAGCCGCTTTGAGCGCCTCGTGAAGAAAGATCCAGCCGGACACAACACCGATGATAGGAACCAGCAACAGCGTAACAGAAGCTTTACTAGCTTCCATTCTAGTGAGAATATGAGTCCACAGCAGGAATGCAAGAGCAGACGCCACAATGCCGGAAAATAAGATATAAAAGATCGACGCAGCGCTAAAGTTCGGCTCCCATCGCTCAAACAACAGGGAGTACAATAACAATCCGAGCGCACCGAACGCCATCTGCCAGGTCGTGAACTGGGTTTTATCGCAATGCTGGAGCTTGAGCTTGATAATCAGGTTCGAAAGTGCCCAAGCAATCGCTGAACTCACCCCAAGCAGCATGGCCCACAAATTGCCGCCCAAATGAATGTCCATAGCAAATAATAGCCCCAGGACCCCTGTAGCAATTCCAATCGTTTTGCGTGTATTCAGCCGCTCACCTGGAATCATAAAATGAGCCATAATGGATAAAAACAGCGGCATGCTGTACGTAAGCACGGAGGTTAAGCCCGCATTAATGTAGTTCAGGGATATCTGAATCGCAATATTAAAATAGGTAGTCTGGAGAATCCCGCAGAGTATATACCATTTTATCGTGTGCCTGTCAGGGTTCGGAACCCGTTTCCACATCAGAATTCCGAACAGAAGTAGCGTCCCTGTGAGAAACCGGAGAGCCGCAAATTGAACAGGTTCAAAGGCTCCATTGCCCAATTTCATGATGACAAAATTAAAGCCCCAGATCAGGCATAAGAGCAGGCTCAAGCCTTTCATGCATCATACGCCTCCGTTTAGAGCACTTCTCCGCCCGATTCAATCACTTTTTTATACCAGTCAAAGCTTTTTTTCTTGTAGCGGTTCAGTGTTCCGTTGCCCAGATCATCCTGGTCGACGTAGACGAAGCCGTATCTCTTGGATGCCTGTGAGGTCGAAGCACTGATCATGTCGATGGGACCCCAGGCGGTGTAGCCGAACAGGTCCACTCCATCCTCAATGGCTTCCCTCATTTGCTCGATATGTTTTTTCAGATAGTCGATACGGTAATCATCGTTAATGGTGCCGTCAGGATTCATTTGATCTGTCGCACCCACGCCGTTTTCTGAGATGAACAGTGGCTTTTGATAGCGGTCATACAGGTTATTGAGCGCATAACGTAATCCTTTAGGATCAATCTGCCATCCCCACTCGGACTGCTCCAGGTAAGGATTCTTCACGCCACCAATCAGATTTCCGCTTGCTTTGGCATGCTGATCGGCAGTGGCACTGGCATTGTTGGACATATAGTAGCTCAGGGACACGAAGTCCACGAGGTTATCTCGCAAGATTTCATCGTCGCCAGGTTCTTTATGCAGAATAACACCCTTTTCTTTGAACATACGTGCAGTATAGGACGGATAATATCCTCTAGCTTGTACATCACTGAAAAAGAAGGACACTCGTTCTTCTTTTTGGCATTCAAGCACATCATCCGGATTGCAGGTATTCGGATAAAGCAACAGATAGCTGATCATACACCCAATCTGGGAGTTCGGTATAATCTCATGACAGGCTTTGACTGCCAGCGCGCTGGCTATAAACTGATGATGGGCAGATTGATACTTGTCCTGCTCCAGATTCGGGTGATTCTCTTCAATGATCCCCGCGCTGACAAACGGATGGTGTTTGACACAGTTCATTTCGTTAAACGTAATCCAGTACTTTACTCTATCCTTGTAACGGGTAAATACAGTCTCGGCAAAACGGACGAAAAATTCAATCAGTTTCCGGTTTTTCCAGCCACCATATTCGGTGACAAGATACAAAGGCATATCGTAATGGGTCAGCGAGATGACAGGTTCAATTCCTTTGGCCAGCAGGGCATCAAAAACCTTGTCATAGAATTGCAGCCCTTTCTCATTGGGTTCTGTCTCGTCGCCATTCGGGAAAATACGTGTCCAGGAAATGGAAGTGCGGAAGCATTTAAAACCCATTTCGGCCAGCAGATTAATATCTTCTTCATAACGGTGATAGAAATCATTTCCCCGACGTTTTGGATAATTTTTGGTGCTGTTTGGGTCCAATGCTTCCTTGACCTGCGCATGGGTCATCATATGCCACTGATCCAGCCAATGCTTTTTGTCGAGTGCTGGATCAAAGGTAAATACATCAGAAATCGAGAGTCCTCTTCCATCTACGTTGTAAGCCCCTTCAATCTGCATGGCAGCGGCTGCCCCGCCCCATAGAAAGTTCTTGGGAAAACCTTTTGCCTGTTCCATGTTGCATTCCTCCAAGTAGGTTATAATTTGTGAAGAAGTATGCGGAACCCATGTCCTTCAAATGCATCCCGGATTGCTGCATACGCTTTATGCTTTCATGCTACAATCTGGGATGCATTCCAGGTCAAGAACTAAATTTTTGGAGTTGAATGTCATGCATAATATAAAAAGAATTGCTGAAATTGCGGGGGTATCGACAAGTACCGTATCTCGAGTGCTTAATCATCATCCATATGTCAGTGAAGCAACGCGGACCAGGGTGATGGAAGTCATTCGGGAACTGGATTATATTCCGAATATTAATGCGGTGCAGTTGAAAGTAGGCCGTACCAAGGTTATTGGGATCATGACCCCAACGATTAATAATTATTACATGCAAATCATCAAGGGAGTATCCAATGCGGGTAAAGAGCAAGATTATCAGGTTTTGATCTACCAGACGGAGGAAAATCAGGATTTGGAAAGCGCGGCGTTAGAGCTTTTGAGGCAGAAAAAAGTGGACGGGATCGTCATTTTACGGCGTATGCTGGATTGGTCTGCTGTGAGGCATTACACCAAGTATGGGCCGATTGTGACCTGCGAGCCATTAAAAAATAAAGAGATTTCATCCATTTATCTCGACCATTATGAAGGATTTCGGATTGGATTAGAGCATTTGGCCGAGCTGGGATTTGAAAAAATCGCCTGCACCGTAGGCAGAAAAAACAGCGTAAACAGCCAAAGAAGACTCCAGGCCTATTATGACCTGCTCGCGGCAAGGAAGCTGCCAGTGAATGAGGAATGGTTGCTCAGTGGTATCCATACGGTGCAGGACGGAATGCGAGCGTTCGCCAAGCTGGAGTCTTTAAAGGAACGTCCCCATGCCATCATGACAACCAATGATTTGGTGGCATGCGGTATTATCTCAGCTGCTCGTAGTAAAGGGTGGAAGGTTCCAGGAGATTTGGCAGTGGTCGGCTTTGAAGCTGACGAAAGTCAGGTAGCCGACGCCATGGGACTGACCAATATTACGAACCCGTTGCAGGGAATCGGACAGGAAATGTTCCGTACATTATATCAGCAATTGAACGGGCAGCCTTTGGAGCCAGCCTCCCTTGCTTTTGAATTGAAGGTCCGCCAGTCTACCTGCTAATCCATCTACAAACTAACCAATCAACAGTGTATAGACGATACCCGGCCCGTGTACACCGATCGTCAGATCATTTTCAATATCCGACGAGCGGCTCGGTCCAGTAATAAAATGAATGCCTGCGGGCAGTTGCTCACGCCCGGCTTCGTCAAAATGGCTTAGAATTTCGCCCAGCCGTGTTCGCAAGCGCTCTACTGGCAGAAGAATGATCAGTACAGTTGGCAAAAGGCTGACCGCACGGCCTTTCTCCGGCGAGGATAGCACCGCTACCGAACCGGTGTAAGCAGCCGCTTCGTCGGCGATGACGATGCCGATATCCGCCTCGGCGGCGCGGGCCTTCCAATCCTCGACTGGATCGGTGTTCCACACCGATAAACGGACTTCCGGCAGCGCCAATTCCAGCTGGAGCGCATCCAGGTCCGGCTCATTCTGCCGGACGATATAGGCCGCTCCCAGCTCTCGCGCTTTGTGCGCGATCCAGTCTGCGGTCTGCTCCAAATCCGACAGACGCACGACATGCCCGCCAACACTTGTAAAGTTGGCGGTGAACTCTTCGATGCGCTGCTCCGCGCTCCATTCGAATTCGTGCCAAAATGCAGGTGCCCCGCGAAACGGCTGAACTGGCGGTTCCGTTTGTCGTGGACGCTTGAGCCGCGTCGCGATGTCGTCCATAAAGCGTACCTGCTTGGCACGGGATTCTGCTTCCATTTGATGAAGCCACGTTTCATGGGCCGCTTTTGCTTGCGCAGAAGGATTACTCTGTTCACTCATGCTGCGTCCCTCCTTTACTTCTATCTGCCAAAATCTTCTCCATTCGACTGAGAACATCCGGCTGCATCACATTGCGTTCCTGCTCCAGCTTATGCTCCAGCGTGTTCCATTGCTGACGGAAGGATTTTTTCGCCAAAGAGGGAGCCACACGGTACGTATTCCATCCCTTTAGGGGGCCCAGCTTTAGGGTAATTTCGCCCTTACGAACGACCGCTTTCTGAGCAATCTGCCCTAGCCGAATCGCCGCTGCGAATCGCTTCGAGCTGGAAACCACGGTCGCAAAACCTTTCATTCCTACTGTTTCCAGCTTATCTCCTTGTCCCGCCTCTACCTTACGTCTACGCAAATATACCAGCATATCATGCAGCGGTATTTTGACCGGACAGGCTTCATAACACGCACCACACAGACTGGATGCACTCGCAATATCGTTCCACTCTTCGATGTTGCCATGAAGGGCAGGCGTAAGCACTGCACCGATAGGGCCACTATATGTCCCGCCATACGCATGCCCGCCAATGTGTCGGTACACTGGACAGGCATTCAGGCAAGCCCCACAGCGAATGCAATTCAGCAACTCTTGAAACTCGGGATTGCCTAGCTGTAGTGAACGTCCGTTATCTACGATGATGATGTGCATTTCGTCAGGCCCATCGGCATCTTGGCTGCGCCGAGGGCCTGAAATACCAGACATGTACATGGTCAGCTTCTGTCCAGTAGCGGATCGTGGCAGTAATGTAGCCATCACCTCCAAATCCGTCCAGGATGGAATAATCCGTTCCATGCCCATCAGCGTAATTTGCGTTTTGGGCAAAGTGGATACCATTCGTGCGTTGCCTTCATTTTCAAACAGGACCATGGAGCCTGTCTCGGCGATAGCAAAATTACACCCGGTCATGCCAATATCCGCTTCCAGAAACTTTTCGCGTAGCTTTTTGCGGACAAAGCCCGCCAAAATCGTCGTATCCGCGGACAGTTTCTCCCCTGCTTCTTTGGATAACAGCTCGGCAATCTGATAGCGGTTTTTGTGAATCGCCGGAATGACGATATGAGACGGGGGCTCTCCTGCCAGTTGAATAATATATTCACCGAGGTCACTTTCAATCGTCTCGATATCCGCACCCTCCAGCGCCTGATTCAAATGCAGCTCCTCCGACACCATCGACTTGGATTTGACGACGGAGCGGGCTTGGCTATGCGCAGCAATATCCAGTGTAATACGTACGGCATCGGCTGCTGTATCGGCAAAATGAATATGCACCCCGTTGGCACGGGCATTTTCTACAAATAGATTTAAGTAATAGTCCAGATGGGCAATGGTATGCAGACGAATTTGACGGCCCCGTTCCCGCCATTCCTCCCAATTTCCGTGCTGTTCTGAAGCCACCCGCTTGCCGTTACGAAGCCGCTCCGTAGTGAAACGAACTGCATTCCGCAGAAAATCATCATTTAGGGCCAGCTCTGCGCGTTTTTTGACCTTTTGGTTCATGGAATGTGAGTGTACGGCGGTCATGCGTGCTTCACCCCTTCGTACAGCAGCTCAGCCAGATGCATCACCCGAACTGGCTCCTCCCGATACCGAAGATTTCCAGCAATGTTCATCAAGCAGGCCATATCTAGTCCGACCAGTACCTCGGCTTCGGTCTCCCTGATGTGGTCCACTTTTTCAGTCACCATCGCTCCCGAAATATCCGGCATTTTCACCGCGAAAGTCCCGCCAAAGCCACAGCAGTCCTCAGCAAAGGGAAGTGGTACTAATTGCAGCCCCTTTACACTGCCAAGCAGCTTCATCGGTTCCTCCTTCACGCCGAGCAAACGTGTGCCATGGCAAGACGGATGGTAGGTTACCGTATGCGGAAAAGACGCGCCCACATCGGTCACGCCAAGCACCTGCACCATAAATTGCGTAAACTCATACGTCTTTTGCTCCAGCCTCCGTGCCGAATCGAGCCATTCGGGTTCATCCTTAAACAACTCCGGGTAATGATGAATCATATATGTGCAAGAGCCGGAAGGAGATACGACAAAATCGCTGTCGTTAAACGCTTTCAAAATCGTTTTAGCCGCAACCCTCGTTTCATCCCAATAGCCGCTGTTATAGGATGGCTGTCCGCAGCATGTCTGTATCTTCGGAAAATCCAGCTGAACACCATATCTGACAAGCAAGCGTGCCATCGCTTCCCCTACCTTGGGATAAATCGCATCACTTAGGCAGGTAATAAATAAAGATACCTTCATACGGAACACCCTTCCGTCCATGGAATAGCTATTACTTTATAACTGAAAGGTTACCTATAGTGCCGCTGCGCAGTCAGATGGTGCTTCCCATCGCTGTTGCCCCCAGATTCTTTACTCAATGCTAAAAATCCGGGGGAAGTGATACTTTAGAAGCTTGCAGTGGGATTCTCACTTATAACTTTTTTACATCATCAAAGAATCCCACTGCAATAGCGATCGTAAGACCAAATGAAACGCAAAGCGGCCTTCACCTTGGAAACTCCCCGCTTCACACAACCGTGACTGGAATAGCCAGCTCCGCAAGTTGACTGCGAATCGGGTCCGACAACCGCGAATCCGTAATAATCTCGGATACCTGCGACAGGTTCACGACATGCGTAAACGCCTGTTGCCCAAATTTGCTCGCATCCGCCAGTAAAATCACACGGTCTGCAATGCTGACCATTTTCTGCTTCAAACGAGCTTGCAGTTCATTTGATTCGCTAATACCGCGATCCAGATGAACCCCCTGGCTGGAGAAAAACAATTTATCCACATAATAGGTTTCTAGTGAACGCTCTGCGAGCGGGCCTACAAATGACAACGAGCGTTGAAGCAACTGCCCGCCCGTCGAAATGACCTCGATTTTTTCCTTACCCGCCAGCTCTGTAGCTACCCGAATTGAATTTGTTAATATTGTCAAAGGAATATCCGGTAAACTTGACGCCATATACCAGGCGGTTGTGCTGGCATCCAGCAAAATACGATCATTCGGCTGAATCTGCTTGACCGCTTCCTCGGCAATCCTACGCTTTTCCTCTGCGTTCATAATTTCCCGTACCGCATAGGGCGTTTCAGGCTGCTCGTTTTTGACACTGACCGCTCCCCCATGCGAACGGCGCAGTCGTCCCGCCTGCTCCAGGCGGTCCAGATCACGGCGGATCGTTTCCTCCGTTACTTTGCACAACTCACTCAATTCGGACACCCGTATGCTTCCTTTTTCATTAACGAGCTGCACAATCATCTCATATCTTTCTGCGACCAGCATGGCAATCTCACTCCACATCTTTAATGTACAAAAAGTCCCGCCACCCGCCGGAATTGCCCGTAGGCATCCTCCCACGCTTCTGACTCGGCAGGTTCATATTCCTCCACGGAAATAGAATCCGCGATGACCCGGCGTGCTTCCCATATATCGGCGAACTTTCCCTGTGTCATCCATTGTACCGCAAGATTGCCGATTGCGCTCGCTTCTGCAGGTCCCGCCCACACTGGTTTTTGAATCGAATTAGCTGTCCATTGGCACAGCAAGCGATTTTGAATCCCTCCTCCGACCATATGCAAACCATTAAACCGTTGTCCTGACACCTGCTCCGTAAGCTCCAAAATGTAACGGTACTTTAACGCCAGACTCTCCAAAACACAGCGCGTGATTTCTCCCGGCGTCTCGGGCAATGGCTGCCCGGTGTTGCGGCAATATTGGCGAATACGTGTTTTCATATCCCCGGCGTGCAGAAACAGTTCATCGTCCGGGTCAATCAAAGAAGTGAATGCTGGAGCCTGTTCTGCCATATGAACCAGTTCGGGGAAGGAATAGGAGTATCCCTGCCGCTCCCATTCTCTGCGCGCCTCCTGTAAAATCCACAAGCCCATAATGTTTTTAAGCAGCCTGTAAGTTCGACCGACCCCACCTTCGTTCGTAAAATTAAAACGAAGCGTATCGTCATTGATTACAGGCTGTGCCGTTTCCGTTCCCATCAGGGACCATGTTCCGCAGCTCAAGTACGCAAACGAGTGCTCCAGCGCAGGCACGGCAGCCACAGCAGATCCCGTATCGTGCTCTGCTACTGCAATTACAGGAATCGCCCCAATACCCAGATCGGTCATGACCGACGAGCGGATAGTTCCTGCAACATTTCCTGGCTCCAGTACCTCACCAAACCAGGAACGGGGAATATTGATTCCAGACAAAAGCTCATCATCCCATTTTTGCTGCAACGGATTATATAATTGCGTGCTGGTCGCATTCGAAAACTCATTGTACATTTCACCTGTCAGAAAATACCGCAGCAGATCTGGAATCATCAAGAAATGCTTTGCCTGCTCCAGCAACGGTGAACTCGCATTTCGCATAGCAGCCAGCTGATAAATCGTGTTAAACGTCAAAAACTGAATGCCTGTACGCTGAAAAATGAAGTCTTTTCCCTGCCGTTCCTGTATTTCTTCCATCACCCCGTGGGTGTGCCAATCCCGATAATGATAAGGGTTCCCCAGCAATTCTCCGGTTTTCCCAATTAATCCAAAATCGACCGCCCAGGAGTCAATCGCAAGACTGGACGGATTCACTCCCATATGCTTGGCTTTGAGCAAGCCTTGCTGAACCTCGTGATACAGACGCAACAGATCCCAGTGCAGACGCTCCCCAACCTTGACCGGATCATTCGAAAAGCGGTGAATTTCCTCCACCACTATACGTGAATCTGTCAATTCTCCGAGTAGAACCCTGCCGCTGCTTGCCCCCAAATCATAAGCGAGGATGCTCACCAGCTTGCACCACCCTTGCCTCTTTGCAAAATCTGCGTGCCATACTCAGACGCTAAATAGGCTTTCATCGGGTCTGCCGGTAACCCTTGCTCTTCACGGATCGCTCTGAGCAATGGTGCCACATCGAACTCAAACGCTTGGCGCACGGCATCCTCCGCACCCAGCACATCCTGGCGACTCGCCGCTTCCTCCACCTCTGCATGATTGATCAGAAGTGCCTTCGCATATTGAGTCTGCACATTCAGCACCGAGCGAATCATCGCCGGAATTTTGGGTTCAATATTGTGCGATTGGTCGATCAAATAAGCAATTTTATCGACGGTATGGCGAATATCCGCATCCGCATCCTGAGCCGCATTCAAAATCTGATAAAAAATCAAGAACAGTTCATACGGATTCGCGGAGCCCACGATCAGATCATCATCCGCATATTTGTAGCTATTAAAATGAAAACCACCTAATCGCTTCTCATCAATTAGAAACGCGACAATATGCTCCACGTTGGCTCCCGGCAGATGATGCCCTGTATCCACCAGCACCTGTGCCTGCGGCCCCAGCTTGGTTGCGAAATTGTACGCCATACCCCAATCGGCAATATCCGTATGGTAAAAGGCTGGCTCGAACGCCTTGTATTCAATCAACATGCGCATGTCAGGAGTAAGCGCCTTATACATTTCACTGAGCGCTTCCAGCATCCAATTTTTCCGTTTGCGAATGTCCCCCTGGCCGGGATAATTCGTTCCGTCTGCGAACCATAAGCTAAAATCGTTAGAGCCCGTTTCCTTCGCAATATCCACGCATTCCAGCAAATGGTTGATGGCCTTGCGGCGGATGGCCGGGTCTACATTGGTGACACTGCCGAGCATGTAGTCCTCGTCTTGAAACAGGTTGGGATTCACGGCCCCAATCTGTAGTCCCAAGCTTTCGGCATGACTGCGAAGCTTGCCGTAATTGTCTACTGTATCCCACGGAATGTGGATCGCAACGGATGGACATAGGCCTGTCACGGCATGAACCTGCGCAGCATCCTCCAACTTTTCGAACGGATCACGCGGCACGCCTGTTTTCTGAAAGACTTTAAACCGTGTACCTGAGTCGCCATATCCCCAGGATGGTGTTTCTATGCTAAGCGCTTTCAGCTTTGCCTTTACTTGCTCCAGGTCAATGCCCCGTTGTTGCTGTTGCTCCTCGAATAAGGCGTACGCTTTGTCACTCATCGTGGTTCCTCCTTGGAAAATGAAGTGAGTTACGGGAGGCCGCTTCGCGTGCGGATTATTCTTCCGATCGCTGTTGCAACGGGATTTCTCATTTTATAACACATGATAAGGTTAAAATCCCGTTGCAAAGGCGAACACATCGTTTCTTCAGAACAATTCCGCCCGCTCTGCTGCTGACCACCCATAAAGTCACTTCTATTTTTAAAGTGTTAGTGTGTATAAGCCCTTCGAAACTATCGTCATGTGGCTTGGATTAGTGAAATAGATTAGTACATTAAATTAGTTCATTATAATCCTAAGTGTTGAGCCGTTGAAATGAGTCTATCGCTTACATAGGTTCATTTTAATTCGGCTAGCGTGTAAATGCTGCGGGAACGCCACCGTCGATGGTCAGCATACAACCTGTCGTTTTCTCTGCCTTGGATGAGGCGAAAAAGGCAATGCCCTCGGCGATATCCTGCGGGTAAATGTTGACCAGCAGCGTCGTCCGTTTGCGGTAATGTTCCTCCAGCTGGTCGGGCTCAATCCCGTAGGCGGCAGCGCGCTCGTTGCGCCAATTGGAGTTCCAGATTGCCGAGCCTTGCAGAATGGCATCCGGCAAAATGGTGTTCACACGGATACCATATTCACCGCCTTCTGCGGCAATACAACGGGCTAAATGCGCTTCCAGCGCCTTGACCGAGCTGTAGGCTGTTACATTTTTTCCTGCGTAGACCGAGTTTTTGGAACCGACGAACACCATGCTGCCGCCAAGTGTCTGCTCCTTCATGAGCTTGAACGCTTCTCGTGCAACCAGAAAATAACCCGTTCCCAGCACATTCACATTTAAATTCCATTCCTTTAACGATGTTTCATCGAACGGACTGGATGTAGCAAGCCCTGCATTGTTGACGATGATATCTACACCGCCATAGGTCAATGCCGTTTCTGCATAGGCAGCCTGAATTTGCTCCTCCAGCGTCACATCCATTTTTACGGCGATGGCACGATTTTCTCCGTAGCTGCTATTTATCTCTGCGGCTACCTTTTGCGCGCCTTCTAGATTCAGATCTGCCAGTACGACATGTGCGCCTTCATCCACCAAACGACGTGCGGTTGCACTGCCAATTCCGCCTGCACCGCCTGTAATGAACGCAATTTTACGGGAAAATTCAGCTTCTGCTGGCGCGAGTGACAGCTTATAAAGCTCCAGCGGCCAATATTCCACGTTATATGACTCGTTCTCGCTGAGTGAAACAAATTCTCCTAACGCCGTTGCTCCTCGCATGACAGCAATAGCACGATGATACAAGGCGCCGCTTACCTGCGCGTTGCTCCAGCTTTTTCCTGTGTTGATCATACCAATACCCGGAATCAAAATTACACGTGGCGCAGCCTCAAACATAACATCTCCCTCATGCCGATTGCGCTCGAAATAAGCTTGATACTGCTCCTTATAGGCTGCTATACCCTCGGCAAGCTTAACTTTCAAGCCCTCTACATCCTCCACATCCGGTGTCCAATCTACATAGAGTGGCTTCATCTTGGTATGGACCAGATGATCCGGGCACGCAGCCCCGACCTGGGATAAAGCAGCAGAATCCCTGCCGTTCACAAACTCCAACACATCCTCCGCGTCATCAAAGGTGAGGATCATCTTTTTCTCATCACTGACTGCACCACGGACGGATGGCATGACCTGGGATGCAATGCTGCGGCGTTCTTTATAAGTAAGCGCTTTATATTTTGTGCCTCCAAATGCCTGCTTTTCCTCTTGACGAGCTTTAATATAGCTTTCTGCTTCTTGAATGATTTCGATTGTTTTCGCATAAGCCGCTTCGGATGTCTCTCCCCACGTAACCAGACCATGCTTTTCCATCAATACCAATTCAGCTTGTGGATGATCGAGTACACCTTGGGCAATCATTTTCGATAGCTTAAAGCCAGGACGGATATAAGGCACCCATACAAAACGGTCACCGAAAATTTCCTTAGCGATTTCCTTGCCGTTGTGCGCACAGCACAAGCTAATAATCGCGTCCGGGTGTGTATGATCCACATGTCTAAAAGGCAGAAAAGCATGCAATAGCGTCTCAATTGAAGCCCGTGGATGCTTGGCATCTATCATACAGTTCGCCAAATATGCGACCATATCCTCGTCAGACATATCTTCCCTTTCAAATAAAGGACGAATATCCTCCATACGAAGCCCTGTGAAGTTATGCGCTTTCATTGTTGCGAGATCGGAACCGCTGCCCTTAACGTACATCACTTCTACTTCACGCCCACGAAAATCTTGTATCATCGTTTTGGCCGAAGTGTTGCCGCCTCCCCAGTTGCACACACTCCTATCTGTGCCAATCAGGTTAGAACGGTATACGAGCTGTTCCAGCGTGCTTTTCTGCTCAGATGCTTGTGAAGAAATCCACAGACTTTGTACCATAGGAAAAAGACCTCCAAGTTTAGTTTTAGTTTTGAAAGGCTTTATTAAAGTGGTTATTCTTTGTTTATGGAGACTATAACACTTTTGTTTTAATTTGAAAATAAGTAATACAAAAATAATCAAAAATAAATTTTAATTTTTACCCATCTATAAAACGGATATATTCATTGTAAAACGATCATTTCCACGCAGAAAATAAAGGCCATGTCAGAATCGGTTATAAGAACCTTTCTGGCACAGCCTCATTTGTTTAACTCATCTAATTACCCAACTATACGCATCACTTTGGCTAGCAGCTCGTACGAGCGCAGGCGCGCTTGATGGTCATATACCTGAGAGTTTGTAATCAGCTCATTGGCTCTCGTCTGGTCGATTATCAAATCCATCTTTTGCTTGACGGTGTCAGGACTGCCGATGGCTGAATACCCCAGCATATTACCACGAACCATCTCCTTCTCGTGCTCACTCCAAAGCTTTTCCATGTCATCCACTGGTGGCTTCAGTCCTCCGCTGTGCCCGCGCAGCACATTTAGAAACTGCTGTTCTTGTGAAGTAAAGAGCCATTTTGCTTCCTCATCAGAATCTGCAACAAGCACATTAACACCGACCATCACATATGGCTTATCCAGTGCTTTGGATGGCCGAAAATTGCGATGATACAACTCTAAAGCCTGTAGCAAATGAGCCGGGGCAAAGTGGCTGGCGAACGCGAACGGCAACCCAAGCTGACCTGCCAGCTGTGCGCTGAATCCGCTTGATCCCAGTAACCAGATGGGAATGTCCAGCCCCTCTCCAGGAATCGCTCTTACTCCCGGAACGGCTCCGTTTAGCGCTGGATTCAGGTAAGAACGCAGCTCATTCAATTGCTCGGGGAAATCTTCCCCAGTACTGTGAAGCCCTCGCCGCAGTGCCCTCATCGCGGGTTGATCCGTGCCTGGAGCCCGGCCAAGTCCTAGATCAATTCGTCCCGGATAGAGCGACTCTAGGGTTCCAAACTGCTCTGCAATCATGAGTGGAGCATGGTTAGCCAGCATAATACCGCCTGAACCGACCCGAATCTTGTCTGTATGTGCAGCTACATGCCCGATGATCACGGACGTAGCCGCACTGGCGACCGCCTGCATGTTATGATGCTCCGTTAGCCAGTACCGATGGTACCCCCATTGTTCAGCATGCTGGGCAAGATCCACCGTGTCGCGGAAGGAATCGGCAGGAGTGCCGCCTTCAATGACAGGTGCAAGATCTAATATAGATAGTGCAACGTTACGCGTAGTCATGATATATAAACCCCCTGTCAAAATATTATTTTACATATTTCCCTCAACGTCTTAATTCTTTGACCCATCAATTGATACGTCAATTATGATAATGTGTTCCGTTATGAATTGCAAATGATTTAAATTTTTAGTTTTTATCAAAAAACAGTTTACTTTTATAATAAGCTCATCTATTATGCAATATATGTGGATAATGTTTATCCACATTAGCCTGGTTATAAATATTGAGGTGATTGCTAGTGCATATGAAAACAGGTGTCGAACAATCTGTCTACGCTCTTCTTCTACTCACGATGCTGCCGGACAAAGCCGTTTTACCTGGGGAGGCCATCAGCCAGCAGTTAGGTGCTTCACCTACTTATTTTCATAAACTGTTACGAAAATTGGTTAGCTCCGATTTGATCACTTCTGTACCTGGTGTCAAGGGCGGGTTCAAATTAAAGAAAAAACCTGAGGATATACGGGTATTTGATATTTATCTAGCGATTGAGGGACAACAAACCCTTTATTCTTCCAGTGGTATATACAACGAAATGCTTGAATTAAAGAAAGACGATGAGTGTTGTTTACTGGCAAATTTGATGGAAGAAGCGGAAGCCTCCTGGAAGGCCGTTCTGAAAAGAGAAACCATCGCGTCACTATCCGCTGACTTTTTTAAAGAAGGATATGATGACAAAATTACTTCTTTGGAGAACTGGATTCAGGAAAAAATGGTCTTGTAAAGAACTCTAATTAACAGAAAGGAATATGAACATGAACGATTATTTAGTAAAAGCTCTTGCCTACAACAATCAGGTACGGGCTTATGCCGTGAGAACAACGGAAACGGTAAGTGAAGCCCAACGGCGTCATTATACCTGGCCCACAGCATCGGCTGCATTGGGACGTTCTATGACGGTCGGCGTCATGCTGGGAGCCATGCTTAAAGATGAGGATAAACTGACGATCAGAATCAACGGTGGCGGACCTATCGGCACCATTCTTGTCGATACCAACTCCAAAGGTGAAGTTAGAGGTTATGTAAAAAATCCACAAACCCATTTTGAGCTTAATCAGATAGGGAAATTGGATGTCGCCAGAGCTGTAGGAACAGATGGAGCGCTAATTGTATCCAAAGATATCGGCTTAAAACACCCGTTTGTTGGACAGGTCCCTCTCATATCGGGTGAACTGGGCGAGGACTTCACATCTTATCTCGTCCAATCCGAACAAATTCCTTCTTCTGTGGGAGCGGGAGTTATTGTTAACCCGGATAACTCTATACAGGCGGCTGGAGGTTTTATTATTCAGCTGATGCCAGATACACCAGAAGAGGTTATCAGTTTTATCGAGAGACGTATTGAGAGCATTCCAAGCATCTCCGCAATGGTCATGGAAGGTCTTACACCAGAGCAGATTCTGGGTCAGATTTTAGGAGAAAGCAACATAAACATACTGGAAACCATGCCTGTACAATTTCATTGTCCCTGCTCAGAAGAGCGCGTTACCAATGCCATTATCAGCTTAGGGAATAAGGAAATAGAAGATATGATCCATACCGATGGACAGGCTGAAGCTCATTGCCACTTTTGTAACGCACACTACCATCTTACCAAAGAAGATCTCGAGGGCATGCTGGAAACAAACATCATTTAAATATGGCTGTTCCCAAAAAGTAGGTTTAGCTACTGGGGAACAGCTTTTTTCTTTCCCAATGCTTCCGATGGTTTCTTAATCCTAAACACGGTAGACTTGTTCATGATGTAAGTGATAATGTTATATTATTCCAATCACTTGAGATGAGGTGCGCTATGCTCAAAAAAGATACGCATGAAATTCTGGCTTATTATGATGGCGGTGTAGAAATAGGCAGGTTAGAGCGAGGCATAGGAAAAATAGAACTGGAAAGATCAAAAGAAATCATTTCACGTTATCTCAGGGAGTCTACTCATGTTATTTACGATATCGGCGGCGGTGTAGGGGTCTACTCTTCGTGGCTGGCGGAGCTGGGATACGAAGTTCATCTATTTGATCTATCTTCCCAAGCCATTGAATTCGCTCGTCAGCAGCAACTGAATAAACCCATCATCAGCAAGCTGGAAACCGCGGATGCCAGAAATCTTGATCGTAAAGATGAAAGCGCGGACATCGTGCTATTGATGGGACCTTTATATCATTTAACGGAACAGAAGGAACGAGTAAAAGCACTGCAAGAAGCGGCGCGTGTCTTAAAAAAAGGTGGAACGCTGATTACTTCAGCTATTTCCAGGTTTGGCTCGCTACTGTGGGGGCTATCGGTGTACGGTGAGTACAATACCATTGTGGAGGAAGATGCGTTCATGGATATGGTCAGACAGGAGCTAACAGATGGTCAGCATGTGCGCCCTGCTGCTTATCCCTCTTTTCTCACACGCTCCTACTTCCATACACCGGATGCCTTGCGCGCAGACTGGCAGGCGGCTGGATTGCCGAAGCCTCGTGTACTGGGCGTGGAAGGACCCGTCTGGATTGCACCCGGATTTGAGGAAAAGTGGGTGCTTCCTTCCCATCGCAGCCGCTTGCTGGATATATCACGGCAGGTTGAAGAGCAGGAATCCGTAATCGGTATGAGCCCGCATATGCTTGCGGTAGGTACCAAGTCTTAAAACTCAGCACCTCTACAATTACGGTCAGATGCCGCTGCTTTAATAGTTCACGATCTATTGCTACGATATCCTCTCCAAGCGGATTAGCTATACCGTCCAAATGCTGAGTAAACGTCATTCGTCCACCTCTTCATAGGCCGTAAATCCTTCATCACGGTTTCAAGAGCAGCTTCCCACTTCTCATCTGCCGGGTAATATAGCACGTAGTCTAATTTTCCTTTAGATGCAAGTTGAGGCAACAGGATTTCTTGAAGCAACATGTTGATTTCTTTTAAAAAGGCTTTATTGTCCGGACTTCCTCCCAGAAAAATGCCTTGGGGGTTGCTCAATACAGCGGTATCCCATTATTAGATAAAAAAATTCTACCCGGTATGGTGCCGCTAATAACACCTTGAATCGATATGTGATGCTTCATTGTAATAAAAAGACCGAATGCCTTATAAAAATAAGATTCCGCGAGTTCTATTCCTTTAATCATGTGATGAGCACACATCTGTCCGATTTGCCTCCCATAAGCCTATGAGAGATTCTTTCTTATTCATCTAAATACATAAATCTCTCATAAGCTTTTTGATTTGTTTGTTCGTGTTCAAACATCATCACTCCTTTAAACGTATTAGAGGATTAGGCTCTAAGATGGTCTGTACTTGATGCCTCGCTTCATTATGGATAAAACATACAATTCGGTCAAGTGTACTTCTGGTAATGAAGAAGGCCTCGGCAGCACAATTGAATGGCTTCTGTGTATAGGCTATTGTAAGGATAGGAGACTTATCCCAGATAAAAGAACTTACAGGAGGTTGTTTTCCTTGATGATCCTTGAGCTAGTGGCCATTATTTCTATTGCTCCCTTGTCCACGTTTTTCTCCTTTAGATATCGCTTGTGGAGACAACTATTATGAGAAGTGAACATGAAATGCTTCATACCATTCTCCATTTTGCTCAAGAGGACGAACGGGTACGTGCCGTGATTCTGAATGGTTCACGCGCCAATCCACATGCTTCACGGGACATTTTTCAGGATTATGATATCGTCTTTCTCGTATCCTCCATGGACAGCTTTATTCAGGAACGTCGCTGGATCAACCATTTTGGTGAATTGATCATTATGCAGACGCCCGATGAGCATATGGAACCTACTCCGATGCCCCGTGATCGTTTTGCTTTTCTCATGTTATTTACGGACGGCAATCGCATAGATCTTACTCTCTATCCTACAGAAAACATCGCCAATTGGACCCGAGACAGCTTAAGTGTACTGCTGCTGGATAAAGACGGGCTTGTGCAGCCTTTCCCACCGCCAAGTCTTCAAGATTATAAGACGATACCCCCAACCGCCCAAGCCTATGCGGATTCCTGCAACGAGTTCTGGTGGGTCAGTACTTATGTGGCTAAAGGATTATGGCGACAAGAGCTGCCCTATGCTAAATTTATGCTGGATCGGCCTGTTAGAGATGCGCTCCACTTGATGTTGGAATGGCATATTGGTATACGAACAGACTTCGCGGCAGATCCGGGTAAGCAGGGAAAATATTTCGAGAACCACCTTGAGCCTGAACAATGGACAGCCTACATCCAAACGTTTGCGGATGCAGATTATGAACATATGTGGCAGTCTCTTTTTATCATGGGAAATTTATTTAGAGAAGTTGCCTTGGAAGTAGCGAACCATTATGGTTACGAATATCCGACTCTGGACGATCAACGTGTTACGAACTATCTCCATCACGTAAAAGCTCTCCCAGCAGATGCTAAGGACATTTATTGATAAAAAACCAGGCTGCACTTGATTTATATGTGCTAGGCTGGTTTTATTTTTATACACTAACGTTATTCTGTCGTATGTGCTGCTTTAGATATTGCGCTGTTCGTTCCGGTTGCGAGATCGGAAAATGATGAGCTGCCGGAATATTCAGCGTATGCAGGGCATGAAATGGCTCGGGCAACTTATAGATCTGATCCTTCACACCCCATAGAATCGAAACCTCCTCTTTATACATTCTTTCGGATATCTCAGGGACCGACCGGAAGCTATCGGACTTGGTTAGCATGGCTAGGGCTTGCGCAGTCGTCTTTCTTACGCGTGGGGAACGCATTTCTTCAAGAACATATGTGATGTATGCTGGCGGGATATCGTCGATACTTTCAAAACAAGTCTGCGCAAGCAATTGCTTGCGTAAGCCTGACTCGCTGAGTCTGCCTAGCATACTCTCCGTAATTCGTGCGCTCCGATATCTGCGCGGAGCAGTATGCAATACAGGCTGCAATAGGTGTAAGCTACTGATACGCTCAGGTACGCGTTCCCATGCCTTAGCAGCTAGTAGTCCGCCGAACGAATGACCTACAAGGCAGATTGGCGTTTCCAAAGCCTGAATAGCCTGCACTAACGATTCAATGTGGCCTTCTAGTACATCCTCCTTATGATGGTATGGGGAACGGCCAAAACCAGGAAGATCCACCAAGCAAACAGAGGATTCCGGAAATTGATTTGCCAGCGGTATCAAACAATCTGCCCCGCTGAAAGTACCGTGAACTAATACGATCGTTGGATTTCCATTCTTCACCCTTCGCTCCAGGGTAGCTAATGGCCCACGTCTGTTGCGGACATATCCATCTGTATCTATGGTGGAATGAGCAATCCTGAAATCAAGATCAGTAATGACAAATGGGAACACGCTTTTGTTCATCGCCTGTGACAACCCGTATTTACGTTGAATCTCTCGTGCTGCATCCATTGGGTAGTCCACATCCACGATAAAATCGAGTGATTCCTTCGGAATACCTAACTTTTGGCCCAGAGGAGTACCCAGTATACTGGTTAGCCAAGCTGGCGAGATCGAACCGAGCGGTTTACAGACACGAAGCTCCTTCGCCATATTCGTTCCCAGCTCTATCATCGTTGGACTCTGCTGCCTGTCATCCATCAAGTAGTATGTTTCACTAGCAGGATGTGATTCCTTCGTAAGAACACTGATCAATTCGGCTGCATGATCTACATGGACCAAGGGAAGCCAATGAGATTTTCCGCCGGGGACAAGTCCCATAAGCTTGCGCGCTGTAGAACCTACGAGAATGCCTAGCCCACCAGTTTGGGGCGTATCCCCAGACTCTGAGTCACCCATGACAACGCTCAAATGGACAACCGAAAGCGGAAATCCTTCCTTGTGTGCTCCTTGACGAATACGCAAATCAGCCAAAAATTTCATCCGTTCATATGGAGGCGCTTGTTCCAAATGATCGATGATGGGCTCGGGAGTAATCCAATTATGATCATTAAAAGGGCTTTTGTACCCAACCAAATGGATAAAATGTCGTAACCCTTTGCTCGCATGAATATGTGTAGCCAACGTTATCATTTCTTCTGCTGCTTGTAGAAAAGCTGCTCTCGCATCCTCCTCTCCCAGCAGAATATCCATCGGACCTCCTGCATGAATTATCACATCTGCTGTCTCCACGAGTTGCCTGTCAACAGGATTTAATCCTAGAGCAGGTATACTCAAATTGCCAATAACCGGTGTTAATTTCCCGATATGCCATGCTGTCTCCAAATCCATTTGCCTGCATATTTGTTCCCACTTCTGCTGCGAACGAACCAGGACGGTAATAGTGTGTTCCGCCTTTGAAAGTTGTCGTAACGTATGCATGCCGATAAACCCTGTGCCGCCCGTGATAAAGATATGTGCCATATACGAAACCTGCCTTTTTTAATTTTTAGTACTTCGTAGTACTAATAAAGATTAAAAAAATCACTTTAGCAGAAGTGCTAAAGTAAATTTTAAATTTTCGAGTATGCTTGGGTCCTGGCTTGCATGCTGCAGAAAGAGCGCACCTTCAATGGCCGAGACGATGAATTGGGCCGTCGACCTCGCAGGAAGTTCAGCCTGAATCTCTAATCTTTCCCTTCCCTCGTTCAGCAATATTTCTACGGTAGTGATTTGGCTTTGGAAGAACTGGCTTATTTTATTCCGAAACAAGGCGCTATCTTGAGGCATTTGCGTATAAAGAGTAATAAAGGGACAGCCTCCCAAACAATCTGTCTCTTGCTCTGTCAGCAATTGAAGAAGGATTTCAAAACGTTCCTGAACAGACTGATCCTTACGCGAAACAACTTCATAAATCATCTCATTATACGTTTGAATCAGTTGATCCAGAATGGCTGAAAGTAGCTCTTCTTTACTTTTAAAATAATAGTAAATGTTCGTTTTGGACACATTGCTCACAGCCACAATTTCATCCATACTTGTTGCATGATATCCTTGGGTAAGAAACAATGAGGTGGCGATGCGCAGAACAACATCCCGATTCGTGATTTTATTTTTTTTCATCATATTTAGCACTATACGGTACTAAAAAAGACTTGTCAACCTTCGCTGGAACATGTCTACTCCAAAATATTATTTTTCGGCCAGAACCCGGTCACCTCTGCTCGCAGGCTGAGAAATAACCAAAAATTCAACATCCTGATTCGTTTCATTAAACATTTGATGAGGCACCATAGGAGGAACCTCACACCCTTCCTGAGATCCTAATTGGATTCGTTCACCATCCACTTCAAGTACCGCTGTACCTGATAAAATAAAGAAAAATTGGCGCGCATGATGATGATAATGTCTGACCTCATGTGTATTTCCGGGCATCCGCTCATGAATAATGCTCAAATCATTATTTTTCACCAAGCGCCAACCATCACATTGATCTCCCCATATATAATGTTCAGCATTATTTTTACTTATTTTCATATTGAACTCCTCCTTTTGCAATTACAGTTTTATTTTAAATATGGATTCATAGAGCTACAATCTTAATTTTAAAAAACGGCGGGACAAATGTAAAAAACACTCCGACTTAGTCAGACTGTTTTTATATATGCGCCTCGATAATTTCCTCCAACTTAATCCAGCTAAAATCCTCTTCCCCACGGGATAGCTTCACTTCTCGCCGACTTGTGTTAATTACTGTGACCAGTCCACGCAGCTCCTCATCATCAAATGGATTGAACACTTTTAGCGTAATAGGCTTACGTTCGTTATAGGATACGATAATGGCCTGTTCAATCTGCTGCATTTCCTGATCGTCCAGTGCTGGCTTGCCGCGCCTTCCTTGCTCCTTCATCAGTCTTAAATATGCCTCCCGATGCTCAGGCAAAATCATGCGTGAGCTTTCCCATATGCCATTTCCTTCAAGCTTTTTCCCCATCGTAAGCCCCTCCTATGCTGTTCTGGTTACCGGATGCCATGCCAATACATGATCTAATCGAAAAACACGTGGCTGGCCTGTCTGTAAACAGATGGCTCGTATCAAGCCATTCTGCACACGATGCACCTCGATACGCCGATGAGACAGTTTGCCCTTCCGATCCAAATACACGATTTCCACGATCTGCCCCACGTATTTTTCCAACATGATCCTTCACTCCTTATCAGAACGTTTGTTTGGATTATATGCGAACATGCGTTTGATTATCAATGTAAAAAAATCCCCTGAGGGATTTGACTCTCTCAAGGGATTTCGTAACAATGTAATCTGAACTTAAAAATTTAACTTCTACAAAAATTTATTATTTAGTTCGTTCCCTTACAGCAAAGTAATTTTCTTCATTATCTGCAAAGTTAAACACTCTTCCGAAAGGCATAGTTACAATTTCTCCAACTTTGACATTTTTATTTGATAAGTCGTCATATAATTGATCAAGATTTTCCGAAAAAAACATTAAAGAAGGTGTACCGAGATTTAATTCAGGTGACATTTTAGCAACGAATTCCTTATTGTGGAGAATAATGCTTGTTTCTGCACCCTTTGCAGGAGCAATTTCAATCCATCTCATTCCTTGACCATTATTTTCTTCAGAAATTACTTTAAATCCTACTTTTTTTGTCCAAAAATCCAGTGCCTCATCCTGGTTATTTACATACAACATAATTTGACCGACTTTACTAATCATTGATTTTTCAACTCCTTTGTATAAGTAATTCCCAAACCTCGATGGCCCTAATCCCATCTCCTCACTTTAAAATTCATAGGTGGATAGCTTAATATCTTCTTTATTCAAATCTTTCAGCGGATAGACAGGGCCATTCCAATAAGTCAGAATATCAAGCGGCTCATTAGTACCATGTTCTTTTAAAGAAAGAGATAATTCAAGTAATAAATGTGGAAGTTGATAAGAGCTTGTTAAAAACTGATATTCCTCTGGACTTTCACAGTCTTCTGCTCGATAGAACACAAAGTATCCCTCGGTATGATCCCCAATGAGTACAATATAGCGAGCAAGAAACATAATTTCGCCATTGGCAAAAGGAATGGAATGTGTCGAAGCAGAGATCAAGTCGGTCTCTAATCCCTCAATACGAAGGGTAAGTTCATTGTTAAGAGCATCCATTCTTTCCCTTTGTTCGCTGACGAGGTGTTCATAATTTACAGGGACAAGCCCTCCATTCTTGATCGTAGCGATCAGTTCGTCTATAAATACTTTTTGAGACAACACTCGATTGCTCATCCTATTCATCTCCATATTCGTGAAAATAAGCATGGAATTCTCGCTTTAACATGTTCAATATTTATGTATTAAAAATCTTGATTCCTTAACTCCCCAGCATTTTTGTGACTGCATTCACGACCCTTTCCATCTCAAATGGTTTAACAATAAAGTCTTTTGCACCTGCCTGAAATGCTTTTATAATCGCTTCCTGCTGCCCCAAAGCAGAACACATCAAAATATTGGCTTGGGGATCAAGCTCTACAATCTTTTTAACAGCCTCAAGTCCGTCCATCTTAGGCATATTAATATCCATGGTGATTAAATCGGGACGAAAGTGTGCGTATTTCAAAACAGCATCATACCCATTTTCTGCTTCCGCAATAACAGCGTGACCTAAATCCAAAAGAATATCCTTAAGCACAGAACGCATAAATAAAGAGTCATCCACTACTATAACTGTTGCCAAATTAACCTCTCCAATCCGTTGTCAAATGATATGCACGCCCAAACTTCAATATCGGTGAATAAACTAGTAATATTAATAGAAAGAATCTGTAAAAATAAAAACGCTACCAATGAATTATAAAAGAAATTTGAAACTAGCTACTACAGAATTAGTTTTCAAAAAAACGTTTCACAATGACGTAAATCATTTCTGAAAAGCAAATTACAAAGGACTATATATCTACTGAATCTAGAGCACTAGCCCAAAAAGTACAATCTTCTTAGATAGTTATAAAAAAACTGACGCCGGTATCATTCCGACGTCAGTTTTTAAACTTATTCATTTAAGAATTCCCTATTCATTAAGAGCTTTTTTCAAAGCCTCCAGATTGTTTTTCATCACACCAAGGTAATCCAGGTTCTTCTGTTTGTCTTCATCCGTCAATCCTTCGAGCGGATTCAGTACATCGGTTTTTGAACCGATTTCAGTAGCTACGGTCTCAGCGACCTTCGGATCAACAAGAGTTTCGAAGAAAATCGTTTTAACATTATTTTCTTTAGCAAATTTGATAATACCCGCCAGCTTGTCCGGTGTAGGCTCTTGCTCTGGAGATAATCCGGCAATAGGTACTTGGGTCAGACCATATTGCTTAGCCAAATAACCAAAAGCAGCATGCTGCGTAATAAAGTCTTTACGTTTTACATCTTTCAGACCTGTTTTGAACTCGTTATCCAGATCCTTCAGCTTGGCGATATAAGCATCAGCGTTTTTCTCATAATCAGCTTTGTTTGCCGGATCGGCTGCCACAAGCCCTGCTTCAATGGACTCTACTTCTTTTTGGGCCAAGACTGGGTTAAGCCATACATGAGGGTCCAGCACATGATCATGATCATGGCCTTCCTCTGCGTGTGCTTCTTCTCCTTCTTCCTCCTCAGCAGTGCCTTCCATCAGGTTCAACCCTTTGCTCGCTTCAACTACAACACGCTTATCGTTGGACGCGCTGCTCAAAGCCTGTTCTGCCCAACCTTCGACGATACCGTTATAAACAAATACGTCAGCATCCTTAACCTGTGCCATATCTTTGGCGCTTGGTTCCCAGTCATGCGGCTCAGCACCGGCAGGAATCAACGCGGTTACGTTAGCATGGTCTCCAGCAACTTGCTTGGTAAATTCATACATTGGATAAAAAGTGGTGACCACATTCAGCTTGTCTGCTGTTTGTGCCGCATTCGGCTCGGTTTGGGAAGCATTTGTAGCTGTATTATCAGATTTGGCTCCGCAGCCAGACAAAATAAGTGCTAGTCCCGCAGACAATACAAATGATTTTTTGAACCATGTATTCATATTCATTACTCCTTTATGTGTTAGTTTTTAGTCACTCTCACTGTAATTACACTCACTGGCCTGTCGCATTCTTCCGTCGGGAAGCCTGCTGCTTGCCCAGCTTACGGACCAGCTTTTGAATACCAGCTCCTACGATCAGGAATAATAACAGCACCATGGCAATTGTCCCCCCTGGGGGTGTACTAAGTTCATACGACGCCGTTAAACCCATAAATACGCCGATCAATGCAGTGATCATAGATATCCAGATGGCTGCCGCGAAGCTCGGTGCGATTCGAATCGCCAGCGCCGCAGGGAGCACGATGAGTGAGGAGACAAGCAGCACACCGACAATCGGCATTGCAGCAGCTACAATCATCCCTGTTAAAATACTAAATGCAAATGAGATGGACTTGACAGGAAGACCATTAGTCTTCGCCGTTTCTTCATCAAAGGTAATCTGATACAATGGACGCCGGAATACAAAAAAGAAAATACCTCCGATCACAGCCACTACAATCATCAACATCAGTTCTGTCTGATTGACCGCTACTACCGAACCGAACAAATAAGCGGAAAACCCTTTGTTGATGCTCTGATTCAGATTCATTAAAATAACGGCCGTCGAGAGGCCACCTACCATAATAATAGCCACAGATATCTCACTATATGTTTTATAAGACCTGCGGACGTATTCAACGATAATCGCGCCGATTACGGCAACAATAAATCCAGTTATCGTTGGGTTAATGCCTAAATAGGCACCCGCTGCCACCCCTGCCAGCGATACATGCGATAGCATGTCCGCCATGAGAGCCTGACGCCGTAGCATCAGATAAACTCCAAGCACCGAGGCCAGCAGTGCAATTACCCCACCGGCACAAAATGCCCGCTGCATGAAGTCGTAGTGCAGCATTTCCATCCGCCATCTTCCTTCCTCTCAAGCTCAATAATTCGATCCAGATAATGTTGCACTTCCGATAGTCCATGGGTCACCATGACCACAGTTCTTCCATATTCCTTAACCTGCTGATTCATCAGATCGTAGAAATGATGGCGGCTTTCCTGATCCATTCCGGTCGTGGGCTCATCCAAAATGAGCAGATCCGATTCCTGAGCGAGTGCTCTTGCCACACAAATACGTTGCTTCTGTCCACCCGACAATTCTCCGATTTTACGGTGACGCAAATCCCACATGCCTACCTGACGCAGCGCCTGCTCAGTCAGATCATGATCCTCAGGCCGCATACGGCGCAACCAAGAGCCATGAGTATATCTTCCTGAACGGACAAATTCCAGGATCGTACTTGGGAATCCGCCATTGAATGCAGCAATTTGTTGGGATACAAAGCCGACAACGAGCTTTTTGCCTTCACCTGTACGGTTAGACATGAACACCTTGCCCTTCCAAGGCTGAAGCAAGCCGAGCAACAGTTTGAGCATGGTTGATTTGGAAGCACCATTCGGTCCGGTAATAGCTACAAATTCTCCCGAAAAAATTTCAACATTGGCATCCACCAAGTTAGGAACGTCTCCGTAGCCAAATGTGACCTGTTCCAATGAGGCCAATAACATGACGCAAATCTCCTTTTCCTTTAAAAAGCCTGGAGCCATCTGAGCGATCATCATTTGCGCAGATTCTCCAGGTCGTTTATGATCATTAAACCATCTACCGTAATTATTACGATTTGGTAATAAAAAAATAAGCGTTTGATAAACGTAACCTTTACGCATTAGCAAGTTTAACAGTTTAGGCAAGGTTCGTCAATGTTTTGGAAACTCTTTTGTTTGTTTACTTCACCTTGTCCGGGTATAAGCCTGCCGCCAAGGTTTTCAACGCGATCGGAGCGCGCACGCCTTCAGCCGCTGCGGATAATGGCAGTACTATAAACCGTTTGTTTTTGATCGCTTCCACACCAGCCAGCGCAGGCTTGCTCAGGAGCAGCTTCTCTTTATCCGCCAGTGAAGTATCTCCATAGTCGAGAATGACAATGACGTCAGGATTACGGTTCACAACCTCTTCCCAGCTTACCTCGGTAAAACTTTTGTCGATATCATCAAAAATATTTTTCGCCTTCACACTTTCAATCAAAGACGTTAGGTAATTGTTGGCAGCCGTAAAGGGCTTGTCTTCTCCGCTGTCATAGACAAACACCTTGGGTGGCTGTTCAATAATACCAATTTGAGTCTGAATGGACTGCACTTGTTCACGAATGTCATTTACCAGCTTTTCTGCACGCTCCTCAACCCTGAAAATACGCCCAATATTTAGTATATCCTGATACACATCTTCTAACGTGGGACCCGGTTTATTGGAGGACTCCTGTACATAGGTCAGCACCCCTTGTTTGGCTAGCTCCTCACGGGAACCCAGATTTTTATCATTAAAGGCACTCTTCCAGCCCGCATAGGCAAAATCCGGTGCAGCGGCCATAAACACCTCTTTGGACGGATATTGTCCGGCCAGTACCGGAATTTTGTCATATTGAGCCTTATATTTTGGCAAAATCTGATCATCCAAATACGCAGTTCCTACCATAGAGGATTCCAGTCCAAGAGCCAGCATAACCTCAGTCGCATGCTGGTTCAATGTAACCGCGCGTTTGGGCGCCTCGGGAAATACCATTTTAACGCCCATGTTCTCAAGCTCTACCAACGTCTTATTGGTTGCCGATTGCAATGCGGCAGGTTGCTGCCCGTTTGCCAATGGATCGCTTGTTTGAGCTGTGTTTCCTGCTGCGCAGGCTGATAACAACAGCATCATCGCCAAAGCGAGCATAACCAGCGGTAACGCGGGCTTGCTATATTTTTTCATATGTACCGTCTCCTCTTTTATTTGTAGTATATCTTACCTCATCGTATCACCTTTTCTGTTGACGTTATGGATAGCCTCCTCTCCTGAGAGAATCCGGTAAAAAGGTAATATTCGGCTTCCCGGTTTTTGGATGAATGCAGATTTCTGTCTCCACCCCGAATACACTCCACAGCAGGTCTGGCTGAAGCACGTCCTCCGTTATGCCAGAGGCTACCACTTTGCCTTCTTTTAATACATACATTCGATCACAATAAAATGCCGCCAAATTCAAATCATGTAGTGCAGCTAGCGTAGTTATCCGAAGTGTTTTGACCAAATCCAGAATTTGCAGCTGATACCGGATGTCCAGATGATTTGTTGGCTCATCCAAAACAAGAAATTTCGCCTGCCCGGCCAAAGCTCTGGCGATCAATACCCGTTGCTTTTCGCCACCGGACAAGGTGGAAAAGCCCTGATCCGCCTGAGCATTCATGCCTACCCGCTCCAGCGCCTGCTCGACCAGTTCATGATCGGCGACAGTATCTGCTTCCAGCAGTTTCTTATGCGGATGGCGACCCATCAGCACGATGTCCCGTACTGAAAAATCAAACGTTTGCGGCGCATCCTGACTCACCACTGCCATTTGTCGGGCCGTCTCTTTATACTTCATCCGCAGCATATCCTGGCCATCCAACGTAACCAAACCACTGTCAGGCTTTAGCACACGATACATATTTTTGAGCAACGTCGATTTCCCGCTGCCATTCGGACCGATCAATCCGACCAGCTCCCCTGCTTTTACCTGGAGACAGATGCCGTCGATCAGCCGTTTGTCGTGAATACTGAAGGTCACGCATTCGACTTCTATATTCATTTTTCGCCTCCAAACGAGTAGGAACTACGACGCAGCAGCCACACAAAAAAGGGTCCTCCGCACACAGCCGTCACAATACCAATCGGCAGCTCCTGTGGAGCCAGCACGAGCCGGGCACATACATCAGCCCACACGACAAAAATAGCTCCCGCCAACAGACTGACGGGCAGTACACGCCGATGATCTGATCCCACTATCAGCCTAACGATGTGCGGAATCATAAGCCCGACAAAGCCAATCGAGCCACTAACTGATACGACTGCCCCGGTTAAAAGAGACGCCACAACAACCAGTAATACGCGGAACGCCTGTACGTTCACACCGAGCGTTACTGCGGTCTCTTCACCCGTTAGCAAAGCATTCAGCGAACGGTATCGGGTCAGGAGCACAGCCGTTCCAACGGCTACAATGAGGCTTGGAATAAAAAGCGTATCCCATTGAGCACCTGCCAGACTTCCCATCATCCAATACATCGCGTCACGAATGCCTTTTTCATTCGGGGCCATCGTAACGATAAAACTAGTCACAGCCGACAGCATCATAGACACCGCCACCCCTGCCAGCAATAAGCGGGTCGTCGATATGCTCCCAGCCACACGGGCTAACGCGAACACCATAAGCATTGCAGTTAACGAACCTATAAAAGCAGATAAAGGCAGCGCAAGTCGTCCTAAAAATCCGAAAGCTCCGAACACAATCACCAACGTGGCTGTTACCGAAGCCCCAGACGAGACTCCTAAAATATAGGGATCTGCTAACGAATTACGGATTAATGCCTGTATAGTCGCTCCTGTAACAGCAAGTCCTGCTCCTACGACAACACCTAGCAGCACGCGTGGAAAGCGGATTTCCCAAACGATATATTGCTCAGGCTTGGTCCATGTCACGGGTATCCACTGGTCCAGCCAGGGAAGATGGGACAGTGCAATTCGCCATATCGTCCCCGGTGTGACAGCTACAGGACCCAGCATAACCGCGAGTGTGACCGAAAGCAACAGCCCAGCAGTCATCAGCAGAATTGTTGTAAATCCCCAAGTAGGCTTGCCCGCTAGGTGTGCGCGAGAATTATGTTGTGATGGATTAAGGTTGCTCGTTCTCGAAGTCATGAACTACTCAATGGCTTTTCGGCCGCTTCCAGCTTTCTCAATTGTCCCTCGATCTCGGAAGCAGAGAAATTCTCACCCATGACAACCGCTACATCGTTCACTGGCTTTTGCGGGCGGATCGGAATGATTTCCAGCTCCCGATAGGCAAATTGAAACATCATCTGGCCCTCTGATTCCAGAAACCGCACAATTCCTTTGGCCCGGTAAATTTCAGCTGGCAAACTGCGGAACAACTGTTCAAACTCGGATCGTGGCACAGGTTGTCCAAAGAAATGCGTGTGAACAACTACATGGTCGTAGGAATGATAATGCTCCCCATGTTCGTGGCCATGGGCGTGATCACGGTGATCATGATCATACGTGTGCAGATGATTTTCCGAATGAGGATGTTCACTCTCAATATCAACTGCGGATTCCTTATGCCGCAAAACGTCCATACGCTCCTCTCCTTGAGTGGAGAAAAAAATACCCGCGTCCACGTCACTTCGTTGCGTGCTCACAGTCAGAGCATATGGATTTAACTCTTTTACGAGGGCCTGTACTTTCTGCAACTCGCCCGCAGCCAATAAATCGGTCTTGTTAATAATCAGTTTGGAAGCGCACCGAAGCTGATCCTGCATCAAACGAAGCGACTTGCTTCTCTCGTTCCCCGAGGCAAAGTCCAGAAATTGATGCGCGTCTATGACCGTGATAACGGATTGTAAAATCATAGAGGAATAGATGGAGGCGTCTGTCACTGCATCTACAATCTCCATCGGGTTAGCCACTCCGGTACATTCTACAATAATCACGTCCGGCTTATATTCATCAGCAAGATTCATGAGCTCGACGCCCAAATCCCCGCGAATGGTACAGCATATACAACCGCTGAGCATTTCCTTCATGGGTGCTTGGCCATTCACCAAACTGCCGTACAGATTAACATCACCCAACTCATTCATCAAAATGGCTGGCTTGAGGCCCTTCTCCTTGTAGTAAGCCAGCGCATGCTGAAGAAGAGTGGTTTTCCCGCTACCCAAAAAACCGGATAAAACAACAATCGGTATCATATAACCCCTCCTTGTCTTTGCAACATTTAATATGGATCGTACCGTAAAAGTTTCCTTCTTGCAATCATTTATCGAAATTTAATCGTAATAATTACTAATAACAAACATAAATATATATGACCACTCTTTGAATTGTCAATATAGGAGGTGAGACAAGCACAATCCAGCGGGCATGATTGTCCCTCTACAGACATAGGATGTAGATAAGAACCCTTATTCCCAAGGAGACGTGGAATGAAAAACAGTACGCTGTTGAAGATGCTGCCTTTTATAATTCCGTTTGCCTTTCTCATCCCTGTGCTTGTCACGCTATCTCCCCAGTGGCTTCGTTTGTTAGATATGGGCCAGCTGCAACCGTTAAAAACGGTATTTATGGGCATTTTTCTGGAAGCTGTTCCGTTTCTCCTTATCGGTGTACTCGTCTCATCCCTTTTGCAGTGGCTTGTACCGGAGACATGGATTCGCAAAATAGCGCCTGCGCATCCTGTACCGGGTGTCCTGCTGGCCTCCTTACTAGGTATGCTATTTCCCATCTGTGAATGCGGCATGATCCCTGTCGTTCGCCAATTAATGCTCAAGGGAATGCCTGCCTATATGGGTATCACTTTTATTTTAAGCGGGCCCATTATCAATCCCGTGGTACTGGCTGCGACGATGATGGCTTTCCCTTCCCATCCCGAGGTCACTGCCGTTCGAATGGGTTTGGCTTTTGCCGTCTCCGCGATCATCGGGCTGATCGTGTATGCTTTTGTACGAGTGCATCCGCTCAAACGGTCGTTGCTCTCTTTTAACCAGCAAAAGCAGAACAATCAGACTCATCGGCATAGTCGCACATGGCGGGGCTTTTTTGTACATGCTGGTGACGAGTTTTTGGACATGAGTAAATATCTCATTATCGGCGCACTATTAACAGCCTGCATTCAAACCTTCATCCCACGCGATGAACTGCTTTCGTTAAGCAACGGAACGGTTGGATCGTACGCCTTTATGATGGGTTTTGCCTACATACTGTCGCTGTGTTCCACCTCCGATGCCTTTGTAGCCACTGCTTTTTCACATACCTTTACACTGGGTCCGCTGGCAGCCTTTCTTGTACTCGGTCCGATGCTAGACTTCAAAGGCACGCTCATGCTGCTAAGCACCTTCCGCACCAAATTTGTCGCCATCCTGGGCTTGCTCATTGTTTCACTCGTCCTAGTGGGTTCTATAGCTGCTGAATGGTTATTAGGGAGGTGAATACAAACGTGAATTCAACCTTTAGCATTCGCTGGCAATACGGCATGCGCTCCTTGCTCCTGATCGGATTGGCTGTGTACATCGTCTCATTAAGCCGCACGAATGCACTTCATTACTACTTGGCTCCCCATATGCAAAAGCTGCTCCTACTCTGTCCTGTACCACTCTTGTTCATCGCATTGGCGATGGCATGGCACGGAATCATCGGGGAGCGGGACGGTGAGGATGTATGTGATTGTGAGCATCCGTTGCCGCAAAGCTGGTTCAAAAAAACACTCGTATATGGAATGCTGCTCATCCCGCTCCTGTTCGGTTCTCTGCTGCCCAATCAGGCACTTGGTAGTGATATGGCCGCCAAAAAAGGCATGTCCTTCACGTATCCCAACCCGGATATCCGACGAAAAACAGATACACAGACCACGAAAGCATCCACCGCCTCCCTTTTATCAACTGCATCTTCCGTCCCAACTTCGTCCCCTCCAGAGGGAAAATGGAGTCAGGAAACGCTGGATAAGCTGTTCGTTCCGCCTGACAAGTACAATGTAGAATTCGCCGAGCTGGCGAAACGCCTGTATCAGCAACCTATCATACAGATCAAGCCTGAGATTTTTTCCGAAACTATTGGAGCCATTGAGTTATATAAACAAGCTTTTGAAGGAAAAAAAGTACAGGTGACTGGCTTTGTCTATAAAGACGACAACCTGCCGGGTAAGGGCCTATTTGCAGTAGGAAGATTCCTCGTCATGTGCTGTACTGCCGATGCCATGCCATTCGGGATCATCGTCCAATCCCAGAAGGCCCCGTCCTTTGACAAGGATACCTGGGTGACCATTGAAGGAACACTGCATGCCACACAAAAGGGCAACGCTCCCGTACTTGAAATTCGATCCGAAAAAATAACCGCTGTCGAGCAGCCAGAATCCCCTTATGTCTATACCCAAGCAGACTCGGTAGCTACCTTTGATCGCTTGAACACAGCACACTAAACCCACCAAGGAGGAAAAATGATGAATAAAGTTCCTGTTATTTTAATCAGTGGTTTTCTTGGAAGCGGCAAAACAACACTACTTTTGCGCCTATTAGCCCATACTCGCCAAATCCCCCTTCGTGCTGCTGTTTTAATGAACGAAATGGGCGAATATGATGTAGACAGCGCTATAATTTCAGAGGAAATGCCTGACGTAACAGTAGAAGGATTGCTAGAAGGCTGCATTTGTTGCAGCAAAAGAAATGAGCTGGCAGGGGCTCTGCATACCCTGCTCAGCCAGGAGCCAGATCTGATCTTCATGGAAACCACCGGGGTAGCCAACCCCGAACAAGTACTGGAGGAGCTTCGCTCCCCTCTACTGGCAGATCGGCTTTATCTGGTTCACAGCATCAGTGTTGTGGATGCTGAGCTGTTCCATGAATACAACAGCCGCTTTACGGCTGATAAAGAACTGGTTCGCACCCTGCACGGACAGCTGCGCACCGCAGACTTCATTGTGGTGAACAAGACGGATGCAGCAAGCAGCCGTGAAGTGACGAAGGTCGTCAAGAGCATCCGCAAGCTCAACGATACGGCCAAGCTGCAAACTACTGAATATAGCCGGGTTGACCTTGAACCACTACTAGAGCCTGTTCTGGCCTCCGCATCCGTTGCCGCGAAACCTGCACAGACAGCTCAACCAGCACCTGCACAGGTCCAGCTCACTGATGCAGATGCACCGTTCGTCCCCATTTCCGTCAAAAGTATCGGAAGCACCAGTAGTGTCTCCAGAAGTACGGCTTTCAAAGTTATTTCGACACACAGTCGTAACCACGATCCTAAGCAGCCTCATTCGTTCTCCCGTCTGGAGAGCATAACGCTGCATCAATATTCTCCTCAGCCACTCGAAAAACAACGATTAGAAAACTTTCTAACCGGGTTAGGTTCCTCACTGCTTCGAGCGAAAGGTTATTGCGTACTTCCTCAGGAAGGTACAATGCTTTTGCAATTTTCAGGAAATCACTTGGAGTGGCAGCCTACTGCACTTCCCGTGAGTCAGGGATATGTCACGCTAATTGGGGAGCAACTCGACAAAGCATCCATTACCGACCAATGGGAACAGTGCTTCCTTTCGCTATAAATGACAGGTCTAGATTAAGACAAAAAAACCTCCTGCATCTGCAGGAGGTTTTTTAAAAAGCGATGTTCACGGATTATTAGCATAATCCATAAACATAACGCTCGACTGTTCTTACTTAAGGTTATATTTTTTGTTAAAGCGATCCACACGGCCACCGATATCCACGTTTCTTTGTTTACCAGTGAAGAACGGGTGGGAAGCGGAGCTAGTATCTACACGGATAACTGGGTATGTGTTGCCATCTTCCCATTCCATCGTTTCTTGCGAATATTTAGTGGAAGCACTCAGGAAAGTAAATCCACAGCTAGGGTCCAAAAAGATAACTTTGTTCAATGTTGGATGAATATCTTTTTTCATTAGTTTCACCTAATCTTTCATATAGTTTTAGTTTCAAACTCAAACGTACTGGCGCAATACTCCATCAGTTGGCAAAAGGAACGGTTATGTCCCAGAAAAAAAGACGACAGATCATAACGGTTGCGCTCAAGCTCGTAAACGACAAGCAAACGATGCCGCATATACGCATCGCCCATTGCACGAACGCTCCGGATCTTTTCGTCAGCCTTCATCGTTATATAAGCATATAGTGAATGGTCCTCCGGCTCGTCCCAAATGCTGACACCAGCACAGGAGAACTCGGTAGCCACGTGCTTTCGATTCAAAAGGCAAAGCGTACCATGTAGCTCGGCATCTATCATACAGCCTTGAAAAAAAGCCGTTTTCTTAGGTGCAAGCTTTAACTTTGGACGCTCTGTCCACTGGACTAATTCAAGTTTTCGCCGGTTCCATAATGCAGGCTTTTGCAAACTTAACAGGCTTCGCTCAGGAAGCAGAATCATTCAGGTTGCTATGCAGCAAACCTCAAATTATCTAGTTTCACGATGGATCGTGTACTTTTTCAGACGCGGAGAGTATTTTTTCATTTCAAGACGCTCCGGATGATTTCTTTTGTTCTTGGTTGTTGTATAGTTGCGATCACCGGATTCGGTGCATGCCAAGGTAACAATTACGCGCATTTCTCTTCCTCCTTAATTGGAATACATGGTATACAATTACAATAGTAATTTTTACGATTAGTTCTATTCTATAATTCATGCTCCGCTTTGTCAACCTTAGAGTCACGGTTTGTCGCTTCTTCTACCGTGTTCCAGCGATTACGGTACTGTGCAAGCTTCGGATGAAGTTCCTGGGGTTCGCTCGAAAGCAGCAATCTGACATTTCTAATCCATTCTCCAAACGATGCATAGGAAGCGCAAAAATTTGCAGTTTCAGGACTCATGTACAAAAAAAGTGGGGTCGTATACTTTTCCGCCAAAAAACGGATGGCTGCTTCAATCGGCGTATACTTTTTACGCTTACCTTCCCAACTCTCAATCACAACAGCACTCAAAGCCTGCTCCCGCTGCCACTCTCCCAGCTCGTCCACCCGCTTGTAATACGAACGTACCGGCTGCTTCCACATTCTTCTGACGGTTTCTTCATGTAGCGGATACAGCACCAGCTTTGTAAAAGATAATGCAGCCCCCGTTTCGGCAAAAAGCTCCAGCTCTCTGGCTGTAATCTGCTCGAACGTATCATAGTAAACCATGGTCCCTTTATGCGTCTCGATCGGAGGCTCATAACCATAGGGCACATATTGAAGGTTTCTTGTCATGCTGGACACTCCGTCCTTCCATAGATGAACTTTTCCTTCTATATTATACCCTTGTTTTGGCATGAGTTTGCATCAAATGTTTATCCTTGTTCAACAGCAGGCGTATTACGGCGTGAACCCCTTCGGAATTGCAACGCATAAAGTCCCATCGTCACAAGCGCAATCAGTGCAAGCACCGTAAAAATATTGCTAAAATTGAACACCTGCACATTAGATACGACAGGATTCAAATGAAAGGACGACGAACTATCCAGCGTTTTGCCCAAAATACTTGTCGTGATCGCCCCTGCAATGAAATTCAGCAGAGATAACAGCCCCATTCCAACACCAATCTGGTCTTTCGACAAGGTACGAGAAATCGTGTTGGACATGGCAATTTGCATGAAGGTCTGACCTACGTTTCCGAAAATAAGCAAAAATAAAATCAGATACGGAGATGCACCCACAAACGTAGACAAGCTGATAAAACAGATGAACAAAAGCGATACAGCTGTATAGACGAGAAACGAATTTCCTTTACTATCCGCCAAACGCCCCCCTCTTTTACCCAATAGAGCCGAAGCAATAGCAGCCGGAAACATAACCAGTCCAATTATTGCCGGCGTAAGCTGATTGAGACTGTTCAGAAACTGCGGTGCCAAGTACGGCAATCCAAAGCTAATCCCCGTCCCTAAAAAAGCGATAAGGAGCCCGTATGAATATTGCTTGTTACGGAACAGCTTCGGCTGGATGAATGGATCATGCGCAGTGTTAATGCGCCATATAAACAGTGCAAATAACACCATACCGAGCAGAAAAAACATCATATTGGTTTGCGAAATCGAAAGTAACAAGAAGGCTACTGTTCCACCCAGCAATAATCCACCAAGAAAATCGAACTTCTGATCCTCTCCACGCTGATCGTCCAAATATTTGCGGAAGAACGGCAATGCGATCAGTGGTAGCATGGAAATGACGAACAAAAAACGCCAGCTTGCAAAGCCTGTGATCAAACCGGAAATAATCGGAGCCAGTGCAGTACCTAACGCCAAGCCGATTGCTGTGACGCCCAAAGCACGTCCTCTTTTTTCAGCCGAGAAATAACGGACTGGGACGATCATAGCAGTTGCCGGAATAACTGCAGCCCCTGCAGCCTGAAGCAAACGAGCTACAATGAGCATCCAAAATTGATTGGCCAACAGTCCAATAAGCGAACCCAGTGCAAAAAAGATAATCCCAAACGTCAGCAAATCCTTAAGACGATATTTATCTGCCAATTTGCCGTAGGTCACCGAGCCAACCGCATACACGATCATATAGCCAGTCAGCAGCCAACTTACATCGGAAGCACTAATATGAAACTCCTCCCGAATCACAGGCATAACGACATTAAACATAAAAGCGTTCATCACTGAAAAAACAAGTGTGAAAGCCAACACACGCATAAGCTTATCCGCATTGGGATAAGTTTGTTCATTTATCATTTGGTTGTCTCCCTCTCCTGTAAACCTCTTATCTAAGATCGTATTTCACTGCTTTTGAATATCCCTATCCGGGCAAACTCTCTATATATCCGCTCAAACGTGGGTGTTCGCATAACGGTAATCGTGGAGAATTTTTTTAAGCAGGCCGCGCAGCGTCTCCGATTCTCCGACAGATAACGTTTCACCTACCGAGCTTTTAATTGCCTCAATGGTACGTTCAGCTGTCTTGTGAATCTCCAAACCTTCCTCAGTCAAATAGATTTGCTTCATTCGTGCATCTTCCGGGTGACTTTTGCGTACTGCCCAGTTTTTCTTAACGATCCCGTTAACCAGGCTGGTAACGCTTGATTTATCAATAAGCAATAGCTTTTCCAAATCCGTATTGGTGACACCAGGCGACATCGCCAGTATATAGAGCGTCTGCGATTGTGGGGAGGTGAGCCCCAAAGGGCGCAGTGCTGTTTCAATTTCGCGCCGGACGGTAGTGAAAATCCATTTAATTAAATACATCGTGCTCTCTTCCTCCCAAGGAAGACAAACGGGATACACCTCACTTCCCATCTCACTACTAACCTCCATAGCTATCTAATTTTAATAGTTTGAATTCCAACTAATTTTAATCAGCTGCCCACTTGGTGTCAATACTTTCGTAAAATGATGTTTTATTAGATAAGGTGAATTTCAAATTACGAATTCATCTTTTATGTAAATATAGGCATAATAAAAGACGAGTCCTTGAAGGAAACCCGTCTTTTACTTCATTCATCATTCATTTCTGTTTTATAGTTGCTTAGTCTGCAATTTTCACTTGAACTAGCGGATATTCTTCTCCATCAACGGTAACCGTACTAGCATCATTCAGCTCCAGCCGTTGCCAAATGGTCAACAGCGTACGATAAGGATACTTCTTCAGATCATACTCCGATGGTGCGTCAGTGTCTGTGTTGGTTCCATTACCACTACCCTCAGTAGAAATCTCTGAAGTCGAGCCTCCGTCCGTATTGTCTGTCACTGCTCCAGACTGATCGCCGCTTTTTCCGCTGGATGTACCACCACGAGCTGTGGAACTACTGTCCGTGGATTGTCCATCTGCTGTTGTGCTTTTTGTAGTGGGATTCCCAATGTTTACGTCACTGGATGGATCATTGTTCGCTTTAATGGCTGCTTCCTTGTCGTTCTGTTCAGCAAGCGTAAAATTTTCGTATAAGTGCTCCTGTTGATCCGCCCCGACAATGACGAGCTTCTTCGGCTTAAATTCTGCCTGCTCTGTCGATGTCTGAAACGCAAATAGCAGCTTGACCATTTTCGTAGTGGACTTGGTATTAGGCACATGTGTCACTATGGCCGTAGGCTCCTCTTTTACGGGCACTGTAGGCTCTACAGGCTGTTGTACAGGCTTCGGGGCAGCAACAGGCGCAGGTGTGTCACCAGATCCGATCACCCCGGTTGCTTTAAGGCCACCTAGCGTACCTGCAATGACAATCAGCACAATCCCGGAAATCACCCCACCTTTACGGAAACGACGAAGTGTTTTGACCAACGGCGTGTCCGTCTCCCGCTTTGCTGCCAAATAGAAATTTTTAAAAGCAGGCTTTGCAGGTTCAAAATATTGACGCCACAGCGTTTTTTTGTGCAATCCCTCTCGTCCTTCCTTTTGGAAGAATAGAAGTAGCGCACGTCGATACGCCGGTTCGAAACCGCCACGTGGAGTAGCAAACTCGGGGTGTTCCTCTGACCATCGGATAAAACGGTACATCGTATCGTTATCCTTCGCCCATTTGCGGATCGAACCGACTAGGCGAGCGAAGTCCAATATTCCTTCTCCCGGCCCGTCAGAACGATAGAAAGCAGGCAACAGACGGGCAAAATGGCCTTCCGCAAGCTGCTGGGGCAGCCAGCCATAAGCCCAATCCTGTACCTTTTCTACTTCGCCAGGCTCCAGGCCGTCCAGCACCGACGGTTCCGGTTCCTCCGTATTAAACCAATCGTAAGCCGCAATCAATCGCACTGCTTGTCCCTTGAGAGGAGCAGGCAGCTTTCCAACCCACTGCACCAAATCGGGCCGTGTGAAAAAGGGAATCTGTACGACCTGATCGGGTGATATTTCTTTTAGCTCTACTTCGGTAAGTAAATACCGATCCGACGCTTCCTGCAAGCGCTCTGTTAGTCCAGATTGCTCCAGCGGGGACAGTTTGCCTACGGCAGAGCTGCTGTCCCATTGACGCAAGCGTTGGTGAATGGCAGCCACAGCCTCTACTGGTTTTCTTTCGGCACGCAGTCTGCCCATCAGCGCAGATTCTGCCAAAAGCTGAAAATCGGCATTCGCCGACACTTCGATATACCGACTGCCCCATTCGTGCACAACAGCCAGCAGTCCCTTGGCATCCGGTGTTCTTTTCATCTGACTGTCCATGTAGGGAATGAACAGCATTTTTGTAAGTGCTGGATTACCCAACACTTTCGTAAAATATGCCTTGCCTAATGATGGATTTTCTTCAATCGTATGATAAATATACGTAACTGCTTCCGTATTTCTGGCAGTATAAGCATTGTTTAGCGAACGGATTAAATATTCCACCAACCGATTTTCGCTGCTGCGTGCATGAACTTTATAATAGTCCTTGAAACTATCGACTAGACCTACGTCTGGAATATATCCATCCTTCACCCGATCAAATTCATGATCAAAAAACGACAGAAACAGATCATTCAGCCTCATTTTACGTGGCAGCGCATCGGGTGGCGATAAATAATCAGTCAAGCTTCGTAACACAGCGATTCGTTGTTCGTTGTATAATGCCCGCTCTCCCTGCTCAATTCTGTACAACGTAATTAGCTCATGATAGCTGGATGGCGTCAAATCACGCCCGGCCTCCATACCTGTCAGCATTTGCTCGGCAAATTTGAAGAAATCGTCCGGCGTCTCACCATTCAGCAACGTACGAACAATCCAGTCAAAATACGGCTGTCTCACCTGCTCTGCATCCACATTAAGTATTCGACTATGGTTAGACAGGTCAAATACAAAGTCCTTTTCCACATTCCGATCACCGGGACGCAAACTAAAAGGCTCAACGAACATCAAGTGAATGCCTTTTCTGCTGTTCGGTTCCTGTGCATATGTAAGAAATCCGAGTCTGTTACGAAATGCATAAGGCAGTGCCGCATACAGCACACCCAGTAGCTGCTTGGCTGAAGATCCGACCGCTTCTACAGGAACATTCAGCGCTACATATACCTTTTTGCGACCTGCTGCGGACATCATGACTGCGTATAAAAGCTGTTTGAACACTTCTTCGCTCAGCTGTAATTGAGTCAGCACTGTAGACGGGTCAACAGCCGGAAATACACTTCCACCCGGTAGACGCTCCAATTCCGGCAAATCCGTTCCCTGCTCAATATCATAGGTATCAACAAAGGATGTGTTCAGCCACTGCTTATAGTCAGACGGAGATTCACCATGTCCGGCTGGAATCACATAGTTGTGCGTGAAAAAGGCGCTCCGCAGCCCAGTAAAATCCGCGGCCTTATAAATACTGCGGCCAAGCACTACATCCCCGGACTCCGTCCGTACCAGATGTATAGCTTCCGGATAGACGCTTTCCTGTTTCTCACCACGCGCCGTCAAAGCAGCAGGCGCATCATATACACATAAGGGATGGAGCACCTTTTTAATAAAAGAAGCATCCAATCCTTTGGAATTAGCCACTGTATCGAAGCCTTCCGTAGAACGGAAAATACCACGCCGTTCCCGTGTGTACATCTGCTGTTGTATTAAATGAGAGGTAGAATAACTCACTGTGATTCTCTCCCCTCAATGTACTTCAACTTATAAAGCAGCCAAATGAATGGCTCATCCACACGGATCGGACTAACCAACCCTTGCAGCTTTTGCTCCACCGGATTGCTACCCAGCGCGGAAACTGCGAAATAGGCCGTATCCGTAAAATATACATCCATCGTGCCCTTGAACGGCTTATCCACCTTTTCGATGAAGCGTCGAACTTCGCCATCAATGTTCGCGAACTCATCCAAATCCATATATTTGCGATGCTCCATCGGATTAAAAATATTGCTGTTCGTCTTGATGTATGTGCCTTCTTCATCTGCCAACGCAGTAAGCATATCACTTTTGGTCAGGACGACAGCGGTCGGAATGTCCGTTTTCCCTTTTTCCTGATAAGCGATAAAATCGCCGAACATCGTAAGTACGACATCACGCGGTTCATCATATTGCGAGACCCATTCACCCGGCTTATCGCCAAGGTTAATCTTAATGCGCTCCCGAATAGAGCGGATTTGCAGTGGATCGACCATAAAGAGAATACCTGCAGAATTCTTAATATGCTGTCCATGCAGTCCCAGATAGTCCTGATCTACCATTCCCTCACCGGCGACATCAAAAAATACCAGCGTCAGTGGCGGCTTTTCCTCATCCTTAAATACAAACTGGAAGATAAAAGGCTCCTGCATCTTTTCTTTTTGTGTCGATGTAAGCAGATCCCCTCGTTCAAATAGGGGCTCCTCATACATGGTGCGGAACTTTCGGCTGATCTCTGCATTGAGCGGCATGCAAGCCGCGTCAAAATGATCGGCCGTAACATGCTGCAACGTGTGAATCAGTGAGGTCATATAAACAGATTTCCCCGCCTGCGAAGCTCCAATGATCGAAATGATATTGCTAGGCACCTTACCCGCGGTCACGGGCAGTTCGTTATGGCAGTGCGGGCACAGTCGGTGACGCGTCAGCTCGCCATAACGGTCGGTCAGTCCTGTCAGTACATGATCAGAATACAATCGATGTTCCTCAGGGACATCATGGGGATGCAAAATCGCCTCCATATCATGCACACTGTCCAAACCAAAACGCTCCCGATATTTGTTCAACAGCTCATCTTCACCCAAAGCGTAGTCCTCGTCATCTTCACGGTGATGAGAAGCACGGAATACCACTTCCTCCGGGGAAAATTTACTAAAGCAATAAGGGCACACAATATCATAAAATAACGGCCTTGGCGCTGCCTGTGGCTTTCTTCTGAATAAATTGCTAAGAAAACTCATCGGTTGCGGCCTCCTTTCATTCAGGGACTAATTCATATACCGTGCCATATTTCTGGCCATCCGTAAAAAACAGCCGCACATATTCATCTCCCCCCACTTCAACAGAGGGTAAAACATTCCGTCCCGCGGCAAAAGGTGCCGTGAACGGATACAAGGTTCCATCGTCCCGGTCTGCTGGATAACCCCCGCGCTTCTTCACGTAGCAAAGCGCCTCTTGCGGGACAGGAACTTCGGCTGTCACCTGAATCTGGACGGTTTTGCGGCTGCGAAACCAGCTTTTTTTATGGTGAACTGCATATCTGATTTTAGCCCTCCCCGTGCTCAACTCCAGTTGGTTGGCTCCGTCTTGCTGACGGATCACGTAAGTGTCTCCATCCTCCCGAACAGCTGGATATACGATATACCGCACGCGTCCAATGCCTTCAATTCGGTCACGATAGCTGCCAGCAGCCTTATACTCCTCGCGTGTAAAAAGTTTTAGGCTTGAAAAAGGCGGTAAAACTTCACCTTCATTTTGCCCATTCACACCTGCATCGGCTGATTGTTTCGCAATATATACCACGGCTGCGCCCTCAGGCCACTGCCAGCGTAACACAACCCGGTTGTCATCAATTTTGTGGCTCAGCTCCGAAATAATAGGATCACCGGGCTGTGCTTCCCTATACTGCATAAGTTCCAGCCTCCCGTTCTAAAATCCACTGCTGCGTCGATTGCGCGTCGGGGCTTCCGGTGCCCCTCTCCGGCGTCCTGATGGCGCACCCTGACTTCCTCCACCGGAAGATCGGCGAGTATTTTCCGCAATCGGCAGAACAAGCGAAAAGACAGCAATAAGGGCTGCCAGTACGAGCGCTGCCACCAAACGAATCATCAAGTCGCCTATAGGCGAGCCAGATAGTCCCTTTTCCAAAATAAAACCAGCGAGCAAGCCTGCCGGGACTCCTCCAATCGCAAAATTCCGTGCGAGAAAACGGTTATCGAACATCAGCCCAAGAGCCAATCCCAATAAAGCGCCGATAATGACCAGCGCCGTTACGCGATAAATGGCAAAATACAGACTGTCGGCATACTCACCTGTCCGCTCCGTTACCAGTGTGCGATCACCGATTTTGTTATATATTTTTCCGAACGCCTGAGTAAGTCCTTGGGCATTGGCTACATTAGAATAAGTTCCGCCCGTCAGGTCAGCAATATTTTGCAATAAGGCTATACCATCCGACTCTGCCAGTTTCAGCCCGATCGTATTAATCGGAATCTGGCGGGCGATATAAGGAGCCAATGCTGTCTGGGTATCCAGATCGCTAAAGCCATCAGAGAGCATGATAACGAGAGAACCTTTTTCTGCATTACCTTGGGTTTCAATCTCTTTGATCGTCTCGTCCAAAGCAAGCCCGATCTCTGTACCGCCTGACATTATAGTCTGCATACTATCGATTTTGGAATAAACCGCTTGCTTCTCTGCATCTGTGCCAATGGGAGTAAATGGCTGAACCAACTGCGCAGCAGATTCAAATGAAACAATGGCTACCCGCTTGTCTCCATCCATTTGGCCAATCAGACTCTTGGCAGCCGTTAGGCGCTCATTATCGGGATCTGTTTGCTGCATACTCCCGGAATTATCAATCACAAGCACGAGGTCCTGTACGCTCTTGCGCCCTTCAGGGTTAACCTGATAGCCCAACTCCAATAGCAGACCTGCCACGAACAACATCACTAGTGTAGCAGGCACCAGTAACTTCCAGGATAACCCGGAGTAGCGCTGCCGCCATGAATGCCCATTTAACTGTGGCGAAATTAGTTCGCCAATCAGACAACCTAGGCCAATGCACAGTGCCATGATGCCAAAATACAGCCCAATCACGACGATATGCGGCCAGTGCCCTATCAATTTGTGAAGAATAAGCTCTCCCAAGATGAAGCCTACTACAGCGCCCAACAAGCCGAACAGTAATAGGAGAACGTTAAATTTACGTTGCTTCATAAGAATCGTTGCTTCCTTCCATCATTAAAGTAGGATTAATATGTGGCTACCGCAATTCCGGCAACCGGTCCACGTCGATTCCGTGAAACACGAAACCATTCGCAGTATATGTCTCATAATACGTTTTGCCGTTGCGGTAAACCATCAGATCCTCCAGATGGAAGCCGCCCATCAAATGCAGCTTTTCCACCCCGCTGCTGCGACGCTCATGTACAAAACCCAGCTTGTAAATACGCGAAGTAATGTCCACATCCATCGCATAAGGAAGAAATTCGCCTTCGTAGTCACCAAAGAAGTACTTTTCTTCATACCGATGCTCATGGGTATAGTCGAGCAAACGTACGTTAATTCCGCCATGTTCCTCTAACGTTTGATACAGTTTTTTAAACAGCTCATCCTTCGGAACGACCAGCCGATTTTCATATGCAGCAGCTACATTGGCACGCCGCAATAATTCTTCTTCGAAGGTCTGATTAAACGGCTGTGAACTGAGAATCAAGGTTCGACAGGTCTGCGTAAGTCGATCCACCAATGCGGACAGGCCCCCGTCCAGCAATCCGGATACAGGCCCCATATGCCGGGTATCAAAGAATATAGATTTTCCCCGCTTGCTTTCCAGCTCACGCATGACATCCTCCGTCACACGTTCGTAATACTCGAACAGGTTTTGACCTGTGTAACTATCAGCCTGCCGAATACTATCCGTTGCAGCTTGATGCAGTTCACGCTCCAGGCTGGAAAGCTGTACTGTAATATGCTTCGCCTGTGCATGCCATTTTTCTAGTGCCAGTTCATAGCGACGAAGCAGCTCCAAATCCGCTTGAATCCGCAGCATGTGCAGCTTGTGCCCGTAAACCGTCTCGGTCAGGTAACGGATCAAGCTACGCACATTATGCTTATCCATGAGTGGCAGTCGTTGAAAAGGCTGGTCCTCCACCTGACCGCTATACAGGGTGTCCAGTTCAGCGGTACTAATCTGCAAGTCATTGGACGTATCCCGAATCAGCCCCCGAATGGCCGTAAGCACATTTCCTGTTTTATTTTCATCCGTCCAGTCTGTCAACTCGAATAAGCCGATTTCAGGATATTCCTTGGAAGCTGCATTCACAGCCAACTGCAGACCTGATTCCGCCTGAAAATCTCCCAACCGTTTGTGCATAATCCGTTCACAGTTATCGCGGAAAAAGGCTTCGCAGCCCTGACCGAACAAGGCTCCCTCCGCCTCACGTAATGTCATTCGCTTCAAGGAGCCGTAGCTGGCTCCGCTGGTCATCAGTGCGCTCATGTCCGTGATCGCCTCATTACCAGGAACGAGATCATTTCGCGTGCGACCGCGCTCAGCAGCATCTAAACCAAAATAATTCAGCTTATCGCGTATGTCCCACTCCTGCTCTGTTCTCATACGCTCTAGCAGCTTCACATAAAAATGATACAGCACCGTAAGTGCGATTGACTGGTTAGGGCGGTTGACTCGGGAAAATCCAGCCGACACATAACCCTGCCGCCCGGATTCCGTCATGATGTTGTTTTTAAACGATGTATTGTTGTATCCCCCATCCTGTGACCGATAGGAATCTCCTGCCTGATAGCGGTTTTTAAGAAGCTGAATGTGGCAAATGATGTCACAGCTTTCCCGCAGGCTATTCGGCACCGTTACGCCGCGTTCGTTCTTGTCGGACAGCACATAGACGAGATCGAATAACGGTGATGGAGCATGGGATACTGGAATGGTCAATTTGTCCTCAGTCATATGAAGCGGTGCCGTAAACGTATACTCTGGACTCTGGATATAGTCCAGCTCCCGCATAAAAGCAACGGACGTTGCACTACTGTAGCCGAATTGGACAGCCTGATCGCTTTCATTCACCAACACATACAAATCCATTTGTACCGATTTAAAGGACTGTGCAAAAATATACTCCGCCAACAGCGTAATTTCAGGGATTAATACGTTCATGGGGTCATCCGCTGTCGTCAAAATCGACAAATGAACACGCTCGAACGAAGAATACAACCGACCGTAATCTGCCAAATGTCCACTAGCCCGGCGCAACGCGGTGTTAAGCTCAATTAGCTGCGATTCATGTGTATAAAAAGCCTGGTGCAAGTCACGGCGTATCGTTTGGTGGCCACTTTCCTCCGGTACCGCTATCGTATGAACAATAGCATCCACCGAACGATCTACAGCCGCATGTTCTTCCTGCGAGCGGATCTGAATATACGTTACTCCCGTGCTGTTATCCCACTTGGTCCGGTTGATATCTGCAATGGTGTTCATCACCGGGTTCATGCGATCACCGATAAAAAGAAACACGGACGGGAAATGGATGCTACTGCGTCCATCTCCGCTTCCGATTAATTGGTCCTCTGCGACTGCATAGTCAGCCGCATAACGTAACAGCTGCTCTCTCATACTTTACTTCAACTTTCTGCGGATGTCGTTTAATTTTCCAGCCATTTGAGCATAGAATGCATAAAGTTCCGCTCCGTTAGCCAGCTCCACCTTTTCATATTCCAATTGATTGCGGGCCTCTGTGTAAGTTGCAGCCAGTTCATCCAGCTTCGCCAGCAATGGTGTAATATCCTCAGATGAAGTCAATACAGCATCACGGCGATCCGCCTTGCGCATTAGAGCTGCAAATTTCTTTTCTTCCAAACCACGGAAGTTTGTAAACACTTCAAACTCCACATAATTACGGCTCTTCATGACATTGGCAAAAGGCTCCCAAGCCTCTTCTTCTTCGTCACGATCATAGACGTACAAAGCACCTTTTTTCGTAATCGTGTCCGTATAGAGTGCCTGAATGAACTGATCCAGCCATTTTTCTTCATCCTGATATTTGCCCAGCAAAGCTTCCAGTTCAGCGGCTTTCGCTTCAATTTGGGTATATTTCGCCAGTTCTTCACGAACCACCTGTGTTAACTCTGGTGAACGGATCAGGTTTTCCTTCGCCATCTCTTCATTGATGCTGCCAAAGATGTCCTTGCTTCCGACCTGCTCCAGCCCTTCAGCCAGTAGACGTTTCAACTCAGACCATGCTCTTTTTACCTCACCCAAATTCGGCTTGGATTCCTGCAAGCGCATATCGTAGCCTGCTAGCATCGCATTCAGATCTAGCGCATGTGAACGGATTACAGTGAAGCGGCTGCTCGTATTCTGATCGACATCCTTTTCGCGAATCACGCCAAGTGACTTGGCACGGTCAAAATCATTACGAATGCGGGCATTGTAAGCTTGCACACGCGAATTGACGTAAGTTTCGCCCCATGACTTTTCAGGAATCGGCGACGGCAGATTAGTCCAATTGTTCTGACCTGTTTGCACCAGATGACGGCCAATACCTTCGCGGTCAAGAATCGTTTTTTCATAGCTTTCTTCATACACTTTGAGCGGCGTATATACAAACAGAGGAACACCATTACGCGTATTGAGCCAGAAAATCCGGTTACGAACTTCACTCTCTTTAATAGTAAAGTGTGATTTGCCAATTGCATTATTTTGATAATTGCGAACGCCTTTCAGGATATTAGGCGACTGTACAGGTACTGAAACGAATCCCCATGATGGGAAGTACAAGTTGCCAGAGCTATTGCTCAAATGGAACACAGGTACAGCTTCCTCATCCAGTTTGCTCGCAATGTAGCGCTCCACAAATTTTTCAATGGCTTCATCTTGCCCGTATTTCATGACGAGGAAATCCTCCATGGAACGGGTAATGAGATCACCGAACTTATCAGTCAAGAAGTTGGAGATTGAGCTAATGATGTCCATATCCTGATCCTTCACCCATTGATCTGAATTTTCCAGCAATTCTTGGGCAAAATCACGAATCAAATCATCACCGTTGCGGTTGTCCAGCAGCTTGGTCACAACTTCAGAAATATCCGGTACACTTACCAGATTCCAATAGTACGTTTTATTACCTTTGTGATCGGACTGTTCCTCGCCGTTAATCAGCAGATCGCCATTCTTCTCGAAAATTGCGCTCAATGCGTTCAAAATTTCAGTAAATACATTATAAATGCGGCTATTTTCCTTGTTCAACAGGTCATACAGGTCTTCATAAAATTCAATGAGCTGCTCTGTACGTTCCACATCAGCCCGCAGCCAATATTCATTAATTTTCGCTTCAATGTACGCATTTTTCTTTTTATCCTTGGACACAAACGCGCTCTTGGCATCGCCCAGCTTTTCGTTCGCCTGCTCACGCGCCCATTCAATGTCCGTTGGAATACGGTGCAGTGATTCACGCAACGTCTCAACATATGAAAGCAGCATTTTCAGCAAGCTAAATCCTTTTTCAGTATAAATCATGCGGGATACATAAAACGGCCCTTGCTCAGGATGCAGAAACATCCGGCGGATTTGGTCCGTAAACTGTCCTGTAATTTCACCAGGAAGCTGTTTCTTCGCTTTGATATACTCTTCGCGGGCACGCGTCAGGAACGTTTGCTCCAGCTCGGTGTCCATATTGACAACTTGCATTTTAACAACATTGCTATAACTCAACCGTTCACTGTTTTCAAAGCCCGGAAGCGGCTCAGGTACACGGGATTCAAAGTTTTTGATCATGCTATCCAGATCCACGCCCAGCTTGCGGGCAAACTTCTCTACATCCTCTTGATTTGGCGATTGCTCAAACATTTTGGACATTTTGCCAAACATTCGATAGGCCAGATATGTCGTCATTTCCTCCATTGGCAGTACCGCCGAGGAAGCCCCGATAATATTGTAATCGTAGTTTGCCGGATAGGCCTTATTCATTTGTGCGATGTTGGTACGGATATTGCTGATATAGTCATGAATGGCAAACTCTTCGCCTGACTGTTTTTCCTCACTCGCCATAAAGTTGGTGATGTTCTCGGCGGTGACATTCATGCAGTAATCATAAGCATTTTCCAACAGCTTGCCTTCCGTATTCGTGGCCGAAATGAGATGACACAGATTAAACGGCGGAAGCGGCGAGTTCACGGCCAAAATATTTCCGTACTGCTGCTTAAAGCGTTCACCACGGCTGTCTACATTCATCCAATAGTCCAGCTCTTTCAGTGCAGCATAGCCGTTCTTTTTAATATATTCACGTGTATGCTCGCTCAGGCTTTTGTTCGCTAAATTAATATCCGGTGTAAACAGATAACCTAATGTATTTACACGGTCTACACCTGCAGAGCCATAGTCACGCTCAATAATTCCTCGGACGATATATGAGATATCGAGGAAAGTACCGCTTCCTGTACCGCCGGACAAACCGGACAGCAGGAACACCATAAGCTTCTTGTTGGTGCCTTCAGACAAGGTTTTGATTTTTTTGTCAATGCTTTGTACGACCTGATTGATTTTGGTGAACAACAGCAATCGTCCTGCCTGACGTACCCCTGCCGCCCCATTCATACCATCGGTAATGCTCAGCTCTGGAGACAGCCAATCGGTAATGTACGGCTCAAGAATGCTGCGGTTTTGCAGCAATCCGCCGATTTCCGCATTGGATAGCAGTACAAACTCATTGATGGGGTCCAAACCAATCCCCTTGTATTTTTTGTTGCGGTCTTGTTCATTCGTTTCAAAAGCGAGAAATTCCACATTGTCCGGTTTATCGCTCTTTTTCTTGGAGATCGGATCTGCTGGAAGCTTGAATCTGCGGTTAATTTGATATTTCAAGCGGAGAAGGGCATCAATTCCCGTGCCTCCGAGTCCGATAATTAAAATAGGATTATCAATAGTATCAACTCTGATCTTATCGCTTACGATCCCCCCGCCGAGTGATACGTCTAATTGTTGGATATGCTCTCTAACTACTGGTTTCATAGATATGACCTCCTAAGGGTTCGTTTAGCTGTTTACTGAAATAAATTCCAGTAAAATGGTTTTGTCCACACTGGCTAACGGGATGGTCAGACGATCACCGTTTTTGAGTTCAAGACCGTTTCCTGTGTCTACAGCCCGTCCGGATTTCTCAATCGTAATCTCGGGGGTACTGCGCACAATGATACGATCCTGATTGGCTGGTGTGAACACGACCTTGTCGGTTCCAGCAAATTCCGGTGCCAGTTGCAGCAACTGGTGCAGATTAAATTTGCCCCGGAAGGTGTTCAGCTTCTTGTATTGTGGATACGTTTTTTCGCCAGTGTTCTCATCCCGGATTTCCAGTACGATTTGACCGACAAAGCCACGGTTGGCCTTTTTGACAGCCTTCCAGATGAAATATGCGGCAACCAGCAGAATGAGCAGCCCCAGCCCTAAAAGAATGAGTGGCATTAGCTTGGACTTTTCAGCAGGTGTTGTTGGCTGCGTTGTGCCTGTATTCGTACCGTTCGTCGCCCCTGCTTTAGCACTGATGGTTACAGGCTGTGTTTCACGGTAGAAGCTCTTCTCCTCTGCTCTAACGGTTAGTTCGTAGTCATGCTCATCTGGAATCGTATAGGAACCGGTAAAAGAATCCCCTGCATTGGTTAACGGAACCTCATTCGTTGTACCGGAATCCAGATCCTTGACCTTCAGAACAGCATTCATATTTGCATACAATTCCTGATCCTGAAGCTGCTGGCTATTGCTCGTCAGGTAGGAACGAATTTGAACTGCATCGCCTTTTTTGTATGATTTGGCGGACGGTGCGTCCATTTTCAGTTCCAGATCGTAGTTAAACACCAGATTAATATCAATCTGATCCTGCTGGACTCCCTTGACTTGGAGCTTCCAGTCACCAGCCACAGGCTTGAGCAGTTTAATCAGCGAGTAGCTTTTGGACTTGGACAGCAGCACATCGCTCGAAGGAATCGGCTTGGTGTTGCCCGACGGGTCTATCAGTCTCGCATCCACCGGTTTCGAGGACATGATCGAAATGTTAGCCTCCAGCACACTATCGTTCGGTACGGTTACCGTTACGTCCTGATAGTCGCCGTTTGCCGTAATGGACTGCAAAGGCACCACTTTCAACTTCAAATTGCTGGCGAAAATTTCACTTAAAATGTTCGGCAGGTCATCCGCTGAGCTTGTAATAAAGGACTTGCCGCCCGTTTGCTGCGCTATGTCGGCAAGCTTGTTTTTATTCAGCTTCCCATCTGCATTCAAGCCGATGGTGTAGATCGGAACGCCGCTATTTTTAGCCTCGGCTACAGCCTGTGCCATATCCTGATCGGATTGGCTTTCGGTTCTGCCTGTCGTCTTATTAAAATCGTTGTTACCGTCGGCCAGCATGACGATCATAGGCGCATGTCCAGCTGTTTTACCATCTTGCAAAATGCGGATCGCTTCCTTGACACCCACGGAGGTGTCAGTATACGCCCCCCGGTTCAGTCCGTCAATAAACGTCTTCAGTTCCTGCTTATCCGCTTCGGATGTAATATTAAGCAAGGCTTTCTCGCGCTGTACGACATCCGTATACGCTACAATCCCGACCTTGTCATTTTGCGTCGACAGCATATCAATGAACATTTTCATGGCTTCATTGCCAATTTTCCCAGGATCACTGGTGTTCATTGAATTACTTACATCGACGACCAGCACCGCATCCACCTTAGAAGCAGAGGGTGAAGCGGCATTCGCCATCTGTGGCTGCCATGCCAAAATCGAGGTCATGATCATTGTACATATGATTCCGATGACCAAAAACCATTTTCTGTCTCTACTAAACATCGCTTGTACCCCTTTGCCGGTTAATTCTCATTCTAAATTACAGTTGTACTCCCCTACTATTAAATTATAATGAGTTTTACATGAGCGCCAGCTGAAAATACTGCCCGAATGGTCTGAATCCAACCAAAAAGCCTGTTATACCGCGTGATTTTACCAATATCCTGCAGTAATGATATAATTATACCCCAACAAGGGCAATCGGGCACCAGCCTTCTCCTTTATACGACAAAAATGACAGTAGCGAAACCCGCCCATGTAAAATATTGAAGTAAAAATCCAAGCAGAAAGAGGAAGTACACTATGATCTCATACGGATGTCTGGCGATTATGTTTCTTTTTGTCGCCATCAAATCACTAATTTACTATATACATAAAAAACGCGCCCCGTCGATTACACAAATCGACACCGAGCTTCTGGCACTGATGAACCGGAGAAGTGAGCGCAATGAATAGTTCCAAACAAGCTGTACAATTTCGCCCATTTACCCGCACAGAGCACGCCTTCCAAAAGCTAAGAGTCTGCAAGCGTTGTGGACAATTCACCGCCCTTTGGGAAGAGAAGTGTACATCATGTGGTCGGGATACACTAGTTCCTGTAGAGCAATATGCCAAACTTAGAGCCAAACGTTATTTTCGTAAAGACCTTGCCGTCGGCGTCATATTGCTGGCCGCTACTGTTTTTTTCGGCCACTCGCCGCAACAAATGTTTCTATGCGGTATCGTCGGTGCGTTCTTTCTGCTGCCCTTGGTGCTTCTACAGCAGGGTATTTATCCTTATGAACAGCGTAGGCAGCTTATACGTCTGTTCAGAGGTCGTATAGGGCAGATCCAGGAAGGACTAAACGTTAATCATAAAAACGCGGTTGCCCTGCGGCAGCTCAGTGAGCGTGTCTCCTATGAAATGCTGCGTGAGATGGCTGTACTCATTCACAATGATCGGATAAGGCTCCAGCAGGTCGCCCTGCTGCAATCTTTTGTTCTCCGCAAAGACATGGAATTAACGCTCGATCCTCTCCTGATCAAGAGCTTCGAGCCGCTTATGGTCAGATATATCGGAGAGATTGCCAGACTCAATCGTGAGCTGATCAAGGACCGGACATTCCGATACGTAGTCTTTTATGAGCGCCGTATTCTGGAATTGGCAGGGGGCGAAGATATTCTCGTCCGCGTAGCCAGTGCAGCTGTCCGTAAAAAGCGCTACGTAGTCACCCATGCCGCTTTCATTTCCAGATATGTACGCAAACTGCCAAAGGAACGAGTCCAGCGTTTATATCATATCATTCAAGAGAATCCGTTAGAACCCTTTGGAGATTTGGCCGATGAAGTAAAGATCATGTACCTGATGGAGCAGTATAAAAACTGATCTGTCCTAACGCCCTTCTATATATGACGTCATTACCATGACAAACCACTGCAATAAAGCAGCAAAAAACCGTCAGGATCGCCTGGGTGGTATCATCCCCTTCAAGTAGACACTCTAAAAAAACCTTGTGTGTTACCATGAGGGTATGAGTGAACCTGGAGGGGATTTTCGTATGGCTAACCAACTCAAAGTTTGGGTGAAGAAGGTTCGAAATGCTGAACCGCTCGATTGGCGCAAGGGTTCATCCAGCCCGATGAAGGGGCGTACACGTACCTCCTTTTCCAGTATCAAAGAAGAACGAGATTACTTGATAGCTCAGGGGTGGACTACTTAAAAAGCGATATTCAAATCTGGTGACGGAGCGAAGCTCAGCGGTTTCAGGATAAACTCAAAAAGCGCGCCCCGATCGAGTATCGGCACGCGCTTGCAGCTTAGCTTTTTTCATTCGTCTACTTGACAGGGGTATGACTACTTGAAGGATTCATTTTATTCCTCTTGGTACAAACTTGTTTTTATTAAGATTCAGGCAAGCTCTGTCCTCCGTCAATAATAATTGTTTGTCCCGTGATGAAGCCAGCCTCCTTAGAGGCAAGAAATGCAGCTGCATGTCCCATTTCTTCAACGGTTCCAAACCGTTTCAATGGAATAGCTGGAAGCATGGTTTCAATGTATTCTGGGAAGGTTTGTATCATTTCAGTCATTGTATTACCGGGCATGATCGCATTGATTGTAATACCAAACGGAGCTAACTCAAGCGCTGCACTGCGAATAAAACCGAGTTGGGCAGCCTTACTCGCACCGTAATGCGACCATCCTACAAATCCTGTCAACGGCCCCGTAATCGAAGATGTTAACACCACTCTTCCATATTCAGCTTTTTTTAAGAATGGCAGACAAGCCTGTACAGAAAATAAAGCTCCACGCACATTAGTATTCATCACGCTATCCCATTCTTCAGCAACCATTTCTTCAATTGTAGTCATAGGGGCAATACCTGAGTTAGCACATAACACATCAATGCCGCTAAAGGCCACCGATACTGAATGTGCCATCATTTCCATAGAAGATCGATCCGTGACATCACCTCTAAAGCCTTGCGCGTATCCACCGGATGCTCTGATTTCGGCAGCGCATATCTCGGCCTCATCTAGGTTACGAGAAATAATGGCTACTTTAGCTCCCTTTTCAGCAAAGACTTTGGCGATTCCTTTACCAATCCCCTTACTCGAACCAGTTACAATAACCGACTTGTTTTCAAATGAATTTTCCATTATGTTTTCCCTCCTTCGGAGAGAGCATTTGCTCTCTAAATAGATCAAAAAAATATCTTATAATAATATTAATAGAATGCATGACTAGATTAATCTTTTCCTGTGCACTTAACGTGCCTTTCCCTGGACAGAAGAAGGATTCAAAACGTTTATGATGATATTCACATTTTTTAGCTTTGTCAATAAAGTGGACGCACAAGGCTACTTCCATATCTCGACATGGTTGAGCTCTCTTGAAGGAGTTTTGATTTGTCTCACGTTAAGGGGTCAGTCCCCCTCCCCAACTCCGGACGTTTTTTTATTTTAGGATTATCGTGTCTAATTAGCTGTCTTCTTTATTGGCCTTGCAGTTTTTGCTGCGCATGTCTGATGGAAGTAAAGTTAAAAGCACGCACTCCCTTGCTGTCATACACAATAATCTCTTTATTCAAATATGGGTGTAAACCATTAAAATATCCAGGCATAATCAGTCTGCGCATAAATAGGTTTTTACCCAACATACGGGGGGAATTGGTCGCTACGACTAGCATTTGCTGGGTTGCAGACCATGGGCTAGGTTGAATATATGACAGACAATACTCGCCTGCCGTAAAATCGCCGCCCAATGTATACCCTTCCTCCGTACATGTAATTTGCAGATCAGCTTGGTGCTTCTGAAGCAGCTCATGTCTGGATAAGCCCGAAGTGACACATATCACGTTGCTATCAGCCAGTGCTTCCTCTGTAATATCATTGGAAGACACCACCGGATAATGAACACCGATATACGGATTCCAAGTCGCTGTTCGTGGGCTAGCCAAGGCGTTCGCCGTCCGTCTCACCGCCTGCTCTTCCTCCGGTGTAGCATAGCTGGATGGAAGGACAATGTGAAGACGATCCATATAAACGTCAAGCACACCCATACCATGGCTCAAAACGTTTCTTCCCACGCTTTTCGAATCCACAATTTCCTTTTTGGCATCCGATTCTTTTGAAAAGCATTCACTGCTTTCTTCCTCCCGTTCGGCAATCAAACGGTATTCAGGTGAGGGACGTTTATGTGAGTGTGTTTTAACAAAGCGAAAGCGGCTGTATTCCCGCAAGTCCAACACGAAAATACGGGCTCCGATACGAACTTGGGCCAATTCCAAGGGCATGACCTCTTGAGAAAGATGAATGATAAATTCTTCGGCGTGAACTGCCTCAATATCCAACTCACCTGTGGCACTCATTTCACCGTACAACTCGGCATATTCCTCATTTTCATCCATTCGCGTCAGTTCCAGCCAGTAAGCCCGGTTATGTCTACCCCGTTCCGTCCGATAGGCAATACGCTGAGGTACGACATCCCTTTTCCATTGCATAAGCCAACCCAGTACGCCGTCCAGAAGTCTCAGCTCATGCGTATCCCAGTGATTAGACTGCCGCTCTACGACACCTTTAAAATGATCAGATGGAAGCTCTGTGACAGGGGCTGTGTATGCTTGTGCAAATAAGTAATCCTGATCTCCGCATACATTCAATATTGGCATATTCAACAGATTTATCAGATGCTTGGGATGTGGCGCTCCAGAGATAACCGCAATAGCCGCAAACCGAGAAGGATAAGCCTGTGCCATCGCCCAGGCCGCATATGCTCCGTTCGAATAACCCGTCAGATAGATCCGCTCTTCGTCCACTCGGTACGCTTGCAGTATGACATCCAGCGCCTCCAAAAAAGCAGCTTCTCCAATATAACTGCCCAACGTTACACCACGGCATGAAAAAGTAACGAATATAGCTTCCTCTTCCCAGCCTTGCCCAAAACCTCGATTCTGAAAATCCGGCAAGCCCAGTTCATATCGCTTGCCTGGCATCAGAACGATCAGAGGATACTGTCGGTCAGTCGAATAGCTTCTGGGAAGCTGAATGGTATAGCGTTGCAAACTATTATCCAAACGGGAGACAAAAAATCCTTCCCCAATTCCGTCATTAGACAAAAAGATGTGTTCTTCTTGAAGTAAGGACGGGGAGTGTGACTGTTCGGCATGTCCACACGTGAAGATTTGTTTTAATAGCTTGATATATTCACGTACAACCCGGTAATCCCAGATTTCAAAAGGATCTTCCGGCAAATCCGTTAACCTTTTTAATTCCTCAAGCAGGCCCTCTATTTGTATTTCCTGCGCAGAATGAAGAATATCTATAGCGCGGGCTTGAATGTACCGGTCATACTCTTCCTGCAAGCCCTCCACGACGACTGACAAAGGCCGCACAAGTGCCGAATACACAAAATGATGCTCCACAGCCTCATGATCCCGATATGTAACGGTGAAGTGCAGCATTCCCGTATTCCTGGCCTTTTCCTCGTCCCAGTCATAGCTTTGCTCCTGCTCCCAATGTGCTGGAAAGCGATCCAGCTTCATGCCTTCATCATTCGTTACCTCGACCCATAACGTTTGATCTAAGGGAAGATCTATCCGATCCTTACGCAGTAAATAAAATAAGATCGGGCTGTCTTCACCCTCCCTGCCAGCACTTTTCTCAACCTCTAACCAAGCCATATGAAAACGTATATTACGCTCTACAAATTCACGTTGCAGTTCTGTCACATCTGGTTCGTCGCATACCTGATTTCCACTGATACGAATAGAGCGGGCCTCCTCGGGAATAAACGCAGCAATGATAACTACCGTGTGATCGCCTTCCTCCAGATACAAGCGAAAAGGACCGGATTCCGCATATACCAGTGTGCCATCTATCCAAATTTGTCCCGTTCCTTCAAAGGGTCTGAAAATCACTTCCTGTGCAGCCATACAACGAAGATTTGAAACCAGCAAAAGCCTTTCTTGTTCGGCCAAAGGCGGAAAAACACCTAGATTTAGTTCGGCAGTCCGAGGGTCCAGCTCGGTCAATAATCGGCAAGTTGCCTTTCCTCCGGCTGAAAGCTCTACTCCTTCTTCATCACAAGCCTTTTCCAAATTCCATTCCTCATGGGCAAAATAACTTGTCCATTCCCTGCCCACACCGCAATTTTCCGGGAGCATGACCGGACCGACTGCATAAGCAGACCTCAGACGTACCGGATGATCCGACAGCACAGTTGTTGCTTTTTCCAGATGTGTGAACCTCATAACATTCCCCCTCCAGGTTTTTGTTTCCTCAGAGACGTAGTCGCGGTTATATTCCGTTTAACATTCAATTTAACTATATAAAACTATTCGTTATTACCTCTACGTACTCCTCTGTTCTTCTCAAAAAAGTAGCTATGATAAAACAAAAAAAACGAAGAAAGCAGAGTGCTTCACTTCGTTATTAAAAATTTCTATATCTAAAAACCTATTTAATGCTGCCATGATTGTTGCTAACAATACTAGGGTATAGTATGTTTAGGGTGAAGTTACTATTTTAAAAATGTGCATAACTCGCTTGAATTTGCTTTTCCAACTTAATGCGTTCTAACTTTAGCTCCCAAATCTGTTCGCTCCACGAGTTTCGATCCGCCGCGTTATTACTATTCCGTAAGAGATCAAACAACCTCAGCAATTCATCATTTATCTGATCAAAATGCCGCCACAGCGTATTAATCTCAGAATCTTTAGTCTCTTTGCCATTCTCCAGCAATTGATGCCGCAGGGCTTCTTTGAGCTCCTGTTGCCACTCTATATCGTTCAATTGTTTCGCATAATTAAGAAGATCCAAATAGTCATCTACCTGCAGGTAACTGCGTGTTTTTATCTGTTTCATAGGGTCTCTCTCCTTTCGGCTCAATCTATTACCAAGTATTATACTCGGTTATTAAGGGAAAGCAATACTTTATTCTACAATACACAAAAAAAGAGGCAGCCTCAGCTACCTCTCTTGAACATTACGATTATTTTCTTACAATGCTGCCTGCAAATCTTCGATCAAATCTTCCAGATCTTCAATCCCAACCGAAATCCGCACCAAACCTTCGGTAATACCTAGCTCTGCACGACGTTCTACTGGAATAGAGGCGTGCGTCATACGTGCCGGAACACTAATCAGACTTTCAACCGCTCCCAAGCTTTCAGCCAGTGTAAAATATTTCACCTTTTTCAGAAGTGCAACCGCGTTAGCGTCGCTACCTACATCAAAGGAAATGATGCCGCCAAAGCCTTCGGCCTGGATTTTGGACAGTTCATGCTGTGCATGGCTTTCCAGTCCAGGATAGTACACTTTGCTAACCTTCGGATGTTTTTCCAAAAAGGCTGCAATTTCCTTTGCATTTTGCTCAATCGCTTCCATACGCAGACCCAATGTTTTAATACCTCGGATCAATAACCAAGAATCTTGCGGGCCGAGAATAGCACCAATGGCGTTTTGCAGAAAATGAAGTTGTTCTCCCAGCTCGTCGCTGTTCACAACAGCCAGACCGGCTACAACATCGCTATGGCCGCCCAAATACTTGGTAGCAGAGTGAATGACGATATCAGCCCCAAGTGTAATTGGCGTCTGCCAATAAGGGGTAGCAAATGTGTTGTCGACGATCAATAAAAGATCATGTTTTTTTACAAGCTCCGAAACAGCGCGGATATCCGTAACCTTCAAAAGCGGGTTCGTTGGCGTTTCGACATACAATGCCTTCGTATTCGGACGAATTGCATTGGAGATGGCTTCCAGGTCAGTCGTATCCACAAATGTGGACTCAATTCCGATACGGCTGAGGACTTTGCTTACAATACGGTAGGTGCCTCCGTATACATCATCGGTCAGCAAAATATGATCCCCTGCATTAAACAGTGAAAATACCGCATGGATTGCTGCCATACCCGAACCGAAAGCAAAACCACGCTTTCCTTCCTCCAGATCCTTAATCAGCTCCTCCAGAGCAAACCGGGTCGGATTGCCTGTACGCGAATATTCGTATCCCTTATGGACGCCAATTTCCTCTTGCTCATAAGTGCTTACCTGATAAATAGGAACGTTAACCGCGCCTGTATGGGGATCGGTAGGAAGCCCGCCGTGAATCAGTTTTGTTTTGCGTTTCATTTTATATCCCGCCTTCATATATTTTTTTGCTCAGATAACGTTCGCTGCTATCCGGGAAAATGGTAACAATATGTGCGCCATCCGGTGCATTTTCGGCTTCCAGTAAAGCGGCATGTAAAGCAGACCCTGAAGAACTGCCAACGAGAAGACCTTCACGTGCAGCCAGTTCCTTGACACGGTCAAAAGCATCAACATCGCTAATGGTGTGAATGGCATTAAAATATCCTTTATCCACAAATTCAGGGATTAATTCCATGCCAATTCCTTCCGTTTTATGTGGACCTGACTCGCCGCCATTCAAAATGGACCCTTCCGGCTCCACGATGACCGTTTTAAGGGCTGCATTTTGTTCCTTAAGATAACGCGAGGTTCCCATAAACGTTCCCCCCGAGCCTGCACCTGCCACAAATACGTCCACTTTGCCGTCCAGATCGTTCCATATTTCAGGTCCCATTGTCGTATAATATGCCTCGGGATTATCCGGATTACTGAATTGCCGTGGCAAGTATGCATCTTTTATTTCAGCAGCCAATTCTTTTGTTTTTTCGATAGCTCCTTTCATCCCCTCACTTGTCGGGGTATGAACGATGCGTGCTCCCAATGCCTTCATCAGGTCCTGCTTCTCTTGGCTGAACTTCTCAGGCACAGCAAAAATAACCGAGATATTATAATGAAGCGCCGCCATCGCAAGACCAATACCTGCGTTGCCTGCTGTTGCTTCAATTAATGTCCCACCTGGCTTCAGCTGACCTGTTTTTAATGCTTTTTCAATTAGAGCCTTACCTACCCGATCCTTTACGCTGCCGCCGGGATTCATAAACTCCAGCTTCGCAAACAGGCGAATTCCTCTCGGTAGAGAATAGCTGTTCAGCTCCACTAATGGCGTACGTCCGATGAGTTCAAGGGTATTTTGATATACATTCATAATTTCAAGCTCCTTTTAATGGCGAATCCAAAATAAACCAATGGTCAAAAATTAACGCCTATTGTCGGAGAAGTTCGCTATCATCTCCGAGAAAACACAGTAATACGGTAAGTATTGATGCAATAAGATTTTATGTGTATTTGAAGCTTTTGTCAAATGGACCAGTCACAATACCCACACACCCTGCCTGCTTGCTCGATATGATAGAGAAGATGTCACAAAATATCCCCGTGCAACATAAGGAGGAGTTCATATATGGGAAAGCAATTTCTGAAGATAGCTGCCGTATATTTTGCCCTCAGTGTGCTGCTTAGTGTAATTATTGGCGTGTCGGGTGATTACAGTCTGTCCAATGTTCAGTCTCATATCCATTTGTTAGGTTGGATTGCACTTGGAATTATAGGTCTGATCTATGTGACCTTTCCTGCACTTTCAGTTACTATTCTGGCACATATCCATTTTTGGATGCATAATATCGGTCTGCCTGTGTTGATATTGGCGATTATAGGTGAAAATTACGAGGTTCCAGAGGCTGGAGTGTGGATCACCATAGGGTGGGTGTTACTCGCGGGGGGGACTGTGCTGTTTATGGTGAATGTGTGGGATAGACTGCGCTAGAGCAAATAAGTTCTCTTCATTTGACCATAAAAAAAGGAGCCTGATCATGTCAGGACTCCTTGATATCTTCATTATATGTTAGCTATACACCAGCTGTGCTAGCTAAGTGTTCTATACTGTTACTTCACTGTTTCATCCTGTACATGTTCTTTACAGAAGTTCTCAACAGCTTGCAGCTCATCATCTTCAAGTTCAAGATCAATGTAACTATTCGTTACTTTTTCAATTAATTCATACTTTAGCAGTCCCGTCTTTTCTTCGTCTACTAAATAAAGACAACGGATATACAGTCCGTTTTCAGTGTATAACTCGTCGTCCTCCTCTACCTCTACATCAATGATAAATTCATAACGCTGTCCAGTCAAAATACCAAAAGCATCTTTAATCTGATCTACTGTGTACGTTGTAAAATTCAACATGTTTTTATTCCCTCCGGGTTTCCTTCAATTACGGTGCATTCTACGCCCGCAGGCAGTAGTTGTTCAACTTGTGTGCGTACTTCTTGACGTCTCAAATCCTGGCCCATGATGGATATCCAGCCTCGATCATTACGCGAGCGAATTAAACGCCCTATGCCTTGTCTGAGTCTAAGTGCCATGTGAGGCATATCTATCTGAATAAACGGATCTGCTGCATCCTTGCGCAGAGCCGTAAAAACCGGATCATTCGGAGGAAATGGCAGTGACCAGATAATGACGTGCGACAGAGAAGGTCCAGGAATATCCAATCCTTCCCATAATGTAACAGCGCACAACACACTTTCCTCATCATTCTGAAAAGCTGAGATCAGATGGCTGATTTCAGCCGAACCTTCGTACAGAAAACGATAGGCTGATGCCTCCGGGTAAGCAACGAGATCCTTCTTGAATGCAGCCAGTTCCTCCTGTGAAGGAAACAGGATAAGCGCTCTTCCCTGCGATTTCTCCAGCAGTGTCAGCGCTCTCTGGATTGGATCATGCCCCACTTGCAACGGGTACAGTGCAGCTTGCATCTGATCGCTGTAGTCATAAGGTGAAGCAACAGAAAACGTTAGCGGATTTTCAATACCGAGACTCTGTGCCATATAGTCAAAAGAGCTCTCTACGGAAAGCGTAGCTGAAGAGAATACGATTGGTATATGCTGCGCAAATACTCGTTCTTTGAGAATCTCTTTTACCATCTTCGGCATAACCACAAGCGTTAACCCATCCTGATCCTCCATCACCCACGAAATGAGAAGTTCAGGACGCTTAAACAAAGCCAATGCGGTTTGAATCATTTCCAAATGTTCTTCCACAATTTTGACTTGATACTCATCCAAAGAGAATAGCCCGCTTTCAAATACAAGCTCTTCTTCGATCGTGCCGATCAATTCACCAAAGCGGTTTACCTCTCGAATCAGCGACTCATTCAGGATGAACTCCTTGCGATTAGAACCCTGTACAGGCTGACTGTTCTTATCAAGCGCAGCGAACAAAACCTCACTTTGGGAGATCGCATCTTCGATCGTCATTGCCAAAGATTCTCGCACTTCCCCCTCGAGAAGTCGGGTAATAATAGACTCAAACTGAGCGTGCTTAAGCTTGTAGGTAAGTGCATTTTGTGCCGCTGTCTCCAGCAGATGCCCTTCGTCAAAGACGACAGAGCTGTGCTCCGGCAGCAACGGCAGCTGACCCTCGCGCTTTCTCGCTTCGTAGGTCCATACATGCTCCATATAAAAGTCATGAGAGCAAATGACCAGATCTGCCGCTTTGCGGTAATGATCACGAGACAACGTCTGACCGCAACGATGGCGCTGATGGCAAACGAGACAGTCTTGAAATACATCCCATCCGAGTCTGCTCCACTGTCCATCTGTTAGCTCGGGATACTCCTTCCGATTTCCGTAAGGAGTGAAGGACTGTAACGTATCTGGAAAATGAACAAAATCCGGCAGTTCCTGATAAATATCACGGAAAACATCTGCGTCCTCATCCAGTCCGCCTCGCACCTCATCCAGCTTATTCAGGCAAATATACTGATCCGGCGACTTCCCCAATCTGGCATCAATCGTCAGACTCAAATGCCGTGCCAGCTTGGCGATATCCCCTTCCGGCTTTACCAATTGTTCAATTAACGATTCATCCGCACAGGCGATAATCGCCGGTTTTCTCATGTATCGAGCATATGCAATAGCGTACAGCAGGTATACCAGCGTTTTACCAGTGCCCACACCTGCTTCTGCAAAAATGGTCTTTTTTTCCTTATAGGCACGTTCTAGCTGGAATGCCATATAAATTTGTTCATCCCGAACCTCAAAGCCGACTTCAGGCAAAACTTCATAAAATACATCCGCAATCCAGTCACTTGCCTGCTCAATAAACGGCTTGGACGGATCAAAGGCAAAAGGGTAAGTAGTCAATCGGGCTGTGCCTCCAATTCGTTCATAATGTGCATCCTTTCATTATAACGCAAAACAAGCTAAAAAGAACATGAAAACTGTAAGAACAGCTTACATTTTTTATTTCGCCATGAAATTCTATAAATAAAGGACATCAGGGTTCGTTTGTGTGAGTACGCTACGAGGAGGATTTGGCGAAGGATTTGGTGGAGAAAGCTTGATAAGAGATAGGTTAAGCAAGGGAATTATTCATAGCATAATGAGAAAACAAAGAAACCAGCTAATGCTTTCAGGCACTGGCTGGTTCCATGTTTACTTTTGCTTCATCAAATCTGGAATTTGTTCAAGAAGCCGTTCTCTCGTGATGGCATCATCAAAATTCCATGAGCTGTCGAGTGTATATACCCGTTTGTTTTGAACCGCGGGAATGGTCTTCCATATTTCACTGTTCATCAGATTATTAGTAACTGCAACTGTTTCTTTACTCTGATCCGACAGAATAAATAGTTCATCCCCGATAAATGCAGGAAGCACCTCGTTAGAAATGGTAGCAAAGCGCTCTTTTTTATCAATCAGGTCTGTTTGTACCTTGGGAGCCGGTTTAAAGCCAAGCACATCATACAAGGACACGGATGCACCCTGATGTCCCATAACATACAGGTTCTTCCCCATAACTAACAACACCGTCGCTGTCTCTCCTGGCTTAATGTCAACATCCAGCTTGGCCTTCATTTGTTTGGCCTTCTCGTCATATAAGGTTTTGAATTGGTCTGCCTCTTTAGTTTTTCCAAGAAGTTTACCTAGCTCCTGCATACGTTCAAAAGTTGCCTGGTCGGAATGAAGAGCCACGGTAGGTGCAATTTTAGCTAACGTATCAATCGCCTTTTCATCCCAATTGTCGTGAAGAATAAGGTCCGGTTTCAGCATCGTCACTTTTTCCAGATTCACTGGGTAGCCTACATCGGTAATATCCTTGGTAAGGTCCGCATACACAATTTGTGACTGAATGACACTCAGACTCGCACCTGCTGGACGTACACCCAAGGCAAGCAAATCCCCCGGATCACTGCCTACATAAACGATCCGCTGTGGATTTACCGGAATCGTTACTTTACGTTTTTGAGAGTCTGTATATTCTCGGGTGGTCGGCGTTGTTGATGCCTCTTCCTTTTGAACCGTGCTGTTTGCAGCCTGTCCTGCTGTAGGGGAAGTTTGGGCAACATTTCCTTGAGAGCTACAAGCTGATAGTACAACGGCTATAATGAGCAGTACTCCCGCCAGTATAGGGAGTTTGGTCGATTTTTTTACATGTAGCATATGGATGTATCCTCCAAGTTATATAGTCTATAGAAAATGATAATCATTATCATTCACTTAATATTACATAATAGACCCATCTTCTGCAACGGAAATTTCCTTAATTCATGATATTTGAAGCTACTGGAGTGAAGGACAATTGCTGCTCATGTGCTGCAACTCCTTTTTATTCACAACAAAGGTGTTGGTACAAAGATCGTGGAGTCCCTGTTTTTTGGCAGTAAAAGCAACCACAATATAAATAATATGAGCAATTACAAAAGAAATGGCTTTAATCCAATAACGTCCTGAGGCATGTAAGAATCCAAGACGCTTTCCTTCCTTGTCTACAACAATTAAAGAGAACACCAGCTTACCCGGTGTTGCTCTTACCTTCGATGATTCCCATAACACACAGTACAACCATGGCACTACGAGCCATAAGATCAGCGGCCACAACATAAGCAGTACTTGTATGAAACCCGTCTCCTTTATGCCCAGAAGATCTGGGATAATGTAAATTGCGCCCCCTACTAAAAGGACTATGGCAGTAAGGATGATCAGATCAATCACAAACGCTGCCGTTCTTATCCAAAATCCTCCGTATATTCTTTTTGTACAATCACTTGTTGCTGTCATGATATGTATAACTCCTTTTGCAAATGAGATTTAAAAACCAGTTTATTCCTTTACACAAAAAGATATCATACGGTTACCCACCTATATTGTCAATTTACGAGTAAATGCTCTTAAACAAGTAAAAGGACCTATTTCCATGCATCAAAATGAAAATTTTCATAGGAGTTAAGAGCTTATATCAATGATTTTTCTCTGATTGGGTACAAAATAAGCTCAGCCACAATCTCTTAACCCCCTATAAGTAGTACTTTGGCATCGAAATAAATCCAGCCTTTTCATGCATAAAAAAACAGCGTATATGTAAATGAAATTACACACACGCTGCTTCACAATTCATTCCGTAAATCTGACAAACGACCGTATGATTAAAATGAGTTCGTTCTTGCACGCTTATACACTATATTTTTTTGCATTCAACACTAAACAAACCTTCTTCTCCGCGCAGCTTTGCCAATGCCTCGACAAAGAAATAATCGCCATAGATAATGGGAACGTTGATGTATTTTTGCTCAGGATAATGTACAGTCCCGTTCATCAGCAATCCCTCATGCTCCTCGCCCCACGCCGTACACGTATGATGCAAGCCCTCGAGGATAGATGCTGCAGCTTCTGTAAAATGCTCTGCACGCGTCGAATATTTTGCCAGCTCCAGCAAACCACTGGCCGCAATTGCCGCCGCCGATGAATCCCATGCCCCGCGGTGCTCTTCTTCTGCTCTAAAATCCCACACAGGCAGGCAAGCATCGCCCAGCTGGGACAGGAAAAAGTCAGCCGTATTCTCGGCCACCTTCAAATAACGCGAATCGCGCGTGTACCCATACGAAAGCGTAAAACCATACAGAGCCCAAGCCGTGCCACGTGCCCAGGCAGAACCGGGAGCAAATCCCTGTCCGCCATGCTCGGCGACCTTTTTTCCAATCTCTGGATCGAATTCGATCACATGTGCGATAGAACCGTCCGAACGGACAAATTCACGTGCTACGGTATCTGCATGCTGCACAGCGAGAGCGGCAAAACGCGGATCTCCGCTTTCCTCCGAAGCCCAATAAAGCAAGGGTAGATTCATCATACTATCTATAATCGCAACGCCCCGTGTATCCATGTCCTTCGAGGGGAAGTTCCACGCACGAATAAAACGGCCATTCACGTTAAAACGGGCAGCCAGCAGATTGGCAGCCAATAACCCACGTCTTCTGGACTCAGAATCTCCGTTCAATCGGTGGGCGGCCACGCCGCTGAGCAGCCAAATAAAGCCAAGATCATGGTCTACAGCTTCGCTATTATAGAGTATTTTTTCCAAACGACCCTCGCACCGCTGTGCAATCCCGGCAGCCACACTGTCAGGACGCGCCCGATTGGCTAGCCATAGCAGTCCCGGATAAAAGCCTGCTGTCCACCACGCTTCTTCACGATTATCATAACGTCCACCCTCTGCAACATGTGGAAAAGCGTCACCCAGTCTTGCCGCCAAGGCAAGCGTTTTATCCAAAGCCAGCTCCCACGATTGCTCCAGCCACGCTTCTGTTTTCGTCATTTCTTTTTCCTCTCCCTTTTTCCACATGTTTAAAAATATATATGGCTACACCAGTTCCATTTATTCAGGTAACCGAATGATAAAGGAAATGCGGTTGCCTTCACATTCCAGACGCGCTCCCTTAAGTAAACCATTCCGACAGGCCACAGAAGCTAATTCTTCCGGCCAAACCACGTTCGTTCCTTCCGTCGTCGGGATGACTTCAAGGCTTGCACCTGCGTATTCTACTCGAATGCTTTCCGTTTCTTTCCCAGCTGACATGACATGATGAATAACACTGCGCTCCCGACCGTCGTACGCCATTAGGGGAATAAGTGCCCCTACATTCTGAATATTGCCTTGAAGCTCATACGCCACTTCAATTTTGCCGGGTACCTGACGATAATGCGTTCGGATTTCCCTCACTCCCGGGAATGGGCCTTCCCACAGGAGTGTAAAATCCGTTGCTCCGTCAGACGCTGAGCTTTGTTCCATCTGTACGGTTCCTCCACCATCCTGCGGGTCAATCCCTCCATCCCGGTCGAACTCCAGCGTACCGGGAATGCCCTCCGACAAGCTGTGCCACTTTCCGTCCTCCGTTTGCCAGGCCGGGGTATAGCTCAACGGGAAAATATCTCCCTCCGCGAAGCCTGTAAAGCCGCGGTCTGCATGACCTGCTGAGGACGGACCGATCAGCGACGGCAGCGCAGACTGCTGAATACGCACGATGCCCGGAATATTGTACGGGTCGTTGACCGATGTTTGCACAAGCATTTGCTGCCCGTCTACGGCTGCAATGACAGTCTGGAACCAGCCATCCGTTGCCAACACCCGGCTGCCGATCTCCGCCGGGATGAAGGTTGGGGAAATGCGATCCATCTCCTCACCATGTAGAAGGGTGTGGGCCAGCACAGCCGCCGTCCACAGACTGTAGCAGGTATGATTCGAGTACACCTCAAAGCCATGCCGTGCCTCGGACGGATAATGGTTGCGGACGATATGCAGCTTGCCGTCATCCGTCTGCCAGCGGCTAATCGCTTGCCAGCATAGATCTGCTGCCCGTCGGAACGCACCTGCGAGCCCATGCTCTCCTGCTGTAAAAGCCTGCTGTGCATGTGTTGTAAAGACAAAGGCCGCCGCCGATTCGTTCCACTGATGCTGGGCGCTTCTTCCACGCGGCGGAATTTCCCCGTGCGGGGATAGCGCCAGTAATGTGCTGAGCGCCCCCTTGCGAAGGTGGTCACGCAGTTCGAGTGCGCAGCTGCCATCATATCCGTTCTCCAGCATCACGCCCAGATGAAAACGTGTAACGATATCGTAGGCAAATGGGCTATTGGGCCGATCCAACGGACCATCCTGATACAGGCCCAACCTGGTAAAACGAGGCAAATGGTAGCTGCGGATATACGTCTCCATCCATTCCGAATCGGCTGCAATTCCTTCCGTTGCACGCAAAAACTCGCCGGAAATCATAATCGCATTCCAGTTGATCATCCGGTTCGGATTTTTCATTTTGCTCATCGTAAAAATGTAGGTCTGCTCCGGCTGAATTCTGCTCAGTTGCTGCTTCCATGCCATGGCTTGTTCTGGCAGCAGATTTTTAAGGAGCCGATACGCTCCCATCATCATAATTGGAAAAAAGTCTGGGTGGTGATCTGGCGCTTTTTCCTCCACTACACAAGCTATGCTATGCGTCAAGGCCGCAGCAGCAGATTCCAGTAAATCATGCCGGCCTTCTTTGACCAACACCGCCGCAGCCAACGCATAGGAGGGGGTGGAGTAGTACCGTTCACTTTCAGAATGGGGGTCAATGATAGCTCCGGTTTCGTCCTGATGCAGGGCATATGCGCGAACCAGCTTTTCCAGCACAGCCAGCTTATGTTGGTGAGTCCATCCGTCATTCACTCGATTTGGCGCGCTTTCCACCTGTTCTATAAATCTCTCCAGCTCCGTCTGCCAAGGGTACACGCTGCCTGTCTGCAGCTTATTCATCCTGTCTGCCTCCCATTCAAAATGAAAATTAATGTATGGTAAAAAACAGATTGCAATCTACGCTTGCAGAACCGTTCCATTGATTGGAGTCCAGTTGCAGCGATGTTTTATAAAACACAAAAGGAATTCCGTCATGATCTATGTGCTTCACAGCCTCCAACCCCGCCCGCAGCACGCTGGCATCATAATCTAACCTGACCCCTGCGTTCGCTCCCTTCCATTCCACGAAGCCTGCTCCCAGATTAGGCTGAATACGACTGATCAAAAGCTCCTCCACATCCCGTGACTTCATGCTCACGCCAGACGTTTCAAACTCAAAATGATCTGTGACGGTAAGCCTTGCCGCCTCGTTTCCCTCCAGCACATTCCATGTAAAGGAGCGGGTGAAGACCGCCAATTCTTCTACAGGATAAGCAGATGTCAAATCAAGCTTAAGCCTTGTGCCCGTCTGTACCTCCTCCTGCTCATCCAAAGCAATATCCAGCACAGCCGCCTTTGCCTGTGCGCCCGATTGCTGCATAGTCCCATTGATGACAGGCACGGAATGACCGCCGGAGGAGATATTAATAATCGACTCTCGTCCCGATGAAAAATAGGCTTTCGTGTACAAGCCTGCTCCCAGATCGCACAATATATTTTCGCCACCGCCATGAAGGATGAAATGTCCAAGATCGTTATGATTGTGCGGTTCATTGTTATGCCCAGCCTTCGCTGAAAATGCAAGCATGACACCTGGTTCACCCTTTTGGCTTTCGGGTCCACTATGGCTGGAACTGCAGCTGCGGCACATCAGCCAACCGAGTTGCGGCAAATAATTGGTAACGGTCTCACCGCTCCCGAATGCCAGAGGATTCGTCCAGACCAAGTTGCGCAATACATGAGCCCAGCGGCGACAGGGGTCTTCCAACAGACCAGGTACGCGGAAAGGGAGTGTAGATGGTCCTCCTTGCAAAGAATTCAAATGAGAAATGAGTCCGGAAGGCAATCGTTCCGTTTCACTACTGTCCGAATAATTAGCGAAAATACCATCCGACAGATGAACCCGCTCTGCAAAGGCTGCGATTTGCCTAACCTTTTCCGAGTTCAGAATATCCACAGCTCCCTCGGTAAACTCACGCAGCATATCGGCAAAATAAGTGAAATAACCAAAGCCGTACACCCAGTAACCTACTCCTTCGGGACATCCCCCGTCCTCTCTGTAGCCTGCCAAAAAACAATCCAGCGCCCCCAGCATACTCTCGATGGCTACCGCTCTGGAAAAGTCGTCTTCTACCAGCAGCAATGCTGCAATTCCGCAACCGGAAGCACATACTGCCGACCAATTATGATCTGCGGTTTCCCATCCAAAATGACGAGGCTTCCAAAAAACGGGTTCCAGCACACGACGTTCAATCTCTTCGTGCACCTGAGCGACCACATGGCTAGCCAGTTGTTCTCCTAGCAGCAATAAAATTTCAACCAGCGTTTGTGCTGTTTCGGACGCGAATAAATCCACCTGCTGCCAAGGCGGTGTTACTGTGTCCTCTTCATTGACATGTGCAGGAAGCGCCCATGTGTACTCGCTACATATGTCCAGCAGACCGCTTTCCACCTCTTTCATCTTTCGAGGCTCCGGCTTGACAACAGCTTCAAGCACTATAGCAACCAGTCGTCCACGCCGTTCAAAGTACACATCCTCATACGGCTTGCGCTCTCCTGTATTAGTAAATTCCCGAAACAGAGACAACGGCAGTTCAGGCCATGATGTTTCCCGATTATCTTTACAGACACGCACAATATCCATCCAAAGTTCGGCGTATATCGGCTCAGAGACAGTCGTCCGCAGCCTTTTTGTCCAATTACTCCTTAACCGTTGCCTTGCTGAATCCTGCATGCCGCCAGCCAGCGCCTTAACGAGCCGCGAAGCAGGCCAAGCCTCCCTCAGAAGACTCATTTGCATTTCCTCCCCATGAGAAGCATTTGTTTCACCTTCTTTTTTGTTAACGCTTTCATTGTATCTAACAATCATCCTAAATTCAAAGGGGTAGTAAAACAATTGAGAAAAAAGTAAAAGAACCTCCATGCCCCGTTGCTGTGGTCATGGAAGCTCTTATTTTACACTATTGCCAATCCCCGTCCAGATTCGCTTTGATCATTTTTCTAAACTGTGGGTTTCTCTTGTTTCCACTTTCTAATCCCGTCATCTTCCAGAATACCCAATGCTGCATCTGAGATATTAGGATCACGTAGCAAAGCGTCCTCGACTCTAAATTTAATATCGTCAGCATCTGCCAGCGTCATGCCCGGTGTAAGCTCAATCAACCCTTCCACGTGATAGTAGCGTCCCTCCTGTAAAATACGCATTTGATAAATATCCGTTACATGTGTATCTGCTAGAATAATGGAAGCCACACGTTCTTCGATATCAGGAGGAGCAGATACACCAATCAAGCCTACCATGTTGTCGTAACCGACCCGGAAAGCAACACCGACCATCAGACAACCGATGAGTATACTCGAAATTCCGTCCAGCAGTTTAAAATCTGTCAGCGATGTGACCACCACTGCTAGCAGAGCAAGTACTCCACCCGTTGTTGCTACCAAATCTTCATAAAACACCAGCCGGGTTGGCGGTGCAGCACGCCCCACATGGCGGAACGCAGTGGTGAAAATGCTTAGCCCCTTCGCTTCTACTCTGGATTCATGCAGCACTTCTTTCATCGCTTTGCTCCATACAAATCCGTCCACCACTAGTGACAAAATCAGCACTACTACATTAATCCAAAATCCATGTGTAGATTCAGCTGGATGCTGCAGCAAATGAATGCCTTCCAATGCGGTTTCATAGGCCATAATCGTTACAACAATAACGGCAACCATACAAAACAGGTTAATCACTCGTCCAAAGCCGGTAGGAAAGCGTTTTGTCGGTTTTTTCTCTGCTAGTACACTGCCCGCGAATACAAACATTTGATTCACTGCATCCGCAATGGAATGCATCATCGTAGCAAACATAGAGCCGCTGCCTGTCAAGGCAAAAGCAATCCCCTTAATCAGAGCAATGCCGGTATTACCTAACGCCGCCGAGCCCGAGGATTTGTTTCCTTTTTTGACCATACTCCAAAAGGAGTCCTCTCTCTGTTTCACTTCCATCTTGTAGCTCCTCCTGAGGTATACATAATCTGATATATCCACATTATGTAATCGTTTGTTATGTATATTTTTAACCCGTCCATATTCTACCTAACCATCTGAGGAGAATCAATACAAACGATAATATTTTCCATGGAAAAGGAATGCCCCATGTCCCCCTACGACATGAAGCATTCCCGTTACAACCTTCTATCAGACATATCCTCAGGTTAACAACACAGATAATCTCCATGCGCTGACGATCGACATAAGTACCTGTTTACCAGCTTGATTTCGTAATTCCTGGAATTTGGCCTTTATGTGCCAACTCGCGGAACGCGATACGAGACAGCTTGAATTTGCGCAAGTATCCTCTAGGTCTGCCCGTCAGCTCGCAACGGCTTTTCAGGCGGGTTGGAGATGAGTCACGCGGAAGCTTTTGCAAAGCTTCGTAGTCCCCTTTTGCTTTCAATTCACGTCTCAGGTCCGCATATTTAGCTACAATATCCTGGCGTTTCTTCTCTTTTACGACTTTTGACTTCTTGGCCATGTAAAGCTCCTCCTTGTGATATATGCCAATCATGAAGGTTCACCATCACTACCGCGAGATTGATGAACACGGATATGGACATGATTTTATACCTTAAATAGTAATAATTACGATTACTATTTAATATAACGCTGCTCCAGGTGTGTTGTCAACCCAAGCGGTTTGAATCACGACATTAAAAAGCCGTTGAAACAGCAGCCCCCTTCACTCTTGTGAACGGTCTGCCGTTTCAACGGCTTTAAAATTTGCTGACTGACTTTGTTCATTCAGCCAAATGGCAAGCTACCCAGTGATCTGGACGAGCCTCACGATAGAGTGGAATCTCTTTGGAGCAACGGTCGATTGCAAAGGGGCAGCGAGTATGGAACTTGCAGCCCGAAGGCGGATTAACCGGACTTGGAATATCCCCCTTGAGCAAAATACGTTCTCTCTTCAGCTTCGGCACCGGAATAGGTACAGCCGACAGCAACGCCTTCGTATACGGATGCAACGGATTCCCGAATAGCTCGTCACGCGATGCCGTTTCGACCATGGAGCCTAAATACATCACGCCAATACGGGAACACAAATGTTCCACCACGCTCAAATCATGCGAGATGAACAAATATGTCAGACCCCGTTCGGCCTGCAATTTGGCGAATAGGTTAATAATCTGCGCCTGTATGGACACATCCAGCGCTGATACCGGCTCATCAGCGATAATTAGATCCGGCTGAAGCGCCAGCGCTCGGGCAATGCCGATCCGTTGGCGTTGACCTCCCGAAAATTCATGGGGAAAACGGTCGATATGATACTCTGACAATCCACATAGCTTGAGCACGTCCAGCACAATCTGCCGGACCTCCTCCTTCGTTGCTATACCGTGATCCAGTAGCGCCTCACCAATGGCATCACCAATCCGTACACGCGGATTCAGCGAGCTATACGGGTCTTGAAAGATCAGCTGAATTTTGGGACGAAGTTCCTGCATCCCTTTGGCAGACAAGCTGTGCAAATCCATCCCTTTGTATTTTACGGTACCGTCCGTTTTATCCGTCAATCTAACAATCGTGCGGCCCACCGTGCTTTTACCGCTCCCCGATTCCCCTACCAATCCGAAGGTTTCACCCTGACGGATCGTAAAGCTGATATCGTCTACCGCCCGCACATGTCCTGAAGTACGGTTCATAAACCCGGACTTCACCGGAAAGTACGTTTTTAAGCGGTCTATTTCCAACAACGGCTCCGGCTCAGCCATGAACAACCGCCTCCTCATATAACCAGCAGGATGCTTTCTGCTGAGCTGAAACTTCTTTTAATGTAGGCTCCTTTACACGACAAATGTCCATGCACTGCCCGCAGCGGTCATGAAAATAACAGGAAGTCGTCAGCTCCAGCGGATTAGGTACCTGCCCGGGAATGGAATACAGTTCCTCTTGGCGCTGATTAAGCACCGGTTTGGATTTTAGTAACCCTTGTGTATAAGGATGCTTGGGATGATTAAACAGCTGTACCACTTCGCCTTCCTCGACGATCTTGCCTGCATACATCACAATGACGTAATCAGCCATTTCGGCGACAACACCCAGATCATGGGTGATTAGCATGAGCGACATATTGGATTGGGCTTTAAATTCACGCAGCATATCGAGGATTTGCGCCTGAATCGTTACATCCAGAGCGGTGGTTGGCTCATCCGCGATAAGCAGCTTGGGACCACAAGAAACAGCAATTGCAATCATAATTCGCTGCAGCATCCCCCCGCTCAGCTCATGCGGATAACTTTTTAAAATCTGCTCCGGCCGGGATATACCGACCTGTTCGATCAGCTCCAGTGCTCGCTTACGAGCTTCCTTACGGCCCATTTTCAAATGCTCAATCAGTGGTTCGGATAGCTGTTCACCAATGGTCATGACCGGATTCAATGAAGACATCGGCTCCTGAAAGATCATGGATATTTCATGTCCGCGAATCGTGCGCATCTCATTTCTGCTAAGCTCTAGCAGATCGGTTTCCTCAAAGCGGATGCTTCCGCCTGCCACTTTACCACCGGGACTCTGGATCAGACCCATGATGGACATCGCGGTAATACTTTTGCCGCATCCCGATTCACCGACAATGCATACCGTTTCCCCTGGCTTCACACGGAAGCTGATATCATCCACCGCTTTAACCGTTCCTTCTTCTGTATAAAAATGAGTGCTTAAATGTTCAATAGAAAGTAAATTGTCCATGGTGTATGATCACCTACCTCTTATGTTTCGGGTCAAGTACATCCCTCAGCCCGTCACCAAAAATATTAATAGCGATGACTGTAGCAAAAATAGACAGTCCTGGCGGTATCCACAACCACGGACGTTGCTGAAAATCCAGCACATTGTTAGCGGCATCAATCATGTTGCCCCAAGTCGGTGTTGTGGGCAGCACGCCAAGGCCAAAGAAGCTGAGCACAGATTCACTCAGGATGGCTCCGCCAATATTCAATGTAGCGATAACGATCAACAACGGTAAAATATTCGGCAGCAGATGCTTGAACAGCTTTCGACGATTCGAGAGTCCCAGTACCGTCGCGGCTTGCATAAATTCACGTTCCCGCAAACTAAGCATCTGGCCCCTCACCATCCGTGCAATCCCCGGCCAGTTGACCAGACTAAGCATCAGCATGACAATATACATCCGTTGATCGGGTGGAACCTTCCAGTCAGATAGCAGCGCGCCCATAATAAATAGCAGGGGCAAACTGGGAATCGTCAGCAGCAAATCAGCAACGCGCATAATAATCTGATCCGCAATCCCGCGAAAATATGCGGATATGACCCCCAGCGTAGCCCCCAAAAAGACTGACAATACCATTGAAGCCAAACCCACGGTAAGAGAAATTTGACCTGCTTGCATCACACGTGTCAGCACATCCCGCCCCAGCTTGTCTGTTCCTAACCAGTGATGGATATTTGGCGCCTTGTTCATCATTAATATATTTGTTTTATTATCGGAATAAGGAGAAAATAGCGGACCGATAAAACAGAGCAAAAACATAAATACCACGACAAGCAGACCAGCCATAGCAAGCTTGTTTCTGAACAGCTGCCGGAGCGCTTGCTGCCACATTGAAGATTTAACAGTTGTTCGCAGTCTGCCGCTGCTCTTGCTTAAATTACTGCTCACGGATGACATTCCTTAGCCCCCTTCTTACACTTTCACACGCGGGTCCGCGATGCGATACAAAATATCGGACAACAGTGTTCCGATAACGCTCAATATGGCAATTAGCATCGTAAAGCCCATAAGTAGTGGATAATCCCGGAGCGAAAAGGATTGCATGTACAACTGACCGATTCCTGGCCAATTAAAAATCTTTTCAATAATCAGGGACCCGCCAAACAGCGCAGGTAGTTCGAAGCCAACGAGCGTAATGGCAGGCAGCAATGCATTTCTCAATGCGTGCGTAAAAAGTACCTTTCTTTCCTTTAAGCCCTTTGCACGGGCTGTGCGTATATAATCCTGCTGGATCACGTCGATCATATTGCTACGGAAGTAGCGGGTCAACGACCCCAGTCCCAGCAGCGTCATAACGATCACTGGCAAGGTCATATGCTGGAGAACCTCCTTCACATACTCCATACCTGTAGCGTTACTCCCCGTATTAAGCATGCCACCGGGTGGCAACCACTTCAGGTCAACCGCTGCGATTTTAATCAGATACAACCCGATAAAAAATGAGGGCACAGACATGGCAGCGAAAATCACCACCATTACCAAAGTATCAAACCATGAATACTGCTTATAAGCAGCAACCACACCGATAATGACCGCGATAAACCAGGTCAGGAAGGTCGATACAACGGCCAGCAAAAACGAGTTCCAGATATACTCATTAAATAAGGTCAGCACCGGCTTTTGCTGGGCAAGCGAATAACCAAAATTTCCATGCAGCGCATTGCCCAGCCAATTTCCATAGCGTTCAAGAATAGGCTTATTCAGGCCGTAAATTTCCCTCAGCTCCGCCTTTCTCTCTGGCGACAGCTTCAGATTGCCGCTAATGAAATCTCCCGGTGTCATGGCATACAGGAAAAAAATCATCATCGAAGCGGCCAACAAAATAATAACCATATACGTCAGTCTTTTCGTTAAAAACGAGCTCATGACAGACTCCTTTCAATTCAAGGTCAGGCTACTCATTACGTTTCCCCTATTTGGGAGGCCCCTTGATCCGAACCTGATGTTCTTCACAAGGGGCCCGAAAATGTGGCTTATTTAAGGGACCATTCGAACAGATTACCAGACAAGCCAATGAACGGACTGACCTTTACATGTTCCATCCGACCATTGTAGGCATACACCGTCTTCTTATAGTTGGTAAAAATTACGGGCAGTTCATCGTTTAGCAGCACATATAATTCTTGATATATTTTCTTGCGTTCTTCCATATTCGTCGTAGACAAGCCTTTTTCATATAGCTCTTTTACCTTTGGATTGTTATATCCCTTGACTTCTCCATTGACGAATTGCTCGATTCCATCTGATGGATCTGTCAGCATGCCTGTCGAAAAGGCGGCAAGATCATAATCCTTACCTTCTACTTTGGCGACCATTGCATTAAAGTCTGCAAAGATTTCCGGCTGTAGGTCAACGCCAATCGCTTTGTAATTTTCAGCCGCAAGCGCAATAAAGGTATCTGTTTCTGGACGTTTAGAGGTCAGCAGATGAATGGTCAGCTTCTGACCGTTTTTCTCACGGATGCCATCACTACCTTCTGCCCAGCCCGCTTCATCCAGCAGCTTTTTCGCTTGCTCTGGGTCGTAGTTATATGGATTGATTCCATCGGTCGTGTAAGACCAGAATATTGGGGAAGCTGGAATGTTTGCGACCGCCCCTGCTCCCTGAGCTGCGTCGACATAAATGCTTTTCCGATCCAGTCCATAGGTCAATGCTTGACGAACCTTTTTATCCTTAAGCTTTTCATTTTCAAGATTTACTTGCAAATATCCGTAAGTGCTAGGGGTATACGGCAAAATGTTTAAAAAGCCAAGCCCTTTTAGTTTGTCTATATTTTCCTGAGTTGCGGTGAATTGAGCAAAATCGGTATCGCCTGTTTCTATGAATTGCCAAGCGTCGCCTTCTGCTGTTTTGTAAATGAAATGCTGTGTTTTCGGTTTGCCTTTGAAAAAGTGATCATTCGCCTCCAGACGAACTTCTTGCCCTGGAATGAACTTTTCCAACTTATAAGCCCCATTTCCCAGAGGGCTACTATGTAAATTTTTAAAATAATCCAGCTGTCCGAACTTGTAATCCTTGCCGTAGTAGGCTTTGGACAGTACATAGTCACCCAGAATCGGCAGAGCCAGCGCGTTTGGTTTTTCCAACGTCGCAGAAATGGTCTGCGCATCAATCACCTTGATTCCTTCAATTTGTTTTGCCTTGCCTTCCGTATAGTCTTTGCCGCCTTTAATGTTCAGCTTTCGGATTTGGCTGTCACCAGGATAGGCTTTGTCATAGATCAACGTCCAGGTAAAAGCGACATCCTCTGCTGTCAAAGGAGAGCCATCACTGAATTTTGTACCGGGAACCAGATGAAACGTGTACGTTAGATTATCCTTAGAAATATCCCAGCTCTTAGCCAGATTGGGCAGCGGAAGCCCCTTCTCGTCTACCGTGACCAGCGGAGTCCACAACTGCGAAATCACGTTGCCGTCATAGCCGCTTTGGTTAAAATACGGAGTAAACACCCCGGCTGGGTCAGTCAGACCAACAATAATCGTGTCGCTTCTCTTTTTGGACACTTCCGGCAATTTGGATAAATCAGAAGCTTGTACCAGACTTGTTAATGGCTGCGCTGTAGCGGCTGTCTGTGCGGCATCACTATTTTGCGAAGTAGCATCGCTAGTGCTATCTGATCCACCACTAGAGCAAGCTGCTAATAAGGTAGAACTTGCCAGAAGTAGACTGCTGAGTAGAATAATTCCCTTTTTCAAAATAATCCCCCCGAGTTAATTTAGTAAATTCCGATCGAACAAGTTGTAATTAATAAGATAAATCTCATTATAGGAATCTATTCCGGTTCTGTAAAGAGAGAACTCCATTTTTTATGTAAAAAAATAGACGTCATCTCATCTGGATTCCAAATGATCGACGTCTATTTGTTTAAAGTGTTAAAGTCTAACTGGTGAGTGCAGCCTAATTTCGCTCCATATAGCCCAGGATGCTCCGATGCATTTCATCCACAGCCGAAAGCCGTGCGCTATAGCCGAGCAATGTTTCACCATCAAAATGTGCATGGATGAAGCCAGAGGCCCGGAGCTTAAAAATATGGTCGTGGGTGATTCCCTTGGACAGCTTGAGATGACGGACAATCTCAATAAAGGTTCGTGGAGACTGGCTTTGGTACAAATATTTTAAAATCTTAAGCCTGCTCTTCTCCCCCAAACTTCGGATCATTCGATATTCCTGTGGGGATAAAAAATCGTCCTCCTGAACATAAATCCCTGCCGAATAATGGCACAACAGGAGCGACCCAAATCGATAAATGATATTAATCGGCTGAAAATGGTATTGAGGCACCAGCAACACCCGTGTCAGCCCTTCGGAAGGCTCGAACCGGAAGCCATTAGTGGTACGATCCACCCACTCCATAGAGCTATGTAAGCCCTTCTCCTTATTTCTCCGTTCAGCTTCCTGTTCCAGACCGCTTAGAATACTTGTATCCACATGGCGAAAATACTCCTCGTCCCAGCCAGATAGCAGTTGCAAAGCAAGTTTACGAAGCTTCTCCATATCGTCAGGCAGCGGGACCCCAAAGGCTGATGCCTGTTCATTTAATTCCTGTACAGCCCGGTTCTCCAGACGGTCTACGACCTCTTCAACGTTCCCCTGATCAGAAAGCATACAGACGAGTCCATAAATAACCTTCCAATCTGCATTGATTTCCATGGACTCCAGCAATTTGGACAAACCTGGAGACAGCGTTCTACGCACTTGCTCCGCCCACCCGGCTGATAAATCGGTCTTCTTGTAAGCCTTGCGGCAAATAAAGGTGTGTAAGCTGCTGAGCAGCTCAAACACCGGTCCATATGCTACATGTACATCGTAAGGAGCATTCACGTCGTGACTCATCGCTTTCTGTCCTCTTTTCTTTCATGTCTGATGTCCATTATACATACTATCGTACACCCGTTCATTCTTAGTGATCCATTCATACGAGAATTTAGCAAAACACAGATACAAATATGAAGGAAACAAGCATCATAATCAAGACGAAAAAAAAGCCTGATCTCATCAGACTCTAACTGTTCAGCTATGAATTAAAAAAGGTTGTCTCCCACAAATATCGCAGGAGACAACCTTTGGACAAATAATATGATGCTTAAAGTTTGTTAGCTGCTACTTTCCACTCTAATATTCCTGTGGATACTGAACCTTTGGATACCATTTCAATTCTTAATTTCGTTGTTTTTACAGGCGTAAAAGTGGTCGTATTATACTGGTCTGCCGAAGTACCCAATCCATTAGCCTGCTTGACATTGGACCAGCTACGACCATTCCAATACTTAATCTTGTAAGATTTAGGAACATCAACGCCAGCGCCATCTTTGAACCAATAGACATCCGTTTGGGATATCGTATATTCTTGATCAAAATCATATTGGACCCATTGTGTACCCGTCTCAGGCCAGTTACCATACACAGCATGACTTCTATCGTTGGAATTGGCAGGTTCAAATCCATCGTTTAGCGCGCTTACATTTTCCCAAGATGAAGTATAAGAGCTGCTAGCCGTTGCCGCAGGTGCTATGTTCACGATTTCATCAGGATCTGTTTCAATTGGGCCCTCGTCGTCTTTAGTCGTGATTGGGAAACGAGCCGTATCCTTCTTGATTTGACTCCAGGTATAACGCAGCATCCAAACATCCCAGTCGGTGATATGATCGGAATTGCCGGCCCACATAATGGTGTTCGTTGGGAATCCACCTGGTGGACGCTCATGTTCTTCATAAAAATCAGTTAAGCCAAATCCATGCCCAATTTCATGTTCCGTGATTTCAATCTCATCCGAGTTTAAAGTGCTAAAAAGGTAATCATCATTCACACGTTGGCCCCAATCCTGACCGGTTCCTCCTACAAAATTTTCGGTTACCCACAAATACATATCAAAGTGTTTATCATATCCACCCGGATACGAATAGTATGGGTCCCAATAGTGCTCATATCTGGACAAGGCTGCCGGCGCAACCGGGAGTACAGCGGGAATTTCAGGTTTTTCGGAAGCTAACTCATCTGTAGTCGTATCCGTATAAACGACCTCGTCAGGTTGCTTGTCCAGTAATAGTGAAGGATCAGCAACAGCCCACCCTACTACTTTTACTTTAATATCTTGATAGGGCCAGCCATCATATCCTTTGAGATGCTCCGTCCAATGATTCATCTGGCGACCTAGCATTCTAGCAATATCTTGGCGTTGTTGCAGTGTAACGGGCTTAGAAGATTGCCAGCGCACAACGTAATTGAGTGACCCTTTTCCCGCATCAATTTGATCAAAAATCGTGTTGTTACGAGCAGTCGAGCCTTCAGTCAACATTCTATTCTTCCAAACCCATTCCACTGAGGATTTGAGATAGGACGGCATATCAGCCAATGTCGAATCACCTGTTGCCGCAACCACAGAACTCACGTTTAGATGAGAATCCGCTGATACAAAACTAGCGTTTCCCATCAGTAATGAACTAGCAATGGCTACTGAAAAAGAAGCCGCCATCATTCCTTTTTTCTTCAACATTCGTCGTTTCCCTCCATCTCATTTCAAGAGATTACTTACTGATTCGCTGCTACTTTCCACTCCAAGATTCCTGTAGATGCCGATCCTTTGGACACCATTTCAATTCTTATTTTGGTTGTTTTTACAGGCGTAAAAGTAGTCGTATTATATTGATCTACCGCGGTGTCCAGCCCTTTGGCCTGCTTGACATTAGACCAGCCCTGACCATTCCAATACTTGATCTTGTAAGACTTAGGAACATCAATGCCAGCGCCATCTTTGAACCAATAGACATCCGTTTGGGATATCGTATATTCTTGATCAAAATCATATTGGACCCATTGTGTACCCGTCTCAGGCCAGTTACCATACACAGCATGACTTCTATCGTTGGAATTGGCAGGTTCAAATCCATCGTTTAGCGCGCTTACATTTTCCCAAGATGAAGTATAAGAGCTGCTAGCCGTTGCCGCAGGTGCTATGTTCACGATTTCATCAGGATCTGTTTCAATTGGGCCATCGTCGTCTTTAGTCGTGATTGGGAAACGAGTCGTATCCTTTTTGATTTGACTCCAGGTATAACGCAGCATCCAAACATCCCAGTCGGTGATATGATCGGAATTGCCGGCCCACATAATGGTGTTCGTTGGGAATCCACCTGGTGGACGCTCATGTTCTTCATAAAAATCGTTTAACCCAAATCCGTGACCAATTTCATGTTCAGTAATCTCAATCTCATCCGAGTTTACCGTACTCAGAACGTATTCATCATTCATACGCTGTCCCCAGTCGCCGCCGGCTCCCCCGCCAAAATTTTCTGTGGCCCAGAGATACATATCAAAGCGTTTATCCAATCCACCCGGATACGAATAGTTCGGGTCCGAAAAATGCTCAAACCGGGATATTTCATTAGGCGCAACTGGAAGCGCAGCAGGAATTTCCGGTTTTTCAGAAGCTAGTGTATCTGTAATGGTATCCGTATAAATGACCTCGTCAGGCTGCTTGTTCAGGAGCAGTGAAGGATCGGCAACAGCCCAGCCTACCACTTTTACTTTAATATTCTTATAGGGCCAACCGTCATATCCTTGAAGATGATCTGTCCAATGGTTCATCTGCCGATCTATCATTTTAGCAATATCCTGGCGTTGCTTCAGTGTGACGGGCTTAGAGGATTGCCAGCGTATAACATAATTAAGAGTCCCTTTTCCCGCAAAAATTTGATCAAAAATCGTATTTTTACGAGCCGTCGAGCCTTCGGTCAACATTCTATTCTTCCAAACCCATTCCACCGAGGATTTGAGATAAGCTGGCATATCAGCTAACGTCGAATCACCCGTTGCCGCAACCACAGAATCCCCGTTTAGATGAGAATCCGCTGATACAAAACTAGCGTTTCCCATCAGTAATGAACTAGCAATGACTACTGAAAAAGAAGCCATCATCATTCCTTTTCTGTTCAACATGTATGTACCTCCATATCCATTTGTATTATTGCAATAGTTTTCTTGAAATAACTATCTCTATCACCTCTCTTTTCGTGTTTGCGAACTAATCTAGGAGATTAAGAGTACACTATCAAATCTCCTTGTCGTTTTTTGTAAATAATCACAAATCATATTATCACTGGATTATTGCATCGTCAATATTTTCCTTAATGATTTAAATTAGTCATTTTAATCGTATCTTGGAACATATACTTGATCTTTGCATGCACAAAACTGGTATTTTATAAAATGAAAAAACCGTTTATTCACTAAATCAATTCCACCATAGAATTTGATTTTGGAACAAACGGCTCTATTTATAAGCTTTTTTCACACTACTCTAGCATTTTTTAGCGGTTAGGAAAACGAGAGGTATCCTTCTTAACCTGGCTCCAGGTATAACGCAACATCCAGGTATCCCACTCTGTTATTTTGGGGGAATTTCCGGCCCACATAATAGTTGGCACAGGAAACCCACCGGGTGGACGCTCATGTTCTTCATAGAAGTCAGGCAAGCCGAATCCATGCCCCATCTCGTGCTCTGTAATCTGGATTTCATCCGAATTCAAGGTGTTCAGGATATAATCATCAGGCATACGTTGCCCCCAATCCCCGCCAGCTCCGCCTTGAAAATTGGACGTTCCCCATAAGTACATATCAAACCGCTTGTCCAGGCCACCTGGGTAAGAATAGTTAGGGTCCATAAAATGTTCAAATCTCGATAGTGCGTTAGGAGCAACTGGAAGTTTAGCTGGAATATTCGGGTCTGTTTTACTTAAGTCATCCGTAATGGTATCCGTGTAAACGATTTCATTAGATTGTTTGTTAAGAATCTGTGATGGATTCGCAACGGCCCAGCCTACTATTTTTACTGTAATATTGTTATAAGGCCAGCCATCATACCCTTTCAACTGCTTATTCCAATTATTGATTTGGCGACTCAGCATGGAAGCCATATCTTTACGCTGCTGAAGAGTGATATTTTTAGAGGATTGCCAACGCACTACATAATTTAGCGTTCCTTTTCCCGCATAGATTTGATCAAAAATCAAATTTTTACGGTTGGTGGAGCCTTCTTTGACCATTCTATTCTTCCAAACCCATTCTACCGATGGCTTAAATTTAGCAGGTATATCAGCAGCAGCCAAATTAATATTTGTCGACGCTATATCAGAAGTGCTTTCCAAATCTGAGGCTGCTGAACCAACGTTAGCCCCGCCAACCAGTAAAGAAGCAGCCACTACTAATGAAAAAGAAGCCATGATCATTCCATTTTTCTTCGGCATTTATTTAACCTCCATACCTTTTATTTTTACGAGACATCTAAAAGGACAACGCCTACTCTCTTATTACACCTACTCTCGTTTTTGAATAAAATTACAATTTTATACTATCATTGGAATGATATAGCGTCAAACAAAAATATCCCCTCTACAAGGAGGGGATAAGTATCCATAGACTAGGCTCGCACTCCTACTCTATGGATATCAATGCCGATTCTGCCAGTGAAGCCAGTAGCTTCGCTGTTCCGGGCAACGCGCGTTCGTCCAGATCAAAGGCAGGATGATGCCATTCCTGGCTTCCCGCAGTGCCGACAAAGACAAATACACCGGGGATGTTCTTCTGATAAAACCCAAAATCCTCGCTCGCCGAGGATGGTATGGGACGAACTACGTCCAGGCCGACCGCTTCTGCCGCCTCCTCCGCGATGACGGCCAACTTACCGTCGTTCAGCACAGGCGGCGGACCCTCGATCCAGCGGATGGATGCTTTCGTGCCGAAAGCATCCGCAACGCCTTTTACGACCTGCTCGAAGCGCTCAGTCACCTGGGCGCGAACATTTTCGTCAAATGTGCGAATTGTTCCGTCCAAATGGGCGCGGTCAGGAATGATGTTCCAGGCGTTGCCACTGTGCAGCTTCGTGACGCTAATGACCGCGCTATCCAGCGGATTAACGCTCCGACTCACAATGGATTGCAGCGCCGTAATGATATGTGACGATACCACGATGGGGTCAATCCCTGCATGCGGCACTGCCGCATGTGTGCTCAGACCCTCCACCTCGATGTAAAAACCATCCGCCGCTGCCATTAGCGGACCTTCTTTGATGCCGACCGTGCCTACGGGCAGGTCCGGCTTGTTATGTAGGCCAAATATGGCCTGCACCCCTGCCAACGCACCGCTGTCCAGCACTTGGGCAGCGCCTTTGGCCTTTTCCTCAGCTGGCTGGAACACCAGCCGAACCGTGCCTTTCAGCTCCTGCTCCCGCTGCTTCAACAATACGGCTGCTCCTAACAGGGATGCGGTATGAAAATCATGCCCACAGGCATGCATCTTGCCGGGATGCACCGAAGCATAAGGCAATCCCGTCTCTTCCTGAATAGGCAACGCATCAATGTCTGCACGAAGCGCGACAGTTGGTCCCTCCTGCTGTCCGCCGATTTCCGCTACTAATCCGGTACGCAGCGGCACATCCAGAATGGTTATGTTCTGTTCTTCCAGCAGACGGCGGATAAAGGCGGTAGTTTCAACCTCCTCGTTAGATAACTCGGGATTTCGATGCAGATGGCGGCGAATGTCCACCAGCTTCTGCTCCAAAACCTGCTCCTTCGTCCCGGTTGATCCACTCATCCCTATTCCTCCTTCGTGAACCCAAAATAGTTACAATTCTCTCAGACCAACAACATCTAGGACTGCACAGGCAACCCGGCAAAAGCTTCATGCAATAACTCGAACGAGCGCACGCGCTTGTGTATATCCCTTATTCCTGTCGTAACAATTAGCTCATCGGCCTGATACTTCGCTTGAATTTCCGTCAACACAGCATAGATTTCGTCTTTATTCCCTTTGTTAATTTGCGCTTGTGTAGCTTCAATTGTATATTCTTCACCTGATTGCTTGCCGAACTCTTCTGCACTTTCCAGCGTGCCCACCGTAGCCGTCTTGCCACTGGCCAGATGAATTTTGTACAACTTGTGCTCCCCTGCTAACTCCGCAGCTTCCTCGGAAGTGTCCGCTACGATGACTGAAAGCGCAAAAAGAGCTTTCGGCTCACGTCCATAACTATAATCGAAAGACTCCCGATACGTACGGAATGATTCCAATGCAATCTGCTCATTACTATTGATAAATTGCGAGAAAACGTAGGGCAACCCCAAACGCGCAGCAATTCCAGCACTGTCTGTACTTGTACCCAAAACGTAAATATCCGCTGGTGTTTCTGGAATCGGATTCGCCTGTAACCCGGCTAACGGTCCTTCTTCAGACGGAATATTATGAATATAGCGACTTACTTCATCAATTTTTTCTTCGAGAGAAGGCGCGTCATGAACGTTTCGTTGTAACGCCTGTGTGGATTTCGGCAACCCGCCCGGCGCGCGTCCAATTCCCAAATCTACGCGACCCGGTGCAAGAGAGGACAGCACATTAAAGTTTTCAGCTACTTTATAAGGGCTGTAATGCTGAAGCATCACTCCACCAGAACCGACTTTAATACGCTCAGTGCGTGCCAGCAAATGGGAAATGAGTACCTCTGGCGAAGAGCCCGCAACCTGCTCGGAATCGTGATGCTCTGATACCCAGAAGCGCGTAAACCCCAATTCCTCTACACGCTGTGCTAGCTTAATCGTATTACGAAGGGCCTGCGCTGCCGTTTCCCCCTCGTGTATAGGGCTTTGATCCAATACTCCGATTTTAATACTCATGTCTCCCTCTCCCGTCTAAATTGAATAGTTATATTCCGGTGTAATCCGTTTCAGGAATTGTTTGGTACGTTCCTCTTTGGGGTGGTTAAAAATGTCGTCCGGTGTGCCTTCCTCGATAATATGACCGCCATCCATAAATACCACATGATTTGAAACATCGCGCGCAAAGCCCATTTCATGTGTAACGACAATCATTGTAATGCCTTCCTTCGCAATCTTGCGGATCACCGACAGCACCTCACCCACCAATTCAGGGTCCAGCGCCGAAGTCGGCTCATCGAACAAAATCACTTCCGGGTTCAGCGCCAAGGCACGCGCTATGCCAACACGCTGCTGCTGCCCGCCGGATAGCTGGCTTGGATAATGATTCAGCTTTTCACCCAGACCGACCTTTCCCAGCACTTCAATGCTAATTTTTTTCGCTTCCTCCTGCTTGACCTTGCGGACAACGACAAGTCCCTCCATGACATTTTCCAGCGCTGTTTTATGCTTGAACAAATTGTATTGCTGGAAAACCATAGCCGTCTTTTGACGTAGAGCCAAAACATCCCTCTTCGCAGGTCGCTTGCAGTTCACTGTAAAATCGCCAATGCTGACTTCCCCATCATTCGGCTTTTCCAGATAATTAATGCAGCGTAGCAGAGTCGTTTTTCCTGAACCGCTCGGGCCTAAAATAACGACGACCTCGCCTTTGTTCACGGTCAAATCAATGCCTTTGAGCACTTCATGTTTGCCGAACGACTTCGTAATATTTTGCAGACGGATCATGATGCTCGACCTCCATTAAACACATTGATTTTTTTCTCCACCAAGCCGGATATTCGCTCAATTAATACCGTCAAGCCCCAAAATAGCAGTGCAGCCGCGATATATACCTCTAAATATTTCCAGTTGGTAGATGCCAGAATTTCAGCCTGTGCCTGGATTTCTGTGACCGAAACCGTGAAGGCCAAGGTAGAGCCATGAAGCATCCCAATAACGGAATTCGTCAGGTTTGGCAAACTCACCACGAACGCCTGCGGAAATACAATCCGTCTCAGCACTTGCCACGTCGTCATACCAACGGCATAAGCCGCCTCGATTTGCCCCTTGTTGACCGATTGGATTCCAGAACGGACGACCTCAGACATATACGCGCCACTGGTAATGGAAAACGAAATGAGTGCAAATACCATATAAGGAACATCTTTGGAATGCAGAGGCCAGCCGAAATGCTTCGCTCCCGCATCAATCAACAAAGGCAAACTGAAATAAATAAGCAGCAAATGCATCAGCATCGGTGTGCCACGGATAAAGGTAACGTAACCGTGAGAAATTTGGGACAACACAGGAACCTTATAGATTCGCGCCAGTGCCGTTATAATACCGATGACCAACCCTGCCAGTACGGAAACCACCGTAATAATTAAAGTGTTGGGCAGCGCGGAGAACAACCCAAAAAAGGCAGTATATATAAATCCAAAATCCAGACTCATATGCCTTTACCTCCTTTACTAAGACGAGGACTTCTCAGGTAGCGCACCACAAAACTTTTTCGTTTCTCGGGTTCTTTCTGTACTGCATCCCGATGCTCGTGCCGGAGAAGCGTATTTTCCAGCACCTTGAACAATTTTTGTAAAATCAGACTGATCACCAGATAGATAAGGGATAACGCGATATAGGTTTCAACAAAATGCTGGGTAGCCGACCCTAATGTCTGTGATTTCCCTGTCATCTCCATCGCTCCGATCGTAAATGCCAGCGAAGTATCCTTCAGATTGCCAATCACCAGATTGGAAAATACCGGAACCACCACAGCCAGCGCTTGCGGCATTATGATACGTGTAAAGGTCTGGTAGCCTGACATGCCGACGGACTGCGCAGCCTCGATTTGTCCTCGATCTACTGCCTCTACTCCTGACCTGATAATTTCGGAAATAAAGGCTCCACTATTGAGCGCGTAGGTTGCTACGGCAAACCACAGCACATCCCATCTGGAGGAATTGATATCCACCAGCTTTAGTAGCTCTGGCAGGCCGTAATACACCAGAAACAATTGGATTAGAATAGGTGTTCCGCGAAAAAAGGAGACATACACTTGAGAAACACGTTTGAGAAATGGAATGTTATACATGCGAGGCAGCGCAACCAACAGACCAATGATAAGCCCCAATACAAGCGAGCTTGCCACAATAAACAAGGTGATGTGTAAGTAAGACAGCATTTTCGGGATAAAGCTAAAAACATAGTCAATATTGAACTCTCTGCTCATATGCCTGCCTCATTTCTATACATCAACGGTCAGAATACATAGAGTACCCTGACCGCTGAAATGTCCAAGTCTATCCTTACTTCTTACTGCTACTACCTTCTTTTTTCACATCTTCCAGAGACTTAGTGAAATCCTCTCCAAGCCATTTAATGCTCAGCTTCGACAACGTACCGTCGTCCTTCACTTCCTGAATGGCTTTGTCCAGGTCATCCGCCAACCCTTGCTCATTTTTGTTCAGTACATACAGTACATCCGATTGAGTCAAAGGATCACCAACGGTCTTCAGAGCTACTTCTCCTTTTTCATCGGTGTTAAAACGGTTCGCAAAGTCTGTCGTAACGGTAGCATCTATACGGCCGCTCGTAATTTGTTGCACCGTATCATTGGCTGCACCACTCGTATAAACGATATTCAGGGCATCTCCGTGGGTTTTGTTATACTCTTTCAGCACATACGCCGCATTACTGGTTGGGCTGGTGAGCACCTTTTTCCCTTTCAAATCATCAATTGAATGAATGGTATTGTTATCCTTCGCTACAGCGACTCTGTTCAGAAAAATGCTATACGGATTTTTGTTGAACAGATACTTGGCTTCGCGCTCCGGGTTTTTTTCCATTTGATGCGATACCAGATCAATCTTGCCGGCATCGAGACTTAGCAGCAAATTTCCAAAGTCCATCGTTTTGAATTCAAATTCGTATTGAGGCAGGCGCTTGTCCAGCTCCTTAATCAGCTCCACATCAAAACCTGTTAAATTTCCGTTTTCGTCAATAAAGCATACATTTTTGAATTGAGTACCTGTGCCTACGATAATTTTCTTCACGTCTCCGCTTGAACCTGACGCGCTAGACGCGTTATCTGAGGAACCGCAGCCTGCCAACACCAGGATGATTGCCATAACAGACAATATTGCAAACCACTTTTTCATATGAATCCCCCTCATCTCTTTGTATATCAGCAGTTTGCGACATACATGGTAGCTACAACATCCAATAATTCATAATTCCTATAAACTTAATCGGTTTTAGGATGTGATTAATTTAACACCTGGAAACCTATACGTCAATCCACCAAGCTATAGAACATTTCTATAACAAAACAGCACCCCGGAAACCTTCTGTCAGTGCATCTGCAAAATCCGAGGTCACTGCACAGTCTTCTTTGGTCGCTATTATGCTAATCTGCATAGACACCCCAGCTACCTCTGGAACATGGATACGGAATAGTTTCTGATCTTTCACTTCACGGTTCACACAGACATCCGGCAAAAAGGCAATACCCGCTTCTTCCAATACCAGCTTTTTGGCCGTGACCACATTGTCTACCTGAAAAGCAATGTCCGGTGGCTGCTCCAGTGATTCAAAAGCGCGATGAATCCTCATCCAATCTAGTGATCCGCATTCGAAAAATACCAGTGTTTCACGTTGAATATCCTGTATGCTGGCCTTTCCTGTTTTCATAAACGGATGGCCGTCGTATACATACAGGGAAATCGGATCTTCATAAAAAGCAAGCGTACGGATAGCCGGATGCATCACTTTACGTACAAAACTAATGTCTACCTCACGGTTCAACAGTTTATGTACCAGTTGATCCGTCGTAGCCGTCACAATTTTGTAGTTAACCTCTGGATAACGGGCACGAAGCTGCTTTAATATCTCAGGAATGATGTAGTTCGACACCGATATCGTGCAGCCAATTCGAATTTGCTGAGGGGCTTTCTTACGCTGTTGGAGCTTTTGCTTCCCTTTTTGCAGCACCTGAAGCATCTGCTCCGCATAAGGAAGAAACTTTCGTCCATCCTCCGTCAGAACCGTTTGCTTGCTTTGGCGGTCGAACAGCTTGCATTCTAGCTCGCGCTCTAGCGTCTGAATCCGTGCTGTAACGGAGGGCTGGGACAAGAACAAGGCTTCTGCCGCCTTGTTAAAGCTCCCATAATGATTCACGTATACAAAGGCTTCCATATTCTCGATATTCATACGTAAGTCCCCCAGTAAGTTTTATATACATTTATCCAATATGTTAACTTGGTTTTTTTGTATCATAAAACTCACTGAACGACCTGTCAATGGAAATATTGAAAATATCTATAATTTTAATAGCTCATTTAGTTCTTTAACAGAACGTTCCAACCGTGCAACCAATTCTTCGGACAACCCGTATGCTCCATCTGGTAGACGTTCGACCCACTGATCCACTGCATACACCCCGCCAAGAATATGTCTTCCGCCCAGTGCATTAATAACCGGCTTCAAGGCATAGTCAATGACCAGCAGATGAGCCAGCGTACCTCCGATAAATAAAGGCAGGACAGGTTTCCCTCTTAGCCCCTCCTGCGGAACCAAATCCAGGAATATTTTCAATAATCCTGAATAGGACGCCTTATAGACTGGAGAAGCCACAATAACGGCATCCGCTGCTGCAATCAATGCAAGTGATGCTGTGACGTCGGGGCTGTTAAAGTTAGCTGTGACCAGATCCTCCGCCGGCAAGTCGACCACATTCAGCAGTGTGACCTCCGCTCCAGCCTGCTGCAACTGCTCCGTTGTATAGTTAATCAAGCCGTATAAACGGGATTGTGTAGACGGACTGCCTGATAGGATGACAACCTTGGACATATTTTTTCCTCCTTCTGTTATGCGTCAACCTTCACTTTAGATTTGGCTGCTGTATAGCGGTTCTCAGGAATAGGCACGCCCAGGTTTTCACGTAGTGTGCTAAATTCATAATCCTGACGGTAAATACCGCGTTCCTGCAAAATAGGCACAACCAGATTTACGAAGTCATGCAGACCCGAGGGTACATCAGAACCAATGATGAATCCGTCTGCTCCTTTTCTTTCAAACCACTCCTGCACTCGATCCGCCACCTGCTCAGCGGTTCCGATAAAAGAGGTTCTCGGCGTAGCTGAACGCAACGCAACCTCGCGTAAGGTCAAATTTTGTTCCTTGGCTACTCGTTTGATTTTATCTGTACCGCTGCGGAACGCATTGCTGCCAATACCATCAAGCTCAGGGAATGGCTCATCCAGCGGATATTGTGAGAAATCATGATGATCGAAGAAACGTCCCAAATATTTTAACGCAGCCTCAATCGTCACCAGATTAGTGATCTCTTCATACTTACGTTCCGCTTCCTCCGTCGTGCTGCCAATAATCGGCGATATGCCCGGCAAAATGACAATATCCTCTTCGGATCTACCATAGCGTACCGCACGTTCTTTCACATCACGATAAAACTGCTGCGCTTCCTCTAACGTTTCATGTCCTGTAAATACAGCATCCGCTTCCTTGGCGGCCAGGTTTTTGCCATCCTCCGAGGAACCTGCCTGAAAAATAACCGGCTGTCCCTGCTTGGATCGTCCAATGTTCAGTGGGCCCTGCACAGAGAAAAACTCACCTTTATGGTTCAATGTATGCAGCTTTTCAGGATCAAAGAATACGCCGGCTTCCTTATCACGAACGAACGCATCCTCTTCCCACGAGTCCCACAGTCCTTTGGTAACCTGTAAATATTCCTCTGCAATTTTATAGCGCTGCGGATGCGACGGGTGCTCGCCTTTGCTAAAGTTAAGGGCAGAGCCTTCCAGCGGAGAAGTTACCACATTCCAGCCTGCACGACCTCCGCTAATATGATCAATGGAAGAAAACTGGCGTGCTACCGTGAACGGTTCGCTATAGGAAGTCGACAGTGTGCCGACCAGTCCGATATGCTTCGTCACCCCAGCCAAAGCGGACAGAATCGTAATTGGTTCAAAACGGTTCAGAAAGTGGGGAATAGATTTTTCGTTAATGAACAGGCCATCTGCGATAAATACGAGGTCAAACTTTCCTTCCTCTGCCTTTTGCGCCTGCGTTTTATAAAATTCAAAGTTAACACTCGCATCCGCAGGTACTTCAGGGTGACGCCAAGTCGTCATGCTTCCCCCAACACCGTGAATAATCGCACCAAATTTAATTTGTCTATTCTTAGCCATAACTCTTCCACCTCTCTTGAACATAATTGTTATCCTACGGCTATCATTTTTTTAGGGCAGCTAGGCTGCTAATGGTTTGTAGGGCAGTCTCCGCTACTTATTTTGTATAGGCAGCGGAGTAACTGATCCTTTTCCTATTGGCCTATACTACTTGATTGTAACTTTCCAGCACTTTACCCAACTCTTCCAGATCCGGGTTGAGCAGTGCTTCATATTTATTATCCCCGCCTACCTCGACGACAGGGACATAACGAATACCATATTTGGTCTCCAGCACGTCACGCAGCGCATCATTTCCGTCCACTTGGATATTTTCATACGGCTGATTTTGGGATTCCAGGTACGATTTGATCTCTCCACAAAAATGACAGCCGGTTTTACTCCACAATACAACTTTAGGTTTGGACGACATATACATACCTCCGTGAGCTTAATGTTTATAATCCCGATGAATTAAATAAGAATTATATCTATAATGTATCCTCCCCCCTCCTTTCCGTCAATCGCTTGTGCAATAGACAATGATAATTCATCGATAGAAAATTTTAATTATATATTGTATTTCATCGCTTATTGGCAGCTTGGTTATTTAAATTTAGGGGAATTGGAGTTTAAATGTGCCTTGACGCGGATATCCTTGGAATAGTAGCGTCCTTGTGGCGAAATGAAATGAGGTTGAGCAAATGCAGGATTGGGCCGAGGTTGCTATACGCACATTAATGGCTGTCGCTATATTATTTTTAATCACCAAAATTCTTGGAAAACGTCAGGTATCCCAGCTTTCCTTGTTCGAATATATAACAGGAATCACGATAGGTAACCTGGCTGCTACCATTCCTATGGAGCGTGAATCCACCTGGTATCTAGGCCTCATAGCCTTGTCAGTATGGGTACTGACAACACTTGGCATTGAATATTTGCAAATTAAAAGCAAGAAAATCAGAGATATAACAGATGGAAGGACAACAATCCTGATCAAAGACGGCAAAATTTTAGAGGATAATCTGAGAAAAGAACGGCTCACCCTGGATGAACTCATGGAGCAGCTTCGAAGCAAAAATGTATTCAAAGTATCTGACGTGGAATTTGCTCTTATGGAAACCAGTGGCGAAGTCAATGTGTTATTAACCAAAGACAAGCAGCCTGTGACACTTAAGGATCTGAATATGCAGCAATTACCGGAGAAGGAACCAACAGCAGTCATTATGGATGGACAACTTATGGAGCAACAAATGGCATATATGGGGATCACTCAACAATGGCTGGATGCCAAGCTAAAGGAAAAGAGTCTAACGGTCAAAGATGTATTTTTCGCGCAGGTGGACCCGCAAGGAGAACTGTACATTGACCAATATAGTGACAATGTACAGCTAAACAAGGTGCAGGATTCGAATCAAACCGTGCTGACTTTGCTGGAACAATGCACAACGGAGTTGCAAAAACTCGCATCTGGTTCCAGTGAGCAACAAAGAAAACATCTATATGAGCAATGCTCACAAAGCTTGAAAGAAGCTATACAGGAGATGCAGCCGGTAAATACATCTAAGTCCTGAGCACATACGCATATGCCATAAGAGTATAAGTATGGGAACTAAAAAGGAGCGTCCTTCAGCCGTTTGTGGCTTTGAAGACGCTCCTTTTTAAATTACTGTGCCGTTGTACATTTCACAGTTGCTGCTGCCTTTCATTACTTTCTGGCGCAGCGGCAGCATAACTGTAAATACCGTTCCTTCTCCCACCTTGCTGGATACAGAGATAGAGCCGGTATGCATCTCTGTTATTTTATAAGCAATGGAAAGTCCCAAACCACTGCCTCCTGCAGTTCGGGCCCGTGACTGGTCTGCTTTATAAAAACGTTCAAAAATGCGCTGCTGATCCTGTTCGTTGATGCCCTGTCCCGTATCCGCAATGCAGATAACCGCCTGATCACCGTTACTTGAAAGAGAAACAGATATGCTTCCACCCTGTGGTGTAAACTTAATGGCATTGTGAAGAAGATTCACCCAAACCTGGCCCATCAGATCCTCGTCCGCGTTGACCTCAACTATATCCACCTCAACAGTCATCTCGATTTTTTTAGCCTCCCATTGCGGTTCGCAGGCGAGAATAAGCGAAATCAGCTGCTTGTCCAGCCGATAAAGGGACGGACGAAACGGATGCCGCTCCGAATCCAGAATCGCCAGCTTCATGAGATTATCGCTTAGCTTGGATAGACGAATACACTCCGTCTCGATGATCGACAAATACCGGTCTCGCTGCTCACGATCCAGATTCTCATCCTTAAGCGCCTTGGCGAATCCGATTATCGAGGTCAGTGGTGAGCCGATTTCATGGGATACGTTCGAAATAAACTCCTCCCGCAGTTTTTCCATAGCCTTCAGATTTGCAGCCATATCATTGATACTGTCCACCAACTGTACATAAGGATGCGGCCTCCGATGTTTTCCGTTCCGCCCGCCGAGGTCCCAATCCAGATTAATGTGAAAGTCTCCTTGCGAAATACGTTTTAAAGCATCGATCATTTCGGTAAAAGCGTGCTGCTCTCTAGGTTGGATGAAGCGCCTTACCGTCATACTGAAAATACCGAAGAAGAAAAAGCCAAGCGTCGCATTAATAAGAAAGACGAACAAATCATGAAAAGCCCATGACATGCGCGAATAGATCGCCGCCGTAATAAAGTACGCGGCAGTCCAGCTGAGATACAGCACCACTAACACCAGCATGAGTCTCGCAAGGATATGGAGGAATCCCGGTTCCCGCTTCATTGCCTTACCTCCAGCCGATAACCCAATCCCCGGATCGTACTGATCCGGAAGGAGTGCCTTGCCTCCGGAAACCGTTCCCGAAGGCGCTTGATATGGACATCAACTGTTCTTTCGTCTCCCTCATAATCATAACCCCAGATCTGTTCGATCAACTGGTCGCGGGTAAAGGTTTTGCCAGGATAGCTGGCCAGCTTGAAGAGCAACTCAAACTCCTTGAGCGGCAGGGTAATCTCCTTCTCTCCAGCCCGACACTCAAATGTATCGCTGCGCAGGACAAGATCTCCGACAGTCACTGATTTTGAAGCCATGATACGATAACGTTTTAATAAAGCCTTCACGCGTGCGACAAGCACCATGGGGTCGAATGGTTTGACAAGATAGTCGTCCGTTCCGAGCGCGAAGCCTTTCACGATCTGTGACGTCTCGCCTTTGGCTGTAAGCATAAGCAGCGGCAGGTCGGTCTGCTCTCGCAGCTTACGGCACAGCTCCCAACCATCCATTCCCGGCATCATGATATCAAGAACAAGCAAATCGACCTTGATTTGATCAAAAATGCGCATCGCGTCCAAACCATCCACCGCCTCGACTACCTCCAGACCTTCCATTCTCAAAAAGTGTCCGACCAGTTCACGAATATGCGGATCATCATCAACGACTAATACACACGTCATTTCAATCCCCCCTAACTAACTCTGCCTTAAATCTCTCGTCCTCGTCAAGAAGACCGCCATCTTATGCTTTACGCATATAAGCACGCACCGTAAGCGGCGCGAAGATCGCCACAATGACTGTAGCGCCAAGCAGTGAGATCGCCAGTTCCTCGCCAATCGTTCCCGTATTCGCAAGCTCCCTGACTGCGTTCACAAGATGTGAAATCGGGTTGACGTTTACAAACCACTGTAGCCAACCAGGCATTGTGTCCACAGGCACAAATGCATTGGAAACAAAAGTGAGCGGAAACAGAACAATCATGGAGATGCCCTGTACACTGGAAGCAGTGCGGGCAATCACGCCAAAGAAGGCGAAAATCCAGCTGACTGCCCAGGAACACACGATGACCAAAAGCGCGGCGATAGCGACACTCAGCAGTCCTCCCTCTGGCCGATACCCCAAAATATACCCCATGGCGAAGGTAAGTACAGTCGCAATAGTATACCGGATACTGTCAGCCAGCAGAGCTCCAGCCAAAGGCGCAATGCGTGCGATTGGGAGTGACTTGAACCTGTCGAACACTCCTTTGTCCATATCCTCACGTAGTTGGACGCCGGTAACGACGGAGGTCGAGATCACCGTCTGCACGAGGATGCCTGGAATAATAACCGGCAAATAATGCTGCACGTCTCCTGAGATGGCGCCACCAAAGATATAGGTAAACATAAGGGTGAAAATGATTGGCTGGAGCGTGACATCAAACAATTGCTCGGGAGTATGCCGGATCTTCAGAATGCCCCGGTAGGCCATCGTCATGGAATTGAAAAACGCCTGCCTGAAACTCACAGACTTCTTCAATGTGCGATCAGAACCTGTCATAACAGTAGTACTCTTCATGCTCTCGCCCCCTCCACAGCATGCGCTCCTTGGGACGTCTGCTGTCTGTTTACTTGTGCCCCATGACCAGTGATGGACAAAAACACCTCGTCGAGCGTCGGCTTCTGCACACTCATCTCTGCTAGACGAATCTCTCCGGTACGGAGGGCGATCAGCAGGTCCGTTACCCGATCTGCGTTGGCCATCGGAGAGATAATCTTTCCAGCTTCCACTGACACGCTGGACTTAACTGAAAGCACCTGTTCAACGATCTGAACAGCTCTCTCGATGTCCTGTTGATTTTGCACTTTGAGTTGCAGAGTCGACGCCCCCACTGCCGCTTTCAGTTCATCCACCGTACCCTCAGCGACTACCCGGCCATGATCGATCACCGCGATTCGATCAGCAAGTTGATCCGCCTCGTCGAGGTACTGGGTTGTAAGCAGTACGGTGGAACCGGTCTTGACCAAACTCCGGATCGTGTCCCACATCTGGACACGCGTGCGCGGGTCTAGTCCGGTAGTCGGCTCATCCAGGAAAATCAGCGGCGGCTTGGCAATGAGACTTGCGGCCAAATCCAGCCGACGGCGCATACCTCCGGAGAAATGCTTTAGCGGTCGTTTGGCCGCTTCGGCCAAGCCAAATTCCTCCAGCAGCTCCGCTGCCTTATGACGCGCCTCGGCACGTCCCAGTCCAAGCAGTCTGGAGAAGATGATCAGGTTCTCGGTAGCGCTAAGCGACTCATCGACCGATGCGTACTGACCTGTCACTCCGATTAACTGACGCACAACCTGCGGCTCCTTTACTGCATCGTGCCCGAAGATACGGGCTGATCCCCCATCGGGCCGCAATAACGTTGACAGCATTCGGATGGTAGTCGTTTTGCCTGCTCCATTAGGACCAAGCACACCGTAGATCGTGCCAGCACGCACGTTCAAGTCGACACCGTCAACCGCCTGCTTGTCACCAAAAGCTTTTACGAGTCCCCTTGCTTCAATGGCTAAGGTCTCTTTTCTGTCTGTATAATCCACATTCATATCCTCCCTGTACGGTTTCTACAGAGAGGATAACCCACGTTTATGAACTGAATATGAATAGAACCGTTTACGTTTTCCAAAATTGTCGACGATGCCCTTCTGACAGAGAAGCCAAAGAAGTCCCATATGGGACCTCTTTGGCTTCAACTCATGGATATCTTTTTAATGGAATAATGGAATTAAACCTTTATTTCCAGATTTGGCTTCATGCTAAGCACTAACTTTGATATTGAACCTATTTACACTGTAAAAAAATAATCTCGTTCTACCTTGCTCACTCTTAACCCAAATGTTTTATACCACTCGGATTTCCCTTTTTCCTGCGCTACCTTGTGCAGCTCGTTATGTTTCCAATTTTTTATAGCGTCCAGAGACTCCCAATAGGAAACTGTAATGCCTACTCCATTGTGGTCACGAACACTTTCCACACCTAGAAAACCAGGCTGTTGGGCAGCCAGTTCCACCATTTTGTCTCCCATCACTCCGTACCCGCCATCTCCTTCCGTACGTTCAGAAGTAAAGATAGCCGCATAATAGGGCGGCCGAGGAGTTTTAGCAATTGAGTTCATATGTTCCTCCTAAAATAAAATTAAATAACCTTTCTTTAATTTGATTATAATCATAAATATTAAATAAAAAAAATGAATATATCTGATATGATGCATGAATATATTTCATAAAAAAATAGGAGTGAACACGAATTTGTTTAAATATAAGATTTTTCTTTGCGTAGTTGAAATGGGAAGTTTCACAAAGGCCGGGGAAGTTTTAAATCTTACACAATCAGCAATCAGCCATGCGATCTCTGGATTGGAACATGAACTAGGGCTGACTCTTCTGATCCGAGGTCGTTCAGGCATCAGATTGACCAATAACGGGGAAAGATTAATGAAGCGATTTAGAGAGATTGTACAAATGGACGAAAAGCTCTACCAAGAGGTAGCTTTAATTAAAGGATTGGAAATCGGAACCGTAAAGATCGGCACATTTTCAAGCGTCTCTATTCATTGGCTGCCGCGCATTCTAAAAAAATTCAATGAGCAGTTTCCTCTTATTGAAGTAAAACTGCTCGATGGGAACTACCATGAAATTGAGAGCTGGATAGTCAGTGGGGAAGCTGATTTCGGCTTTGTGAACCTACCCACGTTAGACACATTAGAGGCGTTGCCATTAAAAGAAGAAAGCATGCTTTGTCTACTTCCTTCCGATCATATTCTTGGAAAGCAAGCCTCAATTCGAGTAGAACAGCTCAGAGATGAGCCTTTCATTATGCCTGTTGCAGGCTGTGACACCGATGTAAGAAATATTTTTTCACAGCATAATATGTCACCTAAAATCAAATATGAATTAGAAGATGACCATGCGATTATGGCTATGGTGCAGAATGGCCTAGGCGTGAGTATTCTTCCTGAAATGATCCTGTCTCACATTCCTTACGACATCTCTATTCGACCTTTGGACGAAAGGCATTCCCGTACTATCGGTATCGCTACCGCTTCCTTAAAAAATGTTTCTCCAGCAGCTAAAAAATGTATGGACTTTATTACTGAATGGATCAACTAGCTTCAGCATGTCGGCCAAGGAAGCGGATTCTCAAAACTGGACCAGTCCATATCCATTTCGTTATCGTTCAGTAGACATTCATCTAGCTCTTCTTCCAAGTCCGATCGATTCATTCCGATACCTATCATGACGATTTCGTTCATGCGGTCGCCCCATTGTTCATCCCAATGGTCCAGAGCCTCAGGGTCGGCTGCGACGATCTCCTGCCGTTCTTCTTCTGATAACGCAGCAAGCCAGCTTCCCGCAGGGCCAAATTGAATAGATGGTCCTGCCTGGCTAATACTCGCTGCCCAATCCTGCGGGGTTGCAATCCAGGCCAAACCTTTGGCGCGAACGACCTCCTCCGGCCAGTAGTTCATAAATTCAGCCAATCTCGCAGGATGAAATGGTCTTCTACGGCGATATACAAAGGAATTGATCCCATATTCGTCCGTTTCCGGTGTATGGCTTTCAAGCTCCAACTCACGAATCCATCCAGCGGATTGACTAGCCTTGTCAAAATTGAACAGCCCTGTATTCAAAATGTCCGAAGGAGCGACCTTTCCCTTGGAAGTACGAATGATTCGGGCTTCAGGCTGTAATCTCCGCAGCACACCCTCCAGCTTGTCCAGCTCCGCAGGCTGAACCAGATCGCACTTATTCAGAATCAATACATCACAGGTTTCAATCTGGTCAATCAGCAAGTCCGAGATATCACGCGTGTCGTCTTCACCAGTAGCCTGCCTGCGATCCAGTAGCGTTTCTCCCGATTCAAAATCATGCCAGAAACGGTTCGCATCGACTACGGTCACCATGCAATCCAGTTTTGCCAGCGAAGCCAAATCAATGCCAGTTCCTTTATCAACGTATGTAAAAGTTTGAGCGATTGGCACGGGTTCACTGATGCCTGTAGATTCGATTAAAATATAATCAAAATCGCCTTGTTCCGTCAGCTTCTTGACCTCCAGCAATAAATCTTCACGCAATGTGCAGCAAATACAACCATTTGACAACTCGACCAGTTTTTCTTCTGTTCTGGACAAGCCGCCCTCTTTTTTAACCAGCTCAGCATCTATATTCACTTCACTCATGTCATTGACGATGACTGCCACTTTCATTCCGTCCCGATTGTTTAATACATGATTCAAAATCGTTGTTTTTCCTGCACCCAAATATCCGCTCAACACTGTTACCGGTATTGCTTTCTTATTCATCGCTGTTACGCTCCCTTGAATATTGGCTTTTCATTTTCATTCTTTTTTAAATCGTAATAATTACTATTAACATTAACTTTCAGTAATATACAGCATCCCTCTTACCTTGTCAACTGTAAGAAACTCTTGAATTGAATGATCTAAAGTTATTAATATGAGAAATAACGATACTTAAAGAATTAGGTGAATGCTATGCGCTCAATCTGGTTAGGTGTGTTGGCGGCTTTCTTTTTTGCTTTTACATTTGTTCTGAACCGGTCTATGGAGCTGTCTGGCGGGAGCTGGATCTGGAGTGCTTCATTGCGATATCTGTTTATGGTTCCTATTCTAGTCGTCATTGTGATGACCCAACAAAAGCTTAAGCCTCTTTGGAAAGTCATGAAGGAACAACCAGGAACGTGGTTGTGGTGGAGCTTCATCGGATTTGGCTTATTTTATGCTCCGTTATGCTTCGCATCGGCTTATTCACCAGGGTGGTTGATCGCGGGAACCTGGCAAATTACCATCATTTCTGGTTCTTTGCTTGTCCCTTTATTTGCTGAGGTTGTCCAAACGGAGAACGGCCCTGTCAAAATACGAGGAAAAATCCCCCTCCAGGGACTGTTGATGTCTCTCGTTATTTTAATCGGCATTATTGTTATGCAAGTCGAACAGTCGCAATCCATTTCTACCCAAGATTTTTTATTCGGTATTCTGCCTGTCATACTCGCCTCATTCGCTTATCCATTAGGTAATCGTAAAATGATGGAAGTCTGTGCAGGACGATTGGATGCCTATCAGCGTGTGCTCGGGATGACATTAGCCAGCTTACCCTTCTGGTTATTGCTTTCGTTATATGGAGTTTTCAGCGCGGGAATGCCAAGTAAGGATCAGACGATACAGTCTGCTTTGGTGGCTGTGTTTTCAGGGGTGATCGCTACGGTTTTATTTTTTAAAGCTACAGATCAGGTTCGTGGAAATATGCAAAAGCTGGCGACCGTAGAAGCAACACAATCTCTGGAAGTTCTTTTTGCATTAATGGGAGAATTAATCTTTTTGTCTATCCCCATGCCGTCTCCTTTATCATGGATGGGTATGTTCATCGTCATCCTCGGCATGATTCTACACAGTTATGTAACACATCATAAGAAAACCACTCAGAAAATCATATCTAAAAAGATAGATCCCATTTAGCGCATATTTATTCTTGTTACGGTCGTTCAAGTGTGGATCAGGCACCAGAAAAAAAGCAGCAGATCAAAGAGGAAGCTCCTGATCTGCTGCTTTTTTGCCGATTATTTCTCACAAAGAATGATGTTTTATTACGAGTACGAAGTATTATTTACCAAGCGTAGGCTTCTGGCGCAGGTTTTCCTGGACCGGGGAAAATCTCATTCAGCTTGGCAAGCACATCTTCGCTCAATTTGACCTCAGGTACCCGTAGAGCATCCTCTAACTGTTCTAAGGTCCGTGGTCCGATAATTGGAGCCGTTACGGCCGGATGGGACAGTACCCAAGCCAGTGCAATCACGTCTTCCTTTTCACCCAGCTCGCGGGACAATGCTGCAAATTGCTCCAGCTTCGCACGATTCTGCTCCACCTTTTCTTTGGCGCGTGCGCTGCGAGAACCAGTACCTGCTAACGCATTCCGTCCCAACAGTCCGCCGGCCAGCGGGCTCCATGGGATCACACCCAGACCCAGCTCTTGAGCTGCTGGTAATACTTCAAGCTCGGCGGAACGTTCGTTCAGGTTGTACAAATGCTGCTCGGATACAAGCCCCAGAAAACGCCGTGCCTTCGCTTCTGCCTGCGCCACCGCAATATGCCAGCCTGCAAAATTACTGGAACCGATATAATCAACTTGTCCCCGATCCACCACGGACTCAAATACGCCCCACAGTTCATCCCATGACACATTTCGGTCAATGTGATGCATTTGATATAGCTCTACATGGTCGGTTTGAAGACGTTTCAGCGACGCATCCAAATGACGGCGAATTTTGTAAGCAGACAAGCCTGATCCTGCATTGGGTCCGTCATGTTCATTTTTCATGTCTCCGTATACCTTCGTTGCCAACACGACCTTCTCGCGTCTTCCGCCGCCCTGCTGGAACCAACGTCCGATAATTTCCTCTGTCCAACCTTTACGATCATGGCCATATACATTAGCCGTATCAAAAAAGTTAATGCCCGCATCCAGTGCGGCATCCATAATTTTAAACGCATCCTTTTCTTCGGTTTCCGGTCCGAAATTCATCGTCCCCAGACATAACCGACTAACCTTCAAGCCTGACTTTCCTAAGTATGAATACTCCATACTGCTTCCCGCCTTTGCCTAAGGATTTTAAAATTCCGCAAAATTACATGCCAAAAAAGACCATACTCCGTTTATTCACCAGAAAAAACCACATTGAAACAACCCCAAATGCAATTTAAGGTTGGATAGCGCATGCAAAAAAGCCCCACGCACCGCCGAAGCAGCAAGCGCGAGGCATCTCCTACCATACTACCTACTCCATATGAAAAAATAGTGACTTTACGGCGGTTGCAGCGGAGCGGAGAATTTGAATCTGGAGAAGCGAAGCGTTCGCCTTTGCCATGGGATTTTTACCTTGTCATGTCCTAATCCAAAGAATCCCGTGGCAACAGCGATCGTAAGATCAAATCCTTCGCGGAGCGGCTCACTTCAGCCACCGTAACTCATTCTTTTTTTACAATCAAGGAATCAATTTCGTTTCTTTTGCTCGCTCGGCCATTTTTTTCGTATGCTTGCTGAGCGGCTTCTTAAACACCAATCCAAACAGGAAGCAAACACCGATAAATACAAACAGCATCACCACATCTCGTATCACCGTTGAAGGCAACATCCCTCCTACTGTCTCTCGTAACAGACTAACCGCATAGGTGAATGGTACGAACGGATTCAGCGCCTGAAAAAACGGTGTACTCGTCGCAATCGGGAATGTCCCTCCTGAACTGGAGAATTGAAGCACCAGCAGGATGACTGCCAGTCCCTTGCCGATATTGCCGAACACAGAAACTAGTGTATAGGTCATCGCCGTAAACACCAGACTGATCAGCATAGACGATAGTACAAAAGCTACTTTGGCATCCACATACGCCCCGAGCAGGAACAAGTCACCGAGAGATACGCTCAGCGCTTGAAAAATGCCAATCGTGGAGAATGTCATAAGCCGTCCGAAATACACTTGGTAGCTTTTAAATTGTCCTTCCGGGTCATCCACATCTACCCTGAACATGGAGACCAGTAGCATCGCACCTACCCAAATCGACAATGTAGTGTAAAAAGGTGACATCGCAGAACCATAGTTGGGAATTGGGTATATCCGCTCCTGCTTCAACGATACCGGACTGCCGAGAAAATCACTTTCCTTTTTCACATCCCCCTTTAACAATGCAATAGCGCGTCCGAGTGCATTTTCGCCCTTAAGCTTGCGAATTGTGTCTGCAGCCTGACGTATGGAATCCTCGGCAGCTGGAAGATCGGTCCTTACAAAATTGGCTACTTGGTGTACCGCTTTTTCAGCTTCAGGAAATTTATTTTCAATTAAATCAGCCATTTTGACAAACTGTTGTTCCGCTTTAGGCAAATCATTACGCACAAAATCTGCTGCCTGATGAATTTTATTTTTAACCGCTGGCAAATCGTTATTTACAAAGTCTGCCGCTTTGTTCACAGCATTCGTAAACTCGCCCATGCGCCCCTGAATCGTCGTCGCCGCTTCATGCAGTTTTTGACGGTATTGTGGCAGATCCTGCTGGAGACGTGTTAGCTCTTGCTGACCGAATTCTGCTGCAGCCTGTGCGTCATTTAATAGCTTTTCAATATTCGGTAGCTGCTCTTGAGCTGTAGTCAGCACATTGGCAGAATTGCGGGCAACGGATTTGATCTGATCCAGCGCCTTTTGAATGGCGGGTGCATACTCCGTATCATAATTGCCCAAAATGCTGTCAATTCCGCTACTGATTTCTCCTGCAAGGCGATCAGTGTCATCCAGCAGATTTTGCGCAGGCTTTTCGCCGCGCTGAATGGCATCCCCGATGCTAGTTACTGTGCTATTCAGACGACGGAAACGATCCTCTACCCCGCTCACACGGGAAATAAGTGAATCCAGAGGTTGACTTGGCAAGTATCCGTTCACACGCTTCAGCAATTGAGAAATATGATCCAACACTCCCACGGCAGTTGTCAGCCTACCGCTGACACGATTCACCGCAGCTTGTGCTGCTTTAGGATCAAAATCCACACCACGAACAATGTCTGTAATCTGAGAAACTTCATTCGCGATTTGTTGTACCAGTTGTAAGTCTTCTTTAACTACTGTACCAATCGAATCAAGCGCACCCTCGTTTTTGTCCAGAAATTCGAGTAAACCGGTTGTAAAATCCTTGCCTGTGTCCGCTATTTTCTGTACTTCTGGCAGTGCTTTCTGGGCAGCATTAATGACTTTAAGAGCCGTTTGCGTGTCCTCTAGGGCTGTGGCCAGTGCGCTTTCTACCTTGCTGAAATTTTGATCTAGTTCAACAATTCGATCACCGGCCTTTTGAATATCAGGTAGTCTTTTTTGGATATCCAAAATAACAGCGGCTACCTTGTCCAGCTCAGGCATGTTTTTGTCAATTTTGAGCACCAGGTCACCGGCACGGTTAATTTCAGGAATTTTCTCCTTCAATGCAATGATCTTTTGTCCCTGTGCCTTTATTTTCGGCAAATTTCGCTCCAGTTCCAATGCCTGTTTGCCCAACCTTTCGATATCCGGCAATCGATTATTCAGCTCCAACACCCGGTTCTCAATATTACGAATCGTCGGGAGCTCCTCCTCCAGCCTGACTCCGGCTTCCTTCAACTTCGTCAATACCGCCTGGCTGGCAGTTTCAATAAAGTTTTGGCTAATCTGGTTCGTCAGAGAGGTTGCCCCCGAAGATGTAATTTTCGGAGCTACTGCATTAATTTTTTCATTTACGGCGTAATCAATTTCCGGCTTTTGCGGATTTTCCGTCAGCACACTCGTAATTTTCTCTGAAAAATCTTTCGGGATCAGCAGGCTGGCATAATAATCACCATTCAACACACCTTTTCGTGCTTCCGCTTCATTGACAAAAGTCCAACCCAGCTTCTTGTTATTTTGAAGGTTATGCAAAACCTCATCGCCGATATTAATCTTTTTACCATTCACTTCTGCACCCTGATCTTGGCTGGTTACTGCAATTTTAATCCCAGATGTATTCGCATACGGATCCCACATCGCTTTCAAATTCACCCATGCATAGACAGAAGGCAAAAGAATGATGCCAATGACTAATAAAGTCCCGGTCGATACTTTGAATACATTTCTCCAGTCTGTTAAGTAGATTTGCCATATCTTCCGCAACTTCATCACTCCTTGTATGTACATTAACCTGTCGTCCATTGTTGTATGCACACGTATTGTAAACGATTCGAGCGAATGAAGCCAATCCTGTTACAAAATATGTCAAAAGCGTATGCCTCTTATAGAGATCATACGCTTTTCAATAAAATCATTCTGCTTAATTTCGAACTCCATTCGCGGGCATAGCCTCTAGGGAATAAAATGCTCCTTTTTTATTGATTTTTCCCACCACAGTAACTGCGCCTTTTTGGGAGAACGTATACTCGTTATCCTTAATTTTTACGGTATATCCTTTTAGGTTAATTCCAAAAAGAGATTGCACTTTCGACTTCGCGGCTGAAAGAGCCTGAGTTTGGCTGAGCTTTGGCTTAGCGAATGCTTTGACAAAATCCTTTTCCCCCGTCCAATCCATGCCAAGCTCGTTTTTTACGGCCCACACTTTACCAGTTTTCACCCCAATCAACACGTTGTTTAACTCATTATCGTCCCGGAAATTCCAAACGGTATCATTGCCTTCATGCTGACGAAACACATATTCAAACGGATTGCTCGAAGCAATACCAACTGTTTTAAGCGAACGATTCGCTTTGTTGGACAGTGAAGCTTTAACGTCTTTAAGCGAATACATTATGCTAGCCGTTATTTTATTTCCTTGATCAAGGTCAATGTAGAGACTCTGGTCATGCCCCCATAGCACCCAATAATTTTTGAGTTCTCCTTCGTCATCCGGTGAATATACACGCCAGACAGCATCCGTTTTAAACACTCCATCAGAATCAAATGTTTTCAGGAACGATGCAACCTTGCTGCGTAGATTATTGTCCATAACTTTGTTGAGATCAGCCGCATCATAAATAATGCTGGTGGATTGCACGATTCCCTTTTTGGAATCGTAATTTTGGATGAAATCAGCATTAGCTGTCCCGCTCAAAGTACCGTTTACCGTCCATGAGTCAAAAGCAGTATCAGCGCTTGTAAACTTTATTGTTTGTTTCCCCGCTAATGTGTTCAGCACATCTGTTAAACGCTTAGTGGCGGTTGGGTCCAAGTTAACAGAAGTTTGTGCGTTTTGAGCTATGGCAGCGGCGGGCTGCTGTGCCCATGCAACTGGAGCCGTTCCCAAAAGCATGGATATTGCCGCAACTGTTGCAGTGATAGAATTCCATTTTTTCATGGGGCAATTCCTCCTGATGTCTCAAAAGAGACTTAAAAGAATGGATACATATATTCCTTAGACGTAATACAAAAATAAAAGTTGCTTGCCCCAACTCAAAGAAGCCCTTCGGACCTAATAAATAGGCTCGAAGAGCTTCTTTCTTATGCATCGTTATCCATTCTTCAGCAGTCTGGCCGCCGAAAATGCTGCACCATGACGCAACTTCCGCTTTTCCAACCGTTTGTGCAGCGAACGATTATACAGAACCTGAATGACAAAATACGAGATAATGCCCAGCACCACACCGAAAATCGACATGCCGATCAGGATGTGCAAGCCTCCGTGCAGCAAGTCTCTGAATACAGACCAGTTGCCGTGAAACAGCTCCATAAAAGAATGCTCGTGAAGTCGTCCGCCCCTGACATGTACCGGATAATGGGATGGATAAATCCAAGCCCCCACTTGCTTGGCGAATGGCATCAGTACAATTGGCAAAAAGGTCAGTTTACCTACAACGTTACCCACAATGGCCGCAGGCAACGAGCCGCCGGACAGACGAACAATCGGATAAAAAACAAGGTATACCAGAGAAGCCGTGGAAATCACAATCATCTCCAGCGCAAAGCCAATGGCGAAGCCCAAAGAGATCTTTTTAACTCCACCAGGGGCGCGCAATAGCTTGATGAAATTCAGCCGAATCGCACGCCATATATTTTGAAACATATTATATTTCTTCTTCGATTTATGAGGTTTGAGCCTTTTCGGATTGAGCTTTATCAATAGGAGGACTCCTTCAACAGTACAATTCAAGTTCAGGAATGAGTATATACAGTTCCCATCCTTACTTATGTCTATACTGTCATTATAACCCTCAGCGTTCGAAAAGCAATGTTATTCCGCCTGTTTCGCCGTTTTAGGACAGAATTCGCTTGTTGACATCGTTTTGGAGAGGCACAATGTCCCAAATCTCAGCCGCGTACTGCTGAATCGTACAATCACTAGAAAATTTACCGGAGTGTGCCATATTGACAATAGCACGCCGAGTCCACTCCGAGGGATTCCGATACACTTGTTCAATATGAACCTGTGTATCCACATAGGGTGCGAAGTCCTTGAGCACAAAGTATTCATCATTATGATCAATCAGGGATTGATAAATGGCCTCAAATTCCCGTTCATGCCGCGTAAAAGGAGCATCGTTCACGAGTTGATCCAACACTTCACGCAGTCTTTCGTCACTATTGGCTGTTTTGCGCGCCGAATACTGGCCGTCCCGGTAATATGCCTCGATCTGATCCACCTTCAATCCAAAAATGAACATGTTGGCATCCCCTACCATTTCATGCATTTCAACATTGGCTCCGTCCAATGTACCTATTGTGAGCGCACCGTTCATCATAAATTTCATGTTCCCTGTGCCTGAGGCTTCCTTGCCTGCCGTGGAAATCTGCTCACTGACATCCGCCGCAGGAATAATCAGCTCCGCTAGCGAGACCGAATAATTTTCAAGGAAAACGACTTTCAGCTTGTCCTTGACATCTACATCCCGATTGATCGTGTCCGCCACGTTGTTAATAAGCTTGATCGTCTGTTTGGCGAGAAAATAACCGGGGGCGGCTTTGGCTCCAAAAACAAACGTGCGTGGCGTCACATCCAGGCCAGGATTACTTTTAAGCTGACTGTATAAATGCATCACATGCAAAATGTTGAGCAGCTGTCGCTTATAACCATGTAACCGTTTGACCTGTACATCAAAAATGGAGGACGTATCCAGTCGTACTCCCTGTTTTGCAAAAACATGCTCAGCGAGCCTGACTTTATTATTTCGCTTAATCGCCTGTATCCGTTCTTTGAACGACTCGTCCCCACTGTAACGAAGCAGGTCGATGAGCTCCCTTGGACGGGTCCTCCAACGTGTGCCGATGGTCTCATCGTACAAGCTTGCCAGCTCCGGGTTGGCGTGCATCAGCCAGCGGCGATGGGCAATCCCGTTTGTTTTATTATTAAAACGGTCAGGGTACAGCTCGTGAAACGACTTCATCTCTCGTTCCTTTAATATTTGCGTATGCAGCGCAGCCACCCCATTAACGCTGTAGCTGCCGACGATTGCCAAGTGAGCCATACGGATTTGTTCACCATGAATAATCGCCATTTCACCAATTTTGATGTCCTGGCCTGGGTAACGCTCCAGTAGCATAGCGCAATAACGTTTGTTAATTTCTTCAATGATCAAGGAAATACGAGGTAGCAGCTCCCGTACCATATTGACAGGCCATTGTTCCAGCGCCTCACTTAATATCGTATGATTCGTATATGAAACGGTTCGTGTCGTAATATCCCATGCTTCGTCCCAGCCCAAGCCCTTCACGTCCATCAGAATACGCATCAGTTCCGGTATAACCAGCGTCGGATGTGTATCGTTAATGTGCAGTGCTATTTTATCGGGCAACTGGGCGTAAGGTAAACGAAGCTTCTCGAACGTACGCAAAATACTTTGCAGGCCGGCCGAGCACAGGAAATACTGCTGCTTCAAGCGAAGCAGCTTCCCCTCATAATTGGAGTCATCCGGATATAGAAATGCCGAGATGGATTCCACCGATCGATTGTAGTCGAGAAAGCGGTAATAACCGCCCTCGCCTCGAATCGGTCCTCGAACGGGATCAAGCGCTGATTCCGCACTCCAAATCCGCAGCGTATTCACCTGCGCATGACCATAGCCTACCAGCGGAATATCGTAAGGGACAGCCCAGACTGTTTCGGTATCCTGTGTCTCGAATACAAGACGTCCCTCCTGTTCACGGGTTTCCACTCTTCCCCAAAAATGAACCTCGACCTTTTTGTCAGGACGGCGTTCCTCCCAGACATTCCCTTTCTGTAGCCAGTAGTCCGGCAGTTCAACCTGATTGCCGTCCACAATACGCTGTTCAAACAGACCATATTTATATCGGATACCGCAACCATGTCCTGCATAGCCAAGGGATGCCAGCGAGTCCATGAAGCAAGCCGCCAGACGGCCGAGGCCACCATTGCCTAGCCCCGCGTCCGCCTCCTGTTCTTCAATTTCCTCCAGATCCCAGCCCAGTTCACCCAATGCCTGCCGAACCATATCCAGTACGCCCAAATTCAACAGATTACTGCCCAATAGACGACCTATCAAAAATTCCAGTGAAAAATAATAAATCTGCTTCTCTTGTCCTTCTTTGTAGGCTTGGTTCGTTTCTGCCCAATTCTTGCCGACTTGTTCACGAATCATGCCACCCAAAACCTTATATACGTCTTCCGACTGAGCCTCCTGCATCGGTTTGCCCAGCCTTCCGACCAGTTGCTCTCGAAAAGCCTGCTTAAATGCTTCTTTATTGCTGAACAAAGTTGTACCTCCTGTTATTTCCGTTTTAATGGCTAAGTATATCCTTTAAATTACGCTATTCTTGGCAATGACATAGGGAACTCTAATGTCTCCAATCAGAGTTCGATCTGGTGAAAGCTGTACATCTTTATCTAAAACCACATTCTCCACAACTGCCCCTTTACGGATGACGCATTTTTGCATAATAATCGAGTTGCTTACCCGCGCACCCTCCTCCACCCGTACTCCACGGAAAAGAATACTGTTCTCGACCTTGCCCCCAATGGTGCAGCCATTGGCAACAAGTGAATGATCCACCTCGGCGCTGTGCGTATAACGGGTCGGGGCTTCATACTTGATTTTGGTATGCACCGGCTGATTCTGAAACAGTGCATGATACTGCTCCTGATCCAGCAGCTTCATGCTATTTTTATAGTAGCTCTCGATAGAATTAATGACCGCATGATAACCTTCATAACGATACGCATAAATGCGCAGTCCACTTGGGTTTTTCTGGATGGCATCGCGAAAGAAATGATTATCCTGATGGGCAATGCAATGCTTCACCTGATCCAGATACAAGCCTTTGTCCATCACGAACATTTCCAGATAAATATTATGATGATCCTGCTCCTGATGAATACCAGTCACTCGTCCGTTCTCATCAATCTCCAGTCGTGCACAAGGAGCATGCTCAGATTCGAGCTGGTCTATGGGTTTATATACGAGGGTAACATCTGCATTTTTCTCCCGATGATAACGGTATACATCCTCGATATCAACCTTATTGACATGCTGAGTTCCTGCGTGAACAATGGTTTGCCCCGATGAGCGATGGAAAAAGTCCAGATTGTTGTGCACATGCTGCAAATCCCCACGTGATGCATCCGTCGGATCATTCCAGTCCGGTGGCAAAATAAACAACCCGCCCCGTCTGCGGTCTAAATCCCAAGGCCGACCTTCACCCAGATGGTCCAACAGCGAACGGTATTTTCGGCGGATAAACAGTGCAATATCATGCACCCCTGCATGCATCATGTTGGATAAGGTAAAATCAATGAGCCGATATCGACTGGCAAAGGGTACTGCGGCCCCGCACCGGAAATAGGTCAACTCCTTCAACTGATCCAGTTCGTGATCCAGGTTGATAACTCCAATGAGTCGGCTCATAGCAGACACCGTCCTTATCCGGGTTAAATTCGTGCATGAAGCTGGCTTTCCTGATCGAACAAAATAATCTCATCAGAACTATCTTCAGGTCCGATAAACGCGTTGTCTTCAATAACGATGTTCTCATTCACGATAGCCCGGTGGATACGTACATTGCGCCCAATTTTTACGTTTGGCATGATGACAGAATCGGTAATGACGCTCCCTTCACCTACTTCGACCCCATAAAATAGTACAGAATGCCTTACTTCTCCATCCACCATGCAGCCTTCATTTACAATGCTGTTTTTGAGGATTGCCCGTTGGGTTATATACTGGGCCGGTTGATTAGGACTGCGGGTATAGATGCGCCAGAAAGGATCGTTCAGATCCAAAGGCGGATCCTGAACCAGAAGATCCATGTTGGACTCCCACAAGCTCTGAATGGTACCTACATCCTTCCAGTACCCGGCAAACGGGTACGCATACAACGACCGGCCATGCTGAAGCAGCAATGGAATGATATCCTTGCCAAAATCATGTGAGGATTCAGAATCGCTTGCACTTTCCAGTAAATAGCGACGTAACACCTCCCATTTGAACAAATAAATGCCCATGGAGGCCAATGTGCTTTTCGGCTGATCAGGCTTCTCCTCAAAGTCATATATTTTCAGATCATCATCGGCGTTCAATATCCCAAATCGTTTGGCTTCCTGAATCGTGACATTGATGACAGAAATGGTGCAGTCTGCTTCCTTCTCCTTGTGATAGTGGAGCATTCGACTGTAGTCCATTTTATAAATGTGATCCCCTGACAGAATGAGTACATGCTCTGGGTCATACTGATCCAAGAAATGCAGGTTTCGATAAATTGCATCCGCCGTGCCTCTGTACCAGTTGTTTCCATTTTCTTTCTCGTGCGGTGGTAAAACAAAAACTCCTCCATCCAGGCGATCCAAATCCCAGTCGCTCCCAACGCCGATATAGGAATGAAGCACCAACGGCTCGTATTGGGTCAATACGCCTACGGTGTCTATACCAGAATGAGTGCAATTGCTGAGAGGGAAATCAATAATGCGGTAAGTTCCTCCAAAAAATACTGCCGGTTTGGCTAGTGTACGGGTAAGTCCTTTGAGTCTTTTGCCTTGTCCGCCGGCGAGCAGCATGGCAACCACTTCCTTCTTTCTCATAACAAAGACCTCCCTGTCATGTGCGTCTGAAGCAATTGTGGCGGGATATTTAATAATATCCATTAAACATGAAAAGACAGTCGTAATCGTTTCATTGGCGAAGGAACGGGTAAGATTTGATGGAGAAGGGTAAAATCATAGTTATGCGGAACGAGTGCAAGGAATCACTAAATCGTAAAATCCCGTTCATCTTTTCACATTTTGGATGCTTTTAAAGCAAGCGTGTATGACAACATGATCATAAGGAGGCGTTATTCATGAAGAATAAAAAATGGGTGGTAGCCGCATTGGGAATGGGTGTTACGTATCTGATGAAAAATAAAGGGGCACGCGATAAGGTATTGAATAAGGTACAGACTATTGTCAATCGTGCGAAAACATCTGCAAAATCGTAAAATGTTAAAGCTAGAAAAAAGCGAGCCTCTCTGAAGCATGGTTCAGGGAGGCTTTGCCCTGACTTTTCTCTGCGTCTACGAACAAAATATTGTTCGAGGCTGTATCCGTAAACGGTCAGGCGTTCTCCTTATGTTCTTCTACTTCCATGATATGTTCAACGGTAAAGGTTCGATGCGTCCATTCGGAAGAACGGTAAGCCTCTAGGAGACCAAAGGTACGAATTTTCTCCTTGTCCACCTTCTTAAAGGTATGAGTAATCCCTACCTTGCCCCTGAAAGGAAAAAAGGAAAGACCTACAGTCTGATCCGATAGCCACTCGGCCCAAACTCGCCCGCTTTCATGTCGAACAGCCGGGAAGCTTAAACCTTCAGCAAACCATTCATAATCTGCTGTAGGCGTGCCCGGCTCTCGGCTGCACAAAAACAGACTCAATTCGTCACAAAACAACATTCTCCGTACATCCGTCCGCACTTGATGGTCGAAGGTTACGCCACATGCCAGCTCCTGTTTGAGCCTCTGACGACGCTGTGCCTCCGCTTCCTGATAAGCATGCGTAATCTGCTTGTCCTGAGCGTTTTGATGCTCGGTCCGTCCGACTAGCTCCTTGTACATCAAGCTACACAGCAACGCCGCATACGTATTACCTTGTTCGACTTCATCAATCCCAAGACGATAGAAAACAAAACGAGGATTGAGCGGAAAATCAATAAACGTATAAGGTGCAGACACATGATCATTCCAGAAAGGAGCAGCGTCTAACTGTATCCAGCCCCGATCATGCTCCCTTGCTGCATATACAAAATCCTGCTTATGACGTCTATTCTTGAAGGCACTCTCTTCCCATTGTGAAGCCAACTCACCTGAAATATGGGCATGGTCATGCTGCGTCGTCATGATATAAGCTTGGTCCGTTTCATAAATAACCATATGCTCTCCCCTTCCGTTCGGCGATTCGTGTGATTGTGTACAAACTCTCTGATTGAAGGCGATGGTTATGCTTACGTTTATTATATCAGGATAAGGTTAAAAAGGCAGTGAAGTTTTCCGCCTCTTTATATCTAATTACCCCTTTGATTCTGCACTCGAAACTGTTGCGGGGTCATCCCCTCCAGCTCACGAAACACTTTGTTAAAGTGCTTTGCATTGTCAAAGCCCACGTTAGCCGCAATTTCATAAATCTTGCCCCCTTGACACTCCAGCAGCTTTTTGGCTTCTGTAATGCGCAGCCTTTTTACATATTGAACAAAGCTAAGGCCTGTATAGGCTTTGAACGCCTGACTAAAATACGTATAATTCAAGGATACTGAATTGGATACTACTGCCATATTCAAATCCTCGCTGTAATGAGCATGGATGTATTGGATAGCACGTGTCATGCTACCGCTTCTATCGACGATGGCACTCGCGCCAGCTGGTCTATCTTTCTCTACGCTGACAACACCATCGTATATGAGGTGGTTCCTCTGCTTCAATTCCTCATTCAAAACTGCCAGCGCACCGAACAGTTCCTCCCTTACGATTGGCTTGAGCAAATACTCCCGTGCCCCACAGCGAATCGCTTCGCGCGCATACTGGAACTCGTCATATCCACTGAGAATGATTACCAAAGGTCTGCGACCCGGCTCCAGCTCGTGAATATGCTGCATTAGCATAATGCCATCCATAACAGGCATACGGATATCCGTTATCACCAACTCGGGCAAAAACTGCTTCACATGCTGCCAGGCTTCCATTCCGTCCTTGACCAGTACACATTCATAGAGACCGGAAAATTCCCGTTCGATCATAGCTTGAAGTCCCATTCGAATATTTTTCTCGTCATCCGCAATCAACAGCTTGGTCGTCATGGTCTGCCCCCCTCATCATGTAACGTTTAGGCAAAATCAGGGTCACTGTCGTCGATTGTCCGGGGATGCTGTCCAGTCTTATGCCATACTCTTCGCCATACTGCATACTCAAACGGCGATGCACATTATACAAACCGATTCCCCCATTCATCCCGGGCTCGTGGGAATCCATTTCCGTTCGCGCTAGACCAGCCATGATGGCGTTTCTTCTTTCTTCAGATATCCCCACTCCGTTATCCTGTATGCGCAATTCTATAATATCCTGCTTAGGGCAGGCTTCAATCGTGATGCTGAATGGGCTTTGCAATGCACTCCAACCGTGCTTGATAGCATTTTCGACTACAGGCTGCAGCAACATTTTCAGCATCTCCAGTTCCATAAACGCCGACGATAGATGAATTTCCAATCCAATTTGGTTATCGTGGCGAATGTTCATGATGGCCACATAATGCTGAATATGGCGGATTTCATCCCGCAAAGCAACACACGATCCCGACCATTGGAGATTATAACGCATCATCGAGCCAAGGGAAGTAAGGGCATCCGACAGCGGATACTGTCGTTCTATCTCCGCCATCATTTTTAAATTTTCCAATGTATTATAGAGAAAATGGGAATCAATCTGATGCTTGAGCGCTAGCAGCTCAGCCTCCTGAGCAGCGGCCTGCTTGTGTACTGCTTCGGCAATGAGTCCGTTTATCCGACTCAGTAGACTGCGAAAATATAGAGCCAGCTCAGCCACTTCTCCCCGCCCATATACTGGAATTCTAAGCTGAAAGTCACCCTCCTGCTCTACTTTTTTCATGGATTCACGCAGTGTATGTAGCTGCTTGAGAATGTAGGCATGCAGGGTATAAGAAATGACGGACATAAACACAATCAGCATACTAATAATGAGTAGCATGGCATTGCGTTTCTGACGGAGATCACCCAGCGGACCGTCCAGCGCCACCACATTTAGCAAATAGGCGTCCAACCCTTCTATATAACGGTACATGCCGAGATAAGGCTTATTCTCATAGGAAAAATCAAAAGCACCACCCGGTCCCTGAACCTGGGACTGAAACAGATGGTGCACATGGGACAGAGGGATCGAAATTGAATCTGATTGAGAGGAAGCTGTAGCTATATCGGTAGAAGACATTGGTTTATCAGCGTTCCTTGAGCTGGAATCGTCGCCGTCTAGAATGAACATTTGCCATGCGCGGTCACGTTGTGGGATTCCAAATACTCTAGGTGAAAATAGCTCCAGCCTCATGTTTGTTTCTACCAACCCTGCGTGTCTTCCTCCGGTAGACTGAATTTCACGCAGCAGTGCCATATACTGCACTGTCTCACTTTCCTGCCGGGATTGCCCCAGAAGTAAGCTTTTCGGCCCCTTGTACATTTCCCACCATATTTTCCCTTGTCGGAGTTGGGCCGTTTTCAGCCAGGAAGCTTTAGGCAGTCGTGATTCATTAAAAATCATTGGCCATATTTCATGTGCCTGAGGATTACTCGTATACAGTCGAATGTTCTCTACATTGGGATTACTGTACAGCAAGTGCTGTAAATTTGGAAACACATTCAAGTTGAATTGGACCAGCTCATCGCTGCTTATTTCACGTTCCTCGGTCAGATAACGAAGTACGTTGCGATCTGAGATCGCAAGCTGTGCGGTTCGCTCCATAATTTCCATATTGCTGTGAATATGGGCCAGCTCTGTATCCAACACATACTGATTTTGTACGGTAATGTCTTGCATGGTATTCTCGTACAGTTGGTGAAAGGTATATAGCGAGAACAATACCACCGGAATTAAAATGACTCCGATATACGCGACAATGAGCTTAACTTGAAGAGAGCAACCGCCAAGCCGATCGGCCGTCCCCTTCATCCACTGCCATATAGTGCTGCGCAGCAGGCTCTTCATCTGTGAACGTGCACGGCCTGGCATGAAATCACATCCTTAGGGGTTCAATAGATTAAGTCATCGAATTAAATCATTTGGTGAACTGTTCAATTTTCTTAAGGTTTTCCTCATAGGCTTTTTGCTGATAGGCCATAACTTTGTCATATCCTGCTTTTCTGCGATCTTCCAAAAAGCGAGCAAACAGCTGGTCGAATTCCTCATCTGAGGAAGCCAGCAGCAGCTTCGGCAATGTCTTGCCCCAAATTTTATCTATCTGGCCTGACGCAATGCCCTCCGCCGAAGTTCCGGTCGGTTTGATATTGTCATATTGGGAGAAGCCTTTCGTCTTGCCTTTCGTCCAATCCTCTGGCTGCTTATACGGCTCGACGCTGGGCGGCGCCCACTGCAAATTCATATTCGTATCCATCAGCATCCAGAAGGTGAAGGAGGCTCCATATTTTTTATCAAAAGCAGAACGATCCTTGTTCAGCAGTTCCTGCACCTCTGGCTTGAAGGCTGGCTTACCGTTAACCATGTCCCACAGCTTGCCCTGCTCCCCCAGATACAGATCGCGGTTTCCTTCCTCGCTAATCAGATAAGTCAGAAATTCAATAGCCCGCTCCTTGTCTTTGACATCCTTCGAAATAAGCGTCACCGTCCAGCCGGAAATACCCGGCCCAGCCAGCGTCGGCGGGTCCAGCTTACTGTTCGAAGGTCCATCCACCGCGATATAGACGGAGTTCGGGTCCTTCGCATATAACATTACCTGTTGTGTGGCAAAGTCAGAGCGCTGATATAACATGGCAAAATATCGGCCCTGTGCCACCTTTTCCTCCATTTGCGGACGTTTGTCGATAAATACGTCCTTGGCGATCAGGCCCTGCTCATTTGCTTGACGGAATGTTTTGAGCCAGCGAATATACTCTTCGTCCGAACGACGATCGTATAGCTTGCCGTCTTTTTCATGAGGAATGGCTAGGAAGTTAAGTAAATAGTCTTCAAAAGAATAATTTCCGTTATCCGTAAATTCGTGGAATCCCATCGGGATAAGAGGCTGACCGTTCACCTCTGGAAATTTCTCTTTCACTTTTTGAAGCGCTTTCAAAAATCCTTCCGGTGTTCTCATATCCGGCTTGCCGATCGCCTCGTACATATCCTTCCGAACCATAAACGTCTGGTTGGAAACAAAATTTTGGCCGTATTTTTGATAATCCTGTGGCGAAGAAGAAGCGTTAGGATACCCGTAAACATTCCCGTCCGTTTGGCGATACCAGGACATTTTCGCCGGATCAGCTATTTTAATCAGATACGGATCGTATTTCTCGGCCAGCTTGTTGAGCGGAAGCACCATCTTGCCCTCAATCATTTTTTTGACCGCGTCCTCTCCCCAACCAAGCGTGACAAAATCAGGCAGCTTGCCGGAGGCCAGCATGGTGTTGAGCTTTTCATTTTCATTCCCTGCGGGTACGATAAAATTGACGCTGACCCCGGTCTTTTGCGTAACATACTTCGAGGTCATATCCGTCCCCCACTTGTTCGGGAACCAGGAAAAGTTCAAATACCAGTCAAACGTAATCGGCTCCATATCCGCCTTCCATCCCGGTGCATCTGCCGTAGCCTTGGTCTTCTCGTCCTTCAATTCCGTGACAGTACCGCCTCCACCGGACGTACATGCCGCGAGCAAACCCACCAGCAGAACAGAGGCCAACAGCCCCTTCTGCCATTTGCGAATGTTCATTATAAATCTCCCCCTTGGATGATGTGCTAACCCTTGATCGAGCCGATCATCAGACCCTTGACGAAATATTTTTGCAGAAAAGGATATACCAGTACAATAGGCAGTGTCGTCACGACCATCGTCGCCAGCTTGATCGATTGCGAAGTGACGGACTGGGCAACAATTCCCGGTGCAGCAGCCATCATCTGATTAGAGCTGGATTGGGCAACAACCCGGTACAAATATGTTTGAATTGGCTGAAGATCCGTATTATTAATATAAATCATTCCGGTAAAATAATCGTTCCACTGGTATACCCCATGAAATAACGCAATCGTCGCTACTACCGGCATAGATACAGGAAGCACGATCCGGCAAAAGATACCAAAATCATTCGCACCGTCTATTTTCGCCGCCTCTTCCAGTGCATCCGGCAGTTCTCGGAAAAAAGCCATAAAAATAATAAGGTCAAAAAAACTGAACATCGCAGGAATGATGTACACCCAAAAGCTGTCCAGCAGTCCAAGATCACGTATCAGCAAATAGGTTGGAATCAATCCCCCACCGAAAAACAGGGTAATGGTGCCAATCAGCATATACAACTTGCGCCCGATCAGCTCCCTACGGGAATATGCATATGCAATCATGGCAGTAAAAAACACATGAACAATCGTGCCGATAAGTGTCTTGGCAATAGTCACCCCCATCGCAGCCATAATACCGTTGTTAGCAAATACGGCCTGATAGCTGCCCAGACTGAAGACTCTTGGCCACCAGTAAATGCCGCCCCGCATAGCGTCTGCTCCTTCGTTAAAGGAGTTCACCAGCACATACCACACGGGATACAACGTGACAAAACAAATGATCAGCATGAAGACGTTGTTCATGAAATCGAATATCGCTTCGCCTGCTGTTCTGCGTTGCAATAGCTGCATGCAGCCGTCCTCCTTCAAAATAGAGATGTATTATTCACCCGCTTGGTCACCGAATTGGCAATTAGCAGCAAAATGAGAGCAAGAACCGATTTCAGCAAACCCACCGCGGTAGAATACGAGAAACGGCCCTGCTGAATGCCCATCTGATACACATAAATATCAACTACATTACTTGCACTTTCATTCAGCGAGTTACGCAGGACGAGAATTTGATCGAAGTTGGAGTTCAATATGCCGCTAACCGCCAAAATAAACAAAATAGATATTGTCCCCTTGATAGCGGGAAGTGTGACGTACCACATTTTCTGAAACCGTCCGGCCCCGTCAATGGTGGCCGCTTCGTACATGTCTGTAGATACCCCCGCCATTGCTGCCAAATAGATAATAGCTGACCATCCAAGCTCCTTCCAGATATCCGAGCTAACGACGATAGCCCAAAAATAGCTCGGCTCTGCCAAATAACTGATCGGCTGGTCAATCCAACCCCAGGCTAGCAACAGTTGATTAATCATCCCAGTATCTGCCAGCCACGTCGTTAAGATCCCGCCAAGAATGACCCAAGATAAAAAGTGAGGAAGGTATGAAATGGTCTGAATAGATTTTTTGAACCGAGTAGATCGTATTTCATTCAGGAATAGAGCAAATACAATAGGCAACGGGAACCCGATGGCCAGCTTGAGTAGGCTAATGCCCAGTGTATTTTTGACAATGTACCAAAAGTTATCATCCTCCAAAAAGGCCCGAAAATGCTCTAACCCCGCCCAAGGTGCGCTTGATAGGGTACCAATGATGTCAAAATGTTTGAAAGCAATCAAAATGCCGTACATCGGAATGTAATGGAAAATAATCATCCAGACCACCCCAAGCAGCGCCATAGTCTGCAAATGTCTTTGTTGAACCCATTTGCGCGCTAGTGATGCCCCTCTACCCGATCGAACCGGTGGCTGTGGCTGCGGATTCTTCCATCCTGTTCTCATACGAAGACCTCCCTTCTTTGTAATGTAAGCACTTACATTTATTATTTTAGAGGCTTCTGCTTCGAATGAGTAGTACTGGATTTTTCGATTTTGGTATCTAAAGTTCAGGTGGGGATCTGACTATACGCGAAAATCTTCTTCCATCCTTTGGATTTTTACATCTATTAATTTACGAAAAAGACTATCAGATGGTACGATAAGACTATATGTGATTCCAATCATTACCTATATACCTAGATCAGGAGGATTAAGAATGGAAGAATTGGTTCGTTCGATTCAGAAACAGGTTCGAATTAAAAAGGTTGCCTGTTGGGCGGGGCTCATCATGTTTGGTCTGTGTACTTTAGTTGGCGTTGCAGCTCAGGAATGGCTTATGACGCTCTTGGCGCTCGCGATGACAATTTTATCCGTCTATGGATTAACCATAATGCGTGGTATGACAAAGTTTACCAAAGAGTATCAACCGGGAAAGGGCTACGGTTATTATCGCCGTACGGTACAACAAAAGCTGCGCTATCTAACTTGGGGACAGTGGTTAGTAGGCGGCCTTATTGTCCTGATGTTCTTTATATTTAATGTCCGACTTAGCGCTTTTCTCATAGCTATCTTGGGCATCCTGACTATTCAGTTCAGTATCAAAAAACGAATTAAAAATCATCAGGAACCCGATGTCACTGAGCTGGAGGAGTTTGTACGGATGGGGATTGTTTCTCCGCATGAGCAGACTATTGGGGTATATAAAGATTTTCTACACCTGAGTCATACATTTCGGGGTAACCAAATTGTTATCGTTACAGACAAACGCCTGATTTCTGTATTTGTAGAGGAACAGGGGCGTGCGGTGAAAACGGAAATGCTACTCTCGGGTATAAACAAAATACGCGCAATCGGTACGGGTTTCCAGGGTCAAGGTATATTGCTGTCTGTAAGCAACCGTGACCATAACGAGCTTCACATTCATATGGTCGGGAAAAGCATTTTCTTTTCTCCAGAGCAATTCATAGGTTCCTTGCTACGGGCACTGGATGCAGCGTTAAAAAGCAGACCATACAGTACGGAAGAACCATTCCCCGTTTACCAACAGACAAGAATTTCATTGCATCCATCAGAACAAGGTTTGCTGCATAAACCTACAACAGCTTAAATATTTTTGGGACATGTGCCACGTTATATATACGTTATGATCGGTCTTCATAATACGCCAAATAGCAAGTAAGCCCTGATCTTAATGAGCTTACTTGCTATTGGGTGTACTTCTACTTTACTTCTGCCTTCTTAATGATTGGCTCCATGATAGAACACCGTGATGAGGTCATGACTTGTAACAAACACTAGCAAACTAAACAGACTGAGCGACAGAGGGCGTGAAATCAATTTTTTCATCCTTTAACACTCCTTTTAAAATAGTTATATATTGGTCTTGCTGTGTTGCTGTAGCTTGGGATCTGAAAATTTCAAATATAGCAGTACATTTCCTAAACTCATGCTCATGTTCCATACCCAGGGTATCGGACAGCATGAGAGATTGCAGGATATAGCCCAACGCAACCGTAAACTGTTGTTGCTTGATATAATAAAGAGCCAGTTGATAGCAGAAGCGAAAATAATAAGATACATTCACAGGCTCTTCAAAATATGTAAAACCTTCAATTTGTTCGGCAAATGATTCTAGCACAGCCTCTAAAGGATAGTCGTATCTCGACGCTCCCTCAACGATGGAAAGAAGCCCCGGTAACAGTTCTTCCGGATTATTACGAAGAAATTCGATGTATTCCTGCAACACTTCGGCATGACCTGACAAAATATCAAGGGCATACAAATTAGCTCTAGCAGCATAGCGGTAATATTCTACCTCTGCCTCCCCATATTGATCGAGACCATTAAACCAGCCCAATTCTGCATATTTTTCGATGCAATCGCGAGCGGCCTCATACTTGCCCTGTTTTTGGAAGGCCATGCCTTTCATGAGATGACTGTAGCCGTAGTAGTAGACTAGCGGCCGTTTGGTATGTATGGGTTGTATAGGTTTCTTGCGCGCTTTGTAGAGCTGCAATTCCTGATACTTTTGGTTGACATGGCTATACAGCCGGTCGCATAAAGCAATCATATTGGCACCATCCGCAAATGAAAAAGACAGCTTAATCATGTTAACAAGTGTGTCTAGATCTGTGATGTCGGAGTGAACAAGATCATCCACCGTTCCCGCCTCCTTGTCCGACTTTTTATATTCACCAAACAAAAGTAAAATCTAAATCCTATCTAAAAATAACTTAATTACGTATTTATTACGTAATTAAGTTATATCATAAATACAAACATGTGACAAGTACATTATGATAATATATTCCAATTTTTCTAACATGCCTATTTAGAAGCATACAAACTCAAAAAGGGAAGCGGAATAATTCCGCCTCCCTTACACTACAACCTTTTATAACGTAACACCGTTTTTAAAAATAGCGAGCTCTCTGAAATTGTTTTTCTCATTGTTCACCCAGGTTCCGCTGGCTACATCGACGATGTAATCGACAAAGTTGCGGAGCGCATCTTCCATACTGACATCCTCCACCAATGAACCGGCGTTATAGTCGATCCAATGAGGTTTAGCCTTATACAACGGCGAGTTGGTTGAGACCTTCATCGTCGGAACAAAGGAGCCAAACGGCGTACCGCGTCCGGTTGTGAAAATGACGAGCTGGCAGCCCGCTGCGGCGAGAGCTGAAGATGCCACTAGATCGTTCCCCGGCGCGCTGAGCAGGTTGAGTCCCTTGGTCTTGAGACGCTCCCCGTACTGAATAACATCAGTGACCGTAGAAGACCCGGATTTTTGCGTACAGCCCAGTGATTTATCCTCCAGCGTCGTGATGCCCCCTGCTTTATTGCCCGGTGACGGATTTTCGTATACTGGCTGCTTGTAATCCAGAAAATATTGTTTGAAATCGTTAATCAGATGTACGATCTTATTAAATACTTGCTCATCGGCAGCGCGCTCCATTAAAATCGTCTCCGCGCCGAACATTTCAGGTACTTCTGTTAATACCGTTGTTCCACCTTGCGCGGCCATATAATCCGACAATCGTCCGAGTAGTGGGTTGGCAGTAATACCCGATAAGCCATCAGATCCACCGCATTTCAATCCGATGTTCAGCTCTGACAAAGGTACAGGTTCCCGCCGATCTTCTTGCACGGCCGCAAAAATTTCATGAAGCAGCCTTACCCCTTCCTCTACTTCATCCGACACATCCTGGGAAAGCAAAAACTTTACCCGCTCCGAATCATATTCCCCGATGGCTTCCTTAAATTCTTTCATCTCATTGTTCTCACAGCCCAAACCCAGTACAAGTACACCACCTGCGTTCGCATGTTTCACAGCATCGATCAAAATCGTGCGCGTATGTGCATGATCGTCACCCAACTGAGAACAACCATAGTTATGCTTGAGCACCAGTGCATTTTCAAAAGGTGAAATATCTCCCGCTTCCTGCTTGAAACGGTTTAGAATAAGTTCAGCGATCCCGTTCACACAGCCGACCGTCGGCACAATCCACAACTCATTGCGAATCCCCACACGGCCGTCCTTTCGCCGAAAACCTTGAAACGTACGACTCTCCTGTTCATATAAATGAGGAGCTGGCTTAGGCTTATAAGTGTACTCCTCCACGCCTGTCAGGTTCGTCTTCGTATTATGCGTATGCACATGCTGTCCTGCCTGAATGGGCTGAATGGCATGACCGATGGGATATCCGTATTTCAGAACATGCCCACCTTCAGCTATATCCTGCAAGGCGATTTTATGCCCACGTGCTACATCCTCGGCTAGCTCCACTCGTTGTTCTTCTTGTGCTCCCCACGCCAGTGTCTCTCCCTGCTTGTAATCACGCAAGGCGACAGCCACGTTATCTTGATCATGAATTTGAATGAACTCCAGCATTCCGGTCTCCTCCTTGCTTATGCTCTGGGCACGCTGTTCCCGGTTAGAGAATCGAGCGTCTCCTTCATTCCTCTGCTTGTAATTTCATACACGTGCTGTGCCGTTTGTTCAGCCAGTCCTTCGATCTGGTTCAGGTCTTGCCCCCACCATGTCTGCCGGCCAAGTACCAGCGCAGTCAATTGCTTCGCCCCGGCGAGAGTACCGTCATATTTACTCCACAGTTCACCAAACGTACTCAACACTTCAGCTTCGTCTGCCAACGCAATCGACTCGCCATTTCTGTCACCCCGGTAAAATACGAGCAAGGACGCCAGCGAAAATACAATTTTGGCAGGCAACGCCTTACGCTGTGTCACATACTGGAGCAAGGATGGCAAGTTCCGTGTCTTGAACTTGGACACCGAATTTAGTGCGATACTCATAACATAATGACTTACATAGGGATTACGGAATCGTTCAATAACATCGTCGGCATATACATTCAATTCCGCTTCTGGCGAGTCCAGCGTCGGAATAATTTCTTCTCGAATCAGCGACTGGATAAAGTTTCCCATAATATCATGCTCGACCGCCTGCCCCACCGTGTCCAGGCCATATAAATAAGCTACAGGGGTAAGCGCCGTATGTGCTCCATTCAAAATGCGTACTTTCCGTGTACGGTATGGCGCCATATCGTCGACAATCAGTACATTCAATCCGGCCAAATGAGCAGGTAATTCTTCTTTAAGCCACTGTGGCCCTTCAATAACCCATAAATGATACTGTTCGCCCACAACAACCAAATCGTCCTTGTAACCCAATTCTGCTTGAATCTCATGAATCCGGTCTTTGGGATAACCAGGTACAATCCGATCGACCAAACTGTTGCAGAACGTATTCGATTCCTCCAACCATGCAATAAACTCAGCCCCAAGCTTCCATTGGTCCGCATATTTCAGTACGATTTCCTTGAGAGCGTCTCCATTACGGTCGATGAGCTCGCACGGAATGATCACCAGTCCCTTGCTCTGATCGCCCCCGAAGAATTGAAAGCGCTTGTACAGAAAGGCGGCTAGCTTGCCTGGAAAGCTCTTTTGCGGACGATCTTCCAATTGATCCTCTGGTGCATAAGCGATCCCCGCTTCCGTCGTGTTCGACACGACAAAACGCAGCTCCGGCTTTTGGGATAATGCTTCATACTCGGAAAAATCAGAGCCGTATGGATTAATCCCACGAGTGACGCACTCCACAACGGTATGCTCCTTCATGGCCTTCCCATCCTTAATCCCTTCAAGAATAACCGTATACAGGCCATCCTGCTCGTTAAGCTTCTCCACGAGGCCTCCTGGCTGCGGTTGTACAATCACAACTCCCGTATTCCATTCTGCCAGCTTATTCATTTTGTCAAATTGCCAGTCTACAAAAGCACGCAGGAAGTTCCCTTCCCCGAATTGCAGCACCCTCACAGGATGCGGGTCTGTTACGATAAAGCTTTTTCTGTTTAATTGGTCTAATTCATCTACTTGTTTCATCCGGAGTAACCTCCCACAATTACCATAATGATTTCATCGTTATTTTATCACAATGCACACGTTAACAAAATAGTTTTATCAATATTTTTAGTTTAAAAAAATAATAATGACAATAATATGAACACGTTAACATATACGTTTATATAAAAATTTGCAAGTATATCGTCCTTTTTCTGTTGTTTCGCACCTGATCCAAGACGGTTAAGGCTAACTATCACCCTATCCCGAGACCTTGTTCTTATATACATTTCAGGAGAATAGACGCAAGAAAGCACGGGCAGGATAACACTACTTACTAGGCAGGAGGAACATCTATGAAGACAATCGCAGATACTATTGTACAAGTTTTGGTCAATGCAGGGGTCAAGCGGATTTATGGCATTGTTGGAGACTCTCTAAATAATATGGTTGATTCCATTCGTAGCAATGGTCAAATCGAATGGATTCATGTAAGGCACGAAGAAGTGGCTGCCTTTGCAGCCGGAGCGGATGCTGACCTTAGTGGTAGCATTGCTGTATGTGCTGGAAGTAGTGGTCCCGGAAATTTGCATCTGATTAATGGTTTATATGATTGCCACCGCAATCGGGTGCCTGTACTGGCTATTGCCGCTCATATTCCAAGCGACGAAATCGGAAGTGAATATTTTCAAGCTACGCATCCTGAGCATCTTTTCGGAGAATGCAGTCACTTCTGTGAGGTTATTACGACACCGCGTCAAATTCCCAGAACGGTGACCATGGCCATTCAACAGGCAATTTCACGTTCAGGTGTCTCCGTCATTGTTCTTCCCGGTGATGTAGCAGCTTTGGAGGCGGAAAAGGTACCTGTCCCTGAACATGTCTATCATCCCACTGCACCTGTAGTGCATCCGTCAGCTTCCGAAATTTCCAGACTGGCCGAATATTTGAATAAAGGCAAACGAATTACGTTACTATGCGGCGCCGGCTGTGCACAATCTCATGAATTGCTCATGCAGCTATGCGACAAGTTAAAATCCCCTATGGTATCTGCTCTGCGAGGCAAGGAATATCTGGAGTATGACAACCCTTACTATGCTGGATTGACGGGACTGATCGGGTATTCTTCCGGGTACCATGCGATGATGGATTGTGACGTCCTGCTTATGCTCGGAACAGACTTCCCTTACAGACAATTTTACCCTGAAGATGCGATTGTCCTACAGGTAGACATAGAGCCAGCCCATCTCGGCAGACGTACTCCGTTGACGTATGGTTTATGCGGGGATGTAAAAGCCACATTGGAAATGCTGCTACCGCATTTAACGTCAGAGCATGATTCCAAGCATCTAGAGAAAACCGTCTCCCACTATACCAAGGTACGCCAGGAGTTGGATGACCTTGCCGTCGGTAAACCAGGTCATACGCCGATCCATCCCCAATATCTCGCCAAGGTCATCAGTGACGCCGCGCAGGAAAATGCTATTTTCACCTGTGATGTCGGTACTCCCACTGTATGGGCTGCGCGTTATTTGCAGATGAACGGTCAGCGTCGGCTTCTCGGCTCGTTCAACCATGGCACGATGGCAAATGCGCTGCCGCAGGCAATCGGAGCGCAGGCTACTGAGCCTGACCGACAAGTGATTGCCCTCTCAGGCGATGGCGGGCTCACGATGCTGATGGGCGATCTGCTCACTCTGAAGCAGCATCAGCTGCCTATTAAAGTCATTGTTTTCAATAATGGCGCTCTCGGTTTTGTCGAGCTGGAAATGAAAGCAGCCGGATTCCTGGAAAACGGCACTGAACTGGTGAATCCTGATTTTGGTGCTGTAGCGCAAGCCATGGGGCTCAAGGGCATCCGGGTTGAAGATCCAGCAATGCTGGAGGATGCCATTCAGCAAGCATTGGCTCATGATGGCCCTGTTGTGGTAGACGTGGTGGTGAACCGTCAGGAACTATCTATGCCACCCAAAATTAATCTTAAACAAGCAGAAGGATTTACACTGTGGATGATGAAAGCGATGTTGAACGGACGCGGTGACGAGATTGTAGAACTGGCTAAAACCAATCTCTTTCGTTAAATCCAGACGAAGCAGAGCGCATTTCAACCTAAAAGGGGCAGAAACCATACATTTAGCATGGTTTCTGCCCCTTTGGCCTGCTGTTAATAAAACGAAACTCAGCGTGGTCTGCTTGCCGTTGATTTCCGTTTCATAAGCGCAGTCTCCATAAATATAAGCTCACCCTCATTGGACGGTGACTGAATTCGTTCCAGAATGCAGGCGGCTCCGCGCTCACTTATCTGCTCAATCGGTCTTTTGACCGTTGTTAACGGTGGAGTCGTATACATTGAGAACCCGATATCGTCAAAACCAATGACTGAGATATCCTCTGGTACCTTCAAGCCGTTTTCGAATACCGCATTCATGGCCCCAATAGCCATATCATCGTTAGAGCAAAATACCGCTGTCGGCGGCTCCTGCAAGGAAAGCAGTTGCTTCATTGCCTGGCTTCCGCTTTCAGTATCATAATGACCTTGCACGATATATTCATGTCGAATCGGCTTACCACTATCAATCAACGCATTCATAAAACCCTCACGGCGTTGCTGGGTAGACTTGAAGCCTTCTACCCCTTCGATGATCGCAATGCGTTCATGCCCGCTTTCAACGAGAAAGGAGACCGCTTCATAGGACCCTTCCTTATCATTAGAAATCACATTTACAATCCCCGCACCGGACACCTGCCGATTCAGTACAACAAGCGGAATACCTTGACCGAGCACATGATAAATAAAAGGGTTGTCCGCCTCGCTCTGGCTCATCAGAATGATACCATCAAAACGCTTGCGGTGAATGGCCGAAAAATCGGCGTAATCGTCAATTCCTCGCACAAACAAATTGTAATCCACCCCGATGACATGATTAACTCCGCGGATGGTATCCGCAAAAAAACTGGAGCTGGTGCCTTCTGAAATACTGGTGAAAAACAGGCCAATCGTATGCGAGCGCTGGAGAACCAGGCTTTTGGCATTAAAATTTGGAATGTAATTGAGTTGCTCTGCCAACTCCATAATTTTGCGTTTCGTATCTTCTTTAATCAGCGGGCTGTTATTGAGCGCCCGGGAGACGGTTGTATGGGAAACATTAGCCAATTTGGCAATGTCTTTAATGGTAGCTGCCATATACGTATCCTTTCCTTAGTGAGGCTCTAAAAAAATTATATACCCACCATACCACAGGAGCCGCCCGGAAAAGAAGACTTTCACAAATTATACGTGGTTGTCCGCATGTCGACGCTGTAACTCTTGAACCATTTCTGCATGTCTACTGTCCGTCAGCTTGTACATTTTACCGATGACCAGCATGGCCAAAGCCAGGGCAACAGCCGGATAGAGACAAAGTAATGCCTTGATCCCAAGCAGCGTTCCAGAGGACTGAACCACATTCGGAACATACCCGATGAGCGCTAGTCCAATACCCGATAGAAAGCCAGACAAGGATTGAGCCAACTTACGTGAAAAGTTAAATAACGAGTAAGTAATCCCTTCCTTACGCTCCCCGGATGACCATTCGCCATAATCAATGATATCGGACACGAATGCCCAAGTAACCCCGTTAGGAATACTAATACCAATGAATGAAATACTGGCCAGGATTGTGAAAATATATACATTTGAAGGCATGAAAAAGTTAATAGAGTCGGCAATGACACTAACCAGCATCCCCAGTATAGCTGTTTTTCGTTTACCGAAGCGCCGTACCAGCTTGGGCAGGAACAACACACCCAGTAGCGACGAACCGATAATAATAAAATTCATATAAGCCATTAATTCTACATGCCCCAAGTTATATTCGGCAAAATAGATCAGCAGTGCGGACTTAATATTGTACGCGGATATGGTGAAAATCGTCATCAAAACGAGTACCAGCAAAGGCTTGTTATTCGTAAAGGTATGCACGATAACGCCTATAGATAGCTTCTCTTTTGGCCCGGACTGGCTAATAATACGTTCTTTCGTTCCTCGGTAACATATGATGAAAGCGATCACACCAATGAGTGACATAATCCCCATCACAACCGGATAGCCAACATGATGGTTAGGAAACAGTAAAATAAGCGGCATGACAACGACACTGGTGACGAATAATGCGCCCAGAGATCCTGCCTGACGGAAAGATGACAATGAAGCACGCTGATGAGTATCCTGCGTAATGGCGGCACCCAGCGAGCCGTATGGAATGTTTACAATAGAGTAGCCGATCCCCCAGATCATATAGGACGCATAGGCGTAAATGAGTTTTCCTGTGGGGGAAATATTCGGCGAAATAAAGGTTAGAACCGTAAGAATTGCAAGGATAACGCTTCCAACGATAAGAAAAGGCCTAAATTTTCCACGTGCACCGATATGTTTGCGATAATCAACAAAGGACCCGACAATGGGATCACAGATGGCGGCAAACAGCTTGCTGACCAAGAAAATGCCTGCGGCGGCTCCTGCAGAAACCCCTGCTACATCTGTAAAAAATTTCAGCAAATACAACTGCCCCAAATCAAACATGAATCCGTTTCCAAAGTCACCCATACCATACGAAATCTTTTCTTTCAGGCTAATATGCTCGCCTGTCTTGTTGTCAGTTTGGACGCTCTCCTGCACGATAGGCACTCCCATACCTACACACTCCTCTATGTTTGTAATTATTTTCACATATCTAGTTCAGGATTTTGCAAAATTCGATTCCAGTCGCTCCGAAGTGCAAGATACAGACGAACTAAACCATTTCGATCTATATCTTGTTCATTGGAAGTCGCTTATGGGATTTTTGCAAAATCCTCAGTTGATAACTATTTTGTTTTCAATTACTCTTACCGGGAGTTTGAAACAAGCTCCTGGCAAGAGCAATTTTTTATAAAGTTAGTGAGTTCTCACCTTAGGCGGTAGCTTCACTTACTATGAACAACCGTTGGGAAATTAAAATATTGCTCAGCGTTATTGTAGCAAATGTTTTGTACCATTGCTCCGAGCAGTTCCAGATCCTCAGGCGCCTTACCCTCCTGAACCCACGTCCCAATTAAGTCACAGAGTATACGGCGGAAATATTCATGGCGTGTGTAGGAGAGGAAGCTGCGGGAATCCGTCAGCATACCAATAAAGCGGGACAGCACCCCGTAGTTAGCCAGCAACTTCATCTGCTCCTGCATGCCTTCGATATGGTCGTTATACCACCATGCCGTGCCAAACTGGATTTTCCCTACAGTTCCACCGGATTGGAAGCAGCCCGCGAGACTTGCCAGTACTGGATAATCAACCGAATTAAGCGAATACAAAATGGTTCTTGGTAATCCTCCTGCCAGCTCCTGTGCGTCCAGCAATGCCGCCAATGGACGAGCGATGGAGCCATCATTTACGGCATCGTAGCCTGTATCCGGTCCCAAATGACGGAACATAGCCGTGTTGTTGTTACGCAGCGCGTGAATGTGGTATTGCATAGCCCAGCCATGTTCTGCATACTGTTTGCCAAGGAAAACCAGAACGTACGATTTATATTTCGCCTCCTCTAAAGGAGTCACATGGCCTTCCTCCAGCGCCTTGCTGAATATGGCTACCGCTTCCTCAAGTGTCGTTTCTTCATAGACTACAGTATCCAGCGCATGATCAGATACCCGGCCTCCGGCAGCATGGAAATGACGCACCCGGCTCGCCAACGCATTCAAAAATCCTTCCAAGCCAGAAACATCCAGTCCGCTGACTTCACCCAACCGAGCCACCCAAGGCTGGAAAGTTTCACGATTAATTTCCAAAGCTTTGTCGGGGCGGAAGCTTGGCAGCACTGCCACTGGGAAATCGGTCAGCTTGCTGATTTGTTTGTGGTATTCGAGATGGTCTGTCGGATCATCCGTGGTGCACACCACAGTTACCTTCGAGTTCACAATCAGATCACGTGCGCCAAAGCCCTTTCCCTGCAGCTTTTGGTTTACCTTTTCCCAGATCACTGGTGCGTTCTGTTCATTCAGCAGCTCATAGACACCAAAAAAGCGTTGAAGCTCCAAATGCGTCCAATGGTACAGCGGATTGCCGATTAGTGTAGGTACGGTTTTGGCCCAAGCCAAAAACTTGTCATAATCTTCACCATCCCCCGTAATCAGGCGTTCCTCAACCCCATTGGCCCGCATAAGTCTCCACTTGTAATGATCTCCGTACAACCAGGCTTCCGTAATATTCTTGAACGCTTTATTTTCATAAATTTCTTGTGGACTTAAATGACAATGATAGTCGATAATCGGCATATCCTTGGCGTACTGATGGTACAAGATTTCAGCCGTTGGATTGCTCAACAAAAAGTTTTCGTCTAAAAACGCTTTAGTCATTACTCTCTCATCCCTTCTATAATCGTGTTTCCTAATAAATTGTTAACGTTAACAAAAAAGTTCGAGATACTACTTGCCTTTTAACAATTACATTCCCCATAGCAGTGGGAAATCCATATGATTTGTACAGGACAATACAACTATAATATGATACCTGTACATCATGTCATACTGGTTTTCTTCACCTTAAATTTAATGTTTACGTTAACAACAATTACATTGTAACCGCTATCCTTTGTAGAGGAAAGTGATTTTTATCATGTGAGCGGATAAAAATGATCTGCCTCCATTTGGGACATATCTGTTCTATACCTTCTCGATGACCGACACCACAAGAAAATTCCACAATTTTAATTTTCCGTGATAGATCAAACTTTGAAAACGTTTTATATATTTTTCTCTTTTTTTCTGAAAATTTCTTTCTTGAAAATACCAGTTATTGTATTATAATTGCAATATACATCCATTGATTTACATTAAAAGTATTTCATTAGTTATTTCACAGAGAAGAAGAAGAGGTGGTAGCATTGAGTACAAAAGTGCAAGCTGTTCAAACTAAAACTATATCCGATACAAAAGGAGCCGACCTTGTTGTCGATTGCTTGATCAAGCAAGGGGTTACCCATATTTTTGGCATTCCAGGTGCCAAGATCGATTCTGTTTTTGATGTTCTTCAAGATCGGGGGCCCGAATTGATCGTATGTCGTCATGAACAAAATGCCGCCTTTATGGCAGCGGCAGTCGGTCGATTAACCGGTAAACCGGGCGTATGCATTGTTACCTCAGGTCCAGGCGCATCTAACTTGGCGACAGGACTTGTCACCGCTAATGCAGAAAGTGATCCTGTCGTCGCCATTGCGGGTGCAGTCCCAAGATCCGAACGCTTGAAACGCACGCACCAATCTATGGATAACGCCGGACTATTCGAACCCATCACCAAATACAGTGTAGAAGTAGAACATCCTGATAATGTACCGGAAGCAATTGCTAATGCATTTCGAATTGCGACCTCAGCCCAGCCTGGAGCCACATTCGTCAGCCTGCCGCAGGACGTGTTGACTTCGTCATCTGAAGTAACAGTCATTGAGAAGGTTTCTCTTCCCCAACTCGGAACCGCACCCGCCGGACTCATCAAACAAGTCGCAGAGCAAATCAAAAAAGCCAAGCTGCCCGTACTTCTTCTCGGCATGAAAGCCAGCACGCCTGAAGCCACCGCAGCTATCCGTGCTCTCATCCGAGATACAGATCTGCCTGTTGTCGAAACCTTCCAGGCCGCTGGAGCCATCTCCCGTGAACTAGAAGACCACTATTTTGGAAGAGTGGGTCTGTTCCACAATCAACCGGGTGATATGCTTCTTGGAGCCGCAGATTTGGTACTGACGATTGGCTATGATCCTATCGAATACGATCCAAAAAACTGGAACATTCCGGCAAACCGAACACTCATTCATCTGGATGACCATCAAGCCGATATTGATCATGATTATCAACCGGACTACGAGCTAATCGGAAATATAGCCCTGATTGTGGGTAGCCTTGCAGAAGAATTACCTACCTTAAAGCTACCTAAATCCTCCTGCGACCAATTGAATCGTCTGCGCCATGATCTAAACGAGCAAGCGGCTGTTCCCGCACACAAGCATGATTTTCTGATTCATCCATTGCAATTTATTCGTACACTGCGCAGCCTGATTGATGATAACGTCACAGTCACCTGTGATGTCGGTTCACACTATATTTGGATGGCACGATATTTCCGTTCGTATGAACCGCGGCGCCTTCTATTCAGCAACGGAATGCAGACGCTAGGCGTAGCGCTGCCTTGGGGGATTGCTGCCACGCTCGTCAATCCCGGTCACAAAGTCGTTTCTATTTCTGGAGACGGAGGATTTCTTTTTTCATCCATGGAGCTCGAAACCGCCGTACGTCTTAACTCACCGTTGGTGCATATCGTATGGAGAGATGGTTCCTATGACATGGTCGCTTTTCAACAACAGATTAAATACGGAAGAACGTCTGGTGTAAAATTTGGAGATGTTGATGTAGTGAAATATGCTGAAAGCTTCGGCGCCACTGGATTACGCGTGCACTCTCCTGAAGAACTAGAAAGTGTATTGCAGCAGGCACTTCATACCGATGGTCCTGTGGTCGTCGATATTCCGATTGATTATCAGGATAACATCCAGTTGGGACGTAAACTGCTGCCTAACCAATTAAACTAACCTTAACCATGCCTCAGTCGTGACGGCTTTATGACAATTATGGAGTATAACGTTTTTTTAATGATTTTTTTGAGTTATTCATGTTATTTACTGAAATTTTACGTTTATTATTGAAAAAGAAAGAAAATAAATGCATACAATTATAAAAGGAAGTGTATTGCCATGACCGTTGCGCAATTGGAAACCAAGCAAGAAGCTGATCATGATATTTACCAAACATCCACTATGCTTGCTCTATTAGATGGTCTTTATGACGGAGTTGTTGCCTTTGAGGAGTTGCAAAAGCACGGGGATTTCGGAATTGGTACCTTTGATCAACTGAATGGCGAGATGATCGCGTTCGATGGTGAATTTTATCACTTGCTTCCAGACGGTACGGCCCATCGCGTAAAACCGGAAGAAACTACACCTTTTTCCACTGTCACCTTTTTCCAGGAAGATTTCACATATACTATTGACCGCCCTATGCATCGTGAAGAGCTGGAAGCTCTGCTGTTAACGTTGTTTCCAAGCCGTAATCTGTTCTATGCCTTCCGTATGGATGGCACTTTTCATGAAGTAAAGACACGGACCGTGCCTCACCAAGTTAAACCATACAAACCTTTTATCGAAGCGACCAAATCACAGCCTACCTTCACTTTTAATGAGGCTTCCGGCGTGATTACAGGTTTTTGGACACCTGCCTATGCTCAAGGTATTGGGGTAGCCGGATTTCATCTGCATTTTATTAACGATGAACGCACCGGAGGCGGGCATGTCTTTGATTTTATCGTCGAAAAGTGTACCATCCGCATTTGTCAAAAATCCAATCTGCACCTGGTCCTGCCCGATACGCCGGATTACTTGAAGGCCAACCTGTCCAGAGAAAACCTGGAGAAAGAAATTGCCGTTACTGAAGGTGCGCAGTAATCACAGTTATTTAACTCATCAAGTTACGGACCCTATAGCTAAACAATAAACAGTAAAAGATCACAGTCAGGGAAGAGAATTACTGCTCTCTGACTGTGATCTTTTTATGTACGAGCATATATATACGTTACTGCTTATGCTCTCACTCCGGTTCACCTATGCCTCGATCTGATCCAGTTTATCTGCATAATATTGAATAGCACGTGAGTACTCCTGTGTAGATAAATCCGAGGTCGTCTCAGCCACCTCCATTAGCAGCTCCTGCATGGCTTTCCCGTATTCCCCCAGATTGTATAACACCATCGCGTAAAATACCCGAAACGGTCTGTAATCCGGAAATTCGTTCATTCCTGTGTCCAACCACGCTTTCGCCTTGGCGTAATCTCCCAATACACGATATGTACTGCTTAATCCCAGGATGGCTCCTTTCCTTGATTCTGCGGATAACGCCATACCTAGGCTTTTTTCATAATAGGCAACCGCTTCCCTCTCTAAGCCCAATGAATCATGTGTCCAAGCTGTCTGATACCACAATTCTGCATCATTTTGCTGCTGTTCTAATGCCTTTAAAAGAAGCTTACGTGCTTTCTCTGCTTGCCCTGTTCGTCTAAGCTCGTCAGCTTGCGCCATGATATCGTTCATATTCATCCTCCACTTCTGACTCATGCCTATCTTTGAGGTATATGTTACCCGACATTTGAATGCAATGTAAATGGAGTTTTTCCTAAGATTTGAAATCCAAAAAAACGACCCTCCCTTTAGGAGAGCCGCTATATTTCCGAATTGAAGTTACGGTTTATTTAACCTTCAATGATCCTACAGTTAGTATTCCCGCTACACGCTGCGCGTCGAAAATACGAGAAAGCTCCTCCACTGCCGTCAAGTACAGTAGACCGTTGCCCTCCAGCTTAGGAGAATTGCCCAGTGGAATCGTGCGTTTGATGAGTTGTGCGTATAATTCCGGTTCGGTGAGATCACGCTCAAAGCTCGCATTCGCCAGCTGCTTAATCAACGCCAATGCACCTGCTACGTGTGGAGTAGCCATCGAAGTTCCGCTAAAGGTCGCATATTTGCCGCCCGGAACGGTGGACAAAATATCTTCTCCCGGTGCAACCAAATCCACCTCATTATTAGAATTACTAAATTCTGAGGTGTGCCTGTCAAAATTGATAGCACCTACGCTAATCACTTCATTATAACAGCCGGGGTAGCCAAGCTCGTCCGTTCTGTCGTCACCATCTCCCTCATTTCCAGCTGCACAGATGACTAAGATTTGGCTAGCTACAGCCTTTTTTACTGCTTCATGAAGCTCTGGCACATCCTCAGGACCGCCAAGTGACATCGATATGATATCTGCCTTTTGCTCAATCGCATAATAGATGCCTTGAATAATCCAGTCATATTGACCGGAGCCCTGCTTGTTTAGCACTTTGATGATGAGTAGGTCTGCCTCTGGAGCAACACCCACGACACCATCCGCATTTTCTGCTGCCGCAATGGTTCCTGCCACATGCGTACCATGACCGTTGTAATCCTTGAAAATTTCCGGATCACCTTGATCATCATCCGTGAAATTCCGGCCGCCAATAATGCGCGCCTTCAAATCAGGATGGTCCGAATCACAGCCCGTGTCCAGCACCGCCACCTTCACGCCTCGGCCTCGAGTCTGGTTCCATACCGCAGGAGCCTGAATCAGCTCTACACCTCGCGGTATTTCATTCACTTGTTGCTCCTGCTTGATCACTTGGTAAGGAATGATATGCACTTTACGTTCCATCTTATTCCCTCCTTCATGGATTCAATCGGAAACCATCCGTCTTTGAAACTTTGAAAACCTCTACTACATTCGAGGTTACTATATTCTAGCAATTTTTGAAAAGTTTGAACATCCCCATTTTGCTTATTTTTGTAAAAAAAACAGACATCCTCCAATTCGCTTGAAGAATGTCTGTTGTAGAATCTCTTTCAGCCTTAGGCTGATTCCGCCTGAAGTTCAGCCTTAGATAACAGCGATTTGTGCTGCCATTTCCGCCCCTTCCAGCGTAAATAGTGGAAAATGCCTCGTACCCACTCATCGCAGGCATGTGCAATCCACACTCCCAGCACACCATATCCCATATGAATGCCCAGCACATATGCTAGCGGGATTTTAATCCCCCACATTGAAATAATGGCCATCATCAACGGGAACTGAACATCTCCCGCCGCTCGCAAGGAGTTAATGACAACATGATTAAACACTCGGCCCGGCTCCAGCAATATACAGAAGAGCAAAATTGCTGCCCCTAATTGAATGATCGCCGGCTCATCTGTAAAGATCGCCATCACTTCATATCGGAAAAAGGATACTACCACGATCACAGCAATCGTAATGACCAAAGACCATTTCAGGCTCCGTAAAAGTTGATGATAGGCCTTTTCCTTGTCTCCTGCTCCAATTAGGCGGGCAACAATAATTTCTGTCCCCTCACCTACAGCCATTCCAAATACCATAAAAAAGTACACAATTGTATTCGTATAAAAATGGGTTGCGATCGCCGTTGTACCCATAAAGCTGACAAACCGGGTCACCATCATTTGGCTAAGCTGATAAGACAACCATTCCAGCCCGGCAGGAATACCAATCTTCAGGATGGATACCAGCTTACTCCATTGAAGCTGTACATAATACCGGATGCGAATCGGCGCACTTACACGCTTGTACAGCAGTAGAAAAATCCAGACACACGCTACAGCACGGCTAATAACTGTTGAAATCGCTGCTCCCGCCACTCCCATCTGCGGCAGACCAAACCAGCCATAAATGAGCAACGCATTCCCCACGATATGCAATATATTCATACCAATGCCCACGATCATCGTATCTTTAGTAAAACCATGCGAGCGAATAACCGGACCTGCGGTTAGCATGAGCGCTTCCAGAAACAGCGAACCCCCTGCCAGCATCATATAGATTTCTGCATTTCCCTTAATCGTCGGGGTAATATGATAAAAGGATAGTAAAAAATCCCGGCTCACAATAAACATCAAACTCAGCGCCAGACCAAACACCAGATTAAAGGTTAGTGCCGAAGCCGTAACACGGCTTGCATCCACATGCTTTTGCGCCCCCAATAGCTGAGCAATGATCACACCTACACCAAGACCAAGCAGATTGAAAAGTATAATCGTAAATTCAATCAACTGTCTTGATACACCTACAGCCGATACAACCTCATCAGAAACATGGCTTAGCATGAACGTATCCACGCTACCCATCAAAATGTGAAACAACATCTCTATAAAGATCGGCCAAGTGATGGCAAAAACCGTCATCGTTTTAACGGCTTGTGCTTGCTTGGAACCGTTTTCCTGAGACAGTGACATCCTTCCGTATTCCTCCTAAATGCGACCCAATTATTACTTAATACCTACACGTCAATATCGATAACACTTACTCAATCATAAAAAGTCATATGCTTTTTATCGTTTCTATAATAGTTCAAGCGGTCCTGCAATTGTCCTGTGTGGAATTCAAACTTATGTCCGTCTGGATCTGTAAAATAGACCGACCTTTTGTCCTGTTCATTCCGCTCTCTTCCGGGCAAAATGGTGACATTAAAAGTTCTCAGCTTGTTAAGCATGCTCTCAAAATCCGCTTCCGCTACCGAAAATGCAATATGCGTATAGGATTGATGAATTTCATTTCTTGGGATATCCTCCTCCACATTGAGGGCCAGCCACATTCCCAAGCAGTCCAGGTAAGCCAACTTACGTCCTTTAACGAGCAGTTTTCCATCTAGTATATTCTGATAGAAATGTATAGACTTCTCCAAATCAGACACCGAAAAGCAAATATGATTCCATCCTTGTATGCTCATATTCCCTGTTCCTTTCAGCGAACCCTGTTCAGCCAATAAGGCCACGCTTCTGTATATGTATTTAGGTCTTTAGGATGATGGCGAATGCAGGTAGCTATACGAAAGTATAATCCCAGTAACACTTCCCTGTTCAGCTCGTATTCCCCTGCCATCTCCGGCCCAAGCTTCTCTAAAGCAGGCAAAATAGTATCGACGATCAGCCTATCGGGTGAAGAACAAAAGGCGTATATCAAATCATACAGAGGCTCTCCCACGACTGGGTCAGGATCAATAATGCCTGTCAACGTACCATTTTCGGCAAACACAAAATTATGTACTCCACAGTCACCATGAAGCAAATATTTAATATTCCGTTGCGGCGATCCGGCCACAAGGGTATGGACGAACCGATGATCCTCTGGGGGTAAAACGTCTTGTATGATCTTTTCAGATTCCTTCGTTCTGTGCAGCAGAAAATCTCTCCATTCCACAAACGGGTGGTCCGGATAACCATAATGACGTTCCTCACCAAAAGGCTTATAGTGCGAGATCACCTCCGTCGCCAGACGAAGTAACAAATCGCTTTTGTTTGGTCCATGATACTGTGTGAGCCCTGACCTAAACGTGTACACCAAATAACGGTGCAACGGATCTACATAAACCAAACGCGATAGTTTCTCAACCTGTACATAGGTATGTAAGAATTCTGCCTCGGCTTCTACGACAGCGGGATCATTTTGCTTAATCACGTATCGCGGCTTAGTTCCGTCCATGACAACAACCACTTTGCTCGAAGTTCCGCCGGTCAGCGGTTTGAGATTTCGCATATGGCTTTCAAGCACGCCCGTTTCGTGAAGCTCATTCAGGATCAGTTGAACATCCATCTTACGCCCTCCCTCCATGCGTCTGATCGACAATGCGGCTGGCGATTTGGATATTTCATTAAGATCCAACACATTCGCCAGCCGCTCTTCTTTTAAAAATAAATCTTTTCATGCTCCGCATAGATTTCAAGCGCCCGCTCCATCTTATGCACATAGGCCTCATCCTGACTAGAACATAGAAATGTAATATGTCCCTCCTGCGATGGACCGGATTTTGGCGAAGGCTCCAGCAAATTACGCTCAGACAACACCTGTTTCAACCATCTAACTGTTCCCTGGCTCCCGTCAATTAACTGAATATGAGAAGGCAGTAGTTCCCTTAGAATCTCCTTATAAAAAGGATAATGAGTACACCCCAATACCACCGTACCATATATGTCGAGATTGAACGAAGACAGCTCCCGGTTAAAATATTCGGACATTTCTGCCCGGTCAAAATTCAACTGTTCGCAATACTGTACTAACTCCGGCAGAGGTAGTGAGTCCACGCTCCCATGATCGTCAACTCTGGATACCAGCGCTGCATAACAGGATTGTTTCAAGGTCAATGGTGTGGCTAACACCAGAACTCTTTTACCATTGGATCGGTTCATCTCGACCGCTGGCTTCACTGCTGGCTCCATACCAATAATCGGAATAGGATATTCTTTCCTTAGCTCCGCAACCGCGATACTTGTAGCCGTATTGCAGGCAATTACCAATGCCTTAACATCTTCTTTTAGAATCGTTTGTACTGAAGCCTTGACATAACCAAGCACCTCTTGGGGAGTTTTCGTCCCGTAAGGCACATGAAGGGTATCCGCCATGTATACAAAATTTTCGTTTGGCAAACGTCTTAGTGCCTCGGACAATACTGTAATTCCACCCAATCCTGAATCAAAAAAACCTATCTTCAAGCTACTCACCTTTTTTCGTTCAACTATTGTGCTATATCTTGCTGGCACCATGTTCATTTTCTTCTTCGCCTACTCAAACCATTCTCTTCATTAAACTTTACATTTAAATTTTACCGCAAAACTGATATTTTGCAAAAGAAACACGTAAAATTTTTAGTGTAAAAAATAAAGTAGCTTTTCAAAGTAAATTTAATATAAAAGTGTTGACAGATATTATCTTTATATTGTAATATTACTTGGTAACTTACTAACTTAACTTACTTATTCAACTTACTTAGGGGGAAATAAATCATGTCTAAAGTATTATTTGTCAAAGCTAATGATCGTACAGCTGAAGAATCTGCAACAGTTAAATTGTATAACGCCTTCGTAGAAAGCTACAAGTCTTCCCACCCAACTGATGAAATCACTGAGCTGGACCTGTTCTCCGTCGAGCTTCCTTATTTGAACGCTAACATGATCAACGGCACGTTCAAATCCGCTAGAGGCATGGAGCTGAACGCAGAAGAAGCTCGCCTGGCAAACATTGCTAATGGCTACCTGGATCAATTCCTGGCAGCAGACAAAGTCGTATTTGCTTTCCCGCTCTGGAACATGACGATTCCAGCTGTACTGCATACGTACATTGACTATCTGAACCAAGCTGGTAAAACATTCAAATACACTGCTGAAGGTCCTGTTGGTCTCGTAACTGAAACTAAAGTAGCCCTGCTGAATGCAAGAGGCGGCGTTTATTCCGAAGGACCAGCTGCTGCAGCTGAAATGTCTTTGAACTTCATGAACAACATCTTATCCTTCTTCGGAGTGAAAGACATCGTGAAAGTTGTTCTGGAAGGACATAATCAATCTCCAGATCAAGCACAAGAAATCGTTGCTTCTGCTGTACAACGTGCAGTAGACACAGCAAAATCGTTCTAATCATATATTATGAAGAGAAGAGGATATCCGCGCCCTATATGGGCTGGATATCCTCTTTTTTTGTTATAAAGTATAAAAAAACACGTGCTCCCCTGATCTATAATCAAGTGAAAGCACGTGTTTGTGAAATGAGATTACTTCTATTTTAAGGAATGAATTGCTGCACGATTTTTATAACTTTACCCTCACGAAGCGTAATATGGTATGGAAATTGACTGAGGTCCAGAACGTCCTTTTTAGCAAAATCTTTCTCAAACTGTGCCAGAGGAATCGATTCGTTCCATTGCACGTCTGTATCTTCTATGTTACCCGTGTGATCATAAATCTGCACCTCTACTGAAGCATCTGGTGCAACCTGATACACGTCATTTTGCACGGAATTGTTTACGATGTAGTAGCCATCCGGAGCTCCATCCAATCCTGTATTTCCTTCATGCTCCACAAATGCTTTGTCAGCTGCCGCGCCTTCATACCATTCAATCGGGTCTGCCGACAAATAAATTTGTCCGTCACGAATCTCCATTTGGTTTATATATACGGTCTCCTGATTTTCAGCAGCTGCTACAGGCGTGTAGCCTTGCGCTGTTGCCCCTGCCGTCGTAATCAGCATCATCATTAAAGCCAATACGGTCCATTTCGAAGCTAGTTTCATCATGTCTGATCTCTCCTTGCCGTTTGGGTATGTACACGGTGTCTGTAAGCTTCATTACCCTTGTGTACTTATCATAAACGTTGCACGGTTAAAAAGTGTATCAGATACATAAAAAAGAAGTTACGATTTTTTAAGACTTGGTCTTAAAACTTGATAACATGTCCTATTTGTCTTTGCTATCTTAATAATCCGACCTGACGTGCCTGTTCTTCGGTGAGAATAAACTCTTCATTTTGCCATACTTCGTCCTCTTTGGTCACAGCAAACATCCCCATGATCTCTGTCCATATTCCTTTGTCGACGGCTTCCTTTTGCGTAATGATAATTTTCATTTCGTTTCCTCCTTTATATACTCTTATCGGTCTGTGAGGCCCACTTCGCGATCAGATGGTTTCTCCGATCGCTGTTGGAGCTTGATTTTTTGAATATATTTTAATGGTTAAAATCAAGTTCCAAAGGCGAACGCTATCGCTTCTCCGAATCCATCTGCCCGCTTCGTTACTCAGTTTATCCTTGCCATTGCTCATTTTTCATGAGTTTGCCTCTAAAAAAGCCAACGACCTAAACTAATACTTAGGCCAAATATAATACTTTTATTTTAAGCCTCTAACCCTTATATGGAACTCACAATGCTTGTCCTAGATTTGCATTATCGGATTGAGAGATTCTTGTCCCGCTTATAACATATGTACCCTTTTCCTGCCGAGATTATTCGTATCTTATTTGTAACCATAAAATTTTATATTATTTTTGTAGGTAGTGACTTCTTTTGAAATGACTAAGCCCTAAAATAAAAACGGCTGTAGGTTATCCTACGAGCCGTTTTCACTAAAAAATTTTCTATGCTTGGTTAATCTATCAGTACCATCAACATATACGTATTCATTTATTGTTTCTGCATAAAAAAATGGTCGCCAAAAGCACTAAAGCAGCGGAGAGGACGGAATTGTTCTGAAGAAGCGGAGCGTTCGCCTTTGTCCCCGGATTTCTACCCTTGAACATACAATCGAGAAATCCGGGGGCAACAGCGACCGGAAGAATGATCCGTCCTCGTAGCGACCATTATCCGCATCACTATCACTTAACCACTCCGCATGATATAAATGTAGCGCTCCTTTTACACAGAAAAGTAAAAAGGCTGTACGCATACTGGCTTGGACACGGTTACTTGTTGCCCAGTGTAGGTCAAGCGTCCACTTGCCTTGTCCACTTTGAACGTAACAATGTTGTTGGTGTCGCGGTTGGCCACGAGCATATGGTCACCATTTGGAGTCAAAGCAAAATGGCGTGGATGCTCTCCTTCGGCAGATACATGCTCGACCAAGCTCAACTTGCCAGTTGCTCCATCTACAGCGTATACCACAATGCTGTCATGCCCACGGTTGGAACCGTACAGATAAGCTCCATCCCCCGAAATCGCAATTTCAGCAGTTGTGTTTTCACCTGTAAAGTCAGACGGCAATGTCGGTACGCTCTCAAGCTCAGTGAGCTTGCCAGCCTCTGCATCGTATGCAAAAGAAGTAATGGAAGAATCCACTTCGTTAATGACAAAAGCAAATTTACCATTCGGGTGGAACGTCAAATGACGTGGACCTGCACCTGCATGGGTTTTCGTTTCACCATGAAGCACCAGTTGTCCTTTGCTGTCATCAATGGTGTAAACGCGGATCAGATCCAGACCGAGATCTTGTACGAACAGGAAGCGGCCATCCGGACTAAAGAAACTGGAATGTGGATGTGGACGATCCTGACGTTCAGGATGCGCTCCTTTGCCCTCATGCTGTTTAACATCCAGCAACTCACCGATACGTCCGTCCTCGGTCAGAGATACCAGTCCCACCATACCTCCGTGGTAGCTGACTACAATAAGGTAACGATCAGATGGATCACGCTGAATGTGGCAAGTTGTTGCACCCACGTTTTCCGCACGATTCAGCAATGTAAATGTTCCTTTAACTGGGTCAATTTCGAAAGCAGAGGCTTCGCCTACTTTCGCTCCTGCAGCAGAAGTCGTCTCTCCAATGGAATACAGCTTCCGATTTTTGACGTCCACATTCAGGAATGTAGGATTTTTCAAGCCGGAGAACTCATCCTGTAGTGTAAGTGCTCCTGTCTGTTCATTAAAAGTGTACGAATAAACTCCGTTACCTTCCAATTCGGCGTAAGAGCCTGCGAATACGAGCAATTTTTGTTGTGCTGTCATGGTTGTGTCCTCCTTGGATTAAAAAAATGATGGGCAATTGGAATGATTGCTCCTGTTACAAATATCGCTTTAAGAGGCGCGCTCCACCACGGGCTCTGTGGACAACGCCACATTTCCCGCTACGGCACGCGAGATCATGCATGAGGTTTCTGCCTGCTCTGCCAGTCGCAATGCTTGTTCGATCTGCGATTCTGTCGCATCGGCGGCCAATTGAACCTGCGGACGATGCACAATTCGGCGATATGTAAAAATATTGTTCGTTACATCGACAATCCCTTCGGATTCCAGCGCCAGTGATGCCACCGGGAGACTCGCGCGCTCCATCATAGCCGCCAACGTAATCAAATAGCAGGTAGCGGCGGCACCGAGCAGCATTTCATCTGGATTGGTGCCCACACCAGGGCCTCCCATCTCAGCCGGGATCGAAATTGCAGTCCGCAACTGTCCAGCCTCAATACGGCCGTCGCTGTTGCGCCCCCCGTTCCAGTCTGCCTTGAGCAGAAAGGTATGCTCCATTTCAGGTCACTCCTCTCTCTTATATTATGAATCTTTACACAGGTGAATGTAAAGGTTAGTCAATCTCCTGGTTTTTGGTTTCCGTACCCAGCAACCATACAGCCACTGCTCCGATCAAGATAGCTACGAAGAAAATCACAAAGATAGATGGTAACGCTACGCCTTGTCCTACGAGTATACCGACCGCAAAAGGCCCGATAACGCCTCCAATACGGCCAAACGCAGCCGCCATACCCACACCGGTAGAACGGACCGCTGTCGGGTACAATTCCGGAGTATAAGCGTACATGGCTCCCCAAGCACCGAGATTAAAAAAGGACAAGCAGATACCAGCAGCTAGCAGCATTCCCGCCGTTTCCGAGGTGCCGAACCAAATGGCGGACACTGCTGTGAGCAGCAAGTAGATGATCAGTACGAATTTGCGCCCCAGCTTTTCAATTAGATAGGCGGCGGTAAAGTAACCTGGTAGTTGCGCAAGCGTCATGATCAGTACATATTCAAAGCTTTTAACCAGTTCGAAACCTTTCATAAACATAATGCTCGGTAGCCACAGGAACATGCCGTAGTATGAAAATACAACTGTGAACCATAAAATCCACAGCATCAGCGTAGACTTGCGATGGGGTCCCGACCAAATCGAAGCCAATCGTGCACGCAGCGGAAGTTTAACGCTTTGCTGCTTGTAACGCGGTGAATCATCAATAGCTCTGCGCAGATAAAGAGCGTACAGCGCAGGTACTGCGCCGAGAATAAATGCCATTTGCCAACCATACTTCGGAATAACAAAATAAGCAATAAGAGCCGAAAGGATCCAGCCTGCCGCCCAGAAGCTTTCCAGCAGGACAACCGCTCTTCCTCGTTCTTTTACAGGCACTGATTCTGACACCAGCGTCGAAGCAACAGGCAATTCCCCGCCCAAGCCTGCACCAGCAATAAAACGCAGCACCAGCAGCATTCCGAGTCCTGTCGCCAAAGCTGATAAGCCGCTGGCAATAGAAAAGATCAACAATGTCCACACTAATATGGCGCGTCTGCCGTAACGATCCGCCAAAATCCCCGCCAAAGCGGCTCCGAACACCATTCCTATCGAATTCATTGCAGTCAGCAGTCCAATTTGCTCAGATCCCAGATGCCACTCCTTTGCCAACGCTGCGACTATAAATGAAAGCAGCCCCACATCCATAGCATCAAACAACCAGCTGAGCCCTGCGCTAAACAGCAATTTTCTTTTTTTGGCTGGTGGTAATGAAGTTAATTCACTCATGATTCGCTCTCCCTTAAAAATATATCGTATGTAGACGTATATTCAGGTGTCTTGTCACCTGTAGTCTAGCATCTATTGTACCGTAAGCTTCCTTAATCTGCGAGCTTTTTAACACAGAAAAAAACGGAAGATTGCCTACGGCAATTCTCCCGCCTTCTGGAACCTGCCACTTACCGGTTTTGGACCAGACCGATGATCGTCACCATGAGCACTAGCAGCTGGATGAGTGTATCGTTACTCATTCCAATCGCCTCCATCCCATATGAGATACTCCTTCGGCCGTTTCCCCTCTCCCCGGATCATGACGCTTGTTCCCCAATACATACCTATGCAGGTGGCGGGAAGCTTATGATCAATCATGGATGAAAATCTCCATACGTTTAAGGTTTAATCCAGGACCACTGCAAATCCATTTCCTGAATACATTCACGGTTATCATGTTCATCATTGGCCACCAGTGGGGTCACTGGATAGATACTCATGTCTCCTTGCTCATACGTGCGCAGTAGAGGCAACAGCTCATCTATGTTCTGGACAGACGGGTCCAACCATGAATCTATATGATCAGCTTCCAAAATAGCCGGCATACGGGTATCGAATTCACGTATATCCGTATTGGCATGAACTGTCATCATCGTACAGGTGCGTAAAGGCTCCTTACGACTATCCTGCCATACTTCATATAGCCCCGCGACCGCAAACATCTTCTGTTCCGGCAGTACCACCCGTACAGCACACATGCGTTTACCCAATTTGCGCCAATAGTAAAATCCATTGCATGGAATGATACAACGTCGGGTTTCCGCCATCTTGCGATAACTCGGATTTACCCGAACCGTATTCAAGTCTGCATTGACACAATCCTTGCCCCAGTAGGGAATAAATCCCCAGCGAAATTCATCAAGTACTCGTTCTCCATCCTGATGCAGCACAATTGGAACATGCTGGGTGGGGCTCATGTTATAGCGTGTTTTGTAATAATACATCACCCGTTGTATACCAAAATGATCCCTAACCTCATCCAAATCAGCCGATAACGAAAACCTTTTGCACATATGCTATTCATCCTTCCGCCTTTTTCACCTATTGTGCGGATATACAAGGAAAAATATGCATATGCAGGTTTTGCAAACATCCAATAAACGACAAAACATATAGCAATATCCCCGCAGTTGTGAAGCTACGGGGATAGATACTAGCTTATATTGTTATTACTTCTTTTCTACCGCGTGACCGCCAAATTCATTGCGCAGCGCAGCAACCACTTTCCCGTTGAACGTGTCCGCATCAAGAGAACGGTAGCGCATCAGCAGGGACAAAGCAATGACTGGAGTTGCAGCCTGAATGTCCAGCGCTTCCTCAACCGTCCATTTTCCTTCACCAGAAGAGTGCATAACCCCACGGATTTCGTCCAGGTTTGCATCTTTGGAGAATGCCCGTTCAGTCAAGCCCATCAACCAAGAGCGAATAACAGAACCGTTGTTCCACACACGCGCTACTTGTTCATAATCAAAGTCAAAGCTGCTTTTTTCCAGCACTTCAAATCCTTCACCGATGGAAGCCATCATGCCGTATTCCACACCGTTATGAACCATTTTCAGAAAATGTCCGCTTCCGGATTTACCTGCATACAGATATCCGTTTTCCACTGCTGTGTCGCGGAAAATAGGCTCAACAACCGCCCAAGCTTCCGGATCGCCACCGATCATGTAACAAGCGCCATTGCGTGCGCCTTCCATCCCGCCTGAGGTTCCAGCATCCATGAAGCTGATACCATATTCTTGAAGACGGGCATGGCGAGCAATAGACTCTTTGTAATGAGAATTACCACCTTCAATAATGATGTCTCCTTTGGACAACATCGGTTGAAGCTGATCCAGCACAGAATCCACAATTTGGTGAGGAACCATAATCCACAATACTCTAGGGGATTGAGTTGCCTGTACAAGCTCTTCCAATGTGGAAGCACCTGTAGCTCCATAATCCTTCATTTCTTGGATGGCGGCTGCATTGACGTCGTAAGCCACAAGTTCATGCTTATGATCGATCAAATTTTTCCCGAGATTTAAGCCCATTTTTCCCAAACCAATTAATCCTACTTGCATTGTAAAGGCCTCCTGCCGTAGCAAACATATTTTGTATATACTTTCTTATTGATGTTAAGAACGAACGACTGCTTTTTCAGTGCTTTCGGACTTTTCGTCCAGCCACCATGTAAAGCCTTGCTCTTCCAACAATTGATCTGAAGCTTCTGGACCGTAAGAGCCTGCTGCATACGTATGAAGTGGAACCTCACCACGAGCAAAAGCTTCCAGTACAGGTTGAACCCACACCCATGAAAGCTCAACTTCGTTCCAATGAGCAAAAAAGGTGGAATCGCCGCGCAACGCATCAAAGATGAGGCGCTCATAGGCTTCTGGTACATCCTTGGCCTCGGAATGATAATTCATCAGAACCGTTTCCAGTTGACCAGCGTTTAACGGGTCTCTGCTATTCAGACGCAGCGTTACCTTTTCATCCGGGTTAACATGGATGATCAGCAAGTTCGGGTCAGTCGGTTGCCCTTGAGCGGCATAAGGATCTGTGCTGTCCTTTTTGAATTCCACAACGATACGAGTAGATTTTTCTTTCATGCGTTTGCCAGTACGAATATAGAAAGGTACACCCGACCATTGTTCGTTGTCAATCCATAGGCGAGCTGAAATGAAAGTATCATTTTGTGAATCAGGACCGATGTCCGGCTCTTCATTATAGGAAGGAACTGCTTTTCCGTTGATCTCACCGTTGGTATATTGGCCTCTAACCACGTTGGAAGCAATATCGGAAGGATCAAGCGCACGAAGCGCGTCCATCACCTTGCTTTTTTCGTCACGCACCTGATCAGCCGTGACATGTCCCGGCTTGTTCATAGCCGTCATCATCAACACCTGTAGCATGTGATTTTGTACCATATCACGAATAGCGCCGGAGTGATCGTAGTATCCCGCTCGCTCCTCCACCCCTACAGTCTCGGATGCGGTAATTTGCACATTGGCGATGTATTGATTGTTCCATATCCCTTGAAGCAATGGATTAGCAAATTTTAAGGCTTCCAGGTTTTGTACCATGGGCTTACCTAAGTAATGGTCAATACGATAAATCTCATCCTCAGCAAAGGTTCTGCTCAGGCGATCATTCAGCTCACGTGCTGATTCCAGATCATGTCCAAATGGTTTTTCGATAATGAGCCGTTTCCAACCCTTTGTTTCAGCTAAACCACTCTCCCGAATATTGAGGGCAATCACATCAAAAAATTCCGGTGCCACCGATAAGTAAAACATGCGGTTCCCCGGAATTCCCAAGTCATTTTCACGTTGCTCAGCAAGCTGCAGCAGCTTTTTATAATCTTCCGGGTGGTTGACGTTCAATGCGCTGTAACGGAAAGCACTTAAGAACTGATCCATCTGTGCACGGTCTTCATTCACGTGTCTGGAAAAATCCTTAATGGATTGCTCTACATTACTTTGAAATTGCTCGTCCGCCACTTCACGACGCCCCATCCCAATTACAGAAAAGGAAGCCGGAATTTTACCTTCTACAAACAAATTATACAAGGCAGGGTAAATTTTGCGTTTCGCCAAATCCCCTGTCGCTCCAAATAAGACAAATGTCATTGAATCCATGAAATATTCCTTCTTCCCATTATAAAGATGAGGTTATTAAAAGTTACCTGAGGAATTAACGTAACCCATAATACACCCAAAATAAGGGGCAAGTCAATCAAATTTTAGCGAAATCGTGAACATTCGATATATCCTGTAATGATAACGTTTTCTGTGGTATGATTGACGAAAGGAAAGAGAAAAAACTGTTAAATATGTCACAGTTGATACAAAGCTTTATAGTTACTATTGGTATACAGAGTTACTTTTAGTATACTGTTTAAAACAACAATGAAATTGAGGGGATTCAGATGAGCGACGACAGGCAGCCTAAGCTTTTGTGCGGTAAGGTGGAACAGTCCTTTCAGATCATCAGCAAAAAATGGACCGCTCTCATCATTCATACTTTGATGGAACATCCCAAACGATTTAGTGAAATTCACGTCTCCATACCTGACCTTAGTAAACGCATGCTGAACGAACGCATCAAGGAACTAGAGCTTTCCGGCCTGATCCTTCGCAATGTCATCACAGAGCGGCCTGTGCGTACTGAGTATTCGCTGACACGCAAGGGTAAAGAGCTAGGTGATGCATTAAATGGTGTGGAGAGCTGGGCCGAGAGATGGCTTTAACCGCTAACAGGAGGTCGTCACACAGGGTCTCCTGTTATTGTGTTACCCCATGTGGATCATGATACAAACTATAGTACGAAAATAATGGAACAACCGCGCAGCAGCTCATGATTTCAGAATGAGCCAAGGAAGGATGAGAACGATGGCATTTGGCATTACCCGGCAGGAGCTTATGGCCTGGAAAAGAAAGGTCAGTCGTGGTGAAATTGCTTTCCTGACACATTACTGGCTGGATGATCGCTTTCCAGGCATTACAACCGTCACCAAGGTGGGATGTTCTGATTTGGACAAGCTGCGCTTATGGTGCAACCATAACGGATTGAACCCCCAATATATTCATCAGCGTCAGCCCTATCCGCATTTTGATCTTATCGGCAACAAACAGACGGAAATTTTACGTAAGTACGGCATGAGCGATCAATTAAAACGCTTCGAACTTCAACTCCCAACGAGTACACACCCACCGTTCTAAACCGCAGCTCTCAGAGCTGCGGTTCTTTTGTTTTCATACCAGTTAATACCTTGTGTATCCAAATCGCTGACATAGCTCCTTCTCCCATCGCCACAGTCGCTTGCTCGGCATGAGCTCCTAAGTCCCCGGCTACCCATACATTTTCCACATTTGTCATTTTGCTGCGAGGATGAGTTTCAATATGCTTATTATGCAGCAGATGTACACCCAGTTGCTCCGCCAGCTCTGAATGAACGTGATTGCTGCCAAAGGCTAAAAAGCCCCGCTCTGCTCGAACCACATGTCCATCAGCCAGCCGCACTCCTTCAAAACAGCCCCGTTCTCCGGTTATAATCTCTGAAATGGCTGCTTCCTTATAGCCAATCCCTTTTTCCCGCAGCTTTACGATCAGCTCGTCCGGCACCTCTGAACGCTCATGATTGACATAAACAAGTTGATCGGTGCGCGCTGATAAAATCAGAGCCATGGAAGCTCCTGCTTTGCCTGCCCCCATAACGACCGTACTGCGATCCTGAACCTCATAACCGTCACAATCCGGGCATACATATACACTGTTGCCCAAGCAGGCTTGTAACCCATCCAGCTTTGGAAAACGGTCCGTTAGCCCTGTCGCCAACAGCAGCGTTTTTGACGAATAGACGGATCCTGCCTCCACTTGAATGTCAAAAAGCTCATCTCTTTTGGTGGCTTTTACCGCCTTCCCTTCAACAAATTCAGTACCTAGTTTCGTGGCTTCACTACGTCCAAGCCGTCGCAGCTCTTCACCAGAAATTCCGTCAGGAAAGCCCAAAATATTATGATACTGGTGGCACAGCGTAGATCGACCATAGCCCGAATCTATCACTAGAACTCGATGACTGCTGTATCTCCCCAATTGAATCGCTGCTTGCAATCCGGCAATTCCCCCACCAACAATAATGCAATCATAGTTCATAACTTTTCCTCCTTTGAATGCGCGTTATCCTAGACATCTGCATAAAATCGCAATAACACCTATGTAAACTTCTCATCCAATTTTAAACATAATATCACCCACTAACGGATGAATTAACCCCTGTGTCCGTACATATCAAAGCTTATATGCCTTAAAAATGGAATGACAAAAAGCACTGTGGATACCCACAGTGCTTTACCAGGTCGAGCCTGAATCGTCATTTTATCGTGAAAATTATAATTATTTAAATGTTTTTACTCGTTCCTCAACAGGCTGGAATTCTTTTTCACCTGGTTGGAATGTCGGTTTACCAAATGGCATTTCAGCGATCAGTTTCCAATGCTCAGGAATGTTCCATTCGTTTTTCACTTTTTCATCAATCAATGGGTTGTAATGCTGAAGGGATGCGCCCAGTCCTTCTTGCTCCAGAGCCGTCCATACAACCAATTGTAGCATACCATTAGATTGGTTGGACCAGATCGGGAAATTGTCCGCATAGGCTTCAAATTGTTGTTGCAGACCAGCCACCACGTTATTGTCTTCAAAGAACAAGACTGTTCCGTATCCGCTGCGGAAACCGTTCATCTTCTCGGCAGTAGACTTGAATTGCTCCTCATTGCCTACAACCTCACGCAAAATATCTTCTGTAATATTCCATAGTTTGTCATGATGCTCTCCAAGCAGCACTACAGCGCGTGAAGTTTGGGAGTTGAAAGAGGTAGGTGTGTACTTGACAGCTTCCTCTACAATCTCTTGAATCCGTTGGTCAGAAATGACCTGTTCTTTGCTAATACCATAATAGGAGCGTCTGTCTTTCAGAGCTGTGAAGAAGTCTTTAGCCATTTTGTTACCTCCTGAGAAAAATTAATTACTTTTCGTAACTTAATATACATTACATATATCTTAAAGTCAAGAGATTTCTTTTTAAATATTACCAGTTAGTTGATGATTATACGCCACCATTATATTTTTTCTCACTGGAAGAGGTGTGCTTGGTTGCATCCTTGTCTCTCTCCTCCTGCCTTTCCATCTTCAAATCCTCTACGGGAATGGCGTCTACCGTCTGCTCAATCTCAAAACGGTCAAACAAGCTTTCCTGCTCTGTCGGATACTGCTCTGCATGATCTCGATTGATCGACTGTTCCTGATGTTTAGACTCCGTTGTTCCTTTCCCCGTCTGTCCTTTCTGCTCATTCTGATCGTGCAGGTTATCTTCAAATGGGGCCATTTTACTTCCCTCCCTATCGGATTGGTGTTCACAGTATACTTTTACCTTTCACATCGAGGATTAAACGCAAAAAAGAGAAAATCTCCGCAAAGATTTTCTCTACTCATGTTCTTATAGATGGTTGATTGGATTATTCCGAGCTGGATTTACCTGTACACTCATGAAAAAGATGAGGTTCCAGCTTCTCTCCCGTTACGAGCTTCTGCACCAGTTGAGTCCCCGAGTCGGGGGTCATTTGACCATACCAGTCCCCTTGAGGATATACGATCACAACCGCAGCATCATGACAACGCCCATTACAGCGAGTTCTGGTCGTATGAATATATGCTTCTGCATTTTGATTACGAATTTCATCCCGAATTGCCTGTGTAACTTCTTCACCCTCATGTCGCATACATGTGCCTCCATTGCAGATCAACACATGATGCTTCATTGGTTCTAATTCAAAAATAGCCATAGCTTCCCCTTTAATCAACAGTTGTTGGTTTTAAATCAATGTTTATCTGGATAAAGAACAAGCTGTGCTTCCATCTGACCAGCTTCAATCGTCAGCACGATAAATGAATATTCGTCTTCGCCGCGTTTGTCTGTCGGAGACCCCGGATTAAGGACAAGCTGACCGTCAATCGTTTTGACCACCGGAATGTGCGAATGTCCATAAATCAGGCAATCCAGCTTTTCTCCCTTAAACGTATTCAATGCGATATTTTCTGTCGAGCCTCGCCAGCCGTGACCGTGAACCATACCGATCCGCTTGCCTTCGACTTCGATGATTCGCTGATAGCCTAAACGCTCCACGATGTCCATTCCATCATTGTTTCCGGCAATGCCTTGCACAGGCGAAAATTCAGCTAGACGTTCATATACAAACCAATCCGTCCAGTCTCCGGCATGGAGAATGAGGTCACTGCCTTTTAACTCCTGTACAAGCCGACTAGGCAACGCTTTGCTTCTATGCGGCATATGAGTGTCTGAAAGTACGATGATTTTCATATAAATTCTCCTTACCAGCGTCTTTACACGGATGAACTTTGTTGCCCCACGCGCTGCTGAAGTGCCTGCTCCAGATCTCGCAGCGTAATGGTCTCGAAAAACGCCTGTATTTTCTGCTCTGCCACGGTATATAAACCATCCAATAATGCGTCTATGTTCCTGCCTACCTCACAATTATGATTGCTATCGGTATGGATGGCGAACAACGGACCTTCATCCTTGGTCGCCTCATAGATCATTTTCAGATTGATGTTTGAACTGGACATCCTTAGACGAAAGCCGCGTGCTCCAGGCGACGAATCCACCAAACCCGCTTGCTTGAGTCGGCTCATAATCCTTCTCACAACTACCGGGTTTGTATTGATGCTGGAAGCAATAAGTGACGATGTCATTCGCTCCGGTGCCCCTTCAGCCAGAAGAAGCAGACAATGGATACTAACGGAAAAATGGGTACTCATGTTAACCACCTTTATGTGTGTGCCTCATTAAATGTTTGGTAAAATGCTTGCTTCCATCATACCACAATAGAGGCACCAACACAGTGCTTACTGCACCTTACTCCGGAAAATAGTCATTTTCAGGACGTACTCGCACTTTTAATTGGCGTACACTATATTCCAACTGTTTAACGATATCCTCCAGTTGACGACGGTCAAGTCCATTAAGGTCGGCGGCAGGCTTGGGTGCATTTTTCAAATCACGTATGGTTGCCTGCTGCTCCTGCCACTTGTCCATCAGGTCGGCTATATTCGCATAAAAGCGTTCGTAATCCTTGATCACTTCATCCAGAAAGGCATCCACCTCGTCCGGATCATAGCCGCGCATTTTATTCTTAAACTGTTTCTCATGAATGGAGAGCGCGTCCAGCTGAATGCCCAGTTGCTTAAACAACTGCTTTTGCTTATCCAGACGACGCTTCATATGTTCATCCATCGGTTATTCCCTCCTTAACACACTATTCTTTTTATATCACATTCTAGGCTGGGAATAAAAGTCTCTGCTGATTGCCCAGCCCTATGAACGGGTATAAAAGAGCATACGTGTCACTTATCCAGACCACGAAGGGGAGAGATGATCATGAACCACTTGAACGATTCGCAGCTTGCAGAGCTGAAACATATGTTGTTGGAGCAGAAAAAGGATTTAGAAAAGCATTTTGAACAAAACGGTCAGGAAAACGCTCCATTGGGAGAAACACTGACAGATTCTACAGGTGAGCTCTCGTCCTATGACAACCACCCCGCTGATATAGGGACAGAAACCTTTGAACGGTCCCGTGATCTGGCGATTAATGATTCGCTGCAAGACGAGCTGGAGCAGGTCAATGCTGCCCTTCAACGGATGAAGAATGGGACGTACGGGATATGTGTGGAGAGCGGGGAAGAAATTCCTTTTGAACGGTTGCAAGCCATTCCATATACAGCCTATACCGTCGAGCACACGCCAACTCGAGAATTATCGAATGACCGCCCGGTCGAGGAACAGGTCATGACTCCGCCACCCAAGGGTGCAGGTGAGGTTCGCCAACGAAATGCAGGACGATTTGACGATGCGGGCGCATGGGATGCCGTAGAAAAATACGGTACATCGAACTCGCCTGCAACTGCCGCCAAGCGTGATGTCACCGATTATGATGAAAATATGTAATGCTATACGCTTATGTATTCGTTCATCTAAAAAAGCAGCTTGTCCTTTGGACAGGCTGCTTTTTTATGCCTTACGGGAATACGGTGATCCCGTTTATCCAATTTCTATCCGTTTTCGACTGCGAGCTGACTCAATACAAGCGTCGATCACCTTCATATTGCTCACCGCATCTTCTGGCTCATACGGCAACGGGACACCATCAAGCACCGCTTTAGCAAAAGCATCCGCTTGCAGTTCAAAGGAATTAAAACCTTTCAGACGTTCCTCACGCGTAACCGAACCGACGTGGACGAAAATTTGCGGTACCACAGACGTTCTTTCCCAACCGAACATTTTGGGCATCGCAATCGTACCCTTGCTACCGAGAATTTCCATGTTGGAACGGTTGGCTGCCCACATGCCACAATCGAAAGTAAGGTTGACTCCACCCGGAAATTCCAGCAAGCCGGAAGCCATCATATCGACGTTGTCATGCTCCGGGGAAAATAAGGCATGTACCGTCACTGCCTCCGGCTCCCGGTCCAAATACATACGAGCGGCTGATATCGGATAGACGCCCACATCATATAGCGAGCCGCCGCCCATGTTTTTATTAAAGCGCACATTATCTGCCTGATCGGTATTGTTAAACGTAAACGTGCAATGGATGCCGCGAATGTCACCAATTTCCCCACTATTGATAATTTCCTTAATTCTTCGATGTTTGGGATGATAGCGATACATAAAAGCCTCTGCAAAGATCACTCCTGCACGTTGACATGCTTCAATCATGCGGCTTGTCCCAGCCGAGCTAAGAGAAGATGGTTTTTCACACAAAACGTGCTTCCCAGCCTCCGCTGCCCGAATGGTCCACTCTTCATGCAGATGATTTGGCAACGGAATGTACACCGCTCCGATTTCGGGATCAGCCAACAGTTCATCATAGCTTCCATAACTTTTTGGAATATCGAACTCCCGGGCGGCCTCAGCGGCTTTATCCGCATTACGACTAGCAATCCCAAGCACTTCTCCGCGTTCGGATTGCTGAATCGCAGGAATTACAGCGATTTGGGCGATCTCCGCAGTGCCTAAAATTCCCCATTTCAGCTTTCTACCCATCATTCTCATCCTTTCGTGGTTAGGAATAGTTGTCTTGTTCCGCTTTATGCAGCATACCTAAGCAACGGTCCAAATCGGCTTTGACCTGCTTCTTGTACAGTCGGGCTTTCTCCTCGCCATCATCTGTAAAGTGATAGAGTACAATCTCCTGAAAATCCACGCGCGGGTCTGTTCCTTTCAATCGCTTGGTACGGTAAAAAACGCCTTCCTGTACCAGCTCATGCAGCGCCCGGTAAACCTCGCTCTGAGGCGGAACATATCCAAAGCCACTAAACTCATCCTTCATCGATTCGAGCATCTGATATCCATAACCGCGATGCCTCTCCACCATTGTGATCAGATAAATTTTGATAAAAGCCCGCTGGGATATCATAAACGCCATTTCATAGCCTCCTCCACACCTTATTCGTGCACCTTATCTTCCATTATAAACCACTCTGCGTCCATACACTATTTCCTTTGATGATATGAGAGCGTATGAGAACCCTTCATCTCTTGTGACCTGTTTTAAGATGGCGAGAGATATAGAATGAGGCGATATAGAGTAGTGTGCGAAGCGCTGAGAAATAATTTTATTGTTTTTACTATTATGAATTTTTCATATGTTGAAATAATATAACTAAAGCTAAAAAAATAGAGTTACAGATTACGAAGACTGGATTAATTGTTTTAAGGCCTCCGTATCGTTACTTGTCAAAACAGGAATATATTCTGTTATTTTTTGGATGTCCCAGTCCCACCATTTCAGGGTTTGTAGCATAGCTATAGTTTCCTCATCAAACCGATAACGAATTAACTTCGCAGGATTTCCTCCTACAATGGAATATGGCCGAACATCTTTAGTCACCACGGCGTTTGACGCAATGATCGCGCCATCACCAATTTGAACTCCGGGCATAATGGTAGCGTTGTAACCAATCCAAACATCATTTCCAACCACAGTGTCCCCTTTGTAGCCCCCACTTAAATTGGGTAAACCAACTTCCCAATCTCCGCCAAACGCTCCAAAAGGAAAAGTCGTAAATGCATTTGTATTATGATTAGCACCATTCATAATAAATTTGGCTTTGGCTGCAATCGCACAAAACTTACCAATCTTTAATTTGTCCCCTATAAAATCAAAATGATAAAGGACATTTTTCTCAAAATCCAAAGGGTTATCATTATCGTCATAATAGGTATAATCCCCGATTTCGATATATGGATTAACCACTACATTGTTCAAAAAACACAGACTTCTAATATTTTTCATTGGAAAAACGCTTCTTGTATCTGGACCACTCATTTTGCGACCCTCCCATATGGATGTTCCTTCACCTAACTGGTAAAGGAACATCCAGTCTATCAGTATGCATACTATTAAACAAATGTAGATATAGAAAAGTATCCCTTGGCCTTAGTTCTTGGCTTTGGGATACTCATGTGAACATATGTGATTGGGTTATCAAATCAGGCTTGCTTTTGTAAGGCTAGCGGACCTCCAGTCGGGCGAGGACGAACCCGAAGCCCCACGATCCATTTGCCCAGAGGCAAGCGTGCCAGTAGCCATGTTCCGGCAACGGAAAAGATCATACAGAGAACGAACGAAGCCAGCGTACGAAGAACGTGGCTCCAGTCTGCAAAAAACGTCTCGTCAAAATAATAGGTCACACGCAGCATAAAGGCATGCATGAGATACGCTCCATAGGACAACGTTCCGATGGCCGTCAGCATACTCGCCGCACGTCCCCCCTTATGAGCAATCCACGTCGCTACCCGATAAGCTACAAAAATAGACGCGACGCAATATACAGCCATGACCGGACGCAGCAAAGACAAATAGTTAAAGGAAAGAACTGTACCTCGCGGCGTCTGGAACTGACCGATCATCTCGTACAGTAAGTAGCCTGTAATCACGATAAACAACGGCCAGTATATCATCTGTGCTTTGGTTACCCAAGCATTCCAACGCTTGACGTTCATCCCGGCTGCCGCTCCTAACACAAAATAAAAGAAAAAGTAGATCACATTCCGGTCAGCGTACAGGGTAAACCAAGAGGTAATGACCGGAAGCTGGAGCTTATCCATCGCTTGGTATACGGGTCCAACGGCGAACATGAGCAAAATATATAGCACGCCGAATCCAGCCAATGCAGCGGGTCGCCATTTTGACGGCAGTAGCGCAGACAAATGACGGACCGCATAACGAAACACGGGAAATAACACATAACATTGGATAATCATAACGATGTACCATAGATGATAGCTGCTTTTCCCGTTCAATAGCTTCTGGAAAAAATCCAGCGGGTGAATATATCCACCACTTTGGGCAAGCTGATTTCCCAATTCGTATAAAAGAGACCATATGATATACGGAACGATGATGTCCATGAATCTTTTACGTAAAAACGTTCCGTACTTTAAGACCCCATCATAATTGTAAAATAGCACCATGCCCGTGATAAACACAAACACCGGAACTGCAAATTTGGAACACAGCAGTAAAAGTGTCATCAAAACCCCGTCCTGGATGCGCGCCCCCTGCGCAACCGCATAATGTGCGACGGAATGCTGAAGAACAACGGCGGCAAAAGCCAGCCCTCTTAGCAAAGCGACTTCGGAAATTCTCTCTTTTTGACTCATGTCACTCTCCTGTTACATCTAGCAATTTATAAATCCAGGATTTTTCAAAATCCTCAAATCTATTATAACGACAATTCTGTAAAAATATATAGAAGGATAAACGTGCCAACAGCAAGCAAAGCATCATTTATCTCAGGTTTATTCTATGTTTCACTAACATGTAAAAGCAGCAGCCTTCCCTCTCGGGGAGACTGCTGCTGGAGAAACAACCTATATACAAAGGAGATAGGAAAGCCTGTTAAATCACGTTCTCAACTAGCCGTTAGTTGTTTACAGGTTCCTTCTAGTATCTGTGTACGCATCTGTCCGCGTGTCCGCCACCGTATCATCATACGTTCTGTAACGATCCGCATTCAGCGAACGGTTGGTGCGGAAAATATCATAAACATCCCTGTGATGGTCAGCTGAATCCACCAGCACTAAAATCTTGCCCTGATCGACGTATGTCTCGTATTGACGTGCATCATCTTCTGGAATACCTAGCCCGACCAGTCCACCGACCAAGCCACCTGCTCCCGCACCGACAGCTGCTCCGGTAAGAGTAGCCGCGATAGGTCCAGCAGCGAGGATCGGTCCGATACCCGGAATAGCCAAGGCCCCGATGCCTGCCAGCAAGCCAGCAACGCCGCCTACAATACCGCCGGTAGCCGCACCTGTGGCCACACCCTCCGGTGCTTTGGTGCCTGTCTCTTCACTAATCGTCCTTAGCTCGTCACGGTCACGGGTGATCACAGAAATTTCACTGCTTGGGATTCCTTTGCTCTGCAATTGTCCTATCGCACGAGATGCTTCCTGCTCTGTATCAAAAACACCAACAATTTTCTTTTCATTATAATCGTTTAAGTTATTAGTCATGATAGTTACCTCCCAATATTTTGGTGTTGAGTGGTTCGTCTTTCATTACCCCGCTATTATGACGTTTAAACGATTTTACGAAAATTCAAAAAGTCGATACCCTTCAATTTGAACCCATTCTATAAAAGTTACATATGGAGCCACTGCGCAGTCAGATGGTGCTTCCCATCGCTGTTGTCCCCAGATTTCCTGAATGAACGTGCAAGAGTAGAAACCTGGAGACAAAGGCGACCGCTTCCGCTTGTACAGCACCATTCTGCCTACTCCGTTTTTATGTGACTTTTTTGAATTCAGCTTACTACTTCTCACACCGTTCTGTCGCATAATAAGACAGCTGCTGGTCAATGCTTTGGCTTTGCTCTGTTGGTCGCCACAGCTTCCAGTGGATTATCCGGCCAATAATGCTTGGGATATCTGCCCTTCAGGTCCTTTTTGACTTCAAAGTAAGCCTCGCTCCAGAAGCTGGACAAGTCGGAAGTCACTTGGACAGGTCGCTGGGCAGGTGACAGTAAATGCAATACAATGGGTACGCGTCCGCGTCCAATAAGAGGCGTATCCCTCATACCGAACAACTCTTGTAGTCGTACGGCCAGCGCTGGTGCCTCAGGATTCGAATAATCGACAGGAATGCGGGAACCGCTGGGTACGCGGATATGCGTCGGCGCTTCCTGATCAAGCTGCTGCCGCTGTTCCCAATCCAGCCTGCCAAGCAGCAATGCAGCACTGTCCAGCCGTTGCAAATCGGATACATTTTTGGCTCCTAGAGCAAAAGGCAACAGCCACGATTCCAATGAATCCAGCAATGCCGATTCCGTGCAGTCCGGCCAGTCCTCAGGCGCCGAGAAGTGCATAAAAATCAAACGAGCCTGCAACTGGAGGGTTTGCCGATTCCATGACAGTAGCTTCAGACCTCGTTCACGGACACCCTGCATCAAGGCGGCAGCTACTTCCTCTGCCGGAGGTCGCTCATAGGACGTTTCCTTTAAGACGAGTGAGCCCAGCCGCAGTACCTTGCGGGCTCTCACTGCTGAGGCGGAGCTATCCCAGTATACGCTGGCTTGTTCCAGCAGCAAATCGCTGCAATGCTGGATCAGCTCTTGCAGTTCAACCGGTGCCGCCAACTGAATGGCGCCATCTGCTCCCTCGTCGTCCACTTCGGCGGCGACGAGATAGGACGAACGCGACATCCACTCCACTTGTCGGAGTCGCGCGCCCCGGCCGCCGCTAAGCAAAAAGCGGCCATCCCCCCGGCCCTGCGCGATCCGATCCGGATACGCAAAGGCCAACAGCAGCCCGCAAGCCGCGGAGCCGTCAGGCTCGTCCTGCGCTGCGGCTGCTGTCGGCAGCGTGGCTAGCAGTTGCCGGCTCTCTTGCACGATACGGCGAATCACCGTATCGTCTGCTGCCCGCAGCAGGCTGTGCGTACTGCGGGCATGGGCCGCCTCGCGCAGGGCATCCAGCCGCGGGCGCAAATCCGTTCCGCCATGTGCGCGGAACGGGTCCCGCTCTTGCAGCAGCGCAGCCAGACGGCTGGCAGTCGGGGCCAGGCCAAGGGCGGCTGCGCGCAACAGCATGTGTCCAAGGCGCGGGTGCGTGCCTAGGGCGGACACCTCGCGCCCATGCGCGGTGATGCCGCCTGTAGTGCCGTCGGCTGCTTCATCCAGGCAGCCGAGCTGGTGCAGCAGACCTGTGGCCTGGCGGTACGCGGCCTCAGGCGGGGCATCCAGCCAGGCCAGCTCGGCGGGCTCGCGCACGCCCCAGGCCGCCAGCTCCAGCGCGAGTGGGGCCAGATCCGCCGCGGCGATTTCCGGGCGACTGGCATCGGGGAGCGCGGCATGCTCCTGTGCGCTCCACAGCCGGTAGCATACGCCCGGCTGGAGACGGCCCGCCCGTCCGCGCCGCTGGTCGGCGGAGGCCTTGGACACCTTGACGGTGGTCAAACGGCTCATACCGGTTCGCGCGGAAAACACCGATTCCCGCGACAGTCCGCTATCGATCACCACCGTAATCCCGGCGATGGTCAAGCTGGACTCGGCAATCGATGTGGCCAATACCACTTTTCGACTGCCCAAAGCCGATGAACGTATGGCCTCATCCTGCTGCTCCAGCTTCATGCTGCCGTACAGCGGAATTACCTTGACGTGTGCTGGTAAATGCTTTGAAGCCAATTCTCGTTCCGTTCTATGAATTTCTCTAGCCCCTGGTAAAAACACCAACAGATCGCCTTCATGAACATCAAGCGCCTTATCTACCGTCTCAGCCGTAAAAGACTCTAATGAGATTGATGAAGGTTTGGACATATGAAAGGTTTCTACTGGAAATACGGTGCCTGGACATTCCAGCAATGGCGCATCCCCTAATAGTCTGCATACAGGCTCTGCCTCCAGGGTGGCAGACATGATCAATATCTTCAAATCCGGTCGCAACAGCGCCTGGCTTTGCAGGGCAAGTGCCAATCCCAAGTCTGCATGCAGGCTGCGTTCATGAAACTCATCAAACATAATCAGCCCGACTCCCTCCAATGCCTGATCATGTTGCAGCATCCGGGTCAGTACGCCCTCCGTAACCACTTCAATCCGCGTGTTTGGTCCTACTTTTGTATCCATACGAACTCGATAACCCACGGTCTTCCCGGTGGGCTCTCCCAGCGCTTTCGCCATTTGCGCTGCTGCTGCACGTGCTGCCAAACGCCTCGGCTCCAGCATAATCATCTTTTGCCCTGCCAGCCACGGCTCATGCAGCAGCTCCAGCGGTGTTACCGTCGTTTTCCCCGCTCCCGGCTGTGCAATCAGTACCGCCGCCGAATGGGATTGCAGTGTATGTTTAAGCTCGGGGATCACTTGCATAATAGGCAGTTGTTTATCTGTCAATGAAATCTCTCCAATGATACGCTTGATGCGTAGAATCTAAGTTTTAATTCCTTTATTATTGTGAATTTTTCATTACCTGTAATTATTGAATATTGAATAAAAAATGTTAAGCTGCACTCTGGGACTTCTCTTTGATCTGTCGTGCATAATTCTTCTAAATCTATTATACAGATATTTAAATTTCCCGTCTGGCCATCGCAGCTATGTAAGTTTTCTGTGTTAGCTCCTATACCCTGTCGGGATGCACTCGCGGCAAGTTCGTTTTATAATATGGTTGATATGGATTGCTGAAGGACGGAATATAGAATCGAGGTCACTTTCGTATGGAATTACAGGCCCAACCCATCAGAGGGCGATTTGCCCCAACACCATCGGGATGGATACACTTAGGAAACGCTCGCACCGCCTTATTATCCTGGCTGCACGTTCGGTCCCTGGGTGGAACCTATATTTTGCGCATGGAAGATATCGATATGACGCGAGCTCGCAGCCAGTTGGCGCAAGGGATTATGGAAGATTTGCGCTGGATCGGGCTGGAATGGGACGAAGGACCCGACGTAGGCGGTCCCTACGGTCCCTACACTCAAAGCCAGCGGCTGGAACGCTTCCAATCTGCATTGGAGATACTACAGGAGCAAGATTTGCTGTATCCTTGTTTTTGTAGTCGGGCCGACATTGTGGCTGCCGCCCATGCTCCACATGGACTGTCTGGTGAAGGACCCGCATATTCAGGTGCATGTCGTAACCTTAGCTCTCAAGATGTCGTAGCCAAAGCACAACATAAACTCCCTTCACTTCGCTTTAAAGTACCGCAAAATCCAGATGCCGTTATTTCGTTTCATGATCAGGTAGCAGGCCATGTGACCTTCGGTGCGGCAGAGGGCGGCGATTTTATCGTCAAACGGGCGGACGGCATGTTTTCCTATCAGCTGGCTGTCGTTGTCGATGATGCAGATATGTATATGACCGACGTACTACGTGGGTATGATCTTCTCGATTCGACTCCTCGTCAGCTATTGCTGTACCAAGCTTTGGGGTTGCAGTCGCCACGTTTCGCACACGTTCCCCTTGTCCTGGGCCCTGATGGGCGAAGGCTGGCCAAACGACATGGTGGCGTAGCACTCCGAGCTATGCGCCGACAAGGTATCACACCGGAAGCAGTCATTGGCTGGCTCGCCTATTTTTCCGGGCTGCTGGATTCACCTGAGCCTGTGAAGGCTGTGGATTTAATCGATGACTTTCATTTGGACAAACTGCCCAAAGAACCCGTCATCCTGACGAAACAATGCCTCATGAGATTATCTGCACTGCAACGGTAATGAGGTAAAGCGCGGAAATCAAAGTGTACGGGCAAGGGCATTCCGCCCTTTGCTCCGCTCGCTTCTATTCCTCCAGTCGCTTACGCATAGCGGACTCATATTCATAAAATACAGACGACGTATTTAGCCCTCTTTCCTCCAGCAGCATACGGAGACGAAGTGATTTTTCAGTCAGCCTGCGACTGATCCGTTGTTGCTCTCCTGCCTCATGACAAGCGTGAAGCAAATCACGTAACTGGACACATTCCTTTTGTAACTGAAGCTCTTCCGGTAAAATGCCTGCATTCTTCAACAGCTTGTACGACATCCGCAGCTCCTCTGGAACATGTGACAAATCCTCGATGACCAGTGGCTTGCCCGCTCCCGGTAAATGATCAAACTCACCTTTGGCCATCGCCTCAGCAATCTTCTGCTCTGCCATTCTGGAGAACATTTCCATCGATCCTTTCCACTCTTGTATTAAACATCCTATGTACAATCTATATTAAAGAAACCTGGAGTCCTTTGCCACTGTAGCTTACATATCATTAGGATGTCCTGTATCCATAAAGGAGAAAGAGGGTTATTCCTCGATCCCAAGCAATTGACATACTTGTACTCTATATTTTTTGGCCTTACGTGTTCCATGAATGAGATTGGACAGGCGACTAGCAGGAATATGGTAGGTATCACAAAATGTTCTCTGATCCATTTGCCTCTCGACTAGCTTTTCTTTGATTTTCCAACCAAAAGGGGTTACAGGATTTCGTTTGTTCAACAACGTTATCACCTCTTCATAGTATAGGATTTAGGATTTAGGATTATGATTGGGGTTTGGAGATTGGATTTCACGCTCTTCCTTTAGCAACATGTCATGAACTCATTTGTTAAGATTTCATTTTGTATATTTGGTATTGATTCAATAGTTCATCCAGTTTCATGGATTGTTCAATCACTTTGGGATGCGTTAAAAATCCGTATTTCTTCTGGACTTGGTACAGTCTTTTTCTGGCCCGTTCGACACGAAGTAAAGTCACACCTGGATTCATCAGCATGATTCCCCCTTCTATGTCATATCCTAATGCAAAACGTAAATTTTTGAATTTTTTTAAAATACGCTTAACAAAAAAAGTGCTTCTGGAATATTCCAGAGGCACTTTTTGTCGGTATATGTTTATTTTCAGTTGGTTTCAAGTTGTTCAGAGTTAAACTTGCAACCAACAACACCCGTTAAAAGTAAGGTTAACCAATTCCCTTTAGGCTCCTCCGACTTGGTCATTAAGTTGGATGTGACTATGCGAATGAACCGGCACAGTAACAATAAACAAAAAACTAGCCGCGATGATCAGCAGTACCATTTTTTTCAACATTCTCTAACCACACCTTTTCAATAAGATTTAAAAAACCCGCTTTGGTTTCAGTAATCGCATATTCCCGAAAATGTAAAAACAAACCCATACAATTTATAAAATAAGTCTCATTATTTATTATATGTGACCTTAGCATTGCATACATCAAGTATTTAAAGCCATCGTTATACTTTCCTTGATACAAATAATAATAAGCTAACTCATATCCAAGACGTGCAAACTGTTCTGGTATAACTTGTTTAGTATACATGTCAGATGATGACTGCCCCTGTTTCACGAAAAAGTCAATAAGGGTTTCAAAGCGCTCAAGTACGTGATTCACATTTAACTGATACCGGTTAGCAGCAAACATTACATTCAGTAGCTTAGTAACCATTTCTTTATCGGCTTTTGATGCAGCAATATATTCAACATAATCCGAAAGCACGCTTATATCTCCAAACAGTAGTTTATTAACATAAGTATTACATAACGCCCAATCTTGAAACTGTTTAATCCAATGCAGAGTATCCTCGTCAGTCTCTTTGACCCAATCTAAATTAGCGTAGGCGTATGTATATTCTAATGCCTGCTCATAATCTCCTTTGGCCTCATATACACTGGCACACAGTAAATCAGAATAGGTGATGTACACAAACAATGGACGGCTCAGCCTCTTTTCAAGTTCCGCAGGCTTTCGTTTTTTCTGCTGATGCTCTAATGTATATTGAATTTCCGCTCTAACTCTCATTTTTCGAGCGGTCACATCAAGCCTGTCCCATAAGCGCAAAGAACGAAACACATTCGCCAAATCTTTTAGCGCATCAAGTTGGTCTATTTCATCCAGACGTTCCACAAAGGGTTCAAATAGTGTTGCTGCCTTGAGATTACGGCTCTGATCGTCTCCAACTTGAATCGAGAATATACGATATTGACAGATGGCCAAGCGTTCAGAATGCTGATATTTCTCCACTTCTGCGACATTCTCATAGAGAGGCAGCGCAGCAGCATGTCGTCCCTGTTCAAATAATGCTTCTGCAACATCAAATAGCCTGGACGCATACAGCGGATTATCCATGATATGTCCAACCATTCGACGGATTGCATCCAGCTTGTCCAGCTCCGCACAACGATACAATAATGGCTCGATTCGCCTAAAATTCGGGGAAAGGTCAATGATGTAATTTTCTATGTATAGATCGTAAAAATAGCCTTCTGGCAAATCCATAGCCACAGTGATTCGGTCTAGCTGCTGTACGGAAACAGGACGATGCTGAGTAATCCAATTACTAAGCGTTCTTTGATGAACCCCTGAATATTCGGCAAATTGACTCAATGTCATATCATTTTGTTTTAGATAATCCTCAAACTCCGCTGAAATCGTAGGTGTATGCTTCAAGTCATAACCACCCTTCACATAAAAATTCCATTATTTTAAAAATCACCCTCTATTCTTCTCCATAATTAACCATCTGTCAATATATTATGCAACTAATGTTTATAGCGAAAATTCAGCATAACTTACACATATTGGGACATGTTGGACAAGCGACATCCTGGAATCATTGGATGGTTCCAAGTAAAGATTTCACAGCGTTGATATGACTAATTCATTTCCCATGTGGATTCTCACCAGTAAATGATATAGAGGTGAGGTCCCATGCAGAAACTCTGTTGGACCTTTAAATTACATGAAAAATCCCCTGATGTTGATGTAATCAAGGGATACATAGGTTCATTTCTCTCGCTTTGATAATGCGAAGTTGATTATTTCTCCAGTCACCATTCCTGTCAAAATTGCATAGATTCCCATAGCGCTCATCTTATATCCCAAAGCGTAAAATAACCCTATACCTATTGCGTAGCCCAACAAAATCGCTGCATAGCGTTTTAGTAACTTACTCATGGAAATTCTCATAAGCAACTCCCACCTAAATTTATACTTCAACCATTGTAAATGTTAGTTAATTGTCGCATAAAAGTAAGGGGAATTTTCCGAATCAGGAATCCGTTAAGAAGAAATTTGCACCTATTCACTGCTGGGCAGGCCACGAAACAAGCCTTCTTTTTCATACCATCCACGCACTCACATGGAGTGCGACAAGTACAAATTAGTTGCCCGTGATCCATCGAAAGTATTTCAATCCACGCACTCACATGGAGTGCGACGATGATGCTATTAGCGACTTGGAAAAGGCATTGCGCCAATTTCAATCCACGCACTCACATGGAGTGCGACAAAAAAATAGAAATTATTTCAACTATTCGATGTGATTTCAATCCACGCACTCACATGGAGTGCGACTGCTTACCACCACTTGATAAGGGCCTTGAACCAAAATTTCAATCCACGCACTCACATGGAGTGCGACATGGTATAAATAAATCTACTCAAATCAATCTAAGGATTTCAATCCACGCACTCACATGGAGTGCGACTTTACTGCTGGCCACCACTGGCCTGCGGCTTAATATTTCAATCCACGCACTCACATGGAGTGCGACTTAACATGCAGCAATACTATCTGCAAATGCTCCAATTTCAATCCACGCACTCACATGGAGTGCGACTTTGGAACCCCAATTGACGTGTTCCTTATTCGAGATTTCAATCCACGCACTCACATGGAGTGCGACGACGTAGCAAAAGTTCTATAAGGAGGGCTATTTGTGATTTCAATCCACGCACTCACATGGAGTGCGACTAATAACGAGTCCATCCAAATCAGTTTCCTCCTTGGATTTCAATCCACGCACTCACATGGAGTGCGACGACAGCACTGGCAGGGCATCCCGCAGCTATCTGATTTCAATCCACGCACTCACATGGAGTGCGACGCGGTTCCCAACTGCAACCCTTTAATGCCCCTCTATTTCAATCCACGCACTCACATGGAGTGCGACCCCGCTTTTGATGAGTGGGAGTTTATTGGAGGATAATTTCAATCCACGCACTCACATGGAGTGCGACGAAAAGGTCATTGTTTAGAAAGGTGTTTCTGGAGATTTCAATCCACGCACTCACATGGAGTGCGACTCATGTCAGGCTGTATGCTCTCTGAACTTATTAAGATTTCAATCCACGCACTCACATGGAGTGCGACTCAAAGTGGTTCATGAGTCCATCTTTGATATGCGAATTTCAATCCACGCACTCACATGGAGTGCGACCGCCTTCCTCCTGCTGAAGCTTAGCGGAGACAGGCTATTTCAATCCACGCACTCACATGGAGTGCGACAATAATTGTCAAAGTCGTCAAGTTTAAGTTTAGGCTATTTCAATCCACGCACTCACATGGAGTGCGACGGAGTTCGACAGCAAGGGTGAACTGGTCATGATTATTTCAATCCACGCACTCACATGGAGTGCGACGCATATTGTAGTCCGTACCTTTGCGGCTGATAAGATTTCAATCCACGCACTCACATGGAGTGCGACTGCCAGCCCGAGCCACATGAAAGGGTGGGTCTGCCAATTTCAATCCACGCACTCACATGGAGTGCGACGCAGGCGGCGAAAATAGTAAACAGTGGTGTGAAGCAATTTCAATCCACGCACTCACATGGAGTGCGACTTACCTTTGGAAACCCATCCCCCGTGTTTAAACAATTTCAATCCACGCACTCACATGGAGTGCGACTGAAGGCACTTGAAGGCGAGTGAATATTATTTAAATTTCAATCCACGCACTCACATGGAGTGCGACGAGGATGGCGCACAGGACGCTACAGGGGAGATTAAATAATTTCAATCCACGCACTCACATGGAGTGCGACTAATTGGGCAAATACGTATTTTGTAATGGGCGTAAAATTTCAATCCACGCACTCACATGGAGTGCGACCGTGCCCACAAGTCCATGAGCTACGTCCAATTGATTTCAATCCACGCACTCACATGGAGTGCGACTCCACCGCCGCCCATGCCGCCGTATATAACTCGATATTTCAATCCACGCACTCACATGGAGTGCGACAGCGAAAATGCAGTAATTGATACCCTAATGATATCAATTCTACACATTGTCGCAAAAACTGATGTCAAATAAGCTTGGATCAACTATTGACTTTACGGATAAATAGCAATTTTAATACTTTTCGACAAATTTCGAGGTGCGAAGGACCCGGGGTTTTTATGTGAGCTTCACATTCGCACCTTATAAAATCAGTGGGCTTTCCATATCGTAAGCTTCCTTAGCCCCTATATGCTCTACTTTCTTTTTATAGCTATCTCCAAAGTTGTAGAAACGCAGGCTGTCTTCTTTTTTGTCTATCAATTCTTCTAATTCATATTTTAAACGGCGGAACTGGGTCGAATCCAAAATGCACTCAAACACGGAATTTTACACCCTTTGTCCGTGATCTACGCACCTTTTCACAACCTTTTCCAGTCTTTTTCTGCCTTCTCTATCTAATGTACTTACATCATACGTAATTAGTATTAACAAGATCAACCTACTTCCACAAAAATGGAGGGTACTCGTCCAGATCTCCCCGAATATATCTAGCCAAGAGCAAAGCCTGTGAATAGGACACAAGCCCCCAAGACATTTTCTCATTCAAATAAGGATGAATCATTTTTTCCTGTTTCCGTTCTTGCCATGCCTTCAATACGATTTTCCTCGTATCATCGTCCATCATGACAGCCTCGTTTTCTTTTTTGTAAAATCCTTTGCCATGAATCATTTTTTGTTAATAATGTAAGAACAAAACGGTCGGTATTTACTCCTCTAAGCTCTTTCATCACATCCAGTGCCAATTAGGCTCGCCCTGGACGATCTCTATGCAGAAAACCTACATAAGCATCCAGACCGACAGCTTCCAGTGCGGATTTCATATCGTTGGACAACAGTGTATAGGCAAAAGATAATAGGGCATTCACGTTATCTAACGACGGGCGCTTATGGCGTCCATGGAAATAAAAATCATCTTTTTGCTGTAAGATCAGATCATCCCACACGGAATTGTACTGAACCAACGCCGTCTCCCTCCAAACCACGTAAAATCTCCAGCTCCTCACTTCACGGACCCCTTCATGATTTCGGATAAAGAGGCGCTCTCCACTCGTACGACCAAGTGGCGGCTGCTCCGTCATGATCCACGCACTCATATAGAGTGCGACCAAAACTCTTAAAAGCAGAGATGGCAGAGAAACATTTCAATCCACACACTCATATAGAGTGCGACAAGGACGATATCAAATCACGCCGGGAACGAACAAATTTCAATCCACGCACTCATATAGAGTGCGACTTATATCAGCACCTCCGCATGATTTCATATGGCGAATTTCAATCCACGCACTCATATAGAGTGCGACGCATGAGCTTCAAGTCGTTTAAGGGCCTGGGATCTATTTCAATCCACGCACTCATATAGAGTGCGACGCGGGAATACAGGCGGGGGCGATACTGGCGGCGGATTTCAATCCACGCACTCATATAGAGTGCGACCATGCAAAATAATTTCTACTGTAAAACGCAATATATTTCAATCCACGCACTCATATAGAGTGCGACTCCGGCTGGATGTCAGGCGCTTAAAGACGCCTTAATTTCAATCCACGCACTCATATAGAGTGCGACAAGGCTAATGCTAATCCAGCAAATGCGGCTAATCAATTTCAATCCACGCACTCATATAGAGTGCGACTCCATTCAAGTTTTTCACAGTTTGACTATGGGTATTTCAATCCACGCACTCATATAGAGTGCGACTGTTTGATCCCGTAGCGGTAAGCGTGACAAGGTGATTTCAATCCACGCACTCATATAGAGTGCGACGGCTGGCATGGACAAAGCCTAATGGATCAAGTCGTATTTCAATCCACGCACTCATATAGAGTGCGACCGCACCAAAACCAGCGCCCAAACCAGCGACTAAGAAATTTCAATCCACGCACTCATATAGAGTGCGACAGGCGCAAAAAGCACCAATTGTATACCGTCAAGCGAATTTCAATCCACGCACTCATATAGAGTGCGACGTTGAAATAAAGTTCGGAAATGAGTGGTGATGATATTTCAATCCACGCACTCATATAGAGTGCGACTAAGGTTAATTGAGCGCCACTACCCTGACCTGTAATTTCAATCCACGCACTCATATAGAGTGCGACCGCTGAATGCTTTTAGAGTAAGGGTTGCCCAATGAATTTCAATCCACGCACTCATATAGAGTGCGACGAGAAAGGGGGAGGTTGATCTTGGCTCAAATAAATTTCAATCCACGCACTCATATAGAGTGCGACTAAGAAGGACACGCCAGAGAAGGAGGACACCAGTGTATATTTCAATCCACGCACTCATATAGAGTGCGACGGCAACAATAGACGGTATCTCTACACCTCTGACTGATTTCAATCCACGCACTCATATAGAGTGCGACGACGCAGCCACCAAGGTTCCCCTACAAATGTCACAATTTCAATCCACGCACTCATATAGAGTGCGACGTTTGATAGACAAAATCATGTCATTCAGTCAAATATTTCAATCCACGCACTCATATAGAGTGCGACGGCAGATATGTTACGTGCGGCGTATTCTATAGAGATTTCAATCCACGCACTCATATAGAGTGCGACGGTGAGTACCTTCTTTAACGAATTGGCAATTGGTATTTCAATCCACGCACTCATATAGAGTGCGACTATCACGTTCAGCGGCGGCACGGATCATCCAAACTATTTCAATCCACGCACTCATATAGAGTGCGACCCTACGATCATTTATGAGGCTTTGCTTTTTGACAAAATATTTCAATCCACGCACTCATATAGAGTGCGACTCTGAAAGACTGCACGCCATAACCCCCTAACTAAAAATTTCAATCCACGCACTCATATAGAGTGCGACGAGTTCGGTTCTTATACAGCCGCGGTCCTTGGTTCATTTCAATCCACGCACTCATATAGAGTGCGACGTTGCAGGGGTTAACCTTCCTTTCTCGTAGCAGTATTTCAATCCACGCACTCATATAGAGTGCGACTTTCCTGTTCATCCTTAGGGGTATCTGCTAGAGAGTATTTCAATCCACGCACTCATATAGAGTGCGACGGTCATCAACGACAGACAGTATAACGGCATCACTACTTATTTCAATCCACGCACTCATATAGAGTGCGACCTTTGGGAAAACGTTCAAGTAAAGGGGTGCAACTGGTATTTCAATCCACGCACTCATATAGAGTGCGACGCGTATTGTATTGGTGGTTACTCATTTGGTACACTTGATTTCAATCCACGCACTCATATAGAGTGCGACAGCGAAAATGGGTCAAATGCCCCCTATTTAAGTAACATTCTAGCGTTATTTTGGCAAAAACGCATCTAATATTACCTTATCCTCTTGCGATCGTTTAAAACTTGTTCACATTCGATGTAATTCGACAAAATCTGAGGTGCGAATCTCTCGGAGAATTCATGTGAGCTTCACATTCGCACCTGGACAGACTCGCTTTTTAGCTTAGCAACAAATACCTGCCTGGACTTATTTCACCTCTGCCAGTTCTGCCACCTGTGAAGGAGTAAGCGCACATTCGAATATATTTAATTCATCGATAGCGCATTTAAAAGCAGGGCTCCACCAGTTAACACCAAAGCTGAACGTTCTGGCTTTGGGTAAATACATCCGGAAATATCGACTACATTGATCAGAAAAATACCTTTATATTTTCGAAAATCATAAAGGTATTTGTAAAATATTTTATGAAAACGTTCGGCAAAAGTTGAGTTATTAACCCTGTTCATCATACAGGCTGCATTACCTGCATAATCCTTCCCATCCGTTCCAGCGCCTTCTCCAAATCGACGAGCGAGGCTGCATATGAGCAGCGAATAAAGCCCTCTCCGCCTGATCCGAATACATGTCCCGGTACGACCGCCACCTTCGCTTCCTTCAGCATACGAAGTGCAAACTGCTCAGATGACATGCCAGTAGAAGTAATTGAAGGGAAGGCATAGAAAGCCCCCTCAGGCTCATGACAAGCAAGCCCGATTGCATTCAAGCCGGCCACAAACAGCTTGCGACGTTCATTGTAGCTCGCCATCATCTCATCCTTGGCAGCCAAGCCATGGCGCAATGATTCCAGCGCGGCAATCTGTGCAATGGTGGGCGCACACATGGCTGTGTACTGGTGGATTTTCAGCATGCCGGCAATCAGCTCATGCGGACCGCACGCATAGCCTACCCGCCAGCCTGTCATCGCAAATGCTTTGGAAAAACCACTGATGACAATCGTACGCTCCTTCATGCCCGGCAAAGAGGCGATACTGACATGCTTTCTCCCGTAAGTCAGTTCGGCATACACTTCATCCGAAATGACGACCAGATTATGTTTGATAATGAGCTCTGTCATCGGCAGCCAATCCTGCTCCGTCATAACTGTTCCAGTCGGATTACAGGGATAATTGATCATTAAAACCTTTGAATGAGGTGTAATTGCCGCTTGCAGCGCTTGCGGGGTCAGCTTGAATTGCTCCTCTGCCGTAGCCGCCACCTCTACAATTTTACCGCCATGCAGATGGGTAATGGGTTCATAGGCAATATAGCTTGGTGCTGGAATCAGCACCTCGTCACCCGGATCGATCACTGCTCGCAGCGCCAGGTCGACGGCTTCACTGCTCCCCACCGTCACAATCATTTCCTGCTCAGGGTCATAGGAAAGCGCGAAGCTGCTGGAAAAATAAGCCGAGATCTCCTCCCGCAGCTCCATCAAGCCGGCATTCGAAGTATATTTCGTCTGTCCTTCACGCAATGCCTGAATGCAAGCTTCACGTACCTTTTCCGGTGTAACGAAATCAGGCTCTCCGACCCCAAGGGCGATTGTACCTCCGCCTGCTGCATTCAGATCAAAAAAAGCGCGAATTCCCGATGGCCGAATATCCCGTACACGCGAGGATACAAACCGCCCTGTCCCCTTTTCACTAAACATATTACGCCATCCCCCATTCCTGTTTCCGCTCATGGAGCGAGCTGGCAATAATATGGTCCAGTAGCTGTGTAAAGGTTATACCCGCAGCTGCCGCACTCTTCGGAAGCAGGCTGTTGGCGGTCATTCCCGGTAATGTGTTCACTTCCAGCACGTAAGGTCTATCCTGACACAAAATCATATCGACCCTTGCATAGACCTTGCATTGCAGCAGCCGGTAGCTGGCCAGTGCCGCCTCACGCACACGCTGCTCAATAACGGGGGGAAGCTCGACCACCTTCTCCTCAGCGCCGCCGACCTCATATTTCGCTTGGTAGTCGAACCACTTCGAACGAGCGGAGCTAATGCTAATAATCGGTAATACCTCGCCATCTACGATGGAGCAGGTAATCTCCGTCCCTTTATAATAGGGCTCAATCAAGATCGCTTGATCCAAGCTGCAAGCCTCCTGAACAGCTGGTAGCAGCTCCTTCTCATTTTGTACAAGCTGGATGCCGATGCTGGATCCCCCCGTATTCGGCTTCACAATTACCGGGTAGCCCAAACGCTCCACCACCTGCGGATCATAATCGTTCATCCCCTGCCAACAAAGGCCTTCAGGGGTATTCACACCCGCTGCCTTCAACAGCGTCTTGGACAACTGTTTATTCATGCATAAGCTGCTTGCCAGGATACCGCTGCCTGTGTAGGGAATGCCCAGCGTCTCCAGCGCTCCCTGCACCGTGCCGTCCTCGCCATACTGACCATGTAGTGCCAGCAAGGCGATATCAATGCCAGCCTGCTGGACCTGCATGATCAAATCCACTCGCTGCTCAATCACCATTGGAACCACTTCATAACGGCTGCGATCCAAATGATCGATCATCTCTTGACCTGTCTGCAAAGAAATCTCACGCTCAGAGGAAATACCGCCCATAATAACACCAATTTTCATCATGACACCTCATTTTTCTTCAAAATCTTTATGTGGTTACGGATTGTTCTTTTGATCGCTGGTGCTTCTTCAGAACAATATTCCGTCTCTGTAGTTCTTTTTTTTCTATTATGCTTTAAGAAAGTTAAGCGTCTGTTTACCGATTATTTGAATACCCCGTTCGATATTTTCATCTGTTACTCGTGAAAACCCAAGCCGCAATGTATTCGTCCCTTCGCCTTCTTGAATAAAAAACTTGTCTCCCGGTGTGAAAATGACGCCCTGTTCTGTGCAAGCTTCTAGCAACTTGCGTGTATTTACGCCTGTCGGGAAGGTAAGGAACAAATGCAAGCCTCCGTCACCAGACACCTGCGCCTCAGGAAGATGTGCTTCACAGCATGCCTTTGTCAGCTCATATTTGCGCTTATACTCTGTACGTGCTTTTTTTACATGTTTATCGAAATTTCCGTTAAGCATATATTGGTATAAAATCGATTGATCGATTGTTGAGGTATGAATGGTGCGCGCACGCTTAATGCTTTCCAGAGTGTCAATCAGTGCTCGGTCTCCAAGCACCCAGCCTACACGCAAGCCAGGGAACAGCACCTTGGAGAAGCTGCCAATATAGATTACTCCGTTCCCTTGGCCTGCTGTCGCTATTAAGGGCGCAACATGCGCTCCCGAGTAGCGTAGCTCCTCATTGAATCCATCCTCGATCACCGGAATCTGATAGCGCATCATTAATTTCATAACAGCGCTACGCTTTGCTGGCGACATGACGATGCCTGTCGGATTATGATAGGAAGGAGTCAAATAGGCCAAATCGAAGCTATTGGTCTGTAATACCTCCTCTAGCCGCTCTACATCAATACCGTCACACTTCATCGGAATGCCGGTAATCTCAAATCCTTGCAACTTCAAATTTTTGATCGCTGTGTGATGGGTCGGATTTTCACAAATTGCCGCTCCACGGCGTGCAGAAGGGCGTAAAGCCGACAGCACAATGTCAAAGCCTTCTGTAAACCCGCCTGTAATCAGCATATCCTTGCCAATTATATCGACGCCTTTGTTCTCCATATAATGCATCAGGTAATCAATCAGCGGCTTGTAGCCCTTGGCATAGCCGTAGTTGAGCAGCACCTGCCCTTCGATTGCCATCCGATCCATAAAAGCTCGCCTTACATCCCCCAGATCAAACAGCTGCTCATCCGGAGCGATGCTTGTGAACGAGATAGTTCCCTTTTGGGCACGAATGCCCTGCTTCATCATATCCAGATCAACAGCCGATACAGCATACTCGTTCATTCTTGCCTTCCAGTCGATCTCCCAGGTGGCAGAACCGTCAGATCCTCCGTTATCTACGGCCGACTGGCCCACCATGGCGGCCACATAACTACCCTTTCCGGGAATCGCATACGTAAACCCGTCATCCTCCAAGCCTTCATAGGCTGCAATGACTGTATTGCGGCTCACCTTAAGCAGAACGCTCATTTCTCGTGTGGAAGGTAGCTTCTGATCCGCCTGAAGCGCCCCTTTTATAATTAAACGATTGACGTATTCTTTTACTTGTATCGAGACCGGCCGGTCACTTACGAGCTTGAAATCCTGGAACATCCTTCATCCCCTCCCCCTATAATGATGGCATACAAGACGAGTGAAAAAAAAGAACCACCGCACTGGATTTTTCATCCTTCGGTGGTTCTTCCTCATTTTATCCCCTGTACGCACTCATATTCTTGCCTCATTCCCCCGCATCATTGCCTCTCATCGCGCCCATTGCGAGCATTGTACATATCACAAAGATCGTTTCACTTCGATTTTATTTTCTTCCTTCTGCGGCTGAAGCCCTGAGAACTATGCAAAGCATACCAGTCAAACAAAACCATATGCCGTAACGACTGACCGTGAATCCTGCCGCATCGTCAATTGTCACATGGAGTGCGCCTATTTCTTTCTTGAGGACGTCCTCCATTCATCATATTTCAATCCACGCACTCATATAGAGTGCGACGTCTGATAGCTAAGATACTGTCATTTTCGCAAATATTTCAATCCACGCACTCATATAGAGTGCGACCGGACGGTAACATAACCTACTCCCGTTCGGCGTCGATTTCAATCCACGCACTCATATAGAGTGCGACTGGTGATTTACGTAGTATTACCGCGTTCAGAATCATTTCAATCCACGCACTCATATAGAGTGCGACCTGAAATCATTAACGGGTACCCTAATCAGCAAATGAATTTCAATCCACGCACTCATATAGAGTGCGACGTTAATCGGTGGAACGTATAGATACGAAAATTTATTTCAATCCACGCACTCATATAGAGTGCGACCCCGACAATCAAACAACCAAAGCCCGCCGCCAAATTTCAATCCACGCACTCATATAGAGTGCGACTGTGTTCAAAACATGGTATATTGTGTTCAAGAGAATTTCAATCCACGCACTCATATAGAGTGCGACAACTTCGGATTTACAATAAATCCGTGGAGATAAAATTTCAATCCACGCACTCATATAGAGTGCGACAAAGCTGTCCGCCCCAGGCTCCTGCAAGTGTGGGATTTCAATCCACGCACTCATATAGAGTGCGACGTCATGCGTAGTCTGTGCAACTACTTGTGGAGCTTATTTCAATCCACGCACTCATATAGAGTGCGACAGCGAAAATGCAGTAATTGATTATCTAATGATATCATTTCCATGCATTTTCGAAAAAAGCAATGTCTAAAAGGCTTAAATTAACCATTGACTTTTTCTCACTGATAGCATTTTCTATACTTTTCGACAAATTCCGAGGTGCGAAGGACCCGGGGTTTTCATGTGAGCTTCACATTCGCACCTTATAAAATCAGTGAGCTTTCCATATTGGAAGCTTCCTTAGCCCCTATATGCTCTTCTTCTTTTTATAACTATCACCCAAATTGTAGAAATGCAGGCTAAGTTCTCTTTCGTCTATTAATTCTTCTAGTTCATACTTTAAACGTCTAAATTGGGCAAATCCAAAATACATTCAAATAGAGATACATAATCCTATCCTGTTTCATTGTACCATGCCTTCATTACGATTTTCCTTATATCATCGTTTCATCATGACAGCCCATTTTCTTTTTTTGTAAAATCCTTTATCTAATCATTTTCTTGTTAATCAAAAACAGGACAAAACAGCCGGCATACGCCTCGAAACTCTTTCATCATATCCAGTGTCAAGGAGGCTCATCCCGGATAACCTACATTAGCATCCAAGCCGACGGCTTCCAGTGCTGATTTCATATCGTTGGGCAGCAGTGTATAGGCAAAAGATAACAAAGCATTCACATGATCTAACGGCAGGCACTTATGGCGTCCATGGAAGTAAAAATCAATTTTTCACTACAAAATCAGTTCATCCCAAACGGAATTGTACTGAACCGCCTCCCTCCCCTCCAAACAGCGTAAAATCACCAGCTCCTTCACTTCTCTGTGATGCCATGCGTTCATGATGACAGGACATTGGTCAGATTTAATTCTGCCTGGATGATAATATAATCCAGTTTTCATATAAATACCTCAATAGTCCCTGTTTATATCATCATCATACGAGATTGAATGTACATCATAAGTGCTGGTAAACAAGGAAAGTTTAACGCAGGAAGTTATCCCCCTGGAACCAGTGAGTCAGGTTACGTATAAGAATTCGAATTCATCCCTCACATCCGTAACTGATACTACGTATAAAAATAATAGGTATAAAGATTCAACGGGGCAGTTATATACTTTACCCGTATTACAGCCTAAACCAGCGTGTATGGGAAATCACTCATTAACACCAATGGATTTTAGCACTAACTCCGCGAGCTTTCCTGAATGTCGAGACCTGAGAAACGGGCCGTATCGTTCGGTATGGTCACATATAGGGTTTGCATGGGCTAGTACACGGGTTCATTTACCAAGTGCTAGAGAGATTCGTGATAATAATAGTGGTTATAATGGAAGCACAGGATTTATCTATATGGGTGGTTGGAGTAACACCAATATGGCGGTTGATGTTGGTTTGCAGCATAGTACAAAATATAATGACTGGGCTACTTTTATGCTTATTGAAGGTGTGAAGAACCCTTATACTTTTAAGCCACGTTTTGAACCCGATCAGGAAGTACAAATGAAATTTCATGTTCCTTCTGACGGTAACATTGCCTTGACTGTAACAGGTTATGCAGACGGTGAAAAGATAAGTAGGAGCTATGTCGAGCCGGCCCCAGGTTGGACTGCTACTGGCAACGGTAACCTTATCAAAAGAACGACAAGTATAGGGCAGATACAAGATCGACAAGACTATAATGATGGATCTTACATTAGAAGAGTTCGTTGGGCCACATCCTATATCGGTTCAAATTCAGAAGATAATATCCCTTGGCGTAACAGTCAAACCTATGATTATTGTTCTATGCCACGGAGTAAAGTTGAAGTGGATTACGTGCATGGAGGAGAGGAAACAGACAGTATATTTTTAGACTGAATTTTTATGAGAGGGGCTGCTTCACCCCTCTCTTTTAAGGAGGAAATTTTGTGGGAAAGATGTTGTTCAGAATTATGCTTATAGGTGCATTGTTTTTTTGCTTTTCTCAACCCTATACAGGAAAAATGTCAGCTCAGAGTATAGCTCCAAGCTCTCCATTTTTGAAGATTAACAATTACTATGTCTTGTTCACAGCTCCTAAAGCACCTTATATTGATCAGAATAATCGCTATATGGTGCCTTTGAGATCCATTAATGATTTGTTGGGGGGACAGACTACGTTTAACCCAACTTCTAATACGGCCACAATTAAGTTTGGAACACACAAGGTTGAGTTTAAAATGAACTCCACTGAGATTGTTACCGACTCGAGCACGTCCGTGATGGATACCGTCCCTGTGCTTTATAAAAATGCGATGTTTGTCCCTTTAGGGGTACTTACTAAGCACTTAGACATACACCAGGAATGGGATCAGCAAAATAAACTGTATTCCCTATCAGGGAAAGAATTAATGAAGACACCTATGATGGAGAATGTAGAAGATTTGGATCATTTTAGAGAACATGTTGATAATGAAAATGCATTTCAGTTATTATCGTACAAATTGGCCATGGGAGAAAAAATTCATCTGGCCATTACAGCTAAGAATATGACAGGGAAAAAGATTAGTGAGGGCATTGAAGATTTAAATACCACTTTTATTTTTTCTGACGATAGCACGGCCGGGGAAAATAGAAATCGTAAAAGACCCAATATAGATAAGGATGAAATTGTAACTCGCGAATATGACATAGATTATGTGAAAACAATTGAGAATAATAAAATTATCAAACATGAGCTGTCGTATATTCTCTTTAAGGGAAGAACGCTAAAACCATAGAATCCCTTATGTGAAATGGTACTGTTTTCCTTGCAGATGGGTCGTAGGGTGTGAATTGAGTTAAAAGTAAAGCTGATCCAAGAAGGGATCAGCTTTACTTTTGCCATTCTAATTATGTAGCCATACAGAGGCTTTCATTCTCCTCCTCTTATCAAGGCTACTGAAATAAAAAATGACAAAAAATATTATAATATGGAAACTTTTTGCTGAATAACAACGTCTATATAGTTGATCGTTGATTTATAAAAAATTCCATAGGAGGAACAAACATTGAGAAAAGTGAAATGGAAAACGAAATTGATTATCACTTCAATGACATTTGTTTTATCTTTAATGGCAGCAACAGTAAGCGCTGACACTGGAGCCGCGCATATTAAAATTGGTTCTATATCAGGTGGGGCAAGTAATATCTCCTATTGGTACGATTCATCTCTTTCAACATACGGCCAAACTGGTGCTGTAGACAATGCGAGAAGTAAGTGGGATGCAACATCATCTAGAATTGGATGGAGTTCTGGAAGTTCCTCAAGTGCAAAATTAAAAGTTTATGCCGGGAATTACTCACTTCCTGGAGGTACTTACGGATCAACCTCTTACTTTCTTTCTAACGGACAGCAAGTTGACGCTGGAGCCATAACAAATGGGTCAAATTATGATGTGGCTAGAGTTGTATTAGATGCAGGCTGGACAAGCGGCTGGTCACAATCAGAAAGATTTATGAATGCTGGTCACGAACTTGGTCATGTACTTGGCTTAAACCACTTTCAAAATGCTCCTGCTCATGCAGGAGAACATTGGATGAAATCAGGTAGATATGCTCTCTCATCACCTACATCAACAGATACTTCACATGTGGTTAAGAAATGGGGGAATTAAACATGAGGAAAAAACTGGTATTGACGGTCGCTGCTTCTCTAGCACTTGGGATGGGGATTTTCTCCTATTCATATTCAAATAGTGCGGCAATAAGTAAGCAAGCCCAACATAATGCTAATCTAATTGCTATGAAAGACCCTTCATCTATATTACGTACAGGTGAAATTGAAGCCAACCATGCAATTTTCACAAATGCAGATGATGCGGAAGCTCAATCTGATGCTGTAGTTAAAGTCATTGCAACCGGAGAAAGCAAAAATGTCATTGAAAATTTTGATTGGGGGCCTTCAGGTAGAACAGAAACTAAGGTCAAAGTAACTAAAGTATATAAAGATTCCATAAAAAAGGAAATCGGTTCTGAGCTTGTAGCATTCGAGCCTACCTATGTGATCCAAGACAAACAGGGCAGTATTAGAATGAATTATGAAGATTACACACCAATGCAAGAAGGGAAGGAATACATCTTATTTTTAGTATGGAGTGAGCCGCTTGGTGGATATTGGATTAATGCTTTAGAACAAGGAAAGCATGATTTGTCTGGGACTGATGCAGAAGAAAAAACATTACAAGCTACTAATAATCAGTATAATGAGCTGAAGAAAAGTGTATTAGAAAAATATAAATAATGACTGGCAGGTAATAACTTATATGTGCCTTTTCGGACAAATTAACTCACTCAATAAAAACACGCCGTCCTGCTACTAAATTCCTTGGCGGGATGTACTGGCTCTAAGGTGGCTGCTCTTCCCCCCTTAGAGCCACGCAAAATGGTACTGTTTTCGGTGCTAATAGGTCCTAGGGCTGTGAATTGAGTATAATTATGTAGCCATACAGAAGTTTTCATTCTCTCCTCCTCTCCTCTATCAAGTCCAGTTCGTTCAACTCCAGTGCCGCATTTGTCTCAATTACTCCCACATTCCTTCTTCATCCATTGTACTGTGACGTTCCCATCTTATTACGTATTTCGAATACTCTAGTATCATTGAAGCAAGCAGCTGTGTTTTTTCGCCATACGTTAGTTTGTATTGTTCTGAGATTTTCATTAGAAGAGATTGAACACCTGCCTCAAAAGCGTCATTGTCTTCTTCCTTACTCCAAAAAGTAGCGATAATGCGCCGGAGCCAATACAAAACCTCCTTATGAAATATACTACGTCTCCAACACGCACCCATATAGAGTGCGACTTTAGCTTCTACTGTTAATTCTTCAAGTCCTAGCAAATTTCAATCCGCGCACTCCATACAGAGTGCGACGTCAATTAAAGTGACGATATCCCCAGTACCGATATTATTTCAATCCACGCACTCCATACAGAGTGCGACCTCCTGAAAATTTTGCGTAATCCTTCCCCATATCATCTCAATCCACGCACTCCATACAGAGTGCGACTCCAAGTCCAATAAGTAACAGCAGCACCACAACAAACTATTTCAATCCACGCACTCCATACAGAGTGCGACTCAGGGATGGCGCTTAGGGATGGAGTCACCGTCCTATTTCAATCCACGCACTCCATACAGAGTGCGACGCTGAGCGCAAAAAACGCATAGAGCGTAGATCAATTATTTCAATCCACGCACTCCATACAGAGTGCGACGGCAAAGGTACACGGTCAGCGTAATAAGGAGGTTTGGATTTCAATCCACGCACTCCATACAGAGTGCGACCTCAATTTTTCGGCAGGAACGAACTGCACCTAAAGATTTCAATCCACGCACTCCATACAGAGTGCGACCCTTCTTAAAGCTTTCAACTATCGAAAACCAGTTGCGATTTCAATCCACGCACTCCATACAGAGTGCGACTTATACCTAACGTGTACGGCCTCCACTTCAAGTTATTTCAATCCACGCACTCCATACAGAGTGCGACCGACGGCGAATGATAATGAGTGGAGTGACGCTGGCATTTCAATCCACGCACTCCATACAGAGTGCGACTTGAAAAACGCCTCGTCGCTATTGTTGTCTGACAGGTATTTCAATCCACGCACTCCATACAGAGTGCGACGGATGATAGTCGTAATGGTGGTGCGGTACAGTACATTTCAATCCACGCACTCCATACAGAGTGCGACCGAAATCGGGACGTCGCCGTGCTCACAGCAATGGGATTTCAATCCACGCACTCCATACAGAGTGCGACCATTTTCTTTGGCTTATCCACATCAACGCTATCTATAATTTCAATCCACGCACTCCATACAGAGTGCGACCCGATATCCTGCACCACGGTGTCGTAGGGCTTTAACTATTTCAATCCACGCACTCCATACAGAGTGCGACGGCGCCTTCTGCTTGGCGGTGTAGAACTGGATTCTCATTTCAATCCACGCACTCCATACAGAGTGCGACTCGTTTATGTCGATTTGAGTCTATATAATGAAGGTATTTCAATCCACGCACTCCATACAGAGTGCGACTTATTCCTCTCCTTGCCCTTTAGGGGCTATATTATTATTTCAATCCACGCACTCCATACAGAGTGCGACAATGGTTACGATCAAGATATCAACAAGGTTATGGATATTTCAATCCACGCACTCCATACAGAGTGCGACTTGACAGTAAAAAGATACGAACGGGACGACTGACGATTTCAATCCACGCACTCCATACAGAGTGCGACCAGGTTCTTTAAAGTCTGCGACAATTCAACCATAGTATTTCAATCCACGCACTCCATACAGAGTGCGACCCAAAATGATATATTCACCATTCGGTTCATCAGGTGGATTTCAATCCACGCACTCCATACAGAGTGCGACGCCAGGCAGCAAGCGGCGTTTGAAGGATAAAGAATTTCAATCCACGCACTCCATACAGAGTGCGACTGAGCAATCTTATTATGCTCTACAGCGGGCAGAGATTTCAATCCACGCACTCCATACAGAGTGCGACACGGGTTTTTCTGAGGACTTGGTAGAGTGGGAAATTTCAATCCACGCACTCCATACAGAGTGCGACAATTCTTTGACCGCATCCCCAACTTTATCTAATTGATTTCAATCCACGCACTCCATACAGAGTGCGACTCAAACGTCAGCACCGCTCAGGCGGTCAGATCAAAATTTCAATCCACGCACTCCATACAGAGTGCGACTTATAACTTTATAGATCGAGAAGTATCTATGTTTTATTTCAATCCACGCACTCCATACAGAGTGCGACTTTATGTTGGGTATATTTGCTCAATGGTACCGGGAATTTCAATCCACGCACTCCATACAGAGTGCGACAGCGAAAATGCAGGAATTCATACCCTAATGATATCAATTCCACACATTGTCGCAAAAACTGATGCCAAAAAGGCTTGAGTCAACCATTGACTTTTACTGAAGGTAACTGATTTAATTGCTTTTCGACAAATTTCGCGGTGCGAAGGATCCGGGGTTTTTATGTGAGCTTCACATTCGCACCTTACAAAATCAGTGGGCTTTCCATATCATAAGCTTCCTTTGCCCCTATATGTTCTACTTTCTTCTTGTAGTTATCTCCTAAGTTGTAGAAGCGCAAGCTGTCTTCTTTTGGGTCTATTAATTCTTCGAGTTCATACTTTAAGCTGCGGAACTGGGTCGAGTCCAAAATACATTCAAACACAGAATTTTGCACCCTTTGTCCGTGATCTACGCACTTTTTCGCAACCTTTGCCAGTCTTTTTCTACCTTCTCTGTCTACTGTACTTACATCATACGTGATCAAAATGAGCAAGTGTTCACACCTACTTCCACAAAAATGGAGGGTACTCGTCCAAATCTCCCCGAATATATCTAGCCAAGAGCAAAGCCTGTGAATAGGGCACCAGTCCCCAAGACATTTTCTCATTCAAATAAGGATGAATCATTTTTTCCTGTTTCCGTTCTTGCCATGCCTTCAGTACGATTTTCCTCGTATCATCGTCCATCATCACAGCCCCGTTTTCTTTTTTGTAAAATCCTTTCCCATGAATCAATTTTTTGTTAATCAATGTAAGGACAAAACGGTCGGCATATACTCCTCGAAGCTCTTCCATCACATCCAGTGCCAAGGAGGCTCGCCCTGGACGATCTCGATGCAGAAAACCTACATAAGCATCCAGACCGACAGCTTCCAGTGCAGATTTCATATCGTTGGATAACAATGTATAGGCAAAAGATAATAGGGCATTCACATTATCTAGCGGTGGGCGCTTATGGCGCCCATGGAAGTAAAAATCATCTTTTTGCTGCAAGATCAGATCATCCCACACGGAATTGTACTGAACTGCCGCCGTCCCCTCCAAACCGCGTAAAATGTCCAGTTCCTCCACTTCTCGGACTTGCTTCATGATCTCTGTCAAAGAAGCGGTCACCTTCTTCATGCGTTCCGTATCAATACGAAGTGGATAATCCCTCGTTGCCCGTTCCAAAATCCATTTATGGTTATATATTTTGCCTATAATCATATTTCTGGCTACAAGAGCACTTCTTCTATCATCATCGGAAATCCGGTACTGTTCTTTTCTCAGTACCACATTTCCCCGGCTTTCCCCGGTAACTCTCGCCAAGAAGCGTCCGCTTCGTGTCATAAAGGTTAGGTCTATATTGCGTGTTGCACAAGCTCCCATGAGGCCTGGACTGGCCCCTGAATAGCCAAAAGTGCAAACCGCCTCCAAATTGTGCAAAGGATACCGTGCAAGAATGGACTCTTCTTGTTTGATCACGATATTTTCCCCATCTAGTGATAAGTACGTATCTGGCATGGTCACAAATAATGTGTTTAGTAATTTTTTCATTCAGCTATCCTGCTTTCAATAAAGCTTGAAACTGATTTTTTATTCAGTATTTCGGGAACACATATGTTATGTAGTGAGCAGCTCAGGCAGTGTGGTCCCGCTTTGGCTTTAGGTGTATGATTTCGCTCAAAATAATGCCGCATTTCCTGCAAGCTTGTACGCACACGCTCGCGGTCAGCCGCCGTGATGATGACCTCTACACGGTGTTTGATCTCATCGTAATAAAAGTAGCCTTTTGAAATCTCACACACGAGCATTTCTTCAAGACACATCACTTGTGCGACCAATTGTGCATGATCCGAGTCATTTCGTTTCGGTTTGCCACGCTTGTATTCAACAGGAAAAGGAAGGTAGGTACCTTCCTCCCCTGCAAGCGGAACACCAAGGGGATCACATATGAACTCTACCACGTCACAGATTCCTGTAATTCCAAGCTCTCTGGAATGTACAGGTAACGCGCGTACGATGAGCTTATCCCCTCTTTTTTCACGAATCATGGGCTGATCGGCTTTCCTGTGCAAATGATTGCCCTCAATCGTCCGCACGTTTTCTTCCCATTGCTGCTCAATGTGAATAAGCGCCCACTGTCTTCTACAAAAATTAAAATGCTGTAAACCGGATAGCAGCAAATAATCTTCTTCGTTATAGCCCTGCATACTCTTGGACCTCTAAGCCTTCGAGCGGTTGAACCGTGCATACGTAATCCTCAAAAGACCTCGCTTCGCTCACATCTTTATTTAGCTGAATTTGTAGTGAACGATGGACTTTAGCCGAAGAATATTTCCCTAATTTGGAATTATGCTCCCACCAGTACAGATGATGAACTTCCATACTCCCATCAGGACGTGCGGAAGAGGTATCATTTTCGAACAGTGTTCTTAAAGCTTCCCGAATTTTCTCCGCATCCTCATAGGTAAATCCGGTTTTTTCCGCCAATTGTGTATTTATACTTCCATAAAAAACATAGACGCCAAAATCAACCCTGTGCTTCATCCCCATCGTATCAGAGCTTTTCTTATTAGGGTCCTTCGGGGTTACTGCGTTGACGCTCTTGGTAATTTGCATACTGGAAATATCAATAGGAGCAAGGCTTACCGCCGTATGTATAGACACAGGTCCACGAATGCCCAGGGATATATCCTCTTTGGTAAAAGCAAATACTTGCCCAAAACTTCGTACATCGATCCAGGATTTGCAGGCTGCTTGGGCGTAAAGCTCATTGTTTTGCTTTTTGCCCTTACCAAATTCCTGTACTTCCTCATTAGCGTCTACACGTTCTTTAATGCTGCGGTAAGCATCCACACGTCTCTCATCGGATTGTACAAGAATGGATTCCCCCGTATCTTGTAGACGATTACGGATTTTGCGTTTGATACATACATCGGAAATTTCACCGTAACCGTCATAATTTTGGCGCGGACGATTGCCATTCAACGGATCACCGTTCGGGTTAGCATTACGAACTGACAGTACAACGGCAAAATCAATTTTATGGTCAAGTACACTCATTTATACGATCTCTCCCTGTTCATTATTTTCCTGGTCTTGTTCGGTATCAGTTCCTATTTCCTTATCTTTCTTGCTCGTGTACAAATCGTTACGCTGGCTGTAAAATCCGAGCAGGTACAGACCGCTTAACGGTTTGTCCGTAAAATTCTCAGCTTCTAGCTGTGCACCTACCTCATCCAGCAGGCGATTGTAATATCCCGCATCGGTTCCCATTCTTGCCTGATACGGTTGAATATTCGACTGGATAATCATCCAGGTTCGACTAGGCCGCTGTGCAAAAGCATTCATATAACGAACCGCATTTGTAGCCCGTTTTTCTTCCCGACCCAGTGCCCGTCTTTCCAGTACATCCGCAATCGCCAACATCCTGCCGAACAAATAGCTGCGGTCTTTATTTTCGGTATTTAAAGCCACTTCAAAGCCCTCCCTCTCAAATGTTTTGTTTACCAATGCGCAGGTGATACTCAACGTCTTCTCCCACTCCCATTCATCCAAGCCCACTGGATTAGAGGCACGATTAACCGCACAGCGTACAATATCAAGCGGAATTTTTCGTCCGTCAATAATGCATGGAAGCATCCGTTCAATTAAACCTTTGACAATCTTATCATTCGCTCGTGGACCGTAGGCTGCAAAGGCAATATCTCTCGTTGCAGGTGCTCCAATAAAGGTAATGTTCTTGTTATCTGCACTTTTCCGATACCGATGTTGCCAGTAACAGGTTTCGTGCCAAGCTTGTAACCGATCCAGAAACATCTCCTTGTTCAGATCACGGTAATATACCATTGCCAGCCGCCCCGGTGTTGCCGCATCCAATACCATAATGATGACATTGGAGGCATAATCGCCATCATAACGATAACCGCCAATGGCGCGACGCACTTGATTAGCAAATTCCTTATGAGTACTGTCTCCTCCTGTCGGCTCTTCATCCTCATCTTGATACAGGCTGAACGTATCACCGAGCGGATCAGGCATGTCCAGACTTTCTATTCCCCACACAAGGAAAACTCTACCGTCCACAGTAATCCCTTGACGTTCGATCAGCCACTTTAAGGCATTGTGAGCCTTCTGAGATACTTCGTAGCTGACCGTCGCCGCATCGCGGCTGCTACGAAATCGTCCCCGATAGGTGAAGCCGTCAGAATCATTCGCTGAAATCAGCTTGGATTTGTCAGCGGAGTTGCGGATGCGCGAAGTATGCTTGTCTGCATAAGGCAACAGTTCACCCGACACATAACATAAGTCTTTTTCCACTAAGCTCATCTCATAAAATTGGATAAAAGATTGCTGAACAGATGGGTCACGCCATAATCTGGACTCTACCTCCCCTGGCACCTGAACCGCGAAGCGAATAAAAGCCGCACTTTGATCGGAGACAATTACTTTGAAAATATCAGGCTTTTCCCCACGCTCCGCTTCTAGTGCTGCCGTCCATTTTTCAATCAATTTGCCCTGACTGTCAATCCAGAGAACTTTGTCCCGGATCAGATCTGTTATGAGAGTTCCTTTGGCCAGATATTCATGAACGCACTTTACCTTCGAGTGCCCATAGGGAGATTCGCACCAGGAACGCAATTGCTTCATATAATCTGTGTGTGGCGTTCCTTTTACTTCGCCACAATATTGTACAAAGTCGCCTGCCACATAGACAAGCTTGTCAAAAAGTGGATACGGAACTGGAGCGCTTGTCCGACTAGCTGAGGCCTCCGTACATGGAATAATAGTGCTCCCCTCGTTTTTGTCGATAACTTTTGCTGAAAGATAGTTACCCTCCCCGTCCAGATTGACCTCTATGTGAGCGCTCTGTGTCGTATGGGATACGGGGATCAACGCGTATTCACGGTTATTTTTCTTTTTCTCAAATTGTCCGACATCACGCGTATGTTTTTCATACGTTTTATATAAATTCGCCAGCCAGCTCATTCACTTCCCCCATCCACGAACATTTCTTCGTACAGACTGTCCACATCTTGCATGTTGGCAGAACTGAACGTTTTCACTGCCCCCTCACCTGTCTTACGCACCAGTGTGCACTCCTCCGGACGAATAAAGCGGATTACACCATATTGCATTTTGGCCCTCCAAAGCCGGGTTTCCCGTTCTTTTCGACCGGTTTCATCTGGATAGCTGATCCCATGCACCATTGTGCCAAAATCAATTTCAGGAACCTCATCGTAGTCCCCCGCTCCTTCGCCGAAAACGCAGGGTTCAACGTAGCCTTGGCATTCACGCGTGCCCAGAAAAATATCTCTGCGTCCTCCGGCCTTGACCGCCCGTTTAGCAATATTATGGTGCTTATGTTCGTTGCGGTCATAAATGAGGTCTTCACGATGAAGATTGAATTCAAAATACGCACGAACCTGATAACGAACGTCTTTGAGATAAGTATAGTAAGCCAAGGTATTTCCCCCGCTATATTCAATAGGGCGAATTCCCTTTGACTCGGTCTGGATAACATTCATAACTCGAACCTCGTCTATATACCAGATCAGGGTGGGCTTCCAGTAGATGCTTTCCGCAATCCCCTTTAAGCTTTCATAACTAGGAACCTGATATGAAAATTTTTCTCCTCCAAGCTTGGTTAATGGGTCTGTGAAAAGAGCGTATCTTCCGGACACCTCAAACTCAATTTGATTCCGCATTTTTATCCCCCCTTCTTATAAAGGATCATTTATTTTTATAGAATTCACTTTTTCAGCATATACTATATTCCAAATAAATACAACCATCACTTTGCAGATTGATTGTGTTTCTCATCCTGTGCTACACTCAATGTGTCGCTGAGAAGCGTGGATTGAAAATTATATAGGATTATTTGAGTGCCCGCCTTTGGCGGGTTTTCTCTTTTAGATCATAGCCATCGACCATTCCCCTTCACCCTCTGACCCAACTCCAAATTGCCCAGAATAAGCCGTTTCCCTCAATGCCAGAACATGACCATGCAATAAAGGATATAGATCACCGTTTTTCTCCAGCTTTTTTAGCTCATAGTCATAGATATTAACGACATAGGGTTGCAGTTTCCGCAGTAGCCCACCCAGTTCCCAACTGCCCAGTTCACCATTAAACGCTAAGATTAACTCTTTTGCTTCGTCATTATAAGGTACCAATACTGATGTAGCCTTGTTACTGATAACCTCAAAATATTGCTCCGCAGTCGCTATAGATGGGCGGCTTAGAATCTCGGGATTTTTACCCCACTTTTTCTTATAAGCTCCATAATAGTCCTTGTTTGCACTCAACAATTCGAACAAATTTTTTTCCAGCTTGGAAACGGGATAATCCATTTCTTCTTTAATATTGTGATAGTAATATTCAAAATAGGCTTTCATTGCTGATGCAGATAATAAATCATAGTCGAATCGTTGCGGGTTCTGCTCAAACTCATTTAATATACGCTCTGTCTGTTCCCTGCCAATCTGAATTTCAGGCAACCTTGAAAGATTCTCGTCAGCCGATTTAATGATATACACATACCGTAGCTTATCCTTGCCATGTCGGTTACATCTACCTGCTGCCTGCGCAATAGAGTCCAGCCCAGATAGTGAGCGAACAACGCATTCAAAGCTGATATTGACTCCTGCTTCAATAAGCTGCGTACTAACACAGATGACACGCTCATTTGCCTCAAGGGCCTGTTTTAGTTCGGACAACACATCTTTACGATGGGCCGCACACATATTCGTGCTCAGATGAAATAATCTTGCGCCACCTTCTCCCAATCCCTCACGTTGGGTTAATTGGTCAAATAGCTTGCGTACAGCCATTTTTGTATTCAGAATCACAAGCAAACTATTAACTTCTTCCATTTGTTCTTGAACAAAGTCGGCCAGTTCCTCGGCTCTCCACCCCAGAGTTGTTGTACGATTCACCACTTCTACCCGTTTGAAGCTTTTGCCCACTTCATCCATATTTTCGATAATTTCGGCCTGATCGGAAAAATGAAGCTTGTGCTTTACAAAATCAAGGGCAGGTTGCGTCGCTGTACAAAGCAACAAACTGGAATCACCCATAATGTGCAAAAAATTTAGTGCCGCGTTGAATAAAGAAATACATTTCACAGGTACCGACTGAACTTCGTCAAAAATAATGACTGAATTCGACAACTGATGCAATCTTCGTACATTACGCGTACCTTTCGCATAGAAGGTATTCAGAAACTGAACCATAGTAGTGAAAACAATCGGACGATCCCAAGTATCTCTTGCTAACTTTATTTTTTTCTGATGCACGTCATAGTCTTCGTTCTCAAGCTCATCTTCTCCCTCAATTACGTTAGAGTGATGCTCCAAAATCATGTCGTCTTCCTGCAAGATACCCCTGATTTCTGCAGCATTTTGCTCAATGATTGTTGTGTAAGGGACAATGTAAATGATTCGATCTTTGTTAAAGGTCATCGCATGTTTAAGCGCATACCTCAAGCTCGCCAGTGTTTTGCCCCCGCCTGTAGGAATGGATAGCGTGTATATACCAGATGGTCGTAGTGCAAAAGCTTCACATTGCCGGGACATCTCACGTCTTAAGCGATTAATTGGCTCTTCCGAGTCACTATCGTTCTCAAGTGTCTCTAGCATGTTTGTCAAAGCATCATAGCTTCTTTTAAAAAACGAATGACTATCCAGAGGCTGCTCCGGTTCTTCACCCTCTTCAAACTGCCGGGTATTGGTTCGGTCCGCATCAATAAGGCAACTAAATATGTACTTCATAAGAAGTGAAGCAGCAATAGAAGGAAGTTTATGCTGTTTAATAAGGCCTAAATAATGTTCTAGTTCCTTCTTAGCTTCAGAAAAATATTGATCCAGCTCATGTTGTGGAACATTTTCAAAAAATTCAGATACTGTTTGCTCAAACTCTTCCAAGTCTTTGGAAACGCGTTTAAAAAAAGGAGAATTCAGTTCGGGATCAATAAAGTCCCGTAACCCTTGGTGATGTGAAATGATACAATTTCCGATCCATTCTGCGGTAACCTTGTCATGAATGGAAGAGGAATGATGATAACGGTCAAAGAGTAATTTACCACCAGCTGTTGAATGATCTACAGAACCTCTGCGTGAAGGTGCATCCGGATTAGCCACAGCTCCTTGAATATACGTTTTGAATTCGTTTGTATTTTTCCCCAAATCATGTAACCAACCCGCCAGTCCAGCCAAATGACCGACACCAATTTTCCCTCCATAATGCTCACAACTCTCTTTCACTTCCTGTAGATGATCTCTCACTGTCTGAATACGTCCGTCTTTCTGACGAATGTGAGCTATATATTTCATTTAAAGTGCCTCCTGAACCAAGTCTTATTTACTAACAAAATAACAAAAAAGGAATAAAGACTTATTTACTTTTACCTTATTTCGACTTCCAATGACAAATACCTCCTAAAAAAATCAAATTAACAGATAAATTGACTAACATAAAAAAACTTGTAGCAGCGCGGTACTATTCATAGAGAAGGAGCATGTACCGCTCTTTTATTCGTCCTCTACAAAAATTAAAAATCCCCAGAGTCTTTCCTCTGAGGATTCATAATATCTACAGGATAGAATTTAAATGTAAGACGCGAGTTTCCCTCGCTGTTATCTTGAGCTTCCTGAAGATTCTATTTGAATGCTGCCCGTTTCTTCTGTTTGAACCTCACTGAGCGGACTTTATATATATTAATCCACACTCTAATACAGAGTATGACCGACCGCAGATTCTGCTCTGGTTATCTCTTGTTTTGGACGATTTCAATATATGCATTCATATAAAGTGCGACACAACTCTATCAATCTCGCTTTTCAAGGAACAGAAATTCCAATCCACGCACTCACATAGAGTGCGACTCGTATACAGTTTTTTTGTAGTGTTTTCCACTTTATTTCAATCCACGCACTCACATAGAGTGCGACCTCATACAGCCCGTCAGGTGTACCCAGGTAATCAATATTTCAATCCACGCACTCACATAGAGTGCGACGTTTACAGGGCTGCGCCGTCTGACCAAAACGCGGAGGATTTCAATCCACGCACTCACATAGAGTGCGACAAGAAGGTAAAAAGCGCAGTATCATTAGAACCGTTAAATTTCAATCCACGCACTCACATAGAGTGCGACTCTCGACATTCTCATTCATATCATCTGCCAGTGTAATTTCAATCCACGCACTCACATAGAGTGCGACGATTGCGCGGATCATAGCTAATGAATTTGAGTCTCGTATTTCAATCCACGCACTCACATAGAGTGCGACTGAGCGCCTAATCCAGCGTGCAGTCAAGGCGGCTATTTCAATCCACGCACTCACATAGAGTGCGACTACTTTTATCAAAGAGGGGAGGTGAACAGCAATATTTCAATCCACGCACTTACATAGAGTGCGACCTTCCAGGCTGAGGTGAGGAGCTTGGATGGTGTATTTCAATCCACGCACTCACATAGAGTGCGACGATTAACAAAAAAATAAAAAAAAGGAGCGATGGTATATTTCAATCCACGCACTCACATAGAGTGCGACGTGACTGTGACCTTACACAATCTTAAAATCTTGCCTATTTCAATCCACGCACTCACATAGAGTGCGACTCAGAATAGCTCACATTCTTTCATATGAAGGCAAAAATTTCAATCCACGCACTCACATAGAGTGCGACAATGACACCTGGTTTATTATTGCTGGAAGCATTATTTCAATCCACGCACTCACATAGAGTGCGACTCAAGCTCCCCAAACTTATGCACTCGAACCAGGTCATTTCAATCCACGCACTCACATAGAGTGCGACGTAATAGGTAGACCATCATCCGAAGTGATTGACATTTCAATCCACGCACTCACATAGAGTGCGACGAGTGTGGTCTTGGTAAATCATCCGAGCATACAACGATTTCAATCCACGCACTCACATAGAGTGCGACCCGTAGAGCCTTGTCCACTTCCTCAATTGGTATGCCATTTCAATCCACGCACTCACATAGAGTGCGACAGCGAAAATGAAGGAATTCATACCCTAATGATATCAATTCCATGCATTTTCGAAAAAAACGATGCCAAAAAAGCTTGAATCGACTATTGACTTCTAACGAAGAAAGCTAATCCGAATCCATTTCGACAAATTTCGAGGTGCGAAGGACCCGGGGTTTTTATGTGAGCTTCACATTCGCACCGTAACCAAGACAATACACTCAGGATACCACAAAACATTTCTCTGTCCCAGAGAATGCTCTATTTTCTAAAACAATAACGACTCTGCCCCATCAATTACAATTTGTGCACCAGTAATGTGACGCGAATGATCAGAAGCCAAAAATGTCACCAAATCAGCTACCTGCTCGGGTTGACCCGGCCCATCAGCCAACGGTTGCCCTCCTTCGGGAAACTTGACGGGGATGGTAATTTGCTTTAACCCTTCCGATTTCTCCGTGGTTTCATCAATATTCGTCGAAATGGCACCCGGATAGATGACATTCACACGAATACGGAACTTAGCCAGCTCCAGCGCAGCCATTTTAGCAAAACCGGTTTGACCCGCCTTCGATGTGCTGTAGGCTGACATTCCAAAGCTGGTAAAGCGCTGATTTCCATTAATGGAGCTGGTAATAATAATGCTGCCACCACCGTTCTTTTTCAAATGTGGTATTGTATACTTCACCGTCAGGAAGGTACCATCCAGATTCGTGGACAATGTTTGCCGCCAATCCTCAATGCTCAGATCCTCGATCGGTCCGACGACCCCGTTAATCCCGGCATTAGCAAAAATGATATGCAGACCGCCAAATAATTCAACCGCTTCCAGAACTGCTTTTTCCACACGCACCGGATCAGCAATGTCCACGTCAAATGCCCGAGCTGATCCTTCACGTATGGCATTAATTTCTCTTTCCGTCTCCAAAATGCGCTCATTACTTACGTCAAAAAGAGCGACATTCGCTCCTTCTCTGGCCATTTGAATGGCCGTTGCCTTTCCAATCCCAGAACCAGCCCCCGTGATTAGAGCGGTTTTGCCTTCAAAGCGCGCGCCTCCTGCATATATGTAGCTCATATGTATCGCTCCCTTTCAGTAATCTGTATAATCACAAGATTACCCAAAAGGATATACTTTATAATCACCATTTTTGCGCATTTTTTGCTATTCCTTTGCGGTATTTAAGAAAAGGACGAATATTACGCGCATTAGCGCGTCTTTCCTTCTCCTCCTCGTTACATTCTATAAATATCTTAACGAATCGTATTTTTCTATGTATTCATCAAAAAAAGGACGTTATACAACCATGGATATGGATGCATACGTCCTTTTGCTTATTCATTTACCACTGAAGCTCAATAAATGCAGCATCATCATCAAGTCCCCCGGTATGGGATGCGTCCAATAATACCTGTATCTGCTCATCAGGGACTGGCTCGCGAATGGGGTCTAAATCGGATAAACCGTCCGTATACACCTGTAATCTCATAGGCATATCTGCGGGTATGCTTCTTTCGTACCAATGAGGCTTCCCACCAATCGGCCCACGACTTGTAGACCAGCGCTCCGATGTAGAAAAGGTATGATCGAACAGCTCGCTAATTTCCTCGGCACCGTTCCATAGTCGCAAACGTGAATCCCCTTGCCAGGCAAGTCGGAGACGGCCACGGCTACCACGCTTCGGCAGTTCGATTTTACCGCAAATATACATGGACTGGCTTCCCTGACGACGTTTATCTTCCAATACCGAGCGCATTAAGCCTGATTCATGATCCAAAGGCTGCCGATCCAGTTCCTCTGCCGCTGTACCTGCCAAACGTTCAAGGTACACTCTTAACTGATCAACAGACAGATCTTGTCCCCGTTCCATCCAATCCAGTAAAGAGGAACCCAGATAGCGGGCTGCAAAATCTCCTCGGTAACTGAGCCCGACACCATCACACAAGACAAAACAACAGACGGATTTATGAATACGTACTGCGGCGAAATCCTGTCCGCTTTCCCCCATACTGGCAGATTCGGCAGATCTTCCATAGCCATAACGACACATAAAACGACTGTGATGAGATGATAAAGGCTGATCGCCTGTCTGAGAGCTTATGTAAGCAAATTGCTGAGTCAGCCTTGCATTCATTCCCTTTTTTTTGCTCGCGGGGAGCAGGGACAGCAGTGGATTCATGCTTTTACCTCCTTACCGTACAGGCGTTGCAGCCGACATTTGGAACCCAATGGACACCAGTTCCGCACAGGTTCCGGGCAGCATCATAATGGCTCCTTCACCTAACTGATAATCTGCTTCAAACAGCATTTCCCGATAACTTTCAGGCAGTACAGAAGACATATCACGCAATTTCACTGCATGTTCATCCTGCAACGGCGTATTATGCGTCAGACCTTTCCAGCGACGGGGGTCCTGAATAGGCGTTTCCAGCAACCTGTCGGATAAAAATATATTCTCCACCAGTACATTACCGTCCGGTACACTCATGCTCATAATGCGCTTCGCAATCGGTTCCGGATCATCGCCTGTGGAAACCCCATCTGTCATATGACAGACCAAAGGTGCAGGACAGTCCTGCATCCCTGGTAATTCTGCCTGCAAAATACGCTCAGCTTGCAGGAAGGCTTTTGCTGAATCTGAAAATCGTTTGGGTGTCAAATCGGGCAACGAACCAATGGCCGCGATTTCATCAATTCCCTTGACACCATTCAGCAGGTCATACACGTCGTCACTATAAGCTAAAATCGCAATCCGATAGCGTGCTGTCAGCCGATTTCCTTTGGTTGATCGGAAAACCATCTGCCGGATCGCCAACGATATAGCTTCATATACAACGTCAATACGCCGCCGCCCCTCCATCAGCATGTTCATCGACGCGCTGATGTCAATCAGGTAAATGATCAGGGCGGGAGTGCGTTGTGAAGCCTGTATTGTATAATTCATGGTTTGTACATGCTCCCCTCAGTTACCTTCTATCTTCATCTGTTTTGTAGCTATCATTCCGCCCATATATAAACATATGAAATATTAAATTTTAGGCAGTCTAAAATTCGTATCGCCTAAAAAATTATAGATCGAGGAAGCCCGATATCCCACTTCGCCTACAGAACGATAATAAGAAGGATTACTATCATATAGTGTTCTAAAACGCTTCGCAAAGCTCTTTGCCTTCGCAGCGCTTCCACCTTCCTGAGAGGCATATGCCTTGTTGTACAGGGAAATAAGCTGAAGAACGTTCTCCTTGTTTCGTGCATGCATAGACTCTTTTTGCTTTTGTTCCGCCTCGGCTGCTGCCTTACGAGCTGCCTCTTCCTGGGCGGCACGGGTTTCCTGCTCCTTTTTCAAAGCCAAGTATTTTTCATACTTTGCCTGTTGATCATACGCTTTTTGCTTCGCCAACTTGGCAGCCGCCTGCTTATTTTGTTCCTTTTGGGCGAGATAAGCTTCATATTTAACCTGTTGATCGATAAGGGCTTGCTGTCTCTTCTGCTCTTCCTGTTGCTTTTGAGCGGCAAGTACCTGCTGTTTGGCCTGCTGTTCCGCTTCCTGGCGTTGTTTCTCCGTCAGCAATTTTTGAGCGGCTTCCTGCTCGGCTGCCAGCTTTTCCTCGGCCGCCTTTGCAGCCTTCGCTGCCTCTTCCTGCTTGGCCGCCTCGATTTGCCGCTGATTGGACTGATCTGCAAGAATATTCACGGCTGGGATTCCAGCTGCCAACAGAACGACTGCGGCCGCAGTTGTCACGATAAACACTTTGGAGCGATACCAGGCTTTTGATTTTTCAGGTTGCTCCGGCGTCTTGGGATTCAACTGCTCCTCTAGCCCTGTGATCGCAGCCGACACCTCCACATGCAGAGGACTGCCGTCTTCTACAAAATGATACAACGACCGGTATACTTCCAGCGCTGCAGCAGGTTTGTTCTGCTGCTCCAAATCACGTGCCTGTCGGAACAGCTTGTCCGTTACCCCACGCTCTCCCTGCTCCAGGGCAGCCTGATTTAGCAGTGCAGCCTGTTCAGCCTTGAGCGGTGCAGGTGCTGACAAAGAAGATGCAGCTTCACTGGAAAGGCCACTCACCGCTGCCGATTCTATTGTTTCTGTCGCAGCAGGCTCCGGTTCTATAGCCTCAACTGGAATTTCCTGCTCAGTAACTGCATTAAGTACAACCAACCATTCGCCAAAAGTAGGGCAACTGCTTAAATCCTGACTATCCCAGGCGCGGCTGAACAATTCTACCACCTTGCTGCCCCAGCGGGATTCAAGTGATTTTCGTAAAATAAAATAACGTTCGCAAGGCGTCTGCATTTCATGCTGATCAAAATAACTTTCGCCCCACGCTTTGTCGACTACAACACGGTCAGACCAGCCTAGCATTTCTCCTATAATAATTGCCCCTGCAAAACGGTCTGCATACGCACTCCATAAACCGCTGTGGACGGTACGATGGGCGGCATACCCTGGCGAACCTGCCAATAGAGCATCTGGACGATCCATTTTAGTACTATACATTTGTTCCACGTCCACCAATTCCACAGCTGACGTGCCTTGAGGCAGTTCCACTTCAGAAAAAAACGGAAGCATCACATTCGGCGCCGATAAATCACAGTGCGCCAATCCTTTTTGCTCCATAGCTGAACCGATCCCTGCCAATGCTCTGGCTAAAGCCAGACTATCGGAAGCCTCAAGCTGACGCTGATCTGTGAGACAATCGAACCATGTCATACCGTGAACCCATGGCATCAGCACCGCATACAGCAAATCAGGCTGCTCGGCGATCAGACTTCCGTTTCTTTCTGGAGTGAGCACATCACGCTTGCATACCTGCAAACCGGGAATATCCCCGTATGCTTCCATATGCTCAGATTGATAAACCATAGCCGGGATGCGGAACTTCGGAAAAAACACTTTAAGGGCTTTTGCCTCATGCGGTGCTCCGTTTTTGGCATTCAGCTGGTATACAATTCCCTGCCGCCCTGCTTGAGCATAGGCTAAACCGGGTGCAGCGGGATGTCGTCCAACCACATAAGCTGTGCCGTTTATGATCAATTCGTCTCCCGGATTCGGTTGAAAAGACATGAAACATCCCTCTCCTTACATCATTCAGTATGCTAGTTTTCCTCACCTTATTATATACATCTATGGATGGCAAGAAAACCGGGTATCCGAAGATCGCCCGGTTTTTCCTGAACATCCTGTGCCAAACCGTGAGGAATGGCTCACATATTGCTTCTTATAGAGTGGTATATGACAAGTTAATGCCTATCAGGCAAGGCAACTTATTTCGTTTGGTCAACCGTACGGAATTTGTTAGCGATAGCTGTCAATTCTTGGCTGATGCTGTTCAAAGTCGTTACGAAAGCTTGCATTTGTTTGCTAGCTTCCTGAAACTCTTGGAAGAAGCGTTGTTTAGTCATACCTTCCCATTGACCTTCCATACCTGAGATGGACTGTGTCAAACTGGAAACGATCTGTTGGCTTTGCTCACCACTTTGTTTAAATTGGTTAGCCACCTGATCAACCTGTTCTGGGGTAATTAAAATGCGTCCTGCCATTTTTTGCGTCCTCCTTGATGATAAAAATGTTTTTGTTTTATCTAGTTCAAATTGTACTATGGCTATTTAATTCCCTACAAAAGGCAAAGGACCTAATTGTAACAATCCCACTTTTTAACTATAAAACAGCATCTAACAGTATAATATTAACAAAACAACCACCTAATAAGTCCCATAAAGTCGGGAATTGCGAAACGAATCAAGTAAATTTTGCAGTCGATCCAGATTGTCCCGGAACGCGATCCCAACTAAGCGACAGGCTGATCTCTTGCTGTAGACGGATCAGTAAAATACCAATCCTGCGGACTGCTAGAAGACGCCTGCATCAGAATATCCTGATGCAACGTTTCTACATCCGAAGACTGTACACCAGCAATGGCATGTACGACAGACTGCGGGTTTGAAATCAGACTGCCTGCTTCCGAAGCTTGCCCAGGCAGAATAGACGGTGATTGCTGATTCGACCAATCGAGCATTGTGACGGGTCGTCCCAATGGTTGGCTGGCAAATGACAGAATCGTTTGATAGTTGTGGTCAACAGACTGAAACTGCTCTGCCTTTCGGTTCAGTTGTGTACCTGATGTATGGAGGTAAGCATGGATCTGTTCTGACATCCGCTTGGCCTGCATCCAATGATTCAAGATCGCCTCGCGTGCAGATACATCCCAATCCAGCGATTGTAACGCCTGCTCCAAACCTGCTGTTAACTGTTGAATTTGCTCCGCCGCATGCTGTAGCTGCCCGCTAAGCCCCCGAAGCACATCCGGTTCAACTCGAATGCGCATATCCATCACCCTTCTTCTGTCACTTCTTCATTCACTGCCGACTGTTTCAACCAATTTAATAATAAATCCACAAACTGATCTCTTGAAGCCATAGCTGCAATCAGCCAGTCTCCGTTACCACTTGAGCTCATCCGAAATATCCAGTTCATTGCAGGACACAGGACAAAGGCTGCCCGTTGTGATTCCCACTCCCTGCCGTTCCATACCAGCAATTGCAGTTCTCCCTCGGCAACACGGGAACTCAAAGACTGAGCCAGTCTTGCAGCCCCCTCTGCATCTCCGCTAGCCTCGGTCAGTTTACTGCTGATCAGAGACACACTTTCTCCTGCCGATTGCTCGTAAATTTTATTAAATGCCTGCTTGGAGAACATAAGTGCGGGGGATTCAGGCACAAGTCGATCTACCCAACCCATTTTATCAATCAATGTCTCGCAAGCCTTTTCCACATTACCCAGATCATACAGTCGATACTCATCGGGTTCATCAGCGGATTTCACGAGTTCCACTACACGCTCGTTCGTGCAATGGAGATAGCCTTCAAACCGCTTACCTCCCCGCACATAGCGTATACGGCAAGCCCTGTTGGATAATCCCGCGATAGCGACTCTTGAAAAAACGGTAGGAGGCATTGCTAGCTCTTTGCCCTTATCTACCCGCTTTAGATACCCCTTTTCCAAAAGAGTAGCTTTTACCTGCTCCCACTCTTCCGCCAACTCCTCTGCTAGATAGCCCTTAAACGGATCTTCCACCCCAAGCAGTCTGTCAGAACCCAGTACGCCTGCCAGAAAAAACAGTTCCTTCGCCTTGAGGGTTATTAACTTCTGCTTGGAAGCTTGAAACGTTAACATTATGAGCCACCTCCCTTCAAACTACAACATGCCATCGGTCACGAATTTTCGTTATCCAATCCTCACAGCTCACTTGCTCTGAGAAGGGAATTGCCGCTTTTATCCTGGTAAATTTGCGCCGTACGTAGTATCCCTGCCCAGGTGGCAGGACTTTTAGGCCACCAGCAGCGGCGTTCGCCTCCGAATAAGGGATACGAAAGAACGATAGATCATTCGAATCTAGTGTTCCAAATAGCATACCGCTTTGGCTTGCCTTGACATCATTAAACCAGTCCACACCAAAGGTAGGGAAATCAGATGGCACACCCGAGAGCACGACATGCACATTGCGATCACGTCCCAACCGTACAATGGCAGAGAGCTGATCCTTTATCATAAAATCGTTCAGTTGCTTACTTAACATATCCGCATCATCAATGACCAGGAGCAATTCGGGATCATTCCCCTCCTTGTTCCGCTGTTGAACGATATCATACACTTTCTGTACCAGAGGTCCCATTTCTTCCTCGCTTTCGGCAGCAGCCTTAACATGAGGAAGATGCCGTAATCTAGATAGTCCTCCGCCTCCATAGCGTGTATCGATCGTATAGACCTCCAATTGATCGGGTGATGTGTAATAAGCAAGCGATATAATCCAGCTCATTAGAAAAGAGGTTTTTCCACCCTCCATTGGACTACCCACTATAAAATTGGGCCCTTCTTTCAGATTCAGGAGAAAAGGCTCAAGATCGTCACTCTGTAGACCTACAGGTACTTCATAAGGAAGTGCACCCGATGGTCCACTTGTTCGATCCCACTGCTGAAGCAGTTCCGACAGTGGAATCCGCTCAGGTAATGGGAGGATGGCTGGTGCGTGCTTGCCTTTCCATTCCTGCACAATGCCAGCAATATTGCGACGTAACCGTGCTGATCGCTCCGCCTCATCTTCTCCTGGTGAAGGCAATGCCGTCTGGAACTCCAGCGGAGGAACATGCCCTTTAACCAGAGCGCGGCCTGGAATTAACGGTCCTGGCGTTTTGGCTGGTCGTCCTACCGCATAGTAATAGTCACTCGGGTCGGACATTTCAAAAGAAACAGCATTCGGTATGTTACTGCGGAATTTCTCAAACACATCGGTAATCCGATTCGCTGTAATGATAAACGTAATACCTAGACTGCCTCCTTCTCGCAAAAGAGATTCCAGCAGTTCATTTTCATCTGGATAAGCATTACGGAAATTAAGATATCCATCAATAACTACGACAATTTGCGGAATATCCTCAACAGCAGAACGTCGATAAGAGCTTATTGTTTTGACACCAGCCTCGGAAAGCATTTCCTTGCGTACGGCCACCATCTTGAACAGATAACGGAACAGTCGCTTGATCCGGTCATCCTCCTCAGCCATCATAACAGCCCCGATTTGGGGAAGTTCCCCAAAGTCGCGCATCGTTCGACCCATATCAATGATATACCCGTTCCAATGATTCGCTGCAAAACGCTGAGCCGTGGACATCAGCAATGTATGCAAAAAGGTCGTTTTTCCCATGCCCGGCATGCCATACACAGCCCAATGACCATGATCCAGCGATGCATAAATTGGCTCCTGCCGCTGATTCGGCAAATCATCCACCAGACCAATAAGGGCCTTCAACTCCAAAGGTGATGATGTACTATCTATTTCGGTGCATGCCGGCAGATTTGTTAAATCCAGCAATTCAGGCAGCGGCGGAAGCCACGGTCCCTGAAGTCGTTCGATCCCTGCCTTAGCAGCCTCATTCGCAATATAATCAATAAATACTTGAAGCTGTTTAGGGGCTTCTTCTCCTTTTAAGCCTGAGCTTGCCCGTTCGCCGCCCGTCAGTAGCGCTTCACGTTTCCCGTTCAGTCTCACTTCATGTACAGGTAGTGCAGAAGAAATATCGCTGTTGCCTATATACGGCGCACCGCTCCAAGCAAACTGCATCTCTTCAAACACCTCGTCGCTACCGACCTGGAAATATCCTCGTCCCGGCTTCGTAATCCACGCGGCATTCGGTATTTTCAACATGTCACGGCTATCACCTTCGCTTTGCACCCGTAAGCAGATGCGGAACCTGGAGTTACTCCAGATCTTATCATCTACGACACCTGCGGGCTTTTGCGTCGCCAAAATCAAATGGACACCTAGTGTCCGCCCAATCGCGGCAATACTGATTAGCTCGTCCATAAACTCTGGCTGATCCCGCTTTAATTGTGCAAATTCATCAATAATAATAACCAGATGAGGCAGCGGTTGTTCCTGCCGCTGCTGGAGTAGTCTGTAATATTCATCAATATGCTGTAAATTGCCTGCATCGTTCAATATCTTCTGTCGACGAACCAGTTCTGCTTTAAGAGATATTTTGGCGCGTTCAATCAAATTATTGTCCAAGTTCGTGATCGTACCCACAACATGCGGCAAGTTAACGAACGTGTTGGACATGCCTCCACCCTTGTAATCGATCAGCATAAAAGCAAGATCATGCGGATGAAACTCGGCAGCAAGCGAGGCTACGATGGACTGGATAACCTCACTCTTCCCTGAACCCGTTGTACCGGCGATCAAGCCATGGGGACCATGTCCTTGACGCTCTATCTTATCATGCAGGTTAATCATAATCCTCTTACCGCCTGCTCGCACGCCCATCGGCACAGGTAAGGTATCGGGATGGCGGTTACGTCGCCACCGATCTGCCACGTCCAGTTCTTCCACACTCGCTACGCTCATCATATCAAACAGAGGTAGCACAGCGGGAATGTCAGAAGCAGAGGAACGCTTCAAGCGAATAGGAGCCATGTACCTCGCCAATGCATCGGCTTCCTCTTTTGACAAACGATCCGGTTTAAAACTTTGCTGTTCAACCTCCGCCGATTCTGATTTGCGGGCATATACGCCCTGCTCTTTGGAAGCCTCCACAATCAGCTGACACTGCATCGGCAAAGCCTCTTTACGAGAAGCCAGCACAATCGTACACGCATCAATGGCTCGACCGTCCTCCAGTAACAACGGCAGCAACGGTTCTTCCTCAATCAGCTGGGTGTCAGATAAAACAACGATATAACACGGGACTTCCATTCCTTTGCCCTGGCGATCATTGCGATTATTTTTACGACGGTTCAGTCTGGCAAACAGAAAATCAGCTAATTGATGTGCACTGCTACTGCGGTCTGACATCATTCTCTGGATGCGGTCATCATCCCACACATGTGGAAGCCAGCGCATCCAAGTCCATTCACTTTCCTCTCGCTCGTCATAGAAGGAAGCAATTTTCACTTCATCTGGCGAGTGACGAACCGTCACCTGTGCCAAAATGACTCTTAACGCAGCAAGGGTATGCTCCCGGTCGCCAACCAATCCAACCACTTTGGATTGAAACAGCGGTAATGCAATGGAAGCAGCGTCTACCAGACGAAATTCCTCTTCCAGTTCATCCGCAGCTCCCAACAAAGGATCTCGGTCATAACCATCTGGACGTGGGATTTGCAATTTAATATGAAAGGGAACTTGTCCAGTCCCAATACGCACCTGCAAAAAGTCCTCATCCTCCGGTGATCGTTCCCAGAGTGAACTATTGCGGTTTTTGACGATTTGAGTGCATATTTGCGGGTCACCGTGAATTTCATATAGTGTGCGAATTTGCTCCTCGCGTTTCATTTCAAGTTCTTCACGATGCTTTTGAAGCTGTTCCCGGTACATCCGGTCCCGTTCCTCCAGATTGCGCTTGTATTCCTTCTTATTATTTAAATAGACGAAAAAAGGAATCGTATAAGATGTAAGCATCATGACCACGGTGACCATCTGGAACATCAAATAGTTACTGTTACCCATCTTGCCTGTTTTGCTCATATATACGTAAAAGCCTATAGTCACCAACGTCATCATTAACGGAATAAGTATAGATATAATAGAAAAAGACGGCTTGCTCGGCTCAGCCGGAGGCCGTAAAATCTCCAGCTTCTCCTCTCGGAGCGCCGGCCTTAATCTCGGGGATCGCTGGTATAATGCATTCAAGACAAAAGTCCCCCTTTTCGCTTACTATTTCATTTTACCAAGGTTTCATATAATTTCATGTGTGTATTTACCCATTTTTTTCACTTTGAAACAGAGAACGCCTTCCATACACAGGCGCTTCGTCCTGAGTTGTCGAAAAAGCGCGCTGAATGCGCACAGTACAGCCTTCCCGTAAGCCTGATCCTGTGAGTAGCTGGTTATCTCCCACCCTGAACCAAAGCCCTTCCGGAAACTTTGCTTCCATAATATATTGCATGCCTTCCGCCGGAGGCTCGCCGAAAATGCGCACACCCAGCATCAGCTTTAAATGTTCCACCGAGTATTCGTCAGCTACCTCGATGTCAAACCACTCTGTTTCCTGTCGTCCTGAAAGCACGGTCAGGATCATCTGTCATCCCTCCCGATCCTTAATATATGGCAAAGTTCACGCAAAAAGCCTATTTCTACGGAAAAATGGCTATCGTAACTGTAGCATCCGACTATTAGACTGTCAATTTGTTACAAAATACCCACTCTAAAAATAAAACAGCGACTTTAGTCATATTCTCTCACATTAGTAGAGTCATTGGTATCAATAATATGTATTTAATCGTTTCTAATACGGCTATATACGTCATTTTGTCGATTAGTTAGAACTAAATTCGATTGTTCCCTAGGCTGTTGTGAACACTTTGTAAATTTTTCAGACCTTTATGTTTTTATAAGGTGTTTTTAAGGTAATTTTAAGAAACGGGCACTACAATAAAGCCATGAAATAACTCAGGCGAGGTGATTTTTGTGAGAACATTAATTACATTTCAAAACAAACGTATTCCCGTATACTTCAATCAAGAAAATAAGCAACCGGTACAAAAAACTTTAAAACTTCTAAGTAACACTTTGGAGAATAAAATCTCCAGCGGCAAACGTGCCCTTCAAAAATGTCTTAACTCTTTGATCAGTATAGAGATTGTCGGTTGTGAAGCCATCCTGCATAGCGTTAGTGAAAATGATTCATTGGCATTGTCCCTCTATTAAGAGGGACTTTTTTTTGTCCACATTAGACACAAAAAAGAGAGGGGCATTTCAGCACCCTCTCCATATCAGCAACTTTGAAACATGATACATGTGACTTACCGCAGCTTATGCATTTGATCAGACTCTATTTAAAGTATTCTGCGATAACCTTTTTTACCGCCTCGTTCCTTATTCTGCGCCTTCTCAATCCGTATTCTAAACAGTTCTAGTAAATTAGCGCGTGTATGCTCTTCCCGGCAGTTGTCCAGCTTTTTTAAGATAAAACGGTCAATGGACATATGACTCAGGCTCCTTTACAGCAAGCTGCCCCTGCTTTTCAAGGGGATGATCAGGCTATCCATTTTTAACCATTCTGTACGTTGTTTAAACAGGTACGTTCCTTATAGGATAAAGCAGGCAGGATTACATACCCTTTAATTAGGGTAAATACATAAAGTTTCGAAAATTTTATCACGTTAAGTCTGGAAGCTATGGACAAGGAGCGAGCAGAAACCATGATTAAACACATGATTACCAAAATAGGCTGGAACCTTTTATGTGCATTCTTAATCCTAACGATGCTGGCTGCATGCAGCAGGGACAAAGCTTCAACCCGGAGTATGGCCCAACATGAAGCTGAAGCACGTGCCTACACCGTAACGGGCAATCCCAACCAAGGCGCATCATCCCTTGATGAACGAGCTGCCAATCATACACCTATTCATCAGCAAGGCAGCAGCTATGTCGAAATATCAGGTGGCGTTAGCATTGATAAAAATACCGTGAAAGTTACAGGACATTCCAACCTCCCGGCCGGAGCACGGATCAAAGGGAATCTTGCGGTCAAAAACTCCCTGTTAACTGGGTACACGGATGAGACCACCATTCAAAAGGACGGAAGTTTTGTACTTCAGGTACAACGCCCAGGTATACAGGGCAGTATGGATCTGACTGTTCTGTTCCGTCCGGATGACCAAGACAATGAAATACGAAATCTGTATGGTAGCGGTGGCAACAAATTGGAAGGTCCTTATGTATATCAATACGAAGAAAACAAACAGCTTCTGCATGAAGTTCGGATTGGGGCTGAATTTGATCCTGAACAAGAACGCAATACCCCTTTAGTTAAGCCCGTCTGGAACAAACCTAAGGACTACGGTAGCCCTCAAGTGTGGATTAAGCCTGATGTGAAGCAAGAAGGTAACTATTATCATGTATATGCGCGCAGCAATTTGCTGGAAGGGTCGGACGTCAAACTCACGATTGATTTTCCGGGACGATGGCAGTTTGGCTACGATGATCAAACCAAAGTTATGCCTGACGGCTCCTTCAGCATGAGGGTCAAAAAGCCGAGCCTTGCCAACCGTTACACCATAGTCATAAGTTTCGAACCAAACGAAGATATGTGGACCAACGCCAAACAGGCGTATGGTACACAAGGAGAACGTCTTTCGGGACCGTTAGTCAAATCCGCAGACGACAAAGAGGGCTCCAAACAGATTGAAGCCCGTATCCCTATCCAACCCAAATCGTAACTAAACACAGCATCTAACTTAAAGTTACGGCCGTTCGTCATGAAATACGCTTCACAGATACAGCCTATGACGCGGTATCCACGTCTGAGTAGATACAGAATCTAGTGTCGTCTAGCCGCTACGGCTGTATCGTGACTGGCGTGCCTATACTTACCTTTTCCTGAAGCTCAAGCACATCCTTATTCTGCATTCGAATGCAGCCATGTGACACCATCTTGCCAATGGACCATGGCTCATTGGTGCCGTGAATGCCATAATGCGGCTTGGACAGCCCCATCCAGAACGCTCCGAAAGGGCCGCCGGGATTGGGCTGTTTGTTAATAATCGTAAATTGCCCATGCGGTGTCTGTGTAGCCAGTTTGCCAATACCGACTGGATAACTAAGAACAATCTGATCTCCATCTTTCAAATATAAACGACGATCCGATAAATCCACCACAATGCTGTAGTTCGGCATATATTCACCCCTTTATACCCTATGCCGACTACAACATAGATTTTCTTATATTTTTACATTTGATGCTTCACTGCAGTTCGGCTTACCACTCCACATCACGTCGCCAGCCGCTTCGCTGATCCCTACGACCCGGGGTTGTGCTTGAACGGCTATCTTTCCTGCGCCGGTCTGCCTCCTTACGCGCCTGATATTCCAGTTCCCGCTGCATTTTGCGATAATTGTTCACTCTGGATTCCGACAATTCTCCTCTCTCTATAGCTTCCTCCACTGCACATCCAGCTTCGCCCTTATGCTTGCAATCTGCAAAACGGCATTGCTGCGCCGTTTCCATAATATCCGTAAAGGTATGAGCGACCCCCATGGAATCATCCCACAGATTTAACTCGCGCATACCAGGTGTATCCAGCAAAACGGCTTGCTTTGCGATGGGAAAAAGCTGTCGGTGAGTGGTTGTGTGCCTGCCCCGGCTGTCTTCCTCCCTCACATCCTGTGTCAGTTGAACTTCAGACCCGGAGAGCCAGTTTACTATCGTGGATTTTCCACTACCGGAAGAGCCTGTCAAAGCAACTGTACAGCCAGGTTGAAGAAACGCCTCCAGTTGCTCTCTGCCTTCGTTCTGCAAAGCAGAAATAACGATAACAGGTACACCAGGGGCAACTCCCTCCGCTTCAGCAACCCGTTGTTCGACATCTTCACAAAGATCACTCTTACTCAAAACGACAACTGGGTTTACCCCGCTGTTCCAAGCCATAATTAAATACCGTTCCAGTCTGCGCATATTAAAATCATGATTCAACGCATTAACAAGGAACAACGTATCCACATTGGTAGCGATCAGCTGTTCCTTCGTCTCAAAGCCCGCGGCCTGTCTAGATATTCGACTTTTCCGTGGCAAGACGGCATGGATGACTGCATCCGACACTTCATCTGGCGTAGTGATTGCTAGCCAGTCCCCTACGGCAGGCATTTCCGCCGGATCGACAATAGCATGTCGTAGCTTACCTGAAGCCGCTCCCCAGCGTTCTCCATCCATTGTGATAAGTTTCACCTTTTGTCCATAATCGGCAATCAAGCGGGCAGGACGTACCTGTGTATTTCCTACGCGTTCCTCAAAACTTTGCTTCCATTGGTCCCAAAAACCGTTCCAGTAATCAGACCAACCGTATTCATGTATACTCATTGTTTTCCTCCTGAAATCATTATTATTTTTTTGATCGTAGTGTTATTCGATCGATAGGTATACATTTTTCTCCCCGCATGCAAACAACGCAAAAAATCCGCAGGGGTTTCCCTGCGGAGGGTATACGATTCAGGCCGATGTGATCCGTTCGTTCACTTAAGCAAGCAGTCTTCACAGACCACTCCCCAGAACCAGCAACTGGATAACAAGATGCCTAACCATAAAAAATCCGCAGGGAATCACTCCCTGCGGATTTCGTTGGTTCTACTGCCAACCAACTGCTAAGCCAAGACTATAGATCTATACAGTCTTTAACCGTGCATCGTCCGTGCGGGAGACAAGTCATTCTGCTGCTGAACCCATCCATTCATGTTCGTACGCATATAACATCGCCTCCTCCTAAAATTTCCTTTATCATACAAGTCCATCAATTGTCTGTCAAGGCTGCCCACGAAACTTTTTTGAAATCTTTGTCAAGTTTCGTTTAGTGTACTTGATCCCAGCGCGTCCACATCTCACGCGGGTTCAATTCGTACATTTCCCGTTCCCTGTACATAAACTGATGCATAATCAGCTCACGCCGAATCGTTGCAAAATCCTCATGGTATTGCTTGATCCACTCGTTTAATTCACGTTCAGGATACATGCGGCCTGGCTCCAGCTTTTCTGCCAGCATCTGAAGTACGATTAATTTTTTCTTATACTGCGCAGGGATTTGGCGCAACTTGCCGTCCTTGGAAAAAAAATTGCGTAAGACCGACGCCTCCAGCGTTTCATTCAACTCTGACATCTCTTCCTCCCCCTCTCCTTTTTCGAAAATAAATCGCACCGTCGCCTCGGCATGCTGCCGGATCAGCTCTGGATTCAGTGTAAAATACACCGTGTTTTTATCACGTCGTTCCTTAATCAGCCCAGCCTCACGGAGTTTGGAAGCATGATGTGTAACAGTCGGCTGAGACAAATTCAGCTTTTTCGCCAAAGCTTGGCCATGCATCTCCCCACGGGACAAAAGAAGTAATATTCGCATACGCGTTGGATCAGCAAGTGCTTTATGATAATTGACCATTTTATCCAGTTGCATCGTTATTGCACCTCTTTTCACTAGTACATACTTGCTATGCAAGCGAATTTAATCACATAAAATAGATATATATCTAATTATATGTTTACTAAAAGTAGCTGTCAATCTTCACCTTCCATCATCACTTTCTGAAAACGGCTGGATATTGTGTTCGCATTGCGGTAGGATTATTATTTGAAAACTTCTCACATACTGAGCTATTTGCTTCAATCCTGAGATCCGTTTTTAATCGTCAAAATAATGTTAACCCTACAAAACTGGCGTAATAAACCAATACAACTGGAGGTTCATCCAAATGTACGACGTAATCATTATCGGTGGCGGACCCTGCGGACTATCCGCTGCAATCGAATGCAGCCGCAGAGGTTTGCAAACTGTCATTATTGAAAAAAGCAACATCGTTCACTCCATTTTTCTGTATCCGACGAACATGCAGTTTTTTAGCACCGCCGAACTACTGGAAATCGGTGATGTTCCATTCAGCACCCCTAATGATAAACCTTTTCGTCATGAAGCACTGGCGTACTATCGTAAGGTAGCCACTCATTATAACTTGAACATTCAGCATTATGAGGAGGCCCAGTCCATTCATCGCCAGGATGACGGTACATTTACCGTACATACCCTGAGCAAAGGGGAAATAACCAAAACGTATTCGTCACGCTATGTCGTTGTGGCTACAGGATATTTTGATCATCCGAACTATTTGGGCATTCCTGGGGAACAATTGGATAAAGTCACGCACTATTTCAGCGAAGCCCATCCCTATACAGGAACCCGGGTCGCAGTCATCGGTGGCAGTAACTCTGCGGTAGATGCTGCAATGGAATTGGTGCGGGTCGGAGCTACGATTGATATGGTATATCGTCGAAGCGAGTTGTCCCAATACATCAAGCCGTGGGTTCGTCCACTGTTTGACAGTATGGTACAAAAAGGGAAGATCACGCTGCACTTAGGCGCACGTATTACCGAAATTCATCCAGACCATGTCGTAGTCACTCCGCTGGACACTGAAGCATTCCGGCTCGAAAATGATTTTGTACTGGCACTGACTGGATTTCACCCGGAACGAAAACTACTGGAGTCTGTTGGCGTCCACATGGCTGAGGATCTGGACAAACCAGAATTTAATCCTGCCACGATGGAAACGAACATCCCAGGTATATATGTCGCTGGGGTCATCGCTTCAGGCAGCAATGCCAATGAGGTGTTTATTGAAACAGGCCGCTGGCACGGGCGACAAATCGCTGAACATATCCAAAGCTAAATAAACGAAGGAGAACATCTGTATGGATTACAGCTCACTTATCTTACTGGTATTGGCTGGTCTTGGAATTGTTAGTGGTAACTCTACCGTGACTATTGCCATGGTTGTATTACTGCTGCTGCGGGTAACCAGCTTTCATTCTGCTTTCCCCTGGCTTGAAAGGTATGGCCTGACGATCGGAATTATTATTTTGACGATTGGGGTCATGACCCCGCTAGCCAGCGGTAAAATCAGTATCAATCAGGTGATGGAGTCTTTCCTGCACTGGAAATCACTGCTCGCGATTGGTATCGGAATTCTGGTAGCCTATCTTGGCGGCCGCGGAGTAACTTTGATGTCTGGACAGCCCATTATTGTGACAGGTCTACTGATCGGGACCGTCATTGGCGTTGCCTTCTTTAAAGGAGTTCCTGTTGGACCTCTGATTGCTGCCGGATTGCTTTCCTTGTTAATCGGCCGCAGCTAAATTCGCACAACAAATATAGGAATAAATGATAGCAATCTGCATGTCGGGCTGAATTCAGTCCCGCTTTGTGGTATACTCATATCGCATAATTTGGTAAATGCAGGAGGCTTGACCGATGTCTCGACAATTTGTAACGGAAGCTGTAATGGTGGCTATATACGGCCAACTACTTACATCTCCCGCCCCTGTGGAATATATAGTGCCATACACATCACTGCTAGAGCTATACGAATTCCAGGATAGCACAGAGCCGCTCATGGATAATCCTATGGACGATCAACATGTGAAGCGGAAGGTAAGCGAGTTGATCAGTTATTTTGAGGAACCGTTGAATCAGAAAAAAATTCGGCGTGCCCTTCAGATGCCTTGGGCCAAGAGCTTGCCTATTCTATTCGATGCCAATACATCACTCATTATCATTAATGCTGTTGATACTGCGCATTACGGAGAATATTTTGATCCAATTGAGACTGAACTAGTGTTGACAGCTCAACGTGAATCATTACCTATTCTGACGGATCAATTGGACTGGATCCACCGCATTATCGAAGCTTCCGTACCTGTACATGTGTACGACATTGATGATTTTGATTTTGCACTCGATGGCCCGATACTTAACAACCCTTAACATACGACATACCCGCCTTAACCACAAAAAAGCGGTGGAGCATCATGTACAGGTTCATCTCCTGTAACACGATACTCCACCGCTCTTCTTGTCCAAGAACAACTATTTGCACGCTATGATTGACAGTAGAGCGCTAAGCTTGTCCATCCTCAACATAGGTGTAAATAATGTCATCATGTTCCTCCAAATACTTAACTTCCAGATGATGGCCCTTCAGATACCAGTAATCCTGGTCCTCCATATAAAACGTAATGCCAGCCGCTTCATGCTGTAATACGGGGTGCTGCGGAGGCTCTACGGCAATTCCCAGAGAAAAGCCTGGATGCAACCCGCCGCCAGAGCTATAGCGAACAAAAAAACGGATCGCATCTCCACGATTCAAACTAAGCTCCTTAATGTACCACTGTGCCGCAGGTTCAGTTACCTGTATGCTCATACGTTATGCTCATCTCCTTGTACAATGACGTCTGCCAACTATATCATAGCATCTTTTAGAATGACCACCAACCGTCCCAACCTAGCGAGATTCTTGGACAAGTCATATACATTTTTTTGAAAAAGGTTTGACAATTCGCAAAAAAGGGTGTTAAGATTCAACCATACGAGATCCATTTTGAAATTTATTACCAATTTGAACGATTACTCATGTTAGAATGAACCCATTTTGAGGAAGAAAGGAGTGTTACCGGTGCTAAAATTTCCTATTGCATTTTACCCACATCTACAAACACAACAACTTCATACCGGAGCATCTCCCCTGTCGCATCCTTCAGAATTGGGCCATTCACGTTGTATGGTTTAATACGAGTGGCTGCCTGCGTTTGAGCAGTTTTTCAGTGGTGAGTGTGCTGAAAATACCTGCGCGCCATATGATATTGAGATTTAGGGCATATCGTCTGCGGACGGTATGCCTTTTTTGCGCCTGTTGCCGGATCATATTTGTGGTAGCAAGTCGCTGTTGTTTCTTCAAAATGGTACACAACTCTCGAAAGAACTTGTCATGAAAGGATGGGATTCCTCTTGTTTTCGGTACTTAAAAATTTAAGCTGGTTTTTTAAAAGAGAACGAAGCCGATACTCCATTGGATTGTTTTTGCTGATAGCCGTTGGTGTGCTGGAGCTTGCTCCACCTCGGCTACTAGGTAGTGCCATTGATGAGATTGTGCGCGGTTCGATTTCCTGGTCCTCACTTTGGCGTTATATTTTGTACATCATAGGCATTCTAGCCGTCATCTACTACATTACGTACATATGGATGCACAAGCTGTTTGGTGGTGCCAATCTGGTGGAGCGCTTACTGCGCACACGCTTTATGAATCATCTACTGCGGATGACCCCTCCATTTTTTGAACGTAATCGTACTGGTGATCTGATGGCTCGTGCTACGAACGACCTTCGCTCCGTAGCAAGTACAGCGGGCTTCGGCATGCTGACACTGACAGACTCTACGGTCTATCTGAGCGTTGTATTAGTTGCCATGGGTACCCTAATCAGTTGGAAGTTGACACTGGCAGCTATCCTGCCCCTACCTTTTATTGCACTGGCTATGAGCATTTACGGTAAAGCCGTTCACGAGCGTTACACACTGGCACAAGATGCATTTGGTGATATGAACGATCAGGTGTTGGAATCCGTAGCAGGCATCCGAGTCATTCGCGCCTATGTGCAAGAGCGAATGGACGAAAAACGTTTTGCTGATATTACCGACGATGTATTTCGTAAAAATCTGGCTGTCGCTCGGATGGATGCTCTCTTTGAACCAACGATTCGTTTATGTGTAGGACTTAGCTATGTCATTGGACTCGGTTATGGTATTTATCTGGTATTTCATAACGATATCACGCTAGGCGAATTGGTCTCCTTTAATATGTATCTAGGAATGATGATTTGGCCGATGTTTGCCATTGGAGAGCTGATTAACATTATGCAGCGCGGTAGCGCTTCCCTGGACCGGGTCAATGAAACTCTCGATGTCCAGCCAGACGTTCAGGATGCAGCTCAACCTGTTCCAGTGGACCGCCTCGAATCCATCAGGATGAAAGACGTTACCTTCCGTTACCCTACTTCTACTATTGACAATCTGTCACATGTGAGTCTGGAGCTCAAACGCGGAGAAACGCTAGGCGTCGTCGGTAGAACCGGCAGCGGGAAATCCACTCTCCTCAAACAGCTTCTGCATGAATATCCGACGGGTAGCGGTGATATTTTAATCTCCGGCATACGTCTGGAGGACATTGCAGTAGAACAACTACACAGCTGGATCGGCTACGTGCCGCAAGAGCAAATTTTGTTTTCCAAATCGGTGCGCGAGAACATTCAGTTCGGGAAACCTCGTGCAGATGATGACGACATTATGGAAGCTATCCGTACAGCTGCCTTCGACCAGGATTTAGGTACCTTGTCTGATGGGCTGGATACACTGGTCGGAGAAAAAGGTATCGCCCTGTCCGGCGGCCAGAAGCAGCGTGTTTCGCTGGCACGCGCCTTTATCGGTGATCCGGATATTCTATTGCTCGACGATGCACTATCTGCAGTAGATGCCCGGACGGAAGCAAGGATTATTGACAATATCCGACGTAAGCGCTCGGGTAAAACAACCTTGATCTCCACCCACCGCCTCTCTGCTGTAGAACATGCAGACCGGATCGTCGTGCTGGAGCAAGGACGCATTATTGAGGAAGGGACCCACAGCGAGCTGCTTCAGGCTGACGGATGGTACCGACAACAGTATGAACGGCAACAAGTGGAATCTGATCTGACCTCAGGGGAGGTATCCTAATGAAACCTAATATCGGCAAAAGGCTATTCCAGTACGCGCTGACGAGCAAAGCAGGCTTTATTGCCGCTCTCATCGCTTTGGCTATCGGAGTAGCCGCCGAGCTCGCTGGTCCCTTCATCGCCAAAACGATGATTGACGACCATATGCTCGCTATTGAAAAACCATTTTATGAAACAACTAGTGTGGACGGAACTGTAAGCTATGCTGGAACCCACTTTAAGCGTGAAGATCGCTTTGAGTCCGGGGAGACCAAAGGTCGCGAAGCGAGGATTTTACAAGTTGGGAAATCTTTCGTATTTATCGATGGCTCGGTTAAAGTGGCTGACGGTAACCGCTCCTTTACGAACGGAACGCTGACTGTGACACGCGGCTCCGACACCTTTCGCTATGAAGCTAAGGCTCTGACAGCTGATGAACTGTATAGCTTTTACAAACCGGAAATGCCCGGTATCTTTCAGCTGATTGGCTGGTATTGCTTCTTCCTGGTTATTTCCATTTTTGCTGAATTCGGTAAAACATACTGGCTGCAATCCTCGGCGAACAAGGTCATTCAAAAGCTTCGGCTTGATCTCTACGCTCACATCCAGCGGTTGCCAGTTTACTTTTTTGATAACTTGCCTGCAGGCAAAGTCGTATCCCGTGTTACGAATGACACTGAGGCAGTCAAAGATTTGTTTGTGGCTGTGCTCTCAAATTTCACTTCAGGGATTGTGACGATGGCAGGAGTATATGTTGCACTCTTTTTGCTGGACTTCAGACTGGGTCTTATCTCTCTGTTTATAGTACCGTTACTGATCTTGTGGATTGTATTGTATCGCAAGGTCGCCACCCGCTATAATACGATCATTCGGTCCAGACTCAGTGAAATTAATGCGATTATCAATGAATCGATTCAAGGGATGTCCATCATTCGCGTATTCCGCCACCAGAAACAAACGCAGCAAGAGTTTGAAGAACTGAATGATGATTATATGAAGCATCAGAATAAAATGCTGAATTTGAACGCCTTCACTTCGCACAATTTAGTCAACGTGTTGAGAAATCTCGCCTTTGCCGTCGTGTTGTGGTATTTCGGATCTGAGGCGCTCGGAACTACAGGTAGTGCTGTTTCACTAGGCGTATTGTATGCCTTCGTCGATGTGCTGGGTCGACTGTTCCAACCTATGACGGGTATGGTCAACCAACTCGCCGTACTGGATACTTCCATCGTATCCTCAGGACGCGTATTTGAGTTGATGGACGAAACTGGAGAGCCGGTGACGGACGGCACGATGCCGCGCTACAAAGGCCAGGTAGAGTTTAACGACGTTTCCTTTGCCTACAAAAAGGATGATGTACTTAAACATATTTCCTTTACTGCACAGCCCGGGCAAACAGTTGCCCTTGTCGGACATACCGGATCAGGCAAAAGTTCGATTATTAACCTGCTATTCCGGTTCTATGATCCGCAAAAAGGAACGATCACCATTGACGGAACATCTGTCAAAGACATCCCTAAGCAATGGCTTCGCCATCATATGGGTATTGTTCTTCAAGATCCATATTTGTTTACAGGTACGGTAGCCTCTAATGTCAGTCTCGAAGACAGCCGAATCACGAGAGAACAGGTGAATAAAGCGCTGCATGACGTTGGAGCCGACAAATTGCTGGCCCATTTGCCGCAAGGATTCGATGAGCCTGTTATTGAAAAAGGTAGCACTTTATCAGCCGGGCAACGCCAGCTAATTTCCTTCGCTCGTGCACTAGCCTTTGATCCCGCAATTTTAATTCTGGATGAAGCTACTGCCAATATTGACACCGAAACGGAAGCGCTCATCCAATCCGCTCTTGAGGTACTCAAGAAGGGACGTACGACCTTTATCATTGCTCACCGTTTGTCCACCATTCGCAGTGCGGACCAAATTTTGGTACTTCATCGGGGTGAAATTGTTGAACGGGGTAGCCATGACGAACTTATGACTCAAGGCGGTCGTTACTTCCAAATGTATCAGCTCCAGTCGGGAACAGTTGCAACAGATTCGGCTTCATCCTCTGCTACGCCTTCTGCGCAAGATGACCTGCTTGCAGGCAAAGTCAGCATTTAAAGCTTGAATAGCCCTATTGCTTAGGGCTAACGATTAACATTTGGTATGAAAAAAACCAGCAAGTCTCCCCTACAAATTGGAGGCTCGCTGGTTTTATTTATATCTATAACATAGGGCTCGTAATTTTATTTAGCTACAGACGTGCCTGTTCCTGTGGGCGGAAGCACTGTTCCATCTACTGCTTTAAGCGTAACCTTATACTTGCTGTCTACCAATGTGCTTGTGTGGGTATCCGTAATGACCTGAATATTCATTTCCCCTGGCTTTGGACTAGTCAGCTTGTAGTAAATTACTGCATTCGTATCATCTACGTAGTCGATGTGATCCACTTCAATGCCGTAACCTGGATTAGGTGCCTGCAGACGGGTGATTGTCACTTTGTTCTGCTCGTCATTTGCCTTCTCTATACTCATACTAATGTTATTTTGTTGAACCGGATCTACAGGCTCAGCCGGATTTTCAGGAGTAGCTTCAACCGTTTTATGACTTTGTACAAATTCGGATGCGTTATAGACCATTTCTGCTGCCTCCATCCGCGTTACTTTACGATCCGGGTTAAAGTTGCTCTGTTCGTCCAATTTTGCAATTTTGGTCAATAGCAGGAATTGAACGGCTGCATTTGATTCCTGGTCTAGTTTTTTGCCATCCGCTACATTAATTAACATACGGACAGTTGGATATTCACCCGTTGCACTCACTGCTTTATACAGAATATTCGCAAATTGTTCTCTTGTCATACGGGTGCTTGGATCAATATCTGGTGACAAAGGGATTTGGTGTTGGGCTGCAATCCGATAGGACTGGGCATACCATGCAGAAGCCGGAATGTTTGCAAAGGAACCCGTTGTGAAATCAGGCATTACCTGAAGATCCATTGCACGAACAACCAAGTGTACTCCTTGTGCATACGTGAGCGTTTGATCCGGTGCAAATTTATCCTTGGTTATTCCTTGAATAATTCCTTTGTCCTGAAGTGAGTTTACGATCTTCTCCTGTTCAGTTCCCTTTATATCACGAAAAGCAGAGGCCGACGTAGCTACTGCCAATGAGCAGATGACAAGCAGGGCAGCTGTCACGCTTTTGTTCTTTTTCATGAGATACACCTCCATGTTTACTTTGCTTCTACACTTACCGACGCAATAAAAGCATCAAATGTTTCAAATATGCACAAATTGGTTGCAAAACAGTGGAATACCTGCGTTTAGTGTACCCGTCTAACTCTTTTCTGCTCACAATCTTTATACATACCCAAAAGTGCCTGTAACCGATTTATTTTTTTACAGTATTCCTTTGGAATATCCAGGTCTGGGTAGCAGTCATCCCGCCAGCAAAAACTCGCTCCCCTTTGTTCGCTTTGCTTACATCCGATTCGGTGCTTTCAGACCAAGAAGTTGCAGCGCGCATGCCAGAATATCGGCAGTTTGTTCCGCCAACTGAATACGCCACTGTCCACCATCGACAATCCTTTCCTTGGCGTAAAAACGGTTAAACGCCTGGGCCGTATCCAATGCAAATCTCGCAATTACCGAAGGCTCCAGTTGGCGAACCGCACGTATCAGTTGTCCGTGATAGCGATCCAACTGCTTAAGCAGCGCCCAACCTGTGTCACCCAACATTCCATCCGATACGTCATTCAAATCACGAGAATGGCTATCTTGGACAAGGGCGTTGTCGCTAGAATTGGTATTATCAACATCGACGCGAGCGTGAGCTTTCTCCAGAAGGCTGCGAATGCGCGCATGAGTATACTGCACATAAGGCCCGGTCTCGCCTTCAAAGGTCAGCGCCTCCTCCAACGAAAAATCCACTTCATTCAGCCGGTTGTTTTTTAAATCACCAAAAATAATCGCCCCGATACCAACGTCCTCAGCTACTGCCTGTTGTTCCTGCAAATCGGGGTTCTTCTGAGTAATGATGGCTTGAGCACGCGCTATAGCTTCATCCAGCACCTCCTCCAGTTTGACAACTTTTCCGCGTCTTGTGGACATTTTCTTACCCGCAAACCGCATTAATCCAAACGGCACATGCTCACATTGCTCCGCCCAAGCCTCCCCTGCATGCTTCAGCACCGCAAACACCTGCTGAAAATGCAACTTCTGTTCTCCACCAACGACGTACAGCAACCGATCAGCCTTCATCACTTCATGACGATAAATCGCTGTTGCCAGATCACGTGTCGGATAAATGGTGGTCCCATCCTTTTTTAGAATAAGACACGGAGGCAGTTCCTCGTCTTCCAGACGAACCACGAGCGCACCATCACTTTCCTCCAGCAATCCTTTTGCTCTTAATTGAGCAACAACTGCCTGCATCTTATCATTGTAAAAACTTTCTCCCAGCACATGGTCAAATGTAATGTTCAGACGCTGGTACATACGATCAAATTCACCCAGACTAACTTCAACAAAAAACTCCCATAGTTGTTGAGCCTCAGCATCCCCATGCTCCAAACGTCGGAACCACTCGCGGCCTTCATCCTCCAAAGTCGGATTATGCTCGGCCTCCTGATGAAAACGAACATATAGCTTCAGCGATTCACCAATCGGATCATGTTGTAGCTGCTCCTCATTTCCCCATCTTTTATAGGCCGCAATTTGCTTGCCAAACTGTGTTCCCCAATCCCCAAGATGATTCACACTAATTGGAACATATCCGGTTTCACCAAGAATACGATACAAGGCAGCACCGATAACAGTAGAGCGAAGATGACCGATACCAAACGGTTTGGCAATATTGGGCGAGGACATATCAATAACTACCCGCTGTCCGTGCCCGATATTGGGCCTGAGGAAATCGGCCTTGCTCAATTCAGCAAGCATAAGTGGAATATGAACAGATCGATCCAATGTTATATTTACATAGGCACCCGATGCTGAAGCAGTTAAACCTTCTTCATGATTCACTAGCTCCGCCAATTCCAGTGCAATGTGCTGTGGAGACTTTCGAAACTTTTTGGCCAGCACAAAACAGGGAAACGCCACATCTCCCCATTCAGGCTGCGGAGGCACCTCAAATAAAGATAAAATTTCTTTCTCCTCCAAGCCCGTATGGGCCAATATCGCTTGAGCAGCAATCCTCATCAACATGATCTCTCTCCTTCTTTTTATAGAATCTAACAAAAAAAGCCCCCGCCTCTTGAAATAATTCAAGAGACGAGAACTTCAATATCCCCGCGGTACCACTCTTCGTAAATCGGTTGTGCAGCTAAAGCTAACTTACACAAATCGCGATTTCACTCCAATGACTAATAACGGTGTCTGCCGGGCTGATCTACTAGAAATTCTGCTCGTTGGATCAACCGTCTCCCGGGTGCGCTTCACATCGGACCTCATACCGGCTTACACCTCTTCCGGCTCGCTGTAATGATACGGCTCCGCTGCTACTCTCCCGTTCCATGACGTTAATTCCAATCATTATACAAACCTATTCAGTAGAAAGCAACCTATTATTTCCTCTTCAGGCACTAGTTCCATATATGTAATTACACTGCCACCAACTGGCGGCACGCCTGAACGCAACGACGGCAGGCTTCTGCACAATGCTTGCAGTGATCATGGGAATGCTTGCTGCATTCAGCAGCACATACCTCACAGGCCTTGGCGCACAGCTCACAGATTTGCTCGGCAAAATCCGTTCCACGCTGCAGCATTTGAGCAGCAAATCCGCATATTTCTGCACATTCCCTACTCACTCGAATACATTCACGCAGCATAGCTAAATCATATTCCTTCAAACTCGCTACGTAACATACATTGCAAGCGTTCATACATTCCAGGCAAGCATCCACGCATTGTTGGTATGAATGATTCATATTACATTACCTCCCAGTTGTTGACCCTGCTGTACTATTACCCGCTGACCCTTGAGATTAATCATTTGATGTGCGCGCTTTCAATAAAATAAAAACAAAGTAATCCCGACTTATGTAAGGAAGTGTACTATATTCCAGTGTGCAAGTGCAAGGATATTAATCACATGGATTTTTAGCCCCTGTTTCTGACTTGCATACACTCAGTCATTGCTCTATTGTAAAAAGTGTATGTCTAACCACCGATCAAGGAGTGAGCATTTCAATGAATATGTCTTCTGTAGAGGAGCATCGACAGGAACCCCCGCAACAGGTTAATTGCATGGTCGTGACTGTCTCGGACACCCGCACCGTGGAAACAGATACTGGGGGACGACTGCTCATGGATCTACTAGAAACCAATGGATATAAGGTTGTTCGATATGTCATTGTCAAGGACGACTACGAAGGTATTCAGCAGTTAGTATCCGAAGCAGCGGCACAGAATGAAATCGAGGCTGTACTTTTGACAGGCGGCACTGGTATTTCTCCACGTGATACTACATATGAAGCCGTCTCCTCTCTACTGGATAAGGAACTACCTGGCTTTGGAGAAATCTTCCGTTATTTAAGCTTTGCTGAGGACATTGGTTCAGCAGCTATATTAAGCCGGGCTGTAGCTGGCACTGTGGGCCAGACAGCTGTATTTTCTATGCCTGGCTCACGCGGAGCCGTTCGTTTGGCAATGGAACGCATTATTGTCCCTGAGCTACGACATGTGATGAGAGAAATTTATAAATAAGCTCCTATTTCCTACATGCCGCGACACAAAAAGGCACCCCATACATTCATGAGGTGCCTCTTCCAACTATTCTTTTTCTTCAACTTCGGGCTGCATATAGCTATCGATCAGCTTTTGCTTCAGCTCCCATACCTTCTCGCTCAGATTTACACGATAAATTTCAGGGTTCAGCTTCCGCAAATATTCTGGCCAAAACAGTTTCAACTGTGAAGTATGGTAGGCACGAATTTCATCCAGCTCAGGAAGCTCATATACCTTCTGTCCATTTATAAAAATAGGCTCAAGCATTGGTACGGCTTCATAATTTTCTACATACTTCTTCATATACGGATGCAAAGGGTTAAACAGCTTCAGGCGCTTACCATTACGCGGACGCTCTTCATCCGGGAAAGAAATATAATCGGCCACAGCTCTCCCTTTTTTCTTATCCACAATGCGATATACATCCTTCTTGCCTGGTGTGGATACTTTTTCTGGGTTACCCGAGATCTTAATCGTCGGCAACATTTCGCCATCAACTTCACGCTCAACCAGCTTGTACACCCCGCCAAGCGAAGGTTGATCTGAAGCCGTAATAAGCTGTGTTCCTACACCCCATACATCAATACGTGCCCCTTGGGCTTTCAGGTTAAAAATCGTATTTTCGTCCAAATCATTGGAAGCTACGATTTGTACGTAATCTAAGCCTTCAGCATCGAGCATTTCCCGCGCCTGAATGGATAGATAAGCCAAGTCACCGCTATCCAGACGGATTGCATTCATACGCTTGCCCTGACTCTCCAGCATTTTTGCTGTCCGAATCGCATGAGGAACACCACTTTCCAGCGTGTCAAAGGTGTCTACCAACAGTGTAACCTGGTCTGGTAAAACCTTCGCATACACGTCAAACGCCTCCTGCTCCGTCATAAAGGTCTGCACCCATGAATGGGCATGTGTTCCCTTCGTCGGGATTCCAAAGTGCTCGCCTGCCAGCATATTAGAAGTCGCGTCAAAACCTGCCACATAAGCTGCTCGTGCTCCCCAAATCGCCGCATCTGCTTCCTGCGCACGCCGTGTTCCAAATTCGAGCAGTGTATCGTCACTTGCCACCTGCTTGATGCGCGATGCCTTTGTCGCAATGAGTGTCTGATAGTTCATAAAATTCAGTAATGCCGTCTCGACAAGCTGCGTTTCCATAATCGTTCCTTCGACACGTACCAGAGGCTCGTTTGGAAAAACAAGTGCCCCTTCTTTCATCGAATGGACTGTTCCACCAAACTTAAACTGGCGCAGCGCCTCCATGAACATGGGATCGTAATTCTCCTCCTGTTCAGACAGATAGCGAATGTCCTCTTCTGTAAACCGCAAATTTGCAATATAATTCACAATGCGTTCCAGACCAGCGAACACGGCGTATCCATTACCAAAAGGGAGTTTACGGAAATACGCCTCGAACACAGCTTTACGCTGATGACTTCCGTTCACCCAATGGGCGTACATCATATTAATCTGATATTTATCTGTATGTAATGCGAGGCTCGTTGACTGCATCGTAATCATCCTCTCTGACTGTCCCCAGGTTTGTGGCAGCGTACCGCCTCATCTGCCCAGATTCAGCAATATCCGGCTCCATTTTGTTATCGGACATTGGTGCACAATCGTTAAGTTATTTTACTTCTTCTGACGTAAAACCGTATCCTCAGCCGACCGTACCGAAGCTCCAAGACTTCCCTCAAAATGACCCAAAGCCCAATCATGTCCAGCTTGATTAAAGCTCGCCACAGCGTCCTTGTATACAGTAATAGCAAAACCTTTGTTATAAGCATCTACAGCCGTATGCAGCACACATATATCTGTACACACACCAATTAGATGAACTTCCAGAACACCACGTTCACGCAGCCTGAGCTCCAGATCTGTGCCCGCAAAAGCACTGTACCGTGTTTTATCCAACCAGTAGATAAGATCACTTTGTTGCTCATAAAGGCTACGTAGCTTGCCATACAAATGTCGTCCGTTGGTTCCACGTATATTATGTGGAGGAAACAGCTTGCTCTCCGGATGATAAAGGTCGTTCTCCTCATGCAAATCCACAGCCATGACAACAAAGTCCCCTTGATCCACATATGCCTGCGTAATTGCTGCGATCCGTTCATCCAACTCAATCGCAGGTTGTCCTACAGGCAAACTACCGTCCACAAAATCTTTCGTGTAATCAATAACAATTAGTGCCTGCATCGTACGGTCAGCTCCTTATCCTCAAAGTGATATTGTACGTTCTATGCGTAACCTATTACATTAGGCGTTACGTGTAGATAGATAAACGCGGTACTCTGTCACTAAAACGGTACAACTGTGCCGGTCTTTGTGAATACTGGTTGGAACTGAGCGGTTTGCCATTCTCATCACGCACCTCTTCCAGTATTCCCTGCCTGCTACGAGTCGATGTTATTTTGCGAATAAAGTTTGGCTCTTCGAAATCCGGTACGACACTCTGAATCACCTGATATAATTCACCCAGTGTAAAATGTAGCGGTAAAAACTGCTTGGCTATCGTCGTCTGAAGCATCTGCAACTGAATTTTGCGATAAGCATCTACAATGATATCCCGGTGATCGAATGCCAGCTCCAATTCCTCCAACGCTTCGCGGATCGTGAATAGCCCAACCTCGGAAGCATCATCGGCCGCCTGACGCTGTTCCAACATCCATTCTTCTACTAGCGCAAAAAACGCATGCGATATGATCCACCCGCGCGGATCACGTCCCGGTCCACTATATACACCCAAATACTCCAGATGCCCGCCGTCCACACCCGTTTCCTCTAACAGCTCCCGCTTGGCAGCTCCATACATGGATTCATCTTCCTGACAAAACCCTCCAGGCAACGCCCAGCGTCCTGCAAAAGGCCAACTGCGGCGCTTGATGAGCATCACTTTCAGCTCACGAATCGGCAATGTCTTTGTTACCGTCTTGCGCTCCCGCTTCGTTAAGGTAAACATAACGATATCCGCCGGAGCTCCATCCGGGGTACGGTATTTCTTAATGTTGTACGACGCCTTTTGCGCCTCTTCGTTTATACGATTGCTATCCATTGGCATCACCATATTATATCGTTTTGATAAATTCATTATGACATAATAAAAATTTTTGTCAAGTGTCAGGCCTTACCTGAATCACTTGCTTGTGTACGTAATACTCGGAAGGTTGCTGTAGATGTAGAACCGAGTGTGCCTTCACTATCTCTTACTTCCGCCTCAGTGGTTATCGTGCGACCTCCTTGATGAAGAATTCGCGCCCTAACCTCCAGTCGTCCTTGCCTCATGGGTGACAAGAAATGAACATTCAGGTTCGTCGTTACACATGGATCCATATTTCGTGAAGCCATACTGACCATCCCCATCGCCTGATCCATCAATGAAGTAAGTACACCCCCATGGACAATACCCATCACATTGGTATGCTCTTGTTTGGCCTCCAAAGCGATCTGTACCTCGTTTGCATCAGCTGCAATCAGTTCACACCCTAAATACTCCCAAAAAGTATTATTCTCTCCCTCTAGCATCTTACCCAACTTATCCATTACCTTGCTTCCATCCCTTCTATGTTGTCCCATTTCTCTTGAAGTCCTATAACCATATACGTTGGCAAAATGCTTTCGAAAAAAAGGCGTGGAAGCTACGCCTCCACACCATAGATTTCATTCTAATCACTGCAATTCGACGAGGAAGTGCTTTTTCCCTCTTCTACGTTTACCTTCTCAGCAACGGTATCACGGATCGCCATAATCACCATTTGCAGTAGCTCATTAATTTCCACCTGACTCTGCTGAAACTCCGTTACAATTGGAATACCGTCAAGCTCTTCCTGTAGCTCCTGAAGTTCGGCCTCTATTTTGGCAATCATTTTTTGATTCTTCAAGGATTCAAATGCTACAATTTCCTTTTGCTTCTTTTTCATCGTTGCAATCAGTTGCTGGATGCGCCCATGATCCTGAATCTTTTCTTCTGCTTTTCGGAATACCTGTACTTCCTCACTGCTACCCAAAATACCTGCCAATTCTTTGGCTTTTGCCAATATCATTTCGCGATTGACCAAATGATCATGCTGGCGCGCCGCCGATTGAAGTTCTGTTTGTTGCAACCGCTCCTCTGTCATTGTCCATCGCTCCTTTTCTCACTTAGACGGCCTTGCACACAGCCCTTTACTCAGACCGCATGCAACCCGCTAGAATATTCTTTTATCCGTTAACTGCTACAGCCGTTTCAACCAGATCACCTTTGATGTAAAAGGTCATAGGTTCCGTAATTTTCACTTGAACAAAGGAACCAATCAGATCCTTAGAGCCCTCAAAATGTACAAGCTTATTGGAACGGGTCCGACCGGCAAGCACTTTGCTGTCATTTTTGCTCTCGCCTTCCACCAGCACTTCAACCACTTCGCCACGCAATCGACTATTAAAGCGAAGGCTGTTTTGGTTCACAGCAATGTTCAGACGCCGGAGACGCTCTTTTTTAACCGACATAGGCACATTATCTTCCATCGAAGCAGCTGGCGTACCTTCACGTGGTGAATAAATAAATGTGTAGGCAAAGTCATAGCCGACCTCGCGCACCAAAGATAGAGTATCTTCAAACTGCTCGTCTGTTTCGCCCGGGAAACCTACGATGATATCTGTTGTCAGAGAAACATGCGGAACAGCTGTTTTAATCTTCGCAGCCAGTTCCAGAACACGCTCACGGGTATATTTTCGGTTCATTTTCTTCAATATATCCGTATTACCGGATTGAACAGGCAGATGGATATGCTCCACCAAATTGCCACCCTTACCAAGCACTTCAACCAAATGGTCATCAAAATCACGTGGATGTGATGTCGTAAAACGTACACGCGGGATATTAATTTTGCGCATATCATCCATCAGATCCCCGAATCTGTAATTCAAATCTTTCAAATCCTTGCCATAAGCGTTAACATTTTGCCCCAGTAAGGTGATTTCTTTAAAGCCTTGACGTGCCAAATCCCGTACTTCAGCGATAACATCCTCTGGACGGCGGCTTCTTTCCTTACCACGTGTAAAGGGAACAATGCAATAGGTGCAAAATTTATCACAACCGTACATAATGTTCACCCAAGCCCGCATACCCTCGCGCTTCTTCGGCAGGTTTTCGATAATGTCGCCTTCCTTAGACCACACTTCGACCACCATTTCTTTGCTAAAGAGTGCTTCCTTGACGAGCTGAGGCAGACGATGAATATTGTGGGTACCAAAAATCATATCGACAAAACCGTGTTTTTGCATAATCCGGTTAACGACATTCTCTTCTTGTGACATGCAGCCACACACGCCGAGCAGCAGTCCTGGCTTTTCTGTTTTGAGATGCTTGAGGTGACCCAGCTCGCCAAACACTTTATCCTCCGCATTTTCACGGATAGCACAAGTGTTCAGTAAAATGATGTCTGCTTCCTTCCGATCCTCGGTTGCCTGGTAGCCCATTTGCTCCAGCAAGCCTTTTATGGTTTCGGAATCATGCTCGTTCATTTGGCAACCGAATGTGTATACGATATAATGCTTTCCCTCACCGATATGCTTTAGCTCATCCGGGACTGCGTTATCATATAATACCTGTACATCCTCTTTACCGCGTTGCTTTTCTTTTCTATGGTTCGGCTCCGCCATAATGTTGATTTCACGTCCGCGAATACGGATCTTTTTGCTATGCTCATCTTCAGAAATAATCTTCGCATCCGAGAAATCAAAATATTTGGAGTAATCTTTTGTTTTCTTTTCCATTCCTTAGTCACTCCTTACACCATCTATTTCACGAGCTAATTTGTGATTTTACTGTATCTTTAGGCTTGGTAAATTTATTTTAGTTCTAAAAAACCTTTAAAAAAGGCATTACACTAAATTATAGCATGATTTATAGGCCATCGCCATAGATCAGCCGCAGATACCATTGAGTGCAATGTGAACTCATGTTCTTTTTGTACATTAGTGAAGTATTTGTGAATTATATAGTATGTAAAAAGCCCGATTCTTTTGCAAGAATCGGACTCTTTAAGCCTTCCGGCATTTAAATACGTGTATATTAGTCTACGATTTCAGCGTTGTCACCGTTTTTCACACCGGCTCCGTTCGCTTCATCTGTATCAATGTGCATATCCAAAGCAAAAGAATCGGACACACGTGCAAGAACATTTTCAAATACAAGGCCACGTTCGCCGCCGACACGTACTTTCAGCAACTGCTTGTCCTTAATGTCCCATTTAGCTGCATCAGATGTATGGAAATGAATATGGCGGGCTGCTACAATCACGCCTTCTTGCAGTTCCACTTCACCAGCGGGTCCTTTTACCGTGATTCCTGGTGTACCATCAATGCTACCAGATTCGCGTACAGGTGCTTTTACACCAATAGCAAAGGAATCAGTGCGAGAGATTTCCAATTGGGATGCGGGACGAGCAGGTCCCAAAATGCGAACCTTATCAAATTGACCCTTAGAACCAATTACAGCTACCGTTTCATTTGCGGCAAATTGTCCTGTTTGGGACAAAGGTTTAAATTCAGTTAATTGATAGCCTGCTCCGAACAAAATTTCAATATGCTCTTGAGTCAGGTGAATATGACGGGCTGAAACGCCGACAGGTACGATTTTACTCATCGTGTGGTCACTCCTTTTTCTCTATACAATACTTTACACATCCATGCTATTATACTCCTATTTTGCCAAGAAAGAAAAGGAGAGCGTATAAAGTTCCCTTTTTCGCCCTAATCAGCGTTAAATATCGTCCATAGAAATCGGATCAAACCGTCGTTTTAGCGAACAAGAGAAAGAAAAGCATGATTTCAGCTACGATGAGATGAGGGGGAACGACAACAAATATATTAAGAATAAACAGGACACAGAGTATTCCAGTTAAGAAAAAAATGACTCTGAGACGAGGTTTCAGATGACTTAATCTGTACTGATGAAATACCAGCAAAACCGACAAAAAGTAAATAAAAACAGAAGCAAAGGTAAAGCAAAGCACAAAGATATAGTCTACTTGTCCCAAAAACAAGAGCTGAATCGAAGCAGCTAGCATGCTAAGGGAAAGATAAATAAACAAATGACCATAAATAATAGTCTGTCCTGCTGATTGTTTTGATTTATCTACGCGCTTCTCCATATTCTCAAAATATTGCCACCAGATTGCGATGACTAATACAAAAGCCAAAGCAGCAAATACAATAGAAGAAACCGTAAAATGATCGGATTGTAAAACAGAAAGCATACTTATCACAGATTCGCCAAGCAAAATTAAGGTGAACTGTGCAAAGCGTTCTAAAAGATGCTCCGTATGGATAGGTGTGATCACCAACTTTTTACGGCCAATCAAAGGAACGAGGATATCAATAGCTATACCTGTATATAAAATCAAATATCGAACCCAAGAATCAAAGAAGAGGGAGAAACTAGAAATGACTATTCCAATCCAAAAATAAATTCCGAAAAAACGAGCTGTTTCCTGTTTATGAGCCGTTTCTTTGGGTGCCGAAAGTAAATATTGAACGACAGTCAAACCTCTTAACCCAATATAGCCAACAAAAAAAGATACATAATACGCATCAAAATCTATATTCAGGCTGGCGGTCATGATCAACACGAAAAACAATTGCAGGATCATAAAAATTCGATGTGTTATACTGTCTTGCCCAAAACGATTGTTGTAGACCGTTTGCCCCACCCAAGCCCACCATATTGGGATAAAAATCATAATAAACTTTTCCATATGTTCCCATGAGATACTACCATGCTCAACATGTAGCAAAACATGAGTGGCCTTGGAGACAGCAGCTACGAACAACAAGTCATAAAAGAGCTCAAGCCAGGTAACCTTTTTTATCAACATTATGTAATGGAGCCCCCTCTGATATGGCGGTGCAGCATGGTGACCCGTCAGTCTCGCTCCAACGTCTGCCGTATTTCTGCAAATGTTATTTTAGCACCATGCAATTCTAAGATGCTCCAATTATTTCGTAATCCTTCTCGCTTTGTCAAGAGTGTTCGCAGCTAAAAATTCCCTCTATAAATAGCTATTTAAGAAGAAATTTTGGAAGGCAGATTCGTTTGCAAGTATTCCAGCGCATGTCCTCCCAGCCATCCCTTGACCAGCTCCTCAGGGTAATGCTTCAGCAGCAGTTCTGCAAAAATCGGATATTTCCCCGAATGCTCCAGCCCTTGCACATGGTGCTCGATACCGTCAAAATCAGAGCCAAACATCAAATGCCTTTCGCCGCCTAATGAACAAATATGCTCAATGTGTGGTAGCAGATCCTCAGCAGTTACCATGCCCTGCTCTTTGAGAAACATTGTGACGAAGGTCAAACCAATCCGTCCGTTACGAGCGATCAGTGCACAAATCTGTTCATCCCGTAGATTTCGAGGATGAGCACACTTCGCAAAGGCATTCGAATGCGAAGCAATGGGCGGTAGAGTGGCCTCCTCTAGCACCTCCCAGAAGCCCTGTACCGACAAATGCGATACATCTAGCAGCAGTCCCAGGTCATTACAGCGATTGACCAAATCGCGCCCCTTGCTACTCAGCCCGCCACCTCTATGTTCCATAATGCCGTCAGCTGCCCAGTTCGCATAATTCCATGTCAGTCCAATCAATCGTATTCCCATGGCATAGCACAATTCTGCATAAAACGGGTTCCCTTCCAGCGCATCTACCCCCTCCAGTGAGAGCAAAGCCCAAGGTGCCCATGTATGATCCGTCCCATTACCATCCACATACGTTATCTTTTCCATGCGCTTCTCTTTTCCTGCCTGCTTTACTTGCTCCTCCTGATGCACTGCGGACGTATTTTTACACATTACCAAGTCTTCCTTCCACAGCAATGGTCTCAACCCACCTGAGATAGAGGTAACATGCTGCCTGAACAGCTCAATTTGACGAATCACATGCTCAAATCTTGGCGTGCCCAATACCTGAGAAATATATATAGCAAATGTTTGCAACCGCACGTTACCTTCTAGCAAACGTTCTTTTGTGACATCAAGCGATGGATGACTGAAATCGATCTGCGCATCGAGCTGCATTTTACATAACACATCACAATGAAAGTCAACAACTGGCCAATTCACTTTTAGCTTATCATTCATGCATCTTACCTCCATTTAGAGATTGAAGCATCACAAATTTATTTTAAAAATCATAGTAACAGACTCACAAAGCAAAAAAGCCCGTTTACAAATCGTAAACAGGCTCAGGCAACTTACATTTATTATCTTGGCTCTACAATCAATTTGATCGCAGTCCGATCTTCTCCATCAATAACAATGTCTGTAAAAGCAGGAATACAAATCAAATCCACTCCGCTTGGTGCGACAAATCCCCGGGCAATGGCTACCGCTTTAATGGCTTGGTTTAGTGCACCCGCTCCAATCGCCTGTAATTCTGCATTTCCGCGTTCACGCAGTACTCCTGCGAGTGCGCCTGCAACTGAATTGGGATTGGATTTTGCTGATACTTTTAATACATCCATAGTAAGTACCTCCCCTGGGAATGATGATGGTTTGATTCCACTATTAGATGTTATTCGAGGGTCAGCAAAAAATTCCTGCTTTTTGGTGACAGTTTTCCTTATTCTTTCCTTAAGTAGCTCACAAAAAGGTTAATCCATCCGCCATTCATCTTCTTTGAGTCTGATTTTCTGAATTTTGCGGGCTTTTCCATCGTTATCATTCAGCTCTACGCTGATGGCATGAAAATGCCATTTGCCCATGTCCACTTGAAAACGTACTGGAAGCTGGGTCTGGAATTTCTGTAACACAGCCTCTTTCTGCATCCCAAGCACTCCCTCATAAGGACCTACCATTCCCGCATCTGTCTGATACGCAGTTCCTTGTGGCAAAATCGTATCGTCATTGCTCTGTACATGTGTGTGCGTACCTACCACGATTGAAGCACGTCCATCCAAATGCCAACCCATAGCGATTTTTTCCGAGGTTGCTTCGGCGTGGAAATCAACTAGGATATGTTTATGTTTTTTGCGCAGCTCATCGACAATTTCATCTGCTGCACGGAATGGATCGTCAATAGCTGGCAAAAAAGTTCTACCTTGCAGATTAACAATAGCCAGCTCCTTACCTCCACCTTTTACAACGGTATAACCCCGTCCTGGTGTTCCTGGTGGAAAGTTAGCCGGGCGGATGATCCGCGGCTCATCATCTATAAAATCAAATATTTCCTTATTGTCCCAAGTATGATTTCCCATCGTAATCCCATGAACGCCCCAATCAAAAAACTCTCTGGCGATGGCTGGGGTAATTCCTCTTCCCGAAGCCGCATTTTCTCCGTTCACAATAATAACATGCGGGTTGTATTTTGATTTTAGCGAAGGGAGATTCTCCCTCAGTGCCTTTCTGCCTACACTGCCGACGATGTCTCCAATAAATAATACGTTGATAGAAAGCCCTCCCTAGTCTGCCTTACATAATGAAAAGTGGCCCTACAAGCAGCGGCCACTTTTCATTGAAATGCTTTTATTTTGCGTATTCTACCGCACGGGTCTCGCGTATGACGGTAACCTTGATATGTCCCGGATAGTCCAGTTCATTCTCAATCGTTTTCGTAATATCGCGGGCCAGTCGGAATGCTTCCGCATCATCAATTTTCTCTGGCTGTACCATGACACGAACTTCGCGTCCGGCTTGAATCGCGTATGATTTTTCAACGCCTTCAAAAGATTCGGAGATGCGTTCCAGCTTCTCAAGACGACGGATGTACGTCTCTAGCGTTTCACGCCGCGCTCCCGGTCTTGCTGCTGACAGGGCATCTGCCGCCCCAACCAGCATGGCGATCACTGAAGTCGCTTCGCAGTCGCCGTGATGTGAGGCAATGCTGTTGATGACGACCGGGTGTTCCTTGTACTTCTTCGCCAGCTCCACGCCAATTTCAACGTGCGATCCTTCCACTTCATGATCCAGCGCCTTCCCGATGTCATGCAGCAATCCTGCCCGTCTTGCCAGTACAACGTCTTCGCCCAGTTCCCCGGCCATCAGACCTGTCAAGTATGCAACTTCCATCGAGTGCTTCAATACGTTCTGTCCGTAACTTGTACGGAACTTGAGACGTCCCAAGATCTTGATCAAATCTGGATGCAAGCTATGCACGCCCACCTCAAAGGTGGCCTGTTCACCATACTCACGGATTCGTTCGTCCACCTCTTTACGGGATTTTTCCACCATCTCTTCAATACGAGCCGGATGTATCCGTCCGTCCGCTACGAGCTTTTCAAGCGCAGTACGCGCAATCTCTCTACGAATCGGATCAAATCCAGACAAAATAACAGCTTCCGGCGTATCATCAATAATGAGGTCAATTCCTGTAAGGGTTTCAAGTGCACGGATATTACGGCCTTCGCGCCCGATGATCCGGCCTTTCATTTCTTCGTTCGGCAATGTGACAACAGAAACCGTCGTTTCTGCTACATGATCTGCCGCACAGCGTTGGATGGCCAGTGTGATGATTTCACGAGACTTTTTGTCCGCTTCTTCTTTGGCCTGCTGTTCAATTTCTTTAATCATCTGAGCTGTTTCATGACGAACTTCCTGCTCTACGTTGGTCAGAATAATACTTCTTGCATCCTCCATCGTCAGATTGGAAATACGTTCCAACTCAGTTACCTGACTCTTGTAAATCAAATCAATTTGCTGCTGGGTTTCATCGATTCGTTTCTCTTTGTTGGCCACTTGTTCTTCTTTGCGTTCCAGCGATTCCAATTTTTTATCCAGCGATTCTTCTTTTTGCAGCAATCTTCGTTCCTGTCGTTGAATTTCATTGCGACGTTCACGAGTTTCTTTTTCAGCTTCGGCACGGATGCGGTGGATTTCATCTTTCGCTTCCAATACCGTTTCCTTCTTCAGCGCTTCTGCCTCTTTTTTCGCGTTCTCCACGATTTGCGCGGCAGCTTCTTCCGCACTGGAGATCTTAGCTTCTGCAATAGATTTGCGAATAAAATAACCAATCCCGAACCCAAAGAATAACGCGGCTACAGCAACGAGAACGAACCAGATCGCAGTCATCATACTGTTCACCTCCCCGTTGGTTCCTCCAAGGCATTCCTTGGGACTTTTTGCAATTGTCACATTTACTTTGATCGTCAAACTAAGACAACGACACAAGGTCGTTTCATTTCATATGCACATGCTTTCACATGTACAATTCCGCCTGGCATAGCGGCATCACTTGTTATTTGGCGATGAGAACTCACCGTGGATTCCGCTTTTTTGGAAGGAAAAAGGGCGTTCCACAAGTATCGTTTCATATATATTTTATTATTTGACAAATGGCATTGTCAAGGGAATGCAAACATTAGTAGACTACCATGCAGCTTTCCATGTAATAACTAGCTCATCCTATCCGTTCATACTAGCCAAAGGTTCAGCAGCCGTTTGGCAACTATTCCTCCCACTGCAACAATTCCTCGTCATCTGAAGCAGCGTCATGCTCGGTCGCAGTGAGATGATTGACTACACGGCGTGTCATATCCCCCGAATATCCGCGTCTCATGAGAAAAGGGTATGTTTTCCTTTTTTTCTCCATTATATCACCACGTACCTGATTCCATTTCTTACGTCCGACCGTCAAAGCGCTCTCCCACTCCTCATTATCGGTGATCTCACCTAACGCTTCGCCAATAGAGGCTTTAGAGATGCCCTTCTGACGAAGTTCTTGCCTAACCCACATCTTCCCCTTACGTTGGCTTGTTATGCGCTGCCTTGCCCATTGACGGGCGTATAAATCATCATCTACGAGTTGTTCCCTATGGAGTCGGACCATTACTTCGTCAATAACAGACTGATCCAGTTCTTTTTGCGCTAAACGCTGGGCAATTTCCTGACGTGTGCGAGGCTTTCGCCCCAAATAGCGAAGCGCAAGTACATAAGCCTGTTGCTTTTCATCTGCCAGAACGATATCTTCCAGTTCTTTTTTATCAAATGACGTTCCTTTGAACATATTGTACTTGATCATTACATCTTCTAATACAGACAGTGAATAAGGACCAAAATGTATGATATACCTTCCATGTTTGCGTCCCTGTCCCTGCTCTACCCTAGTAATCATCAATTCCTCATGATCCGGAAAAAGAGAAATCCCTTGTTGCTTATTTGCTTCCGAAGTGTATTCATCTTCATCGTCCAACTGCAATATATTTCCCTCACTTTGAAATTCACGAAAGCAGCCTTTGAACACCTGCTACGCAAAAGTTAGATTCCACTGACAAAGCAGACTCTAGTTGATGCAAAAATGCCCTGCACAACTGTGCAGGGCATCAGAATCATGCTATTCAAACGGACGGTGCCATAACCCTGGCCCCAGTTCACAAACCAGGATTCACCGAGCTTTATTCAAGCTCCAACAATTCCTGTTCTTCCTTCGCTTGCTGTGCCAACTCTTCTTCTGTAGGCGGAGCAACCGTCGTAATCAGATTGCTGGCCACCCGAATTTTTTGTTCGATCGTACTAGCAATATTCGGATTTTCCTTCAAAAATTGCTTAGCATTCTCACGTCCCTGACCAAGGCGCTCACCTTCGTAGGAATACCAGGCTCCGCTCTTGTCGACAATGTCATGCTCCGTACCGATATCGATCAGGCTACCTTCTTTGGAAATGCCCTCACCGTACATAATATCTACCTCAGCCTGACGGAAAGGAGGGGCAACTTTGTTCTTCACGACTTTAATACGTGTGCGGTTACCCACAATGTCGTTACCCATTTTCAAACTTTCAATACGACGAACATCCAAACGTACCGTAGAGTAAAACTTCAAGGCACGTCCACCTGGTGTTGTTTCAGGGTTACCGAACATAACACCTACTTTTTCACGTAGCTGGTTAATAAAAATAGCAATGGTTTTCGACTTATTAATGGCTCCAGAAAGCTTACGCAATGCCTGAGACATCAAACGTGCTTGAAGACCAACGTGGGAATCTCCCATTTCGCCTTCAATCTCTGCCTTGGGCACAAGTGCCGCTACGGAGTCAACAACTACAATGTCTACTGCTCCACTACGTACAAGAGCTTCGGCAATCTCAAGCGCCTGCTCTCCTGTATCTGGTTGCGATAGTAACAACTCATCAATATTGACACCCAGCTTGCTTGCATACGACGGATCAAGCGCATGCTCGGCGTCGATAAAGGCGGCTTGTCCGCCTGTTTTTTGCACCTCTGCGATAGCGTGAAGAGCTACTGTCGTTTTACCGGATGATTCCGGTCCGTATATTTCAATAACCCGGCCTCTTGGAAAGCCGCCCGTTCCTAACGCAATATCCAAAGCAATCGAACCACTGGGGATCGTTTCCACTTGCATGTGGGTAGACTCACCCAACTTCATAATGGAACCTTTACCAAATTGCTTTTCTATTTGACGGAGCGCCATATCCAGCGCAGCACGACGATCTGACAATAAACTCACATCCTTCATTGTTTGTACTTTAATAATACCTTGTTTTGACACGCTTGCCAAGCATTTTTTCGAACATACATTCGTTTTTTTGTTCACACAGCTCTCTTCTACAATTACACCTGTCTCTTAAAACAAAAAAAGAACCGCTGGCAAAAGGCTTTGCAACGGTTCTTCCGATAAGATGATTATATCATGAATATCTATCTAAAACAACTCTACGACCCACACTGTACATAGATGTTTAAGAGAGTTTCTCGTTCTCTACCAGCCTGCGCCACAATCTGTACAGGATTGCTTTGACTGATCGCAGTCGGATTGTTTCACGGTTACCACTCAGTCTCAGTTCATGTACTTCCGTTTCCTTGTCGCGTTCAGCAATGCCAATATACACCAAACCGACTGGCTTCCGTTCGGAATACCCAGGCCCGGCAACACCAGTAACTGAAAGTCCAAAATCGCTGTCCATGATCATTCTCGCCTGCTCTGCAAGCACAAGGGCTACTTCCTTACTCACTGCACCTGGCGCTTGATCCCCTTCCAAATAATCATAAGGCACGTTGAGTAATTTCATCTTCATTTCATTGGAATAGCACACGATGCCACCTTGAAACATAACAGCACTGCCAGGTATAGAAGTGATGTGTTCCATCAGCATTCCACCTGTACAGCTTTCTGCCGCACTCACAGTGAGCCCGCGTTTGGCCATTAGATCTACGATAACCTTCTCCAGCGTAACATCTTCACTTGCATACATATATTCCGAAAGACGCTGCTGAATTTCTACTTCCGTAGCCGTCAGCTTAATTAGTGCTTCACTTTCGCTGGCCGCCTTGGTGGATATACGGATCGTGACTTCCCCTTCCTTGGCATAAGGAGCAATCGTGGGGTCTGTCTGGGATTGGATCAGATCTAACAAATGGGTTTCAAGAGCTGACTCACCGATCCCTGCAAATTTTAGCATTTTTGAATAAATTGGCATTTCCTCACCGCTCAATGCCTGCTGAAGCAACCAAGGTTTCGCTTGGTTTGCAAACATGGGTTTGAGTTCCTTAGGCGGTCCAGGCAAAACTACATAAAATTTACCGTCCTGTGCAATTGCGTCGCCCACAGCTAGCCCTGTCTCATTTTCAAGCGGAGTAGCGCCTTCAATAGAAAGCGCCTGCCGGCGGTTATTCTCGGTCATTTCTACCCCACGGTTACGGAAAAACTGATCTAGCTTGTCCATTGCAAGACGATCTATGTGCAATTTTCGCCCCAATACAGACGCTATCGCATCTTTCGTCAAATCATCCTGAGTCGGTCCCAGACCACCGGAAAACAAAATAATATCCGCACGCTTCTGAGCAATTCTTATCGCTTCCTGAAGCCGATCTATGTTATCGCCAACTACAGTCTGAAAATATACATCGATTCCGATTGTAGCCAACTCTTGTGACAAATATTGAGCATTTGTATTCACTATTTGTCCGAGCAATAACTCTGTACCTACTGCAATTATTTCAGCTTTCATCAATTCTTCCTCCTGTACTGCGAATATTATGGGAATTATGTAAAGAAACAGCAATAAGTTTAGTCCCTATTGCTGTTTCCATAAAATTTATCCTGTTAAACTTTGGAGGAGCTCAGCAAGTGGATATTTTTCACAAAATAATCAATACCCGAATAAATGGTGATCAACACCGCTGCCCATATCGCTATTAAATCAAACGGGATACCAAGAAAAACAAACGGGAAATTATTAATGAGCAACGCTACAATAGCAACGATCTGGATGATCGTCTTCAATTTGCCCCAATTACTTGCAGCAACCACAGAACCATCCAGTAAGGCAATCTGACGCAGACCCGTAACCGCAAACTCACGGCTAACAATCACAACGACAATCCACGAATCGATTTTTCCCATTTCTACCAAGGAAACCAAAATGGCGGTTACCAAAAGCTTATCAGCAAGGGGGTCCAACAGCTTGCCCAAATTGGTGACCATATTATTTTTACGTGCCAAATATCCGTCAAGACCATCCGTGCTGGCTGCTACAAGGAAAATGATAGCCGCAATCAGCTGATTATACGGCAGCTTGAAAGCTCCGATCTCAATCGGCGGCGGATAAAAATCAAAGTCCACCAGCAAAGCCAGCATCATCACCGGAATAAGGCAAATCCGCGTTATTGTAATTCTGTTGGGTAAATTCACAACACACTCTCCCCTGATTATCGTACTTGATTACAAATGGCAGTTTTCGGATTAAATTCAATCCTATGTAAATCGCTATCGACGAGCGCTATACACCTGAATTGTCTGCATTTTCGTTACAAGTATAATATGGCACAAAACGCATGTCAAAATAACCTGCCGCACATCAAGCAACGTTTTTTCCTACAAAATGTATGAGGGAAAACGGCTTTATTTCATGTTTGTAAATTGAAGCTCCAATGGCAAATCAGCTTTACGCAGCAATTGAATGATCGCCTGTAAATCATCCCTGTTTTTTCCGGTCACTCGGATTTGATCACCTTGAATCTGACTTTTAACTTTTAGCTTGGAGTCCCGAATAAGAATGTTAATTTTCTTGGCATTATCCTGATCAATTCCCTGCTTAAGCGAAAGACGCTGACGCACTGAACCTAAAGAGGCGGGTTCCAATTTGCCATACTCCACATTTTTAAGGGACAGACCTCGTTTGGCCATTTTAGATTGCAAAATATCAATCACCGCATTCAGCTTGTATTCGTCTTCCGATGCAATCGTAAGAGCTTCTTTCTCAAGCTTAAGGCTACTTTTGCTATCCTTGAAATCAAATCGAGTTTCAATTTCACGCTCCGTCTGATGAACCGCATTTGTTAACTCCTGCATATCCATTTTGGAGACGATATCAAATGAATTTTCTGAAGCCATCGTTTCACTTTCCTTTCCACAACAAAGTTCAATATCTAATTATAGGCTAGTCATTTACAAAAATCCAATAATCCGTTGACTAAAAAGGCGTTCTTGCCAGTTTTCCTGACAAAAACGCCTTTATTTCATTTACGGTCAAAATATCTAATTATGGCTTCGTGTTGGAGTTCGGAACATATCCAAAAGTCCAAGCACAATGTGAGCAAGACCAAAGCCCAGTATGCCATAGCCCCATGCATTCGGTGTCAGATAATAGCCCAGTAAACTGACAATTATACCGAGCCCAGTCACAATCCAGCTGACGGTCATAACGTATACACCTCACTTTGCGGAAAATGAAATGACTGCCTTTCCAGGAATTACAGTCATTAGTATTTCCTCGCACCAAGGCGTTTATTCACCATCAGTAGTTGTAGAATCTGTACTACTTTGTGCTGAATCCGTACTGCTACCTGTCGTAGAATCTGCAGGTGAACCCGTCACCCCTGCACTCGTTCCGGTCGAAGAAGCTTCTCCTTGCTGGATCAGTACACGAGTAGTCGATTTATTATCTGTTATCGGTTGACCTGCTACGGAAATATCTGTGGCAGAAGACCGTCCTGATTTGATATATAAACCTTCTGGACCAATATCGAATGACATGGCATCTCCACTTTTAGTCATACCATAACTCAGCTTTTCTCCACGGGAATTTTCTCCCTTGTACACTTCAAGCCAGCTTTCGCCCGTCGCTTTAATATCAACCTTGACCGCAGCTCCCGTTGAACTGGAAACTTTAAAAATCGTCGTCTTGCCTTGCTTGCCGTCCTGTGCCACAGTTACACCTTGTTGTGGCGTAGTCGTATCCGGCTGCTGTCCAGTATCTGGAGTAGTAGCACCCGTACTCCCCGTACCACCTGGCTGAGTTTGGCCGGTTTGCCCCGCATCAGGAGTCTGCCCACCAGCACCATTTGGAGCCGTCGTTTGACCATTGTTCGGCTGTGTCGTAGTGGTATCAGGAGTAGACGTGCTTGGTGTGGTGCTTGGTGTTGTACTTGGTGTTGTAATCGGCGTTGTGTTTTCTGCTGTTTTTGGAGTTGAATGGTTGTTGCTCACCCAATAAGCATAAATAACCCCAACAATGAGAACTAGAAAAAGCCACATTAACGCTGTAGGCAACCATTTAAGATTACCAATCGTGGCGGGACGGCTGGAGCGTTTCTGTGTAACAGGCTCCATGACTGCTTCCGGCTCAGGTTCAGGCACATTGCTTTGATGCCCTTCCAGAATCTCATCGGGGTTCAACCCGACCGTTTCAGCGTATGTTTTAATAAAAGCTCTGACATAAAAGCTTCCCGGCAGCACTTTGTAATCGCCCGTCTCAATGGCTTCCAGATAACGTTTGCGTATCTTCGTCATTTCCTGAACATCGTCAAGGCTCAATCCTTTTTGCAGCCGGGCCTCCTTTAATTGCTGACCCAGTTCTGACATGTCATCATCTCCTTGTGTAATTACGCTTATTTAAAGATCTTCTGTATAACTGGCTGTAAAGGTATCATAAATAATTTCCTCAGCCGGATTATTGCGAAGCTCAATAATGATATTGAAATCGTCAAAGCTGTATCCTGATTCACGTACAAATACATCAGGATGCTCAATCACTTTAGTACTTGGCATACTCATGATTTCCTGAAGCAGATGATAATGTCTTTCATTTGACCGAATTGTACTCACAATACCATCAATAATAAACACATTGTTCGGGTTCATTTCTTCTTCAGAGAGCTGACTGCGCACCGTCTGTCGTAGTAACGTTGAAGACACAAAAGTCCAACGCTTCATTGCGCATACACTACTGGCAATAATGGATTCCGTTTTGCCCACACGCGGCATCCCGCGAAGACCGATCACCTGATTGCCGTCCCTCTTTAATACTTCACCCAAAAAATCGACCAGCAACCCAAGCTCATCGCGTGTAAAGCGAAATGTTTTACGATCATCCGAATCCCGATCGATGTAACGGCCGTGTCTTACTGCCAATATATCAACCAGTCTCGGAGCACGTAAGGCCGTGACTGTAATGTTGCTCGCTTTTTTTAACGTGTCTCCGAGAATGCGTATCTTCTCGTCATCGTCCGTTTCAAGCAACATCCCCCGTCTTTCGCCTTCAACACCGTTGATCGTCAGTATATTAACCCCCAGAATACCAAGCATGGAAGCAATGTCTCCCAGCAGTCCGGGTCGATTTTTATGTATCTTGTACTCCATGTACCACTGTTTCGTTTCTTCCGTCACGTTAGCACCTCATTCACATTCAAACCGTCAACAACTCCAAATCAAAGCATTATTGTATCATAAAATAACATCTTTCGACAAAACCAATTATTGAAATTTGATAGGCTGCATTGTGTTGTAAGCCTCAATCACGTTTATGATATATAAATTACAATGGAATTACAAGAACAGCTCTGTAACCATTACAGAAAAGCCCCCAAAAGGGAGCTTTTCATGTTGGTTCCTACTTATGCGTTGCTCTTGGCCAATTTAACCATTAGCCGGGCGATGGTGTGACGCTCGTCCTCATCGGCAACTCCCCACAGTTCTTTCAGTGCGCGGTTGGAATGGTTGGCTGGATCGACCTTCTCATCCAGAAAATCACCAATTTCATAAGCAAGCTCAGAAATGGTATCTTGGCTGATTCCAAGCTTCTCCGCTTGCTCTACACGCTGACCGAGGAACTTTTTCCAAACATCAAAATTCTGAACAACTGTTGACATACTTAAATCCTCCTTAGATGATTCAGATTTAAAATCAACAGTTGTAATATGCTCTTCTCAGACGCTTACTATACTGGTGGATTCCTCCAAGCGCTATTTCCCTTAAGTCACCCATCCTCCGTTAGGACTTATGACCTGGCCATTAATATAACCTGACTCAGGAAGCGCAAGAAAATAAACTAGGGACGATATTTCATCAGGTCGAGCCAATCGTCCAGCAGGAATTTCTTCTTCCAAACTGGTAATTTCGCCTTCATCCAAATGATCCAGCATCGACGTATCCACTGCACCTGGAGCTACAGCATTCACTGTCACCCCGGAAGGTGCTACCTCTTGAGCCAGCGCTTTAGTGAAAGCGTTAATGCCTCCCTTGGTGGTGGAATACAACACCTCGCACGAAGCACCACATATCCCCCACACGGATGAAACATTCACAATGCGGCCATAGCGTTGGGAAATCATATGTGGCATAAAAACCTGCGTGCACAAAAAGGTTCCCTTAACATTGACAGCCATCACTTCGTCCCATTCCTCTTCCGAAACATCTGTTAACAGCCCATAATGAGATAGTCCGGCATTGTTCACAAGAATATCCGGCTTCATCCCGTGATTATCCAGCTTTTCACGCATGCGTTCGATCTGCTCCTTGCTCCGCAGATCCGCTGACACGGTCATTACCTTGCCTGAATAAGCCATGCAACGACGGGCAACTTCATTTGCTTTTTCATGGGACTTCATGTAGTGAATGACCACATTCATCCCTACAGCTGCAAAACGCTCAGCAATAGCCGCACCAATTCCGCCACTTGCTCCTGTAATCAGCACGGTTGTATCGCCAATCGCTTTTAGTTCTCCGCCCTCGGTGGTCATCGTTTCCCTCTCCCTGGACATTACGGACTCACCACTAGTGATATTGCGAGTTGATCCCACTGGATATGGTCTTTCAGACGGCGATTTACATCCTCAAGCGTGATACTTTCATAAATCGGAAGCAGTTGGAAAAAATCGCTGCCCCGGAAGCGATGTCTTGTAAATTCATGCGCAATATTTTCTGGTGAATTGAGTGTACGCAGATAACCACCGATTTTCTTTTTGCGTGCCCGTTCAAAATGTTCTGCTGCAAAGCCCTGCTTCTGGATGGACTCCACCTCTTCACGTATTCTCGCCAACAGCCGATCCGGGTCTTTGGTATCCCCACCGATTGCAGAGAATGCATATTGCTGCGTGCTATTGTACTCATGACCAAAACTGTCCGAAATCAGATCCTCATCGTAGAGCTTTTGATACAGTTGTGTACTGGAGCCAAACAGGAGATCTAGCATCAGCTTGGTTTCCAGATCATGACGGAGCAATTCTTCACCCGTTAGGCCTACTTCAGCCTCCTTAAATCCAAACAGTAGCTTTGGCAGAGAAACGGCCAGCTTTACCTCACGACGTGGTTCTGCAACTGTAGTGGGTTCATCGTCGAAAATCCGCTCGATCTCTCCCTGCGGCTTATAGTCCTTTTTAGCCTGATTGTTACGTACCAGTTCTATTACTTCAGCTGGATCCACTCCGCCCACTACAAAAAGAATCATATTGCTTGGATGGTAGAAAGCTTCATAGCAACTGTACAGCGTTTCCTTTGTAATCGTACTGATGGATTGAACAGTACCTGCGATATCAATATGCACCGGATGGACCTTGTACAACGCCTCGATCAGACCAAAGTAACTCCGCCAATCGGGATTATCTTCATACATATTGATTTCCTGGCCGATAATGCCTTTTTCCTTCTCTACATTTTCATCTGTAAAGTAAGGATGCTGCACAAAATTGACCAGCGTGGTCAAATTTTCTTGAATACGCTCGGTTGCCGAAAACAGATATACTGTTTGATCAAAGCTCGTAAATGCGTTCGCCGATGCCCCATTAGAAGAAAAGGTAGCAAAAATATCGCCTTCAGGCTCTTCAAACATTTTATGCTCCAAAAAATGGGCTATGCCATCCGGCACCTTTACGGGCTGTTGACCTTCTACGCGGAAATGATTATCAACCGAGCCGTATTTAGTCGCAAATGTAGCGTACGTTTTCTGAAAACCCGGTTTGGGCAACACATAAACGTGTAAACCGTTATCCATTACTTCATAGTACAACGTTTCCTGCAAATGCTCATATGGTATATGCTCCACCGCTATTCCCCCTTCTGGTCTCTCAAGAAATAAATAGTGTCCAGTCGGAACGTCCGGGCGGCATCCTGAACATCCTGCACCTTGACTGCCTCCACCTGACTCAGCAGCTCATCTACCGTCCGCTCTTTACCAGAAAGCTGTCTGTTAAAATCATAGGCGATCATTTCAAAAGCGGAATCCTGCATCTCCTTTAGCAAGTTGCGAATCATCGCCTGCGTTTGGGTCATTTCCAGCTCGGTAATCGCTCCATTTTGCGTATCTTCCAGTTGCTTGCGGATAATAGTAACCGCTTTTTCATAATTAGGAATTTCGATACCAGATTGAATCGTACCAATCCCTTTATGCCCGTCATACCGCGATGAAGCGTAATACGCCAAACTTTCCTTTTCCCTTACATTAACGAACAGCTTTGAATGCGGATACCCGCCCAAAATGCCATTGTACATCAGAGCGGAAGCATAGCGATCGTCTCCATACGTAATAGGGGTGCGCAACCCCATGTTGAGCTTGCCCTGGTTCACATCAAGACGCTCTACAACGGTTTGAACCTCACGCTCTACCGATTTGGGCTGTTCAGGAACATACCCTGTTTCCGCTGAACGGTTCAATTGAAAATAGCGATCAACAAACTTCTCAACTTCTTCCAGCGTCGTATCTCCCACAACGTATAAATCCATGCTGGCATGATTCAGCCATTCTCCATAAGCCTGATACAAACTCTGTGCATCTATGCTGTCCAGATCGGATCGTTGACCAAGAGGGTGCAGACGATAAGGCTCATCTTTGCACATTTCCTCCATACAGCGCTCACCAGCATAACGTATTTTATCGTTAACTATAGATTCCAGCTTTTTACGCACATTTTCTCGTTCCTGCTGGACGTATCCCGTTTGAAATGCACCATTTTCCAATGCAGGCTTCGTCAGCACTTCTCCGAGAAAAGCAAACGAACGATCCAGCAAACTATCCGGACTGTTTACAAAGCTGTCATTAATCGTATCCATGCGAAATTGCACGATCTGATAATCTCCACGTTTGTATACATCGAATCCGAAACCCGCGCCATACAATTGTTCTAACTGTTCTCTGAATTGTGTAGTCTGCGGATACGATTCTGTACCCCGTCGCAGAACGAAAGGTACCAGCCCCACTCGGGTTACGGTTTCCTCACGTAGCGGAGTACCTACATACAACGATATGGCAAACGTCTTAAAGCGCTTGGTCGGCAGTACATGAATCCTCAGTTGTCTGCGTGTGCCACGCTCGAAACCTGTTTTGTTCAAGTCCAAAACTCCTTTGTGACGTCAATTTGCGTCTAGCCTTTGATTAGCATTAGCTGCTGTAAATCATCCTCCTGTAAAGAGGTAAAGTGTACCAATCTTTATTCTAACCATGCAAAAGCCAAGAAGCAACCGGAGACAAGCTCCCGGCTGCTTCGGCGTTTTACATGCAGAAAATATGCTCCCCAATGGTTTTCACCTGCGGACGGGACCAAATCCATTTGGAGGTGGCTGTTTTTGGGTTAAAATAATAAAGACATCCTCCGCTTGGATCCCAGCCGTTCAGTGCTTGGCGTACCGCCTTTTGTGCAGTCTCATTCGGTGTGAGCCAGATTTGGCCGTCTGCTACAGCTGTGAAAGCTCCTGGCTGAAAGATCACTCCAGATGGTGAGTTGGGAAAGCTGGGCGACTTAACCCTGTTCAAAATAACAGCCGCGACGGCAACTTGTCCTTCAAACGGCTCGCCGCGAGATTCACCGTAGACCGCGTTGGCCATAATTTTAAGATCGTTTTCAGATAGTCCCATGGTGTTGGCCGATCCCATCGTTTCATCATTTTGATCCGCTTTATCGTTATTGTCCGCTGTCTGTCCCTGAGCGAAACCTTGATTGTTACGATGCATAGGAGTTTCCGTTGGCTTCCAGTTAGGAGTAGCATTCACCAGCTTTAATTTCGTCTTTGCTCCGACCACTCCATCGGGACGGATGCCAAATTCCTTTTGAAAACCCTTGACAGCTTTTAGTGTACTGCTGCCAAAATGGCTGTCCACTTTCCCGCCAAAAAAGCCCAGCAACTTCAAACGTGATTGCAACTCATATACATCCTGACCGTAAGATCCAAAATCAACCGCTCCCGAGCTGAATGTCGGCTGGGAAGGTTGCGCTGCTTGTACTTTCTGCTGTGTGCTAAGCGGCTCTGCTTGCTGCTGTGCAGAGTCATTTTTAGAAAGTCCTGTGTACGTAATAGCCGAGGCTGCGAGGATACCCGTGCAAATCCAGACCATTGTCTTTTTCATATGCTGCGCTCTACCTTTCTTTTGTGGGATTAACAGGATGGCTACGTTTATTATGACAAGCTCCGCTTAAAGCTATTCACCCTTTTAATCTTCTTTCAGCAGGTAGTCGCCACACCTCAAAAAAACATCACAAAAAAAGCTGTTTGTTCACTTGGAGTTGTCATATTAGAACAACCACCATTCGAACAAACAGCGTTTTAATGTAATGCTGGATAGAGATAATGCTTAGGAACTAACTTTATTTTGCTGATATTGCTCCATTGAGATAAGGACCTCACGGGGCTTGCTACCCTCGTAAGGGCCGATGACTCCGCGAGCTTCCATGGAGTCAATCAGTCGAGCAGCACGTGTATAACCGATCCGCATACGGCGCTGAAGGAGCGAAACGGAAGCTTGTTTAGCCTCTAAAATGATGTTGACAGCCTGATCGTACAGCTCATCCAGCATTTCATCTGCATCAGCCGATACCTCTTCCACCTCCGGCACAAGCGTTTCATCATACTGCGCTTCACCCTGTTCACGTACATAGTTAACAATATTTTCGACTTCTTGATCGCTCATGAACGCTCCCTGAACGCGGACAGGTTTAGAAGCCCCCATTGGCATGAACAGCATATCACCACGTCCGAGTAGCTTCTCGGCTCCGCCCATGTCCAATATGGTACGGGAGTCTACCTGCGAGGAAACGCCGAAGGCAATACGTGAAGGAATATTGGCTTTAATCACCCCGGTAATTACGTCAACCGAAGGTCTCTGGGTTGCAATGATAAGGTGGATGCCTGCTGCACGTGCCATTTGGGCAAGTCGTGCAATCGCATCCTCCACATCTCCCGCAGCTACCATCATTAAATCTGCCAACTCGTCCACAATAACGACGATGTAAGGCAGAAATGCATCCGGGTTATCTTTCATCAGATTATTATAGCCCTCAATATTACGGGTTCCTGATTTGGAAAATAACTCATATCTTTTTTCCATTTCAACTACAATTTTCTTCAATGCAAGTGAGGCACGCTTTGGATCAGTCACGACCGGAGCCAACAAATGCGGGATTCCGTTGTACACGTTCAACTCCACCATTTTAGGATCGACCATCAAAAATTTGACCTCATCCGGCTTTGCTTTGTACAAAATACTCGTGATGATCCCATTGATACACACTGATTTACCCGAACCTGTTGCCCCAGCTACAAGCAGATGGGGCATCTTGGCCAAATTACCAACAATCGTCTGTCCTGCAATATCACGTCCGAATGCAATGGATAAATTGGAAGTTGACTCCTGGAAAACGGTTGTCTCCATTACCTCACGCATCGTGACAATGGAAACTTCATTATTCGGAACCTCAATTCCGATAGCAGATTTGCCAGGAATCGGAGCCTCCATACGGATATCTTTGGCAGCAAGCGCAAGCGCAATATCATCCGTCAGACTCACAATGCGGCTGACCTTTACTCCAATGTCCGGCTGAATTTCATAACGCGTTACGGCAGGGCCACGGACAACCTCCAGCACCTTCGCCCGCACACCAAAGCTTTCCAGCGTTGCTTCCAGCTTGCGTGCCGTTTGCATGTAATCCTTTTGTCCCATACCTTTGCCTACGTTTTGTGGTTTAGCAAGCAAACGAAACGATGGGAGCTTGTAAGGTTTAGGCGGCGGCGGAGCCGGAATAGCTGTATGGGTACCTTCAGCCTCTTCGCCTGCAACCCCAGTTGCAATCGTCTGAGCTTGTCCCTGAGCACCTTCTAATGTCCCCTGGATCGTTGTCGAATCATCCATATCCGTATTCGCATGGGCATCCACAAAGTCATCATCCAGGGATTCATCAATAATGGAAGTTGTCTGCTCTGCCCCTGTCAGGGACTCTCCAAATTCAGCTTCCGGTCTTCTTTCCTCATGCTTTACTTGTTCGAAGAAATCCCTAATAATCGGCGACCTTTTTACCGGAGTTGCAGCTTCCTCCTCAGCGTGTTCGACTACGTCAGACAGCTCTTCACTCTGGTTATCGTTTCTCCACTGGGCCTGCGCGTCCTCAGCTTCATATGGAAGATCATGATCATCCTCATCCGTATCGACGGAATGCTTCTCCTTGTCCGCTTTATCTGAATTTTTGAGACCAAACAACTGAAAGAAAATCGGTTGTTTGCGTGCAGGAGGCTGCATTTCGTCAAAGTCATCATCCATGTCTTCCTCATAGGCAGGAATCGGCTCAGACTTGATTTTTCTATTTCCACTACCTTTGCTAGATGCCGAAAGCGGAGTAGCTTTACCAGTCCATTTTTTACGCACGCTTCCCCCGACTGTCAGCAGCTTGGTCTTTACAATCCGTACCAAATCCACATAGGACAGTTGGGTCATCAGCATGAAACAAATGACGAACATAACAATCATGATCAGTTTAGCTCCTGTGAGACCAAACAGCCACAACAGAACAGTAAGCTGCAATGCGCCTACGTACCCCCCGCTGATATCCTTGTTCAGCATTGAGGTATGGCCCTGCTGGTCAGGCGACAGCAACTGCTCACGCATATCTATATGTATCTGGGTCATCACTCCGCCCGGCTGAAGCGCGTTGATCGGCCCCAAACGCTGCTCCATAGATGAAATAGAACTCATAAGTGTAAAGGCAAATACCAACAGGAGCAAACCCGTTTTACGCGAGTTCCACTGGTTCGGCCACTTGCGGTGAATCATCACCATCAGACCATAATAAATGCCAATGAGAGGGATAACAAAATAGAATTTCCCCAGTACGAGCCCAAACATCTTGGATAGCGACCGACCAACTGCCGCTTCACCCGACAACGCAATGACCGCTAATGTAATCAGCACAATGCCGTAAATTTCAAATTTTAGAACTCCGCCAAATGCGGCTTTCTTTTTTCTTTTTCTTCTTCTGGACATACAAGGTCACCCCCCAGAAGAATATTATACCACGTCACCCGGTATCCGCACATATGTTCTTTTTCAGCAGTAAATGACCTATTTCTATACTATTCGACACCTTCTACGACCACTCGATAACTTGACCTGGTCCATAACGCGGATTCAGGTAGGCTTCCAGCGGACAGTCCAACAACCGTACAATGATCCCCCGACGACTTTCAAGCGGCTGTACCTGCATAAGTAGACCGTCTACCCGAACCTCTGCAAGCTCCTCAGCCTCTTTCCACATCCCTTGCCATACCATTTCCATTGGCATCACAGTATATAGTGTCATTGAGGTAGCTCCCTGCTTTGCTCCCCTGACAGTGTCTCTGTAGGAGTTCCTGTGGGACTGGGAGAAAAAGGAGCATACGGAGCCTGCTGTTGAATCCCAGCGATCCCGTTTTGCTGACGCCGCGTTTCAATAATGGTGTTCAGCTGTTTTAAAGCCTCTCCGATGCCTCCAACCGCGTCCATCAATCCATACTTCACTGCATCCGCTCCCCCAACCGCTGTACCAATATCGCGGTTTAACTCACCGGTTTTAAACATCAGTTCCTTAAACTGCTCTTCTGTAATACGAGAATGAGAAACGACGAAGCGTACAACACGTTCCTGCATTTTTTCCATGTATTCAAAAGTTTGTGGTACTCCAATGACCAGACCGTTCATCCGAATGGGATGAATGGTCATCGTCGCACTCTCCGCAATGTAGGAATAAGTGGAAGACACAGCAATCGGCACACCGATGCTATGCCCCCCACCTATGACAATAGTCACCGTTGGTTTACTCATCGATGCGATCATTTCAGCAATAGCCAGTCCTGCCTCTACATCACCACCAACTGTATTCAGCAAAATCATTAATCCTTCGATACGAGGATTTTGTTCTGCCGCTACCAACTGGGGAATAATGTGCTCATATTTTGTCGTTTTGTTTTGAGGCGGTAAAATGAGATGCCCTTCAATCTGACCGATAATCGTCATGCAAAAAATATTGGACTCGCCTCCAGGCATGGAAGTTTGACCCAGCTGCTGCAAAGCCTCCATAGCAGGTAAAGCGGGTCTTTGCCCAATTTCTGGTTGATCTGGCGCTTCCGTTTCCTCGTTGCCAGATGTTAGATTGCTGTATTGTTCCATATGGGTGATCTTCCTTTCGCTTTACGCATCTATATGACCCGTATTCACCCTATAGTATGGGATGGAAATGGAATATTTTATACCCGACCCCATGCTTTTCCTTGTCCCGCAAAATCAAAAAAGCCTCTCCTCCCGCGGAAACCGTCCAATATTTCCTGCGGGAAGAGAGGCGACTGTGTGCCTGTGACTTAAGTTTTTAATTCAGGTTTTTGAACAAATTTCAATTGAATCACACTTCCATTATAATTGGCAGGATCATCGGTCTGCGACGAGTTTGCTCATACAAGAAGCGACCTAGTGCATCCTTGACATTTGTCTTGAGGGAAGCCCATTCATTTACATTTTCACTCATGAGCTTATGCAGTGTACTTGAGACAATACGATTTGCTTCATCCAGTAGACCTTCCGATTCACGGACATATACGAAACCGCGGGAAATGATATCTGGGCCTGATTTAATCGTTCCGTCTTGCTTGCTCAGCGTGACAACCACCACCAAAATACCGTCCTGTGACAGCAATTTGCGGTCGCGCAATACGATATTTCCTACATCCCCTACGCCTAGTCCATCGATCAGTACGTTGCCTGCTGTAACTTTACCAGCTCTGCGTGCTCCGCCATTCTGAATTTCAATGACTTCACCGATATCCGTGATGAAGATATTTTCAGGCTCTATACCTACGCCTTCAGCAAGAAGAGCGTGACGACGTTGCATTCTAAACTCACCATGAATTGGCAAGAAGAACTTTGGTTTCATCAGATTCAGCATCAGCTTGAGTTCTTCCTGGCTTCCGTGTCCAGAAACGTGGATACCTGGATTAGCTGCGCTGTAATATACATTGGCACCCAGACGGAACAGTTCATCAATTGTGCGTCCAACGTATTTTTCATTACCCGGTACCGGAGTAGCTGCGATGATGACTGAATCCCCTGGAAGAATGTCAACCTTTCGATGTGTGGAACGAGCCATTCTTGTCAAAGCGGACATCGGTTCACCCTGACTGCCTGTGCAGAGAATAACTACACGATCCGCTGACATTTTGCCAACTTCTTCAGGCTCAATCAGCATTCCATCTGGAATTTCCAAATAGCCCAAGTCCGAAGCAATACCTACGACATTAACCATGCTTCGACCAATAACTGTTACTTTACGTCCCGTAGCTTCAGCAGCATTAATTACCTGCTGAATACGATGTACGTTAGAAGCAAAAGTGGCTACGACCACACGCTGTCTCGACTTGCGGAAAATGTCTTCCAGGACAATACCAACGCTCTTTTCCGAAGGTGTAAAGCCCGGTTTCTCGGCATTTGTACTGTCTGACAAAAGAGCCAGTACACCACGTGTGCCAATTTCAGCCATACGCTGCAAATCTGCATATTGTCCGTTCACCGGAGTATGGTCAAATTTGAAGTCACCTGTATGAACAACAGCGCCTTCAGGAGTATCAATACATACACCTACAGAATCCGGAATACTATGGTTGGTTCTGAAGAAAGTTGCTTTTAGTGTGGAACCCAGCTTGATTTCGGAATCAGCATTGATCAAAATACGTTTGGTTTCACCAAGCAGATTCGCTTCCTTCAGCTTGTTTTCCACCAATCCCAGCGTCAATTTGGTACCATATACTGGTACATTCAAATGTTTCAACACGTAAGGCAAACCGCCGATATGGTCCTCGTGACCATGAGTCAGCACAATGCCTCTTACTTTGTCGCGGTTCTCTGTAAGGTAGGAAATATCAGGAATAACGATATCAATGCCCAGCATGTCCTCTTCCGGGAATTTCAGACCGGAATCCACCACGACAATGTCATTGCCGTATTGAACGACATACATATTTTTCCCGATTTCACCGACGCCGCCCAAAGCGAAAATCATCAATTTATCGTTGTTTGTTTTTTTAGACAAATGAATCTAAACCTCCTATGGTAGTTGGACGTCGTACCTTGATTTGTTTATTTAATTTTCAAAAAAATACCGCACCCAGTCACTTGACCCCATTATACATGATTAAAATAAGAAAAAACAAGTCATCCTGTTCGTTACGCTAGGTTTCCCATTGCCGTCTGAAACCATTAGTATCTGTCATTTTATCTACATGCATAGTTAAAAGCACAGCAAAAAGGACGTCCTATAAGAACGCCCTTCACGCTGGAGAACCTTGTCAGACAATAAACTCTATCGGTTTTGTACCTACCGACTGCCCTTAACAAGGATACACCTTAGTATTAATTAACAGCTTATATTCCTATTTCTCTTTAGCGGGTAAATAATTTCTTAATAAATTCCGCTTCATCCTCAGTTGGAGGAATGAGTGGCAACCGAACCGAACCTACCTTAATCCCCCGTAATTCCAATGCATATTTTACTGCCACCGGATTAGGCAGAGGATGAGGACAGCCAAACAAACCCTTGAAAATCGGGAACAACTGCTGATGCAACTTGGCTGCCTCCTGCGAGTGTCCTCCTACAAGTGAATCGATCATCTGCTTCATTTCAGCACCTACCACATGACTCGCTACGCTGATAATACCATAAGCACCTACAGCCATAGCAGGCAACCCAGAAGCATCATCCCCGGAATAAACCAGAAAACCTTCTGGCGCTGCCGCTGCAATCTGTGTGACCTGCGCAAGTGATGCACATTCTTTGGTTCCCACAATGTTCGGAATTTGTGCAAGACGCAGCGTTGTTTCAGCTGTTAGACTCGCTCCAGTACGGCTTGGAACATTATACAGTATAGCTGGAAGGGATGTGGAGTTTGCAATACTTTCGAAATGCTGATACATCCCTTCCTGATTCGGTTTATTATAATATGGTACTACGAGTAGAACACCATCTGCTCCTGCCTGCTCCGCGGCACGGGTTAGATGAATAGAGTGACGCGTATTGTTGCTTCCAGTCCCGGCAATAATTTTACATCGTCCAGCTGCTTTTTCTACAACAAATGCAAACAACTTGATTTTTTCATCATCGCTCAGGGTAGGAGACTCCCCTGTTGTTCCAGATACAACAAGTGACTCTGAGTGCTGTTCTTCTATTAAGTAATCAATCAACGAGGACAATGCAGTCCAGTCAATCTCTCCTTGCTTATCAAAAGGTGTCACCATTGCGGTAATCAATCTGCCGAAGTTCACCATGCTGCCTCCTTTTTGCAAGTCCGAGCACGGACAATGCACCTATTGATGGAGTTCAAATTTATTATGCAATGCGCGTACAGCCTGCACCATATCTTCTTTTTTAACAAGTACCCAGATCGTCGTGTTGGAATCTGCGGATTGAAGGATCTGTACGTCTGATTCTGCCAATGCCTCCACAATCGTCGCCATAATGCCCGGTACCCCGTTGATACCACCGCCTATGACAGAAACTTTAGCACACCCGGCCAGTATCTTAGGTTCTAGACCCAAACCATTCAATACTTCAACCGCTTTGCTTCCATCATGATCGAACACAGTATAAACTGCCCCCGATGGAGTTACGTTAATAAAGTCAACGCTGATTCCATGTTCAGCCATAGATTTGAATACTTGTAATTGCAAGTGCTCCAAACCCGGCTTTAATTCAACATTAATCTGAGTGACATTGCCGACATACGCAATACCGGTCACGAAACGGTCTACGATGTCTGCCTGCACGTCTTTAAAGCCTTCCGGGTGGGTAACTAACGTACCTTCTCCTTCGGAGAAGGTAGAGCGAACACGGACCGGGATATTAGCCTGCATGGCGATTTCAACAGCACGAGGATGGATAACCTTTGCTCCCTGATGAGCCATATTGCAAATCTCCGTATAGCTAACATGTGTAAGTGGCTTTGCATTTTCCACAATGCGCGGATCGGCGGTTAATATACCATTCACATCCGTATAAATATCAACCATATCCGCATGCAGAGCAGCACCCAGAGCAGTAGCTGACGTATCGCTGCCTCCCCGACCCAAGGTGGTCATATCACCGTCTGCTGTTTGTCCCTGAAAACCTGTCACAATGACAACTCTGCCTTGGTTCAACTCTTCAACAACACGGTCTGGCTTTATATCCAAAATACGAGCATTGCCGTATTGATCATCCGTAATAAAGCCCGCCTGTGCCCCAGTTAGCACCGTAGCAGGAATACCTTCCTTCTCCATCAGGCTGCATAATGTAGCAGCAGAAATGATTTCACCACAGCACAGCAGTAAATCCCGCTCGCGCTTCGGAAGACTGTCGCCGTTAGACGCCGCCCAATCCAGCAGCGTGTCGGTGGCATAAGGCTCTCCTTTTCTCCCCATGGCCGACACAACAACAACCAATTGAAGATTTTGCTCCAGCTCCCGCTTCACATGTGCCAGCACAAGTTGACGTGCTTCAGGTGTGGACAGCGAGGTTCCCCCAAATTTTTGCACCAAAATACCCATTATTCTTCCCCCATATCGGAACGTTACTCCGCGTTTGCAGCAATAATTTCCGCGATTTGCACCGCGTTCCATGCCGCTCCTTTGAGCAGATTATCGGATACAACCCACAAATTCAATCCACGGCTATTGCCCAAATCACGGCGTACACGCCCCACAAATACGTCAGGTTTTCCAGCAGCTTCGGATGCCAGTGGATAAAGCTGAGCAGCAGGATCGTCCACTAGCGTTACTCCCGGTGCCGAAGCCAGCAGATTGCGGATTTCTTCTAAATCATAATCTTTTTTAAGTTCTACATATACAGATTCCGAGTGACCGTATACAACAGGAATACGTACACACGTTGCTGTTACGTCCACAGATTCGTCACCCAGTATTTTTTTCGTTTCACGTACCATTTTCATTTCTTCCAGTGTATAACCATTGTCCTGGAATTTATCGATTTGCGGGATAGCATTGAAAGCAATCTGATGCTTTACTGGCAACGAGCCTACTGGCAACAGATCAGGCTGAACTTCATCACCGTTAAGAATCGCTGCGCTTTGACGATTCAATTCATCAATAGCTCGGCTTCCAGCCCCGGAAACGGCCTGGTATGTGGATACTATGATACGAGAAATGCCATACTGATCATATAATGGTTTCAAAGCAGCTACCAACTGAATGGTGGAGCAGTTCGGGTTCGCAATAATTCCTTGATGCTCGGCAATTTTGTCGCTATTCACCTCAGGCACTACAAGAGGAGCTGTCGGATCCATTCGGAATGCATTGGTGTTGTCAATGCAAACCGCCCCATGACGAACAGCATGCGGCGCCAATTCCTTACTTACGTCTCCACCTGCACTAAACAAAGCAATGTCGATTCCTTCAAAGCTGTCGGGGGTAGCAATCTCTACTGGAATTTGCTGACCTTTAAAGCTAATTAACGTGCCGGCAGAACGAGGCGAAGAAAGAAATTTGATTTTGTCCACAGGAAAATCCCGTTTTTCCAGCAGATTTACGATCTGTTCTCCTACAGCGCCTGTTGCTCCAACGACAGCTACATTAAACTTTCTATTGCTCATCTGGTGTATCTCCCCTTCTCGACTAAAAAACCATTTTTTATTCTGAAAGCATCCACCGCCAACAAGAAATTAGACTCGATACAATATCGAATCATCTTCTAGGCGAGGGATGCTCAGCAGTTAACTATAGTACTTCATGGGGTCTTGCGTTCCACAATCATCGGCTGAAGCTGTTTACCTTGCAATGCTTCATAAGCAGCCTCGGGAATCAACTCCATGTTAGCTACAAGCGAGTTCGGCTTTTTAACTGGATTGTCCTGTCCGAACGGCACAAAAAAGATATTTTTGGCTACGAGTAATTTGGCGATATTGGCAGCATTTAGACCCAGTCCATCATTAGTAGATATGGCTAAAAGAAGTGGACGACCGTTGCGCAATTGCGCCTTGGCAGCCATCAAAACCGGACTGTCTGTCATCGCATTCGCTAACTTACTCATTGAATTCCCCGTCAAAGGTGCAATCACCAGCACATCGAGTATTTGGGAGGGACCCAGTGGCTCAGCCTCCACAATTGTAGAAATGATATCATTCCCTGTTATATCTTTCAACTGTTTTTGCCAACTTTGCGAAGTACCAAAGCGAGTATCCGTTGTTAGTACTGTATTGGATATAATAGGAATGACCTTCGCACCCTCATCAACAAAGCGCTGTATAACAGGCATTACCTCTTCAAATGTGCAATGTGAGCCTGTAATTGCATAACCTACTGTTTTCCCTTGCCAACTCATTGTGCATCCCCCCGATCAGGATTATCTTCCATTAACAACTGCACCAGCGTATTCGCTATAATGGCACCAGCAGTTTTGGGAGCAACAATACCGGGAAGACCAGGGGCAAGCATAGCCTTGATTCCACGCTTTTCCGCATAACGGAAATCACATCCGCCCGGGGCGGAAGCAAGATCTATAATCACGGTGCTCAATGGCAATTTAGACAGGATTTGCGCTGTGATAATCATAGAGGGTATCGTATTAAAAATCAAGTCAACTCCCTTTGTCTCTTGCGCTAAATCCCTTGTCATAAAAGGCTTCCAACCCATTTCCACGGCTCTCGCTGCATCCTCTGCCCGCCGTACTCCAACCTTCACTCTGGCTCCCAACCCCTGTAGTGCCCTTGCCATGGTAAATCCAGTCCGTCCCATGCCTAGAACCATACAATCTGCACCGTGAATCGTAAAATCGGTATGCTGAATGGCCATCATCAGTGCGCCTTCGGCCGTAGGTATAGAGTTGTATATGGCCACATCATCTCTCTCCAGCAGCTCTACCAGCTTTAACTCATGTCTGGTACAAATTTCTTTTAAGTACGTCCGCGCCATCCCTGTATATACAACACAATGCGGTGGAAGAGCAGCAGCATGCTCATTCAGAAACTGGAGCTTCTGTGCTCCAAAAAGTGCATTTACGTTGCCTTCCTCATCGCATCCCACCACCGGCAAAATCAGTGCGTCTGACGATTCCAGCAGCTTGACAGACATTGGTTCTAGTGTCACTCCTTTGAGTGGTACTTCAAGCTTGTCAAAACCGACCACACTGACGGTAGCATCCATGTCCACACATTTGCGGATTACCTCAAGCTGCCTCGCATCGCCACCCAAAACAACGACGCGTATTCCTGTTAGCATCCGGATCACTCCTTTCCGAGACACGATATGCTTTTAGTCTATGCGAGTGCCCGGAGAGGGGTGAAAAAACACAAAAAAAAGCCGCCCCTTTATGAGGCGACCTTTATTTGCATGCTTACTCTTAAGCAAGAAATTTGAAGATTTTACAAAATAGACATTCGTACATCGCAAACCAACCATAACCTCAGCGTCCTGTATGGCCAAAGCCTCCAGCACCACGCACTGTTTCAGATAATTGGTCTACTTGTTTCAGCTCTACCTCAGGTACAACCTGAAATACCATTTGTGCAATTCGCTCATTGCGCGTAATCGTGAACGATTCCTCGCCCAAATTAATAAGAAGTACCTTAATCTCCCCACGATAATCCGCATCAATCGTTCCCGGTGTATTGAGACAAGTAATACCATGCTTAAGAGCCAGTCCACTTCGCGGACGGATCTGTGCCTCCAATCCCGCTGGCATAGCTATTGCAAATCCAGTTGGAACGAGGCAACGTTTGCCGGGTTCCAGTACCAGATTTTCCTGTACTGCTGCATACAAGTCAAACCCTGATGCAAGCTCTGACATTTTGCGGGGCAGCTCAATATCTTCATTGCCCGCGAGTCTGTTAATTTCCACGTAAGTTAACAAAATAGTCCCTCCTCATATCCTTTACCGCTGAATCACTCGCTCCCACCATCGACAGGGCAAACGGCTCCGAGAACATCCGATCCAGCACTTTATTCACATCATTTGCCGTCACTTGCTCGATATGCTCGATCATTTGATCCAGCGTATAATGCTGACCAAGCATCAATTCATTTTTTCCAAGCCGATTCATCCGGCTACCTGTACTTTCAAGGCTTAAAATCAAACTTCCTTTTAATTGCTCCTTACCTTTACGAAGCTCATTAGCGTCCAAACCGTTGACAGCCACATCTCGTAAAAGCTCCAGCGTCAAATCCAGCACGTCCTTTGTTTGCTTAGGAGCCGTACCTGCATAGATCGTGAACATACCACTGTCCGCATGGGAGCTATGATAGGAATAGACCGAATAAGCCAGTCCACGCTTTTCCCGAATTTCTTGAAACAAACGTGAACTCATGCCGCCGCCGATCGCGTTATTCAGCAAAACCATAGCATACTGGAGTTCGTCACCCGTTGCAAATCCAGGCAGGGATAAACAAATATGATTTTGCTCCGTTGCTTTCTCATGATACAACAGCTCACCGTTAAACGCAGGTACTGTCAGCGGCGAAACGGTTCCATGATTATCAAAATGTCCAAAATGTCGCTCCAACAATTCTACCAAGCGATCATCAACATTACCAGCCACACTGATAACTGTATTGTCGATTGTATAATGCTCCCTCATATAATGGCTGAGATGTGAGCTATCCATAGCAAGCAGGTGATCTTCGGTTCCGAGAATCGGATAAGCCAGTGGATGTTCACCATAGGCCGCGCGAGATACAAGATCATGCACCATATCATCCGGTGTATCCTCGTACATGGAGATTTCCTCCAAAATCACATTCTTCTCTTTTGCCAATTCTTCCTGATCTAGTTTGGAATTAAAAAACATATCAGACAGCACATCAACTGCGATCGGTAGATGCTCATCCAACACCTTGGCATAATAGCATGTATATTCCTTCGAAGTGAAAGCATTAACATTTCCTCCGATGGCATCGAATTGCTCAGCGATTTCCTTAGCGTTAAAACGCTCTGTTCCTTTGAAAAGCATGTGTTCGATAAAATGAGAAATACCGCTATTGTCCGGCGTTTCATTTCGGGAGCCGGTTTTAACCCAGATACCGAAAGAAACAGAACGCACGGTTGGAATTTTTTCAATGACCACTCTTAGGCCGTTTTTGAGTTGAATTCTTTCCACGATTGGCCCTCCTAAACTGAATTGCATACTTAGCCATAATGTTCAATCCTAACAGAAAAAAGACGTTCACTCAACCAGAGCAGGTAGCTGTCGATCAGGGGAAAGTGTCTGACTGACAGTTCCGAGCACAAGTCCCTTACTACGAATGGCATGGATCATGCCTTTGAGAGCAGCCGCTGAGGAATCTGTTGGGTGCATTAATATCAGTGTGCCTGATTCAACCTTACTACTGATTTTGTTAATCACCGATTCCGGTGACGGATGTTTCCAATCTACAGTGTCCAATGTCCACAACACTGTTTTGAGCCCACGTTCTGCTGCTATATCCACCGTTTGCTGATTAAAATCGCCCGATGGAGGGGCAAACCAGTTATTTTTGACGCCCAAAGTTTCTTGAAGAAGCTCTTGTGTCTTTTCAATTTCTTGTGTGGCTCTGGCCCGACTCAGACGGCTCATATTCGGATGAGAGTAAGCATGATTCGAAAGCTCATGTCCTCTTTTTTGAATCTCCTTGGCGAGTTCAGGATTTTTTTTCAGCCAACTTCCATCAAGAAAAAATGTAGCCTTGACCTTTTCCTGATCCAGCGTGTTCAGTATTGGCAGGATAAATTCATTCCCCCATGCTACATTGATCATGAAGGATACCATTGGCTTCTCGGGATTCCCCTTGTAAATTGGAACATTACCAAGCTGATTTAAATGTATTTTAGGTGCCAATTGCCGATATACATATTGAATGGGTCGATCCGGAGATGCAATCGCTTTGCGATAGGTAGCATCCAAATCAACCTCCAGTCCGTTATAGCCTGGAATAGCCTTCCATACCCTGTCGATCTTGGCATCAACTGGTTCCCGCCGCTGACGGGCTGCTTCTGTTCTTAGTCGCTGCATAAGCGCATTATCGGGTAAAGCCGCCATCGCCATCGTTGTTTCAGCTTTAGGCTCCCCAACTCCTGTAGCGTCTCCATTGCGTAATTGATTAGCGAAGTCACGAACCCCGCTAAACTGTCCGATTACCAGTGTGATGGCTAAACTGGCTACCACCCACACTGCTCTTTTTGCCCTACTCATGATTCCTTCATCCTCCCGCCCGTTTGTCCACATTGTATGCGGGGAGGACAAGAACTATGACGCAGTAGCCTCTAGAAGCCTACTTTGGCGCAGCTTGTGCATATGTATGAAAAAAGAGCCAGAAACGTAGCTCTGCCTCTTTCCAAAAGCTTAAACAATGCTATTCAAATCCCTTGTACTGTTAATACGAAAAGCTACTCCTGCCTTTCTAGTCTGCAACATGCAGGTACCTAGGATTTTGCAGGTGTTTCTGCAGTCAGAACAGCCTTACGGGACAGATTGACACGACCTTGTTGATCAATTTCGGTTACTTTCACCGTAATTGTATCCCCAATAGCAATTACATCTTCAACCTTGGCTACACGTTCAGTAGACAGTTGAGAAATATGAACCAGACCATCTTTGCCCGGTAAAATTTCAACAAATGCACCGAATTTCTCAATCCGTTTTACTGTACCGATGTAAATCTCACCGACCACGACTTCCTTTACGATACCCTCAATAATGGAACGTGCTTTTTCATTCATCTCTTGATTTGTGGAAGCGATGAACACACGACCATCTTGTTCAATATCGATTTTCACGCCGGTTTCTTCGATGATTTTGTTGATGATTTTACCACCAGCTCCAATAACATCACGGATTTTGTCCGGGTTAATGTGCATCGTCATAATTTTTGGAGCATACTGAGACAACTGCTCACGTGGCTTCTGGATCGCTTCCATCATTTTGCTAAGAATGAATAAGCGTCCTTCTTTAGCTTGCTTGAGCGCATCCTGTAAAATCTGGCGGTCAATACCGTTAATTTTAATATCCATTTGAATGGCAGTTACGCCTTCCGCGGTACCAGCAACTTTAAAGTCCATATCGCCCAGGTGGTCTTCCATCCCTTGGATATCAGTCAATACGGAAACATGGTCTCCATCCTTGATTAATCCCATCGCTACACCTGCAACCGGAGCTTTAATCGGTACACCTGCATCCATCATAGCCAGTGTACTTGCACAAATACTAGCTTGTGAAGTCGAACCATTCGATTCCAGTACCTCGGAAACCAAACGGATGGTGTATGGAAATTCAGTTTCGGAAGGAATCACTTTGGAAAGTGCACGTTCACCAAGAGCACCATGTCCGATTTCACGACGGCCTGGCGCACGCAAAGGACGAGCCTCACCTACGCTGAATGGCGGGAAATTGTAATGATGCATGAAGCGTTTTGTTTCTTCCAAATCAATACCGTCCAAAATTTGTACATCACCCAATGCACCAAGTGTACAAATGCTAAGTGCTTGCGTTTGACCGCGTGTAAATAAGCCCGAACCATGAGTACGCGGCAAAATGCTAGTGTCGCTTTCAATCGGACGAATTTCGTCAAGCTTACGACCATCAGGACGCACTTTATCATGCGTGATCAGACGACGTACTTCTTCCTTGACGATATCATAGAGAACTTCGCTCACGTCGCTCAAAAGCTCAGGTGTCTCTATGTATTGTGATTCAAAATGAGCAACTGTCTCTTCGTTGACTGCATCAATCGCCTCTTGACGGGCGTGTTTTTCTGCAATTTTAACAGCTTCCATTAAACGTTCAGCTGCATAAGCACGTACTTCACTGTTCACTTTTTCATCAACAGCATGCAGTTTAACCTGCATTTTCTCTTTACCTGCTACTTGCACCAATTGTTCAATGACTGCCACAATGTTCTTAATCTCATCATGACCGAACATAATAGCTTCCAGCATAACTTCCTCTGGAATCTCATTGCCCTCGGCTTCTACCATCATGATGGCATCTTTCGTTCCGGCTACAACCAGGTACAGATCGCTTGCATTCTGCTGTGCAATATCCGGGTTAATCACAAATTGCCCGTCTACACGTCCTACAGCGACTCCACCGATTGGCCCATTAAAAGGTACATCCGAAATGCTAAGTGCTGCCGAGGTTCCGATCATTGCTGCAATTTCAGGTTCGCAATCCTGATCGACACTCATAACCAGGTTCAACACCTGTACATCATTCCGGAAACCTTCCGGGAACAATGGACGAATTGGACGGTCTGTCAAACGGCTCGACAAAATCGCTTTTTGACTCGGACGTCCTTCACGTTTAATAAATCCGCCAGGAATTTTCCCTACAGCATACAATCTTTCCTCATAGTTTACGGTCAGGGGAAAAAAGTCCAAATCTTTCGGTTCACGGGAAGCGGTCACGGTACAAAGCACAACTGTTTCTCCGTAGCTCACTTTAACTGCCGCATTGGCTTGTTTCGCAAGACGTCCTGTTTCCAGCACCAGCTTTCTTCCGCCGAGCTGCATTTCTACGCGTTGCTCCATGGTATCCCTCCATTTCATTTCATTGTAAAAGTTCTATACATATCCAGTATTTCCTGCGCAGGGCTTATTCATAAGAAGCTAGCAGACAAATCAGGATATGTAATTCAAAAAAAGATTCCTCATTTCAAAAAAGAACCCGGCTGCTGTCCGCCGTCGCCTTAGCAGGGACAAGCGGTGAACAACCAGGCTTCTTTTCTCATTACATGTCTGAAAATTAACGACGCAGTCCGAGACGCTCGATCAACGCACTGTAACGTTTAACATCAGTCTTCTTCAGGTAAGCCAAAAGTTTACGACGCTGACCGACCATTTTCAACAACCCGCGGCGGGAGTGATGGTCTTTCTTGTGCGAACGAAAGTGACTTTGCAAGTTGACGATGTTTTCAGTAAGGATAGCGATTTGTACCTCTGGTGATCCTGTATCGGATTCATGAGTTTTGTACTCCTCGATCAATTGCTGTTTACGCTCTTGAGTCAATGCCATCCTGTTCACCTCCTTCATTATAATCGCCATTAGCCTCGTAGCCGCCGGTGAAAGCGGACAACCAAGCTAAGGTTCATCGTTGTTTACACAACATAAGTCAGTATAACACAGCGCCTGTCTTATGTAAATAAATTAGCCTAACAGCTTTTTAGCCGTTTGTGCGTCATTGCCAATTTGGCTGATCAGCTCATCCACCGAAGAGAATTTGCGTTCAGGGCGGATGTAATGGTGAAGCTCCACAAGCACAGAATTCCCATAAATTTGCTGATTAAAATCAAATAGGTGTACCTCAAACGACGGATTCAGCACACCTTCATGAAAAGTAGGCTTAACCCCTACATTCATTACACCATTTATCCAACGATCGCCTACAAGCGCCCGTACAGCGTATACACCCTTGATCGGAATCACGTAGGTATCATCCAGTTTGAGATTAGCGGTCGGAAAACCGATCGTACGTCCGCGCTTCTCTCCATCCATTACAGTACCTTGGATACGATAAGGACGTCCCAACCAGCGAGAGGCATGTGCTATATCCCCGTTCTGTAAAGCACGGCGAATGCCAGAACTGCTCACCTTGTCCCCATCCAGTTCGAACGGTGATACGGTGTGTACAGACATCAGCTCTCCTCCCAGCTTACGGAGGGTATCCTCATGCCCGGCTCCCCGGTGGCCAAACCGAAAATCAAAGCCTACTACCGCTGTTCGAATTTGCAACGGAAGCAGCACATCGCTTATAAACGCCTCAGGGCTGACCTTAGAAAATTCTTCGTTAAAACTCAAAATATAAAGTACGTCCACACCCATATCAGCCAGAATAGTCTGCTTGTCCGCAAGCGGTGTTAAATAACCTTCATAATCGCCTTTTTTCATGACTTCCTTTGGGTGAGGATGAAATGTCATGACAGATACCGGCACTTGCTGTTCACGAGCCAGCGCAACGGCCTTACGTATCACGCTTGCGTGTCCCAGATGAAGACCATCAAACTGACCGATCGCCGTGACCTGTGGACGTCCCCATTGCTGCAAAAGCTCATCACTCAATGGATAAGATAACGATACGGTAATCATTATTAATTCACCTGCATTTCACATCATTTGACTAACTTCGTCAAAATTATAGCACAATTCAAGGTAAAAAAACTTTAATGGGAGCGATCGCGTCTGATTCATCCCGACCATATATGCCTAAAAACGTTTTATCCTCTTTATACAAACGGAAGGGCTGGTTGTCCGTCACAGGTGGTGAAATCATATTCAGCGACAGACGTTGGCCTTGCAGAGCCGCAGTTACCTTGGCTTCAGCCACTATATGCTCAGGCATATAGTCAATCGCCTGATCCGTTGTAATAAGTCGCTCTCCAAGACTACCATCCGCTACGAAACGCTCTATCTCTTCGAAAGTCAGACAACGTTCCGCAGGAATTCCCGCAGACATGGTTCGCTCCAGCTTAACCATCGTTGAAGGATATCCTAATTCACGACCAATATCAACACATAGTGTACGGATATAAGTACCTTTGGAGCATAAGGCACGAAAAGAAATATCCACATACGCCCCCGTCTCCGCGAATCCCGTCATTTCCAACTCGTAAATGCTCACTTCACGACTTTTGCGTTCCACGGTTTTGCCTTCTCGAGCCAGTTCATATAGACGTTTGCCATCCACTTTTAGCGCGGAGAACATTGGAGGCACTTGGGAAATCGTACCAACAAAACGTTTCAAAACCGCTTTGACTTCCACTTCCGTCACCTCTACTGGACATTCACTCTCTTCCGTGATTTTCCCAGTCAGGTCTTCGGTATCCGTAGCAATTCCTAATCGCAGTGTAGCCCGATATTCCTTGGGCCGCTCTTGCATGTATTCCACCACACGGGTGGCACGTCCCAGACACAAGGGCAAAACACCGGTTACTTGCGGATCAAGCGTTCCAGTGTGTCCGATTCGCTTCATACCTAATAAACGGCGAGCCTTGGCCACCACATCATGAGAGGTAAATCCAGCAGGTTTATAGACAGGTAGAACGCCTTCCCAAGTTGCCTGTTCCTTCTTTATCGGGTTCATAGCTCAGACTTCACCCGCCCTACAACTGTCTCAATGATATCTCCCAGCTTACCCTCTAGACGGCAGCCAGCTGCACGTACATGTCCACCGCCCCCAAATGATTGAGCCAGCGCAGCTACATCAACATTTCCTGCCGACCTCAAGCTGGCCTTGACCGCTTGATCATTAATAACCTTAAAGAAAATGCCTACCTCAACTCCACGAATATTTCTTGGATAATTCACAATGCCTTCCAAGTCCTCATTTACAGCGCCACATTCCGTCATGTCGTCAGGTGATACTACGACCCAAGCAACTTTTCCATCCTCCGACATCGTGAGCGTCTGCAATGCTTTTGTCAGCACCTTCATTTGTGGAAAAGTCATCTCCTCGAGCAATTTCTCGGATAAAGATGGACCATCTACACCGTAAGCAAGTAGCTGTGACACAGTAGACATCACTTTCGGTGAAGTGTTGGAGTAACGGAAACCTCCTGTATCCGTTAGCAACCCTGTATATAAAGCCGTAGCTATTTCGACATCCCAAGTTACTGCGAACTCTTTCAGTAGGTCAAAAAGAATTTCTGCTGTTGCCGCAGCATCCGATTTAATCACATTAACTGTACCATACGCATCATTCGTTGGATGATGATCAATATTCAGGATAATGGCATCTTCCGTAAAAAACTGCTCTGTCAAACCAACACGACGGTAATCCGCACAATCTACACAAATGATCCGGTTGTATTTCCGTTCTGGCGGTTGCTGGCTCATATCCATAATCTCATCGGCATGCCATAAAAAATCCATACGCTTGGGAATAGGTCCCTCATTTAGCATGGTAAATTTCTTCCCCAGACATGAGAGAAGCCAGCCCACCGTTACGGTGGAGCTGACTGCGTCTCCGTCCGGCTGTACATGCGATACGATCAGGTAATCATCATGCTCCAGAATAAATTCCTTCGCTTGTTGAAGCGCCTGTTCATAGGTATGCATTGCCTTCTCCTTTACATTCAGTTCATGGTTCCTTCAGACAAACTAAAAGTTTTATTTTTCATCCTTGTCGATATCACTCAGCAGTTTTTCAATTCGACTACCGTAAGCAATAGATTCGTCAATTTTGAAAATCAACTCAGGAATATGGCGCAGCCGTATCCGTTTGCCGAGTTCAGAACGAAGATAACCGTTCGCTTTGTCCAATGCCTTCAGGGAAGAATTTTTTTGTTCTTCATCCCCGAGCACGCTCAAGTATATTTTCGCTTGGGACAAATCATTTGTAAGATCGACACCCGTTACCGTGATAAAACCGATGCGGGGGTCTTTTAATTCAGTTTGTATGAGTTGGCTTAGCTCCTTCTTGATCTGCTCGCCAACTCGACCTGTACGTATTTTAGCCATGGATGCTCACCTCTCTGCCGTTAGCGCTCCACTGTTTCCATGACGAACGCTTCAATAATGTCGAGTTCCTTAACATCATTATAGCCATCAAGGGTAATACCGCATTCGTAACCTTGGGCAACTTCTTTTGCGTCGTCCTTAAAGCGTTTCAGTGAGTCGATTTTACCTTCAAAAATGACGATGCCATCACGAATCAGGCGTGCTTCTGCTGAACGGGTAATTTTACCGGATGTCACCATACAACCAGCGATCGTACCGACTTTAGTAACTTTGAATACGTTACGTACTTCAGCATGCCCAATCACATTTTCTTTATATTCAGGATCCAGCATGCCCTTCATGGCTTGCTCTATTTCTTCAATGACATTGTAAATGACACGGTGTAGACGAATATCCACTTTTTCAGCTTCCGCTGTAGATTTCGCCTGGTTATCCGGACGAACATTAAAACCAATGACAATAGCATTGGAAGCTGCTGCCAAAATAATATCGGATTCGGTGATTGCTCCTGCACCACTGTGAAGAATTTTAACGCGCACACCTTCGACTTCAATCTTGTTCAAGGAACCTTTCAACGCTTCGACGGAACCTTGTACGTCACCTTTAATAATGACGTTCAGATCCTTCATTTCGCCATCCTTGATGTGTTGGAACAGGTCATCCAGTGTTACACGGGTATTACTGCCCAGATCAGATTGGCGTTGCGTGATCGCACGTCTATCAGCAATAGCACGAGCTTTGCGCTCATCCTCAAACACCATGAATGGATCGCCAGCAAGTGGAACTTCTGTCAAACCAGTAATTTCAACTGGAGTGGAAGGACCTGCTTCCTTAAGACGACGACCTTTATCGTTGACCATGGCACGCACACGTCCGAAGCAGTTACCCGCTACGAAAGCATCGCCGACTTTCAGTGTACCGTTCTGAACGAGGATACGGGCTACAGAACCGCGACCTTTATCAAGTTCTGCCTCGATGATGGTACCACGTGCCCGTTTGTTCGGGTTCGCTTTGTACTCATTCACTTCAGCTACGAGCAGAATCATCTCGAGCAGGTCTTCCAGACCCATTCTTTGTTTCGCGGAAACGTTGACGAAAATTGTATCGCCGCCCCACTCTTCAGGTACCAATTCATATTCAGTGAGTTCTTGCTTCACTTTATCCGGGTTGGCATCCGGTTTGTCGATCTTGTTCACAGCTACGATAATTGGCAGACCTGCCGCCTTCGCATGGTTAATAGCTTCGACCGTCTGTGGCATAACACCGTCGTCAGCTGCAACCACGATAATCGTCATATCTGTCACTTGGGCACCACGTGCACGCATAGCAGTAAAGGCTTCGTGACCCGGTGTATCCAGGAAAGTGATTTTTTTGCTGTTAATTTCAACTTGGTATGCACCAATATGCTGTGTAATACCGCCAGCTTCGCCACCGGTTACATTAGTTGAGCGAATGGCATCCAGCAAAGTTGTTTTACCGTGATCGACGTGACCCATAATCGTTACAACCGGTGGACGTGTTTTGAGATCCGCAGGATCATCATTTTCTTCCACGGTTTCAAAACGATCTTCTTCGACAGGAATTTTCACTTCTACCTCGACACCAAAGTCTCCGGCAAGCAAGAGGATGGTATCCATATCCAGTTCCTGGTTGATGGTCGCCATTGTTCCGAGCACAATCAGCTTTTTGATGACTTCTGACGCATCCTTATGAAGAAGCTTGGCTGTTTCGCCTACGGTCATCTCACCACGCACAATAATTTTCTTAGGCGTGTTGTCGATTTTCTCGCGACGCTCCTGTTGTTGACCTTTACCACGATTGTTAAATTTCCCGCCACGATTGCTGCCGCCGCGATTATTGCCTCCACGACCACCGTTACCACCGCGTCCGCCGCCTTGACGGTTATCGTCAAAACGTCCTTGACCGGAACGGTTACCACCGTTGCTGGAGTTACTACCTGTACGGTTGCCACCACTACGGTTCGCATTGTTGCTACCTGTGGAGGATGATGTTCTTACAGCCGTACCACCCTGACTACTTCCCTGAGGGCGTGAGTTAGTGCTTTGGTTACCTTGAGGACGCGAACCTGTGTTACCGCCGGGACGCTGTTGTCCTCCCTGTTGTTGACCATTACTGCGGTTCTGTGTACTTTGCTGACCAGTGGGTCTGCTAGTACTTTGTTGACTGCGGTTTTGACCGCCCTGCTGACTGCTTTGCGCTTTTGGAGCGCTACTTCGGTTACTGTTTTGGTTGTTGTTTGTCCTATTCATACTTACCTGCTTTTCCTGTTGATTTTTGGTTTGCTCAGTTGAATGATTACTATTCTGGCTTGAACCGGCCTGATTCGAGCTTACTTGCGCCGTACCTGCTCCGCCTTGCTTGGCCGCAGCATTGGATTTAATATTCTTAAAAAAACTTTCCACTTTACCTACGGCATCATGTTCCATGACGCTCATATGGTTGTTCACGGGAATATCCAGCCGTTTAAGAATGGTGATAATTTCTTTGCTGCTCATGTTCAACGATTTGGCGTATTCGTATACCCGCACTTTGTCTTTGCTTTCTTGTTTACTCAATATACTCCACCTCCGACATTATCCCCGCATGTTTCTTGATCAATTTCGCGAATCCTTGATCCGTCACAGCCAGCACAACCCGTTCAGGTTTGCCGATACTGCTTCCCAAGCTTTCCCGGTCAAATCCTATCAATAAGGGGATTTTGTACGTCCCGCATTTGTCGCGGAATTTCTTTTGAGTATTCATTGAAGCATCTTTCGCAAGAATGACCAGCTTGGCTTCTGAAGACCTGATCGCTTTAAAAACGATCTCATCACCTGTTAGCAGCTTGCCAGCTCTCATGGCAAGACCCAATCCAGACAGCGCCTTATTCATCCTGCACGCTGCCTTGTGCCGCCAGGAATTCTTCCTCGACGGCAGCAAAATCACGACTTAGCTGCTCATAAATATCAGGATGAACCGAGTGCTTCAATGCTCGATCCAGTGCCTTGCTCTTTTGAGCCAGCTTGAAGCAGGCGGCTTTGCCGCACAAGTAAGCGCCGCGTCCCGACTTTTTGCCAGTCAAGTCAATCAATACTTCGTCTTCAGGGGTTTTGACGACACGGATCAACTGCTTCTTTGGCATCATTTCATGACAGGCCACACATTTGCGCAAAGGTATCTTTCTCTGTTTCATGCATTAACCCCCCTACACTCCGCTTAATCTACAGAAACGGAATCCTGATGCATTTCATCGGTGGATGTTCTCGGTCTGCCGAGTTCTTCCTCCGCCTGTGTTTCACTCTTAATATCAATTTTCCAGCCCGTAAGCTTAGCAGCAAGGCGAGCATTTTGCCCTTTGATACCAATAGCAAGAGAAAGCTGATAATCAGGCACAATAACACGCGCCATTTTCTCTTCTTCAAACACTTGCACTTCGAGCACCTTGGATGGACTCAGCGCATTAGCCACGTATTCATCAACATTATCGGAATAACGTACAATGTCAATTTTTTCGCCACGCAGCTCATTTACAATGGTCTGTACACGTGTACCTCTAGGACCCACACAAGAGCCGACCGGATCAACCTCGGCGTTACGGGAATGAACCGCGATTTTAGAACGGAAGCCTGCTTCACGCGCTACGGAACGAATCTCTACAACACCATCAAAAATTTCAGGCACTTCGAGTTCGAACAAACGCTTAAGCAGACCCGGATGTGATCGGGACAGCATAATTTGCGGTCCTTTGGTTGTGTTTTCTACCTTGGTGATATAAGCCTTAATTCGATCCAGATGGCTAAATTTCTCGTTAGGCATCAATTCACCTAACGGGAGAACCGCTTCCACCTTACCAAGATCAATATAAATATTACGTGGGTCTTGGCGCTGTACAGTTCCTGTCACAATATCCTCTTCCTTGTCCACAAACTTGTTGTAGATCAGTCCCCGTTCCGCTTCGCGGATACGCTGGGTCACGACCTGCTTCGCAGTTTGTGCAGCAATCCGTCCAAAATCACGTGGTGTGACTTCAATTTCAGCGATATCTTCCAACTGAAAATGCGGGTTAATCTCACGGGCCGCAGGCAACGAAATCTCGGTGCGAGGATCCAATACCTCCTCAACGATCAGCTTGCGGGCATATACCTTAATGACTCCCGAGTTGCGGTTCATATCAACACGCACATTTTGTGCGGTGTTGAAATTCCGTTTGTAACTGGAAATCAAGGCTGCTTCAATGGCCTCAAACAGCACATCCTTGCTGATCCCCTTTTCTCTTTCCAACTCGTTCATTGCTTCAATAAAATCCATACTCATGGATTACTGCTCCCCCTTTCAAATGATGCACCTGCGTACTGGTCGGCACACGAGGCAAAAAACATGTAGTACATGTCAAACAGCAACAGTCAAATCTGAATTAAAATATGATCGCGAGCCTTGCACCAGCTACCTTGTCATAAGGTATAACATGCTTCTTTTGTCCGCTTTGAACGGTGAGTTCCCCATCTTCAAAAGAAAGCAAACGACCTTCGAATTCCTTCAGGCCGTTGATCGGCTCGTATGTAGTAACGAATACGTTTTTGCCTACCGCTTTAGTAACGTCCTCCGCTTTTTTCAGCGGTCTTTCGGCGCCTGGTGAAGACACTTCCAGAAAATATGCTGTAGAAACAGGGTCATTTTCATCCAACTTTTGACCCAGATATTCACTGATCATACTGCAGTCGTCCAGATCAATTCCTCCGTCTTTGTCTACAAAAACGCGAAGAAACCAATTGCTGCCCTCTTTGACATACTCGACATCGACCAGTTCAAAACCATGCTCATCGAGGTAAGGTTGGGCCATTTCTTCTACTACTGATTTGATCTTTGGTGTGCTCAAAGATTATAACCTCCAAAAGTGAACTTTCCTGTGGTGAAAAAAAGACGCCCTATTGCCATGGACAATGCTTCTCCATCACCGGCATTTTCATTTTCATTTGATGTAATGTTCATTTCGGGCTCACTGCAAATAAACCGGCGTACCGGTTTCGTGCCCAAAAATAACCTTTTCACGTTGTAACTGTATATCAAACAGTAAAGAGTGGGTTTCCCCACTCTTTTAGCAACGGTTTTATCTCCATGATTACCAAAAAAATTATAACATAACCATAGTTATGTGACAAGTGCCAGAGCTTGACTACTGTAGTTCGGATTAAAACAGAGACAGCTGATTACTCTCTGGCAGACCTCGAAAGCATCCCAACTGGGATAGCATTTCGACAATGGTTTTACTTGCCTTCGATTTTTGTTGAAAATCCTCGACAGACAAAAATTCACCCTGTTCACGGGAGGCTGCGATGTTACGTGCTGCATTGTCTCCAATTCCCTGAAGAGCTCCGAATGGCGGAATGAGTGAATCTCCATCGACCTTGAAGCGTGTAGCTTCGGAACGGTACAAATCAATGGATTTAAAACTAAACCCGCGAGCCGTCATTTCCAGAGCCATTTCTAGGATCGGAAGCATCCCTTTTTCTTTGGGCGGTGCCTGAAAGCCGAGCTGCTCGATTTCGACAATCTTCCGCGCGATTGCATCATATCCCTGACAGCACAGCTCAATATCAAAATCGGCTGCACGTACTGAAAAGTAAGTCGCATAATATTCAATCGGATGATACAGCTTAAAGTACGCTGTGCGCACTGCTGAAATAACATAGGCTGCAGCATGCGCCTTCGGAAACATGTACTGGATTTTCAGACAAGAATCAATGTACCACTGTGGCACTTTGCATTTTTTCATTTCCTCAATCCATTCAGCACTAAGCCCCTTACCTTTACGTACGCTCTCCGTAATTTTAAAGGCCAGACCTGCGTCCATCCCTGCCTTGTAAATCAGAAACAGCATAATATCGTCACGGCAACCAATTACAGTCTTGATGTTGCAGGTATTATTCTTAATCAGTTCCTGTGCATTCCCCAGCCATACGCCCGTGCCGTGAGACAGTCCGGATATTTGCAGTAAATCAGCAAAAGAACTTGGCTGCGACTCTACTAGCATTTGGCGTACAAACTTCGTCCCCATCTCTGGTACACCATAGGTTGCTACAGGCGTGCGGATTTGCTGGGGTGTTACACCGAGCGCCTCCGTGGAGTTGAACATGCTCATCACCTTAGGATCATTCATTGGAATGGTCGTAGGATCGACACCGGTCAAATCCTGAAGCATCCTCATCATGGTCGGATCATCATGACCCAGAATATCGAGTTTGAGTAAATTCGCATCAAAAGCGTGATAATCAAAATGCGTTGTTTTCCATTCTGAGCTTGTATCATCGGCGGGATACTGTACCGGCGTAATATCCTCGACCTCAATATAATCGGGAACAACGACAATTCCGCCTGGATGTTGCCCGGTACTGCGTTTGACCCCTGTACAGCCCGAAGCCAGCCTGTTCAGCTCAGCCCCACGCCATTTTTTATGATGCGCCTCTTCATATTTCTTTGCAAAGCCAAAAGCAGTTTTTTCGGCAACTGTACCTATGGTTCCAGCACGAAATACACTTTTCTCACCAAACAATACTTTCGTATAGTTATGTGCGACAGGCTGATATTCGCCAGAGAAGTTCAAGTCAATATCGGGAACTTTATCTCCCTTAAACCCAAGAAACGTTTCAAACGGAATATCCTGTCCCTCACCCTTCAATTTGCCACCACAGTTCGGACAGTTTTTGTCTGGCAAGTCAAATCCACTCGGCACACTACCGTCCAAAATCCATTCGCTATGTCTGCATTCAGGATTACCACAAATATAATGTGCAGGCAGTGGATTAACCTCGGAAATTCCGAGAAAGGTAGCGACCACAGAAGATCCAACAGAACCCCGTGAACCTACCAGATATCCATCCTTATTAGACTTTTTAACCAGACGCTCGGAAATGAGATAATTGGCAGAGAAACCGTATTTAATAATCGGCTCCAGTTCTTTTTCAAGGCGGGCTACAACCACCTCGGGCAATTCCTCACCATAGATGGATTTAGCCGTCTCGTAGCAAGTGTTGCGGATTTCCTCGTCCGCCCCATCCAGCAAAGGTGTAAACAGCTTGTCAGGGAACAGCTCCAGCTCCTCAAACCGATCCGCCAGCTCAATGGTATTCTTCACAACGACTTCATAGGCTTTCTCCTCGCCCAAAAACTCGAATTCTGCCAGCATTTCGTCTGTGGTGCGTAAATGCGCATCTGGCTTACGAATATCTTTTAGCGGGCTAAATCCCGTAATGCCGTGTATCGTAATATCACGGTACAGCTTATCGCGAGTTTCCAAATAGTGAACATTACCTGTGGCAATTACGGGCTTATCAAGTCGCCGACCAATTTCGCATACTTTGCGTATCGCCGTTTTCAGAGCATCAGGCCCACTTACCAATTGCTTTTCCACTAGATGCATATACATTGTCAAAGGCTGAATCTCCAACACATCATAAAACTGTGCAATTTCCTCGGCCTCTTCCTCGGACTTGTTCAACACAGCCTCGAAGAACTCTCCTTTTTCACAGCCAGAAATAATAAGCAATCCGTCTCTCATTTCTGACAATTTTGATTTAGGAATACAAGGCACACGCTTGAAATATTCGGTATGAGACATCGAAACCAGCTTGTACAGATTTTTTTTACCAATCGGGTTGAGGGCATAAATACAGCAGTGAAAAGGACGAACGGTCGATAAATCCTTACCCACATAATCATTCAGACGATCGAGCATTTTTAAACCCTTAATTTGTTCCGCATCATTCAGCAAGCCATTCAGCACTTCAGTCAGTGCGACTGTATCGTCAATGGCCCGGTGATGGCTTTCGAGCGCCACTTTATATTTGGTCGTCAGCGTATTCAGACGGTGGTTTTTCATAGTTGGAAACAGTAAACGAGCCAGTTCGAGCGTATCCAGTACCGGATTGGTCATTTCAGGCAAACCCATATTTCGAAGGGTGGCCTGGATAAAGCCGACATCAAATCGCGCATTATGGGCAACCAATACAGCATCGCCAGCAAAAGCTACAAACTCCTTCATAACAGGTTCTACATCCGGCGCATCCTTGACCATTTCATCGTTAATGTTGGTCAGTTGCTGGATATTGTAGGGTATACGCTCATGCGGATTGACAAAGGTAGCATAACGATCAACTTCTTTGCCATCATGCATTTTTACAGCCGCAATCTCAATAATTTTATTCTGTGTAACCGATAAACCGGTGGTTTCAATATCAAAAACGACATAAGTCGCTGTTTTCAAATTTAATGGTTGTGCCTGCATTACAACCTCAACGGCATCATTAACCACGTTGGCCTCAATACCGTAGATCATTTTAATTCCGTTTTTCTTTGCTGCTTTTGCTGCGTCAGGATAGCATTGCACACCACCGTGATCGGTGACCGCAATCGCTTTGTGCCCCCATTTGGCGGCTGTTTTGACGTATTGATCAATCGAGGCGACAGCATCCATTGCACTCATCTTTGTGTGTAGATGGAACTCAACCCGTTTTTCCTCTGCCTTATCCTTACGTGTGGGTGGAGCCTGTACTTCAACTAGATCGGAAGGAATCATAACCAGCTCGGGAATTTGCATAAAACGATCATATTCAACTCGCCCCCGCACTTTGACCCATTTCCCGTTAGCCAACAAACTGAGGATCTTCAGATCTTCTTTAGTTTTAGCAAACATTTTCATTTGCAGGGAATCACTAAAGTCGGTCAAATAATACGTAAACAACGTACTGCCATTGCGCAATTCTTTACTATCCAAACCGAAGATTGTCCCCTGTAAGGTGACTTTCTTTTCTTCGTCCTGAATATCTTGCATCGGAACAGCCGGTTCTTTGATGTCATAACCAAATTGAAGCCGTACGTCTCCTTCTTCTTCGTCCAAAGGCGGCATTTCGGATTCCATACTTTCCATCATCTGCTGAATAACTTCGCGTTCTTCCTGCATCTTCTTCTCTTGGAATTGCTGTAATGCCTCCTGGTTACTTTCACCCACCTGGACTTTAATGCGCATAGAGAGCCCGAAATATTTATTGTAAAATTTGATGATAGCTTGATCTATCTGCTTTTTACGCGCCAGTTCCAATGACATACTGTCGCTCATCGTTAGCAATAATAGACCGTCTTCCCACTCATGCACAGCCCGATTCAACCAACCGTTAACAGAAGGAATCTCACGATGTACCCACTCTAGAAAAAGTTTCCAGTATTCACTAATGATATCACTTGGCTGAATCTGCTCACTATACTGAAAACGGAACGTAATTTTTGCGATGTGACTCATTTTTTCCTGTACTTGAATACAGAACGTACGATACACCTGAGCGGGGACCAGTGTCTCCTTGGCAATAGTGATATTCCAATCCTTATTGGTACGGCTAATCTCCACTTGATCAATCCAACCGTCCAAAAAATAAGGTTCAACCACTCCCGTCGGCATCACAACCTGCTTCATCAGCAGTTCCAGCCGCTTTCTCTTTTCTTCAGCTCCGCCCATGGCTCTCCCCCCAATTTAAATCTACCATTCTGAAAACATGAAAAGCTTCTGCGTCAAAAACATCTCCGACCGCAAAAGCTTTTCGTAACCCTCTTTAATCCTCCTCACAACGACATAGATCCTTCGGAACATTGTCCGGTAACAGCTACCCTGTCGGCGAAGAGAATGAAGTGAGTATAGTGGTATTGCCCTACTTCTATATTAGTACGCCCGTGCGAACACTACTGTATGCTTGGCAGGTTTGCCACAGCACAAACATGTGGACTTTTGCTCGGTTGTTTTAAACGGTATATTACGGCTTGTAGCACCTGTCACTTCTTTAACTTTGTCTTCACATTCTTCAGATCCGCACCAACCTGCCAAAGTAAAACCGCGTTTTTCCTCCATGAGAGTCTTCATTTCGTCCAACGTATCGACAGAATAGAAATTTTCTTCCATGAAATTTTTCGCACGATCAAACATCTCCTGCTGTACCTGTGCGAGCATCGCGTGTACTTCCTCAACCAGATTATCCTGCTGCACGATTTTTTTCTCACCGCTGATACGGGATACGAGCACACAGACGCCGTTTTCCATATCACGAGGCCCGATTTCCATACGAACCGGCACACCGCGCATTTCATATTCATTAAATTTCCAGCCTGGGCTTACATCACTGCGGTCGTCCATTTTAACACGCACTCCCGCTTGTTTCAACTCAGCAAATAGTTCATCTGCACGAGCGATAACGGCATCACGCTTCTTAGGTGGTCCAATTGGAACCATAATAACCTGCGTAGGCGCAACTTTAGGAGGCAATGCCAGACCACGGTCATCTCCATGGACCATAATCAGTGCGCCGATCAAACGTGTACTTGTTCCCCATGAAGTCGTATGCGCGAATTCCAGATTGTTTTCACGACTCAAATATTTAATATCAAATGCAACGGCAAAATTAGTCCCCATGTAGTGGGAAGTCCCAGCTTGTACCGCCCGTCCATCCTTCATCATCGCTTCTAGTGAAAATGTATCCTTCGCACCTGCAAACTTTTCAGAAGGTGTTTTCTGTCCAGTAATAACTGGAATAGCTAGAACTTCCTCAATAACCTCACGGTATACTTCCAGCATTTTCATCGTTTCTTCACGTGCTTCTTCTTCTGTTTCATGGGCCGTGTGACCTTCTTGCCACAAAAATTCACTTGTGCGCAAGAAAGGCAGCGTGCGTTTTTCCCAACGCACTACGTTAGCCCATTGGTTAATAAGCACCGGCAGATCACGATAGGATTGAATCCATTTGGAGTACATATGGCCTATCATGGTTTCCGAAGTCGGACGTATTGCAAGACGCTCTTCCAGCTTTTCTCCACCAGCCTCGGTTACCCAAGGCAGTTCAGGATTAAACCCTTCGACATGCTCTTTTTCCTTTTGAAAAAAGCTTTCGGGAATGAACATTGGAAAATAGGCATTACGGTGGCCTGTTTCTCTGAAGCGCACGTCCATGGCTTCCTTGATATGCTCCCAAATTTCAAAACCATCGGGGCGGAATACAATACATCCGCGAACAGGGGAATAATCCATCAGTTCTGCTTTTTTAATAACATCAATATACCATCGGGAAAAATCTTCGCTCTGCGGCGTAATTTCCTCGACAAACTGTTTATCATTCGACATAGAAATGCATGTCCTCCCATACAGACCGTTTTTATATAAGTCCGTCTCTAATTAACCATTAATTAAGCGTAAAATATCGTTATACGTGACCGCAATCATAAGCAGGAATAGCATAGCAAAACCAACGAAATGGACCATTCCTTCCCTGCTCGGATCAACGGGACGTCCTCTTACCGCCTCCACACCAAGGAAAACAAGTCTGCTTCCATCCAGCGCCGGAATAGGCAATAAATTAAATATCCCCAGATAAAGACTCATTATAGCAGTCCAATACGTCAACTGCTCAATCCCCTGCTTGGCAATTTGCCCCGTCACTTCAAAAGTACGTACCGGGCCTCCCAGGTCGTTGATAGAAAAACGTTGAATGAGCTGGCTAAATCCTTGGAAAATAATATCGGTCGTTCTGACCATGGATTGTCCGGCAAATTTGAACGTTTCACCCACACCTGCTTGGCGTTTTGGAAGTTCAGGCACAATGCCCACCTTGCCACCCTTTTGTCCTTCCATTGCACGAGGTGTAATAGTAAGATCAAAGGTCTTATTATCACGGCGAACCGTCCACTTCATCGGCTTGTCTTGAGAATCCGCAATCAGTTTGATCATGTTTTCAACATTTGCACCAATGGCTATTCCATTCACCGATTCAATGATATCTCCCTTATGCAAATCAGCTTCAGCAGCGGGCATACCTGCTGTAATTTCACTAATTTGGACATAGGTCGGGTTGTCCACTTGTATGCCGACCATCTGAATATGAAGACCAAACAGAATAAAGGCAAGTATAAAATTCATCAGTGGTCCAGCAAAAATAGCCATCGCACGCTGTCCTACTGTTTTACTCCCATACTGCCGATCCTTTGGTGCAATCTGAATGGATTGTCCTTTGGTTACCATCATCGCTTGCGGGTGTACTGTGTATTGCTGATCTTCGCCATCTACATCCAATTTTAAAGTTAACGACTGTTCCAGATCAATATCCAACACTTCGCCGCGTACCACATTCTTGCGATTATCCAGTTGATCTAGATAGATGGTTTTAACGACGTCATCCGTTACGCGTACAGCAATCGTTTGTCCGGTCTCAATTTCATTGATCTCCGGATCCTCTCCCGCCATGCGGGCAAAGCCACCAAACGGCAACAAACGCAGCGTAAATCGCGTCTCGTTTCTTTTATAAGAAAACAGTTTCGGACCGAAACCGATCGCAAACTCCCGTACCAGAATCCCGGCGCGCTTGGCAAAATAATAATGCCCCCATTCATGCACCGTCACTATGACGAAAAACATGAGCACCGTCATCAACACTATTTGAATCGTTTCCAATCGTTTCCGTTCCCCTTTCAATGAGATCGAGTTTGTCTTCCTAGATTATCATTATTCTCCAATCCCGCACAAGAGAATCACATTTCGTTTCTTAACCCAGCATTAGCCTACAACCCCGCAGCTATGCTACGAGTCTCTCCGTCACAGGCTTCAATCGCAGAAAGATCAGGATTAGCCACATTGACATGCCGCTCCAGCACACGTTCAATAATAGCTTCAATATGCAGAAAAGAAATTTCTCCACGCAGGAAACGGGCAACAGCAATCTCATTAGCTGCATTAAAGGCGGTCGGTGCTGTACCACCCATTTTACCACATTCGAAGGCAAGCCTTAAACAAGGAAAACGATTATAATCCATTTCCTTAAAATGGAGTCTACCCACTTCAGCCAGTGACAACGGCTTCGCCGGGGACTTCATACGCTCAGGGTAAGTCAACGCATATTGAATGGGTACTCTCATGTCCGGATTCCCAAGTTGAGCAACAATGCTTGTATCCTGAAACTCAACATAGGAATGAATAATGCTTTCCGGATGAAGCAACACATGAATCTGCTCATAATCAAGTCCGAATAGCCAATGCGCCTCAATGACTTCCAGCCCCTTGTTTACCATCGTTGCTGAATCAATCGTAATTTTGGCCCCCATTGACCAATTGGGATGCTTGAGTGCATCTTCCACTGTAACTTCAAGCAACTGTTCTCTTGTCAAATCTCGAAAAGAACCCCCTGATGCTGTGAGGGTAATATGTGCCACATCTTTCATACGCTCACCATTCAAGCATTGGAAAATAGCTGAATGCTCACTGTCAATCGGCAGCAACGGCACTCCTTTCGCCCGAGCCCGCGCTGTGACCAGATGACCAGCAGTAACCAGTGTTTCCTTATTGGCCAAACCGATCTGTTTTCCAGCCTCAATCGCGGCCAGCGTGGAGTGCAATCCGACACTGCCCATTACAGCCGTCACAACCATATCCGCCTCTGTGTTCGCAGCAAGCTCAACGAGTCCTTCATTTCCCCAATACAGTTCCATTCCAGAAGGCAGTAAAGGACGAATTTCATCCGCCAACTGCCGAGTACCCACAGACACTTTTTTGGGTTTATAGAGATGCGCCTGCTCAGCAAGTAACTTTATATTAGAACCACCTGCTAAAGCCTCAACAGTAAACTGATCCGGGTGCATGGACACTACATCCAGCGTTTGAGTTCCAATAGATCCGGTTGAACCAAGTACCGTAATTCTTTTCATGATGCACCTTCCTATCCTGAAAATCACTTTTAGCCAGGAGCTCATTGTTTGTTATTCAGGCAGCTATGCTACTGGTTCCATCCTTTTAGTAGCGCAGAGTGACAGCATAGAGATTAAGCCTGAGCATAAACTGTAATCAACAGACTCATGGAAGCAGCATCAGCATATGTACAAATGGAAAAACGACAATCCAGCTGTCGCAGCGGTCTAGTATACCACCGTGCCCTGGCAGCAGATTACCGGAATCTTTAATGCCGTACACTCGTTTGTATGCAGATTGTACCAAATCGCCCAGTTGTCCCACAACTGCACATGACAAACCGATGCCGATGGCTTTGCCCCATGGCAGCAGTCCACCTGACAATCCAGCGAATACTAGAGCTATAACCAACGCTAAAACAATGCCGCCAATGGATCCTTCGACCGTTTTGTTTGGACTAATCGCAGGCCATAGTTTTGTCTTCCCTGCCATTTTGCCTACAAAATATGCCCCTGCATCACTTGCCCAAATACAAGCCAACAATAAAAAAGTCCATAACAGTCCATGTTCCATATGACGTGATTCCGCTATATACGAAAATCCAAACCCTATATAAACGGTACCAAGGAATAGTATAGCTACCGTTTGAATTGGGATTTTATTTTTCGTTCCTACCGTGATGATCATAAAAGCTATCATTACCAGCCAAAGCATACTGGCAATGGGTAAGGGTGAGTGCAAACCAAAAGGTTCATATGGAAATACAAAAGCTAATATGCTTACGTATCCGAGTATTGCTGTACCTCCAAAAGGAGATACCTGCGTCATTCGTGCGAACTCATAAAATCCGATTAGGGCCATCGCCAATATAAGCAAATGGTAGGCCAAGCCGCCCCACAGGACCATCGCCAAAAAGAATATGCCTGCCAGAATACCGGTAATTAATCTCTGTCTCAACGGCTTTCATCCTCCATTTACTTCAGTCCGCCATACCGCCGTGTTCTTTGCTGATATTCGATCACTGCTTCGTATAAGTGTTCTTTCTTAAACTCAGGCCAATAAATATCAGTAAACCACAACTCACTGTAGGCAAGCTGCCAGAGCATAAAATTACTAAGTCTAAGCTCACCGCTTGTTCGAATCAGTAAATCAGGGTCTGGCATACCACTAGAAAGCAACGTATTACCGATCAGCTCAGATGTTATATCTTCTGTTTTAAGCTTCCCATCCGCAATTTGACGCCCCAATGTTTGCATGCATTCTGTGATTTCCAACCGACTTCCATAATTTAATGCGAAATTAAGAACAAGTCCGGTATTATTTTCAGTTCGTCGAGTCGCTTCAGTCAGCGCCTCAACGGTATGGGAAGGTAAATGTTCCTTGTTTCCCATCATACGCACTTGCACATTTTTTTCAATCAGCTCATCTAGCTCAATAGCCAGAAATTCCTGCGGTAAGCGCATTAGAAAATCAACTTCGTCCTTTGGACGCGTCCAATTTTCAGTTGAAAATGCAAACAAAGTCAAATACTTAATACCCAGTTCATCCGCCGCAATTGCTGTGCGTTTCACTGCCTTCATTCCATTTTGGTGCCCTACAATCCGCGGCATTCCAATCCGTTTGGCCCATCTGCCGTTCCCATCCATGATGACAGCAACATGCTGCGGAATATTGTCTTTTGAAATGGCCGGTGTTTGCTGTTTTTGTTCCCCGTTCCACCAAGACCGAACCCGTTTGATCATTCCAGTTCCTCCAGCATTCTCTGAAAATGTGCCTCAGGCTTGAAAAGAGACAAACCCCACCGTAAGGGAGGGGCTGCCAATCTTTTAAACTTCCATAATTTCTTTTTCTTTTGCAGCTAAAACTTTATCCACTTCAGCAATAAATTTATCAGTTGTTTTCTGGATATCTTCCTGATATTTACGAGATTCGTCCTCGGAAATATCACTTTTCTCCATTTTTTTGATGTCATCATTTGCATCACGACGAATGTTACGAATAGCGACCTTCGCTTCTTCACCGTTCTTTTTCGTCAACTTCACCAAGTCAGTTCTGCGCTCCTCCGTCAAAGCAGGAATGCTCAGACGAATGGTGTTGCCATCATTCGAAGGTGTCAAACCTAAATCGGATTTTTGTATAGCGCGCTCGATATCGGCCAAGGAAGATTTGTCCCAAGGCTGAATCATCAAGGTCCGGCTGTCAGGTGTATTGACATTCGCCAGCTGGTTGACTGGAGTCATTGCACCATAATACTCTACCTGCACACGGTCCAGTAAAGCTGGTGTCGCCCGTCCTGCACGCAAAGATGCAAGATCACGTTGCAATGCTTGGATTGCTTTTTGCATGCGCTCCTCAGCACTCTTTTTCACAGATTGTGGCATTAATTTACACTCCCTTTGACGATCGTACCAATTTTTTCACCCAGCACGACACGTTTAATGTTACCTTGCTCTGTAATAGCAAAGACAATCAACGGAATATTGTTATCCATGCACAACGAGGAAGCAGTAGAATCCATGACACCGAGATTTTTGTTGAGCACATCCAAATACGTAAGCTGCTCATATTTCTCAGCTGTGCTATCTTTAAACGGATCAGCAGAATATACGCCATCCACTTTATTTTTAGCCATCAGAATCACTTCCGCTTCAATCTCAGCGGCACGCAGTGCAGCTGTAGTATCAGTCGAGAAGAACGGATTACCTGTACCTGCTGCAAAAATTACAACCCGACCTTTTTCCAAATGACGGATAGCTCTACGGCGGATGTATGGTTCTGCAATCTGTTGCATCGCAATGGATGTTTGTACACGCGTAGGTACTTCAATCTGTTCCAAAGCATCCTGTAAGGCCAGTGAGTTCATCACTGTTGCCAGCATACCCATGTAATCTGCCGTGGCCCGGTCAATTCCGTTGGCACTTCCAGCAATACCACGCCAGATGTTACCGCCACCACACACGATAGCAACTTCTACTCCCAGTTCCACCACATCTTTGACTTGTTCAGCAATGGACGCAATCGTATCCGCATCAATACCGTAACCGTTAGGGCCTGACAGCGATTCACCACTAACTTTCAGGACAACACGCTTAAACACAGGTTTTTCCAAATGATCACCCTCCAATATCATTTATACTTTATGTAACAGGATAGGTGTCCTGTTGCAAGAAAAGGAACACTGATGTGTTCCATTTCCGTTTTTTTCATATGCAATTACCGTTCGTTGGTAATTATTGTTTCACTTGAGACATAACTTCTTCGTAGAAGTTGTCTTCTTTTTTCTCCAAACCTTCACCCAGTTCAAAACGAACAAAGCGACGCAGGGAGATGTTTTCGCCAATTGTACTGATTTTTTCGTTGATAAGCGTGGAGATTGTTTTGTCCGGATCTTTGATGAAAGATTGCTCCAGCAAACAGAACTCTTCATAGAACTTACCAATGCGGCCTTCAACCATTTTCTCAACGATTTTCTCTGGTTTACCTTCGTTCAGAGCTTGTGCTTTCAGGATTTCTTTTTCTTTTTCGATTTCTTCCTGTGGCACTTCTTCACGACGGACATAACGAGGGTTCGATGCAGCGATATGCATTGCAATGTCGCGTACAAAATCTCTGAACTGGTCTGTTTTAGCTACGAAGTCTGTTTCGCAGTTTACTTCTACCAGTACGCCGATACGGCCGCCAGCATGAATGTAGGATTCAACAACACCTTCAGTAGCAATACGACCTGCTTTGTTGGCTGCAGCTGCAAGTCCTTTTTCGCGCAGAACTTCAACCGCTTTTGTCAAATCACCGTTTGCTTCTTCAAGCGCTTTTTTACAATCTAGCATTCCTGCGCCTGTTTTTTCACGAAGCTCTTTTACTGCGCTAGCATTAACTGCCATATTATTTCCCTCCAAATTTGATTTTCAGTGGTATACCGTGCTTTATTCCTTAAAAAAAGGGTAGTGAGAGGTTATACACCTGCCAACCACCCTTTTCATTTAATTCATATAGGTATTTCCTAATGGAAATATTATGCTGTAGTTTCTTCGCCTTGGTTTGCTTCCATAACTGCATCAGCCATTTTACCTGTCAGCAATTTAACAGCGCGGATTGCGTCGTCATTACCTGGGATAACATAGTCGATTTCGTCTGGATCGCAGTTTGTATCAACGATACCTACGATTGGGATACCCAATTTGCGAGCTTCAGCAACCGCGATACGTTCTTTACGTGGATCAATGATGAACAGAGCACTTGGAAGGCCCTTCATGTTTTTGATACCGCCCAAGAATTTTTCAAGACGATCTTTTTCTTTGCGAAGAATGATAACTTCTTTTTTAGGAAGAACTGCGAATGTACCATCTTCTTCCCAAGCTTCCAGTTGTTTCAAACGGTCAATACGTTTTTGAATCGTTTGGAAGTTAGTCAGCGTACCACCCAACCAACGTTGGTTAATGTAGAATTGACCAGCGCGTGCTGCTTCTTCTTTAACGGAATCTTGTGCTTGTTTCTTCGTGCCTACGAACAGAATTGTACCATTCTCAGCTGCAATGCTTTTTACGAAGTTGTAAGCTTCCTCAACCTTTTTCACTGTCTTTTGCAAGTCAATGATGTAAATACCGTTTCTTTCAGTGAAGATATAACGATCCATTTTCGGGTTCCAGCGACGTGTTTGGTGACCAAAGTGAACCCCAGCTTCCAAAAGCTGTTTCATGGAGATTACTGCCATCTTCACGCACCTCCTAAGTTTGGTTTTTTGTGTGTCCTCCGCCGACATCATTTTTCATAAAGACTTTCCATTGGAAAGCACCCTTTATAAAATTAACCGACGTGCGTTTTTAACACCGTCAATTAATATACCATAACACTTGCATCGTTGCAACCAACTTTTCGACAATAGTTGGAACAACGCAAAATGTGACGTTTTACGCCTCTCATCGAACTTGTCAGCAAGAATAAAAGCCGCCCACTTCCCAGTCTGGTCAGTTGGACGGCTTTTTCGTAATTTTAGTAATGATAGAACTGAAATCCTCACCCTTAGCAAACTGATAGGTACCAGTACGAATTTTGGTATTGATTTTTTGAGCCTTAGCTGCTGCCTCAAATGCACTAGCATCAGATACGACCCCTGCCCGTTGCAATCCTGATGCCACACTTCTCAAATTGCTTCCCGATGCAATGCTATACTGCACTTGTGGGGTGGCAGGCTGCTTGGGGATATTGGGAGTCGTTGTAGTACCAGCTCTTTGAGTTTGCGGCTTATTCGGACTTTGTGGAACCGATGTGCTAGTCGAAGGTTTAGACGTAGCCGAGGATGTGCTGTTTGCAGGTGCCTTTGGTGTTGAAGGCGTTTGAGCTGGTTTAGCCTTTTGGGGTGCAACCGGATTTTTGTTGCCTTCCTTAATCACCTTATTACGCCATTCCTCTTCTGTCATCTTCGGATCAGAACTGTCATTAATCTGAAGATTTAATTCGGCTGCTGCCTTTTCTAACTGCTCTCGCGTCATGTTTTTCGGGTCTATTGAAGATTGCTGCGATTGTCCCTGACCGATCATTGCCAGTTGCAACAGCAATGCCCCCGTTATCAGACCAGTACCCATGCCTAGCATAAATGAACGGTTTTTGATCACGTTACATCCTCCCGCTCCGCGAGTTGCAATATGAGCTGTACTTCACCCCGTTGAATGCCTGATTGCTTGGCTATATAGTCCACTGACTTGCCTTGCTCATGCAGCGCAAACAACTCTTGATAACGATCACGGATGGACTCTGCTTCCTGCTCAGTTTCAGGGTCTTGTAATACCGTCTGCTCCTCCATAGTTATGAGGGGAGCTTCTGAACCAGAGTAGCCTTCCTGCACAGACATTCCAGGTTGCGGACTTTGAAATTGACCGTATGCAACCGCTGCCTGATGAGAAGTAGCTGTATGTTGTATTTCCTTAGATACAGGCTCGGTTTGCATAGAGACAGTAGCAAACATAGCCTGGTGCTCAAGCTCCACGATACGGCTCCGAAGCTCAGCTACTTGCTCCTGTAATGCCGCCTGTTTAACTGTATGCTCCTGCTTCATACCCGAAACGAGCTCAATCAACTCGTCATTATCGTTTTCAATATCGGCCATATATTGCTCCAATGTGGCCTCGACCTTTTGGACGACGGCCTCTTCTGTTCCCCGGCTTGGCTGACGCTTAGGCAGAAGCCAGGCGTAGACAACAGCTGCGGCGCCCAGCAGAACAATATAAATCCATGGTTGATCCACTGCCCATCGTCTCCTTTAATAACGCTTCTCCACCTGTCGGATCAGAGCGAAAAATCAATATGGTGTCCCTTGAACGGATGCTCTGCCGGATGCTCCTTAGGTAGCTCAGACTCATCTGAGCGGGAGCGGCTCTGCTGGGAAGAATCTCTGCTCTGCCCTCCTGTTTGCCGCTCACCTACGAATGTTTCCGCAGACTGGTCTACGGCACTGCTTCGCTGACGCATGTTTTCCGTCTCCAACGCGGCCTTTTGTCCAAGCAATGCTTGATCATTCATCGGCCGCTGCTGGGACTCACTTTGGTATTTTCCTGCTTCGCTGGTGCGAGGTACGGCAATTTGCAATTCAACAGCCTTCAAGCTCATTGGACCACACCCTTTCCGATTGGGCATCCGTTCTGTCTTCCAAGGAATACAATGTTGAATGTTGTTTTTCAGTGTGCCGAATTACACGTAGGAGGACATGCTGATGTCTCCTTCGTGATAATAAAACGCCATTCTTTCCACTGAATCTTTAATAAATTTTGTATATCTGCCGATAACTATTTTAGAGCCACCGTAAATCACATTTTTCACTTCTACCCGTGCGCGGCTTGTATCCTCTAATGTTCGTTCAATTTCAAGCATTCTGGACTTGGTTTCCAAAAGCTCCTGTTCATTAGACTTTTTAGTAGATGTCAGCTTGATTCGCATAGCCATTCTTTCAGGTGCAAGCTGTCCGGCGGCGGCAAGCTGATCCAATATGGTAAGAGCCTTATTCGTTTTATCCTGACTGTCTGTCTGCTGCTTCAAACGTGCGCGGAGTTCTGTCAGTTCATCGCGCAGTTCGGGAAGCACACCAACTTCGATAACAGTAGCTGTGGACATCGTATTACCGATGGTACGAGCCACTACCTTTTTACCAGCTTGTACACTGCCACCTACGATAAGCCCTTTGGTCCCCTCACAGAGTACATTTACACTCGCTTTAATCTGGGAATGCATGATGCTCTGGGATACAAGTATATCGCCTCCGGCAATCACGTTACCATCTTGTATGAATGAGCATTTGACATTTTGTGCAGCTTTCACGAACCCCTTATGGTATCCGATAATACCGCCACTGATTTCCACTGAACCTTCCGCCTCAATTTCAGCGCCTTCCACACCACCGATGACACGAATGTCGCCAGCCGCCCGAACACGAAAACCAGTCAAGACATTCCCACGAATGACGACGGTTCCAACAAAATCAATGTTACCGACACTATAATCGACGTCCCCGTTCACTTCATATACAGGGAATACATTAAGTTTGCCCTTTTCAGTCGTAGTCACCAGTCCGTCAATAGCCGCATACATCGCAACACCTTCTGGATGGATCACTACATTTTTTCCGACTTTAAAACGCGCCTCTTTACCTGGAAGAAAAGGAATTTCCTCTCCGGTTACAGCAATCCCCGGTACACCCGGCACAGGATCAACCCGTTCGGCAATCAGTTGACCACGTTTTACATTTCTTAAACGAGTTAATTCTTTATAATCCACCCGTCCATCCACGGTTTCAAGCGGCTTATGTGCATCTTCACCAGTCACAATATCAGCCAGATTAATTTTTCCGTCTGTGCCATGGATCGGCTGCTTTCCCTGAGCAATCAGTAATTTTCCGAAGAAATGATCTTCCGGACTTGCCGCAAATACACGAATTGCATCGGTCATTAAACCGTAGGATATTTTTTGGTTGCTTAGAAAACGCTCTAATTCTTCCACAGAACAGGCAAAGCCTTCTTCACGTTTGGCAAACTCCAAGTAGGCGGTTTGTTTGTCAGGTGAGACAACCACTTTTAAAAACTGGTCCAAAGCATATTGCTTCTCCACAAGGGTGCTCCTTCCGTCTAACTGTTACTGTAACCTCCCGTACGTTAATCTTTACGCATTAGCAAATCCCGTTGTTTGTCCAATGTCGCTCTCAGACGTAATATTGCTTTGGAATGCAACTGTGAAATTCGCGATGGAGATAGCGACATGACCTCAGCGATTTCACTGAGTGACAAATCCTCGTAATACAATAAAGAAACAACGATACGTTCTTTTTCAGTCAATTTATCAATGCCTTGTGCAAGGGCATCACGAAGTGTAAATTCATTGACCTTATGATCCGGATTTTTCGCCTTCTCGTCCACCAAAAGGGAAAGCCGTGTTTCCGATTCCTCTTCGCGGATCGGGTCCTCCAGTGAGACAATCGACATAACGGCGACCTCCTGGATCATATTTTGAAACTCTTTCTCAGAAACGTCCAAATAATGACTCATCTCTTCGTCGCTTACCGTGCGTAGATATCTTTGTTCCAAATGCTGGTAGGCATCCTCGATTTTTTTCGCTTTTTCCCTAACTGAACGAGGAACCCAATCCCCTTGACGAAGACCATCCAAAATCGCTCCACGAACACGCCAAGAAGCATAGGTCTCAAACTGCAAGCCACGCTCATAGTCAAATTTCTCTAAAGCGTCAATCAAACCCATAACGCCATTACTCGCCAGGTCATCCTTGGATACATTTTTAGGCAATCCTACTGCAAGACGGCCTGACACATATTCCACAATATGGAGATACTTTTCAATTAACTGTTTTTTTGCTTCCTTGTCACCGTGTTCTTTCCATTGTTCCCATAGTTCGGAATGGTTTAAATGAGCGGCTTTTCGCTCGTTCATCGGCTTCACCCTCCTTATTTGTCTGTCAGGTGACGAACGGCCTTGGCCAATTCTTCAGGGTCCTTGTTGGAAACCAGCTTAGGTGGGTTTAAAGGTGCGAAACCATTATTCCCCTCGTCCGTCTGCTCTGGTTTCGGTTTCAGCAATTCATTCAGGTCTTCATTTTCGTCTGGTGTCGTCAGGTCCAGGTTACCCCCTACGCCATCTACCTGAGAGCTTGCCCGGCTTTGGGCATTCCCCAGATCTGGCCGCGCCACAACACCTAGTGTCCAGCGCAGCACAAATGCAAGTAGGAACCAAAAAACGAAGGCGATCAAGCCACGAATTAAGCTCGTGGTCAGCAGATTGCTGCCAACGGACAACACAAAAGTCAGAATAAATCCGACTACTCCAGACCAAAGATTAATGCGTAAACTGCCAAATAACATGTTTATAATTCCTTTACACCTTTTTGTACGCTTCGAATATTCAAAACGCCAGTTTCAGAGTCCAACTCAATCGTTCGTCCATAATTGCCACCTGTGTCCTCCGCAATCAAAGGAATGCCGAGATCTACGAGCATTTCCTTGCATGATTCTACATTACGTGGACCAATCCGCATGGTGTCTCCACTACCAGCAAAGGCGAACATCTGCGCTCCCCCTGCCATTTTGGCAATCAGTCTGCGTCGTTCAGCACCCAATTTCAGCATCCGCTCAAATAACTCGGGCAGCGCCGTATCGGCGTATTTAGCAATATTCAGTTGCCCTTCACGTGCAATATCCGAGGATGGTAGCATCACATGTGCCATACCTGCCAATTTCAAATGAGGATCGTAGAGAGTCAATCCGACGCAGGAGCCAAGTCCTGTCGTGCGAATCGAGTTCGGGTTACTGGTAACATTTAAGTCAGCCATACCGACTTTAATGATGCTTTTATCCTCAATCATCGTTCATCGGGACTCCTAACGACCTAAAGATTTTCCCGAACGATTCTGGATCAGGAATCAGGAAAAATTGACCCTCTATCTGATTCTGCCCTTCCAGAAACGATGTGTCAATCAATAATGCAGCATCCCCCATCTGCCCAAACTGCAGCAGTCCATAGCTGAGAATTGCTCCTGCCATGTCCAACGCCAACGCAGGGACTGTTGGATACATAGATAAACGCGTAAAGTCTGCCAGCGAAGACAGGTATGAGCCCGCTAAAATGTTTCCGATCTCCGACAGGGCTGAGTGCTCCATTTCGTTAAAACTGTCCTCGTCATCTGAAGGAATATTCGCCAAACGGGAAAGTAAGCTTTTTGCCGCCTGAGGCTGCAATATGAAGAATAGATTCCCGGGGGCTTCCCCTTCTACCCTAAAAAATATTGCAACAACAAGTTGCTCATAGCCGCCGACTTTCTCGGCAATTTCCTCAAAGGGCAGCATTTGTACTTTGGGGACACCCATATCGACCGGTTTATTGAGAAGCCGGGAGAGCGCTGTAGCAGCGTTCCCCGAGCCAATGTTGCCGACTTCTTTCAACACATCCAACTTGAAGTCTTCAAGATTTCCGAGATTTTCCATATGTTAATCCTCTAAGCCTTCCAGTTGGTTCATCTCGCTACGATTCAGGACTTCGGACAAGTTCAGCATAATCAACAAGCGCTCTTCACCAATTTTAGCAACTCCGCGAAGGTATTTAGCCTTAACTCCGCCAATCACTTCCGGTGGTGTCTCGATATTGTCAGTATTCAGGTCAATAACGTCATTCGCTGAGTCAACGATAAAGCCGACTTGCATTTCACCCACTGCAACGATAATGATGCGAGTTTGATCGGTATATTCAGCTTCAGGCAATCCAAATCGGCCACGAAGATCAATAACCGGAATGACTACGCCTCTCATGTTGAATACGCCTTTAACAAAATCGTAGGTTCTTGGAACCCGTGTAATCGGCACCATGCGTTCAATAGATTGGACTTTTTCTACTTCAACACCGTATTCCTCTTCACCAAGCTTAAATACGATAACTTTAATTTCTTCTCCCATGTCTAAAAACCCTCCTTATTGATGTCAGCAACTTCACATTTCTTTCATTTCTGATGAAGACATTATTTAATGAAAACATTCGGGTCAATGATCAAAGCAACCTGACCGTCACCCAGAATCGTGGCGCCTGAAATTCCTTGGATGTTTGGAAGGTATTTGCCCAGATTTTTAAGGACAATTTCACTTTGCCCCAAAAAGTCCTGTACGGAAAGAGCTGCCAGACGGTCTCCCTTGCGGATGACCACGACCTCTGTCTCTTCTTCTTCATCTTCATTGAAGTCCGGTACCTCAAACAGCTGACTCAAGGAGATGAGCGGGATATGAGAATCGCGGAAAGCAATCATTTTATTGCCATGTACAGAACGAATTTGTGTCCGTTTGACGATCGCAGTTTCCACAATGGAGGACAATGGAATCGCATATTTTTCAGAACCGATCTGTATCATCATGGCTGCAATAATGGATAGGGTCAGCGGCAATTGCACAGAGAAATTAGTGCCTTGGCCCAGTGTAGAGTGAACCGTAACATTGCCACCCAAAGCGGTGATTTTGGATTTAACAACGTCCAAACCGACACCGCGTCCTGATACGTCTGAAATGACTGCAGCTGTGCTAAAGCCCGGAGCAAACAATACCTGATAGGCTTCCTCGTCGGTCATGACCGCTGCCTGCTCTGCCGTCAAAATCCCTTTAGAAATAGCACTGTTTAGTACCTTATCGCGATTAATACCATTTCCGTCATCTTCAATCTCGATGAATACGTTATTTCCGCTATGGAAAGCACGCAAGTTAACCGTTCCTGTCTCAGGTTTACCAGCTGCTATCCGATCGGCTACCGACTCAATGCCATGATCCACGGAGTTACGAAGCAAATGCACCAGAGGATCGCCAATTTCGTCGATAACAGTGCGGTCCATTTCAGTCTCTGCTCCAGTAATAACCAAATCAAGTTTTTTATCCAGCGATTTGGCCAGATCGCGCACCATACGCGGAAAACGATTGAAAACAGTATCTACTGGTACCATCCGCAATTTAAGAACGACGTTTTGCAAATCGCTGCTCACACGACTCATGTGCTCTACGGTTTCTGTCAGTGCTGGATTGGAAGCTTCACTTGCCAACTGCTCTAACCGCACACGGTCAATAAGCAACTCGCTAAATAAGTTCATAAGTACATCCAGACGTTCAATATCTACACGAATCGTACGGTTATGCGTAGGCGCAGCTGCCTTAGCTGCTGGCGCCTTACCTGCAGCTGGCTTAGCCACAGAGGCCGCAGCTGGAGACTGCGGCTGGGAAGGAGCAGGTGGTTGCACGGCAACAGGAGCTTCCTGTACTACAGCAGTCTCAGCCAGTCCAGCAGTAACTTCGCTCATTTGTTTAAGCGATTCCTGATCTAGTTGTACCACTGAGACAGTCTCAATTTCAGAGATACCCGCGATTTCCTTTTCCAGCTCCCCAACTTCTTTCTGCGTTATGTAATATAACGAGAAGCTTTGCTCGAATTTCTCCTGCTCAATATCCTGTACCGACGGATAGGCCTTGACGATTTCACCAGAGTTTTCCAGCGTATTGAACACCATAAAAGCACGTGCCGCCTTCAACTGGCTCTCTGAGCTGATTGTTACCTGTATATAGTGAACACGATGTCCTTCAGAAATAGATTGCTCCAGTACAGAATACTGGAACTGATCCAAGACAAGCCCAGCACTATCGTTTTTGTCCACTTTTTTAGATGGAGACTCCTCAGTGGCAGCATTTGCGCCAGACTTTTGGAAATCCCCGCTCACGATGGATTGTAGTGAAGATACAATAGAGGAGACATCCGCTTTTCCGTCGCCTCCCTCTGTAATGTGCTGCACCATGGACTCCAAAGCATCCAATCCTTTAAATAAGGTATCGAATATAAATTCATGCATCGCCAGCTTGTTGTTACGTACCAGATCAAGAACGTTTTCCATTTGGTGAGTGAGCGATGCTAGGTCTTCAAACCCCATCGTAGCAGCCATTCCCTTGAGGGTATGGGCAGAACGGAAAATCACCTGAACGATGCCTAGATCGGTTGGATTGCTTTCCAGTTGAAGCATTTTTTCGTTAAGAGATTGCAGATGATCATTCGACTCATCAATAAACATGTTTAAATATTGGTTCATGTCCATTGTGAGACACCTCCTCCATGAGTTACACTCCGATTATTTCACAACTTGTACAAGCTTGGGGGCGATCTCCTGCATTGGCAGAAGGTGACGCACACATTTTAACTCTACTGCTGAGCGGGGCATTCCGTACACTACACAAGTTTCCTCATTTTCAGCAAATGTGGATTGTACCCCAGCATCATAAAGCTTTTTCATCATTTTGGCCCCGTCGCTCCCCATTCCAGTGAGCAATACTAGATGCCGCTCCAACGAGGTTAACGAGAGCAACGATTCAAACATCGTATCTACGGAAGGACGGTGACCATTGCGAGCTTCCTCCATCTTCAGTGACACAGTGTATTTACCACCGGCTCCTGGCACAATTCTTAGTTGATATCCCCCTGGGGCAATGTAGGCCGTTCCAGTCTCCAGCGTCATTCCCTGCTCAGCCTCCACAACTCGGAGTGGACTTAACGTGTTTAGGCGTTGTGCCAGCGAACGAGTGAAGTTTGGCGGCATATGCTGAACGATAACGATTGGAGCAGGAAAATCACCAGGAATGCGTTCCAACAGCGTCTTGAGCGCCCGCGGACCGCCCGTAGAACATCCCACCGCCACCAGTTTGCGAAAGCTGGACGTGTGCACACCTTTTTTAAGAGAAAATCCCTTAGGTGTGGCAGGAACTGTAGGTGCAGTTACTGGAGGCGTAGCAGCCGCAGGAGTAGGCGTAGCTGATGAAATCACCGTCTTACGGGGCTCCGGCTTAACCAGCCCTGCTTTATCCTTACCATGCAGCGATTTGCCAGCGGCCGTATTAGAACTGTTTAGTTGCCCTGGTGTTCGTCCCATCCCCTTGGACAAGTCTTCCTTCTTCTGAACAGTAGGTGCTTGGACTGACTTGCTTGGCTGAGCACCTGGCTGTTCTATGCGCCCCGCTGTAACAGATGTTCCAGACTGTTGTCGTTTAGTTTCCTGCTTGGCTGTTGCCGGGACGGACTTGCCCGCATCACGCTTCGGCTGAGCTGATACAGCAGGTGAAGGAGCAAGCGGAACAACAGGAGGCTTGTCTGTCGAAGCTTGACTGCCTGTTCGTTTCTCAGTCACAGCCTGTCCTGGAGGCTTTTCCTGTGGCGTTTTCTCCGCTTGTTCCAATGCAGCTTTGCGCTCATTAGCTTCCTTGCGTTCCAGGCGGCTCCGCACTGCTTGCATAGCAGTGTGCATCTGTTCCAGCAGCGCCTTGCTCACTTGCTCAATATCTTGCGCATGAGCAATGGAAGGCTTTCTTATAAAATCGAAAGCTCCTGCCTCCAGAGCCATGATGGTCTCCTTCATACCTTGTTCATTAATGCCTGACAGCATAATAACAGGTAGCGGATGGGCTGCCATAATCAATGGCAATGCTTCAAGACCATTCATTTCAGGCATCTCGACATCCATGGTGACCAAATCGGGCTGCAATTCCTTCACTTTCTCTACAGCCTCTTTGCCATTGGCGGCTGTACCTACGATGTTGAACGACTCATCCCTTACAATTAAATCTGTAATAATTTTGCGCATAAAGGCCGAATCATCTACAACCAGCACCTGGTAAGCACACATGTTAAACACCTCTGTTTCCTCTCATCAAAATCAATGTACAGAACGCCGCAACCATTTTTGCATAAACCCTTTAATTCCACTCAATGCACCTGATTGCGGAATCTGTGGCATTGCTGCAAAACGGTGTGCCAGATTCAATACATCTCTTGAAGCCGCACATCCCGGAAAAGCAACCATAAAAGGTACTTGCCTTTTGACTGCTTGCATGACATGAGTATCATCACTGATATGTCCAAGCAACGGGATTTCGATCTCCAAAAAGCGTTTCGCAACCAGTGCGATCTTATCGGCAACTTGACGGGCCTCATTATCGTTATCGGCACGATTGACTATAATTTTGAATACCGTATCCTTTTGTAACCCGCTGACGACTTTAATTAGCGCATACGCATCTGTTAAGGACGTCGGTTCCGGTGTGGTTACGACCAGGCATTCGTCAGCTGAAGTGATGAATTTAAGGTTTTCTTTGGATAAACCTGCACCTGTATCAAATAGAATGTAATCCATATCTGCCGCCATTTTCTCTACTTCTTCGGCAAAATAATTCAGATCGTTATCCGATAACGTAAACAATTCGCTCAAGCCCGATCCTCCAGCAATATAAGGCAAACCACCTACACCCGTTTGAATAATTTCATCAATTGATTTCTCACGTTTTAGCAGGTGAAGAAGATTGTATTGTGAATTGGCTCCCATTAATACATCAATATTGGCCATACCTATATCAGCATCAAACACAAGTACCTTTCGACCAAAGGATTGCAGAGCCAGAGCAAAGTTCAGCGTGAAATTGGATTTGCCCACCCCGCCTTTACCACTGGTGATCGTTATAATTTTTGCTTGACGATTACGTGGGGGCAATCGATATTTATCCAAGGAAGAAGCCATTTGTCTAAGTGATTGGGCTTGGTCACTCATATGGAATCTCCGTTAACTCCTGTTGATGCTTTGGGTCCAAGCAGCATGCTTGTCACCATTTCTGTATCGGGATGAAGCAGGTCGTCAGGAACATTTTGTCCATTGGTAATATAGGCCAGCTGCATCGGAAAATGATGCAAAAGGTTAAACATCCCACCACAGCTACCTGTCTCGTCCATCTTAGTAAATACAACCTTACCAAGACCAAACTTGCTGAAATGTCCAGTTATATTGAGCATATCTTTACTTTTGGATGTCAGACTGAGTACCAGATACGTCTCACTTTCATTAATAGGCGAGAGCAGACTTTGCAGTTCCGAAACAAGTAATTCATTACGATAATTTCGTCCTGCGGTATCCATGAGGATCAGGTCACAATGTTCCAGACGTTGAATGGCTCTGTGGACGTCACCAGGAGATTGCACAACTTCAAGCGGTACATTCAAAATCGTAGCATATGTACGCAGTTGCTCGACGGCTGAAATCCGGTACGTGTCAGAAGTAATAAATCCAACTTTGCGATGATGCTTAAACAACTGCTCTGCTGCTAACTTGGCAATGGTTGTCGTTTTCCCTACTCCGGTAGGACCTGCCACATACACAATTTTGGTATCTTTAGAGATCCCTTTGTCCAGTCTTGTCTGAATAAAACTGGCCACTTCCTCACGAAAGGCTTGTTCCCAATCAAAAGTTTCAGGCGCAAAAGGGTGCTCACTCCGACGCACATATACCTGTTCGAGCCAATACTCCAGTAAATCACGTTCCACTTCCTGCTCCAGTACACGCTCACAAATCTCTTGCAACGGCTCCGGCCAAGTACTTTCCAATGAAGAATTTCGGGAAAACCGAGTCATCATGGCTTTCATTTCCCGCAATTCATTAAGCAGAGCCTGATTTTCTTCTACTCCGCTCTTATCTGGAGCACTTACTTCAATGGGCTGTTTAAACAGTTCACTGGATGATTTCATGTTCGAAAGCAATGCTTCATGATCAAGTGCTTGAGATATAGTCTCCAGATTATTTGCAGACCTAGATGACAAATGCTCAGTTGCTGAAGCAGCTTGTTCTTCATTAATCGTTAATTCAGCTTGTTCTTCTTTGGAACCACCCGTCATCTGCGTTACCCGTCGATAAGCTTCTGGAGCAGCTTGTCTGGGAACCACAGGCATAAATGATTTTTCTGGCTGTTCAGGAGCGTTCATTAGAGGTGAAGCCGCCTGGGCAAGTTCTTGTGAAGAGGGTCCAAACCGTCGTGGCTTTTGAGGTTGCTTCTCCTCTACCGCAGCAACCACTTCGATTTTCTTTTTACTGAACATTCCCATGAAACCGCCGACCTTCATTTCTTTTGTACTTAAAATGACGGCGTCTGTTCCTAAGTCACCCCTGATTTGCAGCATAGCTTCTGGCATGGTATCCACTACATATCGTTTCACTCTCATAAGTTCACCACCCCGACACTTTGAATTTCAACGTTCGGCTCCAGCTCACTGTACGACAGCACCGGGACATCCTGCATCGTCCGCTCCATCACTTGCCGCAAATACATACGAATTGTCGGTGACGTTAACACAATAGGCTGCTGTCCAGATTGAATAAGGCGGTTGATTTGCTCCATCATTCTTTGATACACCGTTTGCGTAGACACTGGATCAAGAGCCAAGTAGCTACCTTGCTCCGACTGTTGCACGCTTTCAGCAATTTTCTTCTCCAATCCTGGTCCCACTGTAATAACGCGTAACGTCTCCCCTTGTTGGGCAAATTGCTGCGTAATCTGGCGGGACAACGCCTGACGGACATATTCAGTCAGCACGTCGGGATCTTTTGTATAAGTGCCGTAGTCAGCTAATGTTTCGAAAATAGTCACCATATCGCGAATGGAGATTTTTTCTTTCAACAGCTTGGCCAGCACTTTTTGTACATCCCCAATCGCAAGCACAGAAGGAATAAGGTCGTCCACCAGCACTGGATAATTCTCTTTGAGATTGTCGACCAGCGACCGTGTTTCCTGTCTGCCAAGCAACTCATGAGCATGTTTCTTGATCGTCTCCGTAAGATGAGTAGCTACAACTGAAGGTGGATCAACTACGGTATAACCCGATAGTTCCGCAACATCCTTGGTGTTCTCATCAATCCAGAGCGCAGGCAATCCGAAGGCTGGTTCCGTCGTTTCGATTCCTGTAATAGAATCATCGTCGTATCCTGGACTCATAGCCAGGTAATGATTTAACAGAAGCTCTCCGCCGCCCACGGTATTACCTTTAATTTTAATTACATACTCGTTAGGCTTGAGCTGAATGTTGTCCCGAATACGAATGACCGGCACAACCAAACCCAGTTCCAAAGCACATTGACGACGGATCATAATAATCCGATCTAATAAATCCCCGCCCTGCTGTGTATCCGCCAGCGGAATTAACCCGTATCCAAATTCAAATTCAATTGGATCTACTTGAAGCAGATTAATGACACTTTCCGGACTACGGACTTCTTCAATTTGTTGCTCCTCTTCCAGCTGTTCATCGGCTATCTGCTTGCGCTCCATATTGCCCTGCATTCTTCGAGCCGCGAAAAACAGCAGTATCGCCAGTGGAAGAGTTGTAATGATATGAATAGGTGTGAAAAGTCCCAATAATGCAATTGTGGCTGCCACAATGTAGATCAGTTTTGGATAAGAAAAGAGCTGTCCAGTTAAATCCTCCGCCAAGTTGCCATCCGACGTAGCCCGCGTAACAATCAAGCCTGACGCCGTCGATATGAGCAGTGCGGGAATCTGGCTGACCAGTCCGTCACCGATGGTGAGGACAGAATAAGTCGACAGCGCCTCTTGAAATCCTTTTCCCTGAACGGCCATACCGATAATAAAGCCACCGACCAAGTTAATGATCAAAATGATAATACTAGCAATGGCATCACCTTTAACGAATTTACTCGCACCATCCATCGCTCCGTAAAAATCTGCTTCCCGTTCGATTTTACTGCGTCGTTCACGGGCTTGCTGCTCATTGATCAAACCTGCATTCAGATCAGCATCAATACTCATTTGTTTACCCGGCATCGCATCCAACGTAAAGCGTGCGCCTACCTCAGCAACCCGCTCAGATCCCTTGGTGATAACAATGAACTGTACGACCACGAGAATGAGAAAGACAACAAAACCGACGGCAATTTGCCCTCCTGCAATCCAACTACCAAACGTAGCAACTACTTCCCCTGCATGGCCCTCTCCTAAAATAAGTTTGGTTGTAGAAATATTAAGTGCCAATCGAAACAACGTTGTAATGAGCAACAATGAAGGGAAAATAGAGAACTGTAATGCTTCCTTCGTGTTCATAGAAACGAGTAGAATCATCAAAGCAATAGAAATATTAATGACGAGTAGGATATCCAGCAGCCATGATGGGATCGGGAGAATCATCATAAGAACGATACCGATGACGCCTGCAAGGACAGTTATTTCTTTTATTTTCACGGGTCTCTAGCCCTCCGATCCCTTTATTTCACTTTACCTTTTAATTTATATACATACGCCAGCACTTCGGCAACGGCCTGGAACAGATCAGCTGGTATCGCATCCCCGATTTCGGCTCGTTGAAACAGCGCCCGCGCCAGCGGCTTGTTTTCCATCGTTATTACGCCGTTTTGCTTGGCAATTTCTTTAATTCGGAGTGCAACGTAATCTTGCCCTTTCGCAATAATCTGCGGCGCTTCCATCTCCGAACCGTCATATTTCAATGCCACAGCAAAGTGCGTAGGGTTGGTGATGATGACATCTGCATTAGGAACCTCCTGCATCATACGCTGCATAGCCATACGGCGCTGACGCTCGCGAATTTTCCCCTTGATCAGCGGGTCACCCTCCATTTTCTTGTATTCATCCTTGATGTCCTGTTTGGACATTTTCAGGTTTTTCTCATGTTCGTAACGTTGATACATATAATCCAACACCGCTAAAACGAACAGCACCACACCAATTTTGAGCCCCAGTTCCATTGTTAATGAAGCTGTAAAGCTCAACATCTGATCGCCGGACATTTCAGCTAGTTTGGGTAGGTCAGCCTTTGTTTTCCAGAGTACGCTGTACACCAGATAACCAATTACGGTCATCTTTAAAACAGATTTCAGGAATTCAACCAATGACCTCATGGAAAAAATATTTTTGAATCCTTTAATCGGATCAATCTTGCTAAACTTGGGCGTAATGCCCTCTCCGGTTAATAAAAAACCGATCTGCATGTAATTTGCTACTATCCCGATGACAATAGCCCCAATAAAAATAGGTGCCAGCATAATCAAGATTTGCACGCCGTACTCACCCATCATCAGCAGCGTTGTGTTCGGCGTTACCTCCATAGAGAGCCGATTCACAAAAATATCTCGAAATAGTCGAACTGCATGATCCTTAAAATACCCGCCGAAAATCATGAGGCAAAAAAACGTAACCAGCAGGACACCAGCGGCGGGCAACTCCATGCTTTTGGCAACCTGCCCTTTTTGTCTTGCATCCTGTTTCTTTTTGGGTGTAGCTTTTTCCGTTTTTTCCCCTGAGAACAACTGCAGGTTCATAGCATATTTAAATGACAAACTACGTTCCTCCAGACCAGACATTAAGGACGATTACCCATAATATCCAACAAGTTGCGCATGGATTCGAACATCACAGAAAACAATCTTTCGAATATAAAAGCAAAACTTGGCATGAGAAGCAGTAACATGAACAGTCCCACAATAATTTTAAGAGGTACACCAATAACAAAAATGTTGAATTGTGGCGCTGTTTTAGCTAAAAAACCGAGTCCCACATCTGTTAAAAAGGTAGCCACTACAATGGGAGCAGCAATTTGAAAAGCAAGCATAAATGATTCCGCAAAAGAACGTACCAGGAATTCAGTTACACTGCCACCATACAGCTTTACAAAAAAATCATTTGTCAACGGTACCCAATCATAGCTGTATAAGATAGCATTTAGCAGATGATGGTGCCCATTTATACTTAAAAAGAACAATACAGCTATGGCAAACTTGAAATTCCCCGTTAAAGGCGTTGAAGCCCCTGTCATGGGATCAAACACACTCGCCATTCCGAAACCCACCTGTAGGTCTATAAAAGAACCTGCGGTTTGGATCGCTGTCATGAACAGATATGCAGTAAACCCCAATAACAACCCAATCAGCACTTCACGGCCCACTAAGAGCACATACGCTACATCAGTCGGTACCTGTTGATGCGTACCATATGTAAGATACACGACCAAAGCTAGAAATCCTGAAATTCCGACCTTAAAGATATTAGGTACCCCTCGGGTTGAAAAAATAGGCGCTACTACAAAAAATGAGGTAATCCGACAAAAAATCAGCAAAAAAACAGGAAAACTCTGTAACAATATGTTCATAACATTCAGCCTAACCTATATATTTGTACAAATTGTCCAGAATGTTATACGTAAAGTCCACTAATGTGGTCAATATCCAGGGCCCGAACAAAAGCAATGCCAGCAATACGGCGACAATCTTCGGAACAAAGGCCAGTGTTTGCTCCTGAATTTGGGTTGTCGCCTGAAAAATGCTGATAATCAAACCCACGACTAGCCCCAAAATCAGCATCGGAGCGCTCACCTTGAGTACAATGTACACCGCTTGCCCAGCCAGGGAAATAATAAACTCCGAAGTCATTGCCGTCCTCCTTGATTGCTGTCCTTGCATGAAGTATTCATGTGTTAAAACTCAGAAGCAATGATTTGACAACCAAATACCAACCATCTACAAGTACGAAAAGCAGTATCTTAAAAGGAAGTGAAATCATTACTGGTGGTAGCATCATCATCCCCATAGCCATGAGTGTACTCGACACCACAATGTCTATAACTAAAAACGGTATGAAAATCATAAAGCCCATCTGAAATGCCGTCTTCAACTCACTGATTGCATAAGCCGGAACCATCACCGTTAGTGGAATATCCTGATAATTCTTTGGTTTTTCCATCTTGGTGTATTTCATAAAGAGCAGTAGATCCTTCTCACGTGTATGAGAGAACATAAAGGTCTTGATCGGTACCGATGCCTTATCCAGCGCCTGAGACTGTGTTATATCCCCCTTGAGATACGGCTGAAGTGCAGTTTCATTCATAGCTGAGAACGTCGGTGCCATAATGAATAAAGTGAGAAACAAAGCCAGCCCGACAAGCACCTGATTAGGCGGCATCTGCTGGGTTCCCAGCGAAGTTCGCACAAAGCCAAGCACAATCACAATTCGCGTAAAACTTGTCATAAGTACAAGCAACGCCGGCGCTACACTAATGACAGTAATAAGTAAAATAATAGACAGCGAGGTGGCACCGGGCTGTCCTTTGTCCGAATTGCCGACTTGAATATCAATGTTCGGAATCGGTTCCGCAGAGGCCGCCGTCACCGAAATGAAGCTGAACAAGACAAGCAGCAAACATGCAAGTATAATCTTTTTTCTCATGAATCTCCCGACCGATCTGTAGTATTCTCCTCATTGCGCAGCTTTTCAAGTTTATCCTTGCGATTCGGCATTTGCCGAAGCTTGGATTCAAACATCTCGTGAAAAGATGTCTCCTCTTCAGGCTGCTGCTGTGCCGCGTTGTTCCGGCGAAGCTTATCCGCAATTTTAGCGAATAGCGGGGCAATCGGGCCGCGCTGCAGAGAAGCTTCTTGCTCCAGTGCGGCCAAAATTTGCTCCACTTCTTCAGGATCGGATACTTTGTCAACAAGCCGGATATCTTCTCCCACACCAATGAGGTACACACTGCTACCAACTTCAACAAGCTGAAGGGATTTATTGGGACCAAGTCCCACGCCTCCCAGTATGCGAACGGAGCGGTTGCTGAACCAGCTCTGATTTCTTTTACTCAAAAACCGTATCAAGTACACGATCAGTACGATGATAAAGATTAGCACGAAAAGGACCCAGGCAATGTTGCCTATATTGCTGGATGTACTCAATGCGTCAGAGGCACCCTGTTGTGTATCCATACTGGGTGCGCCTTACACACCCAGTGTTTTGTTGATGGCTTCGATAACCCGATCCGATTGGAAAGGCTTAACGATAAAATCTTTTGCGCCAGCTTGAATGGCATCAATAACCATTGCTTGCTGACCCATCGCGGAACACATGATAACCTTTGCGTTCGCGTCAATTTGTTTGATTTCCTTCAGAGCGGCAATGCCGTCCATTTCAGGCATCGTGATATCCATCGTAATCAGGTCCGGACGAAGCTCCTTGAATTTTTCAATGGCCTGTGATCCGTCCTGGGCCTCTCCTACTACTTCAAATCCATTTTTGGACAGGATGTCCCGAATCATCATTCTCATAAATGCAGCATCGTCCACGATCAAAATACGGTTTGCCATCTGAAATAAATCCTCCCTAAATTATGCTTTTATTGTAATTTTTGAATACGGTCCCATTGGCTTACAATATCTGTTACACGCACGCCAAAGTTCTCGTCGATTACGACAACCTCGCCCTTGGCAATCAGTTTGTTGTTAACCAAAATGTCCACCGGCTCCCCGGCAAGCTTGTCCAGTTCAATAATTGAACCTTGTGAGAGCTCCAGAATATCTTTAATTTGCTTTTGGGTCCTTCCTAATTCTACGGTGACTCTAAGGGGAATGTCCATCAATAAATTTAAATTGTTTTCATCCACTTGCGCAAATGCACCGGACTGCAAGTTAGAAAATTGTACAGGTTGTACATTTACATTACGTCCCGGTACTGCGCCGTAGTGATGAGGCGTTCCGTAAGGAGCTTGCGGCGGTACACCAGCTGGCATTCCATAACCCGGTGTTCCATAGCCTGGAGCGCCCTGCTGCCCATATCCCGGGTCTTGAGGATACATTGGCGGTTGTTGCCCATAGCCTGCGTCTTGCGGCGCCTGCGCGGCTGCAGGCGGCTGCTGATAGGCTGGTGCAGGCGGTTGCTGCGGAACGCTAGCTTGTTGCGGCGCTTCAGGAGCTGCTGTTGCAGCTACCTGCTGTGCGGACGCTTGCGGTTGTTCCTCATCCTCTCCGCCATTCATTAGGATGCTCACCATTTTTTTGGCGAAATTAACAGGTAACAGTTGCATCAGCGTAGAGTCAATAAGATCCCCGATCAATAAACGGAAGGATACTGTAATGAGCGTCTCTTCATCCGGCAGACTGGATACTCCATCACCGTGCATAGGATCCAAAATATCAATCCCCGGTGGAGAGATATTAACAAAACGATTAAACATGGTAGACATAGAGGTCGCCGACGACCCCATCATCTGGTTCATCGCTTCCTGCACGGCACTGATGTGGATTTCATTCAATTCTTCATCTACTGGGTTTCCTTCACCACCAAGCATTAAGTCAGCTATCACTTGTGCATCACGCTTTTTGATTACGAGTGAGTTAATACCCTCGAATCCATCAACATAATTTACATGTACAGCTACGTGTGGCTTTGGAAATGCAGTTTCAAATTCAGAACGGGTAATAATTGAAACTTTAGGTGTCGTAATATCCACCTTTTGACCGAGCAGTGTGGAAAGAGCCGTAGCTGCGCTGCCGAACGTTATATTACCGATTTCCCCGAGAGCATCCTGCTCCAGAGGAGTCAGAAAATCGTCAACGGTCTTGTTGGCGGGAGTAGAATCCGTCCCCGCTTCAGACTGTTTCAGCAAGGCATCGATTTCCTCCTGGGACAAATAGTCTTTACTCGTCAATTTCTTCAACTCCTTCGTTGACAATTTCATCAATTTGTACGGCAACACGATCTCTTACCATGCCGGGACTTCCCATAAACTTCAATTTCTCGCCTACCCGGATGGATAGTCCTTCTTTGACAGGCTTGTTCAATGAAATGACATCCCCTACCGAAAGACCCAGAAACTCGGCTACATTTATCCGGGATTCACCCAACTCCGCAATAATAGGGAGCTCTGCTTTGGTGACCCGTAATCTCAAGGCGTCGATCTCTTCGGGCGCCCTTGATTTCTTTTCGGATGTAAACCACTGGTGCGTGGACAGTCTGGCCATAATGGGTTCCAATACCACGTGCGGGATACAGAGGTTAATCATCCCTGTGGTATCACCAATTTTGGTGCTAAGCGAAATCAGAGCAATCGTTTCATTCGGCGAAACAATCTGCATGAACTGCGGATTTGTTTCCATCGCCTCTAGGCGCGGTTCAATGTCCAGTACCGTTTTCCAAGCCTCTTGCAGGCTATCAAAGGTACGACTGAAAATCCGCTCCATGATCGTCGTCTCGATTTCGGTCAACGCAGCAACCTTTGACGGTGCCGAACCTGTTCCTCCGAGAAGCCTGTCCAACATGGCATAAGCAACGTTCGGGTGAACCTCAAGCACCATACGGCCTTCCAGCGGTTCAGCTTCAAAAATGTTTAGAATGGTCATTTTCGGAATGGAGCGAATGAATTCATCATAAGGAAGCTGCTCCACCTGAACGACATTAATTTGGACAAAAGTACGAAGCTGCGCTGAAAAATATGTGGTCAGATACCGTGCAAAGTTCTCGTGTATCCGCGTCAGACTCCGTATATGATCCTTGGAAAACCTCAGCGCTCTTTTAAAATCATAAGCGCGAACTTTCTTTTGGGTATCTTCCTTTTTAAGTTCTTCCGCATCCATTTCACCGGACGAAAGAGCTGCTAAAAGGGCATCAATTTCCCCTTGTGACAGTACATCCACCAATGTTATTCACCCCCTTACGTGTTCCTGACAAGTTCACCTGGAATCAAATGGCTGCCAGCAAAAAGTCTGTAATTTTGGCGTTCCCCAGGTGACCTTCAGGGAGCGACTTGTTGATGAGATCCGTCAGCTTGTCACTGAACTGGTCCCGGCCTTTAGCCGTTCTGAGCTCATCAGGTTTGGTGTCTGCAAGTAATTGAATAACGATGGGCTTAATACTGATATCTTTGATTTTTTCAAAAGATTCTTTTGCTTTGGCATCGTTCAATTGAAAAGATAGGTTCATCTGGACAATGTAATCTGCGTCTGCCAAATTCGTTTTGATACCGGTAATTTCAGAGCTCACTTCCACCAATTCATCTGCTGACAATCTTGGAAGTTGTTCTGCTTGAGCAGCTTGCGCATTCGGTATGACTTCCGACTTCTTCCCGCTAAGCGCTGGTATAAGTACAAAGGCCGCGCCTGCAATCAAAGTAATCGCGAGTAAAATTGTAATGAGCCATGGCAGCATCTTCTTCATTCGTCTTCCTCCATTTGTTGCACTTTTATCGTGGCGGCATGCATGCCGATTTCACGGCTGTAACCCTTGATCAAGGAGACGACATCTGCCGCTTTTTCCAATACAATCAACCGTTTCCCCGTCACCAAAGTGACGTATGTATCCGGTGTTTCCTCCACAGTCTCAATGAGCAGCGCATTAAGCCACATAGGCGAGCCGTTCAGCCGCGTTAACGGGATCATCGTAACACCAACCTCCTGATAGGTGCGGAGGAGCCTCTACTCCTCCGCGTTTAAATGAGATTATCGTTTCAAGTTTACAACTTCCTGAAGCACTTCATCCGAGGTCGTAATGATACGCGAGTTCGCTTGGAATCCGCGCTGAGCTACGATCATTTCGGTAAATTCGCCTGTCAGATCAACGTTGGACATTTCCAGCTGACCCGCGATGATAGCTCCACGCCCCTCTGAGTTGGCTGCTCCAGGCTCAATTGCATCAATATTTGAGTTGACCGTAGTACGGTACAAGCTCCCACCGATTTTTTCTAAACCTTCTGGATTCGTGACTCTGGCTAATCCAATTTGTGTACCATTATCAACTGTTCCGTCATCCAATTGTTGTACAATTGTACCGTCCTGTGAGATAGAGACTGCCGTAACATTGTCAGCAAGTGTGATTGGATCTCCACCCAAATCTCCCACAAAAAATCCATCGGAAGTAACCAGATTCCGGTTTGCATCTATGTGGAAATCACCCGCACGAGTCAGATAAGGAACTTCCTGTGCATCATTCATTTTGACCAGGAAAAATCCGTCACCGTTAATACGTAAATCCGTTGGGTTGTTCGTAGTCATTGCACTACCTGGAAGATGCAGTGTATCAATTGAGCTGACCGATACCCCCAAACCTACCTGCTTGGCATTCTGCCCGGCGGTTGTTGTTCCGTCTGGTGCACTTGCGCCTGAACTCGTTTGGCTCAAGATATCCTTGAACATTACTCGGCTGGACTTGAAGCCTGTAGTATTTACGTTTGCAATGTTGTTACCGATAACGTCCAGCTTCGTTTGAAAGCCCTTCATGCCCGATACACCTGAATACATTGATCTCAACATTGAGTATAAATCCTCCTCTGATTGGTTGCTTAGTTGACCGCATCAGTCGATCCGCGGCTTTTTCATGGCTTTCCTATTCGGGCCAGCCACTTCGTATACATTTTTCATGAAATAATTACAGCACTATCTATCTGCGTAAATACGTTATCCTCCATGGATTTCTTATCCATCGCGGTAACAACTGTTCGATTAGGTACACTTACAATCAAAGCCATATCCTGCATTAAAATCAATGATTCTTTGGCGCCTTTGGCAGCTGCTTTATCCACAGCAGAGTTGATTTTCGCCATTTGGTCACTTCTCAACTCTATTCCCCGCTGCTCCAGACGCTTGGCTGCATGGTTGCTCAGCTTGAGCACCTGATCCTGCAACACCTGACCGAACGGTCTGGCATCCTTGGATACCGAATTCACTCGGTTTTGTGTGATTGCTGCCGGGGGCACGTTGGCGGGAAAAAGGCGTCCGACCGTTATCCTGTCATTCATGAGTTCTCACCGCTTCCAGTAGAGGAAGAAGATGAAGTATCCGATGTACCTGTAGCGGGAGTCGTTGTGTTAGCTTGGCTCACTGATGTTACATCTTTTAATGCCACCTCAGCCGCTCCCATTTTGGCATACTGCACACCGTCGCGAATAACGATGGAATCTACGATTCCACTTTTTACTGTACCCGCACCTGTTTCACCTGTAATGGAGTCTTTTTTACCTGCCTCAATCCAGCTGACTTCTTTTCCTATCAAACCGGAAGCCGTACCTAAAGACTGTCCCAATGCATTCAACTGCGTAGAAATGTTCATTAGTTGTTCTACCGAGGAAAACTGGGCCATTTGAGCGATAAATTCTTTATCCTCCAAAGGCTGCATCGGATCCTGATTTTGTAGCTGGGTGATCAAAATTTTCAGAAATTGATCTTTACCCATCGTTTTAGTATCCTTGGCACTTGCTGTTTTGACATTATTCACATTGTAATTCGGCCAGACGTTACTGGTGGATACATTGTTGTCTGTAGTCGTCATTGTGTTCTCACCTCCATCATTACGCTTGTGCTGTAAAGGAGCCTGTCCGATTCATATCATCTGCGCGTTGTTCTGCTGTCCAGTTACGAAGCTCTTCTGCCATTTCAGCTACCTTCATAGCATCCTCGCTCTCTTCTCTACCACGAGCTTTGGAACGTTGGTTGGATTGCTGCTGCTGATTAGCTCCAGATCCGCGTCCATCCTGATACATATGGGAGGAAAGCGACTCATTGTGCGTTACTTCTACCTTATCTACCTGGATACCTTGGCTCTGCAGGCTCGAACGCAGCTGCGACATTTGCTGTTCCAGCAAATCCTTCGCTCCGCTATGCTCAGTCATGAACTGGGCAACCAGATGACCATTTTGCATCGTCAGCTTAACCTCCAGCTGGCCCAGATGATCTGGACGAAGCATGATGGTCGCTTCCGTCAAACCAGTGCGTTTTACAATGTCAAGTTTCTGAACTACAAATTCGGTCATCTCCTTGGCAAATTGCCGTACATGTACGACTGGTTGAGCTGGAGCCGAAGGTGTTGTTCCTTGCGTTTGTACCGAAAGCTGTCCCGCAGTTGTGATCACTGGAGTCTGATTGTCAGTTGCTGTCGGATCCGCTTGCTCAGTTGCATCTACGAATGCACTCGCTTCATCCGCTCCAGTCGTCTTAACTGTAGACTGAACGAGAATATTAGTTGATGAACGTTGCCCTTCTGAACCTTGCTGATTAGTTTCGCCCTGACTTGCTTGCTGCTGAGAAACAACAACCTGTTTGTCTGTAGTAGCTGTAGCTACGGTCTGAGTACCATTTGCTCGATTTGCAGAAGGCTGAACCGCTTGTGAGTCCCCACCATCAGCAAGTTCCACAGCTTTCATTACACCATTCCACTGCTCATCGGAAATAGCTCCCGTCCCTGCCGTTGCGCTTTGGAGCGATTGTAGCAACTGTGCCACCTGGGACTTTTGGTCTCCAGAAGCCTGCTCTGCTACATTGGCAAGTTGTGACAAAGCGTCCTGCAATGCAAATCGAAGAGTAGCCGGGTTGGCTGCCAAGGCTGTTAAGCCTGTCGCCTCTGACGTTTCTCCACCGTTTAACTGTTGATTTGTTCCGTCGCCTTGCAAAAACTGTTGTACTTGCTGAATCCACGCTTGCAGAGAAGCAAGCAGAGCAGGATCGGCAGCTACCTGATCATCCAGCTTTTCGAGATTTTGCAGCAAAGGAGCCAGTGTTTCGACCAGCGGCTCGGTTGGAGCTTCCGTGGATTCTCCGGTTGCAATCAGCGGAAGTACCATAACTAATGGAGAACCGTTCGCATCTGTGCCTGCTGAGTCCGTTTGCCCGCCTGTCATCATTTGCGTAAGTGTTTGATTAAAAGCACCCGTGGTTGCTCCGGCAGCCGTGGCTGTACTCGTTGTTGAGGCTGTCGTACTGCTAGCTGTTTGACTGGAGCTGAGCGATACACTTTGAGAAATAAGGGTCATTTATTTTTCACCTCCCTTCATTTAAATTACTTACTGCCCATCAGTTTGTTCAAAATTTTTGCAGTCTGAGCCGCATCCTTGGCAGACATATTTTGTAGTAAAGAACCACGTGTCGAATCATCTACTGTATTTAATATGTTTAATGCCTTGTCTGGACTGATTTTGTAAGTTTGTAAAATAAGTTCGGCACCGCTCTTCTTGTCCATGGAAGCAAATGTGCTACTGATTTGAGTGCTTTGCAAACTCTTACTCGTCGTGCCAGCTGTGGTACCTTGATCCTTTTTCAGACGAGACTGCAACGCAGCAACTGACAAATCCGTAGATGGCGTTACGTTTTTCAGAGCCATAGTAATATCGGCTGCTTTTTTAGCGTCCATCTTTTGCAAAATCTTTGCACTGTTGGCAGGGTCCATGTAGCTTAGCAGCTGCACAGTCTCTTCCGTAGTCAGATTCTCCATAATCGGTGCCGCTTTACTAGCTGTCATTCCTTCATACATGCTAGCAAGATCTCTGGCCTGTTTTACATAAGGATCTTCATTTGTTGTTCCACCTGTAGTTTGCGTACCAGCCTGTCCCTGCTGACTGGCCTGTGGCTGCTGTTCCTGTTGCGTTTGCAGCGTATTGACCTGATTCTGCAGTTCAGTAACCTTTTTATCTTGTGTCGTCTTAGCAGCGGTAGCCTTTTTAAGCTCCTCCGTCTGCTTGGCTAAATCTGACTTTAACTGCTGAATGGTTGCTTCAGAACTTTCAGACTGTGCCTTCTGATCTGCCTCTTTCGTCTGGGTAGCCTTATCTTTCGGTTCAGGCACCCAATTTTTAACAACTGGTATTTTGTTCCCTAATGAAATCATTTCGCTTCTGAAGTCCATATTGAACAATGTAAGCAGGACCCCGACCAGAACGATTGTGAACACAATCGGAATCAGGAAAAACATAAACCGTTCAAATCCCCCGCCTGATTCTTTTCCTAAATCCATATCCAGTTCATTTTCTGCTAACTTCTGTGCCATCGTCTTCCTCCTCAGGCAGCTGATATGCGTATCCTATGACTTTCCGCTTACCGGGCTTTCATGGCAAATCGCACGGAAGCCATTTCATCCAGCTCGTTCTGCTCGCGCAGGAGCATTTCCTGTTGGAATTTCACGTTGGCCTTCTCTCTCGCTTTCAGCCAAACCTGTTCATCCAGCATTTTATCGGTCAAAACGGTTTGTTTGCTTTGCACATTTTGCTGCGCATATTGAACATCCCTATGCTTGCGTGTAATACATTGGTCCAGATGATTAACATAAGCCTGTAATTCCTGAATGGTAGAGAGTGGCGCGCAATCCTCGGCAGCCTTTTGAATGGCTGATATGACCCGATTCCTTTCGCCTACAAGCTGTGTTAATGTCTGCTCCTCAGCCTGCAATTGTCCAACAGCACTGGAAAGCAACCATTCGGCCTGTGACTTTTCGTTGGTTTTCAAGTCTACAACTTTCTGAAAGGAATACTGAAATCTCATCGTTCAACCTTCATCTCCTCATAAATTCAGAAATCAAACGCTCCCTTACCTCGTCCAGCTCAGCCTTTTCATCTGTTCTTTGTCTTGTAAAATCCCATATATCCCGTATACGCTCCATGGATTCGTCAATTTCTGCATTTGAACCCTGCTGATAGGCCCCGATATTAATCAGGTCCTCCGAATCTTTGTAAACGGCCATCAAGCGCTTAATGTTCTCGGCAGCGTCTATCTGATCTCGTGGTGCGATATCCTTCATAACCCGGCTAATACTCGCTAACACATCAATTGCGGGAAAATGTCCTTTGTTCGCAATCCCACGATTCAAGACAATGTGTCCATCCAAAATCCCGCGCACCGCATCCGCGATGGGCTCGTTCATATCATCACCATCGACCAGCACCGTATAAAAAGCGGTTATGGAGCCAGTAGGACCTGTCCCTGCACGTTCTAGAAGCTTAGGTAGACTAGCAAACACGGAAGGTGTGTACCCTCTCATTGCTGGCGGCTCCCCTACGGCTAGTCCCACTTCACGTTGGGCCATCGCATACCGGGTAACTGAATCCATCATCAGCATGACATTTAACCCTCGATCCCGAAAATATTCCGCGATCGTCGTTGCAATAAGTGCACCCTTAATACGGATTAACGCAGGCTGGTCGGAAGTTGCCACAATGACCACGGAACGTTCTAGTCCCTCCGGACCTAAATCCCGTTCAATAAAGTCCAGCACCTCGCGTCCACGTTCCCCGATCAAGGCAATTACATTCACATCAGCTTCCGTATTACGAGCAATCATTCCCATCAAGGTACTTTTACCTACACCCGAACCTGCAAAAATACCAACCCGTTGTCCTTTACCGATAGTAAGCAACCCGTCGATAGCGCGCACCCCGATACTGATTGGTTCCTGCACACGCGGACGATTCAGCGGATTGGACGGAATATTGAAGGTTGAATATCTCGCCATTCGAGAGGGAATCAATGAGCCATCCAGAGGCTGACCCAATCCGTCCAGTACTTTGCCTAACAGCTCCGACCCGACCTGCACATTCAACGGTTTCCCTGTTCCTACAACATCACAACCGGGACCAATGGATTGCAGTTCTCCAAGTGGCATCAGAAGCACTTTATTGTCCCTGAAGCCTACGACCTCCGCTTGCAACGGCTTTGCCGTTTTACCCGGATAAATGTAACAAACATCCCCGATACTGGCGTCTGGACCTTCCGATTCAACCATCAGGCCGATAACCTGCGTAACCTTGCCATTTACCCGAACCGGGTCCAGCTGGCGCAAATGATCCATGTAGCGCTGCGCATTAAGCCCCTTCATGTCTTCGCTCCTCATTCTCATGTGCCAGACGCAATAATTCCTTTTTGATCTCAGCTAATTGCGTATCAATCCGCGCATCCACACTTCCAAAGGAAGAACGGATAACACAACCGCGATCTTTCACAGTACCATCAGGAATAATTTGCAGTTCTGCCTGCGAATCGACAGTTAATGACAATTCTTCTCGTGCACCTTGCACAAATGCGAAATGCTGAGGCGACACACACAATGTAATGGTTCCTTTTTCCCGCTTACGAGCCAAATTTTTACGAATTAATTCAATCGTGTATTCAGGCTCAAGGCTAAGCTGTTTCTCAATGACCTTCTCAGCAATAGCACTACTCAGTTCAACCAGGAAAGGCTCAGCTTCCTGAATCAGTTGTTCCTTGATCTCATAGGCCTGACGCAGAATATCCTGTGCTTCTTCCATCATCTGCTCTGATTTCGTCTGGAGCTCGGCCTCAGCCAGCTTCTGACCTTCTTCATATCCTTGCTGAAACCCATCAGCTTTTAACGACTGAGTTAACTGCTCGTCATGCTCGCGTCGTTCCTGCCACCAGGCTTCAATCTGCTGCTGTGCCTCCTGAAGCATCCGTTCCGCTTCTTCAGCTGCCTCGCGAACCTGACGTTCGGCAAAATCCTTAGCATCATTCAGCATTTCATCCCGTAGTCGTTCAGCCTCGTGATCTCGCTGAGGCTCCGGTTCCGTATATTCAGTTGTGATTTCTTCATCCGTCGTTTCTGGCGCATACGTATGTGCCACATCAATTGTTTTCAAAGCCTCTACAGGAACATATTGGAAAGATTTGATCAAGTTAGACAATGATGTCATCTCCTCCGCCGCGTGCGATTATAATCTCACCGGCCTCTTCCAATCTGCGGATTGTCGATACGATACGTGTCTGTGCTTCTTCCACATCACGCAACCGCACCGGTCCCATGTACTCCATTTCCTCTTTGAAGGTTTCTGCCATACGTTTCGACATATTTCGGAAAATCACATCGCGTACTTCTTCACTGGACACTTTAAGCGCCAATTGCAAATCTGCATTGTCGATATCGCGGATAATGCGCTGAATGGAACGGTTGTCCACATTGACGATATCCTCGAACACGAACATTCTTTTCTTGATTTCCTCAGCCAGTTCTGGATCTTGAATTTCAAGCGAGTCGAGAATCGTACGTTCGGTTCCGCGGTCTACGCCATTCAAAATCTGAACAATGGACTCGATACCGCCCGCATTCGTGTAATCCTGCGTTGCGGTTGCAGATAGCTTTTGCTCTAACACTCGTTCCACCTGGGAAATAACTTCCGGAGATGTACTGTCCATGACAGCGACACGCCGGGCCACATCTGCCTGTTTTTCCTGTGGCAGAGACGACAGAATTGCAGCCGCCTGCTCGAATTGCAAGTACGAAAGCACGAGAGCAATCGTTTGCGGATTCTCATTCTGTATAAAATTCAATATCTGGTTTGGATCAGCCTTGCGGGCAAAATCGAAGGGTCTTACCTGTAACGTCGCTGTTAGACGGTTAATGACCTCAACTGCTTTTTGCGATCCGAGTGCTTTTTCCAATATTTCTTTAGCGTAATTAATACCGCCTTGGGAAATGTACTCCTGAGCCAAACAAATTTGATGAAACTCGGCCATGATGGAGTCCTTCTCAATGGCATCGACCTTCCGCACATTGGCAATTTCCAATGTAAGTTGCTCGATCTCCTCATCACGCAAATGCTTGAATATTTGAGCAGATACCTCTGGTCCCATTGTGATCAGAAGTATAGCTGCTTTCTGTCTTCCCGTTAAACCTTGACTGCTTGCCTTTGCCAATGAACTCACCTCTATTCGTCAGCCAGCCATGTACGAAGCAGATTGACGAATTCGTCGGGTTTCTTTTTCGCCAGACTTTCAAGCTGTTTACGCACTTGACTTTCATTTGTCACACTTTCCATGGTAATAGACGGGAACTCCGTCGGCGTTGGCATGAGTTGCAATTCTTCATCCAACTCTTCTTCCTGCTTACGACGACCGCGTACGATGAGGAAGATTACCCCCGCCAGCAGTGCCAGAACAGCAGCTCCGATGCCCCATAGCCAAGGGTTGGAAGCTGAGAAGAATGTATTCGTGCTCGCAGGTGCTGGAACAGCTTGTGAGAACACTGAAACCTTCTTAGCCAAATCAGCGTCTGTAATAGTAGTACCAGAATTCGCCAAAGATGCTCTTACAATATTAACCAAAATATTTTGAATTGCTGTCTGAGTTGCAGTATCCAACGTTTGCTGACCTGTTGGTGGTTCAACTGCAACATTAATGGTTAAATCTTTTACAGTGTACGGACTTTGGATAATATCCCTTGCAATTCGGTTAACTTCGTAGTTAATCGTACTTGAGCTCTTATCTGAGCTGGTATTACCGGAATTAGCTCCTCCCGGGTAGCCCGGAACATCCTGTGTTCCTGTTCCTGCAACTCCTCCGGTTTGTCCACTACTGCCCGTATAGCTTTCCTGAATTTGTTGGGCACTAATTTCAATACCCTTCATTTTCGTTTGATCAACAGGTGTGACCATTTGTTCTTTTGATGTGACTTTGTCGAAATTTAGCTGGGACATAACCAGCACGTTTACCTTGTCGTCTCCAACAATTTTCGACAAAAATTGTTGGACATTATTCCTTACATCGCTCTCAAACTTCTTCTGTAGAGCCATGTTTTCCTGAACACCACTAGTGAGCCCACCTTGGCCGCCCTTGGCCGTTGGAATCAACTCATATTCCTTATTGGTGATCGTAATGTTTTCCACTGGCAGATTCGGTACGGCCGTTTTTACCAGATTAAAATATCCGTCGATCGCTTGCTGATTTGGAGTAAAGCCAGGCTCGAATTCCATTTGAATCGAAGCGGAGGCTTTGTCCTTTTCTTCAAGTCCGGCAAAAATGTTTTCCTTTGGCATATTAATGACAGCTTTGGAGCTTTGGACACCATCCATCCGTTCCAACAGTTGCTGTATTTCGCCGTTCAATGCATTATTGTACTTCACATTGAACTCGTTCTCCGTCATACCAATGGCAGAGGAGGACTGGTCAAAAGCACTCATGCCGATTGAACCCTTCTGAATCAGGCCTTGAGACCCAACATCTACCTTCGCCTTATCCGCATTAGCGGTTGGAACTGCGATTTGTGTCCCACCAGCATTAAGTTGATACGGTATACCCGCAGAATCGAGATATTTAATGACTCCGGCTGCATCGTTAGCATTTAAATCTCGGAAAGCCACTTCATACTCGGTTTTAGTAAACTGCATCGTTAGCACTACAACGGCGATAATGATGAATGCTAATGTCGAAACAAGTAATATCTTCTGTTTTTTGCTGAAATTATTCCAATACCCGGAAATCTTATCCCGATATTGGGCGATTCTCTCGTTCACTCCGTCACCCCATCCGAAACTTTGCTAAACCCTCTTTACATCTGTGTACGCATGATCTCCTGATAGGCTTCGATCGCTTTGTTTCGGACCTGTGTAGTAAGCTGCAGGGAAAGCAGCGCTTGTTGGGAAGTGATCATGACCTGATCTACATCAACTTTGCCTGCCATGAATTGGTCGGACATCTGGTGCGTAGCGGCTTCCTGCTGCCCTACTTCATTGAGAGCATCCTTTAGGAAGGAACCAAAATCCTTCAAGGATTCGGAAGGCGTCGCTTTCGTCAACTCATTGTTAGGCGATTGAATCTGCTGTATTACCGGTGTCTGTACATTAAACATGGCGTTCTGAATCATGTTTTACTCTCCCTATTAAGTAGTTAGTAGTCCTAGAACTTAGCGACCGATTTCAAGCGCTTTGGAAACCATAGCCTTTGATGCATTCAGAGCTGTTACATTGGCTTCGTATGAGCGTGTTGCGGAAATCATGTCGACCATTTCTTTCATAATGTCTACATTAGGCATATATACATAGCCATCTTTATCAGCGTCCGGGTGACCCGGATTGTACACAGGCTTCAAAGGTGACTGATCTTCCTGAATTTGCGAAACCTTAACGCCAGCAGCGTTTGTGCTACTTCCTTCCATTTGAGCCTTTAAAACATCGGCAAAGCCAGATTGGTTCGGCTCCAAAACAACCGTTTTTCTCCGATATGGAACTGCTTGTCCATTCTCTACTTTCGCCCGAGTTGTCTCTGCGTTGGCAATGTTGCTAGATATAACGTCCATCCGCAACCGTTGGGCCGTAAGAGCAGATGCACTAATATCAAAGCCGTTGTTAATCTTCACCTAGTCCTATCTCCCTTCTACCGCTGTTCTCATCATTTTGATGCGCTCATTAATTTCTTGGATGTAGGTATTATATCTTAGTTGATTTTCAGCCATAAGACTCATTTCTCTGTCGATATCTACGTTGTTCATATTGTTATTCATGACTGAGTACCCATCTTTGGTGACCGTGGCATCTGGAATGGAGTTCACAGGTCCTATTTGAAAATGTCTTGAATTGGTTACTTTTCCACGTAGTGGTGTGACATCACCGTCCATTTGCTGCTGAAGCAGTTCTTCAAATGAAACCTCCGAACGCTTAAAATACGGGGTATCCGCATTGGATATATTGTCCGCCATCACACGTTGTCTCGTATTTGCCGCCTGTACACCTGCCTGAAGCTTTTGAAAGCTCATATCACCCAGCAGATTCATTTAGCTCCTCCCTCCCAGCGTCTACTCCAAAGTAAGATTCAATAAAACAAGATTTTTCACTTTTTTTCGACAATAAAATTTCATAATTATACATTTCTTTTAGGTCTTAAGTAGAAAATAATAACTTTCTGTCATATATTCTAAGTTTCGTAGAGTTGGGACCTAATTACAATAAGAAAAAAGCCCTATCTTTTTTAAAAAAGAGGGCTTTAGATGCATAAAATGTTAAATTTTTCAGGTTTATTTCAAGAAAATGAATGTTTTCTTAGCACTTTACACCTGTAAAAGATTATACGTCCTACTTTTGGAATAGACAGAAAAATCATCAACTTGACCATTATCTAGGTCTAAACGACGGTGCAAGATAGTGTTATTCTGGACCACACACCCTATTTTTAGAAACCCTATTCATAAAATATACTGACTAAGGTCCCTGTTTTGGGCAATATCTCCCAGCTTCTCACGTACATATTCCGGGGTAATGATCATACGATCCAATGTAAGCTCTGGTGCTTCAAACGACAGATCCTCCAGCAGCTTTTCTAGAATGGTATGCAAACGACGTGCGCCAATATTTTCGGTGTTGCGATTTACAGACTCAGCAATGCTGGCAATCTCACGGATCGCTTCCGCAGAAAATTCGACTTCAATCTCCTCAGTACGGAGTAGATCAGTGTATTGCTTGGTCAGCGCATTTTTAGGCTCCGTCAGTATCGACACAAACTCATCCAAAGTCAGGCTACTTAATTCCACACGGATTGGAAAACGGCCCTGAAGCTCAGGGATCAGGTCAGATGGTTTTGCAACATGAAAAGCTCCTGCAGCAATAAACAGAATGTAATCTGTTCTTACCGGACCGTATTTGGTCATGATGGTAGATCCCTCGACAATAGGTAAAATATCGCGCTGGACGCCTTCTCTCGACACATCGGGGCCGCTCCCCTTACCCTGGCTGGCAATCTTATCTATTTCATCAATAAAAATAATACCGGATTGCTCAGCACGCTTCACAGACTCCTGAATCACATCATCCATATCGATCAATTTGGCAGCTTCATCTTGAATTAGCACCTTGCGAGCTTCCTTGACTGGTAGCTTGCGCTTCTTCGTCCGCTTGGGCAGAAAACTTCCGAACATCTCCTGCATATTCATACCCATTTGTTCATTCCCTTGCCCAGCAAACATATCGAGCATATTGGGTGCAGTATCCTCCACATCAATCTCTATAACATCATCCTCAAGCTTACCAGACAACAGATCGAATTTAACCTTACGGCGCTTTTCTGCCAAAGATCCATCCTGTTGTGGTGGTTCTTCTTCTACCGAAGTTCCCGTGTTATTGCCAAATAGCATTTCAAAGGGATTACGTTGCGATTTGTTTGACTTTTCTGCAGGTACAAGGATGCTGACAATCCGTTCATTTGCCATGTCTTCCGCTTTGTCCTTCACATTCTCTGTTCGTTCCGTCTTAACGATGCGAATAGAGGTTTCCATCAGATCACGCACCATGGATTCCACATCACGACCGACGTAACCCACTTCTGTAAATTTGGTCGCCTCTACCTTGACAAAAGGAGCCCCCACGAGCCGTGCAAGTCTACGTGCAATTTCAGTTTTACCCACACCTGTTGGTCCGATCATCAAAATATTTTTAGGCACAATTTCATCCCGGATATCATCCGGTAGCTTACTACGCCGATAACGGTTACGCAAGGCAACAGCAACAGATTTTTTAGCTTCCTTTTGTCCGACAATATACTTATCCAGCTCGGATACCACTTGTCTGGGCGTCAACGATTGATTATTCATTTTGCACTCCTCCACCCTTGAATACTCAGAGCCGATTTACAGTTCTTCCACGATAATCTGATTGTTCGTATACACACATATTTCCGAAGCAACCTCTAGCGCTTCCCGTGCCATGTCCTTTGCTTCCATGCCAGAGCCATGGCGTTTGAAAGCACGGGCAGCCGCCAATGCAAAATTACCACCTGAGCCAATCGCAAGCACATCATCATCCGGCTCGATAATTTCGCCGCCTCCAGAAATGAGCAGCATTCCGGATGAGTCCATCACAATCATGAGCGCTTCCAGCTTGCGCAGAATACGATCCTGACGCCAGTCCTTGGCCAGTTCCACGGCTGCTCTTTGAAGATTTCCGTGGTGTTCCTCTAGCTTATTTTCGAACTTTTCAAATAACGTGATAGCATCTGCCACCGATCCCGCAAATCCCGCAACGACCTGACCACGATACAATCTGCGCACTTTTTTTGCCGTCTGCTTCATTACAACACTGTTGCCGAACGTTACCTGTCCATCACCCGCAATAGCTCCTTTGCCATTGTGGCGTACAGCGCAGATGGTGGTAGCATGAAAGGACATATCCATAACGCGCTCCTCCTTTTCCTTCATCCTTATGCCTGTACTTCAGCTGACATAACTCCCGTTTCGTTGATATAACCATGCAAACTTTCCAGCGCGCGATTAGCGAGAGCTTCATTTTTTTCCTTTTTATTACGAATCCGTTTCTCCAACTTTGGAAGCAAACCAAAATTTGCATTCATCGGTTGAAAATGCTTAAAATCAGCGGTCGTAATATACCGTGCCATGCTGCCTAATGTCGTTTCCGCAGGAAATACAAACATTTCCTGTCCACGCGCTGCTCGTGCCGCATTCATCCCGGCCAGCAGACCAGAAGCCGCCGACTCCACATATCCCTCTACACCGGTCATTTGTCCGGCGAAGAACAGATTGCTTCTTCCTTTGAACTGATAGGTTGGATGAAGTTGTTGCGGAGAATTAATAAAGGTATTGCGATGCATCACACCGTAACGTACAAACTCTGCCTCTTCAAGACCCGGAATCATTGAAAATACACGCTTTTGCTCCCCCCATTTGAGGTGAGTCTGGAAACCAACCAGATTATACAGCGTTCCTGCGGCGTTATCCTGCCGAAGCTGAACAACTGCGTGGGGCAGTTCACCTGTATGTGGATTTACGAGACCCACAGGTTTCATCGGTCCGAACAATGCCGTTTGTTTCCCACGTTGCATCATCACTTCGATGGGCATACAGCCTTCGAAATAAATTTCTTTTTCGAATTCCTTGACTTGCGCTACCTCAGCCGTAATCAGAGCCTCATAAAAAGCATCAAATTCCGCTTCGTTCATCGGACAATTCAAGTACGCTGCTTCTCCCTTATCATAACGGGAAGCCAGATAAACCTTGCTCATGTCGATAGAGTCCTTTTCTACAATCGGGGCTGCCGCATCGTAAAAATAAAAATACTCCTCTCCCATCAGCGATTTAATCTGTTCCGACAAAGCTGGAGAAGTTAAAGGCCCCGTCGCAATGACCACAATACCGTCCTGTGGGATTTCCTGAAGCTCTTCATTAACAACCTCGATCAAAGGGTGTTGATGAAGCGTATCAGTAATATGACCGGAAAATCCGTCACGATCCACTGCCAATGCACCGCCAGCCGGAACAGCATGACGATCTGCTGCACTCAGAATCAAGGAGTTCAGTATTCTCATCTCTTCCTTCAGTACGCCTACTGCATTCGTTAGGCCGTTTGCCCGCAAGGAATTACTGCATACCAGTTCGGCAAATTTATCTGTATGATGTGCTGGTGTTTTTACAACCGGCCTCATTTCATACAACTTAACTGGCACTCCACGGCTTGCAATTTGCCAGGCAGCTTCGCTGCCCGCCAAACCTGCTCCGATGACCGTTACCTTTTGTAGTTCACTCACGTTTAAATCCCCCTGCTATTGTTGTTCTTAAGAAGTCTCTACGCTCTCATCGCTCTCTTCCAGCATTTCGCTGTGATCGCAGACAGTACAGTTGAGCTTCGTTCCTTGTTTTGTACGTTTTTCGACCATTAGGCTACTGCAACTTGGGCAAGGCTTAATGGACGGTTTATCCCAGGAAACAAAATCACATTCCGGGTAGCGGTCACATCCATAGAAGACACGTCCCTTTTTACTCCGTCGTTCGACGACATGACCCTCACCGCATGTAGGACAATTAATCCCGATATCCTTAACAATTGGCTTTGTGTTACGGCAATCTGGAAAAGCAGAACAGGCCAGGAATTTACCAAATCGGCCAAGCTTATACACCATTTGGCTGCCACACTTATCACAAATGACATCGGATACTTCATCTTTTATTTCAATTTCTTTCATTTCTTCTTCAGCCACTTCAAGTCGCTTCTCGAATGACTCGTAAAAGTCACTCAACACCTTGACCCAATTACCTTCGCCTTCTTCGACGTGGTCAAGATCACCTTCCATATTAGCTGTAAACTCCACATTCAGAATCTCTGGGAAGAACTCCTCCATCTGTTCGATGACCAATTCGCCCAGCTCTGTAGGGAAAAACTTCTTCTCTTCAATAGCAACGTAACCACGTTTCTGAATGGTTTCCAGCGTTGGTGCATACGTACTTGGACGTCCTATACCCAGTTCTTCCAGCGTCTTCACCAGTCGCGCTTCCGTATAACGGGGAGGAGGTTGTGTAAAATGCTGCTTCGGCTCAACCGCTTCTTTTTTTAATTTATCGCCTGGTTGAAGTGGTGGCAGCAGTTTATCTTCTTCGGTTTTACCGTCGTCATTTCCCTCTACATACACTTTCATGAAACCTGGAAAACGAACCTTAGAACCTGCTGCCCGGAATATCGTCTCACCCGCTTCAATATCTACGGACAAAGTATCCATAATAGCAGAAGCCATCTGGCTGGCCATGAAACGTTCCCATACCAATTTGTACAAACGGAACTGATCCCGACTCATAAACGGCTTAACTGTTTCCGGATCGCGTAACGCAGAGGTTGGACGAATCGCTTCATGCGCATCCTGGGCGTTGGCCGCTTTTTTTGAATATTGACGAGGAGTTTCAGGTACAAAAGCTTCGCCATATTTTTGAATAATTAATTCTTTCGCTTCCTCTTGAGCTGAAGCGGCGATCCGTGTGGAATCCGTACGCATATACGTAATCAGACCCACGGTCCCTTCTTTACCTAAATCCACACCCTCATATAGCTGCTGAGCTACAGACATCGTTTTAGATGCACGGAAGTTGAGCTTCCGAGCCGCCTCCTGCTGCAAGGAACTTGTTGTGAATGGAGGAGAAGGATTGCGTAAACGCTCTTTCTCTTTAACATCGCGTACCTTGTAGGACGATTTTCCGATAGCTTCTAACACTTCTTGTACATCCGCTTCGCTAGAGAGTTCTTTCTTTTCACCGCGCAGCTTATGAAATTTCGCTTCAAAGGTACTGTCTTTAATAGCTAGTTTAGCTGTAATCGTCCAGTATTCTTCCGGTACAAACTCATTGATCTCGTTTTCCCGGTCCAAAATAATTTTCACCGCAACCGACTGCACACGCCCAGCGGATAGGCCCTTTTTTACCTTTTTCCAGAGCAACGGGCTGATTTTGTAGCCAACAAGTCGATCCAGTATCCGTCGTGCCTGCTGAGCATTGACCAAATCCATATTGATTTTACGGGGTGTTTTAAAAGCATCTTTGACAGCCTGCTTCGTAATTTCATTAAATACAACACGGCAATCTGCTGTATCGTCCAGTTCCAGCGCATGCGCCAGATGCCAGGCAATAGCTTCACCTTCGCGATCCGGGTCAGCCGCCAGATATACTTTTTTTACTTTTTTTCGGGCATCCTTTAATTCTTTTAGAATTGAGCCTTTACCTCGAATGGTAATGTATTTGGGATTAAAATCATTTTCGACCTCTACGCCGATCTGACTCTTCGGTAAATCCCTGATATGACCCATGGAAGCCTTGACGATATATTTGCTGCCTAAGTATTTGCCGATCGTCTTCGCCTTGGAAGGCGATTCCACGATGACGAGTGAATCCGCCATAGGCTCTTCCTCCTCTCAATTACACACATGAATATGATAGACTTCCTGAAATGTGGTGAGTTATGACGCGATAGAGAGCTTCACAGATTGGTCATTCTTCCGGATCGCTGAGATTCTTCAGAAAAATCCCATCTGCTCCGCTGCTGCGAGTCATAATGTCAACACATTTCAGGAAGTGGGGAAGGAGTAGGAATCCGCGACGCGGATGAATGCCATACTGCCCTCCACCTGATGTTTAAAATTGAATTTGTGCATTTACTAACTAAGGACTTTGCAAAAACAACTACTAAATAAGCTTGTATTTTGTGCCCGCTAGCTGGGCGATCCTTTTTTTTATGATTAACGATAACAGAACTGCGTGTAAAAGTCCAAAATCCCATGCCGTAGCATCAAGCAGTTCATCCAGTGTCATGGTTCCCTGTTCAAGCAACAGTATGACACGGTTTTCCTCAGAAGTCTCACTTTCTGGCACTTTGGAGACCTCCTTCAGATTAAGACTCTGCTCTCTATTGTATGAAGAAACCTCCCTTGTACGCAAATCTGCTTCATACTCCTCAATAATATCCGAAGCTTCAGTGACCGTTTTTGCCCCTTGCTTAATCAAGCTCAGCGTACCTCTACTCTTCGGTGACGTAATGGGTCCGGGAACAGCAAACACATCTCGATTTGCCTCCAGTGCAGCATCAGCGGTAATCAAGGAGCCGCTTCTTGCATCTGCTTCGACAACAAGCGTTCCCTTCGTTAGACCGGCTATAATCCGATTACGTTGTGGAAACATTCCTGGATGCGACCTCGTGCCTGGAGGATACTCTGATAAGATCAAGCCATTGCTAGCCATCTCTGCAAATAAAGACGCATTTTGGGGAGGATAAATTTGATCAATCGCTGTTCCCAGTACACCAATCGTGTTTCCTCCCCGGCGCAGGGCTGTTTCGTGACAAATACTGTCAATCCCTCTCGCCAATCCGCTAACGATTGTAATCCCTGCATTACATAATCCCTCTGTTAGTATCTCCGCTGCTCTACGTCCATAAGCGGTAGGAACGCGAGTTCCTACCATGGCTACAGAACATGTATGCAAAAGTGATTTATCCCCTTTTGTATACATTACCCAAGGTGGGTCAACTGTTTCCTTCATTAATAGGGGATAATCCTCGTCCACATAAGTTACCGTTCCAATATCACCGGATTGAACTCGCTGATATCTTTCATGCACCCATTCTTCATCATAACACTGAGCCGCAATGCGTGCCTGAGCAGGGCTTAACCCTATCTCGATCCACTTCTGTTCGCTAAAATGCAGTAGTTCATGCAATTGATAGTCACTCGACCAAATACGCTGAATTGTTTTTCTTCCGATTCCCTCTAACTCATGTAAACCTAACAAAAGCCATCTTTCTTCCAAACTATGGTTCCCCCATTCACGGAAGAGTGAACCCTCCCTTATTTTGTGGCACAATGAATCATTTTGCAAGCGTTTCCCTGACAAGCCTGTCTTAACGCAAAAAAAGCAACCTTTTCATCCCCTGTTTCAGAAGATAAAAAGGTTGCTTACCTTTCTTTCATTATACACTAGCCTGCGGCAAATTTCGATGCAGTTTTATGGCCTGTATATTAATGAAGAAACACGATTTAATGTGTCGTACACAAATTCAAAATACCACGTGCTTCCAGCACACTTACCAGTGTCGAGCCCATTTCGGAAGGAGTCGGTGCCACCTTGATCCCACAGGCTTCAAGCGTGGCAATTTTCTCTTTGGCCGTTCCTTTTCCACCAGAAATAATGGCACCTGCATGCCCCATCCGTTTGCCTGGAGGCGCAGTCACACCGCCGATAAAACCAACCACTGGCTTCGTCATATTGTCCCTGATCCACTCGGCAGCCTCTTCCTCGGCTGTACCACCAATTTCTCCGATCATAATGACAGCATGAGTGTTGGGGTCCTCATTGAAGCGTTGCAAAATATCAATGAATTCTGAACCTTTAACGGGGTCACCGCCAATACCAACCGCAGAAGATTGTCCTATACCTCGGGTCGTTAACTGATGCACTGCTTCATAGGTCAAAGTACCACTACGTGACACAACGCCTACATGACCTGGTAGATGAATGTAACCTGGCATAATACCGATTTTACATTCTCCTGGCGTAATAACGCCCGGGCAGTTAGGGCCAATCAGAACGGTCTTTTTACCTTCCATAAAACGTTTGACCCTGATCATATCAAGCACCGGAATGCCCTCCGTGATACAAATCACGAGATCTAATTCCGCATCTACAGCCTCCAAAATGGAATCTGCGGCAAAAGCTGGTGGCACGTAAATCACGCTCGCTGTTGCGCTAGTAGCTTCCTTGGCTTCGCTCACTGTATTAAACACCGGCAATTTGACCTGTTGTCCGTTCTCCAGTGTAATTTCTACCTCGGTGCCTCCCTTACCTGGAGAGGTGCCACCTACCATTTGTGTACCGTAATCAAGTGCACCCTTGGCATGAAACAACGCCGTTTTTCCCGTAATCCCCTGTGTAATCACCTTTGTATGCTTATCGACCAAAATACTCACGATCTTCACATCCCCTATCGTTTATTCGGCATATCGGAATGCAAACAGGCTATTGAACAAGTTCGACGATTTTTTGGGCGCCATCCGCCATGGAATCGGCTGCCACGATATTCAAACCGGATTCCGCTAAAATCTGTTTGCCGAGCTCAACATTCGTACCTTCAAGACGGACAACAAGCGGACGAGTCAGCCCCAACTGTTTGGCAGCCTCCACGACGCCGTTCGCAATGATGTCACACTGCATAATTCCGCCGAAAATGTTCACGAAAATACCTTCTACCTTCGGATCGGACAAAATGATTTTGAACGCTTCGGTTACCTTTTCCGTCGTCGCACCGCCCCCTACGTCTAGGAAGTTGGCCGGATCGCCACCGTAATATTTAATAATATCCATGGTTGCCATCGCCAAACCCGCACCATTGACCATACAGCCAATATTTCCGTCCAGAGCGATATAGCTTAGATCGTATTTAGATGCCTCAATTTCCTTCTCATCCTCTTCATCCAAATCACGCAATTCCAAAATATCCTTATGACGGAACAACGCATTAGAATCAAAATTCAGTTTGGCATCCAACGCCAGTACATTCCCATCACCCGTAACGACTAAGGGATTGATTTCTGCAATTGAACAGTCCTTGTCCACAAAAGCTTCGTATAGCGCCAGCATAAACTTGACCGCTTTGTTTACCAGCTCATTAGGAATATTAATGTCATACGCCAACTTACGTGCCTGATACACCTGAAGCCCAATCGCTGGATCAACAACCGCTTTAAAAATCTTCTCCGGAGTGGCTGCAGCCACCTCTTCGATTTCCGTACCGCCTTCTTCTGAGGCCATCATTACGATACGTCCAGTCGCACGATCTACGACAACGCCGACGTAATATTCTTTACGAATATCGCAGCCTTCCTCAACCAAAAGGCGTTTGACCTCTTTACCTTCAGGTCCGGTCTGATGCGTCACCAGCACCTTACCCAAAATTTCAGAAGCAAAAGTGCGCACCTCATCCAAACCTTTGGCAACTTTCACGCCACCCGCTTTACCGCGTCCACCAGCATGAATTTGTGCTTTTACCACCGTAATAGCGCTTCCAAGCGATTCTGCCGCAGCAACGGCTTCCTCCACCGTATAGGCAACCTTACCGTTCGGTACAGCCACTCCGTACTGCTTTAATACTTCTTTACCCTGATATTCATGGATATTCATTCTGGAATCCTCCTATCAACATGACTGCAACAAGGGCGGTTCACAAGGAAATCTATACTAAACCTACATCATTGTAACATGTTTTTAAAACGCTTTCCTTATAATTTAACCTCATGAATTACAGTATTTTGATATCATTATCATTCCCAAAATCGAATGCTTGGATATTATTGGATATTACGATTAATACAAATTCACACAAATAAAAGCACCTCTACAACACGGGATTACCTAATCCGCATTAAGAGGCACTTTATTTCTTCAAGCATTATTACTTTCAGCTGAGAACAACTCATGCCATAAGATTCGCAAGAGCAACTGAAAATATCTTATGATTTTTCAATTTGTACATTCGCTTGATGAACACGATCAAGCAGATCATTGAACTGGAGCAGAAGCGACCCAAATTGATCATGAGTCATACTTGTTTTTTCCTGGATGCATCCTGGTACAGATAGAGCTTTTTCCCGCAATGCGCTTCCCTCTGTCGTCAAAGAAATCAGCACCTTACGCTCATCCTGAGTGGAACGCTTTCGATCGATCAGCCCGGCGTTCTGCAATCTCTTCAATAGCGGAGTTAGTGTGCCGGAGTCCAAATATAGTGCCTCACCCAATTCCTTCACTGTACACTCTTCACGCTCCCAGAGCACGATAAGTACCAAATATTGCGAGTACGTCACACCGAGCTTTTCCAGATAAGGCTGGTATAGCTTCGTTATCTCTCTGGAGCATGCATATATGGCAAAGCATAACTGATTATCAAGTTTTAACGCTGTACCTTCATTGGGATTGTTTTCCATGCTGTCTGATCACCTACTTTCGTCATTATTTTAGCACATTATATAATAAAATACATGCTAATTGCACAAAATACTTTACAAACAATAATTATTTTGATAAATTAAATTGTGTAAAATATAAATTGAGCGAGAGGCAGTGATTGGATTATGATGACCATTCAACAAAAAATGTATGAAACAACAGTAAAAGCGGTTGGTGGACGTAACGGTTATATCGAGTCTTCCTCCCCTGAACTTCGTTTAGATATTGATACCCCAAAAGAAATGGGTGGCGCAGGCGGTGCAGGTACGAATCCAGAGCAATTGTTCGCAGCAGGCTATTCCGCTTGCTTTGATAGTGCCTTAAATATGGTTGCTCGCATGCAACGTGTTAAGCATGAAGGTACTGAAGTAACAGCTACGGTCCATTTCGGCAAAGTGGAAGACGGCGGCTTCGGAATCGGAGTAAACCTCGATGTATTGGTAAAAGGCGTCGATCATGAAACTGCAGTAAAACTGGTGGAAGGCGCACATGAACAATGTCCATACTCCCGCGCTACCCGCGGTAATATTGAAGTGAAACTGAACGTCTTGTAACTCAGATTTTCTTTAGCATATGTAGGGGGACATCTCCATCTCTCTTCTTGAATTTAATAGTACTCGTTAGAATGAATTTCACAACAAGCCCCTCAACCGTTTTTGTCGAGGGGTTTATTATCCTTTCAGCTATCCCTTCGTTAAAGACTGTTTATTTTTTTCCATCAAGTAACATGGGAGATGATGCATAATCGTATATACGAAATTGATATACTCATAGTATAATCACTATTGTCATAATCTTATTTTTCTTCTCCAGATCTTTATTGTCTGGAGCTTTTTTTGTCCTTTTTTCCATTTTCTATTGTACATACCCTTTGGAAAAACTCTTTTATAAAAATGATCGTGTTATAACTACTAGTTTTATTGCTTTTTAACTTTCGGGAAAACTGGCATTTGCTCTATCCATATGGCGGTATTGAATAGCTTCAGCCACATGTGAAGTCAAAATTTTCTCTGAGTCATGTAAGTCTGCAATGGTACGCGAAAGCTTGAGAATTCGATCATACGCACGCATGCTTAAACCGAGTGCGTCCATTGTCTGATCAAGCAAGTCCGCTGCATTTTTTTCTAATATGGCATATTTACGAAGCATCTGACCGGACAGCTCACTATTCCATGAAAAGGGAAGCTTGCTATATCTGTGGATTTGTATCGCTTGAGCAGCCAGCACCTGCCTTCGCATTTCAGCGGATGACAATGATTCTTTTTCCTCCCGCCAATCCTTCGGCTGCGATACTTCAAGCTGAAGATCAATCCGATCCAGCAGTGGACCGGAAATACGTGAACGGTAGCGAGCTACTGCTGCAGGTGAACAGGTACAGCGCTGATGTTCCGTATCATTTCCGAAAAAGCCACAGTGACACGGATTTAAAGAGGCAGCAAGTAAAAAATGCGCCGGATACTTAAAAACAGCACGTGAACGACTGATCGTAACATTGTGGTCTTCCAATGGTTGGCGCAGCACTTCTAGTACATGACGGCTAAACTCAGGCAACTCATCCAGAAATAAAATCCCCCGGTGTGCAAGACTGATTTCTCCTGGTTTGGGTATACCTCCCCCACCCACCAAACCAGCAGCAGAGATCGTATGATGAGGCGAACGGAAGGGACGAATATTCATCAGATGAGGCGATGACTCCTTCCACTTCCCGGCAGCGCTGTATACTTTGGTGACTTCAAGCGCCTCCTTTTCAGTCAAAGGCGGAAGGATAGATGGCAACCTGCGGATGAGCATGGTTTTCCCAGCCCCCGGCGGTCCCATAAGCAGGATATTATGCATTCCGGCTGCAGCGATGACTAACGCACGCTTGGCGTGCAGCTGACCCAGCACATCGCTGTAATCCTCCATGTTGCTAGTTATCTCTTCTTTCTCACACAACGGTAAATGCTCTGCCTGAGGTAAATGGTCATAGGAACAGATCATGACTTGTTTACTGGCAGTACAACTCTGATTTGTCGCTTGCCTATCAACAGTCCCTTGTGCACGATCTTCAATCGGGATAATATCTGATAGATGACGTATAGCGTAAATACGTATACCCGTAATCAGACGAGCCTCGCTTGCGTTTTCCTGGGGAAGCAGCACGGAGTTGAATCCTTCTCGCTTGGCCAGATCAACCATGGACAGCACCCCATTTACAGGGCGAATACTGCCATCCAGCGCCAGCTCGCCAATAAACAGCGTCCGTTCTCCCACGGGTAAAACGACCTGTTCACTGGTTGTCAGCAACCCTAAAGCGATAGCAAGGTCAAAAGATGAACCTTCCTTACGCAAATCAGCAGGAGCTAAATTAATCGTGACACGCTGGGACGGATATTTAAAGCCACAGTTTTTAATTGCTGCTCTGACACGCTCCACTGCCTCTCGAATCGCCGAATCCGGCAATCCTATAATCGCTGTCTGAGGCAAGCCATTGGACAAATCAGTCTCAACTTCAATCAGAACGCCATCTATTCCATACAGACAAGCTCCGTGTAATTTTCCATACATATCAAAAAGCACCTCTCCTCATATTGGAATGCTCCCTCTCGGGAATCATTGCATATATGAAAAAAGGTGCTTCCAAATTTTCATTCTTTGCAAATGTGATGTTCGAAATTTTAGCTCCGAACTATGCTTTCAAAATTCTTGACTAAGTTTATCTGACGACAGATTATTTGTCAAACAAGGTCAGCTTATCGGCTGCGGGAGTACGTGGTCTTGATTCCGGGATAACGTCAGGATAGCCTGCATATATCATTCCTATTACCTTCTCACCTGGTTGAATTCCCAAGTGCTCACGGAACTTAGGCGAATACAAAAATGGCTTTGTCACCCAAAACGTTCCGATTCCTTTGCTCCATGCGGCAAGCATAAAGTTTTGTACAAGCGCGCTGACCGCTGCAAAATCCTCATCCCAAACCGCTTGACGCGGGTCTTCTTCCAGCACTACTAAAAGCTGGATCGGGTTGTGCAAAATGCCGCTCTCAAACTTGTTGTCCTTACCGATATCGGCTGCAATTGCTTTTGCAAGCTTTTTCCGTCCTTCACCAGCAAACAACAGAAAACGCCACGGTTCACGCATTTTATGATTAGGAGCCCACACAGCGACGTCCAGCAGTTCTTTGATCGTATCTACCGGAATGGAGTCGGATTTAAATCGTTTAATCGTCCGGCGTTCCTGAATTACATCTATGACATGTTCACTAAAGGTATGCTTTGTCACGTAAATCCTCCTTTACAGGTACAACTGCTCGATATTCATTTCCAGATGAAAATGATAACTATTCTCAATAAAATATACCTGTAGCTTTCCTTCCTGTCAACCTGCACATATGAATTCAGTCACGCACTCTTACCTTCGAAAAAGCTCTTACTCTTTTAAAATGCGCCTATTAAATGGTTTGTAACAACTGCCTTTTCGTCAGTTAATTGTACAGAAATCATGTCAAAGCGGATTGGAGCATCTCCAATCCCGTTCATATGCAAATATACAGCGGCTGTTTGGCGAACTTGGGCTATTTTACGCGCAGTAACTGATTCTGCTGGCGTTCCATATTTGGAGCTACTTCGACTACGTACCTCAATAAACACGAGTGTATGCTCCTGCTTGGCAATCAGATCTATTTCACCACTGCGGCATCGCCAATTACGCTCTATGATTCGGTAACCCAAGTTTTTTAAAAACAAAGCCGCTGCCTCTTCGCCCATCGCTCCTTTAGCTTTCCGTTGATCCTTGCCTCCAGCCTTCATTTCATTCCACATCACCAGTCATCCCTTGAAGCAAGCCGATCCATTTGATATATATAGGTAAGCACCTCTGCCACCAACTGATAGAGCTCAGCAGGGATTTGTTCGTCCAAATCAAGTTTGGATAGTACTTCAACCAGCGCAGCATCCTCCTGAACGGGAACACCATGTTCTTTGGCCTTTTCTAAAATGCTATCCGCAATACGGCCGCTCCCCTTGGCAACGACAATCGGTGCTTCGCTCTCACCAGGCGTATATTTAAGGGCGACCGCCTTCTTTATGGAAGGAGAAGGAGGTTCCAACGGCTCTTTCATATTTTAAGATCGACTCCTTTATACGGCTGAGGCACATAGCTTTGTACTTCAGAAGAGGCGAGGCTGTTCTGTTCAGTCCTTATGGGCATGGGCTCGGTACGAAGCGATAGAAGCTGGTATCCTAGTGACTCCAACGCTGTGTGAATGGACTCACGCCCACTGGTTAACAACGAAGCCGCCCATTCATGATCATTATGGAGCTTGACACTTACAATCCGATCTACAACCTGGACATCTACCAGGGTCGGTCCAAGTCCCTTCATGTCCAAATCAAACCAAAGACGACAGTTGGAGGCGTCCAGCTCTCCCCGTTTGCCGCGGCGGGACTGAATCTGGATCGTAGCTGTTTCGCGACCGTCCGGTCCAACGAATGGTATAAACATGTGTACTTGGGCAAAAGGCGCCGTTCGGTCTGTATTGAGCAGCAACTGCTGACCTGTCAGGTGCTGTACAACCTGCTGAGCCGCCTCTTTCAAAGCGGGCGGCAGGTCGTCACTGCTCATCAGCTGGAGCAGTGCCCCTTTTACGGTGTCTGCGTCTGCTGACACCGTGTCCCCAGACGCAGCCGCTAATCCCGGCAGCGTCTGGGGCATTCCCTCTGGCGGCTCCATACGTGCCGCCGCCCCTTGCGCGACCTGTGTAGTCGCGCGGTGCACTTGCTGCTCGTGCTCTGCACCGAGCAGCTTCAGTACGCGGCCTACCCACGGGTCTTCCGTGGGGGTGAGCTGCGGGCTGGACGCCACAGGCTGCGATGCAGCGGCGTCTGCGGCCCGCGAGGCGCCAGCCGCCCGCTGCGCCACTTCCGCTGCGGGCTGCTCTGGGGCAGCCGTGCTCAGTGCGGGCGGCACCGCCGCGCGTAGCTCTTGCAACAGCGTGCGCAGCCGCTGGAGCGGCACCTCTGGCGCAGCAGTGTTGCCTGCTGTGGATTGCGGCACAGGGGCACCAGCCTGCTGTGCCGAGAGACGGTCAGCCGTGGCTGAGGTTAAGGCGGGCTTGGCCCCCGCAGGCTCTGCCGTGGCAGCCGCTGGAGCGCCATCCGCATCCTTAAGCTGTGTGCTTGCCGCTGGAGCTTGCTGTGACTGTGACTGCTCCACTCTGGTGCGGGGACCATTTAATGCATCAGCACTCGATTCTGGCGCATTTACGCCAGCTTCCGATGCCACTGTCGCTCCGCGTCCATTGGCTGCCTCCGATGCCACTGTCGCTCCGCGTCCATTGGCTGCCTCCGATTCTCCTGGAGCAGTCCCTTTGGCTGCAGATGTAGCCCCCGTCGCAGTATCTGAATCTGTTGCCAAAGCACTCGCTGCTGCAGCAAGGTTGGCTGCTTGAGTCCCTTTTAACAATTCCTTGCCGCCTGTGGTTTGTCCAGCTTCTGCCTGCTTTGCAGCGGTAGAAACATCCTTGGACAATAGAGGTGCTTGGCCTTCCTGCCCATCTACCACCACAGAAGAAGCACCTGTTGGACTAGCAGACATTCGGTCAGCGTTCTTTATAGCTGTCGATTCCCCCACTGAACGGTCAGTGGATATTCCCTGTGCTTGCTGTTTTAATACCGTTTCAAGCTCTTGCTCCAGCGAAGACAACAGATCATTTAAAGGAGGCCCAAACATCGCTTGACGCAATCCATTTATGCTTTCTGTCGTCAATGGAAGTCCACGCTGAAAGGCAACTGCCGCCGCCTGCACAAACGTTCCCAATTGTACATTGCCGCTTTGCTTCGCCATAGCTTCTCGCAAAGAAGCCGCATTTTCCGACGTCAACGGCACACCATTCTTTTGCATTGCCTGTATAAGCTCCCTGTTCTGAGCTGTATCCGGCAGTCCCACCGATTCCAATACATCTGTCAGCGCTACGGTTTGCTGTGGTGTATTGGCCACATCGTTCAGAGGCTTAAGCACCGTCATTCCGCTGGGGGAAGCCGGTTGAACCTGAAACGTTGTAGTCTGTCCAGGTTGAAGAGGGGTCTCCAGCTTTGCCCTGACCTGAGAACCTTGTATTTGCAACACAGCCTCACCGCCGTCCTCAGACACCTTTAGCACGACTCCTCGTACGACCTGACCTGGCTGCATATCAAGTTTTTTAGCCTCTCCAGCCTTCACATCTCCAAGTAATCCACGAAATACAGATCCGATGTTCATATCGCCCCTCCTCTCACTCTCCCCCATTCAAAGGGGCTTATGGTATTAGTTATACTTTATATCGGCATTGTCCCGATTCATAATAAGTAACTACAGATCAAACAGTGTCGGTTGCTCTGTCAACAAATTGCCCAGAAAGCTGCGTCTATGCATCTTTGTAGGTCCTAGCGCCAAAATTTGTTCCCTGTGCAACTTGGTAGCGTAACCTTTATGTATACCGATCCCATATTCCGGATACTTCGCATCCCATTCACCTTTACACAGCCGATCACGGGTTACCTTGGCGATGATAGAGGCCGCCGCAATGGACTGACTGTTCGCATCTCCTTTAATAATAGAGAGCTGAGGAATAGGCACATCTACCTTTTCTGCATCCACCAGTAAATAATCAGGAGATACATGTAAAGCCTCAATAGCCTGCTTCATAGCCAAACGAGCTGCCTGCTTAATATTGATATCATCAATCGTGTGCGCGTCTACATAGCCAACTCCTACAGCAATGGCCTTCTCCATAATCAGCTCGTAGTATGTTTCTCTCTTCTTATCCGTCAATTTTTTGGAATCATCCACACCTTCCAGTAACTCACCCACTGGTAAAATGACTGCTGCGGCCACAACATCACCAAACAGGCACCCACGACCTACCTCGTCAATACCTGCAATCCGCTCACAAGACTGCTCCCAGCATTTTTTTTCATAATGTAGCATGTCCTTTGCTACAATCTCTTTATTTTCCATATTCAATACCTGCCCATCTATATGTAGTTTAACGCGTCATTCATGCCGTAGCTCTAGCGATTGAATTCAGCTTACCACAGACCTTCACCGTCCAAAACCCTTTTCTAACTGCCTTCAAATACCAAAAAAAACCTTCCTCCTCTCCGGAGAGATGGGGAAGGTTCTTCCTTGCCACAAAATGCTATGTTCTGCATCGGTGTACCAGTAAAATCAGTAAGGAGCTTCCAAACTGAATCGTCCCAGCTTCCCTGCACGCAGCTCACGCAAAATGATTTTTGACGCCTTTTCGAGATCTACACGTCCGCCGCTAACAATACAGCCACGTTTACGTCCGATCGCTTCCATAACGTTGACAATTTCATCAGGATTTTCTGTATCTTCAGGACGTTCGGTGAGCTCAAAGCGCTCTGCCAGTGCATCCCAATAGTACTGAACTAAATATTTAGTCGCAAAAAAGGCAATATCCTCGACATTCAGAATTTCTTCCTTGATCGCACCTGTAACTGCCAGACGATAGCCTACATTCTGATCCTCAAATTTAGGCCATAGAATACCTGGTGTATCCAGCAATTCAATTTCTCCGATCTTGATCCACTGCTGTGCCTTCGTTACCCCTGGACGGTCACCCGTAGCTGCAATATTACGTCCCGCCATTCGGTTGATCAGTGTCGATTTACCAACATTCGGAATACCAACAATCAACCCACGCATAGGACGCGGGTTCATTCCCTTCCTAATCTGCCGATCTATCTTTTCCTTAAGCAGCAGCTTAGCCTGAATCGGAATTTCTTTTAGTCCCGTCCCAGTTGTGGCATCCACCGGAAGGGCCACATGCCCCTGCTCCTTAAAATAAGCAATCCATTGCTGTGATACTACCGGGTCCGCCAAATCTGCTTTATTCAAAATAATCATCCGCGGCTTGCCTTGCAAAATATCATCAATCATTGGATTTCGGCTGGAGAGCGGCAATCGAGCATCAATCAGCTCAATGACCAAATCAATTAACTTTAATTTTGCTTCAATTTGGCGGCGCGCTCTGGTCATATGACCAGGAAACCATTGAATCGTCACCGTCATCACCCCATTGATCGTAACTCCTACTTTTACCCTTAGGCTCTTAGTTAGGATTACGGCAGCTATGCTGCTTATTAGTTATTCTAGTGGTTAATCCACTGCATATCTTTTGCCGGCCAGAAAATAACGTCAGCCCGACCTACGACTTCCTTCAAATCAATATATCCAATCATCCGACTGTCTGTACTATTGGAACGGTTATCTCCCATTACAAAAATATGCCCTGCCGGAACTTTTCCATCCTTAAACTTCTCATTTGGAAAATTTGTAAACTTGTTGTAAAGCTCGCCATTCTGATGGGCTTCTTCTAAAGGAGCTTTCAAATAAGCTTCCTGAATCGGCTTACCATTTACTGTAATCGTGTCACCTTCTACCTTGACCGTATCTCCTTCAACGGCAATGACGCGTTTGATAAAGTCTCTTCCTTCCTCCGGCACATGAAACACGATCACTTCGCCTGGTTTAGGGGCACGGAAATCATACAAAATCTCATTTACAATGACGCGTTCTCCGGTATGAAAGTTAGGCTGCATCGACGGGCCATCCACAATAAACGGCTTAAAGAGAAGCCAGCGGATTAAAAAGACAAGCACTAACGCAATAATGATGGCCTTGAGCCACTCAAAAATCTCATTTTTTGGTTTACGCTTGGGCGTACCATCCTGATCAGTTGGCTGCTGTACAGCTCCTTGTCCTACTTCTTGCTCCATAGCTCACTGTCCTCTCTTTACGGTCAATAATCCACAGTTCCCTATGTACGTAGAAAAAACGAAAGGAGCTTGTAACCAAGCCCCTTTCGTTATTCGTTGTATTAACGACGAATTTCTTTAATTCTCGCTGCTTTACCGCGCAGTTCACGAAGATAATAAAGCTTCGCACGACGCACTTTACCACGGCGAGCCACGTCGATTTTATCGATTTTCGGGGAATGAAGCGGGAAAGTTCTTTCCACACCTACACCGTAAGAAATTTTACGAACTGTAAAAGTCTCACTGATTCCACCACCACGGCGTTTAATTACAACACCTTCAAACAACTGGATACGCTCACGAGTTCCCTCAATAACTTTCACGTGCACTTTCAAAGTGTCACCAGGACGAAAGTTAGGCAAATCTTTACGCAGTTGTTCTTCAGTGATCGCTTGGACGATATTCATCTATGACTCCCTCCTTCCGTACAGGTGTTCATGCTTCTTCTGGAAACACAACCGTTTCCTTCATCATCCACAGAGGACCACCGTATTACACACAACAGATGTATTGTATCATGGAGGATACCGCATTGCAACAACAAAAAGGGATTTGACCAAACATTATTTAATTGACTCCATTATAAAACAGGTCACCGCCTGCTTTCAAATCCACTCATGTCTAAGGCGCTTTATTGCTTATCCCCCAAACAGTCAGATTTGCGCTGCTCCTCAATCCACATGCGCTCCTTGCCTGTCAGTTCAGCCTGTTCCAACAGGTCTGGTCGGCGTTCCATCGTGCGACGTAACGCCTCTTGGCGTCTCCAAGAATCAATATTGACGTGATGCCCTGACAGGAGTACATCGGGTACTTTCCAGCCCCGAAACTCCGCAGGCCGGGTATAATGGGGGTACTCCAGCAGCCCCGTACTAAACGAGTCCGTTACCGCACTCGTTTCGTTCCCCAGCACTCCTGGTAGCAACCGTGTCACACTGTCAATGACGGTCATGGCTGGAAGCTCACCACCAGTCAATACATAATCTCCGATAGAAAGCTCATCCGTCACCAAATACTCTCGAATACGCTCATCATAACCCTCATAATGCCCACATATAAAAATAAGATGGTCCTCTTTGGCCAGCTCTTCCGCTTTCTTTTGCGTAAAAGTCTCGCCTTGTGGACACATCAAAATGATACGCGGAGATTTTATGTCTGTGTTACGTTCTACCCCTTCATGTTGGATAACTTCATCGGCTGTCTCTAATGTTGGTTGCTCTGATTTATCCAACAGCGCTTCCACAGCAGCAAAAATAGGGTCAGGCTTCAAAACCATGCCGCCCCCACCGCCATAGGGCGTATCATCCACTTGTCCATGCTTGTTGCCAGCATACTGACGAAAATTAACCGCTTGCAGTGATACAATTCCCTTATCCCTTGCTTTTCCCAGAATGCTTGCATTAAATACTCCATCAAACATCTCTGGAAACAGGGTTAGCACATCCACCCTCATTACAGCAGACCTTCCATTAACCGTACCGTAACCCGTTTTTCACGCACGTTTACATCCAAAATAACATCCTCTATATACGGCAATAGCAGTTCCTTGCCTTTAGGCATTTTGACTACCCATACATCATTGGCTCCCGGAGTCAAAATTTCTTTGACCACGCCGAGCTCATTTCCGTCTTCGGTCACCACTTCCATGCCGACTACTTCATGAAAATAGAATTCATTTTCTTCCAATTCGCCTAACCGCTCAGCAGATACCTTCAACAATGTACCTTTATATTTTTCGACTTCATTAATATTGTGATATTCCTTAAATTTAGCGACAACCATATTTTTTTGAAAACGCGCTGTTTCAACAGTTACGGGGATCGGTGCTTTACCTTCCGCCGGAACAATCAAAAGCTCACTACCTTTAGCAAAACGATCTTCTGGGAAATCTGTCGTCGTTAATATTTTAAGCTCCCCACGGATTCCATGGGTGTTCACAATTTTTCCGACATTAAACAATTGTTGCATCGTGTTCCTCCTGCTTGTAATCGGTCCCGCTCCATATCATCTTCATCATGTACGAAAAAGGGTTAGGACATACATCCTAACCCACTTTCGTATATCTTTAAGATATGATGTCTACGGTAACCCGTTTATCCATCTTAACGGCTGCTGATGCAACCACAGTGCGAAGCGCCTTGGCGATACGACCCTGCTTACCAATGATTTTGCCTACATCCTCAGGATGCACACTAAGCTCATATACAACAAGCCGATCCTTCTCCAAGGTCTTCACGGTTACATCTTCCGGATGATCGACTAAAGCCTTAGCAATGATTATCACTAATTCTTCCATGGTTGACCCTCCGTATCAGCACCTTATTTCTGTAGTTTAGATTCATGAAACTTTTTCATTACGCCCGCTTTGCTAAGCAAGTTACGGACTGTGTCGGATGCTTGTGCACCATCTTGCAACCATTTCAGCGCTTTATCTTCATCAATTTTTACAACCGCTGGTACTGTGATTGGGTTGTAGTAACCGATTTCTTCGATAAAACGACCGTCACGCGGGGAACGAGAATCAGATACCACGACGCGATAGAAAGGAGCTTTATGTGCACCCATACGTTTCAGACGAATACGAACTGCCACGAAAATTCACCTCCTTCAAAAAGTAGACTGTATATTGTTATCCCATAATTCCAAGGGCCTAACGGCCTTAGCGGAAAGGAAACTTCATACCTTTACCCATACTCTTCAGCTGCTTCATAGCCTTGTTTTTGCCACCCTTAGGTCCCATCATATCTGAGAACTGCTTCATCATGCGACGCATTTCGTCAAATTGCTTTATCAGACGATTTACCTCAGCCAGTGATGTTCCACTGCCTACAGAAATACGTTTGCGTCGGCTATGATTAATCATGTCTGGGTTTTGCTTTTCCTGTGTGGTCATAGAATGAACGATAGCCTCAATCCGGCCCATCTGTTTGTCATCCACTTTGATATCTTTCATTTGCTTCATGTTGCCCATACCGGGAATCATATCAAGAATCTGGTCGATTGGGCCAAGCTTCTTAACTTGATCCATTTGCTCCAGAAAATCTTCAAAAGTAAACTCGGCATTACGCATTTTACGTTCCATTTCCTTCGCCTTATCGGCGTCGATATTGGACTGCGCTTTTTCAATCAGGGACAACATGTCACCCATGCCTAAAATCCGTGAAGCCATCCGTTCAGGATGAAACGGCTCCATCGCATCCAGCTTTTCACCCAATGTAGCAAACTTGATCGGGCATCCCGTCACAGCCTTAACTGATAATGCTGCACCACCACGAGTGTCACCATCCAGCTTCGTCAGTACAACTCCCGTCAATTCCAAGCTACTATTAAAGTGCTCTGCAACGTTAACCGCGTCCTGCCCCGTCATGCTATCTACAACCAGTAGAACTTCATCCGGGTTGACGTTGGTATGAATCTGGCGTAACTCTTCCATGAGTTCTTCATCAACATGAAGACGACCCGCAGTATCTATAATAACGTAGTCATTACCATTATCCTTAGCATGCTGCAAACCCTGTTTCGCAATTTCTACCGGGCTTGTCTGATCTCCCAGTGTAAATACAGGAGTATTAATCTGCTCCCCAAGAACCTGAAGTTGCTTGATCGCGGCTGGTCTATAAATATCACCAGCTACAAGCAATGGACGATGATTTTGCTTTTGCAACAATTTCGCCAGTTTACCAGACGTCGTCGTCTTACCTGCGCCCTGGAGACCCACCATCATAATGACCGTAGGCGGTTTGTTTGCTTTGGCAAGCTTGGCCTGACTGCCACCCATCAACTCGGTCAGTTCCTTGTTCACGATGTCGATGATGACCATGCCTGGCGTAAAGCTGTCCATCACTTCCTTACCAACGGATTTCTCCTTTACCTTGGCAATAAAGTCCTTTACAACCTTGAAGTTAACGTCCGCCTCAAGCAAAGCTAATCGTACTTCACGCATCGCCTGAGCTACATCATCCTCAGACACTTTTCCTTTGCCGCGCAGTTTACTGAATACATTTTGCAAGCGAGTCGATAATCCTTCAAATGCCATACTTTCGCACCTCCTTGTCTACCAGGGTTGTTTGTTCTTATATCTATATGTCCTACAATTCCTGCAGGCGATTTACAATTTGATGGACATGTTGCAGAGTGCCTTCATCGGACTCACCGATTTTACCGAATGCCTCATACAACGTCTTATTTAATTCTTCGAGATCTTGGATTCTACGCTCATACTTACTTAGCAAACCAAGCTTTTCCTCGTACATTTCCAATACCTGTTCAGCACGTTTAATATGTTCATACACTGCCTGACGGCTAATTTGAAATTCCGATGCAATTTCCCCTAAAGAAAAATCATCATGGAAGTAATATTTTAAAAACATCTGTTGCTTCTCTGTAAGCAGAGGTTCATAGAAGTCAAACAGTCGGTTAATCCGGTTTGTCTTTTCCAGCCGATTCTCCTGACTCATCTTGTATACCTCCATCGTCAAGGAAAAACACTTTACAGTTCTTTTCAACGTTCCTTATGATACATAAAAGAAAAGAAGATGTCAAGCGTTATCCCTTGTCATACAAAAAAAAGCCGATCCACTGCCCTTAAACGGAAGTACGGATCGGCTTTTTGCCCACTGTTACTTAAACCCTTACTGGAGTGAGATACAGCAGAACAGCCAGAAAATGAAGTATGCTGCCTGCCAAAACAAACAGATGCCAGATCGCATGGTGATATGGAAATGCCCGCCACACATAGAAAATCGTGCCCAACGTATACATTAGACCACCTACGAACAATAACGTCATCCCTCCAGCGGGAACAGTCGCAACAAGAGGATTCCAGGCAATGGTGATGAGCCAGCCCATCACAATGTAAAACACGGTAGACATAAACAGAAAGCGCTTGGTGAAAAACGCCTTGAACAACACACCAAACAGTGCAATCCCCCAAATCACTCCAAACAGCGTCCATCCCATAGTACCTCGCAGTGCAACGAGCATAAACGGGGTGTAGCTACCTGCAATGAACAGGTAAATGCAAGAATGATCGAATATTTCGAACAAATCTTTCATTTTCCCTTCACGCAGGCTATGAAGCAACGTTGAATTGGTGTACAACAGCAACATCGTAATCCCGTAAATCGTAAAGCTGACGACATGCCAAGTGGTTCCTTTCATGCTAGCAAAAACAATGAGCAACACAAGCGCTGCTACGCTTAAAACGGCTCCAATTCCATGTGTAATGGCGTTGGCTACTTCTTCCCGTCGGGAGTAGGTATAGGTGTTTGCCATCGGTTTTTCACCCGACTTCCTGATTTATATTTTACATACAAGATACATTACATATACGGCATCGACAGACTTCTTGCTTTCATTATACATCTGGGCGAACTTGAGCAGCAACAGGATGGCTACTTAGTCCCAAACGTAGCATGAAAGCCTACTTTAAACGTATCAGTTCTGTTCTTCCTCACCTGTAGCAGTTGCTTCGACCGTCTCTTCCTGAATCAACCCCGCAAACAACGCATGAACGAATTGCTCGGAATCAAACGGTTGAAGATCATTCACTTTTTCACCTAAGCCCACCAGCTTAACAGGCAAATTCAGCTCCTGACGGATGGCCACAACAATTCCGCCCTTCGCTGTACCATCCAACTTCGTTAGTACCAGCCCGGTTACACCGCTTTTCTCACCAAACAGCTTGGCTTGGTTAAGTGCATTTTGTCCAGTCGTCGCATCAAGTACCAACAACACTTCATGTGGAGCATCTGGAATTTCGCGTTGAATCACACGGAAAATTTTGTTCAGTTCCTCCATTAGATTGCTTTTATTCTGAAGACGTCCTGCGGTATCACACAACAAAACATCCACTTGACGCTGCTTGGCAGCCTGTACGGCATCAAACATAACCGCAGCCGGATCGGAACCGGATTGCTGCTTAATAACCTCTACACCTGCCCGTTCGCCCCATACCTCCAACTGTTCAATCGCACCCGCGCGGAACGTATCCCCAGCAGCCAACAATACTTTTTTGCCCTCTTGTTTAAAACGGTGAGCTAACTTGCCAATGGTTGTTGTTTTGCCGACGCCATTGACTCCCACGAATAAAATGACTGTAATCCCGTCAGGATTCATTTTGAGCTGACTATTGTCATTACCCCGCAGCAACTCAGACAGCTTTTCTGACAATACAGGCTGTAACTCGGATGCGTCCTCGATTTTGCGCTTTTTCACTTCTTCTCGCAGGTCTTCAATGAGGTTCATAACCGTGTTGACGCCTACGTCCGCTCCGATCAGAATTTCTTCCAGTTCCTCATAAAATTCCTCATCAATCTTTTTACGGCGAATCATCAAGTCTGTTACTTTTTCAACAAAACCTTTACGTGTTTTTTCCAAACCATCTTTGAACTGTTTTGTGACAGATTCAGTTTTGTTTGCAATGCTTTCCTTCAATTTCCTAAAGAAACTCATGGATTCCCTCCGTTGGTCTGAAAGTATGTTATTTAATGTCAGGCAATCTCAGCTTCATCGTTGTCCAGCTTGACAGATACGAGTTTGGAAACCCCGCCTTCCTCCATCGTAACCCCGTATAGCACATCTGATTCTTCCATTGTGCCCTTGCGGTGTGTGACTACAATGAACTGTGTCTGCTCCGAGAATTCTCGTAAATACTGGGCAAAACGCACCACGTTTGCTTCGTCCAATGCAGCCTCTACTTCATCGAGTACACAGAATGGAACAGGTTTAACGTGTAAAATGGCAAATAGTAACGCCATCGCTGTTAACGCACGCTCACCGCCCGACAGTAGCTGCAAGTTTTGCAGTTTTTTGCCCGGTGGTTGAGCTACGATGTCGATTCCCGTCTCCAGCAAGCGTTCCGGGTCAAGCAGCACGAGATCAGCACGTCCGCCTCCGAACAGCTTGGAGAATACCGTTCCAAATTCGCGCCGAATAGCATCGAATGTAGTCTTAAAGCGTTTGGACATTTCTTCATCCATTTCACGAATAACCTGATAAAGCGTTGTCTTGGCCTCCACCAAATCAGACTTTTGCTCATCAAGAAACGTATAACGCTCATGCACACGCTGGTATTCCTCAATGGCACCTAGATTCACCTCACCTAACGCGGAAATACCACGTTTGAGCCTTTCTACCTCACTCTGCGTACCTTCAATATCTTCAGGTATAGGGTAACGCTGCTTGGCTAACTCATAGCTGAGTTCATAATCATCACTTAATTTTTTCAGAACATTTTCCAGTTCCACATCAAGTCGATTTACTCCAATTTCCGTTTGACGAAGCAACTCCTCCACTGACTTGAGCTGAATTCGTTGTTCTTTCGTGTCGTTCTCAGCCACTTCCAGCTTTTTGGACAAGCTGCTGCGTGCAGCCCGCTTGAATTCCAGTTGCTGTGCGGCTTCTTCCTTTTTCAAACGGTATTGATTGAGATTTTCAATCTGTTTCACGGTCTCCTGCTCATTGGTCAGCAAATCTGCTTCGATGGAAGCAAGCAAGGTCTTGTTTTGTCTCGAATCCTTACCAAGAGTATCATAATCCCCACGCAATCTGCGCAGCTGCTCTTCCAATGAAAAGCGCTCCTGGTCCAGCTTTCCTTCTCTTACCTTGAGATTCGTGAGCTCTCCCTGCAGCTGCTCTTTGGCAGATTCGTTGGCTTTACGGGCGAATTCGGCAGCGTGAATGGCCTGATGCGTTTTCTTCTCTTCTTCCTCCAGCGCAGCCAACTTTATCAACGCTTCTTCACGGGAAGTTTCCAGCTCCTTGATTTCCTGATCAAAGCCCTTTTTCTCCTGACCAGACGCAGCGACCTGCTCCAGAACATGACGAAGTTCATGCTCCAGTTGCTTGAGCTCCATTGCCATCTGCTGCTCTTCACCGCGCTTCACATCGCCGCCCTGACGCAACTCGTCCAGACGGGTCTGTGTCTCCTCCAGCTGGCGTTTGGTATCTATTGCACTCTGGCGCAACCTTGCAATTTGCTGCTCCGTATCTACAATGTCTTGATCCAACTGATCCAGCTGACGCTTACGTCCAAGCAGATTAGCATTTTTCTTGAACTGGCTTCCCCCAGTCATGGAACCCCCTGCATTGACAACATCGCCTTCCAAAGTGACCACGCGGTATCTATATTGGCAACGGGCCGCAATACGGTTTGCATCTTCCAACGTACGGGCAATGACCACATTCCCCAAGAGACTGCCTACAATTCCGGCATATCGATCATCATACTGAACAAGATCTGCACCGATCCCGACAAAGCCTTCAGCGCCTTCTGCAATTTGGCGTTCTCCTGCGCTGATTTGACGCGGGCGGATAACATCCATAGGCAAAAATGTCGCTCTGCCCAGTTGACGTTGCTTTAGAAAACTGATCGCCTGTCTGGATACGGATTCATTTTCCATCACGATATGCTGAACTGAAGCACCCAAAGCGGTTTCCATCGCCTGCTCTAAATGCTCAGGCACCCGAATCAGCTCCGCTACCGCTCCATGCACACCGTGCAAAGTTTCTTTTCGTGCAGCCTTCAATACCTCTTTAACTCCAAGCATGAAGCCGTCAAAGTCATCCTGCATTTCCTTCATTGTATCTCGCCGTGAAATTTGAGCCTCACGCTTTTGTTCCCATTTACGAACCGTACCCTGGTTTTCTTCCAGTAGTTTTTGCAGGGCCTGGTACTTTTCACTTCCCTGAATATAGCCACTACGCAAACTACTGATTTCCTGCCCCAGCTTCTGAACCGCAGCTTCCAATCCCTTTTTGCGCTGTTCAAGTTGTACTTTCTGGGCTTCCCATTTGCCGGATTCGTCACTTACGCGAGTCACACGCCGTTCCAATGCTTCCTTCTGTTGGTCTGTATAACGAATTTCGTTACGCGCCTGCGCCATCTGATTCATCAGCTCCAGCAGACCACCCTTTAGGCTTTCTTCCTGCTCCTGGCTGATTCCGCCTGTAACACCAATCAGTTTGGCCTCTTCGTCAGACAGCCGCCCACGCAACTCGTCAAGCTCTACATTCAGTGCAGACAGCTTTTCGTTCAGTTGATCCAGTTCACTCCTGCGCTCGGAATGCCGTGATTCGCTTGTGCTAAGTGATAAGATCAATTGTTCCCGATTAGCCTCCAGATTGCGTGTGCGCTCTTTGAGCAATTCGCCGTAGCCTTCACTTTTCTCCGTCGCTTCACTGTATTGCAGCAGATCCCTTTGCAACCGCTCTACTTGCTCCTCCAGCTGGCGTAATTCGTTGCGGTCGCTTTCCAGCATCGCATCGTGGCTGGACACCACCGTAGACAACTGAAGTTGCTCCTGCTGCAGCAAAGCTAGTTTGGAAGTCGCATCGCTCCACGAAGTATGAATTTGTTCAATTTGATGGACGTACATTGAAATTTCTTTGGATTTCAATTCACCGCGTAGCTCTTTAAAATGAATCGCCTTTTCAGACTGCTCCTTAAGCGGTCCAATCTGATCCTCCAGTTCACTAACCAAATCGTGAATACGCAGTAAATTTTGCTCCGTTTCATCCAGCTTGCGAACCGCATCTTTTTTACGCGATTTATATTTTACGATACCCGAAGCTTCCTCAAAAATACCTCGACGATCCTCAGATCGGGTACTCAGAATTTCTTCAATGCGTCCCTGTCCAATAATTGAATAAGCTTCTTTACCAATCCCTGTATCCATAAACAGCTCTGTAATATCTCGGAGTCTGCATGATTGCCGATTAATGAAATATTCACTATCTCCACTTCGATGTACACGTCGTGTTACCGTGACTTCACCAAAATCCAGAGGCAACGCCTGATCTTCATTATCCAACGTAAGCGATACTTCACCGTAATTAACAGCCTTACGAGCATCACTACCCGCAAAAATAATGTCCTCCATTTTGCCGCCACGCAGTGATTTGGCACTCTGTTCGCCAAGCACCCAACGAATCCCGTCGGAAATATTACTTTTTCCGCTTCCGTTGGGTCCGACGACTGCCGTAATGCCGCGGACAAATTCCATTTCCGTTTTATCTGCAAACGATTTGAAGCCCGCCAGCTCAATGCGCTTTAAAAACATGCTCAATCTCACCTCTAACATTTCAAATATGCTTGTACAACACCGTACACCTGATTGATATGAATTATCCCTATTGTAGCATAAACTAGCTTGTATAAAGCACAGTACCGACACTCACATTACACCAGCAAAGCCACGAAAAAAGAGCAAAACGCAGTCCATTCGCCATTACGGGCCGGGACTCCCCGCGGACTGCCCTTTGCTCTTACTTTGTGTCCCCTGCTTGCGTAACCCGTCCGGGCTGCTCAGGTACCGATTACGATTCTGCCAGCTTCAAACGGTTTAAAGCTACTGCCGCCGCTTGCTGCTCAGCTTCTTTTTTGGAGCGTCCCGTACCTGCCCCTAGCCGTTCGCTGTCCATATATACCTCAGCTACAAACTCGCGCTCATGGGCTGGTCCGCGCTCCTCTACAATCTTGTATTCAAGCATCCCCATGTTATGATGCTGCGTCAGTTCCTGAAGCTCTGTTTTGAAATCACTCATCTGAAGCTTACCGTTTAATACAATTTGAGGAAAAATATAACGTTCCAGAAACGACCGGACGGCCTCCAGACCCTGATCCAAATAAAGCGCACCTACGAACGCTTCGAATACATCAGCCAACAGAGCCGGACGAGTACGTCCACCTGTCAACTCTTCACCTTTTCCAAGCAGTACATATTGCCCAAACTCAAGCCCGACAGCAAACTTCACCAGAGAAGGCTCACAGACAATAGCTGCACGTAGCTTGGTGAGTTCGCCTTCGGGTCGATTAGGGTACTGATTGTACAATTGCTCGGACACCGTCAGTTCCAGAACAGCGTCACCTAAAAATTCAAGACGCTCATTGTCTGCATGCTGACTGAACCGATGTTCGTTTACGTAGGAAGCGTGCGTAAAGGCCTGCTTCAGAAGCTGCCGATTGTTGAATTGAATATGAAGTTTCTGCTGTAATTGCTTCAAGTCTCCACTCAACGAACTGACCCCTTATGCTTCATATTTTTTTAGAATAACCGTAGCATTGTGACCGCCAAAACCAAAGGAATTGGACATAACCACATTCAGTTCCGCTTTTCTCGGCTTATTAGGTACATAATCAAGATCGCATGCCGGGTCTTGATTATCCAAATTAATCGTTGGCGGAATCGTCTGATGCTGAAGGGCGAGACCACAGATCACGGCTTCAACGCCGCCCGCTGCACCCAATAAATGCCCTGTCATCGACTTAGTTGAGCTGATCGCTACCTTATAGGCATGCTCTCCCAGCGTTTTCTTGACTGCTTCCGTTTCGGATTTATCACCGACTGGCGTAGATGTACCATGTGCATTGATATAATCAATCTCTTCAGGATTCAATCCAGCATCACGGATCGCCATTCTAATGCAGCGTGCTGCTCCCTCTGGATCAGGCTCCGTCATATGATGGGCATCGCCAGAAAGACCGTAGCCAATCACTTCACCGTAAATACGCGCACCACGCTTCAAAGCATGATCCAACGATTCTAGAATAAGAACACCAGAGCCTTCGCCCATAACAAACCCGTCTCTTTCGGTATCAAAAGGACGGCTTGCCTTTTCAGGCTCGTCGTTACGCGTGGACATTGCTCGCATGGAACAAAATCCAGCCATACCAATCGGACGAATAGTCGCCTCAGCTCCTCCGCAAATCATGGCGTCTGCGTCACCGCGCTGAATCATGCGGAAGGAATCACCAATAGCATGACTGCCCGTGGCACAAGCCGTAACTGGTGATGTATTGGGGCCTTTAGCACCGAGTGAAATCGACACTTGACCGGAACCCATATTAGCAATCATCATCGGGATGAAGAAAGGGCTTACGCGTTTAGGTCCTTTTTCAATCAGTGCGTTGTGCTGATCCTCCCAAGTTCCCAATCCGCCAATACCGGAACCGACAGATACACCAACACGCTCAGCATCCGCATTTTCTCCGATTACAAGTCCGCTGTCCTCAAGCGCCAATTTACTAGCAGCAACCGCAAACTGCACAAAGCGGTCCATTTTACGCGCATCCTTACGTTCAATATAATCCTCTGGATTAAAATCTTTAATGGAAGCGGCTATTTTCGTAGTGTACTCACTTGTATCGAAAGCTTCGATTTCACTGACGCCGGATTTTCCAGCCATCAGATTATCCCATAGTGTGTTCAAATCCTGTCCCAGCGAAGTGATTACACCCATTCCTGTTATGACAACACGTTGTTTCAAAGATAATCACCTCTATGTCTACTGCATATTGTATTTTAAGACCGCACTCTCTTGTGCGTAAAAATAATATAGAATCAACTAAAGTTAGTAATGCCGCATACTCCTCAGCCTTTGACTAAGTGAAGCTGAGCCAGACTCAAAAACACGCGGCAATTCCGTCTTTAGTTCAATCTGTATAATTAGGAGAAAGTCCCGCCTGTAACAGAACGGGACTTTTGATGACATGAATTAGGTATGAGATTGTATGTACTTCACAACTTCACCTACAGTTGTAATTTTCTCTGCATCTTCATCAGAGATTTCCATATCAAACTCATCTTCCAATTCCATTACCAATTCAACTACATCGAGAGAATCAGCGCCTAAATCATCTTTAAAAGATGCTTCAAGTGTAACTTCGGCTTCGTCGGCTCCCAAACGGTCAACGACAATGCGTTTTACGCGCTCCAATACATCGGACATCCGGCTCACCTCCTCTTAGGTATTATACGAAAATTACAATTAAAATGCCATAGAAGAGAGTTTTCATTGACAACTCTTCATCGGGGCATGCGGATTGCAACATGCTACTACATATACATGCCGCCATCCACATGCAAAGTCTGGCCCGTCATATATGAGGAAGCATCCGAGGCCAAGAACAGCACCACGTCAGCAATTTCCTCAGGCCGTCCAAGACGGGCCAGCGGAATACCGCTCAGCATATTGTCACGCAAATCATCAGCCAGTACCTGCGTCATCTCAGTATCGATGAATCCAGGAGCCACACAGTTCACTGTAATACCTCTCGAAGCAAGCTCTCGAGCAGAGGATTTGGTAAGACCAATTACCCCTGCTTTAGCAGCAACGTAGTTGGCTTGGCCTGCGTTGCCAAGTACACCAACCACGGAGGAGATATTGATAATTCGGCCAGAACGCTGCTTCATCATTGGACGTGTTGCCGACTTAAGACAATTAAACACACCCTTCAGATTCGTTTCGATCACCTGATCGAATTCCTCTTCCTTCATGCGCATGATTAAATTATCTCTTGTTATGCCGGCATTATTCACCAGGATGTCAATCTTGCCCCAAGCGCCAATCACATCCTTGATCAACTGATCTGCTTCGTCAGCGCGACCGACATTAGCCTGAACTGTAATAGCCTCTACACCTTTGGCACGAATCTGCTCTGCTACCTCAGTCGCAGCCGCTTCACTACCAGCATAGTTTACCGCCACATTAGCACCTGCTTCAGCCAGCGCCAGCGCAATACTACGGCCAATTCCGCGCGACGCTCCCGTAACGAGCGCCGTTTTTCCACTCAATGGCTTAGACATCATAGTCCCCCCCTTGCAAGTATATAACCCGTTAAGGCAATGATTATACTTTTAACGGGCCTCCAAGGCTTCCGTTACAGAAGCAAACGACTCCAGGCTGCTTATATTATACAGCTTAACCGATTTGTCGATTTTTTTAACCAGTCCAGTCAATACACTTCCCGGTCCAAACTCAACAAAGGTGTCAACACCTTGTTCTAGTAGCCATGTTACACTGTCTTCCCACAGTACCGGAGAATAGACCTGATCCACCAACAGTTGGCGAATTTCGCTCCCCTCACGTACAGGTTTAGCTGTTACATTGGCAACAACCGGAACCTGAGCTTTGGAGAAAGTTACAGCCCCCAACTTGCCGGAGAGCTTGATCGCTGCTTCCTTCATCAGTGACGAGTGGAAAGGACCGCTAACCTCCAGAGTAATAGCGCGCTTGCCTCCTGCTTCCTTCACACGTTCAGCGACAGCAGCTACGCCCTCCTTCGTACCAGATACAACAATTTGTCCAGGACAATTGATGTTGGCTAGTTCGACCAGTTGACCAGACTCCGTAATATCACGGCACAATGCTGCCAATGCTTCACGATCAGCTCCCAACACAGCAGTCATCCCGCCTTGCCCATCAGGAATGGCCTGCTCCATGAACTCGCCACGTGTACGAACGATTTCAACCGCATCCTCAAATGCGAGGACACCGGAAGCGACTAGCGCGCTGTATTCTCCTAGACTGTGTCCAGCCACATAATCGGGATGAATGCCCATTTTTTCCTTGAACGCTTCATACAACGCAATGCTCGCCGTTAACAGTGCAGGCTGCGTATTGGATGTTTGCTTCAAAGCTGTGTCCGGCCCTTCAAAAATCAGTGTGCTTAGTGCGAACCCTAACCGTTCGTCCGCTTGGCGAAATACTTCTGTTGCAGCTGGAACTGCTTCATAAGCATCTTTAGCCATACCTACAGCTTGTGAACCCTGACCGGGAAATATAAATGCCGTTTTGCCCATCGTGTATGCACCTCTCTGTATCCAATGCTTGTCCTGTAAAACACTACACAAATTCAATATTATATCAAAAATTCCATCTTATTACCAGACAAGAACCGACGCTCCCCAGGTCAAGCCACCGCCAAAGCCCACCATTAATACACGGTCGCCTTCCTTCATGCGGCCTTCCTCAGCTGCTTCCACAAGAGCGAGAGGGATTGATGCTGCCGATGTATTCGCATATTTATGAACATTAACAACTACCTTTTCCTCTGGTAAATCCAGACGTTGCATCGCCGATTGGATGATGCGAACATTGGCTTGATGCGGAACGAACAGATCAATATCATCTTTGGACAGCCCTGCTTTTTCCAACACATCGACCGTTGCCGTTCCCATAACACGAACCGCGAACTTGAACACTTCGCGTCCGTTCATGTAAATATAGTGCTGTTTATTTTCCAGTGTGTCTGCACTCGCAGGCAAACGCGAGCCTCCTGCTTCCAACTTGAGTAAGCTGCCTCCGGCACCCTCAGCCCCGAGATCAAAGGATTGGAATCCTCTACCTTCAGGCACTTCACCAATCACTACAGCTCCTGCACCATCTCCGAATAGAACACAGGTATTGCGGTCGGTATAATCTGTAATCCGAGAAAGACAGTCTGCCCCAATGATTAATGCATTATTATAAATACCTGTCTTAATGAAGCTCGTTGCCGTAGCCAGTCCGTATACAAAACCCGAGCATGCCGCAGACAAATCGAAAGCTGCTGCGCCTTTGGCTCCCAATTTGTCCTGAAGAATGCAGGCAGTTGACGGAAACGCCATATCCGGTGTAACTGTAGCTACAATAATTAAATCCAGATCCTGTGCCGTCATACCCGCGGACTCCAACGCCTTAATTGCTGCTTCATAAGCTAAATCAGATGTAGCCTGCTCTGGAGCCGCAATATGGCGCTCCTGAATCCCTGTACGGCTGACAATCCATTCATCGCTCGTTTCTACGATTGCTTCCAAATCTTTATTGGTCAGAATTTTCTCAGGTACGTATTTCCCTGTTCCGATAACACCAACCGGCCGTAATTTATTCATATCGTCACTCACTTCCTGCTGATTTCCTTGGATATACTTTCTACCAATCGGTTTTGCAAGGCCGTACGTGCCTGCCTTACCGCATTTTTGACGGCAACGCCGTCAGACGAACCGTGACTTTTCAGGACGAGTCCACTCAAACCCAGCAAAGGAGCCCCACCATGCTCTTTATAATCCAATTTACCTTTCAGACTGCGAAGCTCAGGCATAATCAAGGCTGCCGCAAGCTTGGTCTTCAAGGATTTGGTGAATTGCTCTTTTAAGAGAGAAAATATGGCTCCGGCTGTACCCTCTAGCGATTTTAGCATGATATTTCCAGCAAATCCATCGCACACCAGTACATCGCAATTCCCGGTTAACACATCTCTCGATTCAACATTACCCACAAAATTGACAGGTAACTGCTCAATAAGTGGATATGCCAACTTCGTCAGTTCATTGCCCTTCCCAGCTTCGGTCCCCACATTCAGCAGACCCACCCTTGGAGAAGACACACCGTGAACTTTCTGACGATACAAGCTCCCCATCAGTGCATACTGGGCAAGATGCTCAGGCTTGGCATCCATATTGGCTCCCAGGTCCAGCGCTAGAATACCCTGATCATCTATCGTTGGTATCATCGGCGCGAGAGCCGGACGTTCAATGCCCTCCATTCTTCCAACCACCAGCAACCCTGTGGTCATTAGCGCGCCTGTATTACCTGCGGATATCATGGCATCCGCTTCGCCTTCTCTGACCATTCGACCAGCTACGACCATCGAGGCATCCTTTTTACGGCGCACTGCCTTTACAGGCTCGTCCTGCGCATCTATCATTTCGGATGCATGGCGAATGCTGAGGTTCGTCGGCAACGCCCTACCGTTCAGAACCGATTCAATTCGTTCCAGGTCACCAACCAGCGTAATGTCCGTATCCTTCCATTCCGCTGCCGCAGATAGCGCGCCCTCTACTGTCGCCTCAGGAGCATTATCTCCCCCCATGGCATCAATGGCGATCCGCATGCTGACTTCCTCCTTCGCTATACTCTTCCTCCGTGGAGCGATAAATGACAAAGTTGCCTTGGAACACCATTTCTTCTCCTACGTAGGCAAAGACTTCCACTTTAGCCTTCCCTTTTTGTTCTGGATTTGAGCGTACATATGCCTTGGCAATGCACTTCTCACCTAAATGAACCGGGCGGACAAAGCGTATATCCGCTGATGCAGTCAATGCTATCTCATCATTAATCACGGCAACGGCCAATGAATTGGCCTGAGCAAATACATAATGCCCCCGCGCAATGCCAGTACGCGAAAAAATATGTTCCTCTTTAATCTCAAAAATCGAAATACCGCTTCGATCCAACTGTAGATCAACGATATCCCCGATCACTTCATGCAAAGGCAAGGAACGAACCTGGTCGTAGGAGCGCTCAGCCATCAGCTTTAGCCGTTCCCGCAATTCTGGGATTCCCAGTTCCATCCGGTCCAGCCGAATAGTCTGAATACTTACCTTCAGCTGTCTTGTCAATTCCTGATCCGTTACAAACGGATTATCATCAATTAATTGAGTCAGCCGCTGCTGTCTCTGTCTCTTCGGCAAACGTTCGATGTCAGTGACGCCTCCTTTCCCTACAATAAACTGTCGTTCAGACGACAGTTCGGGTTACTTTACTTCACTTTCTAACGGCGAAACTTCAAGCCGATTTGTCTTCTTGTATGTATAAAGGAACCTCTTCGGCCCTTCTTTCTTAGAACCTGGTACTAAAACAGTATATAGCATGCTGACGTAAAAAGGAAGCATGCAGACAAAAAAAAGTAGCGCCTCACTGAAGTGAAGCGCTACTCTTCCTGCGAAGATTCCAAAGAATCCGCTTATCGGACATTATTGAGAGATGATCTCTCTAGCTTTGTACGTTCCGCAAACTTTGCACACATGGTGAGCAAGTTTCAATTCGCCGCATTCGGAGCATTTCACCATACCTGGTACTGCCAGTTTAAAGTGAGTACGACGTTTGTCGCGACGAGTTTTGGATGTTCTCCGTTGAGGTACTGCCATTATTCCCACCTCCTTAACCAGATCACCCCCGCATAGCGGGTATGACTTCTTATCTCATTCAAGACTGAAAGAAAATGCCAGAAGCAATTATCTTACAGCCGGTGAATCAAGCCTGCAACATCCACGCATCGGTTCAGTAACTCTCCGGCACAAGCGGATGATGATTTTTCAGAATTGAACTCAATTCTCATTTAAAAAAATCCTTAAGCCCTGCCAGACGCGGATCAATCTTTTCCGTATCGCCATCGTTACTGTCATCGGAGCCAATACTCCAGTTTTGTCCGGTCTTTGGTGCGATTCCCTGACAATCCTCACTGCACAAAGGCGCAAACGGCACATGCAGTACAAACAGTTCTTCACAATACGGTGCAATGTCGAAGGAGTCCTCCGTCACTGCGATAAAATCGCCATCTTCATCCTCCTCTTCAACACTCGAAGAGGTTTGCTTGAACCGTTCACGGAATTCAATCTTTAAATCCTCGTGCATCGGGCTTAAACAGCGTGAGCATAGCATGTCCAGACCTGCGGTCAACGTGCCTTCTACGCTCATCAAGCCTTGACCCAGACTAACGGCGACCAAGTCGGTCTCCAGCGGGGAAACGGCCGTAACATCAGCACGATCATCCACCAATTCACTCACATTAAGAGATTCACGGATAGGAAAAGGACCGTCACTTGTTGCTACTTTGCGAAAAAATAGTTGCATCACTATCACTCCAAACAAACAAAAATTATTATACCGACTGATCGAGTCGTTTGTCAACACCTTTCACTTTACACCACTCACAAATCCACCGGTTTTCCAATGGTTCGACAAGTTTTATGCAGAAGCAAAAATGCATTGTGCTAAACATGTACCGATGAGTATTCGTACCCCCGCCACTCTTCGTGTACAATAATGCGAGTATAAAGCTTTTTCGTCCAGGTCTCAATGGTCTTGTTCATGCCGACGATGAAAAATCAGTATAGCTGCCCTGAAAACAATCATTCACGGGTACTTAACCATTATTATCAAAATAGTTACCCAATAAGTTACTTTAAGAAAGGAGCCGACATACGGTCTTGAAAACACTCGGTATGATTGTAGAGTACAATCCTCTGCATAACGGACATGTCCATCACTGGGAGGAATCTCTTCGCATCACTGGTGCACAGCGCACAGTGGCTGTGATGAGTGGCCCTTTCCTTCAGCGGGGTGAACCCGCGATTACAGACAAATGGTCCCGCACCGAAATGGCACTCGCCATGGGTGTGGACCTAGTTCTGGAGCTGCCTGTGGCCTATGCCGTCCAGCCTGCAGAATGGTTTGCCCGCGGAGCGGTCGCCCTGCTCCATGCGACGGGCATCGTCGATGCGCTCTGCTTCGGTAGCGAGAGCGGAGACATCGCCCCGCTGCGCGCGCTGGCCCGCGTGCTGGCGGCAGAGTCGGCCGAGCTCAAGGCCGGCATCGCGCAGCGCCTAAGCAGCGGCGCGAGCTATCCCGCTGCCTACGCGGGAGCCGCAGCCGCGCTGGCGGCCGAAGGAGAGGACGGCGCTGCGCTCGCCGCCCTCATGCAGCAGCCCAACAATACGTTGGGGCTGCATTACTTGATTGCGCTGGAAAGGCTGGGCAGCACAATCAAGCCCTTCACGGTAGCCCGCACGGGATCGGGCTACCATGAAGCCGCGGCCCCTACGGACGGAGTCATCGCCAGCGCCACGGCCATCCGCCGTCTGCTGCTGAACGGCGGGCCTGAGGCCGCGTCGCCGTACATACCTGCGGCGACACTGGAGATTTTGCGGCGCGAGTGGCAAGCCGAACGCGCGCCGCTGCATTGGGAAGCGTTCAGCCAGCCGCTGCTGAACGCTCTGATCACACGTAGCCCGCAGCAGCTGGCGGAGCTGCACGAGGTCACCGAAGGGCTGGAGCATCGTCTGCGGCAATCGCTGTATACGTTGCCCCAGCCTTCTGTGGAGGCCCTGCTCGCCGCGATCAAGACAAGGCGGTATACTCGTACGAAGCTTCAGCGGATGTGTACACATATTTTGCTGAATCATGCCAAAACCGATATGACTCCGGCTGAGCTGGCGAAAGGTCCGGGCTATATCCGCGTGCTCGGCTTTAACAGGGCTGGACGCGAGCTGCTGGCACGTATGAAGCAGACAGCCACCCTTCCGGTATGGGTCAAGCTGTCTGCCGGATCACATCCTCAGCTGGACTGGGATACAGCCGCAGCCGCCATATACGCAGCTGGGATGCCACGTCCCGCCATCCGCGACATGTATGCTGATTACTTGCGACCGCCCATTATGGTTTGATGGGCAGCTTTTCCATATAATCCAGCGCATCGCCAAGCTTGCGAACCGGAACAAGCTTCATCCGGGTTCCAATTTGCTCAGCTTTGGCCTTCGCCTCTTTATAATTATCTGCAGGGACGAAAAACAAATCCGCATCCTGACGGTCAGCAGCAACTATTTTATACTTTGCACCACCAATCGCTCCAACCTGACCGTCCTTATCAATAGTACCCGTACCGGCTGCACGATATCCCTTACTCAGATCACCTGGTGTCAGTTGGTTATAGATTTCCATGGTAAACATCAAACCTGCCGAAGGACCGCCAACATCCGTAGATGTAAAATGAATCGTTTTACGTCCATCCTTCGGCTGTACCTTCTGTACCGTGGCAATACTGACGCCAAATCCAGAACGTTGCTTGCCCGTCTCACTGTCCTTGATGGTCGTTAAGGGAGCTTGCACGGTCAGCAACTTTCCATCACGCTTTAGCTTCACTTTAGCCATTGTTCCCGGTTTTTCGTCCTCCAAAGCCTTCCGAATGGAACGATTATCGGTCACCCTCACTCCGTTCAGCTCCAATATTTCATCTCCAGGCTCGAACACGCTGTTCGAGCCCGGGACCTTAAATACATACACATAATCTGGCACAATCCGATAGGGGACATGGGCACGGGTGTAGGCAGCCTCCATTGCGGAAGATTGGGAATCCCCCATATACCATACCTGTTCTGCCGCATATTCGTCTTCACTTCTTCCATGCAGACGATCCTCTTTGCGTTGAATCTCCGAATTGCGGTCCAACTTGGACAGGCCCAACATGATAACATTGGCATAACGCGCCGATACCGTCGTCATCATAAAAGTCCCCCGTTCGATGCTGTCACCCTCCTGGACTCTAACCATCGGTTTGATCTCGTTTGCCCCACCTGGTCCATAGATCAGATAAGGGGTTGGCATATAGACCAGCACATAGACCATTGCAGCCAGCATTAAGACATAACCGGTTGTAAAAAAAGCTATTTTCCGGTTTATTCGTTTCATTGCTTCTCCCCCTTGCAGCCTAACTTCTCCTATCTTACCCAAGTGCCTCTACGCCACCTGTTCTCAAGCCTTCCGAAAAAGCATACATTGTTTACGACAACGTATACGAACAACCTATCCCAAGACAACGAACGTGAATAAACGCTGGAGACAGCATCCGACTCTCCTTAGTATATTTATGAGAGGTGAATTCTTTGATGCAAAAGGAAGCCCATTCCGCTCCTTATTGGACAACCGTACTGCTTGGCCTTGGAGCCATTTTACTTGTACTGGCTGTTGTCGCCTCACCAGAAAAAGTATTTCAAGCCTCTACTCAAGGCCTTAAGCTATGGTGGAGTATTATTTTCCCGGCCATGTTGCCTTTTTTGATGCTGTCCGAAATGCTCATCGCCTTTGGTCTAGTCCATGGACTAGGTGTCCTGCTGGAGCCGTTTATGCGATTCTGGTTCCGTCTACCCGGGCGAAGCGGCTGGGTGTTGGCCCTCGGCCTGACCGCAGGATTCCCGGCTGCTGCGGAAGCAGTGCGCCAATGGGCACAACAGGAGGATATGACCGCGTTTCAGCTTCGACGTCTAACCGCTATCGCTCATTTCTGCAATCCGATTACCATCCTGCTCGTCATCGGGACAGGGCTACTGCACAATGCTGCCGCAGGTGTGATGTTACTTGCCGTTCACTGGATTTCCGGGCTGCTGGCAGGCTGGATCACAGCCAGACTACCTGTACCGTCCAAAGAATTGCAAAAACGGGAAACGCCAGCTGCCCTCCGGCGCACCTCAGTTTCCCGTACTTCTCCCTCCCTGATCCGATCCGCATGGGAAGCTACCCGCTCTGCCAGAGAACGGGACGGCCGCAGTTTCGGAAAACTGTTGGGCGAAACCGTATCCCATGCTGTACAGACGCTGATGGTGACAGGTGGATTCATTATTTTCTTTTCCGTACTGATTCGACTGCTGTCCATATATACAGGCCAAGGATCGCTTTCTTTCATATGGCCTGCCTGGATGGAAATCCATCTGGGTTCCTATGAAATCAGCCGTCTGCCCTTTGATCTCCGTACACAAGCAGCCCTGATCAGTGCTGTGTTGGGCTGGGGTGGCCTGTGCGGCTGGCTTCAAATTACCGCCGTCACCAGGCCTTCCGACAAGGGCATCACCTTCACCCTGTCACGAGTGCTCCATGGGATCATTGCTTTTGGACTTACCTTGGCGACATGGGTCCCGCTTAGCCGCATCTTCAGCAATACAACTCCCGCTTACGTCAGTCGCAGTTCTGTGTCTTCTTTTGCGGAAAGCGTAAATGAATCCGCCACGCATCCTGTCATGGCCGGAGCCAGCGGCTTATTAACACAAATTGAAGGAACATCTATGTACCCCTGGCAACTAACCGTACTGTCCATTGCACTGCTAGGTACAATTATAGTTACCCTGTTGGCCTTTTCCTTTATGACTTCATGGTGGAGCCGCCACGATTCGCGTTGACCTTCGCACGCAGTGCGTCTTCCACCTCCGGTGCCACCAGATCTACAACCTTGCCATCAAAATGCGCAATTTCCTTCACCATACTGGAACTCAGATATGAATAAGCTGGATTGGTCATCATAAAGATCGTTTCCGCATCCGGGTTCAGCTTATGATTTGTAGAGGCTAATTGTAGCTCATATTCAAAATCAGTCACCGACCGAATTCCTCTGACAATAACCTGGGCCCCTTTTTGACGTACATAATTAGCTGTCAGATCACGGAAGCTGTCCACTTCAACGTTCGGGATATCGCGAGTTACCGTTCGCAGTAACTCCATTCGTTCCTCAAGTGAAAACAGCGGATTTTTACTAATATTGTTAAGAACCGCGACAATCAATAGATCAAACTGTCTGGCTGCTCTTTGAATAATATCCTGATGCCCCATCGTCACGGGATCAAAAGTTCCCGGATATACAGCAATACGTGGTTTGTGCTCAATCATGATGGTCCTCCCCGTCTGATTCGCTGATGCCGAATTTGACCCCTCCGGCTTCTGTATGTTCTACGACATCCGACAAAACATCGGCTGCAAAATGATAAATAGATAACGCCGTTTCACCATAAACTGCTTTTCTGACCTGTTCGAACGGCCCGAAGCTTTCCGGATATTCATGTCCCGATTCATACTCCAGCACGATGATTGCATCTGAACGAAGCAAGTTCAACTCAGCCATACGGCTCATTAATTCATCTCCGTGTTTGAGACGATAGGGTGGGTCCAGAAAAACAGCATCAAAAAGAGCTCCACGTTTTGCCAGCACCTTGAGCGCTCGTCCGGCATCATTGCGGAACACTTCAGCCTGTCCTTCCAATCCAGTTTTTCGCAAATTTTCTTTAATGACATCAATGCTTTTGGATTCCATATCAATAAAAACAGCCTTGTCCATTCCCCGGCTAAGCGCCTCTATACCCAGGCCACCACTGCCAGCAAACAGATCAAGTGCGACTCCCCCATCAAAATAAGGACCTATCATGCTAAATAGCGCTTCCTTGACCTTATCCGTGGTCGGCCGCGTCCCTGTGCCGGGAACTGCCTTTAACGGCCTTCCTTTGGCACTACCCGATACCACTCTCACGCTGAAACTCACCTATTTTCTATATGTGTTCATAACCATATAAGATTATGACGCTATCGTACCACATGCACCGCCGTTTGAAAAACTTAGGATGAGGCAGGTATAAAAAACCATTCCCTGGGCATCCTTAGGATATCGGCATTCAACCAATGTCGTAGACAACCGCGGAGAAGACTTACGTTTCCCCATAAGCTCTTCGTCCGGTTTCTCCTCTCCCATTCGGGCGCTCTTTAATGGAGCGCCTGATTTTTTTTGCATAAAAAGAAGCTGCTTAATAGCAGCTCTATGTATCATTTTTCTATTTCGGCATTTTGTTTATTTCAGCAGTTCCTCGGGTGTATCCCCTTGATAAACATACACGTAACTCGCCACTGATACAGCAAATGTTGCAAACATAGACAACGATGTAGCTAATCCATATACCATTTTCCTCATCATTCCACTCACCTCCTTCCCCGGATCAATGTTAGGCTTTGGACCAAAAAAGCAATAGCCACTACAGAGGAACCGATTACAAAATTAGTACATACAAGCAAGGAGGATAACAGTCGCAAGAGGGGATAAAATTGTACTGGAATGCGCGACTGCTTTTCAATTCTGGACGGGGCAAAACATAAAACGAGAATGAGAGCTATTCCGGTAAACAGGTTTGTCCACCAACTATTTAAGGCAATGCAGGATATGTAAGTAAAAGCTGCTGAGGTCACCAACACACATGCCATGCCCGTTTTCAAATGAATGCCTCCTGATATTTGGCGCAGTAGGGCGAAAGCGACGAGAATCATTACAGCCTCTACCATCCGCCCCGTGAAGATTGAGGCGAATAGTGTTAACACGATGATCATGGACGCATTCAGAATGAGAGCAAGTGCGTATTTAAGTACCGCGACAGAGGCCGGATGATCAGGCACAGTACGTTTGATCTGGTTAGCAAGTTTGAAAGCCATCGCTTCAATCATCCCGGTATTCCTTTCCGATTGCATAATAGATGAAAAATCCCGAAACCAGTGCAAAAAATATCATATTTAACCATACCTCGTTATAGTAGAGCACAATAGAAGTTGAAATGAGCGACAGGATAATCAGCGTGATGACAATGCCATATTCCTCTTTGAACTTTAGCTTCTTGAAATTAGGGGAAAAGCCGATCCCTTTTCGATACAGCATCAATGAAATAAGCAGTCCTACTGCCGCGCTTACCACTTGTAGCAGATAGCCCTTCAAGGACCCATCCTGCAGCTCAGAAACCGGAAGGTTGCCGAACATGACTTTTAGGAATACAGACTGAACAACGGCATATGCAAAATAACCTGTAACCGTCATAATACCGGACCACACAATCGGAATCTTCACGACCGTAGCGAGTAAAAAAATAAAAAGCAGCATATTAACGACGGGCACCAAATACGAAAAGGAAAACTCCTCTCGGAGCATATAACTTTGCAAATTCATAATCAGGTTAACAAAAATGGCCTGCCATAGATAAGGGGTCATTTTAACTTTAAAAATACTCAAAATCAGTGCAAAAACAGCTACTCCCTCAAGCGTGGAGAAAAGCAAAAAGCCGATTGGCTTCAAAAGCATGCGTGCATCTCCTTTACAATTCCAACAAACCTCATCGGTGTATTCAAAAACTTGGATGTACATCGAATATAAAGGGCTGGGAGCTACTTTTCAAGAGGTCTTTTCAATTATTTCATAGATTTATTCAAGCACTTCAACCAAATGTTATCGGATGCTGCTTCAAGTTGCAGCTTAGGCAACACTTTCTTTGACCGAATCTCCCTGCTTGTGCACAGGCTTCATACGTGATATAAGCTTTTTCCCCCAACGGATGCCGGGCTGTTCAATCCACGAGTAGGTAAACCAGGATAGTCCGATGGTGAATAGCAACGTCATGATAAACATAAGTGTGAGGCTGACTAGGGGAGCAAAAGGTAGTTTAACCTGTACGATTAGTCCCAGAACCAGCATATGCGTCAAATACATGCTGTAGCTAAGGCGGCCGATCCATGACCACACCCGATTAAGCAGCCAGATCGGCTGCCAGTGATACAAAGCATACGCTCCCAGCAGCAACCCGACACCTATGAGATAATCGGTCATGCCTCCAAAAAACGCAAATAGCACAGAAACCAGCAGCCAACCTCCACTGACCCGGTCTATACTTTTCCAATGCCGCTCGTCTTTCCAAATGAAAAACAACAATATACCTAGCCCAAAGACAGGCAATTGATTCGGAAACCATAAATACAGATAGTGCCCCCATAAAGAGTGATCATTAATCCATGGATATTGAACAAATACCGTATTTAGCCCGAAGCTTACCACAAGTGCCATCACAACAAACCAGGTCGCATGGCGGACTGATCGGATCAGCTTAAATAACAGGGGGATAAACATATAAAACATACATTCCACCGCAATGGACCATTCCACACCAATAATGCTGTTGATCCAGTACGGATTCAGACCATTCAAAAACAGGAAATGAGCAGTGATATTGGTGGCAGTGACTCCCTCCTGATCTCCAAGCCAAAATCGTGGACCTGTCCCGTTCACAACCAAATAGATTCCTAACATCACGTAATACAAAGGAGCAATTCGAAAAAAACGACGCAACAGGTAAGCTGAAGTTCTTTCCCTCTTGTCACCTGAACGTCTGCTCAAGGACAGAAATAGTGTAAAAGCGCTGGCCATATAAAATAAAGCGACTCCTTTAGCTCCTATACTCAAGCCTTTTTGCAACCATCCGTTTAATCCGTCTACATGCTGGCTGACATGCACAAGTAAAACTCCAATAATAGCCAGCGCCCTCAGCGTATCTACAAATTGCAGCTTGTCATCTTCCATTTTCCCCTTGGCTTCGGGCATCGTATCCCTCCATAACAGTCTCGAATGATACATTTCGTATCTATAATACACAAAATGTATCACCAAAGTAAATATCTCCGTTATGCAAAAAAAAAACACCCTCCGACCGCAAAGAAATGCGGCCAAAAGATGTTCATTTTGTCCTTGCTATAGTCAGTTCACGCAAATGAGTTGGGCTAATTGGCAGTGACTTTATTTCAGGATTTTGCAAAATTCGATTCCAGTCGCTCCGAAGTGCAAGATATAGACGAACTAAAGCATTTCGATCTATATCCTGTTCATCGGAAGTCGCTTATGGGATTTTTGCAAAATCCTCATTTGTTTAAATGAAAAGGTACGGTCGTTACGATCACGTCTTTGTAATTAATCAAATAAGCTCTCATCAGTAAGCTGGTCTGATTGTGTAGAATATTTTCCCACCAGTGCTTGGTGATGAATTGTGGAATGAGAACAGTGATATGGTCCTCGTCTGCTTTTTTCCACTCTACTGTATCGATGAACTTGCGGAGCGGATTAATGATGCTGCGATAACGGGATCTCAGCACTACTAAACGTATGCCCACGTCCCACTCTTCCCACTTCTGTTCCATTTTTTGAATCGCCTCATCATCCACACCCACATATACGGCAACCACATTATCCGACAAGGTTTTGGCATAGCTGATCGTATTCATAACGACTCGCGTAATACCTGCCACCGGAATAATAATCGTATTGCCTTTCACCATAGGTTTATCCTTGGTAATATCAATGCGCAGTTGTTCAGCCGTATTTTTGTAATGCCTGTTGATCTTCATAAAGAAATACAGAACCAAAGGCAGAAAGATAAATATTACCCATACCTGGCTAAATTTGGTGAAAATAAAGATGAGCGTAATCGACAGCGTGGTCAGCATCCCAACCGTATTAATAGCAAGTTTGACGATCCAGCCTGGCGGTTTGAGCTTGATCCAGCGAATCATCATGCCAAGTTGCGAGAGCGTGAACGGAATAAATACCCCTACGGCATAAAGCGGGATCAGATTTTCTGTGTTTCCGCCAAATACGATAACCAGCAATGCCGAGAAGATACTCAGAAACAGGATACCATTAGAGTATCCAAGCCGATCTCCACGAACCATGAACATGTGCGGCATGTATTTGTCCTTCGCAAGCATAAAAGCAAGCAATGGAAAGGCCGAATAGGCTGTATTCGCCGCCAAAAACAAGATGAGCGCCGTTACGCCCTGAATGATGTAATACATCACACCGCGCCCAAAAGTGGCGTTCGCAATTTGCGAAATGACCGTTTCATGCGGATTAGGACGAACACCGTACCAATAAGCCAGCAAACTAATTCCGATAAACATACACCCGAGAATCAAACCCATCATCATTAGTGTAGTTGCTGCATTTTTGGCAGCTGGCTTGCGGAAGTTCGGAATGGCATTCGAGACAGCCTCTACCCCAGTTAACGCCGAGCAACCCGAGCTGAACGCCTTCAGTAGCAGGAACAGGCTGACGTTGGACACCGTAGCTCCAAATTGCGGTGCTGCAGCATGAGCTCCCCCTGCCACGTAATGAATGATACCGCTAATAATCAAAACAAAAATAGCAACAACAAATAAGTAAATCGGTACAGCCAGCACCGAGGCAGATTCTGTCACCCCGCGCAAGTTCATAATAGTCAAAAAGATAATCATAATCAGAGCAATGGCGATCCGATGATCATGTAACGACGGGAACGCAGATGTAATGGCATCTGTACCTGCTGATGAGCTAACTGCTACCGTCAGAATATAATCGACCAGCAAAGAACCACCTGCAATCAGACTCGGACTCTTTCCCAAATTGTCCTGTGCAACAATGTACGCTCCGCCACCACCAGGATAGGAAAATATGGTCTGTCTATAGGACAGGATCAGAATGATCAGCAAACCCAATACCGCAATGGATATAGGAATGGAATACCATAGGGCAGCGAAGCCAGCTGTAATTAAAACCAGCAGAATTTGCTCCGTTCCGTAAGCTACAGAGGACAAGGCATCTGAGGACAGAATGGCCAGTGCCTTGAGCTTATTCAGTTTCTCATCTTCAAGGGCCGTCGACTTTCGCGGACGACCGATTAATAATCTTTTGACTTTACTCAGCATTTCGTTGACTCCTTCTTTGGATGAGGGTTTTGCAAAAGAACTATGGATCTTATGTTTATTATGTCACCTGCACATCAGTTTGATGAAACAAATGAACTATTATTTTATACTCCCTCATCCTGAAAAAAACAATAAGGAATGCTCCCTAAAAAGAGCATTCCCGAGTAAGAAAGAGTATTTCGATAAAATACCCTTATGTATACAGTAATTTGAACCTTTCCGGGGTAATTCCTTCAGCTCGGCGGAAAGTTGCCACAAAATGACTGGCATCTCGGAATCCTACTCGCTCCGAAATCTCCTTTACTGTTAATTGCGGATATTCCGTCATCATTTCCTTGGCCTTCCGCAGCCGAATTACAATCAGATAAGCATAAGAAGTCACACCAAACGCTTGCTTAAATAATGTATTTAAATGACGGGAGCTGACATTCATCATAACTGCCATATCACCTAGGCCCACATCTGGACTGGCATAATTTTGCTCCATAAAGGCCAGTACAGGGGTTAAACGTTCCACATTATGGGATAGGGAAGGCATCGAGCTATGTTGTCCATGTTTACGCAGTAGAGTCAGAAAACGATACATATTGGCCGAAGCATCTAATCCAGACAAATCACGTTCACTAACCATGGAATGGAGCATAGTTTCCCCAAAGCTGTGCAGCTCGCTATCCGGGTCCCAATGATACCCACGCGTATGCTTCAATCCCAGTGCAGTCAATACAGCAGCGGCGATGGGGCCGTCAAATGTAATGTATAACGTTCGCCAAACCTTGGTCGCCCGTCTGTATGCATGGGATTCCCCGGGCAGCAGCAGAACCCCGGACTGCTCTCCCAGACGGAAGGTCCCCCCTTTAAATGTAAACATCCCTTCACCAGACACCGTCTGAATCCAGTGAAAGCACGGATAACCCTCTGGACGGGACACATCCTCCTGCCTGCTGTTAAATCCGATACTTTCAATAAAAAGGGGTAAAGAGTGCTCACGCGTAGTCAGGAAAAATCTTAAATGATGGGGAGTTAAAATCATAAAAAGCACCTCCGGCGTATGCGGGTATATATTCTTCATGTAGATCCATATTGTTATATACACGTTCATTTTATTATATTTAAAAGCAGTTATTTGTATTATAAGATAGAATTATTCTTATATACAGAGGTGATTGGCATGATAAGCAGCAAACTTCCTAAAGTATTTTACGGTGGAGATTATAATCCTGAGCAATGGGATGAGGCCACGCATCAGGAAGATTTACGGATGTTCAGGCAAGCAGGGATTGATATCGCCACGGTCAACGTATTCTCATGGGCCAAAATTCAGTCCGACGAAATCACATATCATTTTGAATGGCTGGATCAATTGATTGACAGTCTTTATGAAAGCGATATCTTCGTTTGTCTAGCTACTAGCACGGCAGCGCACCCTGCTTGGATGGCTACCCGCTACCCCGACGTTCTCCGGGTAGACGCTGACGGACGGAAGCGGAAATTCGGTGGCCGCCACAACTCCTGTCCGAACAGTCCAACGTATCGAAAATACGCGGAGCAGATGGCTGACCGAATTGCAGAACGATACAAAAACCATCCCGCGATCCTCGTGTGGCACGTGTCCAATGAGTACGGCGGGGATTGCTATTGTGATAACTGCGCGGCCGCATTCCGGGTGTGGCTCAAGCAAAAATACGGATCACTGGAAGAGCTAAACCGGGTGTGGAATACTTCCTTCTGGGGTCACACCTTCTATGATTGGGATGAAATTGTACCGCCAAATAATCTGAGCGAGCATTGGGGAGAAAATCACTCCTGCTTTCAGGGCATATCCCTCGATTATGCGCGCTTCAATTCAGACAGTATGCTGGATTGCTACCTATTGGAATATAACGCGATTAAAAAACATGTTCCCGATGCCGTGGTAACAACCAATCTGATGGGCTTTTTTAAGCAACTGGACTATTTTAAATGGGCTAAGTACATGGATATTGTATCTTGGGACAGCTATCCCGGGGCCAATACTCCGATAAGCTATACGGCGATGGCGCACGATCTGATGCGCGGCTTGAAGGATGGGCAACCCTTTATGCTGATGGAGCAAACACCGAGCCAGCAGAACTGGCAGGCGTATAATTCGCTTAAACGGCCCGGCGTTATGCGGTTATGGAGTTATCAGGCAGTCGCGCATGGCGCGGACACGGTCATGTTCTTCCAGCTTCGCCGCTCGATCGGCGCTTGTGAGAAATTCCACGGGGCCGTCATTGAGCATGCCGGGCATGAGAACACACGTGTATTTCGCGAGGTGGCACAGCTTGGCAGTGAGCTTGGCGCATTAGGCAACACACTACTTGACGCGACCGTTAATGCCAAAGTAGCCATTTTATTCGATTGGGATAATTGGTGGGCTTTGGAAAAATCAAGCGGCCCTTCTGTCGCCTTGAAATATATGGATCAGGTACACAAGTATTATGCTCCCCTCTTCCGGCGGAATGTACAGGTAGACCTGGTTTCTGTTGATGCAGATTTCCAGAAATATGATCTCATTATCGCGCCTGTACTCTACATGGTCAAGCCGGGTACCGCCGAGAAGCTGGAACAATTCACAGAGCATGGCGGCACCTTCGTAACGACCTTTTTCAGTGGCATTGTGAATGAAAACGATCTGGTCACAACCGGAGGATATCCTGGTAAACTGCGTAACTTGCTCGGGATCTGGGTGGAAGAAATTGACGCGCTTCTGCCGGAATCACACAATCGCATTGTATTGAAAGAAAAGGTGGGCGTATTACAAGGTGAATATAAATGCGGTCTACTCTGTGACTTGTTGCATAGCGAAGGCGCCGAAGTACTGGCCGAATACGGCGATGATTTCTATCAGGGCATGCCAGTGCTGACACGCAATGGTTTCGGTCAAGGTGAGGCATGGTACGTTGCTTCAGACCCTGAAGAAGCTTTCCTTGATGGCCTGCTGGGCTACATTTGTGAGCAAAAAGGGATTCCATCCCTGCTGCGCGCTCCTGCGGGTGTAGAAGCCACTGTACGGACCAAAAATGGAAAATCATATCTATTCGTTCTGAACCATAACGCCCAGACGCAGCAATATCATCTGGATGATCAGAAAGGGAATGAGCTGATCAGCGGTAAATACCTGGAAGGAGAAATTTCTATTGAAGGCTACGGCTTTCATGTACTGGAGCTATCATAATCACTCAGATTTGACTCATGCAGTTTAGCTTGCCGCATGAGTCAAATCTAGGTATCAAAGGAGTTCATCATGAAACGACTGCTATGGATCGGCAGCTTATCTTATTTTTTAATCGGCCTGGCACACGTGGTTGTAGGCTCCCTACTGCCTGTGTTGTTAGAGCATTACGGTAGAAACTATACGGATGGCGGAAGTCTAATCTTCGCTCAATTTTCCGGTTTTCTGGCTGGAGTCCTGCTGTCGCCGTGGCTTGCCCGGAGTTTCGGCAAACGCCGAAGTCTGGTATTCGCCCTGCTCCTGCTATGCGCGGCGGAAGTGCTGTACTCATTGCTGCCGCCTTGGGGTTGGCTATATGCCGTCGGGGCAGCAGCCGGGTTTGGCTTCGGCATGGTAGAAACACTCATTGGCACTATTATTATCAGCGGTATTACTCAAGGAACGGGCGCGGCGATGAGCCGTCTGGAAGTCTTCTTTGGGATCGGCGCTTTGGCTATGCCCGCTATCGCCAGCCAGCTCATTGCACTCGGTTGGTGGCGATTGGCCTTTCCCATCATTTCCATGTTTGCAGCCGTCACCATTATAGCTTGGCTGCGCGGGTCCTTCGGCACGCTGGACGCTGTATTAGACCAACAGGAACACCAAGGTGACAACCATACGCGTTCCACTAACTCACCCAAATCCCCCACGGTGGAGGCTTCTAAGGGTAGCCCTATAGGCAATTGGAAGCTACTTGCACTATTTATCGTCTTTTTCTTTATCTATGTAGGGACAGAGATGAGCCTGGCTAATTTCCTGCCCTCCATGTTCATCGAACGGCTGGGTCTCACACAAGCCGAAGCAGCACTTAGTGTCACCTGCTTCTGGTTAGCAATGGCTACCGGCCGGTTATTCACAGGCTACATTGCCGATCGATACGGCTACGGTGTCTTTGTCGCCCTGAGCTCACTGGCAGCGACCGTGCTGCTGTGCGTGTTCCCGCTGATCAAAGGGACTGAAGGCGCCTTTATCCTTATTGTACTGCTGGGGCTGGGCATGTCCGGCATCTTCTCCATCGCACTTGTTTTTGCCAGCAAAATGATGCCGGGTACAGAAGAATCTACCACTAGCCTGCTTATCGGCGCAGGTGGAGTTGGGGGAGCTCTGCTGCCTTTATGGCTTGGAAATAGCATGGATCGTGGTGGAGCAGTCTCTTCGGCGTGGTTGCTGGCAGGCTTCGCCTGTATCCTGTGCCTGCTTGGGGGCATCTTGTACGCCCTATATGTGCGCAAAAAACGGCTTCAAACCGCTTCATCCTGAGACACGTCTCTACTGGCGCCTTTGTCTGTTCCTTGGTTGTCATCCAAGTGCACATTCAAAGGTGCTTTTTTACATACTAGACGAATGCACCTTGTACAGCAGCCCGTTTTTAGTCAAAATAGATCGTTTCCTATGAATCACAGGACAGATATCCATGCCTCCTCTAGATGAATGGAGTAGTATACAACAAACCATATGGAGGTGTTTGTATTGGGTCATCCTGAATTAAAACGAAAAAAAGGCCGTAAAAAAAATGTTTTTGTCCGTGCCTGGTTTGATAAGTTAGAAAAAAAGTTTGAGGAGAAGCCCCCAAAGAGAAAAGTCCGCTCGAAACGGAAAGGGGTTGGAAAAGATATCATCGTCAAAAAGCAACTTGTAAATGTGAATATTAATCATGGCACTTTAGGGCCTGATGGGGATCCTGGAACCATAGGTGATTTAGCGCAGTTCGGTTATATTTATAATGTGAAGCCCCAAGTTGTTCCGATTGAAGGGGATGTCATTTTGGATACGAACGGTATACTTACACCTGGAATTGCTCATGTTCCAGGAACTACACAGATTGCTGTATCCGATGCTGGAAAATATGAAGTTCACTTTTCGGTGTCCGGTATGGAACCTAACCAATTCGCCATCTTTATTAATGGCGCACTGGCTGTGGGAACTGTATACGGCTCAGGAGCCGGGACACAACAGAACACAGGGCAAGCTATCCTCGCTCTGGCATGCGGTGACGTCCTTACTCTGCGAAACCATAGCTCTACTACTGCTGTTACCCTGCAAACACAAGCCGGAGGAACTCAAGCCAGTATAAACGCTTCTGTCCTCATTAAAAAATTGAGATAGGCTTGAACTCCCGCAAAGTCTCAGTGTACTAAAAAGGGTTTATCCATACAGCGAGGATAAACCCTGAATATTTTTAAAAAGCCATAATGATCCCTTTGTCATTGGCATACATTGAACTAATCCCTCTGGTGGACACAATATGAATATCTTTAAATTGATAGCGTTTCTTCAGCGCATTCATTAATTTTTCCGCCAGCCCAGGATTATTGCAGTGAGTAATGACGATGCTTTCTCCTTCGGTAGCCCGGCCACTTTTTTCAATAGTATCTGCCAGCTTTTCGATAATTTGATTCTGACCGCGTGCTTGAGTAAAAAATGCGATATTCCCGTCACCATCCGAGCCTAAAATAGGCCTGATATGCAAGAGTGAAAGTATCTTTCCTGTGATTTTATTCATCCGTCCGTTTTTAACCAAATTATCCAGATTTTCCAAAACAAAGTACGTTTTCATCTTGCTGATAAAGCTCTCCAAGGAAGAAATAATTTCGCTTTTATGATAGCCCTCGTCGATTAGCTTGCGTAGTTTTAGAGCTAACAAGAGCTGTCCAGCCGAAGCGCTTTTCGAATCAAATACATGAACATCCGCCCCCTCTTCTTCCGCCATATCTTTTCCTACCAATGCACTGGAATAAGAACTGGACAGGTTGCTGGATAATGTAATGGCAAAAGAAGTATGCGTACCTTGAAAGGCTTCCTTATACAGCATAGGTGACGGTGATGCGGATCCAATTTTGGTTGTACAGGCTTTCATTTCTTCCATAAACTGAGGCAAGTCCAATGTGTCATCATCTACGAAGCATTTATCTCCCAGCGTCATATTTAACGGAATTGTAGTAACTTGCATCTCTTCTCTAAGCTCTCTCGTTAAATCACAGCAGCTGTCTGCTATTATTTTATATCTCACCCGGTACACCCTCACATTATGTTATTTTTCAATAGAACCCGCATTCATAATACTCAAAGAAAGCTCAATTAACCGTATAAAATCCTTCACATTCTTCTCACCCAAACCTACTACAAGCGCTTCAAAATAACCCTCAATTCTCTGTTGCTTCTGTTTGATCAACGATTCACCATCTACTGTGAGCCTTACACACATTCGTCGTCTGTCATGCTCAGACATTTCCATAGTCACATAGCCTTTTTTCCTTAATCCCGTAAGCGCTGCCGTAATTCTTGATCTGGATACATGCAGATGATCGCTGAGCAAGGAAGGATTAATTTCATCATCCCGATGCTGAACTAAATATTGAAGCACATGGTTTTCCCCCTGAACAAGCTCCGTCAGGCTACTGAATAATTCCATGTCATAAATCCGGTTAACGGATTCTCTCAATTCGTCCCTTAGTTCATAATCTTTCATAGTGAACCTCCGCAAAACACATAATACATACAGTTAACTATTAATACTATGTACTATAATGAATTGCCCACGATAATAACAATGAAATATTTGTGAATTTTAATACAAGGGTTAATGAGCTCAGCGTCGAATAAGAAAAAATACGCTTGATCACCTCTTGCCAGTTTACGGTAAAGGAGTTGTTACATAAGATGAAACGGTTTACTCTTCGCCAATCCCACAATTCGGATATTGAAAGCATTGCTAATTTACGGGCGATTGTACTGCGGAACGATTTAACCAGATTAGGAAGGTTTGATGAAGAGAAAGTTCGTCAACGCTTTCGTGATGCATTCGATTCTGTCCATACCTGGATCATTGAGGAAGACTCTTCTTTTGTGGGCTGCATAGCTTTTAAACCGAGATTAGACGGTTATTTATTGGAGCATTTTTATATTCATCCCAGTTACCAAGGTAAAGGAGTCGGCAGTCAAATATTAAAAAATCTGCTAGAACAAAATCATGTAAAAGGAAAACATGTAACCTTAAATGTTCTGCAAGGAAGCTCAGCCAGACGTCTTTATGAACGGTTTGGTTTTAAAATTGAACGTGAGGACCCTATTGACGTTTACATGTACTTAATCGTAGAGGGACATTCCAAAACTGTCGAAAGATCATAGAGTCATGCTTCAACACACCCTTGAATGTCCAGTTATATCTGCCCCAAGATGCTATTACAAATTCAAAAGATCTATGAACCGGGATGTTGGAGATATATAAGCACTATAAGAAAAGGCCAACCACTAAATACGGGTTGACCTCATCATTTAAAGAATGTCTTACGTTTCTAAGAGAACATAAACTGACTTTACAGCACCGTTTTAACCGTGTCTTGGACTTGCTTCAGCAGTCCTTTATAACCATCTTCATCAAGGTAACCAATACTTCCAAGCAGCAAGTGACCGACGGATTCAATTCCAACGAAATCAAAAATTCCCGTATCTGATGTGATCTTCAATCCTGCGGTCATACCGATTTCATCGTAGATCGCGTTGGGAGTACCATGTGTATTCACAATAAAACCTTTTTTACCTGTAAGCAGCTTATTAATCCCTTCCGCACCAGCCGTATATGCAAATCCGTATGCAAATACACGGTCAACGTAACCTTTCAGGATGGCAGGAAGACCTGTCCACCAGATGGGAGAAATAAAAGTAATTGTATCCGATTGTGAGATGTATTCCTGCTCCACTTTGATATCAGCCGGAGTTTGCCCTGCTCTCATAGCGGCAGTATCCTCAGGTTTTAATACAGGTTGAAAATCAAGGGCATATAGATCACGTACAACGACTTCGTCACCTTTTTCTTTCAGAGTATTTACAACCGTTTCGAGTATCGCGTGATTAAAGCTTTCTGCGTTAGAGTGAGCATAGATAATAAGATGTTTCATTTTAATAACCTCCAGATGTTTTATTGTTATTTTGATATTAATATAGATATCTATACATTTACTTAAAAAAATTTATAATCTGTTTTTTACATGCTCCAGCAAATATTCCAGCTGTTCTTTTTCTTCATCTTTGAGACCACCATAGATGGTTTCTTGTAATCTATTGGAGATCATCTCAAATACAGGCTCTATCTCTCTTCCCTTATCGGTCAGAAATATCAAGGTAACCCGACTATCCTCCCTTTCTTTTTTTCTTTCGACATACCCCAACTTCACTAGCTTGTCTATCAAAACAGTGACAGTGGGTTGCTGACGAGAAATTTTTTGCGTCAATTCCTTAATGGAAAGCCCGTCCTTTTGATAAAGGAACATTAGAATTCCACCATGAGTAGGAACAATTCCTTCAATTCCATTCGATTCGAGCTCAGACACAATCAATTTATTGATCGAGTCTCTAATGGTTCCTATCAGTGCAGCTGCATTATTTTTTAACATACAAGCATTATTACATAGACATCTATATATATCAAGTGTTGGTTTCAGTCTGATCTGGTTTTAGCATATGAATGATTCAAAGAACTAGGATTAAATTTGATATAATGAAATCTAAAATAGATAGGAGCTTGTTAAATGGAGCAGCTTTTAAAGAAAATTCAATACTTGAGTACCCAAGAAAACTTTAAAGCAAATATGACTTAATCTAAAATGGTTCATGGTGGACTACTATTGCAGACGCATAAAAAAGCCAAAACACCAAAGTTCCTTACCTGACTTTGAGTATTTTGGCTTACACTGTTTATTTAAAGAGATATTGGAAGTATGATATGTTTTAGTTGAGCGTTTGAAGTACCTCAGGTGTAAAGGTTTGAAGATCATGAATTCGGCCTTCACGTATTTTTGTAGCCCATGCAGGATCACCCAGAAGCGCACGCCCAACAGCTACCAGATCAAATTCATTGTTGTCCAGCCGTTCCAGAAGTTCATTAATATCTTGGTGTCCTGCCCCTTTCCCTTCCGTATAACTTACAAAATCCTCATCCAGACCTACAGAGCCAACCGTAATCGTGGTTTTTCCAGTCAGCTTCTTCACCCATCCGGCAAAGCTCAAATCGGAGCCTTCAAATTCAGGTACCCAAAAGCGCCGTGTCGAGCAATGGAAGATGTCCACGCCCGCTTGTACTAACACATTCAGGAGTTGCCCCAGTTTATCCGGTGTATCGAACGGCTTTGCGTTGTAATCATTCATTTTCCATTGGGATAGGCGCATGGCAATAGGGTAATCAGGGCCAACCTCAGCACGAATAGCTTCCACAAGCTCAATGGCGAATTGTGCACGTTTTATGATATCGCCACCATAGCGATCCGTACGTTGGTTCGTTCTCTCCCAAAAGAATTGATCAACCAGATAGCCGTGCGCTCCGTGAATTTCAACGCCGTCAAAGCCCAATCGTTTTGCATTCGCAGCTGCATCGACATAGGCCCCAATGACCTTGACGATTTCTTCTTCTGTCATCGGCTCGGTCACTTTTTTTCCTTCCAGATCCAGCCCTGATGGACCAATCGACAGCGCTTCTGGGTTCGGCTGAGATCCCAAAGGGCGAGCCATCCCCATATGCCAAATCTGTGGAAAAATTTTACTACCGGCTTCATGAACCTGTCTGACCACTTCAGCCCAACCGTTTAAAGCCGCTTCTCCATAAAAATTAGGTATCCTCGGCTCACTTGTTCCAGCAGGATGGTCAATTACTGCACCTTCAGTAATAATAAGACCTACACCATTCTCTGCGCGACGGCGATAATAAGCGGCTACATCCGGTCCTGGCACACCATTTGGTGAAAAAGCGCGGCCCATTGCCGGCATTACAATACGAGTCTGTAGGGTCAGATTATGAATGGTATAAGGTTGAAATAAAGCTTCTGTTGAATGGACATTTTGCGGTTGATTACTCAAGGATTGTACCTCCCCATTTTCTTTTATCGTTTTTAGCGATATATAAAAAGCTCGTGCACCATCAAACGGGGTGCAAGTGAAATGTTAGCAATGTTTAATTTATCATTCAACCGACAAAATGTTCATTCTGTTGCTTAACCAAAAGAGTTATAAAATTGTTGTATATCTAAACTCACTTGTTGACAAAACAACACATGTTTATAATGGGGGAATCATTTAATTTACCTGAAAGGAGTGTCTTGAGGATGCCTGGTGTAACCTCACCCAACCCAAACGATCCGCGCGTCATTCGAACACGTAGATTAATTCTCGACGCATTCGTTGACCAATTAAATAAGAAAGACTTCTACACGATTACGATCAATGACATTACCCAAAAAGCCACCATTAACCGTGCCACGTTCTATGCACATTTTCAAGATAAATATGCACTGCTTGAAACCCTTTTGTCAGACGCATTTTTGGAGTATGTTATCAAGAGGATTGATGCTGAGGCACGTTTGTCGGAGGAGATCATTCAGAAACTTATTCTTTCGTTATGTGACTATCACGACTCAAGTAACCAATGCGTTCATAAATATAATTCAGTGGCACCGATCCTGGAAGAACATATTAAGAATCAATTAGAGCAATTCATACTTCAACTCATAACAAGAGAAGCCAATAATACAGACCAAAGAACGTTAGAACTTGCCGCGACCATTTTAAGCTGGTCCATTTATGGTGTAACCTTTCGCTGGAATGTGGAAGGAAAAAAAGAGTCTCCTACAGATTTAGCCGAGAGAGCTGTGCCTTTAATCTTCAATGGGGTTGTCTTATCTCTAGTCTCACAAATCTCTTAGCAGAAAATGCGAATAAAAAGGGCCGTTCCCAGTATACTTCGATCAGTTCCTGGGACAGCCCTTATAGTATTTAGTAAAATAATTGCATCTTTTATTTAAAGAATTTTCTTAAACATCTCGATAACTTGTTCTTTGCTAGGTATGAACGGATTGCCCGGAGCGCAAGCATCCTTCATTGAGTTCTCGGCAAGCAGATCCAAATCCACTTCATTTACACCCAGTTCAGAAAGTTTGGAAGGAATCCCTACTTCCTTCGACAGGTCTTTGATTCTTTGGATTACATAGTCTGCGCATTCCTTATCCGTTTTCCCCTTATCTTCAAAACCGATGACCTTAGCGATGGCACGAAACTTCTCTGGTACATGCTTGGCATTCTCCTCCTCCACAATCGGCAGCAGCATGGCATTACAAACACCATGAGGCAAATCGTATACGCCGCCAAGCTGATGCGCCATCGCATGAACGTAACCCAATCCGGCATTATTAAATGCAAGTCCTCCCAAGAAAATAGCGTATACCATTTGCTCACGTGCTTCTATATCATGACCGTTGCTCACTGTACGAGCCAAATGATTAAAAATAATCTCTACTGCTGCCAACGCAGTCGCATTCGTTACAGGATAGGAACCTGGCGTAACCAAAGCTTCAATAGCATGGGTCAGAGCATCTAGCCCTGTAGCTGCCGTTAACGCGGCGGGTTTGTCTACCATCAGCTCAGGGTCGTTGACCGAAATCGTAGCTACACTATTCTTATCAACCATAACCATCTTGACCTTGCGCTCTTCGTCCGTAATGACATAATTGATCGTGATTTCAGCCGATGTTCCTGCTGTGGTATTAATAGCTACAATAGGAAGCGATTTGTGCTTGGATTTATGAACGCCCTCATACTCGGTTATATGTCCCCCGTTGGTAGCAATAATGCCGATTCCCTTAGCCGTATCCTGTGGTGATCCTCCGCCAATCGAAATTAAAAAGTCACATCCGTTTTCTTGCAGAAACTGAACACCATCATGTACATTTTTACAGGTCGGATTTGGTTTTACTTCATCGTATACCGCATAGTTCAATCCAATATCATCTAGCAAAGATGTAACCTTGCCTGCAATGCCACTCTTCATCAAAAATTTATCCGTAACGACTAGAGCTTTGTTTAAATTCAGTTCTTTTATATACGGCCCAACTTCATGCAAACAGCCTGTTCCCATAAGATTGATAGATGGTACAAAAAATACATGTGCGCTCATATAAAATCGGCCTCCTAAAGGATTCACTTCTTGTTGCCTCGCTAAATACGGAATTATTCTCTAAAGTGAAATATTTCACATTTATAATTTTATCTTTATTTTATTTTGATGTCAATAATAAAACACAGATATTTATTGGTTTTATTTTTGTTTGTTTTGTTTTTTAAACGAATCCAATATTTGGTACACAACTAATCGGAGGAAGCCTCGTACAACTTAGATGAACACATTAACAACGAGGTGATGACAGCATGACAATCAACAAGGGAGTATTGCTGGCTCTGCTGGCAGTATCGCTGCTCCAAGCAAACCCGTCTTATGCGAAGTCGGTACCGCTGACTCCAGTGACGACCGTTTATGTGGATGACCACCCGCTTCAGCTTGCCGCCGAGCCGCTGCTGCTAGACGGGACAACGCTCGTCCCCATGCGTCAGTTGTTTGAGGCGCAAGGAGCTGTGCTTTCCTGGAACGGATTCAGCAAAACCGTAACAGCAACCAAAACCGACACGGTGCTGACCTACCACATCGGGGAACTCGTTGCTACCCTAAACGGCAAAACGCTGTCCCTGAATGTTCCGGGACAGATCGTTGAGGGCAACACGATGATTCCACTGCGTTTTGTGAGCGAAGCACTTGGGAGCACAGTGAAGTGGGATGCCCTTACCCGGACAATCCGGATTGCCTCCAGGGACGATTTTTTCACAACAGTTCTTTCCAGGGTCAACCTGCGCAGCGAACCGGATTCATCGGGAGCTTCCCCTTCCCTGCGGCTTATTCCAGCCAGCGAAAAGGTTCACGTCATCCGCGAGGCCAATGCTCTCTGGCTGGAAGTGCGCACTAAAGACAACCTGACCGGATACATATCGGCAAAACCAAAATACAGCGACTATTCCAGCCCATCCCTGGCGGAACGGCAGGGAGATGAACTCATCGCCTACGGAGAGAAATTTCTCGGTACCCCTTATGAATTCGGCGCAGCAAACGGACAGACATCGACCTTTGATTGTTCTTCTTTTGTGGGGGAAGTGTTCCAGCATACGCTCTCTATCGACCTCCCCCGTGTCTCTTATGATCAGGCTAAAGAAGGGCGGGAGGTCGGGCTGAACGAGCTGCGCAAAGGCGACCTGCTGTTCTTCAGCGCACGCGGGCTAGAGATCGGCCATGTGGCTATCTATGCAGGGAACAACAAATTGCTGCATACATTCTCCAAAGAACGCGGCGTTCATTTTGACACGCTTGACGATAAATGGCAGAAACGTTTCGTAACAGCGCGCAGGCTGTTTTAGGACGAACCAGATAGCCAGTAACAGTAGGCTATTCCAGTCCACATTCATTATCTTCTAATTGCCTTTTGCCGGACGCTCCCTTGCGGATTGCGTTCAGGCGGCAAAAGGTCTGGATTCATTGTAAAATGGAGGTCATAACGTTTAAAGACTACGTTCGCTTAAAAAATTGGATTGAGGTATTAATCGTTTTGAAATACTAGGTAGAGTCTTTTGACTATAGACAGGAGGAATAAATAATTATGCAATTTGAGACAAACCGGCTCATCATTCGTGATATTTTCAGATCTGATTGGGAAAGTATACATACGTACACGTCATTGCCTGAAGTTACTAGATATACAGCCTGGGGACCGAATACAGAAGAAGATACAAAGGCATATATAGAACAAGTTTTAGCTTCGCAGCAGGAACAGCCACGACAAGACTACGAACTAGCCGTTTGTCTGAAAAATAATGGAATCCTGATCGGCGGTATGGGTATTCATGTCAAAGATACTAATGCAGAATTGGGTTACGTTTTGAATCCAGATTATCAAGGGAAGGGTTATGCAGCAGAGGCAGCACGAGCGTTACTAGACTTTGGATTTAGCACACTTGCTGTCCACCGTATTTATGCAACATGTCGTCCAGAAAACAAGGCTTCTGAGAAGGTTATGCAACAGATCGGAATGCAACGTGAAGGTTTGATGCGTGAACACTGGTACTACAAAGGTGAGTTTCATGATTCATGTTTGCACTCTATTCTTGCTGAGGAATATAACAGGACATAAAAGGTGTTTTTTATATCTAAATATATTTTTGATTATTCAACAGACAATTATTCCTTGAGAAACATGTTGCTGCGATAAAATGATATTTAAACCATTTAATTACAAATAGGTTTGAGGAATTTTTCTGAACGATATAATTTTTAATTAAGGAGGGAACAACATGGAAGCTTTTGCAGAATATTTAGAGCATATTGATAACCCCCAACATCGGGCCCGAACGCAAGAGGTTTTGGCTTGGGTAACCAAGAAGTTTCCAAATTTAATGGCAAAAATTGCGTGGAATCAACCTATGTTTACGGATCACGGCACATTTATTATTGGCTTTAGCGTAGCCAAACATCATTTGGCCGTTGCCCCTGAAAAGGCAGGGATTAATCATTTTTCTGAGTTAATTGTGCAGGCTGGCTATGATCACACCAAGCAGTTGGTACGTATCCAGTGGGATAGTCCAGTTGATTTCTCATTACTTGAGAAAATGATCGAGTTTAATATTTTGGATAAGGCAGACTGTTCAACCTTTTGGCGGAAATAAAAAAAGGTTCCTTTTCTCGTAAAACTATACATCGAGCATCACAAATAAGTATTTCTCTTCTCGCCCCCTCTACCATCCTTCCAAATCTCATCATGCTAATGACCCTTAAAGTGACCCTATGCTATAATGTGGAAAGTATGGATTGTTACATGCACAGGAGGATTGGAGCAGAATGATTGGGAAATTTTTAATTTTCTCTCTACTATGGAGTTTGCTCGGCAACCCGTTTTTGGCAATGCTCGTACTCCTAATCGTGATCTATATATTGGATCGCAGCTTTGTCGGTGTATTGCCCAGCATCAGCAAACCATGGAAAAGAAGACGCAATGCCGCTCGATTGCGCCAACAGATTGCGCTAAACACCAACGATGTGGCTGCCAAGTTCGATTTGGCACGTATCTGGATCGAAAGCAAGAAATATCCGCAGGCTTTGGAGCTGTTATTGGAAATTGAATCCCGTTATGAAGAATCAGCAGACTATTGGAACGCACGGGGAACGGCTGAAGTACACACAAACCATCTGGAGGTTGGAGAACAGCATTTATTGAAAGCACTGGATATTAACCCGCGGGTGCAATACGGTGAGCCTTATTTGCATTTAGCCGCTGCTTTCAAGGAACGTGACGTCAATAAGTCGCTTCATTATCTGCAGCAGTTTCAGGAGATTCAGTCTTCTTCCAGTGAGGGCTATTATCTGACAGGCTTGATGTACCGTATGCTGGGACGCAAGGATGAGGCCATTGTAGCCTTTAACCAGTCCATTGCCGTCTATCGCTCTCTGCCCAAATACCGCAAACGAAGTGAGCGCAAGTGGGCTGCGCGCAGCTTATTCCGTAAAATAATCGGCTAAACAGCACGCCGAAATGCAAAGAAAGAGGTTCATGATGGTCAGTTTCTACTGCCATGATGAACCTCTTTCTTTAATATACTTTGTCCGATCCCAAGCATCCTATCACGCTCACCGTAACGGTGCATAACCAAGCCGATTCAGCTCTTCTGCAATCACGCGATAACCACGACTGTTCGGATGCACCCGGTCTAACGAAAGTAGTGCCCGTTCATAGCCCTCAAATGCGGGATAAATGTTCGCCACCCGGTAATTGGGTCCGCCCAATGTGTAGAGAAACGAGTTGTACTGGCGCACATACACTCCCGCCTCCCTTACCCCTGGAAAAGGATTATATAATCCCACCATTCGGATGATAAATGGCTCACGCTGACCGGACTTTATCTGATACAGGGCATGTACAATTTGGCGCACATGTTCTTTTGTGTGATTCAGGGCTTGCGGAATGGAGGAACCCGACAAGCCGGAATCTCCAGCAAGGGCGCTGATGTATGGGCGCAGATCATTCCCGCCGATCGTTACCGTTATAAGTTCAGCCCGGCTGAGCGCCGACCGAAAAAGCGGATTGTTGCGGACCATTGACAGCAACTCCTGCGATGTCAGCCCGTTGATTCCCAGATTCTCGTAACTGACTGGCGTACGGAGATGTCTTTCTGCCATTCGCCGATAGATAGGTACAAATCCGCCGCTCAGCAACGTCCCCGCACCTGTTGTTAAAGAATCTCCAATCGCTGTATAGTGGTACGCCAATGAAACCCACCTCCCTTTTTCTACATAACATATCTTATGTAGAAAGAGGAACGCGGGACCCGGAGATTCGCTTATTCTTCGTCTATTTCATATACACAATGGAATTGCCCACCATCCGGCAAATCCTCTGATCCATATACGGCAAAGCCCACATTGCGGAAGAAATCTGCCCCCTCCGCATCCGTGTCCACAGTAAGCCGTTTCGGATTACGCTCCTGGATAAGCGTAAGCAGCATGCCTCTGGCATATCCTCTATGACGGTTTTCAGGCAACACGGCCAGATGGCGAATTACGGTTGTTCCATCCTCCTGCTCCTCAAAGCCAACAATACCTACAATAAGTCCTTCATCTTCTACACCGAACAGCTTCCAGTCATCCGAGGCTTGATAGGTACGTAAAGCTGCTTCTCCGCGTTCAGGATGATCCAGCACAGCGTAGGTTAACAGCTCCAGAACCTCCTCACGATCTGAATCTGTTTTTATATTTTTAAACATTGTATGTCGTCTCTCCTTAATATCCTGAAATTAGGATTACCTCTAATTCTCCATAATAAGCAACGGCCAGTTATCAAGCCACTGCTTCTCAAATACACGCTGACGAAAAGCCGTTGTGTGACGAAACAAAGGACTTTGCCGTACCCGCATATCCAGCAGATCTTCCAATCCATGCGGACAAATGACCTCTATTTGATCCTTGTCATTCAATCTAACCGCCACAGCCGTTGCCGTCTCTGGCCAGCGGCTCATCGCATCCTCTATCGAGGAATAAGGAGCCTCTCCGTTGCGAATATGCATCCGAGCCTGATTTTTGACAGACCAGTTACGTCCAGCCTGCTTACGGTTCAAGGACAATTCTAGATACTCATCTCGTTCCTCTAGCGTATTTTTCGGGTCAAAGTAAATAACATCAATATCGTTTAAAGGTGTAGCAGTTGTATAGCCATGGAGCTTGTCCCAAACCCGGTTACGTACATAGCCTGCGGCAATACATCCTTGCGGCAACTTCAGCTCTCGCACATATCGCAAGTCTTGCAGTACCTGCGGATCATTCATATATTGTATGATTCGTAGCACATTTTCTTCCGACTTCATCCTGCACTCAACTCCCTTTTTATGATGACAGTTGCTGCACCGATTCTCCTCCTTGAGCCGCGATCCGTGCTGTACGCTGCGCCAGACGGCGGCGTGCGACCAGAAGAAACGGAATGCCAATCACAACCGACAGGGCAACCGGAACAAAAACGGCAAGCGGCGCCGTTTGACCATAGATATCCAGCAACCAGCCACCAAATAAAGGAGCCAGCACGCTTCCCAAATTATTAAAGCCGATTGTACCGAAGTAGGTCCCTTTATATTGAGCATCTGCAATTTGGTCAATCAGTACGTCCAACATCGTGAACAATAACACTTCACCAACCGTAAACAGCACCATATCCAGTATAAACATCCAGCCTGAGTTTAGCATACCGCACAGCAACAGGCTGACCGCAATACATATATTCCCTGCAATCAAGGAATTCACCGGGGAAAATCGACTTGCCAATCGCACCAGCGGATATTGAAATGCCAATACACAAACCGCGTTGACCGTCAGCATGTATGTAAACCATCGGGTTCCTTCTGCGAAGGATAAGGACAAGAATTGAGGCATTGTGGAATTGGAATGAGCATAGCCCATCACACAAAATACCGTTCCCAGCAAAATCGGCATAAACACCGGATCACGGCTGGCTGTACGGAATGCCTCGCCCATCCGCAGTGGAGCCTCTCCCGCCGTTGTACCTATATGCAGATCCGATGCATACCGGGCAAATTGGATCAACAACAGTACCCCGTACAATGCGTACACACCAGCAGCTACCATAAACGGCGTACCCGTGGATGCAGATCCTAACATTAAACCAAGCAACGGCCCTGCCACCACACCAACATTAATGGCCGCATATCTCATATTGTAGATAAGCAGTCTTTTCTCCTTCGGGGTTACATCTGATAACAGTGCCCGTGAGGTTGGCTCGAACAAGGATCTGCACAGCCCATTCAGAGCATTAATCACAAAAAAGGCCCAGGCTGCTTCCGCCAACGCAAAAGCAACGAATACAAGCGCCCAGCTCGCAATGGACATCAGCATCACCTTACGCCGTCCGATTCGATCTGAAATATATCCACCGTAAAAGCTGGCAAAAATGCCGACCAACGAGCTGACCGAAACGATCACCCCCGTATGAAAGGGTGACACCCCTAGACGGGTGGTAAGGTAAATAGACAAAAATGGGATACTCATGGATGTCGCCATCCGTCCAAAAATTGTACCGACAATAATCGTCCAGGCCAGCGGGTGAATGGAACGTAACTGTTCTTTCATATATGTCTCTTACGTCCTCCTTCCGTATGCAAGTCTAACAAGGGGGAAACCTGTCTAGCACTGGTGAATATAGCGTTCCAGCTCTAAACACGTTGCTTGATAGACAGATTGGAGCGCAGACAACTTCGCTTTCGCATTCTCAAGTCGGTTCTCCCGTGCAAGCTGTTCAATATCGGACAGCAACGAGGACAAACGCCCGACACCCAGACTCACGCTGCCTGATTTCAACTCATGAGCAGCCTCTACTACTTTTGTGGCTTCGCCCGCAGCAGCCAGTTCTCTTAACCTATTGATTTTGGCAGGTGTATCACTAGTATACATTTCCACCAATGACTCCAGTAGTCCCGTGCTGCCATCCTCGTCCAGCAGCATAATTTCACGTATAACTTCCTCATCCAAAATCGGCTCGGTTTCAGGCTTTGGAAGCCATTTGACAAGCTTTTCAGAGAGCCTTTCAATCGTTACTGGCTTTATCAAGTAATCGTTCACTCCAACCTCCTGGCCCCGTGCCTGATCCTCCTCGGACACATTTCCGGTCAAAGAAATGATTGGCACAGGTGGTTGCTGGTTTTCTGCTTCCCGCTGGCGGATCGCTTTCGCCGCATCATGACCATTCAGCAGAGGCATATGATGATCCATTAGAATACAAGCGTAGGATCGTTCGGAGGCCGCTCTTACAGCAGCTTGTCCATCCTCAGCAAAATCAATATGCTGGAATCCCAAGTGGTTAAGCTGTAATTGCACTACCTGACGATTTACCCGATTATCCTCAGCCACCAAAATAGTTTGAGAATGACTATGCTCACGCAGCAACTCGCTAAATACCTTCAAATCACCAGTTTCATGCTTCTCCATTTCGTCTGCCTGCTCCGATCCTTTCATGAAGGGAATTTCAAACCAGAACGTAGAGCCTTGGCCTTCTTCACTGACGACCCCAATTTCTCCCTGCATGAGTTCCACAAATGAACTGCATATCCATAGCCCCAGACCCGTTCCTCCATATTGGGAGGCGCTTCCTTCACCGGCCTGTACATAGGGCTGAAACAGCTTATTCTGATCCTCCGGTGAAATCCCAATACCCGAATCCTGCACCTCAAACCGAACACGTTGGGAATCTTTTGTTTCCTCCACTAATTTTGTTCGAACGATGAGCAATCCGTCACTCGTAAATTTATTCGCATTGTTCAACAGATTGAGCAAGATCTGCATGATCCTTGCCAAATCTCCCTCCAGATGCTCTGCCACACTGGTATCGGTCTCTATACTCAATCGGTTACCCATCTGATAGATTTGCGGCTCCAACAACTGAGCAACGTGGCTCATAATCGCCTGAACTCTGACATTTCCGATCTCCAGTTCCATCTGTCCTGCTTCCACTTTGGATATATCAAGCAGATTATTAATCATGTTCAACAACAGGGAGGCTGACTCACGTATCACACCGATGGCCTGCCGTTGATCTGGGGAAAGTTTGGATGAACCTAACATTTCGATCATTCCAAGTATTCCATTCATTGGCGTTCTGAATTCATGACTAACCACAGCCAGAAAAGTGCTCTTTAGGTCATTAGCCCGTACCGCTTCTTCCTTCGTCCGTGTTAATTCCGCATTACTTTTGGCAAGCTGACGCTGCAGATTGACCAGTTCGTTGTTCATTGATGAAAATTCATTCAGCAGCTTTTCTTCCTCAGCCTTGCTTTTCACAATCTCATCCGTTAATTGTTCGACCGTTTTCCGCAGGACAGCCATTTCTGCTGTCGGTTCCTTCATATTAAAAGGCCCCCTTTACAAAATGACTAACAGGTTCACAAAACTAACCTTATTTCCTGAGCGAAAGTAAGTCACCTGTAACCTCCAGTGCTTCCTCCGCACCTGGTGCGTATCCGTCCGCCCCTACTTCCTGCCACAAGTGGGAATCGAGATTAAAAGGCAAGCCTCCGACCATAATTTTCACATGGCTAGTCGTTGGGTCTTGCCGAATGAGAGCAATCAACTCTTTCACTAGATGGACATGGTAAGCCATGGTAGCTGAGATAGCCACCACATCCGCCTTGTAACTCACAATGGCCTGAAGCAGACTCCGGTTAGGTACATTGGCACCTAAATAATACGTATCCCAACCATCCATTTCAAATATATCAGCCAGCATACGCAGACCAAATTCATGCTGCTCGCTGCCTACACACGCCGCCACGAGGCAGCGTTCCTTACTTCCACTTCCCATCCATCTGGGGTACAGGCTGGAAATAATAAATTGAGTCGCGGCAGTGCAAAAATGCTCTTGACCGACGGTGATTTTGCCTTCATGCCATAGACGGCCTATTTCATATTGCGAAATTTGAAAAATATATTTATACGTATGTTGAATAGAGATACCCTCATCCAGCAAACGGACGATCCAATCCAAAGCCTGTCTGCGATTACCTGAAAGTAAATATTCCAAATATTGAGCCACGTTAGCAGCATAAGGATTATCATCTGTAATAAAAGAGGCATACTCCTCTTTCTTTCCAATTTGCTGTATCCCCAAATCCAGATGCTCCAGCACCATGGTTTTATCCGTATGATCGAAGTGCTCTACCAACGTCTGCTGGATTAATCTGAAATTGATGCTCAAATCTTCTTGGGTTATGCCGAAACCCTCCAGAAGCTTTTTTAACCAGGAAACATACTGTGTAAATAAAATAGGGCTGTTCATGATTACACTTTCAGCTAAATAGTTCAAACTATATATAGAATCCTGTTTTGTCTTTATTTTACCGTTATCCCCAAAACGCTGCAAAAGATCGGGCTGTAATTCGTATTGCTTATGGGTAACTAATTCAGCCAAAGCTCCTGCTTGCATCAATAGCGATTCACCTGCGGTATATTGCTGTATACTCATGTACAGCTCCTTCCCCGACAAGGTATTTGTATTCGAAACAGATACTGGGGATTTGTTCCAGACGTGACTATTAGACAATTATACCTGATTTGCGTCTCTACATTAACCCTACTCCCCAAAATACGACAAAAAAATAAAATACCGAGAAGTCGGTATTTTATCTAAAAGCAGTTTTAACCTGCATACGCACAATTTATGATCCGTTACTCTTCTGCCCCTCAGCCGTTAGTCCAAGCTTTTTTAACAGATGAATAGCCTGCTCTTTCTCTTCCACAGATAAGCCATCTACGGTCTCCATAATGACACGATGATGCTGCGGGAATATTTGCTCAAAGAAATGACGTCCATCATCAGTCAATTCTGCATAAATCACACGCCGATCATCTTGTGATGCACGACGGGTAAGCAAGTTTTTTTTCTGAAGTTTATCTACCACGTACGTAATATTCCCACTAGAGATTAGTACCTTTTCTCCAATCTTCTGCAAAGGCTGTGGTCCCCGATAATACAGCAGATCAAGCACTCCAAATTCTGTTGTATTTAATCCATGACTATGAATGTCCCGATTCGTACGGGACGTGACCGAATTATAAGCACGAGCCAGAACAACGAACAAATTAAGTGCTAAGTCCTGATCATCTGGTTTTACAGACATATTAACAGCCTCCGTTACTCATATCTTTATTCCAAGATATCTTAATTGTGCACTTTTGTCAAGTTTAAGCGTTCCTTTCCCTGCTCTTACGGCCTATAAATGGAGGAATTACCGTCTATTATGTGAAAGTTACAGTTCATTATGTAAAAAAAGCCCGCTCTCAGCCAGTCTTAAAGCACTGATCCAGAGAGCGGGACGATTATGTTGTTATCCCTAACTTCTTACGTACAAATACGTAGGCAACACGGCCGCATAATACTCCCAGAACATTCAGTATGATGTCATCTACATCCATTGTACCTGCGCCCAGTAGCATTTGGGACACCTCAAGAATGACCAGTGCGATCACTATCGTTAACAACAGACTGCCTATACTTCGCATGGACACCCAAATGATAGGCACAAGGATACCGAAGGGAATAAATACGCCAATATTACCGAGCAAATTAACACCCCATACCCGAAAAGGAAACGACTCCATTGCCCGCCAGTATTGCCTAATCGTATCAAACGGAACAATATTATACGAATACGGGGGTCCTGGTCGTAATGTACGACCAAAACCGAGAAACATCCAATATAATAGAAGCCCTGTATATAAAATCAATAACATCAATGCCACATGATGAAGCAGGCGGGTCCTAGACATTACTTGTTACGGACGTCGATCTGTCCATTGGCCCGTGCGATAATAACCTGGTCCGCCATATTAATGAACAGTCCGTTATCGACTACACCCGGAATTTGATTCAAGCGGATTTCCAATTCCTGCGGATTCTCGATCGTACCATAGCGACAATCGGCAATATAATTACCATTATCCGTAAGGAAGCGCTCGCCGTCTTTCATACGCCACTCCGCTTTACAGCCCGTCTGCCGCAAAGCCTCCAACGTCCATTCACTGGCAAAGGGTACGACCTCAACGGGTAAAGGGAATGCACCCAGCACCTTCACATCCTTGGACTCATCGACAATAATAATTAATCGGTCGCTATTGCTTTCCACAATTTTCTCTCTCAGTAGGGCTCCGCCTCCACCTTTCACCAGTACCAGTTGCTCGTTCACCTCATCTGCACCGTCGATGGTAACGTCAAGCCTTCCAATCTGATCAAACGGAATGATGGGAATCCCCAGCTCCCTGGCCTGATCCTCCGAAGCTTGGGATGTAGCTACAGCCTGTATATGTAATCCTTGCGCTACACGCTCACCAATTTTTTGAATAGCCCAAAAGGCTGTCGATCCTGTACCAAGTCCTACTTTCATGCCGTCCTGAATCGCTTCAACTGCTTTTTCGGCCGCTTTTTGCTTCAAATTCATTATCATCTCTCCCGCTATATAGGCTAGTATTGATCATCATCCATTTTATAAGAGAACGCTTTATAATAACAGAGACAGCTTTTTACCATAACAAAGGCTGTTTTCATCGTGTTCATACTCCCCAAACCGTTCAATAGGTTCGTATCCCCGTTTGGTATAGAGAGCAATCGCTTCAGGTTGAGCCGCTCCGGTCTCCAGTTTAATTCTTACAACTCCCCGTTTGCTGGCTTCCTCTTCCAAAAAAGATAATAGACTCACCGCAATTCCTTGTCTGCGATAAGAGGAATCGACATAAAACCTTTTGAGCTCCATTTCTTCCGCATCTATAGGCCTAAGCCCTCCACAAGCCACCGGTTTTTCGTCCACATACACAACAGCGAAAACCATTTTTTTAACTTTCGGATTGGAAAAATCGACCAAGTAAATTTCGTCGGCAGGATACCTTTCCAGCAAGTCCTCATCCAGCCTTTGGATCAACTTATGCAGATCCTCATGATTACTCTCAACCTTTAAAATCGTAAGCTTGGACATTCTTCTTATCCCTCTTCTCTTTACATGGATATAAGGACTCATTTCGCAAACAATTCACAAAAACCGCGCTAAATCAAGCATTTCCAACGTCAAATATGAAAAATGTCCCAAATTGATAAGTGCATTTGACTCTATTATAAAGTATGATGGTTTCTGTTGAATAGTTGCTTATGGACTGTAATGAAGTCGAATTTCAAGTAGAAGTATAAATTGGAATATACTGAAACACAGACAGCGTTTACCTATTAAAAATTAATTTTTTATTGTGTAAGGTATTCATTTCAAGGGCTTTTCGTACGACATATATATAGGGATATCATACTTGTCTATAAAAGGACTTAAGACCTATTACTTAAAATTCAAGGGTCTATGATCTCGATTAATATGTTTGTAAGGGGGACTTGATTATCTCATTCGATAAGCGGTTCAACACCATATACAAAAATACAACCAGGGAGTGGAACATTTTGAAAAAGTGGAGTAGCTTATCATTCTTCACCAAAAACTTATTATTATCCTTCTTCAACATCGTATTGATTGGGCTAGTCCTTATTGTGTCCAGTTATTTGATCCAACGTACGATTTTGATAGACCAATTGCATGGGCAAGTGGAAAAAATCACATTGAAGTGGGCCCAGGGCATTAATTCCGATGAAGTAACCCAAGCGGTTCAAGAGAAAAATTATGATGGACCCGTTCAAACCAAACTCCGCGCGTATCTAGATAACATCATGGCGACGAATCCGAATATCTCTCATGCTTATATTTTCGGGACGGAGCTCGAAAATGGCAATCTAACATCTATTGTGGCGATGCCAACGGATCTCAGAGAAGCATTTGAAAAAGATAAGCTGCTCGTTGGCTCCATGTACGAGCAACCCAATGTCGTAGCAGTAGGCGTAACCGGTATGCTGGACAGTGGCAAACCAACATTCACCAGCTTCTACGATGATTCTTTTGGTACATGGACGACTTTGATGACTCCGATTAAAGATCCAAGTGGCAAAATCTTTGCATATTTTGCAGTCGATGCAGATGCCGGTGCCGTACCTGCAGGATTGACCAAGCTACTCATTAGCGGCGCTACCATTTTAGTGATTTTCCTACTGATCTGCCTGGCGCTTCAATATTGGGTTGTAAAACGCACGCTGTCCCCGATTAAGCAACTGATGTACGGTATCAGTGAAGTAAGCAGAGGAAATCTGGATGTTCAAATTCATGCAGGTCATGATGATTTGGGGCTCGTGAATCAGAACTTCAACAATATGGTAAGTCATATTAACAGCATTATGACCAAAGTGAAGCAGACAACGGATGAAGTCAATGAATCTGCCAAGGAATTACTCGCAATCTGCGAGCAAAACGGAATCAATTCCAACATCATCAATCAAAACATCAGTGAAATCACGGAGAATATCCGTTCGCAGGAAAAAGCAACAGGTGATAGTGCACGTGCCATGGCTGAAATGGCTTCGGTAATTCAAAATATTGCCACTAGTTCTTCCAATGTTGCGGAGGAAGCCAATTCGGTAGAGAAACGTTCTAATGAAGGCAACGAGATTGTAGGTAAGGTATCATCCCAAATGCACTTGATTACCGATACAGTAACCAATACTTCCCGTATCATCAAGTTGCTGGACAGTCGTTCGCAGGAAATTGGCAATATCATCAGTACCATTTCAGGCATCTCCAGTCAAACCAACCTGCTCGCTCTGAACGCTTCTATTGAAGCTGCCCGTGTTGGTGAAGAAGGTAAAGGCTTTGCCGTTGTTGCCAGTGAAGTACGTAAGCTGGCAGAACAATCTGCGGATGCAACCAAACAAATTACGTCCCTGATTGAAGAAATTCAAAGTGAAATCGGACAAGCTGTGAAGTCGATGGAGCAAGGAAACGTTGAAGTTCAAAACGGAATCGTCGTTGCCGGACAAGCAGGCGTGCTGTTCAATGATATTCTTCAAGCAACTAAAAATGTAGCATGGCAAATCCAAGAAGTATCCAGTGCTACTGAGCAAATATCTGCGGGTACACAGGAAATGACAGCAACAGCAGACGATCTTTCTTCCACCGTAACCAAAACAGCCAATAACAGTGTTCACATTGTGCGAACGGTGGAGGAACAAAAAGCTTCTTTGGATTCGATTATTGATTCATCCCATAAATTGACATCCATGTCTGAAGAGCTTCAAGAAATTACATCTTATTTCAAAATTGCAGACACCAACCGTACCAAATCATAATAACTATTTATCGACTCCAAAATTAATTTCATAAGTAAATCATTCGGTAATGCCTCCCTCCTGTTCATGCATTTGAAGGGATCGGAGGCATTTACTGAGTTTATCATTTATATTAAGACATCATACATTCAGGAGGTTAGCGTAATGGCTTCATTACTACAAAACAGCACACAGACAATCCCATCCCCATTCCTAGTTCCCTTGGATTGTGCACGTATACAACGCAAGCATACATCCTCTACTTATCAAGTAGAGTTAGAAGCGTCCATCTCGGAACAATTAAATCAGCAAAAAACTGCGGAAGACAAGCAAGCGTTGCTCTTATCAGCATATACTGCATGGGTATATCGCCTATCCGCAGAAGAAGAAGTTTCTTTTTCTACATTTGTGCCACAAACCGGTCTGCTTACAGCTTCGCTGACAGTCGAAAAGGAAACGACTTTTCACGAACTAGCAGACTTATTTCAGGACATGCTCCGTGAGCCTAATGCATACCTTGCGGAACCACAAGCCGATACTTCATTTTCGGCAAATCTGCCTACGGACAGCGGTGTAGAATCCCGTATTATGGACTGGGCTGTTAGTGAACACAATGGCGCTTATCAAATACAGATACGTTATGATCAATCACTCTTGCTGGAAACAACGGTTGTCCGATACGCAGAATACTTTGAAACCCTTTTGCGTGGCGCGCTAACCAACAGCCATGCACTTGTGAATTCCATTGATATATTATCGGATGCGGATCGAGCTGCTCACGAAGCTTTAAATAATACAGTTGTGAAATATCCTGAGCACCAAACTATTCATGGAATGTTTGAGGAGGCGGCTTCACAATACCCTGATCGTCCGGCTATTGCTTCACACACTGGAGAGTACACGTACCGTGAGTTGAACGAACGTGCTAACCAAGTCGCACGTGTCTTGTTATCCAAAGGTCTTACCAAAGGTGAATTCGTGACTATCTTCATGGAACGGAGCTTAGAGACCGTCATTTCACTGCTTGGTATCCTGAAAGCCGGAGGCGTATATGTACCTGTTGATCCCGCCCACCCTGCTGACCGGAGTAGCTACATTGTCGAAGACACGCGTTCTCCTTTTGTCTTAACAACTTCCGCACTCATGGAACAAGCGACTGAACTGTGCGGTTCCATTGAGACGGTAAAAGAAATTTTAGCGATTAACGGGCCACTGGCAGGCTATGCTGCAAGCAATCCGAACGTTAATGTAAGTCCGGATGATCTAGCTTATGTCATCTATACATCCGGCTCTACAGGCAAACCGAAAGGTGCCCTGATCGCTCACCGCGGTGTCGTTAACCTAGGAGCTGTCGTGCAACGCGATTGCGACATTACACCTCAGGATGTATTGACCCAATTTGCGACCTACAGCTTCGATGCATCCGTTTGGGATACAATTGGAGCCTTGTTTTACGGTGCAAAATTGTACTTGCTGTCTTCCGAAGAACGTGTATCTGTTGAAGAATTCGCTGAAGCCATTGCACGTACAGGCACGACGATTATTACCATTTTGCCGACCGTATTCTTTAATCAGCTATCTACGTACTTGTCAGACGAAGGCTATCGCAAACTCGCTAAGGTACGGATTGTTACCGTGGCAGGAGAAGCGCTGTACGGCTCACAAGTTCGAGCGTTCCAAAGCAAATTCGGTACAGATACCGACATCGTAAACGTATATGGACCGACAGAATGCACCGTAGCAACGACGACCCATCGGGTCCGTGGTGCCGTGCCTGAGCATGTCGTCAATATTCCGATCGGCAAGCCTATTTACAATTACAAAGTGTATATCGTTAACGATGATAACAAGCTTTGCCCTGTCAATATTCCGGGTGAAGTATGCATTGCTACTCCTGCATTGGCCCATGGCTATCTCCATCAGCCAGAACGTACAGCCCAATCATTCGTGGACAATCCTTTTGTTCCGGGTGAAAAAATGTACCGCTCGGGTGATATCGCCAAGCTGCTGCCAGATGGTACGATTGAATACGTAAGCCGCAAGGATTCACAACTCAAAATTCGGGGGAATCGGATTGAAATTGGAGAAATTGAAGACCATTTTTCCAAACATCCAGGTGTTCAGGACGTCGCTGTAGTAGCCGTCAAAGATCACACAGATCAGAACATGTTAGTTGGCTATTTTACCACTTCGGATGGACAATCCATTCCACAAGACGTTATTCAGTCTTATATTGGGGGCAAGCTGCCTTCTTATTTTGTACCAAGCCATGTCGTTCATCTGGAAGCCATGCCAATTTCACCAACTGGCAAGATCGATCGCAAAAAGTTGGCCCTGCGACCACTTCCGGAAGCGTCTGATCTTTCATTTGGCGGGGAACCTCTCCGAGAAGGAACCGAAACACTTATTGCCGAAGCATGGACTCAAGTGCTTGGTAAAAATAACATTGGCGCTACCGATGATTTCTTCCTGATTGGGGGCGATTCGCTTCGTGTCATTCATGTGCTGGCTATTCTAAAGCCGCGCTATGGCGCGCTGCGCATCGGAGATTTTTTCCGCTACAAAACCGTTCGCGAGCTTGCTGAATATGTGGAACAATTAGGTACGGAACAAACGCCGCAACGCAAGCCACTTGCGATTTCTCAAGAAAAAATGGACTTGAATGAGCATCCTATTGAGTTGTCTGGTGCTTCTGACTTAGCTGAAGTCCGCGACTTGCGCGTGATTTTGTTGACCGGTGCTACAGGCTATCTGGGCTCGCACATTCTGTATGACCTGCTTCAACGGACAGAAGCCAAAGTATACGCGATGGTACGCCCTTCTCAGGACGGTCCATCCGGTATCGAGCGTATTCAGTCCGTATTGATGGGATATTTTGGACAAGATATCTCCAGCTTGATCGAAGGACGGGTAAAAGCTGTCTATGGGGATCTGGAGCAAGCTGATCTTGGTCTCTCTTCCGTCGACCGCCATATGCTGGAGCACCAAATCGACGGCATCATTCACAGCGCCGCTGATGTTCGCCATTTTGGTGATTCGGCAGCCTTCGATCGCACGAATGTGACCGGAACACTGGAACTGCTGAAAATCGCTCAAGCCAAGCCGGGAGTATCGTTCCATCATGTCTCCACTATGGGGATACCGGAGGATCTTGCAAACGAAGGAAAATGGGAGTCGGCATTGGAGCTTTCTGCCTTCCCAGACGAATTGAACGTGGACAACCTGTACACGAACAGTAAACTCGCAGCAGAGAAGCTATTGTTCCAAGCAGCTCAAGCGGGTACGCCTGTCTCGATCTATCGCGCGGGTAATTTGACAGCCCATTCGGCCAACGGACGCTTCCAGCGAAATATCGACAGCAATGCTTATTATCGCATGATGAAGGCGATGCTGCTGCTGGGCAAAGCGCCACAAGCTGATTGGCATACGGACTTCACACCGATTGATTACGCCAGCCGTGCTATCGTAGAGCTGTCCGTTCATCAAAAAAGCGCAAACCGCATTTTCCATATCTGCAATCAGAACCCATTGCCATATGATGAACTGATCGCTATGGTAAACCAACTCGGTTACGCAGTAGAAACCCTGCCTTTTGACGATTACAGCGCTTGGCTGCTGAATCCGTCTTCCGGCATTCAGGAGGATGCACTTCACCTTGCTATGGGACAACTGGAAGGTGACGGAGCTAAGGATTCAGCTTACCGTTACGGATGCTCTGTAACCGCAGCTCTGCTGGAACAAGCTGGCGTTCAATGCCCGGCAACCGACCTTAACTTTATTCGGAACATGATCCAGCATGCCGTCGAGATCGGTTACTTCCCGACCTCTTCATCGGTATCTGTAAAAGCAACACAGAGGTAACAAAGTTGTGATATTTCCCCCGAATGTTTTCGGTATGATAGACTAGATTTTGCTAGTTTCATATTTAGTATAAACCTCTATACTTTCAGAATTTTTTGCATGCGGGGGATGTCATTCAATGAAACACACTTTTTTTAAAAGAACGTTGCTAATCATAAGTTTGTTGGCTATTTTAGGGATTTTGGTGTATGAAGCACGTAGCATATACCACACACCTACAGTTAAAGGGACTCATCGTACACGTACAGCTCATGCAGATCGGCTGGTACGCCATTTATTCTCACTGACGCCTACACCAGATAAAGTATATTACCAAAACAAAGTCATTGTCCTGATGTATCATGAGGTGACCAAGACTCCACCTGATCCCGGCGCTCTCAAGCTTAGTAATTTAACGAGGCAGTTGGACGAAATGAAAGCTAACGGCTTCCACTGGATCACGATGAAAGAGTATACCGACTTTATTTTACATAAAGCCAAGGTTCCTGATAATGCGGTACTCATGACATTCGACGATGGCTATGAGTCCTTTTACACGGACACTTTTCCCGTATTGAAAAAGTACCAGGTACCGGCAACCAATTTTCTCATCACGTCCACGATCAGCAATCCCAAGCACATTGGTATTCCAAAGCTCACATGGGATCAAATTCATCAGATGCATGCCGAAGGCATTGATTTCTACAATCACACCAATGACCAGCATGCTTACGGATACTCCAACACAGCCCGCACCAAACAAAAGCCGCTTCTGATGGGCCCGGTGTATTCGAAAAAGCTGGGGCGAATGGAAACAGAGAATGAGTTCAAACAGCGGGTTTATACCGACTTGGACATGGCTGACAAGAAGCTGTTCAAGCATCTACACAATGATCAGAATGTACTTGCCTTCCCTTATGGTGGGTATACCAAGGAGACGTTGGAAATTTGCCGTTCCTTGGGAATTGACGTTACATTCACGGTAAAACGGGGGATTAACTCGCCTGGGCAAATGAACGGCTATCGCGTCAATGCAGGTGGAATACACAATATTCCAGAAGTATTGGTGCAATACATGAAGGAAGGTGCTCCCCTTCGCCCACTTCCTTTTGCCCAAGGTCCTAACAAGGTATCCTAAACGTTAGCTAGCTTATTCAAGGATAAAAAAGAACCTTTAAAACCATTTATGTCGTGGTTTTAAAGGTTCTTTTGTTGTATGAGATGTAGATTAGGGCCAGATGCGAATTGCCGCGATAACAGCCAGATGTACCGGGTAAAAGCTGCGCCACAACCAACGCGGTACCCGACTATAAAATCCGCTCTCTCCCGTTGCAAAACATACGATCAGAATGCTGGACAGCAGACTAAAGTGTTGGAGATTTGCGTGGTGCACCATATCATACACAACGTTCAAAGCAAAATGGGCTGCAATCATCATATATGAGCGAGTGTATCGATAAATGAGAACCAGCAGTAGACCATAGGCCCCGTAATCCATCTGGCTGAACTCCATGACCAGAGCTGTAAGGACGTACAGACCCGTTACAGCCGCCCAATGCTTCAAGCGGGATGCAGCAGCCAGCGCGAGCAACGAGGCCAGTAGCGTCCAGATTACATTCGGTCTGTATACATCAAACGCCAGCATATAGGGCACCTGAGAAATCAGAGCCAGCCCGAGTAGACGGAGCATATAGCTCCGCATATCTCGGGTACGGGTATACCCCATATACAGCGCGTAGGCATAGATTGGAAAAGCAAGTCTGCCGGCAATTCTCCAAGCCGGATCCGTCGGAAAAAACACAAGTCCGACATGGTCAATCAGCATCGTCAGCATGGCCAACCAATACATACAAGGCCCCCTTATTCATCTTTTACGTTTTTTCTTCTGTCAAGCTCAGAATGGCGTTCATGATGTCCGTTTTCGTAACCCGCCCTACCAACCCTTGAATTGGAGTTGAGGAGCTACATTGCTCGTCCAAAACTGGAAGACAATTGACCTGATGCCGAATCAGTCTCGATATCGCTTCCAGTAAAGAGTCTTCTGGAGCAAGCGTCGTCATTTGGGCCCGGCGCGTCATTGCCATGGTCACCGGGACGGTGTGAAGATCGGTATGCCCCAGCATGACCTTCAGCAAATCCTTGCGCGTAACAATTCCAATGAGCTCCTGCTCCTCCCCTGTGACCATCAGCGTGCCTGTATTTTGCTGAAACAGCATCAGCACCGCATCATAGGCGGTCGTTTCACCGGAAATCAAAATCGGATCACTAAGTATATCCGCCACAGTCAGCTTTTTGAGCATGTTGCCGATATGACTATCATATTTGGGGTAACGTCCTGGCAAGTAGCCTACCTTCGGCTTGGCATCCACCAGCCCGAGCATAACGAGCAGAGCAAGATCAGAACGGAGAGTCGGACGCGTCAGTCCCAGTGTTTCAGCAATTTTATCCCCTGTTACAGGTGCCAGACGCTGGACAATATCAACAATTTCCCGCTGTCTTTCAGACAGTTGAATAATGATTACCTCCTTATGAAGTGGGGTAGTATATATTATAAATGAGCATAGATCGGTAAATTTCAGCATCTTCCGACAATTCATCAAATTTTAATCATAGACAGCTTGTTTTCAAATTTAAAATGTGTCACAATTAAGGATGTAATACATACTAATTATAAGTTTAACGTGTGCAATATGCTACATTTAAATGAGCTAGTGTACATCGCATGTGATATGTATTATGAATTATATAAACCTGAGGAGGAAATCAAATGAAATTTTTCTTGGATACTGGTAACATTGAAGAAATCAAACGTATTGAACGTTTGGGTCTGGTTGATGGTGTAACAACGAACCCTTCACTGATCGCTAAAGAAGGTCGAGTGTTCAAGGAAGTCATTCAGGAGATTTGCAGTATCGTTGAAGGTCCCGTGAGTGCTGAGGTTATTGGCCTGAAGGCTGAAGATATGCTCAAAGAAGCTTATGATATCGCCAAGTGGGCACCGAACGTGGTTATCAAGCTTCCTATGACCGAAGACGGCTTGTACGCTTGTAACGAGCTGACCAAGAACGGAATCAAAACGAATGTAACACTGATTTTCTCCGCGGCTCAAGGTTTGATGGCAGCCAAAGCTGGCGCTACTTTTATCAGCCCATTCGTAGGACGTCTGGATGATATCGCTGTTGATGGTATGAAGCTGATTCGTGAACTAAGACAAATTTTGGACATCCATGGTCTGAAATCCGAAATCATCGCGGCATCCATCCGCAACATTAAGCATGTAGAAGATGCTGCTCTGTCTGGTGCACATATTGCCACCATTCCAGGTTCCTTGCTCCCTTCTCTGTGGAAACACCCGCTGACAGACAGTGGTATCGAACGCTTCCTGAAGGACTGGGAAACTGTACCTAAAGCTTAATTCGCCAGTCATGGCAAACGATATTATATCAACCTAAACAGCCCGTATTTTATGGGCTGTTTTTTTGTTTTGTTTTGTGATGGCAGAATTAAAAACGCCGAACAACTTTTTTTGACAAAATAACTTGTTGTTCATATAATTGTTATAACAACTAATTGATTTCAAAGTAATTTATGTACGGGAAACAGAAAGGAGTACCTTATGAATAACTTGCCTCCCGATTGTTCCATTGGGATGTTGCTCGGGATTACTCACCGCAAAATGAGTCAGCAGCTCTTGCAGCGTCTCAAGCCTTATGATATTTCCCCAGAGCAATGGTCGGTTCTGTACCAAATCTATCAGGCTGAGGGTTTAAATCAGAAAGAAATTGCAGCTAAGGCCGTGAAGGACCAGCCGACCACGACTCGAATTATTGATTTATTAGACAAGAAGGGCTGGGTACGGCGTGTGAATAGCCCTCAGGATCGTCGAGCCTATTTACTTCATTTGACTGAAGCAGGCCGACAGCTTGTAAAAGAGATTCTTCCTATTGAATATGATGCCAATCACGATTTTGTAAGAAGAATTTCCTCAGCCGATCTGGAGCAATTCCGCCAGACTCTTTTACAAATTCACGCCAACATGACCGAATCAGAAAAACAAGGAGATAACGATTAATATGCAACAAAGCAAGCAACCTCTTTGGACCAAGGAATTTATTGTTCTTACGGTTTCCAATTTATTTTTGTTTTTGGAATTACAGATGATTCTATCCTCTATTCCTTCTTATGTGAAAAATACATTCCACGCTAGTTCCGTTCAGGTTAGTCTCGTTACCACTTTATTTGCTTTAAGTGCGATTGCGGCACGGCTCTTTTCCGCCCGTATGCTGGAAAAAGGGCATCGCAGCACTCTGATCTTCGTGGGGCTGCTGTTTGCATTGGCAGGAACGCTGGGGTACAGTGTTTCGCCGACGATTACAGTGCTTCTGCTCATGCGGATGTTATTCGGGATCGGCTTCGGTATGAGCAGTACGGCTTTTCCAACGATGGCCTCTGACGTCATCCCGTCCAAGCGCCTTGGTGAAGGAATGGGTTTCTTTAGTCTGTCCACCAGTCTAGCGATGTCGATTGGGCCAACCATCGGCATTTCGATGCTGCAATACGGGAGTTTTAACCTGCTTGCCTATACGACAGCAGCCGTAATTGTTGTGATATTCCCTTTGGCTCACTGGCTCATTCGTACACTACCCAAAGGGCACATCGAACCACCTATGGTTCCTTTGGAAGAAGGGCGAAAACCGGCATTTAACCGTAAATTGTGGATTCCCGCCTTGTTAAACATGCTGATGTCTATCACATATGGTGGGCTACTCGGCTTTATGGCGCTTTACGGGGATGAAGCAAATCTGGCGCACCCGGCCTACTTTTTCCTGTTTAATGCGGTATCCGTGCTAATCGTGCGTCCCTTCTCAGGCCGTATTTATGACAAAAAAGGAGCAAAAGCACTGCTCATCCCCGGCTCCCTCTTTTTAATTGGCGGTCTGCTCCTGCTTTCCTACGCGCACAGTGATGATTTCATGTATGTGTCGGCTCTTTGCTACGGTATCGGATTTGGTGTGATGCAGCCAACCCTGCAAACCTGGATGATTCAGATTGTATCTCCTAAACAAAGAGGCATGGCAAATGGTATGTTTCTCAATTCCCTCGATTTCGGGGTTGCAGCCGGTGCGCTTATACTTGGCATTATTGCCAAAGCAAGTGATTATGCGTGGATGTACCGCCTTTCCTCGCTGTTTATTATACTGTTTTTGCTGATCTATGTTATACAAATCATCGCAAGCCGTAAGCCTAAATCGCATGTTTCTCTCAATGGGTAAAGCTATTGTTTTCAAATACATTTAGTTTATAACTGCTTATAATCAAAAGCACCCGTTGCCATGGTTGTGTGGACAACGGGTGCTTTTTCATTTTATTTCGCAGGAGTTTTGTGTCTTAGCTTGGGAGAAAGAGGCTTTTCTCGGGACAAGCCTGTCAGCTCCTCATTTACACTCATACGGTCACTGGATTTGTCATCTGTTGGTTCATCCTGCTTGGGTTTGACCGCAAACAGCATCAGCAGAGCTGCAATGCCTCCCACTGCGGCCATCACGCCAAAGAGCAGACCATGTCCACTGCGACCCAGCAGCAAGGAAACAACCGGAGGGCCTAGCGATACCCCGACAAAGCGCATGCTGCTGTACAACGAAGTAATGGTTCCGCGCTCCTCTTTTTCAATTCCCTTCGTAATCAGGGCATCCAAACAAGGCAATGCGAGCCCAATTCCGCCTCCCCCTAACGTAAACAACCCAATCACCGCATAAATATGTTGAAAAAATCCGAGAATGGCAAAGCTGATCGTCAATATGGCCAAACCGCTGAAACCGATCCATTTCATGCGCTTTTTGTGCTTGCCGATAATCTTGCCTCCTACATAAGAGCACAGACAGAGGGAAATAAGCGGAATGGCCAGCACAAAACCTTTCCAGACTCCACGGAGGTTGTAACGACTTTCTAGTATGTCGGATAAGTAAAACAAGACGCCAAAAATGACAAACATGCAAATACCGCCCATAGCGAAAATAGCATAGAGCCAGCGTCCTTTTTCAGCAAGCACCCGCTTCACATTTCCCACAAACTCTCGAAACATAATCGGTTGGTTCTTACGTTTGGGCACATGGATCAGCCAAAGCACCAAAATGAGCGAAATCAGACAGAGTCCTGGAATTACTGCCAATGGCAAAAACCATAGAACTGCTCCCAACGCGGCACCGAGGATCGGACTTAACACTTTACCGAATGTGTTGTAGGTCTCGACGACGCCCAGGTTCTTGCTGGCCTCATCCTCGTTTTCGTACAAATCACCTACAAGCGGAATGACTATAGGAAAAGCCCCTGCCGCTCCCGCACCCTGAAGTAGACGGCCTCCAATAATGGTCCAGTATGCTGCCGAATCGTGAAGCAGCCATGCTCCCGCCGCAGAAATCCCCCCTCCAATCACAGTCAGAATCAGACAGGGAACAATTACCGCCTTACGGCCAAATCGGTCGGAGAGATAGCCCGCAATCGGTATCAGTAAAATGGCCACTACCGCATATACTGTAATCAACATGCTAATCCGAAAAGAGCTTACATGTAGCTTACGTCCGATTTCCGGTAAAACAGGAATCAGCATGGAATTACCCAGCGTCATCATCAGCGGGATGGAACCTAACGCAAGCAGATTCCCTTTATTTTGTTGCATCCCGTTACCACCTTTGCAAAAGTAATAACACAGCTGTTCTGATTCGTTCAACAGATGTTATTGTGTTTACATTGGTGGGGATTTATGCGGTTACACTTTAAATCCACCGACCCTTGCATTCAGCAGTTGCGACATATCCGCCAGTGTATGAATAGATGATGCAATTTCCTCCATGGAAGCCAGCTGCTCTTCAGCTGCCGCACTGACGCTCTGGGTTCCCCCTGCCGACTGCTCTGCTACTTCACGTATGCGTTCCACCGCTTCCACCATTCGCTCGGAACCGCCGGACATCTGTTCTACAGACCGATTTACACTGTGAATCTGTTCGCTGACCAGTTGAATGGAACTTCCAATCTGACGAAATGCGGTTTCTGCGGATTGCATAACCTTTACGCCAGACTGCACTTCAACCGTCCCTGTCTGCATACTGGAAGCGACATTTCCAACATGCTCCTGAATATTTTGCACAAATTGTGTGATTTCTGCTGCTGAAACCGATACCTGCTCGGCCAATCTTCTTACCTCAGAGGCTACAACTGCAAATCCTTTACCCTGCTCTCCGGCTCTTGCCGCTTCAATCGACGCGTTGAGCGCCAGCATTCCTGTCTGTTTGGCTATCCCAGTAATAACAGCTCCGATCATGCCAATCTGTTCGGCCTGTTCACTAAGTGAACGTACAGCACGTGCAGAGCTGTCTACACTTTCGCTTACCTTCTCCATCTGAAGCATAGCCTGACCTATAGATTGTTCTCCTGCTTCTGCATCTTTAGCGGCTGTATCAGACAACTCATACACCTGCTGGCTCGTAGCTGCAATATGCTCCAGTTCGTGGGCTAGCTCTTTTACGGTATCTGTAGTTTGTGTAATATCATCGACCTGATGCTCCATACCAGCCGCTAGCTCTTCCATTACACCGGAAGTATGACGATTGGCCTGATTCATTTCCTCTGTACTTACGCTAACCCGCTCTGCGGTTACGGTTAATGTACGCGCCGTATCCTGAGCATCCACTATAATACTGCGGAACCCCTCAATAAGCTTGTTGTAGGAGCTTGCAATCATACCGATTTCGTCTTTGGACGTAATATCCAGTCGGCTACGCAAATCTCCCCCACCTTCAGACATTTCCAACAGCTGCTCATTCATATGGTGTAATGGACGAATTGAACGAATCAAAACGATGGATTGAACAATACTGTAAATGATAACTAGAAGTCCTACAATACTCGTAATCAAGGATGTATTCGTCATCGTTTGGTGCGCTTGCTGTACTTTCACCGTTACCATATCTTCTTGAGCTTTGACAAAGGCTACTACCTTGGTATCAAGTTGCTTACGCAACACCCGTTCGTTTTCAAAATCATCGAGCAAATCAGAAAATGGCGGGAAAGCATCGTCTCTTGTACTCTGATACCCCGCTGTAGTCAGTAAACGATGAACTTGATTCATGTAAGTATTAATCCCCGTCTTGAGATCAGTCATTTTTTTCTTAGAATCCTCATTACCTGTATTAAGCAGAGCTTCTGTCTCCTGTAGCAACTTTGCAACTTCACTTTGCTTGTTTCCGATCTCTCGCCCGTACTGTTCATCACGAGTTAGCAAATATGCCCGCTCATCATTAGATATGCCGTTTAACAAAAATTGAAGAGACTTCGAGTTATACGCAATAGCCTCTTCACGATTCATAATATCCTTGTACTCATTCTCACTATGTACGCTTAAAATGTAATTGGTCAGCAGCATAGCTGCAATCACACTCGGAATCAGTATCGCGCTAAGAATCATTTTGGCCTTAATTGTTAAATTCATGAATCGGTCCCCCAGTTATTTCTGAATAAAATGTCCAACTTACTATATATCGTTTTATTCGATTGTTTTTTTGAATGAAACAGAAAAAGTGTATAGATTTTTAAATATACTTGTGTCTATTCAGTGAACATATATATCTTTTTTAATATCAAAGAACAAAAAAATTCAAAATTAGTAAATGAACTGTTTTCAGTTTGTACTCTTCGAATTTCGGACTATTAAAATGATATACTATGTATTGCTATGCCATAAGCCTCAAGGAGGATCTGCATGAAAAGTCTGGAACTAAAACCGCTTATTCACGTGCTTAACGAATTGGAAACCCGCAGCTGCCTTATTGAGCAGCAGGGTAACATGATCATGAATTACTATCGTGAACCTCAAATTGCTAATGAACTCTATAAAATAAATTCCTGTACCAAAAGCGTGATTTCCGCATTAGTTAGTATCGCTATGGACCAGCAACGGGGACCGAAACCGGAGACGCCGATCCTCGAATTCTTTCCCCAGTTGGCCACAGATAGTGATTCTCGTAAGCGTGATATTACGATTGAACATCTGCTGACGATGTCCGCAGGCTTTAACTGGACGGAATTTGGCGGACAAAATTCTTTTCCTACCATGAGCAAAACGTCAGACTGGGTGCAATTTGTGCTTTCACAGCCATTATCGGATGTGCCAGGTACGCGAATGGAATACAGTTCTGGCTGTTCTCAACTTTTGGCCACCATACTACGTAATGTTTCTGGACAAACAGTTGCTGAATTTGCCGAGCAGCAATTATTCCAACCGCTCAGTATCGAAAGCTATCATTGGGAAACCGATCCTCAGGGTACTCATACGGGTGGATTCGGACTGCATCTCAGGCCGATGGACATGCTCAAATTCGGGCGGCTTTATCTGAACCAAGGAGGCTGGGAAGGACGGCAGATCATCCAAACAGAGACAGTCCGATATTCAACCCGTCCGTTTCTTCCTGCTGCCAAACCACAAAAGGCATTTTACGGCTGGCACTGGTGGACTTCTTCCTTTTCAGATGAAACAGAGATAGGAACTGAAACGGACTATTTTTACGCTCTCGGCTTTGGTGGGCAATATATTGTTGTCGTCCCGTCGTATGACATGGTTGTTGTCGTTACCGCTGATAGATTTAAAAAGAAAAGGACTCCTGTAGATATTTTCCGGCAGTATATTGTACCGCTGCTACTCCAGCAGAATAAATAGAAATAAACACCAAAGCTAAAAGTTGCAACTGGTCTCTATCAAAAATCTGCATCAAAAAAGGCTTGCCTATTGGATCAGGCAAGCCCTTTTTTGCATATAATCGCTACATTATGACATACTTCATCCACTTTCTAGCGCCTTACCTAGCCCAAGTGAATAGTAAGCTCTTGCTGTCCGCTGGAAGCTGGTGTAATGGTTACACCCTGTTCTCCCGACTGGCTACTGCCTTCCTCCACTTGAACAGCCTCGTGGATACCGCGCAGGACTATCGACCATGGTTTAACAGCACCTTCTGCCTTCACCGTAATGACAGAATTCTTGCGGCTAGCAGTAACCGTTAGCTCTTCTTCACCTGACGTATTCACGATAATCGTTCGAGCCTGTTGCCCCTCACCAAGTTCAAACAAATGAAGCGCCACTTGATCAGCATAATCATAATCCGGACGACTGTTCTCATGACCGATTGCCAAAAGTGTGTTCGGCTTCACGAGCACAGGCAAAGTTGTAAAATCATGATGCTCGTTAACCCAACAACCACCTGACACGCTCTCATTCGTAAGTAAATTTGTCCACTTACCCTCTGGTACATAATACTGCACATTGCCTTCTTTATTAAAGATCGGGGCTACCAAAATGGAATCCCCCAGCATGTATTGCAGATCCAGCGTTGCACAGGTTGGGTCCTGCGGGAATTCCAATACCATAGCCCGCATCATCGGCAGTCCCTTTACTGAGGATTCCACAGCAGAAGGATACAGGTATGGCATTAGCGAGCATTTGAGTTTTGTAAAGCTGCGCACCACGTCGACTGATTCTTCATCAAACAGCCAAGGCACGCGATAGGATTCGTTTCCGTGCAGACGGCTATGAGAGGACAGAAGCCCGAATTGTACCCACCGTTTGTACACGTCCGGCGCAGCCGTTAACTCAAAGCCGCTAATATCATGGCTCCAGAAGCCGAAGCCGCTCAAACCAAGCGACAAACCGCCTCGCAAGGATTCCGCCATCGACTCATACGTAGACGAGCAGTCTCCGCCCCAGTGAACCGGGAACTGTTGCCCCCCGGCTGTAGCGGAACGTGCAAATAGTGCGGCTTCATTTTTACCCAGCTTTTCCTCCAGCACATCAAATACAGCCTTGTTGTACAAATGCGTATAATAATTATGCATCTTCATTGGATCAGAGCCGTCATGATATACTACATGGGTAGGGATGCGCTCGCCAAAATCAGTTTTAAAGCAATCCACCCCCTGATCTACCAACACCTTGAGCTTATCCTGGTACCATGCGACTGCAGCTGGATTCGTGAAGTCAACCAGCCCCATCCCCGCCTGCCACATATCCCATTGCCACACGCTGCCATCGGCGGTTTTGACCAGATAACCATTCTCCATACCTTCATCGAACAAAATGGATTTTTCCGCAATATACGGATTGATCCATGCACAAATTTTGAGACCCTTTGCCTTCAATCTCTGCAGCATGCCTTCCGGGTCCGGGAACATGTCTTGATCCCACTGGAAATCGCACCATTGGTATTCCTTCATCCAGAAGCAGTCAAAATGGAATACCGAGAGTGGCAGATCCCGCTCAGCCATCCCGTCGACAAAATGGTTCACTGTCGCTTCATCATAATCTGTTGTGAACGAAGTGGTCAGCCACAAACCAAAGGTCCAGGCTGGTGGTAATGCAGGCTTACCCGTCAGCTTGGTGTAATTGTCCAGTACTTCTTTAGGGTTAGCTCCACCAATAATAAAATACTCTAACGATTCGCCGGAGACGCTAAACTGAACCTTTGATACATTTTCCGATGCAATCTCATAGGATACCTTTTCTGGATGGTTGACGAACACACCATACCCTTTATTAGATAGATAAAATGGAATGTTTTTATATGCCTGCTCACTGCTAGTCCCGCCATCTTCATTCCAGATATCAACCACCTGGCCATTTTTTACGAACGGAGTGAAACGCTCTCCAAGTCCGTATACGTACTCACCGATGCCCAACTCCAGCTGTTCCCGGAAAAAAGGCTGATCCTGCGGGTCTGTAATATAGCCTGGTCCCCGATGTCCGCTGCCTGTGACTTTGCGATCCTCGACATAAAAGCCTACATCCCAGCTCTTCCCACGGCCGACTCGCACACTCAGATCGCCGCTTTTCAGTACCGCTACGTCCTCATCCACCGTAATGTCTACCTCTGTTGGCAAGGTGTGAATTTCAAAATTCGGTCCCTGATGCACCCGTCCCTTATGGTGGTTCAGACGCACCTGAATGACATTCGGCATAGGCGAGCTGTAGGTCGCTTTCAGCAACGCTCCGTTCAGCGTATCTCCTTTATGCTCGATCCGGTGGGTGGCTGCATATACCGTCATGGAAGCATCGTCCGTCACAATATCACGGATTTCAGCAGGATTTTGTATTTCATAGCCCTTGCGAACCATCCAATAGCCATCAGTAAATTTCATCTGTTTCTTCCTCCGCTTCAATCTTTATTTTCTTAATCTCAAATCGCTTGTTGGATTTTTTCGAAATCCTTACTATAATAATATTGATTTATGTAAGGGTTTACTTCTTTTATTTTGACGTATTGTATCAATATTTTGATGTTTTATATATAAATCAGTTTGCGGAAAAGGAGTCATAGAAATGCAAAGAGAAATGTTGCGGGAAAATCGAATTCACGGCAATCCCATGTATCCGGTCAGCGTATATCCGAGCGTAGAGCAGCTAAATGGAAATAGTGTACTGGAGTCCCATTGGCATGAGGAGATGGAGTTTATCGTAGTGGAACAGGGGAGCGCCATATTTCAGACGGATATGGTCTATACGGAGGTGAACGAAGGTGAAGCTCTTTTTGTCAACAGCGGCGAGCTTCATGCAGGTTATTTACAAAAAAGCGCTCGTTGCGTATTTTCTGCGGTGGTGTTTCACCCCGACATGCTGCACAGCCGCACGCAGGATACGGTGCAAACGCAGTTTATTGACCCATTTATCAGTAAAAAGCTTGTCCCTCCCCCTCACATTCGCGGCGTGCAGCCCTGGGAGCAAGAGGTGCTGGCTGCATTGCGACACATTATCACCAGCCATGAGCAGAATGCGCCTGCCCGTGAACTGGCGACCAAGGCGCAGCTCTATAGCATGATCGCCTGTCTGTACCCACACATGACCCCCGCTAACGGAGAGGATGTGATTATGGCAGGGCAACGCAATAAAGTTGAACGGATCAAAAAAGCGCTGGTGTATATTAACAGTCATGCTCATGAGCCTATACGTTTACGGGAGATCGCAGATGAGATTGGAATGAGTGAGGGGCATTTTTGCCGTTTTTTTAAGCAGATGGTTCAGAAAAGCCCGGTAGAATATATTAACTATCATCGGATTCAAAAGGCTTGCAGGTTGCTGGAGCAAAGTGATCGCAAAGTGGTTGATATTGCGCTGGATGTTGGTTTTGACAATCTAAGCTATTTTATTGCGACCTTTAAAAAATGGAACGGCCTGACCCCTTCGCAGTACCGTAAGCAGCACGAAGCAGATCAGGCGCTTGCTGTCCCTTATATAACAGACTAATATGCATAGGATAAATCATTTATTTTTTTTGGGCTTCATAAGTACTAAAATTATTTTTCTTCCTCTTAACTTAGTAAATATGTAGCCAGCTACGCCTCCTAAAACAGAGGGAATTAACCACCCTAACCCTACATTATATAATGGAAGAAGATGAGTGAAAAAATCATTAATTACATTAATTTTTATTCCAGCAGCATTCAAGCCATCAAATAAACTAATGATAAAAGTTAATATCAAACTGCCTTGATATACTTCTGACCTTCCTTTAAATACGGGATGTAAAAAAGTTAAAAATATCAGAGAAATAGCAATAGGATATATTGCCATTAATACTGGCGTTGAAACCTTAATGAGCTGTGTTAAACCTATGTTGGCTACAAGGGTACTAAATATTGATAACATGAGAGCAACTCTTTTGTAAGAGACTTTTGGAAATAATCCATGAAAAAAGGAAGAGCAGGAAGTGATAAGCCCCACACTTGTCGTTAAACACGCTACTGTAATCATTAAGCCTAATAGAATAGAACCATAAGATCCAAAATAATAGGAGGAAACCTTAGCTAACACCTCAGCTCCATTTCCTAAAACACCCAATTTTTCAACGCTAGAAGCTCCCATGTATGAAAGAGACGTATAGATAAAAGCTAAGAGTATAACCGCAATTGCTATCGCTTTGGCACAAATGATCATCAACTCTTTTTTGGAAGTAACTCCTCTATCCTTAATTGCATTCACAATGATAATTCCAAAAATAAAGGCTACAAGAGCGTCCAATGTTAAATACCCCTCTTGAAAGCCTTTGAAAAAGACATTCGATGTATAACCCTCCGCAGGTTCTTGGAACTTTCCTATTGGGTGAATAATAGCTACAATCACAAGTAATCCAATGAATGTCAATTTAATGGGTGTTAAAAACTTTCCGATTACATCAATAATTTTTGTAGGATTAAGTGATAACAAACATGCAACTGCAAAAAAAAGGATAGTAAATACAAAAAGTGCGACAGGATGATCTGCATTGTTTGAAAAAAAAGGTTTGACTCCAATTTCAAATGACACACTACCGGTTCTAGGAATTGCATATAAAGGCCCGATGGCTAGATAAAGAATGGTTGTAAAGACAATGCCGAATACAGGATGTACACGACTCGCTAAAGTTTGCAAATTGCTTTTGCCCGAAAAAACAAAGGCTGTGACGGCTAATAATGGTAAGCCAACTCCGGTAACCAAGAAACCTGCATTGGCTATCCATACATTCTTTCCAGCCATTTGCCCAAGCATAGGTGGAAAGATTAGATTCCCTGCACCAAAAAATAAGGCAAATAGCATTGATCCTATAATGATAATAAAGGACGAAGAAACACTTTTCGACATAATAAATCCTCCAACTACGAATTCACAACATTTTGTTTTTATTCGTTTTCTCTTTAATTTGTATAATATATGTTAATAGGGACGTAGCCCATGTTGCATCCAAAGAACGGTATCTGAATGCCTAGAGTATGTAATCTGGTGCTTTTCACAAATAATGCTCAGTTCGATCTAAATGCCATCACCAATCAGGGACAGCCATCCGCTCCCCCCTTCTGACTAGTGTAGGGTGATAACCTGTCCCTTAGGGTGAGTGGGTTTCGTCTTAACTCATCGTTACACAATACTTTATATACGATCACTGTTTCAAGTAACTTTGTACTTGCAAAATGAATCACTTCATCCCCTTGCTTTTACAATTATGATGCCCCCCTATGTTTCTCCTCCTACTTAGTGAGCTTAATGAACTATAAGGGAATTTTACACTTAGGACTTATTTCTTACAAGACGTAGATGTAGTTACACACACCCGGTAGGTCTCGTAAAAGTTTTTAATTAGTTCAAACACCCATGTAACAGCATATTCTCATGTTATCGTCATATCGCTTACATCAAGAGCTACCTGGTTGCTTTTGGATAAAGAAAGTGAGTTAACTCTCAAGCGTTCGCTATGTTAGATTTCTTTAAAATCATACGCATTCTTCATCTCTGTTCGAAAGAGTAATACATAATCTGTTTTGTATATTTTACCATATTTAATCCATATCAGGATCGGCTGTTTTATTCGAATTATCAACTGATTGTAATAAGCACAGGAAATCTTGGGAAAATGCCCTATGGAAGCATCTGAATAATCCTTACAATTAATAGTACAGACAATGCATATTGACGTTGTATACAATTTGAGCCGCTACAATTTAAAGGGGTGCTTAAACATGATGAATTTGGCAAAACGCAACTATTGGTCTTTGAGTATTTTTAACTTCGCTTATCTGTTTACATGGTCTGCCGCCATGTCTTTTTTTGTCATTTGGCTGGGACAAAGCCTGGGAATTTCAGAAACCTACACGGGATTTCTATACGCGGCTAATTCAATCGTCGCCTTGATTATGCAGCCCCTGTTCGGTTACTTATCTGACAAGCTGGGCTTGAGAAAACATCTGCTGTACATACTCTTTACAATCCTTTTGCTCGTCGGACCCTTTTTTATCTATGTGTACGGTCCATTGCTTCAAACGCAGTTCGTCATTGGTGCCATTGTTGGTGCGCTATTTATCGGCCTGGTGTTTAATGCAGGTAACGGTGTCGTCGATTCGTATATGGACAAAGTTTCGCGTAAATATGGCTTTGAATACGGACGGGTTCGTATGTGGGGTTCGCTCGGATGGGCGGCGGCTACTTTTGTTGCTGGACGGGTCATCAATATCAATGTAAATCTGACCTTCTGGATCGCCTCGGTATCTGCCATTGTTGCCATGATCTGCATCTTCCTGACCAAAGTCGAAATTTCCGGACAGGAGCAGCAGAAAACAGAATCGTTAAAGCTAATTGATGTACTGCATCTCGTACGTACCAAAAAGTTCTGGTTTCTTATGCTATTCATGGTTGGCGTGACCCAAATTTATGAGGTATATGACCAACAGTTTGCCACATACTTCGTATCGCAGTTCAGTTCCAAAGCGGAAGGAAATCAATTCCTTGGCGATTTGAGCGCTGTGCAAGTTTTCCTGGAATTTGTGTTCCTTTTCGTTACCCCTTGGTTTGTGAACAAAACGACCGCCAAATGGGCATTAATTATTGCCGGATCGATTATGTCTTTGCGTATTATCGGCTCTTCGTTGCCATTCGGTTCCATATGGGTCGCTGCAATGAAGATGATTCACTCCCTGGAGAAACCGCTTATTCTGGTAGCCATCTTCAAATATATTACCGTTAACTTTGACCAGCGCCTGTCCTCCACCATGTACCTGCTGTATTTGTTTATGGGCTCCCTGGTGGTTTCCATTTTCTCGCCCATTGTCGGGCATATGTATGAAGTATTAAATTTCCCGATTACCTATGTAATTCTGGGTTCCATTGCAGGCCTGTTCACCATCATATCCTGCTTTACACTGACAGCAGACAAGAAGAATGGGGAACGGTATCTGGAGGAACGCCGTAAACAAGATTTGAAAAGAGCAAACAAAAAAGCTGAAGCAGTTCATTCGTAATCTAATGGTTTGAGCTTAACAGAACAGCGGCAGTCTAGGACTTGTTTTTCTCGTCCAAGGCTGCCGCTCTTAAATCCAGTTAATTTGAAGCTTATTTTAAATCTTGAATACCGACACCGTTTGATTCATCTCTTCCGCCCGCTTGGCAAGCATGTTAGCACCTGCAGACACTTCCTGCATGGAAGCGGTAGTTTCCTCGACCACGCTTGCGACTGTTTGAGTAGAATCGGCTGCACGTTCGGAGATTTCAGCAATTTTTCTCATAGATTCCACCATAGAAACGGTTCCTTCATTTACAGATCTTGCTTCTACAGCCGCAGTGTCCACCTCACCGCTCACTTCTTCAACGGCACCTACAATCTCAGAAAAGACGTTACCGACACCTTCGACAAGCATCATACCTTCATTCAGAGATTGAACACCTTCATTCATTGAAATCACAACTTCATCTGTTCTTAAGGTAATTTCGTTGACGAGCGAAGAGATCTTGCCTGTTGCTTCACTTGCTTGTGCCGACAGATTGCGTACTTCATAAGCGACAACCGCAAACCCTTTTCCCTGCTCTCCCGCCCTCGCAGCTTCTATACTCGCATTTATTGAAAGCAAGTTGGTTCGGGCTGCTATTTCACGGATCATAGCTGTGATCTGTCTGATCTCCGCAGACTTTTCTCCTAGAATATTTACCACTTCAGCGGATTGAGTTACCTTGGTATGCACATCTCTTATTTGGGAGACAGTCGAAGACATTTGGGTTTTCCCGTTGTTTGCTTTTTCTTGTGCTTGGGTTGTGAGATTAGCCACATGAACAAAGCGATTCGTTATGTTGTCTACACTTTTAGAAACGTCTACCGTGTAATTCAGCGTTTCAGCTATATCTGCAAGCTGTGTCTGAGATCCCTCTGCAACTTGAGTGGCACTTATAGCTATCTGCTCGGTAGCGATGCTTGTCTGTTCCGCACTGGCCGTTAACTGTTCAGCCGTAGAGGCAACCAGTAAGGAATTATCCACAACTTCCTTTAAAAGGTTGCGCAGTGAATCGCACATTTCATTAAAATCGGATGCCAGTTCCCCGACCTCATCTTTTGATCGGACCCTAAGGGGTTCCACTTGCAGGTCCCCCCTCGTTACCAGCTTTATCTGTTCCGCTATCTTTAATATGGGCTTAGTGAACGATTGAGCCAGTAAAAAAGAACCAATGATTCCAAGTATCGTACATATGATCGTCAGAGAAATCATTAAAATTCTACCTGAATGGTAAGATTGACTCGATTGATTAGCGGCATCAGTAGCGTACTGCTCATTAAGTAGCTTCAGTTTATTTACATCGTCTAATGCTGCCTTATAAATAGAAGAATTTCCATGAATGATCATGTAGGCCATCACTTTGTCGTTTTCTTCCATGGCAGCGGAAACCACTTTGAGATGGCGAAGATACATTGCCCACTGACCATAAAAGTTGGTGAACAGTTCTTTTTCCTCTGCCGTAGAGGCTAAACTTTGATATTCATTTACACTCTTATCCATTGAAGCAGTAGCTTTGGTTAGTTCTTCTTGATAAGTGCTGCGAACAGCCGCATCCTCTTCAAGTATCAATCGAACGGTGAGTCTATCGATTTCTGTAATCTGCTTATCCATACCCTGAAGAAGAATAACCGCGGGTAAAGACCTGTTATTTACCTTGTCAGAAGCCTCACCCATTTCCGACATCTTAATGACGCCTATAACACTTGAAAGGGACAGTACGATAACCAGTATGAGTGCTGCACTAATTATTTTTTTCTTTAACGTTAATTTAATCATCTTTATCTTCCTCCCGTAACTGGTCTCGTATCATCACTGCTGAGCTTTCCAGTATATGCGTATTTGGCGCAACAGCTCAGCCTTATCTATCTTTCCACTGATGTAGCTTTGGATAGATGCTCCTGTGATGGCTGCATGATCAGGTGGAAGGGTTGACATAAACGGCAGCGTCTTTCCGCTCGAGATATACGACTTGATTGATCTTCCCAAAGGATCGGCAGGCTCTAAATCAATATTTTTGAACGCGGGTACCGTATTAGCCTTGTTTACCAGAAAATCTTGTCCGGACTTGTCGTATACCAGCCAGTTCAGAAACTTCTTTGCTTCCTCTTGCTCCTGAGGTGTGGTAGCTGTGGAGTCAATGAAAATATACTTTGTTACACCGACTGTAATCTTAGCATTGTTAGGGTCATCCGTATTATCGCTTAACGGAAGGGGCAAAAAACCGTATTCCTCATTTGCTGTATCATTGCTCTTAATCCCCGCCCAAGCCCAGTTGCCCATAAACCAAAGCCCCACTTTTCCCTCTCCTAATGCTTTAGCTCCATCGTCATACGTGCTGTCCAAAGGCGAATTCTTATTGATGCTGTTATCCTTGAGTAGGTCTAAAGTTTGTACCCATCCAGACATCACACTGTTTTGGGACATGTCTATGGAGTTATCCTGCATACCTTTAACAAACTCCGGAAAACCCCCAGGCTGAACAGAATAAGACAAAGCTAAAAGATGAGAGCCGAGAGACCAGTCCATTGGTGAAAGCATGACCGGTGCTACTCCCGTCTTCTGAATCCTAGCCATTAATGAGTTCAGGCTGCTTCTGCTTTTTACCGAGGAAGCATCAAAAGCCCCACCTGTTGCTTTGTCCAGCACTTTCTTATTGTAAATTAATCCGTAGCCTTCCACTGCAAATGGAAACCCCAGCACAGCATCACTTTTCTTAACGGCGTCAAGTCCATTTTCTATCGTATCAGCTACCCACTTTTCTTTGCTTAAATCAACGGCTTTATCCAGAAATTGCTGAGCATCCCCAGGATCCAGCATCGACATGGTAGCGGGACTTCCTGAGCCGTACATCGACATCAGCTTTTGATATGCAGACGTCCCCTCAGGAGCGGTAATAATCTCCAAAGATACTTCAGAGTGCTCTTGATTGTATTGTTTTGCTACTTCTTCTAACTGAGTTTTTATTTCACTTTTGGAATTCAAAAGTGTAATCTTGGTCGTCTGCTGTGATACTGGTGAGGCTGAGCAACCTATAAACATCATTAAACATGCTAGAGAAATCGCAACTTTTAGCTGTATTCTCATTAACTTTCCCCCTAAGGATTTACTTTGATAAATTTTATGAATAATATTCAATGTTATCGACATAATTCCCCAGGAAGATTAGAAGTTTAAAGTTGGTAAATGTCGGAAGTTAATTAAATAGTACAAACTGGTTGTTACGTTAAGTTAACAGACAGGACAGCGCAACGATCTTTATCCAGTTGCGTCTTAATATGGGGTAAAGTTGCTGTGCAACAAATTAAACCAAGAAAGGAGCAATCATTTATGAAAAAAGCTTTCTTTGGGGCTTTTCTTACAATTTTTTTATTTATTTCATCGTCCACTACTTATGCAGCAGAAAATCAAATCAAAGTTGACGGTGTGACTACTACATCCGATGTGAAGCCCGAAATGAAGAACAAACGCACAATGGTACCTCTACGTGTTATTAGTGAAAGTTTGGGGGCTAGCGTCGAGTGGTCCAATTCCGAGGTTATTCTCGCAAAAAGCGATATGAAAGTGAAATTAGCAATAAATAGAAGCACCGCGGAAAAAAACGGAGAAAAGATACTGCTTGATGTAAAACCATACACGAAAAATAATCGCATATATGTTCCACTTCGTTTTATTGCAGAGACGTTTGGCTGTAATGTCAATTACAACAACTTTGCAGTGACTGTTGATACTAAACCATTGTTCATAGACGGTGTACAAGTAAAAGCATTGCAATATGAATACCATATGTTTATGGGCGGCGTAGTTCAGCAAATTAATGTAAATGCATTTAATGAAACCATTTATAATATTTTTGCAAAAAACATAGGTGAAAAGGTTGAAGCACCTGCAAACTACTCTTGGAGCTTCACTATTGACACATTTGGGTCTTATTATAAAAATGCACAATATGATTTCTTAGACCAAAAAGGGAAAAGCTTAGTTCGTTTTGATATTTATTCTTTAATTAGTCCTGTTCCATCTGAACTTTCAACAGAATATCCAGAGATTTTAGTTCATGACGTATCGAAAGATGAGTGGTATTTGTTTAACGATACCGCAAGAAAATCCATTAATCAGTTAATGTTTACCGCTGGGAAAAACGGTTTTCTGAAGATTATAAGTAACACAACTGTATAATGTGATTTTTTCTAATTACACTTTTTTCGTCTCCAAAAGATAAAAGGCAAATTCCCTGCTGAATATGCTTCACATGGGTTTGCTCTACAAACCTGTTCCAATCCTGCTCTATAATCGAGGCTTGATGAGCCATCTTTTCTAATGAACGATAACAGGGATGCATCTGCTCACCACTCCTTGACTTTTATAAAGGAATCGAAGATAACTTTTTTGGCTTCGTATATGAAAAACAGGGGTTATCCCTCAGGTCTGGGCAGACCTGCAGGACAACCCCCAGCGACGTGTTCTATCAGACTTCCGCAGCATCCTCTTCCACGAAAAGAGATACCTTGCGGATGCCATCCGCTCCGATCACGACAAGCCCCTGATCCGACAGACGGATTTCAGGGATAACGACCAGTGCGAGCAGTGACAGTGTCATCAGCGCGTTGTTCAGCATGCAGCCGGATTGCTGAAGCGCCCGGCTGATACTTTCGGACTGCGCAGCCACCTCTGCAAACGGAGCTGGGGACATCAGCCCGGCGATAGGCAGCGGGAAGCGCGTCTCACCCGAGGCGGATACGACGACCACGCCACCACGCAGGGCAACAGCCTGCTTCGCCGCCTGGGTCATGAGCTCGTCATCATTACCAATGACGAGCAGGTTGTGGCTATCATGCGCGACGGTCATGGCAATCGCAGCCGGCTCGGTGAAGCCTACACCTGTTACAAGTGCAACCGCGTGACTGCCACTGGCATGATGGCGCTCGAAAACGGCTATTTTGCACAAATCCTGTGCAGAATCTGCCGTGACTTCTCCATTACGGACCGGAACGGTCATCCGCACTTCCTTCGTGTCCACGTGATTTTCCGTAACACGAATCACTCGTACAGGTACATCCCCCTCCTGTACTGGAGCCGCAATGCGGAAATCTGCAGCACTCAGCTCTCGCCCCAGATGGACGGTGTCCATCACTTCCGCAGGATAATCGAAGCCGTCCCAATCGGCGACCATTTGACCGTGCTCGGCCACCAGCTGGCCCGCTGCGATGGTAGCCGTCACATTCACTTCGGCCAATCGGCCATCAAGCAAAATAATGTCGGCAATCGCACCCGGAATGATCGCTCCGATATCCCGTGCCACGCCGAAGCGCTCTGCCGTATTCAGCGTGGCCATCTGAAACGCGGTTACGGGCTTGACGCCCTGTGCAATGGCATGACGCACGACGAAATCCATCTGTCCTTCATGGAGCAAGGATTCTGCGCTGCGGTCATCCGTTACCAGCATCATGCGGCGCGTGTCGAGACCCATTTCCGTGCTGGCTCGGATCGTCTCGGCCACATCATGCCATGCGGAGCCTTGCCGCATCTTGGCATACATGCCGAGTCGGATACGCTCGGCTACATCCTCGGGCGTGACACACTCGTGGTCGCCCGTAATTCCCGCGGCTGCATAGACCGGCAGACGCCAATCATCGGAGGCCCATGTAAAATGGCCATCCGCCACCTTGCCCGCGCGCAGCGTGGCCTGAATTTCCCCGATCATCACATCGTCTCCATAGACGACACCAGGGAAATTCATGACTTCGCCCAGCCCGATCATATCCGGGCCCCAGCTTAACGCCTCTGCGACTTCCGCCGGGCCGAAGGAGGCACCCGTCGTTTCCAGTTCCGGACCTGTGGACGGCACGCAAGAAGCCACCTGCATGTAAGCAGCAAGCGGTGTCGTACGTGCTTCGTCCAGCATCAGACGAAGCCCTTTTAGACCCAGTACATTGGAAATTTCATGCGGGTCAAAAAAACCACCCGTCACTCCCAGCGGCAGTACAGCCTTAGCGAACTCAGTTACGGTCAGCTGTGTGCTTTCGATGTGACAATGTCCGTCCAGTAACCCCGGTGCCATATAGCGGCCTTCGGCTTCAATGATTATGGTGTCTTCTCCAATCGTATGACTGACGTCCCTACCGACGTAAGCGATACGAGAACCTTGCACAGCAATAGACATGCCTGGCAGCAATTCGCCCGATACCACATTGACCAGCGTTCCTCCGCGGATCACCAGCGATGCCTTGCGCTCCCCTCTAGCTGTAGCCACCAGCTCGGGTACACAGTCCGCCAGCGGCGGGCGTTGAAATACACTCTTCATGTCCATTACGTTTGTAACCTCCGTTTATGCTTCTTACCTGTTTTTCTTATTTGCTTATGTTACTGGAATACGCTCCATAATGCCAGCCAACTCTACATCTATTCAAGCATCGCATGGGTTTCTAAGGTATTTGCCCCCAGCTGATTGCCAATGTCCTCTCTATAGAACACGATCACGTTCTTCCACTTTGCGAGTATACGTATCCGAATCCCGTAAACTCACGAATGGCGTAATCTCCCCTATGCTATAAATATGCAGCAGATGCATCGCTCGCGTACAGGCGGTGTAGAATAACTTACGCTCACTCTCACGCTGGTATTGTTTCGCTGATCCGTCATAAATCAGGACCGCATCGAATTCCACGCCTTTTGCCAGGTAGGCCGGAATGATATGAATCCCCTTTTCAAAAGCGGGAGTTGTTTTCTTAATCAATTTTGGCTTCACTGACAGCTTTCCTTCCAGCGCTTCGTAGGCTGCCGCGCTTTCGTCAGCATTTTTACAAATCACCGCGATGGATTCATAGCCTTCTGCCAACAATTCTGTGACATTCCCAGCTATCTGTTGATGCAACTTTTCACGCGAATGCACCTCGGTTACAAGAGGCTTCTCACCCTTACGATTAAACGGTACAATGTGCTCTCCCCCAGCGACCATCCCCCGAGTAAATTCCACAATCTCCTGTGTTGAGCGATAGCTTCGTGTCAGGGAAATCATTTCGGTCTGATCTGCACCATACAAGTCATACAATGGCTCTGCATCCTGAAGCACCGAGGCATGGGCATAGATAGCCTGATTAAAATCACCCAGTGCCGTCATTTTAGCCTGTGGAAATAAGCGCTTGAAGAAAGCCAGTTGGAATGGGGAATAGTCCTGTGCCTCATCAATAAACACGTGACGGATGTTGCTATTAGAACGGAAACCCAGCATCAACTCACGCAAATATAAAAAGGGTGTCACATCCTCATACGCTAACTCCCCAGCCTGAATTCGTTCCAGAGTTTGTCGACTAATTTCACCCCAGCTGACGGGCAGCTCTGCATGATTCGCCAGTTGGCTCAGCAGCGTCTCGTTCATAAACAGCTCGCTGTAGAGCCGGGTCGTATCTACGAAGCGAAGCGCCTTAATCCATTTGCGCAGGGGCTTTAAGCGGTCACTGACCACCATACGCGCCAATATTTCTCTTTCACGCGTAAAATCGTCGAAGGTATCGCCCTTATTCTTGGATTTACGGCGCATGCGGTTATAGGCACGCTGATAATCCTCCGGCTCCATCAGATCCATCTGTTGATCCACCCATGGGGCGGAGCATTCTTCCTTACCAAAGCGGGCCAGCTCTTTGAGCATCCAATCCCGCAGCAGTTCCAATCGGTTCGCCAGCCGCACCGTAGAGTCGAATTCATAAAACTTGCGTGCCATTTGCTCTACTGAAACCACCTCACGTCCCTGAAAGCGGATGGGTTTAAAACGCATTCCCTCCTGTTCCAAATACGTCTTGTAGCCTGTAATCACATGTAAGAATGTCTTGGACGACTTAAAGCGGATACCCTCCATCCTAGCTTCATACCCAGGCTGTAACGACGCTGAAAGCACATATTCCAGCTGTTCAAATGGATCTTCTAACTGAAACTCCCGGCCCAAACGCCGCTCCAAATATTCCTGAAACGTGGCCTGAAGCATATTTTCCTCACCCAATTCAGGCAATACTGTCGATACATAACTGTTGAACATCGGGTTAGGCGAAAATAACACGACCTGATCCGCTCGTAAGCGATCCCGGTACTTATACAGCAAATACGCTACTCTCTGAAGCGCAGCAGAGGTTTTGCCACTTCCCGCCGCCCCCTGAACAATGAGCATCCGACTTCGATCATCACGGATGATGCGATTCTGCTCCTTTTGGATGGTAGCGACAATACTTTTCATTTGAGCATCCGAGCTGCGGCTCAATACTGCTTGAAGAAGTTCGTCTCCAATCGTCACCCCTGTATCGAACATAAAACGGATCTGTCCATCACGGATCGAGAATTGGCGCTTAAGCGTGAGTTCCCCTTCCATCTCCCCTGCCGGGGTCTTATATGAAGCGGGCCCCGGCATGTTATCGTAATAAAGATTGGAAATAGGCGCGCGCCAGTCGTATATCAGAAACTCCTCATCTTGATTATCCAGCAGGGAGGCAATTCCCAGATAAACACGTTCCGCAGTCTGCCCTTCCTCAGCAAAATCAATGCGTGCAAAATACGGTGAATCAAGTAACTTTTTCAAACGACCTAACGCCTCTGTAGAATGCTTGTGTCTTCGTTCCCGCTCAGACAAAATCTCAGACTGCTGACGCAAACTGGTGGACGTCTCGCCCACATCATCCGCCTCACTGAAATTGATCGTTACCTCATCCCAGAAGTCTTTACGCATATCGACGACATCTCCGCGCACAGAACCAACCTCTGTCTCTAGCTTCCGAATACGCCCGCTAATCACTGCGGTCACATCTTCTACTCTTCGTTGTTCTTCATTCCATTGCTGTTCAGTAGTCACTGACATCGCTCCTGTTCCGTTTCCTCCTGCTCCACGCAGGGCTCCCTTGCGTACAAACTATGCTCTATTATGGACCCGGGCATACTCACGGCATCCCCCTGATCCGGGAAAATTGACTAATCCTTTGAAGCATGCTATAATATAAAAAGAAGTGTGATTTACAACTTAAGCATATGGTTTTACCATAAAACAGAGCATCCTCTATTGTATCAAGTTCAGTCCCTGTTCGCAACCAGCGGGCTTTTTTTGTGCGTTCTGGCAACCTTCTATTAACCTGTTCTTACATAATTGAATTCATTACATAAAAAAGCGACCAGCCATCTGATTGATGAATGCGGTCGCTTTTCTTTTAGGAAATTCGCCTATCTGCTCTCTTCCACAGGATGAATATGATCGGCCAGTCTGCTCAGCCTCTCCAGCTGATGACCATAGTCGTACATCGCCGCAGCTACAATGGAAAGCCGCAGCATTCCCTCCTGACAATGGTCAAAACGTGTAATCGCATGCTTCATAAATTCGCCGTTGGCTTGCTGAAACAATTCACTTTCGTCCTCATTCGGTTTTAGCTTATTTTCGAATTTCAGTAGAGCATGCTCGTGAAAACGAATCAGTAGCTCCAGATGACTGTCAAAAAAAGCATCCGTTCCCTTTGGCCTTAAAGACTGGAAGTAGTGCCTTTCCACTGCATCCAGTACCTCATATCCTTTGTGCAAACTTCCGAGCATTTGTTTGTATACTACCATTTGTCTCGTTTGACTAAACTTAGAGCGCTTGAGTTTCTTCTGCTCTTCCTCGAACAAATGATATTTGTCCGAAAGCGATTTAATGGCTCCCTCCAGATTTCCTTTTTCCTCTTTAAAGACAGACTCCTTAATCTCATCGGAAATGGCAGTACGCAGCAACAAAGACATGCTGTTAAATACATTTTGAATCTGATTAATAAACTGCCTTTTCGGTTTCGGGGGAAAAACGCTAACATTGATGACAAAAGCAGACACAATCCCAATCAAAGTGAGCGCAAAGCGGGTCACCGCAAATTTCCAGTCTCCTGAGGCTTCCATTACAGAAACAACGGTCACAAGTGTCAATCCAACCGTATCAGCCATATTTATTTTCAGACATATCATAAGTACCAATACACATACCAGCCCGACTGCAATCGGCTCATTCGAAAATACCATTCCGCCCAGCAACGCCATGATTGCACCTAGTGTGCTTGTTTGGAGTTGATCCAGAAAATAACGCCACGACCTATATATCGACGGTTGCATGGCAAAAATAGCGGCTATCGCTGCCCCCACAGGCGAATGGGTGTTCAAAAGCGTGCTCAGAAAAAGGGCGAGCGTCACTGCGATTCCCGTTTTTAACACCCGTGCTCCAAAAGCCAAAGCCATCCCTCCTGCTTACCTTTCAAATTTATTCATACCGAATTACTATAATGAAAATTCAATGTAAAGTCCATGCTTTATTATTACCCAAATCAATCGGAGATCAGGAATATTTATGAAATGTACAGTTCCTGATAGAATACATATCAACAGAATTAACTTATTTTCAACAACGTCACAGGAGGAACTCATCGTGTCATGGATTAGCAAAATGTTAGAAGAGCCCCGAAAGTGGCCGCGTAATATCCGATTGTTTTTTATGGCCAATCTGCTGTACCAGATGGGTACGGGAATGTTTTCTGTGCTGTACAACCTGTATATCCAAAAGCTTGGCTTTGACGATGATATGAACGGCCAAGTGGTCAGCATGCAGGCGCTAGCGACGGCGTTGCTGTTCATTCCGGTCGGATTTTGGGGCGATCGGACGAGCCGCAAAAATATGCTGCTCATCGGCGCGTTATTCAGCGGCCTGGCCTTTCTCGCCCGTACCTTTACAGATACCAGTGGAAGCATGTTGGTATTTGCCGTAATCTCAGGTGTATTCGCCGCCTTTATTCAGGTGCTGGCTGTGCCTTTCTTAGCGGAAAGCATAAGTAAAGCCCAACGCTTAAAAATATTCAGCTATTACTCAGCTCTTGTACTGGCAGCCCAAGTCCTAGGCAGCTTCGGGGGTGGTGTACTCGCAGATGGGCTGCAGACGTGGGGAATCACACCGCTATCCAGTCTGCGGGTTGCTCTGTTCCTTGGAGGAATGGCAACATTGACCGCTTTTATTCCTCTATTATTCATCACAAAAACTACGGCAACCTTAGAAGCACCAGCTCCTGCCGAATCTTCACCTCAAACAGAACAAGTACATACGCCGCACAGTACATCCGATATACCTGACTCGGAGACGCCTGCTGCTTCTTCTGATCGCCGGGTTATTGGACAATTTGTTCTGGCCCAGTTTTTTCTTGGGTTAGGTTCAGGTCTGGTCATCCCGTATCTTAATTTGTATTTTACGAACCGCTTCTCCGTATCACTCAGCGCAATGAGTTTACTGATTGCACTCGGCCAGCTCATGACCATCCTCTCCATGTTGATCGGACCTACCCTCGGTAGCCGAATAGGACTGGTCAGAGCTGTAGTTGGCTTCCAAATGCTTTCGCTACCGTTCCTTCTCATTACAGGCTTTACGAACGTGCTATGGATCGCTTCCATCAGCTTTCTATTCAGGCAAGCGCTAATGAATGCAGCCAATCCGCTGCAAACCGCCATTCTCGTCGAACGTGTGTCAGATAAAAATCGTGGCATTGCCAACTCCATTCTCCAGACGACCTGGATGCTAGGCACCGCAGGTATGGGACCTGTACAAGCCTATTTGGTTACAACTTATGGCAACTACTGGGGCTATGCCATCACATTTAGCATGACAGGTGTTTTCTATATTTTGTCTTCCCTCGTCTATTACAGAATGTTCCGAGAAAAGCGCCCGTCCGCGGGCCAGCTTTTACAAAACCCGGCAAGCCCGTATACAAAATCATGACACAATAAAAGCCGGAGCCTCCAAGCGGACTCCCCTGGAACGTCATAGGATAAATGAGAATGGCGGAGGAGGAATGAAGGCATGCTTCGAGTTGCATTATTTACGGACACGTATACGCCTGACGTGAATGGCGCTGCTCTGACCCTGGAACGATGGATTGGCTATCTGGAGACACATGGAGTATCTACGCTCGTCTTCGCACCGGAGGCAGACCATCATCTGCCCTCTGGGCCGGGTGTGGAGCGATTTCGGAGTATTCCCTTTTTATTGTACCGGGAATGCAGACTTGCGATCCCCAACGCCAAACAGATCAACGAGCGTCTGTCAGCCTTTTCCCCGCATTTGATTCATGTCGCTACTCCGTTTAACCTTGGCCTGTATGGAACAAGCTACGCAGCCAAACACCATATTCCACTCGTCGCCTCATATCACACCCACTTTGATAAATACCTCGAATATTACAAGCTTCGCTGGCTTGAACCCGCGTTATGGAAATACATGCTCTGGTTTCACAGACATTGCGAAAGGGTGTATGTCCCTTCTCAATCAACCATGGAATTGTTGCGCAATAAAGGAATGGGGCAGCTCGAAATCTGGAGTAGAGGCATTGATACTGACCGATTTCAACCAAAGGTGGACCGTAATGCAGTATGGAGGAAATGGGGCGTTCATGCAGATGCATTTGTTATTTTGTATGTGGGCAGGCTTGCACCGGAAAAGGGGATAGACACGTTACTGGATTCCTATCTCCAGTTACCCGACGACGTCCGCGCAGCCTCTGTGTTGGTCATTGCAGGAGATGGTCCATTGTATAAGGTCAAAACTACAGCGGATATAGGGGTACCGGAGCATGCAGTCCACTGGCTTGGTTTTGTGAAAGGGCCGGAATTAGCTGAACTCTACGCCGCAGCCGACGTATTTCTCTTCCCTTCCACCACGGAAACCTTCGGCAACGTTGTACTGGAGGCTATGGCGAGCGGTACACCTGTGGTCGGTGCCAATGAAGGCGGGGTAAAAGATAATCTAATCCATGGAAAAACAGGACTATTGTGTCCTGCTGGGGACGCCGCTGCCTTTGCCAAAGCTGTACACCTGTTGTACGAGGATGCCTCACTTCGCGATTCTATGTCCAGATCGGGTAGAGCCTACAGCCTGGAGCAGACGTGGGACCGTATTTTTGAACGGCTACTGGACAGCTACATGGACGCAGCAACCCTACACCTCGACAGCCGTCCCATGACGCGAATGTAGCCTTCAAAAACAGCGAAATTCCAGATAGCATGATAAAAGCGAGGTAAATAAATTCTGCTAATACCTTAATTGTTTCAGCAGCTTGTTATGTACCCCACTCAACAAAATCACTGCGGTCAAGGCACCGATGAACGCAAGAAGCATATCCCATTGGGTATCCCATACATCTCCCTGTGTGCCCAAAAAGGCTTCTGCTGCCGTTCCGGTTGCCTTGGCTACAGCAAACTCAATCAGCTCGTACACAGCGCTGATCGCAAGACACACACTAACCGTGAGGAAAGTGAGCCAGCTCCCGCTTCCCAAGGCCGTTTTACGCAACAGCACTTCCCTGACAATGAGTGCAGGTACAAAACCTTGTACAAAATGCCCAAGTCGATCATAATAATTGCGCTCCAGTCCGAACGTATCCCGGATCCAGTTGAACAGTGGCATTTCGGCATAGGTATAATGTCCACCGACAATCAAGATCAATGCGTGCAGCCAGATTAGGGTGTATACCAGATTGGTAAACCGAAATCTACGGTACAAAGCCGTCAGCAGCACAGCTCCCAAAACCGCGGGTAGAACTTCCAGTACCCATGTAAAATAATCCACCGGGCGAATCAAGGACCAAATGAGGGCAAGCGCCAGCAATACAAGTAAAACAAGCGGGTAGCGATCATTTTTAGACCATGCCGTTGCCTGGTTCATCTTCATTCCTCCTCAGCCCAAAGCTCTAGCCTTCGTTCGTTACGATATGTTTGACACGCCCAACCTGTCCGTCTGCCAAACGCACTTTGATTCCATGCGGATGACGCGGGGAATTGGTCAAAATATCTTTCACCGTTCCTCGCGTCAGCTTACCGGTAGGCTGATCCTTTTTAAGTACAATATCTACCTGAAGACCAGCGCGGATATCGGATCGATTCTGTCCGTTCATTGTAGCTATTCCTCCTTTGTTTTTACATTTTTTGATGATATCCAGCCACTCAGCTGCAATCAAATCACCAGCGACGCCATTCGTCCTGGCGGTTGTTCCCCATCCAGACTACGCACATCGTGGATACATAGCTGACGAGCAAAATGACGAATACCATCCCACTAAACTCCACAAAATGAGTACGTTGCAAGGAGTCTGCCCATATGGAAGATACTTGTGCATACAGTTGAGAGGGCGCAGAAACAATATCCCATGTGTTCCCTCGAAAGAAACGGCCAATGTAAATACCCAGGCTACTCAACAAGAGTACCGCCAACATAAACAGCCAACTAACAAGCCCACCACGTGCACGCTGTACCAATTGTCGTACGGATTCGAGCGATACAAAACCCATTGTCAGGCCAAGTACGGCTACCAGCAGCATTCCCAGTACATGATTCCAAAAGTACGGATTTCCCCAGAAACGTTGCTCCCCGAGAAATGGATATCTGGCGAATACATGCAGCAAATCTGTGATCAAATAGGGTGTATTGGGATAAAAGAAAAGCCATGCCGCCCCCGTAACCCAGAGTAAAAATGTCCTTGTTCCCCGCCTCCACGAGCTGTACATTACATCAAGCAGTAGCGTCAACAGCATAGGAATCCAGGCCAACATCATATTCCACCAAATAAAAAGATAAGGGCGGCCCCCTGAGGGCAGTCGCACGTTAATGATCCACAATGTACTGATTACGGAGCATAAGGCCAGTGCTAAAAAAACATAGAGTTTTAGTGGATAATTTAACGATCTTAAACGGGCATACATATGTGTCTTTCCTCCTTGTAACCGTCCTGCCTTCCTGACGTTCCAATTTACACCTGTTCTGGACAGTGTACACCACAATGGCTTCAAGCTCAATGGAAGCGCTCTACCCCGGCATAAATGAACATAAAAAAACATCCGTTCTCCGGGAATTGACCTCATCCCCGAAAAATAGATGCTTACTGTGTTTTAGACTTCACTCACAGGTAAAGGCGACATACGAATGCGGATCGTATGATCAAACGGAGTCACCCAATTAACCAGCAATGTATGGCAATCCATGGGGAGAGTGGCTCCCCTTACCGAATTAGCCTTATGCTCTACGGTTGTTCCCAGCAGCTCAAACCACGCATTCCCAGATTCATAGCGCGCCATACCGCCAGTCCAACATTGAACCGTTTCGTTAACCAGCCTGTATTCCCCGCAAGTGAAGCGTCCTTCGCGCCCAAAAATAAAACGAATCTGTGTCATGCAATCTACTGGACCCTCTGAGCGAAAACGAAGCGTCCACACATCACCCTGACGATCCACATCGACCCGAATTTCATGCTTTTGTTCATGGGTTAATGGCCGTTTGTGATGCGGAAGCAAGTACCACGGACTGACTTCCTCCTCCGAGGTAGGCGGCAGATCTAAGGCCGCTACAGGGCCATAATAACCTTTGACCTGTGTGCCCGACAGAGTCCAACCATGTTCGTGAGCTGTCAGCTTCTGCATGGGTACAAAACCAGGCGAGAAATACGATGCAGCCTGAACCGCCAATAATCGTGCATCTCCGTGCCGCAACGATAGGAATGATGAAGCCTCGGTCATCAGTGTGGCACTGGTATCCTCCTGCCGATATCGAACGACTGGCGCTCCAAAGTCCGTATGCAGTCGGCTATGATAAATCTGCTGGTGATGGCCTGCCTCATCCATTCGACTCAGATAGTCAGCCCTTGGGAAGTCTCCGTTCAGTAGTTGGTTATAGGTGACAGGTAATGTAGCTGGCGATACTTTACGAGTTTGCAAACGCGGATCTAGTAAAAAGCGCACAGCCGCATTGATAGGAGCACCGCCAGGATGATCCATGACTTGAATAGCGGCGACAGCCATCGCTTCAAATATAGCGTCCTCATCCTCTGTAGCCAGCATGGCATATGGTAGAAGATAAGAAGATAAGTTCATGATCACCCCAAAATCCTGTCTCCCTGAATACTCTGTGACCACTTCGCCATCAGGATGGACAAGGTACACCATCATGCGTAAATTACGGCGCACCGACTCTAGTAGCTCCGGCAGTTTTAATAATCGGGCAGCATGAATCAGCATAATATCGCTAACGGCATTATAAATTCCGTTGCTGCGCTCCGTCCATTCGCCATCTGGTGTCCCGTCCAGCCCTTCGGCTAGCCAAGCCTCAGCCCGCACGAGCGCCTCGGGCAGATCAAACAGCTCATGTAGAAATCCCAGCGCAGCACACAATACCCAACGGTGATTTGGCGTATGGCAACCTCCGGTCAGCATGACCGGAATCGTCCGCTCCAGAAACAAGTAGATCGCATCAGTCACCCGACGCAACTCCAGCCAGTCGTCACCAACCAGCAGCTGATAGACCTGGGCGTAGCCTACCACCACGAACGCTGTATCCGGTGGCGAGTGAAAATTGGTCCAGCCCGGTGAAATAGAACCGTCCTCATGCTGCACACGTAGCATGTACTGCGCAGCCAGCTCCAGTCGGATGAGTACATCCTCATTCCGATAATATGCAGAATCCGGATTGACGAGCGCTGCCGCCCAGATCGCCATTGCGGCAGGAGTACCAACCGAATGATTAGGCCAGGCGATTCCATTCTCATCATCAGTCACTCCGCCGTAATAACGGCTGTCAGCATCCAGTACCTGATGGTCCATACCTGGTTTTACCCAGGCATCGTTGATCGCTACGATTTTACTATACATTCCTCTCAACCCCTGTAATATCCATAATCGTTTATCATCCTTGCGGCTGAAGCTTCGCTATCTTACTTGTCAGCAACTCATGGCTACGTTCAATATCCTCCGGCTGACAAGCTGCTTTCAGCTCATAAACCTTAATAGGGGCCTGCCGGATAATATTCACGAAACGATCAAAGAACTCCAGATCACCGCTATGAATATAAGGGCACCAGTGATCAGATAATCCAATGGTTTCATGAATATGAACACCAAGAATATAGTCGATCATTTCATTGGCTTCCTTGGCGTTGTCGTACAGTCCCATTCGGTCCATAATCATACCGTGTCCAATGTCATACCACAGATAGACAGGTGCACCCTTCAAACGATCTATAATCGTCTTTGCCTCCTGCAACGTAGGCATCTGATAGCAACGTGAACGCGTTTCAATGCCAATGGCTACATCATATCCCTTGGATGCGATGCGGTCACACACCTCTTCCAGACTATCACGGATGCGTTGTACATAGTGCCCACTCAGTGAATTCCGACGCTCCAGCATTTGGCCCCACAACGTTTGATAAGCAGCAGAATCCCTGCCCTGCTCATTGAAAATATCCTCTAGTTCCTCACTGATATCATATGGAAATGGAACCTCTCCGGGATGCACAACTACCGCTTTTGCACCATAACGATGCGCATATTCCGCAGATTGCACCAACAGCTCTATCGCACGTTGTCGCTTGCTTTCATCGTCAAACCCGAGCAGAACGGAATCCGTGCCGTAATCCGGGTCTGGTGTATGAGGAAATGTATTATGCACACTCGATATGCCGATTTCTCCCCGCTCAATCATAGGCTCAATCGTCGTCAGCATTTCCCGGGTAATGTTATAGTTCAACTCCACCCTGCTAAAGCCCAACTGACGGATTTCCTCTACAAGTTCTCGGCCGACCGTATGCTTTTTAATATTCCAACAGGTGGAAAAGGAATATTCCCCCTTCGCCTTCATTATCATCACCCTTTCACCGCTCCCACCATCACGCCGCTGACAAAATATCTTTGCAGCCACGGATACACTAGCAGAATTGGAACCGTTGCAAAAATGACACTTGCTGCCTTCAACCCTTCAGGCGTAATTCTCGCGCCACTGGCTCCTTCCAGCCTGGTTAGCTCGGATACCATATTATTTTGAATCATTTGATACAGCTTGAGCTGTAACGGGAACAAGTCGGGGGTTTGAATATACATCAGCGTATCCTGAAATCCGTTCCAACGGCCTACACCGTAAAACAGGCTTAATGTCGCCAGCACAGGCAGGGACAGCGGCAGTACAATCCGAAGCAAAGTGCCGAACTGGCTGCTGCCATCGATTTCTGCTGCTTCTCCCAAGCTTTCTGGAATCCCATTAAAAAAGGAAATCAAAATAATCAGATAAAACGGGCTGATCAGACCTGGTAAAATAAGGGACCACATATTATTCAACAAATGTAAGTCGCGCACCAGAATGTATTCAGGAATGATGCCGCCGCTGAAAAACATCGTTACTACAATAATGAACATAATCGTTTTACGACCTCTTAGGTGTTTCTTTGTTAATGGATATGCTGCGATAATTGTCATTAACATACTCAGCACTGTCGTGATCAGCGTCAGCATAACTGTAAACCCGAGCGAACGGATCATGCTCATATCAGAAAAGACCTTTCCGTATGCCTTCAAATTGAACTCTACTGGGAACAAAGTAACTTCCCCGGATGTAATGGCCCGGTTCGAGCTAAAGGAAATAGACAAAATGTGAATAAACGGGGCCAAGCACAGTAGTACAGCCACAGCCACCAACACGGTGGTTACGATATCAAAGGTGCGATTTGCAGTACGTTCACTCATCAGATGTCAGCTCCTTTCCCCTTACATAATACTTTCATCTGTCAGTTTCTTGGAGGCATAGTTAGCTCCTAATACGAAGATGAGACCAACCACAGCTTGGAACAGGCCTACCACCGTTGCCAGCGTATATTGCCCGGATTCCATCCCGATGCGATACACGAACGTGCTAAGTACATCGGAATAATCTCGAACCGCCACATTTCCAATTACATAAGGACGATCAAAGCCAATAGTGATCATATTACCCAAATTAATGATAAGCAGCGTAGCAATTGTCGTTTTCATGCCAGGGATCGTAATGTACCAAATTCTTTTCATGCGTCCTGCACCATCTACCTCGGCAGCTTCGAACAATTCCCGGTTAATCCCAGTCAAGGCAGCGAGGTACAAAATCGTTCCCCAGCCTGCACTTTGCCACACCCCTGTCAGCAGGTAGGTGAGTACCCAGTCATTTTTATCTGTCAAAAATGGAATCGCCTGAAACCCGAGCGAAGTAAGCACATTGTTGATCATGCCGGACTGCGTACCAAACACCTGGTACACAATCCCGCCAATAATCACCCACGAAATAAAATGGGGAACGTACAAAATCGTTTGTGACAGCTTTTTAAACCAGACTACTTTCATTTCATAGAGCAAAATCGCCAAGATTAAAGGTGCTGGAAAAGATACCAGCAAATCAAGCAGATTTAGGACGATGGTATTGCGCAGCGTTCGATAAAAATCGTCCATACGAAACACTTCTCTAAACGCATCGAACCCGATCCACTCACTCCCTGTAATTCCCTGAAAAAAGTTAAAATCCTTAAACGCGATCTGTACGCCCCACATCGGACCATATTTGAACACAATGAAGTAGGCCAGGGGCAGCACAAGCAACGCGTATAATTGCCAATATCTGCGGAAGTAAACGTTCCCTTTCATGCGCTGTCTCCTCCTTTACTTTCCGCCTTCTTACTTGCCTGTCATGGCCTTATAAGCTTCGGTACGCTCATCCAATATCGCTTGACCACCGCTCACCATATAATCCTTCAACGCCGCTTCGAATGTTGCATCAAACTGCGCCGGAGGCACCATCACGGATTTAACGACCATTTCGTCAAACTTATCCAGCAATGAGTTACTGTATTTGGACTCGGCTTTAATCGGATGGTCAAATTTCACTGGTGAAATTGTGTCCGTGTTGGAAATATCCATCGCCTTGCGAACATCCTCCTGGAATTGGGACGGCATGCCCAAAACAAAGGCTTCCTTGTTTTTGTTATCGTCTCCTGCAATCTTGCCATTCGCAATAATGACCACATCACCCTGATTATAGATACGATCCTGCGCTTCTTGTGTCGGTTTCTCCTTGGCAACTGGAATTCCGTCTTTCAAGGTATAGTTCTCGCCTTCCACACCATTTTGCATATCAAGCAGCACCTTCTCGGAAGACATCCAGTCGAGATACTTGATCGCCTCAATCGCATGCTCACTGGATTTAGGTACCATAATGTAGAGTCCATTGGATGCAAATTCTGGCTTGGCGTGCTTACCCTCACTGTTGGTATAAGGGTCCATTGGAGTCAGCTTCGCTGCGGACTGGTTAGCCAACAGATTCGGATAGGCGGAGTCGTTATAATAGATGTTGTCGTAATCTTCACTGAAAAAACCGGTATTTCCGCTTTGAATATCCTGAGTCAGCTGTTTTTTGTCCTTATCCAGACCAAAGTCCTTGCTGATCAGATTCTCATTGTAAAGCTTGTTCATAAACTGAACTCCATCCTTGAATCCAGGTAGCAGGATTGGATAGTCACGGGAACCCAGCTCTTGGGTTAGCGTATATTTCTGCTCATCTGTCACTGGCTTAATAAAAGACCACAACAGCGGATCATATTGCCCCGGCTCCATCGTCATCCCCAGCGGAACGACCTTACCGCCGGTCTTGCCGGGGTCTTTTTCCTTGAACGCTTTTAGCGTGTTGTATAGTTCGTCTGTCGTTTTAGGAACAGGCATATTCAGCGTATCGAGCCAATCCTGACGAATAAAAGAGGAATATTTCCCTAAGATGGTACGTTTGCCGGGAATGGCGAACTGCTTGCCCCCCACCTGACCGTAGCTGAGCGTATCTTCACCGAGGAATTTTTTAAGATTTGGGCCGTACTCATTCAGCAGAGGGGTCAAGTCTGTCAGTCCACCCTGCTCCGCATACCGTTCAAAGGTTCCGGAATCATAAGTGAACACGATATCAGGTACATCACCACCGCTAGCCATCAGAACATTCAGCTTGGTAACTTCTTCGGAGCGCTGAACGGGCACGTACGTCAGATCAATATCGTTGGGTTTGCCAAAGTTTTCTTTTGCATATCGGGTTAAATAGCTGTCAGTAATGGTATAGCCCTGAGGTGTATTGCCTCTGTCAAAAATTTCAACCTTCAATGAACCACCCTTGTTTCCGGTAGCGGTCGAAGCCTTGTCCGCCTCACCCGACGAGCATCCGCTCAATACAACCGACAGTGCAACCGTAGCTGCAAGCAGCAGACGAAGCTTCTTCAATGTTCCTCCAGCCTTATTCCCACTCATTCCTGAACACCCCTTTGTCTGCTTTTCCCGTTCGTCGCCTCTTCTGAGGAGGAGGTTATGACATTTCATGCATCGGCATGAGTCTGTCCCTTTTGGTCCGGGATGTGCCTTAGTATGACATGACCGCAGGAAAACTGACAATAAACTAGTTTCCCAATCATAAACCGGTTGATTGAAAGCGATTACTGAACATGATGAAGCGCTTACTCTTATTAAAAATCACTATTTTCCTGTGAATAAACCATTTTCTTTGTTCGTTTTGTGTGAGCTATAGTTCCATATCACGTGATTTAAAAGTTTTTCGCACGAAAAAAAAGAGCATCCTCACCCTCATCAGGGATTCGATGCTCACAATCAATGAAATACTAACGTCACTGCTCCTACTGTGAAGTCTCTGAAGGGAGGCTCATGGATAGCTTGCGTACCTTCCCTGTTTTCCCATCCTTACGGCTACGTGATACATAAACCATCATTAATGCCCCCAAGGTTGCGCTGATCAGACACGCCAGGTTCATTAATTGCGGCCCTCCAGCGTGAAGAAGAAAGCCATTTAACAAATTACCTACAATCCCTGCCAGCCCGGCAAATACCATATTGAACACGCTTTGTCCGGTCGCTTGCATATCCTTTTCAGTTACATGTGAAACATACTCGACCGCTGCGATGTAGAAAAAACCAAATGACAATCCGTGCAGCACCTGCACAGCAATCATAACGGTAGGGTCGGGAAAAGCTAATTGAATTCCCCATCGAATCATATAAGCGACTGCCCCTAGCAAAAGAGTTCTCTCTAACCCAATCTTTCGAATCACTCGTGAAGCGAGCAGCATGGAGGGGACATTCGTAATGGACGCAATCAGCAGAGCAACCCCGACCAAGCTCGTAAGTCCTCCCGACATCTTAAAGGCCAATACAAAATAGGTGTTGAATGCAGTTAACGTCTGATTTACTAAAAAACTGCCCCCCAAAAATATTAAAAATGTCCTGTTGCGTATCAATTGACCAATGCCGTCCGAAAACGATTTGCGCAGCACGAGATCCTCCTCCGTATTTTTCGGCAACGCCAGCGCCGTCAGGGCCGCAAGACTGTTCAGCACCAAAAAAGGTACCCACATCATAGTCACAGATAACAGCGATACAAATAGCCCCCCGGCGTAACCGCCCACCGCATTGCCTATACTCGCCATAAATCGTATACTGCCATAGGTCGTTCCTGCCTTCTTGGCCGCCACAATCGCATAGGAATCCGCAATCGGCGCCTGCGTTGCCGTAAATATTGCCATAGTGGAATACACAAGCGCCATCAGAACAAAACGCTCCGACTGATAACATACAGCCATAATTCCCGGAACCGCTACACTCAAAATGAGCACCAGCCGCATTTGACGATATTGATCCACAATAATTCCCCATATCGGCTGAACCAAAATGGATACCAGCGTACCAATTGCCATCAGAACACCGACACTGCTGCTCGTCAATCCATTCTGAACCAGCAGTAGTGTCAAATATGGATTAAACATGCCCCCTGCCAAGCCAATAAACAAATAGAAGCTTCGTAGCTTCAGCATTTGTGAGCCTACCATCTGGAAACCTCCCTGTTGTTTAGCGTACCGAGTTGTCCAGAATCGTAGCCAATGCTCCGATGGCCCCGGCTTCATTACCTAGACCAGCAGGTACAATAGTACAAGGAATATCCGTCCATAAGGCTACTCTTTGCCGAATTTCATCCAAATAATACGTGTTACCTTCTGCTACACCGCCACCTACAACGATCATTTCCGGGTTCAGCAGGCTGATCACATTCGTCAAAGCCATCGCCATATGCACTAGTGCAGGCTCTAAAATCATCTGTGCTTCTACATCCCCTTCGGACGCCGCTTGCAATACATGTCTCGCCCCTACCTCGTCCCTGTTTCCTCCTGCTAGCCGGATCATGTGTGTACCTGGTATGCCAGAGGCGAGTGCTGATTTTACACTGCGCGTTATTGCCGTCCCCGATGTTAAAGATTCGAACACACCGAACTCATCCGTCCCTTTCTGTTTTGCTGCTTGCCGTGCCTGTTCCTCGCCTGCAATCCAATAAGCCATTTCACCTGCTCCGCCTGCGGCTCCCTTATACATCTCTCCATTTAAAATAAGGCCACAACCGATACCTGTTCCCACCGTTATCATCATCACATGCCGTAATCCCCGAGCTGCCCCTAACCATTGTTCTCCCAAAGCAGCCATATTCACATCATTATCCAGCACTAAGCGACCACTGTATCGGTGTGCAACGATAGATCGTATACTTTCATGCGCATTACCGCCATGCGTACTGTCGCCATGTATACGATCTTGAACACTCCATGGAATTGCCGGGGCGTGGGTAATCGTTCCGCTATCGTTATCCACCACACCAGGGAAACCGATACCTATGCCTTTTAACTGTGCCAGCGACAAGCCTTCCTGCTTCAGACAATGGTCCAGCTCCTCAAACAGACTCTCAAAGAAAAAATGGGCATCCTTCGTATGAACTGTCGGAAATTTATGCCTCACCACTACTTGCCGCTCCGCTGTGCCGATACAGATCAGCGTCTTCGTCCCGCCAACATCAATGCCTGCGGCCCAGCCGGAAGCCTTCGGCTCATCCCTGTGTTGCTTTTGTACATACATGTCCGCCATAGCCATCCTCCGTCATTCCGGTTCGCCATCATGCCTGCCAATACATCGGCTGTTGACGCCCTGTAGGTTCAAGATATGGACATAAGTATCGCATTTGAACACCTGTGCCGCAATAAACTAAATTCCGCCCCATAAACTGACGCGCTTTACTCCCCCTTTTAATGAAAAAAACAAAAAAGGCGAGCGCCTATAGCGCTCCCCCTGTTAATGAATCCTCCGGTTTTAATCTCAGTTTGCGATAATCTCCCGGCGTTACGCCGACTACCCGCTTAAATACCCGCCCAAAGGTAATCGAATTGGCATAACCAACCTGAGTCGCAATATGCTGAACCGTCTCGGTCGTGTTACACAGCATTTGCTGGGCATGATTCATACGGAGCCGGGTCAAAAAATCGACGAATTTCATATCAAATTCTGTTTTAAATAGATGACTAGCATATTTAGGTGACACATCAAAACGTTCACTCAAATGATTTAACGATAAATCCGGATTCGTATAGTGCTCTTCAATATATTGCTTCATTTCGCTAACCATAGCCCGGTAGCTTTTGGTTTCACTGGCGGCAACGTAAGTCCGATACACAGTGGTCATGTGCTCCAGCATTAGCGTATGCATCACAGCCAATGAAGAAGCAGACTCGACCTCACATTTCCATCTTTCTGCTTCCGGTCCGTTAAAATAACGATCCAGCGCCCCCGATACATCCTTCATCTCACGCATTTCCCGTTGCAGCAGTTCTTGCATCCACCGCATTACCGTTAAAATATCCCCATCCTTCAGCTTGTCTGTTTCCATTGCCCCAAATAGTCCTTCCAGCTGTACACGCCAATCGTGGCTCGCCAGCCGAAAAGAACGAATCGTCTCCGAAATCAGCGGCAAATAGGAGTATAATGGAATGTCATTGGCCTGCGGAACCTGATCACTGGTCACAATATCACGCACTCCCAGCGTTAACCGGTACCGTAGGGCAGAAATGGCGGACCGATAAGAATCCTGAATATGTTCCAACTCGTGAATCTGGCCACCTATCCCAATCGTGAGCTGTACACCCAGATGCCCATGCAGCCACTCACAGCCTGTTTGTGCCATTTCTTGCAGCTTCACACCCAGTAAGCCTTCCCCATCATCTACCTCTTTCCGCAATAAAATGGAAATTCTTTTACGACTCATCCATTCTGCCCAGCCCTGCCATCCATAGGTAGCTGCTAGTTCCTGTACCACGCCAAGCAACGACAGGCTTAAACGCTGATCTTCGCCCCCATGATCCTCTAAACGTCTGCTACCGTCTGCTGTCTGTGGCAGATCCAGATCGTGCAACTCTACCACCATGACAGCATAAACCAGAGTAACACCTCTCTTCCCGCCATCCGCAAAAGGAGAAAGATCATTCAGCCGAAGCTCTACCGTTTCGGTGCCTGTACCTTCCATAAGATCAAGGAACAGCTGCCGCCGCCGAATGAGTATATTCGCATGCTCCTGCTGTTCATAATCAATCGTTTGCCGAATCAGACTTTGCAACGCATGATCAATCATCCACAGCTCGTCCTTGTTGTTTTCCTCACCCGGACGGCTGGGCAGTTGTTGAATACGCTGCATCATCAGCTGAATTGGCCTGTAATTTCTGCGGGTCACATAAATAATGTAGATCACCGCTAATATAACAACAGCCAATCCAACTACAATCCAGACGTAAGAGATAACAGACACCCACTCGAACAACTGTCCGGCACGAATACCACTTTCAAAACTCCATCCCAGCCGGGGGGACATCAGATGAGTCAGTTGCTGCCCGTCCTCTGCTTTTACAGCATCTTTTGTACCGGATGCAGCTGGATAAATGGCTTGACCGCTAGCATCATTAATCACCAGATAGGAAACTGTCGGATTCGTCATTTGACCAATCATTTGCTGCAACGGATACACACCGATATTGATTACCAGCAGCCCTTGTCCTCCAAAAGGCAACGGGAGGCGCTTATGCATCGAAATTACACGTTCTGACGTATGTGTTCCCGGCTCCGTCCATTCCCGCACAGGTGACCACTGCCGATCCTCCGACCGAAGAGCCTGCTCAATATACGGATAATCACCGAATGTCGAAGCATCCTGAAGTCCACTTCTCGTTAACACCGTGTGATCCTTCGTTCGATAAATATAAACGGAATGTACCAGTTCATGATTATCCTTAAGCGCGCGTAGGCTTCCAACCAGCCCATACAGCATCGTGCTGCCACTTTGCGCCTGCCCATTCAGAAAAGAACTGTAGCTCTTGTTCGTCTCCGCCTCGCTTAATACGTCCATTTCTACCTTTGTCAGCGACTTCTCCACACTGTCCAGCACAAATCCGGTTGTAATCCGATTCGCCTTTCCAGTTTCATTGCGCGATATTTCGTTTACAATCAGGAAGGATAAAAAAATGAGGATCGACACCGTTAACATAAAAATCGGGAAATAGGAAAAAAGCAATCTCCTGTACCAGCTCTTTCGCATCATGTCCTCCCCCTGCCGCCTAATGCTTTCATGACCCTCTCTATAGGGCTTCGCTCAACACTAAGCATACTCGTGATGTCAGTTTTAATGCGGATTTGATTATACTTTGAACCTATTCTACCAAAATTAGATGCTAAATAGATAGATTTCTTACAAATGATCTGTTATCACTTAAGTCGAAAACCCTCTTTTGTTATGTATATTAACATTATGAAAACGCTATACATATCATAAAATAAATTTATATTATAAAAAAAGCCTATCCATCATCTACTTAAAGACGGATAAGCTTTTACTGTTGTCTAACCTTGTATCCAATTGACCAATGAATGTACTGTCAATGTACCCGGCGCAGCTGTCACAAATGCTGATGAACCGTTGCGCAAGGCCAAGAATTCCACTGTTTTTGGAATACCGGGAGCCAGATCCAGATGGTTGTCACTGAAAATACCTTCCTGCTCTGCCGATAGCCACACGTGTCTAGCAAGTACATCCGAACACAGCATGAATCTGCTGCCTCCACTTCCCTGAATCTCTGTCACTTCAATTTTTGCCTGCGGTAAATCCATCTCTTTTGTGTCTGCAAAATAAATTTCACCAGAGGCCACCTGTTCACCATTCTGCGTCAGACGCGCGACCAGCATATGCTCCGCCCGCTTCAGGCCACTCAGCCATTTGTCGATAGGCAGTATATGTACAATTCCTGCACCGCCTGCTGGTTGATTTACCTTAACGTTTTCTTCACGAATAGCCTGGCTGCTACGGATATGCAAAAGCGTCAGCCGCAGCGTTCCTGATATCGGCTCTAGTGTATCGTTGACCAGATGCAGGGCCTTATTCCCCTGTCCTGTATCTGTTGCACTCAACAGCACATCGGCAAAGCTGCGCTTAGCCGTATATTGGAGCGCTTTCCAACGACCAAAATAGTCCATACTCGACCAGGAGGCAACGGGCCAGCAGTCATTCATTTGCCAGTATAATGTTCCCATGCAATAAGGCTTGTGACGACGATGCGCCTCTATAGCTACTTTCATTGCTTCTGCCTGTAAAATTTGGCTCATGGGAAGAAAACTTGTAAAATCCTTTGGCTCTCGCATGTACCGCTCCATATATTCTTTAATCAGACGATTGCCTGCGCTGTTCTTCTGATGTGCCAGCATCACCGCAGATTCCAGCTCCAAATCCTTTTCTTCCGCATAAGTACGAACGGACTTGTATTCTGGAAAGGACTGAAAACCATATTCACTCATAAAACGACCCACATGGACATGGTAATTCTCAAACGGCTCAGACGCGTGCCATACACCCCAATAATGAATATCACCTGCAGCTGAAGACCGATGGGCATGCTGGTTCCGATCTCTCGTCAGGTCAATCAGTGGGGAGGAGGGCCAATATGCTGTCTGCGCAGACCAAGTGTGTACCGCCTCCGGTAGAATCCGATGAAAGAGCGTTTCATAATCATCCCACAGGCGCTCCCGTTGCTCAGGTGTGTAGTCCTTTTTCCACCCCCAGCCTCCGTTCTCTTCATAATGCGCCCATGCAGAATCGATCTCATTGTTGCCGCACCATAAGGCAATGCAGGGATGATGACGCAGCCGCTTGATATTGTCCTCGGCTTCCTGTGCCACATTGTCCATAAAATCCTCATCCCCTGGGTACATGCTGCAGGCGAACATAAAATCTTGCCACACGAGCAAACCGTATTCATCACAAAGCTCATAAAATACGTCTTGTTCATAAATACCGCCACCCCACACCCGCAACATATTCATATTCGAGGCTGCTGCACTGGCAATTTCATACCGATATCGTTCCAGCGTAACTTCAGTGACAAAGCTGTCATTCGGAATATGGTTAGCCCCTTTTGCAAACACTGGAATTCCGTTCAGCTCAAAATGAAAGCTCTCTCCTGCTGCATCCCGTTCACGTACAAGACGGATGGAACGCAGTCCCGTTTTTACTGATTTTTCCGCAATTACAGCTCCTTGTTCTTGTTCCACCAATTCGGTCACAAACGTATATAGATACGGCTCCCCCAGCCCACGGCACCACCACAGCTTCGGCTTCTTCATCTCCAGCTCCAGCTCCACCGTCTGCTTCCCCTTCAGCAGCCGAACTGGCTTGGACCACACCTTCCCGTCAGCGGAAATACGCAACTCGGCATCTCTAATCTCATCTGCATTTTCGATCTCTACCACTGCCATGAGTTTAGCCCCTACCGAATTCACCTCGTCCTGTCGAATAAACAAGTCTCTCACGATCAGACCCGACCACGCTTCGATCCGGACCTCTCTCCAGATACCGCTCGTCACCAGCCTCGGTCCCCAATCCCAACCATAGTGGTAGGGAGCCTTACGTGCGAAAACGCTTACCTTTTTGTCGGACAAACCACCTATCTCGGACTGATCATTGGGTGCAGGGAGTCCATAACCTAAGCTTTCCAGCTTGGGTACATCTTCAGCAATCGGAGAACGAAAACTGATTTCCAGCCGATTTTCCCCTTGCTGAACAAATGCCTTCACATCTTGTCTCCATACCCGAAACATATTATTGGCTGACAAGACAGATTGACCATTCACTTTTACATCCGCGTATGTGTCCAGACCTTCCAACACCAACTCTACACATTGACATTGAAGCTGATCTGCATTTATCTCAAAATGGGCTTCATATACCCAATCCTGCTTATCAATCCACTGTACCTCCATCTCGTTCATACCGATAAACGGATCAGGAATTTTGCCATGTCGTAAAAGATCGGTATGCACACAACCCGGCACTTTCGCGCTGAGCCACTCATCACTTTGTGCTTCCCTAAACCTCCAGCCATCCAACCCTATCACATTAACCATCGTCACAAGCCTCCCTATAAGCATGATTGGGAACATCTGGATTCATCAGTAACATAACAAAAATAACATTAAGCTAACAAAGTAGTCAATTGTTTTTTGGAACAAATGACAAAATACAAAATAAAAGTCGCCCTCTGCCCCTAAACAGGCTAAAAGCGACCTCCTTCGTCTCCACGGTGTATGGTGTCATAACACGTACCTGGACATTAACTATATGTGATTGTGCTGATGGAACGCTCACGGTCGTCATTTTCCCGACTGATCCGGGGTGCATGAACTTCCCGTACGAATAGCTCAGCATGTAGCAATTTTTTCTCGACAGGCGAGTCCGGGTTCGTTATGCGCCACAACAACTGGTCCACTGCACGCATTCCCAGCAATTCCTTATCCACTCTCACCGTGGCATAAATCGGCATTTGTTCATTCGTATCGTCAAACCCGGTCACTCCGCAACGCCTCGGAACGTCAATCCCCTTTTCTTTCAGCACATCCACGACTTGCGCAGCAGTCACATCATTAGCACATACAAAAACCTCAGGCAGTTCGTCCTCAGACAACTTGTCCATTTCCTCAGCAAGCGCCTGCGCTCCTCCGTGAAGAAGGGCTTTATTCTGCCGCAATTCTACTCCGCTCATTTCCAGTGTGGAACGACAAGCTTCCCAGCGTTCGTAGAAACTGTGAGCGTCATCAATATGACCCACAAACTGAAAGCGGGTATAGCCCCTGCACAGCAAGTCCTTCATTAATTCACTCATGCATGTGCGATTATCTGTAAACACCGTATCACTTAAAAATGCAGAATCCCAATGATCTACCATAACGACCGGAATACCCATCCGATAAATGTTCAGCAACAACGAAGTTGAAATCGTTCCTACTGTGATAATCCCTTTAATCGCCTCCGGGTTCAGTAGAGAAAACGTATCTTCAGTCGAGGGCTCCGTTAACGTGATCATATCCATACCCTTACGGTTCAGACGCTCGGAAATCCCTTCAAATACAGGCCCCCAGTACCTGGATTCCCTGTTCTGGTACCTAATATTCGGAAATAACACTAGCACGGTACCCGACCATTCTCTGGGATCTGTGTCCCGAGGCTCTACCCCTGTCATTTTGGGATGACTGCGAAAATAGCCCATCTGGGCAGCAAGCTTGACCAGAACCGCCCTTGTTTCGTCACTTACACCGGGTTTGCCTGACAGTGCACGCGAAACAGCGAACTTTGAAACGCCCGCCGCATCCGCAATTTCTTGCAACGTTACTTTTCCACGCATCTTCTCACCCAACCCTATTCGGAATCTTTTTCTACCTTAACCTTTCTAATACACGGGTGTACCTATAAACTGGTACCATCGTAGCATACTTTGTTTTAGATCATCAAATGATAGATTTGTACAAATCCACACCCTCCACCAAAATATGTTTGCTTAATAAAAAAACAAACCGCATAACAAACAATTATAAATAACTTGACGTGAGGTTTTTTATTTCCTACAATTTACTATTGAAAGCACTTACATTGTGTAAATCATACTTATTAAGGGGGATTTGCAAATGTTCATGAACAGGTCGGTACGTCAGAGCTCCATCCTGCTCCTGTCTTTGCTGCTGCTCGTTACAACGGGCTGTGCGAACGGAACAGGCAGTAAGGCAGAAAAGGAAGATCCTAATGACACCAGCCCTATTACATTTACTTTCTTTGGCGGTGATTCCAGCTCTAACTGGAACAACATGAAGGATGCTGTCGGGCAGGAAATTATCAAGAAAACGGGCGTTACGCTAAATGCTGAACATGCTGTCAATGGCCGAGGCGAGGAAAAGTTTGCTTTAATGGCAGCGAGCGGAGAGTATCCAGATCTCGTGTACCCCAAATCAGACATTGGCAAGCTGGTCGATGCCGGAGCACTCATTGACCTAACCGACCTCATTGACAAATACGGCCCTAACATTAAGAAAGTGTATGGAGACTATTTTAATCGTATTAAATATAGTAGTGAAGATCCAGCCATCTACACGATCCCGACCAATTTGGGTGTGGATCACATCGCGTTTGATGCACAAGCCGGCTTCGAAATCCAGCATCAGGCACTTAAGAAGCTTGGATATCCTAAAATCCGCACCGTTCAAGATTTTGAAAAAGCACTTAAAGATTATGTCGCCAAATACCCTACTACCAATGGCCAGCGAACCATCCCCCTATCACTTGATGCCGAAGACTGGAAAATTCAAATTACAGTGACTAACCCGGCTGTTACTGCTACAGGTGGACCCGACGATGGCGAATATTATATTGATCCTAAAACACACAAAGCCATTCTTCACTACAAGCGCCCAGAAGAACGTGAATATTTCCGTTGGTTGAACCATATGTACAATGAAGGACTGTTGGATAAGGATACTTTTGTGCAAAAAAGTGATCAGTATAAGTCCAAAATCGCCGCAGGCCGTGTCATCGGACTCATTGATCAGGAATGGAACTATCAAGATGCCGAAAATGCGCTCAAGGCAGCAGGTAAGGATGAATTCACTTACGCCCATTTTCCAGTCACTTTAAATGAGAAATACGAGGATCATTCCCTCCAGCCCATTGGCTTCGATACCGCATCCGGGATCGGAATTACAACCTCATGTGAAAATCCGGTGCGAGCTATCAAGTTTCTGGATTTTCTGGCCTCCGACGAAGGGCAAATTTTACGCAATTGGGGAATTGAAGGCCAGCATTACAATGTAGAGAACGGCAAACGTGTCATTCCGGCGGATGTGCAACAACGTAAAAACACCGATAATGCTTCTTTTAGTAGAGAGTCAGGAATCGGTTTGTACTGGATATGGGGGCCACATTACGGCGATAGCGTAAAGGACCCTTCTGGCAACTATTACACAACCAATTATCCGGAGATGATTACCGAAAATTATAGTCAAGCCGAAAAAGAGTCCCTTCAGGCATACAAAGCCCATACGTGGAAAGACCTGTTCCCGAACGAAAAGGATTTTCCGGTAAAAGAATGGGGGGCTGCCTACAACATGCCCGTTCCGACTAATACGAATTACAATGTTATTTATCAGAAGTCACAGGACATTGTACGCAAACGGATTCCTGAGGCCGTACTCGCCAAGCCAGATCAGTTCGACGCTGTGTATGACCGCATGCTCCAAGAGCTGGATCAGGCGGGTGTGCCAAAGGCTGAAGAAATCTACACTGGCCTAATCCAAAATCGGCTGAAGCTGTGGTACGGCGAAAAATAGGGTTTGTCTTTTAATGAAATATTACAGGGCTGACAGACCATGCTGTTCAGCCCTTCTACATTAACTTTTACATTACATATTCTGTTTGGTTTCTTTTTCTTTCCAAGAATTACTTTTCCCTGATACACGATTGACGTAAAACAATAAAATGATTGGAATCAACGCAATCCCCCCACACATCACCCAAGATATTTGAATAGGTGTTTGATCGGAAGACAAATCCGTAAAATTACGACTGATGATCCCTGTCACGATTAAACCTATGCACATGCCTAATTGTGAAATCGCAGAATCCAGAGATAGTAGTGTAGAACGATACTCATTAGAGATTCTTTTGTTCAGAAAAATTTGTTTGGCAACCGGGTACATGCCGCGCCCAATTTCATAGATCAAAAAGGTAAGCAGCACAGGATAAAATGTGTTGAACGCACCGGCTAAAATGAGCCATATCCCAATCATGCCGCAGGCATACATAAGTATATGTACATCACTGAATCGTGCGCCTAGCTTTCGAACCAGGTAACTTCCCAAAGTCATACATAGTGAATACCCTGCCTTGATAAACCCCATAATCCAAATCCCTTGTTCAGAAAGGCCAACCAGACGTGGCTGTTGGAATGTATTCCCCGCCGAGTTCGAAAAGCTGATAAATAAGCCAATCATAAACACAATCCAGATAGACTTATTTTCAAAACCGATACGGACACTTTCTCCGATAATCGTTTTAATGCGAGTATTAGACGTCTTTCGATGTGCAACATTCTCCTCATCCATATAAAAGAAACATAGAAAAATGCATACAATAATAGATAAAATACTAGCCGCCCATGGAAGTGAATAGTTAAAAGTTGCGAGGAAGGCCCCCAACAGACCACAAATAAATCCCGAAATGTACTGTATACTGTTAGAGGTTGTAAAAAGAACTTCCATGGGCTTATCACTATTTTCCACAACCCATGATTCCAACGAACCTGATTGTAAACATATAGCCAGACCTCCAAAGACTTGCGCAAACACAAGCACCCCGATTTGATCTGTCCAAACGAACAACACACTATAGACTAGAAAACAACAAAGTCCCAAAATAACAGAAATTTTTCTTCCATACTTGTCTGCAATAGCCCCCGTGGGTATCTCAAACAGAAAAATACTTACAAAGAATACAACCAGTAAGAAGTTGGCACTCTGCAGAGAAAGTCCTTTAGCTAATAAAAAAAGGATGAGCGTAGTCCCCGTGATTTCACTCATAAAAAATTGAAGAAAGCTGACGGAGTAATATAGCTTATGAGGTTGCACTCTCAGGATTCCGTCGCTTGCTGTGCAGCCTCATATTCACTTCGCAAAATCCCCATCTGAATAATGTCATAGTATTGCCCTTCCCTGAATAGCTTTTCCCGTAGCCGACCTTCCTCCTTGAAGCCGCATGCCAAATAGCAACGGTGTGCACGTTCATTGAACGCATAGACCTCCAACTCCAGCCGATGCAGGTTCAGCGTATGAAATGCAAATTTTTGTAACAGCCGGATCGCTTCCCGTCCGTAGCCTTTGCCCAGGTCACCGTCACGCCCGATCACAACACCAAGGGTGGCGTGCCGATTTACCCAGTTGATTTTGAATAAATCCAGTTGTCCGATATAGTCCAGTGTGTCTTTATGCGCAATGACAAAACCTTTGATCTCGGGGTTGCCGTCAATCATCATCTGCACAAAGGATTCGCTATTCACCTGTGAATGCGGGTAGATAAACACGTCGCTTAAACCACGTGTGATTTCCGGGTCATTGACCCATTTTCGGATAGCTGGTATATCTTCTTGACGGTATTCTCTCAATACTATTCGTTTTCCAATGATATGCGGCATCTTAATCTTCCCTCCAATTATGTATCTGTTTTGGCAATACTAACTCCCCGCCAACACCTTTACGCTTCCATTACTCTCACAAACTCCAGAAAACGTGTACCTTTATAATGAAGCTCCCCACGATTCCCGATCACAATCATACCAAAGTCTGTATCCTTCACCTCCAGCTCCATACGCTCACCCCCGTCAAACTCAAAGGTGATATAATAATATGTCGAAGCTGAAAAATCGCCTGATCCCCCACGCACTCTCGTCCGTTTATCCACAACCTTACATGAACGTTGTACCCGTTCGGCTGCTTGATTGGACAGGCCCGCTCCTATCGTTTTGACAATTCCCATCAGCTTCATCCTTTCTACAGTAAAATGTAAATTTTCCATTCTATTGCCCATTGACAAATCGTACATCTTCACCCTCAAAAACTCCAATACTTTTTTAACATACTTACGAAAAAAAAGTTCTTTCGCTCTTTTCCGCACCCCGCTTGGACTTATACCCGATCTGGGTCCGCTGATCCCTTCTAGACCGATTGACAAAACTATATATAGATATAAAATAGAGAATGTACTCTAAATATAGTGTAAAAAACGTATTTATGCCCGATATCTTGAAGATACGGGTATGAAAATACATGTAAATATAGAGTCAAAAATTTTAAATGGCACAGCCAGCAAGGGTTTCCAGCTATGATGGATCTCGGGCAATGCCGTTTTCTTTTTTCGTTAATTGTTTAAGGAGGTTGCATACCATGCTGATTGCATATGATTCCAAGACCGGCAATGTAAAAAGATTTATAAACAAGCTCAAGCTTCCAGCGGTTCAGATTGAGGAGCAAATGACTATAGAAGAACCTTACGTACTTATTACATATACAACCGGGTTTGGGCAGATACCTGAGAGGGTATCTTCCTTTTTGAAAAAAAATGCACAAAACCTTGTTGGTGTAGCTGCAAGCGGCAACCGTAACTGGGGTGAGAAATTTGCCAAAAGTGCGGATTTGATTTCCGACCACTATAATGTCCCCGTAATTAGTAAATTTGAATTATCTGGAACGTTCGGAGATGTAGAACGTTTTAAACAGGAGGTGAGCCGAGTTGCGGCATATTGAATTGAACAACATGTTGATGAAACGCGATACAGACGGCTTTTTCCAATTGGAAAAGGACCAAGAGGCTGTAGCGGAATTTATGAAGGAAGTTCAGGAACGGAGTTTGAAGTTTGCTGACACAGCCGCTCAAGTGCTGTATATGATTGAGAATGATTATTACGAAAATTTCTATAACAGCTACACGGCTGACGAAATTAATGATATTTTCCATATCACTCATAGCTATAATTTTAAATTTCCTTCCTATATGGCAGCATCGAAGTTTTATACTGACTATGCAATGAAGAGTAACGACCGTAAAGTCTATCTGGAACATTACCCTGACCGGGTTGCTGCTGTCGCGCTGCATTTAGGACGCGGTAACGCCGATACGGCACGCCTGTTGTCCTGCTCGATGATGGAGCAACGTCTCCAGCCAGCGACACCAACCTTCCTGAATGCAGGCAAAAGCCGCCGTGGGGAATTGGTATCCTGCTTCCTGCTCGAAATGGACGACTCCCTGAACTCAATCAACTATGTGCTGAACACTTGCATGCAGTTGTCCAAAATTGGCGGCGGTGTTGCCGTTAACCTGTCGAAGCTGCGGGCACGCGGTGAAGCGATTAAGGGTGTAGAAGGCGCAGCAAAAGGCATAATGCCTGTGCTGAAGCTGATGGAAGACGGCTTCTCCTACGCAGATCAAATGGGACAACGTAAAGGTTCTGGCGCAGCCTATTACAACATTTTCGGATGGGACGTGCTTGAGTTCCTGGATAGCAAAAAAATCAATGCTGACGAAAGAGTACGTCTCAAGACACTTTCTATTGGATTGCTGGTGCCAAACCGCTTTTACAAGCTGGCTCAAGATAATGAACCGCTGCATGTATTTGCTCCTTACAGTGTGTTCAAAGCCTATGGAACGCATCTGGACGACATGGATTTGGATGAAATGTACGACACGCTGCTTGCTGACGATCGGGTGAAGAAAAAAATAGCGATGAGCGCACGTGACATGCTGACGAAAATTGCCATGATTCAGTTGGAGTCTGGTTATCCATATATCATGAACAAAAGTAACGCGAACCAGGCACATGCTCTTAAAAACGTGGGTCAAGTCAAGATGTCGAACCTATGCACGGAAATCTTCCAGTTGCAGGAAACTTCCGAAATTACAGATTACGGACAACAGGATACTATCCGCCGGGACGTGAGCTGTAATCTGGCTTCTCTGAACATTGTAAATGTGATGGAACATGGTAAAATTCGCGAATCCGTTCATGAGGGTATGATCGCGCTCACCTCAGTCAGCGATATGACCCAAGTAGCTAATGCACCAGGTGTTGCGAAAGCGAACCGTGAAATGCACTCCGTCGGTCTGGGTGTTATGAATCTGCACGGCTACTTTGCCAAAAACAAAATTGCGTATGAAAGCAATGAAGCAAAAGACTTTGTCCGTACCTTCTTCATGACGATGAACTATCATTCCATCGAAAAGAGTATGGAAATCGCGAAAGCATCTGGACAAAGCTTTTATGGATTTGAGGAATCGGATTATGCGACAGGCGTATATTTTGACCGATACCTGAACACAGATTATCGTCCGACAACTGCACGTGTGCAAGAGTTGTTCAAAGGCATCTATGTTCCGACTTCAGCGGACTGGGACAAATTAAAAGCAGATGTGATGAAAAATGGCCTGTACCACGCCTATCGTATGGCAATTGCGCCGACTGCTAGCATTTCGTACATTCAAAATGCAACATCCAGCGTCATGCCGATTGTTGAGCAGATTGAAACCCGTACCTATGCCAATTCGACGACCTACTATCCAATGCCTTATTTGCAAAAGGATAACGTGTTCTTCTATAAATCCGCTTATCAAATGGATCAGTTCAAAGTGCTTGATCTGATTGCAGAAATCCAGCCGCACGTGGACCAAGGAATTTCGACCGTGCTTCATGTGAACAGTGACGTGACTACGCGTCAGTTAGCACGTTGTTATCTGTACGCCGCACACAAAGGACTTAAATCGTTATACTACACACGCACCAAAAAGCTGTCTGTGGAAGAGTGCCTCACCTGCTCCATCTAAAGCATAAATGGTAACAAGCTGTAGTATAAAAATTAGATTTTGAATAGATATGGATGCTTTGCATTAGAAGCTGTATCCAGCGTGTGGTTCAGACCTTTACGGGACTGGACAAGACCCTCGCGGATACAGCTTCCGTATGTCAAGCATACGATGATTCGCCTGCACTATTTCAATATGTGTTTCCAGGGAATCTCGCAAGCTGAAGGGAGAATGCTAACAATGACAGGTATACAAGCTGTAAACTGGAATCGCTCGGACGATGATTTCACACTGATGTTCTGGAACCAGAACATTATGCAATTTTGGACGGATGATGAAATCCCGTTGTCTGACGATAAAATGTCCTGGGTAACCCTCAGTGATATCGAAAAAGAAGCCTACATGAAGGTGCTGGGCGGATTGACGCTACTGGATACCATTCAAGGCGGCGTGGGTATGCCGCAAATTATGGAGCATGTGGACGGACTGCAACGCAAAGCCGTACTAAGCTTTATGGCGATGATGGAACAAATTCATGCCAAGTCGTACAGTAGCATCTTTACAACGCTAGCTTCCACGGAAGAAATTGACGGTGTATTCCGCTGGGTGGAAGAAAATCCACATCTCCAAACCAAGGCAGAAACCATTCGTCAGTATTATATGAATATCCACACACCCAAAGACCTGTATCTTGCGATGGCAGCGTCGGTGCTGTTAGAAAGCTATTTATTTTATAGCGGCTTCTTCTACCCTCTTTATCTGGCGGGCCAGGGCAAGCTGACATGCAGTGGAGAAATTATCGATTTGATCCTGCGGGATGAAAGTATTCACGGTGTGTACGTAGGTGTACTGGCACAGGAGATTTATGCAGAATTGGCCGAGGAAGAACAACGTGATCTTTACCAGACGCTGGTAGGCTTGCTCCGCTACTTGCACAATAACGAGGAACAATACACCGAGCAAATTTACACTCCTATTGGACTCGTAGACGATGTGAAAGTCTTTTTGCGCTACAACGCCAACAAGGCCATGATGAACTTGGGCTTTGATCCACTGTTTGAAGAAGAAGAAGTTAATCCCATTGTATTCAACGGCATCAGCACCCACACTAAGCAGCATGATTTCTTTTCTAAAAAAGGAAACGGCTATGTGCGGGCGATGAATGTAGAGCCGCTGACAGATGATGATTTTAATTTTGGCGTATAAGTACAAATACGTGAAATTAATTTAGCAAGGTGATACTATGAAGAGCCGTCCGCATGCGGATGGCTCAGACTGTAAACAAAGTAGATAGTTTACATATTTCAGGATTTTGCAAAATTCGATTCCAGTCGCTCCAATGAACAAGATATAGACGAACTAAACCATTTCGATCTATATCTTGTTCATTGGAAGTCGCTTATGGGATTTTTGCAAAATCCTCATTTACTTGCGTTCGCTTATATAAAACTGGTATTGCCGCTGCTATAAGGATCATACCCATAAAAGCGGGTGCGGCATGACCAAGTGACACATAGATTTGACCTCCAATGATAGGCCCAATCATTCTTGCTAAAGCCTGAATAGATTGACTACCTCCTTGAATCCTTCCTTGTTCACTAGAATCGACAGACTTGGAGAGCATCCCATTGAATGAAGGCCCAAAGATCGAATCACCAAAACCAAATATAAACATTCCAGCGATAAAAAGAGGATAGAATGAGAACAATGCCGAGGCTGCAATAAGACTATAGCCTATAATCTCCGAAACCATTCCAAGAATGGCTATCTGTTTATCACTAAGTTTTCTCAAAAGCTTTGGCATGATGAAACCTTGTGAGATAATGTCTTGGACACCCACAATTGAGAACATAAGTCCGATTAGTGTAGGCTTCCAACTAAAAGTATCCATTGTAAATTGTGAAAAAACTGCCTGTAAAGATCCGTTGGGTATCCAAAGTAAGAACGCTGAGATAAGTAGCCTGTTTAAGTTTTTCATGGAAAGCAGGTTTGCAAGCTGTATGAATGGATTAAGTCTTACAGAAGTAATTTCTTTCAGTCTATGTTTCTTGTCAAGGCTCTCAGGCATAAAAAAGAACCCATATATAACATTCACTAAAGTTATGATTGCTCCAAAATACATGGGTACAGAATAATCAAACTTGGCGAGTAATCCGCCTACAGTTGGGCCAATGACAGTGCCTACACCTACAACCGCACTCACCCATCCAAAGTATTTGGTTCTCTGTTCTGGAGGAATGATGTCTGCAAAATAGGCGAAGATCGTGCTTATGCTCCCACCTGTTATACCCTCTATTATGCGTCCCGCAAATAGTACCCATAAAGCTCCTCCTATGCCAAAAACCAAGTACCCGATTGCGGAACCCAAAAGGCATACTAAGAGCAATGGACGACGGCCATATTTGTCACTCAGAGCTCCAAGCACGGGAGCCGCAAAAAACACGCAGAATGCATAAACAGAGGTCAGCAGCGTGACAACGATAGCTTGTTCTCCCGGATTGCTTATATAAGGCTGTACTAAGAATGGGACGACAGGTGCTATGATACTGAAGCCTATTCCGCAAAGAAACACAGAGATAAGACCGAATATTAAAGCGTGTTTATCTACGGTTTGTTCTGTGTTCTGTTCATTGTGTGATCTAAATTTGAACATTAAATTCTCCCCTCAAAATCTATGTTTTTATTTCCTAGGAAGCAAAAAATATCGTATCACAATTTTGCTTCCTCGGCAACAAAATAATAACAAAAAAAATGCAGCCCGTTCTCAATAGAGCCCGGCTGCCTGTGGTTTGATTTTCATTATTCAAATTTATTCCGACTTAATATCTATACCCTGTTTCTTTATTTCTGCATCCAAATGCCTATTATACTTTTCCACGAAGTTAAGCATACTATCAAATTGTTCCTCGGTTACCTGCTCAAATACGGCTTTATCTCGCTCTTGAAACTCTTTATGCAGGTCCTCATGGATTTTATAGATTACTTTCCCTTGCTCCGTAAGCCGAAAATAGATCTCTTTCTTGTTATCCGGCTTCTGGTAGCTTTCGATAATGCCTTTTTTTATGAGCTTCTTAGTTATTTTACTTATGGCACCGCTAGTCATATAAAGGGACTCCGCAAGTTTTGTCACGTTGGAATCTACATTTCTTTCAATGTATTCGATGCAATGTACTTCAGAAGACTTATAACCCTTAAGACTGTCTTCCATCTTATCCTTATTAAGCCAAACCATCTTGTTATATAAGTCCCTGAAACCCATTATGACCTGTTCTTCTTTGTTCATGGCCTGTCCTCCCACCCGTTGGTGCATTAACAACATAATATAATATATTTTTGTTTCTATTTCAACAATAATAAAATCATTATTTATTCTAGGAATTGAACTATACGTAAAAAAAACGGCCAGATCGCTAAAGTAGCGGAATCGAGCCGTTTTCCATTTCTTAAGACCGAGCCTCTGTGAACATTTGAAAGGTGACACCAAACTTGTCTGTTACATTCCCATAAGCGGGACTAAAATGGGTTTCCTGCAAAGGCATTCCCACCTGTCCTCCTTGCTGTAGAGCATCAAACATTTTTTGAGCTTGCTCCACACTATCGGTTGTAATACAGATACTCACCTGATTCCCGCTGCTAAACGGTGATCCGGGAAAGGTATCAGAAAACATGAGCTCTGTCTCACCCACTTTAAGGGTAGCATGTCCCACACGTTCCTTGACCTCTGCGGGAATGGGAAAATCGGGGTTTTCCGGCATTTCCCCAAAGGTTTGAATAAAAAGCAGTTGAGCATCCAATGCCTCTTCATAAAATTCGATTGCTTCTTTTGCATTTCCATCCATCGTGATGTAAGGAATCAAACGTTTGGACATCTTCAACACCTTTAATTCAAGGTGATTACCCAGCCATTTCTCCTGTATTATATACAAAACTTGTCAAGAAAAACAAATCTGTATTCTTAGATTTCATGCACCTGAACGCCAAGCTGCTTTAGCTCCTTTATCGCTTCCGTAACGTTACGCTGTGGATGAAGCGCAGAGATCATCTGTGCAGTGACCGGAACGCCGTTGAAAATCTGGCTTACCACCCCTAGAGAAATCGGCAACTCATAGTAACTTTCAGCCCAATCCTGATATTCCTCCGGTGTAACTATAATTTTCCCCAGCAAAAAGGATGAGCCATCGTCATACGCCTCGGGAATGTTCGCATTGCCCATACGCCACTCCTTATCTTCCGCTTCCCTCCACATACAAAAGGTAACGTCCTCCTTCTCCAGGGCTTCGTCTTCCAAGAGCTCCATCATATCATCAGGCACACCGTCGTACATGCCCGGCCAGACCTCATATTCGTCTCTCGCATGAGGACTTACAGGAGATTCGTGGTCAAAACCCTTCAACAGCACACCTCCACGCGTCCATAGCATATGAATCGTATCTCCCGCGCCGTTGTTCACCTCACCCAGGCATACATCACCAGACCATTCAGACTGCATACGATACGTGCGTAACCAATCTTCTGGAGACAATATAATGTCCAGCGCTGACAGCAGCATCATTCTATCTATTAAACCATTCGGCGTTACCTGTGCATCAAGCATCATATTCTTCATCATTCCTCCACCTTGTCCATGCGTACTAAGAATTCATCTGTCCCTGCCTATATCTTTCAAGCTTCGCTCGCTCAACCACCTGCCGAATGAATGGTCCTTTGGCTTCGGTATACGCTGCACGGTCATATTTGAATTGGTACGCCAAATCTTTTTTTAAAGTATCATACGCTCGTAGGCTATCAGGATGCGCTTTTAAGTAATCTCTGAACAATAGATGGTTTTCCCAATGCTCACCTTTATACTTGTAAATATGCAAGTGATGAGTCCCAGCTCCCCATTCTCCACGGCGAAAGAAAGCTCTCTCTGGAAAATCAGGCTTATATACATATTCATATTGAAACCCTTGTAGACGCTCTCGATGTTCGGATTGAAGACTTGCCAACTCTTCTACTCCAACCATAATATCAATAATAGGCTTGGCTCCCAGATTAGGAACGGACGTACTACCGATATGCTCTATGCCGACACATACATCTTTGAGAGCCTCTACAATTTTCCTTTGCTCTTGCATATACTCTTCAGCCCACTGCGGGTCATACCCGGATATTTCCACCTGCGAGGACATACATGAACACACCTCCACTAGCTTTCTAAAAAATGCCTTCCAATCGTGCTTGGCACAAATCAGAAGGCATTCTCTTGTTCAAATTAAAAATCATTCAGCAATTCCAGCCCTATTATTCGGCTTCTCAATCACGATCAGACAGGTACTGTCTGGCAAAGGAACCCGCTGGCCCTGCTCATCCATGAACTCAACACGGCTGGACAGCGCCTCGGCATAGCCCTCCTGTAAATAGTGGCGGCTCACCCGGATAATCGCTTGTGATCCAAGTGTGTTACGGATACACTCTTCATACTGTGACGGGGTAAAATAACCAAACTGCTCCTGCACTTCATGTACATAGGCTTCCGCCCCCCATGTATAGGTATATAGAAATTCCATCGCATCGTTCACTGGCAAAACAGCCTCATGCTCACCCACACGCTCTATTTCAATGTGGCGTCCCGCAAAATCTTGCGCATACCGCATCAGCCATTCCATTCCATCCGGCTCCAAGAATCGAATTCGTCTGCGCTGCTCTACTGGTTCGGTCATAATACCGTCACGAATGATGATACGCCCGCCGGGTGCAAGCACACGATAGGCGCTCTGCAAAGCATCCTCCACCGTTTGTGGATTGAACCGAATTCCATCTCGTTCGATGTAGGAATAGAGCTCGTGAAGAATCGAAGAGAAGATGACCGTGTCCATGCTCCCCGTTTCCACATATTCCTCCAACCGAAGCGCATCTCCTTTGATGACATCCCAACGATGGCGCTCCAATTGCTTTTTACGTTTAAGTGCCTCAATGACATTCACAGAAATATCAAGACCTAATGGCTTCGCATCTGGTCTTTCCTGTTCGATCAGATCCAGTAGCACGCCCCCGCCGGGTCCAATATCCAGTATGCGGGTTCCCGTCACATAATCCAAAATGACCCTTTTGTAATCTACGGTCTGGTTCATATCTGTAAGATATGTTTCCTCATTGTGAAAGCGATCATAAGCATCACGCCGTAATCCGAACAGATCGAACAGCAGCAGGACTGCTTTGTCATACAGAGGCGTTTTTTCTGCTTCAATACAAAAATCGATTAGTTTCTCAGCCGCAGATGAAAATACAAAATTAAAAAATACAGTACTCGGCAGCTCCTCTTTATGCTCCACGATCACACTCAAATGAGGATTATGCTTCCGTTTCCCTTTTGAGATGTCCTGCCAGGACAGTGCACTTAAATATTTTTCTATCATTCGTTTTTTATATACGTTAATTTTCTTGACACCACGATAGTCATAATACATCGTATTCATAAGCGATTCGAAACTGATATGGCGAACGGTCGCAGGCTGTTCCTGCCCCGTCCCATCCCTCAATGTGAGTAAGAATACCTTTACCAGTTCTTGAAGTGAAAAATCCTGCAAAGCTGATTCTACATACCAAAGTGTCCGATTCTCCAACGGAGCCAGCGCCTTCTCTACATTCAACTCCCGCTCTAGTTCTGTGTAAGCCTGCTCGAACGGCTCTCCTTCATGAATTGAAACCGACCGTAATCTCTCCAGTCGCTCCTTTACACTCCAGACTACAGGTGCGTTATCCCATGCAATCCAGCCGATCAGCTGCTCTACTTCACTGCGTACTTGGTCCCATAATGCAGGTTCTACCCCGGCGATAATACACTCGTTCAGGGCCCGTAAAACAAGCTCCAGTTCCTCAGAGCTCAGCCAGCCCTTACGAGTAATTTCAAGCAGCAGTCGATTTTCCGCAAAAGGAATTTCTCCCCGTATATATTGCCCGATCAATCCATGCGTCTCAATCAGAATTCGGGTCATGCTATTGCGCGGGTACGCAGGGGACTCCGCTTGGGCCTGTCTGACATACAGTTGGGAGGAGCCGATATTATGTACAAATAAATTAATGCCCTCATGCTGCCAGCGTAGCCGTTCGCGGACTGTACCTCCTTTGGCTGTCTCAGACCACACCAATACATCCTCCAGTAGCTCTTTAACCCAGAATGACAATGGAAGTCCGTCCAAAATAAGCAACGTACGCTCCACGTAATCCAGTACAGGATTGGCATCCTTTAACTCACCTATAGATCGAATGCGTTCCAAATTTACAATACGCTCCTCAGCCGAAACAAGCAGCTTTAACCAAGTCGGTGTATCCCAGGCCAGATCATTTTCTTTCCTGTAATTAGCAATGGCTTTTAACGATTGCAGCATTTTTCTCACCTCGTGTGATTCGGATTCGGTATGCACAGGAGACTTTGGATAGGACATTTGGATAAAACCTTGTATATATTACACTTTACCATACATTTGTAGCTTCCATCTCGTGGAAAATATTAAACATTTGTATCAATCAACCGCTTGACATACTTGCCAAACGCATACATAACCCCCAAATGCACTTTGGCCTGTGTATATTTATAAATAAACCAAGGCAGCGATGGCACATAATCATGAATGGCTACGACGCAAATATTTGTACCGGGAATTTGCAGGAACTCAAGCCTGCCGCGATGGTCTTCCTTTACAGTGGCAAAAGTGCCACCTGTGATTCGATAGAGTGCAAACTCAGAGGTGCTCTGCGCACGGTCATAAATCATTTCTAACAACGGCTTTCGACTACCCAAGAGATACAACTGATAAGTATCCGGGCCCCGTGTCTCGACACGAACCCAAGGTTTTGCAAAGACCGGAAGCCAGGCCAAATAGCGCTCCCCGGCCCATGTTGCATCCTTACCAGGCGGGAGTTTGATCCGTTGCACCGAGCGTACATCAGATTTTAATGATCGAATTGCTGACTTTAACGGCTTTTTGGACTTGCTATGGGAATTCTTCTTATGCCGATATTCTTCTTCCTGCTCGAGTGAGGTTCGAGCTGCTTTGTCAAAGGAAATCTTCCCATCGCTGATGCCTTGAATCTTATGTTTCCGTTGCGCCACCATCGGATGAGCCAAGCTTTCAATCAGCGGATAAGCCATCTCTTTGGAGGCTCCAGTCACTAGGGTAACCCAAAGGCGGGACAGTTTGATCGTCAGCAACGGCACATTAAAAAAGCGACGCTTTTTATCCATTATTTCCGCTGTTCTTTGCATCATTTCTCTATATGTCATAACCTCCGGCCCGCCTACGTCTATAATTTGTTCATCAAGAGTGCGGTTGCCGATGCTCCGATCCAGCGCATTCAAAATATCCTCCAATGCAATCGGGTGGGTCTTGGTTCGGGTCCAACGAGGCAGAATCATGACTGGTAATCTGCGAACGAGCTTGAGCAAAATTGGAAACGATGAACCCTGTGGGCCGACGATCAAGCCTGCACGAATTGTGGTTACAGGTACTCCAAAAGACTTCAATACACGCTCAACCTCCAGACGGCTGCGTAAATGTCGGGATAGTTCATCCTCACTTGTATGCTCGGGAAGGATACCGCTCAAGTATACAATCTGCTTCACCCCGTTATTACGCGCTGCCCGGGCAAAATGCTCTGCCAAAATCACATCCATATCCTCAAATGTTCCTTGTGTCAGCTTCGCCGAGGGCAGCATGGAATGAATGAGATATACGGCATAATCCGCTCCATGTAATCCTTGATTTGCATCCTCCATAGAAAAAAAATCACACGAGCGCCATTCCACGTGCTCTGTATTTTTACGCTGATCTCCACTGCGGGATAAGGCAATGACATCTGCATGCTCAGTCAGCCTCTGCAGCAGATTATGCCCGATATAACCACTGGCGCCTGTCAGTGCAATTCGGGATCTGCCTTTTGGATACAATGCTTCACACTCCCGCTCTACTTGTCTTATCTCAGGTTCCGGTCGATACTGCTCATCTATACGCCTTTGTCTGTCATTACGTTGCTGCTCATTCACTACACACCGCTCCCCACTCGTTATCACGCTCTGTGTTTCACATACCCTGATTTACAGTGCCCGTAACAAGCCCCATGACAAGACATGGAAACGTAAACTAGACAGTGCCACCCCAGACAAAACAAATGACCGTAACTTCCATATAAGGAGTTACGGTCAGCCTGTTTACTTCCATATATAGTTTAACGGGACGACTCCCACTACCTCCATCTTCCGAACTTATCATTCTGCACTTCGTTAACCTGTCCAAAAAATACCTGCTGGATCTATTTCTACCTGTTCGAGCTGTTCTTCAAAGCACGGATTAGGTGCAATCTCTTTTACGCGCTGCCAGCTTTCAGCCTCTTGCCGGGCATATACATGCCAATGATTTTCCTCCCAGCGAAATTGGACAATGTCCGTGCGATCCCACGACTCAGTTTCATTAGAAGGCCTTTCCTCCGTCAAGATCAAACAGTTATCCTCTATTTGATAAATGAGCCGCACGTCAGAACGCACGTAGCCTGGCACCTTTAGCGCAATATAGCCATTCAGCAGGTATTCAACCTTTTTAACGGTAAACGGATCAATCCGCTTGTTCACGAGATTTCCACCCCTTGATCAATTCGTAAATATTACGATTTAAATATAGCAGAAATCGAAGTTTTTGAAAAGAGTCCTCATTGCCGTCCCAAAAGCAAAAAGATATCCTCCAGCCTGAAGGCTCAGAAGATATCTTATTACTCTTGTTATACGCAGTCGAATCATAATTCCCTATGATTTCTAGAAAGTTACAGTACCGCTGTGCAACACGTCAACCATCTATAATAGATTTCGCTTATTTATCAACAGAAACGCCATCTGGTGCTGGAATACCAAAATCAGGTGTTCCATCTTCCTTCCAGTTGAACGGCTGAACACGTGTATGACGATTCGGATCATACAGCGGATCACCTGTAATTTCCTTGTAGTTCCGGGCGTGATATACGATTACATCGCTACCGTCAGCAGCAACCGTAAAACTGTTATGACCTGGCCCGAATTGTCCTGTTTCCTCATTGGTGCAGAATACCGGCTCAGGTGATTTCGTCCATGATTTCGGATCAAGTAAATCCGCATTCTCATCTGCTGTCAACAGGCCCATGCAATAATTGTGGTCTGTGGCGCTAGCTGAATAACTGATAAAGATCCGCCCGTTCCGTTTCAGAACCGCTGCTCCTTCATTCACCTTAAAACCGATGATTTCCCAATCATATTCAGGAGTGGAGATCATGACCTGCTCACCGCGCAGCGTCCACGGATTGCTCATTTCAGAAATATACAGATTGGAATTACCGACGATGTCCGGGTCCTTCTGAGCCCACACATAATACAGAACTCCATTATGCTGGAAGGTTGTCGCATCAAGGGCGAACGTCTCCCAACGGGTTTTGATCTGTCCTTTTTCCACCCATTCCCCTTCCAGAGGATTAGCTGAATCATTTTCCAGCACGAACATCCGGTGGTCGAACAGGCCTTCCTTCGTCTCCGTTGTACGAGCTGCTGCAAAATAAATGTACCATTTGTCGTTAATATAATGAATTTCCGGTGCCCAAATGTTCGCACTTAACGGGCCCGTTTCATATTTGTGCCACACTGCGACAGGCTCTGCTGTACTCAAGCCTTGAATAGTACTTGCTCGTCGAACCTCAATGCGGTCATACTCTGGCACAGATCCGGTGAAATAATAGTATCCGTCACTATGCTTGTAAATCCAAGGGTCTGCCCGTTGCTCAATGACCGGATTATTAAAGGGTACAGATTGATTCATGGTTTTTCTCTCCTCTATGTGTAGTATGTAGTTCATACAATTAATCGCTGATACGTTTTCCCCAGATGGAAATTCCCTTTTCATTCATACCTGTGAAAATTAGAGTATGGCGACCGAGCTCCCAGTCCCATGAAGGAAGCAATAACAGTTCTTCCTTTGTTCCTTCGGATGTATTGCTCCAATCCATTGTTAGAGTACGCTTGCCATCAAAGCTCCAGTGACCTTCAAGAGAACCACTGGTTGCCCGCCCTCCATCCTCAAGACGGAGCGGTTCAGCTTCCACCTGACCATCTACTTCCTGCCTTATCACGATGCGCTCCCAGTTGCCGGATAATAGCCTTTTGGGTATATCCTGCTCCTTTTCCCCCGCATAGCGCTCCGGAGAGACGACCGGCCAGCCCTCTGCCGTCCATAATATTTTGCGTACATGCAGGTACGGCCAGCTCTTGTCCGTTTCTCCCCGCGCATGATGTACAATATAATAATCCGCACCGTCCTTCAGGACAGAATTGTGACCTGGCGCAACCCAGCCTTCTCCTTCGCTGAACCGATAACCGCCCAATACCTTGTTTCCAATCTCGTATTGAGGCAAATAGCTGGTATCTGCCATGTCATGTCCATTCATGTCCACATAAGGCCCTGTGATAGAATCTGAGCGAGCAACGCGAACATTGTAGTCCTCGAACAAAGAATCATACGAGACGAACAAGTAGTATTTACGGAACATTGGATTGTACACAATGTAAGGCCCTTCTACAGCACCGTCCTCAGTTGCCCGATCTCTGGCAGCGATATTTTTGCCATAGCCGGACTCTTTAAGCTTTCCAGTCAGGGGATCAAGCGGCGTAATGTAAATACCGCCGAAAAAAGAGCCGTATACCATCCATGGATTTCCCTCTGCATCCAGCACCGGATTGGCATCAATCGCATTCAACTTGTCATGCTCTCCCGTTTTAACGACCAGCCCTTCATCCTTCCAAGGGCCTTCCGGGGAGCTGGATGTCTGCAATCCGATCGCAGACCGTGTGCTGCCAAAGGTAGAAGCGGAGTAATACATCCGATAGGTATCACCCATCTTGATGATGTCCGGTGCCCACAGATTGGTTGCTGATGACCACGCCTCCGCTTCCTTTGGAATGCCGGGGAGTGCATACTGAACCCAGTTCCAGTGAATCAGATCAGTCGATTTGCGTACCATAACACCAGGTCTCAATTCTCCACCTGTCTTTACATCCGTTGAGTAGACATAATAGCCTTGATCTGTTTTGATAATCGCCGGGTCATGTGCATTGTTAATGGTCCAGCGCTGTTCATCGTTAATCGTACTTTGATCATACAAGTGATCGGGAGGCGGAGCCTGCGGATACACAGGGTCCGGAGTGTTATCCCCACAGCCGGATAGACCCAGCATGAGCAGCATAACCATAACTGTTATTCTCCTCCTTCCTTTACCCATTACATATTGTGACTGCCTTACATCATTCATCCATACCCTCCAAGTGTCAATTAGCCTTTGACACCCGAAATGGCAACCGATTCAATAATTTGTTTCTGGAAGATCAAGAATATAATCAGTACAGGTAACAAGGCTATAATTGATGCTGCCATGATAAGCGGATAGTCCGTCTGAATGGCGTAAGTCGCATTAAAATTCGCGATAACCAGCTGCAGTGTCTGCGTTTCTGGTGAGTTCAAGTAAATAATCGGTGCCAAATAATCGTTCCAAATCCCCATGAACCATAAAATAAGCTGTGCTGCAACTGCTGGCTTAATGAGCGGGAACGTAATCGACGAATAGAGTCGGAAATAAGAACTTCCGTCAATTTTAGCAGCTTCGATAATGGCATCTGGTACACTAAGCAAGTACTGCCGCAGGAAAAAGATCATAACTACATTTCCGAACAAACCTGGAACAATCAGAGGCAAAAGTGTATCGACCCAGCCCAGTTTGGAAAACATCATAAACTGTGGAATCATAACCGTTGGGTATGGAATCATCATAGATGCGATGAGTGCCAGAAACAGTTTATTTTTATGAGGGAATCTCAGCTTTGCAAATGCAAAAGCGGCTACACTGGATGTAAAGGTACCTATAACGGTAACACTTACAGCCACAATCACACTGTTCTTGATCCCGCTTAACAAAGGTCCTGCTTCCCAAATTTCCTTATACTTGCCAAACTGGAACACCTCTGGTATCCATACTGGCGGAAGAGCAAAGACATCCTGCTTTTCTTTCACCGAAGTGGACAGCATCCAAAGCAGCGGCGCGATCATCACAATCGCTCCAATCGCTAGTACAATAAAGATAATGGTATTGGTAACTTTCGTTTTTTGACTATGGGACATAATCAGACTCACTCCTTTCCGCGAAAATCAATCCCCATCAAAGGACGATTTTTCATTCATTTTGAATTGAATCAAAGTTACGATAAAAATGAAGATGCCGAGAATCATAGCCATCGCGGAGGCATATCCCATTTGCAGGTTTTTAAATGCCTTATCCCAAATATAAAAGACGATTGAGGCGGACGAGTATTCCGGACCCCCTGTAGGTGTCATAATGTTCATTTCAGTAAAGATTTGCGAACCACCAATGATATTAGTTACGACCAGGAAGAAGGTTACTGGTTTCACCATTGGCCATGTAATATTGCGGAACATCTGGAATCCGCTAGCTCCATCTAGCTCTGCTGCTTCATAATAAGAGCGAGACACGCTTTGCAGGGCTGCCAAATATAGCAGCATCGTATAGCCGAGACCCTTCCAGACGGTCATGAGAATCAAGGCCGGTTTGACCGTATCCTTATCCATCAGCCAGTTAGGACCCTTAATACCGAATATTTCGAGGAATTGGTTCACCAAACCATAGTCTCCGTTGTATGCCCAGTTCCACATAATAGAAACGGCAGCCAACGAAGAAATAACCGGGATATAGTAAATCACACGAAATGTTGTCGTACCTGGAATCTTGCGATTCAAACCTAGTGCCAGCAGTAAAGCTAGTACAAGACCGATTGGAATACCAAGCATTAAGAAAAGAGTATTGTACATCGATTTATAAAAGAGCTCATCGCTAAATAAATCTTTAAAATTGTCGAAACCAATAAAATTCATTTGTCCCAATCCGTCCCAGTCTGTAAAAGAGCCGTATAACGAATAGACAAACGGGAATAACGTAAAGATTAGCAGACCGAGAATAGGTGGAAGAATAAATAAGTATCCATATATCTTCTCTTTGCGGTAGAGATTAGATTTGGTTATCACAGGGCTCACCTCTGTTTCTAATTTGGAATGAAGATGATGTTAGCAGCATGATATTTAGCCACTAACATCATCCTTTTTTCCTCTATTTACGCATTATTTCTGTGATTTTTTCTCTTGCTCCACCGCTTTATCCAGCAGTTTCTGCATTTTCGGTTGTTCTTGCTTCAGATAATCTGCCGCCGTAATTTTGCCGTCCAGTACAGGCTGAATATCTGTGAAGAAAATATCATACCATTCTGCATTATACGTATAGTTGCCTGGTAATGAGCGTCCATAGTCATTTACGATATCAATAAATTCCTGTTTATTGTTAGGCTTGGTTTTCGTATCTTTGGACCATTCATCAGCCATGTCCAGCAGATTCGGAATTTGTACCTTGGCATCTACCAGCTGCTTCATTCCTTCTTTGGAAGTGGTCAGGTAATTAACCAGTTCTACAGCTTCATCTGGATATTTTGTTTTAGAGGAAACGCCGATACCCAGGGAACCAATCCATGTTGCCGATTTTCCAGTCGATCCGGCTGGGAACGGCAGCAAATCATATTCGAATGGCAGTTTTTCAAATGTACTCATATCCCAAGGACCTACCGGGAAGAATGCCATTTCGCCCTTCATCCAACGTTGGTATGTGTCCAATGTTTGCGATTGTTCAATACCAGGTGTGATTTTATATTTGTTTTGCATGTCAGCAAAGTACTGAAGCGCTTCCGCAAATTTCGGATCATCAACCGTTACTTTGGTTTTGCTCTCATCCAGCCAATCCGCCCCATTGCTCCATACAAAGGCTTGTAATGCCCACTGAACGTTAAAGCCTGTACCATACTGATCTGGCTTGCCGTCACCATTGGTATCTTTGGTTAACTCTTGGTTGACCTTGATGAACTCATCCCATGTATACGGTTTGTCTTTATCAGGCAAAGGCACGCCCGCTTTTTCGAACATCGTTTTGTTGTAGCCAAGTGCGAATGGACCCAAGTCCTTCGGCATACCGTAAATATCTCCTTGACCGGCCATTTTACCGTCATAGCGATATAAATCCACACCGTATTTCCAAATGTTATCTAGGTTTATATCCTTATTCTTCTCAATGTAAGGGGTGAGGTTCTTCAGTACCCCACTGTTTACATAAGCTTTCACATCTCCAGGGTTAAAATAAAAAACATCTGGAAGATTATTTCCTGTGATCGCAGCTCTAAGCTTTGTAGCATATTGGTCCGCTGCTGTCACGACCATTTTAACCTTTACGCCAGGATGTTCCGCTTCAAATTTCTTAATTACTTCCTTATAAGCCTTTTGCTCATCTGTTCCACCACGGAACATGAATGTCAGTTCCTTGCTTCCATCACTACTGGAACTTCCCCCGCCACAACCAGTCAATGCAGCCATCATTAACAACAGAACAACCATTGCTATTGCAAAACCTTTTTTCTTTATCAACGCGACCCCTCCTAAATTTAAATGAAACCGCATACATTTGGTGTTAAAATAACTTCATACCACTCGGCCTAATCTTTAACTGTGCGGTACACAACCCGTTGTTGATTGCCGCTGTGATTATCATCCCTCTCATGTACCATATAATTAACATTTTACTTTATCAATAATGAATTCGTTTACAAACAAAATATAGCATGCCCTTCCTCAGTTCGTCAATGTATTTTTCAATCTTTTTAAATAATTATAAAACATAGATTAGAGTAATATGAAAAGCAAAATTAAATCGTATTTAAGTTAATTTTTATCTAAAAAACTAGAAATAAAACTTAAATACGATTCATTTATGAAATAATCTCTAATTTGGAGTCTAATTCACTCCCCTCTTTATTTAGTAAAAAAAATTTACAAAAAAGCAGTTTACTTCTTTTTGATTTTATTTTAACATAAATCAAAGTAAAAAATATAAGCGCTTACATCACAATTTTTATAGATAAGGATGGTCTATAGATATGATTTATATTAAGGACTTAATGTCAGGGTTAGATATTTTTAAAGCACTGGGGTCAGAAATCCGCATTCAAATTCTCGAGCTACTTGCTTATCAGGGCCAAAGTATGAATGACATTGCCAACAAACTTAATTTGAGCAACGGTACCATTACAATGCATATTCGAAAGTTGGAAGAATGCGGCCTTGTGGAGATCAATACCGTGAGCGGCAAGCACGGTACCCGAAAAATGTGTTATTTGAACAAGGATAAGCTGATGGTAGATTTGCGCAGCAGAGAACAAAAAAATGTGTATGAGGTTGAGATTCGCGTAGGTCATTATAGTAACTACCAAGCGTCCCCCACTTGTGGATTGGTGACCCGAGACAGCATAATCGGTGATTTTGATGATCCACGCTATTTTGCAGATCCCGGGCGGCTGGAGTCGGAAATGATCTGGATGGCCGAAGGTTTTTTGGAATACCGCATCCCCAACTATCTGAAAGCGAATCAATCCTTTAAGGAAATTCAATTCTCCGCAGAACTGGGCTCAGAAGCACCCTGCTATTGTGAGGAATATCCCTCTGACATTTGTTTTCATATTAACGGTATCCCTATTGGGCACTGGACCAGCGCCGGAGATTTTGGAGAAGTGCCGGGGGTTCTGAATCCAGATTGGTGGCCACCGCATTTGAATCAATATGGTATGCTCAAATTAATTCGCATCAATCAGCATGGCAGCTTCATTGACGGGTGCCGCATATCCGAAGTCACAATAGACGATATTAACCTTAACTATAAAAGCGACATTACACTCCGTTTATCCGTAACCGATCAATCGGAAAACAAAGGTGGGCTCACTATTTTTGGCAAAAGATTCGGGAATTTCAGTCAGGATCTGCTTGTACGCGTACTTTACGATGTGCACGGGGAGGACAACACTAACTCCTGACACTCTACATGTAAAAAAATAGGCCGAAGCCTGTATTCATTGAATACATGTCCTCGGCCTAAACATCCTGATTCTCACTTAAAGAGATATAGATCAATAAATAAAAAATGACTGCTATCCCAAACACCAGCCAGCAAAAGGACAGCAAATGAAGCCTTGGTCCTGCATGTACTCCCCATCTCCAAATATCCGCAAGGAGCACCAGTGGCTGCAATAATACATCCCAGCTATTCCAGCGAGCAAATCTGCCAATATATACGCCTATGCTGGCCAGCCACAACAACACAAAAACTACAGCCCATGCGAGTCCACCTGAACAAACCCTCCTCAGCATATGGTGGATCACCAATACACAAAGGGATGTAAGAAAAAGGCCCAGCCCTGCTGCTGAAAAAGACGTAAATAAGATAAACCAAAATTGTGTGTTCAACCAAAAACGTGTATCAGGATTCATATCGTAAAAACGAAACGCATGAAGTAACTCAGTCACCAAATAAAGAGCATTCGGCAGAAAAAACAACCATACAATTGAAGAAAAAAATAAAAGAATACTTCTCACTTTTGTACTTTGCAGTCTGGATAAAGCCATCATTCCCAGAGTGATAAAGACCGGAACCCAGGCCAGGAATATATCCCAGTACAGAAATTGATACATCCTCGTTCCGCTTGTGGACTGTAAATACATAATGAGTCCGAAACAGCCCAACGTAGCTACAAGCAGCACTCCCAACAAACTGGGCAGCTTGTAGCCCTTCCTTCTTAACAGCAAGTTTCCATCTACCTCCTGCCTGAGTATGCGTATATACGTCTTTTCAAGCCCTATTTTATAGCGCTTTCATACTTAGAGAGAAAGCCTTTGTCTATTTACTCCACGTTTCGTATGTCCTCGGATACATGGTTTGTTATCGTCAAGGCATCAAAGGTAACAGCACAGCCCTCCCCCACCGGGGATTGAGCAACAACTCCAACTTTTAGCTGGTTAGGAACATTCATACCAAAATATCTCGCCAGCTTCCAATGCTGACCGTCTGATGAATAATGGAATGCAAAGCAATTTCCAGCTCGTGCCACTCGTAAATACGGATTGGACACGTCCATCGCCCCAGAGATACAATCATCGGATGTATCCCGAGTGACCACACTAAGAATAGATGGAGTGCTTTCAAAATATTCAAAACACAGCTTAGCCCAGTGGGTATCATCCGCCATCATCATCAAGCATCCTGAATCATAAGGCTGCTTCATATCAACACGGACCCTCGTCCATATTGTAAAATCACCTTGAAGCGTTGTATGCAAAAAGGGTGCGGACGATTTAGTCGCTGCGCCAGACGGATCCCTAAAGAAATCTGCCTGTGAAGGTGCAGAAATTTGCAAAGACTTGGAATCATCGAATCTCCACTCAGCCGGCTCATTGATCCAGCTCCAATCCGCCGGCAAAACTTCACTGCTAAAGCGTTCAAATACGTTCATATGGATACCATTCCTCTCTGGCAATATAGTCATATAACACATTGAAATCTGGGGCACAATCCCCTTGATACCACTATATACGTTATTTTCCAGTCGTCAATGATGATGATGTGTCTTTAAAGTTTATAAAAAAAAGACTTGCCATCCTGAAATGTTGTGCTTATAATTACACCTAACTTGATACGGTAACAAATTTCAATGACGAGAACGAGTAAGCTATACAGCGGATTTGCAGAGAGTTGGGGCAGGTGAAAGCCAACATTCCGAGGGTAGCCGAACGCCATCTCTGAGAAGCGGGCTGAACCTGAAGTAAGCTCTGCCGCCTTTCCAGCGTTAACCGGAACACGTATTGATGGATACGTGAACAGAGTGTCATTTCCTATGGAATGAAACTAGGGTGGTAACACGGGTATAAACTCGTCCCTTTTACAGGGGCGGGTTTTTTTGTTTTTTAAAAAGGAGGAAATCATCATGACAAATGTATCGACAGCAGTATCAATAACCGATTTTTTGACTCCAGCTGTACGGGAAATGCCACCTTCAGGCATCCGTAAGTTTTTCGAATATAGTACAGGCAGAAAAGATATTGTATCGCTTGGTGTCGGTGAACCTGACTTTGTAACCCCTCAACATGTCAGAAAGGCCTGTATCACAGCACTGGAAAATGGTAAAACATCATACACACCGAATGCTGGTCTTCCCGAGCTTCGTGAGGAGATTGCCGGATATCTGGAGAGCAGCTTCAGCACATCCTACAACCCGACAGATGAAATCATGGTTACCATTGGCAGCAGTGAAGCACTGGATTTGGCACTACGCGCCCTGATCACCGCACACGATGAAATACTCATTCCGGCTCCATGTTATATTTCGTATTCACCCATCACGTTTCTGAACGGAGGACATACCGTAACGGTTGAAACCTCTGCGGATCAGCAGTTCAAGCTGACAGCTGAGGCACTCCAAGCCAAGCTGACTCCACGATCCAAAGTGCTTATTCTCTGTTATCCGAATAATCCGACGGGTGGGGTGATGACCTATGAGGATTGGCTACCGATTGCCCGCCTGGTTGAGGAGCATAATCTTGTCGTCATATCAGACGAAATTTATGCAGAACTGACCTATGGACAGAAGCATGTAAGCTTCGCTGCTCTGCCGGGAATGAAAGAGCGCACCCTGCTCATCAGCGGATTTTCCAAAGCATTTGCGATGACAGGCTGGAGGGTCGGCTACGTGTGCGGCCCAAGAGAGTTGATTTCAGCTATGCTGAAGATTCATCAATATACCGCCATGTGCGCTCCTATTATCGGGCAAATTGCCGCAATTGAATCCCTGCGTAACGGGCTGGAGGAAAAAGATCGTATGATGGAATCCTACAATCTGCGTAGAAAATGGTTCGTTGAAGGCCTATGTCAGACAGGACTGCCATGTCACGAACCAAACGGTGCCTTCTATGCTTTTCCCTCCATTATGCACACAGGGTTAAGCTCAGAGCAGTTTGCCAAGCGGTTGCTGGAAGAAGAAGGAGTCATTACTGTACCCGGTTCCGCATTTGGCCCAGGCGGCGAGGGCTTTATCCGCTGCTCGTATGCATCATCACGAGAACAGTTGGAAATGGCTTTGGAACGCATCAGCGTATTCTTGAAACGTCTATAAATACGATTTTTCCTATCATGAAATGAACATGAGTACTGGATGAAAGTTACTTTAGCAGCTTCTGAATAAGCTTTTTCTGGTGTGCTGGCAAGCCTTCCGGCCATTCCCCTACACGGCAATAACAAATGTCGGAGATTTCGGCGCTTGGTCGGAAAGTATCCAGGAGTCCGGTCGTCCTAATCTTTAGGATGTCCGGTATTCAGAACGTTTTGCACAAAATCAGTCTTGGCCTCCGTGTATGCTTCACGATCATGCTGATTTTCCATCGCCAGCCGTCTTTTTAATACATCATATTGCTGAATCAGCTCAGGCTGTTCACGAAGTCGATTCCGAAACAATAGCTGCTGATCCCAATGCTCATCAGATTTCAGCATGAGATGCAGATGTCCCTTTCTTTGATCCTGTTCCACTTTAACCAAAAATCTTCTCCATTCCCGACCGTCCAATTCAGGTGGAACATAGTTCCAGCCTGCTGGTTGTAAAGCAGATACGACCTGTTCCAGTTGATCCCAAGATTCTAATTTTGCCATAATATCAATAATGGGCTTAGCGGAAAGATTGGGAATTGCCGTGCTTCCTATATGTTCGATTTCCGTCACCTTAAACGGCAGTAATAACTCCCGCAACTGGTGAATGACCTTTAAGCCCTGCTCTGACCAGGCAGGATCAGCATTCACTATTTTTACAGGCTCCGTAGCCCACACCGGCCAATGTTCCTGGTTTTGCTCCTCATGCATTCATGATCCCCCCTAATTTCCACGCATGTATTCTCTCATTCAGCTGATGTTCGGAAAGGCAATGCTTCGTGCATTCAGTTCTAAAGCTAATTGGAGTGCATTATGGTAGCATTTCGCCAATAGCTCCTCTTCCCGATGGTCGCCACCATTCCACACAGGACCGACAGTATGAATAACATATTCAGCATACAGTCACGTTTAATAGTTCAATTTGGGTATCCATTGATCCTGCTCCTCTTCTAAAAATCAACCGTTTATATAGTCATCTTATAGTCTCCACAGGCAATTTCTACTATATCGTCATAGGTTTTCAGCATAAGGTGCTTTAGATTTTTCCCCCGTGCACTTGCTATTGTAGCCAATAACGGCGTATCTGTAAGCTCATCAAAGCTGCTGCCCTGCGTATATTCCCGATCAGACAGGTGCAAAGCAACGTCCAGTTCAATCATGTTGAAGTAGTAGACTTCTGTGAATATCAGTTCGTAGGGCACAAAACCATCTGTTGCTTCCGCTGCCAGCCCCCCATTAATCTCTCCCTTCAAAACTAGCTCCTTCTTCGAATAATTCATATGCACATGGTCCAAATAGATCGCATCTCGTCCATACAATGCTCCAATCGGGGTTTGAACGGCCTTTATCTGTGGCATCCCTGCTTCTTCCCTTCATCTCTATTTCCCATCCAGTAATATAAGTAAAGTCGCAACCGCCTGATCTACAAAAGAGCGCGCTGGACGTGATTTCATCATCACGGTAATCCCGATTAACAAAGAGACCATCGTATGGGCCAGAGCTCGTGCGTCCATGCTAGCCTCCAGCTCTCCTGATCGTATACCGCGCTCAAGGGTTTCCTGAAAGACGGCAGAAAGATACATCTGATGTTCTCTGGTTAAAATTTCAAATCTTTCATCATGAGGGGCTAATTCTACCATCGTATTGATACAAAAGCATCCCCTATTAGGCCCATCCTCGTACTCTTCGGCCACGATTCCTCCAAAAAAATTGTAAAACGCTTCTTTTACAGAAGAATTGCTTTGTAGTCTAGAGCGTACATAAGCAGCGTGGGATTGCGTATATTTGCGCAGCGCGGCTTCGAATAATTGCTTCTTGTCTCCAAAAGCAGCGTAAATGCTAGGGCGCTGAATTCCCATTTTGGAGGTTAAATCGCTTAAAGATGTAGCCTCGAATCCTTTTTCCCAAAAAATTTGCATCGCTGCATTCAACGCTTGATCTTCATCAAATTCCCGTGGTCGAACCATAAGCAGCTCCTTCTTTTCATATCGTTCAGTATATTAAGATTGTATGATCAGGAAAAGAAACTGTCAAATATGTACATGATAAACTCTTGACATTTTATATTTGCACGAGTTATATTGACCTAAATTCATTACATACCAATCGGTATATTATACTCAACGGTATGTAAATTACAGAAAGCGACGTGGTATGTGAAAATGAAGACGTCAGAAGAAAAAGCGGTACTCCTCCCTCATCAAACGGTAGCAAATGCTGCCGAAACAGCCCCCATTCCCTCCTTGTCCCGATCTGTGGCACTCTTGTTTGCCATAGCCTGCGGGCTGGCTGTCGCTAACATTTACTATGCACAGCCATTGCTGGATGCGCTGGCAAACGAATTTGGCATTACGCACTCATCGGTAGGCATGGTCATTACCATCACGCAAATTTGTTATGCGTTGGGATTGTTGCTGCTCGTCCCGCTTGGCGATCTTTTGAATCGACGGCGACTGATTACAGGGCAAATGCTGCTATCCGTGCTGGCACTAATCGTGGTTAGCTTTGCTCCTACCCGTACAATACTGCTTATGGGAATGGCAATGATTGGACTGCTGGCTGTAGTCACTCAAACACTCGTGGCTTTCGCCTCTACCTTGGCTAATCCGACTGAACGTGGGCGTATCGTAGGTCTGGTGACCAGTGGAGTCGTTATCGGCATTCTGCTGGCACGAACCGTGGCCGGTGTATTAACTGATCTGGCAGGCTGGCGTTCAGTTTACCTTGTTTCTGCTATACTTACGCTGTTTATGGCTGTAGCTCTGTTGCGGGTGTTGCCAAAGAACGAACCCACAAGTGTGACACTTTCCTATCCGCAACTGCTCCGCTCGGTTATCGTACTGTTCGTGCAAGAACGAATTCTGCGTATTCGTGCTGTCCTTGCGCTGCTCATTTTTACGGCGTTCAGCATATTGTGGACTTCGCTTGTGTTACCTCTCAGTGCCCCGCCTCTATCTCTTTCACATACAGCCATCGGAGCCTTTGGCCTGGCTGGAGTCGCCGGGGCATTAGCAGCAGCACGAGCAGGGCGTCTTGCCGATCAGGGCTTGGGACAACGGACGACGGGTATCGCACTAGTTGTATTGCTGCTATCCTGGTTACCTATCCGCTACACCGAGCATTCTCTGTTCGCTTTAGTTCTTGGCGTAATACTTTTGGATTTGGCCGTACAGGCTGTACATGTCACCAACCAAAGCCTGATTTTCAATGTTCGCCCTGAGGCACGGAGCCGACTTACTGCAGGCTACATGATATTTTATTCCATCGGTAGCGCCACCGGGGCCATTGCTTCCACTCATATGTACATCTATGCCGGATGGAACGGGGTGTGTCTATTAGGAGCTGGTGTCAGTGCTCTGGCTCTCATCTTTTGGGCTGTAACTCGACGTTCAACTTGATGGGGAGACTGCTATTGATTGAATCAGAAAAAACCGCTTGGTCCACAATAATGGCCAGGCGGTTCTCTTCTGTCACGACAAAATCATCACTTGATTGCAATATAAATCAAAACAGGTTCATCAGGACTGCCGTACACTTCAAAATCACCTGTGTATGTCCGCTCCCCTTGTCCCGTGGCAGCCCACTCCCAGATCGTCTGCCATACACGGAAGACAGAAGAGGGTTCCTGAGTTGCCTGAAAAATGGCGTAGCGTGCAGCCGGAATGACAAGTTCTTCAAGGTCATCAGGAGTCTGGAAATCAACAGCCACTTCCTTCCCGATAAAAAATGTATACTCGCCCAAAGCTCCATTTTCATAGTCAGTATAACAACCATAGACAGAAGCATGTCCTGCTTTTTCCTTTATCCGACCAGGCACGTCCTCACTCCAAAAACGTTCCCACATGCTTGGAATGATCCCGTGAGATGTTTGTTCATTCTGATTACTTGTACGTGCTTTCAACCCAATCAAACGGATCTCACCTCGATATTCTTCCCGAATGGGTCCATCCAGTGTAAGCCCCGTATCCTCTGAGGACCGCCATCGTTTCAAAAACGGCAGGTAATTACGCAGCATCGAAGTCGCTTCTTCTTCCTGCATCCCCTTCTCTACCAGGAAAGGCACAGACTGCTGAATCATTCCCTCCATAGTCAATTCAGGCTGTACAAATTCGCCTTCCTTGTAACAATACTTGCAATACTCATCCGTTTTATGATGTTGTGCATCCGTTCCATATTGGTCCTCATGCTCCAACGGCATCCCGCAACTTTGACAAGCTTTATCCATCCTCGTAAATCCCCTTTCGCTAACTGATATCAGGTATGCCACCAGTATAACGAAACAAACCTGACAACTATGGGTCAGGTTTGTTTTACTTAATCTAAGATGATTCCCGAACTTCTTCATAATTAGACGCAATACTCAGCGCCATCTTATGAATCTTGTCTCGCAAATGGGCTGGTTCCTTGACAACCACATCCGGTCCCAGGCTTAAAATAAATCCGTACGCCCATGCATCCTCAGGAAACGGGACCGAAACCGTATAGATCCCTTCCTCCTGCTCGGTCAATGCTTCTACGCCAAACCAGTCCTCCGCCAAATGCCTTGAATTACGGTTAAATTGTAGCGTAAATGGTTGTACGGCTCTGGATGCCTCCATCCGTCCCTCATTCCACGGCAGCACTTCATAAGAAAGGTCCCTGCGAGCAAAAACTGTCTCTGTAACCACAGGGTCACTCATGCGGGAGAGTTTGAATAGACGAAACTGCTCCCTATCGGGACAATACGCATATACAAACCATTGTTGTCCTTTCAGAACGAGCGTATGCGGTTCAACATTCCGTTCCGTTATGGCTCCTTCCGCATTTCGATAGGTAAAAGCGACAGTACGCGCTTGGCTCATTGCTTCTTTCACCTTTTTCAATTTGCCTTCCTGTGCAGCTTGATTTCCCCATCCCGAATGATCGACGATAAACTGTGTGGTACGGACACTAAATCGCTCTTTCCCGGACTCCGGCATAATACTTTCAAATTTATGAAGTAACCGCGACACATTTGGGCTGCCCAACGTCGAGGACAAACTCTGCAGCCCCATCACAATGTCCTTGACATCGTTATCCGTCAGCATACTGCGATCCAAACGGTATCCTTCCATCAGACCGATTCCCCCATTGGCTCCCTGATAAGTCACCACCGGAATACCTGCCATACTAATCGCTTCAATATCTCTATAGATCGTCCGGATCGAAACCTCATATAAATCAGCCAGTTCCTTCGCTTGTACTCTATTTTTCTTTAGCAGCAAAATGACGATAGAAAGCAATCGGTCAATTTTCATTTTTTCAAAACCTTTCACCCTTAGTAAAAATAAGCCATGAGTTCCTCATTATATTCCTGTCCGTGATATTCTAAAGCATTCTTTTCTATACCATAGGTTTCAAATCCCAACTTCCTATACAGCTTAACAGCAGCTTGATTGGTAGTTACCACACTCAGGTTAATTTGCTTCAAACCTTCCAATTTTCTACCTTGGCTGATGACTTCCAATAAAAGTTTTTTAGCGATCCCCTGACCTCGGTAGGTCGATGGTACATAAACTCCCCAAATCGTTCCTTTATGCTGCGTTTTTATTTTTTGTTCTCTTCTAAACCCAGTCATACCAGCCAGCTGATGATCCTTTGTAAATGCACCAAGTATGTAATGATCTCGTTTATTTTGTATCTGCTTCACCACATCAGATAATGGAACTCGTGCAGCTTCCTCATAGGAGGTTCCAAAAGCTTCAGGGTTCATTTGCAGGGCTTCCAGTCTCAAATTCCAATACGTTTCAGCGTCTGCTGGTTGTATGTTCCTGATTAAAATCATGGTTTCCCGTCCCTCCAAATGTTTTCCTTCATCTTACTCTATCTCTTCTCTAAAATGAATCTGTTATTCTTCGATTAAAATAACCTCAGGTGCTCTATCCAGCCGGATAGAATGCCTGAGGTTTCAATAACTCCTTACAAATTATGACTCGTAGCGCTTCAGCACAATAACCGCATTATGACCACCGAAGCCGAAAGAATTAGATAGCCCAATATTTAGTGGAACCTTGCGCGCTTCGTGAGGCACATAATCCAGATCGCAAGCAGGGTCTGGATTATCCAGATGCATGGTTGGAGGAATGATACCTTCTCGCAGGCTTTGCACAAGTGCAATCGCTTCAACACCGCCCGCAGCCCCCAGCATATGACCCAGCATGGACTTATTCGCAGTAACCGGAATCTGATAGGCATAATCACCAAAAAGCTTGTGGATTGCAAGGGTCTCAGCGACATCCCCGACAGACGTACTCGTCGCGTGGGCGCTAATCACGTCCACTTCTTCAGGGGAGATGTGAGCCGAACGAAGGGCCGCTTTCATCGCCAAGTAAGCTCCGGTTCCTTCGGGATGCGGTGCAACCATGTGATAAGCATCCGAACTGGCTCCATAACCGATGACCTCACCATAGATTTCCGCACCACGTCGGATAGCGTGTTCCAGTGACTCCAGTACCAGAATACCTGCACCTTCGCTCATGACAAAGCCGTCCCGATTCTGATCAAAAGGTCGACTTGCTATAGAAGGCTCCTCGTTACGTGTGGACAAGGCAGTCGCATTAGCGAAACTCGCCAAGGCCAATCTAGTCACCGCCGCTTCAGCCCCACCGGCAAAAATGACATCCGCATCTCCTGTACGAATCGTCCGAAACGCCTCTCCAATTGCTGTATTCCCAATAGAGCAAGCCGTCACGGGTGAAAGCGTAGGTCCCATCGCTCCAAACGCGATACTAATTTGAGCAGCAGCCATATTCGAGATCATCATAGGTACCAGCGTTGGGCTAACTCTACCCGGTCCACGATGTAGCAGCACATCTACATTGTCCACCAACGTATCCAAACCGCCGACTCCCGATCCCACATAAACACCGACACGCTCCAAATCGGTGTGATCCAGTTCCAGACCGGAATCCTTGAGTGCTTGCTCTGCCGCATATAATGCAAACTGAGTAAACCGATCCATTCGTCTAGCATCTTTACGTCCCCATTGCTTTTCTGCATCAAAATCCTGTACCAGTCCAGCAATTTGTGCTTTCAAATCGGACACATCGAATGTATCAATTTTACGTATACCTGAATTGCCTTCCAGCAAATTCTTCCACAACGTGTCCACTTCATTACCCAGTGGGGAAACGACACCCATACCTGTTATCACTACTCTTTGCATAAGCTATTCATTCCTCCTGCTCGGTGACTTACTTATAATCCTCATTCTAACCTCGTCTTATCCTATTACAAGTGTTTGTTTATCCTGGTATAATGAACACTACTATAGTAAATGCCTTATTTGCTCACTTCGGATATACCCATTGAATGGAGAGAAAATACCTATGAAAACGGAAGCACGTCTGGAAGCACTATCTGTTTTTCTAAAAACGAAAAGAGCCCGCCTACACCCACATATGGTCGGTCTCCCCCAAGGATCACGTCGCAGAACACCAGGCTTGCGCAGAGAAGAAGTCGCTCAGCTGGCAGGTGTCAGTACGACCTGGTATACCTGGCTGGAACAAGGACGAGATATTAAGGTGTCCGCCTCTGTGTTGGATGCTATTGCTGCCGCATTGCAGTTGAACACAGACGAGCGCAAATATTTGTATGATTTGGCGATTGAGGCCGGGTCTCACAGCCTTCCTGCTCCTGCAGAGCAAGCCGTCATTTCCCCCTCTCTGCAAAAAATCGTACAAGAGCTGCACTACTGCCCTGCTATTATTTCAGATCGGCGCTGTCATATTGTCGGCTGGAACGCCGCTGCTGCTCATGTTTTTATGGATTTTGCCGAGCTACCCCATGAGCAACGCAATATGATTGAACTGCTATTCACCAAAAAGGAGTTTAAAAGTCTAGCCGTGAATTGGGAACACTTTGTAAAGGGATTCCTTGCTATTTTCCGCGCTTATTACGGGCAATACGTGACAGACCCCTGGTATGCACAATTTATACAAAATATGAGCCAGGCCTACCCAGAGTTTAACGAGCTTTGGAATCAGAGCGAAGTAAGCTCCGCACCGGAGGTGCTCATTGAATTTCGACATGCCAAGGCTGGCAAAATGCTATTTGACCTGACTTCTCTTCAGGTACAAGGCAGTGTTGATCTCCGTTGTAGCATTTACACCCCCAATGCGCAAACCTCTACGGAAAGTAAACTCCAAAAGTTAATGGAAGGCAGCTAAAGGATTTCATCCCTCCTGTTATGAAGATATCTTTTTCCGTCCATACTACATCTACGATCTGTGCTAAATAGATGCCACATATGTGACAGAACCAAGAGCTTCAACTGTGCTACTACCAGGAGGGAGGGAATCATCATGAAAGCCAAATCGACAAGTTCCCCGCATATACACAATCAAGCGCCACTGCCTGTTCCGGTGCAATTTGATCGAAGCTGGCAGGATGAGCTGGACCAACGCCTACGCAAAGGTGGCCCTTGGGGAGATTGGAATCTGTATCAGCTGGCCATTGAGGCTGAAAAAGCCAAGCTGGTGCCGAGCTTCGATGAGCTTCAATGTCTACAGCATTTGCAAGACCTCACTCCACTACCCCATCAGCTGGATACCGCTCGGAAGGTACTGTTTCAAATGTCCGGACGTGCCATTCTTGCCGATGAAGTCGGCCTAGGCAAAACGATCGAAGCTGGAATGATCCTAAAAGAATATCTGGTTCGCGGGCTGGCTTCCAAAGTGCTTATTCTTGTACCCGCATCCCTGGTCCTACAATGGGTGCGTGAGCTGAACAGCAAATTCGGTATTCCCGCTGTCGCCCAGAAGAAAGCGTATTCTTGGTCTTCCGAGGTCGTCGTGGCCTCTATGGATACCGCCAAGCGGGAGCCCCATAGTAACATCCTGCTAGATACGGATTATGACCTGCTCATTATAGACGAGGCTCATAAGCTGAAAAATAAAAAGACATCCAACTACCAGTTCATTATGAAGCTGCGTAAAAAATATTGTTTGCTCCTGACAGCAACACCTGTACAAAACGATCTGTCTGAGCTGTTTAACCTGATTACACTGCTCAAGCCCGGTCAATTGGGAAGACATGGCGATTTTTCAGCCAACTTTGTTGTAGATAAACGTTTGCCTAAAAATGAAGATCAGCTCAAGGATGAGCTGTCTAAAGTTATGATCCGCAATCGTCGCGGAGAAGGCCCGGTTCAATTCACCAAACGAAATGTTTCTAACATTCACTTGGAACTTTCGCCGGAAGAGCAAGCGCTGTACGATGGGGTGACCTCTTTTGTCAAAGAGCAATACCAGGCGAATGGCGGAAATTTAAGTAGCATGCTGTCTCTCGTCACCCTTCAACGGGAAGTGTGCAGCAGCCGGGACGCTGTGTTCGTGACGCTGGTCAATTTATCCAAAAAGATGGCCCCAGACTCTCCTCTACGCGATCGTGTCTGGGATTTGGTTGCACACATTAAAGCGATCAAGGCCAATTCCAAAGCAGAAAAAGCGCTTGAGCTTATCCGTCAGATGAACGAAAAAGTGATCATTTTTACAGAATACCGAGCCACACAGGAGTATTTGCTGAACTATTTCCGTGACCGTGGCCTATCTGCTGTTCCTTACCGAGGCGGCATGAACCGTGGACGCAAGGATTGGATGATGGATCTGTTCCGTGGGCGCATTCAGGTCATGATTGCCACCGAAGCGGGTGGTGAAGGCATTAACCTGCAATTTTGTCACCATATGATTAACTTCGATTTACCGTGGAATCCCATGCGCGTGGAGCAGCGGATCGGACGGGTACATCGACTTGGACAGACGCATGATGTTAATATTTTTAACTTGTCCACAACTGGAACGATTGAGGAGCATATCCTGCATCTGCTGCATGAAAAGATAAATATGTTTGAGATGGTCATTGGCGGATTGGACGTTATTCTGGAGAAGTTTGAGAAGAAAGAATCCATTGAAAAAAGTTTGTATAAAATTATGCTTGAATCCAGTAGCGATGATGAAATTCGCAAAAAAATGCAAAATCTGGGTCACTCGCTGGATTCCATCAAACAGGAAATGGAACAACTGCGCACAGACCAGCCAAACACCGAGAATTTATTAGGCTTAGCAGGCAATACGGTTCCTCCAGGCAAAGCTCGACGCAGTGTGAAGGGAGGTCGCTAGTTTGACCATGAATGCACAGCAAGTCCAGCGCTTTGTCCACACCTATCTGGAAGCTACCGGATGTAGTGTCATCGAGAGGTCGCCCCACCATGTAACCGTCAAGCTTTCTCCAGAAGCGGATAAAGCCCTAACAAACCGCCCCTACTATTGGGGATACGTAGAGCGTACTGGCGTTCCAGCGCAGACGATGTCCTTCACTTTCATCTTTGATGGGGAAGCCTATCGCACAGAACAGGAACGTTTAGCGGATCATACGCCACCAACTCCAGCATCAGGCAACGCAGCACAGGATCAGGTCATGGGGCGTTACTTCGGTCATGTACCAACGTTACCACAATTAGGACCTGGACGTATTTTGCAGGAGGAGCTTCGATATGGAAGCCGTCGGCTGCATCAAATTTTTGAAGCCGCACGAGATGGAGGGAAATATGTTTATTTGTTTGAGCAGCCTGATGCCCGTCAGCTGTCTGCCCGCTCTCCCGTAGTCTATGAAGCTTGGCTCAGCATTTGCTATAAGATTGAATTCGCCTGCGATTTGAAGCGTGAGGAACTTCAGTGGCTAGGTATTTCGCTCAAAAGCGGCACCATTGTAACCGATTTTGGCGCCATGCTCGAAACCCGGCAGCTAAGCCCGCTGCTGGCGGGCAATATGCATGTACAGCCTGCCAAGCTATCTGTCCCTGAAGCTTCCACCTCGCTTGAAAGCTACATCACTGAACAACTCCGTCAGCAAGATTATGGTTGGGCTGAGCAGGCGAAGGAACGATTGCGCGAGGAATTGGAGGTTATTGACCACTACTACGATGATCTAATCAAAGAGCAGAAAGAGGAAGAGGATAAAAAAGAAGCCATTTCAGAGCAGCATCAAGCCCGCCGTAAAGAAATGGTATGGCAATATGAGCCAAAGGTACTCGTATCCGCCATTAACTGCGGGATATTTCATCTGCGGTAACCGATATCTCTCGCTCCTTCGCAGGAAAGTTGCAGAGGTATCGTCAGCTTGTAACATCTTGCTTCAGCCTACATCAGTTTCCGCTGCTGTAACCACAAGTTTGGTTAAACATGTCTCCTATGTATCGACAGCAAAAAACGAACCTGGATACGACATTTATGCCGACAAGGTGCAGCAGTCTTTTTATCGGACAGGCTGTATGCTGGATAAAAAAGAATGCCTCCGTCGGGCAATCAAGCCGACAGAAAGGTGGATTACATTGAATAAGAGTCATTCCGGGCACTATAGCATAGGTATGATCGCAGCTGTTCTGATCGGCCTGTCCGCAGTCTGTCCGTTCACTTCCATTCATGCGGCTCCCTCAGCCGCACAAGGCAACAATTTAAACTCGGTGTCTCTCTACAACGAAAGCTCGTGGGTTCCTCCATTGAATTCCACGAGTCCTATTCCCCCTTCCCCAGGTGACGTTTCAGCAAGTTTTCCTACTGAGGAGCAAGGCGTGCCCGCAGACGTAAAACAGACTGCGGACAACACGGTACAATCCCTATCATCGCAGCCCCCTTTTGCCTCGTGGAAAGATGCTGAGCTTAGCTATCATCCGCTCGGACCTGGAACCCATAGTTGGCTTGTTCAAGTAAACCGTGCGGGAGAATACATCGGCTACCTGATTATCGGCTCAGACTCCAATGGCGCATATCAACTCAACGAATACGGGAATGGTCCGGGCGGGCCTTATAGTATGGCTGTACTTCGTCAATCCCTGGTGTCGCTCACAGATACTGATCTTTCATCTATCGACAAGCTGCAAATCACACCTATGTATGAGGAACCGCTACTAGCCTACTGGCTGGTGCGTTCCTCTACAGGCAGCGAAATATGTATTGATGCTGTGACTGGCGATCCGTTACCTGTAGAAGTGGCAGATGGGAGTTGGAAACATAAGCTCCAGAACAACGCATTCTCTTTATCTGTACCCTTTTTGAAAACAAAGGCGCAAGCGGTTACGGTCTCGTCTGCTCCTTTTGATCCCTATGACGATCTGGGTTGGCTTCAACCCAAGCAAAAACTTTCTGTCCGTAACACAGCCCAATTTATGGATACACTGAGTATTTCACCGCGTATTATATTTTCTGCCACAGGTATCAATTTTGCCTTTGGAGGTCCCTTATCCATTAGTGGGTATCAGTCCTGGATATCCCCAGATCATCCGTCCCAACCCAATTTATATGCGTTAACCTACCATCATGGACTGTCCCGATTTGTACCATTAAAACAGTTATTGTCAGCTGGTGAATTTTTTCGTTTGGACTCTTAGTTATTAAGAAACACGCAAAATGATTCGGAATGATCCCTACAACACAAAAAGAGACCTCAAATGGCATCCCCTATGCCTCTTGTGGTCTCTTTGGCGAGTTTAATGTCGCTCTCTTCGTTCTCTGCGTGTGGATTTCATCCACATTTTCAGAGCCAGAGGCAACATGCCAAACCATTTGCTCACCCACGGCTCTCTGGCTTGTTTTTGACTGCGTCGAACATCACGCGGCGTTTCCATATAGCGAACAATTCGCTGCGTAATATACGTCACCAGTTCGTCACTCTTCGCCATCCTCCATGACCTCCTCTATTCTGCCCCTATCATGTCCATTCACATTGCTTGGAAATATCGGATTTACACGTTAGGTGCAGATACAACTAGCTTGCTCATTTTCCAAAAGGTCTAACCCCTGTGGGAATAACTATGCATGGTTTCCCTTAAATGGAACATACTATCTTCAACATAACAGTTACCTCAAGGCTAATTGTTATGTTTGAAGGCAGCTACGTTGCTTTAGGTTTGATGTCTGTTATGCATGGTTTTTCAGTAAACAATCAATTCGTCCACTGGAGGAATAGAACGTGCGAAAAAAAAAGTTAAACAAGATATGGCTGAAAGGGCTGGGGTTGAGTCTATGCATCCTTTGCAGTGCTGTATTTGCCCCATTTACCTATCTAGCTGCTCAGCCCAACGAGAAAAGTAGCGAACCGAACAAGTATACAGAGGGTCCATCCAACGTACATTCGTCCTATCACGCTTTTGCCAAGCCCGTTGTCCTGATTGATGTAGGCCATGGCGGTGTGGATGGTGGAACAAGTCACAAAGGGCTTTTGGAAAAAGATATCAATCTCGCCATTGCTCAAAAGCTGTACTTGATCTTACGCTCCCAGGGTTACCCTGCTGTCCTGAATCGGGACAAGGACTACGCACTGAGTGACGATAACCGTTGGTTGCAGTCCAAATCCCGGCACCTTAAAGACCTGGCTCAACGTAAAAGTCTAACAGAACAACTGCCCACCGCTTTGGTTGTAAGCCTGCATGTCAATTGGACCAAACGTACCGAAAAACGTGGACCCATTGTGCTGTATCAGGATGAAGGCAGCAGCTATCTGTTGGCTGAACGGATTCAGCATTCATTAAACCGCTTATTTTGCATGAATAGAGAAACAGTGTACGGAAAACCCTTTTATCTTCTGAATAAAATCCAGCATCCCGCTGTAATTGTGGAAACCGGATTTATCAGTAACGAACAGGACAGAGCCATGCTTTCCGGGGATCGCGGTCAAAAAAGCATTGCTGAAGCTGTTGCCGAAGGCATTATTGCGCATCTGACGGCATGGTAGTGTTGGTGGCTGGGTCTCCAGTCCATCCCCATACAGCACGCACCAAATCGCTAATACCCACAAATTTGGCGTGCTCCTTTAGCTTGGGAACCGATGAATGAAGAGCCGAGGATGTATACATGCCAGACACGCCAACGTGCCCAATCGTTACGCATGTATCGTGCTCGTCCAGCCACTCAACCACTTTTGTAAGTTGCCGATTCACATGAGCGAGTGTATGGACATCATCCAGGAAAACATCATTGCGTACCGGTGGCATTCCCTTTTTAGCGGCAAGTTCAGGTACCACTGACCAATAATTAGTACGGCTGTCGACAAAAAATAGTCCATGCTCCTTACAAACATCAAGAACAATAGACATAATGCGTTTATCCGAAGTGACCTTGGAACCCATGTGGTTGTTCATTCCTATCGCATAAGGAACATCCTTTATGGCTGCTGTCACCTTAGCGCGTACTTCTTCATCCGTCATATTTGCCTTAATTGCTCCGGGTCCAAGCCATTCGGGCTTTCCCTGCTTTGGTTCCATTGGAAGATGGACGATGACATCATGACCACGCTTATGCGCTTCCATAGCGTCCTGCTTGGTTGTAGGCAGGAAAGGCATCACAGCAACGGTAATCTTAACGGGTAAATTTAAAATTTGCTCAGTCCCTTTCATATTATTTCCCAGATCGTCGATAATGACGGCAACCATCTTTTGCGGCACGTCCTGTTTGTCTAATGCTTTTGCAACACCAGTACTACAGACCATGAATAACATGCATACCGAAATACAGAGTACTACGGTTCTCCGTATTTTAGAGCTTGAATGGAATACAGGTACATAAGCTGGCTCTTTCCGGCCGCGAGATGCCTTTAAAGCCTTTTTTATTATGTTTCTCATGTGTAGCTTCCGTCGTGTACTCATTGCGGGTCAGCCTCCTTCTCTGTCCCTTCATTGTGTGAGTAACCTCGTCTAAATATGTATAAGGCAGATCCATGGAATACTCCCTGATCTGCCTTATCGTGCGTAGAAACTTATATTAAAGCCGCTTACCAGTTCTTATCAATAAATTCATCACGGCCTGATTGGGCCCGATCTTCCTTATAGTGCTTCACGTTTTTCTTGTGGTAATCCTGATGATAATCCTCTGCCGGATAAAAAATAGAAGCAGGAAGAATCTCCGTTACAATTGGCTTATCAAAACGTCCACTTTGTACCAACTGCTCCTTGGACTGTTGCGCAAGCTCACGTTGCTGCTCTGTATGATAAAAAATTGCGGGTTTATACTGTGTACCCCGGTCCTGGAATTGACCTTCCCCGTCGGTAGGATCTGTTTGCGGCCAATATAATTCGAGCAGCTTTTCATAAGGAAACAGCTCAGGCTCAAAAGTAATCTGCACCACCTCGTAGTGACCTGTAGTTCCTGTTTTAACCTGCTCGTAGGTCGGATCGGGAATCGTTCCTCCAGTGTATCCTGACACAATGCCATGAATGCCCGGCTGCTCCTCAAACGGAGTCACCATACACCAGAAGCATCCACCTGCAAAAGTTGCTTTCTCCATATTTCATCCAACCTTTCAATAGCTTCAATCATAAAGTGCGTTATTTTTTATCATATCTTAAAAGATAACCTTATAAAAGAAATTTTCTCCCTTTACAAACCTCAACCGATATCCGTATTACATAGTCGTCTGGATTTTTTTCTGCGAAATAGTTGAGCAAATCCACTGCGTACGCACTCCCGCACGCAGTCATCCCTTTACTCGCTATATACTCTTTTATAACGGAGTACGCTTCAGACATTGTTTCATATGATCCTCTGTGATTTAAGACAGCATAGAGGCCTTTGGGTTTGGTAACTATTCTCTCTCCCACAGTCGGAGCCTTTAGCTTATTGGCAATATAATCGGAATAATAATCCCCTGACTCAAACCGATCCTTGGATAAAATGGTCCAGATCGGAAACTCATAATCAGTAAAGTGATTTTCGCAATAATCTCGATGTTCACTTAATTTGTGAGCAAACTCCTTATCACCATCACCCTGTTCCAGTTGTGTGGCAATGAAATATTCCTCTTCACATTCTTCTATCGACGGTCCATCGTGTAACTCTCCCTTGGCTTGCTCCGTCATTTCAATGGCATCTTTCAGTAGGCTTTGCATCCGTTTTATTCTAATCCGTTCCACTTCAAGGTCATGCAGTTTCTGTTTGAATAGCTCTATGAGCAGAGGCGTATTCTGATTCTCAATAAATTCCTTGATTTCCTGTAGTGAGCTTCCCGCCTTCTTTAGCACATTAATAATATCAAGCGCGTAGCATTGCTGAATGGAGTAAAAACGATAGCCTTTTGAGTTTGTGAATTCTGGTTTCAAGAGCCCGATCTCATCATAATGGAACAGGGTATGTTTGGTGACTCCGCAAGTCTTGGCCAGCTCACTGGTAGTAAAGTATGGGCTGTGACTTTTTGACATAACTCATTCCTCCGTTATGTTTTAGAAGTTTAGTATGTCTATTTTATCCCGAGAATTAGCACTTGACTATAGGGTAACCCTATAGATTAAGGTTTTAAATTGTAATAACTTAAATTTATATTCACGGAGGAACAACATGTCTAAATTCAAACGCTGGTTGGTTCTGGCTATCGTATCAAGCGCTCTTTTGCTTATTGTGATGGATATGACCATCCTGTATACCGCATTGCCGAGCTTAACCCATGACCTCGGTGCATCAGCGTCAGAAAAATTATGGATTCTCAATGGCTACTCGCTCGTTATGGCGGGTCTGCTGCCAGCAATGGGAACGCTTGGGGACCGCTTGGGTTATAAAAAAATCTTTACCCTCGGGTTGCTTGTATTTGCTGCTGCTTCGCTTACTGCCGCCTTTTCCCCCGTGCCCTTTGTATTGGTGGCGTCTCGGGTTCTTCTTGCAGTCGGAGCGTCTATGATGATGCCCGCTACCTTGTCAATCATTAGGGTTACATTTACAGATGAACGCGAGCGTGGATTCGCGATCGGCATTTGGGGCTCCGTTTCTGCAGGAGGAGCAGGACTAGGTCCTATCGTCGGCGGGCTTCTTTTAGAGCATTTTTGGTGGGGTTCTGTATTTTTGATTAATTTGCCGATTGCGATCATTGCTTTTGCATTAACTCTGATTTATGTTCCAAAACATGCGGGCAATAAAGAGAAAAAATGGGATCTTACCGGCTCCATCCAAATCATGATCGCCATGGTGGGACTCATCTATTCCATCAAAGAGTTTGCCCGTCGTGACGGGTCTCCAATATTGGCCGTAATAGGTGCGGTTATCGGCGTCTTGGCACTTATCATCTTTATCCGTCGTCAAAATAAAAGCGCTAGCCCTCTTATTGATCTTACTTTATTTAAAATTACAAGGTTCAGCACCGGATTTATAACGGCCTTGGTGGGTGCATTTACACAGATGGGGATTCAATATATTGTAACTCAGCGTCTTCAACTGGTGGAAGGTCTGTCGCCTCTCCAAGCAGGACTGTACACGATCAGCATACCGATTGCATCTCTCATTGCTGGCCCCTTAACCGGGTCCATATTGCATCGCTATGACGTTATCCGTATTAAAAGCTTCTCTCTTCTGATTGCCGGTCTGGGAATGGGCATCTATCTCACGCAATTTAATTCAGGCATGGCCGGGCAGATTCTTGGATTGGCTTTACTTGGTGTGGGTTTGGGAGCAGGTATGACAGCAGCATCTCACTCCATTATGAACTATGCCCCGGCACACAAAGCAGGCATGGCTGCATCGATTGAAGAAGTTGCCTATGAAATGGGGGGAGCATCAGGGATTGCTATCATCGGAAGCATGTCAACTCTTGCGTATTCCCTAGCTATGAAAGTCCCTACGGGACTCCACGTTCCAGCGAATGTGAAAGACAGCCTGGATGAAGCGCTCATAGCTGCAGAGGGTTTGCCTGCCCAGGCTGCAGAAGCACTGAAAGATGCGGGCCGTTCTGCTTTTGATCAATCCTTTTTTGTTATCCTTGTGGGAGTAACTGCAATTTTGGTGGTAGCTTCGCTAGTTGTCCGTTTGGCAGGGGCGCGCTCCAAGAAAAAAAGAGATGTTGAGTTTTGATACAGTTAATTCCATGTAGTTAATTCTAAACAACTGCCGCTACATCTCACTTCGGCAGTTGTTTTATTTGTTATTTTTTAATCGCCTCCAAAAGTCTCGTATTTAGTAGATTCAATTAGGAAAAATCCACCGGAATGCGCTTAAAAGATCATTCCAACAGTAGACTTATTATCCTGTTCTCATAGCTTCGGAGAGATTTCTTCGACACAGGTCTTGGGTAACAACTTAAATTTTTTAAGCATACAAAAAGGTCCGCAAACTGCTATAAAAGCAATTCACAAACCTGCATATTATAAGATGATGCGGTCGAGAGGACTCGAACCTCCACGGGGGTTAGCCCACACGGACCTGAACCGTGCGCGTCTGCCAATTCCGCCACGACCGCATATATGTTGTCATATACCTCGAAAGATCTATCTTTCTTAGCGACAAGATAGATCATACCATGCTCATATCATGATGTCAAACCTTTTATGTTTGTTAATTTCCCCTTGATAAAAAAGGAATAATAAGCTAAAGTAAGAACATAAGTTCTCAGGAACGAAGGTTCTTTTTTTCAATCGGTTATGAATTATCATCACATTTTCCTAAGGCGGTGAATGGTCATGACTTCTTTAGATACTACTCAGCATGAATGGTCTCTTGTGAAAAGTTATCTGCTCCTTACCTTTATTCAAAAAGTATTTGAGCGGGACAGCCTAATTCTTGAAGAAAGCGGTATGCTGAAAACCCCTGATCTTTATGTCGAAATGGTTAACGCAGGTTTAGATCGTACCGGAATCCTGCTGTCTGAAATAAAACATGAATTTAATAAATATCACATTCATGTTCTGGACATACAACAAAACCACTCCGGCGTTCACGCCACCTATATAAGTAAAGGAAATAAAGAGCAGTTCAATATGGCTATGCCAGCATTCCGCAAAGAAATGTATGAGCGGATGCGAGCATATCTGGGGCTCTCGACCTCCATGCCTCATACAGCCGCCCTTCCTTTACTAGAGAAACATCGCCTCGAATTACCAAACAATTCAACTTCCAAACCCCTACGCATCGTTGAACGAAGTTTGGTTACATCCTCTTTGGCCTATAAGCGTAAAACGTCTCGCCCTGCTGCTTTTGCCGCAAGCAGAAGAGCATAATCCCCGCACAACAAACACGCAAAAGAAAGAAGCTTCCGCAGACACCAACTGTGCTCGGAAGCTCCTTTCCATAACCATCATATATCAAAATCGATCTATATTCGCTATCACGAAGTATAAGCATATCTATTAATGATTTGCTTTATTGCAACGCCTTCTGTACACGCGTAACCCCTTGACTTAGAGCATGTCCTCCACCTACTGCTGCGGCCACAGCAATGGTCTCCATAATTTCCTGATCACTGGCTCCTTTGGACCGCGCCTCGTCCACGTGATAAAACGTGCATACTTCATTGTTGGCAAATAAGCCAATGCCTAGCGCAATCAGTTGCTTGGTTTTCTCATCTAAGCTGCCGGCTTGAAAGCACTCTCCGGTAAAGCGATGATATGCATGAACTACCTCGGGCAACTGATCTTCCAAATGGCTGATTTGATCCTTGTATGCATGTACTTTTTCGTCCATAACCGTCATTGACACAGCACGTCCTCTCTGTTGGATTTCCCTTCATTACTGTGTCCGATTTAGAGTTTCTGTATGCCTAATGAATCGCTCAGTTATTTTTATCCAACACCCATTTGGAACCCCTTCCTAACCCAGATCTATCGGATTGTGACGCGGCTCGCCGAACGGCTGGTATGTATAACTGCGATCCAACTTGACCACACGTCGATTCTGGCGGCGAATAAGCACCTGTTCATCATCCCATGCCAGTACAATGCCAACAACATCGTTGGACTCCAATCCATCGCGTACGACACGCACCTTTTCACCGGAGAGTCGATAAGCATCCAATTCTTCGTCCATAATCATCCTTGTCCCCTCCTTATTCACTTTTTTAACACAGCAACCATGATTCTATATACATGAAAAAAGTTTAAAAAGAGACCTAAACAATCATTTAGGTCTCTTCTCTCTTACTACTTATATGGATTGCCAACAGAGCGACAAATTATCCCGACTGGTTTACACTGTGATCATGTTCTTTTGTATCGTTCTTCTCGTACCAGAAGTCCAGCACTTGTGCAGACAACACTCGCTGATCTACATACTCCACTTGGTGAGCAGTAAATTCTTCTTTCCAAGAGAAGGACAATTCTTCGCATAGGTTAACCAACGTCAACAACTCAGACCAGGCCACATAGCGTTTATACCAAAAAAACTGAGGATGTTCAATCATATAGGGATACAAATCGTCGAATTCCGTATGCTTACAATCCAAGGCACGCTCAAAGTGTACTTTAGCCGCTGCCAGTTTTTCCAGAAAAAACTGTTCGGTCAATTGTTCTTTCCCCATGTTGCTGCCTCCTCTCCAAAACCTTATCTATATTATAAGCGAAATTGAAGCTCATGCAAAGGTTATTATTAGAAATAAGGATCAGGAGTTTTGAATTGTTACTATTCAGCAAACTCAATCTTGCCGTCAGCTAACGACGAAATTTTGACCAATGACTCTACACGAATACCCTGCTCACGGATGGTTCTCGCTCCGGCCTGAAAGCTTTTTTCCACCGCGACACCGAATCCAATCAACTCCGCTCCGGAGCGTTGAATGATTTTAACCATGCCTCGTGCCGCATCACCATTAGCGATAATATCATCAATGAACAGAACACGATCATCTTCGTGAATAAATTGACGAGACAGCATAATATCCGTAACAATACCTTTAGTAAACGAAGGTACGCGTTCACATAGCGCGTCTGGATCAGCTAATAGGGTCTTTTTACGACGAGCAAATACCAACGGTACACCCAATTCCAATGCTGTCGCAAACCCGATGGCAATGCCTGAGGACTCCACGGTCACTACTCTGGTGATCTTCTCTTCCCGGAAACGTGCTGCGAACTCTCGTCCCATTGCCATTGTCAGCTCTGGATCAACCTGGTGATTAAGCAAACCATCCAGCTTCAGCACCTGATCTGATGCAATCACGCCTTCATTTAAAATTCGTTTCTTTAATACTTCCATTACATGACCTCCCACGACATTCCTATGCGGTAAAAGTACCATACTTCACCCGCCGCTTTCAAGCTATAGCTGCTTTCCATGCGGTCATGTGACATTTTTTTTACGCTTGTTCCAGAACCATGCGGTGATTCCTCCCACAACGATTAAAAGAATAACGACCAGCCCTATCCGATGCGTCACCTTCTCCATTAGCTTCGCCACCTGCTCCCAATGCATGCCCACCGCATGTCCAATCCCCAAAAATGTACCGCACCACAGCAAAGCTCCTGCTGATGCATAACTGATATAGCGAAAAACGCCTAGACGGGTTGTACCTGCCAGATATGAGGATACATGTCTCAAGCCGGGGACAAAATATCCGAACAGGATTCCCCAGGTACCATAGCGCCCAAACCAATTTTCAGAAGAGGCAATTCTAGAAGGCGTAAGCCTCACCCATTTTCCGTATCGATGCAAAAGTGGTTTGCCCAGCAGACGCCCCAGTGTGTAGCTAAGCATCATACCCGTCATACTACCGAAAAATGTGACTGCCAGTGCAGCAATGAAGTTGTAGTGCCCTTGAGACACGAGCCCGCCGAAGGCGATCATTAGCACTTCGTCGGGTATCGGCATACCCGCTACTCCAAGTGCAAGCAAACCGAACATTGCCAAATATCCGTATTCCAGTATCCATGCAAGGATTTGACCCATAAATTACGCTCCCGTCAAGCTATTCATTAAATTCACTTTAATTATTTTCAGTCTCATCCAGTCATGTCCTATTTCAGTTGAACATAGTTTGTATTATATGCTCGCTGCAGCGTTATTCAAGCAGGCAAGGAGGGACTGGGGATGAAACGTAATATTCATGTTTTTCAGATTGCTTTTACATACATTGGTACAATCGTCGGTGCCGGATTTGCTACCGGACAAGAAATTCTGCAATTTTTTACGCAGTATGGTCGTTGGGCTACACTCACTATTATGCTATCCACAATCATATTTGTATGGTTGGGTACGAAAATGATGCTGATCGCTCATGATATTTCAGCCAAATCCTACGAGGACCTGAACAAACATCTTTTTGGCGCCAATGCCGGGAAATGGATTAGCTGGTTCACACTCATCGTGCTGATTGGCGTAAACAGCGTCATGCTGGCAGGAGCCGGCTCTGTTTTTGTAGAGCACCTTCACCTGCATTACCAAACCGGACTGCTTATTACACTGATTGGAACTTATTTGCTGCTAAGTAAAGGCATTAAAGCCATCTTGCATATGAACACCGTGGTTGTCCCTTTGATGATCATCATGTCTCTTCTGCTCGTTCACAGCACGCTCTCCATGCCTAATCCTCAGAGTTTTATTACGAATACGACAGATCACAGTACATTTCGAACCTTGCTCTCTCCACTGCTGTACACGTCCTTCAACCTGACTATGGCCCAAGCCGTGCTTGTACCCCTTGGCAGCCAAACCTTTTCCCGAAGAACCATCCGCTGGGGTGGAGTTTTGGGAGGAATTGGTGTCGGATTTATGCTGATGGCTGCGCACTTTGCCATGTCAGCACATATGCCGGGTATTCAGCAATTTGAAATCCCTATGGGAAGCATTGCTTACCGTCTGGGTGCCTTTGTCGAAATCATATACATTCTACTCATTTTCATGGAAATCTTCAGTACCTTTGTAGCCGACATTTATGGAGTCAGTCTGCAAATTCGTCAGCATGTCCAAATTTCGCCCAAGCTCATCACACTATTCATTATGCTCACCTGTTTTTTAATCAGTCAGTTCGGCTTCAGTTCACTGTTATCTGTCCTTTATCCTATTTTCGGAATGCTCAGTCTGATGTGGGTTAGTAAACTGATCATAGCAGGACGCGGGAGACCTTTCCGTTCCTCACGTCCTCGCTCCAGCTTTCGGCATTCCGATTCCAAACCAGGTGATACTCGTCATGGTTAATGTGGAAATTTCAAATACATTTTCTTCAACTCGTTAACCGCCCGACTTAAAGAATAGCTTGATTTAGCCTTATCGCAGGCAGATCTAGCCAGCTCATAACGATAGGCAGGGTCAGCAATGACCTTCTCTAAAGCGTCTGCCAGTGCCCTCGGATTGTCGGGTGGCACGAGCAGGCCATTTACCCCATCCTCAATCTGCTCCGGTATTCCTCCCACTTCTGTACCTACCAATGCCAGACAACTCAACGCTGCTTCCGCAAATACCGAACCAAAGGCCTCCGCCCGAGAAGGCAAAACAAATACATCAAAGAAAGGCATAAACTCTTCTGGATGAAGGGTATATCCATAAAAAATCGTCTCATGGTATATATCGAGCTGTCGTGCCATCTCTTCCAGCTCAGGGCGAACCGGACCGTCTCCAATAATATGAAGCACAAATTCCAGATTTCTTTTTTTAAGTTCAGCACAGGCCCGCAATAAAATATCCAGTCCTTTCGCCGGAACAAGGCGGCAAACGGTTATGAGCTGTGTCACTTCATTTTCGTGTGGAATGGGCTTGAAGCGCTTCTCATCATATCCGTTCGGAATGACTGCAATGTCTTGCGGATTCTGAACGTAAGGAGTTAAGTAATGCTGAAAAGAATGAGATACCGCTATCAAGCGATCCGCCTTCTGCTCCATTTCCCCATACAGTGACACCAAGAATTGGTGTTCAGGCCCGTTCTCCTCTATTTTCCCGTTTAGAATTAACTCCTTCTCATAGGAAGAGTGAATCGTCTGTACGAGCGGAATGTCAGGAAAAACAGTTTTCATGGCGATTCCGGCAATAGGATGATGGGCATGAATGAGGTCATAGGGCTTCTGAATACGAAGCCGTGTCCACCACAAATAGTCACGGTACGTCTGAATATATTTTTGGACGATTGGATATTGTTCATATCTCGTCCAGTCAAAGGTATCAAAAGTTACTTCGTCCCTACCCTTGTTGCGAATCCGTTTAGGGATTGAAAATAGCTCCATTTCCCAACGGGGGGATGTAAATCGCTCTTGCAGATATGGAATCATGGATGAAACGCCTCCCGGTTGCTCGGGTGGGAAAAAGAGAGCCTGTAGCAATTTCATGACGTGCTTCCCCTTTCAAGCATTAAACTGCCCGGATCACAGATTGTATGTATAGGTTTCCGGATTTTCTGAAAGATGATATATTGAGAATAAATGTTAGTCACAAAAGAAAATTATAACATTTTAAATGGGATAAATCCTGTCTATTGTATCGGAACGGTATCATCCGTTCAATAGATTGACTACTTTTGCAAATGGAGTCGGTGATGTTGACGTTGTTGTCCTTATCGGGAACCTTGGGTTTCCCATCTCTGGCCGGGGCCGTAAGTGCAGCCTGCGGTTTGTATATTATACTCATGATGGCACTGATGTGCGTGATCATATATAGCAGACAACGAAAAAAAGCCTATATCCTTTTTTCGGTTGCCGCTATTATTATTATGACATATGAAGCCATGAATCTCTATTCAGCAGGCGGAGGCAAGATACAACTCCAAGGAATCGTGTGGAAAAATGCGCTGGAGGCATCTGCCTTCGTGCTCATCAATGCCGCCGTATTTCAACTCTACCGGAAGCTGAAACGTGTGCAGACATGGACCCTGCTGCTGCTGGGTGCGTTATTGATATTGCCGGTTATTGCTTGGACTGCAGGTTTGTTGCCCGCTTGGATCAGCGCAGCGAAACTAGTTGGGTTCACTCTGTTTTATCGAGTACTGGTACTTATACTGAGCCTTGTGTTCATAACCCCACGAATCGGACAGCCAAAGAAGTATGTAGCGGGCTTATTCATGTATTTGCTCTGGCTCGGCTATTTGTGGCTGCGAAATGACATCCCTGAAGAAGCAGGCAGGTCAAACGCAGTCCTGTATATGTCATTTTTACCATTGCTGTACTATACTACGTTGTTCATCATCCTGTTTGAACGGATTGTGGAGCTGCTCCAAAGGATTTACCGTTCTTCCATCACCGATGGTCTGACAGGGCTGTATAACCGCAAATATTTTTCGGGACGACTACGACGATATATGGATCAAGGAATCCGCGTGTCGGTCATTTTTTGCGATATTGACAATTTCAAAAAGCTGAATGATACGCAGGGCCATGCTCGTGCGGATGAAGTACTCAAACAGGTCGCACAGATTATGGAGGATGAACTGGATGAAATCGGACTGACCGGACGATACGGTGGCGAGGAACTGGTCGCAATGGTTGTGGATCGACGTGCCAAGGTTGGACATGTCGCAGAACGTATCCGCGAGCGGGTCGCGGAAGAAAGCATTGTCACGATCAGTGTCGGATACAGTACAGTGAAGAAAGAAATGAACCCGGATGAACTGGTCAAGCAGGCCGATCAAGCAATGTACATATCCAAAACGACAGGTAAAAACAAGGTTACAGCTTATAAAGCAGCCGAAGTGAAAAAAAGTCGGGCAGCACGCGCACAATAATTCGTAATCTGCGATTCAGTGTTGAACGTTGAGTTTGAATAATTCTCTGTCAGGTTGTCTATATCATAAAATGACGCACAGGAATCTCATAAGAGCCTGTGCGTCATTTATATTTAATCTGCCTATCAAACTTCTGACGTTGCAGATGCTATATCCCGGCCGATCCATGCCAGTTCTTCACTAGTCAGCTCTCGATAGCTGCCCAGTGGAAGCTGTTCATCCAGCTTCAATGGCCCCATGGCCGTTCTTTTCAAATAGGTCACCTTTTTACCAACCGCCTCGAACATACGCTTCACTTGATGAAACTTACCCTCATGGATTACAAGCGAAATATAGGAAATGACTTCTCCATCTGCCTGGTACGGATGTTCGTGACGAAGAATGGTCAACTGCGCGGGAAGGGTAACATACCCATCATCCAGTTCCACTCCTGCTGTAAATTGATGAATATCCTCCTCCGTGACATGACCCGACACGGTAGCCTCATACGTTTTAGGGACATGCCGCCGTGGAGAAAGTAGTTCGTGCGCTAGCTTACCGTCGTTGGTCAACAACAATAGTCCTTCTGTATCTTTATCTAAGCGTCCTACTGGAAAGGGCTCAAAATGTCGTTCTTCCGCACTCAGCAAATCCAGCACCGTCCGCTCCCTCGTATCTTCAGTTGCAGATATGACGCCCGGTGGCTTGTGCAGCATGATGTAAATATACTCCCGAAAAACAACAAGTTCCCCGTTCACTTCAATCTGATCCTGGTAGGGATGAACCTGTAAGCCGCTATCCTTGGTGGTTCTCCCGTTTACCGTGATCATCCCTTGCTTAACTTGTCTCTTGATATCACTACGGGAGCCATATCCCATATGGGTTAAAACTTTGTCCAAACGTTGCGTTTGTCTTCCTTTTCCACTCATACCGATGTCCACCTCCAGCCTGTAGGGTATTCATTTTTGAGCATGCCGTCCTGCCATTTGCCCCACCCAGCCGAATAACCATCAATGCACACGAGAGTATAGCCTTTGGGCTGGACTTCGTTCCGCAGTGCCATTCTCTCAACGGGGATGGACAAGGTCTCACCTTTTAAATACCGGATGGCCTCAGCATCTGAACTGGAGAGATTGATGCTTCTAACCGTCTCTGAAGGGCGTAATGCCACCGCCAGCGGATGTGAAGGCACAAAGCGACCATTCTTGTCGGTACCCATAAACCAGCCTGGTCGCACCACCTTCAGGCCGTCCAAACGATGTGATGCCAGTGGCGACTGATAAATGCGATCTCCGTAAACCACCGTATAGCCTGTTAAGCACACCTCCAGCTGCTCCTTCACAAATTGGTGATAGGACTCCAGCACATCCTGTGGGGAGCGTGCAGCGGATTTTACATTTTCTTTGCCAGAACGGGACTTATTGCCACCCAAGCCGCGCGCGGACTTTCCTTTACCGGAATTCCCGTCCATTCCTTTACCACTTCGTTTAGGCTCACCAGTCGCATGTCTTCCTTGACCGCTTGGCGTCAGCGCTTCCTTGACGGACAAAAACTGCTTCTTCCGTGAATACGCTGCATCTATGTTCAACGCCCTGTCATTCTTGTCCTCAAATGGAGTCAAATCCTCTGATTCAGTGTGATCTTCCATCGCAGCAGCATTGCCACCCCGATGTTGCAACACAGCGATAAAATGGCCTTCTCCCTCTACGAGATGCGGCCAAAGGCGTGCTGTTTCCCGCAGTTCAGGGTGTGCTGCCGCGACCTCTTCACTCATCCATTCCGGATGACCTGGTGCAAAGCCTGATGGAACAGGGACTACGTCAAAATCGGGATGAGCCCCCAGAAATTCTGCGATCATTCCTTCATTTTCTTCTGGCGCAAAGGTGCAGGTCGAATAGACAATTCTCCCTCCTGCGCTCAGCATTGAGGCCGCTACACGCAAAATGTCCCGTTGCATGACTACACATTTATCCACCGAATGCGTCTCCCATTGTTTTGCCATATCCTCATCCTTGCGGAACATACCTTCTCCCGAGCAAGGTGCATCAATTAGTATCTTGTCAAAAAAATGAGGAAAGGCATCGGCGATTCGATCTGGGCTTTCATTCAGTACCACGGCATTACGTACACCGTACAATTCCACATTTTTAGCCAACGCTTTGGTTCGGTCCGTGCTAATATCATTTGTCACCAATACGCCGCTTCCTTGTAGTTTGGCAGCTATTTGGGTCGATTTCCCGCCCGGTGCAGCGCACAAGTCCAATACAGCTTCGTCCTGAGCTACATTGAGCAGCTCAACTGGAGACATTGCACTCGGTTCCTGTACATAGTACAGCCCCGCATGGTAGTAAGGATGTAACCCCGGCTTTGTACCGTGCGGAATGTAGAAACCCGTGGCACACCACGGAATCGGCCGCAGTTCGAACGGAGAACGTTCCTTAAATTCCTCCACCGGAATTTTTAACGTATTGACGCGAATTCCGGCATGGGGCGTGTGGTCATAGGCGGTCATAAATGCTTCAAATTCGTCGCCGAGCAATTGCTCCATGCGCTTTACAAATGCTGTGGGGAGCTGTACACCCATAATCGTAATCATCCTGTCCTTTTAAAATAAATTTTATTGTACCATATTCAACCTGTTATCCTGCAATATCGGTGTGATTTACAAACTTTCACTACAAGCTGTAATGTTGTATAATAATGAGATTCATAGCTACATATTTTGAATTTTGATAGGAGAGATTGCATTGAACGCACAAAAATCCAACAAAAAAAAGCTTATACCTGTCATCGGCTTTTTTGTTGTGCTGGTCATTTTGCTTGGAGTGCTGCTCGCTTTAAATTCAGGCACTAAAAACAAGCTGTATGGCGTTTCCACAGCCTCGTTAAATCCTGCTACTCAAGAGTTGCTGAATGACCCGAACTATCAGCAAATTATTAAGCCGGAAGATCTACAGAGCAAAATTGATAAAAAGGAAAACTTTTTCGTCTATCATTTCGCGTCCGACTGTGTGCATTGCCGCGCCACTACTCCCAAGCTCTTGCCTTTGAGCAAGCAGGAGAACATCACGATGCACGAATTTAACCTGCGTGAGTATGAGGATGGCTGGGACAAGTATAAGATTGAGTATACCCCTACGCTCATTTATTACGAAAAAGGCGTGGAAAAGGAACGTATGGTAGGCGGGTTGAAGGAAAGTCCTTCGGACAATGGGTACACACTCGACGATTTCAAAGCCTTCTTTGAGAAATATAAAAAGAACGTAACCTCCTAGTCAAACGTTCACACACCTGAAACGATAAAGCAGCCCGATCCCCATGAAACGGATCGGGCTGCTTGCTTATCATGTGCATGTGCTTCAAACTCAAGGCGCATCCTTCGTTTCCACCGAGACAAAGCCCGATCCGCCAGCGGCCTGTCTTCGCCTAATTGAAGCTTCCAGCGCCTGCTGACGCTGCTCATGCTTTTCCCCACGCCGAGGACCTCTCTGCTGCGGGATGTTGACTGGAATGGACGACGATGCCTTCTCCACGGCACGGCGCAACCCGGGCTCGACGATTTCAATCGTCAAATCCCGATAAACCGGCGGTTGGTGCTGAAGCTCCTCCGTGCAGGTCATAACAGCTTCAGCAAGCTGACGGGCGCAAACGCGCGCCTCGTCCACCAGCTTCGCCATATTAATGCCCAGCGCCTGCGAAGGAGCATGCTTCAACCGATGGACCGCACTATCCAGCATCATATGTCCACCACGATAGTTACCATTCCGAAAATGATACAGTCCTACAGCAACTTGCAGCAAACCTTTATATACAGGGTCACGGTCCAGCTTAAGCCACAGCTCTTCCAGTACCTCATGACATTCAAAGTAATCCCGATCCCGATTGAAGTATACCAAATAAGTCACGTACAGCGGTTCGTAGGAAAGGTTTGCCATTTAATATTCATCCCTGTCTTCTTCCTTGGTAGAGGCTTCTAGCATCTCTTTAACCTCATCGTGAAGCAGCTTGATTCCTTCCATGTCGTGCCGTTCCCACAGTTCATTAAATCTGCGCTGCGCATCAATCGTTTCACTGATCTTATGGTAGAAATACAGCCGATGCATACCTGTTAGCACTTTGGATACGATATTGGCTTCATCCTCGAACTTTTTCTGCGCTTCCAATATTTCAATACGCATGGAAGACATCTCATTATCCAATACAAAGGCTGCCTCAGCTGCCTTTTTCAACCGTGTGCGCATATTATCAGGCAAGCTTTCACGATACTTATAGCTAAGAGAATGCTCAATAGTTGCCCAAAAATTCATAGCCAACGTACGGATTTGAATCTCTGCCAGCACGATTTTCAACCCCACTGCTGTCTGAACCGGATACTCCACAATCATATGAAAGCTGCGATAGCCGCTGTCTTTATAATTGGTGATATAGTCCTTTTCATACAGTACGGTCAAATCCTTACGTCTTCTGATATATTCGGCCACCCGCCGAATATCCTCTACAAATTGACACATAATGCGAATGCCTGCAATATCCTCGATTCCCGTCTCCAGCTGATCAGAAGGAACTTGTAATCTCTTCGCCTTATCGAGGATGCTTGATATTTTTTTAACCCGTCCGGTTACGAATTCGATAGGAGCGTATTCCTCGCGCTTTTTCAGCTCCGCACGCATTGTTTTGAACTTGACCTTAAGCTCTTCCACCGCCTGATCGTATGGCAGTAAAAATGTTCCCCAGTCTCTTCCGTCCATCCCCGTACCTCCTGTCTCTTCCGACAACACTTTTTTATCTGTGATCTGCACCAACAGCCTCGTTAATGTGTCTAAAGCCGTCCTTTCGAAGCAGCTCACGCAGGCCAGCATGTATAGCCCTATTTACTTCCGGCCCTTCGTAGATCAATGCTGTATAAATTTCAATCAGGCTTGCGCCTGCTTTAATTTTGTCATAGGCATCACGACTCGTGAAGATGCCGCCTGATCCGATAATAGGCAGCTTACCTTCCGTCTGGCGATACACCCGTCCGATGACCTCTGTGGAACGGTCACGCAGCGGCTTACCACTCAGCCCTCCTGTTTCACTCGCATTTCGGTGCGTCAGACCAGCTCTGGATATTGTTGTATTGGTCGCAATAATGCCGTCTACTCCACTGGCAGCAATCGCGTCTGTCATATATTCCAATTCCTCATCCGATACATCCGGCGCAATTTTAACCAGTACAGACTTGGCATTGCCATACTTTTTCGCCTGGACTCCCATCTCTGCCCGAACCGCTTCCAATAGCGACTTCAGTTCATGACCATGCTGGAGCTTTCGTAAATCCGGCGTATTCGGCGAGCTAATATTCACTACAAAGAAGTCCGCATATGGATACAGTGCAGAAATACACTTTTCATAGTCCTTATGAGCATCCTCATTGGGCGTGAGTTTATTTTTACCGATATTAACTGCGACCGGAACAGGTCGATGTTTGAGTGCAGCCAGACGTTTGGCCATGCTCTCAGCACCCAGATTGTTAAAGCCCATCCGATTAACTAACGCCTCATCGGGAGGCAGTCGGAACAAACGAGGTCGATCATTGCCGGGCTGTCCCACAGGTGTCACCGTTCCCACTTCCATAAATCCAAACCCGATGGAAGAAAAACCAGTAACCGCTTCTGCATTTTTATCCAGTCCTGCAGCCAGTCCAATCGGGTTGGGAAAATGAATGCCAAACAGATCAACGGCAAGATCCTCCGTTTCCTTGACTCCGTACATCCCTCGCAGTGTCGCTGCTCCACCAGGGAGTGAACCCGCATGTTTTAAGCCGTCAATGACTACATGATGGGCCGTCTCTGGACTCATTTTAAAAAAAACAGGTTTCGCAATCCTTCGATACAACACGATTCATCCACTCCGTTCTATGCCCTTGCACAATCCTAAAAAAACATCTCTACAAAATAGTTTAGCTTTTTCCATACCAAAAAGAAAGTAATTTGCGAGGTGTAGTATCAGAACAATTCAGTTGTCATGGAGATGTCATTGAAAATGTATAATCAAACCATTTACAATGGACATAGTAAGACAAGACCTTAGCCCGTTAGAAAAGAGGGATTGCTGATATGAAGACCAAGCGCAAGCCGCCCAGTCTGCAAAAGAAAAAGGATGAGGTGAACAAGAAAGCGATTGTATGGACCGCCGTCAGCTTTGTTCTCCTCATCATTGTGATTATTCTGGTCATTGTTTTAGCACAAGCAGGAAATCGTTAAACACCAAGTAGCAATAGCATCAAAACGTTAATTTAGCCAGTGATAGGTTTTGCGGGGATTCGTCTGGTCATGCTGCGGCTCACTTGTAAATCGAGAACCAGGCACAAGCACTTGATCAGGCAATCCCCCGTTACCAATGACCACCTCCGTACCCGAAGGTACGAGTGCAAACAATTCCTCCACATCCTCTTTACCCATTCGGACGCAACCCAACGACTCATTTTTGCCAATGCTGTCCGGCTCGTTCGTGCCATGAATGGCATAATTCGTTGCAGACAGTTGCATTCCACGACTACCAAACTCACCGTTGGATTTACCGTTCGGATTTACTACTTTATCGGTAATCACAAATTTCCCTTCTGGTGTTCTTTCTCCACCCAAACCGATAGGATAATTTCGAATAAGTACATTGCCACTTACCAGGGCGAGCCTGTGCTTAGATTTGTCCACCACAATTCGCAGCGGTTGCCCCAGAAAAGGTCGTCCGTGCAATGACGATGCCAGTAGTGGACTGCTTTCGGCCGACGAGTCAGCGTCTAAATCTACTGCCTTCCCAGTTCCATGTCCAGGTGAAGCAAGTAATTTACGCATAGGTGTAAAAGCCTTCTTCATCCCGTCTGTCGTACCGTACATCGTGTTAGCGGGAAAGTCTCGAGTCAGTTCATCAAGACTCTGGGGAAGACGTTGATGCTGTGAGCGAAAAGCACGCATGGAGCTATTCAACACAGCTAATTCCTCCTGTCCAGCAGCCCATTTTAGACCTGCTTTGCGAAGATTTTCACTGTCTGACGGCTTGCAAGCACACGCAGCGGCGTCGTAAGACTGAACAGCTAATTCGCCGTTTCCTTTGTTCTGTACACTAAGTAATGGCTTCATGCCCTCTCTCCAGAGCAGCCACGAGCCCCCTTGCTCCATGCCCAACACCGTAGTCTTGGACGGCAATCGGCTAGTCTTAGCCAACATATCAGTAAGCCCCGTTCCAGCTCCACTCCCTTTTCGAGCTTGAGCCGTAAACACACCACCAACCGCACCGATCTGGGCCATCTCCTTCGGATCAGCAGTGGCCACTTTCGTAACTTCAATATTATCAATTGCTGCCTGCTCAGTTCCGGATGGAACAGATGTATTTTCATTTGAGGGTCTCGGTGAATTGGCTGAAGGAACCCATATGAGCAGTAGTACCATTAACGCAGTTAACAGGTGGCGTGTTCGAGCCGTCCTTCGCTCCTTCTCCTTGGACATCTGAACCAGTTTATCCTGATATTCCATCCATACGTCTGCCGGAATCTGTTTATGCTCGAAGGCTTCGAACACTTCTCCTGCGCGATTGAAGCAATAATTTGCTTTGCCCTCCTGACCGCTGCTCTCATACTCTTTGCCGAGTAAATACCAGGCCATTTTATTATCAGGGTGTTTTTTTACATACGATTTAAGATGAGGCGAATGGTTCATCGGATCCTCCTGATCGTGTAATCTTGCATACTTCCTATTATGTATATCGGTAAAAATAGACTCGATGGACAGCACATAAAAAAAACGTCTATCGATGGACTTTCACGGAAGCCAGACCGCGTTTGGCAGAAGTTTTTCTTGCGATTATAGAATGGCTCAGCTCCGCTAAACCATTTTATAATCTAAAAAAAAAAACAGCACCAACAGCTTACTTTCACCGTTATACGGCGAAGGGAGCTGTCGGTGCTGTGCCTATCAAAGAAGCCTACGCTTAACCTTCTTTATTGAACGGCTCGTCTGCTACTTTAATGGAATCTGTAGGGCAACCGTCGCAAGCATCTTGCATATCATCAAACAAATCATCCGAGATTGCCTTGATGCCTTGGTTTGCATCCCCTTCAAAGATCACTTCAGCCAAACCTTCATCATCATAATCATAAATGTCAGGTGCTGTAGCGCCACAGGCTCCGCAAGCAATGCATGTATCTTTTTCTACCCAAGTGTATTTAGCCATAACTTTTCTCTTCCTCCTATACAATCAAACAAACCAGCTTTTACATTCTATTCACATATTAATACAAACCCAATATTATTACAAATTATTTTCCTTTATCCTTCGTGCAAAAAATGCTTATAACGTAAGCTTGTGATGCTTGCAATAATCTATCCAAAAGTTCACTCCGGAGTTGGTAGATTGTCTTTTTGCAGCGAAGTTCCGCGCAGCTTGGAGTTGCGAAGAAGTACCGAAGGATCATCTCCCAGCATCCCAGCGGTCAAAATTGCATTTTCACCAAACTTATCGCGCAGTGCATCCATCGTCTTCAATAAGCTTTCTTTCTTAGGCTGATCCTGGTATTCAAATAGATCCATTTGAACGGCCGCTTCCTCCTTTGGAATGAGCTGCTGTAACGTAATCCCCAGTAAGCGCACAGGCTTATCTTCTCCCCAATGGCGACGATACAACGAACAAGCTTCCTTATATATGTCCTCTGCACTTTCCGTAGGAGTGCTCCTGACTTGAGAACGCGTAAAGGTCTTCATATCCGGCGTCCGAATCGTCAATTGTATACCTCCTGCCAGCATACCGTGTCGTCGAAGCCGCCGGGCTACCTGATCACTAATGTTAAGAAGTACCCGTTGGGCTTCTTCCAGCTTTACCACATCCATAGGCAGGGTAGTCGTGTGACCAATGGACTTGTTTGGCTCCCGCTCAGTGCTGACAGGTGAATGGTTAATTCCGTTAGCGGCCAATTTTAACCACGAACCCGTCACACCAAATACGCCAACCAGCATATGCTCATCGGCCTTAGCCAGCTGCCCAATGGTACGAATATTCATTTGTAGAAGCTTATCTGCCGTTTTGCGGCCCACACCAAACAATTGACCACAAGGAAGGTTCCACAAAATATTGGGTACATCACGCAAACGTAGAATAGATATCCCGCGTGGTTTTTTCAGATCAGAAGCCATTTTGGCCAGCAACTTGTTAGGAGCAACTCCAATTGAACAGGGCAGGCCCAGCTCGTCTTCTACTCTGCGCTGGATTTCCTCAGCAATTTCCATAGGTGTTCCAAACTGTTTGGAGCCAGAAATATCCAGATAGCACTCATCAATTGAAGTCGCTTCAAGCATAGGCGTATACGAATATGCAATGCTCATAAATGCTTTGGAATAACGACGATACAAGTGAAAATCAGGCTGTATTACAATGAGCTGTGGACAGATCCGGCGAGCCTGCTGAACGACCATCCCTGTTGAAATGCCCAATCGTCGGGCTTCATAAGAGCAGGTTACAATTACACCTTTGCGCAGCTCACTACTGCCTGCCACCGCGGTAGGCAGTCCCTTATATTTCTCCGGCTCCTCCGCTGCATGAACGGAACAATAAAATGCATTCATATCCACATGCAGAATAACTCGCCCACCAGCCGGATAATAAGCACTGACATCTTTCATGCTCAACCCTTCTTTTTAACTGTAAATTCACCCGTCATCGCGGGAATATGTGTTTGATTTTATACTTGAGACACTTTTAAATGCTATTTCTATTTTACATAAAAATAATGGTTTTGCGGCTAAAAATGATAATTATATATTACAATTGAAGTCATAAGTTGATATAATCGACTAACATACGAACACGACAAACTAACGCTTTCCTGTTTTTAAGCGTTAAACAACTAAATTAATATGCTTAAAAAAGCAGAGCATCACCAATCTGAGCAATCCGCAAAGGAGGAGTCCCTCATGTCCACCGCTATTTCTATCTTTGACACAACGCTGCGAGACGGCACTCAAGGAGAAGGAATTAGCTTGTCTGCTGATGACAAATTGAAAATCGCCAAAAAACTCGATGATCTCGGTGTTCATTATATTGAAGGCGGGATTCCCGGAAGCAACAGCAAGGATATCGAATTTTTCAAACGGGTACAAGAGCTGGGCCTTCAGGCAAAGATTGTCGCCTTCGGCAGCACGCGACGCAAAGATAGCATCGCAGCACAGGATGTCAATCTGCAACGAATTCTGGAATCCGGCGCTCAGGCTGCTACACTTGTGGGTAAATCATGGGATTTTCATGTACACACCGCCTTACAGACGACACTGGAGGAAAATCTGTCTATGATTTACGACTCCATCGCCTTTTTAAAGCAAGGGGGCATGGAGGTTATTTTTGATGCCGAACATTTTTTCGACGGATATAAAAATAATCCCGAGTATGCAATGGCCGTTATGAAAAAAGCTGAAGAAGCAGGCGCGGATTGGCTCGTGATGTGCGATACAAACGGCGGTACCCTACCGCATGAGATTCGGGAAATTGTCACTATGCTGCAAAGCCAGATAACGAGGTCACAGTTGGGTATTCATACACACAATGACTGCGAATTGGCAGTAGCGAACTCTCTAAGTGCTGTACAAGCAGGCGCAAGGCAGGTTCAGGGTACCATCAACGGCTACGGTGAACGGTGTGGTAACGCTAACCTGTGCTCCGTCATTCCTAATTTGCAGCTCAAGCTGGGCTACGACTGTCTAGATATTGAAAAGTTAAATCAACTCCACAATACAGCCCGCTTTGTGAGCGAAGTCGCCAACGTCAATATGCCTGTGAACCAGCCTTATGTTGGCAATGCAGCTTTTGCCCATAAGGGGGGCATCCACGTGTCAGCCATTCTACGCGACTCGCGAACTTATGAGCACATCGCTCCTGAACTCGTGGGGAACAAGCAGCGGGTTTTGGTCTCCGAACTGGCCGGGCAAAGCAACGTGGTATCCAAAGCGCAAGAGCTGGGCATCACCCTTGACCCATCCAGTGATGAGGCACGTGGCGTAATTAGCCGCATCAAGGAACTGGAGCATCAGGGATACCAGTTTGAAGGCGCGGATGCTTCGCTGGAACTGCTCATTCGTGAAGCAGGCGGTGAAGTGAAGGAAATGTTCTCTTTTGAGTCCTTTAAAGTGCTGGTAGAGAAAACAGCCGGCCGCCCGGTCGTATCCGAGGCATTCTTGAAACTGAATGTCGCAGGGACGAGTGTCTATACCGCAGCTGAAGGCAACGGTCCTGTCAACGCGCTCGATAACGCACTCCGCAAGGCTCTTTCTCAATATTTCCCTGCCTTGCGGGACATGCATTTGGCTGACTACAAGGTACGTGTGCTTGACGAAAAGGATGCCACCGCCGCCAAGGTACGTGTGCTCATTGAGTCTAAAAATTACGAGGACGTCTGGAGTAACGTAGGTGTATCCGAAAATGTAATTGAAGCCAGCTGGGAAGCTCTCTTGGACAGTTTCCGTTACGCATTGTTGGAAGCACCAACTCCAAAAAACGATCAGGCAGAGCTTACTCATCATGGATTAGTTAATCACTAATCAGGTGCTCGCATGAGCTATAAGGTGCCTTTGGCAGTCTACTCGGCTCCCAAAGACACCTTCTTTTTTTGAAGAGTTTTTATTTTGCGTTCCAACTCCTGCTCACTGAGCATGCCGATTATGATTTCGCGGACCTGTCCATGATGATCAACCAGTACATGGGTCGGAAAAGCCACCCCTCCAAATCGTTCAAACAATGCTCCTTGCTCATCAAGTAAAATGGGAAATTGGAGATCCAAAGAGCGGGAAAACTTCTGTACATCCTCCAATCGATCATAGCGAGTTACATTGATACCATAAACATCCACATCATCTTTGTACTTACTATACAACTCATTCAGCATAGGTGCTTCTAATCGGCACGGGTCGCACCACGAAGCCCAAAAGCTAATAACCAAAGCTTTATTGCGCGTAGCCCCTACATCGTAGGACTTGCCATTTAACCCCTTTAAAATCATAGAAGGAAGCCGTTGCCCAGGTTTTATCTTTTTCATTACCTCTACCGCATGTGTTTCAGCCTCTACCTCTTTCTCAGCTTCAAGTCTTTCTCTACCATATTCCTCTTTTAATGGTACATTTTTTATAGACAGGCTTGCTGCATAAGTTGTGTTTGCAATAACTCCCCATGAAGCCCCAACCACAACCAGCATAACCATCGCTCTGATGAAAAGAAATCTTTTCACGTCTTATCACCTGTCTTTCATCTAAATAACCCTTACCTTCTCCATAGGATGCCCATACTGTTCCCACCTCTAACCTTCTAAATCTGAACAGGACGCAAAAAAAACAGCAAACCCACGAAATCGCGAACTTGCTGTTTTTATGTGTATATGAATGCTATGCCTTGTTCTGAATCAGGCATGACTTAAATGCGCGTAGACATCTGCCAAATTGGTCACGTTACGCTTCAGCATTTCCTGAACATACGCAACCCACAGCTTAGCCGTCATTTTCGCATCCTCTAACGCATGGTGCCGCCCTTCAATCGGAATGGATTGGTAGGCCAACAATTCATCCAAACTGTAGGTTTGATGTTGCTGTGGCTCGAGCCATTTGGCAAGCATCATCGTATCCAGAACACGATGAGTCAATTGGACTTTAGATGTTTTCCATAACGCAGCATTCAAAAAGGCCTTATCATGAGCGCTAGCATGTGCTACAAGTACTCGCCCACCTACAAAGGACATAAAGTCGTGCAGTCCATTCATAAGTGGTGGAGCTTGATCCGTCATTTCCCGGGTAATCCCAGTTAGCTCGGTAATGTGCTCAGGAATCACAGTCCGTGGATTAACAAGCGTATAAAACTGCTCTTTTTCCATAATCATGTCCCCGACAACCCGAATCGCCCCGAACGATAAAATCTCATCACCATGCTGTGCTGAAAATCCCGTTGTCTCCAGATCAAAAACTACCGTCTCCAAACGATCCAGCGGGGTCCGCAATACTTCAGAGCGCCGTTGCTCCCGGGTTAAGGAGCGAATAAACGCCATCTGCTGAGCCGTAGGAGCCCCCATTACAGATGCGATCGCAGACGGTACTCCTCCTCTGCGGAGAGCGCTCCAGAAGCCACTTCCCTGCGCCGGTTCCTTCATGACCTTCTCCCTTCCATAAATCGCAACTGCCTTTGCAACGCACGATGCAGCCGTCGTACCGTCGAAAGCGCCTCGCGCAACTCATGCCAGCCTTTACCTTGTTTCAGCGGCTTTACAGCCAGGTAGCCATTGCTGACCAGCAATCCATCATTCTCTTTCACTGGCGTAGCCATTCGTAGCTGAAGCGCAATCCGAAAGGCTCGCTCGCAAGCATCGAGTAAAGGCAACGGTGCCGCTTCCAGTGATGCGAGACGACTGAGCCTTTTGAAGGTGGAGGTTTCCTCTACACCATGTTGCAACGCCAAAAAACGGACTGCGTTCACCAGTGGAATGTACAATCCGTATTTCACATCAAAATCGCCCGCATGCTCACCGAAGCGCTCGGTAACGATCTGACCTAAAATATTAAGTGTCGCTTTATGCCTCACTGTGTTCCTAAGTACCGCCGAGGGTAAATCAGGATGTTTTCGGAACAACTCATAAAAACTTCGTTTCCAGTTTGCAGATAGTCGCTCATCTCCAGCGATATGCCTCATATCAGACGAGATAATCAGATAACGGATCGGCTCCCAAGCAAAATCATCCGACCATTTCGTTAGCTGTTTTTGCCATCCAGACAATGTTTGACGCCACAACGGCTCCGAGCACATTACTTTCCCTTCACATTTGGGATATCCCAAATACTCTAACATCGCAGACACTCTGCGACCAAACTCTCTAAAATACAATTCTTTGTCAGCAGATATTGTGTCACTGATAATCATACCGTTATCCTGGTCACTCCACAGCGTCGATTCCGAGCGCCCCATGCTTCCGAAGGCTATAAATGCGTAAGGGACGGGAGGAGGGCCGAAGCCATCCTCAACCATCCCTTTTTCGCACATTTGTACAGCTCTGGCCGCGATGCGGTCATGCATTTCATTCGCCGTTCGTAACCAGTCTGATAACGGAGCGGAGGCTTGGGAAGCCAGCAGCCATTTTTGAGAGTCGACCCTGGCCTGCCTTAGCGATTCAGGTGTATCTGCATGATCTATCGCTTCGGCGGAACTCACCCAAGGGGCCATATTTTGCAGTTCCATACTTCCATCTCCTCCGCTCATCCATACTGGTTCTTTATATTTTACATATTAGTTCACAATTCCAGAACGCTTTTCAGCCTCAGCAACCAACTTCATTTGCTCAGGATAGCCGTACGTACCGTGTTCACTGATATCCAGTCCCATTGTTTCTTCCTCTTCCGTAACGCGAATACCCATAATTGCTTTCATCGCACCCAGAATAATGAAGGAAATGACGAACACGAAAGCCAAGGTGCCAATCAGTCCAAGCAGCTGTACTCCTAATTGGGTAAATCCACCACCATAGAACAGACCCGCTTGACCTACACCTGTTATTTTTACAAGCTCAGGAGTAGCGAACAACCCTGTGGACACTGCGCCCCACATCCCTGCAACACCATGCACGGAGAAAGCATATACCGGGTCATCTACTCTTGCACGCTCAAACCATTGCGCTGTGAAGAAAGTGACGATCCCTGCAACTGCACCAATGACCAGTGCCGCCCAAGGTGCTACAAAGGCACAAGAACCAGTAATGGCAACCAAAGCCGCCAGCACACCGTTTAACATAGCAGGAATATCTGCCTTTCCGTATACCATCCAGGATACGAGCAAAGCGAAAACTCCACCTGCCGCAGCAGCAATGTTGGTAGTCAAGGCCACATATCCAAAGAATCCGTCGTTCATAGCCGATACAGCACTACCTGGGTTAAATCCAAACCAACCAAACCAGAGAATAATAACACCCAAGATAGAGTACACCTGATTATGACCAGGGATAATGTTCGGCTTGCCATCTTTATTGAACTTGCCCAGACGCGGTTTGAGCAGCAGTGTAGCGACGAGTGCCGCCGTAGCGCCTGTCAAATGGACTACCGTCGAACCGGCATAATCCTGCATTCCCAACTTACCAAGCCATCCGCCGCCCCACACCCAGTGAGCTACAACCGGATAGATTACGATGGAGAATAAAATACCGAAGATAATGTATACACTTAATTTTGCACGCTCTGCCATCCCCCCGCATGCGATAGAAAGTGATACCGCAGCGAAAGCAAAGTGGAACAAAAACATAATTGTAATCGGAACATCCAGACCTGAAAGAGCATCAAACGATACTGCAGCATCCGTACCACTCATGAAGAAACCCGTCAGTCCCATAAATCCGTTGCCGCCATCATTACCAAAGCCGAATCCAAATCCAAGTGCCCAGAAGGACAAAGCCGCAACACCCGTGGTGAGAATCGTTTTACCAGCGACATGGCCCGCATTCTTCATTCGTGTCGAGCCTGCCTCCAGCAATGCAAATCCCGCTTGCATAAAAAATACAAGTATAAATGCCAAGAACGTAAAGGCCGTGTTTAACCCAGCTTGAAGTTGAATATTTGTCGGACCATCAGCAGCAAACGCACCTACCGGAAAAGCTAATACTGTCAGCATGGCCAATAATACAACTAACCACTTTTTTCTCATGAAGCCCACTCCCTCGAATGTTAAGTTTCTTTACATTTCGTGAAATTCTTATTGTCATTATAATCAGAATACATGAAAGTTGACAAGATTTTTTTTATTATGTTAAAAAAATATGGTCCCAAACAATCCATGTCACATTTACTAACTATAAAAGTAGCTTGTTTCTGTCCGAAAAAAAGCATGACGTTTGACTGTATGGTTGGGAATCATGTAAAATATTCTTTATAAACACTCCGTTTGCAAATGCTAATATTGAAGGTTGAACGAAGAGCGCGAGGTGAAGACAGATGGGGATATGAAGCTGTATCGAATTGGTGAGCTAGCCAAGGCGGCTGGTGTCAGCGAACGAACTATTGATTATTACACAAAGCTTGGTTTAATCACACCTGAAGAACGATCATTGAAAAATTATCGGCTTTATAATGATGAAACCTTAAACAGGCTTGAACGTATTAACCAAATGAAACAAGAGAAATATAGCCTCGAGGAAATCAGACAGACACTGATTAAATGGAACTCGGTCGCGGGGGAAGAGCACGTCACGGACAAACTAACGAGTCTAGAGATGCACATGCAGCGTCTGGAACGTGAAGTCAATGAACTACAGCCTCTTCTGGGGCAGCTCAAGCCCGTTCAAGCGCGCAAGTTGCTTACTGGTCTACTACCACAAAGCGCCGCTTGTATCGAAGCTCTGAAGTATCTGCTGGAGCATAGTTCTATGATGTAGATGCCCGGGCTAGTGATGAACAATAATGGAGGGTTGCTTTATGATGGGTATGTATATATTGATTATTCTTGCGTTCGGATTATCCTTATGGGCGCAATTCCGTGTAAAAGGTACTTTTAATAAATGGTCTGATGTCCCAAACGAAAATGGGTTGACCGGTTATGATGCAGCTCGGCACATGCTGGATCGCAATGGTTTGCATGATGTGCCTATTGAACCAGTACCTGGTGCGTTATCTGACCATTATGATCCAATGCAAAGAGTCGTACGGCTGTCCGAGCCCGTTTATTATGAAAAATCCATTTCCGCAGTTGCCGTAGCTTGTCACGAGGTTGGTCATGCCATTCAGCATAAAGAGCATTATCCCATGCTGGCACTCCGTCACCGGATCTTTCCGATCGTAAACTTCGCTTCCGGGATTGCACCGTTTCTGCTGATTGCCGGTTTCTTATTCAGCTACACGAACCTGATTGGCTTGGGTATCATCTTTTTCTCGGCTACTGTCGCTTTTCAATTAATTACATTACCGGTTGAATTCAATGCTTCCAACCGCGCCCGAGAAATTATGGTTTCCGAAGGGTTTATCCGTAGTGATGAAGAACGGGGTATAGCCAAAGTATTAAATGCTGCTGCATTAACTTATGTGGCTGCAGCTCTCGTTTCATTGCTGGAACTAATCCGCTTAATCGGTATCTTTAACAGCCGGGATTAATTGCTTGTATTACAAAAAAAGGTTGTTCCTCTACCAAGAGGAACAACCTTTTTCCTTTATCTAAAACCAATCAGCTATACTCACTGCCCTAAATCCGCTTTAGCACTTCCATTCGGAGTAGCAGCACTACCTTTAAGGCCAAAATATTGCAACAAAAAAGTTCGGAATGACTTTGCAACTAATGGTAGTTTGTCATCTCTGCGATGAATCAAGCCAATAGTTCGCGTGACCTCTGGATCAACAATCGACACTCTTGCAGGTTGAAGCGGGTTGGTCTGAAACAACGCCATTTCAGGCAAAAGACTGACTCCCATACCAGCCGCAACTAATCCGCGAATCGTATCTGTCTCTTCACCTTCAAAAGCGATATCCGGCGTAAACCCTGCCTCCAGACAAGCCTGCCAGACAATCGGACGTAACGAATATCCATCTCTGAACAGGATGAATTTTTCTCCTTTAAGCTGACTCAGCGTAATGTGTTTGGCCGTAGCTAAAGGATGATTGGGCGGGAGAACAGCAAACAACTCCTCGGTCAGCACCACATCCCCCTCTACATGATCATGACGATCCGGAAAAGGAGATACAAAAGCCAAATCCACCTCACCCGCTAACACATCACGAATTAAACTCGGGTACATCCCCTGTTTAAATCTGAATTTAACATTGGGATACCGCTTTCGGAATTCAGCCACCACCGTAGGAATAAGATGAATCCCCAAACTGTGCGGAAAACCGATGCGGATTTCGCCCCCCTCAGGATCCAAAAACTCATGAACTTCTAAAACAGCTCGCTCTAGATCTTTTATAATCGTCTCAACCCGTTTGCAAAATAGTTGTCCCACTGGCGTAAGCTGCAAATTGCGACCCTTTTGCATAAAAAGATTGACTCCCAGCTCCTCTTCAAGCTGATGAATTTGCCGACTTACCGCAGATTGCGCCACATGTAGCTCCTCGGCTGCCTGAGTGACATGTTCTTTTTGCGCTACCTTCATGAAGTATTGCAACTGTCGTAATTCCACTCCGATATTCGCTCCAATCTGTTTTTCAACATCCGGAAGAAGACGTCAATCGAACATCATCCTCTTTCTTCCCCTGCTAACTTACCGTAAAACTATCTTTAGTGACGTTTGCGTTGGCCAGTCAATCTGATCATTAATCCATAAAGGAAAAACCCACTGAGCAATCCCCCGAAGTGAGCGGTCCAGTTAATGTTCGCTACAGCGAAAGAAAACAGGATACCAAACCCAAGCAGCGTGTACAGCGTTTTACGCGAGGCGTCATCCATCAGTGACCGCTGGAACAGGGCAACGTATAGGAATGCTCCATAGATGCCATAAATCGCTCCTGAAGCCCCTACAGAGACTGTCGTTTCCGTCATCATATTGTAATGCGCGATGGACAGTATGTTCCCTACAATGCCCGTGACCAGATACAATAACACATAGCGGAAGGACCCCAGCAAACGCTCCAGCGGAGGAGCGAAGACGAGTATGGCGAAGGAATTGAACAGAAGATGATCAAACCCTGCATGTAAAAACATAGCTGATACATATCGCCACAGTTGATCAGTGAATGGCGCTTCATTAATCAAAGCTCCATATCGGATCAACGTCAAACTATTTTCCGATCCACCCTGTACGGTGAGTACAATAAACATCACAATATTAATGAGCAAAATCAGACAGGTTACTGGGTAAAACCGCAAATAACTTTTCCAGTTCTCATAACGTAAAAAAATCAAGGCAATCCTTCCTTCATGGGTGTCTCCACCTTATTCAAATTGGACAATGTCTTTTATAAAAGATTATAATAGATTTCGGCAACGATAACCAATGCTAAAAACCAAGGAGGCTATTACATATGGCACAAGAACGTACAGGAGCTGCTACTTTTAAAGGCAATCCTTTGACACTCTTAGGTCCTGAACTGAAGGTTGGAGATCAGGCACCTGATTTCAAATTACAGAAAAACCTGCTAGAAGCAGCTACGCTCCAAGACTTTGCAGGCAAAGTCAAATTGATCAGTGTTGTTCCTTCTTTGGATACAGGCGTGTGTGACGCACAGACTCGACGTTTTAACCAGGAAGCTGATTCCCTTGGGGATCAAGTCGTAGTGCTGACTGTCAGCGTCGATCTGCCTTTCGCTCAAGCTCGTTGGTGCGGTGCTGCCGGTATCGACCGCGTATTGACACTGTCCGACTATAAGGATCATTCCTTCGGCGAAGCTTATGGTGTGTTCATCAAGGAATTCCATTTGGATCATAGAGCTATTTTTGTGATTGATCAAAATGACAAAATCGCTTACGTAGAATACTTGAGCGAAATGTCCGAGCACCCTGACTATGAGCAAGCGATTGCAGCAGTGAAAAAACTCGTCTAAATCAAGACTGAATATTAAAAAAGCGAGTGAAGGGTTGCCTTCCTCGCTTTTTTTGACGTTTGTCTGCCACATCACTGCTCACACATCTACAATTACTGCACGACCTTATGAGCGGACAGCTTCTTGTCAATCACAGCGAACAGTTGCAAAATGATGCGGTAATTCGCGCCCAAGTCCCCTAGCGATCCGCGTGAAGCAGAATAAATATCCACCGCACTCCGAACTGGCGAGACGGACAATATAGAAACGGTAATGTCGACAGTTCTACCGAACGCCGTTCGCTTCTCTAACGTAATCTCACCTACGGATGCTACCTCATGGAGTACCTTGTAGCCAGGAATTTTTTTCAAAATAGATGATACTTCTTCCCAAGCCTTGTCTCTCGATAAGTTATAATAGCGTGTCTTCATTTGGGGGTCCTTGACCCGGTCGCTTGTACCTTCTTGGCTGCGCACAATCCCTACCAGAGTCCTCTTCAACGACAAGACATTTCCTCCTTCACGATAATCGTTGCCATAATGCAGCACATCGGTTTTTTTGCTGCAAGCGCTTTATAAAAACGTTAAACAACAAAAATTTAACCGACCATACCTGTGGTATGCGACCTTAGTACCTCATGTCTTAGTTTAACATTGTTACATACAAAAAACACCCTGTTTCTGCACGAAGCATGAACAGAGTGTATTCATTATCTTTGGAGTACCCGCCGATGCCGTCCGACCATAGCGTCTTCTGAACCTGCTTTAGCAGGTGGGTGACCGCAGAATAAACTTTTGAAGTCCCCTTGTCAGGAATTGACAGGGCTTTTCAGCTGTTCATCCGTATAGATCTCCCTAGACATTGTCATTGGTTCAAAACAACAAATGACCGTAACGTGCATCGCAGGATGTGACCTTATTATAGCGCTTCTCACTCAGAAAGTAAATGCTAGGAGAAATATGTTTTATTTTTAGAGGTTATCACTTTTCTTGTCTTCAATGGTTGCCGTATCTTCATCTTTCTGCTTCATCTTTTCCATTTGATCTTGCATTTTGAGGAATGTTCCATAAAAATTAAAGAAAGCGAACCAGGCAACCACGCTGCCGATGAAGAATAGGAAAAGCACAGGATATTTGACTCCAATAAATATAACAACGGCGCTGCCGAGCATGGTGGAAAATACACGGAATGGTCGAATCAGCGTCAATAAAACCGCATTTTTAATAATTTGTCCGGTAGACATATGATAATGAGCCACCATCGAAAAGAAGTTAAACATAGACACAAGCAAAATAATGATAAGAATAAGCATAATTACGCCCACGATTTGCAAGTTGCTGAGTTGTGTCATATATACGGTATAATCCACATACATGATGACAAACAGCAATGTGTAAAAGATACCCCCGATCAGACTCTGCTTATAATTCTCTTTATACCCTTTAAAAAAGGTACGAAACACGCCCGTATCGGTATCACCCATTACCCATTTGCGAACCACTGTGAACATAGCCGATGTGGCTGGAAATAAAGTAAGCGGTGCCAAAATAGCCATCGCCCAGTTCATTTGTAAAGACTCATTAGCCAAATTCTGATTCATTACAAGTAGTTTCAGTATGAGGCAGAATACAAAAGGCGACGAACATAACACCCATAACAAATTTGTAGCCGCCAGTCGGGTAATCCACTCGGTCAGGCGGTAAATACCACCCATAGCTCCTTTAAACTCCAATGTCAGTCTCTCCCTCCGCAAGCCTTGGCAGTTCCAAGACTCATGTTGCTATGCCTATAAATTCCGGCTCTTGACTATATCATACCGTATTTCAGCCCTAATACGCCAGAGAAATCAATACATGACCCATTAAAGCAGATCGCTAAAAGGTTCATTCATACTGATCAATCATAACAAAAAAGCCGAAGCTTCATCTGCTTCGACTTTTCATTATTTCATTTCTTATTCGGAAGAGGAATCTTCACGTCTTGCAGGACGACGAGTTTCTCCATTGCTGCTCGGGCGTGGTTTACGATCTCCACTGTAGCGGCTTCCTGAATCACGGTTGTAGCCACCGCCTTCTTTGCCACGGTTGTAACCGCCATATCCACCTTTACTTCCACTACCGCCGGTACCGCCAGAACGGTTGGAATTGTAACCACCGTTGCTGCGACCGCTATAGTTGGAAGGCTTGCGACCGCCAGAACGCACGTCTGGTTTACGACGTTTTGCACGGATCGGATCTTCTGGAGTCAACTCAATCGATGCTTCTCTTTTCTCACCAGTCATCAGTTTCAGAGCTGCGGAGAGAAGTTGTACAGAATCATATTGCTCCAGCATTTGAATAGCCAAACCTTTGTACTCGTTCAGCTCACCGCTTTCTACAGCCTCTAGGAGACGTTCAGCAATGATACGTTGTTTGCCTTCCAGAGCTTCAGCCAAGGTTGGAAGCGGCTTGCGTGGAATGCGGTGACGAGTTACACGTTCGATAAAGTGCAAATGGTCAATTTCACGAGGCGTTACGAAAGACCAAGCTTCCCCTTCTTTACCTGCACGTCCAGTACGTCCAATACGGTGAACATAGCTTTCTGGATCTTGCGGAAGGTCAAAGTTCACAACGTGAGTTACGCCGGAAACGTCCAAACCACGGGCAGCTACGTCAGTCGCTACGAGCACATCGATGCTTCCGTCACGGAATTTACGCATTACAGCATCACGTTGGTTTTGAGACAAGTCACCGTGCAAACCGTCTGCAGAATATCCGCGTTTTTGCAGAGCTTCAGCCAGCTCGTCTACCCGACGCTTGGTACGACCAAATACGATAGCAAGTTCTGGGGATTCCATGTCGATCAAGCGGCTCAATGCTTCGAATTTTTGACGCTCAGGAACTTCGATATAGGCCTGATCAATCAGTGGAGCACTAACTTGTTTAGGAATAACTGAAACATGCTCAGGATTTTTGAGGAATTGCTCAGCCAATCTTTTAATATTAGGAGGCATTGTAGCCGAGAAAAGCATCGTTTGGCGCTCGTCAGGAACTTGCTTCAGAATGGATTGAATATCTTCCATGAAGCCCATATCCAACATTTCATCTGCTTCATCCAAAACAACTGTGTTTACATCTTCCAGCTTGATGGTTTTGCGATTAATATGGTCAAGCAAGCGTCCTGGCGTACCAATAATTATTTGAGGTTTCTTTTTCAAAGCACGAATCTGGCGTACGATATCTTGTCCACCATAGATTGGCAAAGTACGAAGACCTTTGAAACGGGAGAGTTTTTCGATTTCTTCAGCTACCTGGATAGCAAGCTCACGTGTTGGTGCCATGATCAGGGCTCTGATTTTTTCGTCGCTTCTAGAAATTTTGTTGATCAGCGGAATACCAAACGCAGCAGTTTTACCAGTACCTGTTTGGGCTTGGCCAATCATGTCTCTGCCTTGCAGTGCAATCGGGATGGATTGGGATTGAATTGGTGTTGCTTCTTCAAAACCCAGTTCTGTAATCGCCTGAATTACTTTCGGTTCAAGATCAAATTCTGCAAATGTCGTCAAATTTATTCAAACTCCTTCATAATGGTGGATGTGGTGGACAATCCACAATGTTGTCTGTATTCTTAAGTAGCGATATTATTGTATAAGTTTTCCCCAATACAGTGACAGTTTATTTAGACCTATAACTGCATCTTTCTGTAATGAATTTGGGGAACCTATCCGATACATCTTAAACGAATTTATCCTTTTTAAAACAGTTTAAATTTTAAGTGTTTCTCTGGACATAGGTCCCTACTCAAGAATATCCACATCGCATTATAGCACAGAACAATTCATGAATACCAGCAAGTTGCTTCCCGTATAATTTAAATGAGGTGAAATTAAGTTGTTAAAAATAGTGTTAAACTGCTTAACTGTCATTTTTGGAGCCGCTGCCATTGCATGCGGTTTTAATCTGTTTCTCGTGCCACACCACTTGCTGAGCGGAGGAGTAGCCGGGCTTTCCATGTTAATCGGCTACTTCACAAAATTTGATATCAGCGCGATGTATTTTATTATCAATATCCCGATGCTTATTGCAGGCTGGTTTATTTTAGGCAAGCGTTTTATTAGCCTGAGCATTTTATCCGTTGTCGTTACAACGTGGATTTTGGCGTGGGTGCCGGTGCAATCTGTCGTGTCGGACCCCCTGCTGGCCTCCGTTTTTGGTGGGGTAATGATCGGCGTTGGAGCAGGAATTTCCTTTCGGGTAGGAGGGTCCACGGGCGGTTTTGACATTATCGGTTCCATCGTCACTCGTTATCGTGACTTCCCCGTAGGAACTGTACTTGTTGGCATGAATGGACTGGTCATTCTTGCAGCAGGATATTTGAACGATGATTGGAATATTGCACTTGCGTCGATGCTATCTATTTTTGTGACTGGCAAGGTATTGGATCAAATCTATGTCAGTCACACGAAGATTACTGTCTACATTATTACAGAGCACACCGACAAGCTACTGGAGCGTATGTTGACCACACCACGCGGTGTTAGCAAAATAAAAATTGAAGGCGCATTTTCACATACCGAAAAGGACATGCTGATGACTGTCACGACACGCTACGAGCTAGTTGAATTAAAACGCATCATTAAAGAAGTGGACCCTTCTGCTTTTGTCAATATTGTGGAAACAGTTGGGGTGATGGGTTCATTTCGCCGAAGATAAGCACAAACCCAAGTGTCAAAATACAGTTTCTGTGGTACACTATATGTGCGCTGTTCCCATAGTATATAAAGACCAGCTTTACCTGCTATTTCACAGGCACTTTGCTTTTCCGAATCGTATTGAATGATTCTTTTGGAATGATTCCGAGCAGGAAAGGGTGATTTTTGTGGAAATGGAAACGGTAAAACTGTCCGACATTGTCTTAAGATGGTACCCGGAAATGCTCCCTTCTCTCAAAAAGGATGAGCTTAACTCGATGATTGTGCTTCGGGACGGGATGGCCATACTCAAGCCAACGGATGCGCTAGAAATTATTCAGTACAGTATTTGCGAGCATCAAGACAATAATTATCTTCAATAAATTTCTTTACCAAGTGCCGCTTCTTCCGGTTGCATCTACGACCGCGAAGAGAGCGGCATTATTTATGCATTTTTATGGATTCAATGAACACCGGTTGGGTTAATCATGTAAGACTGTGCCTGATGATTCCAGTATTGGTTACAAGCGTGTTGTTTTTCGATACATAACTTTACGTATAATCAGGTAAGCGACATACATAAGGGAGAGAGTTAGGAAATGAATATGATTTGGGCAATTATGCTATTGGCGATGGGGATAGGCGGAAACGGGGATCAGTCAGCCAACGCTCCAAATGTAAAAGATACGGTGGCAACAACAATTAGCAGAGCCATGATTCAGGCTCAGCACAATAATATGAAGGTGGATGCCTCCAATCCTCCGGTTAAAATTGACCCACAACCGACGACTCCTGCTATCAAGGGCATCTATGTCACGGCTTATAGCGCAGGCGGTTCGCGTATGACCCAGTTGCTTGAACTGCTTGACAAGACAGAGCTCAATTCCATGGTTATTGATATTAAAGACGATGCAGGTTACATCACTTATCCAACGACCACTCCCGAGCTGCTCAAATTGGGCAAGCCGCAAAAATTCATTCGGGATATTTCCGGTTTGATGGACCGATTGAAAAAGCATAATGTTTACCCGATTGCTCGTATTGTCGTATTTAAAGATACGGTACTGGCCAACAAAAATCCCGAGATGTCTTTCCGTAACCCTGACGGCTCTGTCTGGAAAAACGGCAAAGGAGACGGGTTCGTTAATCCCTATAATAAAGAAGTATGGGATTATAATATCGCCATCGCTAAGGAAGCAGCCAAACTTGGTTTTAAGGAAATTCAATTTGACTATGTACGTTTCCCCGAAGGCTTTGAGAAAAGAGCAGACAAGCTGAAATATACCAAATCAGATCAATCCCGCTCGGATGCAGTCGCTGAATTCGTACAATATGCCCGCAAAGAGCTTGCTCCATTAGGTGTACGAGTATCGGTAGATATTTTCGGATATGCTGCATCCGTTCCTGCTGCGGAGGGGATCGGACAGGATTTCACTAAAATCTCCGAAAATGTGGATGTCATTTCGCCCATGGTTTATCCAAGTCACTACACCACAGGCTGGTTCGGTGTAAAAGATCCCGATAAAAATCCTTACCAGACGATTAAAGGCTCCATGGCCGATACCCACAAAAAGCTCGATCCGACGGGCAAGCTAAAGCCAATTATTCGTCCTTGGATCCAGGATTTTACCGCAAGTTGGTTGGGGAGCGGACATTATGCCAAGTATGGGAAAACTCAAGTAGAGGATCAAATTCGCGCGCTTAAGGATATGAAAGTGGATGAATATTTACTCTGGAATGCCACAAACCGCTATACAAGTGGAGTAACTTACAAATAATTTATCCCTCCGGACTTCTCGTTCTCTTATACAAAATTTAGAAATTATATAATTATTTCAAAGGCTGTCCCGTTGTTTGGCGAACGGGTGCAGTCTTTTTTATTACTGTTCAAATGTAGCGGTATCCCTTACAATAAATACTTACATGTTATGATATATACAAATAATCAATCCCTAGTAAATGAGGAAAACAAAAATGCAATTGACACTAACAACGGGGCAGAAATGGAAGCAGCTTTTCTACATTTTGCTCCCTATCCTGATTACCCAGCTTGCACTATCTGCCATGACTTTTTTCGATACGAATATGTCAGGGCACTTTTCCCCTGCCGATCTGGCTGGAGTAGCCATTGGAGTAAGCCTATGGGTTCCTGTACAAACAGGCCTTAATGGAATACTTATGGCTATCACGCCCATTGTATCTCAATTGGTAGGAGCACAGCGCAAAGATAAAGTCTCCTACTATGTCATTCAAGCACTTTGGCTCTCTCTCGCCCTGTCTATGGTCGTTTTGATTGCTGGCATTATTTTGGTCAAACCTATTTTGAACGGTATGAATTTGGAACTGAGAGTTCATAATGTGGCCATATACTACCTTTGTGCCATGGCCTTCGGGATTGTTCCTCTATTTGCCTACACTGTGCTCCGAAGCTTTATGGATGCATTGGGACAAACCCGCTTTACGATGTTAATCACGCTCATGTCGTTACCCATCAATGTATTGTTAAATTATCTACTTATTTATGGAAACTGGGGTTTTCCGCGTCTGGGGGGTGTGGGTTCCGGGGTAGCGACGGCGACCACCTACTGGATCATCATGCTGGTTGCCGGTATCACTGCGCATCGTGGAAAAATATTTGCCGAATACCGAATCTTTAACAAAATATACGGGATTGCTGCTGGTGCTTTGAAAGAGCTCATCAAGATTGGAGTACCGATTGGATTTGCTATATTTTTTGAGACTGCCGTCTTTTCAGCCGTCACCCTCTTCATGAGCAGTTATAATACAGCTACCATAGCCGCACATCAGGCCGCCATGAACTTTGCATCTACGCTGTATATGATTCCACTCAGCATTTGCATGGCACTTACGATTCTGGTTGGCTATGAAACAGGGGCTACTCGCCCGCGGGATGCCAAAGCTTATAGTGTAATGGGTATCAGCAGCGCAGTAGGTCTATCACTGATTACAGCTATTGTACTGCTTATCTGGGGTGAACAGGTTGCTCGACTTTACTCCACCGATCCGCAGGTCATTCAATTGGCACAGCATTTTCTAATCTATGCGATTTTCTTTCAGATATCTGATGCTGTCGCTACACCTACACAAGGAGCGCTACGCGGGTATAAAGACGTCAATCCAGCCTTTTTGCTCACATTCCTCTCCTATTGGGTCATTGGGCTTCCTGTAGGATATATACTGGCACGCTGGACTTCATTGGGGCCCTACGGCTATTGGATCGGTTTGATTACAGGATTGGCAGTAGGCGCTATTTTACTTCTCTGGCGTCTGGTGAAAGTACAACGTCGTTTCTCCGAAAAAAAACAACACGCAGAGGCTATTTAGCCTTTGCGTGTCTCGATTACATATGCTGCGCCTAAAGTTATTCGTTTTTTCTCCACAATCGCCACTTCGTTCAGCTTGGGAGGAAATAGAAAGTGTCTCTCCACATGTTGTTCAATCTCCTCAAATGCCTGTTCTTCATTTTCAGCAGCGAGAATGACGGTCAGCGCTCCTTCCGAACTGTCCACTTCGATTTTGAATAGGTACATGTATGACTACCTCCTGATAGGATTCAAAGCTAAAAAAATAGCGGATGACTCGGGTCATCCGCATAATTTTGATCTTTTCCAATATCAGAGCCGATCTATTTTACATAAAGGCTCTTATTATTGGGACAAACGCAAGGCCAGCTCATAAAGCTCCATATTGAAATCTTTTTTGGTATTTACAACCTTATCAATATCTGTAGCTACCAACTTACCGTCGATCGTTCCGCAAGCCTTGTCAGATATGCCCTCGATCAATTGGCGAACAGCAAAGTCACCCAAACGGCTCGCCAGGTTGCGGTCAAACGCTGTTGGTGTGCCTCCACGTTGGATGTGTCCAAGCACTGTAACGCGAGGCTCATAATCCGGACAGTTTTCTTGGATAACCTGTGCTACTGTTTCGCCTTTGCCTACACCCTCAGCAACAATAATGATACTGTGGCGTTTGCCATGCTTAAAGTTTTGTTTCATCCGATCGGATACTTCATTCAGATCAAATTCTACCTCAGGCACCAAAATCGTTTCTGCGCCAGAAGCCAGCCCTGCATGCAGAGCAATATCGCCACAATGACGTCCCATAACTTCCACGATGGAAGAACGTTCATGCGATGACATCGTATCACGCAGCTTGTTGATTGCGTCCACTACGATACTAACCGCTGTATCAAAACCAATAGTGTAGTCCGTGAAGGAAATGTCATTGTCAATCGTACCCGGAAGACACATGGTTTTAATGCCTTGCTTGGTCAGTTTGTTAGCTCCTTGATAGGAACCGTCTCCACCAATCACGACTACGCCGTCAATTCCACGGTTACGCAAAATTTGAGCGCCTTTTTTCTGTCCTTCTTCAGTCGTAAATTCCAGACATCTTGCAGATTGAAGTACAGTACCCCCACGTTGGATAATATCTCCAACGCTTCTCAGATCCATTGGAAAAATATCATCGTTCAAAAGGCCTTGATAACCGCGTTGAATCCCGAATACTTCCAGTCCAAAATACAATCCGCTACGTACGACGGCGCGAACTGCCGCGTTCATCCCTTGTGAATCTCCACCACTTGTTAATACTGCAATTTTCTTAACTGCTGTCATGATTTATGACCTCCTCAAAATAATCATATAAGCCTTCTTATCCATCGACTGTTTAATAAGAAAAACAAACGCATGAGCGGACTATTTTTCATTAAACGTCTCGAAACAGCGCGAACGTCCTGCTGCTCGCTAACTTTAGGGTCGGATAAATATAAAGCCAGCAATCCCTCGATAATCATCCGGTGAAAGGAGCTGGCAGGGACATCTGCAATATCAGCCCGCGCCCGATTCACAACGTAGGCGATCCGGTCTAGCATCATGTCGGTATCTTCATAATAATTGCAAAAGTTAAGATCTCCGCCCTTCCGGTCTTCGTCTTGATCGATTAGATAATCCAGCAAAATATGAAGACTGCACACATGTGGAAAATACGATGCATGTATTGAGGCAGCCCCTGCATCAGTCAGATGCTGGTCGCTGGCAGCAAGAAACAGCATAAAGACCCCCAGAGTTGAACCAGTAGCCGCAGCAAACTCATTCCAGCGCAACTCTGGTGTACGGTCTTTATGAAGCGACCACCAGTCCAAAAGCGCTTGTTCCCGCAGCTCGGGTTTAATATGCTTGTATACTTGCAAATCCGTGTATAATCGCGCCAAATCCTGAACGTAAGGCATTGCCGCCTCATAGCCCGGAAGCCTGCTTACACAAGACTGACAGGTTGTCACCAGCCCGGTCAAATAACCGCCATCCTCCTGCTCACGACGCAACTCATAATAATTCACTGGCCTAGCCGTCGGATTAACCGCATCCAGCATAGCCTGATGCAACAGCCTGAAATCATCCGGGTCCATGGACGTACTGCGATCACACAGGTTGTCCAGATAATCACTAATGGTCTGATACGCTACGATCAGCGGAATTAGCGTCTGCCGGGCAGACATATTGGCTGCGGCATAAACCGCCCCACCCACGCAGTGAAACGTCTTATCCGCTATGCTCGCAAGCGCCTGGCTTCGCAGCTCAGGGTCCGGAATTTGTTCGGCCTTGCTCTTCCAGTTACTCAATTCTAGTTTCGTTTCAGGGAGAATGTGCTTGTACATTCGGCTCATTAGACCTATGGGGCCTCTCGGTACTTGATAACGTCCTTGCTCAACATAACTCAAATGACGGTGCCTCCACATTGTTGTCTACGTAATTATACCTATCCAAACCATATCCATTATAATATGTTCGTCCTTTTAGCACAAATGAACAACCTCACTTTTTTCTTTAAAATTCAAGAAAAATGAGCTATTCTCACAAAAAGACTTTATACCTGTAATGTTTTATTAGTCAAAAATAGGAGTTACACAAAATCTATCCTTATAAGACTTTAATCGCAAATAGTATAAATGGCCTACCGCCAACCTATCCCTTGTCCTCTGCTGGCTTCACCCCTTGGATTCCCTCTCCCATGCTTGCCTGCTTCCATTTCCCGAAAGCATAATAGAAAATGACTGCTACGGCAGAGATAGCAAAACCAACAGGAAAACTCCACCATACAGCATCTAGACCATACTCATCGACAAATGCATAGGCCAAAGGTATACGAATGCCCCATAATGAAATAATGGTAATTAAAAGCGGTATCATTACGGAACCCGTTGATCGAACAACACCTGTAATGACATTGGTAACACCGAATATAACAAAAGACCACAAAGTGATCAGATTAATCCGCATGCCCAATTCCAATGCACCCCCCGTAGAAGGAAGGAACATGAGCAAGGCCTGACGGTTAAACATGTAAATTAATACCACAGCTCCACCAGTCAACACAAAATTATACACAATCCCAATCCAGGTTGTCATGCGCACTCGATCCCAACGTCCGGCTCCGATATTTTGAGCGGCAAAGGAAGATACAGCTGCACCTAACGCCATTGCCGGCATCTGCACATAGCTGGACAAATTATTGGCTGCTGTATAAGCTGCTGCTGCCACTGTTCCGTAGCCATTAATCAGATTCATTAAAGCAATCGCGCTGGTGGAGACAGCAATCATTTGCAACCCCATCGGCACTCCCTTACGGATTAGGGTCCAAATAATCTTCCAATCAAATCTGAGTAAATGAAGCTCTGAAGAAGTAATGCGCAAAAAATATTTTACTCGATATAGGTAAATGAGGATCAACACAAAGCTGATCCCTTGAGCGATCAGGGTAGCAGTAGCGGAACCTCCAATGCCCATAGCAGGAATCGGTCCCCATCCGAATATTAACAGCGGGTTGAGTAGTACATCCAGTACGACGGAAACGATTAGAAAATAAAATGGTGTTTTGGAATCTCCAGCGCCTCTCATTACGGTCATTATGTAGTTATAGCCGTACAAAAAGGGCATGCCCGCAAAAATAATACGCGTATATGTGATCGCCATATCCACTGATTCGGCAGGTGTATTGAGTACATGAAGAATCCAAGGCGCACTCAAAAATCCGATAATACCTATAGCAAAAGCAAGCACCAGAAAAAAGACTGCACTTGTACCTACTACACGCTTGGTTTCAGCTACGTCTCCTGCTCCAATATTTTGTCCGATCATAATAGTGGCAGCCATGGTGACGCCAAAAATCGAACTGATAAGAAAAAACATTATAATATTTCCATTGGAAGCGGCAGTCAATGCGGCTTCTCCCAGAAACTTTCCAACCCAGATCGAGTTGATCGTTCCATTCAGGGATTGCAGAATGTTTCCGAACAGCATCGGCAAAGAGAACATAAACAGCGTTTTGGCAATAGGACCTTCAATCAGGGAAGGCTTACGACTAGCCTCTGCTGCACTCATTTTCTCAACTCCTTCAATTTAAGATGTCTTCTGCTTAGTTTTATTACGTATAATACCCTATTCCTGCTCAATCTTCTCATATCGTAAACGTATTTACGCAAAAAAGCGCAGTCCCTTAAATGTAAGGAACTGCGCTCTCAATTCATAGTTTAACCGTAATATATAAGACATCCGTAGAAACGGAACCATTCTTACAATTCAGTTACACTTACAGTTTGATTACGTTAGCTGCTTGGGGTCCACGGTTACCTTCAGTAATTTCGAATTCAACCGCTTGACCTTCTTCCAAAGTTTTAAAGCCGTCGCCTTGGATTGCGGAGAAATGTACGAATACGTCCTCGCCACCATCCATTTGAATGAAGCCATAACCTTTTTCTGCGTTAAACCATTTAACTGTACCTTTCAAGTGAACAACCTCCTAAAAATACCGCCATCTATGGCGAATATCCATATTATACTTCATGCTTTTTCACAATGCAATTGATGTTTTCCCTGGTTTTTCGGGCTGGAATGATTTGCTTTTGCGGCGGAAACTGCGGTATCATGAACCAAAACATCTATAAAATCGGAGACATGCATATGATGAAAAAACACGAAATATACAAAAAAGACAATTGGAACATGATGACTGTCGAGGTGCAGGGCCGTTACATCGTTCTACGGGAAATATCCGATGATTGGGGCGAGGAAGCCCACACGTTTTTAAGCCGTCCGGCGCTGATGCATTGGGCTCAAAATCGGTTTCCCAAGCAGTCCTTTCAAGATAATGAGGAAGAGTGGCAGCGGATCATGAACGCTTTCAAACAGGTCTAGCCTATTCATGGTGTCCAACAGCTATCTCATCTTCATTATTCTGGCCTTCACGCTGGGCGGAGTGCTGATCATGAAGCGTGATACGATACCGACTCCTCTCAAAAAGTGGATGGCCCTCACTGCTGTAATCATGGTTTGCCTTGCCTTTTATCTTATTGTATACAGCTTATTAAATATAGGTTCCAACCCACAGTAAGGAAAATTATACTTTCGGGCGTAAGAGGTCATACTATGGCATAACAAGCCATGGTATAAGGAGGATCTGCCGTTACATGCATCCTGTAAAACCTCTTGCCCTGCTGCTTACGGTAAGCGTGGCGGTTTCTTCGTTTTGGCATCCGTCCCTTACTGCCGCAGCCCTACCCCACATTACGTTCGATCAGAGGAGGCTCTCCATGAGTGAAATTGTAAAACGCGCTGATGCGCCAGTGGAAAATACATGGAAACTGGAAGATTTGTTTCCTAACCGCAAAGCATGGGATCAAGAATACGAAGAAGTCAAACAACTAGCCAAAAAGGCTGAACAATTCCAAGGCAAGCTCAATTCAGCAGAGTCGATTGGCAGCTGTTTTAAATTGGAAGATGAATTGTCGCTTAAAACCGAGCGTGTATATGTGTACGCACATCTGCATCATGATGAGGATACAGCTGAACCTACATACCAGGGTCTTTCGCAAAAAGCCAAAAAATTAGGCGTTGAGGTTAGCGAGTCTCTTTCTTTTGTGACGCCTGAAATTTTGGCACTGCCGGATCAACAGCTTGATGCCTTCATTGAAGATCCGAAGCTTGCAGATTATCGGTTTACACTTCAAGAAATGAAGCGGGAAAAAGCACATATTTTGGGCAAGACAGAAGAAGCACTGCTCGCTCAGGTTGGCAATCTGGCTCAAGCCCCGCAAACGATTTTTGGCATGCTCAACAATGCTGATCTGAAGTTTCCAAAAATTAAGGATGAGAACGGCAAAGAGGTTGAGCTGACTCATGGCAGCTACATTCAATTCCTCGAAAGTCCGCACCGCGAAGTACGCGAACGTGCTTTTAAAGCGGTATATGACACATATGCCAAAAATAAAAATACAATTGCTTCTACACTAAGTGCCAATGTAAACAAAAATATTTTTTATTCTCGTGTTCGCAAATACCCTTCTGTACTGGAAATGTCACTGTACGGTGACAATATTCCGAAGGAAGTATATACGAATCTCATTGATACCATTCATGAAAGCTTGCCTCTGCTCCATCGTTACATCAAGCTGCGTAAAAAGTTGTTAGGTGTGGACGAGCTCCATATGTATGATTTGTTCGCTCCACTTGTGGACGAATACAAGATGGACATTACGTATGAAGACGCCAAAAAGCAAACAAAGGAAGGCCTTAAGCCACTTGGCGCGGACTATCTGGCTTCACTGCAAAAAGGCTATGATGAGCGCTGGATTGATGTATACGAAAATGAAAACAAACGCACTGGTGCATACAGTTGGGGAGCTTATGGTACCCACCCATATGTGCTGCTGAATCATAAAGACAACCTGAACAGCATGTTCACACTTGCTCATGAAATGGGGCATGCGTTGCATTCGTACTATTCAGACAACGCATTGAAGTATAGAGATGCACAGTACACCATTTTCCTGGCTGAAGTGGCATCCACAACCAATGAAGCGTTGCTAATGGACTACTTGCTGAACAAATCAACCGATCCGAAAGAGAAAATGTACCTTCTCACCTACTATGCAGATCAATTCCGCACAACGGTATTCCGTCAAACCATGTTTGCGGAATTTGAGAAAATTGTACATGAACGCGCTGAACAGGGGGAATCCCTTACACCACAGCTTTTATCGGAGATTTACTATGATCTGAATGTGAAATATCACGGGCCTGGCATGAAGGTAGACAAAGACATTGAAATGGAATGGGCACGGATCCCTCATTTTTATAACAGTTTTTATGTCTACAAATATGCTACTGGCTTCTCGGCAGCAACTAGTTTCTCGAAACAGATTCTGGAAGAAGGCCAACCAGCCGTTGACCGTTACTTGGGCTTCTTAAAGAGCGGTGGCAGTGATTATTCAATTAATATTTTGAAAAAAGCTGGCGTTGACATGTCCTCTCCGCAGCCGATCCGCGAAGCGATGAGCGTATTCGAAGAAGTCATTACAGAAATGGAAAAGCTAACTGAAGGAAAGTAAAACCGTGCGCCCTTAAAATCCAGCATTGAAATGATGCACGGATAAATCCCTTGTCCATGGCGGGCAAGGGATTTTATAATGTAACGGGAGGAGGTGGCATTTTGAAAACACAATGGTCTTTGATCGCAGCTCTTGTTATTGCTCTGTTAACAGCTGTATTTGCTGTTATTAATGTGAATTCGGTTCAAGTGAACCTTCTATTCAGTATGGTTAGCATTCCTTTGATTCTGCTTATTCTTGGTTGCACTCTTCTAGGTGGACTTATTGTCGGTTCTTTCGGTATTTTCCGCCAATATAGGCTTCAGAGAGAGATTAAACGTCTGACTACTCAGCTTCATACATTACAAGAAGAGCACACATCCACGGTGGAAGCAAACGCGGATGTGACCTATGACACGACTGGGTCTTCCAGCACAGGGTCTACTTTCGACCAAGATATAGAGCAACCGTCCTCTAAACCTGATCGGTTGTCCAAATGAGGAGGAGCAACAAATGACGATTCAATTAAATGAAGATTATATGATGAACTTTTTAAATCAGCTACTGAACACGCCCAGTCCCAGTGGGTACACACACCATGTGATGGAGCTGATTCGTAAGGAAGCTGAGAGCCTCGGGGTACCCATCGAATGGAATGCAAAAGGGGGTGCCATCTTGACTCTGGAAGGTCAGGAAACGGACCGTACGGTGGCGCTGAGCGCACATGTGGATACATTGGGCGCGATGGTACGTTCGATTACAGCACAAGGCACCCTACGTCTGACATCCGTCGGCGGTTTCATGATGAACAGCATTGAGAACGAATACTGCCTTATTCATACCCGAAGCGGACAAACGTATACGGGCACTATTCTGTCCAGCCATCCATCCGTGCACGTCTATGATGATGCACGAAGCTTTGAGCGCAAGGAGAGCCACATGGAGGTTCGGATTGACGAGCTTGTTGAGTCAAAAGAAGACGTGCTTCAGCTCGGTATTGCGGTGGGCGATTTTATTTCGTTCGATGCGCGTCCAGTCGTAACACCGAGTGGATTTATCAAGTCACGGCATCTGGATGATAAAGCTAGTGTAGCTGCACTGTTTGGTCTACTGGAATCTGCTGTACATGGAAACTGGAAGCCTCGACATACCGTTAAATTGCTCATTTCTAACTATGAGGAAGTGGGGCACGGAGCGGCTTACATACCTGAAGGAATCAGTGAGATGGTAGCTGTCGATATGGGCTGTATGGGTGAAGATCTGAGCTGCAAGGAAACGGATGTTTCTATCTGTGCCAAAGATTCCTCCGGGCCTTACGACTATAATATGACGACCCGTCTGATTGAGCTGGCCAAAGAGCTGAATATTCCGTATGCGGTAGATATTTATCCGCACTACGGTTCGGACGCTTCGGCTGCACTAAGAGCAGGTAATAACATCCGTGCTGCTTTGATCGGCCCTGGCGTACACGCCTCCCATGCAATGGAGCGCACGCACAAGCAGGCCGTGGTGAACACTGCACGTCTGCTTGCAGCTTATGTGACAGTTTAATTCGAACGATAAAAACCGACCTGTTCCACTGGAGAATAGGTCGGTGAAGGCTTAGTGAAAGGAAATCACAGCTATGGATCTGAAAAAACTACGTTACTTTATCGCAGTAGCGGAAGAACTGCATTTTAACCGTGCTGCGAAAAAACTGAATATCACCCAACCTCCCTTGAGCCAACAAATTCAAAGCCTTGAAGAAGAGCTTGGTGTGAAGCTTTTGGAACGAACCAAAAGACAAGTTCGACTTACGTCAGCAGGAGCGATATTTTTAGAAGAATCCAGAAATATGGTTGCTCAATTGGAAAGATCTATTAAGATCACACAGCTTGCAAGTCAGGGGAAATTCGGACAATTATCCATCGCTTTTGTAGATTCAGCCTCTGGCAGTCTGATGGTTAATGCCTTGAAGAAATTCCGAGAGCGCTTCCCAGATGTGAAGCTTACGTTATTTGAAATGACATCTGCCCAACAACTAAAAGCCATACACGATGGCAAAGTTCATGTGGGCTTCCTGCGCAGTGCAGATCCATCTATACATATCACTTCTCGTCTTTACACCAACGAATCACTCATGGCCGTTCTTCCTCAGACACATCCGTTAGCCCACCATTCAACCTTGACTTTACGTTCTTTAGCGGACGAATCTTTTATCCTGTCTCCGCCTCATATGGGAGCTTCTTTTCATAATCTCATACTCGACTTTTGCGGACAACATGGATTTCAGCCTCAAATCGTACAGGAAGCCGTTCAAATGTATACGATCGTTAACTTGGTAGCGGCGGGTATAGGTATCTCCATTGTCCCCTCTTCCGTATCTGTCTTTCAACGCAGTGATGTCGTATTTCGTTCATTTCAAGAAGAGTCTCCGTCCATCCCACTTTATGCTGCATGGAAAACAGGTGCACATGAAACTGTTCTGACTCATTTTCTGGAAGTGGTTGAAGAAACAGCTTGTAACGAAGAGTTAGACATGTAAATCTCCTTGATCGTATATCTTAACCTGTTTTTCTCGGATCACGTTCAACAATACCATTTAAAACGCTATCCAATTGTCTCATGACCTGCCCATCTAGACGGACACCCGCAGCTTTTACGTTCTCTTTAACCTGCTCGGGCTTGGAAGCACCGATAATAGCTGAGGACACTTGCGGGTTTTGTAAAACCCATGCGACTGCAAGCTGGGGCAGCGTCAGTCCGCATTCTTCTGCAATCGGCTGAATTTTCTTTACTGCCAAAAGGACTTCTTTACGTAACCATTGTCCAGCCAAACGTTCGAAAAATGGTGACCCTGCTGTCGTAGAAGCTCGTGAACCCTCGGGTAACGGCTTGTCTGCTGTATATTTACCAGAAAGGATACCTTGTGCCAGAGGTGACCAAACCACCTGCCCAATCCCTTCCTGCTCACAAGCGGGAATCACTTCAGCTTCAATGACACGCCACAGCATGGAATATTGGGGCTGACTTGCCACGAAAGGGACCTTTAATTCCCTAGCCAGAGCAGCTCCTTGCTTTATCTGCTCTGCTGTCCACTCGCTTACTCCTACATACAAAACCTTCCCTTGCCGCACCAAGTCGGATAAGGCCAAAAAAGTTTCTTCAAGCGATACGGTTGGATCAAAACGGTGTGCATAATATACATCAATATAATCCGTTTGTAGGCGTCGAAGAGAAGCATGGCAGGCCTCCATGATATGTTTACGAGACAGCCCTTTATCATTCTGTCCGGTACCTGTGGGATGAAAAACCTTAGTACATAATTCAATACTTTCACGGCGTATTCCCTTTAAAGAATGACCCAAAACCGTTTCCGCAAGGGTATCCGAATACACATCAGCGGTATCAAACGTGGTAATCCCTGAGTCTAGTGCAGCCTTTACACAGGCTTGCGCTATGGTATCATCCACTTGGGCACCGTGGGTGATCCAGTTCCCCAATGCAATCTCACTTACCATCAAACCACTTTTTCCAAGTTTACGATATTCCATTTTCAATTCCTCCCCTCCATCTGCAATCCATTATACCCACTGTAATTTAATATTAGAAATATATAATTCACTCGCTTTTAATATGAAAAACGTATTAATAATTCGATAAAAAAAGCAAGCCCCCACTCTGAATGGTGACTTGCTTCTGTATTTTTAAGATTTACTTTGTTCAATCTGCTCGGCTAGCTCATTCAGGTAGGTCCAGCGTTCCATTTGGTGCTCCAGATGCTGTTCGGCCTTTGCTTGCTCAGCCATGAGCTCCTGTAGTCGTGCTGAATCACTGAAAGACTCTTCCATCTGCCGCTGAATGTCGGCCAACTTCTGTTCGGCTTGTTCAATCAGCTCATCAATTTGCTCATATTCCCGCTGTTCCTTGAAGGTGAATTTAAGCTTGGTTTTACTTGTCTCCTTGACTGAATCGGAAGGACCCGCAGACTTAGGCGCGGAAGAGCGATTCGAGGAAACCGTACTCGTCGAGACAGACGTATTCACAGAAGATTGAGCATTTTTACTGATCCATTCTGCATACTCGCTATAGTCGCCTACATGTACACGTACCTGTCCGTCCCCTTCAAACGCCAGTATTTTGTCCACTGTCCGATCCAGGAAATAGCGATCATGAGAAACAATAAACACCACGCCCGGGAATTCATCCAGATAGTCTTCCAAAACGGAAAGGGTTTGGATATCCAGATCATTTGTTGGTTCATCCAGCAATAGCACATTCGGTGCCGACATCAGAACACGAAGCAGATACAAGCGCCGTTTTTCGCCCCCGGACAGCCTGGAAATAACCGTCCATTGCGCGCTTGGTGCAAACAGGAAACGCTCCAGCATTTGTGCTGCTGTAATCGTCGAACCGTCTGCTGTACGAATCACTTCGGCTTCTTCCTTAATATATTCAATAACACGTAATGATTCGTTCATTTCCTGATGTTCCTGAGTAAAATAGCCTATCTTCACCGTCGGTCCCAGCACAACGCTGCCGGAATCGGGTTCTACACGCTGTGCAATCATTTGGAGCAGGGTGGATTTCCCACTACCGTTAGGACCTAGGATACCAACACGATCACCAGGAACCGCAATGTAGCTCAAATCCTGTATCAGCTTACGGGAATCTACCGATTTGGACAGATGCTCGATCTCCAATATTTTTTTACCCAGACGTGTGGAGGCGACAGACATATCTACAGATCCAGAACGAGCTTCCGGTTGCTGATCCCTAAGCTGCTCATATCGATCAATACGCGCTTTCTGCTTGGTGGAACGAGCCTTTGCTCCACGACGAATCCAGGCCAGCTCATTACGCAGCAAGTTCTTCCTTTTTTGTTCCGTAGACGCTTCCCGCTCCTCACGTTCTGCCTTCAGCTCCAGAAAACGGGTATAGTTAGCCTCATAACGGAAAAGGCGGCCATGATCCAGCTCCAACATGACATTTGCAACTCTATCCAGAAAATAGCGATCATGCGTGATCATTAACAACGCACCACGTCTTTTTTGCAAATACTGCTCCAACCATTCAACAGACTCATTATCAATATGGTTTGTAGGCTCGTCCAGAATGAGCAACTCGCAGGGTTGGATCAAAGCCGCCGCCAAAGCCACCCGCTTACGCTGCCCGCCGGATAGAACACCCATACGAGACTCAAACTGGGTGATCCCCAGTCGGGTAAGTATATTTTTGGCCTCACTCTCCAGCTGCCATGCCTGGAACGTATCCATTTGCTGACTTGCTCGCAATAGACGATTTTGAAGCTCCTCGCTACCCGGATTTAATTCCAACAACTCCATGATTTCCGTATATTCACGGACCGCCTTCATCTCAGGCTGGTTGCCATGAAAAATATGCTGGAGCACCTTCATTTCGGGATCAAACTCCGGATTTTGTGCTAGATACTGAATTCGCACATCGTTGTTCACTGCAATATTGCCATCATCTGGCGGCTCTAAGCCGGAAATTACACGTAAAAACGTTGATTTGCCGGTACCATTTACACCGACGACCCCTATTTTGTCACGTTCATCCATACCAAAGGAAGCATCCTCAAACAACATTTTCTCGCCATAGCTTTTCGTTATATGTTCAACGGTCATAATATTCATACGGATTCCCTACTCTTCCCCTATTTTGTGATGCATCCTGTTTATTTTAACACAGACACAGCCAATGATTAAAAAAACCGTTACCTGAACGAAGTCAGTACGGTTTTTTAGCAACAAGATGTCAGGATTTTTGTACCCCGGCTTTACAGCCATGCATAAATAAGTTCGCCGCTAATTCAGCCGTCTGATCTACGTCACATTCGCGGAAATCTTTATTCAATAAAATATCCATTTTTAGGCGTTCCAACATACCAATGAATGCCTTCGCATGAAACTCAGACTGCTGTACACCCTCTGACGCCAGTTTATTTTTGACCAAATCAGTATAGTCCTGGATAAATCCCCACATAAACTCCATTAGGTCGGGGTCACTGTTGGGGGTCATAAAAAATAATTTAGTATGCTGCTTGCGCTTGAAATAGTAGTGCAGATGCAAATTTGCCATCCGCAGCAGTCCTTCTCCCAAAGTACGATTGATTAATGCGCCTTGCATTTCGGCTAGGTATTGCTCGCAATCTCTACGTGTGACTGCTGTAAATAGCTGCTCTTTGCTTTTAAAGTACAAGTATACTGTGCCTTTGGCAACTCCCGCTTGTTCTGCAATCTCGGAAATTTTGCTTTCATAAAAGCCTTTGGTGCCAAAGACGGTGTAAGCGGCGTCCAAAATAGCTTCATATTTATCTCCTTGTATATCGCCCATCTTAGCACCTCCTTATACAAGGATTGAAACACGGTCAATTCTTATAACAAATTTTTCCTTGTAATGATCTCCAGCTCTGTGTTCAAAGTATAAAAAAAATACCTGCAAGAGCGACCAATCCTCCGAAAATAGAACTAATGCTATTCACCCGATCATTGCTCATCCAACGCCAGCCTCGTACATAGACCGTCGTTTGTCCACAATGTGAGTCTACTTCTACTTCCCGTCCGCAAACCGTGCAGGAACGCATCATTTGCACTGTAGCACCTAGATAGGAATCAGCAAAGGCCCCGGCGCTACCGGATATACCTCCAACCAGTGCCCACAACCATAACGGCAAGCTCGGCGTTCCTATGGCGTGTCCAAAGCCCCATGCACCTATGCCGATCAGTACACCCCCAGCCAAGGCCGCAGCCGTTCCCAATACAGATACTCCACCTGAGGTTCCGGGTGCCAGCACCTTCCCGTTAAGCACCGAACGGGGTGGCCTACGACTCAGGCTGCCAAATTCCGTTGCCCACGTATCGGATGTTACCGTAGCCATGACACCGACAAAAGCCAGCTGCCACGTAACATGAGGCCATATCGCATAGCCCAGGCATAACAGCATACCTAATCCCCCATTGGCCCATACTTGGCCTGCATCCCGGTTTCCGGTTTTGGCATACGATTTTTCCAGCTCAGCCTTGCGCTCCTTTTTGAACCTCGACAGGAGGGTCGACGTGATAAAGAACAAGAGCAATGTGCCGAACCAGAACAGGTTACCCGCCCCATAATATACGGTTCCCATCAGTACAGCCGTGGCAAAGCCAGATAAGGTTAAGGATTTTTTATAAAATGCAGCTCCCGCCACCACAGCAGCACAAAGCAATCCGATGATCCAGTCCATGATATACCCCCGCTTTTGAAATGAATCTCCGTTTTTCTTTTTTCGTTCTGTATATTATTGTACAATGCTCTACACTTATATAAAAGCCGTGTCCCATGCTTTGGCACAGGACACGGCCTTCACAATGCTTTTCTAAGGGAATCGCTCTTTATTTCCCAACTACCAAGAACATTCCCTTTTTTAATCCTCATCCATGAATGCCGTTCACAAGTTTATGCGATGGTGAAGCTCCCCTGACGATCACTCCCCCAGAAAAGCTCAAAGCGATCCCCGCTTGCTGTAGGCCCTACTCCTGCTGGAGTACCTGTAAAAATAATATCTCCTTCACCCAGCCCATAATGAGTCGCTATATATTCGACGATGTGCTGGATAGAAAAAATCATATCTTTAACATGTCCACGCTGGACTTCCTGTCCATTTTTGAGCAAGGAAAAATCCTGCTGCTCCAGCATGTCCAATTTTTCTAAAGGCAGGAATGGTGTCACGGGAGCAGACGATTTAAAGCCTTTGGCGGCGGTCCATGGATGGCCTTTTTTCTTGAGAACACTTTGTACATCACGCAGGGTAAAATCAATGCCGAATGCAAATGCGTTCAGACACGTATCTGCAGACATGCCTGGTTCGTATTTACGTCCTACAGCCACGACCAGCTCAGTCTCAAAATGAATATCTCCCTGCCCCTGAGGAAGCTCCAGCGTGGCGCCATCCAGCGGCACAACCGCATGAGACGGCTTCAAAAAAATCATCGGTTCTGCGGGAACCTCATTACCCAGCTCCTCCGCATGCAGCTTATAATTGCGCCCAACACAGTAAACATTACGAATTTCCACGTTCATTACGATCCGTCACCCTTCCCGCGTATGTAGTCCAATTGATTAACGAATAAGTTTACGTATATAGTGCCACATCCGGTGCTTGGAAAGCAAAAAAACCTGTTCCCAGCGATCCGGCCAATTAGTGCAAATCATCAATTCAGGATGTAATGAGGACAATTTCCGCATTATACGGCGGTCATCCACCGTCCACGCCATGACAGTAATACCGCGGCCAGTGAGATCTTTCATCAGGTTTCGATCCAAACGCGGATAGCCCATGGATAAAAAAGTGCATTGTAGCTGCTCCAGTTGCTTTGCCAAATCATCTGGACGCGCGTCGATAATCAATCCGGTACGGATCTCAGGAGACAGCTCCTTAGCCCGGCGTAATGCGGCACGCTCAAAAGAGGTTAATACCACCTCTCCCTCCATCCCTCTCATCACAATTTCACGGAGTACGGCTTTCTCCAGTCCCGGATACATATCTCCCGCTGTTTTAAGCTCAATATTGAGTGATGCGCGGCCACGACATAAATCCAGTACCTGTGCGAGGGAAGGGATCATTTCTTCACGGTATTCTGCACTTTTCCAGCTACCAGCATCAAGTTGTTGCAATGCTTTCCAGTCTGAATCCTTTACTTTCCCTGTACCATTCGTCGTTCGCTCCAGCGTAAAATCATGAATTACCACCGGAACACCGTCCTTTGACAGCTGTACATCCAGCTCAACCCAGTGTACAAACGGCTGCTCCAACGCAAGCTTAAAGGCTGCCATCGTGTTCTCGGGAGCAATACCCGAAAAACCGCGGTGAGCCACGCACAAATGATTCATCTTGTTATGACCTCCATCCACAAAGGAGTCCCTCATACGATCATTCCGTCAATTTCCATATAAAAAATTTCTTTTCGAACTTCTATTGAGTGCTTACTGTACCATCCGTCCCTATCGAGACATTTCCCGGTGACAGTGCCGCCACTCTCTGCAAAATTTTGCTGGCCTCCGTATCCTTTAATGGGATCGGTTGACCTAGCTCCGCTCGGTAAGGGGTCAGCTTCATTTCGCAAGCCCCTTTTCGGGTACAGGTTGCCTGAAATATCGCTGTATCCCAAGTGGCTGGCACCGTTGATTTAGAAAAAATAAAATTGCCTGTGCTGTATGCGATCCATTTACCTTTATATTGCTCCATCCCTTGAAGCACATGTGGATGACCACCAATGACAAGATCAGCTCCAGCATCAATAAAAGCGTGCGATAACTCGGTCTGATGGGGCTCAAGTGCAGTAGCGCGCTCCTTCCCCCAATGGGCAATGACAATCACCAGATCGGCCTGCATTCGTGCCCCACGGATGGACTTTACGATAGCGGTCGAATCATAGGCTCCTGCTACACCGGGCAGTTTGGCGCCTGCATTCCAGTTGGCTTCAGGCATGACACGTGTAGTCCCTAATAACGCAATTTTGATCCCTTTACGTTCAAAATAATGCGGCGCATACGCTTCTTTTGCATTACGTCCGGCTCCAGCATGGGCAATACCTTTTTCATCCAGATATTTCAGTGTATCCAGTAATCCGCCCGTGCCCTGATCCAAAATGTGATTGTTGGCCAAATTGACAGCATCTATCCCTGCCGCAGCCAACGCAGTTAACGCCTTGGGCGAAGATTTATACACATACGTTTTATTTAACGCACCCACACCATTCGTTGTCACGGGCGTTTCCAGATTGGCAATCGTCAGATCGTCTTTATGAAACAAGTTTCCGAGATATTGATACGGAAAATCAAACCCATTCTGTTCCAATCGCTGCTCAACTTTACCGGAAAATTGCACATCCCCTACAAAGTGAAGCGTGACTGTCGGAGAATCTGCACCGTCTGTTTTGGATTTTTTTAGATCCTCCGTTCCTCCCTTATCGGCGGATGGATTACCGTCGTATACATCCTTAGACGTATCGTTCCCTGCCTGCCCGTCTTTCCCCGAGGATAATTTTGCTCCTGAAGAGCTGCCTTCGGGAGCATTTGTGTCAGACGTTGTCGCGGGACGATGGCTTGTGTCTGAAGCAGCAGATTGCTTCGTTTCATCGTCAGCAAATTGTTTATCTGCATGGGGGCCTTCGTCCAGCTGTTTATTTGACAAGGCTGTAACATTTTCACTGACCGAGGGAGTAGACCGCTCTTCACTAGCAGATTCCGTTTGGATTTTCTTCTCCGTTTGCGAATACCCGGCATTTTCCGCAAGAGAGCCACTGTTGTCGTGTTCAAATATGTAATAATAACCGAAAAGACCTACGATCATAAGCAGCAGGACCAGATTCGTAATAATCCAAGCCTTGCCTATTTTTGGTTTTCTTGCTTTCTTGCGACCTTCATTTCTCTGTGATCTGGGAGGGTACATTCTTCACTCCTTCTATGCTATTGCATATGCATAACTTCTTTATTAGCTGGCGAATTTTACACCTTCTCCATTATATATCAAATTTCAATATAAATAGAACCCCTCGCCTGGATCGCGAAGGGTTCATCATTGAACATTTACACCTGTACCTGGACCGCCTCCTGCTGTGTCGTTTGAACGGCATGGGAGGCCCATTCCTTAGCTTGACGGATGCAATCCGGTAAACCAATCGCATCATAGCCAGCACCCAACACATACACTCCCGGCATGGCAGTGCGTAACTCTTCCCGCAAATCAGCTATAGCCTGCGGATGCCCTACCGGATATTGCGGCATGGAATTGCGAAGACGTGTAATTTCCGTGAACAGCGGAGTTGCTGTAACTCCCATCATCTCTTTCAAATCCTTACGTACCAGTGCAATCAGCTCATCATCCGGTAACTCTACAGTGTCTTCAGCTCCTGCTCGCCCTACATAACAGCGCAACAGCACCTTATCATCCGGGCTAGTATGTAGCCACTTGGCAGACGTCCATGTGCAAGCGGTCACGCTGCGTCCTTCTTTGCGAGGGACCAGAAAACCAGAACCGTCAAAGACATTCTCAATATCATTTTTATCGAAGGCCATGACCACGTTTGCTACGGAGACATAATTAACGGCTTCCAGTGCAGCCACATTGACATGATCTCGCAATAGCGGCGCAGCAGCAAAGTTGGGAGTCGTTACAAAAATATCATCCGCCTCCAGCGTCTCTCCATTATCCAGCATAACGCGATATGGGCTGTCTCCACTTTCCGTGGTCTTTGTGAATTCTGTAACAGCAATTCCGGTGCGTAAATCACAGTCATACAAATCATTCAGCAACGCATGCACCAAACTTTGCAAGCCTTGACGGAAGGTCAAAAAGGCGCTTTTTTTCGTACCTGTATGTGTTTCAGCTGGTTTTCGGCCTGTCATCATCCCGTGAATGAGGCTTCCATATTGCTGCTCTACCTCAGCAAATTGTGGGAAGGTCGCCTGCAAACTTAGCGTCTTCATGTTGGCAGCATAAATCCCCGCCAGCAGTGGCTCGGTTACATTTTCCAGCACTTCTTTGCCCAGTCGGCGTTCAATAAAATCACCCAACGCCTCATCTCCCGGTACACGGCGAGGCGGAATGACAAAATCCATCATAGCCCGCATTTTCCCGCCTAGAGAGATCAAGCCGCTGCGCAAAAAAGGTTTCAGCTCTGTTGGAATCCCCAGCACCAGCCCAGGAGGCATCGGATGAAGCTGTCCTTCATGCAAAATGTATGTCTTTTTAGCCTCAGGATTTGTGCTCACCAGTTCATGATCCAACTCCAGCTCTTTTGCCAGGTCTATCATGGCCGTTTTACGGGCCAGAAAGGAATCTGGCCCCTTTTCAATTACAAAACCATCTTTATGCAGCGTTTCAATTTTCCCGCCCAGCACGGAAGCTTTCTCCACCAACGTAATTCGAGGTGTATAGCCAGCTTCTTTGTACATTTTTCGTGTATAAAAAGCAGTGCTAAGCCCGGTCAAGCCTCCGCCTACAATTACAATATTACGTAACTTTTGCTCCATTATGTCCTCATCCCTTTTTCCATTGGTCTATGATGACATCACTAAGCGTCTCCATATACAGTGGATCACTGTTGAGTGAATCAATACGCTGAAAACGCATATCCAATTCCTTCGCTAACGCCTGTGCTTCAATATCCAGATCGTATAACACCTCTAAGTGATCAGAAACAAAGCCAACTGGCGCAGCCAGCACATACTCCACTTGCTCCTCTTTAAGACTGTGCATGGTATCCAAAATGTCTGGCCCCAGCCATGGCTCTGCTGTACGACCGGCGCTTTGCCACGTAAACTGCCAGTTGGTAATTCCCGCCTTGTCCGCAACAGCCTGCGATGTAGCCATTAATTGCTCAACATAAGGATCACCCATAGCCAAAATCCGTTCAGGCAAGCTGTGCGCACTAAACAGAACACGAACCTCATCCCGCTTGGCTCCAGCTTCTTCAAAAAGCGCCAGTTTGGCGTTTACACGCTCAGTCAGCGTCTTAATCAGCTTTGGATGAAGATAATAGCTCTCCACAAATGATATGGCTAGATCCAGTTCCTGTGCCTTAGCCTGTGCGCGCTTAATATAAGTGCCTACACTCATAACGGAATAATGAGGAGCCAGCACGACACCCACCGCTGTACGAATGCCATCTTGCACCATAGCTTCCACACCGTCCTCAATAAACGGTTTGGCATGTTTGAGTCCCTGATAACAGATAAATTCAATGTCCGGGTTGCGATTTTCCCGATTTAAGGTTTCCTGCAAGTTTTGAACCTGCCGATCCGTGTTCTGCCGCAGCGGAAACACACCGCCTACAATAGCTTCATAACGATCCTTTAATTCCTTTAACTGCTCCGGCGAGGGAGCATTGCCGCGACGAATATGTGTATAATAGGCTTCCACCTGATCCAGACTCTCCGGCGTCCCGTAGGACATGACCAGTACACCCACTTTTGTTTTCATTAACAGATCACCTCTTAACATTTCTAATGTATTCATTTTTTGACAAAACCGAGCGGGAATACTCATGTACATAATTAGTAAGCTCTCTTAGCTTATCTAGCGAGGCCTCAGGAAATAAACCATGACCGAGATTGAAAATGTAACCCGGCTCCAAAATGCCTTCATCTACAATGGTTTTCGCATACTGCTTGATAACATCGATTGGCGCAGTAAGCACATAAGGATCCAGGTTTCCCTGTACACCAAAACCGTTCCCCAAGCGACGACGTCCTTCAGGTATACTTACCCGCCAGTCCAGTCCAATCACATCGGCTTTTAACCCATTCAAGTGTGGGAGCAATTCACCAGAGCTTACGCCCGGAAAATAAATTTTAGGTACATCCAGATCAGATAGTTCATGGAAAATACGTGTGATAGTCGGCAGCACAAAAGTTTGAAAATCATAAGGCGAGAGCGCACCTACCCAGCTATCAAACAATTGAAAAGCCTTACCGCCATTAGCGATATGGGCTCGCACGTATGTAATAACCATGTCTCCTAGCTTATCCATCAGGCGATGCCACAGCTCAGGCTCTCCATACATCATCGCTTTGGTGCGAATATATCCTTTCGAAGGCCTTCCTTCTATTAAATAGCTTGCAATGGTAAAAGGCGCTCCAGCGAACGTAATCAATGGCACGTTTAGTTCACGGTCCAAAATACGAATCGTTTCCAAAATATGACCCAAATCGCGTTCCACATCAATCGGACGCAACTTGTCTACGTCTGCAGCTGACCGGATCGGATTATCAATAACCGGGCCAATATTTTTGACAATATCAAAATCAACCCCTAGCGAGGCTACCGGATTCATAATATCAGAATATAAAATTGCAGCGTCCACCCCAAGCTTGCGCACGGGCATCAAGGTCACTTCTGCGGCCAACTCGGGCTGGCGGCATATTTCAAGCAATGTGTATTTTTCTTTAATTTTGCGATACTCAGGGTCATACCTTCCGGCCTGCCGCATGTACCATACGGGAATATGATCCACAGCTTGCTTGCGGCAAGCGCGGATAAAAGTATCATTGTAGGTCATGACTTCAGCCTCCAGTTCGAATCATAAATACTATATTTTATTATGCCCTTTTTCAAGAGTCGTAACAACCGCAGCTCTCGAACAAACCATGACAAACCCATGACATTTGGATAAAGTTTCAATGAAGTGTGCTATACTAGAGAAATGGCTTTTTTAAAGCTCCGGAGAAGTTATGCTTTGATAAGTAGGATTTACAACAGGATGAGAATGGGCAGAAAGGAAGTGAAAGCACATTGAAAACGTGGGAGACGTGGAAAATCAATCTCATTGTGCTTTGGTTCGGTCAGTTTCTGGTCAATGCGGGTATCACGATGATTACTCCGTTCCTCGCCCTGTATCTGGCTCAGGACCTTCATGTGAAGGGAGAGCACGATATTGGTCTATGGGCCGGAGTTATTTTTGCCGCTAACTTTTTGACCTCATTTATGTTCCAGCCTTTGTGGGGCAAGCTGGCTGACCGATATGGACGTAAAGTCATGCTGCTTCGCTCAGGCTTTGGTATGGCTTTGGTCATCGGATGTATGGGTTTGGTCACCCACCCGTGGCAACTGCTGGCGCTTCGCCTGCTGAACGGTACGATTTCGGGTTTCAATCCGGCATCGATTTCCCTAGTGTCGGGTACCACTCCCAAAGAGCGAACCGGATTCGCTATGGGGATTATGCAATCCGGTCAGATGGCTGGCACGATTCTCGGTCCTCTGCTAGGCGGATTTTTGGCTGACTGGGTCGGATTCAGACCGATCTTTTATATTACAGGCGCTCTAATTTTTATAGCCTCGCTCATCGCAATGTTTCTGGTTAAAGAAAATTTCAGCAAAACGGAAGCTGCACGCATACCGCAAATTTCGGTTCTTGCCGGATTAAAGGAGCTAAGCCATACGCCCCAGCTTCCGGCTTTGTTCACCGTAACGTTTCTGCTCCAGTTTGCCATGATCAGTACGGTATCTCTGCTACCGTTATATGTGCAAAAACTGTATGGGTCGGCAGAAGGAATTGCGCTGATTGCCGGGTTCGTTACGGCTATTACAGGCGTATCCAATATGGTTGCTGCACCGCTCCTTGGAAGATTGAGTGACAAGATAGGAGCGCACAAGATCTTGACCATTGCACTGCTCGGAACGGCGGTTATGCTCATTCCGCAGGCTTTTGTCAATGAAGTATGGCAACTTGTCATTATCCGTTTTTTCATGGGTGTATTTATGGGCGGTCTGCTACCAAGCGTAAATGCGTTGATTCGCACGTATACACCGGAAGGAATGGAAAGCCGTTCTTTCGGCTTCAATACCAGTTCGCTAGCGCTCGGAAATATGCTGGGTGCTGTCATTGGCGGGGTGCTATCCGGGTTTATTGGCATCGAAGGACTGTTTATCATGTCAGGTGTCCTGTTAATCGTCAACATATTCTGGGTACGCATGAAGCTTTTTGATCGTAAGGCTACGCCTGATTTCAGGTAAGATAACCTCGTGGTAAGACAAGCCTGCCTTAACAGATAAGAACCTCCGCTCCACGCTGCTGTGGACAAGGAGGTTCTTTTTGTATAGCTATACATAGGGAATGAACACTATTTAACTCGAGCTAGCGCCAATCCATCGTAAGCTGGCAAAAGCGTGCTGACCAGCCGTGGATCTGTTGCTATCGTTTCGTTAAAACGTCTCACGGCCTGGACGGCAGGACCGTTCTTATCCGTATTCAGCGTCCGTCCGCGAAGGAAACAGTTGTCTCCCGCAATAATGGCACCCGGATTCGCCAGAGCAATCGCATATTCCAGATACACTGGGTAATTTTCCTTATCTGCATCAATGAAGAAAAAATCGAAAGTTCTTCCCTCTTCCTGAAGTTCCTTCAAGCTGTCCGCTGCGGGTCCGATACGATATTCGACACGGTCACCGTATCCGTTGTTTTCCATATGTCGATGTGCCAGCGCTGCGTACGCTTCTTTCAGCTCCAGTGACACAATGCGGCCCTTTTCTCCCAGCCCACGAGCCAGACATAATCCACTGTAGCCGCCTAATGCGCCGATTTCCAGTACATGCTGTGCGCCAGATACTTCAATTAGAAAGGTCAACAGTTTTCCGTAAGGATGAGCAACGGATACTTCCGGCATACCTTCTTTAACGATAGCCTCCCTAATACTGCGCAGTGCTTCATCTTCTTGTACCAGCTGGTCTACATATTGTTCAGGCGTCATATTTGGTGTAATTTCCACGGTTCATCTCTCCTTCTTGCTTAATCATAGCGCAGGTTGGACGTGATGTCCTTCGTAAATTTTTTACCTTAATGATTTGTCTCTTCGAGTACAATGACCTATACTATAGGGATTGAACCAAGCTTACATGATTATGGGGACGGAGTGAATACGTTTAATGACTCAACTGCAACTAATTGCAACTGCGCCAATGGGACTTGAAGCCGTCGTGGCCCGGGAACTCAGAGAACTCGGGTACGAAGATCTGACCGTTGAAAATGGCCGCGTCGTTTTTACCGGAGATTATATGGATATATGCCGGTGTAACCTGTGGCTTCGCACATCAGACCGCGTGCTTATAAAAATGGGTGAATTTGCTGCAACTACCTTCGACGAGCTGTTCGAGGGTACCAAAGCATTGCCTTGGCAGGATTGGATTCCTGTAGATGGTGAATTTCCCGTAGAGGGACGTTCGCACAAATCACAGCTTAGTAGCGTACCAGCCAGTCAGGGAATCGTCAAGAAGGCGATTGTAGAGAAGCTCAAGGAAACCTACCACACAGATTGGTTTGCTGAAGATGGCCCTCGTTACGTCATTGAGGTCATTCTATTGAATGATCGTGCGTTGCTGACACTTGATACGACCGGTCCAGGACTGCACAAACGCGGCTATCGTAAGCTCGTTACAGAGGCGCCTCTCAAAGAAACGATGGCTTCTGCTCTTATTCAGCTTAGTCGCTGGAGCCCTGACCGACCATTCTATGACCCATGCTGCGGTTCCGGTACTTTATTGGTCGAAGCTGCCATGCAAGCCTGGAACATTGCACCAGGCCTGAGACGTACCTTTAACTCGGAAGACTGGCCTGTCATTGGCAGAGAATTATGGGATCAGGCTCGCGACGAAGCGATGGATTTGACCCGCGATGACATTCCTTTTGAGATTGCAGGTAGCGATATCGACCCAAATGCCATACAAGTTGCTGAGGCAGCTGTAAAAGCAGCAGGCTTTGCTAAAGACATCCCTCTTAAGGTAATGCCTGTAACTAAAGTCAGACTCGAAGGACAATATGGTGTGATGATTACAAACCCACCTTATGGCGAGAGGCTGAGCGAGCAATCCGAGGTGGAAAAGCTGATCCGTTCACTCGCACGCACGGCAGCCGAAATGAAGACTTGGTCCTTCTTTGCCATCAGCTCCACCAAGCAATTTGAGCATTATTGGGGCCGTAAAGCAGACAAGCGCCGGAAGTTGTTTAACGGCCGTATTGAATGCCAATACTATCAGTATCTAGGCCCTCTGCCTCCGCGCCGCAAAGATACTTCGCCGTTGCAGCCTTAAATATGATGAAGTTTAGGCCAGGAAACGAACCCTCTGTTCGTTCTTCTGGCCTGATTTGTGCTGTATTTTCTTTACTTAATCATTGAAATGCGCGAGATGAGCGCTATAATAATTAAAGGCATTTCGGTTTTAACATTACGTTAATATGTAGTTTATACTAGCCGAACATTTCTGCCGGAGGGGGTAAAGTGTTGGTTATTCGCACGTCCAGTGCAAGTCGCACTGGTAACACGTTCAGCAGAGTGCTGCTGTCTCGATATTTTGGATTAGGTCTGTTTTTTGTACTTATGATCGGCAAGCTCGTACTGATTCACTATAACTTGCATGCCCAAAATATTGACATGAATCCGCTGGATTATGTCATCGCTATTGGTTCTCTTTTACTTGTGAGCTTCTGGACCTTATGGCTACCACGTCGCGGACGTTTGATTGCTCTTGTGGTGCTCGATGTTTTGCTCACCGCGCTCATTTATTCCGACATGGTTTATTATCGGTATTTCCAGGATTTCATTACGATTCCCGTCTTACTTCAAGCCGGACAAGTTGACTCTCTGGGCGGAAGTATCGCATCCCTTATGTACTGGTGGGACATTTTCTTTTTTGCAGACTGGATTCTATTCATTCCGTATGTCATATTTGTGGCTTCGTTACGACGTCGACTTACAACGAATGATACTTATTTAGAAGCATCCCGAAGCTCGTTCACAAGGAGGTTCCTGCTTCGCTTCTCCAAAGGGGCATTGGCCTTCCTGATTGGCTATGTATTGACATTTGGGCCGATCAAATATTATACCTCCACATGGGCAACTGGCATATTTGTCGGTAACTGGTGGTCGATGGCCTTGTACAACGTAACCGGATTGATCGGATTTCATGGATATGACATCTACCGCTATGGTCAGGATCACCTTGGTCCCCAGCCTACATTGGCTCAAGCAGAATCCGATAAGGATAAGGAATGGTTTAATCAGCACCAAAAGTTGCTTCAGGTTAAAAATGATCTATCTGGCAAGTATAAGGGCAAAAACGTGATGGTCATACAAGCTGAAGCGTTCATGAACTTTTTTATCGGCAAACAGATCAACGGTCAAGCGATTACGCCTAACTTTGACAAACTGACGAAGGAAAGCATGTATTTCAACAATTATTTTCACCAGACTGCGCAGGGTCGTACTTCGGACGCGGACTTCTCTACACATGCTTCGCTGCATCCGCTCCCTACTGGCTCGGTATTTATCCGTTATGCGGACCATAAATTCGATACGTTACCTTCCATTTTGAAGGATACTGGGTATAGTCCCAATGCGTTTCACGTGTACGATAGCAGCTTCTGGAACCGTTACACCATGTATAAGGCAATGAACTATGACAAGTTCTACAGTAAAAAAGATTTTAAAATAGATGAGCCACTGGGTTGGTCCCTAGGAGATAAATCCTTTTTCCGTCAAACGCTCAATGATCTCACCACCGAAGTTAAGCAGCCGTTCTACGCCTATATGGTCGGTATCTCCAGCCATCATCCGTACAACCTGTCACCTGACGCGGTAGATTTGGACGTTGGCGAGTTTGAAGGTACCATGTTCGGAGACTATCTGAAATCTGTCCATTATGTAGATGAAGCACTGGGCGAATTGGTAGATCAGATGAAGAAAGACGGACTGTGGGATGATACGATCCTGATGTTTTATGGGGATCATGACAATTCTATTAAAGACAAAGCACTGTATGAGAAGTTTTTAGGCAAGCCACTTACGGATCTGGACATGCAGAAAATCATGAATCAAGTGCCATTGCTTGTGCATCTTCCTGACGGAAGTCAGGCGGGCACGTATACGGAACCGGCAGGTCAGTTGGATCTGACGCCTTCCGTAATGCACCTACTTGGGATTTCTACAAAACCATATCATTTTATGGGAAACGATCTGTTTAGCGGGAAGCCTCGTATGGTTGTACTGCGTACTGGTGCTTTCACCGATGGACGAGTGTACTACATTCCATCTGAGGACGGTACATTCTCCAAAGGGACCTGTTACAACCTGAGTACAGGCCAGCCTACAGATGTTAACGCCTGCGGACCGGGCTATACCGAAGCTCTCAATCGGTTGAACATATCCGATCAGGTTATCACATACGATCTTATTCGCGAATGGGAACCACAAACAAAGAAGTAACTCCTTCTTTATCTAATAGACTTTCTGTGGGAGGTTGCTAACATAGCATCCTCCCCGAACTCTTTTAAGGATGCCGATCGCATACCCACCCTGTATATAACAAAAAAGCACGATCCATCAGCTTGTAAGTGCTGTGGATCGTGCTTTTTTATATGGATTGTCACTCGACTGCGCTAGGAACGCAACGTTTTTTTAGCTTGTTCAAGCCGTTGTACCTCTTCACCAAGCATGTCCTCTGCAACTTCTACTGAGTCGTCACCAAGGCTATCCTTTGCCTGCTGTATGGCATGTTCCGCATGAGTGCGAGATTGCTCCGCCTGTTCAATCAGTTGCTCAGCCGGATGTGACAATGCCTGAGAGACGGCATTGTGTAGCCTGTCCACCGAGTTTTGTGTTTGAGCTTCAACACTGTGATTGTCGAGATTAGAATCATATTGGGCCATGAGTCACTCCTCCTTCTGGGCAGTGGTCTACATCCATTAGCATGGATCAGAAGAAGGAGAACTATTCAAAAATTGCGAATGCTGCGTACTGGAACTATTTGATAAAGCGCGCAGCCTTCTCCAATACTTCATCCTCTGTGGCCGCACTCACATAACGTCCGTTCACATATACAAACGCTCGTTTCCCACAAGGACCGCAATACGATTTGCAGCCGATTTTGATCTCGGCATCTGGTGCCATCTTTTGCAACTTGGGCAAGATCGTTTTCAAGCGGATATGATTGCATTCATCACATACGCGAATATCATTGGCCATCTGTCATCCCTCCGAGCTCCGGCTTAGTGGTCGCCGTGATTACCTTGGGAAGGGTTAGTAATGACAAATCCTTCTTCGGGGAAGTACAAGTAATCAATTTTTACACCATCCAGCAGCGGCTGGCCGTTTTCCAAAATTACGTCAATGCCTTTATCTGTAGATACGACAGTATCTGTTTCTTTAGGCGTGTCCAAATCCAGCCCGTAATGAGCATGATCTCCATGAGCATGAGTAATAACAACGCGCAGGCTCTTCCCTTGGTTCTCTTCCTTATCCAGTTCAAGTTTCAATACTTTAGCTGCGTTACGAGTAATTTTGCAGTTCATCAAACTTCATCTCCTTCATATTCATTAAATGAAATGTGGTTCATTGGATACCTATCCACACCACACAACCTAGCGGGTAAAATCAACAACTCAAATAATTAGCCTCTATCCCAGAGGGAAAGAGGTACTACGGCAGCACAGCTGCGTCTGAAACATCATCATGAGCCGATAGACCACAATTATATTCAGCATAGCAAAAGGCAATATTCCTATTGTAAAGAAAATCGTGAAAAATCGCAATCACGAAATTCATAAGCTTATCTACCGAACACGTACATGCTGTTTTTCAAGCACATCTGGATATTTTCGTTCGGCACGGGTGACAAACCAATTCATAAGCAATAGCGTCACACCAATATCGTCGATGGGCATAAATGGCATGACATCAGGTAATACCCAATAGAGCAATACAGGCACCGCAAAGAGTAACTTTTCTCCCAGCGGAATCCTTGATGAAGTAATAAATCGGGGCATACGACGAAATACATGTGACCATTGACGGAGAGATAGTAATCTTTTCCACTTCATAGTTGTTCACTCCATTTCCAATGCTCCTAAGTATATATACCCCATTGAAGGGACATGTAAAGAGGAACACTTATAAAAAACGTGTTCCTCCTAATACGCGCAAATGATTCGATACGTTTCAGTAGGCCGAATTTTTCACCATGACAGCACTGTTGCCATTAACATGCCCACTTCTGCTGCAATATCATCGTAATCACGCATGGGCAGCGGATTTACACCTAGACCGACTTCAACGGTAAACCCTGGTTTACCAAATCGCTGTATAAACCAATCCTTGTACCCTGCATCGCTCCCACCCAGCTTTACCGCCCGGTACCCTGTTGCGGCAGCTAGCCGCAAGGCCCAATCTCGGCTCTCCTTAGGCTCTAGATCCCGATAATTCCAATAGATCTCCTGTCCCTGACTGTGTATGGATAACACCATGTCGAACTGTTCGCGCTCCGTCAGATCGGCAAGCGCCTTGGACTCTGGTTCAGACAAAGGTGCAGGTCCTGCATAGTCTCGTCGAGACGGACCTATTTTACCGCGTCTGCGTACCTCTTCTTCCCAATATGCCGGAAATTGATCGTTGAGATCGACACCACGAATATTGGCCTTCCAACCGCGATAATCAGCACGTCCTTCATTCCACTTTTTGAGGTCATGATACAACGGATGAGTTGGGAGTACACCTTGTTGCACCAGCTCTACCCCATCCGGGTTGACCATCGGAACCACCCATAGGGATGTATGCTCCAGCAAATCCTGCGGAGAACCTCCATACACCCATTGAGAGGTCCCTATATGTTCTTCAGTCCCATCGATCCCTTGTGCATATTGCTCTATAAAACGCAGCAAACAAGGCGTCGTCAGCCATTCATTAGCATGAACAGAAGCATTGGCATGAATTTTACGGGTTCCCTGCCCAATACGTACATAAGGAATATCCTTCCCCATGACACTGGTGCCAATGCTGCCAACTTCAATAAACGGATATCTGAGGGCCAAGGCCGCTAGGTCTTCCTTTAAATCTTCATATCCATACTCTCCACGTAATCGTACAATCTGATCCTGATGGTCTTCAGGAATAACAATAGTTTTTCCTTCCGTAAAATCATGCTCCGCAAGTCCTGGATTGGCTAGCCGTAACTCATCAAGCTCCACACCAAACTGCTTGGCAATCTGTCTTGCAGACTCACCAGGCTGAATAACGTATTTACGATCCGTAGACGGACGAATATATAACACTTGACCACTAATCAGATAGGGTTGCGTGGCGGCCCACGGATTATCTACGATCAAAGTATCCGCCGATAGTTTAAAAGCCGAGGCGACCCGGTGCAATGTATCTCCTTTTTGAACGATATATTCCCTCATCTTACTACGCCCCTTCCATCTGCCTTACTGCATGTTATGCAGACGCGGCGTGTCTTGATGTAGCGAAAAGCAAAACAACCGACTTCTTTTGTCCAATGACAAAAAAAGTCGGCTGTCTCGTTAATCCAAATTGGTGACTTGCCAGACGACAGGCGTTTGGCGAATTTGCTCCCCGAGCCACTGTGCGGCAATGCGCTGGAACAATTCAGGATCGCCGGAACAAAAAAGCTGATGCACCGGCGTTTCGTCCCCAGCTTCCAACTTGCCTTTGTTATACAAAATGGTACTCGTCTCACGCGCCGTTTCATCTGCCGAGCTAATGAGCTTTACTGCAGGCCCCATGACTTCTTGAATCGTTTCCTTCAAAAAAGGATAATGCGTACAACCAAGAATCAGACAATCAATCGGATACGTTTGAATAGGTCTCAATGTCTCCTCCACAACCTGCGATGTCGTCTTGGAGCGGAATAACCCTTGTTCCACCAATGGAACAAGCGCAGGACAAGCATGGCTCACCACGTCTACATAAGGAGACAATTGCTTGAGCGCAGCTGTATACGCTCCGCTTCGAATCGTACCGACAGTCCCAATCACCCCGACATGCCCGGTAGCCGTCGCGCTAATCGCAGCACGAGCCCCAGGGTGAATGACTCCGATCACCGGAATGGATACCTTTTGGCTTATATAGTCCAATGCCGCGGCAGTAGCCGTGTTACAAGCAATAATAATGACTTTCGGATCAAATTGAATCAGAAAATCAACCATTTGCTCTGTAAATTTTTTAACCTCTTCCGATGGTCGGGGGCCATACGGAGTGCGCGCAGTGTCTCCAAAATAAATGATTTTTTCCCGTGGAAGCTGACGCATGACTTCTTTTACAACCGTCAAACCTCCTACACCGGAATCCAATATTGCAATCGCTTGCTGCACGTACACACCGCTTCCTTTTTTGTTCAAATATGAGTTGTTTCATCTCGGAAAGCTATCCGTTGCTACATACCTTATGTCGTATTCGTGTAAAAGGTACCCCAAAAGATTACCCTAAAACGAGGAAGTGATCAATAAAAAGGCTCCATCCCAACGGGAGAAGCCACGAATTCAAACTGTATTCAGTGTTTCACCTACGTTTTACAAACCGTTACAGAGCATCTTTTTCCGTATCTTCTTGACCAGTCGCTGATGAAATACTAACCTCAGGAATAATTTCACTCTTTTTACGCCATTGCCCGATTTCATGAATGACGGCTGAGGCTGTCTCCTTAATTTTGTCAGTATACTCAATTGAGGTGTCTGAAATTTTCCCCGCTAGCTCCTGTCCCTTATCACTTACGTTGCGCGCCTGATCTGTAATATTCTGACGCAGCTCACGACCAGACTTAGGGGCAAATAACAAAGCAGCAACCGAACCAACAATGCTGCCTGCCAACGCGCCTCGGATAAAACTTTTGCAGTTCTCCTTCATCATCATCTCTCCCTTGTGCCCGGGCGAATGCCCATCTGTTAGTGCATTATAAGCATGGAGAGCTTGTCATGATACAGGAAACAAGCCTGAAAAGTTTTACTTTTTTTTAGAGCGGATACGATACAGGCAACAACGGCCCCCATCCGCCAAACAATCCTCACGAACAACCTCGGCATCAAGCAGCTCCTCAAACATTTGCTGCTCGCATTCACAAGCCTTGCGGTAACGGCCTGCAATTTGAGAGATAGGACAATTGTATTCCACAATAGAGTAGCTACCATCCTCTTCCTCGTGCCACTCTGCCATATATCCGGAAGCATTCTGGATGCCCGAAAGCTTTTCCACACGTGAGGCCAGTGTAGTCTTCCCCTCCATGTGAGGGGCGTAGCGCTTCATCATTTTACGTTTTCTACCATCAAACAGCGAGTAAACAGCTTCCATTCCCTGTTCTTCATCCAGCTCCTCTAACAGTTCCAGTAACAGATGATCATAATTACGAGGAAACTGCTCGCTTCCCTGCTCGCTCAGGCTGTATAAAAACGTCGGACGTCCCATCGCCTGTCTCACGATCGTAGCCACGATCAGACCATCCTGCTCCATCAATTTGAGATGCCTGCGCACTCCCATTTCGGTAATGCCCAATTGAGCTGCCAAGCTTCCGACGCCCACAGGTCCCTGGGTTTTCAATAATGTCATGATCATGCGCCTAGTGGGCATTTCGGGTACGATATACTTATCCGTCACTTTTGCCTTTACACTCCCTCGGGCTGGGGACCCAATTCCTTATTTAAATAATCATGCACGTTAGATGCAAAAAGCTCCAGCAACCCAGGCAGCTTTGGTGTAAGCGGGTGAAGGCTTGTCCGGTCCCAATGGAAGTACTCCTGTACTAGGGGTTTACGTAAGCCTACCAGCTCTACTAGCGAATGAAATACGGTATCATCCAGTACACCCTCCTCATGAATGATACCGATAATATCCTCATAGCTACTAGCGTCACGCATAATAAATCCGTCGATGATATAGCTTCCTACGTCCGTTACCGTCTCAATTGCCAGATGAAGGCAGCGCTCCTGCACTAGCCCCTGCAACAGATCGCCGTTCCAGGCAGCAGAAGTCTGGCGAAGTCCGGCGACAATGTCGGGAACAGCCCCTAGTCGAAGCTCAATTTGTTCCCGGTTGACATAATACAAGGTCCTACACCTCCAGTAATCGCTTTAGATTTCATAATCAACTGCGATAGATACATCCTTTACTTCATTCATGTGTACAATAATTTCCTGGTGCACAGGGTGTACCTGATACGTTTGCAAATCCTCCAGTGTTTCGACAACTGCGGTAAGGGAAATATCATAAGAACGTTCCGAACGAATCACATCCGTACCTACTTCGAGTGACAGCAGCTCTTTGATTTTGCCGTTCATGCTGCGCAAGATGGATGCCGTGTGCTCAATGCTTTCGGGGGAGCGGTCTTTCAATTTGAACAAAACAATATGTTTAATCATGCGTATAGGCTCCTTATCTTAAAATGTTCTCTTGAAAATTTTATCATAACGCCCCACATACGGAAAGAAACTTTGTAATTCTAGCGATCTTTTCCGCCATTTTTACCATCAGACTCCTTGTCCTTTAATAGGGCAAAAAAATTCTTGAGCTTCGGTGGGAGCGGCAGACCCATTCGTGAACAGTTTTCCGTAATAGAGATCAATTCATTGGATAAATAAAAATACGTTGTCGCCCCTTTCATGATTTCGGTACCCATCAGGAGATCCACGTGATGCGCCAAAGAAATTACCATTAGCATTAAAGCCTTTCTAGCCAGCCCCCAAAAGCCGGCTTTACTGCTTAAACCTTGCCCAGTCTTAATTGCTGCGGCGACTCCAGTCACATAATCAACAGCCATTGCAACCGTGAATAGCACCATTAGCTGATTCCAGCCGCCAAAGGCAAACGTAATAAGGGCTCCTGCGGTAGCGCAAATCATACTAAACATACTCGGATTAATATTCATACCTCTCCTCCTCTCGGGGCGGTTACTGTAATATATGCAGCGACGTGGTAACCCGTAAAGTCATATGACCTGTGCATAGACATGAATTCATAGATTCATATAAAGCATGCTGCAAACTTCACAATTCCGAGCGAATACAACAAAAAGACACCTTTTCAACCACTATATAATGGTTGAAAAGGTGCCTTTTCTTTCATGCTATTCAATTAACGATGATCATTCCAAAAATTAAGCGGAGTCAGGTTATCATTCAACGGCTCGAACGAATATCCTTCTTTCTGCAAAGCGGCCATGATTTGTGGAAGAACCTTGATCGTAGATGGCTTATCATGCATAAGAACGACTGGTGTTCTGCCTTGCTTTTTCAATCTTCTAATATCACTTAGGACAGTCTGTACAAAATGCTCTGGATTTTTAGTATAACGCCAATCATTGGAATCGATATTCCAGTCCCAAATATGATAACCTGCACCCGTCAGTTGATCACGATATGCTTTCTTCAAATACGGTTTGCTGCCATAAGGTGTACGAATCAAAGAAGTGCGTTTTCCTGTAGCCTTAAATAAAATTTCATTATCCTGATTCATCTCTGCGAGTGCTGCTGCCGGGGATGCATAGATTTTCTTCACCTGATGCGTCATCCCATGCAGGCCCAAACCATGACCCGCCTCTACCATTCTTTTCATCACTGCGCTATGTTGACGAATTTCAGGTCCCAGCATGAAGAAAGTAGCCTTCGCATTATATTTATCTAAAATATCCAGCAGCTGCGACGTATGCGCCGTAGGACCATCATCGAAGCTCAAATAAATCGTACGGCTGGATGATGAGGCAGTTCCCTTGTTGCCTGAATTGCTGGCTTTGCCCGGTTTGACAGCTGCATACTGTTTAATTTCTGTTGCGAATGTATTCAAAAACTGAGCATCAGACAAACTAGCATTTGCGTTCTGAATTCGATATAGATTACTTGTTGGAAGCGTAATAGTGAAGCCGAACGCATCGGTCAAAGTGCGAATTGGCACCATTGTACGATCTCCACGCTCGAACACATCCCCCTTGTTCAAATCCAGCGTAAAGCTGCGATTATGTCCAGTCAGTACCAATGTGTTGCCGTTGGCCGAAGTAGAAATCCCCATCTTTTGCCCTAATGTAACGATAGGAACATAAAACTTATCATTTTTCATTACGGGCTGAATGGTATTCGAATCTAGCAACACATCATTGACCCCCAGCAAAGGAGCCTTCGCTTGTGCACTCGCCGTATTCGTATGTATACCTAGCAAACCCAAACAACAGATTGCCATCAAGCATACAGCCATCCATTTTGCATTTAAAAGCTTCATTCATTACACCATCCTGTGCTGTATTTTATAATGTGCGGGAGCTATCTCTAGCTTGTCTATGAAGTTATACAGACATGACGATATAGACATGGCAATATAGACATTCACTCAACATATAGAACATAAACGCGTATGAACCGACTGAACCTGACGTCTTTTCGTTCCCCCTATATATATTAATAGATTACCAGACTATAGTAGGTAAATATAGTAAAACAATTTGAAAACAATCTCGCAACCCCCCTACCAGAGAAGGTTACAAAGTTGTGAATAAATTGGCCGGATCTAAAAAACCTCCTACTATTTGCAGTCGGTACAAGTAACTCTAGCGTTGCAACAGGTGGTATCCATGTCAAAACCTGAGCTCACAAAAATCTCTATAGGAATTTGGCCGTTCTCGAGTTCCATTCTCTCGTTTTACTTATACATGTTCTTCTTGTCTTCCATTAAAAAAGTAGGGCTGTCCGAGACCATTCCCATGACTTTGGGACAAGGGGCGGAGGTAAAAATAATAAAGGTATATTAATCAAAAACTTATATATGCGTACAATCGTATTTACGGAGTATCATATGAAATTGATGAGCGTAAAATCTGCTTCGACATAGCTTCCAATTCATTCGGCACCAGGTGCGGTGAAAAAAGACCTTGAGAGGCGTACCGGGACTGGGGACTGACCCCATAACGTGAGACAAATCAAAACACCTTCAAGAGAATCGAGCCATGTCGTAAGATATGGAGATAACCTTGGAGGTGTTTTTACGTTGGCAACGAGAGTGAGTTACCCCTTAGAAATAAAGATGAAAGCTATTGAAATGAGATTGGCAGGAGTTCCAGTAAGAGAGGTTATGGAGCAATTGGGAATACGGAATAAGACACAGCTAAAAACATGGATGAGGTGGTATCGAAAAGGCGAAGTGCATCGTCTGGAGCAACCTGTGGGTAAACAGTACAGCTACGGAAAAGGTCCGGAACACTCTTCGGAGCTCGAAAAATCAAAAGCGGAGAACCGGTTCCTGAAGCAGCAACTGGACCTGCTAAAAAAGTACAAGGAACTGGAAAGGAGGTGGAACCTCAAGTCGTCATTGCCTGGGTCGAGTCCATTCGAGAAGAAGTGACGGTGTCTGAGGCTTGTGCATGGCTCGGGATCGCAAGAGCTACCTACTACCGCTGGAAAGCAAGCGTGGAGACAGAGCGTACAGATGCTACGATAGAGAAAATCCGGCAGCTTTGCATCCGTCATAAATTTCGGTATGGTTACCGGAAAATCGCCGCACTCCTTCGGAGAGAGCAAAGAACGAATCACAAACGAGTTCAGCGGATGATGCAGCGTGAGGGGCTACAGTGCCGCGTGAGGATGAAGAAACGAAAGGCCACTGGGCAGCCCGCTCATCCAGCAGAAAATCTGTTGAAGCGGCAATTCCATGCAGAGGCGCCCCTGCAAAAGCTCGTCACGGACATCACCTATTTACCATTTGGCGGAAAGATGTTGTACTTCTCCAGCATTCTAGATCTGTACAACGGGGAGATTGTGGCTTACAGTATAGCGGACAAGCAAGATACGTCCTTGGTTTTGGATACGCTGAATCAACTTCCAAAACGGACAAGTATGCTGCTCCATAGCGACCAGGGAAGCGTATATACGTCACAGGCTTATCAAGCTGCAGTAAAGGGAAAAGGCATTACCATGAGCATGTCCCGTAAAGGAACGCCCGCTGATAATGCCCCCATCGAATCGTTTCATTCCACATTAAAGTCTGAAACGTTCTACCTCGAAGATCTCATGTGTACAACGACTGCAATCGTTGAACAGACCGTTCGAGACTACATCACCTACTATAACTCAATTCGGATTCAAGCGAAACTAAATAACCAGTCGCCGGTGGATTACAGGCGACTGGCTGCTTAAACTTGCAAGGTGTTTTGATCCCTGTCTCACAAACGGGGGTCAGTCCCGTCCCTACCTCGTCAAGGTCTTCTTAAAAAGAATTTCTGTCTATTTATTATATCTTGCTTTATAGCCCTCGTGGTTTTCTAGCCAGAACGATGCTGTTCCAGAAGCAATCAAACATTGTGAATGGTTGTACCCTAATAAATATTCGGTATCAAAGTTAGTTACATAAAATTCAACATTGTAAATCTCATCGATAATTGAAACCACATCCTCACCACTATTTAATTTGAAAAACCCCTTTTCATCCTCTGGATTAAAGAATAAAATTACTGGATTTTTATTTACGAAATTGGATATCCACATCCATGAATCTGGAACATCAATTCCTACATAATCATGTATTCTTTCAAAAAGCGGAAAATTATGTGAACTACCATCTTCCAAGTACTTACTCATAATGCTCTGTTTTATTTTTACTGCTTCTTCTGCGGGCAAAATACTCAAGTCAATATCTAGTTTACTTGAGGCTGAAAATATTTGTTCTTTAATATTCCACATGTGTCCTCCCATTTGATTATTTATTCGCTGGTCTCCCAAATGGTACAGAATCAATTATTATATGTCCTACTGTATTCTTTTTACCCGGGGTTTGCCAACCAACATGTGGCGCATCAGGCCCGGAAGCCCAGTTCCCGTTTCTATCCACTCCATAATGTGCATAATCAATACTAACTTCTGCTCCGTTTTTTGATCGCCATTCCACTGGAAATGATTTACCATTTACATTTTTCGCCCATTTTGTTGCTGTAAATCCACTTTTATCAACACCTGTTTTACTAAATGCTAAATTAACCGCATCTCTCCAGGACTTTCCAGCACCCCTCCAATCCAAATCTTGTGATTTTAGTGCATATCTTAAAACACTACAATTATGCACCCAAACTCCGAGATTTGAAACGAAGTACGAATTGAAGTCTTTAACCTCAAAGTTATAAACTGTTGCTTTTCGCGGTTCTTTCTCAATCTTATCTATTGCCAGTTTAGAACCATCACTCGAAACAAGTAAGTCACCAGCTTTTAAGTCTTTAACAAACGTCCATCCTTTACCATCCAACCAAAAAGGATGTTCACCTGTTACCTCGATGATTTCATCTCCGATATGGACATAGTAGATTTCGTCAGCTTGTTTTTGGAACAGCCCCACGACCTCTTTATATGCCACTTCTCCAGTCTCATCAGACTTAGCAAGTACCTTCTCCCCTACCTCGATTTCCTCGATAGGTTTCTCTCCTTCGTCTGTTTGAACCTTAGTACCAGCTGTAAAGCAATTACATTTCCCTGATTTTACTTTACCACTATACTTCCCTTTGCCACTAAAGTTCACATCGCTAATCATTCCCATCGCAGCTATGCCAAGGACTTCGGCATCTGTCCACTTTTGGTATGCACTTAACAACTGATCTTTAGCCCAATCAGACTTGCCAGAACTATTCTTATAGTCACTTGTTCCCGTTAACAGGTCGTATAAGTAATTGTACTGGTTTGCTCCTCCATAAATGGACACAAAATCGTATCGTTTTCGTATGAAATCCTTGTATAACTGATAATTCTGATTCTTGCTGGAACCCGATTTAAGTCTGGCTTCATTTAGTAATATTCTAAGCTCTTGATAATCAATGGTCTCAAAATAATGTCCGCTCGGGTCCACATAGATTAGTGGATTATTGGCTACATACGCATACCCGTTCAAGCTTTGCGGATTGCTGATCTCGCCCTGATACGTATCCTCGCCCATAAAACGGGCTGTGCCCGGATCGTACCAGCGAGCCCGCAGGTACTGAAGCCCAGTCGTGTCATCCCAATACTCGCCAGCATAACGCAGCACGTTCGGAACGGTCTCTTTGACCTTCTCCGGGCCGCCCCAGATATCGTAGCTGTAGCTATTCAATTCCTTGCCCGAACTATCACTTAGGCCTACTACATCACCGTGACCGTTGAGCTGATAATATTGCAACTGCCCGCTTACCTTGTCTTGTCTGGCCCACAGTTGACCGGACAAGTCATACACGTAAGCGTAAGTGATCTTGGCTGTTCCACCTTGGACCTCGGCTTCCGCAATCAGCTTCGCTTCTTCGTCATAGTAATACCGAGTCGTTTTGCCGCCCTCTGTACGCTCGTACAGTAGACCGTCTCCGTTATAGCTGTACCCGACCTCTTTGCCTTCACCGGTCACCTTTGTCAGACGGCTGACAGAATCATACGTATATTCAGCATTTTTCATGCCGAACACTTTGCCACTGCTTTCAGCGCTTCGGTTTCCATTCGGATCGTAGCCATAGGTCTTATTTTTTTCACCAGCGGCTTCGCTGGCAATCCGATTTGACGGGTCATATCCAAACTGGTCTGTTGTTCCGTTTTGTGTACGTCCGATGATGTTTTTATTCCCATCCCGTTCATAACCAAATTGGTATAGCGCCGTACCGCCTTGCTCCACCGTAACCCCGGATAAATCCAGTCCGTTATAGCTGAATCGTGTACTCAGTCCTCTGCTCGAAGACTGACCTTTTAGCAAACCATTAGGAGCATAATCAAACGTCATGCTATCTAGTGATCCACCCGCAGCAGCACTCGCTTCTCCCAAACTCTGTACATTTGCCACACCGGTCCCAGCGCTAATGTCCATTTGGGTAACTCGGCCCACACTGTCCAGCTTGGATTGAACGTGCATAGACGTGCCAGCAGCATCTGTTAGCACATAGCCTGTACGAGACTGCTTGTTGTATTCATAGCTGATGTGCGTACCATCAGGGTACTTCAGCCCAGTCAACGACCCATCTGATGGATCATAGGCATAGGTGGTCGTTCCCTGACCATCTGTCATGCTTTTTCTTCGTCCTGCGCTGTCATAGGTATAATTGGTTTTAAAATCGGGACCTGCCGCTTCGGTAACTAATCCGTCAGTGTTATATTGAAAGGTAATGGCATCCGATTTTCCTGTCAACATACGGGAGATAGTTCCATCCGTATCGTAAATATTTAACGTAGTTCCTCCGCTTGATTTCTCAAGTAACGTACGTCTGCCCAACTCATCATATGAATACACATTTTTTTGCCCATCTGGAAACTGAACGGTCTTCAAATTTCCGGCTAGATCATACATATAGCTAACCTGCTGTCCGGATGGATCTGTGACCGAAGTCATTTGTCCCAGAGCATCGTAATCATAGATCATACGTTGACCGTTACCGTCCGTCCGGCTAGTGACCATACCCGCATGATTGTAAGCTAACGACTCCAGCGGCTGAAATGATCCATTTTCAGCCTCTTGTGTGGAGGTCACACGACCTAGAGCATCCGATACTTCACGTATACGGTAGCCAGAGGCATCCGTCTGAGTAACGGTACGATCCACTGCATTATACGCCACGGTATCTGTTGTTCCATCCGCATAGGTCGTCTTTACAGGTCGTCCAAAAGCATCGTAGGCGTAGCGAGTGGTTGCTTGTTCGGCATCCGTGCTTTCTACCATATCTCCATGATCATCATAACCGTAACCATAGATTGCATCATCCACCTGCTGCTGAAGCATCTGCCCGAACGGATTATACAATCTTTCAACGCTTACACCATCGGGTCCGGTAACAGTGACATCATTCGTATCATCCTTGTACACCACGACAGTTTGAGTGCCGTCCGGATAAGTAACCTTTGTTACACGCCCCAATGCGTCATACACATAAGACTCCGTTTTGCGCTTGGCATCTGTTTGGGACTTGATTTCTCCGGTCGGATAGTAATCATACGTATACTCAACACCTTTAGGCAAAAGCTGCCTTGTTGGGAGCTGAGAACCATAGGGAGACTTATAATCAATAGAAACATCCGTATAGTTTCTGTCATCAATAAGAACTTTCTGACCACTTACATTCCCTTTTGCATTGTAAAAAGTATAGGTATGTGATAAAAGCTTCCCTTGCTCTGTACCTTCATAGTTTTTCAGTTCATACAATGCGCCCTCTGCTTTATAAGTTCGAACTGTCGTTCCAGTTTTTCCTTCACTTATTTTAGTAACCGTCTGGGTAGGTTGAACCCAGAAAAAAGGCTCACTAGAGGTTTTATACGTATGAGCAGTCTCCAATCCAGTACTTTGGGATACTTTTAGTGGAAGACCATATTCATTGTAGTCATAGGAGGTGGTTACAGGTTCTGACGAAGAACCTCCTTCCGTATAGGACTCTTCCATTTGCACAGGCAAATTCCAATCTATGGCCTCATTATAGGTGTAGTTTATATGATAGCCGGTAGAATCACCCTCTTGATCATAGCGGTTAAGAACAAGCTTGTCTGGTGTGTTATCTCCTCTAAAGACTTTACCAAAATGGAAGGTTTCTGTTGTACGCGTCCCTTTGGCAACCACCGTCCACTCAGCATTTTTGCCATAACTGGCTAGATCTTCTCCGGAATACGCGAAATCAATTTTATTTAAAAAACGATCGCCGGCAGTTGTACTGTACATATCAGCGCGTGAAGCCACCTTGAACACGCCTTGTGTACCGTACACGCCTATCTGCTTGTTATAGGCTTCATAACGAATGTCTGTGATCGATGAAGTAGGTCGTACAATTCGTGTAAGCAACGCGGTTTCATTGGGCTGCAGGGCTCCAGTCTTTCTTTCACCATCTACGACCACATTAAAAGGAGCATCCATGAATGTATACGTATAGCTTGTGCTTCGGGAAAGAGAATCCAGTACTTCTGACAGCACCTTGCTGCTTCCCTCACTACTTTGACGATAGGTATACTGATGGTCCGTGCCTTGCTCTTTAACAACAAGCTGTCCAGCATTGTAAGTGAAATCAAGTTCTTTGCCATCATTGTTTCTAATCGAACGAATAAGCTTTGCTCCGCCAGAACTTGTATAATCAAATTCCACTCGATTCTTATACGCATCCTGGATTAAAATCAAATAACCGTCCTGATCGAGATAATAGTCATTTCCATTCAACACTGCTATTTTGTATGCACTGCTTACTCCCTGCACACTTGCGCTTTGATCTGTTCCGATCTTCAGATCTTTGTATGCATATCCTTCAAGCTGCAAATCATCTCTCAGTTCATAGGAGCCTGTTCCCGGAATATACAAATACCGTTTACCATCCTGTTTCTGCATATGAGGAAGATCCCATTTCCAGCCTCTCCCTAGACCAGAAGCTGCTTCTTCCTCGCGGATGGCACTTATGTTTGTATACAACCCTTCATTTTGCTGCACACCAATCTGATTATTTGCCAATGAACTGTTATACACACGAGCCAATGCAAAGGGCAATGACCCCGGCAGTACCAAGTCCGTATTTTGAACAACGAGCTGTCCTGAAGCGGTGGACACACTGTTGTCACCATAATCCATTCCATAACGCGATGTATCATCACTCAACCTGCTTTGTGCAAGCGCCGCCTGATCAAAAGGAGCATACACATCTGTTGTAGCAGATACCTGCAACAAACTTTGTTTAAGTAAATCCTTCCCGATCAGTCCGTTTTCTCCTGGAGTCGGAGCATATACGGAATCATTTACTCGGGGGATGGATGGTATATCCATCTCAGTCGTGTCTGGAGCCGGCGCTTTATCCTCTTCCTTATCTAGCGGTTGTTGAGTTGCCTTTTCATCCTGGGCGGCCTGAGTGGGCTTTTCACCTTCCTTCAGCTCAGCCGACTCATCAGACGGTTCCGCCTTTGCATTTGTGCTCAATGTCAGCCCATTCTGCTGTACCCACAAGCTTGGACTTTGCTCCGGTAATGAATTTTCTCCACCATCTTTTTGCCAAGCTTTATAAATATCATATAAAGTATAGCCTTTGGATAACTGTGCATTGACCCAAGCCTGATCTTTACCAGTTTGCTGCGCAAGCCATGCTCTGGTAATAATCTGTGGAGTGGAAGACGAAGAAGACTGAGAAGCTGCCGCCTCTCCGTGCCCTTCTTCTCCATATGCCCATGTGCTCCATGGACCCAGCAACATTGCCATACATAGTAGACTACAAATATAACGTTTAAACACTCGCTCACCCCTATTTAATAATGCCTGTACATCTAACTATCTGTTATGTTTTTTCGAAGCAAAGACATCCTTTTAATCTGTAAAAGGAAATACCTTCTTCGTCCGTCTAATGACGTTTCCGTTTAAGTCATAATCCAGTTGAATTTGATCACCGGTGAACAAAATAACTTTATTCATTCGGTTCCCTTTTCCATATTCATATGAAGTATCCTTACCAAGCGCCATATGTGCTGCCTTAATTACGGTTTGTAATGCGCCGCTATTGGTTTCTGTCAGCTTCACATAAACCGTTTGGCCTGCCTTCATCTCATACTCTAAGACCGTGTAATCCCAACCATATATTTGTGCTTGCTCTGTTGAAGAGACAAGCTGGTTACTAAAATCAGGGTCCGTAAACAAGCTTACAATGGGTTGCTGCGCAGCAAAGTTGGATTTCTCCTTCACCGCAAAACGGTATATCCCGTCTTCTTTGGGTGTAAACCGATATTTCCCTTGTTGGCCTGCCGTAAAGTCAGCTTCTTTATCTATGAGCTCAATTAGTTCGTCCAGCTTGCTGTCATCGTTATTTTTTACAGCAAACACACGATAAGGCGCTCCAAAGTTAACAGCAGGAGCAGCTGCAGCTACGGCAAGATGAATATTTGCATTAGCTGGCACTTGCTGTTGATTATCTGTCGCCTCTTTATGTTCACGAATCACTTTTCCAGCCTGATCCGTAACGGTATATTGATACGTTCCACCAGCCGCCTTCGCATTCGTCACGATAGGGGCCTCCTGACTTCCGCGATTGATCCATATCTCCTGCTTTCCGCCAGACAAAGACGTTTTTAACAACGCCGGTTCTGTGCTTGGCTCCGCTTTAATTTCATTCTTGAAATGAAAGGTCACGGCTTGCGGCGAAGTGACAGTCACAACAAGCGTATCTCCGGCTCCAAGTGAGATTTCAGGTAGAGAAGCATCCATACCTGCTCTATCCACCTTGGAATTTACACCGCTACCTTCTTCATATATGGCATAGTCGTAGAGGCGGCTTTCGTTTGAAGCATCTGTCGTTAATGAGGAAGCCTGTGAACCAGTATTATGGAATACATAGCTTTCTCCCTGCTTGACAGTGACATGATTGCCTGTCGGCACCTGAGCATCCTCAACGTCGAATATTCCTAACACAGCTCCATAAGTCACTGGCACATCCGAAACCGTCGTTACAATGGCATATCCACCAGCCTGTACCAACGGCAATTGAGTCGTATCACTGGCCTGACTGTACACCGTACCGTCTGCCTTGTAATTCATGTAATTCCACTTCATACCGCTGACTGAAATGACATCCAGAGCCTTGTCCAAAGTGCTTACATTGATAAATTTCCGGCTTTCACCGCGTTTCAATGTAATTCGATGGAAGGCTGCCTGTGCGTTAAGCATAGCCTCTACCTTACTGCTGTAACTAAAGGTGATTGGCCGATCGGATACATTGGTGACAATGGCTTCACCGCCTGCAACAATCTCTGGGTCCACTGTATTGTTGAAATGATCTGATGTCAGTAAACGAAGCCCTCGATAGCTTGCCGAATCAAAGCGTGCACTTCCACTACTTTTGTCATGCCGCAATGAATTCGATTTGCTATCATGATTGCGGAAAATGTACGAATCCCCTGGCTCCAGCGTCGTTTGCCCGATACCATTATCATCTTCGCTGGCCTTAAAGCTCCGATAGATACCACCAAACGTGATTGGCGTGTCACTGGTTACCGTCACACTAGCCTTTTTACCTGCACCAACCAAAAAGGTTGAGTTTCCGGTATTGCGCCTGGATTGCTCTGTACCATCTGCTTTGTACAGAACCACATCATATTTTCCTTTAACGGTACTGGCTGTGCTATGCAGATTCCTCAAATGATCACTAATATTAGTAAAAGCATAACTTTCGCCTTTAGACAGTGTTACGCGTAAAAAGGCAGGATCATTGCTAGTTTCCCAGGAAAAATCATCTGTATAATCAAAGATAATAGGACTCGGACCGATCACAGTCACAATGGCATATCCCGAAGGCGGGATCATGGGACCAGACTGGCTGTTAAAACCAGAGGAATTTACCGTTCCATCCGGCTTGTAAATAGCATAGTCGAACAAGCTTCCTACCTTTTTGGAGTTATTGTAGATCGGATTCATTAGCGTACCATTATTGTGGAAAATGTAGCTCTTGCCCACCTCAAGCTCCACACGGCTGATTGCATCACCACCCACAGGACGAGCAATAAAATTGCGATATGGAGCCCCATATGTAACCGGATTGGCAGTGACCTGGGTAATTACCGCGTATCTGTCCACAGCAATCTGCGGCTTCGCCGTAGTGCCACTGCCGCGTGAAGCCTCTGTTCCGTTTGCCAGATAAACAACATAGTCAAGTTTATCTTTAGATGTACCGTCACTTTCCACCGTATCCAATCGGGTTCCCACATTGATAAATTGGTAGCTTTCCCCCTGATTTAGGGTAACCCGCGCATAAGCCGGCTCGCCGGTGCTTTCTATACTGTATTTGCCGTATGGAAATCCGAAGGTCACCGCATTGGCAGTGGAACCTGTAATAATCAGTTCCTCGCCATCACCCAAAGAGGGATGAGCAATGCTATTGAGATCAGATGCGGATAAAGTTCCGTCTGCCTTGTATTTTGCGTAATCAAAACGGCGATTGTCCGCATTTGACCCATCATGCTGAATCGAACGGGCAGTCCATCCTTCATTCACAATCCGATAGCTTTCATTTTTAGAGACCGTAACTCGCTCTAGTGCCGGGTCCTCCGATGTACTGTAGGTGAAGACGTCCGTTACTTTTACGGTTAATGCTGCTGTTCCTGTATTCGTAATAAACGCTGTGCCTCCCCCAGGAACACCAATGGGGCTAATGCCATAGTCCATATGGACAGTGCTGATGTCTCCGTCCTCTTTGTAACTTACACTATCGTACAAAATGCCTTTTGATTGAGAAGCGTTGCTATATATGGACTTACTGATCGTATCTGTATTCTCGAATTCATAGGTTTCCCCAGGTTCGATAACGATTGACGTATACTCCACCGTTGCCGCCAAGCTCATCATGAGTGCATTATAAACGCTGTTTGTTACAGAAGTTGGCGGATCAAAAGAAACTGTTTCATTAGTGATCTCCTGTTCCTCCTGTACCAAACCTGCATGACCTTGTTGTATTCCGCCCGTTGCATTTTGTTTTTCTGCTCCTGCTTCAACAGGCAGACACAGCAAGGTGTTAATCGCTAAAATCGCCGTCAGAAACCATACCACTACCTTTTTACAAATCATCTAGCTGTATAACCTCCCTTTTTCTCGTCAAAAAAATGCATATTGGGCTGCAAAGACCCACTTTTCTCTCTGTACATCCTTACAATCGTAAGAGAAGAACATATTACCTCCATTCCCATTAATAATGTCACATTTTAATATATCGACACCTTAAACTTCCATTTTTATAGGCCAAATGGACCTTATTTTCCATAAACCGGTTAAGCCCATGGGATTAAAAGAAAATCAGGAGAGGAGTCACTTGCAAACCCCCCTTCGGGTATAGTAGTATGTGGTTAAAAAAAATCGGAGGGTATATGCCTAAACAACAAGATAAACATTCCATTCAGGCGTGGTCTCTGATCAATCGCAAATATTTGGGAAAAGGTGTGCGTGTCAAACGTTTTCGTAAACCAACACGCTGTCAAGTGCGCAATCGCGTTTTGCTTGCCGTTTTGATGGCTAATGACATTAAACTGTCCCAACTTGCCGAGGAGCTTTCCATTTCCTCCCGTAGTGTCAGTGCGTGGGTATATGAAGGTCGCATTCCCGGCAACACTAATCTGGAAAAGACGTGTAATACACTTGGTTATCCGCACCATATTCTATTTAATGAAGAGGTTGTCCGGCGTTCACCACTCATCTGTCAACCAGCGCCGTCCCGTTTTATGAAACGGACTGTGACTCGTTCTCCGGTTAAAAATCGGATCTTGGCGGGTCTATGCATGGTACATGATATTTCGGTGACCGATGTGAGTCATTGGATTGGTGTTCACCCCGGTACATTTCGGAAATGGTTGCATCAGGGTACCGTTCCTTCGCAAACCTTCCAGGATCAGGCGGAACAGTTTTTCCGTATTCCAAAATCCATTTTGTTTGCTGATGCCATGCTGAAAAAGTAAAAATGTCCGTAAAAGAGAAATGGTTGTAATTTTCATGAAAGTCTTTGAAAGGAACGCATTACCATCTTTCATCCGCTGAGACTTTCACATCATGTAATTCACAGAATATAAAAATGCAAAAAAGCACAGTCTGCCGATTCCTCGGCGCACTGTGCTTTTTAGATAACAGACCTTTAAATACTTCTTGCTTATATTTTGTCAGCTTTTTAAGAATGAATGCTTGCCGTTTCAGTTGAACGTTTGGCTTCTTCCTTGATGGACTTTAGCTTTTTCATCATCGGATTGCCTCCACGTCCAAAGTAGTCGTGAAGACGGCTGTATTCCTCGTACAGCTTATCATACACGGCCGCGTTCTCAGGGATCGGCTTGAAGCTCTCGTCCCGTACACGCGCCATATGACGCGCTGCTACGACGATATCGTCGTACCCTCCAGCTTCAGCTCCCGCAGCCACTGCTGCGAACATGGCTGCACCCAACGCAGGAGTTTGGGTAGAAGCAGCGACCTTAATTTCCCGTCCGGTTACGTCAGCATAAATTTGCATCAAAAGACGATTTTTCTGCGGCAATCCACCGCACGCATACAATACGTCTACTGGCACGCCGTTATGATGGAATGCATCGATAATTTTACGTGTTCCGAACGCAGTTGCTTCCAGCAATGTACGATACACTTCCTCTGGCTTCGTCAGCAACGTATATCCGACAATCAGCCCCGTCAGGTTGGTGTCAACCAACAGAGAACGGTTACCGTTCCACCAGTCGAGTGCCAGCAATCCGGTTTCACCCGGTTTATATTCAGCCGCTTTACGCTCCAGCCATACATGGACGTTCACACCTTCCGCAGCTGCCTGCTCCTTCACTTCGCCCGGAACAGCATGTTCCACAAACCATGCGAAAATGTCTCCTACCGCCGATTGTCCAGCCTCATACCCGTAATAGCCCGGAATAATTCCGTTCTCTACAACGCCACACATACCTTCTACTTCTTTTTCTTCCTCACCGAGGAGCATATGGCAAATGGAAGTTCCCATCGCCATCACCAGCTTGCCTGGTGTGACGACGCCTACTGCCGGAACAGCCGCATGAGCATCCACATTGCCTACCGCTACTGCCGTTCCCGGGTTCAGTCCGAGTTTTGCAGCCATATCCTCTGTTAATCCACCCGCACGGGCACCCAATTCATAAATCTCACCGCGCAGCTTCGTATCCGTCAAATTTTCTAGACGCGGATCGAGCGCTTTGAAAAATTCACGATCCGGATAACCATCGCGATGATGGTAAATAGACTTGTAGCCAGCTGTACACTGATTACGTTTCAGTTCCCCGCTGAGCTGGGAAATTACCCAGTCGGTCGCTTCTACAAAGCGGTCTGTTTGATTATAAATGTCCGGTGCCTCGTTCAGAATTTGCCAAATTTTTGCGATCATCCATTCGGAAGAAATTTTCCCTCCATAGCGGGGCTGAAACGCCTCTCCGCGCTGCGAGGCAATGTCATTTAAACGGTCCGCTTCCTCCTGTGCTGCATGGTGCTTCCACAGTTTCACCCAACTATGCGGGTCATCTTTCAGGTTCTCGTCAAAGCACAACGGTTGTCCCTGCGCGTCAATCGGCAGCATCGTACATGCTGTGAAATCGATTCCGATCCCGATGATATCGTCTGGAGAAATCCCTGTCTCCTTCATAACAGCAGGTACGGAAGTAGTCAGGACTTCAATATAATCAGCCGGATGTTCCAGCGCCCAATCCATATCCAACTTGCGTCCGCTACCAGGCAATACTTCATCAATAACTCCATGACGGTAAAGTGTTACATGTGTAGCAATTTCAGCTCCGTCAGACAGGTCAACAATGACCGCACGGCCAGACTCCGTTCCATAATCGACACCAATTGTATACTTGCTCATTTGTGTGCCTCCTCCTTTATCGTTGACCATCATAAGCGTTCGCCCCATGCTTGCGCAGAAAATGCTTACCCAGCAGTGCCAGATCCATTGAGGTGAATTCTGGATTCCGAACGAAAGAACAGTACAATGCCAGATGTGTATGCGTATCTGACGAAGAGCGAACGCAAATAAACGCCTTGTAGATTCAGCACAATCAGTTGCTCCGCTTTCAGTTCTTCATAGGCCACGCCTTGGAAGAGCCAAATTGGCCTCCCATACTTCCTTTTTCAATTGTTCTAATATGTATAAGACACACCTTTTACTATCATTTCTGAAATCTGCAATGGAGGAGGTGACTGAAACTAACTTCAAATGGAAAATTACAGGAAGGTCTTAACGACCCTTTATCCTTGGTTCCGCTTTCATTATATGCTTGTACGTACAACTTAGCTAGTCTTTTTTATGTATTTTCTCGATAGATTTATGTACTCATTTTCAGAAAAAACATAGCAAAAACAGTCTATTTCTGCAATCCAGAAAACAGACTGTTCGGTATGGCGAAAAACATGCCCATCAAATATTAAGCGTTGAAGCTGTACACTTACTAACTTGTCCTTACATGTTAAGACTGATCTCCCTGCCTAGTTTTGTTTTCTCCAGGCATTACCTGAACAGGCCCCGTAGATTCACGAACGATGAGCTCAGGCGGTAGAATTAACTGACGATCTTCTTCATGGTACCCCTTCTCTTCAATCATCGACAGCATGGTATCGGCAGCACGTAACCCCAATTCTTCCTTTGGATGTCGAATTGTCGTTAGCTTGATTTCCGTTGCTGTCGCCAAAAATGAATCATCAAACCCAACCAGCGATAGATCATTGGGAATGTTCAGGCCCGCCGAACGTACAATATCCAGGAGTCGAACAGCCAACTCATCATTATAGGTCACCCATCCAGTAGGACGCTCTCCCGCCTCCATCGCCAGCAGCCTCGACGCACGTTGTAGCGGAATCTCATTTTTTTCTTCTGTCCGGTAAGTCGTTACTGCGTTCGGGTGTAATGTCACTCCATATTTGCGGTGAGCGGCCACAAATCCCTTCATACGAAGAATCCCCTGCATATCATCGGTTTTGAAAAACCCAGCCAAGCGTCGATGTCCCAGCTTAATCAGATGCTCGGCCGCCAAAAAACCACCCTTTTCATCATCTACCCGCAGACATGGCGCATCCATTTCCTCATAACGCGCATTGATCATCAAATAAGGAATTTGGCGATTTTCCACGGTTAAATAATAGTTCAGATTGGGGTTACGCTCTCCACTTTTGGTCGGTTCAATAATAATTCCGCTCAGCGGTTGACTTAACAGCATTTCTAGGCACTGACTTTCTTGCTCAGGGTCATTACCTGTGCTTGACAGCAGCATCTTGTATCCCTGGCGACTCAATTTGGATTCAATTCCCTGTACAATGGATGGGAAAATATAATCCGATATATAGGTTGTAACGACTCCAATCGTCTTTGGATCTTCGGGCTGCTTGCTGTCCCGTGTCGCGACAAAGGTTCCCTTGCCCTGCATCCGAAACAGCCAGCCTTCCTGCACCAGCTCACCCAGCGCCTGACGCACCGTTTGCCGACTAACGGCAAATTGCTCAGACATTTCATGCTCAGATGGAAGCTGGCTTTGTGGTTCCAGTTTAGATGAATGAATCCAGGACAAAATTTCCTGTTTAACTTGTATATATTTGGGCGCCATAATTTCCTCCGTACTTGCAATATCGTGTACCTGTTCATATTCCACGATTATAGCATACCGTTCATTTGTACATACAAATGTTACAGGAGCAGGATATCGTCGTATTGCTGCCGGAGGTGTAAACCCATTCACTTATCCCTTCCTTGCCACACATAACTGGCCGAATATCTAAGGACAATTTGTGTAGATGTTGCACATTACGAACGAAGCAATTGATGTTCATTCATATACTTAAGTCCAGTATAGCGATCACGCAAGGTATGAGCCGTGCGCAATGCACGAGCGAGCTGTTCCTCCGTAACCCCGAGCTCGGCAATGGTAGATGGGCCTCCGACCTGAGCCAGCCATGCGCGCATCTGCTCCGACGTAGGCAATTCCCGATACACCTTAAATGCCTCTACATCCTGACTGGCTGCTAAATCCCTGTACAGGTCAGACAGCAATGCGGATGCTACGCCCACTTTGGCACCATGCAAAACTTGCTTGCGTCCCTCTGCGATAAAATCCATTTCAATTCGGTGGGAAATATGGTGCTCTCCCCCTGACGCTGGACGGGAATGATCTATCATCAGCATCGAAATACCGGATGCAATCAGCGCATTCATCAATACCTCGACCCCAGCCTTGCTACCTGCCGCAATCTCGTCGACATGCTCTACACAGTCACGCAGAGCCTCCTCAGTAATGCGATTAGCCACAGGTGAATACGGCTCGTTTCCCAAATCTCTGGAAACATGCCAGTCCGCTAGTGAGGTGAACTTACCGAGCATATCGCCAAAACCGGCCGCAGTCATCGTCTGTGGCGCATTTGCCAGCACGGACAAATCAGCAAAGATCGCCTCTGGCGGAACTGCTTGGAATGTCTGCTTGCTGCCGTCCACAATTAGTGGTGCGCCTGCGGAGGTAAAACCATCCACCGAAGCAGCCGTCGGTACTGACAAGAACGGACGATTCATTTTATAACATACGAAGCGAACCAGATCATGAATTGTGCCGGAGCCTACAGCAAGTACAGCCTGACTCTTATCCACCACACCCAGCAGCACTTTCATAATATAGGTTTCATCAGCAATGACATCCCCTACAGCATTCTGAGGTAAGCGAACTACATCAACTGTCAAACCTGCCTCACGGATCAGCTCAGCCACTTTTTTTCCTGCCGCCGCCGAAGTATGCTCATCTTCTACCAGAGTTACATGACGATAATCCAGTTGGTTCAAATAAGGAACAACAGACTCCAGTGCTCCATCTCGTACCTCGATACACAATTCAACCTTTCGGTGAGGATGGTCAGCGTTACTAGCCTGCGCCTCTTCGTTCCACAGCTTGATCTGTTCATTCATATTCATTTCATCAGCCTCCTGAAAAAGGAATAATTTGCACAAGAATGATCCATAATGATTAAGAGATTCCGTTTGAAAACGATTACTATTTAATTGTACGCACAAGTGTGTGTCCAAGTCCAGCGAAAAAGTACAAGTTACTTTTTAATTTATATATTCGAAAGGAACATGTTTATGAAATTTGGAACGGATATTGCCTGCGCACTTGGTTTACTGGCAGGTACAACGTTTGGCAGTGGTATTGCATTTTTGTTCGGCTGGCAAGCCTATCGAGCTCTGACTTCTGTTGCAGTCTTTGGCGTAGCGGGGATTATCATTACCATTGCCGTTTTTCGCTTGCTGCACCGTAAGTCGCTTTCCACGTCTAATTCTCGATAAATGCTGTTAGTGAAACGAGTGCAACTTGTTTTTTGCCAATATACATAAAAAACGGGCACTCTTAAGCAATTGCATCGCTTGAGAGTACCCGTTTTTGTTTTACAAATATCACTTATGAAAGTGTATCAACCTATGGATTAACGTCTAATTCATAATCAATTTCATCAAACCCGAATCCAAATAATTGGAGGAAATCCAGACGGTATTGTTCGAGATCACCCAATTCAGATACGTTTTCTGTAGTGATTTCGGACCAAGCTGCTTTGACAGCCTGCTGCACATCGTCTCTCATTTCCCAGTTATCCAGCCGAATGCGTCCTTCTTCATCCGTTTCCACAGTGGACCCACTGTATAGCGTCTCGAACAGACGTTGTGCCTGCTCAATACATCCCTCGTGCAGTCCCTTTTCCTTCATGACCTTAAACAGCAAAGAAATATACAAAGGTACGACTGGAATAGCCGAACTGGATTGTGTAACCAAAGCTTTATTCACAGAAACGTAAGCTTTTCCATGATAACGCTCCAGTTGCTTTGTTAAAGTATGTGCTGTAGCTTCCAAATCATTTTTAGCTTGGCCAATGGTTCCTTTACGATAGATAGCCTCCGTAATTTCGGGACCAATATACGAGTAAGCCAGTGTGGTTACCCCTTCAGCCAGCAGATCAGCTTCTTCCAACGCTTTCAGCCACAAGGACCAATCTTCGCCACCCATTACCGTAATGGTGTTCTCAATTTCCTCCTGCGTAGCCGGTTCTAGCGTAATTTGTGATACGACACCTGTATTCGTATTCACTGTTTTATTAGAAAAAGACTGTCCGATAGGCTTGAGAACGGAATTAAAGGTCTCACCCGTATCGGGATGTGTCCGTCGCGGTGAAGCGACACTATATACAATCAGGTCTACCTTGCCCAGCTTTTCCTTTACCAGCTTCAACGTCTCCTGCTTAATTTCATGAGAAAAAGCATCTCCATTAATGCTTTCCGCTATGTAGCCAGCTGCTCTGGCCGCTCTTTCAAAGGCTACCGTATTATACCAGCCTGCTGAAGCCGTGCGCCCCTCTGATGCGGGACGTTCATAGGATACCCCTATGGTGTCCGCTCCCAGACCGAAGCTCGCAGCAATACGAGAAGCCAGCCCGTATCCAGTAGATGCTCCGATCACAAGCACCTTTTTAGCTCCTTGTATTGATGTGCTGTCTTTGATGTAGTTGATCTGACGGTTAACATGAGCCGCGCATCCTGCAGGATGTGCAGTCGTACATATAAAACCACGGATTTTCGGTTTAATAATCATTGCAAGGGTCCCCCTACTTTAGCATTCATTTAATATGGATGTAATGGTTGTCCAGTCATAACTATATAGCAAATCAGCTTGCGGCTCAACACATAACATAACACTTGAAGACAGCCGAAGAAAACTACCGTAAACATCATAGTCTGCAACGCTTTTTTACTCCACTATTCATTTTGAATCATTTTCTAACAACATCACATCTTCTCCTTGCTGTTGTCTTATTTGGATATTAGCCCTTCCCCAAGAACACATTAAGTCAATAATTTCATTTGCTGTAATTCCATATTCCGTTATATAATACTCCACTTTTGGAGGCATTTGATTATACACATGTCTACCTATGATACCATCCTTTTCAAGTTCGCGAAGTTGCTGTATAAGAACCTTTTGAGAAATGCCCGGAATACTACGCTGTAATTCACTTGTCCTTTTTCTACCAGACATTAATAAACAAATGATTAATGATTTCCATTTACCTCCGATGATCTCAAGTGTTGCTTCTATGCCTAAATTATATTGTTTCATAGTACCACCTCTTCAACGCTAAAAATAACAAAGTTTATCTAATTAATTTTATAATTGCGTATCTTCATTCTAAGTCCAATGCACACTTTCAAGTAACTATCTTACTTTATTGTGTGTATTTACTTTTTTTGAAGCATACAGAATAATAATAGAGCATCTACAAAGGCAAATATGTTACGTAAGAAAGGTGATTTATGATGAAAACTCTTGTGATTTTAGCTCATCCCCATATCGAAGATTCTAGAGTAAATAACAGATGGAAACGAGAAATACTTCAATATACCAATGAAATTACAATCCACGAAATTTATAAAGAGTATCCAAACTGGAGCATTGATGTTTTGAAAGAACAACAGCTACTTGAAGCACATAGTAATATTATATTTCAATTCCCTTTATATTGGTATAGTTACCCACCTTTATTAAAAAAGTGGTTGGATGATGTTTTTACTCATGGATGGGCTTATGGTTCACAAGGTGATAAGCTAAAAGGAAAGAAGCTAGGGATAGCCATGTCCATCGGCGATAAAAAAGAAAATTACTCACCTACTGGTTCCGTTTCTTTTACTGTAGATGAAGTTATAGCACCTTTTAAAGCAAGCGCAGTGCATGTTGGCGCGATAACATTACCCTATTTCGCTGTCTTCGGAGCCTCATTTCAAGCAAGCGACGAAGACATTAATCAGAGTGCAAAGGACTATATTAAATATATATTTCAGTATAAATAAAATAGTTATAATGGTACACGCATCTTAACCATATAAAAACAGGCTCTTGGTGGCATCCAGCCAATCCAAGAACCTGTAAATGTTAGGCTATGATGCGGTCGAGAGGACTCGAACCTCCACGGGGGTTAGCCCACACGGACCTGAACCGTGCGCGTCTGCCAATTCCGCCACGACCGCATATTATGTACTCACACCGATGTTTTTCAGTCACCGTAATTAAGATTATATCTTCCATAGAACATAAAATCAAGCCATTTTTATTTTGTATTTTCTATGAATCATTTCCGCAAATATAAGAAAATCACTGGATATCACAATCCATATATGGTAAAATGGGTCCATCAGGAAAGGAGGTGCGTCAACATCAATAATCACATGTTGAGCGTATCCCTTACCCGGTCCGTTATTCTCTAATTTACAGAGTTGACGGAGGCGCGGGATACGGATCAAAGCTTTAATTAAGCGTCACGGGTAGAAAGACCGTCCTCGGACGGTCTTTTTTATTTCAACATCATCTATAAGATTACATACTGCACTGTGAAAAGAGGAGATACGATGTCGATTAGACCCGCAAATGTGGAAGAGCTCAACGAGTTGGCAGCCATCTGGCTAGATGCTTCCATAGAAGCCCATCATTTTATTGCTCCGCAGTATTGGGCATCACAAGTTACCGAGATGGAAAACAGGTATCTTCCTCTCGCTCAAAACTACGTTATCATACAAGATGATCATAGCATTGGCGGCTTCGTCTCCATGTTGGATGGATACTTGGCGGCTCTGTTTATACGTGTTGATTCTCAAAGAAAAGGCTATGGCAAGTTACTACTAGATTGGATCAAGAAGCAACATGATGAGATTCAATTAAAAGTATACCAGTCGAACACGAAAGCATTTAACTTCTATACCAAAAATGGATTTACCATTCAAGCGGAATCTGTTGATGCCGAAACTGACGAGAAAGAATTTGTGATGGCATGGACAAAACATGAACGATAATGAAGCATCTTTAACTATATAGTCTTCTTATTTAACCTATAGACCTCGGTATATAAAATCTCTTTAAACGGAGCAAAATCCTGTTCAGCCAGCGCACCTGGATAGCTCATAATTTGAAGCCGCAGATCAGCCTGTCCTTCTCTTAAAGGGGGCTGTACATAGTCAAAATGGTTCAGATGAAACCCCAAACGTTCATAAAAACCAATTCTTCTCTGAGTCCATTCATCCACTGGTGGCTCAACCTCCAGTACTACCGGTTTACCGGACTGTGAAATAAACTTGCTCATAAGCTCTTTACCTAACCCGCCACCTCGTATAGCCGAATCTACGGCAATATGCTCTACAAACCGAAAATCTGTAAACTCCCATCCCGCCAAAAAAGCAATTATTTGCCCTTGTTCGTCCTTTTTGGTAAGTAAACGATAACATGGATGATGAAGCAGAGCCCTTTGTGACTCGGATGTTCTGCATTCCGTTTCAGGAAAAGAAGCCTCCATAATCGCATATACTTGAGAGAATTCTAGTTCATTCATTTATACTTTCAACTCCTCTAACGTTAACTTGTTGGTCTACTAATGTCATTTACATTAGGTCCCTAACCCTTTAGACCTTGTTTAATTCCATAAGCGTCAGCAATATGTGTTCCAACAGCTCTGGAATGTCTTCCATCTGATCTTCGTTAATTTGTCTGGAAAATCGGAGTTCAATCCTGTTTTGGTATATAGACGTCTTCTCTCCGTAAATCTGACTAAGGGTTTGTACCGGTCTAAGATCGGGCTTCCAAATTTCGGCCAGTATATTTTCAATCCGGCTGCATTGTGACTCAATCTCACGAATTTCCATGTAAAAACTCAGCAACAAGACACATCCCGGAACTTGATCTTTGATTTCCAAAATTTCCGCAGCCAAGTTGTTTAAATCCGCCTTTAGTTGAATCTCTGCTGTCACACTCGGGTGTTCTCTCAGTCTGAATTGGACAGCAAATTCACGTGACATCACGGACATTTCCAATCTGTCGATCCGCTGTGTAATGTCAATACGTGAATCCAAATTATCCAGATCGTAAACCGTATTTTCCATAGCCACTTTTAAATTATCAAAAACCGTAGGGTCGAACATGTACAATTCACCTCTGCCTATCGTTACAATTTATTATCCAACTCATGTCGAAGTTTGTTCTTAATCCAATGAGTATACCATATATATTTTCCTCCAAGAAACCTAACCTTTAAACAGAAGCCCTAGAAAAAACCTGTAAACAAGCGAAATGCAATTCCGTAACAAAATGTTCTATTATATTTATTTTATTGATAAATATCCCTTTTTATTATTCCAATTCCCTGGTTAATGATATACAATAAACTCGAGCGTAATTACTAATATATTCATATAAATGAATATAAATCACAAAAAAGGAAGGAAGTTTATCAATGAAAAAAATGTTGTTAACTTCATTAGGCCTGACACTTATGTTAAGTACTTCTGCCAGTGTCGCTTTAGCCGAAGAAGCAAATTCTGTACCAGTAGCAAAGGAATCAACTCTAACCTCTGTACTTGAATATAATGAACAGGAGCCAAATGATAGTTTTGAACAAGCTAACTATTTTTTTATAGGTGATGCTGTCATCGGTACCCTTGGTAAAGAGGTTCAAGGAGGCTGGGAAGCCTACGATGTATTTAAAATTAAGGTTTTTAGATCGAACGAAGTTCAGTTTATAATTGAAGGCGACCAATACCCTGATTCTTGGATGGAACTAACTCTTTACGATAGTAATGGTAAACGAATTAAACGTTCAAAAAACGCCCAATATTCTTTAAATGCTGATCTTGAAAAAGGTAAGGAATACTACCTAGCTGTCGATGTACCAGGACTTCAACCTGGAGGAAAGGTATTCGACTATAAAATCTCTACTGAAGTTATAAGGTAGCCTAAATAAATTTATGTAACTTTCCAAATAGTTAAATTATTATTTACTGCCTGCTGTTGTGTTGGATACATACAAAAGGCGCGTACAAAAATCAAAAAACTCTAACTACACCAAGAGCCTAGCCCCTTTTTTAAGGGGCTAGGCTCTTTTTTAAGGGGCTAGGCTCTTTTTTAAGATCATGCAATTGGTACACTCTGTTATTTCACATTACCCTTGTCTTACGACAAACGCGAGCTAAAGTCCTCGTAGGAGAACTGACGGATTACCTTAATGCCTTCTTCGTCGTTGTAGCTGGCGATGGCTGGCAGGTTGACTCCGTTGAACATGTGGTTTTTGACCATCGTGTAATGGGCCATGTCGCAGAATACAAGCTTGTCTCCCGGCTTCAATGGCTCTTTAAAGGAATAGTCTCCAATCACATCTCCAGCCAAGCACGTAAGTCCACCAAGTCTGTAGGTGTAAGCATACTCACCAGGCTTGCCTGCATCAATGATATTCGGACGATATGGCATAGCCAGCACATCAGGCATATGACATTCAGCCGAAGTATCCAGAATGGCAATATCCATTCCGTTTTTCATCGTATCCAATACGGTAGCCACCAGATATCCGGTATTCAAAGCAATAGCTTCGCCTGGCTCCAGATAAACCTGCACACCATATTTATCCTGAAAATATTGAATACAGCGTACCAGCGTGTCCAGATCATAGTCTTCTCTGGTAATATGGTGACCGCCGCCGAAATTGAGCCATTTCATATTCTTAATGTATGGCCCGAATTTCTCATCCACGACTTTAATGGTGCGCTCCAGCGTATCTGAATTCTGTTCACACATCGTATGAAAATGAATACCATCCACGCCATCCAGATCCTCAGGTCTAAAGTTAGCCAGGGTCACACCCATTCTGGAGTTGTTGTAGCAAGGATCATACAGCGGCGTTTCGATTTCCGAATATTCCGGATTAACCCGAATGCCGATGTCGATTTTTTTGGAAGTTACGCCTTGCACTCTGCTTTTGTAGCGTTTCAGTTGATCAAAGGAGTTGAAAACAATATGGTCAACATACTTCAATAGCTCATCAAATTCACTGTCAACATAAGCAGGTGCGTATACGTGAACCTCCTTGTCCATTTTTTCGCGACCAAGTCGTGCCTCGAACAACGAACTGGAGGTTACGCCTTTTAAGTATTTGCCAACCAGAGGAAAGGTCGAAAACATCGAAAATCCCTTAAGAGCGAGCAAAATGCTACAGCCTGTCCGCTCTTGGACGGAATTTAAAACCTCAAGGTTTTTGACAAGAAGTCTTTCGTCAACAAGATAACAAGGTGATGGAAGTCCTGTAATATCAATATTCATCACAGACCTCAATCAAGCAACGTTGGCGTAAAGTTCTCTTGCCATGGCAATCCGTGTTTATTTAGTGCTTCCATAAATGGATCTGGATCAAATTCCTCAACGTTGTAAACGCCTGGTTTTTTCCAGATACCTTTGATAATAAGCATTGCGCCGATCATGGCAGGAACACCAGTTGTGTAAGAAATGGCTTGAGAGCCAACCTCTGCATAACATTCCTCATGATCACAAACATTGTAAACATAATACGTTTTTGGTTTTCCATCTTTCACACCTTGGATGATGCAACCAATGTTCGTTTTGCCTTTTGTTCTTGGTCCCAGAGAAGCCGGGTCTGGCAAAATAGCTTTCAGGAATTGCAGTGGAATGATTTGTTGTCCTTCGTAATCAATAGGCTCGATCGAAGTCATGCCTACGTTTTGAAGTACATTCAAATGATTCAGATAATTGTCCGAGAACGTCATCCAGAAGCGGATTTTTTTCACGCCTTTAATATTCACTGCAAGAGATTCCAGTTCTTCATGGTACAAAAGATATATATTTTTCGGTCCAATTTCAGGAAGGTCGTATACCTTTTTCTCAGAAAGTGGCTCAGTTTCAATCCATTCTCCGTTTTCAAAGTAACGGCCCTTCGCCGTAATTTCACGAATATTGATTTCCGGATTAAAATTAGTTGCAAAAGGATATCCGTGGTCCCCTGCATTCGCATCCACAATATCAATCGTATGAATTTCATCAAAGTAGTGCTTTTGAGCATAAGCCGTAAATACTCCAGTTACGCCTGGATCAAAACCGCTGCCCAGCAGAGCTGTAATTCCTGCTTTTTCGAATCTTTCTTTGTAGGCCCATTGCCAGCTGTATTCAAACTTCGGCGTATCCGGCGGTTCATAGTTCGCCGTATCAACGTAATGAACACCTGTCTCAAGGCAAGCATCCATTATCGTCAAATCCTGATAAGGGAGAGCCACATTGATAACTACATCCGGTTGAAAGCTTCGAATCAAGTCAATGACCATGTCGGTGTTGTCAGCATCAAGCTGAGCCGTTTGTATCTTCGTACGACCTCCACCCAGCTTCTCTTTAAGCGCATCGCATTTCTCAACAGTTCTGCTTGCGATACAAATTTCTTCAAATACATCTGGGTTTTGGCAACATTTATGCACCACAACGCTGGCCACGCCACCGGCGCCAATAATCAATGCTTTTCCCAAAATAAATAACCTCCTTATTCCATACGCTAATCGCTAATCATTCTTGCAAACAAAATGATTATAAAGACATCCCACCAAATAATCAAGAAAAACGACAATTTGCTGTATCAAAATTCACAGGAGCATGTCACAAAAACTTTACAAATCCCAAAATTAGGCATAAAAACTTCGTAAAGTGTGCAGAAAACAAACATTACCCCATACATACCAGGGAAGTCAGCACGCATTTAACGGAAGTTTTTTTGAATATAATGCTCATAGCCCTAAAGAGTTAATATTATCTTATTTCTAAACAAAAGACCACCCCTCCGCATCCTATGAAGAAGATTCATGTGGGGGTAAAATTATGGGCTGATAGCGTAATGCCTCATCTACGATCTCTGCCGCACTCAAATCACGATCATCCCAGTAGATCAAATTACTGATCCCCGGATGGGGCGTATTTTGCATCACTATGGTCAGCATGCTGTCGATTTCCTCTTCTGTTCCCTCATCTCTGATGATTTTTTCCACCAACTGTATAAGCTCACTTCGGTTTAAATTTTGGAGTTCCTCGCTGGCTCGATCCAGACTCATGTAATCGCCCTCCTTTGTATTGAGTATGATCGGCATTGTGTGGCCCATCCTTTTTCTGTAAGCGCTATATGACCTATTATGGAGCTTTAAGAAGCGTTTATGATAAATAAAGCCGCCCCCAGTATGGGAACGGCTCTATACAGTAAAGCTTTTTAAACCATGATTTTGCAAATATCATTCGTGAATTCAACCGGATCTTGCAGCGGCAAGCCTTCGATCAGCAAAGCCTGATTATACAGTAATGCCGTATAGAGGTTTACTTTCTCCTTATCCGCGGCAAAAGCTTCTTTCAAAGAGTTGAACACCGCATGGTTTATGTTGATTTCCAGCACTTTATTCGCTTTGACATCGGCGTTATTAGGCATAGCGTTCAAGATTTTCTCCATCTCAATCGTCACTTCGCCGTCTGCGGACAGACATACCGGATGTGTCTTCAAGCGCTTGGAGGCTTTAACACTGGATACCTTGCCTTCCAGCAAGCCCTTCATGTACTCGAACAGCTCTTTGTTGTCGTTTTGTTCTGCCTCTGTTTCTTTCTCGTTTTCGTCAGGCTCAATGCCCAGATCGCCGCTCGATACAGATTTGAATTCTTTCTCTTTGTAGCTTAAGAGCATTTTAATAGCGAACTCATCAATATCATCGGTGAAGTACAGAATTTCGTAGCCTTTATCGGCCACCATTTCGGTTTGCGGCAGTTTTTCAATACGCTCGTTGGACTCGCCGGAAGCATAATAAATATACTTCTGATCCTCTGGCATACGTGATACGTATTCGTCCAAAGTAACCTGCTTTTTCTCTGTAGAAGAGTAGAACATGAGCAGATCCTGGAGAGTTTCTTTATGTCTGCCGTAATCGTTGTAAACACCAAATTTCAATTGTCTGCCAAATGATTTGTAGAATTGATCATACTTCTCCCGGTCATTTTTGAGCAAGGTCAGCAATTGGCCTTTGATTTTGCTTTCGATATTTTTGGCAATCAGCTTCAGCTGACGGTCATGCTGCAGCATTTCTCTGGAAATGTTGAGTGACAGGCTTTCGGAGTCAACCATACCTTTGACAAAGCTAAAATAATCCGGCAGCAGGTCAGGAGATTTTTCCATAATCAGCACACCGTTGGCATACAACTCCAGCCCTTTTTCATATTCCTTGGAGTAGAAATCAAACGGGATATTTTCAGGAATAAACAGAATAGCTTGGTACACTACCGCGCCGTCCGCGCTGACGTGGATATGCTGGAGCGGCTTGTCGTAGCCATAGCGTTTTTCCGCATAGAAATTTTGATAATCCTCGTCGGTCAGCTCGCTTTTGTTTTTTCTCCAGATAGGAACCATGCTGTTGATACGCTGTTCTTCTTCGTAATCCTCGAATTCGTTGTCGCTTCCCTCTTTCAGACGCTTGCCTGTAATATCCATTTTAATCGGATAGCGGATAAAGTCGGAGTATTTTTTAATCAGTGCTTTTAAACGATACTCGTCCAAATATTCGTCGTAGGACTCATCTTCGGTGTTTGCCTTGATTTTTAGAACAATCTCGGTTCCAACCTCGTCCTTCTCAGCTTCTTCAATGGTATACCCGTCTGCACCTGTGGATTCCCATATATAAGCAGTATCACTTCCCAAAGCCTTGGTAGTCACTGTAACCACATCGGCTACCATAAAAGCTGAATAGAAGCCGACGCCGAATTGACCGATGATGTCATGACCATCCTTGGATTCATTTTCATTTTTGAATGCCAGCGAGCCGCTCTTAGCAATAACACCCAGGTTATTTTCTAGTTCTTCCTTGGTCATACCAATCCCGGTATCACGCAGGGTTAGCGTTCTGTTATCCTTATCGGCAGTTACTTTGATATAATAATTTTCTTTGTCAAAGACCAGTTGATCATCCGTCAATGCTTTGTAATAAATTTTGTCAATCGCATCACTTGCATTGGAGATCAGCTCTCTTAGGAAAATTTCCTTTTGCGTGTAAATCGAGTTAATCATCATTTCTAGCAGACGCTTGGACTCAGCCTGAAACTGTTTTTTCTCCATTCGGATATCTCCTTTCAGATATGAACCTATGTAAGGCCAGCAGATATGAGCTATGCAAACGATTCAACTTTGTTAGCACTCCCATCATTCGAGTGCTAGCCTACCTTTTTTATAACATTCCTCATTTTTTATGTCAATATCTCGGTTGGCTGAGCAGTAAAATTACATTTTAGGAAATCGCTAGTGTCTAATGTGCTTAAACATCACGTTAAACATTTCGACAGAAGATGGAAACAGCCCCTGTACATGGGGAAGCAGATTACTCCTGATCCGCAGCTCATCCTCATTCAAATGCTGTAGGTCTTCATGAAAGAACCAAACAATAGGATAATCGCCGTCCTTATGTCTGCTGCCTGCATTTAAACAAACGGGACCCTGGTCGTCCTCTGCTATTGCAAAAGGAATGTAGCCTGCTGATAGCAGAGGTGACCATTGATCGAGCAAATCATAAAATGCCTTTAAGCCCTGACCTACAGGCAGACGTGGAAACTCAACAAACGTACAATCGCTCCAGTATACTCCCGGAATGGATTCATTATCGAATTGTAAAGATACATAATGGTAGGACATGATAAAACTCCTCAGCAGGGGCGGTAGCTCAAAATGGTATTTTTCCTCCATCTCCCGAACTTCCTGTTCAGTAATCTGCGAAGGGAGAGGCTTCCACTTGATCCATCCCTCCTCGTCGACATTCCCATCACGCATTTCAATCGGTACATTTTCTTCCACATCCATAAAAAAGGCTTCATCCATCTGAGCAAATAGTTCCTTCATGGATGTACGAATATCCGCTTTCTTGTCCATGTCCTCACACCTCTTTCCTTTCTATTCACATTTTGCATCATGGGTTAATGCCAAATGCCCTCTATCTGAAAATAGCATTGTAATCATGTGCTACTACACTTTTTAAGTTCAGCTTATCAGAACTTGCTTTTATCACCATTTGCGGAATATTAGTATTACCAGCGCAATGGCTCATAGTTCCGCCAGATCACCCAACGCGCTGTCTCGTGAATTCGCGCGGTGCCAATGCTATATTCATCCTTCGTGCCGCTCTGCAAATCAATCAAATGAAGCATACCGCCATACGTTCCAACCGCCAACATACCTTCATCAGGTGTAACTGCCAGCCCGGATATCGTACTGCCGACAAAATAGCGCCAAAGTTCACGACCCTCCCTGTCAATCAAACGGAGATAACCGTAGGCATCACCCAAAATAGATCCTTGTGTCAGCGCTGTTGCAGCGTATACTCGCATTTCTTCATTCATTATCGACCATTCTTCCTTATTCTGAGCAAGACCCTGCTCCACCTCAGCAATCGACACTTGAATGGTGGCACCGTTGTAGAAATGACAGGCATTGTACCAGACGTCCAGATCATCTTTGGAAAATAGAGCATAATGCGGATAACTAGAACTTGGCTCCAATGTATGCACCGTCTTATCGGACAGATCCATAAGCATATGCTCACTCATCTGGCTGCCGTAAGCGATCCAGCGTCCATCCCTCGACACAGCTCCATGAGCCATATCCACAATCGTATCTTCCAGCTCTAGTTCTCTTCGTTCAGACGCCTTAGGATGGATCAAATCCACCTGATCACCAGCCAGCAAATAAACGCCGTAACCACAAACCAGCAGAAGTCGCTGTCCATCGCCAAACGGAATCACTTCATCTAATATATCCTCAAGATGCTCCTCATCTCCCAAGCACTCCAGATCAGGAATGGATGCTTTTAAGCGTCCTTGTATATCCTTCCACTGAAAATGTGCTGTCTCTTCTCCTTGCAGATTTCGGTCCGGTTGACGAACAATACGAATCCCCTGTCCATCCACCAACGCAAAATAAGTCCCGTCCGGCGAACAGCCTACTCGATGCAGTCCGGGGATTTGCAAGATTCCATCTTTTCCCGTCACATAGATCGTCCCACGTTCCCGAGGATTGCCCGCATGTACAATGATTTCATTGCCTCCATTCACAAAAGCTATCGGCCTAACGGCTTGCAAAGCCTCCTCGAATGCTGGTGTAAGCGGCCAAGACGCGGCTGGAATTTCTCGACGTAACTGCTCCATTTCACCAGCCTGATTTGCCTCCTGAATCATACGAAAAATATCTTTAGCCATCTTGGGGCGTTCGTCCTGCTTTGGCTCTGATTGCTCCTGCTGCCATTCACTTTCCATGCCGACTCTGATAAATTCATTCACATCTGCGGCATACCTTTTTCCTTCCTGTCGCCACTTTGCTGCCATTTCATGATTACTCATTTGCTTCCCCCATCCAGTGTATGTATGCCCTGTTTGTTCTACAGGCTTTGTTCATTATGTAAGGTGGTTTCTCACCTTTGTCAGCACAGACCACAGGTCTGTCACTGCCTTCACCTCTTCATAGTCCAGATAGGCATCTCGTTTGTCATAGTATTTTACCGCCATAATCACCATCTGAAGCGTCACTGGCTGTCCAGCAGCCTTAAGGACTTCCACAATACTTTCGAAGGTCGCCAACTCAAACCAGGTTTGAACCTGACGATCCGGCACCCACTTGGGAATATACTCATCTTGTTCGTTGGTTACGGCTGTACCCTCCTCTGCACATTCCTCTAGCCAATGCTCATCCCAATAATAAATCGGTGTGTGAACAGGGTCCTGATCCCATTGATCCACATTCACATATAACCAGTTATTATGCAGTTGCCCCACGCTACGCACCAATTCCTGCAATCCTTCAAATACACGATAAGATGGGCGCTCTCTGCGACGGTAATCCTCAAGTCTTGTCTCATACCTGCTCATCTCCAACCTCCCGCTTCCTATATCAGCTAAACACTCAAAATTCGCATAACATACATTTACAACTTATAAAACCCGATATAATTACAAGCACCTCGTAAAGTGTCAAGACTACATAAGGAGATTGATCTATTCATGAAAAGAATCACCGCACTTGTTATCCTGTCCTTGCTATTACTTGTATCCCCGATCTACGCTGCTGCCCCAGCACCTATGCTGGTCTATGTGGACCAGAGTAACCACTCCTTCATCCCGCTTCGTCTCCTGAACAGCTATGAAGGGATCACACTCAACATGACGGCAGCGGACAAAAAAATAGAAATTGCGCAAGGCAATACTCGGATTACCCTATTTGCCGGAAAATCTACTGCCAAAGTGAACGATCAAACGGTCCGTTTGCAAAATGCTCCTTTTACCGATAATGGTTCGACCTATGTACCCTTGCAGTTCATCAGCCAATATCTAAACCTGCAAGTCTCATGGCAAAAGGAAACCTCAGCTGTACACATTAAGCAGGGTACAACGTCCGTCACGCTTCCGGTACTTACCGGTAAGCTACCCGGAAATACTACACCCATTACGACGGCTCATAAAAGCTTCAAGGTCGGATCTCGTACCTTTTCCGCTAAGGTGGTCACCATCTCTATGCTCCATCCCAAGGTAAGCCTGGATGTGGCTCTGGCAGGCAATACTATCGGCAAAGTGGAAGACTTAAGCAGTCTCGCCAAACGTAATCAAGCGGTTGTAGCCATAAATGGTACATTCTTTGACGCCTATACCAAAAGCTCCTACAAAACGCCTTACGGCTACCTGGTCAGTCACGGAAAGATGTTGAAAAAAAGCTCCGGCGACCAACGGACGGTCTTCACCTACGATGCTAACCATTTATCCGAGCTGGTGTCAGGTTCTGCCTTTGAACAACGGTTAAGCCAAGGTAACGTCGAAGGTGCCCTGCAAGCTGGGCCTCGTCTGGTCACGAACGGACAGGTTTCCCTAAATGTCAAAGCCGAAGGCTTCAAGGATCCGAAAATATTAACAGGCGGCGGCGCCCGCAGCGCACTCGGAATGAGTCGGGATCATAAGCTGATCCTCCTGACCACAAGCGGAGCGACTATACCGCAACTCGCCCAAATGATGAAGCAGGCCGGCGCTTATCAGGCCATGAACTTGGACGGCGGTGCTTCCAGCGGGCTGTATTACAACGGCTCCTATCTCACCACACCCGGGCGCCAAATCAGCAATGCCATTATTGTAAAGTATCAATAGACGGATAAAGGGCTGTCTTCACGGATGTGTAAGCCGTGGGGATAGCCCTTTATCCATTTTCCCCGGTTCCGGTTGTTCCTGCTTCCACCTGTTCAGGTGGCTTGTATGGGCCGTTACGGGTTGATCCTGCAACCTACAATCGAATCAGACCCGTAAAGCTATTGGTGCCTTCGCTTCCTTTTTTTAAAGAAAGATAAATACGATTGTCTTCTCTGCTCGCCAAGCATTCATAAAGTCCGGGTTGCACAGAAAGGAACGTCCCTCCCCATACACATTCAGGCTCCAGTCCACCACTTGTGGCTTCCTCCCCTGCTCCAATAAATAGGTTACCTGAGGGAACCTTCAAAAACAGTCGTACAGCAGGCTTGTCAATATGATCTGTCATCACAACCTCATAGGTCCCGTCGGCTCCCAGATTCAAAAAAGCTACATTTCCCGCATTCAACTCGCCCAGCTCGTCCTCTTCGATGGACCACCAATCCGGATCATCGTCCAAACGATGCTTAAGTGCTTGCGTATCAAATAGGCAGAGAGTCGCCGTGTCTGTCGTAAATTGAAATGGACTGCTTGCCATATTCATCATCCGATCCTCCTGATTTTGGTCAGCCAATTTCTGTTTTCCCACGTCTTACGCTATCCGTATTGCCATATACTTGAGGGAAAATCTCCCTGTATGTAAAGTATAACAATGCTTGCAGGGCCAGACAACATGTTGGGCTAACACCCATTCTGCATAAAAAAGCCCTCCCTCACGATGTCGTGAAAGAAGGCCGATTTGTGGATTTAAGCGATCTAACCTGCTGTTAGATCAGAAAAGACTTAGTAATAATCACCAACAAAATGAACAATACCAAAATCGCTCCTGTGGATGTCCATGCTCCACCGTAACCTACTTCACCCATGTCTGAATCCCTCCTTGCGTTAAAGCTTACTCTTATCGTATGAAGAAAAGCGGATTACGACAGGGCGAATTGGCAAGTTTATTTGCCATGGAAGGGCTATTCAGAAAATGGACTGATACGTCGCGGATGGATCGCTAATCACTCGGGATGACAACTGGCAGAGAATGTCGTCCGTTCTTCGCAGTAACCTGCTCACATCCTTGTACTTCATTTTTTGAAGGAGCGGGGTTTCTAACTGGGATGAAAGAAATTGAGTGGTACCTATAAATACAACAACATCCAATCCCGGGTTGGTTTCGGTATGTAATAAGTGCAGCAGATCAGTCATGGACAGGAATCCGGGAGGGAAAAGGCTGTTGTTTTCTTTCATATATAGTGCTTTTAACATGGAAGTCAACGCCCAGTCACATAGGATAATGCAGCATTGGACTTGATTGTGCTTGTACAGGATTTGGGCTAGTTTCATGTGGTATTGGGATAGAGTGTGAAAATCAGTTATTGAATTATGTAGGTGTTGTGAAGGTCTGGATGGTTGAGTGGAACTTGGAATAAAGGTAGAAGGAGCTTCTTTCATATCTATTCCTCCAGAGAATTTCAATATTAGTCTTATTATACTCTAAAATAATACTTATAGATATAATTTATACTAAATATACGATTCTTAATCTCATGTTTACCCAAGAAAATCTTGACTACACTTTTTAGTATAAAGGGGTGTAGATAAATGCAGGACAAAGAAGTATTAAAGCTAGTTGGGGCTAGAATAAGAGTGTTGCGCAAAGAAAAAGGCCTCTCACAAGAAGCTCTTGGGGAAAAAGGTGGATTTCATTTTACATACATTGGACAGATCGAACGTGGAGAAAAGAATGTTTCTTTGATAAATGTAGCTAAAATTGCAAAAGCACTAGACGTAAACTTAGTTCAGTTGTTTTCATATGTAAGCGAGGACCCCAAAATTGTGGAGTCTGATGAAGATATTATAGAAATTATTACGATGCTCAAAAAGTCGAGTCCAGAGAAAGTACGTTTGGCGAGGAATGTGATAAGGGAAATTACAAATTAAAAAAGATTTTTTTGTTTTCAAAATTATGAAAATCAAATAAACCCACCCGTTTCTTAAATACAGGTGGGTTCTTCGACTATGGTTGTCTCCACACTCCAATATGATGAGAGACCAAATATTACTGCACCTTATAGCGAGGCCTTTCTCCAGTATATCTTCCCGTATATTACTACCACGCACTCCACGTGTGTCGAGACGATGGAAAGAATATACTTATGATCAGAAATAGCATGTCTATCGAAAAGAATAGAATCATTGATTAATCGGGGCTGTTCTCTAAACATAGTCTATGACTACAATCCGAGGCAATCAGATAACGTGAGTCTCTGACAAGCGAGCATAAATCCATTGGTTGCCCTTCTGTAGCGGACTCATCATGTTCACCAGCAAAGATGAATACCAACTTCTACAAGAAAGGTTATTTTCATTTACACATAGTTCTTGACGCTACCGTCTAAACTTATTGAGAAGGAAATTCCTAATCAAAACAATTATAATTTCTGGTAGAAACACAATAAATATATATAGGGGTATGATGAATGGTAAAGATGCAATGAAAACTTCTGCTCCCTGCCCTCCCTCAATCAAAAACAACCAAATTGGTACTGATAAAATCCATAACAATGCATTGGAAATCATTAGATGTCGAACATTTTTCCAAAGAAAACAAAACAAAATTGCAATGACTGCTGGTATACCCCATGAAACTATCTTATCACCATTACTTAATATGATGAATGCCGAAATGGGATAGAGTATTACGCTTAATATCTGAACCACTCTATTATTATAAAAATTCAATTTTTCATCTCCCTCATCTTATTCAAACAAACAAATCTTCTTTTAGGATAATCATACCTTATTATTCTATTTACTTCCAGTACATTCTGTGTATAATAAGTATTGCAATTAAATTTATGGAAAATGGCGGTGCATTATGAAAAAAATAAAAGTTTTTTTACCTGCTCTACTAATGCTTCTCTTCTTTACCTCTTTTTTTGGTATAACGTCTGTAAGTGCTTCCGAGGTTAATCCTTCTGTAAGTGCTTCTGAGGTTAATCCTTCTGTAAGTGCTCCTGAGGTTAATCCTTCTGTAAGTGCTCCAGAAGTTGATCCTTCTATAAGTGCTCCTGAGGTTAATCCTTCTGTAAGTGCTCCAGAGGCCACGTATGACTTTTCTCCATCAGCGTTAGAGCCAGATTCAACCTACCCAGGAACCAATATCAGAGTTAAGGTAGGAGATGTACTTTATTCATCAAAAGCATTAGGCGGAAGCGCAATGATTGTTGGACATGTTGGTATCATTGGACCTGATTATATGGTTTATCATGTAAATGCAGTTAATGATAATCAAGGAGAAGGCGGAAAAAGGGATACCATTTCTTATTACCAAACGAGGCATAAGGCTGGTGAATCAATCGCTGTCTATAGAGCGACTCATGGCCGTAACGCAGCTTATTGGGCACAAAACAATTACTCTTCGGTAACAAGTTACCATATACCTATTTATTCTTGGGATAACTTTCAACTTAAAACTATAAACCCTAATTACTGCTCTAAATTTATTTGGCAAGCATTCTATTATGGAAACTATGACACAGACTATATTATCGGTCACTATACTCCAAATAAAGAGGCTTTTGTAACTCCAGGTCAAGTCATTGACAGCAATGATCTTACATATGTGGGTTCATTCGGAAGTCGTAGCTAAAACATAAATATGCATTTTTAAAAGGAAAAAACGTATTTAGTCGAGTAAACTAAATACGTTTTTTTGTTTACACAGATATCCGATCAGTTGAGTAATGAAAGTATTGATAATAACCGCCACTGTACACAACTTAACCCCCTCGCATTTCTCCTACTTCCAAAAATACACATAGTAAATACACCAATCAATGGGTCATTCTGTAAACTAAATCTCTCTTTTAACCGATAAATACATATGCTGGACTGTTATTTAAATATCACATCTCGTAACTTTATACCCAACAAACTCAGTGATACATATAGGTCTTGACTCAAAGTTGTATTCATCCATTTCTTCTATTAGTCAGACTCGAATTAAAAATACTGCACTTTACTTTTGTAATCAGCCATCGCATCTAGAAAGGAGTCATGAACTCACTTGAGCGTATTATCAGATGGGATCGGATATGAAAGCCTACGCTTTTATGGTCCCTTTCAGCCCCTACACATCGATCAACTTCAAATAACACGTACCATTAACGATCATGTCTATTTACATATCAGTGGCATGCTCTCTGAAGAACAGGGAGCCGCTTGTATCGGTCAAAATATGGAGCAAGAGCCGATTGTGATTCGTCAGTTGAATGATCAGGGACAATCGCTGAGAAGGCTGTTCCATGGGATTGTTACACGTATGTCCGTACACTGTGTGCGAGGCGTGTATACATTTGAACTGGAGGCCGCTTCCCATTCATACCAGATGGATATTAAACGTAAAAGACGCTCCTATCAAGATATTCACCGTACTTATGATGATCTGGTCACAGCACTGGTTCGAAAATATCAGTACGGAGATGCCATTGATACCGTAACTAATTATGCCAAGCTGGATACATTTGTTTTACAATATGAGGAGACGGATTGGGCGTTTTTAAAACGTCTCGCCTCTCGCTTTGGCTCCGTACTTGTGCCAGAGGTAAGCGCAGCCTCGCCCAAGGTTTTCTTCGGGATGCTAGAAGGCAAGCAACATAAGGTAGAGCAGGATGTATTTTATCGTGTACGAAAAACATTTCATGAGCTGGATGTAAAAAAGCCGGGAGAACGTGCTGGCTCGTATGTCACCTACATGATCGAAAGTCTGCAATACTATGCGATGGGCGACCTCATCACCTTACAATTGGACAAGGCAAAGAACTGGTCGTGGTTCGAGCAGTGACGACCTTAGCGGATGGCTTACTAACTAGGAAAACAATCCCTTCAATATAAGGCCGGCATTTTGACCGATCTGATCACTAGAGCATGGAGGCCTCGATGTTTTCCCTTATTTGATTTTTCATAATAAAAATTCACTACATAAAAAGTCCAACGACGACCAGTAAAACGGTCTTCCGTTCATTGCTTACTATTTTTCTTACGAATCATGCCAAATAAAAAAATCAATAATAAAACAGAGAACAAAAATGTATAACCTATTAGCAAGGGTTTTAGATTAGATTCTCCTGTATTGGTATATATTCTTCCTCCTAGAATAAGAAGCATAATTAATGATAGCCCAAAATTTTCACGGTTATATTTCCTTGTCTTATATTTAATAATTCTATAAATCAGAAAAAATAGTAGTAAGAAAGATACTATCGAGATAATAACGAAAACCATATTTGCATGTCCCCCTTTAAAATAAAATTAGCAAAGGTTTAATATCACCTTTGCTAATTTTATTACTCTTCATTCGAAAATTACATACGTTGAATATAATTATATGCTTGTTTAAGACTAGATCTAGCTTGTGAACGATCATTAACCACTCCAGCCGCTGATGCTGCTCCAGTAAGTCCAGAGCCGACTAATTCTACAACTGTTTCCCATGTCAAGTTGGCCAGATTGGTTTCAAGAAGCATTACGCCACCTATGATTTTGTTAGTCCAATATTTCATCTATGCTCATTCCACATTTCAAGGTAAAAACAAAATGCACTGGTGAGAGAATCGTGATCTTCTCCACCAACGCATTAATTAGGTTATCAACAAATTGTTCTAGTATAGCTTGCCGATTGTTTGAAATTTGAATAATCTCATCTACACGCTCCTTGATCTTCGCTTGCTAATCCTCTATCTCTTCTATCCTTTAATATCAGAGTCTATTGTCGTAGCTCGTTGAGTTCACTGGAAAGCTATATTAACTCCCTATTTACCCTTACTTCCAAATCTCGTCCGCAATCTCTTTAATGAAAGCAAGCTTTTTCCACTGCTGCTCTTCTGTCAGAATATTGCCCTCTTCTGTCGAAGCAAAGCCGCATTGTGGGCTGAGGCAGATGTGGTTGATGTCGACGAATTGAGTCGCTTCCTTAATACGATTAATGACCGTCTGCTTGTCTTCCAGTTCACCTGTTTTGGAGGAAACGAGGCCCAGTACGACCTGCTTTTGATCTTTCAGATGCTTAAGCGGTGTGAAATCACCTGCACGGTCGGTATCGAATTCGAGGTAGTAGCCGTCGATGTTGTCGATGCCGAACAGAGTTTCAGCTACAGGCTCATAGCCGCCAGAGGATGCCCAGGTGGAATGGTAGTTACCACGGCATACGTGGGTCGTAACGACCAAATCGGCTGGGAGATCATTCACCGTTTCCTGATTCACACGGGCAAACAGCTTTTTGGTATCTTCCACATTCTCACCCGCATGCTGTCTAGCTTCCCAATAGTTTTTATCACAGAGCATACCCCATGTGCAATCATCTAGTTGTAAGCTGCGGCAGCCCTCATTGTACAACGCTTGAATCACGGATTTGTAAGCTTTGGCGATATCCGTCACCAGCTCATCCAGATTGCTGTAATACGTATCGGTTGTTTCTTTATTCTCTCCGCGCAACAGCTCGGCCAGGAATTGCGCAGGTGCCGGGATCGTTTGGCGCGCGATGGCATCCTCACCTGCTACTTGCTTCAGGAATTTGAAATCTTCAATGAAAGGATGACGGGAATGTCCGATTTTACCGGACAAGCGTGCGGTTTCCGCTCTTGTTTCCACACCCTGGAATTGGTAGCCGTTCGAAAGCTGTACCTTTTCCACGCCGTCCAGACCCCACATAAAATCAAGATGCCACCAGGAGCGTCTGAATTCACCGTCTGTCACGGCTTGAAGTCCTACCGATTTTTGCTTTTCCACTAGCTTGATAATTTCGTTATCTTCAATCTTTCTCAGCTCGTCCGCAGAGATTTCATTATTTTGAAATTGAATTCTGGCGTCTTTAATCGCTTGCGGGCGCAAAAAGCTGCCGACCATATCATGTCTAAAAGGGGTCACTTTACGTTGGGATGCATTGTCAAGGATGCTGCTCATTAGGGTTATCTCCTTTTTCGCTTCTGTAGTGAAGTTCTTGTAAGAAAGATAACATACATTTTCAGTTATAAGGTAACTCCAATAAACTATAGCTAGTTATAGCCTAAGGCTATACCCAACCTTTTATTCCCCTATCGCCTCATGCAACGCTTCTACATAGACGGTAGCCAGCTTGGAGAGCGCAGCGTTTTTATGGCAAATCCATCCCACATTAATAGACTCATCACATTCCAGAGGGACGGAAATAATGTCGTTACCGTTCAGATCCGCACTGATCACCCCGGTAGAAATCGTATAGCCGTTCAAGCCAATGAGCAAATTAAAAAGGGTCGCCCGGTCATGGACACGAATGCTTTTGGGATGTGACAACGTACTGAGAATCTCCTCGGAAAAGTGAAAGGAATTGTACTCCCCTTGCTCAAAGGACAAATACGGATACGGATGAAGCTGATCAATGGTCACGATAGACTGTCGGGATAGCGGATTATTGGCACTGATAAAAATATGCGGCTTGGCCGTAAACAGGCTATTGAATTGCAGATTCGCATCTTTTAGCAGCTTGTTAATGACCTTGGCGTTAAATTCGTTCAGATACAGGATTCCAATCTCACTGCGCAGGCTTTTGACATCCTGTATGATTTCATGGGTTTTGGTCTCTCGTAAAGCCAATTCATACTCTTCTTGACCATATTGATTCACCAGATTCACAAATGCATTTACAGCAAAAGCGTAATGCTGCGTGGACACAGCAAAATGCTGTGGTGAAGGCTTGGCATCCAGATAGCGACTTTCCAGCAGCTCCGCCTGCTCAACGACCTGGCGTGCATAACCGAGGAATTCCACGCCTTCCTTGGACAAAGAAATCCCCTTATTGGTACGCTCAAAAATGGTGATATGAATTTCTTCCTCCAAATCGCGAATCGCGTTCGACAGACTGGGCTGGGAAATGAACAACCGCTTCGCCGCCTCATTCATGGAGCCACGATTGGCAACCTCAATGACATATTTTAATTGTTGTAAGGTCAATGCATAATGTCCTTTCCGTTTGTGTTTCTTCTATTATATAATACATAATCACACTTCTGGAGAAGGGATAATTGTTGCTTAAATGAAATTAGCCTCTCCCCCTAAGGTTTAAAAAATATAAACACCTCCCTAAATGGAAATCTTCCATTTCAAGGAGGTGCTTTTTCACGGCTGCTTTAATTAACGAATTTCACCGTTTGTGGAGATCAGCTTTTGATACCAATAGAAGCTTTGTTTACGAATACGACGCAGATCTTTGAGATCAAACTCCTCACGATCCACATAGATAAACCCGTAACGCTTGCTGGAGCCCTGATGGGTACTAACAAGATCAATCGCAGACCACGGACAGAAGCCGAATACTTCTACACCGTCTGTAATAGCCAGTTGAATCTGCTCGATATGTTTCTTGAAAAAGTCAATGCGGTAAGGATCATTCACTACATCCCCTTCTTCAAGCTTGTCAAAAGCGCCCAAGCCGTTCTCTGTCACGATTAAAGGCAAGTGGTAGCGAGAATAAATTTGGCGTAATGTGGTTCTAAAACCGACCGGATCAATCTCCCAACCAAACTCCGTCGTTTGCAGGTTGGGGTTGACGGAACCTCGATATGCTCCGGGTTCACCCACAATTTCATGCTGATCTCCTGTATGTGAAAAATCATTTCCGTCATCTAAACTTTCTCCTACGGTTTGAGAGGTATAATAATTAAATGCGATAAAGTCCGGGTTCCCCTTCGCTAAAATGTCCATATCCCCTTCTTCAATGACAGGCTCATAGCCTTTCTCGACCAAATAGCTCCACGCAATGTGATTGTAACGGCCAAATACAGCCATATCCAGATAGAGCCAGTTGCGAATCGCTGCATAGTTATCAGCCGCCAGTGTATCTTCCGGCTTGGAACTGGCTGGATAGATAACCCCGATATTCGGCGCAGGTCCAATTTTCGCGTCAGGTAGCATTTCATGGCACAATACCATTGCTTTCGCCTGCGCGACTAACATATGATGATTTTGTTGATACAGTACCCTTTGTGGATTTTCGAGACTTGTATCTAATGTGCCAATAGAACCGGGATGGAGAATCAGCATGTTCTGCTCATTAATGGTTAACCAATATTTCACCCTGTCTCCAAAGTTCTCAAACAATGTTTTGGCATACTGTTCGAAGGCATCAATCGTCTCCCTCTTCGACCAACCGCCTTGTTTTTCAAGAGCATAAGGCAGATCAAAATGATACATAGTAACAATCGGTTCAATCCCGTATTTAATTAGTTCATCAATTAATGAGCTGTAAAACGCGATTCCCTTCTGATTAACTTCACCTGCGCCCTGGGGATAAATACGTGTCCAAGCAATAGAGAAACGATATGCTTTAAAGCCCATTTCAGCCATCAGAGCTACGTCTTCTTTGAACATATGGTAATGATCACTGGTTACCTTAAAATCAGTGACCCCTTCGACATGATTAGCCATGTCAATGACAGAAGGTCCTTTTCCATCTTCGTCCCATGCACCCTCTACTTGATAAGCGGAAGTGGAAGCTCCCCAGAAAAAATTTTCAGGAAATGCCTTCAATTGATTATGTTTCATGATCTAGTCCCTCCAGTTATAGTTATATCCTTCTGATGTTCGCAATTCGTGTATGTGATGATGCTTGCCAGTATCACACAACCAAAGTTAACAATACTTCATTTTTTTGAATCTGCTCCTGATTTGTCTCAAATACGTCCACTTTATGTTGCGTAAGTGTGACGATGACAGGCGTCACGATTTCGTATCCTGCTTCAATAATCTGCTCCCTGTCAAATTGGATTAACAAATCGCCCTGTTTCACGCTGTCGCCCTCTTTAACCACTGGATTAAAATGCTTCCCTTTCAGCGCAACGGTGTTAATTCCGATATGAATTAATATCTCTGTACCTGCACTGGAAGTCAATCCTATGGCATGTCCTGTGGGGAACAGCGAGGTTACGACTCCATCTATTGGCGCTACAACCTCGCCGACAGACGGTTCAATGGCTAACCCTTTTCCCATGGCCCCTGTAGAAAATGCAGAATCATTCACTTGACTCAGTGGTGTGGTCCTGCCTGTGATCGGGCTGTAGATTGTTTCTTTCTTGATATCAACGGCCTTGGTTGCTGTAACAACAGGCTCTGGTTCTGCTGTTTTCACGGATTCAACTGTTTCTGGGGCCTCCCCCTTTACCTTGCTTTCATATCCAAAAATAAGGATCAGCATCGTTGCAGCTATAAATGAACATGCAATGGCGATAACATAAATTAAGGTTGGCGTATATACTGGAATTGCAAAAATGTTGTGAAAAACATAAGCCGTCATTTTCACTCCAAAATGTCCATTGATAGCTCCGCCTAGAGCGCCTGCGATAATGACAATCGGAATGACACGTTTATAACGAAGCACCAGACCATACACAATCGGCTCTGTCACACCAGCCAGCAATCCTGTAATACTCGTGGAACCGGCAAGAGTTCTAAGTGTTTTATCTTTTCTCGCCTTCAGGAAGATACCAAATGCGACACCAATTTGAGCAAATACAGCTGCTGCAGCCATCGCCTCAATCGGATCACCGCCAACACCGATATTTTGAATCGTAATGGGTGTAAAACCCCAGTGAAGTCCGAAGACGACCATAAAGGTCATAAAACCGCCAAGAACAATCCCTGACAAAATGCCACTTACACCGATTAACCATGTCACACCTGAAGAAATCCAATCTCCTACCCCTGTACCGAAAGGTCCGAAAGCCATCGCAGATAGCGGAACCATAATCATCAAAGCCAGCATCGGAACTAAAAATAGTTGTAAATCCTTAAGAATGATCTTCTTCAAAAACTTATCCACCAACGCATATATGCTAATGGATATGAAAATCGGGAAAATACTGGCGGAGTAGTTCATCATGACTACCGGTATTCCTAAAAACGATACATCAGACCCTTTGTCCATCAGTCCCGTAAAGTTGGGTTCCATGAGAGCCGCACCGATCACACCAGCTACATAAGGATTCGCCTTCAGCTTTATACCAAGCGTGATCCCAAGCAAAATCGGCAAAAAGTAAAACACAGCATTCCCTGCAGCAGACAGGATCATATAAGTATCACTTGTTGCAGACATCCATCCCAGCAGAGTCAGAACCGTCAGGAGTGCTTTTATCATTCCTGAGCCCGCCATCGCCGGAATCAACGGGGAGAAACTGCCCGAAATGACTTCAAAGATTGTGGATATGACCGATGTTTTTTTACCACTAGATTCACTGGCTGTAGAGGAATTCGATTCAAAATTCCTGTTTTTCATGATCTCCGCATATACATAGGCAACATGGCTGCCAATAACAACTTGAAATTGTCCTCCGCTTTCAACAACTGTAATGATCCCCTCGTGCTTCTCAAGCGCTTCTCTTTCGGCTTTTCGTGAATCCTTCAGGTCAAATCGGAGTCGTGTAGCACAATGGACAAGCCCATTGATATTTTCTTCTCCTCCAACGAGACGTACGATGTCTTCGCCCATTTTCTTATGGTCCATGTTCATTCTCCTCTTGGGCAGATTGCCTGAAAACAAAAAAATACCTAAACGAAAGGCCCATATGATCAAAGAAAATGATCACTGCCATTCATTTAGGTATCGCCTGCTTAACCAGTAACAATCCTTATATTTAAGTTGTGAGCCTACTATAAATCACTTAGAAATCGTTTGCAAGCTTTTTTTCTAAGAAGTAGCCATATCGTTTCTGGAGGTTACACGCTGTATATGAATCGTCAAATACACTTTTTCGTCAATCGACATAGCACTTTCATGCTTTAATTCCAAATATTGATTGATTAATTGGGTACATTGAAAAGCCCTCGCATATTTATCTTTGACCTGATCATACAAGAAATTGTCACCTGAAGCCAGTTGCTCTTGTTCATTGCTCAGCAATCGTTGGGCAAAGTACTGCAAATGAGTAATAAACCGGGAATAATTGAACGAAGTTTCATCAAGTGTAATCTGATAGTAATCGGTTACAATGTTGAAAATGTCATCAATGACCTCGGTAATCTCAACCGTTTGTTTCATTCCCTGACCGTCTTGTCTTGCATTTACAAAATGCATAGCAATAAAGCTGGCTTCATGCTCATCCATTTGGATGCCAAATTGAGCATGGATGATATCCAATGCATTCATTCCAATCATAAATTCTTTCTTGTAAAATTTTTTAATTTGCCATAGCAGTGAATTTTTAAGTCCCACGGATTTTCTGTATCGAGAGATGGCAAATTGAATATGGTCAATCAGAGAAATATAGATATTATCACTAAAAATATCTCCCATTTCCCTTTTCGCGCTGCCTACAATTTCATCCGCCACCTTTAAATACTCTACAGATGTTTCTCCAATGAGATCAATTAATTTTTGCGGAATTTTATCAGACTTTAATACAAAGGTTTTTTCTATTTTTTCCTCATCAACCCTCTGACCATTTTTCTTTTTAAAGCCCAGACCATTCCCGATGACAACAAATTCATGACCCACCTGATTTTCGGCCCGGATGACATTGTTGTTAAATATTTGCCGGATGATCATTTATCTGCTCACCTCATTGATGTAATGACAAAGTTTGTAATAACAAAAAAAACCAAATAACGACTAAATCAATTAGTCATTATTTGGGTATCGCCTGCTAACCAGTAACAATCCCGAAGGGCACTTGACCCTTCATTCAATTACTCTTACTATACCGCTTTCAAAGCAGAATAACAATACAATCATGCTGAAAAGTCTTCTGGGAAGATCGTTTATGAACAAATCAGATAAAAATACTGAGTATCATCACGATACCAAAAGCACTGAACCCGAGAATGGTTTCCATGACTGTCCACGTTTTCAGCGTTTGAGGTACGGACAGGTTCATGTATTCTTTAACAATCCAGAAGCCGGAGTCATTCACGTGGGACAAAATGATCGAGCCTGCTCCGGTAGCCAACACCAGTAGCTCCGGGCTCACCCCCGGCATCGTGACTGCAATCGGAGCGACAATACCTGCCGCCGTCGTCATGGCTACCGTGGCGGAACCAACGGCGGCCCGGATAAGACCTGCAATCACAAAGGCCAATACAAGCGGAGACAAATGTGCATGCTGGGCAAAACCTGCAATCGCATCTCCTACACCGCTGGCAGTCAGAATCTTGTTGAAACCACCGCCTGCACCGATCAGCAGGATGATAGAAGCAACCGGACCCAGGCAATCGTTCGTAAACTTCAATAGCTGCTTGCTATCGAAGTTGCGTGCATAACCAAAAGAGTAAAGCGAGAACAGCAAAGCAATCAGCAACGCAATAATCGGACTGCCGATGAAATCAATGACCTGTCTGAAGACGTTGGCTTCTGGCAAAATCAGATCGACAATCGTCGCCAGCAACATCAAAATAACGGGCAGCATAATGGTGAAGAGTGTAATACCAAAGCCTGGCAATTCTCTTTCTTTCGTTTCTGTAAATTGTTCCATCAATTCACTCGAAGTCTCCACCTTGATACGCTTGGAAATCCAGCTTCCGTAGATCGGACCCGCAATCGCTGCGGACGGCAATGCTACGATAAGCGCAAGGAAGATCGTTTTACCAATATTCGCGTTAAAAATACCTACTGCCAGCATCGCTGCCGGATGCGGAGGGATAAGACTATGCACAACCGCCAATCCAGCTACAAGAGAAATCCCGATTTTAATGAGCGAAGTTCCGGTATGCTTGGCAATAACGAATACGAGCGGGAACAACAGTACGATACCTACCTGAATGAATACCGGGATACCACAAATGACAGCGACCACCATCATGGCCCAATGGACATTTTTCTCACCGAACACCCGCACCATGGTCTTGGCAATCTGCTCCGCACCACCAGACTCAGCCATCAGCTTACCCAGCATCGTACCCAGACCAAGAACAATGGCGATAAAACCGAGCACACTGGCCACACCTTCTTGATAAGCTGTCACAATACTTTTCAGCGGCATACCTGCAATTAGACCCATGAACACAGCACCGACGATGAGCGCGACAAATGGGTTCATTTTGACTTTAGCGATCAGCAGAATCAGTCCAATAATAGAAATAAGTGCATATAATAACAAACTTGCATCATGACTGAGTCCGAATACGGAATACATGTTATAACCCCCTCATTAAGTAAGCGCTCTCTAAGTTTGTTGAAAAACAGGGGTTAACCCTGCTCGTTTTCAATTTTCTCTACGGTTTCCAGTAATGTTCGTTCTCCGCCCACATTACCAGGGAACACAATATACGGAATGCCGCTGAATTTGGCTTCGTTTCCGGTCAGCCACACAGGGATGCCTGCCGCAACCTGGCCGAGTACACGTGCTTTTCGGATAGCAAGACCTTTGGTTGCCACATCACTGGAAGTAATGCCGCCTTTGGCGATGATAAACTTAGGCACCGTCTCAAGCGACTGTACGATTTCGACCAGTGCACCGGATACCGTTTGACTAATTTTGAAATTATCAGCTTTATTATCTACCGCAATGAGTTTGCGGCTACTGTATACCACCACATTGTTGCCCGCAGCCAGTTGTGTATTGGCTTCTGCGATAACACGGCTTAATTCCTGTGTGTAGCCCTCAGAATCCAACACCCGTTCCACATCAATTTCAAGACCCACAATTTCCGGGTACGTAAGTAACTGCTCCAGCTGTTTTGTTGTTTTTTGAACATAGGAACCGACGACCACAATACCACCGTGACCTTCCTGTCCACTTGCAATCAGTCGTTCCTTTGGCAAATATTCCTGGTCAGATATCCCGGCATACGATTTCACAAAAGAAGCAGCTGTGCGGAAAATAAACGTTTTCCCTTGCTCTTCTGCTTTCAGTAGCCCCAGTGATACTACATCCATATCCGCATACGAAAGCACGTTGACGATGATTGGTACGTTATCCTTCGCTTGTAGCAATACTTCTTGCACAGCGTCTGGTCCCTTGCGAATCTGTTCCAGTGAAATGACAAGACATTCCGAGGCATGAATACGGCCTTCTGTCTTTTCTTCCACCCATGCCGCCAAATCACCGTTTTCATAGCCAAATACCTTATCCTTAGCAAACTCCGACTCATGTACGGGAATTAGCGTATCGTCCTCCACCATATAGTGGGTGTTGCCTCCAGTTACTCGCCCAGCTTCGAAAAAGGCTGGAATGATCAGATGACCGTCGTAGCTCCGTCCACTTTGACGCGATCCTTCTTCTGCCAGTACGTCCGTTTCCAGCGGGTAATACCCACGCAACATGGAATCACTACGGCTGACAAAGGTAAATGATTTGCCCTTTTCGGTGGCGACAGCCTGTACGTTGCGAGCAATCTCGCGGTTAATCCGTTCTGCGGTTTGCGCATCAAGTCCGCGTGTATTGGTCAGGATATAAAATAGCGTTTCCGGTGAGTCGAATGCTTCACGAAGCAATGCTTCATCCCACTGCGTCAAAACATCAATATCATGAACGGTTTGTACCCCGGTCGGATCATCGTCTAATACGATAATTTTCCGTCCTCTGGCGTCATTAATCCGGCGAATTTCCTGACGCAATCCTTTGCTGTCCCATTCAGGAGGCAATTCTGCTTGAAGAGCTAACAACGAAGTATATCCTGCATTTACATTCATGTGATCTCCACCTTATTCAAATTCTTGATTAGCATGCTCTACTACTCTGCTTTTACCTGTACGCCTGCGAGTTTTTCAAAATATTGCACGATTCCGCCGTGATCATCCGCCGCTTTACCATCCACTTTGAGTGCGTGGAATATTTCCAGCAGTTGGCTACTAAGTGGCAACGGTACACCGATGTCATGCGCGGTTTCCATAACGTTCGTGATGTCCTTGAGGTTAATATCAATCCGACCCCCAGCTACAAAATTCCGTTGCAAGATCAGAGGAACTTTAGCATCCAGTACCGCACTGCCTGCCAATCCACCGCGAATCGCTTGCACCATTTTTTCAATATTAATTCCCGCCTTGGCTGCAAATACAAGCGCTTCGGACATGGCCGCGATATTCAGGTTCACCATGATCTGGTTAGCCAGCTTTGCCGTTGTGCCGCAGCCGTTATCACCAACCAAGGTGACATCCTGACCCAGCACATGCAGAACATCCAAGACATGCTCAAACACTGATTCTTTGCCACCAACCATAATCGCCAATGTCCCATCAATTGCTTTCGGTTCGCCACCACTGACAGGGGCATCCAGCATGTGCAGACCAGCCTCAACGGCTTTCACCGACAGCTCTTTGGAGACGACTGGAGAAATCGAGCTCATATCTACGATAACGCTTCCAATACTAGCCCCTTTTAAAATCCCGTTCTCGCCCAAAATGACTTCTTTCACATGATTGGAATTCGGCAACATCGTAAAAATGATTTCACTGCGCTCTGCAACTTCCTTCGGGGATGCCGCTGCATGTGCGCCTGACGCAACCAAAGCAGTGACGGTTTCCTGATTAATATCAAATACGGTCAGCTCATAATCCGCTTTCAAAAGATTTAACGACATCGGACGACCCATAATACCTAATCCAATAAATCCAATTTTCTTTGTCATGTTAAAGTCCCTCCATAGCTTTTCAAATTCGATTTCCTATTCAGGTTTTTTAGAAAAACCCATTTGTAAACGCTTTTTATCACATGTAAGCGCTGTTAATTCGTCTTCACATCTGCGATTGTACACAATAAATTCATTTTTGTATACAAAAAATTAAAATTTGTATCAATTTTTATCAAATATATAGGAAAGACATTGTTTAACCTCCATCTTTTCGCTAAAGTAGACGTAGAGGTGAATGACATGCAGTACAGCAGCAATAACTCTCGAACGGCGCACCAGCAATCTTATGAAACACTGCGTGATATGATCCTGAACGGAACCATCCCTCAAGGAACCAAGTTGGTCGAGGAAAAGCTTGCCACGCAGCTCGGTGTAAGCCGCACGCCTATCCGTGAATCCATCCGCAAATTGGAGCAGGAAGGGCTTATCGTCAATAAACGTGTAGTCAAGCTATCTGAAACCGACCTGCGCAATACCTTTGAGCTACGGATGCTGCTTGAAGGACATGCGGCGCGCAGCGCGGCTGCCTACTTGTCCGAGACAGAGCTACTGGCTTTGGAGCAATGTGTGGACATCGGGCGTTCCGGCTCGCTGGATGAGGTGATGCATGCGAACAAAGAGTTTCATGAGATCATTATGAAGGCCAGCAATAATTCGATGATGATTGATTTGTTTGATCGGATGCAATCCGTTATTTATTTATTCCGTCATACGGTCGTCTACTATCATCGTCCCTTTCTGATTGATGAGCACCAGCATATTTGTGAGGCTATCCGCGCACATGACGGCGATACAGCAGAACGGCTGATGAAGGAGCATCTGCAGGCTGATCTGGACTTTTGCCTGCATCTGATCAGATAGTCCTTGGCTTCTCCATTTGTATGCCATACCAAAAAACCGCCAAACACTCGGAATCCCTTGTGCTTAGCGGTTTTTTTAGGTTCATGCTTAACTCTCTTTTTCTTTACAAAATACCTCTTTGGCAACCTGAATAGCTGAGGCTGCCCGAGGCCATCCTACATAAAAGGCAAGCTGTGTAATGACCTCAACCAGTTCTTCCTCCGAAATCCCGTTCTCCTTGGCCAGTTTCAGGTGATAAGGGAGTTGATTTACATGCTCACCCGCTACCAATGCGGAGACGGTGATGAGACTCCGTTCTCTGAGAGATAGCTCACTTCTTCTCCATACATCTCCAAAAAGAACATCCTCCGTATAACCTACAAAAGCGGGAGCAAAATCACCGATCGTTACCCGAACACTCGATCTGATCAATTTATGCTTCATACAATCATCTGGGCAAGTCCGTTGCCAAAGGACCAATCCTCTAATTCAGTCTCTATCAGTGTCACAAATACATCCTCCGGTCTAATCTTACATTCAATAGATAAGAGTTCCGCTAACTTTTGGTAGAAACTCTTTTTTTGTTCCGTAGTTCTACCCGTTCCCATTGTAATTTGAATATACAGCAGCTTATCTGTTCTGGGTACATTCAAATAATCGGGACTATAATAAAACTCGCTTTGCTTATGAGCATGAAAAACCTGAAAGTAATCTTTTTCCGGAACCTGAAAATGTTCGATCAAAGCGTTCATGATACAGCGGCTAATCCAAGGCAGCTCTTGCTCTGTGTATTGCTGCTCCATGTATCCAACTCGTACAAATGGCATGCTCATCTCTCCTATCCGTTGGGATAAGATAATTGTACTCCCCTTACTTTCATCTGTATAATTGAAAATAATCATAAATATATTCAATTTCACCGATGGAGATGAGCATGCGTGGATCTGAAAGAATTAACTACATTTCGTACCATAATCGAAGAAGGAACGTTTTCAAAAGCTGCTGCCAAATTAAACTACGCTCAGTCTACAGTCACGAGCCAAATCCAGAGGCTAGAGAAAGAGCTGGGATTTCAACTTTTTAAAAGGGGTTGGGATGCGGAGTTAACGTCCCCAGGCAAACTATATGCCGAGGAGATAGACGGGCTTATTCAGCATTGGAATTTTGTAATGGACCAGGCGAAGTCTTTGAAAAAGGAGGAGATTGGCACGCTTCATATCGGTGTGATTGAAACGGTGGCGGCTACCGTACTGCCCTTGGTTCTACAGCAGTTTCGAGAGCATAAACCGAATATTACGTGCCATTTTACAGTTGGAAACACGGATGCACTCGCAAATGCTTTGGTGGACGGTAAGCTGGATTTTGCAATCTCTGGGGAACCTCACTCGATTCCTTCCTTACACTTTGAACCCATATATCACGAACACATCGCCTTTATTGTGTCCCGTAATCACCCTTTTGCGGTAAAAAGTGAGCTTCATCTCGAAGATCTGTACGAGTACCCGCTTATCGTCGGAGGTAAGAACTGCTTGTACCATATACGACTGGAAAAAGAACTTTCCCGCTTCCCGTCGATGCCGTTTTTTTATACTGTCAGTCAAATTTCGTCGATCCCCACATTTGTAAAAACGATTCCTTCAGTTGGAGTGATTCTATCATCAATGCCTATGCAGGAGGAACTGGTCACCGTCCCCCTCCAGTTAACAGACCCGAATATTCCTATTGGACTCCTACAAAACAACCATCACCAGCAGTATATGTCTTCGGCCCGAAAGCTGTTTATACAGCTGGTTAAGGAGCTTTGTAGGCTATAGCTCCAATGCAATAACTACTAATAAGCTATATAGGCAAAGCCGACACCTTTGCATAAAGAAAAAGCCGCCAAACACTCAGAAACCTGGTGTTTAGCGGCTTTACTATTTTGAAGGCCTAAGGAAATGTGACCCTCTTTTTTTTTTCACTCCTGTGATACCCGTTATTTCGCTTCGAGCGGTTTTTTCCACAATCCCAGAATGAGCGCGGAAATCACGGAACCAATCGCCACTGCAAGCAAGAACAACAAAGCATGATTGGCAAGAGCTGCTACAAAAATTCCGCCATGTGGAGCTGGAAGATTGATTTGCCAGAACTGCGTCAGACCACCAGCAATCGCTGAACCTACAATACAAGAGGTCAGGACACGCAGAGGATCAGCAGCTGCGAATGGAATGGCTCCTTCCGTAATGAAGGACAATCCAAGTACATAGTTCGTCAAGCCAGACTTGCGCTCTTGCTCAGTAAACTTATTTTTGAAGAACGTCGAAGCTAATGCGATCGCCAACGGAGGTACCATACCACCTGCCATAACAGCCGCCATCATAGCTCCGTTCGTGTTACCACTGGAAGTAAAGACACCGATCGAAAATGCGTAAGCTGCTTTGTTAAAAGGTCCACCCATGTCGATCGACATCATTCCGCCCAGAATCAGACCCAAAATAACTGCATTACCTGTTCCCAAATTGTTCAGAACATTGACAAGCCACGTATTAATACCACCGAAAATCGGATCGAACAGGTAGAACATAATCGCGCCTGAAATTAGGAGTCCAAATACAGGGTATAACAAGATTGGTTTTAAACCATCCAGCGCTTTCGGCAGACCTGCAAAAGCTTTACGCAGGAAGATCACCACATAACCAGCCATGAAACCAGCTGCCAGACCGCCAAGGAAACCTGCATTAGAGTTTACAGCCATCAGACCCCCAACCATACCTGGCATCAGTGCCGGGCGGTCTCCAATGCTCATCGCGATAAATCCGGCCAGTATCGGAATCAGGAAGTGGAACGCACCTGTTCCACCGCCAATTGTCTGCAACAGTTGGAACAATACATTGTCTTCTCCTGCCACTTGTTCAATCAAGAAGGAAATTGCTAACAAAATCCCCCCGCCTACAACGAATGGCAGCATATGAGAAATACCGTTCATTAAATCCTTGTAGATTTTGCTGCCCACGCTGCTCTTCTCCGCTTTCGACTCATCAGCGCTGCCTTTACCTTCACTACGATAAATTGGGGCATCGCCATTCAGCGCTTTGCGGATCAGTTCCTCAGATTTACGGATACCGTCGCTTACCGGTCTTTGCAATACAGGTTTACCGTCAAATCTGGCCATTTCAACCTTCTTGTCAGCTGCAACGATTACACCTTTGGCACGGCGAATTTCATCCGCTGTCAGTACGTTTTGTGCGCCTTCCGAGCCGTTCGTCTCTACACGGATATTTACACCCATTTCTTTCGCTTTCTTAATGAGAGCATCTTCTGCCATAAACGTGTGTGCAATGCCTGTAGGACAAGCGGTCACTGCAACCACAAATTCGTCAGAATTCGGATTGCCAACGATAACGTCTGGCGTTTGCTGTGCTTTGGCATCCTCTTTCTTAGCCTCTTTTGCTTTCTTGGCAGCTTCTTCTTCCGCCTGCTTGGTATCAAACAGCATAGATACTTCATCCGGTGTTTGCGTTTTCATAAGGCTCCCGATAAAATCGGTATCAATCAACAGCCGGGAAAGGGCAGCCAATGTGCGAAGATGCGTATTTGCTGCTCCCTCTGGAGCCGCAATCATGAAGAATACTTTCGCCGGCTCACCATCCAACGATTCGAATTCTACGCCTTTACTGCTTTTGGCGAAAACGACGGTCGCTTCATTCACGGCTTTGGTCTTGGCATGCGGCATCGCAATGCCGCCGCCAATTCCAGTGCTGGATTCTGCTTCGCGTTTGTAAATCATTTCTTTAAACAAGGCACGGTCATTAATACGTCCACTTGCTTCGAGACGAGCGATGAGCTCCTCAATCGCCTCGTCTTTTGTCGTCGCCTGCAGGTCCATGATCATCGTTTCTTTAATCATCAGGTCTGTTATTCTCATTTTTCACACTCTCCTAAGTTCGATCAGCGTGTCGAGACACGCATAATAAGCTCATGATGCAGCTGGATTACCGTTTTGAAATCGTGACTTGCGGCCGTAATTGTTCAATCTTCTCTCTAGTAGCCAGATCATCGGAGAACGCAGTTGCGCTTCCGGATGCCACTCCTGCACGGAATGCTTCGATCGGATCGCCATGAAGAGCCAGCGTACCCACGAATCCAGCAATCATTGAATCACCTGCGCCTACAGAATTTTTCACCGTTCCTGCTGGTACATTTGCGTGATACACTTCATCTGCCGTAATGAACAAAGCCCCTTCTCCTGCCATGGAAATCAGTACATTTTTTGCACCTGCTTCCAGCAGCTTACGACCGTAAGTGACGATCTCCTCCTTTGAATGAATAGTTACGCCAAACAACTCAGCCAGCTCATGGTGATTCGGCTTGATGAGCAGCGGTTTATGAACCAGTGCCTTCATCAGCGCCTCACCTGTGGTGTCGATGACGAATTCAGCTCCAGTTTGCTGGCATACGCTAATCAGCCGATCATAGAAGTCTCCTCCAAGTGACGGCGGGATACTTCCCGACAAGACGACAATGTCATTTTTCTGGAGTCCCGCCAGCTTTTGCACCAACGCATCGGCCTCTTGCTCACGAATCGCAGGTCCCAAACCGTTAATTTCCGTTTCATCGCCATGCTTGAGCTTAATGTTAATCCGTGTGTCATCTTCGATAATTACAAAATCAGTTTTAATGGATTCTTCCCGCAATGTATCGTCGATAAACCTGCCTGTGAATCCTCCGAGAAAACCAATCGCCGTGCTATCTGCTCCCAACTGGTTCAGTACACGTGATACATTAATTCCCTTACCACCTGGCAGTTTTAAATCACGTTTCATCCGGTTCAAATCACCAAGCTTCAAATCATCAACTTCCACGATATAATCAATGGAAGGGTTCAGCGTTACTGTATATATCATTGTTATCCCTCGATTATCTTAGTTTTCTGAGCGATGGATCGGCGTGACCGTTCTGGCATCGATTCGGTAATAAGTATAGCTTCCTTGAGCTCGAACAGTTTGGCGAAGGTTACTTCTCCAATTTTGCTGGAATCGGCTAACACATACGTTTTGCCAGACAGCTGGTGGGCACGCCGCTTGATCAGCGCCTCTTCAGGATCAGGAGTTGTATACCCCATTTCCATATCCACCCCGTTCGTTCCTAGAAAGCACTTGTCGAATCGAAAATTGTCCAAATTTTGTAGGGCAATACTCCCGATTACGGCTTTGGTATGAATTTTCATCATCCCTCCCAGTAGATAGCTTCTGATTCTTTTGCTTACCAGTGCTTCTACGTGGGATAGTCCATTCGTCACGACCGTCACGTCTTTAGCTTCAATGTAAGGAATCATCGCCATCGTTGTTGTTCCCGCATCCAGATAAATACATTCGCCATCCAAAATTTCTTTGGCTGCTATACGGGCCACTGCATTTTTTTCTTGAACGTTTTTGAATGTTTTTTCTTCCATGCCAGGTTCCTGACTTTTCTGATTCAGCAAGGTTGCCCCGCCATGAATCCGCTTGAGCAACTGACGGCCCTCAAGATCTATCAAATCACGCCGAATCGTTGACTCAGAAGCTCCCAACAGATCAGCCAATTCTTGCAACTTTACAACACCACATTCTTGTAAGCGCTGTATTATTAACTTGTATCTTTCTTCCGTCAGCATCATCATTCCCCCAACTGTTCATATCGTACCACAAACTTGACAAAAAACAATCATTTTTCTTCAAAAAGATTCAAAAAAATTCATTTCTAATTCATTTTTTTACAAAATGGTGAATTCCTGCTCCAATCATTATGATTGCGTTTACATTTTAAAGAAAATCCATCTACTTTTATGTAAATTCATTCTTCTTACATAGGAATTCAGCAGTAAACGTTCAAAAACGTTCTAAGGCTTCCATCAGTACTATTTTACCATTATGCGCACAATTCGTCCCCATCTTCTCTACTCAGAAAAAAGCTAAACACGAGGACTGATCCCCTTTGTGTTTAGCCAATCGAGACGCTTAGCATTCAGCCCTTAACGATTCCAATGACGAAACCGTCATACCCCTTGCTCCCACGGTTTGGATAGCTGTAGCTGTAATTCTTGATTCTTCAGTCAGCATATCATAAAACTTTCTTACTCCCTGCACCCGAGGGTCTGTGCTATAAGCTTGAATTACTTCTCCTTCACGGATAACATTATCACCGATAATAACGGTGCCAGGATGCGAGAAGCGAAGTGCCCCCGCCCCCCCAAGTCACCCTAAACTTCACAGGGCTGCATGAGGCGATTACCGCGGTTATTGCCGGATATGGTGCCAACTTTGTGTCCTCACTGGTCGTGCGTGAATATGTAGAACGCGGCGAGCTGTGCCGGGTATATGTAGAAGACATCCAGCTTCTCAATTCAATCGCCATCTGTACCCGCAAGAACGAACCCCTATCTACCGCTACCCTAAATCTCATTCAGCTCATACGTAACCATTCCTGATGAGCATTAGGCATCTGTGTACACTAGCGCTGTATTTTAAAATAACAAGAGCCATGACTGCGTGCATACCGCATTCATGGCTCACCTCGTTATGATAAATATTCACCCTCAATAATCTTCTCCAGATAATCTTCCGGCTGTGCAAGAAACTCGGCAAAGCTGCACACATCCGCATATTCCTGATGCTCCTCGTCATAATAACCCAGGCACTTCTGCTTCGGATTCCACACCAATATAATATCCGAGTAATTATCTACTTTTAGAGACAGACGCAACAGCTTTTGCCGACCCACCTTCATCTCAACCGTATCTATGAATGAGAAGAACTCAACAAATTGAATATCAAGATCATTTTCTGACAGGTCCACACGGAGCTGATCCCCCGTCAGAAAGGCTATAAGATCCTTCGGAAGCTTGTAGCTTTTCAAAGCATGTCGATTATTTTCCAGATTATGAAATGCTGGAGGCTCTAAGGACTTTAAATACTCAGCCATTTCCACGTTTTTATTACTTAGTGCAATTGTATATGCCCGTTCTCCATCTTTTTCTGCCAGCGTCACATCAGCGCCTTGCTGAACCAAATACTTCACCATCGCAAAATCATTGTTGCGTGCCGCCACTGTCAAAGGCGTGGCTTTATAAGGATATACCATATTTGGGGCATTGAAATTAATATCTACGCCATGTTCCAATAGTAATGCTACTGTTTTCAGGTCATGCTTACTAACTGCGTTGCGGAGTGTTGCTCCAGCATGCTGCTTCATATCGAGGCCCAACTCATGGATAAGCAGCATATTGCTTTTGTTACCGTAGTAAGCTTGCTCATAGGCACCGGATTTGACATGATTTTTCCCGTCCAGCTTGGCGCCATGGGCGACCACATAACTGACAATCTCTTCGGTACCATAGCGAACAGCCGTCAGGAATGCGGGATTATCCTTCACATTAAGTTGAACCCCCTCATCGACCAGTAGCTTCAAGACTTCCATTTGCTCAGTGATGAGTGTAATATCCAATGGACTTAATGTCGTATATTTACTGAGTACGATCCCTTGTTCTATATCCCAGCCTTCGGTCAGCGCTTGGCGTAAAGCGGATATATTGCCTTGAACGATATGCATCGCTCTCTCAGGAAGGACCTCGAAATTGCCTACATCTTTTAATTTAATCATCGTTATTCCCTCGCTCTTTATGTATCTACTATCAAACATGCATATCTATTTTATACCAACCTCCCCTTTACATAAATCCGACAGATTCCCCAAAATTCATTATTCACTCTAGCGCAAACAAGTGAGTAATAGAGGTCAAAATACCTCAGAGAAGCTATAATTGTATTATGATTCTGTATACCCTGTGCAACGAAAAGGAGAACATATGAATAGCATTCAATACCTGTCCCAATTTAATTTGCTTCATAGTCTCTCATTAGAAGATTTAATTGAAATGGACCAAATGACCTCCATTACGACTATAGCGAAAAAAACCTTTATACAAACCCCAGAAACCTTTTCCGAGGGACTTTATTTTGTGAAAAAGGGAAAAGTACGTCTGTATAAGCTAAACGCTGACGGAAAGCAATTTACTTTGGATATCCTCAGCGAAGGAAATGTATTTGGTGAAATGGATATGATTTCACTAGGAACAAGGGATATGTATATAGAAACGATAGAAGAATGCGATATCTGCCGGATGGACAAAGACCGATTCGAGCATTTTTTAATAGAACATCCCCGGTTCATGATGAACATGATCAAGGTGTTAAGTGACCGAATCTCAGGAATGAGCAGTCTGGCCCAGCATTTAGCTTTGGGAAATTTACAGGATAAAATTTTGTATGTTCTTCTGAAATTGTCCGATCAGTTCGCCCTCCAAAGCCGTGAAGAGTATTGCAAAATCAATTTTCCTCTCTCCCATCAGGAAATTGCGAATCTGGTCGGGGCCACCCGTGAGGCTGTAACAACTGCTCTTCAGGAGCTTGTCAAAGAAAAGGTCATTAAAACCGGCTTTAAGACGATTTACATCCATCGCGAAAAGCTAATGAAGTTGTAAACTACATTACATCTATACTCCTACCCAAAAAAGTATCGTATACCTATCAGACAATTTACGATATGGAGTGAATGAAATGTTACACCGAAAAGGGGCCCGCAAAGGGTCAGATATTCCTAATGATGTGCTTCAGCTGCTACAGCAGGGGCGGCTTGAGACGGTGAATCTCACCGAATGGCTGGCTGTCGATCATGTTGTACTATTGCAAAATACTCTTGATGAATTTGGCTTGCAGCGATCATCCGATGTCTTCATGACCGAATTGAATCAGCTGAAGGAAAAGAAGATCATGAAAATGATTCCCGCAATCGCGCGAGCGTGGCTTCATGTGTTTGAGCAACAAGCGATAGAAGAACGTATTCGCATCTTTGATGCGATGGCCTCCCATCTTTCAGACAGTATTCGCTGCTGGGCTGCCTACATCATCGGGATTGATCCCCGTTTAAGTGTAAAGGAAAAATTGGCTGGCATTCGCCCCTTTGCAGCCGATTCCCATTTCGGAGTACGTGAAATAGCCTGGATGGCCGTGAGAGAATCCATATCCTTGCAACTGCTTGAAGGGCTTGCCCTGTTAGACAGTTGGGTGCGAGATGAGGATGCTAACATACGTCGTTTTGCCATTGAATTAACCCGACCGCAAGGCGTTTGGGCCAAGCACATCCCTGAACTAAAAGAACATCCCGAGCTGGCTCTTCCTCTCTTGGAGGCTGTTCAGTCCGATCCGGCCAAATATGTCCAGGACTCCGTTGGTAATTGGTTGAATGACGCCAGCAAAACCAACCCAGAATGGGTTCTTCAAGTTTGTAATGCATGGCTGATGATTTCGGATACCAAAGAAACGAAGCGAATAGTAACCCGGGCCCAAAGAAGCTTGAACAAAGAGAAATAATTGGAAGACTCCTCCCCCATCCAATCCATATCTAGAATATTCACATAAACTATAATATTTATCTGGAATATTAGGAATGGAGGAATTCCTATGTCTATTATTCGAATCTATCTGGAAGCAGACAGTATCGTATCTGGAAACATTGCTATTACAACAAGTATCAATGTCACTCCAGTGGTTAATCGTTACACAGCTATTGTCGTGCTTGGTAATATATTAGGTGGAGTGACCACTATCCCGGCACAAAATTTCACAAATGATAGTGGTACTTCAGTCGCGGCAAACAGTCTTGTTGTTCCGACCAGTAGCGGATACTACAATGTATTTGTAAATGGGACGTTGCAGCGAGGCGGCTTAACAACGCTTTCTGCTACAAATCTAATTATAAATACAGGCCTGATTGTTGGTGCAACAGTAGTCGTTGAGGTTGTTAATTTCAACTCTAGTGCTTCCTCAACCTCTGTCAACAATGTCACAGTAACGACTACCATAAGCGACTGAGAGAATGCCTTCGTAAAATTACTATAAAAAACCGCCAAACACAGGGTTTATCCTCGTCTTTAGCGGTTTATTTCTCTTTGAACCTCGAATATTTAAATCTTGAAGTTCTCTACAAGCACCTGAAGCTTCTCGGCCAGTGATGAGAGGAGCGCTGCGGAGGATTCCACTTCTTGCATGGCAGCAAGCTGTTGCTCCGAAGAGGCGGACAGGGACTCTGCCCCTTTAACCGTATGGTTAGAGACCATTACGGTATTCTGAATGGCTTCAACGAGCTCTTCAGAGATCAGCGCCAGATCCCGAACTGTGGCTGATATTTGCTCGCTTTGGGAAGACATGTCGGAGATGGAGACTTCAATCTCGGAGAAGGAGCGCCCGGCTGATATGATCAACTCCTTGCCCTGCATCATTTCGTTCGTGGAACGCTTCATAGTTTCTCCTGCCTTGTCCATTTGGGCGATAATCAGACTGATCAGTTCGCTGATTTGTGTGGCAGAATTGGCAGAACGTTCGGCCAATTTGCGGACAGAGCCAGCGACAACGGCAAAGCCCTGACCTTCTTCTCCGGCGCGCGCAGCTTCTATCGCTGCATTCAAAGACAGCAAGTTGGTCTCCTCGGCGATGCTGGCAATGGTGCCGACAATGTTCTCAATCTCCTTGGAGTGGCTGCCAAGCGTATGAATAATGCTTGAGAGATCGCCGATGCTTTCGCTGACAACTCCCATTTGGGAGGTGGTGGAATCCATTGATTCCCGGCCAAGGCGTGCTTTCTGGACATTATCCGCGGCCTTGTTCATTGCGATGTCCGCATTGCCAGCAATATCGCTGATGAAGCGGGACATATCCTGAATAGCTTTATAGCTTCCTTCCAGGTTTTGCAATTGGGTATGCGCCCCATCAGCCAACTCAATCGTAACATTCACGCTATGCTCTCCAGCACGGTTCGTTGCCTGTGCGCTGGCAGACAGCTCTTGAGAGGAAGAAGCGACCAGCATAGAGGTGTCATTGACCTGGGTAATCAGGTTGCGCAGGTTCATTGTCATATCGTTGAAGTCGCGGGCCAGCGTCCCGATTTCATCCTTGTTTTTGAAGAGAAGCGGTTCATGGGTAAGGTCGCCCTTGGTAATGGTGTTCACAGAGGCTGACAGCTTGGTAAGCGGACTTACCATATGGCGAATCAACAGGTAAACAACAAGGATAGCCACCATGAAAATGGAGCCGCCAATAATAAAGGGCTGAACAATAATATCCAACGTCCGTTCCTGAATTAACGAGCCGTCAAAATTGATGGCCATCAGTGCAACAATGGGCTTGGTGGGATCATGGTCCTGATAAATGGGGCCGTATCCAGTTTTGAGCGAGGTTCCTTCATATGTATAAACCTTGGAATATGCTGAATGCTTCATGGTAGTTATCATTTCTTTGTCTTCGTCTGTAAAATAGAAGGAATCGCCAGCTTGATAGCCTCTTTGCTTAAAGTTGGCATCGGCGGCCAAAATTTTTCCATCCAAAGAGATAATAAAAGCCTCCTTAAAAATAGGCTTATGTGCTACAATCCAGCCAATCCGGTCTTCAATGGCAGCAAGTTTGCTGTTATCTCCACTGACCAGAGCCGATATATCCGCAGGATCTATAAGGCCAGTCGTAATATTGGCGCAACCCACCAGCTCGATCCCAGCAGCTTCATCCACTTGATGGTAAGCGGTACGATATCCGAAGTATCCAATGGAGGAGCCTACGAGAAGCAGTATGATGAGCATCATCCAAGTTAATTTTGTTGCCAGCTTCATTATTTGAACCACCAATCCTGACTCTAATAAATTTTTGTGACAATCCGTTTTCACTGCTACGATTATAGCCTATCAACACTTACTATAATATGGCATTCCAGTGTCGGAAGATGTCGTTTTTTGTGAGAATAGTCACTGTTTTTTGTAAACGGGGACGTTGCAGCGAACGGCAGTCATTAATGGCGTGGTGACGACTACAATAAGCGACTGAGGTGAGTGCCTCTGTTGAATTACGACAAAAAAACTGCTAAACACAGAGGTTTACCCTCGTTTTAGCAGTTTTTTTGTCTATGAATCAAGTGTTTCATCGGTAACGTATTTTCGATTTTTATAGCTGTATTCAGCTTTATTTTTTGTGGGCTAATAAGAGATTAACTATGGTATCCAATTGAAGCTCCAATGAATAAGGGTCTTCCATCACAAACTCATCCCCTTTATCGCTGAATGAACCGTACATATAAACCTGTCCTTTTTTTACAGCCGGAAGGCCTTTCCATAGCTCACTATGCAGAATCTGATTAGCCCCTTCATCTTCTGAACCGTATACAAAGATGTGATCTCCCATATGCTCGGGTAAAACCTCAAGCGAAATATTTTCAAATCCTTCTTTCATGTTCAATGCCTTTTTGGTAGGTGGCAGCTTTAGCATCTGATAAATGGTCGGACTTCCGTAATTGCCGCCTTTTGCTGCCAAAACATATATCGATTTATTGGCGACTTGTACAATTGAAACCGTCTCTCCTTCTTTAACGATACCTTGAATTTTCGTTCTGGCCTCTGCAGCTTTCTTCTCATATTCAGTAATCCACTGCTCGGCTTCTTTCTGCTTGCCAAAGATTTCGCTAATTCTGCGGAATTTATCCAGTGGTCCCGCTGTAGATTCGCCTTCCCAATACGGCAGGAACACAGTCGTTCCTACCTTTTGGTAGCTGTCGATGTTCTTTTCGATTGAACCGATAATTAAATCCGGTTGCAGAACGGTCAGTTCCTCCAAATCCATAGGAAATTCACCGAGATCCTTGATTCCGGCCAATTTCTCTTTGGGATATCCCGATTGATCAATCCAAGCCTCATTCAGCATAAAACTTCTGACCCCCACCGGAATAATCCCCAGCTTCAAAAGATGACCCATATACTGATCCGATGCCACTCGTTTCGGGTTTGCAGGTACTTCCACATCGCCTTTTAATGTCTTAACCGTTCTTGTCTGTGCTTGCACTGCCGCTTGTCCATCGCTGTTGGATGATGTCGCTGTATGATTAGCCTTCGTTTGCGAGCTTCCATTTGTATTCGTCGGAGCCGAGCAAGCTCCCAGCATCAATGATAAACACAGCATAATCATCATGGCCGTTATTTTGACTCTTCCGTGCATAAACAAATCTCCTTCCGCGTTATACCGATATTGATAATCAATATCAGTATAACGTGCGAAAGATGTCCGCTGAAGGGCATATTTAAGCATCGTTTGGGGCATATCTTGATCTTGCTTCTGAGCATGATGCTCCCGTTCCTTTTTGAATCGTACGGGAGATAGTCCCTTATATTTCTTGAAGCTGCGACTTAAAGAATGGGCATCTGGATATCCCACACGCTCTGCGATCTCCTGCAAAGTGGCGTCCGTCTGCATTAGCAGTTCTGCCGCTCGATCTGCTCTTACTTGGCCCAAGTAATGAATCGGACTGGTATGCATTTTATTTTTGAACAACCTGGATAAATGTCCGGTACTGCATTCTAGCTCCTCTGCAATGGACTCAAGTGCCATAGGCCGGCTAAAATGCTCACGAATATAGGCTACAGCCTGCGATACCAGGTCGGGCTTAAGAGGCTCAATGCCCTGCCGATACAACTGCTGCAACAACTCATATACAAATTGTTGAAATAAGGCTTTGACATGCAGTTTGCCAAGTCCGGAAGCTTCACGCCATTCTTGCTCCAACAGCTTCACTTTATCGTACAGAGGCAGTGGGTAATGAGGTGCGAAAGCATACTGGTTCTGAAAAGGATTTTCCTTTTCCAGCAATTGTGCAATCTCTTTGCGGCTAGGCAGGGCCAACGTTGCCTTGTACAAAATGATGTAATATTCAAGCACCTCTTCCGCGAGGATACTCAGGCACATTCCTTTTCCGCCATGCAGTACATGGAAACGCTCTACCCTGTGAATACTGTTATCCAACCGTACCCGTGCGTTTCCACGAACGGCATACAAGAACGCACTGGCAGGAAGTCGATAGGTTCGTAGCTCCTCCCCTTCTTCGATCTTCTTATGACGAACATCCATCACCTGTATAAAAACATGATTCCACAGCAAAATGTGATCATTCAACTTCATTGCTTTTGTTCAGCCCCCGATCTAAACCATCCACGTACCTGCTCACACTCATATTCAAACTATAATATATTATAGTTGATAATTATTCTCACAGGCAATGAAGTGATTTCATACGGAGCCTCTACTTTGGACGGTCCATTTTTCTGATCGCATTCTCCGCAGCCTCCATGATTACTTCTCCCAATGTAGGATGGGGATGAATGGTTAGAGCTAAGTCTTCTACGGTTGCTCCCATCTCTATAGCCAGAGCAAGCTCGGAAATGAGTGTTGAAGCTTCGACGCCGACGATTTGCGCCCCCAGTACGATCCCCGACCCCTGCTTTGCTACGATTTTGATGTACCCCTCTGCTGCCCTTAGCGCCAATGCTCTGCCGTTAATTGCAAAGGAAGCTCTGCCAATGACAATCGGTAAGGCTTTTTCCTTTGCTTCTGTTTCACTTAGGCCAACACTAGCCAGCTCTGGTTCAGAAAAGACAACCAACGGCATGGCTTTATAATCCACTTTAGCAGCTTGACCTGCAATCGCTTCTGCCGCAATCTTCGCTTCATAGGAAGCCTTATGGGCAAGGGCTGGACCCTCCGTAATATCTCCAATGGCAAAAATATGCGGAATAGCCGTTCTACACTGCTCGTCTGTCTCGATCAACCCCCTGCTCGTCAGTGGCAAGCCAATGTGCTCCAATCCTAATCTGCCATCCGTATTCGGTTTTCTGCCTACAGTAACTAATACAAACTCAGCGGTGACATGATGCTGCTCTTGATCTTTTGAATAATGCAGCGTAATAGTATCCGTATTCTGCACGACTTTTTCGGCTATCGCCCCAGTTACGATGCTTGCACCATCTGTTTTCAATTGCTTAACAACAGGGGCCACAAGGTCCGTCTCAAATCCCGGCAGCACCCGTTCCCCTCCCTCCAGAATCATTACCTTTGTTCCAAATTTGGCATACATTTGTCCAAGCTCAACGCCAATATATCCACCACCTATCACGATCAGGCTGGACGGAACCGCTGGAAGCGAAAGCGCCTCTGTAGAGGACAAAATACGTCCGCCAAACGGAAATGCTTTCAGCTCGATTGGACGGGAGCCGGTTGCCAATATGGCATACTTAAAGGATATCGTTTGTTCCGCTCCATTTTGATTGATGATGGCTGTATGCCCATCAACCAAACTTGCCTCCCCTTCCAGAATGCTCACACCCGCCGTTTTCATTAAAAAGCCAACTCCGCCTGCCTGCTTATTCACAATCCCCTGTTTGAAAGCCTGAGCATTCACGAATGACATCGCTACATCTGCCTGATTTACCTGCCTGAGTATCTCATAGCGATGTGCTTCGGCAATCAAAGCTTTGGATGGAATGCAGCCCACATGCGTGCACACTCCACCTAGCTGACTGCGTTCAACAATCGCCGTTTTCATTCCAAGCTGAGAAGAACGCAATGCTGCCACATAACCTCCTGGCCCTGATCCAATGACCAGTGTTTCTACAGATTCAAGCTTGCTCATAACTAATACCTCCTGTTAAAATGGCATGATTTAAAATATGATGATTATAATATATTATAATCATCATATTTTAAAAGCGTCAATAGTCTTGATCAGCCTTTCTGAAGTTGTCGTTATAGGAAGACAAATTGACACGTTTTATTATGATGATTATAATATTTTGAAGTTAGCATTATGAACCCGTGGAGTGATTACAATGCCTTATCCAAAAGGCCATAAGATGAAAGTGCGGAGTAAGATCGTTGAAAGTGCTGCCCAAGCTTTCCGTGCCAACGGTATTCAAGATGTAAGTGTGCCCTTTATTATGAAAGGGGCAGGATTAACTCACGGCGGGTTTTATTCACACTTTGATAACAAAGAACAGCTAGTCGCCGAAGCCTGTCGCTATGCCGTCAGTGATACCCTCGCACTGCTTCAGGAGGCCGTTGACCAAGAAAAGCAAGATCCTAAAATTAATGTTGTCATCGATTACTATTTAAGCACCCATCACCGTGACCGAACAGAAATAGGCTGTATTATTCCTGCCCTTTCCGTAGAAATAGCCCGTTCTTCCGAAGAAATCCGGCAGATATTCACGCAGGAGCTGGAAAGAATGATTACGTTTATCTCCAATTTGGGGGGAATGGATCAGTCCAAGGGCAGTGCATTGTTCAGTAGTATGGTTGGTTCTCTTGTGCTTGCACGTTCTGTTAATGATCCTAAACTGAGTGACAGCCTTCTCTCGGCAGGCAAACAGTATGCCAAAGCGCTGGTTAATAGTTGAATGTAAGTATGTTTTACGTATGCAAAAAATCCGCTAAACACCAAGAAATCCTTGATGTTTAGCGGATTTTTCCTAAGAATCTAAACTCAAAACGGAGGTAACGATTTGTCAGAGATTCGAAGTCTCCACCTGCCAAATCTCCGTTATGTTCCAAATCGTTTGCGGTACCCGCATTTTCGGCATAACTCTTCTACCGCTTCTCTCTTAGAAAACCCGAAGTACAGACGGTTTGCACGCTCCCCTTCCACAATGTCGGAAAAAGATTGCTCATGCACGTTACCTAAATTAATGACACCTTCTCCATCCAGACAGCAAGGGACCACCGTTCCATCCACCAATACCGCCGCTTGGCTACGGAGTGCATGGCAAAAGCCTTTTCCGTCATCTTCGGGGGCACTGAGGCTCGGCCATTCAAATTCATGGTCTTGATTCAAATAAACGTTTGGTGCGATTTTGACCCCACTGCCTGGTATCACCTTTTCCTCAATCCGATAGTCCAGTCCAAATTCTTGCTCCAGTCGTTCAAGTGTTTCCCGGTTGCGCTGACGCTGCACATTAGTCAAATTATCTTCAGTCAAGTTCCAGAGACGGAACGAAATAATGACATTGTGTTTCACCGCTTCTCTTACAAACGTGAAAATATTACCCAAATATCCTTCTCGATCCACGGAGCCTTCATGCCCGTCAAAACTGTGGAGAGAGAAGTTCATCTGACGCAGCGCTGGTTGCCCAAGCAGCTTATGTCCGGTCTTCGGCAGCAAGGTACCATTGGTGGTTATATTGACCTTCAAGCCTTTCTCATGAGCACTTTCCAGCAAAAGATCAATTTTCGGATGGAGCAACGGCTCTCCTTTTACATGCAAATAGATGTAATCCGTATGTGGTTTGACCTGATCAAGCACATTTCGAAAGACTTCCGGATCAATAAATTTTTTGACACGCTGTGTTTGAGGACAAAAACTGCATGCGAGATTGCAAATGCTCGTTATCTCAATGTATACCTTTTTAAAAGTTTTCAACATGATTTCCCCATTCTAACCTTCATCCGGAGCATCTTGTTTATGCTCACTAATCTTATGATTATAACGGGTTATCACCGACAGGTAAACTCTCCAGTCTCCCCCTTGGTGTGGGCATCAAATGCTCGACACATACGCCTATCCAAGATTTGATTTGATATTTTCTATTGACCCTAGGTCTGACCTAAGGTTTATAGTGGAGTTATTCAACTATCAGTAAGGAGTCCTGTCATTGAAAGAACACATTACGATCAGCCAGCTTGCTCAGCTCATGAATGTATCTGTACATCAACTGCGATATTTTGAAGAAAAGGGAGTCCTGTATCCATCACATACAGAAGAAAATCAATATCGAATGTACGGGCTTCATGAGATTTATCAGCTTTCGCATATTTTATTATTACGCAAATTAAATGTCCCTGTCGGTCAGATTCAAGAATGTATGACTTCCTATGCTGCCGATGACTATAACCAGCTTTTAGAGCATTCGTTGCAGAAGGTACAGGCCGAAATAGCTAACTTGAAGATGCATGAACAGTTTATTCACAAAGTGTTAGAAGAACATAATAATCGGACCCAGCAGGACGATGAGTATCAGGTCAAACGATTAGCTCCCCGTCATTTAAAGCTATGGTTTGCATTGGAGAATGGTCAAGAGCTCACTGCCGGTAACCTATTTGAACACCGCCCTGCCCCACCTCGATTATTTGAAAATGACCTGCATTACTTGTCTGATGCTGGACAGGCGAAGCTATGTTATGAAACGGCGGATGTGGCTGACTATATTCTGGAAGAGGGCAACTATCTTTATAAGCATCTTTCCGTCATTGAAGAACCAGAGATTGATTATGAAATTAAACAAATGGAACGATATGTAGCTCATCACCAATATAACTGCCAAAGCAAGATTGTTCTAGTAGAAAAATCTTATCTTTCGATGTTCGACAACAACAAGCTGCAATACGAAATTCAGGTTAAAGTAGAATAAATCTTGGAGGGCGTTAAATGAGTGCAAAATCCTTTGACATTGTCGCATACCAGAAACAAGACCATGAAGCTGTTTGCAGTCTTTTAGTCGAATCGTTTAAAGCAAAATTCCAATCTCTTGTTACACTGGAGGAGCAAGATATACAGAAGTTGTTAATGCAGGTTTGGGTTCAAAATCCTTATTCTTCATCTATGAAACAATTTGTAGCCAAAGAGAACGAAGATGTTGTCGGTGTTCTTTCCCTCAAATGGAAGGCACCCTCCTCTTCACTTCCTGAAACAAATCCCATTTCTTTAGCTCCGCTCCTAAAACAGTTTGGTTGCTTCAATGTATTTAAATTTTTGACAGGTATGCATGCGCTGGAGTATACCCCCGCTGCAAATGAGTGTTACATTGATCATTTGGCAATTCGTTCAAGTCATCGTAACCAGGGAATAGGGCGCCGTCTTCTAGCTTTCGCACAGCAATTTACGGTTGAATCTGGGTTTCATGCATTGACGCTTCATGTAGCGCATAAGAACCAAGGGGCTATCCGTTTGTATCACAAACTGGCGTTTGAAGTAGAACAATCCAAGTATAATGGGTTACGGCATTTTTGGTTCAAGGAGCCTGTATGGTATCTGATGAGTTGGAAAGAGAACCTGCATTCGAGGAGAGAGCATCGTTGAAAAAAACATTCAAGCTTACTTTTGGTATTGCGGCAACTCTGGCTGTTGCCTTGATACTAATTGTTCTATATCAAAATTCCTACAAGATGACAGAAGAAAAAATACAAATTAAGACACCTAAAGGGCTGTTAACAGGTACATTAGCTTTGCCTAAGAACTACTCGGGAAAGGTTGGATTGGTTGTTTTTGTCCATGGGGATGGTCCTATTAATGACACATATGATGATGGATACAAACCACTGTGGGAAAAGTTCGCTTCCAAGGGTTATGCCTCCCTGTCACTGAATAAGCCCGGTATTAACAGCGCTCCTGGCAATTGGCTCGACCAAAGCATGGAGGACCGCGCACAGGAGATCCGATATGCAATAGACTGGGCAAGAAGCTTACCGATGATTGATAAGCAAAAAATCGGCCTATGGGGAGCCAGTCAAGCAGGATGGGTCATTCCGAAGATCGTTAAAGAGGAGCATGGTATTGCATTCAGCATCCTTGTATCGCCTGCCGTGAACTGGATTTCCCAAGGACAATTTAATACCAGAAAAGAAATGGAACAAGAAGGAGCTACTCCGCAAGAAATTCAAAAGACATTGAACTACGATCAAGAAGTTCTACAGTTACTGAAAAAGCATGCTTCTTATGAAGAATATCTAGGCATAGCCGATCCTGACGATATGATTTCCAAAGAAAGATGGAGCTTTATAGGCAAAAATTTTCTGTCTGATTCCACCGAAGAATTAAGTCACTTCCATTCTCCTGTACTCTTGGTTCTGGCTGGCAAAGATATTAATGTTGATGTAAAGGATACCGAGCGAGTCTATCGCCAGAAAATACCTCCAGAACTGCTGTCCGTGATTCATTTACCTGAAGCCGACCATTCCATGATGGATGAAAAAATCGCGCGTTCAAAATCTCTAACTTTCTTAACAGCCGTATTCGCCCCAAGAAAATTGGTGAATGGTGAGTATCTCAAATCCCTTTCCGATTATGTCAGTCAGCGTTAAACAATGATGTTCTTTTTTGCCATACTTCTTTTGATATGCTAATGAAAAAATGCTAATGAAAACCCCATAACTGTTCTCGGTTAGACTGGGAATAGATCTATAAACAACAAAAAAACGGCATCTCTGCCGTTTTTTCTAAAAGGATGGACTCTCAGGGACTCGAACCCTGGACCAATTGATTAAGAGTCAACTGCTCTACCAACTGAGCTAAGAGTCCATAATAAAAGTTTGGTGGAGCCTAGGGGGATCGAACCCCTGACCTCATCGCTGCCAGCGATGCGCTCTCCCAGCTGAGCTAAGGCCCCATCATAAGTAAGTTAATCAACGTTTCAAGCGACTTCTATATCATATAAAATTTTTATTCCTGTGTCAATACTTTTATAAAAAAAATATAATCATCTTCCCACCTTGACCCAAGAAAGATACAGTCAGCGATCAGTCGCTGGCTGTATCTTTAGATAACAATGTTTTCAGTTCCTTCATAAACATATTGATGTCTTTAAACTGACGATAGACGGACGCAAAACGTACGTAGGCGACTTCATCCACTGGGTAAAGCTGTTCCATGACCAGCTCCCCGATCTGCTGACTATCGACTTCTGTGGCTGCTGTGTTGCGGATAGCGTTCTCCACCTGGGATACGATCATATCCAATTGCTCGACGGATACTGGGCGCTTCTCACAGGCTCGAATGAGACCGCGCAGCATTTTATCACGACTAAACTCTTCACGGCTGCCGTCTTTTTTGATGACCATGAGTGGGGTTTCCTCCACCATTTCAAAGGTGGTAAAACGCCTGGCACACTGCTCACATTCACGGCGGCGACGGATGGACTTGTTATCATTCGCAGGTCGCGAATCCAACACTTTTGTGCCATTGTAGGCACAATACGGACATTTCATAATCTCACCACTTTCTTTTTCCAATAAATTCCCGAAGATTTTTAGTAATAATTTTGTCAAAACGGATCATAATATGTTTACCACATCGCGAGGAGGTGAACAACAATGGCACAAGGAAACAATGGCAACTCCAACAATCTGGTAGTCAGCAGATCCTCCGGCGCTCTGGAGCAAATGAAATATGAGATCGCTCAAGAGCTGGGTATCAGCATTCCTCAAGATGGATACCAAGGTAACATGACTTCCTATGAGAACGGTTCGATCGGGGGCTACATCACAAAACGCCTCGTAACGATCGCCGAACAACAATTGGCAGGTCAATACCAATAATCGCGGTAATAATGCAGAAATAACAAGAAAAAGTGTATGGACGGGCTGCTAAAAACAGCCTGTCCTGCGCTTTTTTTCATTTTAAAGCGAAAAGGCTCATCATGTCATTAACTTGTCTTTTAAAAATCATTATAAATTTTCGTGTATTGCCTGTAGTAATAAATGACCCGCTGTACATAATGTCGTGTCTCACCAAAAGGGATTTGCTTAATGGACTCTTCTTTTCCATCCCACACTCCCTTATCGAGCCACTCTTGAACTTTACCCGGCCCTGCATTGTAAGCAGCTACGATTGCTACAGGATTATCCTGAAACTTCATGGATAGGTTATGCAAATACCAGGTTCCCAGCTCTATATTGGTACCAGGCTCGTGCTTGACACTGTCTAGCGGAACCTTTTGAATCTGGGCGCTGTCCATAATCCAATTTGCTGTATTCGGCATAATCTGCATCAACCCCAGTGCACCCTTATGCGATTGCTTACTGGTTTTAAAATTGGTTTCTACGCGGATAATAGACGCCACCAAAAATGGGTCCACTTCATACGTTTGTGAATACTGCCGAATCTCATCCTTATATTGAATCGGATAGAACCAGGACATCCAATTTGAATTGAGGAACAGAATCAGGACAAACCCGACAAACAAAGTGAGCAGGACTCTTTTCTTTCGCAAAATATTCATGCAAGTCCCTTCCGCTGCCAAAATTGATCAATTTGTCGTTTCGTCTCAGACTGTGTTCCGCTATTATCGATAACGATATCGGCCAAGTTTTTCTTTTGTTCAATATCCATTTGTGCGGACAGCCGAAGTCCAGCTTGTTCCTCCGTCAGACCGTCTCTGAGCATCAGACGCTGGAGCTGAATATCACGTGGTACGTACACAACCATAATTTCCTCGTACAAGCTCTCCAGCCCGGACTCGTACATTAACGGGATATCTGCCAAAACAAGCTTGTCCGGCTGTTCCCGTTCATATGCTTCCATACGCAGTCGCATTTCCTCACGAATAGCAGGATGTGTAATATCGTTAAGTGCCTGCCGCTGGGCAGGGTCTCCGAATACAATCTCACCCAGTTTTTTGCGGTGCAGGGTTCCGTCACTGTTCACTATAGCTTGTCCAAAATGCTGTATGACCGCCGCCAGCACCGGATGCCCCGGAAGCATCACTTCCCGGGCAATGGCATCTGCGTCGATCAGCAGCGCACCTTTGGCGACCAAAAGAGCCGACACGGTGCTTTTTCCGGTAGCAATACCTCCGGTTAATCCGATATTCATGCTCTTTCACCTCATAACAGCTTCAATATGCCCATCATAATCAGTAATAATGCCGGCAATACACCCAGCGCCTTCATAAATCGAAATGCTGATAGAAAGAAGCCTGCCTTCATCCCTGCAATCAAAAATGTTCCACTGAATAACGTAATAGCCAGCGCAGTAGACAGTGGCTGAAAACCAAGCATAGCTGCCCCTAATCCCGCTCCGAACGCATCGACCGATAATGCAATACCCAGCCAAACCGCTTCGGTAGCAGATATACTGCCAGAACGGTCCATATCCGCAGCAGACGGGCTTCGAAGAATCCGAATAACAAGTCCCCATTTGCGGAACTCCAGAGAAAATAGCGTTCGCTCCTGCTGCTCTACAGAAGCTTCTGCCGACAGATCTTTTCTTGAGCTAAGGAAAGCCTCTGTATCAGCATCCTCTATACTCTTCTTCTCTCCAAGAACAGATCTGCTCACTGGATCAGTCTGTTCTGTAAGAAGCAGCCCCCGAGAGGCCTCCGCTGAATCCTCTAGCGAATCCTCTTTGCGGTGCAGAGCTTGAAACAAAGAGTAACAGCCGATACAGATCAGGATGACAGCGCCGAAAACGGTCGTATATACAGGAGACAGGACACGAGATAGTAATGCGCCCAATTGCATGGATATGCCAATCACCAAACCTGAACATACGGAGATGATAGCAATCGACAACAGTGGAATTTTCATTTTGCGCAGACCATATGTAACACCGACTCCGAAACTGTCCAAACTTAGCGCAAATGCCAGTAACAGCAGGGCTCCCCAATGATTAGCCACTCCAATTCCCTCCCATTGCGAAGGCAGGGCCTTATAACAACCGAAACCCTCCGCAGTATTGGTACTTGGAACAATATATGAGAGGGATGGGCTTGGGGTGACTGTGCCTGTTTAGCGCAGAGGCTGGCAGACCGGACAATGATGTGTGCCACGTCCGGCTACGACAGATTTTTCGATCAATGTGCCACAGTTAATGCAAGGCTTCGCGTTACGTCCATAGATTTGCAATTGATGCTGGAAGTCGCCCGTTTTGCCCTGTCCATTAACGAACGATTTAATGGACGAGCCTCCAACCTGAATCGACGCACCCAGCGTGGAGACAATAGCTTCATGCAAGACATGAAATTGGCTATCCGTTAGGCTTTTGGCTGGCTGTGCTGGATGAATCCCCGCCTTAAACAACGATTCATCTACATAAATATTCCCAATGCCCACCACATATGACTGGTTTAACAGCGCTGCCTTGATCGAAGTCGAACGAGTTCCAACAGCGACACGCAGCATTTCGGGTGTAAAGGCCTCGTCCATCGGTTCCAAACCAAGCTTGTTCAGCGGCTTTTCCAGCAAATCCTGTCCTGCCGGAAATAAGTGCATCGTGCCAAACTGGCGCACATCCTGATAACGCAGCTCCGTACCATCTTTAAAATGAAAGATGACATGGGTATGCTTTTCCACAGGATCATGTTGCGAATACAATCCATATCGCCCTTCCATTCGAAGATGGGAGACCAACACCAGCCCGTCCAGCAAAATCCGCAGAAACTTTCCGCGTCTCTCCACCCCTGTAATCCGGTGATCGGCCAATTCCATCGCAAAAGCATGGATATCATCGGGCCGTTGAATGATCCGCGGTAAATTCACGGTGACATGATCTATATGTTTATCAACGATAAGCTCGTTTAGCGTTCGTTTAATTGTTTCTACTTCCGGTAATTCCGGCATGATGTCTTCACCTCACCCTATATTATAACGGAAGCAGCGTCAAATTGGGACTATCTACTCATTGAAATATCTTACTTGGCCTCATACCAATTGCTTCCATAGCTTACTTCGGCTTTGAGCGGCACAGCCAGCTTTAATGCAGCTTCCATGGTAGCCGGGACAAGCTCTTTCATCGTCTCCATTTCCTCAGGCGGAACCTCGAACACAAGCTCATCATGTACTTGGAGCAGCATTCTGCTGCGAAGATTACGTTCACGTAGCGCCTTATCCATCTGTACCATCGCCAACTTGATAATATCGGCAGCGGTACCTTGAATCGGCGTATTCATCGCTGTACGCTCAGCGAATGAACGCAGGTTGAAATTGCTGGCGTTAATCTCCGGCAAATAGCGTCTGCGTTCCAACAGCGTTTTTACGTAGCCGTCCCGCTTCGCATCCTTCACAATATCATCCATGTAACGGCGAACGCCTTGGAACACATCAAAATACTGGTCGATAAAGCGAGCCGCTTCCTTCCGCGTAATATTCAAATTTTGTGACAGACCATAATCACTGATTCCATAGACAATCCCAAAGTTGACTGCCTTCGCAGAACGCCGCATGTTGGAGTCCACATCTTCCGCTGCTACACCAAACACATCGGATGCGGTCTTGGTATGGATGTCCATATCGTGGACAAAGGCTTCCTTCAAACGTTCATCATCCGAAATATCAGCTAGCACCCGCAGCTCAATCTGTGAGTAGTCTGCCGCCAAAATAGACCAGCCCGGTTCGGACGGAACAAACACTTTGCGGATTTTACGACCCTCTTCAAGACGAATCGGAATGTTTTGCAAATTCGGAAATTGACTGCTCAAGCGTCCAGTTGCTGCAACCGTCTGCCGGAAATACGTATGCACCTTACCCGTTTTCTCCGAAATTTCTTTCAGCAATCCTTCGACATACGTCGATTGGAGTTTGGCAATAGTGCGGTACTGCAAAATATTTTGCACAATATCATGATAGGGGGCCAGCTTTTCCAATACCTCCGCATCGGTCGAGTACCCCGTTTTCGTCTTTTTAATGACAGGCAAACCCAGTTTATCAAACAAAATCTCACCCAGCTGTTTAGGTGAATTCAGATTGAACTCTACTCCGGCAATGCTGTAGATTTCACCCACCAACGTTGCAATCTGGGCTTCAAATTCTTTCCCCAAAGCGCGCAGTTCTTCTACGTTCACCAAGATGCCCTGCTTCTCCATATCCGCCAAAATGCGGGACAACGGCATCTCCAGTTCATGAAACAGCTTGTGCATTTCCGTTTTTTCCAGCTCCGCCTGCTGCACAGGCACCAAAGCTTCAATCACCGCTGCCTTACGCGCCACATGATCGGACAGTACATCCACGTCAGGGACTTTATATTTAGCTCCTTTGCCGAACACTTCTTCGTCTGGACGGATCGAAGACAAGCCATATTTGGCTGCCAATCCGCTCAATGTCTGGTTTGCATCGGTTGGGTCCAGCAAGTACCCTGCCAGTTGCACATCAAACTCGGCACCTGCAAACTCAATTCCATGCCAGTGTAAAGCCAAATCCGTTCGATGCAGATCATGACCGCGTTTTTTGCGTTCAGGGTCAGCAAGCCATGCGCGAATAGGTGTAGCTGCATCGCTTTGCAGTGCATCCAGTGTCATAAAAAATTGCTGTCCCGTTGCGGCAAATATCAGACCTACAATGTCAGCATGATGCGGATTATCACCATGCGTCTCAACATGCAGCACATCCACACGATCCAACACTTCTACCAATTCGCTAATCCGCTGCTCATCCAGCACTGTTACGTCAGCCTCGGCTTCCTCTACGTCTACCCCAGTACTTCCAACCTCACCTGAAAAGGATAAACGCTCCAGCAAGGACTTGAACTCCAGCTTCGCCAGAGCTGGCCCGGCCGTTTCTGCTTGCAGCCCGCCGAAGGCCACATCTTCCAGCTGCTTGTCCAACGTTACATCCCGATAAATGGTCGCCAAATCTTTGCTCATTCGCGCATCATCAGCATGTGTCTCTACACGTTCTTTCATTTTGCCCTTCAGCTCATTCGTGTGCGCCAGCACTTCTTCGACTGAACCGTATTGATGCAGCAGCTTGAGCGCTGTTTTTTCTCCCACGCCAGGAATACCAGGAATATTGTCCGACGTATCGCCCATCAGACCCTTAAGATCAATAATTTGCAGCGGCTTCAGGCCATATCGTTCCTGAATTTGCTCAGGTCCATACGTCTCCACCTCAGTAACCCCTTTGCGGGTCAAGCCGACTGTGACATGGTCTGAGGCCAATTGGAGCATATCCTTGTCCCCAGTCACGACCAGCACATTAAAACCGGCTTCGTCCGCTGTCTTGGACAGGGTGCCTATAATATCGTCCGCCTCATAGCCATCCAGTTCAAACTGGGCAATGCCGAAAGCGGTCAATAGCTCTTTCAGCAACGGAAATTGCTGAGACAGCTCTGGCGGTGTTTTCTCCCGTCCACCTTTGTAATCCTCGTATCCTTTATGGCGAAACGTTATTTTGCCGGCATCGAAGGCAACCAGAATATGTGTTGGTTTGTGCTCCTCCAAGAGCCGCAATAACATCGTCGTAAATCCGTACACCGCGTTCGTCTGCTGCCCGCTCGAATTCGTTAACGGTGGCATAGCAAAAAACGCCCGGTAAATGATACTGTTACCATCTATAAGCATGAGTTTATCCATTTAGCACCTCGCAAGTTCATCAATGCATTCGTAACGTTCTTACGTTTTACGCATTCCTCTTCCTATCTTAACATACAAGACTCCTTTTTCAGAAAAAAACGGCTGCTTCCTAACCAAATTTGCCTTTTGCTCAAAGACAAGTCTGGGTCAGAAACAACCGCTATATACCTGAAAGCTCTACTGGTTCAAATCTGGTCTCTCCCCTGTCACGAGATATACAGTACTTTCACCGATATTCGTAGCATGGTCACCAATTCGTTCAATGTATCGTCCTACAAGCAGTTGCAGCATGGCTTGTGAAGCCTCTGCCGGCTTTTCTACCATAAAGGCGTACAGATCGCTGATCATGTGGCTATACATGGAATCCACACGATCATCCTCTTTGGCCATTTTGTAGGCCAGATCTGTATTTTCATCCAAATAGGATTTGATCGCATCATCTATCATTTCTTTAACAATGGAAGCCATGTGCGGAATATCCACCAGAGGCTTAATGATCTGCTGCCCTTCCAAACGAAGTGTCACCTTGGCAATATCAAGTGCCAAATCGCCCATTCGTTCCAGATCACTGGAAATTTTAAATGCAACAATGATCCGGCGCAAATCCTTCGCTACCGGTTGCTGGGTAATAATGAGCTTGGAACCCATATCGAGAATATTCTCTTCCAGCGTATTGAGGGATGCATCATTTTTGACCACCTGCTGAGCCAATTCTATATTTTTGGTCTGCAAACATTCAATGGCCTGATCGAGCGCCTTCGAAACGTGTGCACCCATTTCGCGCAGTACGGCTCTCAGCTCATCTAACCCTTCATCAAAACCTTTTCTACGTATCATTTCGAAGTCACCCCTTCTGGCATATTCATCTGGTAGGCTTTAGCCAAATCGCCCTGAAATATAATCTTCTGTACGTGAATCTTGCGGCGTGGAAAACATCGTCTCTGTATCCGCCGCTTCCACCACAACACCATTTAAAAAGAACGCAGTTCGACCGGACACACGCGCTGCCTGATGCATGTTATGCGTCACCATGACGATGGTATATGTGTCTCGCAATTCCTGAACCAGTTCTTCAATTTTCATCGTGGAGATCGGATCTAGCGCAGATGTCGCCTCGTCCATAAGCAAAATATCTGGCTGTACAGCAAGCGCCCGGGCAATGCACAACCGCTGCTGTTGTCCACCGGACAAGCTCAGAGCTGAACGCTTCAGAAAGTCCTTGACCTCTTCCCAGAGTGCCGCCTGCCGCAGGCTTTGCTCGACCAATTCGTCCAACTTGTCCTTTTGCCGAACTCCATGCAGACGTGGGCCGTAGGCCACGTTATCATAAATCGATTTGGGAAATGGGTTAGGCTGTTGAAAAACCATTCCTACCTGCTTACGCAGAGTTTCTACTTCCATAGTATCGCCGTATATATCCTGACCTGCGATACTCACGGTGCCTTCAATACGCGTTCCCGGTATCATGTCATTCATCCGGTTCAGCGTACGCAGCAGGGTCGATTTGCCGCAGCCGGACGGGCCGATAAAGGCAGTTACCGTTTTTTCAGGAATATCGAGGTTTATATGTTTCAGCGCGTGAAATTTCTCATAATATAAATTCAGCTTATCAATCCGGATTACGGAATCATTCATGGATTTATGATCTCCTTCGTGTTGCAGTTATGATCCTCAAGCATTGCACCTGATTTGCACAATATGAAGATTATATAAGCTGTGTGTAAATTTAGTGTGGTGGATTTGTTAACGGTATGTAAAATGATCAAGAACTTAGCATGAGTTCAAGCTCCTGTGCAATTTCGGCTGCATTCAAAGCCGCTTCCTCTGCGGAATGGGACATTTCGCTGTTTTTGGCTTCAATTTCATCGACAGCCTGCAATAGTTTGGCAAAAGTTTGTGTTCCAGCAGAAATATATTGAGAGCCTGTATGAATCTGCTGCATACTCGTATCCGTCAGTTCAGCAGTGTCACGCAGCATCTGCTCGATATGGGTGAGTAAGCCTGTAATCTGCGTGGAAAAAGCTTTCGTCTGGAGTGACATATTCCTCACCTCCTGAGACACAATCTGGAAGCCTCGTCCGTGTTCGCCAGCATGCGCCGCTTCAATGGACGCATTGATCGCCAGCAGTCCGCTTTGATCTGCCAGTGCACGAATGGATGAGGCCATGCCCGCAATGTCATTCAGCGATTGGGTCAACGCCGTCATCTGCTCATGCTGGCGCTTCATTTGCTCCGTGACCGCACGATAGGAGAGCAAAACATCCTCCAATTCTACTTTGCCACGGCGGGATAATTCACTCATTGAGCGGGTTAGCCGCACACTGTCATCGGCCTCTTTAGCTGCATCCAGCACAGTCAGCTGAATACGCTGGACTCCGTCATAGCTATGCCGAATCACATCGCCCCGCTCTTCGTCCGCTTCTCTTTGCATTCGCTGCACGACGGACAGGATATCACGAATCGTGAGTACGCCGAGTAATCGTGTGCCTTCCTTAATCAACACACAATCGTAAAAACGCTGTTCTTCACGCAACATCGCCAATTCCACAATGTCCGATGCCCGGCTTTTTAAATCCACAATTAATGTATCGGGGTCGGCAAATATGGCCGCAGGCTTGTCATAGAACAACGCCGCAGCAAATCTGCCCGTAAAATGGCGATTGTACGCATCTCTCATAATAATGCCCAGTGGAAGATCATTTTTATCCACAACAATAACACAAGGTATATCTTCCTGTGTTTTCATAAGTGCTAACAGTTCTTTACAAGACATGTCCGTACCAATGATCGGAACCTCCCGGCATGGCACATAGGTAGTAATCGGCTTGTATGCTTCACGTTCAATCACGGCAGTGGAACTCGGCTGGGTCTTTGGTTCCGTTATCATCGTTCTGAAGTCCCCTTTTTTTAACTACTTGGAGTGACGGGAACATCATATCGGTCATTTGTTGATTCTAGCGACTAGTTTTGTTAATGAAATGTAAAATCACGAAATGGACACAAAAGCGCCGGAAACTGCTTTGGACAAAGAAAAACGCTCCTCATTTATAATAAATGAGAAGCGCTTCTTTTTTTATTTACAACCAGCTTGTACCCCACTCCACGGATCGAATCAATATGAACCGAGTCGGGATCTAGCTCCAGCTTTTTACGTAAGGAACTGACGTGCACATCCACGGTCCGTTGACCGCCAATGTAGTCAAAACCCCAAACAGCATTCATCAGATCATCTCGGGTCAATACCACACCCGGCTTGCGGGACAAATAAAGAAGCACCTCAAATTCCTTTGGTCTGAGGCTGATGGACTGACCTCCAAGAATGACTTCATATTTTTCGGGGTAAATCTCCAGCTCGCCCAATTGAATTTTGGAGCTATCTTTCTGATCAGACAACACTCCTTCATCCCCGCCGGAAGTTCTTCGCAGCACAGCCGTCACGCGGGCCAACAGCTCAGAAACGCCAAAAGGCTTCGTGATGTAATCATCCGCACCCGACTTCAGCCCTTGAACAACCTCTGCTTCACCGTTTTTGGCCGTTAAAATAATGATAGGCGTCGTCAGCCCCTGATGGCGAAGTCTGCTCAGAATGTCCAGTCCGTTCATTCCCGGCAACATCAAATCCAGCAGGATCAAATCGTAGGACTCTCTGGAGGCTTTCTCAAACCCGGCACTGCCATGATCCTCCGTGTCCACTTCGAAGCCTTCTTGTATCAAATTGTAGGATAGCAATCTGGCAAGCGTTGGTTCATCCTCAATAACCAGCAAGCGTTGTCCCATAAATAACTTCATCTCCTGTTTACCTGTTAAAGGCGCATTGGTCAAAATCCTGAAACCTTTTCCATACTCATGCGACACCCGTTTATTTTATCACGGCATTGTTAACAGAATGTAAAAAATGTTCTAGTTCATTCTTCCTGTTGCAATAGTGGTAATTCAACTGTAAACGTGGTACCCAATCCAAGCTCACTTTCCACCGAAAGGGTGCCATGATGCAAATCGACCAAGTGTTTGACGATCGACAATCCCAGCCCCGTTCCGCCAGAGTTGCGCGAGCGTCCTTTGTCCACCCGGTAAAAGCGCTCAAAGATACGTGGCAGGTCCTTCTTCGGAATTCCAATACCTGTATCACTGACTGTAAATACGACCTTTTCCGTGTCATTCTCCCGCTGTATCGTTAGAACCTTAATCTTTACCTTGCCACCATCAAGTGTATAGTTGATGCCATTAGACAAAAGGTTCAAGAAAATCTGCTGAAGCTTATCTTCATCTGCCTCCATAAACAACTCATCCGGGATATCCATGTGTAGCGTAATTCTTTTTTTGGCCGCAACATTGTTCAGTTTTTCCAGCAATGAATCTATGAACGACGAAACGTGCACCGGCGAGCAATCCAGCGGAGAACGCTTGGATTCAATTTTGGATAGCTCCAGAATGTCACCGATCAGCCGATTCAATCGTTCGCTTTCATCATATATAATTTGCAAAAATGAGCGGGCCGTTTCTTCATCTTTAACCCCGCCACCGAGTAACGTCTCGGCAAAGCCCTTGACCGCGGCAATCGGTGTTTTTAGCTCATGAGAAACGTTAGCCACAAATTCACTCCGCATATTTTCCAACCGTCGAATGGCCGTAATATCCTGTAAAAGGAACAGCATCCCGCGGTATCCGCCTTCATCCTCATACATCGGGACACCGTCCAGCAACACGAGTCTCTCCTCGGGATTGTACAAATGAACCTCACCATGCAACCTCTCTCTGCTTTGTATGCTGCCCTCAATTAGCTTTGTGAGCTCATAGTGCTTTTTCAACTCATGATACGGCTTGTCCGTCACCCGTTTACCCACGACACCAAGCATTCGCTCAGACTCACGGTTTACAAGCGCAATACACTCACTTGCATCAATCATTAGAATTCCGCCTGTCATATTACTCATGACGCTCTGGAGTAGATCCTCATTGTCGCGTATCGTTTTCATTTGGTTTTGGAGACTGTCAGCCATACGATTAATGGCTTCACCCAGTTGCCCTACCTCATCCCGGCGCTGTACACCGACTCTTGCGTCATAATCCAGCCCTGATATGCGGTTGGCTACCCCTGTAATATGTTCAATGGGCGAGGTGAGGCTGCGAGCAATACGATAGCTCACCAGTCCAGCAGCAATAAACAGCAACACAAGACCAATCCCGATGGCCGTCCAGCCACGCCGTACTCCCTCCTCCACCGCTTTCAGGCTCATAGACAAACGGATATACCCATCAAAGCCCTTGTCCGATACAACAGGTTCAGCGACGTATAGCATGTTTCGTTGCAGAGTTTCGCTGTAGCGTATTGTCCGACCGATTCCTTCCGCCGTGGCTTGCCGTATTTCATCACGAGATGCGTGGTTTTCCATCTTACGAGGATCACTTAACGAATCGCCAACCACCGTCCCGTCCTTGCGAATGAAGGTCACCCGCGATTCCGTCAGACGAGCAATTTCTTTCGCCTTTTGAGAATAATAAGAGACATAATCCGTACTAGACAGGGCATCTGCATTAACAAAAGGGAATGTAGCCCGAAGAAGGTCAATCTCCCGTCCCATGTTCTCCTCTAGCACCTTCATATTCGAATTTTTAAAAATTTGTCCCATCGTGATTCCAGCAGCAAGGACAGATACGCCAATCAAAATCAGCATGATCAGGGTAAGCCTGAAACGAAACGATTTCATAAAATATGCCCATCCTTTATGTAGGTTAAGTCTCATTCTACAGGCTACTTTCATTATGTTCCACTGTGAAAAGAAAAAAAGGCCAGGGCATAACACGCCCCCAGCCTTTCCTTTATCCTCTTATCCGTTTATAACTTCACCGCCGTTGATATGAATAACCTGCCCGCTTACATATGAAGAATCGTCTGAAGCAAGGTACACATAGGCTGGCGCCAATTCTTCCGGCTGGCCCGGACGCTTCATTGGCTGTGCTCCTCCAAACTCGCTGACCGTCTTGGCATCAAATGTAGACGGGATTAACGGCGTCCAGATTGGCCCTGGTGCTACAGCGTTCACCCGAATACCTTGATCCGCCAAATTGAGTGAAAGGGAACGAGTAAAGGATGTGATTGCCCCTTTCGTCGATGAATAATCAATGAGTGTCTTGTTCCCAGCGTACGCGGTAATCGATGTTGTGTTGACGATAGTGCTTCCTTTCTTCAAATGCGGCAATGCTGCTTGCGTCAGGAAGAACATACCAAAAATATTCGTACGGAAAGTACGCTCCAACTGTTCTTTGGTAATATCCTCCAGCTTTTGCTGTGGATGCTGCTCTGCCGCATTGTTCACAACGATGTCGAGCTTGCCCAGCTCGTGAACCGTCTGTTGAACCGCTTTTTTGGCAAATTGGTCATCTCCGATATCGCCAGGAATCAACACACATTTGCGTCCCTCCTGCTCTACCTGACGTTTTGTTTCTTCCGCGTCCTTGTGTTCATTCAAGTAAATGATAGCTACGTCCGCACCTTCTTTGGCATACGTGACAGCTACAGCCCGTCCAATTCCACTGTCTCCACCAGTAATAAGTGCAACTTTACCTGTTAGCTTGCCAGCAGCTTTGTAAGTTGGTTTTTCAAACTGGGGTGCAGGCGACATTTTGGACTCAATCCCCGGTTGCTGGTCCTGATGCTGTGGGGGCAAGGTTTGCTGAGGTTGGTTACTTTTAGGCATTGTACATTCTCCCTTCAAAATCAGATATTTTTTAGGATGCAACATTTGCATCCACTCTACTCCTGATTTACCACACAAAGTTATTCGTTAAACGAAAAATGTAGTTATTTGAGCGCACAAAAAAACGACCTATGCTTATTCAGCACAGACCGTTTTTTCAATTTAGCATTTTTCATCATTCGATTACAGGCTCTCACCAAATGCATAATTAAATAATATGGCTGTATACCATTAAAAACGTAATTAAAATCAGGAAGACGGCAAGCAGCGTACTGAACATTCGCATTTTGCCAGCGTATTGCGTAATAGGCTGTTGGCTACGAATCGCTTCCAGCGACAGCCGTAACGGCTTACCCATGGCTCCCGCGATACCAGAAATGGCGAGAAACAACAGCAAAACGACAACGATCCATGCTACCGAATAAGAACCCCAGGGAAAAATCATATAGATACCGCTAACAAGCACAAGGATCAGTGCAAATTGAGCCAAACGGTTCAATAGCTGAACAGCCGATATCGTTCCCTCCTGCACGCTAGGAGCCAATTTGTCGATTTTGCCCACAACGAAGGGGAGCAATAAATAAAAACCCATTGCCAGTGATCCAATAATGTGAATAAAAAACATTCTTTACAACCTCCATTTCTTTGTTTTCTTACAAACTTTTTTTCCATAGAACGATCATATTCCAACGAATGACTACCATCTTTTCAGTGTTTTGGGACATGCTTTTCTATGTCAGGATTTTGCAAAATCCTCATGTAACTATCAATACATATGACTCTATTATACCGGGGAAGTGGGTCAAAGCAAAGGAATACAGAAGAAAACGAATAGATTACTTAAAAGTAAAAGAGGTGTCCAGCGGCCATGACTATGGCTTGGGGACACCTCTTCAAGTAAAAGTATACCGTCTTAGTAGAAAATTGAATCTATACGGTAACTATTTTAATCACACTGCGGACCGATTCGGCGGATTGATCGAGCGCTGCTTTTTCTTCGGCTGTCAATTCCAACTCGAACACTTTTTCGATGCCATTGCCGCCAAGAAGTGTCGGTACGCCAAGGAATAAATCCTGATAGCCGTACTCTCCCTCCAGGTATGCAATGACCGGAATAATCCGTTTTTTATCTTTTACAATCGCTTCTGTCATTTGTGCAAGCGAAGCTGCCGGAGCATAATATGCGCTACCATTACCCAACAGATTAACGATCTCTCCGCCACCGCCGCGTGTACGTTGTACGATTGCTTCGATACGTTCCTGCGAAATCAGGGTTTCGATAGGTATACCTCCAACGCTGGAATAGCGTACCAGGGGCACCATATCATCACCGTGACCACCCATAACGAAGCCGCGCACGTCTTCGACAGAAACGTTCAGTTCTTGTGCAATAAAGGTACAATATCGCGCTGTATCCAGCACACCTGATTGGCCAATAACCCGATTTTTCGGGAACCCAAGCGTTTGATAGGCAGTATAGGTCATAGCATCTACCGGATTACTCAGAATAATGACGATAGAATCCGGCGCATACTTCTTCACGTTCTCACAAACGGATTTTACAATTCCTGCGTTCGTATTTACCAAATCATCACGGCTCATACCCGGCTTGCGTGCAATCCCGGCTGTAATAATGACGATATCCGAGTTAGCTGCATCCTCGTAATTGGAAGTGCCCGTGATCTGGCTGTCAAATCCCTGTACCGGACCGGCCTCCAAAATATCAAGCGCCTTGCCTTTGGTCGGATTCTCTAGTTGCGGAATATCGATGAGTACGATATCACCTAGCTCCTTTTGAGCCAGCAGCAATGCGGTAGTGGCACCGGTAAAACCGGCGCCAACAATGGATATTTTTTTACGTTGAATGGACAAGTGGTATTCCCCTTCCTTACAGGTTACTAATAATGGTATCTGCGAACTCGGAGCATTTCACTTGTGTAGCACCATCCATCAGACGAGCAAAGTCATAAGTTACAATCTTCTTATTAATGGACGTCTCCAGCCCTTTGTAAATCAGGTCAGCCGCTTCTTGCCAACCCAAGTGTTCAAGCAACATTACGCCCGACAGAATTACGGAACCAGGGTTCACTACGTCTTTGTCGGCGTATTTTGGAGCTGTACCATGTGTAGCTTCAAAGATAGCATGCCCTGTTACATAGTTAATGTTCGCACCTGGCGCAATACCAATTCCACCAACTTGGGCAGCAAGAGCATCGGACAGATAGTCCCCGTTCAGGTTGAGCGTAGCAATCACATCAAATTCAGAAGGACGAGTCAGTACTTGCTGAAGTGCAATATCAGCAATCGCATCCTTGATAATGATTTTGCCTGCATCTTCAGCTGCTTTTTGAGCTGCATTCGCCGCATCCTCACCGTCTTTTTCCTTGATTACATCATATTGGGCCCAAGTAAATACTTTATCTGCAAATTCTTCCTCAGCCACTTCATAACCCCAGTTTTTGAAGGCACCCTCGGTAAATTTCATAATGTTACCTTTGTGTACGAGCGTTACACTCTTGCGTCCGTGGTCAACAGCATACTGAATGGCAGCCCGCACCAGACGCTTTGAACCCTCGGAAGAAACTGGCTTAATGCCAATACCAGAGGTTTCAGGGAAACGGATTTTGTTCACACCCAGCTCTTGTTGGAGGAACTGAATAACCTTTTTCACGTCTTCGGACCCTTCAGCATACTCGATCCCCGCGTAAATATCTTCTGTGTTCTCACGGAAAATAACCATGTCTACCAATTCAGGACGTTTCACTGGAGAAGGAACACCGTTAAAATAACGAACAGGACGCAGACATACGTATAAATCCAGTTCTTGACGCAATGCCACATTCAACGAACGAATACCACCGCCAATAGGTGTCGTAAGTGGTCCTTTGATGGCTACAATATACTCACGGATGGCTTCCAAAGTATCGTTAGGGAGCCATTCGCCGTATGTATTGAAAGCTTTCTCACCAGCGAATACTTCATACCAGGCAATCTTTTTGCTGCCGTTATATGCTTTTTCTACAGCTGCGTCCAGTACGCGTTTGGAAGCTTTCCAGATGTCGCGACCCGTGCCGTCACCTTCGATAAACGGAATTACCGGATGGTTCGGAACCTGTAGTTGACCGTTATCAATCGTAATTTTTTCGCCTTCAGTTGGGAGCTCAAACTTTTCAAATTTCGCCATAAGTTCCTTTTCCTCCTCAGATATGAATGGGTACAGGACGAAAGACATGATCTTTATCACTGACAAAAACGTACATCTCTCGTCGTCCCCTCTATTGTACCTTATTTTTTAAATTCAGGGTATACAACCTCAATCTTCCTTCGACAAGGGGTTAGCGCAACTCTGGTGATACATATTTTTGATCCATTGGACCTGTATATTCGGCGCGAGGACGAATCAGGCGGTTATTTTCATACTGCTCTAAAATGTGTGCGGTCCATCCAGATACACGACTCACAGCAAAAATAGGTGTAAACAGGTCTCTCTTGATACCCAGTTGGGTATACACAGAGGCAGAATAAAAATCCACATTGGGCTTCAAGCCTTTTTGCCCTGTTACAATTCCTTCAATTCGAACTGACATATCAAACAACGTTGTGTCACCGTTCATTTCCCCCAGCTCGCGGGACATTTTGTGCAAGTGCTTGGCACGCGGATCACCGTTTTTATAGACTCGGTGTCCAAAGCCCATAATTTTTTCGCGGTTATCCAGTTTCGCCTGAATATAGGAGTCCACCTGATCCAAACCACCAATCTCCTCCAGCGTTTTGGCCACAGCCTCATTGGCCCCACCATGCAGTGGTCCTTTTAAAGCTCCAATAGCAGATGTGATTCCGGAATAAATATCCGACAATGTGGCTACCGTTACACGCGCAGCAAAGGTAGAAGCATTTAATTCATGATCGGCGTGCAGCACAAGAGCCTGATTGAACGCTTTAATAGCCGTCTCCTCTGGATCCTTGCCAGTCAGCTGATACAAAAAGTTTTCAGCGATGGAAATACCTTTTTTAGGCGCAATCGGCTCCAAGCCCTCGCGTATACGTGCTATCGCTGCCACAATGGTGGGCAATTGCGCCTGAAGCTTGACGGTTTTAGTCACATTAGACTCTCTCGACATATCATCCGCCTCTGGGTCATACAAAGCGAGAGACGATACGGCTGACCTCAAGGCAGCCATCGTGCTCAAATTTTTCGGGTATAACTTTAATTGAGTAACAATTTCATCCGGAATAGCAGCGTATTCGCTTAACTGGTTGCGAAGCTCCTGCAATTGCTCTTTATCAGGTAATTTTCCAAACCACAACAAATAAGCTACCTCTTCAAAATCGGCGTTAACAGCCAAATCATCAATGTTATAACCCCGGTACGTGAGAACGCCATCTACGATAGAGCTTATGGAGGAAGTGGTCGCTACGATCCCTTCCAGACCTTTAGTCGCTGTCATCGTTACATCTCTCCTTTGTAAAAACATTGTGAACGGACTTGCAATGTAAACATTTTCAAAAGTAAGATATGTCTTTTAAATAGCTGAGTAATGTTAACGCCATATGTCAATATTTAAACCTTCTTTCACTATACTGGATTTTGTCGTTTATGTGAACATTGAGGGCTATTCCAACACATTCAAATGTTTTATCGCTTCCATAAAGAACCGCTTTCAATAATTTGTTTCAACGTGTATCACTGGATATCAGCTTGTGCGGAGCGTGAATGTTATTTGCACTTTTCTACACAAAAAAATATTCAACGTGAATCAACGTATTTCAACGTGATTCACGCGAATTGTGGGAAAAATGTGGGGTGGATTTTCAATTTCTAAAGGCGATTTTTTCGAAGGGAACATCATAAAATTCTAACAACTTAACGGCTACTATAATCGGAGTTGTGCTATGGTCAGCTTCATAACTCGTCAATTCATCGGGTGTAATGTTAGCATAGGTTGCAGCTTCTTCGATACTGTATCCAAGTTCATGCCTTACAGTGCCTATACCTACTTTTTTTGTTTTTTCCATCTATTTCTCTCCCCTGATGTGATTGATAAATAAGTCGGTTTACCCTAAAACTATTTTCCTGTATAATTACGGTTTGAATATTATGTAATATACCTCCCTTTCTTAATGTGAAGGAGCCGAAAAAAGTGGCAAATGTCTCCCGAGGGAGATGTCTGCTCCAAAATTGGCTGAATGTCCGGAAGATGACTCAGGCCGAATTCGCTCGACGTTCTGGTATTAACGTTCGAACTGTTTCTCATTACTGCAATAATGATAAACGGATGTCCGTTGAAGCTTTGTACATGGCTCACATTATACTGGACGTACCCATGGAACGTTTTTACGAGTGGACTTTGGAGTAGGTACTGCGGGTTGCCCGCAGCTCCCTCGGGTATTTTAAGACCTATTAGGTCCTAAAATCATTTTAACTTCGATTCTTTCGACCTTTTTTATCGACTTTGATAATATTTCTTCCTTCCTACTCATATTTTACCACAACGTTTTCGCGTAACATGTCACTCTTTGTCGTATTTTGCGAATCGAATCATCCTAGGGTGAAAAAAACTTGACACACGATAGATTATATGCATCAAATAAAGCCCGTTGCATGTTTGTACGGGCTTTATTTGAATAAGAATTTAAAATACTTTTCTTTGTTTTTAGCCATAGTTGTAGTGTGCTTTGAATCTTTAAAATATACAATTATATCGTACGGTATTTTTTCTGCTCGTTCGACTTCGTCAAGATTGACTAGACTATCCTTACCCATGGAAACTAATTTGGGGAATAATTCCTGAAACGCTTGAAGGGTTGTCGCAATACTATAACTAGATGAAATACCCAAGAATTTAGGTACGTAATAATTGCTTTTCAATTTAATATCCTCTATTGAATAGATATCCTTAACCTTCACAAAACAAACTCCTGAAGCCTTGTCACGCCGATCCAATGACACTGCGGGTATAAACCAATCTGGACTTTGTTCCTCCTTGTTTAAAACAAGGCTCCAATCAAAACCTCGCCACTTATAGTCTGAGATACTAATGGCAGGAGCGCTATTATCAAATTTGATTTGCGCTCCTGTCTGACTTTCAAAGATATGCACAACGTGATCAGGATTAATTATCAGTGAATTCTGGATTTTAACAAAGTTAGGTAGACCAAAACTGCATTCCTCTAAGGTTGTAGCAACCGTAAATATTCCTATCCTCGTATAGATTAAGGGGATTTGATAATTGCTTTTTGGCTTCCACGTAGTTATAAAAAGGATAAGGTCCTCAGGGAAAGAGTAAAGATTGCCCACTTTGCCATCAAGATCCACCTCTATAGCGAATACGTTACGTGGCATAGGCATTTTTTATTTTTTCACTTCACTTTTAAGCGCTTCTGGAATCGTTTTAGCTCCGATTACGCTTTTTCTTTTTTTAACGGACTTACTTGCAGCTCTTGTTAGATCCTTAGACATGTAGCGTGCTATTTTGTTCATCAATGTCTCCACCTCCCCTCCAAGACTTCCAAATCGGTAATATAGTGATTGCCTGCGCGAATACGGTTAGTATTAATACAGGCCATTGAGAAATAAAACTAACTAAAACAATAATAACGGATGCCCATTTTAATTTTTTAAAACTATTAGTTGTATACACTTCTTCAAAATCATTAGGTGCCCATTTCAAAAAAATCAAGAAACTTATGCAGCTTAATAAAACCTTCTCCAACATTTCCAATTTCAAAAAAGGAATCACAGAAAAAATAAAGGCAGATACGATAGCGCATAAAGTTAGTGATTTTATATGTATGCCGCCTGATGCTTTCCTAATTAAAATGAAGGTCAATAAACTTACAAGAGACAAAATAATATGTCCAAATAACCACCCAAATAGCAACGTTAAAATTATGGTTGCAATAAGGTTTAATCTAATGCCTAATTCCCATTCAAATATTTCAACGGAGCCAGGCCCCTCTGGATCAGTTTCTTTTATTTTTTTCGCGATAAGCCTCGACAGCTTCTCTAACATCTTCATAATCACTCCGATCTGACATGTAGTAAGAAACAGCAAAAGTGATCGATGTCATTATTAACGTTCCTATTGCATTCAAATTATAGAGCAAATATAGCGTTAGAGAGATGGTCACAAGCGATATAACGGCACCTGATATCATCATTTTGTTGGTCTTAGTCATGTAGTTTTCTTTGATGAGAAAATCATGTGGTGGAGAAAATATGAAAGAGAATCCAAGATTAAATAACTTGAACAAAGTAGCTATTAGAACAGCAGCCAAGATAGTTATTATTTGCAGTGTAAAAACCGTGGAACCTGTATTCTGACTAAGAGTATTTGTATTTGTGCTCCCTAATAAATTTAGAAGAAAATAGAATGCTAATTGCAGCGCAATATATGCATTTATACCGGCCCCTGAAATAAAAGCACCTAGATGAAGTTTTATCCCCATTCCAAACCTCAAGAAGATAACAAATAAAAGGTATTGTAACGGTAAATCAAATTTAGGAACACCCAGAACAATTCGGATTAGATAAGAAAAAACCGCAATGAATAAAACAAATAAAACTATTCTGTTCCTATACTTCAAGACAGGCATCATATACAATTTCAAGACCAACAACAGCATAGCAAATGCATCGCAAACGCCTAGTAAAATATACAAAAAAGCAGATAACACAGAAACACCATCCTCTTATTTCGCCTGCTGTAATTGTATATTTTACTGGAATTTGTGGCAATGCAATAACCTAGTATTCTGGTAATTTTTGTCCATATACAAGAGAAATATTTTTATCTTTTTTCCAAATTCTATAATTGCGTCATCTCAATAATAGTTACTCTTTACTATAACTATCTCTTTGTTCTTGTTTACGTTTTTCAATCCAATCTAAAAAGTCGCTTTTCATGACTCTTCTGCTGTTACCCACTGAAAAATTAGGAATACCACCGTAGTCCTCATTTATTTTTAATAACTCATATACAGTACGTCTTGAGATGCTCATATATTTAGCAATATCATTAGATGTAAGTACGTCTGGAAGCGATTTTAATGTCTTCCTTTCTTTGGCCACAGTCGATATATCGTATTCGCTATCGCTTAATATCCTTTCGCTGTAACGTACTTCAACTTCTTCATCTATGTATTGATTTATGTCCTTCAGTAATTTTTCAAGAAAGTCCTGTTTACTCCTCATTCTGCCCCTCCTTTTTAGAAGATAAATCTTCAATAAATGTACCATTGCGCATTGCCCTCAAAATCGCCTTTGCGCAAAGCTCATGGATATAATCCTGTGTTTCCTGAGGAAATTGATTAATATGCATTCTAAATACCACCTTTTTTTTATTTTGCGATTATAGAAAAATATCCCAAGGTCTGATAGACTGGGTCGTGAATATAGTCATCTATCTGGAGGTTATTTATGGTTTTATTATCAATATTGTGTTTCCTCCTCTTTCTTCTTTTAATTGTCTTATCTATAGTGCATTTATTTAAAAAAACAGGGAAAGCAAAATGGGTGTTTCTATCATCTATCGGATCACTTGTTATATGTATTGCACTTGTTGTAAGCAATGCCTTGGCATTAGTGTCATCCCCGCCAGATGCAACTCAACAAAACAGCCAACTTGAGCCTTCAAAAAAGGAGATTGTCGAAAACCCATCAACGATTAACTTAAGTGAGTTCAACCGTCTGAAAATAGGCATGTCATACGATCAGGCAACTGACATTATTGGCGGTTATGGAGAGGTGCTCTCTGAAGGCGAAGCAGAAGGTACACCATTTCACACAATTATTTATCAGTACGAAGGAGAAGGTTCCCTTGGAGCAAATGCAAACTTGATGTTTCAAGGTGGCAAACTCACAAACAAAGCGCAATATGGTCTGAAATGATTAATCGCCCTGAAGAAATTCAGGGCTTTCGCTTTAACCGGTTGAAACAATATCCTCTAGCTTAATCCAGTTGAAATCATCTTCCCCACGAAACAGTTTTACTTCACGTCTAGCCGTGTTTATAGAAGTAACTACCCCTGTCAGTTCTTCATCATCAAACGGGCTGAATACGGTCACCGTGACAGACATACGTGAGTTGTAAGACTCTATTAGTGCCTGCTCAATCAATTGTACCTCCTGGTCGTCCAACTCCGGTTTTCCCCGCCTCTGGCGATCCTGCATGAGCTTTAAATAAGCTTCCTTGTGTTCCGGTATGATAATGCGGCTGCTTTCCCACAAGCCATTTTCTTCTAATTTTTTAGACATGTATGTAGCCTCCTGATGTGTTATGTACCGATTATATTACGAACATTTGTTCCTTACAAGGAATATGTTTTCCAGAAAACAAAAAAATAAACCTCAGATCTCTCCGAGGCTCAATACTCTGTGTAGTATCGGTTTGCCACTCCAGGCGGCGTTACAATCTTCTGGTCCCTGTCCCAGCCTTCAATAATTACGATATGCCGAGTATCCGATTTGTTTTCCCACACAATATAGTTGTCTTGTTCCAAAGCCAACAGGCCCGCCTCTATATCCGCTACACTCCTACCGGTCTTTATCTCCAGTTCCTTCATCGTTGGCATCCGTCTTCGCCCAGCAGAATAGTTGTAGAGTATCCGTAGTAGCTTACGTTCGATATCGGGTAACAAAGCAACCAACTCCTTTGTTACTATTATATACAAACACACGTTCTTATTAAACAGAGAATATATTTCCATCACCCCTTGTGTAATGGTACTGTATATGGTACTATAAATACAGGAGGTGAGACATGGCTAGGATAGATAAAATGATCCAGAAAATGAAAGACCGCCCTAACGGGATTCGATTTGAAGAAGCTGAAAAGGTACTTGAACATTACGGATACATAAAGGCAAGACACGATGGAACGTCACATTGCCAATTCCGGAATGATAAAGGGGACCTAATCACCATCAAAAAGAAAAACCCATTAAAGGCGGCGTACGTCAAAGACGTACTGGGTCGGATTGGGGAGTGACCGCTCCCCTTTCCTTAATCCTCAATATATCCTAGCCGATATATAATGGCAAATAATAATCAGCATAAAGATTTAGCGTATTACATGGCGCTTCCGTACACTATACAGATTAGACCAATGAACGATGAAAGCGGACACTACTTCTTTGCTACTGTAGCGGAATTAGACGGATGCCAAAGTGACGGGGAAACCTTTGCAGAAGCTTATGAGAGCGTTCGTGAAGCCATGGAAGGGTACTTGTCCGTGAAGTTGGAATACGGTGATCCTATTCCAGAGCCGCCAGGAGAAGACGAATACAGCGGAAAATTTAACTTACGTGTTCCCAAAAGTCTACACCGCCAGTTATCCGAACGAGCAGCGGCCGAAAATATCTCCCTGAATCAGTATTGCCTATATAAACTGAGTAAGTAACATATTTCTGAGGCTCCTCTATATTAGGAGGTAAACTTATGGTAAAGGCAATTTGGTTTATGATTATTACTATACTGGTCAGTATTGTCGCGTTGACTGGGTTGGTTATAGCGGTGGTTAAATTGATCCGAAAAAGAGAGGAATAGCCATGAAATACGGCCCGCGTAAACCCAGCCTAAACAAGCGTTTAGTAGCTCGTACCAGCCTCAAACGGCAGATTGTACACCGCGCAGGACTCAAGATGCCACGGGGCTGGGGATGGCTCAGAAACCCACGTAAGGCGGCTTACAATAAGGTGTACAATCGGTCAACGTTTGATTTGTTTAAGCTGATCGGAAAATTGTTCAAATAACAAAAGCTCTGCCGACCAATTAAGGTTAGCAGAGCCTTTTACTATTTAACAATAAACCTCACTTTAGTTCCATCAGCATATTTATCTAACTGATGACTTACCCATGATCCTGCTCCCCTGTTATCACTAGGGCTTATGTATCTTATATCAGCACCTGCGCCACCTTCAGCACACATTGCCATTGGCCATTCATCGCGGTCATATCCTTTTTTAGTCGGATATCCCTTTAGAGACTCCTTCCTGTTTTCCTCGGCTCCATCTCTATCGATTGTACATACAGCAGAGTGTCCGGCTGCAATGGCATCCCTAATATGCGCTCCGGTTTCAGGGTAGCGTGAGCTTGGAAACTCCAACGTATACCCTGTTGCTTGTTGACTAATTACTGCCGGTTCAGCATAGACGCCTTGAATGGAAAAAATAGCAGCTAGTAAAAATACGATTAATCCTTTTGCGATTACTTTTATCATATGACACCTCCATATTATTTAAATCTTCTCTATACTAATTGGAGAGTCATGTCGAAGTATCGCAAAGCATGTCGTAAAACAAAAAAAGACTCGCCAATTACCCTGCAGAGTCCTTTACGTCTACCTAATTCGCACTAATCAAATAGTAATTTGTCAATTCAATGTGATCTATTTCGCATTAAAAATAACAATATATACTATATATTGAATAAGTAATCAAATTTTATTCGAGAGGATGTTTTTGAATGAAGTTGAATAAGATCGTCGCCACTTCCCTTTTGTCATTAGCTTTGTTAGGAAGTTCGTCAGCCGCGTTTGCTTCAACACCCATTGATAATCAAATATCCACGAATAGTCAAACATCGTCTGTAGTTACACCACAAGGTCTTCCCCAGAAATATGTAACCGGTATTACACGACAATATCAGAAAGGAGATAAAATCCCTACTACTTATGGTTATACAGAACCTGGAACTGGTTGGGGTGGATCGTTAACATTGTATGACACTGCACTGGTAAATAATGTATACGTGGCGTACTATCAAGGTTATATTACCAAACCTGATTAATTCGAAAGGCATAACCATTCTAGCCATAATGACCGTATAACTACAATACGATGTACACGTTCAAATAAGCGTGTTTTTAAGTAAATAAACAACAAAGGACTCCGTACTGGTTACATACCAGTGGAGTCCTTTTTCACATCTACTCTAAATTCAAACTGATTACGAAAGAAATAAGATCCGTTAATCTTGATAGATTCTGGTGTAATCTTCTCTACTGCACCCCCATAGTCCACAATATCTATCAAATCCTCTCCCAACGGCTGTACTACATATACTCTTACCTGGCTTAATGCAGCTGCAAATAGTTCTATATCCGACTTTAAGACTTTATATGTGTGGTTCATTCTGATCACTTCGCTTTAAGATACGTTCTGCCTGTATCCAGTCTCCCTGCTTTGTAACCTTGACCTCATCGCCAACAACAAATAGACCATACTTTTTTTCAGGTACACTTACTTCTTCACGTTCGAGGTCTTCAAATTCACAAGTCAGATAATAAAACTTTAAAGAGCTCCCTTCGCTCCATTGTACCCGCTTATCAACCACTGTTGCATTTCTTACTATTATTGGCTGTTTAGCATTTTTCTCATCGTTTCGCATTAACGCAATAAATCCCCATACTATTAATCCAATAACAATTAATAAAACAATCCACCCCATAATTGTCCCTCCATAAGAAATTCCAAATAAATTTCTTTATACTAAGTACATTATTTTAAGTGTTGCTCCTTTCCCTTTAGGCGGAGCATTTAATATCTCATCATTTGGCTTTTTTAAGCTATACATAGCATCACAACAGGAAGGCATATATGGTTATTCTATAGAATAAATTTCGCTCCCTCTAGATTTTTTAAAGTTTATCAATAAACTCTTGGGCTAAACGCTTTGAAGTAAATCTAGGACAGCCTACCATATTTATCATTAGCCCTAATACTCCAGATATGATTGCAATTACAACAGAAGCACCTAAATTCTCAAATAAATAGTCACCTATCATCCAGCCCGCTATGCCACAAGCTAGACCAAATACAACAGTCATAATTAGACATGTTACAGGAACAAAAAGAAGAAGTAGGCACACGATAAAAACCCAAGCACCAACCCACCATTCTCCCTCTGGCCACCAAGTTCTATCAGCCCATATACCAGTAACTACACACAGAAACAAAATTTCAGCTAGAACAAACCCCTCTGCAAAACCAGCAGTTTTGTAATCTCTAATACCCTCCGCTACTTCTCTTCTAATACTCAATACAATCACCCTTACGTATGTTAATATTATACATACAATATTGCTTTCACACACTTGAAAACACCCTACCAGCTTAGCCAATAGGGTGCCACGGCGCTTCAAAATGTGTTGTTATCAGTACGCAAGTAGAACCTCAATGCTTATTAATTGCCAACAACTCTCTCGACCTTTGAAAATGTACCTTGCTGAAGTACAATAACTCTATCTCCAACAATAGTTACTCCGTATTCAGATTCAGGTGCTTCAAATTCTCCCCTTTCTCCATCTTCAAATTCACAGGTAAAATAGTAGTATCTAATCGAACTGTCTTCCTTTTGGTACATTCGCTTATCAAGTACCTTAGCCACACGGGTCACAATAGGCTTCTTTTTGTTGTCCATGTCTTCCCATGTTTGCATTATAATCGGTATTATACAAAAAACAGAAAAAGCACCAATAACAAAAATCCACAAAATAGCTTGTTCTCCCATATATAAACACTTCCTCCTAACACTCAAAATCCAAATGTTATATTATTCCTTTACGCTATTACAGTTTATAAGTTTCATATTTAAATCCCTGTATGGTTTATAAAATTATACACTGCATTATTAATATAATATCGGAAATTGAGCTGTTTAATTTGATATCTTTTCAACGGCAAACAGAAAAATACCCCACCAGCGTATGCCAGCAGGGTATCACCGATGCTTTCGGATTGCACAACGGTGCTTCCGTATGTGTTGTTGTCAGTATATATGGGTTGTTTGATATTGTAAATAATTTGCATGTATGATTCAGCTTCAAACAGTCTACTTCCCCTCGACCTAAAAAAAATGTTTGAAATTTCCAAACCAACAAAATATGATATAAGTAGTCTTTTAGAATCAGGAGGAATGTACCATGGAAGTCGATTGGAAAAGTAGGCCTAAAATCATAGAATATTGGCCCGATGGCGTCGATTACGTAATGGGTATGGACGAAAGCGGCACTGCTGACCTTGTTTCAATCAGCAGAAAAATGAATACTGGTAAAGAACACGAAATAGACTTCACTATGAAAGATTTCACATTAACTGGAGTTATAGTAGATAAGAATAGATATGACGAACTAAAAAAAGCAGTGAATGCTGTTAAGTTTAAATATTGGGAAAACGGTCTAAGTGAATATAAAGGTGTTCCGAAAAGAGTTTGTTTTCATTCGAGAGACATACGTAAAAAATCTGCCCCTTTCAATACCTTGGATCCTGTTCTTTTTACAACATCTATTACCGAGATGATACAAGCTGTAGATGCCAAAATTATCTCTTGTCACATAGATAAGTTGGCTCATTATAAAAAATACACTACTCCTATACATCCCTATCATTTGTCAGCGCAATTTATACTTGAAAGATTCTGTAACGGATTAAATGAAGGCGGTATGACAGGTATCGTTATGCTGGAATCGAGAGGAAAAAAAGAAGATCAATTTGTGCTTGATTATATTGTTAAAATAATAGAAGAAGGCACGAATGCAAATTCACCAAGACACTTTCGTAATATAGCAGGAGTATATTTCAATCCAAAGTGGTGGGAAAACGATAACTCCCAAAGTTCTTTTGTTATTCTAGAATACGCCGATTTGGTTTGTTTTCCTATCCATAAACAACATAGAGGGGGTGACCTAAGCAAAGGTAATCCCTCATACGATATTGTCGAGAAAAAGTTGTACAAATATCCAAGACACAACGGTTGGGGATTAAAAATTTGGAGGCCTTAAAAAAATAAAAGCCGCCACAGCATCGCCGGGCGGTCGACCGGGTAATCCCGATCCCTAAATATATTATATCCTATAATTTTGAAAAAAACAATCTAAATCAAAAAAAAACGCTCTGCCAGGGAATGTTGCTCGGCAGGGCGTTTTTTTGATTTTTAAGCAGCTTTGTCGTCTTTCGTTGTTCACGTTTTGTACTTAAAACGTCAGTTCAAGCAACCCCTTAACTGACATAACACCCGAAACCAGTAGGGCATTAACTTTATGAGTTTATTCCTCAGTAATAGGCACTTATTCGGACGTTGCTGGCTCCAGAATATGCTCAGGTGCAGGTTGAACCTGAGCAAGAGCAACGGGCGTTACCTCTGCCGTAGCCTGAGCCAACAGTTCGTTTACCCTAGCTGCCAAACCAGCCATAGCCTCTTTCGCTGCTGCTTGAGCCGCTTCTTCGGTACTAACCTTGGCTGCTGCATCTGCTATAGTGGCTTCCTCCGTGCTAATGGGCTTTTGCTTGGACTTGGCTTTGTAGTCTAGGTAGGCCTTTTCAATCGCCGCTTGGACTTCCACTGAAGTCAGATTGATTCCCTTTTGCTCCAACTGTCCGGTAACATAGGACAAAGCTTCCTGAAGTTTCTTAGGCCCATCTTCCTCTTTATAGGCGGTCTTTGCAAGGGAAAATCCTTCCTCAGCCAGCTTGTGTAACAGGACGCGCTGCGACTCTGTTGTACGGGCATCTATCCATGTGTTGGCCTTTACCTTAATTGTATTTAGCCCGGCGATAACAAGAGCCGTTAGGACTCCTAAAATAGCTGTGACAATGGTGCTTACATAAGGTTGTACAGTTTCAATAATTGTTTGCATGATAAATCCCCCTATTATTGTTTCGGCAGACCTGCGGCAGAACGCAGATAATTAGCCAGATTGTTGAAATGTTGCATTTGTTCTTTGTCGCCGGCTTGTTTAGCCTTGAACCAAGCTGGTTGGAGCCAGCGGAAAATGATTTCTTGTGCATTGGATTTAAACAGTTTCACAGCTCCCGCAAGAGGCAGGTTCTTTTCATTCAGCCCGGCTGCCGCCCGAAGGTTGTTGGCGAGGTTATGAAAATGTGTCTTGCCTTCCTGATTCGCTGCCTTCTGGCTTGCGAACCAAGCTGGGGATACATAGTTATCAATTAAGGATTGAGCGATATACACGGGCAACGGCGTGAAGTCCAGCGCAGCTGGAGCTGTAGAAGCGCCTTTGAGCTCTGTTTCTACGTCATAAACCAAATCCTTCAGCGTCTTGCCAATCGTAGCTAATGCTTGGTCTACGTCCCTCTTACGAACAGGGTCAAGCTGCTTATGGCTCGGTATGTGGGTGCGTGGGTTAATCCCCCATTTGTTGCAGCAGTAGGCCAGATACCATACAAAGCGTTTGTAAGCCTCCAAGGTGTCAATCTTGCCACCGAAGCACAATTCCACACCCAAAGCTATATCGTTTGCGTCGTCGCCGTACAGTTCGTTATCCAACTTAATGTTATATAAGACGTGCCACGCCGTTTCTGCCGGATCGGGTCCGGTACCAGTTGGGATTATCTCAAGAATCTTTTTGTCGTCTATGAACGTCTGTGCTGAAGCAGAACGATCTACCAGCCCATTGAAATAGGTGTAATGGTTATCCGCAGATGCTCCAGGATTACCTGTATCGTGTGCAACCAAAAAGACCGGCGCACCCGATGTTAATCGAGTACCCGGTCTTACGTTATGGCGCTTGTTGATGTAGCGCCGTTCAATCGTGTATTTATTTGGATTAAACACTTTATGAATCACTCCTTTTACTTAGCCCCCACGAATTGCGCAGCGACCATGACTATAATCGTTCCACCTATTACATACTTTAGTAATTCAAAAATACTTTTGCTCACAGAATGATTTTCGGTGGTGCTTTGTTGTAATAGCAAAAAAATACGTGTATCTAACCCATCCAGTTTTTCTTTTATGTCCTTATACTGCATGCGTAATTCACTGGTTAAATCTTTGATCTCTTTGACTTCTTTCTCATGTCGCTCTGTCGTAGTTTGCAACACTTGAATTTGGTTCTGAAACTTAGCATTTTCAGCAGATATAAGCAAAAGTTCATTAGACAAATGAGCCAATCCCTTTTCCACGTCCTCGAGTCTCTGCAAAGGCACTACATCACCTTCCCCTCCTTTGAAGATATCCCCCGTTTCGTTCATGACCTTTCCCCCGTCTCTCTCTATTTTGGCTCAGGAAACTTTTCCTGTTCTACTCTTCCCGCTTTTCTAATGGTGTGCCATCCACGTCTAATCCCCAACTAGCTAGATATGCCCTAACCGGTTCCTTTTGTATATCTGGCACCTGAGCAAACGTCTTTATGCCTTTCATGATTAGAGATCCATATATGGCTGCCACGTTAATCACCTCCCCTCTTTAAGAGCTTTAAGTTCGGCCTGCATAGCAAGCATTTGCTCATACATATCCGCCATTGCAATCTGCGTATTTGTAAGTTCTTCACGAAGTTTCGGCTGCGGTTCTGGCTGTTTGGTTAGCTCCGCTATCTGTTCTGGAGTGAGTCCTTCTGTCCATAGCTTTTCTGGCTCTTTAGGTGCAACATATACAGGCTGCTCCTCTGCAATCCTGCCCTTAGCCTGCCAATCGTTTAGCGCGGCTATATACGCCTCCTGCGCCTCATAAACGGCTGCTTGGTACGTTTCCCACGCGGCAAGATCAAAACGCGGCTTGTACAGGCCCGATGTTGAAATCGGTATGCCAACCGCGTAGCCTGCAAGCGCTGGTTTTTGAGGTGCTATTAAATCGTCCTGCTCTCCAACGGATTCGGCATAAAAAGGGACGACACCCGAAAAGGCATCGTCCACTAGCTCGTCCTCCAAATAGAGGCCGTCTGTATTTACTTTAGCTACTGATTTCATGCGCTGCCCTCCTTAGTCCGTTGTGAATTCCAAATAAATATTAACTTCGTTATTACTACCACCCGACACGATGAATTTACCGTCTGCATTGATTAGCACGGCGGCAAACACGTCCGTCGTCGTATAAGAGTGTGCCGGACGAACCTGACCCACAAGCGGCCTATATCCTTCTGGCAGAATCATAAACGGCTGGCCTATTACACCGCTTTTAATCCGGGCCTTAACTTGTACCTTATTGTCAATTTTACGGTAGCCCAGCACACCCATACTAACCCAACCATTGAGTAGTGTAGTAGGTGTAATCCACGATGGGGCATCCTTTTCTGCTTTCTTGTTCTCTACCACAGACAGACGTGTACTAGTTTGCTGTACACTATCTACCAAGTCCGCAAGCAGCGTCTTTTCATTGGCTGCGTAAGAACCAACAAATGCAGCGACAGGCGATTTGTCCAGCATTAGGTACGTGACGCTGTAGGATGCTGATGGATCGTATAGAGATGCATCCAGCCTAGCCTGCTTAAAGCCGTATAAATTTTGGTTTGCAGGTACGCTATGCGCGATTATCTCCCACGCCTTATCATCCTTGCTATTGCGATAAATACGTAAAATGTCACCGACTCTATTTTTAAGAGCGGAAGACGTAGTCGTAGCACCATTAATAAAATATTGCCCATTAAGCTGTGGCTTGACCACTTCGCGCAATACAATCCCCGTACCTACTTCAACCTGATTGTCTCCCTCAACAAAGGCGAGCCGCCCCTCGCTTATGATAGGTTCCACGGTAGGCGTTGCAAGTTGGTATACGAGCTGGTACGGCGTGTACCCTGCATAGGATGCCTGCGGAACGGTTTGCGTGTAATTAGCCGCCCCAACACGCTGAACCCAATACTTGGTACCTGTACCGCTCCATGTTGCCGTAGTAGCTACTTGAGCGTCTGCGGGAAAGAATGTATTAGCGTCATATGCTTTATAACCGTAAAAATAGGCCTTGATGTCGTCTGTCGTTGGCGTGTATCCGTCTGCCCATCCGCTGTCTGCAACAGGGATTGAGAGACCAAGGGCATTAGAGGCAGCGCTTAGGTATGATTGGTCGGAAGCACTAACTGGGAAAGCATGCTGAATGAGTTTCCCGTCGTATTTCGCTACGCGTTCTTTGTCGGAAAGTCCGTTTGTGATCGGGAGCCGTACAACCTTATAACCTGTCGCTGTTTCGTAATAGACCCATGGTAACGATCCGTTTAACGTCAATCCTTGCCAATTTTTATTCATGAAGTATTGCCCGTCACGCTCGAATACCGTATCTGCATTAGCTCCTGTAATCGGATCGGCGTACAGGTCAGTTTGTAATGCCAGCATGGACGCGATATCGGTCTTGTTTGTATCTGTCCAGCGGATTGCATATGGATTGCGCACAGGCATTATACTGTCCACGTAAGGCCACTTTGCTGCTACTTGAGCAGGCGTAAAGGTTGCCGATGCTGCATAGTCTGCGTCCGATACCTCATAAACACGCACACTGTCCATATTAAACGTGCTGCCAACCGCACCCGTGCCTGTAACGGTCAAGATGTGAAAAAAGTCTGTAGCTGCCAACCGCACAACAGACGGAGCAAAAGCAGAGGCCGATGTTACTTCATTTCCAACTGCACCAGCAATACCGTTTATGGATATGGCAACCTTGCTGGTATTTCCGTTTTTCACGTCAGCAATGGCTACATACTTTTTGCCCGGCATGGTTAAAAAGCTTGCCGATGCTGTAGCTGGTACAGAGCCAAGTGTAAGCTTGAAACTGCTGGTTCCGCTGGTTTTATTAGCTGTATCTGTTGCGATTGTGGTATTGGACGACCATAACCCCACGCTTTCGCAATTACCCATACGCCCGAGCAAGTTTACGAGCATTCGCCCGGTCACACCGTCCAAAGAAAACAAAGCTGACTTAATGGCGGTGATGATCTGTACTCCTGCATTCAGCGTTACTTCCTGTCGAGATATAGTATCAAAGCGTTCTTTAACCTCATCCATAACACCAGCAAAACCGTCTATCTTCTCCCAGTTATCATTCATCATGGTTTTCACATCAAAGAAATCGTTACCTTCTGCCACCGGGTCCTTCATGTATAGGCTCAAATTAGGTGTATTACTAGCCAATCCTTACACCTCCTGCAAAATTGTTTAATGGTGTTTTATTTATTTCATTTATCCGCATTACATGGTGTATTTCACGAATAACCAAATAGCGAAATTTATATCGCACTTCTAAATGTGCTGGTTTTATTTCCTCTATGGCGTCCTTCAAATCTTGCAGGTTTGGCGGTATGCCTAGAGTCCCGATAAACCGAATAACAAAATAATACTCGGACGGGAACACCGTGACATCTACCTCGCCGCGATCATAACTATCTGCCACATTTTTAATCATGCTTGCAGACACCTTGCCGCTCCCACGCATCTTAGAGATAACCACGCTGCGGCGCTGCTCAATCGGTTTCGAAGGTATGGAGACTATTTTCAGATCCTTCTCCCAATACTTGATTCCCCAGGTTGCTGTTTCCGGGTGAAACTGCCGGAATGTATCTACTATCGCAGCATTAAGCTTGTCGAACTCGATATCTTCCGACTGCATTATCTCAACAAATTCTTGGATTTCCTCATAGTAATCCGGTAAGTAAGACATAAGCTTTTTAGACATACACATTCACCGTCCCGAGCACTGCCACGCTGTCCAAAGGCACTTGGATATTGCTGGTTACGCCGTTAATAGTAAGGTCGAAATAATCAATTACAGGCGGCACGTCCAAGATAAAATTAGCGATCCGAGTAATCCGCACCAATGTATCCGTTTCGTTAAAAGCCAGCCCTTCCAGATACTTAGCAATGCTGGCTTCCAACTGCTCTTTTACATCGTCCGTTGTCGCGTCTCGTGCCAGTTGTACCCGCACGCTGACGTTTATAGGCACTTCCCCAGCTCCAACAACAGTTACGATTGGTCCGATAGGCGCTTGACCCTCGCCGTGTCCGTCTTGTGTAGGATCTATATAGTCTTGCGCAGCTTGAACTACTGCTGCCGATGGAGCACGTTTTTCATTATTCAAAATAACTACCTTTACCGTGCCGTTACCATTCCACAGAGGGAATACTTTAGCATCACCTACGCCTGGCACTTCCCTTGCCCAGTTAACATATTGGTTTTTATTTGCACTGGTGATAGCTTTAGTTACTCTGTCTTGGTACCGATCAAATAGAGCCGAGCCCGTTTCAGTATCCTCGCCGGAAACAAGTAGATCCACCAATTCCGCTTTAGCTAACCCGTTAATAAAGTCAATCGGCAACAGTGAACCCGAAAATTGATTACCTATTACGCCAGCCGTTTCGCATTCCACGACAAATTGTCCGACACCCAATTTGCTGAGCACGACATAGTTTAGATCCTCGTAACTGTAGCGACTACCAATAGGTACATCCATTAATGCGCCCTGGTTATCGTAAAACTTACCTCTCCAGTGCGCCTTTGTTGCCGCCTTTCGCACTATGCCAGACCAAGCCACAGCCGAATCTAAATATTCCTCATTATCAGCATTCGGGAATATCAGGCTTATATTCGTATCCAATTCCACGTACATTTGCGCTAATTCGGAAGCAGCTGGGGCCAACGCATCATATATAACGCTGCCCTCCCGTTTATCCATGCTGTCCGGTATACGTGCTAACATGCGCTCTAAGATGGTTTCAAATGTTTGAGCCTCATACAATGCCGCTCACCCCCGTTTCGTTCCTGAAATTACCTTGCGTAGTTACAACTTCGAATTCTGCCAGTACGTCCGATCCTGTAAAGGTGAATTGAAAATCCCTCACATCTGTAATCCGGTCATCCGCCAGTAAAGCTTCACGCACCAGCCGCTTAAGCTCTGTCTGCACAAATAACCGGCTCTGCCCTTGCAGCCGGTCTACTTCAGCGCCATAATCGTCAGAATAAATGAGATTTTCATATCGCAGTGTTTGAAGTATCTTATACACCACCTGCCGCATAGCCTCTAGGCCGTCTACAATGCCGCGTGCGCGTCCATTTGTGAAGTCTAAGGCGTATGTCTTGGTGGGCATTTCTTCCTCTTCTATTTCCTCATCAACGATGCTGCCGCCCTCTGGTATCATAACTTATCCATTACGGCGAACTGCTGACCGCCTTTCATTCGTTGCAAGATAACTGCATCCCCAATTTTCAACCCTTCACGAATCACCAACACATCGGGTAACGCCGTCTGAGTGGTCTTGGTAGCCGTCTCCGTTGGAGTCTCATCTTTGTATACATGGCTGTGTGTAAGGCTAACCACATACCGTTTTACACGTTCTGTGACAAGCAATAAATCTGCATCCAACACCAGTCGTTGATCAACGGTAATTTCAAGCGGATCTACTCCCGTCACCTGCCCTACCATGCTCTCGCTTGGTTTGGATGCTTCCATGCTGCCTAACGCTATTTTCTGCAGTTGTTTTATCATTAGATCACCTTCAGTTCCAGGCTCATCGTGTGCTCAAGCCCTGAAAATTTATGTGTGCATGAATCGACCAAATACACTTGACTCACCTTCAAATCATCAATAAACACAGGCACATAACACCCTGCCCGTATACTTAAATCCCCCATAGCATCTATACTCAAGCTTTTGCTTTCCCTATTGTGTAAGGTGAGCAAGTTTTGCGCCTTTTGCTTAATCTGTGCTGCGTTCATTTTTTCATCTACCTTGTCGTACAACTGGAGCTTGCCCCACTTTTTGATATTGTTGCTGTCCTGGTATACGTAGGCATCGCGCTTGCCTGACTCTTTATTGTCCTGCACCAGCTTTACATAGTTGTAGGTCTCGCTGTCTATGCTCTTTTTAAGCGCATATCCGGTCATTAGGCTACCATCACCCACCGACACCGAAACAAGCATGTCAGCGGCACGTTTAAGGGCCAGAGCACCGAAATCGTCGTAAAATACATAGATTGATCCAGTAGACATAAGCGTCTGGTCGATGGCTTTGTAAATGATGTCCAAAAGCTTTTGGTTGTCTTCGACCATTGCCGGTATTTTGTATCCCGTGTCGGCTATCATTCCAGTTTTCAGCTTAAAATCCTCTGCAATCCGTTTTATCACCGCTCCGGCCGTCAGGTTTTTAAAAACATAAGTGTCATTGGCATTGAGATAGCGAATTTGGTCATAGGCCGTGATCTTCATGTCGGATTTCTCCGATTGTTCCACCGAAAACACATAGCCGTAAAATATCTTGTACTTGCCTCTGGTAATTCGGACGATATCCCCGTTCTGGACCTTGAACTTTTTGTTCTGGTAGATTCCGTCACGGACTAGCGTGATATCTACGCTACCTGGGCTCCCAGTGCGCTCGGTCTTCCATGTGAGCTCAGAAACCAACCCGGCCGCATTTTCTTTGCTGGCCATCGCCTCGCCAGACACTTGCCACACGTTACCATCCCGGTTGTCGATAAAAATATCCATACCATCACCCCGGCAGTCTTAGCACTTGCCCAACCTTTAGCCGTTTGGCCTGTGCGTTTGTAATCTTGTTGAGTGTTTGAATCTCTTTGTAACGGGACCCATCACCCAGGTTCTTCTTAGCGATAATCCAAAGCGTATCCCCGGCCTTCACTTTCACGGATTTAGGCTTAATCTTTTCGTTAGGCCGCTTGGCCTTTGCTTTGGTGGTTGTCGTCTTTTTTGCGCCTGCCTTGGTTGTGGTCTGCTTCACCTTGGCTTGCACCGCATTGTAAAACACGTATTTCTTAAATGTGATGGTGTAATCAATATCCGATGTACCAGCAACAGGCTTCCATTCAAACTCTTCTATTGTGACTGGCATATTTATAGCAATTTCCTGCGGACTTTTCTGCGCTCCAGGCTCAAAGCTGATCGCAGAATAAATAAAGCGGATGGGCCGCTTGGTGTCCATCCACTTAGTGATTAGTGCGATATATTCAGGAATTGGAAGCAATTCATCCGTGTTCACAAAAGGATATGCCTGACCAGGAAAGAAGCTGGAGAACGATATTTCCGTAAGTTTCCGTGACTGGATTGCGTTAATCTCGCCCCCGTCCACGATTTTAAATGTGGAGCCGTCACCAGCTTCCTTGATGCTCATTTCAGGCGGATTGACCGGAATGCGGAATGCTTCTTCTCCGTTGTTGTAACTTAGTAGTATGGCGTGTTCCACTAAGCGAATCCCTCCTTATAAAATTCAAGCTTTCAATAATTTCCCTTTTATTTTATGATGTAGTTGTTTGGAACTACTATAAACCTGGAAAGAGGCCTCGAATATGGAAAATGAACCAACGAAAAAGCTAGCTAACCTACTAAATGAAAGGGTAGATCTGAAAGCGATAACTATTTCTGCATTGGACGGCGTATTGAAGGTTATTAACAGTGGGAAAATTGAGCAAATAAAAGTACCCCACAAATTAGAACTCGTTATCTTGACTAATTTCGGCTACATAACGGGTGATTATGTTGATGATTTAGGAAATAATGACGATCCGGAATTAATTTTTAATGATTTCAATAAGTTTATGTTCACACACATGTTTGAGCAAAGGAACTCTCTTGTCGAAAGATTTGAAGCAGAAGGTGGATTGCGCCGTTTAACAAATGACGGGGGAGTGGTTTACCTCAGAAATGTTGAGGTAAAGCCATTCTCCAATCCGCAAAACTCTATTCATTTTGGAGATCTATGTTTGTTCCCAGATCAGATTGTAGGTGTGACCGCCAAGAACAACATTGATTAATTATTTCTATTTTCATTTAAGTCGCTGCTTGTTTAACAGCGACTTTTCTTATTCTTTAATACCTGATTTATTTATCACTCGCGTACACTTATCACGCTGTTCGTATAACATTTACTTCTCCACTTCAGTCGTAAACCATTTGTGCGGTAGATACGAACTTTTCTTCCAGATGGTCACCAATCTTCTTGATTATCACGTCGATATCTGCGCCGTTGTTGATGTCCCCGGTCTTCACTTGGACGGTAGGGGTAAGAGTCACGAAGTTCTGTATAGACTTCATTTCTGCGATATCCCTCATAACCTTCAAATCCTCCGATGAGATATCTACCTTGTCTTCAATCTTGCCGACTTTATCCACCTTGCCAACGTTCTTCTTTTTGTCATCGCCAGCATTAGCTTTTTTAGCTGCGTCAGCTGCTGCATTCCATTTGGTGAAGTCAAAAGGCTTATCGGCTTTAGGATTAGCAGCGGCGTTTTGTTTCCGTCGATCCATATCACGTTTACGGATATAGTCCATAGTGTCGTCTTGGCGTTTTTTCGCTTTAGTTGCTGCCTTGGCTTCCATTGCTGCAATCTTAGCTGCAGAATCGTTTCGAAATTTATCAGCAGCTATCTTTGAATCATCTGCAAACCGAGTTTGACTGACATAATCAATTTCTACCAAACTCGTTTTATTTAGAGCCTCAATCATATCGTTAACTTTGTCTATAACACCATTGGCCATGTCTTGCATTGTTTGCATAACACTAGCTTTAGCATCCATAAACGCTTGAGCAATACCCACACCAACTTTTGCAAAAAAGATTGGGACTTGATCAAAGAAGTTCAATACTTCATTCCACTTTAGCAACATTGCCGCCGCTACCATATCGTTAGTTGTATAAACTTCATACATCCACGTCACTATAGCGACCAACACTGTTAAGATGGCAATAAACACATTTGCTTTCATAACTGTATTCAGAGTTGCCCAGGCCGCAGAGAGCCCACGAGTAGCTAACGTTTGGGCAAAGATCACGGCTGTACTACTTCCTGTGGCAAAAGCTATAATCCCTTGGGTGACTGCTACAGCTTTCATTGCAATGTTCCAAGCGATAAACGCTGCCGCTACTCCTTTAACAATAGGAGCTATGTTCTGCCAATTGCTTGATACGAATCCATATACCTGAGATATAGCATTAAAAGCTTTAATTGCATTCTGTACTACCCAATCCAAACCTTTGCTCAGGTTAGCAAAAAATGCGTCAAATTTGCCTTGCTTAAAGGCGTTGTTTAACATTTGTATCATTGGAAGAAGTGACTTGGTAGCAGCTCCGCCAGCATCCGCAAACATGGATCTCACATTGTTTTTCATGATTTCCAACTGTTTAGCAGGACTAGCCAACATAGTATCAAACGCTTTTTGCCCCATCTTTTGAGATTCCAACAGCTTGTCGAAGCTTTTTATGAAACCGTCGATATTTCCCGCTTTAGCCATGTCCACAATTCCAGACGCCCGAATATCTGACTTACCCATGTTGAAGCGCTCCGCTAAAGAAACAATGTCAGAGCTCAACGCTTCCTTTAGGGCGAAATTTGCTCCTTCTATCCCGTTTCCCGCACTGTCAAACGCATTTAGGCGTTGAGCAAGGTTGTTCAATTTTTCGAGCTGGTTGACATTTTGGGTAGCTGAGAAAAATGAAAGAGTTCCTTGTAAAGATTCATTCACATCTTGTCCGGCTGCCAATGCGTTTTTCTTAAAACGGTCAAACATCGCTTGTCCGACATCTTCTCGATCTGTTCGCGCAACGAACATGTCTTCCATTTTCTGCTGATCCATTGCGCCGCCCACGGTAGCACTGAATAATTCTTTTATTCCTTGGAGTGACAGATAAGCAGCCGCCATGCCCTTGAGGTTAGCCAGTAAACCTGATGAAGCACCTTCCCCTCTTCTCAAACTTCCGTTTATCTGCTCTTGCAATTGAGCTATTTTTCGTTCCAAATCCGCTATCCGTAGCAATGCATTTTGAAGTTCAGCGGCATTTGCACCGCTGGTTGTCCGTAATTGCCGCACTACTCTAATCAGCCTTAGTACAAGCATCTGTAAGTTTCCGAACATTGCTTGCAGGGCTATCGGTAATTCAACCTGTATACGAGCGTGTATATGGCGCAATTGGCTTTCGATTTGTTGCCGTATACGTCTTGCTTGGCTAATCACATCCCCAGCATTCAGCGTTATATCTACAACCGACCTAGTAAACATCGTCCTAATGCGGTCGCGTATAAGCGATACTTCCCTTAATACGTCCGCTGAATTTATGATGATGCTTACGACTGACCCTGAACCCATTTGCCTAATGTGGTTCTTAACGACTTCAAGCTCTCTTATAGCATTCGCAGCGTCAATATGGATCAATATCCTATCATTAATGGCTTGCAGAGCGCGTTGTACAGCGTTTAATTGTAGAATAGCGTTACTGCCATCTGCGCTGATTCGTATATTATTTCGTGCAATTGCTTGCAAACGTTCCATATGCCTTGTTGCATTCTCTACTGCTTGATTAACCGTATTCAGCCGTTGCGAGAAATTATCGAATAGCTGGAGACTTGCCGATACTGTTGCCATCGCTTCTCCTTTCTGGCATAAAAAAAGACGCCTTCATAGGCGCCTTCTCAACCAATTTATTTTTTTAGTTCATCAAGTATCTTTTTTGCTTCGTCGCTTTTGGTGCTGTATAGCACCTTCCCACGAATTGACCACTTTTTGAGTTTGGGCTGTTCTTTCAATGCCGTTTCCGCTTCGTCAACCGAATCATACTCTATAATTTGTATTGGGGTAGTGCCTAGCGCGAGAAGCTTCCCGTTAGAAGCATTGACTAAAGCATATGCGTTTTCTCCCTGATCTTTAGCCCCAGCATCCGTAAGCGCCTTTACATAATCATCAAGAGCAGGTGTAGCCGCTTCTTCTTTAGCGGAAGAACACGCAGAAACAATCGTTAATGAAATAACCAACAAAAATAAAGTCAGGACTTTCTTCACAGATGACCCTCCCTGAATGGGTAGATTTTACCATCATTCTACCAAGCCATTCAGGGAACGTCTATTATTTTTTCTTAGATTTCTTTTGTGCTGCCTTCTCTTTGTCAATCCGATAAGAGATCATAGCGTAAATAGCAGCGCGTTCTCGCTGACTCATTGCCATGAGATCGTGCGGCAGAATATGGAGTTCATGGAGAGCGTAGTATGCAAAGGTTGCATCTGGATCGCTCTCCACGATTAGTTTTTTACATTATCCATCAGATCGTTAATGTCGCGATCGAATCCACTCAGCGTCTGAATACGTTCAATGAGCGTAGTATATTCCCCAGCAAGTAACATTTTTCGGATCAGGGAATCCGCCCCCATAACACCATAAGACGATTGCAGTCCAGCATCTTTAAGGTTAGGATGAACCACTCCAGCCACAACCAATTTCGCTGAAAAGAGGTCAGAGTCAGTCTCGGTCTGGTAAACGCCTTTCACCTTTACTTTTTTAGCGGATTCCTTTCGGATTATGGATGTTTCATTCTCTGAAACGCTACGAATCTTCCACAATAATGGTTTTCCTTCCGCATCCTTAAAACGCTCAGAAAGAGCAATCTCCTCAGTAATCTCAGATTCCACATTCTCCGCGTAAAACAAAGTCAAGTCACTCATTATATTGATCTCCTTTTAGTTTAAATTAGGCTCCCAATGTAGGGGCGTTGAAGCTATCAGGTACATCCACGTCGTCAAAAGTAAAGTCGATATCCTCGTCCAAAACTTCGGAGTCGGTATCGACTTTAGCCATGATCACACTATCTAAGTTCACGCTTTTCAGAACTACGGTTTGTTTGCCAATAGACGAAGACGGATCTTCGTTGACGATCATAATGTCAAAGTAGGTATCCTTACCTGTCTTAATATAATCCAACATTAGTTGTCGGAATCGTGTTGTTGTATAGTAAATCGTCATGCTGCCCGAACCGCTCCAGCCGTTGGCCTTGTGCTGGGTGCCGCGTTTACCGAGTGTTTTGACATCGGTCTTTTCCTTCTCAGCTGTTGCCTCGAGGGTTTTAACGTAAAACATTTCTTCTACGTTGCCGTTAATCGTGGCAAAAGCTCGTCCCTCTTGACCGGAGATCGTATCTCCGGCTTTTAAGTATGCCATATTATCTCACCCGCACTTTCTGATAGATTTTTTCGATGCTATCCACAGGCTTAACAAAGTATTCAGCGTAAATCGCATCCTTGTCAGTGCCAGCTACTACCGTTACGTCCGTTTGGCTATTAAAATCCTCGATTGCGTTGATGCTTTGGTTAAGTTCGAAAATCGAGATAGCTTCTTTCTTAAAGAGATTGCGGCCATCAGCATTGTTATCTACCTTACCGATGTAGGAGTCTTCATAAACTCTCTGTAAATCAGTATTGATACCATCCAATGTACGAAGTAAGCGATTCTTCCGGAAATCTTTATTCTTTTTAGGCGTAAAGCTACGGAATGTATTGATATCCTGCTGTACCTTGGCCTTGCCGCCTTTATAGATAAAGAAGAATTGGCCGCTTTGCACACCTGCAATTGCTTCACGGTTTGTAAATCTAATGTCTACATCTACCGCGTCATCGTAGTCAGCGTAAGTGAGGGATTCGTTAACGTTGGCCGCTGCTGTCGCTGCTGCTACCCAAGCAACTGCCTTCACCTTGTCGATCACTGTGCCGTCTGAAAGAATAACTCCATTCGTGACGTTTATTACTCCTTCGTTGTCGGCCGCGCTGTAGTTTGGTAGTACCACCTGTACGTTTTTGCCCTCGTCATTGCGCAGGCGATTAACATAGGTGGTATACAAAGGCTTCAGGGTTGCGTCATCGTAAGGAACTCCAACGGTGTTAAAATCTTGAGTCTCAATGGCGGCCATATAATCGGAATGATCTGCGTTGGTTACAGTGCCGTTTGCCCCGCCAGCTAATGGGGCTCCTGCCGTAGCTGCCAGTGTTTTATCAGTAGCAGATGCCTTGAAACTCACCCATTCATTAGCTACCAGACCGTCAATGTTCGTGACCTTCTGCGTTTCTACTTCCCGACCCTCAACTAATGTACGAACATTGAAATTCGAAGGCGTATCAATGTCAGCCTGAATCACAATGGAAATATCGTTACCCCGTACGCCGCCATATTTAGCTGTGGTGACTAAATTACCGCTGGTAACCGTGGCCTTTGTCCCTTCGTTTAATCGGTACACCAGCAGCGTTTTGGCGCGCTTAAGAGCCTCCTTAACCAGCAGGAGGCTTGTATCTGTAATGTCGTACCCCAACGCTTTTGCGATATCGTCACCAGCATCAATGGTAATGATTTGTTTTGCTGGCCCCCAGCTTAATGTCAACGGCAGGGTGACGGTACCACGATCACTTAACGTGCCTAGTGGTTTAGGCTCAGAAACAACGTTGGTATATACGCCAGGTAGATCCTTGTTCTGTGTAACCCAAGTACCGGCCATTATTTAACCTCCTTCACTAACCATTCGGTAAGAACTCGTTTAGCTTCACCGATGGTGTAATTCTGTCCGTCTTCAAGTAGGACGCTTAGTGTATCTTTTTCGATCTGTGTAAACTGCTGTGATTCTTGAAATTGTTCTTTGGCAAAACGGGGTTCTACCGAAGCTGACGATGTTGCCGTCTCTTTCTTCGTAGGTGTCACAGCAGGCGTTGCCCCAGTTTCTGTTTCTTGGTTATCAGCCACGTATACCAGCCTCCTGTTTTAAAGTCCTCATTTTTGTTTCTTCCTGTTTTGGACGCATTAAATGGACATTTACATCCAAGAAGAAATGCAGCACATCATCAACAATTTGGTGTTTCAGCCCAACCGCCCTGTACAGGCTGCCTTCCCACTGGATGTATTCCAGTTCCTCATACAGCCTGTTGGCCACCGCCTCGCATTCACGGCGCTTTTCCAGGTTGTCTGGGTCCGGGAAATAGTGAACATCGAAACTATCAGTCCGCATGTAGCGGCGGCCTAACTCTCGTGCCTGTGCGCCGTCTATGAGCAGCACAAAAAAGCACGGTTCATGAAAACCCTGCTCAATTCGTTCGTCGTACACTTTCACACCCGTTTGAAAGGTGCTCAGGTACTTCAATATTCCGTTTTTGACATCTTCCATTGCATCACCTCAGATGGTCTTCCATAAAGCGTCTAAGCTTGCGATCCATGAGTGCAGGCAATTCGCGCTCCAACTCTCGTTCAGAGATAGTGAGCATAAACCGCCCCTCCACCCATCCGGTGTGCAGCCTTGTGCGGTGTCCATATTCCACATAAGGCGCATATTCGATGGGATTAAATAACTCAATGCTGTAACCGCCCCCTACACGCTCTACGGGGCCTAGCTGCCAGTTACGCCGGAGCATCCCCGTATCTACGGGAGTCCTCGCCACCGTTTTAGCTAGTAGCCTGCTGGCAAGTTCTCGTATACAGTTCTCGACGAATTGTGGGTAATCAGCTTGCATCCTTTTTAAGTTCTTACCCAGTTGTTCGAACTCGCTAAAATCAAACTCTGCAAAACTCATGCCTTACCAACCCGCTTCATTTTTACTTCTTGGTGAGTCAGGTAGATAAATGGTTCGCCTGACTGCTGAAACTCATAATTCATACCATCCTGCGTAACAAAGATACGGCTGCCAGATGGTATTGTGACATCTGGAGCAATAAACAGCTTGCCGTCATATGCGACATCATTGTTCGTGTCCGTTTGGGCCGCGCTTGGCAAAGACGCTTGAGACAATGCACAAGGCTGGTTATCTAATATAACGCCTTTGCGCGGTCGCTCAGTGCCTGTTACTGGGTCTTTGCTGGTTGTCTGTCCTTCGACTCGGCAAACACCCTCATAAGTGCTCTCCAATGCCGCTCGTTCTGCTTCCGCAATTCCAAATGACACATTACCACCTCAATTTCCTGAATGCGTTCAGTTGCACCGCATAGTTACGCACAAACGCTGTACCTGAGCCTGCTGATACTGCCGCTTTGGTTGGCCCAAATGCAGTCGTTACGTCTCCACGTTTAACGCTAGTAACAACCGGAGCAGCCTTTGCAAACTCTTCTGAGTATTTAGTGCGGTAGTAGTCCTCTGCAATCTGCAACACCGTGTTTTCCAGTTGGGTCGGAATATCGGATATGTTGCAGTAATTTTGTATCCCGTCAATGGTAAAATCCAAGGAAAATCCAAGTTGTACATCCTTACTTGTATCAGTAACCGGGATGCCAAGTAGGATTTTAAGCTTGGTCAGCAGCGCTTCCCTGCGGCTCGGTTCCATTGCCTTCACCCGCTTTCAGTATGGCTGCGAGCACATCTTCCTTTTTAGTTGCACCCGCTAGATCAATACCATTCAACTCAGCATATTTTTTGAGTTCTGGTAACTTCATATCCTCCGGGGTTTTCGGCTCTGCTTGGCAACGTTCTACATGATATGGATATACCACGGAAGAAAAATCTTTGTTACAAATGTGACAAATCATGTATACTCCTCCTTCTAGGAGGCATTTCAGCCTCCTGCAAGATTATCCTAAGACTTGTACAGCAAGTTCTGGATACATAGTCTTTACGCCATAAAGCATATCCACAGACATTGTTTGCTTTTTAGTAGTAACGTTGTATCCAAAAACTACCCGAAGGCTAAGTCCATTAAAGCTAGTGACATATGCTTCAGTAGCCCCGCGTGGCAATTCCAACGGTCTCGTAACCAAGCAAAACGCCGACTCGTGAAACGCTAGATTAGCAGCGTGCGCTGCGGATGTGCGATCCGTGAATGTAACCGGTGCATTACTTACAGCCGCTTTAAGTGCAGGGTAGATTTTCACACTTGCAATATCACCAGCCACGGCCGAAGTGGTATCCTCAGTTACTACATACTGGTTACCACCCAAAGTGAAAATATCACCTTTTTTAAGTGCCGTAGTTGCAGTTCCAGCCGTACTCTCCATTTTAATAACAGTCGCATCCTTAGCAGCCGTTACAGTCACATCAGCCAGCGACGTGTATCCACCGGCGACGTGTGTGAATACTGATTGCGCCATGTAGTTGTCCAAGCCTTGGATACGGCCCATAGAACCTTCCCGCAGAGCCAGAGTGGTGCCGGATTTCTCAGCGTTAACAACAGCAGGGATGATTGACAGTTGAGCATCTGCATCAGGGTTCCATACAGCGCGTCGGGTAGCCAATGGCACTTTTCGGCTGTTCAAAGCCGATCGAGCATCTGCAAAGCTTTGCAGTGTACTAGGTACCGAGCCTGCCGCACCAACGTGATACGGCACGTCCACATAAAGTCCCAACAGATCACGATTGACCTTTTCAGCAATCGCCAGTACCGCAGGGCCAAGAATTTGTTGGTTGAAATCCTCTACATTAAGTGTCAGTTCTTTGGATGTAAGCTCAACAGACACGTCCGCAATCTTATCCAATTTCACCAGCACTTGGCCTTCCCCTACATCTTGCAGGTTGATTGTTCCGCCAAACTCGTCCGCAACGAATACGGCTGGTTTACGAATTTGAATTGTGTCTCCCTTCTTTTTGAACTCGTCCGAGTGGTTACGGTGTACCAAGTAAGGCATAACCATGTTTGATTGCAGCAAAGGCAAAGCTTCACGCGCGATAAGTTGAGCTGTTAAAAATGTATTAGACATTTGTAATTCCTCCATAGTCCGGCTTGTCCGGTATTATTTTTTTGCTTCTTTGTAACGGTAATACTCCTCGTCAGACATGCGGCTAAAGTCCGGTTGTTCTATACTCTTGTCGTTACCGTCTTTGGGAGTGATGCCCGTAAACTCTTTCCCACCAGTCTCTTGTTTTTCCGCAAACAAAAAGCCCTTGCTTTCGCGTAGGCTTGCGATTTGGTCGTCCAAGCCACCTTTTACAGCGCCGTTGTCGTCCAGTTCGATTTTTGATTTGTCCAGCAGTCCAGCCACAATGTCTGGATCGTGTGCTTGTCCGCTTAGAGCCAGTTTTAGAGCCGTGTTGAGGCGCAGCTCTTTCATATCAGTTTCATATTGCTTTGCAGTCGCTTTGTTCGCCTCTTGGAGATTGGTAATTTGCTCCTGTAATGCTGGTACGTCTCCCGCTGACTTTTGCAAATCAGTCAATTGTTTGTCTCGGTCCTTCAGATCCGTTTCGAGTCGTTTTTTTGTATTGTTCACTTCATCGAATTTTTCTTTTGGGAACCAATTGCCATCATTAACGACCGCTAGCTTCTTATCACCAGCCTTTTCAACAACTTGGTTATACAAATCTTCTCCAAGCAATTCTTTCAAATCCATCATTAACACCCCTAATTAGTTTTTATGACGTGTAACCCACCACGCATAGGATACGTTCAGTCAGCCCCGAACCTTTAAAGAGGGCGGTACCCAGTTTATAGCCGTATGGCAGGGCAAAATAAAAAGCCTGCTGCATCTAAATGTGCAATCAGGCTTTAATCTTTACTATTTTGTTTTTCAAATGGCTCTTTGACTTGCCTTAGCATGTCAGCAGCTATTTCTTCAGGCGTTTTAGTAAAATCCAGCTTCAGCGGCGTGTCATCGATTAAACCGATAGTCCGCTTTGGCTGCCCAGAAGTCTTCGACATACGTCCACCCCAGCTTCTTAATTATGAGTTGCAACCAAAGGTAATCCATATACTCATTCTTGGCTGTTTCTGACATTGTAGCATAGTTCTCGCTGCTTTGTAACTGTTCAAGAGCAGTCATGGCAGTGGATTCCAGCACATTATTAAATACAAGTAGATCAGAAGATTTACCATTGGATGATACTCCACTCACTCCACCATCATGCCCAACTGCAAGCAGGCTAGCAATGGCCGGATAAATCGCCATGTTGCGAATATCCTTAACGTTAACCCTTGTTCCTCGTGGGTGATTGTGAGTAAGGATTACGCTATTCGGCGGTGCTTTGATAAGTGACTCATGTATCTCAGGAGTAAATGTAACCTTATTTATGACACCATCAGCTCTGCCGATTTTCTTACCTGCTGTCTGATCCATAATGACCATGATTTCTTTGCCTGCTTTGTGACCTTCCCGGGCAAGACTGCGATTAACCTCAGCTAACTTTTCTAATACCGGTTCGGAGACGTTTGGCAGATCAACATGGTAAGAAGCTTTTGGATTGTACTTCCGATTAAAGCTGCCTCCAGGTTCTTCAACCTCAGGATCTGGCACGTTGCTTTCTGTGGGTTCATTCGGTGCGTTCGGCTTCACATATTCCTTTTCCCATTCGGAATAAGTCATATCACCGGGAACAGCCTGATTCTTACCGTCTTCGTCCCTCGCAACTCGCTCTTGGACATTTTCCTCATAATGTGGAATCGTGGTAGAACGGCAATAAGCATGCAATGGTGGGTAGTTCACCCCTACCTCAGCTTCAGACACCCCAAATACCTCTCCATCCATGTGACGGCAAATTGAGGATGTGCGTTTGTCCAGGGTAGCCGTAAACTTGTATTGTTCTACACCCAGCTCCTTATAGGCATCCATACGGGACTGTCCGGCAAAGTAGGCTGATTCCGTTTGTATGATCCTTGCTGCAGCTGATCGGGAAACGCCCATACGGTCAGATAAGGCGTTAATCATCTTGTCCGGCGTGTCGCCCCTTATCATACCTTGTGTAAGCACGGTTTGAAGCTCATGCACCAACTTGTCACGGTCTTTCCAGATCCGTGCAGAGAAGTTTGAGCCATCTGCCGCCCAAGGTTTACTTATGACCGCCTCAATCTGCCGCTTGTCCAATTTAGAGAATGTAGCGCCCAACCCAGTGCCTTTGTGGAGCTCAAAGATGGAATGATAGTACCCATCCTTGTATATATCACCCATAAGCTCTTTAGCGCCTGCCTGCCGCTTCCCAGTCAACACCTCGACATGTTGCCGCATCTGTAACTTTAGAGCCTCTAAGCGGGTCATACGCACCCTTATGGAAGCATTCTCTAACTCTTTCATCCAACGCTGATCTACGGCATTCTCCCGGCCTGCTTTAATGTAATCCTCAACCGTCCACTTAAACTCTTTGAGTTCCCCAGCTTTGAGCACTTGCCGTGCTTCAGCCAGGCCGATTTCATTATTTTTTGCGAACCGTTGGTGAAAGGCGTCTATGTCACGTTGTATGGATGCGGTAGCCTTGGCATACTCAATTTCCATCTTACGAACGTAAGCATCACCCTTGCTTAGCTGCGCCTCGTTGAGGGCATCCATCCGCTTAGACCAGTACTCCTCGGACTTCATTGGTCAGCGGCTCCGATTTCGTCGCTCTCTGGGGGCGTATTGGCAGGCAGACCACCGTATTCCCCAATTCTATTTTCAGCATCCTTTTTCTCAGCATCCATTCGTTTCATTTCTTCTTTAACGTCAGTAACCCAAGGATGATTTGCCAGTTGAGTTTCTTTGGATATGATTCCTTCGCTATTCTTGGCATCGGTAATAACTTGGGACTCATTAATGACAATATCGCGATTAAAAATAAAATTGACCGTTTCGTTTGAATAATCCGTACGAGTAGTATTAGAGATGTGCGTGTTCACGAACCACATTAACTGTTCAAGGGCTGCCTGGAACTCGTTCTCTATATCATTCGCATCCATGTCAAGATCAGCATAAAGGAATTTCAGCGCCTCTCCACTTGGTGCTGTTGCGAACGAATCGGATTGAGTATCCACACCGCGACCGAATTCGTAAATATCTTTTCGTGTCATCTGCATGTGGTTTTTGTATGCCTCTGTATTGATTTCGAGGTTAAGTGTATCCACGCCAGCGTTGTCTTCTGCGCTCACTTTGACGGCCCTGAATGTGGTCAGGTTTTTTCTGAACGTCCCCAAGTCCTCATCGTCATACCCTCGAATTACGTAAATACTCTCAGGTAAATCCTCTAAGTTATTACTGTTGTCGGACTTTTTGCGGTCATACTCATCAATTTGAGACTTAAGCAGAGATATAAGCGGCAACTCATCCTCATTATATTTAAAACAAACGAAAGGTAGCCGATCCCAATTAAATCCTTTGTTTTCGTTGCCCCGAGACATGATGTGTGGAGCAGTCTCACCCAACTCTACATCTGGAATTAGGTTGTTTGTATCCGCACTAAAATTCCCTTGTCCTGACTCATACCGATTCACCCCACCGCTATGCCAAAATTCCACTTTTTGTACAATTGTTTTTGTGATACCTTGGTACACTTCCACCTTATAAATACGGATCAGCGCATCTAACTCTGTGTGTGCCTTATCTCGCCAGAGTGGGATAATCTCTTCAGAAGGCAACTTTTTGAAACGAAAGTTTCCCTTTTCATCGTAATAGATGTGCAGCCATCCCTTGCCCTTTTTGATACTCTCCTTAAGCAAGCTCTTAAGTAAGCGCCTGAATCCCTTATCGAAGATGTCTGTAAGCAATTCATTATAGGTTGTATCCTTTGTTTGGATGCTCATTTCTTTGCTAAGTAAATATCCGGCTTTTTGGTCTACCAACTTCCGAAGGAAACCATGCACCAATTTGTTGTTAGCGAGGTTCTTGGCCTCAACCAGCTTCCCATCCTCGCCAATGGTCTCTCGGTTGCGCCGCGTGATATCTCCCTTGTTTTTGTAATACCGTTCGCCTTCAAGCATCGCCTGTCTCTCGGGAGAAAGAAGCCATTCGCCAATCTCTTGTTGAATAATCTGTTCGTCCGACATGGCTGATGCAGCTCCCGCCTCTATTACTCGGATCATTTCCTCTGTCGTGCCTACTGCGTCCAATTAAATCCCCCTTTCTTAATCAAAAGAGAATGTAGGTCCTTTACGCATCCCTTCAACAGCATAACGAAGCGCAGCCATTGCATCGTCAAACACATTGACTGGTTCATCCGTATAGGTATTCGTCTTAGGGTCATGCTTCCATTTCCACTGTTGTATCTCCTTGATCGTGTTCACACAACTCGGATGTATGTGTATTTTATGTTTCTTTAGCCAGTCAATTTGGGCGTTTACGCTGCCTGGTTCTTTCACCACGGCCTTAGCCTTGTAACCAGCCTTACGCCAGGTCTTAATACGGTCGGGCTCGGCAGAATCGCAGTACATCCGTATACGCTTGTCCAGTTTTCCATCAGCCAACGCTATGATCTCGCCTGTATCCTTCTCATGAACGTAGATTTCATTGCATATAAAAATCTCCCCATCTTTAAAACCGACAGAGAGTATCGCATTAGCATGGTTGAAACCAAAATCTTGTCCGAATGTCATACTATCGAACATGGAGAATGACGTTTCAAAGTCATGCACTATGAAGTTAGATAGGATTGTTCCCCCTAATTCGCCCCACTCGCCAAGGCCATATATCTTATAGCCGTCCGGGTCTCGCTCTTTACGGAGCATCATACGGCGGTGGTAAGCATCATCAATGAAACGATTCATCAGGTACGTACTATGGTTCGTTATGATGTCCTCATGCTCGGTATCAAAGTATTTGCCCTTGATCCAGTGAGTGGCGGACACTGGGTTAAATGTGAAAGTCATCTGATAATACAGATTTGGATTATCCAATATCCCCCGAAGCCGGTCATCAAGTATATCAATGTCCGATTCTTGTAGCTCAGTTGCTTCCTCGACCCATATCCAAGTCAGCTTACCATGAGCAAAGTTGATTGATTTAAGCTTTTCCCGGTCCCTAGCATCGTTAACGCCACGGAAAATGACTTCATTGCCAGTAACCTTATGTTTAATACTCAACCTCGATTGCGGCATATCCCAATAATCATCCACTTGGTCACCATAGATGCGATTGATTGCGGCCTGTAACTCTGCGTATGTGCTGTTCCGGTTAGTGTCATTGACCTTACGGATACAAAGAAGGTTAGCGCCCTTATAGCGCAAATCTGACAGTTTGATAACGAAGTCTTGAGCCACGTTTACGGATTTGCCAGAACCCGCAGAGCCTTTGAATACTCTGTAACGCTTTTGAGTGAAGTTCATTTCCTTGAAATTCGGATTGAACGAAACGGTTACCGCAGTCATGGCGCATCACCATAATCAACTGTAATGTGCATAGGCTGCTTCTTCTCTTCGCCACTGATCTTCTCGACTTCACCCTTGAGTTTCTTGATGCGTAGCTGCTGTTCTTCATCGGCATAACCAAGCCTGCACATTTCCTCATACCGCTTAATGAGTCCTTGTAGCGTGGTCATAGCGCGGCTCTGAGCATTCATGAAAGCAGCGTGTTTATCCCAAGCATGCTGGTATTCCCACTTTTCAGATCCGCCAAAGGCGTTGTCTGTGGATTCGGTCAGTACCTTGGTCACATCCTCGCGGTCTTTAACGAACATAATTTGTTGTGCCCGTAGTATAGCGGCGTATTGAATCGTTATTTGATCCCAAATCATGTCCAGTGGCGAACGATCTTCTATGGCATCCAAAATTGCGGCTGTATCATCTGGCAGGAACTTACGGAAGAATCCATGTGTTACCGCCTTATCATTGCCGTGCGGTCCTCCTGGACCTCCGCGATTCCCCTTGGCGTTCTGATTTCCTGGTGGTGCGCCGCCTTTATTTGTGTGCGCCCTTTTCTGATTGTGTGCGCCCTTTTTTCGATCCCACCCGTATCTCTGCTTCCAACTCTTGACGGTATTAAGGGATACGTTATATTTCTCAGCAATCTCTTTGTATTTCATGCCGCTTTGATAGTCGGCTTTGGCTAGTAAACGTTGCTCAGCCACTACATGGATCACCACCCCCGGCGTTGTGTTGGTTTTGTATGTAACGCGAAAAAAGCACCCGGAAGGGTGCTTAGTATCTCTTAAATTTTTTAAGGAAGATAATTAGTAAGATATGCCCCACCAGCGCCTGCACTCTGGACTACTAATTTGTAAGCTTTACCACCTTCAAGATAATAAGAAATGTCAACTTTAGGATTACTAGCATTAACATGATTTGCGTAAATATCCTTCCAAGAATTACTTGAAGTCAATTCTTGTATCCTAACAATTACATCAAAGTTACCAGAAATATGAACCATACGTAACATACCATACTTGTGCTGCCCATAAATGATTCCTGATTCCTTCGTATTACCGTTAGCAAGAGCACCGACCTGATTATCATCAGCAAATACCTGTGTTCCCAAAGCAAACATTAAAAAAAGTAGAATCGCGAAGGAACTACCAAATCTTTTCACCTAGAAAACCCCCTAAATTTGGAATACATTCAGTATATATCCTGTTGCAACAGATTTCGAAGTAGTTTTAGTATAATAATATAGTCTAAATAGTAAATTTATTCTCATTCTTTTTTTATACACACAGCGGAATCGAACCGCTATAATCCTGTATGTGTCATATCCCCGGACTATGCCGGGAAAAAGGTGTTACTTTAGTTGATCAGCAAGCTGTTTGATTACAGCCGGCGTAGCTACTCGTTCTCCGTCTTTACGGTTACCACGGATGTATGCTGCGTTTTCTTGGCTGTAGTAAACCACACCTTCGCCATCCACTACCGGATAGCCGCTATCGTCCGCTTGCAGATTGGTAGCAACATGTTTACCGTGCTTAGCGGCCTCTTGCTGGTTATGCAAGTGCAGAATGCCGTATTGATCAAGATACGCGTAATTCTGTGCCATTGTTTGTTTCCTCCTTTACATAGCAAAAAAGCGGCGGTTTGCCGTCGCTTTTCGTCTTCTTTTCACTCAATACTTTCTACCATGAAGGTCATGAGTGATTATTTGATTTGTTGCCCGTAGTTCTATAGCGCCCGGGCGGAGCGCTTGAAAGGGATTTTAACCCTTCCTTCCCCGCTTCCACGCCGCCGCAACATCTAATTGCTACTTGTGCTACAGCTCCACTCTCACGCTCTGTTCCGTGAAAGGCTTCAACGCTGATTCGACGCAGACGAGTCCTGCGGCGATAAGGGGCAGCAGGGATACCCGGGAAGTTATTCCCTATATCCCTACTGTAAGGCTGACCCACAGACAACGTGCGGACACGGTGCAGACGTGGTACAGACGCAAATTTACTTTAAAGCGTCTCTATTTCATTTATAACTGGTACGCCTTCACATTGTATTCGAACAACTTCATACGAATCATGAAGAATTGAAATATCTACTGTCTGAGGATATCTTATATCCATTGCATTAATTTGTACTGAAGCTCTTCCAACATCTATCCACTGATTATCACTTATGCTTTTTTTTGCATATATTTGAAAAACAGCGGATTTTGGAACAAAGTATCCTGTTTTTATTCTCAGCACCGAAATTGATTGAGGGTGACCTTGAAAATATAAGGTTAAATTTCCTGCTCCTGTAAAAAGACCACTTGTCCAATAAGTATCAGTTATTCCGTCAATAGCCTTATCTGCAGTAAAATCCGGCTTAACCTCATAATCTGCTGTTGCTCTTACGTAATCCGGTAAACGATCAAACCCAATATTTAATAAACTTTTCGAAAAATTTGCTTCTGTCACAGTATCAACTTGCATAGATAACCACTCCTTATAGTTTGAATTTACATAAAGTATTTTAAGCTCTTTTTTGATTTTATATTCACGCTTCAGTAATACTTAAAATTACATTTTATACATATAATACTAAATAGTGATATTTAAATAATGCCAATTAACTTCAGAGTTTCCGCAACGGATTCTACTCCTCGTACAATTCGCCTATCAACTGATCGATCTGTTATGCTACTGAACCGGCTCACAGTACCCCAGCGCGTATTGCCCCGAATAAATCGGAATTCCATTACCCGGCGAACGTTATCGTCCATAATAAGGCTCACAGCCATTTCTACAGCCTCTGTCTTCTGTCTATATTCCTCCATAACCAGCCGTTCTTTCTCACCTATTGTACTCCTGGCGGACAGGCTATCAACGGTTTTACGCATCCTGGTGTACCGATTCAAAAGGCTTCGAGTCGCCTGCATGTCTGACCTATTTGCTGTCGGGAATAATTCCATCTGCATCGCCTCCACCTGACCACTCCTTTTTATATCAATTCGTAAAGATCCATTTGTCCTTTACCCGCAAATTCGGTTGAATCTTGTATCAACCCTTCATCTAACCAACGCTTCGGCGCCCGCTGCTGGTAATGAGGCCAAATAGGTTCACCCTCAACGGATCGGCTGGCATTGGTCTTTTCTGCCTTGGCTGTCCATACCCAATGCGTTGTAGCTGTTACTTTATCGTTGTTATCTGCCATATTTTATACTCACCTCGCTTGGTGGCACTTTCTCAATCAACATATACCTATCTATACTGACTACACCCACATATAACAGTAATGCGCATAATATAGAGGTATAGGCTCTTATCATCGACTTTTCCCCCAATAGGTTGTACTTACACAGAAGAAGATCCACATCCAGAATGCCATCCAAGGGTGAGCCATCATCCAATCAGCTATGGTCATAGCTTGTCTCCTTTATCTCGCAGGAAAGACGTATGTTCAGGTTGCACACGCGTTGACCTTTCTATTTTGGTAATCAGCTGTAGGCCTTCTATAGACTTCTTTAGCCTCGCGATCTCTGCATCCTTTTGTTGTATAACCTTTTGTAATCTAATCATTTCCTTGCCTTGCTGTTCTAGGTCATCTCCCAATCCTTTAGCAACCTCTGACCAGCGTATACGTCCTCTCAACTCTATGTCATATTGTTGGAGCCAGTAAGGAAGGGCTTCAGGTGCATTAATCATGAAACGCATGAATGCTTCCTTTCTGACATTTGGACCAAGTAAATCATCAAAAATATACTCAAACTCACTACCAATGACTATTTCCTGTTTAGAATCTTCTATCCACTCAGCTTCATCCGTTTCTACCCATGTCCAAGGCGTTGGTGGCAGGCCAGCACATCCGTTCATATCCTCTTGCCAGTTACGTGGTTTATCTGTCATTGTTGTTCCTCCTTAGAGATCAAAAGCCAGGAGTTTAGGAAATTCTCCGCCTTCGTTGATTAACTGACGGTAAGTTTTATAAACATGGTCATCTAAATCCTCGCACTCATCGCATCCATCCTGACAGCATGGAACAGTTTCATTATCTATCTCTTTTTCCGTCAATCGACGAGCTTCAATGGTTACTTCTGTTTCTTCTCCCGGTTCAAGGCTGATACCGTCGAACAAAAACTCAAGGTTATTCTCATGTTCCAAATGCTCGTAGTAGGCTTTCTCCAGATTTTCGGCAGCAATATAGTTCCGTCCAATTTGGTATACGTTCATGGTTTATATATCCTCCCTTAGTGGGTGCAGGACCTACACCCTGCTTGATAATGTCATATAAGCAGCCTCTGCCCTCTGCCTTGCTGTTGATCCGAGAAGACTTGCGGCTAGTTCGATGGCATCGGAATACCACTTGCCCGTTGGATTCGTAACCTTCCTCAGTTCTTCGCAGTATTTCACGTAGGACGCTTCCAGCGCCTTTGCCTGTACCTCCAGAGAGGCGGCAGGATCGGATGAAGGGTGCCAATCCGTAACCTTGCGTCGAAACTCTTTTGTGGCTCCATCAACCCATATAAGCCTCACACCATCCCACACATTCACCCAGCCCAACAAACCAGCAAGAGCAAAATCTAATTTCTCGTCTATCATATCCACTGACATATCTATCATCCTTCCAACGCTCCGTCAGGGTGACTGAGCGTATTGTATTGGTGGTTACTCCCCTAACTCGTTAGTAAGCCAGGCTATTTTGCGGTCCCTCTCTGCAATCTGCTCACGGAGAGCATCCCGTTGTGCAACAACCCTATCAAAACCAGCAACAGTCTTGTCCATCCCATCGTCAATGAATTTAAGTCTTTCAGATACATGTGACATTTCACGGTCTTTCTGGATTAACTGCTGCTGGAGTGAGTCTATTTGTGCATAGGCGGCATCAAGAGCGTTGACCAAATCAAACACATCATTACTCATATGAGCTTCTTCACCCCGAGCATCGTCGGCTTTGTTCCAAATAGTTTTCAAATCTTCTTCTGACATAGGTTGCAGACCATCCGGTAAATTAATTATCCGTTCACTCACCTTTACCGCCTCCTTGGGGCTGTAGCAGCTCCGGGTTATAGGGCAGCTTAACCCATATAACTGCCCCTTGTGGATGCTTATAAGGTATAGGCTCCGGGTAAATGACTGGATTTTGCATTACCCATGCATACGGTGTTTTGTAGTCTATATCTACGTAATCTACATGGTGCTTATCTTTATTAGCGGCCCACTCATACATGGTAAGCGGGATGCAGTCTACAAGGTTTGCTGTGCCGTATACAAGACCGCTGCCGCTCTTGATAATTCCGATGGTGCCGCGTTTGTGTGTCCGGCTGCCGCGTATCTCCCACGGTTTAATGCCCGACAGCACCATGTCAGCCCAATTAGGTTTAATGATTAGTCCATCCAAATCGGTTCGCTCCTTTAAGGTATATAGGGGTATAGGGTAAGAGGCTGTTATGCCTCAACCCTTTTTAGATTTTCCGTTGCAAAGCCTCCACTGTATCCTTCCAACCGGACAACTTCCGATCCGCACAGGTCCCAAGGCTCAGATTCTACCGTCCAAACCTTATCCTTGTACTTCTCCTTACGGGCTTCATAGCAATCGTGCATTACAACCTGATCACCGGGCTTTAGCGGTTCCTGAGCATTCACTTCACTCACTGCCCATCTTGCAAAATCAAACGAGTAACAAGACTTTTCTTTGCCTTCCTTGCCGCTCCGGTCGATGGGTGTGTAAAATACGTCCCCAATCGGTCCAGACCCATCAACACCGCATACTCTGAATTTGTTAACCCGTCTCATAAGTCCACTTTTGCCGATAAATGTTTTATCTGGATTAATGCTTGATGGTCTAATCATGTATATCTCTCCTTTATAGGTAGTAGGGGGTGTATCCCCCTTAAAATAGGGTTAATTGACGATTGTCAAAGTTCATGAGCAACATTTCCTCAGTGTCGATATCCGCGCCGGAGCCGCCAACTACTTGCTTATGCGCGTCGAATGGATCTCGAGTGAAGTCAGGGTAAAGCTCTTTTACAAGCTGATCGTCATAGTAGGACAGGACAACTTTCCCCTGTACTCTATGAAGCAAGTCCGCCAGGTCGCGGTGATCACGCTCTGTGAAGCTGCCTGCGTAATATTTCTCCCTGCCCACGTAAGGTGGGTCAACGTAAAACAGTGTGTGTAGATCATCATATTTTTCAATAATTGTCCGAAAATCTGTATGCTCGATCATCACACCTTTCATCCGCTCCGCGAAGTCCGGTAGCAGCTTGCAGGCGCTAAGGTATCCGTTCGCTGGGCTTTGGCCAGAAACTGTACTGTGTCGCCAGCCTGTTTGCGGTACTTCCTCGGCGTTGCCCTTTCCTATAGCCGAACGATTCAGGTAGAAGAAGCGAACGGCCTTTTCAAATGGCTCTTGCGGCATCGGCTCACGCTTCCACCGTTCAAATAGTTGGCGGCTATATGGAAGTGCCTCACAAGCAACGCGTAACCGTTCAGGATCCCCTATATTGACCATCAGGAAGTTAACCACCAGACCGTCAATATCGTTGTATACCTCATGGGTTATGCGTGGCTTCTGAGCAATAACATGAGCTGCACCACCGAACGGCTCCACGTACTTCCGATGTGCCGGGAAGCGACTAATGATGTGCTGCGCATACTTGCTCTTGCCACCAAACCAAATCAATGGGCTGCGTACTCCTTGCATATGTGTCTCTCCCCCTTATGGAGGGCTAAGCCTCCTTCTTATCCCCTATGGGGCTTAATTGTTAATGCCGGGTACTTTAATGCCTGCTGTACGAAGCGCCGTCCTAAAACCGCACTGATATGACATTCTGACATTATCTTCATCTGTCCATGAAGGATTAGGGAGACTGGGTGGAGTATCCTCAAATGCCTCATGTAGTTTCTCTTCCAATGTTTGTTCCACTTCATATCCGATATATAAAGCACGAATCAAGGTATCGTGATCTATTGAATTAATACCTCCTTTTACGTGTGCTGTAATTCCCGGATCGTTTATAGCAGTCGCCACAATATCGCGTTCACTATGATGTTCTCTCAAGTTCTCCAAATGCCACGCCTGTGCCTTCGTCAATTTCACTTTATCCATTGTTATGTCCTCTCTGCCCTTGGGGGCTATATATTTAATCCTCTGGAAGCAGCTTGTTATATGCTCTACGGTATAATTCAGCTACTTTTACTTTCTTTGTCCGCCCATCTTGACGGACATTTACCATCCGATTGCTCTCTTTCACCAAAACCGGAAAGCCTGTTTTCGCATGTGGAGCAAATACTTTTCCGTCTTCGTCGATACGATATGGATAATAGCCAGGGATATATTTAAGAGTCTTGTTCTCCATTATCAACACTCCTTTATTCGTTGTTATATGAATTACATAATTATTTACCTGTCATTTTGATGGCCTCTACTTTGATGATAGCTCTTGATATAATTTCATTTTATTTCGTATTTTTTTGATGACATTGTCAGACATGTTTTGCCTGCTCATACCAGTTATTTTAGCCATGGTCTGCTGTGTTTTACCTTGCATCAGACCTTCGACAATTACCCGTTGTTTCGGTGTCAACATATCCAAGAATTCCTCAACATATATCCTTGTTTTATCGTCGTCGTCTTGGCATAAAACGTTTCCCATCGTTCTTCCAGCATCGCCGCCCTTATCATCCCGATGTATTTTCCGGTTGAATGATACATACTTGAATTTTTGTGCCATGTTACCACGTGTTTTTTGGTTTCTTGGCACCCTTATTAATTCGCTTTTGTCGTTTATATATATCAGCATATACCCATGAATATATCGTGTAGCATATGTCGAAAACGCATGTCCCTGGGTTTCGTCAAATCTTCTTGCAGCAAGTAGTAAACCGATATTGCCTTCGCTGACCATATCCTCATAGTCAATTCGTTTGGTTTTGCATACTTCCAAATATTTTTGAGCTGCCTTGTGTACTAGCCCTTGATTTTCTTCAATCATTCTGATCACCTTCGCGTCATCCATGTTCCCCACCCTTATTCTGTCATTTTTTCAAACTCAATTTCGATGCGCGGTTTTTTTTGATCAATCTCAAAATCTATTATTTGTGGCAAAGCCATCTTATCGTCTTCGTACATACCCGCATCTTCTAAGGCATCTAGCAGCGCCTTGAGCGCGTTGTGCGTGTCCCGCCTCCGTTTGTCCGGAAAGTAAAACCAGAGTCTCACAGTGACCTTTCCTGTGGCGGTAGACCACTTATTTTCCCGTTGCCACACCTTAGCCCGTAGAATCGTATCTGCGAACCACTGTTCAGCTACTTCGGTTTTAATCCGCATCCGCCGCCCTCTCACCATTGCATTTCGATACATATGGTTAACACTTGGTGCCAGCCCCGGCAATATTAGTCGCTCCATCTATGGCTCGTCCTCCTTAGGATCATCATCCGTTTATCAGGAGTCAGGCAGCGGCTTAGGTAATATACTTCGCCTACTGTTTGTCCTTTCTGGTCCCTAATCTTGTATCCCCGCTCTTTCTGATAGAATGCGTCAATCCGTTTTGCTATAGCCATCCGCTTCGCCTGCCCTCCGATAGATTTCTTTAGCCAGTTCTTGACGGTAATCCGTGCATAACGTGTTATCGTAAAGGCTTATGATTAAATCTGCATCAGCCATTTGCTTGGGGTCTATTGGATTCATGGGGTATCCTCCAATGGAGTTTCATAGATGTTGCCGATCACTTCAAACTCACGTTTTGCCGACAAAGATAAATGACCAACCGTATACTTTAATTCCACAAGATCAAACTCCACTGTTGCTTTTGCGGTGAATCTATCATCCGCCGTAGACCATAAATGCTTGTGATCCTGCCACGCCAATATATCTCCCTCGTATATCTCTTTACCGTTACGGTCTTTTAGTCCGGTATATTGCATCAATTCACGGGCACTGTCATTCTGGAGACTGTAATAAAACGCCTCGCTGTAATAATATGCTTCTTGGTTATCATCGAAAATTATTGAGTCACGGACATCCTCACCGAACACATGCATCCTTTTTAAATCCTTATCCCACTTTCTAAATTTTATGGGTCTACTCATTTGTATCCTCTCCTTTCAAAGCTGCACGGGCTATAATGCCGCAATCATTGAGAATCGCAGAATCTATATCCAGTGACCCATAATATTGCTCCCAATTTTCTAAATCAGCATAAAACCCAAGTGCCTTATCCTTAATCTCTATCTGTTGTAGGAGGTAGGATATATAGGTTGGTGCATTAGCTATTAACTTGCGATTGCTATCATCAACAACATCGCAGATATGCACATGTCTGTTATCGCATTGATAATCTTTGCCACGCTTCCAAATTTCCGCGCCTTCTTCTTGCCAATCGCCCGGTGTAGCTGCTGCCAGTGCTTCTCGTATCTCTTGTATCTTCTTATCCAACCTTATCAACCTCTTCCCTTTGCTCATTAGCTGGACTATCTACGGTCAATTCCCATGCTTCATATGCAACGATTTCAGCTATATCAAAGCCAAACTTAGCATGTGAGGTTATACCGCCAAACTTATATCCTGAAAACCTCGCACCATCGTTAGACCGTTCAAATTCAAAATCCTTAGCACAAATTTCAATCTCTTTTCCGTTTCTCAAATGGACTTTTATCTTATACATGGTTTAGACCTCCTCAGCTTCCCAAGATTCAACATAATCAAATGATTCCTCGGTTTCATGCTGCCCTTCATATTCTCCATGAGTGTCCCAACCACACCGAACACAATAACCTGCTTGTTCTATTTCATTGCTCCCGTAACCTGTGCTGACTGTATATGTCTCCCACTTATGCCCCCTGTATCTACAGATCAGAGGTTTGATCCATTTGATCATTCTGTTATCTCCTCTCCTTGCCCTTTAGGGGCTATGATTTTATTCGGCTGCCGCTTCGCTAGGCTGTTCGGTCGATTCGGGGGCCTACGGCGTATTAATTCTTGAGTAGTGCGTTACATTGTTGATTCTGTAACCACCAATGCCGCACCAAACATATCCATCACTAACCAGTGACTTAGCATGTTGTGCAATACTGCAACCCCCTGAACTCGTTATAACCAAGTGGTCTACGTGACTTTCAATCGATCTATCCTTCGGGTCGTATTTAGTCCATAGGATCATTCCTCTATCCCCTCTCCCAAGCACTCTTCACAATCCTCTGCGTTACTTTCTTCCATCCGGGCGTCTAACTTCTCCAGTACCTTATCAGGAAGCTTTCCGCAGGCACACCCCATCTTCCGACCTGTAGATTTCTCTATCAGCGTGTAATGACCCATCTATCTTCTTCCCTTCTTATTGGAGTCTATCCCGGGCCTTTTTTTCACGCCGATCAGGGCCAATCATTTCAATCCGCTGAGCTTGTCCAACAATCCGGCTGGCAATCTTTCGGCCATTTAGCGGTAGTCGCTCATGTATCCGATCAGTAGAATAATTGCTAGTTATAATCGTTATCATGCCATTCTGCATGCGTTCATTCAGGATGCTGTACAGCTTGCCTTCGGACCATTCGGTATAAGAAGCCGTAAACAGGTCGTCTATCATCAGCACAGGTACGTTATAATAGCGGCTTAGGACCTCGTTCTCGCTCTCTTCGCTGTTCCGGCTGTAAGTAGACTTGATATCCCCGAAAAGCGTCTCCTCGGTCACGTAGAGGCCTGGTATGCGCCGTTCTGCTAGAGCATTGGCAATGCAGTCCATTAAAAACGTCTTGCCAGTGCCGTAAGCGCTCTGATTCCCCTTAATCCGGGTTTCGTCCCCGAAGATATAAAGCCATGTTCCGTCTTCTTTGTGAGAGTCGATATTGTTAAGAAAATCAGTTACTATTGCGAAGTGTTCAGCGTTTTTTGCGTCAATCACAGCATTTTTGAAGGTATTCTGTTTTTGCTCATGGCTGAAGCTGCTGTTTGCTGTGTATTTTTTGAGTTGTTTGTCCAGTAAGCATGAGCACGGTTCTACCTGGGCGACCTGGACCTTCATAGGAGCCCCGTACTTGTCCGTGTAGCCCTCTTTCTCTATCCAGCGCATTACGTTGATGGTTCCTGTGTAATCACACTTAGCGCAGCCCTCAGGTGCTTCTAATTCTCTGTAAGAGTTCTTCGGAAACAGATTTTTCTTCTGATCCTGATTTTCCAAGGATGAGGTCTTCTGTTGGGCTTTCATAGCCTCCACCCGTTTGAGTAGTTGCTGCATAGCTGGCTTTACGCTGTCCACGTCCACCGCCTCCCTGTGTTCTCATTTTGGTTAAAATAGCTTGATACTGTTTTCGAAGATTATCCGGACTGAATATGATAGTTCGATAGAATGAATCCGATAAAGCGAATTTAACAACCTCACCAATTTCGGCTTCCGATAGTTTCTGTTTTTCAATCATCAAACGAAACGTATTGGCCCATTTCTGAAAGTTAGGTGATTCTATTAAATGATCCGTTCCAATCTCTAATGCATTTTGATAAGCCAGTTCGTGAAATCTTTTAGCCAGTTTAAAATTCCGATCGTCCTCGGAATAAATCCGTTTAGGATTTTTCGGAGAAGGTGGTTTTTTATTTTCATTATTCTGTTGTTCTGTTATTACATTATTGTTTGTGTTCACTTGTTGTTCAGTTGTTGTTCGCTTGTTGTTCAGTTGTTGTTCATTTTGTTGTTCGCTCTCTTGGTATTCAGACCATGAAACCACTGTTACTAAGCGGTTTTTGTTTCCGTTTTGTTGTTCAATTTGATGTTCACTTTCGAACGATTTTAGTATCCGTTGTACCTTGCTTTCTGAAATGTTCAATTTCTCTGATATCGACTTTCTACCGGTTATAAGCTGCCCGGGTTGAAGGATAACCTTCTTCCCGGAGAACAGCGCTGGATACTCGGTATGAGTGGCGTTCAGAAGCAAATACATCCATACCGCCATGTAGTCGCCATCTTTACATACAACCGGATTATCCAGCATTTTACGGTGTACGCTGATCCAACCTTTCCCGGACATTTCACCACCTACTCGTTAGTTAGTTCCTTGAGTGTAAGCAAATCTTTTTCTTCCCCGATCCGTACAGGTAGCACAACATAATTCAAATCTTCAAAAATAAATGGTGATAATTTCCCAAAGGAACTCATATTTTCAAATCCTAAATTTGGATCGATTGCTTCCAAAAATGATTCTTTTATATAAATGAAATCTTCCCCAGCCTTGAAAATCCTCAAATCACCTACCTTGCTAGACGATAACAAATAATCTGTTTTTCTAGCAGGAACGGCATGCTCACGGTCTAGTATCAAACCATCTACCGATGGACTGTTTAGAGGAATCGCACTATATGAAGTGTTTTGTAAGCAACGGCCTTCTTCTGGGAAATCCCCAAAGATAGTTAGCAATACTGTTTTCACTTCCCTTGGCAATTCGGTTAGAGTAATCATCCAGTGACGGTTGGTTATGGAGTACACCCCATCTTTTAAGGACCAGATCATCCGGTTTTTATCCGCCTTGATTTGTTTACAAAGCCCCTTTATGCTAAGTCCGATATTCTTCATTTTTGTTTCCCCTCTCGTTCGTGTTTGCCAGCATCGCCATGCAGCGGCGTGCTCGTATTCCTTCTGGCGTTTCGTCCAACCAGTCGTGGCACTCTGTACATAAATGTAATAAGTCCGTTACTCTCGTTTTATGGTTAATGTGCTTACGTCCGATCAAGTGAGCTCGTTCAGTAGCCAATGCGTTGTCACAAAGCTCACAGAGCCCGTGTGACCGTGCTTTAAGCTGCTTATCTACCTGTTGGCTTATATCTCCCTTTTGACGCTGTGTGAGCTTTACACGTTTGCTTTTGCCGGGCTTAGGAACGGGATACCATTCATCCATTAAATCTATCTTCATAGGCCCTCCTATATTTCCGTCTGCAATTTGAGGATGCTTTGCAATGCCGAAACTTGAACCTTGATAGCATCCGCCGCTTTAATACCAGCTTGAAACTGTGTCTCTGCCAAGTCCCGGTCAAATAGTTTTTCTGACACATTTCCTTTTGCCAGATCCGGTATAAGAGTCACGGGCATTTTTTCCTGCCGAAGCTTAAACATTTCCTTAGCCAGTTCAGCGCGGTAGATGCGCTCTGTTTCTGCTTTATCACGGCCTAGACCAAACAAGGCATCCGCTGACTTACCAAGCCGTTTTGAAGCGGCATACAACTCTTGCGTTACATTAGCTACTTCCATTTATCCTCCTAGAAAGGTAAGTCGTCATCGTTTATATCAATTGGCTTCCCATCGTCTGCAAACGGGTCTTTATCATAATTGCGGCGATGATCCGGCTCGTTCGGGTCCGGTTGGCTGCGGTTCGACTCCAGAAACCGCACATTATCCGCTACAATCTCAGTTACATAGATACGCTTGCCTTCGTTGTTCTCGTAGTTCCGCACCTGTACACGGCCCTCTACGGCGGTTAAACGGCCTTTACGAAGATAGTTAGCGCATGTCTCTGCAAGCTGCCTCCAGGTCACAATTGGGATAAAGTCAGTTTCACGATTACCGTTATTAGTAAACGGTCTATCTACTGCCAGTTTAAATTGAGCAACGGCAACGCCCGAAGGTGTATATTTAAGTTCAGGATCAGCAACCAAGCGTCCTATCAAAATCGTGCGATTAAGCATTAGCAGCTTCCTCCTCTGCTTTCTTCTCTTCGATCTTGGTCAACAAGGCACGTTCCATGTCTGCAAAGCTCCAGCCTTTTTTGACCTGCTGAACAACCCAATCGTCAAAGCCAGCAATTATCCCACCGCTTAACATCTTCCATTTGGCGCGTAACGAAGCTGGCGGTTTCTTTGCTTCTTCCTCAGCCTTTCGCTGCTTTTCATCAAGTTCTGCGCTGGTAATTTTGTCGGGGTCCTCTCCAGTTGGAATAGCAAACGTCCGCAGGAACAAATATTTATATGAATAGGTCATAGCCTTGCCCACGCCTTTGTCTTGCGTGTCGGCTCCCGTACCAGAAGAAACGATAATTTCGTGATCTCCTGTATCAATGTCAATAATCTTGTAATCCACATCGACCGTAGACAAATTACCTTCCTTGGTATGAACTTGTTTAATAGGTAGAACAATAAGACCGTGTTTAATGAGACTCGCCCGTACCGTAGCGGTAACTTTTTCCTCGCTGATAGCCTTGTACTTGGTGTTGCCAAATTCCACCTTATCGTCTTTGGAAAGGTACTCCACGTCTCGCATAACAGCGCTGATTTTCTGAAACAAATTAAGTTTGACCTCTTCAGACATCTTTACAACCTCCTAAAAGTGTGATATTGTTTCCGTAAATTGTTATTAATAAGTGCTTTATTTGACTTCGGCTGCAACCGGGGTCATTTTACTTTCCAGATACAAATCCACTTGTTTAAGCTCGTCCACCATTTTAGGAATATCCTCGTAACGGTACATTTCCATAAGTGCTTCCAAAATAGCTGCTGTAGAATTAGATTTGGTATCCGTGTTTTCTGCGATTGCTTCTAATCTTCGGATGGCTGACTGGACGTGATTCCGGGCTTGCTGTAGGTTCTGCATGTTCTCCCTCCTTGATCTGTTTTCGAATCCGATCGTATTCACGGCGTTGCACCTCGTTTTTAAATGCAAACTTTGGATGCGGTCCATCTACTACCCAACCACCGACTAAAGTTAAGGCAAACCTATCTTCAAATTCATCACTGGCCTTGATCCTTATTCCCATATGCATTGTCTATCACCCTCACAAGCACCTGATTTTTACACTCAATTGCATCCAACATGCATTCTTTGCAGTGTGGTTCCTCATGTTCGTATACCAGATACTTTGCCTCAGCTCCGCATCCACATCTGATCACCATATCAAACCTCCCACTGAATCTTTTGCGCCAACTCAACATAACGACCAAATGAGATACGGTTTTTGATAAGGCCATATTCCGGTTCCTGCTCATACAATCGGCCCAAGTATTCCAGATGTTCATCCGTTAGTACACTCAGCCCCGTAAGATCCTTGGTGACTACCACAGGACGTTTACGCCACCATCGCCATATCATGACGCCACTCTTTTTTCTGCTGGCAACAACGCCCGAAGGCTCATAATCTCGTTCAGCAGCCAGCCGAAGGATGCCAGTGATACTTCTGGATGTACCCACGATGGATTATCCGCGAGCAGATCATACATATTCTCTAGTTCGGCAATACGTTGTTGTAAGTCGCTCATACTCATTCTCCTTTTACATTTTTTTACTATCCAATCTATTCCATTTCGTTTAAAATAGAGTTGTCCAGACGCTATTTCACGAAAGGTAGGTGATTAAATGTACTCTATTCAACAATTACAAGCGTTTGATTTCCTTCTTGAACGCATCACACGTACACAACGATCAAATTTTTTCGGAAAGAATCTAAAACTTGTCATCAACTTAGAAGGACAATTATTTTTTGGGGATTTCATCAAATATGATGATGGCGTTCCATATCAATCCTTTATTGATGATTCTGGAGACGTTGAACCTGTGCATTTTTATGCTGATGGCACTAATGCAACAGGGCTTCTGCAAAAAACATGGGAAACCCTAACAAAGACTACATCTCCAAGATCTTATTGGAGCAATCCACTGTTCAGCATCAAAGATCTCGAATTATTTTTTGATACTTTATTGAAGATTATTGAATTGGCTGATGTTAAGGATGAGCCGACTCCTTTTTATCCGTATCTGTTAAACGCAACATCTTTAGACAAATCCATTAAGTTGCCATTTATTAATCTCAAAGATAAACAAATTGATTTAGTTTCACTGATTGAGATTAATTAAATTAAACTTTCCATGGAGGTGATTTAAATGTCGAACCAAACACCATCTGAAATTGCAAAGGAAATAACGATTGCAGCTATTGAAAAAGGTTTTATTATCGCGCCAGCCAATGGATCAGGTTATACCGACCAGCAATTAAGCCATTACAACCAAAAGCGTGCTGAAGAAATTGGAGCGTTTTATAAAATCATTGCTAAATCTGTGAATGAATCTTTACAAGGTAGATAATGTATTGTCCATGAACTCGGCATCCAATTGGTTTTGCCGAGTTTTTCAATTCCTCACAGAATCAACAAGCTCAGCTGCTGCCTCTACTAACAATTTCACTTCTGAAAAACTTCCATTGGACATTGAATTGCTATTTAGCTTTTTTTGAGCCAATTCGCATAACGTTACAATTGTCTTTTCCACTACCGCCTGTGTTTGATGTGATAACATTCTTCATTCTCCTTCTTCTAATCCAGAATAGATTTCCTTACGGTATTCTTCATTTGCTTCACCAAGTAACTGCTCAAGCTTGTCCATGTTTTCAGCTTGGGCTTTAAAGGCTTGTGCGGTTCTGTCATTACCTTTGGATGCATGCACCACAGATTTAGTAGACAAGTCTTCTGCTACTGCTTTAATGCCGTCCAGCACGTTCAGCATGTCGTCAAAATCTAATGTACGAATAAATTGGATAAGTTCGCTTTCTTGTTTGGTTAAATTCAAGGTATTCACTCCTTTTTATTAGTCCACCTTAACGCTGTGCTTGATTGCCATTTCCTTAACAATAGCTAGGTATATTTCCGTCAAGCGCGAATCCTCCGCAATTGCTTCCAACTTACTAATTGCATTGATCTTCGATTTAGCGGCACCTTCCAGAGCCATGCGCTTCTTGATGTTTTCCTGCCGGATGCCCAGTTTGCAGTTCCCGCGTTGTTCAAGCAGTTCGTAGCTCTCGCTGTTCACTTCTGAGTACGCATCATGACCGCCGCGTTTCTGTGCAATCTTATTCAGTAGAGAGCGGACTTTCTTGCGCCATTCTGTGGGGTTCAGGGCCAAAATTTCGGCTTGGTTATCAAGTTGCTGTTTTACGGCGTTCACATCGTTTTTTAGTTGCGAGTTTTCCAACTCTACTTTTGCAACAGCCTGAAACATTTGATTAAACATTTGCAATTCTGGCGATAATGCTTGTGTATTGATAGTTAATTCGTTTCGCATTCGCTTAAACTCAGTAATAAACTTCACCTTCATTTTCATTGCTTCCGGGGTTGTGTATGACATTGCTACAATCGCAAAAGCATCTTCCGTCATATCAAATTTGGGATACCATTGTTTATTCTGAGGATGTTGATATTGGGCCTCCCCAAAGTTGGCGACACTCCATTCTGTTTCATCTGCCTCTTGCAATTTTTTAAGTTGCTGACGAATGTCGCGCATTACATGATCGTGATCTTTTCCAAACTCTCGGGCAACGGTCAAACTGTCCGTTACGGCTTGTCCTTCACGGATAAATACTAATTGAGTCATACTGTTTCTCCTCCCTCAGCAGAAGAGGCTATAAGTAAATCTTCGTACTCTTTTAGCCACTCCAACTTTATTCGTCTTTGACCACCTAACTTATAGCTTTTAAGCTTCCGTGCCTTAATTGCTCTAGCCACTGTTGGTCTGCTTACTCTGAAATACTCCATGACATCTTCTACAGTTAGAATTGAAGGCAGATGTTCCATTCTCTTTCCCTCCTTTTGTTAGGAACCAATCGATACATCTAACATAATGTTAGGATTTTCTTCAAAAAAAATGATTTCCCCAACGACACATCCAAACACCTTAGCTAGTTTCATTGACTCCAACATTGTTATAGTCTCAGGACGTTCTTCCATACGCGTATAAGTACTTGTATGGATGTCTAATTTTTCAGCTACAGCAGTTTTAGATAGCTTTCTATAAGCTCTCCACTCCCTTAGTGTTCTGCGACGGTACGGCATATGCTCACCCCCTTGCGTGTTTTCACTATATCTAACTTAAAGTTAAATGTCAACGGAAAAACCGTTTTTTTTAAGTATAAGTTAGAAAAAATGTGGAAATAGTGTTTTATTAGTGGTACTATTAAGTCAAATTAATTACGAGGAGAGTTATTGTGAACAAACTAAATTTTGCAGAAAATCTAAAAAAGTTTAGAGAGAATAAAGGGTTATCCAAGGAAGAACTCGGCGCACGCATTGGAGTATCAGGCGTAACTGTTGGTTACTGGGAAAGCGGACGTAATGAACCGAGGATGGGTAAAGTAGATCACATCGCACAGATATTAGACGTAACTATCGATGATCTCCTATTTGAGAATACATACAAAGAAATCGAAAATAAACTAAACATTGACACCGAGGAATTGAGCGAGGACAAGCGTAAAGCAATTGAATTGATACTTTCACTTCCAGATGAAGAAGTCAAAATGTTCAATCTACTCATGGAACGTTCTATCAAAAAAGACTAGGGTGGGGAACTATGGCCAAAAAATATCAGAATGTACGTGAGAGAAAAGGAAAATTTCATTATCGCTACAGTATAAAAGATGCAAATGGTAACAGAATCCAAAAAGAAACACCCGGATTCACCAGCGCTAAAGAAGCTTCAGAAGCCGGAAAAATAATTGAAGCAGAAATAATTAACGGAACTTATATTGAAAACAAAAAAATACTAATAGGTGAATTTGCAGATCGATGGATTGAGTTTTATAAAGCGACTAACGTCAAAGGAATAACAGTGGATCTTCGAAAAAGTGTTGTAAAAAAAATAAAGGAAAAGTTCGGAGGTTTGAAATTACAAGAGCTAACTACTGCAAGATACGAAAAAGAATTACTCACTTTAAAAAATATTGAAAATAAATCAAAGAGTACTATTACGAATTTCCATGCAGTAATGAGAATGATTTTCCAAAAAGCTTTAGAATTAGAGCTTATCAAGAAAGATATAACTCAATATGCAATACTTCCTTCTTTCTCTGAAACTGTTGAAGAATTAGAAGTTAAAGATGAGATCCCTAAGTATTTAGAGAAGGAAGAACTGGCTACCCTACTTCAAAAGTCCAAAGAGCTCGAAAGTCCTCAAGCGTTTAGGTTACTATTTGTGCTTGCATACACTGGTATGCGAATAGGTGAATTATGTGCTTTGAAAATAAAAGATGTAGACGAAGTGAACAAAAAAATATCAATCACAAAAACACTATACGTTCCAGGTTCTTTGAAAGATTATAAGCTGAATACTCCGAAAAACAAATCGTCCATTCGAAAAATCGACGTGAGCTCACGAGTTATATCAATTTTAAAAGAACAAATCGCTTGGAAAAATAAATTTAGAATGGAATATAGAAGATGGTTCAATGATGAATCAGATTTTATATTTTTTACCGAAGGGCGTTTTATGGGTTATCCGTTGCGCTTATACGAGGCTAACAATTACATGTCCGCAGCGCTTAAAGCAGCTGGAATAAACCACCCACTAACCCCCCACTCTCTCAGACACACATATACATCATTAATGGCAGAGGCAGGTGTGGAATTAGAGGCTATCCAAAAACTTTTAGGGCACAGTAGCGATCACACAACTAAGGCCGTTTATTTACATGTAACCAAGCAAAGACGTCGAGCAGCAGTTGAAAAACTCGACAGTTTAATGGACGGAATAATTTGACCGTGGGGTTTTTGTGGGAAGAAAAAACCCAAACCCCTTTTATATCAACGTTCGATGGTGTTTTTTATTTATCGCTTCCATAAAGAATTTTTTGAAACCCCTTACAAAAATTATTGATTCATTTGCACTTTTTTACACAGGTCTTGTCTCCCCCCTTTCCCGCATATGTATAGTAGAGCATTTATTTTATGAAAAACTATCGCAAAAGAAAGGAGCCGTGAGAGCTTGAGCCGGTTAATCCTGAATCGCATATTTCGTGCTCTATGGGTGGCAATCGTGATTGTAGCTCTGTTACTGGGCATATATGCGCTTTTCCCTCTCATCTATCCTTTCCTATTCGCCTGGCTTGTGGCTTATGCCATGAATCCACTGGTTAGTTTTCTGCGTAACAAAGCCCGTATGCCGCGTTGGACGGCTGTCACGGTCTCATTATTTGTATATTTAGGTGGAATTGCAATTATCCTATCTGCGGCAATCACCCGCATGGTCCGAGAAGTTATAAAGTTGGCCATGACTTTCGACGGACATATTGAGCGTTTTAAAAGTCTGTTTATCGATTGGACACAAAGCGATTTGATTCAAAATGTAATTATTGAAATTAACCATTTTATCCGGGATAATCCGGATTACCAACATACCATTAACAGTAATATTGATAAGACAACTCAAACCGTGAGTTCGGCTGTCACTACGCTAGTCGCTCAATTTTTTAATGGAGTTTTGAACTTGCTAACCTCTCTGCCTAATATGGGAGCAGTTCTAATGGTTATTGTATTAGCAGCCTTTTTTATTAGTAAGGACTGGGACCGACATAGTCGGATGCTCTCAAATACGGTTCCTGATACGATTCGCAAACCATTGTCGGATATATGGCACGATCTGCGTAAAGCACTGTACGGCTATTTGCGTGCACAGTTTATTATTATCTCCATTACGGCATTAACAGTCATTGTTGGGCTGTTCATATTGCGTGTGGAATCCGCCTTTACCATCGGTTTGATGATCGGGCTAGTGGACTTGCTACCTTATTTGGGGGTTGGCATTGTGATGATTCCGTGGATACTGTATGCGTATATGTCTGGTAATTTGGCACTAGGGGTAGGATTGTCGATCCTTTATATCATCCTGTTGATTGGACGACAGATCGTGGAGCCTAAGGTGCTGGCCAGCAGCGTGGGCTTGAACCCGCTTCCCACCCTCATCAGTATGTTCATCGGGCTCAAGCTGTTTGGCGTTTTAGGACTAATTATCGGACCTGTATCACTGATTGTCGTTGATGCACTGAATCGCGCGAATGTCATTCAGGACTTGCGCAACTATATTCTCGCTGGAAGAGTCCGCTAGATCATGGATAGGAAAAACGGCAGCTCACGTCAAAATCGCCGAAACGTAATACTGCCGTTTTTCATTTTTTTCTCCAGCCACTTCAATAAAAAGCGTCGGTACAACGCTCGTGTTAAAGGGAATACCAACGTAAAACCAATAATATCTGTTAAAAATCCGGGGATAAGCAGCAAGCTCCCACCGAAAAAGACACATAATCCATCCAGCATTTTACGGCCGGGCATTTGCCCCCGGTTCATTTCATTTTTCGCATCGGCAATCACCTTACGACCTTCAAATTGCATCATGGCAGCCCCGATTAGGGTCGTCAGAATGATGAGTAAAATCGTTTTGCCCGCTCCAATCCAATGACTTACCCATATAAACCCGTACAGCTCCGCCAAAGGAATGAGCAGCAGCAACAGCCATAGACGTTTACGCATCATCATGACTTCTGCCCCTCCCCGCCTGTAAAAGCAAACCTTAATGCAGTGTACAGCTCAGGTAGCGCCTGATCTAGTCGAACAGGCTTCCATTCGGTGTTCAACCATACATGACGTGTCATCCCTGTGACAAGCAGTTCTCCCGGTAGCGTGTCTGCCTGGGTCCATACCTTTCCCAGATACCTTTGATGCTCATCGTCCGTTACCCGTCGAACCTCATAGGTATAGTTTAGACGTAGTCTAGAGAAGTCCGTAATTGCCGTATAAATGGTAATTAAATCATCATATCGAGCAGGACTCGCATATTTCGCATTGATTTCAATAACTGGCAGCAAGACTCCTCGTTCCTCCATGCTCCGATAGTTAAAGCCCGCCTGCCGGATCATTTCGGTACGCCCGATCTCAAACCAGTTCAAATAATTTGCATGATATACGACCCCCATCTGGTCGCTTTCCTGATAACGGACACGTAGCGGTGCGCCATACCAGCGTAATTCCGTTTGTTTCTCCTCTTGAGTCATACAAGCTCTCCTATCTTTGTGCATCTTTATCTCTATTTTGCCCTCTCTCCATTAAACCATATTTACAGCCCAGGAACAAAAAGAGGGCAGACCGACCGGTCCACCCTCGCAAATCATATATAATAATGCCTTTATTATTGTGGCAACGGCTTGGACAGTTTATAATATCCGCTATCCGAAGCCAGCTTAAGCAAACTCTTAGCCTGGCTTCCCGCCCAGGCGTAACCAAGTCGTCTTTCCTCACTAATTTTCATGATGTCGGTATACTTTTTGCCATCCCGGTCTGAAAAGAAATACTTATTGTCTTCCACATTATAGAAACGATACCACATTACGCTCGATGCATCCTTTTGAAAAAACTCCGGACCTTGACGATTGTATTTGATACCGTCGATTCGGTTCGCGTCGAACCATTTCAAAGCGCTCTGAGCCGCTTTTTTCACTTCAGCGGTTTGCGGCTGGGACATGAGAAAAGCAGTAATGCCTACTGATTCCGTAGTTGTTTTGGAAGGTAGCTCAAATGCCCGGGCTTCAACAGATGCATAAGTAGCCGGATCGTGCTGTGCACCCCAGATTGTCGGTGTACCATTATTTACAATTTGAGACTTAATTGTGTACTGGATACCTTTGTTTAGCGCTTGCTGAAGTCTGGAGCGAGATGCATCGTCCAAAATATCGCTATCAAACGGCTGCTTCTTGTTCACAATATCGTCAGCCAAAACCATAACTCTAACCATCGCATCATCATTATAAGTTACAGCATCGGAATAATTACCACGTTTAGGGTATACTTGCGGCCAGCCACCGGAGGAATACTGAGAGGTTAAAACGAAGTCAATTGCTTTTTGTACACTGTTCTTAATGTCTTTATTTTTTGTTTTTTTGTATACATCCGCCAAAAAGCGAATCTCGGTTGTCGTGGCCTCGTTATCGAACGTTCCGAGCTCAACACCATCCTTGCTCTTCCATGTGGAGCGTGCAGTTTTGCCATCCCATTTGGATTTATAATTCTTTTCCATAGCTTTGAAGAATCCGCCATGTGGTAATTGCCAGGATACAATATTTAAGGCAAGTGTAGTATCCTTGGATGTATTCCCCGTAGAGAACTTGCTAAAGTCGCGCATTTTGTTCAGGAGGCTGTCTGTATTCACAACAGCGGTTGGCTTCGTCACAGCCGACAGCCCAAATAATTGCTCACGATCCAAAACACCTGAATTTACACCGTCACCATAAACGTCCCGTCCCACAGCTGAATCTGTGGTAAGCTCATAAGAAGCAGTCGCCGATTCACGTCCTGAATCATATGTAGCCGGCACCATCTCCTGTGCCGCAGCCCATGAGGGACTTAGGAGTCCTGACGTTACTGTAATCGCCAAACTTGAGAGCGCTATCATCTTTACGGTTGGACACATCTTCTTCTTCATTTGAACCTCTCCCTTATTTTGAGTTGGGTAATTGCGTTCAGTTTAACCCTATATATTCTTGCTGAAGATTCTTTTTGATAGCGAAGGGAACTGAACCACTATTTATGCATGATAAATAGTTAGTTGTATTATATGAAAATATATCCAAACGATCAATATATTTTAATTTACTAATAGATTAAAAAAGTTACAAAACGTTGAAAACAATAAAAATCCTCTTACTAATGCTGGATTAGTAAGAGGATTTTACGTGCAGCTAATATATAGTAGGTCGATGAGCAACATCGCTTAACCAAATCGACCCATGATGTACTCCTGAGTCAGCTCATTTTCAGGATTCGTGAAAATATCGTTCGTTTTCCCATGTTCAACCAGACTTCCGATATAAAAATAAGCAGTATAATCGGAAATTCGTGCAGCCTGCTGCATATTGTGCGTCACAATAACGATGCGCAGTTCTTTTTTTAATTCGGTAATGAGCTCTTCTACCTTGCCTGTAGACACAGGGTCCAGCGCGGAGGCTGGCTCGTCAAGCAATAGAATTTTCGGTTGAACGGATAGTGCACGTGCAATGCAAAGCCGCTGCTGTTGCCCGCCAGACAGCGCCAGAGCGGAGTCATGAAGGCGATCCTTGACCTCATCCCATAATGCTGCTTTACGCAGGCTACTTTCGACGATTTCATCAAGCTGTTTCTTCTTACGCACCCCACGGTATTTGGGACCGAAGGCGATATTATTGTAAATAGATTTGTAAAAAGGGTTGGGACGCTGCCACACCATGCCAATTTGCTGACGCAGCTTGATCACGTCCGTTTCCGGTGCTGTCAAATCCTGTCCATCCATCCAGATGTGACCTGTTGTAGAGGAAGATGCAATCTCATCATTCATTCGATTAAGGGAGCGCAAAAAGGTCGATTTACCGCAGCCGGAAGGCCCGATCAGGGCAGTCACAGTCTGCTCGGGAAAGGCCAGATTCACTTTTTTCACAGCCTCAAAGCTGCCATAATAAATACTCAAATCCTCAGTACTGAACGGATGCGGCGGTTGCCCCGCAAGCTGTTCCGAACGCGTAGACTGAACGGATGTTGCTGGTGCGGCGGTTTTTGCCGTTCGCGTAATCACATGTTCCATTGTTCTCCATCCCCTTTCTAATCCATACGTTTGGCAGCTGTCAGACGGCGGTATACAACTCTTCCGAACCATCTTGCACTCAAGTTGAATGCAAGCACAAGCAGCACCAGTACGGCAGAAGCGCCTGCAGCAATATCTTTGGAGTCAGGAGCAATCCCCTCACTGTTGACCTTCCAAATATGAACAGCCAATGTTTCAGCAGGTCGCATCGGGTTAATAGGCGATCTGGCATGCAATGGATTCCAATCGGTAAAATCAAGCGGCGGCGTACTCATCCCTGCTGTAAACAGCAGTGCGGCGGCTTCCCCGAAAATACGGCCTGCGGCCAAAATCGTACCCGTAATCAAGCTTGGCAGCGCAGCTGGCAACAAAATGGAGGTGATGATTTTCCACTTGGATAATCCAAGCGCGAGTCCAGCTTCCTTTTGCTCCTTCGGCACAGCTCGGAAAGCCTGCTCAGTTGTGCGAACCATCAGCGGCAGGTTGAATACGGCCAAAGCCAAGGCTCCTGATAAGAGGGAAAAGCCAAAATCAAACGTATTTACGATAAGTAGTAGTCCAAACAATCCGATGACGATAGACGGGAAGGAGGACAATACTTCGACGACAAGTCGTATAAAGTCCGTAATTTTCCCCGGCTTTGCATATTGCGCCATGTAAATACCTGCGCCCCAGCCAATCGGAATGGTGATAATCAAAGTTAAGATTAACAAAAATACGGAATTAAATAGTTGTGGGCCAATGCCACCGCCTGCACGTAATGTTTGGGGAGCACTGGTTAAAAAGTCAAAAGAAATATGACTGACTCCGCGGGCCAAAATGAAGCCCAGTAATCCCACCAAAAGCGCAACAATGAACAAGGCGAAGAAACAGATTACAAATGTAGCGATCTTGTCGGTCGTTTTAGCTTTCATCAAACCCGGTTTCTCCTTTCAAGCAGCCTTACCAGCAGCACGAAAATGAATGTCATGAGCAGAAGAACAAGCGCCATGCTCCAGAGAGCATTGTTATGAACGGAGCCCATCGCTGTATTCCCCATGCTAAGTGTAATGACGCTGGTCAAGGTCGAAGCGGATTCCAGCAAGGAATGCGGTATGTGCGGAGCATTCCCGATTACCATCTGTACAGCCAACGCTTCCCCGAAGGCACGAGCCATACCGAGAATAATTCCTGTTAAAAGAGCAGGCAGCAGCGTCGGAATAATAACACGGGCAATTGTCTGCCAGCGGGTAGCACCCAAAGCATAAGAGGATTCACGCAGCCCCCCCGGTAAGGAAGACAACGCATCCGCCATAATACTCGTAATCGTCGGCAAAATCATGACTGACAACACTAGGCAGCCTGCCAGAATGCCAATGCCTTGTCCTCCAAACACGTTCCGCAGCAGCGGGACGATGACGGTCAAGCCGACAAAGCCATATACAACCGACGGAATACCAGATAATAATTCAATCGCGGGTTGAAGGATACGTTTACCCGATTTCGGCACGATTTCCGTCATAAATAAAGCCGCACATAAGCTGAGCGGACTGGCAATTAAAGCCGCCAGTATGGTTACTGCAAAAGAACCCGTAATAAACGGAAGCGCTCCGAAGGACTTAGGCTCGCCATCCGGGCTCCATTTGGTTCCAAAGAAAAACTCTCGCAGACTGACTCCATTCACCGCAAATGTAGCTACACCTTTGGAGGCAACAAAATATACGATGGAGACAATGACTGCAACTAAAAAAACGACACAAACCGACGTATATATGCGGCCGGTCCATTCTTCCCAGTAATGTCTTTCTTTCATAACTCGGGATCGTTTATTCTGTTCCATGTATGCCTTCCCTTCAATTGGTTCCATACTGTAACTCCTTTAACCGAAGAATAGAGGCAGGACGCTAGTCCGCCTCTTCTTCGTGAATATACTCGCGTTAGCTGCGTTCATCGAACAGGAGGTGTGACTCTCCTTATTTCGTGATATTACCGTCAGCATCACGTTTCACTTGCATACCTGCTACTGGAATGTATCCCAAGTCTACGACATCCGTTTTTTGGATTTCATCTGACAGAATGTAGTCAAGGAATGCTTTCACATGCTCTTTTGGCTCACCTTTAGTGTACATATGCTCGTAAGCCCATACTGGATATTTACCTTGTTCTACATTTTCAACGTTAGCTTCAACGCCATCGTATTTCAAAGTAGTTACTGTGTTGTCGATGTAGGACAGAGCCAGATAACCAATCGCACCCGGTGTTTCAGCAATCAGTTTTTTCACAGTACCGGAGGAATCTTCTTGAATGGAGCCCGGCAGATCTTCCGTTTTTTGTCCCAATGCGTATTTTTCAAATGTTGCACGAGTACCGGAGCTGCTTGGACGGTTTACGATAACGATTTTTTGATCTGCACCGCCAACTTCTTTCCAGTTCGTGATTTTACCTGTAAAGATTTGTACCAATTGATCTTTTTTCAGGTCTGTAACGCCTACTTTAGGATTCGCTACCGCTGACATGGCTACAACAGCTACTTGGTGATCGACCAGTTCATCTGCGCCGCTCTCCAGTTTTTCTTTTGCAAACACGTCGGAGTTACCGATGTCCGCTTGTCCGCCGGAAACTTGAGTCAAGCCAGTACCGCTACCGCCGCCCTGTACTTGAACTGCAATGCCTTTATATTTATCGACAGCCATAAATTTTTGTCCCGCTTGCTCTACCAATGGTTGAAGTGCAGTGGAGCCAACAGCCAGAATATTTCCTGTCAGTTCAGCAGCTGCTTTATTGTCTGTTCCTGTAGCAGCTTCTCCTTGTGGTGCAGCATTGTTACCTGATCCGCAAGCTGCAAGTGCAAATACCATGGTGAGAGTCATCAGAATGAACGGCCATTTTTTCAACATTTTTTATTGTCCTCCCCTTAGTTAAGTGACGGTTTTTTATTTATGACCATCAACACTTTTACATTGTAGGCCTGGAATGTTAGACGAACGACGTGGTTTTGTAAAACAAATATAAAATATTGATAGATAAATTTTTTTTCGGTATATAATTAATCTATAGTTTGAAATTCACATATGAATGACATATAAGGAGAGCTGCTGGATTCCATGAATATTCTAAAATTGCGTATCTTGATGCTGATCGACAAATTCCATAAGGCGACGGATGTGGCCGAAGCTTTGCAAGTCAAACAACCTACCGTCAGCTTTCATATGAAAAGCTTGGAAAAGGAAATGGGTGTTTCCCTATTCTCTCTTCAACAAGGCAGGATTATGCTAACGGAAGCTGGAAAAAAATTATTACCTTACGCAAAACAGATCATCTCTCTGGAGCAAGAAGCTAGACAAGCTGTAGATGAACTGACAGAAGAGTCACAGAGTCAATTACATCTGAGTGCAGAGTCGATATCAGGTACGTATCTCCTCCCCACTTTGATGGCTAAGTTTGCTCAACGATATCCAGATTGTCGTATTCAGTTGGAGATTCAATCCCCGGATGCCATTAAGCAGCTACTGAAACAGGGAGAAATTGATTTTGCTTTTCTCGACGATAGAGATTCTCTTTCAGAGTATACGGTGGCAGAGCCAGTGGCTTCAGATCAAGTAGGAGTTATCCGTTCTGCATCTGCACTTGCACCTGCATCCATATCAGAGGAGTTCGATGGACCCGATATGCTGGACAAGCACACATGGGTAAAATATAGCGGTTCATCAGTTGTAGATCAGTATTCCTCGCTAGTTAAGCCTCATCTGGAGATCAACTCTTGGGAAGCGGTAAAGCAAGTCGTAAGCGGCGGAGAAGCGCTTGCCTTCTTTCCTGCAAGTGGAGTCGATAATAATGAAAATGCTGTTCCCTCGGTGGAATGGCTTCCTTATCCCGAGGCTGATAACAAAAGGAGTCATTATCAAATAAACATCGTGTACCAACAAGATACACACATGAACTTGACGCAACAGGCATTCCTTGATTTCATACGACGAGAAGGACTGGAAATAAAAAGCTAGAGAACATAAAAAAAGAGCATCCAAGTCTTATTGACTTGAATGCTCTTTTGCTTGTTGTAACGAATACATACAGCCTCGGTATTATTTCGAGACTTTAATTACGCTTGTGCTGGAACGCAGCTAATTTTGATCAGGTTCGTAGAACCGGAATCACCAAGAGGTACGCCCGCAGTAATCACAACCAAATCGCCCTCTTTAACGAGGCCAGATTTGCGACCGCCTTCCAGCGCATTGTCAAACAGACTATCTGTTGTGTCAACGACTGGTCTGCCTTGTACTGCATGTACACCCCAGATCAGAGCCAAACGGCGAACTGTTCTTTCCTGTGTTGTAACAGCAACAATCGGAGCTTCAGGACGGTATTTAGAAATCATACGCGCCGTTGTTCCGCTTTGTGTGGACGTCAGGATCGCTTTGGCATGCAGGTCAAGCGCAGAAATAGAAACGGATTGGCTGATTGCTTCTGTAATACTAATTTCTTGAGCCGTTCTTTGTTTTTTGAACAAATCACGGTAGTTCAGAGAAGACTCAGCTTTTTCTGCAATACGTGACATCGTCAATACGGATTCTACCGGATATTTACCCGCAGCTGTTTCGCCGGACAGCATAATTGCGTCTGTTCCGTCAAAAATAGCATTCGCCACGTCACTTGCTTCCGCACGAGTCGGACGCGGGTTACGTTGCATGGAATCCAGCATTTGTGTTGCCGTAATAACAGGCTTGCCAGCAACATTACATTTGTTAATCATCAATTTTTGCGCCAGAGGCACTTCTTCAGCAGGAATTTCCACACCGAGGTCACCACGAGCAACCATCAGGCCATCCGAAGCTTCCAAAATTTCATCCAGGTTGTCAACACCTTGCTGATTTTCTATTTTGGAGATGATTTGAATATGACTTGCGTTGTGTTTCGCCAGCAATTCGCGGATTTCCAGCACATCACTTGCTTTACGAACAAAAGAAGCCGCGATGAAATCAATGTCCTGCTCAATACCGAAAATGATATCATTAGCATCTTTTTCCGTAATACCAGGCAAAGAAATAGCGACGCCTGGAACGTTAACGCCCTTCTTGCTCTTGATCGTTCCGCCATTAACAATGCGGCATTTGATTTCAGTGCCTGATACTTCAATAACGGTGAGTCCGATCAGACCATCGTCGATCAGAATGGTGGAGCCGGGCTCCACGTCCGAGGGAAGATCTTTGTACGTAATAGAAATACGATCTTGCGTACCGAGAATTTCTTCCGTTGTCAGCGTAATGAACTCGTCCTGAACAAGCTCAATAGGTTCAACTTCGAGCTTTCCTGTCCGGATTTCCGGCCCCTTCGTATCGAGCAAAATAGCAACGTTCTTGTTAAGCTCCTTACAAGCTTGACGGATGTTTTTAATCCGGTTGCCATGCTCCTCGAAATCACCGTGAGAGAAATTCAGGCGGGCTACGTTCATACCAGCCAAAATCAGTTTCTTCACATTTTCCAATGACTCACTGGAAGGACCGATGGTACATACAATCTTAGTTTTGCGCATTTGGGTTTTTCCTCCGTTTTCAAAGGTGCTACTCTTTATATCTTTTTCCAACAATTAAATCTACTACACTTTTTCCTATTTGTATAGGAAGTTCGTCATATTTATTGTTACCCGTTTACAGCGTATTACAACATAGGCTCAGATTCCGAAGACTTCAAGAAGGTGTATTGACCTATTTTTCGGAATTTTTGATACCGATCTTCCCTCAATTCATCGCAGCTCATATTCGTAAGGTCTGCCAAATGACGTTCCAATAGCTCCTTGATTGCGGCAGCGGTCACTTCATAGTTACGATGCGCGCCCCCTTTCGGCTCCGGCACAATATCCTCGATAATTTCCATGCGCAGGAGGTCATTAGCCGTGATCTTCATGGCTTCAGCTGCCTGATCGGCCTTGGAAGCATCTTTCCATAGAATCGAGGCAGCACCGTTTGGAGAAATGGCCGAATAAATGGCATGTTCCAGCATCAGCACACGGTTACCAACTGCAAACGCAAGCGCACCGCCGCTTCCACCCTCGCCGATGACCACACAAATAACAGGCACCGAAAGCTTTGCCATCTCCCGCAAGTTGCGGGCAATCGCTTCCGATTGACCTCTCTCCTCTGCTGTATTACCCGGATAAGCGCCCTTCGTATCAATGAATGTAATAATAGGGCGTTTGAATTTATCAGCCTGCTGCATAAGACGCAAGCCTTTACGAAATCCTTCCGGATGAGCACTACCAAAGAAACGTGCAATGTTATCTTTCGTATCCTTACCACGCTGTTGACCAATGACGGTCACCGGAATGCCATTTAGCTTGGCAATTCCGCCCACAACCGCCAGATCGTCTCCAAACAAGCGGTCGCCGTGTAATTCAATAAAGTCCGTAAACACCTGCTCAATCAGATCAAGAGACGTTGGTCTTTGATGATGACGGGCCAAATGCATTTTTTGTGGTGCTGTAATGTTCGAATATATTTCTTCTTCCATCTCGAGATAACGGTCCTCGAGACGGTTGATTTCATCTGTAAAATCAATTTGCTTATCCTGTCCGAATTGCTTGAGTTCTTCGATCTTCTGTCGCATCTCGACCAGGGGCTTTTCATAAGGCAATTCACCAGCCATCTATTCCACCCCTTTCACACTGTGCAGATCAAGCAGTTGCCCGAGGGTATCACGCAGTTCCTTGCGGTGTACAACCATATCCAATTGTCCGTGCTGCAAATTAAATTCGGATGTTTGAAAATCATCCGGCAACTTCTGTCTGATTGTCTGTTCAATTACAATACGCCCTGCAAAGCCGAATACAGCTCCTGGCTCCGCAATATTAATATCTCCAAGCGTAGCAAAGCTGGCGGATACTCCGCCTGTAGTCGGGTCGGTGATAACAGAAATATAGAGCAAGCCCTGCTCATCCAGACGAGCAAGAGCAGCACTTGTTTTGGCCATCTGCATCAAGCTTAAAATACTTTCCTGCATACGTGCCCCGCCAGAAGTTGAGAAAATAATTAGCGGCAGACGCTTGTCTATTGCTTGCTCAATGGCGCGTGTAATTTTCTCTCCTACGACCGAACCCATACTGCCAGTAAAAAAGTCAAAGCTCATCACAGCAACGACAACAGGATGTCCATAAATAAGGCCGTCGCCTGTAACGACAGCCTCTCGCAAGCCAGATTTCAGGGTCTGTTGCTCCAGCTTGCTCGCATATCCCGGAAAGTCCAGCGGGTCAACCGAAATCATATCTGCATCATATTCCGTAAACGTGTCTTCGTCGAGCACCATGCGAATGCGATCCATTGCATTCAAACGCATATGGTATCCGCACACCGGACACACTTTCAAATTTTTCTCTAGTTCTTTGCTGTATTGAATACTTCCGCACTTGCCACATTTGGTCATAAGACCTTCGGGAATTTCCCGTTTGGGACGATCCGGCATGTCCGCTTGATCGCCGCTCAGCGCCCGTTCCGAAGGGATGGTCGCGTATTTACGCTTCTTTTGGAATAAATCTTTAAACACAACTACACCTCTCCAGCCGTTTATTTGTCAGCCGTAACCGATACAAGGTCCTCTGCCGTCTATGCGGCACCTCTAAGCATTATGTTCATACACACGTCAACGCCTGTTACTAAAACATTACCGCCGATCGTGCATCCTTTGTTCCACTCATGCTGCTGTATCACTTCCGCCGTTCCGGACTCAAGGGCGCAAAATCGAATTAAGCACTTCCTGTATTTCTTCGACTTCACCCGAAGGCACAAGTATCTCAAACTGTTGCTTGGATGCGCTGATGGCCCGGGCCTGCACCATAAAACCTTCTTCAGACAGTTTGAGCTTAATCATGTCAGCCAGTCTGGCCGTCGGTGCAATATAAATCACCGTCCACATGCCTTGTTTCTACCCCCTAAGCCTCAAGTTCTGAGCCCATATAATAGACTCATGATAACATACCTTACTTTTTTCCCGCAACAAAAGCCCTCCTGATCATTCAAGTTCCGTCGGAGGGCCTAGAAAATCATCAACTCTGTCCACACAGGTCAATTAAGCGTCCAATGATGCAGGATAATGCTTAGCATGGAGGCTCCGATGTGCAATGCGCGAAGAAGCAGCGGCAGCCAGTCCGGCGACAAGATCGTCTAAAAACACATGAATACCACTGCCTTTTTGGTTCAGCTGTTCAATAATCCCCGTCTTTTCCTTATCCAGATAACCAAAACTGGTTAAGCCGATCATACCGTACACACTCGTAATTCCAAGAGCCAGTGTCTCGTCCACTCCGTACAGCGGTTCGTCAGCCTCCATAATGGCTTGCAATGGCTGGGGGAGAAGTTTTTTTTCGGCCAGTTCATCAAGCGCAATACCTGTGAGCAACGTATATTGAACCTCGCGCTTTTGCAAAACCGCTTTGACACTGTCTATACATTCTTCCATCGTCAAATGAGGATAATATTTTAGCTGAAGCTGAAAAACAATGTCCGCAATGGACTCGATCCGAATGCCTCTGCGATTTAACAAAGTTTCTGCATATTCATAGGACATAATTTCCCTCCCGCTTTCACCGTGCAGTTCTATTCTTTCACCGTACGGGACCTTATGGTGCAGGGTACGTGTTGAATCTCCTGTTCCGCCAGTTTTCCAAGTGTATGCGGGAAGGAAGGAAAATGTTCATTAAACCGTTACAATAAGGGCGGTTTGCTGTGTGCCTATCATTTGACTTTCACCGTGCCTTCACCCAACATCGACTCCATTTGATCAAACAGCTGAGGAGAAGGCTTAATGTTGTAAGCATCGCTCAACGCCAGCAGACGCTGGTTGCTCTCATAAAAAAGTACGGTAGGCATAGCACCGGGATGCTCCTGTAGCAGTGCCTTGAGACTGACCAGCAAGCTGGCGTCCTCCTCGGCATGGCGAGTGATTTTGACAAACACCCGCTGACGAGTGGTCGACTCCACGCTGCGCGGGACCGGCACCTGTTCACCGCGATCCGCTTCGGCTCCGCGCGGTGAAGCAGCCGTCACGGGACGGGCCGCCTTCGGCTGAGGCGAAGCAGATGCAGTGGCTGCCGAAGGCGGAGACGACATACGCGACGCTCTCCCACCCGCGCCGCCAGCAGCAGGGCCAGCAGCAGGGCCAGCAGCTGGCACGGATGTTCCAGGGGCGGACGAGCGCGTACTGGCACGTCGGCGCTGGAGGAGCCGTGCCAGCGAGTCTTCCGCCAGCGGGGCGGTCTCATCCGCAAGGAGCTTGAAGTGCTCGTCCTGCTGCTGCATCTTGGCTCGAAGCGTAAGCAAAGCTCCCTTTTCAATCCACTGCTGGCTTCGCTTCCATACCTCAGGAAACAGCACAACCTCACAGCGCTCAATCTGATCCTCCAGCTCAATAAAGGCCATAGCCTTACCCTGCTTGGTCGTAATCGTTTTGAGTGACACTACCATGCCTGCAGTCACAACAACCGTTTCATCGGGGACATCGCCCAGCTCCATCAAACGATCCGCCTCGCTGCTTTCCAACAGCGACTCAAAATCATCCAACGGATGCCCCGATAAATACAGTCCCAGCAGTTCACGTTCCAGCTCTAATTGCTGGCTGGCACTAAATTGGGGTACATTGGGATATTCGATATCCCAATTGGGCATTTCCACAAAACCAAACATATCAATTTGCAAGTCATCCCGTTCCTTGCGCCATTTGACGGCTGCATCCACCGTTTCATCCAGCATGGCAAGCAACTGTGCCCGATGACCTGTCAACGAATCAAAGGCCCCTGCCTGAATAAGCGATTCAATTACTCTCTTATTACATACCCGCAAATCGACACGTCGACAAAAATCGAGCAGGCTGTCGAAAGGCCGTTCCTTGCGAACAGCGAGAATGCTCTCCATCGCCTGTGTGCCGACATTTTTAATCGCAGCCAGGCCGAAGCGGATGCCTCCCTGCTGTAACGGAGTAAACAGCACCCCGCTCTCATTCACATCAGGTGGCAACACTGCGATATCCATACGACGGCATTCGACAACATATTCAGCCACTTTTCGATGACTTCCCATCACCGCTGTCAGCATTGAAGCCATAAATTGTACCGGATAATGGGCCTTTAGATAAGCCGTCTGAAATGCTAGCACACCATAAGCAGCTGCATGGGCACGCGGGAAGCCGTAGTCAGCAAAACGGACAATCATATCGTAAACCCTTCCGGCCTCCTCCTCCGTGTATCCCTGCTTGATACTGCCTTCGACAAAATGCCCGCGCTCCAGATCCAGCACTTCGCGCTTTTTCTTGGACACAGCCCGGCGCAACAGATCGGCTTCTCCCAGGGAAAAACCCGCCATGCGCGAAGCAATCTGCATGATTTGCTCCTGATACACAATAATACCGTACGTGTCCTTTAAGATCGGTTCCAGGTCAGGATGCGGATAAGAAATCTCAATCTGACCATGCTTGGCCTGTATAAAGTTAGGAATAAAGCCCATCGGGCCCGGACGATACAAAGCCAGGACAGAAATGATATCCTCGAATACACTCGGCTTCAAATCCTTGAGTACCCGGCGTACACCGGCCGACTCCAGCTGGAATACGCCTCCTGTATCTCCTTTGCCCAGCAAGTCATAGGTATGTGGATCATTATCGGGAATACGGCTAAAATCAGGCGTTTCTCCATGGTCTTCCGCAATCCAGTGTATGCACCGTTCAATAATGGAGAGTGTACGCAGCCCAAGGAAATCCATTTTAAGCAAACCAATGCGCTCTAGATTTTCCATCGAGTACTGCGTCAAAGGTACCCCTTCACTCCCCTCTTGAAGCGGAACCGCATCGGTCAATGGAGTCCGCGAAATGACAACACCTGCTGCATGTGTCGAAGCATGACGAGGCATTCCTTCAACCTTGATCGCCATATCCAGCAGTTCACGTGTCTTAGGCTTCGTTTCATATAGCGTTTTCAGCTCCGGGGTAATTTCCAACGCATGACGGATATTAATGCCTAGCTGCGCCGGAATCAGCTTGGCTGCCTTGTCCACCTCGCCATATGGCACGTTCAATACACGACCGACGTCACGGACAGCGGCTCTTGCCGCCAGCGTTCCAAAGGTAATAATTTGCGCTACATGCTCATTTCCGTACTTTTGTACTACATAGTCGATAACCTCGTCACGCCGTTCATCACTAAAATCAATATCTATATCCGGCATACTAATTCGTTCGGGATTCAGAAACCGTTCAAAGAGCAGGTTGTATTTCATCGGATCGACATTCGTGATGTTAAGCACATAGGCAACCAAACTGCCTGCTGAGGAACCCCGCCCCGGTCCCGTTGCTATCTTATGCTTATGAGCGAAGGCAATAAAATCCCATACAATCAGGAAATAATCGCTGAAACCCATACTGTCAATGGTATTTAACTCATAGTTTAGCCGTTGGTTCAGCCTTTCCCGTTCCTCCAGTTGCTCCCATCCGGGATCGCTTCCATAGCGACGCTCCAGCCCTTGCACACACAGATTGCGTAAATAGGACGAAGAGGTCATTCCTTCCGGCAGCGGACGATATTCAGGCAAAATGGATTGACCGAATTCCAGCTCCAGTTCGCATTTTTCAGCAATACGCACCGTGTTGGCGATGGCTTCTGCCACATGCGGGAATAAACGAGCCATATCCTCCTGACTTTTCAGATACAACTGACGTGTTGGTATACGCAAGCGCTCCTCATCGTCAACTGTCTTCCCTGTCCCGATACAGATCAGAACGTCCTGCACGTCTGCATCTGGCTCAGTCAAGTAATGCACGTCATTCGTCGCCACCAGTGGAATATCCAGTTCCTTCGCCAGTGCGATCAAGAGAGGATTTACGCGTTTTTGCTCCGATAGACCATGATCCTGGAGTTCCAGATAAAAATCATCACCAAAAATGTTACGATATCGCTCCGCTGCTCGTCGTGCTTCGGCTTCCCGACCATGCAGTAAATGCTGCGGCACTTCACCGCCCAAACAAGCGCTCAGGCATATGATACCTTCATGATGGGCAGCCAAAGCCTCCATGTCGATGCGCGGCTTGTAGTGAAAGCCCTCCAAATGGCCGATGGAGCACAGCTTCATCAGATTTTGATAGCCTGTTTTATTTTTGGCGAGCAAAATTAAATGATATATGGGCTGATCCTTCCGGCTGCCACGCTCCTTGCGCGATCCTGCCGTCATATAGGCCTCACACCCGATAATCGGCTTAATGCCGTTTTCTACACACGCTCTATAAAAAGGAATGGCACCGTACATGACCCCGTGATCTGTAAGGGCCAGCGCCTTCATTCCGTAAGCTGATGCCTGTTTGACCAACTCCGCGGTACGAGCCGCGCCGTCCAGCAGGCTGTACTCGCTATGAACATGCAAATGCACAAATGAACTCATGCGCTTCTCTTCCTTTCACCGCTTGATTTTCTTCAAACTATTTTATCATATCCGCGTTAGTAGCGCCCATAGAATAAAAGTACAGACCTCGGCGGACAAGCGCGGTCCTGATTCGTATACCTAAGGAGGAAAAGAGCATGAGCACTTTTATATCCAAAGCGATTCTCGACTTCTTCATTGCCTTCGGCATCGTGCTCGGGGGAGCCATGCTCGGCGGAATGGGAGCTGTGGTATCGCTTCAGCCGCCTACCCAGACGATGCTGGAGGTTGCTGGAAGAATTAAAATATGGGCGCTTGCCGCTGCTGTGGGGGGGACGATGGACCCGATCCGGGTCATTGAAAGCAATATGTTGGATGGTAATTTGTCACCTGCCATTAAGCAGATATTGTATTTGATTTTCGCCTTTTTAGGCGCTCATATGGGTGCAGAGCTGGTCAAGTGGGTATGCGGCAACGGACGGCCGTGAGGTGAAACGACTATGAGAGTCCCCCCTTTTGAGCGCCTGCGCCCTTTTATGCAATTATCCTCCGTCTTTGTACTCGGTATGATTACGGGAGGAATGATCTACAATGCCATCTGGCATGCCAGCTTCAATCAGCTATGGACGAACAACCAGGATCTTCAATTCCAGCTCCAGCAAGCCGAGGAGGACAACAAAACATTGCGCAAATACAGCAAGCGCCAAACCGTTGTCAAAGAGATCAAGCTGATTCCGGAGGAAGCTTCGGCCGAAAAAATTGATTCTATTAACCTAAAGGAACTTCTGCGCCGTGTCAGTCGTGATCTGGAGGTGCTGCGTGGCAGAGATATGTTTGAGATTGACTCTGACAGCAAGCTGGTACGTATGTTGCTGCACCAAAAAAAATACACCGTTCGTGACAAGGAGTATACGATCCAGGTCAAAACGATGCTTGTAATGGAAGGTGTGCTGCAAATTTGGCTGGAAGCAAAAGAAAGATTGCCTGAAAGCCACTAAGTCGATCTATTCGCCTTCACACCTTGCTCCAATCCATTGGTAGACTAACCATGTTCAATGGATTGAAGCGTCATCACTGCTTTGCATACCAAATGATTTTCCCGTGAAATTGCAATTTCTAGCTTGCAGGTACGGCGACTCATCTCAAGCAACAACGGACGAAGAACGACAGCATCCTCTATCTGTACGGGTCTAATAAAATAAGTCGTTAAATTGTCCAGCACATAATCCTTGCCGGTCATGTCTCTAGCTGCCCGGTAGCCCGCTTGTGTCATCACGTTGACCAGTACGCCTTCCGAGATCGTACCTAAATTGGTCGCCATTTGCGGAATGATAAAACCGCGGAAAAATAACGATCCATCCTCATTACGCTCTTCAGCAAACCCGTTCCAGATCAACTGGTCGAACGTCTCGCCAAGTTGTGGCTGCTTTTGGGCGTTACGCAGCGCCTCCAGCACCTCACGCCGTGTAACGGACCCGAGCAGCTTGCGGTTGCGGTCCACGACCGGCAAGTAATCCACACCTTCCCACGCCATCATTTGCGCGGCTGAAGCCAGCGAGGTCTGGTAAGTGACCGTTATCGGATTGCGGATAAGACATTTATCCATCGTATGCTCAGGTTGAAGCCCCTCCACATCTTTGCGGCTGACGATACCAATTAAACGATTCCATTCATCCACTATTGCAAAATGATGATGTCCAGTCGTCACCGAAAGTTCTTCAAACTCGGTAAGCGTGCTGTTGATTTTCAAGGTCAACGTTTTCGGTTTGCCTGCCGCAATGTCTTCAATCAGCATAATTTTCTTTTTGATCAAGCGGTCAAATATGGCTCTATTAATCATAGATGCCACTGTAAAAGTATCATGGCGTGAGGAAATAATCGGCAGACTGATCTTGTCTGCGAGCTGCTTAACCTCTCGGCTCGTACCGAATCCCCCTGTAATCAGCACACCTGCCCCCTGCTCCAATGCAAGTGAATGCGCATCCTCACGGTTACCAACGATCAGCAAACTGCCAGCGTCAATATAACGGGCCATAGCTTCCTCGCGCATCGCCCCAATAACATACTTGTGCAAGGGCTTCTCCAGCCCCTCACTTCCGCCCAGCACATGTCCCTCTACAATATTCACGACATCTGCAAAGGTCAGCTGCTCGGACAAGCCGCGCGGACGCTTCTCTACTCGTACTGTTCCGATCCGTTCCTTGGTAATGACAATTCCCAGGTTCTCGGCTTCCTTCACGGCCCGATAGGCCGTTCCTTCGCTGACGCTCATTTCTTTAGCCAACCTGCGCACAGAAATTTTGGAGCCTATTTTCAACTGCTCGATATGTCGCAATAGCTGCTCATGCTTCGTAACTGTTTCATCTAGCCCGTCCAACTCTGTTACACCCCCAACGTTCAATCTGTATCATTCTGTATCTATTATAGCACAAAATCCCTTTATTTTAGACCTTTGTTCATTTTGAGTTTTCTGCTTCGGAAATAGCAAAAAAGCGATCCCCTCTATTACAAGGAACGCTTCTTACTATGATTGATTTGTATCTGGGGGCAAGCCCAGGACAAGCTAAAAAAAACTCACTGCATGCTACCTTTGTCAGCTTTTTTATCCCATTTCATCTGCCACTGCTGCATTTTGGCCCGCCGCACACGCTCCAGCGTTTTGCGCTTTTCCTCATCCACACCCAGCAAAAAATGCATGTTCGCCCCGATGACTAGCAGCGCAAAAAGTACCCATACTATTCCAAAGCCGTTGACCCAGTTCAAACCGCCTGCAAGCGAGATGCGTGGTAACGCAACCAAGACCATAGCCAGCGCAATCAGTGTGTACAAACCGTGTTTCCATTTTTTAAAAGAACCCAATCGTATCCCTTCCTCTCCCTGTGACTCTATGTATCTAGTCTATGAGAGGACAGGAAGGAATATGAGACAAACTTACAGAGATGAACCGTACAAATCTTGAAGACTGTCTGCAATAATTTTGTTAACATCCTCAATAATCACGCTCAAGCGGCGTTCAGCGTCGAACAGGCGTCGGATGTTGAGGTTCAAGCTAAGTACCTCAAACAGCTTCTCCATCTTTTCCATCTCTTCCTGTGCTGGCATATCGCCGCTCATCATCCGTTGCTGTACTTCCATTTGGCGTTCACGGAAATCGTCGAGCATTTTCTTAGCTTCTGGATCGGTTTCGATCAGCTTCATCGCTGACGTAATTTCCTCTACCTCTTTGCTTTCCTTCAATGCTTTCGCTAAATCATGGGCTTTGTCATAGATGTTCATGATTGTTTATTCCTCCAATACAAGTTTAGTGTCAACATTTCACATTGTCCGTCAATCACCAAGGGATATATGTCCTCATATGATGAATCAGTGCTATTACAGCCCATTCACGTTTCCCGTTACTTTCAAGACATCAAGTTGCTGCCCGGAAGGAGATCCACGATGTCCATCAAAAAAACAACGATTCAAATCATCGGATCGGGCATCTTGCAGGATGACGTACTCATGGTCGGCGAGTCCCTGCTTCGCAAATGGAAAATATCCGCTGGCCACCCCGTTCAGCTCGCCTTCGGTTCGTTCCGCCAAGAGGTTACCGTCATATCGGTGCCCCGCTACAGCGGCCTACGTGTGGGAAGCGTGCTAGCCCGAAAAATGGGGCTTCATGCCAATTGTGATCTGCGAGTAACCTACAGCCGAGGTCGCCGGACACTTCGAGTGGGCCCACTTATTAGCGTGCTGGTCAGTCGGGACTATCCCGAACAGCCCGACAAGCCTTTCGGGTCGATCACCCTGTTCTGCCGTGAACTAGTCGGGGAATGCCGCAGACAAGGAGCATATGTGTATTTTTTCACCCCGGAGCATATCGGAAGTCAGCCCGGGCGAGTTCAGGGATGGGTGTATGACGGAGGCTGGAAAAAGACGGTCATGCCCGCCGGCGATGTCGTCAATAATCGTCTTACCTCCCGTAAACTCGAGAACAGAACTAGCGTACAGCATTTCATGAAAGAAGTAAAATCGCAGTACGGCACGACCATTTTTAACGAAAAGTTTCTGGATAAGAATGAAGTATTTGATGCGCTTAAATCAAATTCTTCCCTGCGCAAGTATTTACCCGAGTCCCACTTGCTGCAAACCTTTGCTGTTTTCAAAAAAATGTGCAACCAGTATCCCGCTGTTTTTCTCAAGCCAGTGCGCGGAAGCTTAGGTAAAGGCATAATGCGCATTAACAAGCAAACCGATGGCACCTTTTCGGTGTTATCCACAACAGCGGGCACGCCCCGCAAGCAAACGTATGCCAACGTAGATAAGCTGTACAAAAGCTTAGCGGGAAAAATGAAAACAACACGCTTTCAACTCCAACAGGGACTTACCTTGATTGATCACGGTAAGCGTCCGGTCGACTTTCGTGCGCTTGTACAGAAAAATTCGTCCGGAACCTGGACCGTAACATCCATTGTCGCCCGGATCGCTGGAGGAAGCCACTTTGTGTCCAATCTGGCAAGAGGCGGCACGCTGAGCACAGTCAAGGAAGCACTTGCCAAAACCACGCTGCCCGCAACCGTTAAATCGAATGGGCATACCTCTCTGAAAACAGCAGCACTGGATATCGCAAGCGGAGTGGAAAAAGAAATTCCCGCCCATTTCGCGGAATTTGGTATTGATCTGGCAATAGATAGCACAGGGCGCATCTGGTTGCTGGAGGTCAATTCTAAGCCATCAAAGAATGACAACACGCCGTTAAATGATCAGAAAACTCGCCCGTCCGTTAAAAAAATGATTGAATACTGCTGTTATTCAGCCGGCTTCAAATGAATTCATCTCTTCCAGAGTCTGGCTGCCAAAGGAGCTGTTGTCGGTGTCTCTTGTTGTGCCAGGTACGCTGGGCGTGCTTGTTAGCCGGAATCAGGCCGTCACTCCCCCTATTACCGAAGCCGATTTTTGCCGCAGGCTAAGTCTGTTGGGCAGGCGCTCTGGTCTTAGCGTAATGGCGTTTACCGCCGAAGGAGTCTCACCTGAAGATCACTCCATACGAGGTTATGTTTATCGTAACGGAGTATGGACATCCGGCCGCTTTCCGTTGCCGGACATTGTGTATAACCGCTGTCTCCATGTCCACGAGAGCCAGAATGTCAGGCGCACACTGGAAGACATGGCGGAGCAAAAATCGCGCAAGCTCATCTACTGGTCGCGTAACTTACCTGGCAAATGGCAGGTGTATCGCGCTTTGCATGCGGTAGATAAAGTGCGTCCCTTTGTGCCGCCTACGGCGCCTTACCGAGACACGACTCAGCTTGTGGAATGGCTACGACGCCATTCGGAGCTGTTTATGAAGCCACAGACCGGAACACATGGCAAGAGCACACTGTATCTCCGGCTGGCAGAAGGAGGGCAGGGACTACTTGTACAGGGTAGAGACTCCCGTAACCGCCCGTTCCGGCGCTCGTTTTCCGAATTGGATGCAGGATTGTCATGGATCCACGGAATTGCACACAAACGCGCTTATATCGTGCAGCCTTATTTGAAATTAACAAGCCAAAGCAATCATCCCTTTGATGTTCGCGCACTCATGCAAAAGGATGGCAACGGCTATTGGTGCCTGACGGGCTTTGCCGTAAGAGAAGGCAGAAAAGGAACCCTGACTTCTAATCTGCACGGTGGAGGCGAAGCCCATCCTGCTGAGCCTTACCTTCGTGAACAATTTGGCGCGGACACCACGCGTCTCATCATCAGGCAGATGATGACGCTGTCCTTGACCATTACCAGGGCGCTGGAGGAACGTTATGGCCGCCTTGGCGAGTTGGGAATTGATTACGGTATTGACCGGATCGGGAACATCTGGCTATTGGAGGTTAATTCCCGACCTGGGCGGGCCTCCTTTTTTCAGACCCGTCAGCCAGAGTGCGCTTTCCAGTCGGTCAACCGCCCGCTCGAATATGCTCGATATTTAATGACCCATTCCAAAGCGACAGGGCCAAAGGGCGCGGACGCCTCCCTTGAACATACGGTATAGGAGGATAAACAGATGAGTTTAACGCATTGCAATGTGCATTTCTCACAGCAGCCCGACAAGGTGGCGTATATATCCACTGCCTTGTTGAAAAGCCTTAAATTATCCGGAGCCAAGTCCGTTCGTCTGCGGCTCGGTAAGGATCAGATCCCCGCTACAGTAAAACCAATTCAGAAGGCGGGACGCCATCTATACTTGACCTCCGGCTTACGTAACGCAATCCGTGTTCCCAAAAGCGGGTCCATCTATTTGCGAAATCTGGATGGTGATATACAGCTAGGGCCGTTGATTGGCGTGCTGTCTGACGGTACCACCTCCACCACTCGCCCTTTCGGATCACGCACAGGCTTTATTAAGCAACTGCTGAAGGAAGGTAGCAAAAAATCGTATATTTTTGCCTTCACCCCTCGGGATATCAACTGGCAAAATGATACGATTAACGGCTATTTTCTGTCATCCAGCGGGGAATTCACACGTAAACTTGTACCTTTGCCAGACGTGATCTATAATCGTTTGCCGAGCCGTCGCTCTGATTTTTCCCCGGCGATCAATCAACTACGCGAACGCTTTTCCCGCAAACGAATTCCCTTCTTTAACTGGAGCTTTTTCAATAAGTCCGATATCTATAATCTGCTGGAGAATAACCCAGATGTTAACCGCTATGTCCCTGAATCATACACGAATCCCAGCTCTGAACGTATCCGAAGTATGCTGGAGCGACATCAATTTGCTTATTACAAGCCAAGTGGAGGCAGTCTCGGTAAAGGAATCTACCGTCTGTCCCATGTTCCCAAGCAAGGATATTATGTGAGGTACCGTAAGAAAAATAGCAATGTATTGCTAAAATTCACCTCTTTTAACTCCATGCTCAGGATGCTTCACTCCAATCAGGGACAGATGCTAAAGGGTTATGTCATTCAACAGGGCATCCAGCTGATCGAGATTGACAATTGCCCGATTGATTTCCGGTTTCACATGCATAAAAATGGAAATAACCAGTGGGTCGTTGTCGGCATTGGAGCTAAAAAATCCGGACGTGGCAGTGTCACAACCCATATCAAAAATGGTGGCTCCCTTATGACACCTGAACAGGCGTTGAACCGGGTATTCGGAGACCGGGCGGGTGAAGTGCTTCAACGTGCCAAGAACGTAGCAGTTACGCTCGCTGAAGCCATTGAACACCACCACCAGCATCTACTGGGTGAAATCGGCTTTGATCTGGGCATTGATCAGGATGAAAAGGTATGGATGTTTGAAGCCAACTCCAAGCCAGGCCGATCCATTTTTCAGCATCCATCGTTGCGTGCGGAGGGTAAAGCATCCGTGGAGCATATTTTGGACCACTGTCTTTACCTCAGTAAATTCCGCAGAAAAGAGGAACTATGAATACCCGGGCGGAGCATAAGCCAGTCGTTGCTGTATTGACAGTGCACGACGAAGGGCAATTTTTCAAGGGCAATCAGCGCAATTTCAGGGATATTCTTGAAACGGGAACACGGATGGGATATCAGGTGTACATTGTTACCGTCAGGGACCTGAAACTGGCAGATGAGACGGTTAAGGGCTATGTCTTCAACAAGAGCTTACAGACGTGGGAGGAACAGAATTTCCCACCTCCACAGGTCATTTATAATCGCATCCCAAACCGTAATTATGAACTTAAAACCTCTGTGCGCACAAAGTTGGATGAAATTTCACATGCCTCAGGCATTGAACTGTACAATCCAGGCTTTTTTAACAAATGGGAACTGTTCAAGTGGTTGCGTACCTCGGAAACCACTCGTCAGCTTGTTCCGGCAACCAAACGGTTAAGCAACCTGTCTTCATTAGGAAAAATGCTGTCTGCGTATCCATACCTGTATCTCAAGCCGGAAAACGGTAAGGCCGGAAAAGGGATTATGATTCTTAAATTCCACCCAGACCATCTCATGGCTTACAGACTGACCATTCAGCATGACAAAAAAAGTGTAACCTACAAATCTGTATCGCTATCCCGGCTGTGGGGACGTATCCGCCGGGAAGCAGGCAACTCGCCTTATATCATTCAACAGGGTATCGATCTGGCAACCTATCAGAAAAAACCCTTCGACCTGCGTATCCTGGTACAAAAAAATATCCGTGGCTCCTGGAGTATAACCGGGGTCGGTGCCAGACTGGCGGGTAAAGGGAGCATCACCACACATGTCCCGCGTGGCGGGAGTGTAGAGGACCCGTTCAAGCTGCTGTCCTCGCTGTTTGGGCCTGAGGACAGCACGGATCTACTGAACAAAGTTAAAAGTACGGCCATACAGATTGCACGTCAAATTGAACGTGCATCCGGTCTTTCTCACGGCGAAATGTCCATGGATTTGGGCGTGGATACGCTCGGAACACTCTGGTTTTTTGAGGCCAATGCCAAACCGATGAAATTTGACGAGCCGGAAATCCGCCAAAAGTCGCTTAGACGCATATTCCAGTACAGCTCCTTTTTGGCCGGACGATTGAAATCATGATCAAGGAAGTGGAATCATGCCGCAAATTAGCGATGTTCAACATTTGCCTGCCCGGAGCTGGCTACTGAGACGACGACAGTTGCTGTTTTTGGCCCGCAGTTCAGGGGGCATGCGCATTACTCGTAATGCTCTGCGGCAGTTGGCAGTTTTAACGCCCGAGCTATTGAACACCCCTGGCTCCTCCCTCCTGTGCGCATATGTGCGCACGGAGAAGGGGCTGCGGATTGCGGGATTTTCCCTCGCTCTGAATTACGGGAAGGATGCTTGCATCGTAATTGTTCGTCCGCTTTACCGGGGCCGCAGACTGGGCGCTAGACTGCTGTCCGCCCAGCTCAAACAGCTGCGCCGTCTGACGTGCAGCGTAGCCGCCGACAATATGTCCAGTCTCAAAACCTGTTTCCGCGCTGGACTTGTTGCGCACGAAATGACGACTGGACCGACCGGGAAACCCACGCTGATATTTCACGGGGAGTTATCCCAAGATAAGCAGACGGCAGAGGAAGGTGGAATGCTGTGCCAAAACCTGTCCTAGGCATCATGACCTTGTATTTGAACAACAAGAAGCAATTGGAGGAGCGCGACATATATGAGCGCATGATTGCAGAAGGGAAAAGGCTGGGACTGGATATATATGTATTCACTCCTGCAGATGTCCACAAGGATCGCAGGCTGCTCCTTGCCCAAATCTATGATCCACACAGCGGAAAATGGACCCGAAAATGGCGAGAGTTTCCAGATATGATTTTCGACCGTTGCCGGGTACAGCGCAGTGAGCGATATCGTCAGTTGAAGCAGTTCCGATTGCAATACACAGACCTTGTATATTTAAACCGACCGCTGAGTAACAAGTGGGTCATTCATCAGCAGCTTGCGAGGAGGTCTGCCTTTCGCGCCCATTTGCCTGCAACAGAGCTGTTCAGTGGATTTCATAGTGTAAAACGGATGCTTAAACAGAATTCACTAGTGTACCTCAAGCCGATTAACGGTACGGGAGGCCGCGGCATTTTACGTATTGAACCTGTTAACAAGCAAGGAGGCCTGTATCTGATTGAGGGCCGCAATCGCAAACGCCATATTATTCCCCAGCAGCGGGTACGTCTAGACCGTCTGGAGCCGCGTCTGAGCAGCTGGAACATGGATAACTACATTGTTCAGGAAGGCATTCCTGTGCAGTTGCCGAATGGCAGAGTCCATGATTACCGTATGCTGGTACAGAAAAATAGCCAAGGAGTATGGGAGCTAACCGGATGTGCCGGGCGAATCGGGGCACATCGGAGTGTCACTTCCAACCTGCATGGTGGAGGCAAGGCGGTACCGATGAGCCAATTGCTGACGCAATGGATTCGTGATGAAAGCCATAGAGAGAAAATCATCAAGCAAGGGGAAAAACTCGGACTGGACATCGCTGCATATCTGGAAGAAAGCTACGGGGCATTGTGCGAGCTTGCGCTCGATTTGGCAATTAATAAGGACGGTCATATATACGTGCTGGAAGTCAACCCGAAGCCAGCCCGTGAGGTCTTTTCACGTATTGGTGAAAAAGAAACCTATCGCCGTTCCATCGCCAAGCCCATGGAATATGCTTTGTGGGTCTACCACACACAAATTAATCCTAAGCCTCAGACGGACTACAAAGCAGAAGATAAAACAGAAGATAAAGCAGAAAATAAGACAGAGAATAAGACAGAGAATAAGACAAAGGAAGGCTCCACGTAAAGTGGCTGCCTTCCTTTCTTTTTTCGTCTGCCCGACAGTACCAGCATGTTTTAATTATATGGTGCGTCGAGCCTATTTATAACCAATTACCTGTGTTTCACAGTTACTCGGCGTTTTTATAAAGTGTAAGCAGTTGCGTAAAGTCTGTAATAATCGCATCGGACCCCTTCAACTCATCGTTCACACCAAATCCAGCATAAGCGCAACCGATCACCGTCTGTCCGTTCTTTTTGCCTGCTTCCACATCTGAGGAACGATCTCCTACCATCCATACGTTCGAAATATCGTGCTTGCTCAACAGAATTTCCAGCAAATTCACTTTGGAAAGCGTGCTGTACTCCCCAGCACTGTACAGTCCTTCAAAAATGGGAACCATTTCATACGCAGCAGCGATCCCCTTTACATAGTCCTCCAGCCCGTTACTGGCTACGAACAATCGAACACCTTGCTCATGAAGGGTCTGGAGTGTTTCTTTTACATGTGGATACAGGGCATGACTTCCGTTCTTCAATCCTTCCAGTTCCAGCTGAAGCAGCAGCTCGTCCGCTCTTCTATGGGCCGCTTCGCTGGCTTCCGGCATCACTCTTCTCCAGATTTCATCCAGCAGCATGCCCAAACTATTCAAAATAAGCTCCTCGGGAGGAGTCTCTCCTTCATAAAGCCCTTCGGCGCGCAGCGTATCAAACAGCTTGTGGTACGCAGGAAGCAATAGCGTCTCCGTCTGAAAAAGTGTACCGTCCATATCAAATACCATAGCCTCAGGTTTCTTCAACACAGGTGCATTGTTCATGTAGTTATCAGTCATTCCTTTCCTATGTAGGTTTACAACTCTAACCCCTCTCATGATAAGCAATAAGAGAGGTCCGTGTAAACCTCATTGCGCATACCGCTAACTCTTATATTTTTTTAAAACAGTCCTGAAACAATGCAAACCACCCCACATATCCGTGTGTAAAGCACCCCGTGGAAGCTTGAGATCCACACCATTCCAATACGAAAATCCCGCCTGCTCTATCCATTGCTCCATCGCTGACAGGTCCACTGTAGGGTAATCAAACGTCAGCAGAAGCATTCCGTCATCGCGTAAGGTCCGGTGAAATTCACGTAAGGCTGCCAAAGATTCATCAGGTGTTAAATGCTCCAGCACCGAAATACATACAATTTTGTCAAAACTGGCATCCTCATAGGGCAGAGCCGTCAGATTGGCATGTGCGGAGTGGAGCCGAACTGGCAAAATCTCCTGAATGCGCTCGGCAGCCTCCTCTCCGATATCCCGCCGCACCTCGGCCAAAATGGCATCCACGGAAATGATCCGAATATCCAGATCGCAGGCATAGACCTGAGCGCAACGGCGGGCCAACTCAAATTTGAATGGATGTGGGATTCCACATGCTGCGTCCAGCACTGTATCTTGCCCAGACATAAATTGAAGACACCACTCATACTCATAGGGGCGACTCCACCAGCTTTGGGGGAGTCTGTAAATCATGCTGGAGGAGTTGGGATCAGAATATACAAAAAAGCGAGACAGATACGGGTCAGACATGTTCATGGATGCTGCCTCCTTTTAGGGATGATTAAATTACTCTTGCGACACAGCACAGTTCATGACCCCGTTTCTCGCCTTGAAGTTTGGCTAACAATCCCATTTGCTCCGTAAAGGCAAGCTCACCGTACAAAGGATGGGCTTGCAGCAGGGCATCCAAACCAGAGGGAAGTTGGCGGGTGAACATAGCCACTGGGCGGAAGCCAGACTTTGCTAGTAAGAGCGCAAGCGTGTGCTCAGAATAATGATACAAATGATCTTCCTCCGTAAATAAAGGCGAATAAACACCATAAGCCTCATTGGTGAACGAGTTTTTGTTGGGCACCGTAATATATAACGTTCCGTCAGGTTGAAGCTGTTCGCCTAAATCTGTCAAAAATGTAACAGGGTCCGCAATATGCTCCAACACATGCCAGCATGCTACGGCCTCGTATTTATGATCCAGTGCTAAGTCAGTATCTTCTTCTGCTTCTTGTTCTTCATTCAATTCCTGTATTTCATGTGCTTCTTCGGTTTGAGTATCTTCTTCGGCTTCATCGCCCCAGTAACCCGGCAATAAATCCACGTCATATTTGTATTTGGCGTAAGCACGCGAGTCTATGGAAGGTTCAATGCCCACTGCATCCCAGCCGGCTTGAAGGGCAGCATGGATAAATTCTCCGGTACCTGATCCAATCTCAAGCAATTTTCCTTTACCGGTACTGAACATATCCAGCAGCATGAGTCCAAAAAGGGCATGATCTCCATAAGTTGAAGTTGCTGCACTATCCCGCATAGCAACCCATTCGGCATTATAAATTTTTGCAATCATATCCTCTGGCTGTATATGATCCACATCATTACGAAAAACCAATCCGCAGGAGCCGCATCCCATCAAGGTAAAGCGTTCATAGCTATGAAATACTGCCGTGTCGGATGAGCCACACAGTTTGCATTTACTATAAAGTAAGTCCTTTGTTTCACTTTTTATTTGTAGGTCGGAATTATTAATAACCTGGACACTCGCAATCTCAGCAACATCCATGGCGTTCACATCATCGGCAGCTTCATACTCTGGTGCAGTTTCTTTTTCTCCATTTATGTTGTCCTGATCTACCCAAAGCGTGAGTCGGGGGTTCGGGTCCAAAATAGATTCATATTGCTCTTTCCAGCCATAACGAGCACTTGGATCAAGCAACTGGTATCGCTGAAATTTGGCCATGCGAATAGCAGGTGTACACCATCCCCAATGCTGGATGCGGTAGTTGCTGATTTCACTGGGTAGGTCAAGCACATTTTCGGGAAATCTCCCACAGTGCAAGGACTGCTCCTTCCATTTATAAGAAAACCCTTCCTTATATCGAATTAAAAAAGGACGGTAATACTGATGAGCCTGCCAATAATCATCATCACGGTAATGCGTGGAAGTCCACATATCAAACAACCTGAAACAAATCGTATCCGCTTTCGTTCCCGCTAACAACGAATGTACCCCTTGAGCAAAACGGGATTCGAACATTTCGTCAGCGTCCATGTTTAATATCCATTCGGGAGAGGATGCCAACGTCTCTCTCCACTGCTGTTTTCGCAGCTCTAATTCATTGGTAAAAGAAGCTGTTTCATTGCGTATTAAACGCAATGGGATTCCCTTCAGGATCTCACGGCACAACTCTCCGCTATCATCCTGACTGCCATCATCAATAATGACCGCTTCATCAATATATTCCCGATGACTCCGCAGCACGTCAATGAGCTTGCGATCTGCCTCATTGTATACCGTCATGGTCAGCGTCAATTTGGGTTTGGAGACAGGCGGCGTATGAAGTTCACTTTGTCGTGGACCAGAGAATGTTTGTGGTACAGCAAAAGAATCTGCAGTGTACTTGGCAAAGACAGCTGACTCACGGAGATCATAAGGTATAACAGGAGGTTCAGAGAACTTAGAGGGACTTGATGATGCAGAATGATTGAAGGCAGGAGAGTTAGTAGAAGTATCGGAGTGATCCAGATATGCTAAATGTTCTGAATGGTCCGTATGAACACCACTCGTTGTAAAATACTTTAGGGTGAATAGTAGCTGCTCTGCCTTTATTCTGTCCGCTTCCCGGTACAGATGCATCGCCGGATAGTGTGTATCCACAAAAAGTGGAAATCCAAATGCAGCTGCCCGAATACAGAAATGTCGATCTTCTCCCCAATAGGAAACGTTTTTGATTTTACCAAAGTGAATCCCTGCTTCCAGTGCACGTCTGCGGATTAGGGTGCAAGCGCCTAGACCACCCACCTCGTACAAACCAGGAACATGCAATTGGTGTATGAAATGCAACTCGCGTTGCGCTCGCTCCTCTGCCGACAACACTTCGCCTTCTTCACGATGGAACAAATTATATTCATCACTAACCCACACCTGAGGCAATAGAGGCCCCTCCGGCTGCCAGCGTGTCCAGAAAATCTCAGATACAATATCCTTCTCCGCCTCTACCAGTTTACATAAGGTACGGGAATGGAGAATCAGGTCTGAATCGACCAAAAACAGCGCGTCATAATTATGCTGAAGTGCATAATCAATAAGACGATTTTTAAAATCAGCCACTTTCCAGACGAGGGCAGGCGGCCAATAATGAGTGTGCTCATCACTTCGGTTCTCCACTTGCTGTGAGCCTGTCAACAAGGGCAAAACCCTGCCTGGCAGTCGATTGGAAAAATCGGCAAGCCATTGGCTTGAAGTCGGATTGTCATTATCATCGACAAATAAATAATCGGGCAGCACGTCAGGTGCCTCCAGTCGCTCCAAAGCTTGAAGAAATAAAGACAATGTTTCCGGTTTCTGGTGCACCGGGCTACCGATTAGTATACGCATGATTCAACGCCTCCATCAGGTAGAAGCCTCATAAACCGTTCTCCCTCCATGTCCTAAGGCATACCATATGCGACCAAGCGATATGGGAGTGAGCGTGGTAGGAATGGACTTACACCTGGAAATATCAATGAAAACGACATCAATACAAAAATACAACCTTAACATCCAGTTAACTGCCTTTTTTCTGTTTTTCACCTGTTTTCCAACTACATTTAGCCATCAAATTTATTTCCCGGTCGCACTTGATAATATCGAATTTCGCACAATCTCCTCCCCCTTCATATCAGACTTTGATTTTCTAATTTATTAGAGCAAGTTTGAATTTATGATCATTACACATCCTCTAAATGCTCCATCGGAATTACTACATAATGAGCAAGCTATCCTACATAAAATGGAGATTATATCAAGTTTTTTGGGAGGGACAAAGAGCATGGTAACTGTCAGCTTATGTATGATTGTCAAAAATGAAGAAGAAGCACTTCATACCTGTCTGAAATCAGTCCATGACCTGGTAGATGAAATCATTATCGTTGATACTGGCTCTACCGACAGTACCCAAGAGGTAGCTGCATCGTTCAACGCTCGGATATACCCTTTTGAATGGTGTGATGATTTTTCCGCAGCCCGCAATTATGCGTTTGATCAGGCAACACAGGAATATCAATTTTGGCTGGATGCCGACGACATCCTAGAAGAGCAAGACCGACTGGCATTTCTCGACTGGAAAAAACAAGCCACCGTCTCGTATGACAGCATTACGATGGATTATGTGCTATCTGTAGATGAACAGGGGCAGCCGCTGCATAAGCTCAAAAGAAACCGAATGGTGCGACGTGATCGTAACTTCAGATGGATCGGATTTGTTCACGAATTCCTGAATGTGACAGGCAGTACCTTTCACAGTAATATGGCGGTGACTCATAAAAAGACACGTGCTTACACTGATCGTAATTTGCATATCTATCTCAAGCATCGGGAGCAAGGCACCGCATTTTCTGAACGAGATCACTACTACTTCGCTAATGAACTTTATGATAACGGACGCATACTAGAAGCCATCCAGCAGTACAAACACTATCTGGGTCTAGATCTCGGATGGATTGAAGATCGGATTGCTGCTTGCTTTAAGCTAGCGGATTGCTACGCTCACCAGGGTCAGAAACAGGAGCAGCGTATGGCTCTGCTTCGCACACTTAACCTTGATGTACCACGCGCACAGTTCTGCTGTGCCTTTGGCAATTTGTTCATTGAAGATGAGCAGTATACTCAAGCCATTTACTGGTTTCGTCAGGCGACGCTGATAGAGCCTCCACAAGATGTGATGGCCTTAACCAATTCCTCGTACTATACCTGGTTTCCACACTTGCAATTATGCCTGTGTTACGACCGAATCGGTGACATCGAAAAGGCAAAATCGCATCATCGCATCGCTCAGTTGCACCATCCTACCCATCCAAGCGTGTTATATAACGAGCAATATTTTGCACAACTGAAGCAATAGGGATGAGAAAGACGCGCCAGGGAAGGTCGTTTAATGTAGCCGGCCTTTTAGTCATCATGCCGATATGTGCTCGGCACGATACCCGGGCTGACAGCCTTCAATTTTTGGGGGCTTTTATTTTTGCCCCCTCATATATACAAATGCCCATTGCTACTCCTTGGGAACGACCATTTCATAGCTTAGATGACTTCAAAAGAAAAAAGTCTCCTGCAAGCTTAAGCTCACCAAGAGACCTTGTGTATCATTTTCTCAGAACACTTTCTTCCGGTCTCTTTCCCCCTTCAAAATTTCCACAGACTCATGGAAACGGAGCGAATGGATTATTTCACGTTCACGCAGAAACTTCAGACTATCCTGCAAATCCACATCATCGGTTAAATCAATCAGCCACTGATATGTAGCTCTCGCCTTTTCTTCTGCCGCAATATCCTCATACAAATCCGCAATTGGATCACCCTTGGCTTGAAAATAGGTCGCTGTAAAAGGAACTCCGCCTGCGCTCTGGTAATACAGCGCATGATCATGCGCCGCATAATATTCCCCCAGCCCGGCTGCCTTCATTTGCTCTACACTCGCATCCTTGGTCAGCTTGTAAATCATAGTCGCAATCATTTCGAGGTGCGCAAATTCTTCTGTACCTATATCATTAAGTACGCCGATAACCTTATCCGGAATCGTATACCGCTGATTCAGATACCGCAAAGCCGCCGCCAGCTCGCCATCCGCTCCACCATACTGCTCCATAAGCAGTTTGGCCATATGAGGATCACATTTGCTGACACGTACGGGATATTGCAGTTTTTTCTCATATACCCACATTCATGTTCCTCCTTTATAAAAGGTTGTACCTACCTAGACCTGCCACGGCCAAGGAGTTTGGTTCCATTCCCAAGGATACTTGGAATAGGCACGGCCAAAATTTTGTAAAGGCCCATATAAGATCTGGTACTCGTTAGCAATCGCCGTTCTTTCCTGCGTCAGCTTATTGAACTGTTCGATAGCCTGTAAATCATCCGGGTGTGTATTGAGATACAAATTCAGTTCCACCAATACAAAATCTACCGCCTGAAGCTTCTCCAACAGCGCATAAAACTGGGCATCACCCGGCTTGGTTTGGGGCGTGCAGCCTTGGGCTGGGTTTCCGGCTTGACTATAGTCCTGAGCTTGGCTCTGATACTGGTTCTGGTATGAATACGGATTTGAATAAGGGCTTTGATATGGATTCGGCTGTTGATACCCACTCTCATGCTGAATTTGCTGTTGGAATGGGTTTGGGGACTGACCCTGTTTTGGATTCTCCATTCTATTCGCCTCCCCCCTGGTTTCTCATAGGCTCATAAGGGCTGTAAAGTAGAGGCCATAGTGTCCCCTTCGTCAGCGCCTCATCTGGACTGAATTGCGGTAGACCAGGGGGCTGAAATTGTACAAATAAGTTTGGCGGAAGCACATAAGTCTTGCACAGGACGGGTGGACACGGATCGAACGGGCCGACAAACGGGGCATACTCACCTTGCTGTGGAAATTTCACGGGCCGGGACCTCCTTTGATTGATCCATCTGCTTTACTATTCAACATATGCCGCATCGCCCAAGTCTCGAACAAAAAATCACAGATAAAAATAATTGTTCAAAGAAAATAACTATAGAACTGTTTCTAATCAAAAAAGAGCCTTTAAAACCACGGTACGTGGATCTAAAGGCTCTTTCTTCAGCACTCTATAATAACTTACATACCTCAACTGATCTTACCTATCTCTGTGGATCAGGAATCAATCGGTAGAAAGCTCATCTTCAATCACAGGCTCAGGCTTGCGGTGAATCTTCACTCTCATTATGCGAAGCCTTGTTGCTTCCTCCACCTCAAAGGTAAGGTTATAAAACTCAATTTTCTTCCCTTTCACCGGAATGCCTTCCAATTCCTTGAACAGCCATCCCCCGATGGAATCCACCTCGTCGTCTTCAATATTCACTCCAGTCAAATCATTGACATCCTCAATGAGCATACGACCGTCCACAGAGATGAAGTTCTCCTTCATTTCCACGCTCGGGCGTTCATCCTCAAATTCATCATAGAGATCCCCGACGATTTCCTCCAAAATTTCCTCCGCTGTCAGCAGCCCGGCCGTTCCTCCGTACTCATCTACCACGAGAGTCATTTGGGAATGTTTTTTCTGCATAAGGCGTAGCACGTGACTCACTTCCATGGACTCCGGCACATTCAAAATCGGACGTACCACCGAAGCCAGATCCAGTTGCTCTCCCTGCTCAGCTAGCAGAAGATCCGTAATATGGACAAAACCGATAATCTGGTCTTTATCCTCAACCGCTACCGGGTAACGGGAATGCTTGGTCTCGCTGATAATCTTGAGATTTTCCTTAAACGACAAATTCGTGTACAAACAATCCATATCTGTACGCGGCAGCATGATTTCGCGGGCAAGCAAGTCAGAAAAATCAAAAATATTATCCATCAGCTTAATTTCGTCCTTATCAATCACACCGCTTTTGGCGCTCTGATTCATCAATATACGAATCTCTTCCTCCGAATGAGCCGCTTCGGCTTCACTCGCCGGCTGAATGCCGAATGCACGCAACAGTAAATTTGCCGCAGCATTCAGTACCCAGATCACAGGCAGAAAGACCTTATAAAAAAGCAGCAAAGGCGCCGATAAAAACAACGCCACACCTTCGGTCTTCTGAATCGCTAAGGACTTTGGCGCCAGTTCCCCCAATACGATATGCAAAAAGGTAATTACGCAAAATCCGACGATAACGGATACCGTTGTAATCAGTGTACCGTCAGTTACACCGAGTTTGTGCATGAGTGGCTCTATCAGGTAGCCGGATATTGCTGGCTCTCCAATCCAACCTAGGCCCAATGAAGCCAGCGTAATGCCCAATTGGGTGGCGGACAGATAAGCATCCAACTTTTGGTTCACCTTCAGCGCATAGCCTGCCAGGCGATGACCCTCGCTTTGGAGCTGCGTCAATCGGGATTGGCGCATTTTGACCAACGAAAATTCTGCGGCCACAAATACACCATTTAGAAAGACAAGCAGCAGTACCAAGAGGAGATTCACAGCTAGCAATCCCCAATGAAACTCGGTATGACCATCCAATACGAACTCCCCATTTCTATAGTTTGCATTTTGCATCTTTTGGTTTGCAAGCAATTCAATCCAAATTTTATTGATTGGAAGTTGCTAATTAAAATCATGCAAAAATACTCATAATTGTAATGCTTTTCTTGATTTAAAGTCTATTCCTTTGTAGTACATATCCGCCACGAGCAGGTTCGGTCCACAACAGGCAGCGGCATCACAATGACAGTTCACAGTCTGATTCAGCGGATGCTCATTCAGCCATTCACCAAAAATATCGTCCAGACTGTCTTCCTGAATGTTTCCGAAAGCCGGAATGTCTGCAAAATCCGTCACATACACGCTACCCGTGAACATATTCACATTCACACGGTTTCTTCCGTCTGGATCATTACGCACCGTAATATTCGGTTCCTGACGCAAGCGGCGAAGCAGTTTACGGTCTTCTTCCCGATCCGAACAAGCAAAGAACGGTAATGTCCCAAACAACATCCACATGTCCTGATTACGTACATCCAGCAGCTTATGGATAGAGTTTCGCATATCGTCGAGTGAAAGCACAGGCAAAGCAGAGGCAAAATTCGACGCATACATTGGATGAACTTCATGCCGTCGGCATCCCATTTCGTTGATTAACTGATGAATGCCCTCCAGCTTCGTGTGTGTCCGATAATTAATCATGGATTCAGCTGAAATGAACATTCCCATTTCACTCAATCTGCGGGTATTTTCCATCATTTTTTCATACAGGCGAACAGCGCCCGCACGTGGAGTCGGCCGGCCGGTATTTGCAAAACCCACTTCATAAAAATCGTCCGCATTCAAATAGTTAAACGAAATATGCATCACATCCAGATAAGGAAGCATCTTCTCATATCTGCGAATATCTAACGTCAGATTGGAGTTGATTTGCGAGCGAATACCGCGCTCCTTGGCATATTTCAGCAGTGGAACGATCACTTCATCCACTGTTTTATCGAGTAAAGCAGGTTCCCCGCCTGTAATACTGATGGTCTCCAGATGCTCGACTTCATCCAGACGCTTCAGCATTAGGTCTAACGGTAGGAAAGGGGCCTCCTTCATAACTAACATGTCGCCAACAGCGCAATGCTCACAGCGCATATTACATAGATGCGTTACGGTCATTTCCACACTCGTTAGCAAATGACGACCATGTGTACGCAGTGAGACAATCGGGTCCCACGGATCATAGGTTGGCGATATTTGGGGTAGCGTGTTATTTTGTAGAACTGTCATTATGTTTTCACCTTATTTCTGTTATTAACCTCAAAAGACGTATAATTATCATATCATGATGTGTAAAGTGTCTGCATGCTTTCTTCCACATCATCTGCTAATCTACGTGTACTCCTCCGAAAGGGGCGGCAGTAGCGCCCAATGTGTTTGTAATCATAACCGAGAGGGATACGGACAAATCGACATCATAAGGTGCCTTCACTTCCTGCCCATCCCGGTCCCTTACGATGCGAATGACGGGTCTTTGCGGGATTTTGGGATGTATACGCACCACGACCCCCTCTTCCCCCGTGTTGAGCACCACAGAGAGTCCCAGGGGGTAAATAGCTACACAGTCACGAAAGGCTTCCAGCATTCGCTGCTCATATAACGTTCCTGCCCCGGCGTACAGCACTTCCATCGCTTCATAAGGCAACAAAGCCTGTTTATATATCCGACTTGCTGTCATTGCGTCGTACGAGTCCGCCAGACCGATCCATTTCGCATATTCGTGGATCTGGTCCTTTTTCCAACCGTGTGGGTATCCGCTACCGTCGATACGCTCATGATGCTGTAATGCACAATGAGCCGACAACAAGGGAATTCCAGGCTCGTCTTTGAGCAGCTTGTAGCCGATCACCGTGTGTGTTTTCATATGCTCATATTCCTCATCCGTCAATTTACCCGGCTTATAGAGTACTTGAGGTGAAATTTTCATTTTACCGATATCGTGCAGTAGTGAACCTATCCCCAGCTCCATGAGCTGGTTATTATCGTAGCCATTGGATATTCCAAGTACTAGTGAATATAAACATACGTTCAAAGAATGATGATACAAATCCTGATCCGCGGCCCCGATATCCATCAACATAATGATGGTGTCCTGACGGCCTCCAATATCGTCCAGAATGGATTCCATCACCTTGTAAAATGACTTGCCAAAATATTTGTGCTTATGATCTACGGAGTAGGATGACAACCCTTGAAACTGCTTTTTGATTTCCTGTAGCGCCGCGGCCCTTGTCTGTTCATGGATCATCTCAGGAATGACGATATCTTCTGTCACAGCATCCTCAATGTATACATATCCAATACCGACTTGGCCTAGACGTTCAATCAATCGCGAAGTAAGCTCAACACCTTCCGAGAGCAGCACCATTCCGTTTTCATTGTATATTTTTTTGCCCAGCTTCATGCCGGCTCTCAATAATGTAACAGGTACCAGTCGCAGCTTAATCCTCTCCCGATTGTTTTGATACCTGAAGCCACCTAGCTGCAAAACATTCTTCCATCGCGCCCGGACGCTTCAACTCCATTTCAATCAAATCCCGTAAAAATTCTGGAAGCATAAATCGGAGATCTGTTCCGTTCGCAAGCACTTCATAACCTGCTTTGAAAGTGAACATATCCAACGTGCCCACTGTGTATTCCTCATGCTCTTCCAATAGTTGACCCGCTACACGAATGTCCGTCACTTTTTCATAAGAAGCACGGCCCGAGTCATACTGAATGGCCAAGCCTTCCACACACATCGTGCCAAGCACTTTGCCTCTGAAGCCAAAGCCCGTCATGGGCTTGTCTGTAAATTCAGGCAGCAAGGACTGCTCCAGCGCCAACCGAATATCTCTTCCCCGCAACTTCATAACACAGGCATTAATCGGCGAAGGGCATAAGGAATGTAGTATTCCTTTGCTGATATCCCCTTGAGGTAATGGGCCGAGCAGTTGTCCCGCATTGACGAGGGCAATTTCTGTTCCTGTAAAATGGGACACCGCTTGTGCCAGCATATTCCCAAAAGGGGATTCCTGATCATATGCAATCTCCAGTTTCCGATCCGTCACCGCAATGGTGCTCTCCATGGCGCGCTCTGCTTGTCTGCGATGCACCACAATGGCCGATGCCACTTTTTCGTCCAGTAGTGTCTGATCTACAGGAACTACGCCGCCTGACGTGACTCGAAACGGTTCGAGGCTATTGTTACGACTTAGTGTCACTTCACCCAGCAGCGTTCCGAACTTCCCCGCCCCACATAAAGCTGTTTTTCCGATCCAAAGCGGTTCCTCCAGCACATGATGGGTGTGACCTCCAAGGATAACGTCAATTTCAGGAAACTGCGACGCTAATTTTTGATCGGAAGGTAGACCCAGGTGCGACATCACGACCAAAACATCAACCTGCTTTCTCAGTGCCGCGATCTGCTTCCCCAGCACCTCAAACGGATTGAGCACATCCCAGCCCAGCAATTGATAAAACTCTACAAAAGGAGCCGTCACACCGAGTAAACCGACCTTGATTCCAGCTTTGTTTACGATAAGGGATTCCTTCATCCACGAAGGGCTCATCCCCGTAGCACGCTCTGTCATATTGCAGCATACGACCGGACAATGAATTCCCGCATATGCCTGTTCAATCATATCCGGGGTAAAAGTCAGTCCCTCATTGTTACCGATCGTAATTGCATCGTATCCTGTTAGATTAATCACATCCACATTTGCCCCACCGAGCGTTCCTTCCGTTTCGGGGGCCATCCGGTCCATGTGGTCTCCTATGTCGAGCACAAGCAGCGCATCCCGTGATGCGGCTCTTCGTTCATCGATCATCGCGGCTATCGAAGGCATACTGCCAAAATGACTATGGATATCATTGGTATGCAAAATGGTCAACGTTTGCCGAGTCGTCATCTCCATAACCGCCCTCCTCTATACTTTATATATATCGACTTTGGAGCTTCTAATGTTTAAGCATACCATGTTATTTAGCAATATGGTACATATGAGTGGACATAGTCCTTAAGCTTCGCTGTACTCTCTGAACAATCTCACATCATAAACATAGTGAAAAGCATTGACGTTATCTACTGTAGGTATCTGATAGGAAACGGGTTCCTGGGACCTATTTTACAGCTTGGAATAATAGTAATTTAGTCGTTGTCATCCCATATAATTCTTGATATATTAGGGTTGTTTCATATTTTCGACAAATTTACGACAATAAGGAGGTTAGCACATGAGAGTTCACGTTACCGATGCCAAGCCGGGAGATCGCCTCAAATCCGATACATACAATGGGCACGGTGTACCTGTCATGATTCAGGGCACCGAGCTTCAGCATGACGACATTTCCAAACTCATTATGCATGGTGTCGATTATATCGACATTGATGCCGGTTCTGCGAGCATTCCGGTTGACTTTGCCCCCGATGTTCCAGCTTCCCCTGAATCCCTCAAACGCGCCGTTCCCCTCATGGAGCAGACGATCAGTGGCTTTGAAAGCATGTTTCTCGAAGCTTCCTCAACTGGAAAATTTGATGAATATCGAGTTGATGAACTGTTCGGCCCTCTCGTTTCAGAGCTGGCTCGTCAAAAAGATGTCGTATCTCTGCTGTTAATTATGGAGCGGGGAGATCACTATACCTATAATCATTCTCTCCAAGTAGGTGTACTGTCATATTACATTGCCACATGGCTTGGATATACAGAAGAAGAAGCTTATGCCGCTGGTAAAGCCGGATATTTACACGATATAGGCAAATCCATGATACCGGATGAAATTTTGAACAAACCGGATAAACTGACACCTGAAGAATTTCATGAAATGAAGAAACATTCTCTCTATGGCTATGATATTATTCGCAATTCAACCAGCGATGAGATTTCTGCAATTGTCGCCTTGCAGCATCACGAGCGTGAAGATGGAAGTGGATATCCCCATGGACTGTTCAAGGAAGAAATTCATCCTTTTGCCAGCATAACAGCTATTGCAGACGTGTATAGCGCGATGATTTCCAATCGTGTGTACCAGACGAAGCAGGAGCTACTCGCCGTATTACGCGAGCTGCACAGCATGAGTTTTGGACATTTAAACCCAGAAGCTACCCAAGTGTTCATCAGACATATGCTTCCTAATTTCATTAATAAGCAGGTTCTGCTGACTACAGGGCAGACAGGAACGATTATTCTGAACAATCCTGCCGATTACTTCAGACCCTTAGTGAGAATTAACGATGATGAATATGTAGATTTGTCTAGGGAACGCCATGTATCCATTGATGAAATTTATTTGGAATCCTGATCCGCTACTGCCTCCCGGCGTTACTTCGGTGGAACGAAATGTCTTGCCGAAGCCCAGGCTACGCGAATAAAAAGAGACTGTCCTTGATTCGTAGGTTCTTCTGCGAAGGACAGCCTCTTTTTATGTTAGGGACATTAACCTAGTCACAATTTACAACGATCAAAAACAATAAAAACGCGTTTCTACTACTATATTATTTGCTACATTTGTTTATTAAATAAGAGGTGCCTGAATCAATGTTGCGAAATTGAACTGGTGTACATGACCATCATTTAATGTGGTTTGGCCCGTAACAAAATGTACGTGCTTGCCATTTCCGACTGGAATAGCGGGTCCTGTTCTAATCCTTCTCAGATTATGAAAATGGTTCACGAAATCAGTTTTTGAAAGATCAATTTCATGGACATGACTTCTTCCAACTCGAATCGCTTGCCCAGTAACACCTGCAAAGCGGTGGTTATGTCGGTCTGCGCCTTCTTCAGCCAGTTTGGTACTACCTTCAAATTCATGTACATGCCTCTGTGTCTGTTTAGAAGAGAGGGTTTTCTTCTTCACTCCAGCTTTATTCTTCTGCATCCGTTGCCTGCCTCCTTATGTTTTGTGGCTTTACAATATCCTATTAAGCAAACATAGTTAAGTGCTAGGCAATTATCCGCAGTCCTAACAATAATTTTTTTTAATTCTATCTCCCCTTATAAAAGCGTTAGATCATAAGACAATTCAGAAAACTGCCGACATCTTTTTAGACATTACGGAAAAAATAGAAGAAGGCGAACTTAAAAAGTTCGCCTTCTGTACTAGCAGGAAATCCGAGTCGGCACAAAATCGACACGACTCCAATTTAACAGCTTTAGAATACCTCAAAAACCTTGTCACACCAAGGGTTACTGCGTTTTAACCAATACTACCTTCCATTTCGAACTTGATCAAACGGTTCATTTCTACCGCATATTCCATCGGCAGCTCTTTGGTGAACGGCTCAATAAAGCCCATAACGATCATTTGCGTTGCCTCTGCTTCAGTCAAACCACGGCTCATCAGATAGAACAGCTGATCTTCCGATACCTTGGAAACCGTTGCTTCGTGCTCAAGCGTGATGTCGTCATTCATAATTTCATTATAAGGAATAGTATCTGAAGTTGATTGATTATCCAAAATCAGCGTATCACACTTGATATTCGATTTTGCACCTTGAGCCTGACGACCGAATGAAGCTAATCCGCGATACGTTACTTTACCGCCGTGCTTACTGATCGACTTGGATACAATTGTGGAGGTGGTGTCTGGTGCCAAGTGGATCATTTTCGCACCTGCATCCTGATGCTGGCCTTTGCCTGCAACAGCGATGGACAGGACCATCCCTTTCGCTCCACGGCCTTTCAATACAACGGCTGGATACTTCATCGTCAACTTGGAACCGATGTTACCATCGACCCATTCCATCGTTGCGTTTTCTTCTGCAACCGCACGTTTGGTTACCAGGTTATAGATGTTTGGTGCCCAGTTCTGGATCGTTGTATAACGAACGCGTGCGTTCTTCTTACAAATAATTTCGACCACGGCACTATGCAGTGAGTTCGTGCTGTAAATTGGAGCCGTGCAACCTTCTACATAATGCACAAAGCTGTCTTCGTCGGCAATAATAAGCGTACGCTCAAATTGACCCATGTTTTCCGAGTTGATACGGAAGTAAGCCTGCAATGGAACTTCACATTTCACACCTTTTGGTACATAGATGAAGCTACCGCCTGACCATACCGCACTGTTCAGTGCAGCAAACTTATTGTCCGCAGGAGGTACAACTGTTGCAAAATACTCTTTCAGAATCTCAGGATGCTCACGCAACGCCGTATCGGTATCCATGAAAATAACGCCCTGGTCTTCCAGTTCCTTTTGCATACTGTGGTAGACAACCTCGGATTCATACTGTGCGGATACACCAGCCAAAAACTTTTGCTCCGCCTCAGGAATACCCAGTTTATCAAAGGTTTCTTTAATTTCCGTCGGAACTTCTTCCCATGTCTTCCCTTGTTTCTCGGAAGGTCTTACATAGTACTGGATATCGTTGAAATCCAGTTCATCCATATCTCCGCCCCAGTTTGGCATTGGCATTTTTTCAAACTGTTTCAGTGCTTTCAGACGGAACTCCAGCATCCATTCTGGCTCATCCTTAATTTTGGAGATTTCCTTTACAATTTCCGGAGTGAGACCCTTACCTGTTTGGAAAATGGACTTGTGCTCGTCACGAAAGCCATATTTATACTCTTCCATTTCCGGTGCTTTCTTGGCCATGTTTCTCAAACCTCCTCTGTTCTATTTAAATTATTTATCTTCATCAATCCCTTTGCGCAGCGCGTTCCAAGCCAGTGTCGCACATTTGATGCGGGCCGGGAACTTATTTACGCCTGACAAAGCTTCCAATTCTTCATAATCATCGAATTCAACGGCTTCTCCCTTCATTAAAGAAGAGAAGCGGCTTGCCATATCCAGTGCCTGATCAATCGTTTTTCCTTTGACCGCTTCTGTCATCATCGAAGCTGAGGACATACTAATCGAGCAGCCTTCGCCAGTAAAACGGGCATCTTCGACCACGCCGTCTTTCGTTTTGAGTTGAAGAGAAATCCGGTCACCACACGTAGGATTATTCAAATCCACCGTAACGGCATCGTCCTCAAAACGTCCGCGATTGCGCGGATTTTTATAATGATCCATAATCACGCGTCGGTACAAGTCATCAAGTTGCATCGCCAAAATACTCCTTTGTTTGGATTAAGGCGCTGACCAAAGCGTCGACTTCCTCTTCCGTGTTATAGAGGTAAAAGCTGGCACGTGCAGTCGCACTGGCTTTCAACCAGCGCATCAATGGCTGGCAGCAATGATGGCCTGCACGTACAGCCACCCCTTTGCTATCCAATACGGTAGCTACATCATGCGGATGCACATCATCCAAGTTGAATGTTACGAGCCCAACATGACGGTCTGCAGGTCCGTAAATCGTCAATCCCTCCACTTCACGGAGACGTTTGAGAGCATAGTCGACCAGACGGCTTTCATGCTGTGCAATGGCGTCCAGTCCGATGCTTTCCAGAAAATCAATGGCAGCTCCCAAACCAACGGCTCCGGCTATAATCGGGGTACCACCTTCAAATTTCCAAGGCAGCTCCTTCCATGTGGATTCGTACAATCCCACATCGTCGATCATTTCACCGCCGAACTCAATGGGCTCCATGTTTTCCAGCAGCGCCTTCTTGCCGTACAGTGCTCCGATCCCAGTAGGAGCACACATTTTGTGACCCGAAAAGGCATAAAAGTCAGCATCGATGTCTTGCACGTCTACTTTCATATGTGGTGTGCTTTGTGCACCGTCTATAACGATGACTGCGCCGTTGCGATGCGCAATAGCTGCAATCTCTTTGACAGGGTTCACAACACCCAGCACATTGGAGACATGCGCAATCGCTACAATTTTCGTGTTTTCTGTAATGGTATTCTCAACATCAGCAAGATCAACGCTACCATCCTCTTGAAGTGGAATATATTTCAAAGTCGCGCCTGTGGCTTTGGCTACCTGTTGCCACGGAATCAGATTACTGTGATGCTCCATTTGTGTGATGACAATTTCATCACCTGCCTGGCAATTAGCCCTGCCATAGGAAGAAGCGACCAGATTCAACGCCGTTGTTGTTCCTCTTGTAAAAATAATTTCCTGACTGCGCTTTGCATTCAGAAAGCGGGCTACCTTCTCCCGCGCACCTTCATAAGCATCCGTTGCGCGACTACCCAAGGTATGCACACCACGGTGAACATTTGAATTATCATATTCGTAGTAGTGCTTGATCGCCTCGATGACCGCCAGCGGTTTTTGCGAAGTGGCCGCATTATCCAAATAAACCAGCGGATGACCGTTAATCTCCTGATGTAAAATCGGGAACTGTTCACGGATCAATGCAGTATTCATTGGCCTAACTTCCTTTCAACAAGGCTTTGCAGCTGATGTTGAAGTCCTTCGAGCGGAATTTCAGATACGACAGGTGCCAAGAAGCCATAAATAATCAGACGTTCAGCTTCTGCACGGCTAATCCCGCGGGACATCAAGTAATACACTTGTTCACGGTTTACCTGACCAACCGATGCTGCGTGACCTGCCGTTACATCATCTTCATCAATCAGCAGGATCGGGTTAGCGTCACCACGCGCTTTCGGGCTGAGCATCAGAACACGTTCTGTTTGCTGACCGTCTGCTTTGGTAGCACCTTTTTCAATTTTTGTAATTCCGTTAATGATGGAAGACGCTTCTTCACGCATTACTGCGCGCGTAATCATCTGACTGGCGGAATTTTTACCAAAATGCTGTGCTTGTGTCGTATAGTTCAGCTTTTGTGAGCCGGAACCAACAGCAATGATCTTGGCATCCGAATTGGAGCCATTGCCTTTGAGCACGGACATGGTATTGCTTGCTGTATTACCGTTGTTCATTTCGCCCACAATCCATTCGATAGCTGCGTCATTTCCCAACGTAGCACGACGAATCGAAATATCCGTTACTTGCTCTCCAAACTGATGGACTGTCGCATAACGTACTTTAGCTCCTGCATTTGCAACAACTTCTACCGCACCGTTATGAAGAACAGGTGCCGCCAAATCCGCAGATACATAGTTGTCTACGTAAGTCACGGAACTGTGGCTTTCAACAATGAGCAGCACATGCGGTGCAAACGTTGCAGTCGCATCGTCCGTCAGAAATACAGCTTGAAGCGGAACGTTCAGTTCTACATTTTTAGGCACATAAGCAAATACTCCACCGTTCCAGAGTGCTGCGTGCAATGCAGATAATGAATTTTCTTCAGCCTTAATAACTGTGTTCAGATGAGCTTTAACCAAATCAGCATGCTCTTTAACCGCTGTTTGTAAATCCGTGAAAATGACGCCTTGCGCCGCCAATTCCTCGCTCAGCTTCACATATACCGCGCCGGAGTTGCGCTGAATAATCAGACCACCCTCCTGTTGCTCTTTGACCAGATCAGCAATGGCTGCCGGGACCTGCCCTACCGATGCAATGACCTCGTTCTGTTTATGTTGACCGTAATCGTTTAATTTCCATCGTTCGATTTTTGTTTTTTCAAATACCGGAAGCTCCAGTTTGCCTGCAAGCTCAAGTGCTTTTTGTCTGTCTTCGGCCAACCAAGATGGTTCGCCGTTACGTTCGGACAGAACACGCAGTTGCTCGGAATCTACCGGAAGGATTGTTTGTGTAGTCATTAGTTTTCCTCCTCGCTTCCGGCTTACGCCTCTTGTCCTACAGTTTCATCAACGATACCCAGCTCTTCCTTGATCCAGTCGTAACCGTCCGCTTCCAGACGCTCAGCAAGCTCAGGACCACCGGATTTAACGATACGTCCTTGCATCATTACATGTACATAATCTGGTTTAACGTAGTTTAACAGACGTTGATAGTGAGTAATGATAAGGAAACCACGCTCTTCGGAACGCATAGCGTTGACACCGCTAGCCACGATTCTCAAAGCATCGATATCCAGACCGGAGTCGATTTCATCAAGAATGACAATTTTCGGATCAATCATCATCATTTGCAAAATTTCATTCCGTTTTTTCTCACCACCAGAGAAGCCTTCGTTCAGGTAACGGTGAGCAAACTCAGGATTCATTTCGAGCTCTTTCATTTTGCTTTCCATTTGACGGATAAACTTAATCAGGGAGATTTCTTGTCCTTCTTCACGGCGTGCGTTGATCGCACTACGCAAAAAGTCGGAGTTCGTTACCCCTGCAATTTCACTCGGATACTGCATCGCCAAGAACAATCCTGCACGTGCACGCTCATCCACTTCCATATCCAGCACGTCTTCTCCATCCAAAGTTACTTTGCCATCTGTGACTTCATATTTAGGATGACCCATCAAAGCAGACGCGAGTGTACTTTTACCCGTACCGTTAGGACCCATGATGGCATGGATTTCTCCGCCCTTCATTTCGAGGTTAATACCTTTCAAAATTTCCTTGCCTTCAATGGTCGCCTTGAGACCTTCAATCTTAAAGTTTGTAGCCATATTCGCAATACCCTCCAAAAAATGTAGTGTGGTGTCGAAATCAGAAAGTATATTTAAACAGGGGAGCCCCCTGATTTCAAGTAATATTTAAAAATTTATTTATAATCATTCTAAACTGATTCTCAATGATTCTCAAGTTATTTTATAATAAATATCTTTAAGGGTGCAACCAACAGACACACGTTATCCAACTTTCTTCATAAAATGTTCACCCTACCAGGCACACAAATAGCAAAATTCATCCTGTGGTTGTTCATATAATTATAAATTTGTACAAAAAACATGGGATGCATGATCTTTTTCCAGCCATAAAAACGCTACTGACAGCATGACGTCAGTAGCGTTTTACATGTAGAGAGTTTATTTCAGAGCGTAACCCCATCACTATGGAGTGGAATTAAATTCACCGAACTAGGCATTGAGTGATGGAGCGAAATTCGGCCAATTAGCCCAAATAAGAGCGAAGCATCCACATATGTTTCTCCAGATCCGCTTTATAACCAATCAGCAAATCTGCAGTTGGCTGGTCGGAATTGCTTTCCGCCAGTTCGATACCTTCCTGAAACTCCTCGCATACAGTTGCAAAATCCTCGATCAAGGTTTGTACCATCTTAGGAGCATCTTCGTTGCCGGTTGCTTCCTGAATCGACGACAGCTCCAGGTATTCCTTCAACGTTGCGGAAGGAGAACCTTTCAACGCGAGCAAACGCTCGGCGATCTCATCCATTTTCAATGTCACTTCATTGTATAACTCTTCAAATTTAACATGGAGTGTGTAGAAACTGGAGCCTTTCACATACCAGTGATAGTTATGAATTTTTACATATAACACATTGAGGTTAGCGACTTGACGGTTTAAAAGTTCCTCCACCGATTTGGTTTGCGTATTTTTCGAGTTACTTGTTGTTTTAGCCATCATAAATCCCTTCCTTTTTCATCAAATTGATTTTCAGGAACGTTTACGTATCCATCACCGCCATTGCTGACGGTAAGACGCCAGCGGGCATCCTAATATCACCTGCCGGACGTCTGTCTCATATTTACCCTCTCTATACGGAGACGAAACAAAAAAAGAGTACTCCTTTCTTCCTCTTTCAATTCCCATAAAAAAAATGTACAAAACTTCAATGATTTTCGTTATACTTTCTCTATCCTATCAAAATACTTGGTTTAATATTGTGATATTTTTTAAACTATTTACATGCGCACATTTTATGGAGGTGACTTCGTTGTCCCAATATCATCCTTTAACGACTGAAGAAGCAATCGAATTCGTGAAGAACATCCCCGGATTTTTTAGTCAGGAAGCCCATCTGGAATGCCGAGAAATCGGTGATGGTAACTTAAATCTGGTTTTTCATATTACGGATTCTGAATCTAACAAGAGTATCATTGCCAAGCAGGCACTTCCCTATGTAAAAATTGTGGGTGAATCCTGGCCGCTTTCACTGGATCGTGCCCGTATTGAACGCGAGGCACTTCAGCAGGAACACTACATTTGCCCCGAATTGGTTCCTGCGGTACTGGCGTATGACGATGAGCTTGCGTTGACCGTGATGGAGGATCTTAGCTCACACACCATCATGCGCAAGGGACTAATAGAAGGAAACACCTATCCATATTTCGCTAATCATATTGGGGAGTTTCTGGCACGCACGCTCTTCTTCACCTCAGATTTGGGCATGAATCAGCAGGATAAAAAAGACCTGGTTAAACGCTTTATCAACCCGGATCTCTGCAAAATAACTGAAGATCTGATTCTGGATGAACCGTATCGGATCTCAGATAATAACAACTATGGTGCGTACATCGAAGACGAAGCAGAGGCACTACGTACAGATCAAGTGCTTCACCTGGAAGTGGCTTTGCTGCGAGAAAAGTTTTTGACACGAACCGAAGCGCTTCTGCACGGTGACCTTCATACTGGTAGCATTTTTGTAACGACCGAATCGACTAAAGTCATTGATCCTGAATTTGCCTACTACGGACCCATGGGCTTTGATATCGGAGCGGTGATCGCCAATCTGCTGTTGAACTACGCAGCACAACCCGGATGGACCTCTGGCGAGAAGGCTCTAAAGGAAAGGCGTGACTGGGTTCTGGAGACCGCCATTCAGGTATGGGAGCAGTTTGAGCGTAGGTTCCGCAAACTGTGGGACGAGCATGTCACCGATCATATGGCACGTACAGCGGGATATCAGGACTTGTATCTCCAGAAAGTACTGCAAGATACGATTGGTTTTGCAGGGTGCAAAGTGATTCGCCGTATCATCAGCCTGTCGCATGTGGCAGATATCGACACCATTGCCGATCCTGCTATCAAGGAAGCTGCGGAACGTCTGGCGTTATCTATCGGTAAATCCTTGGTTCTTCGCAATCGCGAGCTTCATTCGATTCGGGAACTGGGAGACATTGTTCGGACAGCAACAGCTGCCCAAACTAAAGGAGCTTAATGAATATGAGTGAAAAGAAAGAATCGTCGCACGTAACCTCTGGGAAAGCTGCAGTGCCCAGTCAGGCTCTATCTTCGCTGGTGTGGAAAGGCAACCGCTTGTCTATGTTGGATCAGCGTCTACTGCCCGAAACGATTGTCATGCTGGATTTATTCACGGCCGAGGAAGTATGGGATGGCATACATGCCATGAAGGTACGTGGTGCGCCCGCTATCGGGATGGCTGCGGCCTACGGCGTTGTGCTAGGAGCTACCGCCTACGACGGCACCGACGCTGCTGGGTGGCTGCAGCATGTACACGCCGTGTGCGGACATTTGGCTACTTCACGCCCGACGGCAGTGAACCTGTTCTGGGCCTTGGACCGCATGAAGAAGCGGGCTGGGGAACTCATCGTTGAAGCTAGCGGAGGTCAGGTCGAAGACTGGAATGCCGGGCTGGAGCGTGAAGCCACAGCCATTCAGGCAGAGGATGAGGAAGTATGTCGCCAGATCGGCATCCATGCTTTACCTCTGTTCGAGGACGGGATGGGCGTACTTACTCACTGCAATGCAGGCGGATTGGCGACAGCGAAATACGGAACAGCGCTCGCGCCGATGTACCTTGCGCAGGAGAACGGCATTCACCTCAAAGTATTTGCCGACGAAACCCGCCCCGTGCTGCAGGGGGCGCGCCTGACCGCTTTCGAGCTTCAGCAGGCAGGCATTGATGTCACCCTGCTCTGTGACAATATGGCGGGCATGGTGATGTCCAAAGGATGGGTACAGGCCGTTATTGTCGGCACAGATAGAGTCGCTGCTAATGGAGATGTGGCCAACAAAATCGGCACCTATAGCCTAGCTGTGCTAGCGAAGGCGCATGGCATTCCTTTTTATGTCGCTTCGCCACTATCTACCATTGATTTGCAGACCGCAACAGGCGCAGATATTCCGATCGAGGAGCGTTCTGCTGAGGAAGTTACCGAAAGCTTTGGTAAAAGGACCGCCCCGCAGGGCATCAAAGTCTACAACCCAGCATTCGACGTTACACCTCATGAGTACATTACCGCCATCATTACCGAAAAAGGGATTGTACAAGCACCCTTTAGCGAGAACCTGACCCATTTGTTTGCCGAATAATTGTTCTTGCATGTCATACCGTTCGTATATAATTCAAATGATAATTCTACTCGATAGAATAAAACTTTTCACAGAAAAAAACCGGAGCCAAAAAGTCCGGTTTTTTTTCGTTCTTGTTCCTCTACTCTTATGCAACATATGCACATAGGCTTCATTACACCAGTTTCAAAAGTGCTTCGTATCCTGGCATACCTGGCTTAATCCCCAGTTGCTCCGCTTCTGTCGTCACCGATTCCATCGGCGCTTCCAACAATTCTTTCAGCGTTTTTACCCCCACAGCTCGTGCGGCAAGAATTTTCCGATCCGCCAGCCGTTCATTGAGCAGTCCAACATCCAGGGCACCACACATGATGTAACCACGGGAGTTAGAGATCGTCAACAGCGTTGTTTTAGGCAGTTTGACCTCAACTCCGATAAATGTATGCTCACCCACTTGCACGGATTCCATGTGTATCATGGTTATTACATGCACCTCCTCTTTGTTCACCCGGGATATTTTATGCAGCATTTCCGGGTAAGTGTGGACGCCCGTGGATACATTCAAAATATTAGGAGGCTTATGGGTCTAGACTAGAAAGTGGACACATTTACTTTATCTGTGTTCACAATATTATTCCTTCAGTATCTCTGGTCCAACATCCTTACTTGCTCAGATGTGGCTGTTCCTTGCTGCTATTGCAGCATACCATTTATAGTCTTCAACCCATTCATCTTCTCCAATTGAATCGGGGATATCTTTTATATGGACATTTTGTCCATCTGCTTGATTACCTTATCCATCCAACAATTGCACTACTTGTGTTCCCTTTTTTATATCTTTAATATTTTCTGAATCCTTTACACTAATACCAATGAGTGGAAGGTTAGCAATGGAAAAAGAAAGGCTAATATCCAATACGTCCAGTTCACATTTTGTCCCATCTACCTTATCTACTTGTATTTTTGAACCTATCAAACTTTTCAGATTCGTATGATCCTGCTTATCTAATCCAATATTTGTTCCAATTAAAATGATTCCTTTATTGGGTGTTTTAATAATATCGTCTAACTTCATAATCTCCAAAAGAACATCTCCATTCTAACTAACTGAGCTGACTCCTCCAAACAATCCAGCCAGCTTCTATTGTAATAATATCTCCACGTTGCCATTTGTGGATATGTTCAGTTAGTACATCTGAAAAGTAATCCTTTGCCTTGTTGTTTATGTCAAAATTTCTCCTTTCTGTTCATTGCATAAATACCTTTAACCAAAGGTAAATAGACAATTTTTACAAATTAATGACGCTTTTCATCTATAAAAATACTCCCGCTGATTTTATCTATTCCCAAAAAAGCATACAACAAACAACTTTAAATCCTGATAGATAGACGAAATAACATCAAGTTCCACAATTCTCAATATTAATTCCGTTCACCTAAACTGACCCTAAGTATTGTCGTAATTGAGCAAACTATGTGATAATTACGCAGTTGAGCGTATACAAAGATAATGCTTTCTCCCGAAACAAAGAAAGTTCCACCTATTGTGTATATCATTAATACAGTTATCAAATATCAAAACAAAATCACTAGCACAAGACAGACTACTCCAATTTCCCGAAGCCGCGTTTCCATTACACTCCCTTTTCTCTGTCCAACAATAAGACTTTCTAAGACAAATAAACAATATCAAATTGCCGATCTCAAATTATTTACTCATCTTAAATCTAGGAATTACCTAGCACTTCGTACTTCATTCAATCACTTCTACTTTTGGAACAAGATCACGGTTATATGTATTGTCCTTGTAATTCTTCGACTAGCATTTAGAGCAAACCACTTTACCTTCGCTTCATTGTGCATCTCCTTTTTTGCAATTATTTCCTTTGTCACTATTCCAGTTTGATCATGATTGATATTGGAACATGGTGAATTGAATTTGACGCACCTTATTTTGAAGTAAGGTATATTAAAAATCACAGTTTCCTTCATTCAGATTGGATAACTATAAAAAAGCTCACTCCCATTTTTATTATTAAAGGAGCAAGCTTAACACTGACTATATGACGCTGGTATTGTAAAGCAACTTACTCTTCTTCATCATTAAAAATAGCTTCAAACTCTTCATCTGTATAATCTCTATTGCTAGGTACATGATAACGCTGTGGTAGTCCATTATGATCAAGTACATGATCCACAACCCCATCTCTATCCGAGACAACAAAAGTAATCTCATCATCACCTTCATAACTCTTTGGTGTGATATCAGCTAAAACTAACCATGCAGCACCCTCAACCCTGTAGAATTCCGGGTAAAATTTGACGGACTGCTCAGTGTCATCATGTATTACACCATATAACTTATATTTTTCTTGATAATCCTGAGCAATTTTTCTAGCTTGAGTAGCTGTTAATTTAGTATCCACTTTTTCATCCATTATTCTTCATACCCTTTCCAATTAGACAGAGGCCACTGTCCGTTTCTCACTTTATAAATGTATCTCTGTGCTTCGTATATTTCTGAGGAATTAAATTTGTCTTTATTTTTGATGATTTCATTATAAACATACTCTTCTTTAGCTATAGTGGATAAATTCATATATTTTTCTTTTCCAAGTTCTCCAAAGTGTTTTGCATGGTAAGATTCGTGAATTGCACTTAGATAGGAAGCATCTGGTCGTATAACAATCTGTCCTGTACTAGGATTAAAGCCACCCACAGCTTCTTCTGGAAGTATAGCGCCCTTTTTATCAATTATAACTTTTACATCAATAGCATTCATTTCTTTTTTAAAAGCTTTTATTTCACTAACATTCATAATTTTTAATCCATCTGGTGTTAACCTTCTCTGACCGCTTACAGGCATCTCTTCCCACAATTTCAAATCTAGATCATGGCCTTTGGGAAATGGTCTAACTTCACCGTTTAACTTTATTGTACTACCAATCCCAATTTTAGGTTTGATTACCGAACTAACTCCTCCAAACAATCCTGCTGTACCGATCATATTAGCCCAGTGTTCCTTTGACCAGGCATTGTTTGGATTAAATGCCCCTTGAATCATACCTGTTACTCCAAATGTACCGAAATTGAGCATGTCATTCCATGAATCGTTTTGTTTAGCTGCCCGTTCCATGTACCCTTGGTACATTCCTTTTGGAATACCATATGACATATAATCTAGAAAGCTCCAGACTGAATTAAACTTTTTCTCATAGCGTACTGAGTTAGCGTCTACAAAATCCTGACCTAGTTCAGTTAAGCTATCTACTGATTTCTGGAACGCATTCCGTGTATCTGGAGCAGGAACAGCACATGAATTCGGTGGAGGTGGTAAACAACTTGCGTCAATGTTACCTGCTTCCATCAGATCTGCTAATCTGAATTTATCTGCATGGTGACGTAATTCCCTAGCAATAGAATCCGTCAAGGTAACAAAGTCATTCATATTCTTCTGAGAGGTTTGGAAGGAATAGTAAAAGTGCTCTTTAGTCAGTCCTTCCCACAATTGCCCCATAGATGAAATTTGTTGTACTAAATTACTATTCATTTGAGTTGCCGTTTGCTGTGCTAACTCAAACTGCTTGGAGGCAGTCATAAGCTGCTCAGGTGTCACTTTAATTGTTGTCATAATATACCTCTGTTTGAGTTCGTTATGACATAGTAACATTATTCCGATTTATGGAAAACGAACTTAATTCCTAATTGTTATGTGAAATAAGATAACTTTATACCTATGACCAAAAGCTTATAGTCATCGCTTTCCACTCCTGATCTTCAATCATATCCTGTAACTCAGGAATCAACTTTAGGAGTTTTTTATAGTTCTGTAGCTGTTGTTTCGTGATACCGAGTTCCTGAACAATATCGGTAGTATTTTTTATAGGGACATTTTGTTCATCTGCTTGATTCCCATATCCTTAGCTCAACAATTTGATCATGATTGATATTGGAACATGGTGACCTGAATTTGACGCACCTTCGTTTGAAGCAAGGTGGTTGTAAATGTCATCCTCCTTTATTCAGATTGGCTAACTATGTAAAAAGGCCCACTCCCATTTTTATTGTTAAGGAGCAGACTCAAATTGTACTTTTTTAAATCTCTATGCTATCCCACAACTCTAAAATAGTCTTATCTTCAATCTTCCCATTATTGAACAACTCTCTTGCTGATTCAAATGATTGCGAAAAACTGTCTCTTTGACGAGTAAGAAAGTACTCTTCTTCATTCTGGCTAATCCAATAGCTATCATTTTTATAGTAGAACTGAAACTCTTCCCCCATTTCAAAACGTTCCACCAATTCATTATATTCCAAAACAGTCCCTCCTACTTCTTGTTAACTCTTTTAAATGTCCCATCTTCTTTCCATTCAAAAACATGTTCATGAGGCCACTCTGGATGCTGCTTTGAATTTCCATGATCCGTGTAGTCTACATCGCATGTAGCGCAATTGTTTTAATTTTCTTAGGTGTAATGGCATCCTACTACTTTATAACGAATGTTAGACCATAGGGGACTATATGCTTTGTCGTGCTTACAATTTATGTGGTACCCATACAAACCAAAAAGGCTAGATGGATAATCCCATCTAGCCTCGATTGAGTGAAAAATACACAATTGAGGATTTCCAGAGTTATTCATATTTCCAAATAATAGATCCATCAGTAGATGTTATCATGCTGGGAGGATCGTTATGGAGAGAAATTTCAATAAAGGGGCTCTTTCCTTTTTGTAACCAATTATATATACTTCCTTCGTCGTTAATCGGCTTAGATACTATCTTTTTAACTTCAATAACCGCAGCATCATATTCAATGAATTCATTATCATCTTCATCTAAACCATTGTTTGTTTCATAAATGGTGTCCCTAGTACCAATAATCTTAAATCCACTTCCCCACTGAATAGTTAATTCTTCTTTCGGTACTGAAATAATGGCTTTAATCAAAGAATCATATCCCATATATTCCTCCTTGGTTTAAGGCGCTGCTGGTACAATATGTGCGCCATCTTTACTGTAATGAATAATTCCTTTTGTTGTTTCTTCGAACATACCAGTATCTCTATTATAATATTTCCCGATAGGTTTTCCGAAATCAATCCTTTCTCGCCCTGCTTTAAACATAGCACCTTTTCCAGAATAACTATCAAGTAATTCTTGTGCGGTTTTGTTATCACCATAGAAAATACTCTTGTTCTTACCATTGGCTAAGTCTTGTTTGTAGTTGGGCGTCCCAACAATATGCTTCTCCTGATCTCCGTGTTTTACTTTTACAGGGTAACTGTCAACTTCACGATAAGGACCTGCTGGAACAGATTTTTTCCCATAAGAAGGTACACCTTCTCCCTTCATCATCTGCCACAATTCCGCTGAGCTTTTTCCTATTCCGCTTGCGCCTTTAACTGCGGTTGTACCTCCATGTGCCGCTAAAGCTGCTGAGCCAATCAATCCAGGTATTCCGATAATACTACCAACTCCCGTGGATGAAACAGCAACTGATAATCCTTCTCCACCTATTCCAGCTACTACCTCACCAGCCCCCTGCAATGTCGTAGCTACGTGACCGAGAATTTCACCTACTTTAGCTGCCATTGGATGATCATAGTCACGGTCTTTGTCGGGCAGCATTCCCAAGGTTAAATCTTCCTGAATAGCACCTTTCGCTCCCTGAGCAGTATCCCACAAAATTTCCCCTTGAAGCTTACTAGCTTCCATCTGAGCTTCGGCTTTTGTGATCTCAGCTTTACCGATCTGTTCAAAGATTTTATGTAACCAACCTTCACCGCTTGATGCCGTTTTAACAGGCACACCATTCCCCGGCACATCCAGTACGACTTTTTCTCCATCTACCTGTGTGAAGTTTTTTGAAATAAAAATGAGTTCTTGTGCAACCGTAGAAAGTCGTTCAAGCGTCACGCCCATGGATTGTCTAGAGACCTGAAAATCTTGGAAAACCTCTCTCGGGTAGCACCAAACCAACCTTGTTGGACAAAATCAATTCTTCCATTCAGTAAATTCAACATACGTTCCATTTCGTGTTTACCATGCAAGAACTGGTCAGCCACTTCCATAAGCTTGTCAGGTGGAACCAATATTCTCCCCAATTGATCACGTCCATTTTAATTTAGATGGAAATAATCTTATCAGAAGGAGATGTTTAGGGATATCCACCTGTTATCCTGAAATTTCCTTTTATATTATGTGACAAATGGACTGATATAAACAGATTTACTATGTCAAAAGTATTGTATAAAGCCTCTTTTTAATATAAACGAAAATATCAGTGTTAAATTTTTTTAAAATATTGTGGGGGCACAAAATCCGCAAGCCAAACACCATTGTTAGCGATATAGAACTTAACATTGTTAGCCATTGATTTTACTGTATCGATTTCAAGAATGACTAATTCACCACGTCTCTTACCTGCCAATGTTGCAAATTCAAGTGTCTCAGATAGATGAACATATTTTCTCCCCATGGGTTTAATTCCCTCGGTAATAATTTTATCAACTACTTTGCTATTTGTTCCGTGATAAAGAGCAGTTGGCGGAATGGATTCTTCGTAATCTAATCTTCCTGCACTGTGCCCGTAGTTCGCTCGTATGTATCCATTTACCATGTGGTATCGCTTCTTTGGACAATTAGTTACGACTTGATCAATCCCTGCTTCTCCTATATCCGACCATCTATTCTCTGACTTAATTGCTGAAATTAAGTCATGCACGTGACAATAACCTTCATGATCCAACTTAATTCCAAACTGTTCTGGTGTATGCCTAAGAATTTTACTCATAAATTTACTAAGGCTCTCTTCTTGTTTTGGTGATAACATCATATACTCCTTGTAATGAAATATTTGTTTTATCTATAGTAACCAATCTGATGATTCATAGCTTCTTGTGAAATAAAGCACCAATCCCCCGATAAGGAAAAATGTAGCTCCAATTAAAAAACCTCTTAGACTATATCTGCTATAAGCCTCCAATAATACTGCAACTCCCAGCCCACAAGGGAAATACCCGAAAATACCCCTTATCAAAGCCATGATAAAAAACTTACGATTCATAAATTTTTCTCCTCGCTAATCGTACTTCATTATATAAAAACGAACAAATTCATTTCATCCATATCCATATATCCTCTTTGTCCCCATTTCACAGCAATCCAAAGTCGACTAACAATACCTTTCCATTCTAAGCCTAAATTAAAAAGACAACAGGTGATACCTGCTGCCTTTACTCACCATTATTCAGCTTCCGTCAACATTTTTAAAATGCCAGTAAATGAGCCGTCAATCGACATAATATCTCCATTAACTTGTTTGCTAAATTGAGACTCCGTAAGTTTATCTTTTCCTGCTGTGTGATTCTTAATGAATTTTATAAGCTCTGCTTTCTGACTTGCAATATCCTTTAATGCTTGTTCGCTTTCTTTTTTGTAATTTTTAACTGTTTTATTTAGTTCCACCTTAGCCACGCCGAGCTGCTTCTTTAATTTATCACAATCAGCCTTGGCTTGAGCTATTACCGCTTTACTTGATTTATTTTTCACTTCGTTTTTATAGCGCGCTGATGCTTGACTTAATCTCTGAGTTAGCTCACGAACTTCTGCCCCCAGAACAGCATTAAGTTTTTTTTGTGCAATTTTAATTTCCTTCACACGATCTTTGTAATTCTCAAAGTATATTTTTTCGATTTCACTTGTTGACATTGCTTTTGTAGATGTTGCTGCCAATACTTGTGATGGAATTAAAATAGCAAACATCAATAATAGTAGAATAGCTTTCTTCATATGTATCTCCTTCTTTGGTAGTAGTGCAATTATCATAAGGGAAATGAAGGGAATAGGCAATATGTCTTGTTATTTAAATACTACTTTCCACATTATATAATCTTCCAATGATAATCTTCCAATGATCGAATAAGCATTTGACAGATAAAAGTCCAAGCTAAGTCACTTCTAGAAGCTTATTTATGTAGAGCAAAACAGGCCATTTAAAAAAGGCTAGACGGATAATTCCATCTAACCTCTTGATCATAGTTGTTTTTCTAAGTCTACTGTGATCTTGAACTTGAGACTATTTTATTCCAACATTCCTCTATATTGTCCAGTTGGATCATAATTACTGATGCTACTGACATAAAACTGGATACTAGGAGGGCGGGATCAACTTACTCTTCATCTTCATTAACCACTTTAATTAGATTTCCGTAGACTGCCCTCGTGTGAGCAGATGCATGTTCTTTAAAATACGTAAACAACCTCATACATCTAATTGCTTGTATTTTATTATTAACTTCAGCAGACTTTTCCAAACAACTTAACAAAAATGTAAAACCGTCTGAAAACTTTCCTTTGCGCAAAAGATAGATTGCTAATTCCCTTGAGAAATCAGTATATCGCTCTGTTATGAAGCGTTGAGTATACAACCCTTCCACTTTTTTTCGCTCCAGAAAGGAAATAATTTCTCCTTCAAATTGTATTAAAATATCATCTACATCAAAATGATATCGATTTGCCGCTTCAAGCATATTATCAAGTGCGGGAAGAACTTCCTCTTTTCTTGAAGAAATATAATTTACATAATTGAGAAGAACGCCCTTATCACCAGAAAGAAGCTTATTTGCATACGTATTTACTACTGCCCAGTCTTCATATTGCCTCTTCCACTTCAAAGCAGTTTCATCTGTAGCGTTCACCCAACTCAAATCGGTGTAAGCATAAGTATGCTGAAGTGCTTGCTCGTAGTCTTTCCTTCCTTCACAAGCTTCTGCCCGAAGTAAATGCGAGAATGCCCAATACGCAAACAAAGGAAATTTGGGTTTCTTCGAAATGTCTTTATTCATATGATGCCGTTTTTGTTCCAAATTGTATTGAATTTTAGCCTTATCTCCAAGAGCTTTAGCGAATAATTCTAATTTGTCCCATTTTCGTAACGAGCGGTATGTATTCGCCAAGTCTTTTAAGGCATCTAACTGATCTAGCTCATCTAATCGATCAACGTAAGGCTCAAATTGAATGGCTGCATCATAGTTTTTCTCTTGATCGTCTCCAATACGAATCGTAAACAATCGATACTGGCACACTGCCAATCGCTCTGAATGTTGCTGCCTTTCACTCTCGCTCACATTTTCATAAAGAAACGCCGCTGCTTCCTTGTAACCATCTCTGTAAATATTCTCGGCTACTTCAAAGAGTAACGGAGGATAGATTGGGTTATCCAGCAACAGAAATACAACGCACTGCAAGCAATCAAGTCGGCCAAGCTCCACGCATCGGTACAAAAAAGGGCTAATTCTCCGCCAGTTGAGCGTTTCTTCTAAGATACACTCCTCAATGTAACGTTCATAAAAATAGTCTGGTGGCAATTCCATTCCGGCAGTAATGCGATCCAATTGGTTAACGGATAAAATACGATTTCCAGTAACAATACTGCTAACCGTACCTACATTCAAATCAATGATGTGTCCAAACTCAGTCATACTCAAGCCTTTTTGTATTAGGTATTGCTTTAATTCTGCTGCAATCGTAAGTGTGATTTCCATGAATAAACCACCCTTTCAACGTAGACTCGGCATATGATACATAGTTAAACCATGTAATAGAGAAACAGTTGGAAAAAATACTTTTTCACCCATAATTGTACCGTCTTTTAGAACAAAGCCATATACCCTTTAGTTGTTTGCAACAGCACACATTACATTTTTACACCTTTTACATAAATTTCTCAAAAGAAGATTTCCTCATATTGCTTAAATACAGCAAAACAGGAAATAAAAAGGCTAGACGGATCATTCCATCTAACCTGTTCCATTATCCATTTGGTTTAATATTCCGACCCATTTAATTGAATTAAATATCAAGTATCTTTTCCTGTTAGAAAGAATTACATTTCGCCATGGTGACTCGGTTGATAGCCATGTTCTTGACCATGAAAAAGTAAAGGGGCAGTAACTATCGCTACTAACATAAAGCTGGTTGCTAAAAAGGTCAGAATTATTTTACGCTTCATCTTGATCCACCTCATTAATCAAATTTCTGTAAGCTGTCTTCGTCTCAAATGATGCATGCTCCTGATAAGACTCAAACAGCCTCATACATTTGATTATATATGATTTATTATTGATTAATGTAGATTTTCCCAAACAATTTAATAAAAATTTAAAGCCATCAGAAAATCTTCCTTTAGTCAAAAAGTAGACTGATAATTCCTTAGAAAAATGTATAAAACGCTCTGTTATAAATCGTTGAGTATAAAAGCCTTCGATTTTTTGTTGTTCCAAATAAGATAAAATATCCTCCTCGAATTGCTCTAAAATATCATCTACATCAAAATGGTATCGATTTGCCGCCTCAAGGATATTATCAAGTGCGGGAAGAACCTCATCTTTTCTTGAAGAAATATAAGCTACATACTCGGGAATTACGCTCTCTTCGCCTGAAAGAAGCTTATTTACATACGTATTTACTACTGCCCAATCCTCATATTTATACTTCCATTTCAATGTTTCTTCATCTGTATCAGTAACCCAGCTTAAATCAGCATATTTTTTGATATGATGAAGTCCCTTTTCATAGTCTTTCCTCTCGTCATATGCTTGTGCCCGAAGTAAATGAGAAAATGCCCAATAAGCAAACAGAGGAAAACTTGGTTTCTTTGAATTTTCTTTTTTCACATGGTGCCGCTGTTGTTCCAATTTGTATTGAATTTTAGCTTTGTCTCCCAAAGCTTTAGCGAACAATTCTACTTTGTCCCATTTACGTAACGAACGGTATGTATTCGCCAAATCTTTTAACGCTTCTAACTGATCTATCTCATCTAGTCGTTCAACATATATTTCAAATTGAACTGCCGCTTCATAGTTTTTCTCTTGATTGTCTCCTTGCCTCGTATGGAACAAGCGGTACTGACACATAGCCAGACGTTCTGAGTATTGTTTTTTCTCACTTACAGCTACATTTTCATAAAGTATGGCTGCCGCTTGGTACATCTTTTCATGAAATAATTCTTCAGCAAGCTCAAATAAGGATTCTGAATAGCCCAACTTATCCATTAATAGATTGACCACATCATGAATGCAGTCCAGTTTGTTCAATTTCGCACAATTATGTATAAAAGGACTCATTCGACGCCAATTCGGATTAGCCTCTGTTAAATACTCAGACACATACCGTTCGTAGTAATAGCCAACGGGATGCCCCATTGCTTTTGTAATTCGGTCTAGCTGATCCACTGAAAGAGTGCGGTTCCCATTAATAATACTGCTCATGGTTCCCGGATTCATTTCTGCCTCTCTGGCAAGATCACTAAGGATTAAATCTTTATCTTTCATATGTTTTGTTATCTCTGTGAGTATCGTGGTTGTGTTGTACAAAAGTAACCACCCCTTATCAGGAACTTGTTAGGATATCAACTCATTAAAAAGAGGACTATTGCAATCCAATGATTGTATAGCCTTTCCGCAATTTATTGTACCATCTTTTGGCACAATATCATATACCTTTCAGAACCTTACTTAAGATACCTTTGAAGGGTTTGCAAAGAAATTAAGCTCTATAAATCCTGAGACATACGAATCATATCTCTACACTGTATGCCATTCTCATAAATTTCTTCTAGATAGTTATGTCTGACAAAGAAATCTAGATCTACACCAACAATTCTGAACCCACATTTTTGGTAGAGAGCTAACTGCCCAATGCTAGAGTTTCCTGTGCCCATTTCCATCGTTTTATAACCTTGTGCCCTAGCTGTTTCAATTGCATGTGTTACTAATTGTCTGCCTATTCCTTTACCATGCATACCTTCTGATACTGCTATATTCACTAACTCAACTGTTTCAGGTCTTGTAGGTAAAAGAACATAGACTCCAACAATATGATGGTCAATCTCTGCTACAAAACACTGCCCTCTTTTTAAGTATTCCTCAACAAGTTGGTGCGAAGGATCAGCTAGTAACAAGAGCTCTAATGGATATTTTTCATTTGAATCAAGTAGTCTAATATTCATATATTCTCTCCTGAATGTATTATGGCCCCCCGGATTTCCCCCTTGTGCAAGCTTTATTCCAGAAATCCGGGGAAGCCCTAAATCAGTTTGATCTCAATTCATACAAACCATTGTGAAGCGAAAGACTGGCAGAGCATGGAGCTTCGAACAAGACTCTGGTGTTAAATACGGCCGGAAGCCTATCATCAGGGAACCAAGGCCGTTGCTTGTCTATGACTATAAATGATCCTTCTACATCCCCTAGCGGCGCGAATTTCTGTCCAGCCCCTCCCCATGAATCAAGTTGGAACGTTTCGGTGATTATCCTTGATACTTCGGAGACATCATCGACAGGAAGACCGATCTCGCTTATACGAAGTAGAGAGTGGGGCCCGAAAGCTTCAGTGACTGCGTTGTTGAGTGTATGGTGAGCAATGAACTCGACAAGGTTATGATCCGGATCATAGAAGTAAAGCGCTGTTGCATTCCAGTTTTCGAAAAAAAACTCATCTTCTTGGGGTCTTGAAATCAATGAAATCCCACGGTCGATTATCCACTGTTTTGCTTCTATGAATTTATTCGTTGGAATCGTAACCGCAATATGATAAAATTCATTTTCCATGTGAGAAGATTCCTGAAAAGCAAGAACCGATTCCCCTACTTGAAAAGACAACCGCGAAGGGTTCTCCTCCACAACCTGCAAATCCAAGAGAGAGCCGTAAAAAGCTTTTATCGCTTCGAAACTGTGGGTGCCTAAGAGCACTTCTTTTAATTTCAATGCATTGGTCCTCCCCATAAATAATATTGAAACCCATTTTCCGTCGTATCCAGATCAGCATTTTATCTCAGACTGTATGAGGCCATTTCATTGGTTATTGATTATCCTTTAAATCGCTTAGAAGTTTGGCATTCACATCTAACGCTGCAAATTGAAGTAGTATATCCTGTTCATCCAGTGCTTTACTTTTCGCCATTTTGAGATAAAGCTTGGGCTGGTCCCGAAATGCTCTTGCACTCCCAATCGAGTATGCCTTCTGGAGATATTCATGAGCTAATACAAGCTTGCTCTGATGAAGAAGTGTTTCCGCCATCTGGATATAAGGTTCAGCATGTATAATCCGGTACCCTGAACCTTCCAAATCTATAATCTCCCCATTTAAAAGCTCTACTGATCGCTGAGTATGCCCGTTATAATTAAGAATTTGAACGTATTGATGTAGGGTTACACCTGTAATGCCTCATGTATGCTTAGGTTCGGGTATTAGATCCCAGGCCCTCTGTGCTTTTTCCTCAGCTAAGTTGCTATCTAATGGGAGTATATGAGCTGCTTCCTCACCAAGAGCCCAAATTTCCTCTTCCAATTAAGCCTCCAGATCATGATACATTCGAATATTCATCTATTCCTCCCAATACATAATGTAGAGTACTCTTCTAATGTCTATCCATATTTTAACGCACGCTGGCTTCCGTTGCATTCGAATTGAACAATTTTATTTTTATAATCATAGATAAAAACGCTAGCAGCGCAAACATCATTCCGCTCCAGATGAGCTGGTGTATTCCCAAGTGAGAGATAAACCAGCCGCCTATAGCAGCTCCCATCGTAATACCTAGATTAGAAAATGAGACAAACAGGCTATTACCAAACTCTGGAGCTTCTTTCGCTTCAGTGGTTAACCATGTTTGACTAATAATTAGCCCCCCGGAATGCACGGCCCCCCAAATGAGCACAACCACAATCATCGGTAGGAAAGATGCCCCCAGAGCATAAGTGAATACGTAAATGACCATATATAGCAATGGGAACATGATGACGGTCTTAGTCAGATTTTTATGTAATAATCCTCCAAATAAAAAGTTTCCAAAAATCATGACGATTCCAAAGACCATCAACATCATACTGATCCATGACCCGTTCATAAGAGTTACTTCTCCAAGATATTCGGCAAAGTAGCTATACACCGAAAACATAGCTGCAAAGATAAAAATAACAGTCACAATGTTGAACCACAATTGAGGTTTACGTAATATACCAAGCTGTTTGCCATAAGACATCTTTTCCTGAACTGGCAGGGAAGGAAGCCATACGAGTATTCCTACAAATGCAATCATGCTTACGACAGCACCAAATAAGAAAGCAGCTTCTAACGATATCTTATCAGCAAGATAGGAAGTCAAAGGCACGCCAAACGCAAATCCTACTGTAATTCCAGCGAAAACCTTGGTGACCGCTTTACTACTCTTTTCAGGGGGGACAAGATGAGATGCAGTCACGAGAGCGACCGAAAAAAAGACAGGATGAAAAATAGCAGGAAGAACACGAAAAATGAGCATGACCTCAAAATGAGTGGTATAGGCATAGACAATATTGGAAATGACAAAACTGAATACAGCGGTTAATAGAATGACTTTACGATTCATGCCGGAAACGAGTAAGGTCAAGAACGGACCTGAAATGGCAACAACTAAAGAAAAAATACTGACGAGGCAACCAGCCTGGGCAGCTGATACATTGAATTTTTGAGTTACTTGGGGGAGAACACCTATAATCCCCATTTCCGTTGTAATAATGCCGAATACGCCTAAAGCCAGAATGATAATAAGTAACGGGTTAACCTTTTTCATTTTAAGTATAAGCCTCCAATTTAATTATATATATAGATTTGTAGATATGTTATGTAAAAAAAAACCTCCTTTCTGTTTATAGTTCCTTTTGAACGTACTCGGCAAATTCCCGGATTGTTTTTTCATTCCGACGATAGTACGTCCACTTCCCAATACGCTCAGACTCTAACAAACCGGATTTTTGCATCGTTAATAAATAACTTGAAATCACAGACTGCGCAAGTCCCGCTTTAGCCTGAATATCTCCCACACATACACCAATTTGAAAATTAAGCCCTTGCTTTAGATAAGCCTGTTCATCAAAAAACTCTTCTGGTTTTTTTAACCACAGCATAATTAGACGACGAGTTTCGTTTGACAATGCTTTATAAATCAATGACGGTTCCATATAAAATATTATATCTATTTTATTAGATTTGTAAATATAAAGCCCAATGACTACGTAGGAGAATTAATAATAAAGGCTGCTTCCCCACAGAAATCCGCTGGGAAACAGCCTGTTTGTGTACATATTCAACTACACTGACTTACTCTTATTGGAGCGATACATCAAGTACAGGAAATACGGTGCACCGATCAGTGCGATCAGCAATCCAGAAGGAATTTCGGTCGGCGCAAGCACTGTCCGGCCAATCGTATCAGCCAGCACCAGCATTACCGCTCCCAAGATGCTCGACAGAACAATGGAGCGGCGTACATGGTGCCCAATCAACGTACGCACGATATGCGGGGCAATCAGCCCGATGAAGCCAACTGTACCCACACAGGCCACCGCTCCGCCCGCCAGCAGCACACCCACTGTCATGGCCAGCAGCCGGGTGCGGCGCACCGGAAGTCCCAGTCCCATGGCGCTGCTATCGTCAAATACCAAAAGATCGAAGCGGCGAGCTAGCCACCAGGCTATTGGCAACAACACGAGCAGAAAAGCCAGAATCGTCGCCACCTGCCCCCAGTTTCGAGCGTAGGTACTACCCGTCAGCCAAATATAGCCTGTGCTGCCCCAAAGCGAACCTTGGATAATCAGTATCTGAATGCCAGCTGCTCCGATCGCTGATACGGCAATCCCAAGTAGGATGACCACAGACGGGTTTAGGTGCTTGTTCCATGATAAAAAGAAGATCACCGCCGCCGAAACCGTCGCTCCGGCAATCGCCGCGATGGGCAGCATATAAACAGGCAGCCCAGGCCAAACGATAATTACTGCAAGCGCGCCGAAACCAGCCCCTGAAGAAACACCAATGATCGAGGCATCCGCTAAGGGATTACGAACGGCTAATTGGATCAAGACACCGCTGACCGCAAGTGCGATACCAGCCCCGGCTGCCACCAGCGTGCGCGGAATTCTAAACTGCAGCAAGGCCGAATTTGTGTTCTCACCGCCGAACAGGCCGGACAGCAAATCGCCGACCGGAATTCGCATTCCTCCAAACATCAGGCTGAATACGGTCAACAGCACGGCACCGCACCCAAGCAACATGACCAGCCTGCCATACGGTAATTTCCGAGAGCGCACACCTATGTTCATTGAAGACTGCCCGCTAATACCAGAAGGCAGCTTCATTTTCCACAGAATCAGCCAAATTAACCAAGGAGCCCCAATCAAGGCCATCATTGCTCCGGTCGGCAAATCCATGCTTGATTGGTGGACCATTTTCGCCAGCACGTCAGCGCCAGTCAACAGTAATGCCCCCCACAGGAAGGAACCAGGCAGCACCCAACGATGCATTTTTAGACCGCTTAAGCGAACCAAATGCGGAGCTACCAGACCCACAAAACCAATGGGTCCAATGACGCTGACTGTAATGGTCGACAGCAGTACAGCCAATACAATTCCCACCGCCCGGGTCAAGCTAACCTTTTGTCCGAGCGACGTGGATGTGGACTCATCCAGATCCAGAACATCAAACTGCCTTGACAGCAGAACGGCAATGATCGAGAGTCCTACGACCCAGGGCCAGGCGTAAGTCGTCCCGCTCCAGTCGTTTTGCACAAGCGAGCCAGAACCCCAGAGAAACAGTCCCTGCGTTTCAAATGAATAAAAGATATGCAAAGCTCCGGTAAACGAACCGAGAACCATGGATACAATCAAACCGGCAAGCGCCAACCGAATTGGACTTCCAGATCGTCCCCCGCCCATGAAGTAAGCCAGCACCGCTGCAAGCAGGCCGCCGACAGCGGCAAATAGAAACGGCGCCTGATGCAGCAATCCGGGAAACATCACCGCGCCAAGGACGACCACAAAGTAGGCACCGGCGTTAATTCCTAGTGTATCAGAAGCCGCCAGCGGATTTTTGGTGATGGCCTGGAGCAGAGCACCGGCGATGGCCAGCGCACCACCTGCTAGGATTCCAATGACCGTACGCGGCATTCGGAGATCCCACACCATGTTATGATCGAGCGTATTCTGACGCTGGGTCAACGCCTCAATTACTGTATGCAGCGGGATTGAAGCCTCTCCATAACACAAGCTTACAAAAAAAAGCACGATGAGGACGATCAATCCGCCCCCAAAAATGCTTCCTACACGCCAAGTCTTCGATAAACCCGTTGTGCCTGTTCGGGTCATTTCGTCAGAGCTCCGACTACTTGATCAACCAGCACTTTAGATGAGATTGGGCCGCCGAACGTCCATGTTGTACCGTCCAGTGGGTAGGTCCGTTTTTCTTTGACAAAGTTCAGTCCGTTCCATACCGAGTTGTTCTTCATCGCGGCTCCAAATACATCGTCCGTCTTTTGCGTAATATAGATAAAATTGCTGTCCTGCACAGCTGGAAGAGCTTCAATGCCAACGGTGCTAAACCCATATTTCTCAGTCTTGTCCGACTTCCAGTCGTTCACCATGCCGATTTTCGCAAGCGTTCCCACTACAACCGAATTTTCTTTGAACATTCGCAGACTGGCAGCATTTTGAGCTGTAAAGGCTTGTGTCAGCGCATAGTGAAAGTCTGCTTTGCCTGCCTTCTCCAATGTAGCCTTTGCATCTATATAGTGCTGGTCAAGTTCGCTTAGGACCTTATCAGCCTGTTCCGTTTTTCCGGAAGCCACAGCGACTTGCTTGAAAATTTCGACCATACGGTCGTAATCATAGCCGTTCCCCTTGTAAGGATCGAATTCTATCGTCGGTGCAATCCCCTTAAGCTGTGCATAGATCGCTGCATTGTTATCGGCGTTAGAGATAATAAGATCTGGCTTGAGCGCCGCAATCGCTTCTAGATTCGGTTCGCCCCGTGTGCCGATATCAGTTACGGTATCAGCCAGCTTTGCCTCCGGTGTTACCCACAGCTTGTAGTTTTCATTGTCCGCATTGCCGACAGGCTGTACGCCAAGTGCAATGAGGTCCTCGGTAAACGTCCATTCGAGTACAACGACACGTTCCGCTGGCTTGTCCAGCTTGACTTCCCCGTGGTCGTCCTTAACCGTAACCGGACCAGCCGTAGTAGATGTCTGCTCAGACCCAGCAGTACCTTCCGTCTTCGAGCTATCCCCAGCTGCACCGCAGCCCGCCAATACAATAGTAAATACTACAAATAACAATAGGCTATTCAACATCTTTTTCATTTCTCTCAATCACCCCTGTATGTATATTGCATTGGAAAATGATAATCATTATCAGTAAAAGAGTATAGGGCTTAGTGACTTTTGTCAATACGGATAGATCTAAAATTGAATCGCAAACGGGTTCCGTATATGATAGCTTTATCATTGTTTAAGGGAGGCTACATTTACGTGGCAGTATTAATCAACGAGCAAATTAAAGCTGACGAAGTGGTACTCACTGGACTCGCAGGGGAGAAGCTCGGCGTTGTCTCGAAGTCAGAAGCCTTGGCTATGGCCCGATCCAAAGGGGTGGACCTGGTCTGCACCTCACTGATGAGCAGTCCACCGCCCTGTAGCTTGGTCGCAAAGGGCAAAGGAAAAGCGATTGCGCAAAAAGAAGCCGCAGCAAGCAAAACGAATGTCGGCCGAACCGCAAAAAACAGCGGCAAAGAAAAGGTCAAGGAGCTTCGCTTCACTGCTCATATTGAGGAGCATGATTACGACACGAAGCTGCGTCAGGCAGACAAACATCTGCGTTCCGGCAAACCGGTGCAGTTGGTCGTTAAAGCTTCTGGAGCAAAAGAAGCACCTGTTGCTAAAGCGGTACTAGAGCGGCTACTGGTCGATCTGAAGGAAGCCGGAGTGAAGGAAACTGGAATCCAGACGGGCGGCAAGGGCTCACAAGTGAAATTAAACCCTCGCTGAATGGCAAATCCGTAAATTGGACAAGTCACTTAGACCGTAGGAAATAGAGGGAGATCACTAATGGACATGAATGGACCTGTCAACATTTCTCGAAGTGAGAGACTTCAGACTTGCCACGAAATAGCTGCGAGGTTACATGAAGTATACAGAGACAAAATTCTGGCTATAGGGATCTATGGATCTGTTGCCAAAGGTACTGACGGCCCTTTCTCGGACATTGAAATGTTTTGTGTACTAAGTGAACCAAACGGCCCCGTAGAATTTAGCCATGAATGGTCGGCGGGGCCCTGGAAAGCTGAGGTGAACGTCTGTAGTTCAGACATTCTTCTTAAAATTGCCTCTACTGTTGAGGGCGATTGGCCATTGACACATGAACCCTTCTTTTCCCCACTTCGTCTGTATGATCCTAAAAACTTTTTTTCTATATTAAAGGAAGCGGCCGAATCCCCAACAAAGGAAGATTTCAGGCATGCCATCAACGAAGTGCTTGTAGGTGAAATGTACGAGTTTATAGGAAAGCTTAGAAATGTCCGTGTAAATGGCCCTCATACCTACTTGCCGTACTTGGTAATGCAGTTTGCCCAATATGGGGCTATGTTAGTTGGGTTGCACAATCAGAAGCTTTTCTCAACGGGTTCAATGGTTCTACCGGAGGCCCTGGAACTGCCGAGTCGTCCAGAAGGATTTGATCATGTAGTTAAGTTGGTGATGTCCGGAGATTTAGCTGAACCAGCGAAGATCATTTCAGCCTGTGAAGATTTCTGGAGTGGTCTTGTGAGTTGGGCAGTCGAACATGACTACCTTATTCGACCACAACGAATCCCCTTTTGATCGCAAATAAAATTTACTTTAATTGCGATTACTATAATATATCATGTTTTTGATATGCCCCATCCCCCCTTTCGTTAAGGGGGATTTTACTTTTCTTCTGGATGGATGATACTGCTTCGTTATATTTTTCCACCGTAACATGTTTAAAATTTAAACTACTTGATTTCACCCCCTACCTCCTTTATTCTCTGTATATGTAACTCTGGCTTTGCTTATCTATATCTAGTGCTCACATACTGACCTCATTCGTGTACACATGCAAAAATGTACAATTCCGGTGTACTCCATTAAAATTTTACACATAGGGCTTTATATAGATTTTATTTTTGTTAATATCCAACAACAGGGCCTTAGGCACTATGATAGATTACGTTTTAATGATATATTGATAGGTACTATAAAAGACTAATTACCCATGGCTTGGGCTGGAGGATGTATGAAAAAGGAATCAAATCAAGACGAAACCAGTTATTTATTTAATGTAGATGTGTTAGTTAAAGGCCGTTCGAACGTAGAGGCCCTTCAGTTCCTGCTTAATCTCTTGAGCCAAAACGAACACATTGCGGATAGCCGGATTCAATCCGGTATTGAACTTGGGAATTTAATCGAAGCTGCACTGTATCTAAAAAAACAGTCAGCCAGTAATAACCCGTCTGACGCAGCTGCTACGCTTGCGGAAAAGTTCTCCAAAAAGAAGTCAGCCGCAGTTACGAACAAGCCGCCAGTCGTTCAAGAGATCAAACAATCCCACGTACAGCCAAAGCCTGCAACACAACAAGAACTTAGTACGTATGAATGGATCAAACGCTATATACAAGATAATACGCTTGTACGGTTAATCGTGAACCGCTATGGCGGACAGCGTAGCATCCCTTGCCGCATCCTCAATCTGGATCATGATAATAGCCTGCTGAGTGTGTATCATGTAGATGAGAAACAAGTGTACTCCTTTAAAATGAATGAGATCGATGAAATCACATCGTAAATGTAAATACTTCATAAAAAAACGAAGCAAAAAAAAAAGAGAACGGGCAGGAAAAACATAACGTTTTTCTTGCCCGTTCTCTTTTTTTTGCATTATCCGAAAAGAACTCTAATCCTCTTTCTTCAGGCCCATGGCAGCCCATGCCAGCAATATCCATCCTGCAATAAAACACACGCCTCCTAAGGGGGTGATAGCCCCCAGCACACGGATTCCGGTCAAACTTAGCACATACAAGCTGCCGGAAAACAAAATGATACCCGTTAATAACAGACGCGCTGCCCATCTCAAACGGTTGGAAGAACCCCACTGTCCAGCAGCCAACGCAATGATCAGCAAACCGACAGCGTGAATCATATGATATTTCACACCTGTTTCATACACGGCCAAAGCATCCGCGTCGATCCGGGGTTTCACAATATGTGCCCCGAACGCTCCAATGGCTACCGCCAACATCATCATTATAGATCCCACAAATATCCATTTTCGTTGCATGTTTGTGTACTCCTTTTCATCTCATCCTTTTAACCGAATGTTCTTCTTATTTTATCGAAACCGTATGAAGTTTACCAGCCAGCGTGTGTGAACAGACCGCATACAGAATTGGATGATTAGACCCTGTCTTTTGAAGGGTAATGTGTAGGGTGGCTTGCTTTTTTGTTTATTTTGTGGAAAATTAGTACCTGTTCGGACTATGTTCAAGGAGTTGAAAAAATGAGTTACCAAGATCCTAATTTGCAAAAGCCTGCTGCGCCTGAGGAGCACCCTGTTTTTTCAGAAACTCCTGTGTTCCAGCCTCCGGTCAAGCTCAAACATTCCGGTCCCGGAATTGCTTCTTTTATTATGTCGCTTGTCAGCCTGATCGGATATATTATTCTGGCTATTATGGTTATTAATCTGCTGGCTCATTTCGGCCAATACCAAACGATGAACCCGGAAGTCGCTCTGCAGCAAACCGGAACGGTACTGCTTCCTTTTATTTTTTTAGGCAGCCTGTTGCTGAATTGTAGCGGACTTGTGGTCGGTATCATTGGAATTGCGTTAAAAAACCGTAAGAAAACCTTTGCTATTACAGGCTTAATCATTAATGCACTTATTATTGTGGGCTTTATTGCACTTCTTGCCATCGGTCTTTCCGTTCCGAATAGCACAGCGGATATCTATCCTTCCTCCGTGCAATCTTTATAATTTTTCTGCATCACACAGAGAGGATTCAATGTATGAACAAAATTAAAATTTTTGCCGACAGTACCAGTGATATTCCTGCTCACTGGCGTCAACAGTACGAAATTAGTATTGTGCCATTGTATACAGTATTTGGTGATGAGGCATTGCAGGATGGTGTAAACATTCACCCAGAACAATTATTTCAACGTGTAAGCCGCGAGGGACATTTACCGCGTACCGCCGCACCTTCTCCGTCGGATTTTATTCAAGCCTTTGCGCCCTACATAGAACAAGGGGACGACATTTTATATATCAGTCTGTCTTCCGAGCTATCATCGACGTACCAGAATGCGCTACTCGCTGCCTCCGAATTTCCGGAAGGTCGCATTACGGTTTTTGATTCCTTGAATTTGTCGTGCGGCTTTGGCCTGCTTGTGATGAAAGCTGCTCGTGCGGCAACCAACGGCAATACGATAGAGCAGATTGTAGACATGTTGACAAAAACCAGGCCGTTAATAGACACGGAATTTGTCATTGATACACTTGAATACCTGTATAAAGGCGGAAGATGCTCAGGCATGCAAAACCTGATTGGCAGTCTGCTCAAAATTCGTCCGGTGATCAAAGTGATTGACGGAAAAATGACGCCTGCCTACAAAGTCCGCGGCAAACGTGAAAAAGCACTGGATCAGATGCTGCAAAACGCTCTGAATCAACGAGATCAGATGGATAACGATATCATTATTGTCGTGCACGCTTTGGCCGAGGAAGATGCGCTGATGCTGCAAGCTCGCTTGAAAGAAGAAACGAACGCACAAGAGGTACTGCTAACTACAGCAGGCTGTGTCATTTCCAGTCATTGTGGTCCACAGACTATCGGTATTATGTATGCCAAAAAAGCATAGTTTATCCAATATCAAACCCGTTGCCGCATAGGTAGCGGGTTTTTTGGTGTTTTTCCAGCAATTTAGCAATGAATAACTTTCCTCTTTTTGATAGTATTATTCGTCGAGTAACGATATATGAATCTACAATCTATCATAAAAAAGAAGGTTATTTGGTATGAGTTCCAAACGATCACGTTGGTTAACCAGGCTCACCCTTTCAGCAACTGCAGCCATCACAATATTCACAACATTCACTTCATACTTAGCTGCTCCAGCAGCAGCATCATCCGGCGCTACGTTCCAAGATATTGCACACAGCTATGCCTATCAGTCTATTATTTCCCTGCACGCTAAAGGAATTTTGAACGGTACACAACCTGGTTACTTCTCTCCTAAAAAGGCTGTTACCAGAGCCGAATGGGTTACCGCACTGGACCGTACACTCGGTCTGGAGCCTGTACAAGCAGCCGTTTCCTCCTACCGAGATGTTGCCCAAAAGACGTGGTACTATGGATGGATTGAAGCGGCTTCTCAACTCAATATCGTTCAGGGGGGAACGTCTGCCACATTCCAACCTAATAGTCCTATAACCCGTCAAGAAGCGGCCTTGATGATCGCACGTCTCATCCGTTCTTCGGGCGGATCAGGAAATGCTACTTCCTCCTTCACAGATACTGGGGAAATTGCAGATTGGGCTCTTGATGCGGTAACCACCGTAAATCGTTACGGCTTTATGAAAGGTGAAAGTAACTATTTTCGTCCAGCATCCTCTCTAACCCGCGAAGAAACAGCGGCATTGCTGGAGCGTCTGCTAACGTATTCAACAAAGCATGCTAACCAAACTGCTTCCACCGCTTCTTCCATCCGACTAGGCTGGCAATATGATCAAACCGTTCAGCAGTTTGAAAATACGGTGCTCCAATCCAACATCAACACCCTGTCACCACGTTGGTTTTTTCTAAATGAAACAGGTAGTATAAGCGACTATACCAATGCGTCGCTGCTTACCTGGGCCAAACAGCATCATAAAAATATCTGGGCTATGGTAGGCAACCGTTCCAATCTGGTGCTGACGCACCAAATTCTATCCAGTGAGGTTCTACGGAATAAAACTATAACTCAGCTTGCCAATGCCGTATCTGTATACGGTTTGAACGGACTTGTCATTGATTTTGAAAATGTAGATGGTCAGGATCGTGCCAATTTAACATTGTTCGTCCAACAATTAAAAGCTAAGTTGAAGAGTCAGAATACGGTACTGGCGATTTGTGTATCTCCTGATTACGGAACGGACTGGACTGCCGCCTTTGATTATAAACAGCTTGGCGCTGCGGCAGACTATCTGATCCTGATGGGATATGACGAGCATTGGGGAGGTAGCTCGATCCCCGGCTCTGTGTCCTCATTGCCATGGCTCCGTGAAAGCGTGCGGCGTTTCGTACAAACCACCTATCCGGAAAAAGCGATCTTGGCGTTGCCATTATTTACACGGAACTGGACTCTTAATGCTAGCGGACATTCAATCGCTTCCTCTGATATATCACTAGATCAGCAAAACCAGCTAGTATCCCGTTCCGTCTCCAAACCAATCTGGAATGAGGATATTCAGCAGTATACCGTGTCTTACAAAGACACACAGCTTCATAAGCTGTGGCTTGAGGAAGGACGATCCTTCACTCGTAAGTATCGCTTGGGGCAGGATGCTGGGTTTGCTGGCTTCGCCTACTGGTATCCGGGCGGAGCCAGCTCTGATCTATGGTCCAGTGTAAAAAACGCAGACCGATTTATACAGCGTGGTTTATAAAATACAAAGCCTTCAACCTCACGTGAAAAGTGAAGTTGAAGGCTTTTGGCATACAACTTATCACCAGCCTATGACCGATATGCTACTTTCCCGTTTACAACTGTCATTCGTACCCTCACGTCAAGTAAAGCTTGCGGGCTTTCCGATACATCACGGTCAATGACTGTAAAGTCAGCGGCTTTCCCTTCAGCTATCGCCCCTCTTTCATCAGCTTCTCCGGCTGCTACTGCGCTTCCCGTGGTAAACAGACGAATGGCTTCATGTACATCCAGCTTTTCAGCGGGAAGATAGCCCTCATGCATTTCTTCCGGCTTGGCGCGAGTCACTGCCGCATGAATACCAAGAAAAGGGTTTAACGGCTCAATCGGCGCGTCACTACCTCCAGCACATGGAATGCCTGCTTCCAACAGCTTTTTCCAGGCATATAAATATTCAGTCCGTTCTTTCCCCACCCGATCCAGTACCCAAGGGAAGTCACTTGCGACAAAACGGGGCTGGATGTCCGCAATCAGCGGCAGCTTCGCCATTCTCTTGACCAAATCCCTCCTAAGCACCTGTCCATGGATCAGGCGATCTGGCAAACCGCTTTCCTCCGTGAGCACATGGGCCTCCATCGCTGTCAAAATCATGTGCGCTGCCCCATCCCCTATAGCATGTACAGCCACTGGAAAGCCTGCGGCCCTGGCAGCTGCCACCATCTGATTCAGCTCTGGCTGCGGTTGAATCGCCATTCCGCGGGTATGTGGAGCATCACTATAAGGTTCTGACAATAATGCCGTTCTTCCACCAATAGCGCCATCGGCAAACATTTTAATCGCACCGATTTTAAACCACTCATTTCCGGTACCTGCACGCAGCCCTTGCACTTTCGCTTCTTCCATAAAGGGATGATAGATGAGCTGGTGTGTGCGAAAAGCAAGACCTTCTTCCCTCAGCTCCCTGTAAATTCGCTGCATCGTCTCCACGCTGCCCAAAAAACGTAAATCTTCCGTGTGCGCAGCAGTTAGACCAAGCCGTAGCGCATCCAGGCAAGCCCGCCGAATCGTATCCTTCTTAACCGAATAATCCGGCTCTGGCTGCACGCTAGTAAAGGCAAAGGATGCTTCCTCATAAATCAATCCGTTCAACCGTCCATGTGCGTCTCGTCCATAGGCTCCCGAAGCCGGGTCAGGGGTGTCCTCGCTAATACCCGCACGCCGAAATGCCTCTGAATTGGCCAAGAACGTATGAAAGCACGTACGAGTGAGATATACCGGATGCTGATCTGTAATGGCATCCAGCTCGGCTATACCCGGAATTTCAACAGGAATAAACGCATTTTCATTCCAGTTAAGTCCTAAAATCCACTCTCCCGGCGGTGTTACAGCGACCCGTTTGCGCAGCATAGCCAGCATCTCTTCCTTGGAGGTAGCTGATGTTAAATCCAGCATAGCCAGCTTCATACCATGCATAGACAAATGCATATGTGAATCGGTTAAGCCTGGCAGTACATAGGCGTCTTCCCAATCCACAGTTTCATATTCCTTACCGGTCAACTGCAATTCAAGCTCCCGAGCATATCCGATGGCTTGTATCCGACCCTGCTGTACAACGATGGAGTCTCCTTTGGAAGCCCAATCCCCATGCAACCGGCCGTGCTTGAACAAAACGAATGTCAACGCCACTCATCTCCTTTTTTCAACTATACGCATATCCACTTCATATTACGCCTGTGTTGCCACTTCCAAGCGTAGTGTATTTATATCTATCTGCTGCACCTGCTGGGCAAATTGGTCATGAGCTGCACAGACAGCCATTTTATAATCCTGATCCAACTCATACTGCTTAAAATGACAATACTCGGTGGTAAAGCCCTCTGTCGTGAAGCCTATGAACGGTTGTGCCTTCAGTTCGAATGAAAAAGACTTCAACGGTAGAGTTAGTCCCTGCCCCTCGGCCTTCACAAAGCTTTCTTTAAGCGTCCATAGATCGTAAAAATAGGACAATCGGTTGTCTGCGTCCTGACGCATTAACGCATCATACTCTTTGTCCGAAAAGCACACTCTACCTACCTCAAAATCAATAGGACGGAGCTGTTCAATGTCGATTCCAAGCGGGTGATCATCAATAGCGCACACCACCCATTTTCCCGAGTGAGAAACATTAAAATGGAATGCGGGTGCATTTATCAAGGAAGGCTTACCGAACGCATTGTATGTAAATTGAAGACTAGCATTAGATACCTTCAATTGCCGGCAGACCAACCATCTTAGCAGCACATCGGCATATAAGCCCCTCAAAGCATCTTCCCGATGTAAAAAACGATCTAACTTGTGCTGCTTTTCCAGCGAAACCCGATTTACCAGTAATTCGTAATGCTCCTCAGCTTCCGGCTTGCTCGTATCAATCGCGTATATTTTCATGGTTGCCTCCTGTATATCTAATGAATATCAGCCAGTTTGTAACACTCACCGTTCGATTGAAGTCTGTTAGATATGGATGGCGTGTGCCGTGTACATGGTCAATATACTACTCTAGCACTTTCAATTCAATATGGATACAATTGGGATAAGCATCTCTATTAAAACTACTTCATAGAGCCTATTAATGAAAGCGCTTTAAAATAACGCATACAGAGGAGGACGAAACAATGAAATATGATTTTGCCCGCTTGCTGTGTATTATGCTCTCTATTTTGCTGACGTTGAGCATTTTTCAGATGTTTTCACCTAAGATCGCTTCAGCCGCTTCAGCGAATGTTGTGAATGGCATTCAGTTTAAAGATACAGATGGAAACGTGGTCCATGCCCATGGGGGTGGTATGATTAAAGTAGACGGTTACTATTATTGGTTTGGTGAAAATCGTAATCCCAACGGCACGTTCAAGGCGGTATCCGCCTACCGTTCCTCTGATTTAAAAAACTGGGAGTTTCGTAAAAACGTACTAACCAGCAGCTCCGCTGTAGAGCTGAATGTTTCGAATATTGAACGTCCGAAAGTGATTTACAATGAAAAAACACGTAAATACGTATTATGGATGCATAAGGAGAATGGGGTTAATTACAACGAGGCCCGAGTGGCTGTCGCTTCTTCCGATACCGTGGACGGCGATTACACGTATCAGGGCAGCTTCCGTCCTCTGGATCACGATTCGCGCGATATGACCGTATACAACGATAACGGTACAGCTTACCTCATTTCGGCTACCCGGGTAAACGCGGATCTGAACATCTATCGTCTGACACCGGATTTTCTGCAAGTTGAATCGCTGGTGACTACACTTTGGCCAGGACAATATCGTGAAGCTCCGGCGATGTTCAAAAAAGGAGACGTCTACTTCCTGATTACATCCGGGGCAACCGGCTGGAATCCCAATCAAGCCAAGTATGCTACCGCATCCAGCATTGAAGGAACCTGGAGTAATACGATAAACTTCGGGGACGGTACGACATATGGTTCACAGTCGGCTTACGTGATTCCTGTTGAAGGTGCCCAGACAACTTCATACCTGTATTTGGGCGACCGTTGGGCGGGTGCGTGGAGCGGTCCTGTGCAGGATTCTCAATATGTATGGCTGCCACTGCGTTTTCCAACAGCGACTTCATTAGCCATGGATTGGTTCGACAGCATTAATATTGACACCGCCAGTGGTGTGGTCGAGGGGATAACAACGCCAATTGCCATTGATCCGGATGCCTATTATCAGCTAGTGAATCGCAAGAGCAATAAGCCACTAAGCATTATTGGCAATGCAACGACGGACGGCGCAGACCTGGAGCAGCGTGCAAATTCCGGAGCTGCAAACCAGCAATGGCAGCTCAAGGATGCAGGCAGCGGATATTATAAAATTGTGAACCGCAACAGCGGAAAGCTAATTGGTGTTGAAAGCGGTACCACAACAGACGGTACAGTTATTGAGCAGTGGAGTGACGGAGGCTGGTCCAGTCAGCATTGGCAATTAGTATCCGTAACCGGTGGTTATTACAAGCTGAAAAATCGGGCAACCGGCAAGCTGATCGATATTTCTGAAGGCGCCACCGCCGATGGAGCCAAAGCCATTCAATGGGGCGATAATGGTGGGACGAATCAGCATTTCCGTGTAGTTAAAGTAGAATAGCTCAAGTTATTTTCAAAAGGAGCCGTATTCCGAGCAGACATGGTGACTGCTAACGGAAAAGACGGCTCCTTTTTACGTAAAACGATGAAATTGATAATCTCTAGTACGTTACAATTCCCACGGATAATCTGTTGTCAAAAAACTAGCCAACTGTTTGCTTTCTTCCCTCCGCTGACGCCGTATGGCTGCGCGTGATGGAGCCGTCTGGTGCAATTGTAACTGCTCTTCTGTTTCTGGAATCACCTGCGGGACAGTCACCTTACGGTTGTTCTCGTCCAATGCCACAAAGGTCAGAAAGGCGGTGGCTGCGATTTTTCGGTCACCAGTCATCAGTCCTTCACGAATTACCTTTACGAACACCTCCATCGAGCTACGGCCTGTCCAGGTTACGAACGCTTCTAGAGTGACAGAATCACTCGGATGGATAGGTAGCAAAAAATCCACCGAATCCGTAGAGGCTGTAACTGTGTTCGTACGACACAGCTTAGCAGCTGCAATAGATGCGATATCGTCGATATACGACATTAATCGGCCGCCGAAGAGCGTGTTATGATTGTTGATATCGTTGGGAAATACTCGGGACGTCTTGAAGCAGTAGGTTTCTCGGATGTACTTGCTTTCCATGGATTCTTTCCTCTCTTTTCCTCGTTGCTCTCTTTTTATATCTCAGGATTTTGCAAAATCATGATGTGGAAGCCTGTTTTAGACTATGCTAATCATCCCACTAATCCGCATAATAAATCAATACATAAAAATCGGCATCCTCATCCGAATCATTCCGGTAGGTATGTATGTCAGATACTTGAAATTGCACGGCATCCCCTGCACTCAGCTTGAGCTGTTGCCCCTGCATTTCAAAGTACATTTCCCCACGGATCATGAGAATCGTTTCCTCCCCCAAATGCTTCTCTGCCTGGTGTGTAAAACCTGGCTTCAGACTTACCGTGAACACCTCAAACTTCTTTTCAGCGTGATACGGGAATACAGGGTAAACAAAATAGTTACCGTCCTCATCAATAACCGGATGCAGGTCTTCCCTCCGAATCTTCGTGATTTGCGGCGGATCTTCTTTGAGAAAGGTGGAGAAGGATACATGCAAACCGTTCGCAATTTTCCAAAGGGTTGTTACCGTAGGATTGGATTTCCCCTTCTCAATCTGAGCCAGCATCCCTTTGCTGACCCCTGTCAGTTCAGCCACCTTATCCAAACTTAATCCTCTAGTCTTCCTGATTTGAGCCAAATTAGAGCCAATAATATGCTGCATTGAATCCACGGACGATGCCTCCTTGTATCCAAAAGTCTATATAAGAAGAATACACAAAAGACTGTGTGTTCGCTATATATAGACTGTATCGTAAAATATCATTTATCTTTTGCAATTTTGGATGCATGACTTATTATCCACAGTAAATTAAGTGTAGCCGATCAAGGTAATACAAAGCTTAAACGGGAAGTAGACATGCTACAATTTACTGTAATTGTAATATGGTCAGGTTCCTCGCTTACTTCAACATGCAATAAAAACATTTGACATTGAATATAAATGTCCTTAAACTTTTCACTTATTAAAACTTTTTTCAAAACTATTGTAATATCCTGAAGGAGGGCTGCTATCCTATGACTTTTCCGTCCCTGAACACCCAACAGGTGAGAAAATCAAGTTTGGCTATCTAGGAGGGACTAAATTTGAATCTGCAAACCCGCAAGTCCCGCCACATGTATACGATGCAGCTGGCGACAATTTTTATTGGCTTTATTGTATTTGGCATCTCGGAAAATATTAAAGGCCCTGCCATTCCACGCATCCAATTCGACTTCAATCTGGATGAACAGCAGCTCGGAACATTGTTGTCTCTAAACGCACTTGGTTATTTGATTGCCTGCTCGTTCACCGCTGTCCTTGTCCGTAAGTGGGGAATCAAGGCGGTCAGCATCATTTCCTTTGCTTCCATGATCATCTCGGGAGTGTTCATCTATCTGTCGCACACGTATCCGTTCTTCGCCTCGTCCTACTTCTTGATGTATATCGGGAACGGCATGCTGGAGATTGCGCTCGCAATTTTGGGGGCGAGGATTTTTGTGAAAAATACCGGCACGATGATGAATTTGTCCCACTTTTTCTATGGGCTCAGCTCAACAGTCGCCCCTTTGCTGGCGACGGGAGTCATGTCACTGACGGTATTTGGACATATGCTGGACTGGCGGGGGATGTATCTGGCTATGTTGTCGCTCTGCTTGCTGCCGATTGTGGCCGCACTGCTCAGCACCTTCCCGGGAGACGATTTGCAGCATGAGGATCGAACCTCACTCAAGACGCTAACCCGCGATCCAGCACTCTGGATGATGGTAATGATCCTGTCGTTTGGAGTAGTCTCTGAGCTCGCAGTTGGGGGCTGGCTGGTCAACTTTTTAGAGAAAGCGTATTCATGGAACACGGTGAAGGCGTCCAGCATGCTCTCAGCGTTCTTTCTTACCTTCTCGTTGGGGCGCCTGTTGCTTGGTCCACTCACAGACCGGATGGGGTTCGTGCTTTCGACGATTCTATTCTCCGCCTTCTCAGCGATATGTACGTTCGCAGCAATCGCGGGTGGAGAGAGACTGGCGTTTCTCTTTGCCGTATCGGGTGCAGGTATTGCAATGATCTATCCGACCGTGATGGCGTTCATAGCAAGGAGATATCCGAAGGACAGTGATACAGCTATTACGTTCGTCGTCACGCTGATGGGCATAGGTAGTGTCATTGGCAACTATGTGATCGGCTGGGTAATCGAAGGGGTCAAGATAGTCTACGGCGCAACCACTGAGCTTGGCATACTGCGCGGACTTCAGGCGGGATATGGAGTTATCGGTCTATGCGCAGCCATCTGCGCGATCTCGGGAATTATTCTCTACGGATATCTGAAAAAGCGGCAGGAGCTTATATAAATCACCACCTTAGGGTTGTCCCATAAGTCATGAACTGACTGGGACGCCCTTTTTTTACGAGTTCCCCATTCAGTCAAAACAGCCCTTGTATGAACACATCCGAGCTGCTTTGATTCATCATCAGTTCTTGCTCATTTTCCATTTCGAAGAGCTCATCGGGAGCACATTTGAACACCACTTTTGGATGACTGGCTGCTGCCAAATCGTCTGGAACCGGAACACGACCGAACCTTTTTGGTAAGTACATAGCCTTCATTGGGTTGTCAACAGTAAAACAGCTTTTTAAGAGCAATTCTCCTGCAGGAACTATTCAACATAACATACAAACGTATAATATATTGATACTTTACAACTTACGTTATATACTATTATAAAATTTATACACTGGGGGTAAGGTTAAAATGTCCATAGCTTCGGAGTTGAGCGGAACGAAGCACGATTCACTCAGCTTTTTACAAGGGGTTAAAGATTGTATTCCTACATTGCTCGGTTATGTATGTATTGGGTTCGCGGCAGGCATTGTGGGCGCTTCATCAGGGGTTAGCACCATGGAAATTGCCTTCATGTCGGCGCTTGTATACGCAGGAGCCTCCCAGTTTATCATGTGCTCGATGCTGGCTGCAGCCAGTCCTCCATCCGTCATTATTTTAACGACTTTCATTGTGAATGCTCGTCATCTGCTGTTAAGTGCGTCGCTGGCTCCTTACTTTTCTAAATATTCATTGTGGAAAAACATAGGCATCGGTGTTCTTTTGACGGACGAATCCTTTGGAGTAGCGTCGGATAAATTGGCTAAAGGCGGGCAGGTCAGTGACCGCTGGATGAACGGGCTTAATATTACAGCTTATCTCGCCTGGATTGCATCCTGTGTAGCGGGAGGGGTTCTCGGGAACTGGATTTCCCGGCCGGAGGCTTTTGGTCTGGACTTTGCCTTGCCAGCGATGTTTCTTGCCCTGCTCATTTCCCAGCTCCAAAGTGTCCAGACCTCCAAACTCAAGCATCGTCTGCTGCTTGTGCTATGTATGGCTGTTCTGATGTACCTTTTGGCCTGGTGGGTGCCATCACATATCGCCGTCATTATAGCGACCATGATCACCGCAACGATTGGAGTGTTAACCGACAAATGAACATTAATCCCAATGTCCTGTATATCATTATCGGTGCCATGATTGTCACGGCGATTCCAAGGATCATTCCCTTTGTCGTGCTGCAAAGGCTGGCGCTACCCAAGCCAGTGCTACAATGGCTTTCCTATATTCCCATCTGCATATTCACGGCCCTCGTGATGGAAAATCTGCTCGTTCGAACCGAAACCTCAGTCACTCTTAATGGGCAAGTGCTTATGGCTGTTCTTCCTACGCTAGTGACCGCCTTGTGGAGCAAAAACCTGCTGGCTACCGTCGTTGTCGGTATTGTGAGTATGGCTGTAATTCGACTTTTGTGGTGAAGAAAAAAATTACCCTCCTACAATAGGAGGGCATCTGTCCTTTCTTAGGCTCCACCTGTCGTCCTTACTAACGAGGGCGACAGATCTCCTTCCTCAAAACCACGTTCTCGTTGTGAAAGATACGAGGAGGCTTGCAGCCTAAACATTTCTGCATACACTCCGTCTATATCCATTAAGTGTTCATGACTACCTGCTTCCACAATTTTGCCCTCCTCCATTAAAATAATGGTATCCGCCATACGTGCGGAGGACAATCTGTGTGAAATAAACACTCCAATTTTCTCATGAATAAGCTGATCAAACTTTTGAAAAACCTCTTTCTCCGCGTGTGGATCCAAAAAAGAGCTCGGTTCATCCAAGACATATATATCCGCATTTCTCATAAAGGCCCTGGCTATTGCAATACGCTGCCACTGTCCTCCAGATAGCTGCTGTCCATCTTCAAACCATTTTCCAAGCAAGGTATTCATTTTATCAGGCAGGCCGACTATCAAATCTGTAATCCCCGCCTTATCTATAGCTGTCCAAATGGCCTCATCATTTTCTCTCGAAGCCACATTACCAAAGCCAATATTATCTCTAACAGCCATCTCATAATGTACAAAATCCTGAAAAACAACGCCTATCTTTTCTCTAAAACTGTCTTTATCCAATTCATGTATTGAGTGTCCATTAATTAAGATTTCTCCTTCAAAATCGGAATACAAATGAGTCAGTAACTTCACAATCGTTGATTTACCCGATCCATTTCTCCCTACAATGGCTAGCTTCTCTCCTTGATGAAGCTTGAAGCTAACATTAGAAATGGCATTCTCCTCTGTGTTCGGATATCTAAACGATACATTCCGAAATTCAATACTGTGAATAGTGGACAAAGGCAATTGCTGAACCGTTTTTTGTATTTTTGCCTCTTCCGGCATATCCAAAAAGTCAAATAGCTGCTTGATATACAAATTATTTTGACACAAGCTTAAAATCCCTTGTACAATGCTCTGCGATGTTGACTGGGTTAACGTGATACCCTGAATTAAGCTCACCAAGTTCCCCACTAAAATTTGACCAACATAAGTGGCTTGTATGGCCATGAAAATAATAAATGCACACGCACCCTGATTTACAATCTGAAATACAAGAGAGGTATAGGATCTACGAACCGCTAGCACTTTATCCTCGCGATAAAACCCTTCGAGTATCGTTTTATATCTTTTTCGCAAATAGTCTCCCAGTTGAAATATTTTCACTTCTTTAAAACTATTATCTCTTGTCACTAAAAACGACAAGTACCAGGATTCACGTTGTCTTCCTGCTCTTTGAAAGTGAACATTAAATTCTCTTTGCCCGATACGTAAAAAAGAATAAAATGATAAGCATGGAATGAGAAAAATGAATAAGAATGCCCACCATCTCCATGCGATGAGAATCGCACCCGTCGAAAATAAGGTTACAACACTGCTAATAATGGCAAGGATTTGAGTAAATATTTCAAACGGCCTAAAATCTGCCTCTCCCTGAGCACGTTGGAGCATATTTTGCACATCTGCATCCTCAAACGACTGCAAAGACATCTTTTGTGCTTTTTCAATAATTCTGATATTTACCTGGTTCGATAGCCGGCTTTGAAACATTTTACGAAAAAAGCTTTCGCCAATATTGATCAGATCGTACAGCAAATTGACACCGATCAAGACGCCAAAAGCTATAAAAACAGGTTGAAAGCTGCCCCCTGACGCTCCGGCCACGACACTGTTGATTAATTCTCTCGTGGTTAAAAGGATCACAGCAGGAATTGCACCCTTCAATAAATTCGTAATGAGTATAGCAATCAAAAAGGAAGGATGTGTGTCCCAAAGCAGCCTGAATATACGAGGCCAAAATAAAAAGGTACGAAATATATTTTTATAGGACAAAGAGATCAGGTCATTGGTTTGTCCATTAGACTGTGACATAGCTTACCCCTTTCCTATGCAACAGGTTAGCTACTGTATGCTTAGCTAAAGCCATACATTTTATTTCTCGCTCCCTATTTACACCAAGCAGACGATTCAAATGCATATGAATGATGCTGCCTAAAATATCATCAGAAGGATTGGTAAGTTCGTGATTATTTTTAGCCAGGATTATCGCTTGAGCATACTGCTGAATCATAGTCTGTCTTTTTTCTACAAGCGCTAAGAAAGCAACCTGTGTGTTCGTATCTGCTTGTCCAATCCATTCATAATTCGATTCTACAGCGGTAATCAATGTTTTTTTGACATCCCTGAACGCCTTCATATGAGGCTTGCAATCAATTCTCTCTTCTAGCCATTTCACTTGCTCCTGAATCGTTAAACCAAAACCACTCAGATAATGAATAATGTTAATCACAGCCGCAATCTCTATGTCCAGATTGAAAGCATTAGAGCGAATTCCCTTCATATAGGCGATGACCCATTGACTATCCACGTCAAAAACCTGTTCTGCCAGCTCCATAAGTGTCTGTCCTCCATACCTCTCCAATTCAGGATGGTATGTATCTATGACCATATTCGTTATTAGCCCCTCTTCACGTAACTCGGCTGCCCACTGATTTAATTGCGCCAAACCAGCTGTCCATAGCTTATCGGGCTCTCCCTGAAAACGTAAACGGATATGATGTTCAGGATCAACGTATCGCAAAAAGTAAAATTTTCGACTCCAATCCTTAAACCCCGGCTGTTTTAAGAGATGCCCTAGGCTTAAGCCTACCAGGTCAGTCTCTCTTTCCTTGACTCCGTACAATTTAAGGTATAGCCACTCCCCTCCTGGAAATATGCCTCTATGAATGCTGGAAGGAGTATGAGTAATGAAGTTTTGAGAAACAATATGGTTTTGTGAACTAGGGATACTCGGTTTCACCTTTATTTTTTTCTTCTTTAGTGGAAACACAAATTCTCCCATATATCTTCCTGCCGTCCCCTGTACTGGGGTATGGAAGGGATTACCCAAACACTCGGTAAGAAGAAGTTCCTGTCCTTCACGTGTCTTGCTCACCTCATGTAGCAATTCTTTGATATGGAAGAGGTTACATAGGTCTAATAAAAGGCGATTATCCCCCATCGTTAGATAAACATAGCGCGGTACATTCCATTGTTGTCTCCACACATGGAAAAGTTCTTCTCCTTCTTTGGACTCGCATGATTCTGAAATATTCAATGAAGCTTTGCTCAGTTTCCACTGCGCAGCACTAATAATGATCTTTTTATATACTAGTCTTGGCAAAAAAGGGGACTGCTCTAATGGCCCCCAGTCAAAATAAGACCACGTACCAATCTCTTTATTGGTAATATCCGTTAGAAATCTGAATATATGTGGTGAAAGTTTGTAATTCAGCATGTGTGTTTGCAAGGGGATTATTTCCTTACCCAAACGTCTGGACTTGACATAAAAACGATCATGAGTAGCACCCACCACTAAATCATCAATACAGAGCGTATGGTCCTCATCTTTAGAAGAGGTGGTTCCCGACACAATCTCATATGCCATTAAATTTTTGCTTAATGAGATATTTGATATTTTCCCCTGTTCCGGCATAAAAACCATCTCTGACAATAACGCATCGGGATGAAAGCATCGGTGATGATCATATATTTCGGAGAATTTTTGTACAAACTCCTCACTAAACATATCCAGAAAACGTCCAAAGGTTTTACCCGCTCTATTCGAGCCAGCACTGGCTCCAAGTAAAAGCGAATAGTCTCCAGAATCAACTTTTTCAGGAGAATCAGCAAATATACTGTAATAGATCTCCATTGATTCTGGGGAAGTGTCGTAGTTATCAGAAATCATCAGTTGCTCTAACTGTTCATCTGTAAGGGCGAGTTCTATTTCATGATTAGAAATGACATTCGAAACCCATTGAAAGAGAACAGCGTTGCGTTTAAATGCCTCCATGCCCATTGATTTTTTTTCATTTGAACGATACATTTCCGGTATACCCAGACCCCAATCCTCATCAAACAGTTCATGAATAGGAACCTCCTGATACACACCGTACTTTTCCAAGAAACGATTCAAATATTCAGCCAATTCATCCGTTTTGGGGGATGCATACAATTTGCACATGACTTCAGCCCCTAATGAAACCTCATCAAGCACATGTTTCGGCAGCGTTACTTCTTTATCCAAAAGAACATCAACTTGTACAGGTGTTTTTACAGAAATGATATCCAGCATTTTGTCACATAATTTCCGGTAGACCTTCTCTCCTTCTCCAATCGTGCATTGATTATATTGAAGTAATAAAGTATCAATTTCGTGTAAAATGTGAATCCAAGGATCGGAAATGTCCAGTTTTTTAATTTTTTCGAATATGTAATGAAAGGGTGAATGATCCATTAACGGAGGTCTAAGCTCGCTCAAAATAAACTCTTGCTCTACTAGTTGCTGCAAATAATCAGCTATGATTTCCAAAGTAGCGTCAGGGAATGCCTTTAATAGTATTTCTTTCAGTTCCATCACCCGAATTGGATGTTCCGCAGCTTCAAACGTCATTCGAACAACGTCAGTAAGCCGAATGGAATTAAAAATTTCTGCCGAATCATCAGCTTCTGCTGCTCCATGCTTAGGTCGGAATGGTAATTTGGCTCGATTTCCTTTGATCATAACCGTTTTGTTTAGGAAAACCTTTAGTTGATTAAATATGGCCGGATCAGCTTCTATTTTTTGAATCAGTTTATATATCCATTCCATGTCGGGTCTAGCTCTCTTCAGATGCTTAGGATAGCTACCAATATCCAGATCGGTAGTCTTCCCGCAAATCCCCTGCCCCACTCCTGAAAATAACCCAAATGGAGTCGTTCGGGTAGTCATCCGAATAAAATAACGATAAAAGCTATTCAGCGTCTTCTCATACTTTTGTAGCTCTCCTTTATCATCCAAAGCATGACCATCATTCAAGTAATGTAAAAACTGCATTAGGGACGGAGAGGCTAATGATATGGCTTCTTGAACAACAGCTTCTTGGGATATCAACTTTAATCGAAGAGTTATTTCCTCCAACGTAAGCTGGCTGTCCACATCTTGATCCGAAAACACCTGAAAATATCGGTCTAGCGATAGTAATGGAGCTCTGATTAGAAAAAAATCACATGCACTAAACCATCTTTCATCCCGATCTCTCACTTCATTATGTAGTTTATGCGCATCAGTGTAATGCAGTTGTCTCTTCACAACTGACCACCTCCAAGTTTTTAGGAAATATATTCAACTTGTAACCGATTCCATGACATGTTACCAGAATTTTTGGATGACTTGGATCATCTTCTATTTTCTCTCTCAATTTTCGGATGTGCACATACACCGTATTAGACGTAGTAAAAGCATCCACTCCCCAGACTCTGTCTATAATGTGATCAATCGTAGAAGCACACTCTTTTGCAGTAAGAAGATACATTAATAATCGGAATTCCATCATAGTCAGCATATGCTCATGCCCTTGCTTCCAAATAACCTTTCCAGCAGGATCAAAAATGACATTAGGTGATAAACTAATAGCCTGCTGTTCTCTTTCCATTTCATATGCAGATGAAGCCATTGAAAACAGTTGTTTGAGGAGATCCAATTGCCGTTGGTCATCACTATGATAGGAAAGAAAGATAAATGGAACTGTAAATTTTTCTTTAATGCTGTGCCAGTAAGACAAGTCCTCTAGCGTTATATGATCCTGATTCAAAGCTACACCGATACACTGCTCATCAATCTCCGGTAGAGCCTGGTAAAGCGAATCATAAAACATGATTCGAATGTTTTCTGGAGTGCTTAAAGTCTCAAAAAAATGCTTAATCTTCCTAAAAGATGATATAACCATAAATTTTTGTTTCATCTAATCCCCCCAAAACCAATGCTTCAGATAAGCAATAAGGTAGAGCGCCCTTAAGAAATTAGAAACAATTCACTCCATCTCCCTGAATATTTAGGATGTTCTTTCCCAATTCCATAGTCCAGCAAACTTAACGCAATCCCTGTTGCTCCTTGCAGTATTCCTACATTATGAACATGAGTTGTCCCCTCCAAATCCCGGTATCCAAATGGGAGCTCTTCATCGTATAAATTTACTAACTTTAAAGCTATCTGATCGGCAAAGTGTAAGGCTGCTATATTACCGGTTAAGCTATAGAATCTATGAGCCATATGAAGCAAACCAGCCAACCCGTGACAGAAAGTAGGGGATAGCGCGTTTAGTAGCTCATCATCTAAGCAAAATATGGATTGCATAGCTTTTTCCGCTATCTTTTTCCATTCTTCATTACTGCACTCAATTCCTGCTCTGAATAATGTCCAAGCTATTCCAAAGGTTCCATGACACCAGCCTTCAATTTCTCTCATCCCTACTTTTTTCTCTCTCTTGTTCATTGAAGACGCTTGAGAGTTTACAGGCCAATACCAGCCATATTGATCCTCCTGAATTTGAATAAGCAAAAAATCAGCTATATGTTTTATAGCCTCATGTAGTCCTTCAACTTTGATCTTTTTTTGTAGGGCAGTGACAAGCAGTGCAAGTATTCCGGTGATACCATGCGCCAAACCTAGATGGATTGAAGCCGAATCTTCCCTTGACGACAAATGTATATATTCAGGTATAAAGTGCGTAATGGTGTCTAATAATTGACGAGACAGATCACACATCGTCTTGTCTTCAGCAACCTCCAGAGTGTATCTGCCCACTCCGAGCAGCCCATTGATGATATCCATTTGCCTACTGAACTCTGTAATTGTGCCAATTACAGGTAAATCCCCCCACTTTACTTCAATATACTTATTAAGCTGAGAGATTAGTTTGTTATAATTAGCTCTGTTATTGGAAGCTAATAATATGCCATAAGCTACTCCTGTTGTTCCATAATAAAGAGAAATACGAGGCAATAATAATAGAGAGTTAGTATCTAAGTATCGTAACTGACTATGCACATGCTCTGCCCAATTTTGATCTGGCTCCAGGTAACCCCATTCGGACAACAGCGCAAACACACCCGGAATTCCATCGGCAAGCGAGCCAGGATTCCAAGGGGGATTTCCACGTGAAGGTGAAAGGTTGTTTGTATGATTAACTATCTTTTCTGTATATGATAGGTCTATTAGCTTTTGTGCTATATACTTACTGATTTCAACTGATCTCCCCTTCAAATCTTCAACCATAAATCCTTCCCTCATTTTCGTAACTGGAAAAGACACGGTTATAGAAACCGTGCCTTTTTTCCATGTATTTTCGTTATTAACACGTTTTGCAGAAGGTAAGACTAACTTGACAATTCAAAGTACCTGTTGCACATGAAGGAGTACAGATAATACCACTGGCTGGTTGAACTCCTTTTGGAGCAACCTCATTTTTAGCTACTTGCAAGTCCAGATCAAATTGATTTTTCATCTTGTTACCTCCTTTTTATTTTTTACAATTTTATTATAAGTTATATAATCTTAACTAGACTTTATATAATTCTTACATTTGTCTTAATTTCAACGAGTACATTTAAGATAAACCTTCATTATTTTTTAGTATTTTTAAGGACAACACACTAGATTTTAGTGACAATATAATGAAGAAAAAAATAATGGAGGCTTTCATATGAAAATTGATAGTTTTGTTATACAACAATCCGACCAAGTTCGTGCAAGAGATATTAGTAAAAAAATTGCTTTACGTCTATGCGAGCCCGAATCCGTCTATGCAGCAGTCCATGCGGAACACAATGTTTCGCCAGAAACAAAGTACCACCCATGGGGAGAAACTTCACTTTCGCATGGTTATCCTGGTAACATTCATTTACTATCGCAATGGCGTGCTACAGACCCTTCGTATGATTGGAATAGAGCCATACATTCAAACATGGCTCAGATCCAATCCTCACTTGCTAAAAATGGTCTTCACGATCTCTCTCTTTACAGTGGCTGGGCAGGCATCGCTTCGTCCGTAAGAGAGGCTTCTAATCATGGAAAGTACTACAGTAATTTCTTACAGCAAATACATCAATGGATGATGCCTCTTACAGAGCAATGGCTTCAGTCGAACACAGAAAAATTAAGCCTTCACGAAGGTATGCCCATGCAAGCCTTTGACACCATTTCGGGAGCTTCAGGGATTGGAAGATATATTTTGATGAACTCAACCGATCCTATCTGTACTCCTCTTGTTGAGCCAATTCTTCAATTTCTTACCGATCTTACACATCCCATACATATTCACAATCGTTATATCCCAGGGTGGTACTCCCCGCAAAAGTTTCAATTTTTAGACCGGGATAAACGTAACTATCCTCTGGGCAATTTTAATTGTGGAATGGCACACGGTATTCCTGGACCGTTGGCTTTATTATCTGTAGCTTACAGTGCTGGAATTGAAGTAAAAGGCCAATATCAAGCGATTGAAACCATTGCGGAATGGTTGCTTAAGTATAAATATGAAGATGAATATGGTAGCTACTGGCCTCATATTGTTCCATTCGAAGCTGAAACAGGCTCTCTACGGTTTGATTTGGAACGAGCAAGAGAAGCATGGTGTTACGGTACCCCTGGCATTGCCTGTACCCTATTTCTTGCCGGAAGGGCTCTCCATAATGAGGAACTGCAAAAATTGGCTGTGAAAGCTTGTGTCGGTGCAATCTCCTATGAGATAGCTAAGCGGGAAATGGACTCTTCTGCACTTTGTCACGGTCTTGCCGGATTACTTACCATCTCTTGGCGAATGTGGTGTCATAGTAAAGAGCCTGCTTTTCTCCCGCTTATTCAACAGTTAACGAATTGTCTGCTTGATCGCTTTCAAATGGATAGCCCACTAGGATATCTGGACCCCGAGCCAAGGGCAGATGGCTCTCTAGTATGGCTGACAAAAGCGGGCATGCTTGAAGGCGTTGCTGGGATTGCAGCTGCTTTATTAAGTGTTTCTGAGAACAAAGAGATCGGTTGGGATTACATCCTCATGCTATCCTAACTACAACCAGTCCCTATTCACAAACATCTTTCTTCCACCATACAGATAGGCTAAAAACGTAAAAATGACAATCAGTCCGAGACTGTAAGGCTCAACTCTGGGTGCATAAGTCGCTGTTTGCGGCATCATAATATAATAAGGAATCGTAAAAGGAAACCACGCACCTATGGAAGAGTGAAAGCCTGTTATGACAATATTAGGAACCACACAACAAATGGACATTCCTAGAGAAGCTCCAAAATTCCGAATTTTTATCGAGAGCATAAGCTGTAGTGCTGCCAGGGGAAAAATCCCGAGCCACCCTCCCAAACCGGTAGAAAGAACGACAGACCAAGGGATTTCTCCTGGAGCACCTGCTATATTTCCACTTACAAAATAGCCTACTATAAATATAAGCTGATCCAGACCCAGTATGAGAATGAGCAATATATATTTTGCATAATAAATTTGCTGACGAGGATACGGGCTGCTTAATAAAATCTTCCATCCCCCATCCCGATGCTCGTACGCACACAAAAGAGAAGCAATAATTCCACAATAGAGCGGATAAAAAAACATAGAGTGAAATTGCGCTGAATAAGTATATAAAGTTAACCAACTGGGTGAAAAAAACTGCTTCAAATCATTCAGTTCCAGGACTCCCATTAAAGAATTTATGATCGCATCCAATATAATGAGAATCCAAACCATGATCCATTGAAGCTTTATTGTCTCCACGCGTAAAATAGAGCCCATGTATCTTTTCCTCTCTATTTGAATTCATGCTTGGTAAACTGTAGTGTACCAAGTCCCGTAAAGATGACTCCTGCACTTAAAGCAACGATCACCCAAATCATGTGTTCCTTCATCAGAGGACTTGATAATGCAGGGTACGACCAAGGCAATATTTTAATCCACAGAATACTTGTGCGTGCCAAAAACAAGCTTGCAATTGAACCGAATATACCAAACGCTAATGGGAATGCCTGATTAGTGAAAAGCGTAGACAGCCAAAGTTGAATTGCAAGTACTGGTAGGGTAGCCAAGCTTGCATTAATCGGCTGTAACAGCATGATCCGCCAAGGAATGGGTTCGTTTGTATATAACACCCAGATGAGGCTCATACCTGCTACAGTGATCAAGGCGGTACCCAACTGCAGAATCACAATCCATACGATTTTGGATAAATAGATATAACTTCTGGGAACAGGCATGGCCATAAGCTGCTTCCATGTTTGAGTATCATGCTCTGTACCGGCCATAATGCTCGCCAAAAGTGTACCGCCAAGCAGCATCACAAACGAAAGGAACATAAACATAACGGCAAAACCAGCGTAGACACCTCCCGGTCCTTGCCGAAAGTAAAGATACCATTCCACAGCAGTCATGCCTGTAAGTACACACCCCTGTATAAGAGGAATCCACCAGCATATTTTCTTCAGCTTAAGCCCCTCTGCCTTTATAACCCGGAGTATCATAAGCTTCGCTCCTTACCTGTCAGTTCCAGGAATATCTCCTCCAATGTTTTTTTCTTCTCTGTGACCCGATAAATGGGATGATTGTGTTCCACAAGCACCTTGATCATCTCCGAAGATTGTTGCCGATCTACAATAGGAGTCACGACCTCATTTTGTTCAATCGATTCAGCTCCGGCCGTCCACCCATGCTGAATCAGTGCACCGGCAGCCAGAACAGGATCTGGGGTTTCAATGAATAATTGAGGCTTGCTTTTGGCGGTGAGTTCCTTCATCGTTCCCTGGAAGATCATTTCACCCTGATTAATAATTCCTACATAGGTTGCAATCTGCTCAATTTCGCTTAATAAATGGCTCGAAACTAGTACCGTCATTCCGTAAGCGCCAGGGAGGCTCATAATTAACTCCCGAATTTCCTGAATACCAGACGGGTCCAAACCATTCGTCGGTTCATCAAGTATCAATAATTTGGGGTTGGCAATAAGCGCCATAGCAATCCCCAGTCTTTGTCGCATCCCCAAGGAATATCCCTTTACCGGACGATACGCATCCTTGGTTAATCTCACTAAATCCAGCACTTCATGAATTCTTCGGGTCGGCAGTCCACGCATGGTTGTAACGATTTCTAAATTTCGATATGCGGATAAATGGGCATAATAGGCAGGTGATTCAACCAAGGAACCAATATCCTTCAATATTTCCATACGCTGATCCTTCAGCTTTTTCCCAAAAATCTCAATTTCCCCGGATGTGGATTTAATCAGCCCAAGTAGCATACGAATCGTGGTTGTTTTACCCGCTCCATTAGGTCCTAAAAATCCATAAATCTGCTGTCCGGGTACCTGGAGATTTATTCGTTTTACAAATTCCCGTTTTCCAAAACGCCTAGTTAGCTGCTGTGTATGTATTACATATTCAGACATTTCCTGATCTCCTCTCGACTTCTAATGCTGAAGCTTAAGTTACATACAGTTTACTGAAGTAAAGTAAACATCAGGTAAACAGTCCCTAAACAACAGGCAAAAAAACCGAGCAAACTGCAAAATGTGAGATCAAATGTTAAAAAGTTAGATGTTTAGCGGCAGTGAAATCTCCATCCTAGTACCCGCTTTACTGCCTGAAAGGATATGAAGCGTTCCGTTATGCGCCTCAATAAAGCTTTTGGCAATAGGTATTCCATGCCCTTGGGAATGAGATACCTGCATGTACTCATTGGAATTCATTCCTATTCCGTCGTCTTCGATAGAAATATGAAGCTTATCGTTCGCTTTGCTTACTTCCATGGAAACGTGTGTACCTGGAGGATTATGAATGATAGCATTAATCAAAAAATTCTGGAGCGCTCTGCCTAATAATTTACTATCGAAGGGCATAATACATGCCGCGTCCATTGACGTAAAAGAAAATTCGTATTGCTCGGCTGAAGGATGGTTAGCGATATCTATGACCGCACTACGTAGAAACTCCACAATGTCCTCCTTCTCCAATTGGATTGGCAATGGACCTTCCTTAAGCTGCATAGAAGCATTCAAATCCTGAATCAACTGCTTCATTTCCGTCACTTTCTCACTGATACCCATACTAAAGCTTCTTCTTTCTTCATCAGACCAGTCATACTCTTGAGCAGTTAGCATAGCCGCATATCCTTCAATATAAGATAATGGTGTTTTGAGATCATGGCTTACACCTGCTACCCACTGCTGTTTTCGTTTCTCTAATTCCACTCTCTCTTCCTCATTGCTGCGCAATTGAGCCGATAAGATGTTCATTTGTTCAAAAACTTCTTTATACAATTGATACGGAGGTTTATAACTATTTTTCTGATTTTTTTTGCCCTCTGGCAGTTCCAGTTCACTTAGCGGCGCTTGGAATTCCCCTGTCGCAATATTTCCAATCCATTTAATTACATACACCAAAGGTTTGCCTATATACCATCCGTAGGCAGCTATGAACACAACACTCTGCACGATACCAAGTCCTGTCCAGAATAGATCAATATTTATATTTTGAGATGCTCCAAATATACTTTTTATAAAAATATATAAGATCGTGCAAATAACAAAACATAGGACATAGGCCAGTACAAAGCATAATGTTACTTTCATAAAACGAAAGGACATCTTAACTAGAGAGTTCATTCTTGCTCCTCCATCTTGACTGACATCATTTTATAACCAAGTCCTCTTACATTGATTAAAAATTGCGGGTGCTTGGGATCAGGTTCTATTTTTTTCCGCAAACGGGAGATATGAATCACTACAGTCTTCTCATCACCCAAGAAGGCCTCGCTCCATATCGCCTCATAAAGCTGCCGTACACTGAAAATACGGTTAGGATGCTTGCACAGAAATACCAGCAGTAGCCATTCACGTGCCGGACAATCGACCTGCTTGTCCTCCACATACAATACACCGGATTCCAGTTCCAGACGAAAATATCCAAAATCTAAAGTGCGTAAGGTCGGTTTCATGGCCACTGTCGAAACTTTCCGATATTTCATTCGAGCTTTCATACGCGCAACGACTTCCAGCGGGTTAAACGGTTTGGTAATATAATCGTCCCCTCCGATACCAAACCCCATTAATTTGTCTAGGTCTGTATCTCTTGCCGTCAAAAAAAGAATAGGGGCATCCGTATATAGACGCATTTGACGACACACCTCAAACCCATCGTTATCAGGCAGCATAACATCAAGTACAATCACATCCACATGAGATTCCATCACGACTTGCAGCGCTTCCCGACCCGTTGCAGCATGCTTGACTTGAAGGAATCCTTCTTTTTTTAACACCGTTGTCAGCATATCCCGCAACCCCTGCTCATCGTCTACTATAAGTACTGCAATTTCTTCCATAACCCAAGGTTCTCCATTCTTTTTTTACATTTTTTACTTTCATTATAAAAGCAAACGGGCAGAATTTAAATCGAGTTCCATCACATATCGTTCATCCCCGTGAATATACTTAATAACCAACAAGGCCAAACTGTGCCGTGTATCCACTTGGGGGGTGCCTAATAATGCCGGAACCACGCCAGCCATATTCATTCGTCGTATCCCGCGAAGATTGGTCGCTGCATCGCAAAGGGTACCAGGACCAGCAACGTCATCAGCAGAAGGTCAAAGATGTCATTAAGCAAAATCTACCCGATCTGATAACGGAAGAAAATATTATTATGTCGGACGGTCAACAGATTATTAAAGTGCCGATTCGCAGTCTGGATGAATATCGCTTCATTTATAACTATCAAAAGCAAAAGCATGTAGGCCAAGGAGATGGCGACAGTCAGGTGGGGGATGTCATTGGACGTGATCCTGCTTCCCAGAAGCCAGGTAAAGGTGAGAAAGCCGGCGACCAGCCGGGACACGATATTATGGAAACGGAAGTCAGCATAGAAGAACTGGAAGATATGCTGTTCGAGGAAATGGAATTGCCGAATTTACAGCAAAAAGATAAGGATCAAATTGAGGTTGAATCTATCGTATTTAATGATATACGTAAAAAAGGCATGCAAGCGAACATTGACAAGAAACGAACCATTCTCGAAAATCTGCGCCGCAACGCCCGTGAGGGGAAACCGGGCATTCATCATATTAGTCCGGACGATCTTCGCTACAAAACATGGGAAGAGAAGACCATTCCCCAATCCAACGCGGTGATTATAGCTATGATGGACACCTCAGGTTCGATGGGCTCTTTTGAAAAATATTGCGCTCGCAGCTTCTTTTTCTGGATGACCCGCTTTTTGCGCCGTCAGTATGAAAAGGTGGAAATTGTCTTTCTCGCGCATCATACCGAGGCTAAAGAGGTTACGGAAGAAGAATTTTTTACCCGCGGAGAAAGTGGCGGCACGATCTGCTCTTCCGCTTATTTGAAAGCACTGGAGATTATCGACAAACGATATCCTCCTTCCAGCTACAATATTTATCCCTTCCATTTCTCGGATGGCGATAACCTGACCTCGGACAATGAGCGGTGTGTGAAGCTAATCGAGGAACTTATAAAGCGGAGCAATATGTTCGGCTATGGAGAAGTGAATCAATATAATCGCAGCAGCACGCTGATGTCAGCCTACAAGAATATTAAAAAGGATCAGTTTATGTACTATGTCATCAAGGAAAAAGGTGAGGTATACCAAGCCTTACGTACCTTTTTTCGCAAACGGGAAGGGGGATCGGTGGGATGAGTACCGACCAGAAGGAGCTAGAATATGCGATATCAGAAATTATGGAGATTGCCGATGGATTCGGGCTCGACTACTACCCGATGCGGTATGAGATTTGTCCGGCGGATATTGTATACACGTTCGGAGCCTATGGTATGCCCACGCGCTTCAGCCACTGGAGTTTTGGAAAAACGTTTCACAAGATGAAAATGCAGTACGATTTTGGATTGAGCAAAATCTATGAACTGGTCATTAACTCCAATCCCTGCTATGCCTTCCTGCTGGAAGGAAATTCTTTGGTGCAGAATAAACTGATTGTCGCCCATGTACTGGCACACTGTGATTTTTTTAAACACAACGCTCGCTTTTCAGCTTCTAATCGCAATATGGTGGAAAGTATGTCGGCCACAGCAGATCGAATCAACAGCTATGAAATGGAATACGGGTCAAAGGCTGTGGAATCCTTCATTGACTCTGTACTGGCGATACAAGAGCATGTAGACCCACAGATCATCAAACCAAGGCATCTGGATAAACAGCGTTACATGGAGCTCAAAATTCGGGAGCAGAAAGAACCTGGAAAACGCCAGCGCCCTCCTGGGCCTTACGATGATCTATGGTCACTGGAAACAGCGAAGCAGCATGATCCGACCGAGACCGAGGGCATCAAGGTACGCAAGTTCCCACCGGAACCTGAAAAAGATATCGTCTGGTTTATTCAGGAATTCTCGGAGGTGCTGGAGGACTGGCAGCGGGATATTATGACGATGCTACGGGACGAAATGCTGTATTTCTGGCCCCAAATGGAGACCAAAATCATGAATGAAGGCTGGGCCTCCTATTGGCACCAGCGGATTGTAAGGGAACTGGATTTAACCGGGGAGGAAACCGTTGAATTTGCGATGCTGAACGCTTCTGTCGTACAGCCTTCCAAGCAAAGCCTGAACCCGTACTATTTGGGACTGAAAATATTTGAGGATATTGAAAAACGATGGGATAACCCAACCCGTGAGGAGCAAGAGCGACAAGGACGCAAACCGGGCGAAGGACGCGCTAAAATGTTCGAGGTACGAGAGTTCGACTCAGACACCTCTTTTATACGCAATTACATGACCAAGAAACTGACAGAGGATTTGGATCTGTACGTGTTTGAGAAACGGGGACCCGATTGGAAAATCACCGATAAATCCTGGGAAAACATACGGGATCAGCTCGTGTTTTCACGTGTGAATGGAGGCTCCCCTTATATCGTCGTCGAGGATGGAGATTACCTGCATACGGGCGAGTTGAAGCTCAAGCACCAGTACGAAGGCATTGAGCTGGATTTAAAATATATGGAGCGCACACTTCCGTATGTATATCAGCTGTGGGGGCGCACCGTTCATTTGGAAACCTTGATTGAGGGTAAGCTTGCCTTATTCTCATATGACGGTAAGAAACATCATCGTAAGTTTGTATAGTCATACAAAATCAAATAGCCAGCCTAATTTAAAAAAGGGGCATTCCTAAAAAGGATATGCACCTTTTTTTACTATTTCATACAACCTTAAGCGACCTTCGTTTCTTGCCAATTTCAGGACACCTGTTTCGTTTTGGATCAGGGGTGTATTATACTAATATAATAAATGACCCACGGGTCATAATTGAGAAGCAGAACGAGGAGCGCTGATATAGATGAACACCCATCCCAGCTTTCGTGAAGTTCGTGAAAGTGACCAGCAGGTATTCCCGATTGCCTGGTACGCCGTTGGCTGGTCCAAGGAGCTAAAAAATAAACCGCTTAAAAAGCGATTGCTTGGCAAAGATTTTGTCCTGTACCGTGATGATCATCGTCAGGTACATGCCATCCATGCTTATTGCCCGCACCGAGGAGCTGATTTGTCGCTCGGCTATTGTCAAAACGGGCACATCACATGCCCATATCATGCATGGTCTTTCGATGAGAGTGGGCAGTGTGTGGATATTCCGGCACATCCGGGACGGGCTATTCCTGAGTTTGCTCATACCTATGCCTATCCCGTGATTGAAAAAGCCGGCCTGCTGTGGGTATATCCTCAGGCCGTTGGCTCAAAGTCTGAGATAAACTCAGGGTTGGGAACATCCACATCCCCCCCTCCTCTGGAGATTTTCCCCGAGCTGGAGGACCCCTCTCTCATTTTGTCTCCCTACGATTCCGTGTGGAAGGCACATCTGACGAGAGTTGTGGAGAGCGTGCTGGATGTCGCTCATTTGCCAATTGTCCATAACAAAACGATCGGTAAAAAATCCTCCACCGACATTCATATCGAGTTTGAAGCGGATGACAATCATATTCGAGTAAAAAACGGGAAAGGTTTATTACAATATACCTTTCCACAGCAATGGATTTTGACTCCCGCCAAGGAAGGACGCAGCAAGTTTATTAATTTCGTCACCTTCACTCCGATTGAGCAAGAGTTAACTGCCATCTACGGACTGGCTGGACGTAATTTTGCCAGATTTGTACCGGGTATGAGCCACATTTTTTCCAGATACAGTGGCAAGGTGCTGGAAGAGGATCGGGCTGTGGTGGAAAGCCAGCATCCGCGTCCAATCCCAGAAGCGCTGCGAATGGAGGCACACGTCCCCGCTGATGGACCTCAGGTTCGGTTTCGCAACCGCTGGTATGATTTCCTTGTCAACGATGAGCCTCGTGTACGACTGGGTCCAGAAACTACTTCCTCTTAAATTCGACGATGTAGCTTTGATTGAGCTGTTTTCCACCTTCCGAGATGTTCTGGTACATGGATAAAAACCGGGCGGATGGGCTCCATACCGTTGGGCTGTCATAGGATTGGATATCGGTCGTAACCGGAGTGGTTTTACCCGTGGACTGGTCAAACACATACAGCCCTCTCATGCCTTGCTGATCCTCATCATAAATGGAATAAGCAAGCTTGGACCCGTCGCTGGACCAGCTTCCACGACTCATTAAAGTGCCTTGACCGACGATTCCTTTCTCTTTGCCCTGTTCATCCAAAATGATCATACGGGCTGGTTCGGATGTATTCCATTTCCGTTTTTCAATGGCAATTGACTTACCATCAGGCGACACGGCAAAGGACATGGCCCCCTCTGCAATGGTCACAGCCTGAGGATGATTGAGGGTGAACCGATTCAGCACCGAATACCCTTGTTTATCACTGCCTGTATAAAATATGGCGTTACCCACTTTTTCGACATGAGACATCAATTCAGAGCGATTTGGATCTTGAAAACTCAATTCTTTAGCTTTTCCGTCCAGACCAATCAGCTGGATTTTACCATCCGGTGTGCCTGTAATGAGATCATTCTCATCGCTCCAGCTCACTTCGTTAGTCATATCCAGCTTGCCGATCGATGTAACCTTACCACTGCTTAGCTCCAAAATGTAGCCCTGAATATCATATTTGCTGCTGGTGCTACCTTCAGTAAAAAAGACATGGCGCTGATCCGGTGATACCACAGCAAGTAACTGTGGAGCCTTACGACCTGGTGTTAAAATCCGCTCCTTGTCTGTCTCTACATTATGAATCCACAGCTGGGTTTTACGCTCCACAATCAGCTCTTCGTCGCTCAGCCAAGACCTCGCGTAGACATCCCCCAGCCTGTCGATAGACGATACCACCAGCTCGTCCGTTACTTGCTGCTGGGCTGCATCCGTGTCAATCACAGTAAGCTGTTGCCCCGGTTTCATACCGGATGCTGGATTTGTCTCTCCTGCGCTCTTTATGCCGCAACCGCTGAACAATCCCCCGGCGATTAAGCCGGCCATGAGCACCCCCGTGGCTTTCTGTCTGAAAACTCTTGTACGGGAATCTTCGCGATGAGAGGAGCCGTTCTTTTGCCCATAGCTGCCTATGTTTTTCTTTATCATGTACAACGGCCTCCTTGTTAACGATACCCCCATTTTAATGCCCGAACATCTCATGAATACATCGGATTGTTTCCAAATTGTAAACAAGACACCATTTTAGCCCTGTGCTAACAGTTGGCCGTTTACAGGGAGCCATCGTGAACCAAGAGAGGGAGTCTAAGCGAAAATTCATTCCCACTTACATTTGTATGCCCGTTGTCATTTTCCAACCCACTATGATCTGAAGCTGTAAGCTGCAACTCTCCCCCCATGCGCTCCGCTAGTCTGCGCGCCAGAGGAAGACCGAGTCCCGTACCGCTGTCCTGACGAGATCGATCACGACTTAAGGTAGCAAACGGCTCAAAAATCATGTCCCATTGCTCCCTAGGAATCCATGGGCCGGAATTGCGTATACACACAATCACGGTGTCCTGTTCTACTCGATTCGATAACGTAATCCATCCACCGTCCCGATTGTACTTCACTGCATTATCCAGCAAATTCAGTACAATATGCATCAGATGCTTAGGGTCTCCCCACACCTGGGCAGGAACGGTATCTATCGAAAAATTCAGCCTACGCGCTGCCGCTTTTCCTCGAATACGGCTCCCTGCATCTTCCAGCAACGAATGCAGTTTCACAGCCTCTGTATGCAATTCAAAATCATATTTATCCAGCACAGATAGCCGCAGCGAGTCCTCGACAAGCTCGTACAACCGTTTTGTTTCCTTACTGATACTTTCTCTCGCTTCACGCACCAGTTCAGGATCATCCCCATACATATCCAGTAAATCAGCATAAGCCTGAATAGAGGTTAATGGAGTCTTTAGTTCATGACTGATATTTCCAATAAAAGATTTTTGCTGCTGCTCCAGCTCTCTCAAACGCTGAACCGCTTCTTCCAGCCGAAGCTTTTCGTTTTCCAGCGCGGTAATGCTCTCCCGAATCACATGACTCATCTGGAGCATTCCTTCATCCAGCCTTCCCAGCTCGTCCTGCCGCCGCAGCAGTCTGGCTTCTGGATAGTGCCCTGTCGATATCTGCTCGGAAGCGCGAGTCAGTCGTCCGATATCTCTCGTCTGGCGGCTGACATAGCCTAAGCCCAAAATAAAGCTCAATACCAGCACCGCACCCCCTGTCCATAGAAACAACTGGGCAATGGCCTGGTAGAACTGCTGCTGCGCTTCTGTTGAGCTATGAAGCTGTACCACTCCCAGTAAGCCGTCCGGACCTTGAAGCGGAGCCAAATAGGTGACTGCGCTACCTTCCGTAATATACGCAATTTTGCCTTGGAGCGCATAGGAAAGGGCCTGGCTGACATTTGTTCTAAAAGCCAGCGGTAGAGAATTGCCAACCTCATGCCCCTGACCATCATATAAAATAACGCGCATATTGCTGGATACGCCCAGTTCCACTGCGAGTTGGGGCGCCTGCTTCTTCATGAAGCCTTCCGGTGATTGGCGCACTCCCAACAGGTAAGACTGTTTTACACGCATTTCTACAATTTCGGCCTGGCGCTTTAAGCTGCGTTCCATTTGGTCTGTCTGGTTAGCGCGAATGCCAGTAAGCACGAGCCAGCTCAGCACACCGACAGTAAACAGCAGCAAAGCCGCCAGTACCAGGGGAAATTTCCAACGCAGGCTTAAGCCTACAGGTTTGCGTTTGCGCTTCTGTTGGTCGGTGGACCGCAAGCTTCCTTGCTGATGGAGTGAATGATGTTCGTTCACGTCATTTTCTCTGCCTTATAGCCGATACCATACACGGTCTGCAATATCGCCTGATGCGGCTCAAGCTTCTTGCGCAAGCGCTGGATATGAATATCCACCGTACGCGTTCCGCCCACATAATCGAAGCTCCATACCTGCTCTAGCAGCTCGTCCCGTGTATACACCCTCCCGGCATGAGACACCAACAGCGCCAGCACATCAAACTCCTTGGGGGTCAGATCCAGCGCTATGGCTCCAAGTTCAGCCGTTCGGCTGGACGGACGTACCCGTAATGGGCCGAGTACCATTTCTGTTCCTTCCGGGGCAGGCGCTCCTTCTCGCTCCAGTCTCCGTACCAATGCTTTAATACGAGCGAGCAGCTCCCTTAGGTCAAACGGTTTGCTCATAAAATCGTCCGCACCCAGCTCCAGCCCGAGTACCTTATCAACAATATCGTTTTTGGCCGTCAGCAGTAAAATACCGATGCCCTTCCGACTTTCCAAACGGCGGCACACCTCATATCCACCCAGTTTGGGCATCATCACATCCAGTATGAGCACATCCGGGTGGAACAAACGCACTTTTTCCAAGGCGTCCTCCCCATCAACAGCGGTTTCCACCAAAAAACCCTCTCGCTTTAACGCATAAGCCAGCGCATTCCGAATGCTTGCCTCATCGTCCGCTATCAGTATTTTTTTATCCATGTCCTGCCCTCCCTGCATTAAAAAAACGCTCCAGCTACCTATGTTCCCGCAAATAATAATGAATCAGACATGTATGACATATAAACTGCTCACGTGGATCGTTAAGATCAAAATCCGTCATGTCGCGTATCCGTTCCAATCTGTATTTTACTGAGTTACGATGTATAAAAAGATAATTGGCTGTATCTACCAGACTGCCCCTGTTTTCCAAATAATAAAATAACGTTTTGAGTAAGTCACTGCCATGTGAGCGATCATATTGCTGAAGTCTCCCCAGCTTGCGTTCAAACAAATTTGAAAATTCCTCTTTGTCCATCGCTTCTCCAAGCATATAGTGCATCTCTATATCGCTGTATTTGCATACACGTTTATCAGGATACAGCCGCTGGGCTACAGTAATGGCACGACGTGCTTCATTGTAGCTTTGCAGCAGCTCCCATAACTTTTTGGCACTTCCGATGCCTAAATAATAATCGGCGGTACCCCAGGCTTTTTCAGTTGACCAGTTTTTCAGCGTATCACTCCAGGACGTTTCCTGATCAGAGCCAGGTGCGTTCTGATGATCATTCGGCTGAAGAGTCGGCAGAAATAATATCGCACGATTTGAACGGAACTCAATATGAGACACCACACGCCGTCGGGTCGATTCCATACTCAATAACCCAGAAAGAATCTCTTCTGGCGGAGCCGTAGCACTTTCCAGTACAGCCACCTCCCAGTTATATTCCGGGTTGAATCCCAATTGACGACCTCTCCGCTCAACCTCATGCCGCACCGGCAACGGAGGTGTCATGAGCTCATCTATAAAATTCCCCCGTAGTCGGCTTTCCGTATCTTCTACTGCCTTTTCACGCATTAATTCTAACGCCATCACCAGCCGTGCCTGCTCAATACCAACCTGCTCCATATCATCCAGTTCATTGCGGGCAATGACCAACTTGGCGACTGTACGTTTATCCACACTAATTGGAAAATGACGAGCATCTTGTACCTTCGCCCAATCCCAATCTTGTGGTGAAGTGACAATGGCTTGACCACCATTATCAACCAAAGCAACCGGAGCTTTAAAAAGCTCTGCTATATTATCGCTTACAGCCTGTATGCCACTGTTCTCCAGCACCATCGTCGTTAACGTTCGATAGATTTCTTCCGAACGTCGCAGCAGCTCTGCCTGTCGGTTCAACACCATATCCATGACACGCTGCGTAATATCCGTATAGGGAATATCGGCTGGAATCTCAATCACAGGAAGGCCACAGGCATTGCTTTCTTCAAGCGCACTATGGGGAATTTCCGTGAGAAAGCGGGTAGGCTTGATCACAAGCGCCGCCGCCCCGCCCTGATGCAGTAATTGAATAATTTGACACAATACCTCAGGCTCATGACGGATCGAATAAGCCGTTGTCATTAATAATACACCTTCCCGGACCCAGCCTTTCAGGTCAGGGACTTCCATAATGTCAATAAACCGGACAACCCGGCTTAGCCCTTGTTCTCCGCTTAATACCTTCGCCTCCTTCAACACGGGTATTGCCATGAGCTCTTGAACTGTTACACCCGGTATTTTCATAAAGACAGACCACCCTGCTATTTATTTTGCAAAATCCTTAGTTCATCTAATTTTCAGGATAGTGTACCAAAAAAGTGTACAAAACAAAACCTTTTACCGCTTGGTCAAATCTATCCACACCAGCCCATTCCTATCTTTAGGAGCTCAATGGAACATAAATAAACCGCCCTTTTCTGGAAAAGGCGGTTTATTTTAATATTCAACTATTTATAATGAAGTTTAAGAACTATCCTGCTTGTACCCCACACGAAGTGTCTGCTAGCGTACCGAAACAGCTGCACCCAACGCCACAATCGGGTCAATAGCCCGAATCCCTAGTGTACGCTCCAGCTCTGGCGCAAAGTTCATTGTTACAAAACCTGTACAGGCAAGTACAATTACCTCAGCCCCCTTCTCCTGAAGCCGTAACGCTGCTGCCATAGCTGCCTCTTTACCTTGTGGAGTGTTCAAGTCCAGTGTCGTCTGCACACCTATGGGACGCTCTGTACCGATATAGGAATCGCCCAAAATGCGGCGAATCAGCGGCGGAGCCTCCTCCAAAATGGTCAACACGCCTACACGGCTGGCCGATGTCAGAGCCAAGAGTGCCGCACAGGACCCCGCCCCGTATACAGGTACAGATACAGCCTGACGAGTTTCCTCTAGCGCTGGATCAGCCGCGCAGCTAATACCGATAGACGTACAGCCTTGTTCAACGAGTTGTTGCGCCGCGAGCACAATTTTAGGCACCGCTTCCCGGTCTGTGATATCATCGTAGATCCCTTTCGGCTGATCGGGAATACATACACTGGTGACAGGTAGCCCGTAGCGCTGCTCAATGACCCGGCCGTGAAGGTCGATAGCTGCTTTGTCCTGCATGGTAAGCACTCTGATCATTCCAAGCATGATAACTTCCTCCCTTTATCGCTCTAGCAACTGACCAGCCTTCATAATCAGACGATCATCCAGATATACATCCGGTTTTTGTACGACTCCGTCAATATGTACACCCGCAGCGACAGTTCCCCCAAAGGTATTATTGCTGCCAAAAGCGACATGAATCGTGCCATATACTTTCTCGTCCTCTAACACAACACCTGTAATGCGGGCTTTATCATTCGTTCCAATACCAAATTCGGCCAGCATTCTACCATCGCCTTCGCCGAGCATATCCAACAGGGACTGTCCGGCTTCCCCTTCTGCCGCGATTAATCTTCCATTTTGCACCGTCAGCAGCAGCGGCTCTTTTAAGGCACCGATTCCCGCTACAGAACCGTCCACCACAATCTGACCCTGTGCCGTTCCTTCCAGCGGAGCAATATACGCTTCACCGGAAGGCAGGTTCCCCGATTCGCCGGGATTCAAATACATACCTGTGCTGGGAACACCGTTGCGCCCTTCTATGGTAAAGTTCAGACTATATCCATCCTTTTCAATCCGTACCTGCTTGGCAGCAGTCAGCAATGCGGTCACCTCTTCGGTCAGCGCCTTGACCTTCGGATAATCAGCAGCAATTGCTCCATTCATGAACATATCGTCTGTCATGCCAGGCATGGTCGCCAGGCGTGCTCCAGCAGCTGCGGCTTGCTTACGGGCACTTGTATGTGTCAGCGAATACCGGGTGACACATACAACAACGTTGGAGCGAAGCATGGCTTCGGCAACAGGGGCTGGAGGCTCCTCGCCCGATTTGGAACGAACCTTCATCGTCAAAATAGCTGCTTCTGCCCCCAGTGCCTTGCCAGCTTCATATATGGACTCGCCCAATTCTTTTTTATCATCGTCGGTTACGACCAGAAGCGTCTCTCCAGCGGTAAGTCCCAAACATTTTTGCAATACATTTTTACTGATTTCAATACGTTGTTGACTCATAGTTCTTACCTCCAATTTTTAGCTCCTTACACCATTTCCGATACCAGTTTGCCAATCAAGGCATTGGACAATACAACGGGAACCCCTGAGTAATGCGCCGCTAGTTCTCTATGCGTTTCCGTATAGCCCATGCAATCCAGTACGATCAGATCGGCTTGATTCTTGAACTGTCCTGCTGCTCGGCGAAATTCTTCCTCACTGCCACTGTAAGGCGAGGCCGCCGCAAACTCTGGATTCAATCCATAAGGGCTGAATTTAAGCTTGAGGTTGTTCTTCTGTTCTTCGAGCGGTCCAATGAGACCCAACCTTCTTCCGCTGGACATGGCCTTTAGTACAGGAGGAAGCACATGATCTGGCTCAATTAGAAAAGCGCTTCGGGTATGCAACCCAGGAAACACACCGGTACAGAGTAACAAAATAGTACGTATGCCCTGCTCCTCCAAACGTGTGATTTTGTCCTGGAGCAGTGGCTGGATTTTTTCGCGTGAAATGACCACCGACTCCCCGGTCGTCAAGCGCGAGGTTAATACATATTCTCCCGGTGACGGTGATAGATGCTGTTGTATATAGTCCAATGAGAGCCCATCTAGCGCACCAGCCTGTACCAGCTCTGCCCGTCCTTCCAATGCCCTTTCTACGATAGGGGCCACATCTGACCGGGGGGCTTGCCCAATCGTAATCATCCCAAGCTTATGCATTTTGAATCCCTGCTTTCGCTTCATTTTATTTTACGCTCCTGGCGACAAAGGGCAAGCTCGCGGTCTGCCCTTTGTGCATCAGCCGCGGCTTTCAGCACTACCTGCTGTTTGAAGTATTTTCATGGAGCCGTACAATTCGGTGATTTTGAAAAATTCGAGCGAATCATAAGAACTACACGTCCCATTCGTAAATTCCTTGGCAGTCTCAATTGAAAATCTCACGGCAGTGGCAATATCAATCTCATGACTCGCTCTCCGTTCACATAGGCGCTATCCAGCGCTTCGAATACAGTCAATGTTTGTTGAAGTGCCATAGTTGCGTTCCTCCCGCTCATTTCATAAATAGGACAGTATGGGTTTATGGATAATTTCCTCAATCGGCTGCAACAATTTTCTGTTAAACATAGTCGTACTTAACAGGAGCTGTTCCTTTCGTACTGCAATGATTGCCAGGCGTTGCCCTTGGACTACAGCAGCTGTGATAACAGGTCTTCCTGTGTCCATATCCAATGTCATGATCAGGTCTGGAAATGTTGCTAGCCGTTCACCATCAAGCTCCAGGGACATATACTCATTCCAAAAAGTCATTTCGTAGGTCCGACCGCTATCCGCTATACGAACCACCCCCGCGTCAAACCCTCCTGATGTTTCGAGCCTACACTCCGTGACCTCACCAGCAGCGATAACCTTGCCGCCCAGTTCCGCAGTCACAGCAGCAATTGCAGCTTCGCCCTGATGTGCCAGCATCGCTTCTCCGACAGCGATTGCCCGGGAAATGGCTCCCGGGGCGCCATTAGCTTTCGCATAAGCAGCTGTCACCGGATTCCGCGCGACCGCTACCAATCCTCCAGCTTCCACCGAGGTTTTACGAACTAACGAAGCTACATGATCTAAGGAGCCTGTAATGCCTACCTCCATATAGTGCTCTCCGCTTCCACCTACCGCAGCCTGATGGCTAACGTAATTCGGCAACTCAGTCAAGTTCATTGACCCCATCGTTCCTGTGGGATGCGCACGGCCATTACATGCAAAATCCACAACCGGGAGCCCAGTCAAGGCCGATTGAAACCAGCCATTAATGGTTGTTTCACCACCATTTTCATTCGTGTGTAAAGCCCGAACAACCTTTCCTGTCATCGAAGACACCATTTCCAGCGCTTTTACATAATGAACGGGCTTTACATATTTATCCGGCGCAGCCGGGGCACCGACGACAGCCACAGTGACAAAGAGATCGTCGTCTGCAAAACTGTCTATAGGCACCAGCAGCGGCTGTCCTGCTTCCAGGGCCAGCTTTCCGATTCGCAGCCCTTCCTCAACCCAGCCTCCGCCTCCACCGCCCAAGACAGCACCGCCATAAACGGCATATTCAACAATTCTTTCATCCAGTTTCAAAGCGTCCATCTGTATCATCTCACTTTTTTAGTTTAAATACCGAGTTAAAGAAGTTGTAGAGTGCATCTCCTGCAATAAAACCAGCAGCCAGAATCGTCATGGAAGCCACGGCCTCCTGTTTTGCAAAACGAGTTACGAGAAAACGGATTGCTATACCGACCAGCACGGCCCAGCATGCATTTGCTGTGGCAATCAGCAGCCCCGTTGCGAACATGACACCCAATTGGCGTTTAGAGCCACCGATGAGCTGGAGAATTGCCCCGGGAATCGCCCATAGCAAAAGCTGATTTGCAACACCCGGTGTTGCCCCGGCCTGAATTGTGGACACATACACCTTATCAATCGGCGGAACCAGATTTTGTGCAAAATAACTCGGGTAAGCCAGTGCCACGGTCACCAGTGCAACTGCAAAAGCAATCAGAGCCGTTATATACTGCTGCCTTCTTCCTTCCCTTTCCAGCTCTTTATCTTTACCATTGCCGCGCAGGATATAGCCTGTTTTCAAATCGAAGCCCATATCAGCAAAAGCAGGACCAGTAGCTGCGCTAAATCCAGCCAGCAATGCCAGTGCCACAGGTGGAAAACCAATCATCATTCCGCCAAGCAAAGTAATAAAAGCGACCGCAAAGGCAGGAAACCAACCGGAATGCATAGCCGCAATGCCGACGATAATTTCATGCACAAACGCGGCAAAGGCCGCAAATACAATAAAGCCGATCAACATACCTATCGACATGTGCGTAACCAATCCACCGATAATGGCAATCAGCAGTGAAATGACCAGATAAGCGATAAACCCGAGTCCAAGCGTACGACGGGCTTCTGCAATCGGGCGGGTGTATTCTGCATCCGAAGCTTTTTCCGAACGTGTAGCGGTGTCGCCCTTTTTCTTGCCGGAAACTCCGAACACGAGTATAGCAGCCTGAACTAACGCCACAATGCCCGCCCCGATCATCACGCCATGAGCAATGTAGAGCGCATTAACGTCAATCTGAAACAGTGGCATGGAATACTGGCGAATCAATAGACCGACCCCAAACATACCAAGTGCCCAGATATTGCCGATAAACGCAACCCCAAACGCAGACATTGGAATACTCAGATAGGAGCCTACTACCCCGATGAGTGCCCCAATACCCAGCAAGCCGGCACGTTTACCGCCTTTATCTCCAGCTTTAATGGATTCTGCCGTTGCAACACCTGGTGCCCAGGTACCTGAGGCAGGAAACAGCTTGGAATCAAAGATTTTATAAAGTATCGTTGCATCTGCAAACATAGCTAACGCCGCTCCCAGCAGCATCGGTACAATCAAATCAGGCGTACCCATGAGATAAGGGATTCCAATTGGAATGAGCAGGCTGTTGGCCGCCCCGAAAGTAGCAGAGGAAATCGCAGTTTGTACCAAATTTTGACGATGAACAGATTTATAGCGCAAAAACCAGTTGATTGGAATACGTGCAATCAGCATCGCGACTAACGCTCCAATGATGGCCGTATTCGGGGTCACGCCAAGACTGGTGACGATCTGCATCCCGATAATCGCTCCCAGAATGCTCGTAGCCACAATCAGAATAAATGCAAAAGGCTCAAATGTTTTCGGATGACGCTTTTCTTGTTCGTTTTCCATATGACCCTCCTGTGACTAGAAATGATGTATTTCGGTTCTGGTGAATAGTTTTAACTTATGTTACTGCAACTTTCCTCACATAGACAATGTTCGTCCTGACCAAAACAAAGGCTTGTTTGTTGTGCATAAAGGATAAAAAAACAAAATCATAGCGCCACCATTACATTTTATTCCTTTTTAATGTCAAGAAATATAACGCAGCATAAACATCTCTTCCCTCACTGCCCTGCGCTTTGAAGTGCCTTACCTGTCCGTATATGCTAAAATACTTCCGTATCGGCTATTCGCCTACAGGAGGGCATGATCATGAAACAATCTATTTTGATCGTAGAAGACGAAGAAAAGATTGCCCGGCTTCTAGAGATCGAACTTCAATTTGAAGGCTATCAAGTATGTAAAGAAAAAAACGGAATTGATGGGCTGGAGACGTATTGCAAAGGCAATTGGGATCTAGTGTTGCTGGATATTATGATTCCCGGTCTCAATGGCATCGAGCTACTTCGTAGGATTCGTAAGCATGATGCGAACGTTCCTGTCATTTTGCTGACGGCTAAAAGTTCCATTGCAGATAAGGTCGAGGGACTCGATTTGGGAGCCAATGATTATGTTACCAAACCATTTGTGATCGAAGAGTTGCTTGCACGTGTACGGGCCGCACTCAGAGTGGGTGCAACGAAAGACATGGCTCCACAAGGGGTAGATAAATGGCTTAGTGCCGGGGATTTACGTCTCCATGAAGGTACTCGTGAAGTTCTTCGAGGAGAGCACAACATTGAGCTTACACCGCGAGAGTTTGACTTGCTCGTTCATTTACTCAGACACCAGCGGCAGGTACTTAGCCGTGAACAATTACTGGAAAATGTATGGGGCATAGATTATATGGGCGATACCAATGTGGTCGATGTGTATATTCGCTACGTGCGCAATAAAATCGACCCTACGCGCCAGCTCCCTGAGCTGATCCATACTGTACGCGGAATTGGTTATGTACTGAAGGAATCTTTATGAAGCTACAAAACAAAATCCATACGTACACCTCGTTATTATTCGCGGTCTTACTTGTAGCCATTAATTTTTCGATCTATTTCCTATTCAGCCAATTTTCGATAGACAATCGAAAAGACCAGGTAGAGGCCGCAGCAGAGAACATAGTTCGTGGGATTCAACGTGCTCCGGTATCCGTAGCCGCTGAGGATCTTCTCCGAGCCTATGTACCGCTGGATGGCATGCTTCGGCTGATGAAACCAGAAGGTGACTTTCTTCCCCCTATCACCTCTTCTTCCGAGCAATCTCTTAGCTTGATGAAGGGCGTTTTTGATGAAACACGGCAGGTTCGCATGATTACCTATGAAAGCAATCGTTACATTCTTGTATCGCTCCCCATGATTTGGACCAATGGCGAGGTTGTCAATCTCCAGGTGACCGAAAGTCTGCAACCGACGATGCAGACGCTACAGGTACTCAGAATTGTACTTGTGGCTGTCACTGGAATTGCGCTCATTCCTGTTGTGGTGTCGGGAAGGCTGCTCGGCAGACTGATCACACGTCCAATTACATCTATGATTAGCACGATGAAAGAAATTCAGCGCAGCGGGAAATTTAAACGCCTTCCGCTCAATTCATCATCACGCGACGAACTGGTCGAAATGGGAGAAACATTTAATGACATGATTGAACTGCTGGAGCGGAATTTCGTCAGGCAAGAACAATTTGTATCTAATGCGTCCCATGAATTGAAGACACCGCTCACCATTATTGAAAGTTATGCCAGCCTGCTCAAACGGCGGGGGTTGCAGCATCCCAACATTTTCGCCGAATCCGTTGAAGCGATTCATTCCGAGGCGATCCGAATGAAGGACATGGCAGAGCAGCTTCTTCTGTTGGCCAGAAACGAAGAACAATGGAATGTCGTGCTGGAGCCTGTACACCTGACCAGAATAGCGACAGAATTAAAAGCTACATTTGAAAATGCGTTCGCCCGACAAATTCAACTGGATGTACAGACAGACTGCATTGGCTATACCGATGAAAATAAGCTGAAGCAGCTGCTATTTATCTTTTTGGATAATGCACGCAAATACAGTGACGAGCCGATACACCTGATGATTGATACGGTGGGCGGTACAGCTCAACCTTGCATAAGAATCACAGATCAAGGAATTGGAATCCCGGAAGAAAAGTTATCTAAAGTATTCGACCGCTTCTATCGTGTGGATGAAGCCAGAAGCCGCGAGGAAGGTGGGGCTGGGCTAGGCTTATCATTGGCTACAGGAATTGCACAAGCTATACATGCTCAAATTGGGCTAGAAAGTGTAGAGGGGAGCGGAACAACTGCAACGATCATCCTCCCTACCGTTCCAAAATAATAAGCCAAAGGAGGGAATAACGATGAAAGCCATCTATGTGTGGATGATTGGGGGTACGCTGGCGGCTGTATTGATTACAATTTGTCTTTTACAGTGGCCTTGGGCACGGTCGTTAGCAGCTTCTCCATTGGAAGAAAAAGCCGTCATCCAATCCGTTTTGCATCAGTATCCCGGCGAGGTGCTCGAATCCCAACGCTTGGGTGATTTTTATCTGATCAGGCTGGAACGCGCCAAAGGGAAGTACGATATAAAAGCCAATGCCTATGACGGTGTCATCGACTCCATTAAGCGGACACAGGCTTATACAGATGCGAAGCAGGAGCCCCAAGATCACAAACCCGGTACCTCACCAACCAGAGACACATCGAATCCAGCTAATAAACCTGACCCGGTTTCTCTCGTTATTACAGAGAAAGAAGCAGCCAAGCTTGCTGCCAAAGCAGTTAACGGAACATCCGATGATATTGAGCTTCATCGCAACGACAAAGGCCTCTACTATCTGGTTGAGGTTGAGGTAAAAGATGGGCGTGAAGCAGTAGTACAGGTCAATGCAGTATCGGGCTCTATCGACTCTATAACGTGGGAAAAAGAAAAACAGGAGCACAACGAATCATGACGACTTGATGATCATCTCAGCTCATGTTTTCTCATAGTTTTCTCATGATTCTATTATGTTCCTCTCATGTTCAAGAGATAAGCTGTATTCATGCTTATAGCACAAGGAGGAATTATGTAATGAAAAAAAACTATACATTAGGAATTATGGCAGCCACGGTTCTGCTTGGAGTTACAGTTACGGGTGTCTCAGCGAATGCCGTATGGGCCGCTAAACCTACGGGCCTTATTGGAGCGACCGCCGCTGCCAACATTGCCAAGAAGGCTGTGGGGAATAATGCACAAGTTGAAGATGTCGAACTGGAGCGCAAGAACGGAAAAGTCTACTATGAGGTGGATCTCCAGCAAGGGGATAAAGATTGGGATATAGATGTTGATGCTTATACTGGGAAAACCATCCGTTCCCATTCTGAGCTTGATCATGACTCGAATGACGAGTCCTCCCTTAACAAGCCAAATCACATCACCCTGACTGAAAAACAGGCTGGACAAATTGCGCTTAAGCACGTACCCGGGAGTACCCTTTTGTCTTCTAAATTGGATAAGGAAGATGGACAGTTCATCTACGAGGTAAAGGTACTCACCAACGAAGGAACCGTTGAGCTTGAAATCCATGCATCATCTGGCGCAATCGTGGATACAGACGAAGATGATGATGACAACGAATATTAATCACCCAGGTCATAATCAGGGTAACTAAATACAGAGCTAATTAAAACGGAGCAGCGAACTTTCGCTGCTCCGTTTTTTTGACCAATGTGACATAGGAAAAGAACGAAGATGGCTTCATAAAACTGCACCTATTATTTCTTCATGAATAGACTGATAACTAACAGAGGATTACCTTTTTCTTCAATCCAAAGTCAAGTGAGGTTCTTATGGCGAAATCCTATACTAAAGCACAGATTCGCAAAATCACCCGTCGTTTCGGCCTGATCCCGTTAAAATCAAGCTTAGTCTCATCATTATACCGAAAAAATGCAGTGATCCAGGTGAAAACGAAAAAGGGAACTTATGCATTAAAGCCCTTTAGTCGTACAAAGATGGTCCGTTCAAATACGATTCAACAGATGGAACGAGCTGCGAGTCATATAAGGCTTTTGAAAAAGAGAAAGTATACCTACATGCCCGCATGGCTCCCCACTCATTCCGGCAAGTTATGGACTCTACATCAAGGAACGCCATTTTATGTAAGTCAGTGGATCAAAGGACGGGGACTGGAAACCGCTGAAGATTTCGAAAAACTGGGGCGGGCACTTGCCACACTTCACGCCACCTCCACCGGCTTGCATCGGATGGATAAAGGAAAGTCCCCTCCGACCATTCAACAATTGCGGATATGGAAAAACCAGGATCGTCTTTTTCAAAGAAAAATGATAAAAAACAGTCGCCATGATAAAACGTACCGCAACTGGTACAATGCTCACGGCGAAAACTGCAAACGTTTATCCAGGCGAGCATGGAAGGATTTGCAGGATGCATCCATCATAAGGCTGCTTCGGATGGAACATCGGCATCCCTCCTTGATACACAGTGATATCACTACCCCAAATGTCATTATTTCGGATGACGGTCATCTCAAAATCATTGATTGGGATCGGGCTAAAATCGGCTCAATCTATGCTGATTTGGCAAAGGCCCTTATGAATACGACTCAATTCAATCCTGAATTTGTGCAATCCTTGCTGAAGGGATACCAAAAGCGTAAACCACTAAGCCGTACTGAACGGAAGATTGTTACAGCTTTATATAAACTACCACGAGAAGCCTGGCATGCTTCCCGACACCCGAATCGTTCAAGAGATCGTGAAATCCTGGACAATTGGGATCAGTCGTGGCCTCTTCGATTACAAATCATCCATATTTTGCAAGAGTGGGCTCATGTATAAAAGAAAGTGAGGATCAAAATGTCGATTTTATCGAACGTTGAGCAGATGTACGGAATCAAAATTCAGCGTACCCGTCAAATGAAGGACATTCACAAGATTGAGACCGCTAATACGACTTATTGCTTAAAACCCTACAAATTTCCGGAAGAAGAGATCCGTTTTATTACACGTGTCTTGTCCTACTTGGATGAGCGCGGGTTTACACGCAGCCAAAAGGTCTATCCAACAGTACAACAAACGGCTTACATGACCTATGAAGGTGTTTCGTATACATTAACCAATTGGGTTCATGGACTCAGACCAGAATTCACAAAAAGAATAGACTTCAAAAAGGGAATTGCTACTTTAGCCAAATTCCATTCCAGTGCCGTTAGCTTTCCTATCACTGAAGCTCCGCCATCCAGAATCCGTTATGAAGGCTTGAGCGATGAAATATCTGGATACAAAAAACGCCTCATCCCATACAGAGGCACAGCACATCTCGTAGCTCTTTGTGAAGAAGTGTCCCATCGCCTACAGCAGCCCAAAGTTAGAGAAGCTATTGCTCAGGAGCAAAAAGCCGCCGCATTTATACACGGCGACTATAATTATCCCAATCTGATTAAAGACAAACAGCTCAAAATCCATTTGATCGACTTTGAAAATTGCTCCCTACATGTAAGGATGAAAGATCTCTCCCATCTTCTTCATCGGAATTGTCTTTGGAATGGGACAAAGATGCTGCGCGCGATAGATTACTATCAACGATATCGTCCATTGAGCACCCATGATTTGCATCTGCTTCACGCACTATTGATCTCTCCCTATCATGTAGTCCGCAATATCAGAATAGGCGGCTTCCGTTCTGCCAAGCGAGTCATTCCGTCGTTCGTGCATTTGAACAAATACCGACGTGAACTTAGATCGTTATTATAATCTGTCAGCTTGGAACTAAACAAAAAAAAAAAAAAAAAACAGACCCGCTGAAAAGGTCTGTTTTTTTGTGTTCTGACAACAACTACAGGAAAAGCGCATGCCGCTAAAGCCAATCGACTTGCTGCCCCCATAGTACATTCAAGCCACATCTTACACCTGCAGCATTTCCGAGGAGTGCTGCAGCATTTCCAATTCCTTCACCATGTTTTCGATCAGCTTTGTGAACGAAGCCAATTCCTCTGAGCTGGAAGCCTGTTGCCGGGCACTGGCTGTTGTGGCAGCTGTTTCGGATTGTACACTGTCAAGCATACGGGCAATATCCAGCACCTTGCGCTGAATTTGCTCCTGTGCTTGCTTCGAATTAGATGCAAGCTTTCGCACCTCCTGTGCCACAATTTGAAACCCGCGCCCTGCTTCCTGCGCATGGGCAGCCTCAATCGCCGCATTCAGTCCCAGCAGATGAGTCTGATCGGACAGTTCCCGGATCGTACCGCTCATCTGCTCAATATGCTTAATCTCGTCACTCAAATGCTGTACCAATTCCTCTGTATGTTCCTGCGAAGAAGCAGTGTTGCAGGCACTCTCCGCGATATTATCCGTATTTTCCCTAAGCTCAGCAATCATCCCGGTCAAATTTTGCGCAATTCGGGACACAACGGTCAGCACCTGCGTTTGTTCGTCGGCCAGCTCGTTGATTTGTTCCTTTTCCTTTTCCTGATAAGCTTCCAGTACAAGCTGGGAATCCAGGTTGAACATTTTGGAAAGAGCATGCACAATAAAAAACCAGTCCTCTATCCCCGAACGCTTTAAAATGTCCACTGCAATATCAAGATAAGCAATGTACGTGCCCAAATAATAATCGGAAGACAATCCGATTCGGGAATGTACCTGCCCCACAAAAAGACGGTGTTCGATAAACGGATCATCTATTTTTCCATCTGCGAGAGAAAGCCAGTATTCACGTTGTGTTTGTTTTAGTCGTTCAATATTCGACCATTTGGAAATAATCGACATGAGATGCGGAACCTTTTCTACATGCTCATAAAACCGATCGACCACCTCATTCACAATAGATTGGAATAGTCCCTGATAATGATGTAATAAAGCCAAATCATCATCAGTAATACCAATATATTGTATCTGTTTTAATCTACTCTCCGCGACATGAATCATAAGTTCCTCCAAATAATAGTTTACATATATTTTACATTACCATATTTATCGGCAACTTTTTAGAAAATGTTAAAAAAGTAGAAGATTGATTATGGTTTTTTTCATAGCAATTTCAGAAAATACATAATCACAACTGCCTGATAATACAAAAAAAGAATCCGACAGCACCTGTAATCCCCTGTGCTTGCCGAATTCCCTCTACGAAACACGTTGATCGGATACCTCACAACCGTGTGGCACCATCCAGATCAACCCATGGTTTCACCATACTGTACTTGTTTATTATTTCGTCTTACCGATTCAGGAGGCTACCTACATACCTCAACAGATCGTTAGCGCTGGCTCCTGTGTAGCCATGCTCCTCAATCAGTCGCTTAATCACTTCATTCATCCGTTTGAGCTGATTAGCGTCAGGCGTTTTGGTCGAAGTTGTAATCTTCACAATATCCTTCAAATCGGCGAACAACTTCTTCTCAATGGCTTCTCGCAGCCGATCATGATGATGATACTCAAACTTCCGTCCCTTGCGAGAATACGCGGAAATACGGATTAATATTTCTTCACGGAATGCTTTTTTCGCATTTTCCGATACCCCGATTTGCTCCTCAATAGAGCGCATGAGCCGCTCATCCGGGTCGAGTTCCTCATCTGTGAGCGGATCGCGAATTTTCGCCCAATTGCAAAAAGCTTCGATGTTATCCAAATAGTTGTCAAACAACGTCTTGGCTGATTCCTCGAAAGAGTACACAAAGGCCTTCTGCACTTCTTTTTTAGCCAATTCGTCATATTCCTTACGAGCCACGGAAATGAAATTCAGATAGCGCTCTCGTTCTTCCTTTGTGATGGAGGCATGTTGATCCAGACCATCCTTAATTGCTCGTAAAATGTCCAGGGCATTGATGGATTCCACATTTTGCTTAATCAATGCACTAGAAATACGATTAATGACGTACCGCGGGTCTACCCCGGACATACCTTCCTCCAGAAACTCACTTTGCATTTCTTTCAGATCGGCTTCCTTGTATCCTTCGACCTCTTCACCGTCATACATGCGCATCTTTTTGACCAGATCCATCCCCTGTTTCTTCGTCTCCTTCAAGCGGGTAAGCACGGAGAAAATGGCAGCCGTTCGCAGCGCATGAGGCGCAATGTGGATATGTTTCATATCACTTTGTTCAATGAGCTTGGCGTAAATCTTTTCTTCCTCAGATACTTTCAGGTTATAAGGAATCGGCATTACAATCATCCGTGATTGCAACGCCTCGTTCTTTTTGTTTGCAATAAAGCTTTTATACTCGGATTCATTGGTGTGAGCCACGATCAGTTCATCTGCACTGATGAGCGCAAACCGCCCAGCCTTGAAGTTTCCCTCTTGGGTCAGAGAAAGCAAATTCCATAAAAACTTCTCATCGCATTTCAGCATTTCCTGAAACTCCATCAGTCCACGATTCGCTTTGTTCAATTCTCCGTCAAACCGATACGCACGCGGGTCGGATTCCGAACCATACTCCGTAATCGTGGAAAAGTCGATGCTGCCCGTCAAATCAGCAATATCCTGTGACTTCGGATCAGAAGGGCTGAACGTACCAATACCAATCCGGTTTTCTTCCGATATAAATACCCGCTCCACGCGGACCTTTTCAATATCGCCATCAAATTCCGTGCGCAATCTCATCTGGCAGGATGGGCAGAGATTACCTTCAATCCGTACACCCAGCTCCTTTTCAAAATCGGGACGCAGCTCATGAGGAATCAGATGAAGCGGGTCCTCGTGCATGGGGCAGCCTTCAATCGCGTATACAGCTCCCTGATCCGTTCTCGAAAATTTCTCCAGACCACGTTTTAGCAACGTGACCAGTGTCGATTTCCCCCCACTGACGGGTCCCATCAAAAGAAGGATACGCTTGCGTACATCGAGCCGCCTGGCTGATGAATGGAAATATTCCTCCACCAACTTTTCCAGCGCTCGATCCAGTCCAAAGATCTCCTGCTCAAAAAATTTGTATCGCTTATGTCCCCCAACCTCTTCTACACCAAAAGATTCAATCATCTTGTAAACCCGTGCATGAGCTGTCATCGCCGGCGTCGGGTCTTTCTTGAGTATCTCAATATACTCTCTAAAAGTGCCGCTCCAGGCCAGACGGTTGTTTTCCGCCCGGTACTCCGCAACGCGTTCAAAAATATTCATGCTCGGTTCCTCCCATGACTGCGTAATGACTATCCTCCACTCCTGATGATTATGGCTACACTCGTCACGCCTTTCAGGATATGATGCAATCCCCTTAAAAAAAGTGTAATACATACCTATGCAGATTGATTTAAGAATTGACCTATTTTTTATGACAGGTCTCTCTGCTTTTTCGAAAAAACCAAGGGATACACTGTGCTAAAATATACAACAACGACGCGGACCTGACGCATTATGGTACAATATAAGCTCGGAATAATGGGATAAAGGAGCGGGAGAAGTCATGGCGGTTCGGCATGAGACGGAGCTGTACGCTCCGGTGAAAGCCTTTTTTGAGAACTTGGGATATGAAGTCAAAGGAGAGGTACGCAACTGCGATTTGGTGGGTATCAAGCCAGGACAACAGACACCACTGATTGTGGAGATCAAAAAGACGTTTAACCTGGCGCTTGTGCTGCAAGGCATGCAGCGTTTGAAACTAAGCAGCAATGTATATGTAGCTGTAGAACGAAATCGTGCAAAAAAAGGAGCCGTGAATCAGCGCTGGAACGAGCTGGTAGGACTGTGCCGCCAGTTAGGACTTGGCTTGCTCACTGTCACCCATTTTAAAACTAAGCCGCCACTCGTTGAGGTACTGTGTAAGCCTGCGGCGCCTAGCGACAATGTCCACAATGCAGCAAAGGTACGCCCCGGCTCGCGCAAGGAAAAGCTGCTGCGGGAATTTCACGCACGCAGCGGTGACCACAATATCGGCGGCAGCACCCGACGCAAGCTGGTCACTGCCTATCGGGAAAAAGCGCTGCGCGTAGCCGTAGCCTTGCAGAGCTTGGGGGAAGCCGCTCCGGCGCAGCTAGCCCGCATAGCAGCCGTCAGCACAGCTGCTGCCGTACTTCAGCACAACTACTACGGCTGGTTTGAGCGCGTATCCCGCGGCCGCTATCGACTGACTCCGTTTGGCGAAGCTGCCCTGAACGAGTATGCGGCAGTACTGCAAGAGCATGGCATTAAAACGGCCACTGGAATGGATGCAGAGCTTGACGAGGACAGTGGACAGCGCCAGATTGCGGAAGCGCCATTCACTTACTCCACTGTTGCTGCGGAAGCGGAGGATGACTGACATGGGGCGATGGTTTTTGCTAGCTCCGCGCAGTAAATTCACTGATCGTCTCACCGATCAGATTCATGCCCATAAGCAATTGCTCACGGCCCGGATGGCTAAAATTGAGTCGGATATGGGACGCGCCTTCACTGCCAACCGCACATAGCGCACCGGGCATAAAGGCTACGCCTTTGGGTAACGCCGCCTTTAGCAGCAATGCGCTGTCCAGCCCATCGGGCAACTGCACCCATACATACATGCCACCGGACGGAATATGATACGTCACGTCTTTCCAAAACGGGCGCTTGAGCAGCTCCAAGATTAATTGAAGTCGAGTCGAATATTCCTTGTTCAGCATCGCTAAGTGCTCGTGCCATTGAAAACGCGAGCTGGTCAGCAATTGGAACAGCAGCCGTTGGTTCATCGTACTGGATTGCATATCAGCCAGCTGCTTCAAGGCGTACATCCCTTCAATTAACGGTGCAGGACCAGCAGCCCAACCCGTTCTCAGCGCAGGAGCAACTGTTTTATTGAACGAACCAATATAGAGTACTTGACCTCCCTGGCCCGCATGATCCAGCGCAAATAGTGAGGGGTAAGTCTCTGCAAATTTTCGACTCTGACCATGCGGACTCTTGTCATGGGACTCATTTTTTTGCTTCAAATGCAATTCACCATAAGAATCATCCTCAACTACTAGCACCTCATGATGCCTGCACAGGTCCAAAATTTCCTGCCGCCTTGCCGCGCTCCACAAGGAGCCCGTCGGGTTTGTAAACGTTGGCGTGGCAAAAAAAAGCTTGGGTCGATAACGGATCATTAAAGCTTCAAGCTTATCAGGAATGACACCTTCCGCATCTGATTCTACAGGAACGATCTGCGCACCCTGCATAGATAGTACTTGTAAACATCCAGGAGATGTAGGGTTTTCGACCAATACCGGATCACGCTCATCCACCATCAGTCTTATGATCAGGTCAATGGCCTGCTGACTGCCTGTCGTGAGAAGGATTTGACCTGGTGGTACTCTTACTCCTTTACGCTGTTCCCACTCTCCCGCAAGCCATGCCCGCAAAGGGAAATAGCCCTCCGGTTCACCATACTGGAGGGCGTCAGGGCCGGAGCCAAACACATCATGGGCCGCTTCTTCCAGCAACTTCACCGGAAACAGCTCTTGTGCAGGTAGTTCTTCAGCCAGAGATATAAAGGAGTGTCTTCTCGCATTTTCCCGGATATGACGCACTGGAGAAGCCAACATCGCAGCCGTTCGTGAAGCAAAGGAATATTGCATGAACATCCTCCTTCTCCTGAAAAATAGGTCATGATCTCCGGGCTGACGCGTCAGGCATATAGCTGCTTCATCTGACGCGCATATAAGGCATAACGTTCAATCGCCTGCGCCCGGCTGGACACGCCTAATTTCGCATAAATTTTACGTAGATAATTATCAATGGAGCGCCGGCTAACTTCGATCTCGATAGCAATTTTGTCATATGTAATACCTTGTACAATACGTTCCATAATAAACACTTCGGTTTGTGTCAATTCGTCAAAAGGCTCGGATGCCATTAACGGCATAAAGGGCCAGTTTCCACACCGAATCCAGTCCATTGGTAAAGAAGCAAATCCTTCGCGTAAACCGTTGATCAGATGGATTAACTGGCTCGGTGATGCCTGCTTGGATAACATTCCATTTGCTCCAAGCGAAATTAGCTGCTGAAACAACGTAATATTATCCTCATCCGTCATAATAACAATATGGCTGTCCGGAGACAAGGCCCGCATTTGTGTCAAAAATGGTTCCGCCGTTCCCTCAGGCAACCTGTAGTCCATTAAAATGATTTCCGGTCGAATGGAACAAGCCAGCTCCAAGCCTTCCGTTCCGGAGGAAGACATCCCTCTGACAAGCAAATCCTGCTGGTCTTCCAAAATAAGCTTTGTTCCCAGCATACTTGTAGGATGGATATCTATGATGACCACCTGCCATACTTTTCTCATATCTAAACCTCCTGATTTTACAAAAAAATACATAGTTAGTAGTGAAAATAATTCTAAAATTGGGGATTGCATATGTAGAAATTGCGCGAATGTGAACGTATAGGAAGCGAAAAACGTTTAAGGAAATTGTATCCTAGGACTTCCTTCCGATGCAATCTCTTTTTCCAATATTTTTATACGACTATTTCGCTTTTGCGAAATAAATAGGCCCATGATAGAATTGGTACTGCAAATAAAGACTGGAAATTTGACTTTACACGGGAGTTGAAAATCGTATGCAAGCTTCACCTGAACGTCCTCCTACCGAAGCTCGGCGGAGCAATTCAAGAAAGGGGTTACCCGTAAAGGCTTTTCTGCTATTTTGGTTCATTCTTATTATACTAGGTGCTCTCGCAACCTATCTGTATAGCAATCACTTGAAGCAGCAAATGCTAAACGAGATGCAAACCCATACAGACCAACAGATTCAAGCACTCAAATCTGACTATGAAAAGCAACTGACTGCTCTTTCCAAGGAAGTTAGCGGATTGCAGGGAAAAGTCCAGTCCTTCAATGAACTACTGACCTTTACGAAGGATAATGCAAACAATAAGACCGATAACAGCAATAAACTGTATACCCAATTAAACGAAGTCAAGCAGCAACTCAATACACTTCAGAAAAAAATGGACTTGCTAAAATGAATGTAGACGCAAAACAAGTGAACCGGTTCTTTATGTTGGCCCTTGCTCCTTTTATCGGTTTGTTGGGGTGTATTTTGTTAGTGCATCCCTCATTGAGCTTTCCTGGGTCTACTTCTTCGAGTCTGCAAAAAGCTGAAGTCACTCTACAAACGCAATCAGTAGGCAAGCAGCTTGATGAAGCCAAGCAAACGGCAACATACACCTTGTCTACGATTCACCGGACTTCTGAGCTATACAAGCAAACGACCCAAACGATTAATCAGCTTGTCGTGACTGCCTCTACGCAGTCCAAGCGGCCCGCGATCATCTATGATCGACGTATCACCGCCAAACTGGGGGTTCCCTATGAGCGGGTAGATAGCAACCGGATTACCATTGAATTGTTTAAGGTAAACCCGGGAATTTATCATGGCTACGCTATGAAGGTCAAACTTAAAGATCCTACTGCTATGAAAATGTCTTTGGGAAGTGACAAATTGGGTGGCTCCGAAACCACCATGCGTGCAGTCTTGAGACACGGAGCTATTGCAGGCATCAATGCAGGCGGCTTTGCGGATGGAGACGGCAAACGCTATCCATTAAGCACTACTGTCTTGAACGGCCACTACCTTACTGGCTTTCAGTCCAGTTTTAAGGATTTATCCTTCGTCGGACTGAGTAACGATGGCAAGCTTATCGGTGGCAAATTTTACAGTCAAGGTGCTCTTGACAGCTTAAAGCCTGCCTTTGGGGCTACCTTCGTTCCCGTCCTGCTGCAAAGGGGACAAAAAATGCCTATTCCTGACAAATGGAAAGTCTCCCCCAAGCGGGCCCCGCGTACGGTCATTGGCAACTATAAAGATGATCAGTTGCTCATTATTGTCGTAGACGGCTACAATGAAAGCGGGGGTTCGGGCGCGACGCTCGAAGAACTGCAAGGGAAAATGTACAATCTAGGTGTTCAAGATGCCTATAATTTGGACGGAGGCGGTTCCTCGTCGCTTATACTTAACGGTCGAGTCGTAAACAAACCGTCAGATGGTAATTTGCGTCCAGTCCCTACTCATTTTTTGTTCTATAAATAGCTACCTAATAGTCTACTACTAAATTAAATATGCTAGCCGACGTACGGCTCTATCCGAAAAAAAGCATCACGAACGAATGTCGTGATGCTTTTGCCTCATTTAGGAGGAATACTGTGTCATTTCTGTCAGGCATTGAGCACAAATATAACGGTCTTTGAAATCGTTCACTTGTTCTACTGACCCGCAGAATACACATTTTGGACGGTAACGCTCCAAAATAATGTGGTCACCCTGAACCAAAATTTCGACAGGATCTCCCTCATTCATTTGGTACCTTTTACGCAGTGACTTAGGCAAAACTATTCTCCCCAGCTGATCAACTTTACGTACCACACCGGCAGGTTTCATCGTGATCGTACACCTCTCCTATTGAGTAATAACTTACAAATTTCTTACCATGCGAAAAACTAGGTACAAAGACACTATTCTTTATGTAGTATTCGCTGTCTTTTTGTCGAATCCTGCTGATCACAGGAAATTTTATTACATTTTTTCATAAAATCATGAACCATATCAAAGTATGGTACAGAATGTCTATAATATTTTTATCGACCGGAAAGCCAATTATCATTAGCCCTCGCTGAGAAATTTCGCAAATTTTCGACCATACAACCTTTATTTAAGCTCCACTGTCATGTACCTTTGAGCAACAAAGGTGAAACTCTTATTAGCAACTAAGGTCCTGGTTCTTTATTCGCATTTATACTTGTTCACTCGATGCTCTTTATGATAAATCCAGAAAATCCATTTGTCTCAGCGCTTCATATACAATAATCGCAGCGGAATTCGACAAGTTTAGAGATCTTACTTTATCAGACATAGGCATCTTGATACATGTATCTGGATTAGCAGCTAGCAGCTCTGGAGGCAAACCTTTCGTTTCTTTACCAAATACCAAGAAGTCTCCATCCTGAAATGCAATATCACTATATCGCTGATTCGCTTTGGTCGTCGCATAAAAAAAGCGGCCTTCCTGATATTTCTCCTGCACTTCAGCAAAAGACTCGTGATATTCAATGTGGACAGCATACCAATAATCAAGTCCAGCCCGTTTTAACGTGGCATCGTCGGTACGGAAGCCCAGTGGCTTCACCAGATGCAGATGAGTTCCGGTTGCAGCACACGTTCTGGCAATATTACCTGTGTTAGCCGGGATTTCCGGCTCGACAAGCACAATATGTAATGGCATCACGTTTCGTTCCCTTCATCATTAAATTCATCAGACAAATAACCTACAGTTTAACCAAAGTGTATACATTAAAAACATACACATTCTTTTATTTTAACAAAATCAGACAGATATGAACATCAAACGACAAAAATTTCAACCCACACCACTAAAAGCCTTCCCCTATACACATTCAGGGAAGGCTCTACATTTACTTTTTCGATTTTAAATATCGTGTATCGAAATATATGTCCGCGTAATTAACTGTTACGTTGCTTGAATCCGTCCATAAACTCGGCTAATGCTTGACAGTTCTCCAGTGGAACAGCATTGTAGATCGAGGCCCGAAGCCCTCCTACACTGCGATGTCCCTTCAGTCCGATAAATCCGGCCTGTTCGGATTCCTTAATAAATTGTTTTTCCAGATCCTCATTCGCGAGGCGGAAGGTTACATTCATGATAGAGCGATCAGCGCTGTCCACACAACCACGATAGAAGCCTTCGCTACTGTCAATACGGTCGTATAGCAAAGCAGCTTTCTGCTGGTTCACACGCTCAATGCCTTCCAAACCGCCTTCTTCCTGAATCCATTTCAGCACTTCATTCACCATGTATATGGCAAAGGATGGGGGAGTATTGTAGAGAGAGTTATTTTTTTCATATGTGCTATAACGCAACATCGTAGGAATATTGTCCGGTGAGGAAGTCAGCAACTCTTCACGGGCAATCACGACCGTCACACCAGAAGGTCCCAGATTTTTTTGTGCGCCAGCATAAATCAATCCAAATTGAGTAACATCAAAAGGCTTGCAAAAAATATCGCTGGACATGTCCACAATCAATGGTACGGACCCCGTATCCGGGAATTGCTTAAATTGTGTACCTTCAATCGTTTCGTTGGACGTCATATGCACATAAGCAGTATTCTCAGGCAAGTCCAAGGAATCCACATTCGGAAGACGCATGTACTTCTCATCAGCGGAGGATGCGGCAATATGAGCCTTGCCCAGTAGCTTGGCTTCTTTATATGCCTTGTCCGACCAGCTACCTGTCATTACATAGCTCGCAGTCTGTCCTTCGCGCAAGAAATTTAAAGGCAGCATTGCAAACTGCGTACTTGCGCCCCCTTGTAGGAATAACACCTTGTAGCCTTGTGGATTGCCCAGCAGAGATAACAGACGTTCCTGCGCCTCATTATGAACAGATTCATACACAGCTCCACGGTGAGACATTTCCATGATCGACATCCCTGTTCCCTGGAAATCTACGAATTCAGCTTGTACACGTTCCAGTACTTTAAGCGGCAATGCCGCTGGTCCTGCATTAAAATTGTAGGCTCTCTTACTCAACAAATTCCCATCCCTTCTCTACTCTGGTGTGGATATTATCGCTATGATAGCAGTATTCATAAATGCGTTCAAGACTTGTATAAAAATGTTTTCAATTTCATTTATGATGTGACAAAGTTGTGAATGTTAACGTATTTAACATCTTTATTTTGTAATTTTCACTTTAATATTAAAAGGTCCCCGGCATAAGACCGGAGACCTATCTTGAATAACAACTGTTACCCGTAAGCTAGTGGTTGTTATTCAAAGCAGCTAAGCAATCAAGTTATTAGCAGTCAAAATACAGGCTATATTCGTGTGGATGAACACGGATGTTCACCGATTTAGCTTCAGAACGTTTGAACTCTACATAGTTATCAATAAAGTCCTTCGTAAATACGCCACCTTCAGTTAAGAATTCGCAGTCAGCTTCCAGAGCATCCAAAGCCTCATCCAATGAACCAGGTACGCTACGGATTTTACCTTTTTCAGCGTCAGACAGCTCGTAGATGTTGGTGTCAAGTGGACCATAACCCAATTCGATTGGGTTCAATTTGCGCTTGATACCATCCAGACCCGCCATCAGCATCGCTGAGAAGGCAAGGTAAGGGTTAGCAGTGGAGTCTGGTGTACGGAACTCGATCCGACAGCCTTTTGGAGTAACAGCCGCTACTGGAATACGTACAGCCGCAGAACGGTTACCTTTGGAGAATACCAGGTTAACTGGTGCTTCGTAGCCAGGAACGAGACGTTTGAACGAGTTTGTGCTTGGATTTGTCAAAGCGATCAATGCAGGTGCATGGTACAGAATACCGCCAATATAATGAAGAGCCATTTCGCTCAGATTAGCATAAGCACCTTTTTCGTAGAACAAAGGAGTGTCACCATCGAAAATGGATTGGTGAACGTGCATACCACTTCCGTTGTCCCCGAAAATTGGTTTCGGCATGAATGTTGCCACTTTACCATATTGACGAGCTGTGTTGTGTACAATGTATTTATAGACGAGCAGGTTATCTGCTGTTTTCTTGAGTGTGTCAAAACGGAAGTTGATTTCCGCTTGGCCTGCCGTAGCTACCTCATGGTGATGGCGCTCAATTCTCAGACCTGCTTCTTCAAGCAAACGGCACATTTCACTACGGATATCTTGTTGGGTGTCTACTGGCGCTACAGGTACATATCCGCCCTTCACTCCCACTTTAAAGCCCAGGTTGCCGCCTTCTTCCTTACGGTTCGTGTTCCAAGCTGCTTCCTCGGAATCTACGAAGAAGGAGGAGCTATTCATGCCGCTTTCGTAGCGAACATCATCAAAGATGAAAAATTCGGACTCAGGTGCAAAAAATGCTGCTGTGCCCACTCCTGCGGATTGCAGAAATGCCTCAGCTTTTTTTGCAATGCCGCGAGGATCGCGGTCGTATTTTTCGCCATCTGGCGTAGCAATGTCACACAGAATATTCAGTGTAGGATGCTGAGTGAAAGGGTCGATAAAAACCGCTTCTGGATCGGGCAGCATAACCATGTCGGATTCCTCGATGCCACGATAGCCGGGAATGGAAGAACCGTCGAAAGCAACACCGTTAACAAATGTTTCTGCATCTACTTCGGAAGCTGGCAATGAAATATGGTGAGCACGACCAGACAAATCTACAAAACGAAAATCTACCCACTCAATATTATTTTCCTGAATTGTTTTCAATACGTTTTCAACGGACATGTCTTCTTCCTCCCAATTTTTCCGAACATTAAGTCTTATACAACCCTGAAATGTTCATGATCGAATGTTTTTTTCTGTCGTCATTATAAATCTCAAACATGACACGGGTCAATAGCTATGTAAGGTATTTTTTAAACTAATGTTAGATATGCTTACGCCCTTGATAACATTTGAATAGCACAAAAAGCCCGAAACATCGGGCTTTTAGGTAATTTAAATCTCATTACTGCGTTGCAGCAAAACTTTTATGCATTAATGTTAAACATTGGTTTTAAGCAATGGTACTAGGCGTGTGAAATGTTTTCCCCACAGCAGGAGCCAATATTTCCAAATCTTTCAGCAAATCTGAAAATTGATCTGGGAACAGGGATTGTACACCATCCCCCGTCATCGAGTTATCGGGATCTGTATGCATTTCAATAATTAGTCCGTCTGCTCCGGCAGCGACCGAAGCCTTCGTCATAGGAACAACCAATTCACGTCTACCCGTGCCATGACTAGGATCAGAAATAACCGGTAAATGGCTCAACTGTTGCAACACAGGGATCGCAGACAAATCGAGTGTATTTCTGGTGTAGGTTTCAAATGTGCGGATACCGCGCTCACACAGCATAACATTCGGATTGCCACCTGCCAAGATGTACTCGGCAGCATTCAAGAACTCGTCATAAGTCGAGCTAAAGCCGCGTTTGAGCAACACTGGCTTGCCGCAAGTACCCAACTTACGCAGTAGATCGAAGTTTTGCATATTCCGTGTACCTACTTGCAGGATATCGGCATATTCCGCACAAATGTCTACGTATTCAGGTGTCATGACCTCTGTGATGGTCAGGAGGTCGTGCTTTTGGCCTGCTTCAGCCATCATGATCAAACCTTCTACACCAGTTCCCTGGAAGCTATAAGGCCCTGTACGCGGCTTAAAAGCACCTCCACGGAGAACTTGCGCACCTGCTGCTTTGACCAATCCAGCAATTTCATCTATCTGTGCAGCAGATTCAACGGCACATGGTCCACCCATAATGACAAGCTCGCCCCCGCCGATATTTACACCTTTAATGGAGATAACCGTATTTTCCGGATGAAAATCACGGCTGGCCAATTTGTAGGACTTCGATATTTTAACCACATTTTCTACGCCTTTCATTTGACGCAGATGTTCAGCCAGCTTGGGCTCTACGCTACCAATCAGTCCGATGATCGTGCGATCCGATCCCCTTGATACATGAGCCTGCAATCCTTCTTTCTCAATAACTTCAACAATAGCTTGAATATGTTCTTCAGGTGTTTGAACACCAGCGATAACGATCATTTTTTTCTTCCTCTCTATGATACATATTTTATTAACCCATTATAGATTGATATTATGACACTTAGACGCTTGTTCGCTTTTAAGCTTTTATTCGTTAAAGCAACTATACCTGTTTTAGCTATACTCGTCAAGGCTTAATTATCCCGAATTATTCAATATTCTAACTTAGTGAAGCTAACCGAATAATATCTATAAATTAAAACAATTTGAAAAGCCGCTATCCGGATGGTTGTATCCGAATAACGGCTGTAATCAATCACAAACTATTTCGTCGTTTTTGACTTCTCCCGTACAGGAGGCAGCAGTTTTTTCATATCTATGGTTCGCTGAATCTCCCACGTATCCGGGTTAGCCGCATCATACTGCTCCAAATACGTAATAACCTCTTTGGTAATCAGTGTCGGCGTGGAAGCCCCAGAAGTCACAGCCACTTTGGCTACTCCCTCAAGCCACTCCCTCTTCAGCTCGGTCACATCAGAAATACGATAAGCTGTTGTACCAGCAATTTCCTCCGAAACCTGAGCCAATCGGTTTGAATTGTTACTGCGCGGATCACCGACAACGATCACCAGATCCGCCTGTCCAGCCTGCTCAGCTACCGCTTCCTGACGTACCTGCGTCGCCAAACAGATTTCATTGTGTATCTCAGCACCTGGGAACTTCTCCAGCAGCTTCTTCATAATGTGCTTGATGTCCCATTGACTCATGGTCGTCTGATTCGTAATAAGGATTTTGCCAGCTGGTAACGTAAGACTGTCGATTTCTTCTTCCTTTTCAATCAGATGAACATGGTCAGGAGCAATACCGATAGCTCCCTCCGGCTCTGGATGATTCTTTTTGCCAATATAAACAATCTGATAGCCTTCGGCAGACTTCTCCCGAATCAGATCATGCGTTTTTGTGACGTCAGGGCAAGTCGCGTCTACCGTAGTCAACCCCTTGTCTCGTGCCAGCTTGCGAACCTCTGGTGATACGCCATGAGCAGTGAAGATAACAGTGCCGCTCTCTACCTTGCTTAAAATCTCCATACGGTTCGGGCCGTCCAGTGTAATAATCCCTTCGTCTTCAAAGGAATTGGTGACATGACTGTTATGCACAATCATGCCTAATATATAAATAGGCCGGGGTAAGTCCAGATTTCTGGCTGCCTGACGTGCCAATACCATGGCATCGACTACGCCGTAGCAGTAACCCCGGGGCGAAATTCTGAGTACTTCCAAAATGAGCCCCCGCTTTCTTCGACACAGTATACAGCTCCAAAACTGGGTAGCTGTGGGCTTCCACGCCTCTACCGGCCAATTCTATGATGTAGTTGCCTTCCTATTATAGCCTATTCCAAAGGCGCGGAAAAGCTGACCGGAAGCCAGATGACAAATGTCGTTCCTTCTCCTTGGCGCGTAACCACTTCCACAGACCCGTGATGTTCATCAATAATCCACTTGGCAATAGATAGCCCCAACCCAATTCCCTCCGTCACCCCGCGTGACTCATCTGCCCGGTAAAAGCGGTCAAAAATAAAGGGAACCTCACTCTTATCCATTCCAATGCCCGTATCACTGATCCGTAGCCCCACCTGTCCTTGATAAATAATGGCATCAAATCGGACTGTGCCTTCAGGTGTATATTTGAATGCATTATCAATGAAAATGAATAGCATTTGCTGCAAATAATCCTTGCTGCCATCCATATAAATACCATTCAGCAACGAAAAATCTCCCACATTCCATTCGGCCGTTCGCTCTAAAAACTGAGCACGACGGGCAACCTCACTTACAAGCGGTTCCAACGCAACGGGAGTCTTATCGAACGTTTTCCCTGTGTCCGCTCTCGCGAGTGACAACATATCACTCACCAAACGGCTCATCCGTTTGCCTTCATCCGCCATGTCATTTAATGCCTCCATAGAAAGCTCGCGAATCATCTCTTCATCCATATTCGGTCGCTCTCCTGGTTCGGTAGTCCACATTTTGAGCAAAAAATCAACGTTGCCACGGATCGTCGTTAGCGGCGTACGAAGCTCATGGGAAGCATCAGCCACAAAACGACGCTGTGCACCGTACGCATCTTCCAGCTCCTTGTAAAACACCTCTGTACGCCCCAGCATGTTGTTAACCGTCCCGATTAATTGTCCAATTTCATCTGGTGGTCCGTCATATTCAATCCGTACACTCAAATCATTACTGGATTGAATCTGATTTGCCCCCTCAATGACCTTGACCAGCGGCTTCATAGACTTGCGAGCCAGAAAGAGACCTGAGGTCGCAGCAGCGAGTAATGCAAACAACGAACCGTATACAAGCACATTTTGTAACCTGTTCATGAGTCGATCCTGAGAGCCCGTGAATTGTCCTACCTGTAGCAACCCGACCACCAACCCCAACTCCTCGGACTTAATGGGCTGTTGATAAATCATAAAGGAATCCCCATTTACGTTCACACGTCGAATCCCCTCATTTTGAACTGCTCCTGCCGCTGTAGATGGAACAGGGAAGGTGATATTGAGGTCTTTCATATTTTGGGTGGTTTTGGTAACCCCGGACGTATAATTGTAAATTTGTACATATAGCTGTGAGTCATCTATTCCACGCCCCTGCTCCAATCCTAAATCCAGGTTAGGGACTTCAAACAATCCCCCTTTAATAATAAGGCGTAATTGCTTGTTAATCTGTGGCGCCTGAGTCATAAGCTGACTTTTCACTTCATTATATGTGTAGTAATATACTAGTCCGTAAATAGCCAGACCAAAAATGACAAGTACAATAGCCAAGATGCTCGAATACCAAGCTGTCAGCCGCCACCGAATAGACATATTACACATCACCTCTTAAAATATAGCCAGCTCCCCGAATTGTACGAATGAGCCGTTTACCGCCATCCTGCTCCGTTTTTTGTCGTAGCATGGCAATATATACTTCCAGCACATTCGATTCTCCGCTATAGTCATAGCCCCAAATTTTGTCCATAATCAGATCACGCGACAGAACACGCTTGGGGTTTTGCATGAACAAATGGAGCAGTTCAAATTCTTTGGCTGTCAGTTCCAAGCGTTTGCCGCCACGAACCACTTCACGGGATTCGTTATCCAGTTGTAAATCCTCGAAGGTAAGCCGATTTCCGTTATTGTCCTGTTGTTCGGTTTTACGCCGCAAAAGCGCTCGCACTCGCGCCAGCAGCTCCTCCAGAGCAAACGGCTTGACGAGATAATCATCGGCCCCTAGATCCAAGCCCTTAACCCGATTCTCAACCTCATCCTTGGCTGTAAGCATCAGGACAGGTACCGTGCTTCCACCCTCCCGCATGCGACGGCATACCTCAAAACCATCGACCTGCGGCATCATTACATCCAGCACGACCACATCAGGCTCAGCTGTCAGCATTTTATTTAATCCCTCTGCTCCATTGGCGGCTGTCAGCACTTCATAGCCTTCAAATGCCAGCCCTCTGCGTAGCATGGAAACAATTTTTTCATCGTCATCAATAATCAGAATAGTAGAACGCATACACGATCGAACTCCTTTATCTCTTCTTTTCCCTCTATTGTAGCAGGAGTAGACGCGTGTAGCATCTGGCTGCTCCATACAGCAAGAAACGGAAGGGATCTTCCTTCCGTTTCTTGCGTGCACATGTTCATTTTTGTAGAGTTATCAGCTTATTGCTGAAGCGTCGAGCTAAAGTCATTTTTGTTGCCTATTTTCAGCTGAACATCTTTTTTCTGCCCAGCTCGTTCGATGTTAAGCGTCAGTGCTGTACCCACTTTTTGTTTTTGAATGAACTGGATCAGCTCTTGTGATGTGCTATAAGGCGTGCCATTGGCTCCGATAATCACATCGTAAGGACGCAGATCGGCCTGATAAGCTGGCGATTTGTATATAATATCCCGTACTACCGAGCCTTCGGTTAGGGATGTGCCCAATTCTTTGGCTACTTCAGGACTCAAATTTAACAGACTTGCACCAATGAAAGGTACAGGTTCTTTCGGGATAGGCTGGTTATTTTTCAGCTTATCGACGACTTCCAAAATTGTATTGGACGGAATCGCAAACCCGATTCCCTGTGCGTCTGCACTAACAGCTACGTTCATACCGATAACCTGCCCTTGCAGATTTAACAGCGGTCCGCCAGAGTTACCAGGGTTAATGGACGCATCCGTCTGAATGAGATGCTTGTATTGCGTCGGTTTTCCAGTCGATTCACTATTAATGGTGATCGTACGTTCTTTCGCACTTAGCACCCCGGCTGTTACCGAATGCTCAAAGCCTTCAGGGTTGCCGATTGCGACCATCCACTCGCCGACTTTAGCGTTATCGGAGTCACCCAAAGTTACTGTCGGAAAGTTGTTTTTGCCTTCAATTTTAAGTACCGCCAAATCAAGATCAGCATTTTTGCCCAAGACTTTGGCTTCGTAAGGCTTATTAGTTCCCTCTACTGTAACCTGAACCACACTCGCGCCTTCAACAACATGGTTGTTGGTTAGGACGTAACCCGATTTATCAAAAATAAAACCGGAACCAATACCAAGCGGAGTCAGCTGCCCGCTGTTGCTACCTTCATTTTCATTACTGTTACCGCTACTGCCACTGTCACCATACTGATTACCGAAAAAGTATTGATACAGCGGGTCATTGTAATAAGGGCTGCTTTGTCTGCCGCTGCTACCACTGGTTTGTTTGGCAAGCGTTTCGATTTTGACGACTGCCGGACCAGCCTTGGCCACAACAGATTGAACATCAGCGGTACCTGAAGGCATCACAGCCGGAACTGCGCTTGGAGTCGAGCCAGTTGTTCCTGAATTAGTCGTTTCTCCACTTTCAGCTGCCGCCGAAGTTAACGCCGTCTCGGGTGTGAACATATTTGTTCGGTCAGCTGTGTACATCAATACCGTAATGACCAGCATCCCAGCCAAAAAAGATAAGAAAATTGTTTTCACCTGCGACTTGGGCTTATTCGGTTTGAATTGCCAGTTGCCACCATTCCGACCCGAACCATCCTGTTGCTCAGGCATAGCGCGATGGTATGAGGGAGGAAGAGGTCTCACTGCCTGTGGTGGCGTAATCTCAACATCCTTTTCCACCGACTGCCCTTCCTTACGTTGTCCGTCCGATTGAACTGAAGAAAAAGGGCCGTAAGAATAATAATATGAGGAACCGTTCGAATCGTTTTGCCGAGTTGCATTATCGGTATCAACCTGATCGTTGTCGTTCCGGCGTCCGGAGTTATTATTTTTAAATTCGTCCATTGTATATCTCCTCCCAAACCCTATGCTTCAAGGTGGTGTTGTTTAACTGACTTTATTTTGCACTTTAAACCTTAATTCCACCTTAAAAACAATTAAAAAGGAGATAAAACCTTAGACCTATTGTACCTATTCACTTTCACTTAAAACGAAATGCCCCGGATATAATCCGGAGCATTATCAATTGTATATGCTTTTTTATTTCGTGTTAAAGTTTTCGTCGAACTTTTCGTTCGGTGTTTGAGCATTGTTTTGAACTTTGTTGCGACTGGAGTTTTGAACTTTTTGAGCTACAGCACCTGTACCGCCTTGTTCTGTTGCAAATTCTTCATCATACTTCTCATTTGGTGTCTGAAAGTTGTCTTGAATTTTATTTTGTTCAGACTGCTTTACCTTTTGTGAAACGACACCTACCGTATTGTCTTGTGCAAATTCCGCTTTGAACTGATTTCCTGCGCTTGCCTTGAAGCCTTTGTTCGTAAAAGAACTTCCGCCTTGATTTGGCATAATTCTCAACCTCCCAGTATGTTTTGCGGGATAAGCTCATCCCGCAACATAGTATGTGATGTTGGAAAAAACAATATTCAAGGATTATATGGAAGCATCCAGTGTCGCGGTCGGAATAGTTTTATGCGTTTCTATCACCTTTTGGAGCGATTTGACCATCTTTTCTGTACATTTTCCGTTCCCTTTTTTTATAATTTGAACATCCACATCTTTCTTGCCCCATTCAGAATATACCTGCCGGGTTGTTTTAAAATACAAGTCAATTTTATTGCCCTTAATCGCAGAACCTGTATCTGCTACAATCCCGTATCCATAACCTGGAATGTACAATATGCTTCCCAAAGGAAACGTTTTGGGATCAGCCGCAATCGTAGACAGTGTGTTCTTGTCACGACGCACTTTTACACCGGAATACGTAATACCGTAACCGGGATGACTTGGCCGTTTGCCAGTCGATTCATAGCCTGCTGTATATCCTGTTGCCGTGACCGTCATGGTCGTAATAACCTGCTCTTCGCGTGGAGCTAAAACAGGTGTGGACTGCCATTTTTTATGCTGGACCGGTTCTTTGTGACCGTAAACTTCATTGCCGGGCAATACCAGACAGGTTGCAATTAACACGGTTCCCAAAATCCGTTTCCATACCAACATGGATCTCATAAAAAACCTCCCCTTGAGGCAAAGGCTTTCCAGAAATCCATTAGTTTATACGAACAGATTATTATTTTTGAACATCCTGACCTGGATAAAGTCTGCTCAGTTTCACTTTATCTTCAAAAATATGCAGGAGTGTCCGCACTATGGGGGTGTGTTCATCGTCTGTGTGCAATATAATGGAAGCAGGAGAAATCGAAATAAGGGTGCTCACGATTCGATCCTCGACCTCCATTTCCAATTCAATGCCTGGCATCTCGACAATGATGTCATCTGCATCAGGAATCGGTATGGGCACCATGGCACTATCCAGAATCGTAAAATTATGTCCGCCTTGGTGAAGTACGTGTACGAGCGGAACTTTGCTTTCCTGAAAAAAAACAAAATATTTAAGCAGCCCCATAAATTCTTCGTATTGCCGATCTGCCCAGAATTCTTCCATAGCATAGTCGACGATTTCTTCAAGCTCTTTTTTATACGCATGGAGCCTAAATTGAATCAGCCCTTCCAAATTGATCACACGAAGCTCCTTGAAATCCTTCTCCAGGAGAGTAGTCAGCTTACCATGACGCTTCAAACGACCTCTGGGGCCATCATCGTTTAACAGTGAACGAATCATACTGCGAATTTGCTCTGCATCCTCTTTCTCCAGCAACGAACAGGCTTTGGTGAGAATGAGATTGAGCAGCCCCCACTCCTTGACTTCGATAATATAATCCGCTATTGCCGAAGACATGATGCTGTATACACAGGGGAGAAAGCTTTCAAACGCCGAATTGCTTTCTGTGCCCTTGCAGGTCCATGCCACTTTGTTATCCAGCTGTCTGAAAGTGAATCGAAATCCGCGCCGTGACATATGTAGTCCCTTTGTTCTACTTTTGACCACTTCGTAAAACCGGTCGGTTTCCTGATCTCCGTCTGTATTGGTCCACACTGTAAACAGTTCCATTGGCTCACTCCTTTCGATCACTGCTTTCAGTATATGGCGGCCTCTGAAGGGTTATACGAAGTGAACGACTGGAAACAGAAAGACATATTCAAAAGAGGATGATCTGGTTTCAAAAAGCCGGTTGGCGTGTTATAAACATTACTGTGATATAGGAAAAAAACCGAAAGACGTTTGAATATTTAGGGTGGGGTATGTTAAGGTTATAGTAATATGAATTTTTCACAAGAGGGAGGAGATAAGATGTCAACGATGCTGAACATGCTGCGTACATTCATGATCGTCATATTGAGCCTCGTTCAGATTTTGTCCCTTCCTGTGACGTTTCATGCGGAAGACACCACTCAATCCCTTCAGTTTACGGCGGGATCTTCTCTTATGCCTCATGCTGATATTTCCTCGTTAGAAACAGACTCTCACGGTCTGGAGCATCATTCCAAACCAGCTATACGCAAGTCCTCCCCTTTACTTCATCTGGTGATCGCTGCGGCCAAATCACTTCCCTTTGTCATTTTGATAGCGCTTGTGCTGCTATTGAGCATCCCTAAACTACGTCTGCCTTTTATTCCTGTCATTTGCAAACTAAAGAAGCAATTGTACTTGTTCCCCATCAAATTTACCTCTAGTTATGTGGCTTAACCTCCCTTTGCATGCACATCACCACATTTGCATGTCTATTTGTTAACCTGTCCCAATAAGTGTAATACGTAAAGTGTATTTATCAGGTTTTTTATGTTAATTTATAAAATTTAATACAAAAAGAAAGTTTCCATGTCACTCCCAAAGTATGTGATTTATTTCCCATACCATTCATTTAAATAACGTATCATACAGGAGGCTTTACAAATGGATATTCGAGAGTCTATTTTGCCAGGAATCGGGATTAAGTATCGAATAGATGCAGAGAGTGGCGACCGAATTGTCATTATTATTCATGATGATGGCAGGCGCGAGTTGTATCACTTTGATTACGAGGATCTGGAACAAAGTATTTCTATGACAACCCTGAATGATCAGGAAGCGCGATTGGTAGCCTCCATCATCGGTGGTATGACCTATAAGCCCAAACAGCTTGAAAGTGTAGAAATGACGTTTGACGATTTTATTATCGAATGGTATAGAGTGGAATCTCATTATGCAAGTGTCGGCAAATCCATCGGTGAGCTGGATGTAAGGCAAAATTCGGGAGCCACTGTTATTGCCATTGTGGAGAAAAAAGGAAAGAAATATGTAAATCCTGGTCCTGAAGTGATGATTAACGATGATGCCACTGTAGTCGTTGTTGGGGAACGCGATCAGCAAAAACGCTTTAAACAAATCCTTATGAACGGAAGCGGGTGATTGGATGGATCATCTGGTATTTGAGGTTGGATTGGCTATTGCTCTCATCGCTGCAGCCGGACTTATTTCCTCCAAACTGCGCTTCTCGGTCATCCCTTTTTATATCCTGATCGGAATGGCAGTTGGGCCACATGCGATGGAGCTATGGCATTTTGATTTTCGCTTTATCGAAAGCGCCCCATTTATTGATTTTATGGGAAGAATCGGAGTGCTGTTTCTTCTCTTCTACTTGGGTCTCGAGTTCTCAGTAGGTCGGTTAATTAAATCAGGCCGTTCCATTGCCGTGGGCGGAACCATTTATATTGGCATCAATTTTACACTGGGGCTGGCTCTTGGCTTCCTGAGCGGCTTTCCTGTAGCAGAGACACTGGTTATCGCCGGAATTACAACAATATCATCCAGTGCTATTGCTGCGAAGGTGCTGGTAGATCTCAAGCGGACCGCCAATGCTGAAACTGAAATGATTTTGGGCATTATTATGTTCGAGGATGTTTTCCTCGCCGTATACATCTCCATCCTCTCCGGATTGGTTCTTAGCGATTCATCCTCGCTCGGTGGTGTGCTGCTATCAGCGCTAATCGCGCTAGGCTTTATGCTTGCAGTCATTATTATCGGCCGTAAGGCCGTCCCTCTGTTAAATCGGATTCTCCGTATTCGCTCCAATGAGGTATTCGGACTTGTTGTTTTCGGCTCTCTGTTTCTGGTGGCTGGTTTTTCGGAAACGATTCATGTGGCGGAAGCTATCGGCGCCCTGTTAGTCGGTCTGGTACTGGCCGAAACGGAACATGCCAAACGTATCGAGCATTTAATTGTTCCTTTCCGCGATTTCTTTGGCGCCCTGTTTTTCTTCAGCTTTGGATTATCCATTGATCCACTGTCCCTGGGAGGAAACGCGATATGGCTTGCACTGGCAGCAGTCGTCCTCACGTTGTTTGGTAACATTTGGGCAGGAATGCTGGCTGGGCGTACGGCCTCCTTATCTCCCAAAGCGTCAGCAAATATCGGCCTGACCATTGTGGCACGGGGTGAATTTTCGATTATCATGGCCAACTTGGGTAAAGAAGGCGGTTTGCTTGATATTGTTCAACCCTTTGCAGCCATCTATGTACTCATACTGGCGATTCTTGGACCACTTCTGACAAAGCAGTCAAAACCTATTTTTAATATGTTAAACAAAATATTTAAGTTCAAGGACCCCCGCCTACGAAAGGAAGAAAGTAAATCGGCGTAATTGTAAAAGCTGGATACGACAATCCATAGGAGGGAAGGCTATGCCGCACGCTGTAAAACATGCCGAAACTCTATGAGGCGGCTTGTCAAGCCCGCTTCAGGAGATGCGAGCAGGTTCCCTGTCTTTTATACGGTGATTGGCGGAATTACGGCATCCGTCGGTCTGGAATTGTTTTTGCATCCGCATGATATGATCGCTGGAGGCGTCACGGGGATCTCTAGACTCATGTCGCTTTATACACAAGAGCATTTTGGGTTACTGCTATTCGTTTTGAACTTGCCACTCATGCTGCTGTATTCTCTGTTTACTCACAAACCCATGTTGCTCCGTGCACTACCCGGCTTGTTCGCCTTTTCGGGCTCAGCCATTATTCTTTCGCCTTTTCCGGCAGTGAGTGGCCATCCGGTCGTATGCGCTTTGGGCGGCGGAATCTGTATAGGGCTTGGCGCAGGGCTGGCAGCTCGTCACGGTGGTCTGCTCGATTCACTAGGACTTAACGAGTCAGACGATGGCCGTCCATCCACATTATTGCTAACACATCGCAAGATTCCGTTAATACAGATTGTTATGCTGTGTAATGGTCTGCTGCTCATTACGGCTGGCTTTGTGCTAGGCTGGGAGCCAGCTCTCTATTCAGCCTTATCCTGCCTCGCCGCCTATGAAACGACCCGGCTGATGTTTACTGGTCTGACGCGTATGGTTTGTGTTGTCAGCAAGAAACAGCAAACCATCGAAGATGCCATATATCGCAGGCTGCGTATACACAGCACGCCTGTTGTAGACTCTGCCCAGATAGAGGGCAAGATTAAAAGCGAATCTGAGGATAAAAAAGAACAAATGGTCATCGTTTACAGCGTTCATCTGTTGGATTTGCAGCGCTTTAAGGCAGTCATCCAAATGGCAGACCCGCAGGCTGAGATCATGTATATGAAACGATGGAAAGCTTAGCAAAGTAACACATCAAAAAACGCTTATCTACACTAATCCTTGTACATAGATTAGTGATGGATAAGCGTTTTGTAATTAACAATATATTAACGGATATTAATTTTGCATGATAAAATCATGTTCAATACTGCTGGCACTGTCAAAAGTACGAATAATATCATAACGGGTATTGCGCTGTGCCGGAACGTGACCCGTCTCGCGGATCAACTGTAAAATGGATTCGATGTTAACCTTATACGTTGCGCCTGCAGCAGAAACTACGTTTTCCTCAATCATGGTGCTGCCAAAATCATCGCAACCGTAGTACAACGATTTTTTACCGATTTCAGGTCCCATGGTTACCCATGAAGACTGAATATGCTTGATGTTATCCAATACAAGACGACTGATCGCAACGGTCTTCAAATATTCCTCCGGCGTCTGGCGTTCCTTCTTCAGATTGGTGTTGTCTGGCTGGAAGGTCCAAGGAATAAAGGCCAAAAATCCTTCAGAATTATATTTGTTTTCAATGCATTCGTCCTGAGCATCACGAACACGCAACAAATGCAGCGCACGCTCCTCCATCAACTCACCAAAGCCGATAACCATCGTAGCAGTCGTGTTCATCCCAACCTTGTGAGCCGTTTGCATCACATCCATCCAATCACGCCAAGAGCCTTTGAGACGGCTAATTTTGCGGCGTGTGCGGTCATCCAAAATTTCTCCGCCTCCACCCGGAAGCGAATCCAATCCAGCTTCATGAATGGCTCGAATCGTGTCTTCCATGGATAGACCGGATTTTTCCTTCATTTTGTGAATTTCAGCTGGCGAGAAGGAGTGCATCGTAATATCGGGAAAACGCTCCTTGATAGCTTTCAGCAAATCCGTATAATAACTGAACGGCAGATTCGGATTCACACCGCCTTGCATTAGAATTTCGGTGCCACCTACATCCTGCGTTTCCTTGATCTTCTGAAAGATCACCTCGTCCGGCAAAACATAACCTTCATCAGAACCCGGTCTACGGTAAAAAGCGCAGAAGCGACAATATACGTCACATACGTTCGTATAGTTAATATTTCGTCCGATGACGAAGGTTTTAATGGGATCGGGGTGCATGCGATTCATAACTTTATTCGCCGCATGACCTATTTTTTCTACCTCATCTGATTCGAACAAAGCAACGGTATCCTCTAAATTCAGGCGTTCGCCGCGTAGGGCTTTATCTAAAATATGGTCGATTACACTCATGGTGTATCCTCCTTCGCTGTCACAGGGCGACGAAATGAAAGACAGGACTTATGAACGAGAATGCTTTCACAAACCTGCGTTCGAACCCTGCCGTAATGTATGTTCATGACTGGCCTTGTATGTTGTCTGTGCTATTTAGCATAGTAAAACCTAATGATAATACTAACATATCTTTAGGTAAGGAACCATACTTATTCCCGCTTCTTTCTGCTTTTCACCTAGGAAAACAGGCAACTGCCAAGCTTATCTCAACATTGCATATAGACAAGAAATAGGAAAACAGAACTGAAAAGTGCATTTTTTCACACTGTCTTTCATGTCATTCTTATAGAAAACAGCAAGCCTCCTGAATGAATGGAAACTTGCTGTTTAGTACTGTACATATTTGCTCCCTGCCTGAAAACGACAAAGATACTACTGATGTGCTAACGCTCTAGCGCAGCGCCTCATCCAGATCACTAATCAGGTCGTCAATATCCTCCAGACCTACGGAGAAACGAAGTAATCCGTCCGTAATCCCGCGCTCCAATCGTACACTATGGGGCATAGCCGCGTGTGACATCATCGCCGGATACGACAAGATGCTTTCCACAGCTCCCAGACTCACCGCTACAATTGGAATACGTACGCGACTGAGGACTTCTTTTGCACGCTCACCAGAACCCACATCAAACGATATCACTGCACCATAACCGCTGGATTGACGCTCATGAACTTCACGTCCTGGATGATTCTCCAGACCCGGGTAGTACACCGCCTCAATGTCGTTGCGCTCGTTCAGCCAATTGGCGAGCTTTGCTGCACTCTTTTCGCTGTGAGCCATACGAGCCTCCAGTGTCTTCATACCGCGCATGAGCAACCATGACTCCTGCGGAGCCAGCACGGTACCCAGTCCATTTTGGAGCTGCTTGATTTGTCTCCCCAGCGATTCGGTACGTGCTACTGCAAGTCCTGCCAGCACATCGCTGTGTCCGCCCAGAAACTTGGTCGCACTGTGCAATACAATATCGACACCCTGCTCAATCGGACGTTGATAATAAGGTGTCATAAAAGTATTATCCAATAACGTCAAAAGTCCGTTATCCTGTGCCCAAGAGGTTATTCCTGCTACATCGGTAATTTTGAGTGTCGGATTGGACGGGGTTTCCATATATACAGCCCTTGTATTCTCCTGCAACGCCTCTTTCACATGGTTGAGGTCCGTCATGTCAACGAAGGTCGTTTCGATATTCATCCGTTTCAAAATGGAGGTCAGCAGTCGATATGTTCCTCCATATACGTCCTCGGAAACAATGACATGATCTCCAGCAGACAAGAGCATAAATGTAGTAGAGATGGCCGCCATACCTGATGCAAAGGCAAAACCGCTAGCTCCGCCTTCTAATAAGGCGATATAATCCTCCAAAGCTTGTCGTGTCGGATTACCTGAACGGCTATAGTCATGCTGTGGAGGATTAAAAATATCATGATGGTGAAAGGTAGAAGCTTGATAGATCGGGACGCTCGAAGCCCCCGTAACACTGTCAATTTCAGAGCCGAAATGCAGCAGCTTGGTAGCGAACTTCCGCTCTTTGTCCAGATCCTGGCCGATCCTTCTCGCATCCTCTATCATTGCTGCTCCCCTCCTTCTACTTCTTGACGTGCCGCTTCCAGCGCCGAACGCAAATCTTCAATTAGGTCGTCTGTATGCTCAATGCCGACGGAGAAACGCAACAGCCTGTCATCTACCCCGACTGCATCCCGAATTTCTGCTGGTATGTCCGCATGTGTCTGCACAGCGGGATAGGTCATTAGCGATTCCACACCGCCGAGACTTTCCGCAAACGCAATGAGCTTAATGTGACGAAGCAAAGGCTCCACATAACGAGCATCCTTTACTTTAAAGGAGAAGATACCCGTATTTCCGCTGGATTGTTTATTTTGAATCTCACGACCTGGGTGGCCTTCGAGAGCTGGATAAAATACTTCCGCCACCGCCGGATGCGTCAGTAAATAGTTAGATAGCACTGTTGCATTATGCTGATGTCGGTCCATACGCAGCGCTAACGTCTTCATCCCCTTCATCAACTGATAGCAGTCGCTCGGGGAAAGCACGGCCCCTATGGAATTGTGCAGGAAGGAAATTTCAGCTGATAGCTCTTTGCCTTTGGTTACGATCAACCCTGCCAGCACATCGTTGTGTCCGCCCAAATATTTGGTTGCGCTATGTACCACAATATCCGCGCCCAGCTCCAATGGCCGCTGGAAATATGGGGTTAGCAGCGTATTATCTACAATGGTAAGCAACTGATGTTGTGATGCCCACTCGGCAACCGCTCGAATATCAGTGATCATCATTAACGGATTTGTAGGTGTTTCTATGAATACAGCTTTGGTATTCGGTCGACATGACTGTTCGAGTGCTTCAAGATCGTTCGTATCCACATAACTTGCTGTTACACCAAATTTAGATAAAATACGCTCCAGCAAGCGATATGTCCCGCCATACAGATCCAGCGATACAATGAGGTGATCTCCCTGTCCAAACAATGCAAATACCGTTTGCAGCGCCGCCATACCTGAGCTACATGCAAAACCTGCATCACCCGATTCAAGTGCAGCAGAAGCCTCTTCCAGTACCTTTCGCGTAGGATTGATCGTCCGAATGTAATCAAATCCTGTGCTTTGACCTAGACGGGGATGGCGGAACGCCGTAGATTGGTAAATCGGGTAATTAACAGCCCCGGTTACTGGCTCCTCTACTGAACCGATTTGTGCCAATCTGCTTTCGATTTTCCACTGTTTCTCACTCATATGAATCCTCCTGTTAACTTCCATAGTGGGTGCTATAACATATCCTGCAAAAATGGATGTCAAAGACTATACTGCTGCGCTACTGCAAGGTGGTACTGTACAAGGGTAAACTACAAGCCCCTTTTTAAATCTGGGGCCCGATATCGTAAGGTGTTTCTTGGTATACATAATAGTTCAGCCAATTCGAGAATAATAAATTGGCGTGTGCCCGCCAGATTGAGGGTGGTGTGCGCTTGGGATCATCATTAGGGAAATAATTTTTGGGGACTTCAACATCCATTCCTTTGCCCACATCGCGGTCGTATTCCCATTTCAGGGAAAGCGGGTCATATTCAGAATGCCCAGTTACAAAAATTTGTTTACCGTCAAGCGTGGCTACGAGGTACACTCCAGCCTCCTCGGATTCGGATAAAACTTCTAATTCGGTAATATGATCAATATCTTCCCGCCGAACCTCCGTATGTCTGGAGTGAGGAGCATAAAACAATTCATCAAAGCCGCGTAGCAATTTTACTTTAGGTTTAATCACGGTGTGTGGAAATACGCCAAAGCATTTGTAGTCGAGCCCGTATTTAGGGACATCGAAATGATGGTATAAGCCTGCCTGTGAGGCCCAACAGATATGCATGGTCGAAGTTACATTCGTTTTCGTCCATTCAAAGATTTGCTGGATCTCCTCCCAGTAGTTAACATCCTCAAACTCAAGCTGTTCAACCGGGGCTCCTGTAATGACCATGCCGTCAAAACGACTGTTCTTGATCTCGTCAAACGTTTTATAGAACATGTTCAAATATTCTTGCGATGTATTTTTGGATACATGAGACTTCATGTGCACCAGCGTGACATCCACTTGCAGCGGCGTATTGCCGACCAAGCGCAACAGTTGGGTTTCCGTCGTCTCCTTTGTAGGCATTAAATTCAAAATGGCGATACGCAACGGACGAATATCCTGATGATAAGCCAAGCTTTCATCCATTACGAAAATATTTTCGCCCTCCAGCACTTCCTTGGCAGGTAGCGTGTCTGGGATTTTAATCGGCATGTAAACTCACTCCTTGTTCGGTAAGTTTTGCGAAAATCGTCTTGTTGAGATGCCGGGCATATAATAAAAAGACCTTTCTCAGGTTAGAGAAAGGTCATATTTGTATCCATATGCGCCTCTCTCATCTGTCAGGGCAACGCTCTTTGTACAAAGCGCGCGTCCTGCAAGAATTAGCACCGTGCGATTAAAATCGCCGGTTGCCGGGTATCATCGGGCTAGTCCCTCCACCTGCTCTTGATAAGATTTCGCTATATTCATTTTAGGTTCACAAAGTTCTTGTTGTTCACTTTAATGCATCGGCTGGGCTTCGTCAAGATGGGACTTTTAAATTTGTACCCTGCATTCACATTTTGTCTACCTTTTCCATAGGTTAAATCATATCCCTCCTATCGTTGAAGCTCTTGCCACTACTGTTGATTTAGCCCATGATTTTGCGCTTGAAAGGCCGTAGGCCGAGCGTTATACTATACAAGTGCTATTAGGCAGAAATATGGAGTAGTAGTGCAGATTTGAGTGTTTCCTGCGATACTGTGGCAATCTAAAAAAGAACATTTGAGAGGTGAATCCGGAATGGAAGGCGACCCGAGTCCGAATAGGCGGCGATCCCTGAACAACAGCATAGGAATGACTTCAGCTTGCCGAAAGACGGGACGCCAGGCTCTGCATGCTCCAAAAGCCTCCGGCTTTTGATGGGAGTGCACGCTTACCCGCACCGGCTAACTGGCTAACTGAGTCCATTCCTTATGCTTAAGGTAAACGTATTTCCGTTACGACGGAGCATAAGGAGTGACATATATGAAAATCCGTTTGGTCAACAACGGGGTTTTTACCCCTGTCGAAGAAATTGAAATGGCGCTTACTGCACCGGCAGAAGGTTTTTATTGGATTGATGCCGATGTCGATGATTTGACAGTGCTCCAGCCTTTATTTTCCATGCATGATCTTGCAGTAGAAGACTGTTTGAGTGAAGAAGAACAGCGTCCGAAGATTGAAATTTATGAAAGCCATTATTTTATCGTTGTAAATAGCATTCGTTTTGATGATGAAGAAATATTTTTGCGAGCTTTGAACATTTTTCTCGGCCGCCATTTTATCATTACGGTGACCAAGCAGAAAATAAATGAGCTTCGTACCCTCAAGCCTATGCTGTGGGAGCAAGAAGTCAGCCAGCCTGACCGTTTTATGTATCTGTTGGTCGACTTGATTGTTGACAACTATTTTCTGGTTGGTGACCGGATTGAGGTCCGCATTGAGAAGCTGGAAGAAGATATTCTAATGCATACGAAAAAGTCGCATTTGAACGAAATCATCGGCTTACGAAGTGAGATTCTGTGGCTGAAAAAAGTGCTGGGTCCACAAAAAGAAGTCATCAATACCCTGAACAAACGGGATTTGCGGCTCATCGACGATCAATTGCAAAAATATTTCAGCGACATTTATGAAAATGCTGTGAAAATTTCGGAGACTTTTGAAACTTACCGCGACTTGATGGGTAACCTTCGAGAAGCTTATCAATCCAGTATCGCCAACCGTGCCAATGAAATTATGCGTGTGTTTACGGCAATTACGACCGTATTTATGCCATTGACAGTCATTACCGGAATATATGGGATGAACTTCGATAATATGCCTGAGCTTCATACACGTTATGGCTATTTTGTCGTCATTGGTATTATGGTGGCATTAGGTGTCAGTATGTTCTGTATTTTCCGCAAGAAAGACTGGGTTTAAAAAGAACAGGGGGGAAAAGTACCGAGTTGGATACTTTTTTCGATTTTCAGCTTGGTCATAAAAAGCAGCAGCCGTGTCCTGTGTGGAACTCGCTGCTGCTTTTTAGTATGTTGAACCCTGAATGTACTTTAATACTTTAGCTTTATTCAATCAGTTCTATATTATCCAACATGTCGGTCGGGTACCTGCTGATGACGAAACCGTATACGGATCAGACGCAGACGCTCGTAAATTTGATCCAGTCCTGTTTCGGTTGCCTTTTCTTCCCCATACACTTTCAGCATGACGGGCTTGAGCAGCGTATCCCCCAACTCTTCATAAGCAGACCAGATGGCTGCCTGCTCCTCCTCAGATACATTCACCAACTCCTTGCGGATCAGCTTCTCCATATCAATGCCATCCCTGTCCAAATGCTCCACAGCTTCAATCATCTCTCTACGATGCAAACCTGTCTTCATTCCGATATGCTCCAGTGAAAGACCGTCCGAAATGCCTTCGATAATCGTTCTAGTTAGGCTGAATTTGTTCAGCTCCTGCCTGTACTGGTTCTCTTTTTGCTTGTATAGCCATGACAAAAAAACTTCTTCTTCCAGCGTCTCTGTTACCCAGTTTAACGGAAATGGTGTGGTCCGGTCATTTTGTGTCGTAATAGCCAATAGCTCCGTCCCATATTGCGACACTTTACCCTGCCCGATACCAGGCAGTTCCAACAGTTCTTCTTCGGTATGGGGAAGATAGACGCTAATGAGTCGAAGCAGCCGATTCGTAGCGATAAAATAAGGTGCTTTTCGTTCCGTTGCTGCCTTTTGCCGTCTCCACATCGTCAACTGCTCATACACTTCATCACGTGGAAACAAATCACTGTAGCAATACAGCTTTTGCAGCGTTTGTCCTCGTCCTGATGATCCTTCTTGCTCATGAAATACGCCATGGATTAAGGGCCTATAGCCCTCAGCCATTTTGAGCGCCAGCTCATGACGGTATACATGTAGTAATTCCTGCCACAAGCTGCCCTCATACCAAAGGTCGTCTATACTTTCATCCGGGACATGCTGTGTGCTCCAGCCTGCACTCCATCCCCCTTCATGCTGCCCAATCCATACCTGAGCAAAGTCCTCATAGCCCTGTTCATTTCGTTTGGACAAGCGATTTAAAAATACAATATCCATGATTTCTTCCTCCCTCATATCGTTGAAAGACAGTCCCGCACAACACAAAAACGCAAAAAAAAGCACCCATCCTGCGTATTCGCAAGAAAGGTGCTTCCCTTTTTGAGCCGTACTATACTGTTGCCTATATAATAACCGTACCTTGGAGTGCCGTCAACCATAAATTCTAATGATTCAGCTTTTCCTTTGCCAATGCCAGAGCACCGCACAATCCAGCATTGTCACCCAATCCCGGAGATACGATATATTGCTCAATATCTGTTGCCAGACTCGAATGCTGTACGTATCCGTTCAAAAGTTCTTGAAGCTTGGTACGAATGAGCGGGAACAGTTGGTCCTGCTTCATCACTCCCCCGCCCATAATAATTTTTTGCGGTGACAGGATTAATACATAGCTCATTAAAGCCTGTGCCAGATAGTACGCTTCCATTTCCCAGGCCGAGTGATCGACAGAAAGCTCATGTCCTTTAACCTTCCATCTTTTTTCGAGCGCAGGACCTGCTGCCAGTCCCTCCAAACAATCTCCGTGATAAGGACATGTCCCCTCGTAAGTATCTTCTGGGTGACGACGTACCAGAATATGCCCCATTTCCGGGTGGGATAATCCATGTATCAGCTTTCCACCAACCAAAGCACCCGCCCCGATGCCTGTACCTATCGTAATATACAGACAGTTGTCCAATCCTTTGGCGGCACCCCAAATAGACTCACCAAGTGCTGCTCCATTCACATCCGTGTCAAACCCCATAGGCACATCAAAATGCTCTTTCAGTTTGCCAATCAGATTGTAATTTCCCCAATGTGGCTTTGGCGTTGTTGTAATATAGCCATATGTATCACTACCTTCGATAGGATCAATCGGCCCGAACGAGCCTACGCCCAATGCTTCAATGCCCTTGCCTTCAAAAAATGCGATGACATTCTCCATTGTTTCTGCTGGGGTGGTTGTTGGAAAGCTCGCCCGTTCCATTACCTCTCCACGTTCGTTGCCAATTCCACATACAAATTTGGTACCGCCTGCCTCAATTGCTCCCAATACTGTCATAGTTGCTGTTGTCCCCTTTCGATAATCCGGTTCTCTCTCCACTATATTCACCTGAAATGTACCTGAGGTCAATCCCCTTATCACAATTGTATATAATCCTTCACATGACTATATAACTCCGTCGACATATGGGTATATAAATAAGGACACTAACGCACCAAGCGTCAGCATCCCTATATTACTTACTTTACTTAAATTGTCCGTATCAAGCCTAACAGCTTTATTAAGATCCGGTTGCGACACCCATCAATGTACACAAGCTTTTCATTTCAAGCTGCTCAAACTTGTCTACAATTTGCACGTGATCCAGCGTCAGCAGACAGCTATCCAAAGCACATGCTACAGGTACACCACAGTGAATTTCAGCAAGTTTGCGTGAAAGATGCAGCATATCCAAATCACTCTCAATTTTTTTACGGACCGAGGGTGTTAATTGATCCAGATTCTCCAGAATGCCCTCAATAGAGTCGTATTCCTGAACCAGCTTGAGTGCCGTTTTCTCACCAATACCTCGTACTCCTGGATAATTATCGCTTGCATCCCCCATCAGGCCTTTAAGGTCCACCACTTGACGTGGCTTAAGCCCTTTTTCAGTCAGCAGGGTCTCCGGGGTGTATACCATATAATTGCCGTGCCCTTTTTTCATAATAATGACCCGTGTCCGCTCATCCACTAATTGAAGTAAATCATGATCTCCTGAGAGAATCATTACATCCATGTCCTCATTTTGCGAATAATGACGTGCAAGCGTACCGATACAATCATCGGCTTCAAAGCCTTCCGCTCCAATGTTGGGAATGCCGAGGCTGTCCGTCACTTCACGAATCAATGTAAATTGGGGAATCAAATCATCCGGTGCGTCGGCTCGGTTTCCTTTATACGCAGCAAAATGTTCCCCACGGAATGTCGTTCCGCCCATATCCCAGCAGCAAATGACATGTGTAGGATTAAACGTTTGGACTGCGTCCCAAAAATATCGAATAAAACCATATATGGCGTTCGTTGGCACCCCAGCTTTTGTACGACGGATATAACCGTTTGCGGCGGTTGCATAATAAGCGCGAAATAGCAGGGCCATGCCGTCAACCAGCATTACGGATTGTTCATTGCGTTGTGTCACAGATTGTATTGCTCCCATTCATCATAATATTTAACCCCCACAGTATAACATATCGTGAGTGTAAATTGGGCGTTATTGAGCTTCCCATGTGCCCTCAAATGTTTCCTCTTTGAATCCTATCGTTACTTTGTTCCCGTCGGTTACAATCGGGCGTTTGATTAATCTTCCATTCGAGGATAAAAGCGAAATTTGCTCTTCACGACTCATGTCTCCAAGCTTATCTTTCAGCTTTAACTCTTTATACACCTCACCGCTTGTATTAAAAAACTTTTTTAGCTCCAGCCCGCTTTTTCGAATTAAATCTTCCAATTCCTCCGGGCCGGGCGGCTGTTCAAAAATAGGAATAAGTTCCGTCTCATGTCCCTTGTTTTGCAGCCATTTCACTGCATTACGACAGGTACTGCATTTAGAATACTGATATACTTTCAGTTGGCTCATCGCTAGATTAACCTCCATTTGGTTTCGATAGCTTATTTATATTTTATTCTGAAAAATATTGCGCTCTTAATAGCTCCTGCATTTCAGCCATATCTTCAGGTAGAGGAGCATAGAACGTCAGCCGCCCCCCGGTTACAGGATGCTCCAAGGAAAGCTCTAAGGCGTGCAAGGCTTGTCGAGGCATCCTGGCATCAAGCTGATCATATCGCTCACGTTGCGCAGCATCATCGGGTGTAATCCGGTACATTTTATCTCCGATCAACGGACAACCGATATAAGTCATATGCACTCGAATTTGGTGCGTACGCCCGGATTCCAACTTTAGTCCGATGCGACTTCCCCCGTTCCACACTTCCTCCAGCTTATACAGCGTAAGGGCAGGATAACCATCCGGGGTCACCATACGTAAATGCGGATTATCCGGGCTGCGGTCAATTGGTCCGTCTACCTTACCTTCCTGCAGCTCAGGACGCCCATGCACCAGAGCCGTATAGCGCTTATCCACCGTTCCCGCAATCATCTGCTCAGAAATATGCTGGTGTACATACGGATTTTTGGCTACTACCAGCACACCCGTCGTCTCTTGATCAAGACGATGAACAGGACGAAACCGGAACAGTTCTCCCTTGGCCTGCCAATAATGCACAACCCCATTAGCCAGTGTTCCTGTGTAATGACCGTGAGTCGGATGGACAATCATACCCGCCGCCTTGTTCACCACTAACAAATGTTCATCCTCAAACAATATCTCAAAAGGAATGGGTTCAGGTAAAATATCATCAGAACGCTCGCGCTCCATGCGAATTTCTACTTGATCCCCGGACTTTACCTTAACGCTGATGTACACACGTGTCCCGTTCAGCATAATACCTTGCTCGGTCAGCTTGAGTTTGGATATTAACTTTCGAGAAATGTTCATACGTTTTTGTAAAATAGTCTTCAACAGCATGCCCTCCTCCTCAGGAGGGATCGTATATACGATAGGTTCATAGTACAAGCTCATCACAAATTCCCGGTTGCCTCCTTATTTGCGGAACACTTTTTTGCTGCGCACATATTCGACATCAGGCACACCCTGACGGACATTCGCTGTGCGAGCAACGACAAAGAAATAATCGGAAAGACGGTTCAAATACCGACGTACCGCCGGATTGATGTCCGTATGTTTACCTAGTGTAACAGCACGGCGTTCCGCGCGTCGGCAAACCGTACGGCAAACATGAAGCGTTGAGGATAATGTGCTACCACCCGGTATAATAAAACGCTCCACCTTCGGATTTTCCTCCTGACATGCATCAATCCAGCCTTCCAGTCGCTCTGCCAGCTCGTCTTTCACCTTATATTTGCTTTCACTGATTTTAACAAACGCCAAATCCGAACCACAATCAAACAGCTCCTGCTGTATTTCCTCCAATTGAGTCCGAATATCCGCAAACTTTTCCCCTTCGGCAAAGCTGATCGCTTGTCCTACAAAGCTGTTCAGCTCGTCAATTGTACCGTATGCCTCCACACGGTCATCATCTTTGGACACTCGACCTCCAATCACAGAAGTTTGTCCTTCATCACCTGTTCTGGTATAGATCCCCATATTACTCCATCCCCCTTATCATTCCGTAAGTGCTTTCAGCACCTTGATGGCTTCTTCCTTATTGCTTGTACGAGGCGGCACGGTAGCAAATAATGTTTTTGAGTTATATTTTAGCTCCTTAAACATCTTCATCTGCTCCACCGGAATTCCGAACAAATGAGTTTCCTTGCTTACATCTGTTTCTTCTTCCTCCTGCCCCTTCTTCTTAAATACGCCGCCCTCGAACACGCCCCGAGCGTACGTCTTCTTGTCAAAAGCATCATCTAACGGCAGATTCGAACCATTCTGTCCATACAGCTTCATGTCCTCTTCCGGCAAAAGAAACAGATCATGCTCCCCGGCCGCATATTCTACAACCAGCTTCTGCTGGTTATACAGCGGACTGACTGAAATCTCAATAGTCGGAGCCTGTTCGCCCAGCTTATCCTTAAGCTTTTGTGCCAGCTCTTCACGGATGACTGAAGCATCCCCTTTATCCATAATAAAAATGGAGAAGCTGTCCTTGTCCCGTCCCCCACATCCAGCCAATAATACAAGTGCCAACATTCCGATGATCCATGGCGATAGCCTTTTTAGCCCTGCTCTCATATGTATGCCCCCTCTTCCATGCCATTAATATATCATAAGTTGTGAACGCAAAAAAAGAAGGCCCTACGGCCTCCTTCTTACCTTTGGCTGACTTCACACGGTTAAACCTTGCATTCCGTACCATACATTTTCATGTATTCATTGATTTTCAAATCGAGCTTGCAACTAATCTCGATGACAAGATCAGAGGTGAAGGACTGCTCTTCCTGAAACGTCCGCATCATCTCATTGCGCAGGAACAAAATTTCATCTTCTAGGGAAATGTCGTATCCTATTGAACTAGACGAATTATATCCAACATATGACATGAGCATTCCTCCTACAATTGAAAAATTGAACTTCCTGCTTTCGAATTCAAATTATAGCATAGAAATTTAGAAATAAAAGACTATTTTTTATGAATTACCCATAAAAAAATAATTTTAACCTTCTTTTCTTACTTTTTCTACAAAATGACCAATCCGATCCAGTGCCTCCGTCAGCTGAGCAACAGAAGTCGCGTATGAGCAACGAAGATAGCCTTCGCCTCCCAAACCGAACACATTACCCGGTACAGCCGCAACTTTAGCCTCTGCCAATAGACGCTGTGCAAATTCATCTGAGCTAAGTCCCGTGCTTTGAATACTAGGGAAAACATAAAAAGCCCCTCTTGGCTCATGGCACTCCAGGCCGATTTCCCGGAACCCTTCAACCATCAGACGGCGACGCTGATTATAGGCTTCTACCATACGATCTTTCTCACCCAAACCATTCCGCAAGCCTTCCAGTGCCGCAACTTGCCCCATAGAAGGCGCACACATTACGGTGTACTGATGGATTTTGAGCATAGCCGCAATCAGATCTGGATGTCCGCATGTATATCCAATACGCCAGCCTGTCATGGCGAAGGCTTTGGAGAAACCACTGACGAGAATCGTACGATCCATCATACCAGGCATAGCGGCAAAACTAACATGCTTCTCTCCATAATTCAATTCAGCATAAATTTCATCAGAAATGACGATCAAATCATGCTTTTCCACGACTTCGGCAATCGGAAGCCAATCTTCATAAGTCATCGTAGCCCCAGTTGGATTACTCGGATAGCATAAAATCAGCACCTTGGATTTAGGTGTAATTTTTGCCTCCAACGCCTCAGCCGTCAGCTTAAATTCATCCTTAGCAAATGTTTCAATACCTACCGGAATCCCGCCTCCAATTGAAGTGATTGGAGAATATGAAATGTAACACGGCTCGGGCACGAGAATTTCGTCGCCAGGTACAATTAACGCACGCAAGGCAAGATCAATCGCCTCGCTTCCCCCAACGGTCACAATAATCTCATTTTTAGGATCATAATTAACTTCAAATTGCTCATTCAGATAATCACTAATCGCTTCACGCAGTTCTGGCGTTCCCGCATTAGACGTATAGCTGGTAAAACCTCGCTCTAATGAATAGACACAGGCTTCCCGCATATGCCAAGGGGTTGTAAAATCCGGTTCGCCTACACCAAGGGTAATAATATCCTTGTTGCCACCCACCAAGTCAAAAAACTTACGAATGCCCGAAGATGGGATCTCGCGCACCAACGGGGACAAATAGGAACTCATGGCTTTGTTACTGTCGGTAAATGCTTCTGTTTTGAGATTCATCATGATCTTCCTTTACGGCGAAATCACCAGACGATTATCTTCCTGATGATCCTCAAAGATAATTCCGTCCTGCTTGTATTTTTTAAGCGTAAAATTAGTCTTGGTGGACAAGACCGAGTCAATAGGAGACAGTTTCTCCGACACAAAATTAGCGACCTCACGGAGGTTGCGGCCTTCGACTTCTACCAGCAAGTCGTATGCTCCAGACATGAGATAAACCGATTTAACTTGCGGATACAAATAAATCCGTTCTGCAATACCTTCAAATCCTCTTCCACGCTCGGGTGTAATCTGTACTTCAATCAAAGCAGTAACCTTTTCGTCGTCGACTTTATCCCAATTGACTACGGCGGCGTACTTAACGATTACATGTTGGTCTTCTAGCTCTTTAATTGAGGTGCGTACATCCTGCTCGTCAACCCCCAGTAAAGTAGCCAACAAAGTCGGTGTTCTTCTTGCATCTTCTTTTAACAATTCCAGTACTTTTAATTTCAAACCATTTAGCTCTGTCATTCTACATAAGGCCTCCATCGAAAGAGATTACTATACATCATACAATACGCACTTTAAACCTGCAAAGAAAAACCGTCCGCCCCGGTAAACCCGGCAGACGGACGGCTGTTATGGGAAATTGCTTCAAAAACGGAATATCCCGTTTACATATAGTAAGGGTTATTTTGGTGAGTAGGCTGCCCTTGCTGATGCATAGGTTGACCATATCCCCCCGCTGATGACGACTTTTGCTGAATGAACTGTTGGCATTCGTGTTGGGTCTTGCGAGCTTCTTGAATCTGTTTGTCCAAATCGATGCGCAGTGCTTTTGACGAAGTGGAGTACATATTGTTCTGACTCATCAGACGATACAAATCGCCTTGTAGGCGCAGCGTATCGTTCGTAAGGTCGGTGAACATCTGACGCACAGACGGACAATTGGATTCCGTTGTCGCTGTTGTATACTCTCCCACCGTGCGTTTCATATCGGCAAGAATGGTATAGAGCAAATCTTCTTCGGGCATAAATGACGTATTGTTCTGTGAAAACATCGTGATATTACCTCCTTTATTGGTTAATCCATAATTACTGCTGCGGTTGCATAGGAGCAAGCTGCTGGTGCTGTTGAAGTGCATTGGAAAGCAGGTTCAGGTGGTTCTCATGAGTTCTCGCGAATTGCAGACAAGCTTGCTGAATGGCTGGATGCTGAATGGATGCTGCTGTCGCCGTACATTGCTTGAGCAGCAGTTCTTCATTGGAAATGGAGTCCACGATGTACTCCAGCTCTTTGCCTGTCAAGGGTTGCATGTTGGTAGATTGCATAGTCTCTGTGCCTCCTTAAATGTTTTGTTGCACGCTGGTTATCTTGTCCGTTTGGCGAAATACTATGTACACATAAGAGATACTACATATTGCCTATAAGGAGTGCTGTTTATATGGAATTGATTAGCGGGAATACGTATTGGCCGAGTACCTTGGAGCAAACATCGGATTTTCCGCCTTTGGCAGAGGATTTAAATTGTGATGTACTGATCATCGGAGGCGGGATGGGTGGGTCCATCTGCTCCCGGCTATTGGGAGAACGACAGGTAGACACCGTGGTTATTGACAAACGCAAGCTGGTACATGGAAGTTCTTCGGCCAATACCGGACTGCTGCAATATAGCAATGATAAGACCTTAACCTCCTTCATCAATACGTTTGGTGAAACGAACGGTGTACTGTTTTACCGTATGTGCAAAGATGCTCTGGATCAGTTGGAAAAACTGTCTACCACGCTGGAAATTGATCCGTCCTTTATACGCCGCAGTAGCCTGTACTATGCAAGTACATCGGAGGATGTGCAGATCCTTCAGGAAGAGTACAAACAGCTAACCCGGTTTGGATTTCCCGTCGAATACTGGGATGAGCAACAGATTGCAGCCCGATTTCCTTTTCGAAAATCAGCAGCCTTGTACACGCACGAAGATGCCGAGGTTAATCCATTTTTGTTTGCCCAAGGACTGTTGCAATCCGCCAGCCGTCTCGGTGTACGCTTATATGAGCATACGGAAGCCAAGCATTTTGAATTTAATGAAAATGAAGTTGTTTGTTATACCAGCGGTGGAATTATCCGAGCGAAAAAAATCATTTTTGCAACGGGTTATGAAACACAGGAGATTAAATCAGATCGCGGAGCCGTTCTAGAAAGCTCTTATGCTATCGCCACCAATCCAATCGGAGATGTTCCCTTGTGGTATGAGCAGTGTCTGATCTGGGAAACTGCTCGTCCTTATCTGTACATACGCTCAACACCGGAAGGACGCATCATTATTGGTGGTTTGGATGAACCTGTACTGGACGCCCATCAACGTGAAATCAGGCTGCTACACCAACAGCAAAAGCTGCTGCAAACGCTACAGGAGCATTTTCCGGGTGTTCCATTTCAGATCGACTATGCTTGGGCGGCTGTATTCGGCTCCTCTCACGACGGCTTGCCGTATATTGGTCCACATCCACGTTTTCCAAACTGCTATTTTTTGGAGGGTTACGGGGGAAATGGGACGGTTACGAGTATGATGGCCGCACAGCTATTGGCTGATGAACTGACGGGCACACACCGACCTGAAATGGAGCTTTATTCTCTAAACCGTACTACCAAGCCCTCGCCTGAAACAACGGAACCGATGGTTTAACATATGAATACAAAAAGAACCTCTTTCCCCTACTAATTGGGTCTGGAGGTCTTTTTTAATGTATTTTCAAACTATTCGGTTTGCTTGTGCCAGCGTTGTGCATGGGAATGAGATTTGCTCTGCTTCGTCTTTTGTTCCATTTTCAGCACACTTCGCATAAAAAACCATCCGAGCACTGGCATCAATGCAAGGCCAATCAACAACCAGATCATCGCCGTAGGAGCCTTGCTGATACTTAGGACACCCAAGAAAATGAGTGTTCCGGTCAATCGGCCTACCATTAAGCATAGTTCGCGCAGTACAACCAGTTCCACTCTCTGATTGGCATCTCCTTTACTCGTCCCCATTAAATCAAAGCTCGCAGAAATCATGGGAATTAAATATAAAGGCATAAATAAAGCGGTGCCGATCCCCATAATCAGTAGTGTGCTATACTCCATACGCCACAATAACGGTAATAGCGCGATCACCAACAACACGGCACCCAACAGCATACCCGCCGAACGATAGTGTGGCTTGAGCCATTTTCCGACAGCCCAAAAGCTGAAAAATGATACCGCCGAGGTGATAAGTGAAAACTGTGCCAGCTTCCATTCCTGTTGAGTAGCTACATATACGAGCAGCGTAATCAGGAAGGCAAACACCCCTTCACGGATGCCCTGGGCAATAAGCGATAACGACAACGGACGCCACATACTCCCTTTTTGTGACAATCGTTGCTTGGGCTCTTTCCAATTGTAATTTCCTGTCGGCTTACGTTTGCGAAGAAAGAAACTAAGCACCACTCCTACGACATAAAAGGCCAAGGAAATACTGAATATCACGCGATAACCTGCGTCATCCTCCATACGGGCAATAATCCAACCGGACAGCCAAGGACCCACTATACCAGAAAACGAGCCCAGCAGACCCACCCATCCGTTAAAATGATCACGGCTTGCCTGATCCGTGACTTCGAAAAAAATCACATTAAACGCCAGCCAGAATAAACCTAATGCTGCACCCAGCAGCATCCCGAGCGGCCATATGTAGTTCACAGCCTGCGGTCCCGTATATAACACGATCAGATAAAATAGGCCTGATAATGCGGTCCCCACGCGTAGGGCATTCATTTTGTTATGTTCCTTGACCCACTTTCCAGCCACCCAGACCATAATTCCCAGTGCAATTTGTTGACTAACATTAAACCAGCCGATCATCGCGTAATCCTGCCTGCTTTTCCACAAATACACGTTAAGAAATGTGCCTGACAATGCTGCTGCAAACACAAACAATCCATTCAAGCTTAATAGCAGAATGGATTGTCCGTTCAGGTTTGATTTCAATGCAGTTCCCCCTAACCGAAAAATCACCAATCAGCTTATTTCAAGCCAGCTTGTTCAAAGATTTCTTCGATTTAAGATGCCCGTATTGAGCTTGGGCCTATCCGGGGAATTGCTATTTAATTGTTGGAAATACCGCTGAGCTTCTCCAGCATCCGCAGTCGGTCATTCTCTGACAGTGTCTGCTGGACATGGAAGCAGCTAGGGCACACATAAACATTCAAGACGAACGGCAAATCCAGAACGGGCTTGCCAAGCGCTGGAGACATCGACGGTTCAAAACCTTCTCTGGTTACGGTTTGCGAACCTGCATGCAGCATGTACTCCCCACATTGAGAACATTCAAGAACCTCATCTTGTCTGTCGAGTATTTGTTCAGCGCCTTGTTCATAAGCCATCAGATCCGCACCGCTTTCTTCAAATTTTTGCAAAGTATGCAGCACAGGCAACTTATGAAGCTCATTATCCTGCAACAACGGTGCATCAACCGGTTTTTCAACTACGATTTCATCATCTGCCTCATATAAAATATCCTGCTCCTCATCATCACCGAGCTGAATACTCAATGTCCGATAACCCTTCAGGTCTTCTTTTCCATGAGAGTGGGGCGCCGGGGTTACAGAAGCCACATGATCATGTTTCGTCTCTTCATGTCCATGCTCACCGGCATGTCTATGAACAGGTGGAGAAACAGACTCATCTTCATCATCGGTGATGTCAGAGTACCCTTTCAGATCATTATGGCAATAAGGACATTCTTCCTCAGGTCCTAATTCTTCATCCCAAATAATTTCCATGTTACACCATGGACAAATAGTCATTTCCAAGCTTTATCATCCTTCCGTTCCAAGCGTATACCAAGCTCTAGTATACAAGATGTGTTAAGTTACACTGGCACCGATCACATAAGATAAAGATATGGAAATAATCATGGAGAACAAGCCGACAGCACGATTATCCTCTTTAATCTGTTGATCGATAGAAAATACTGGTGTCAGAAACTCAAAAAGAAAGTACGCCGCAAGAAGCAGTAAAAAGCCAACGAACGACCAAATCATCGTATCATACACACTGGATTTGGCTTCCATTGCAAAGCGGAGTACGTTGCAAATACCGAACATTTTCCCTCCCGTAGCCATGGCTACCGAAACATTGCCGCGCTTGATCTCTTCCCAGCATTTATAGCGGGTTACCAGCTCAAAACACGACAAAAATACAATTAGCTCCAGCACCGCCACCGAGAAATAACCCAGCATCATCCCCAACGGATGTGACAGCAATTCATCAATCGCCATCTTCACTTCGTCCCTCCCGTTCTACCAAGCGTTCCCGGGCAAAGCCGGCAACCCCTAGCTATTCCAATTCAGCAACTGTTACGCCTGTGCCGCCTTCATTGTAATTACCGATACGGTAGCTTTTCACATGCTTATGCTTGCGGAGGTACTCCTGAATACCGGTTCTCAGGACACCCGTACCTTTACCATGAATAATGTGTACCTGACCCAGATTGGCCAGAAACGCTTCATCCATGAAGCGGTCCACTTCCATCAAGGCTTCCTCCACGTTCGCCCCCCGAAGATCAAGTTCACTTCGTACGTTATCATCCCGTGTCCGCTTAACGCCAGTCACTGGTTTTTGAACTCTTGGAGTCGTTGTTTGTGCAGGTTGCAGTAGTTCCAGATCATCCAGACTGACCTTCATCTTCATGATTCCCAGTTGAATCACAGCTTCCTTGGTACCGGACAGTTCAACCACGTGGCCTTTTTTATTTAGACTGTGGACGGATACTTCATCGCCAGCCATGATAGAACGAGTACGCGTAGCAGCCGGGCGTTTGACGGTACTTTTTTTGCGTTGTTTCGGTTCAGCCTCATCCAGTTCTCTGCGAGCTGCAATCAGCTTATGCTCCTTAACCGAGGCCCCTTCTTCCTGAGCCAATTTACGCAAATCAGTAATGATTTTCTCTGCTTCACTACGAGCCTTATCCACGAGAACCCTTGCTTCGTCCTCAGCTTTTTCCAGCATACGGTCCCGTTGGGACTCCAGCTTATCCAGCTCCATCTGATGACGGCTACGCAATGCTTCCATTTCCTTACGTAGCTGCTCCGCTTTTTCCCGTTCTTGCTCAGCTGTCAAACGGTTCTGCTCCAGTGACGCGATCATGTGCTCAACGCGCTGGTCTTCTTCCGTTACCTCACCACGGGCATAGTCTAAAATACGCCCTGGCAATCCCAATCGCTCGGCAATGGCAAATGCATTACTTCGTCCGGGTACACCGACCAGAAGGCGGTAAGTCGGGCTTAATGTAGCGACATCAAACTCCATGCTTGCATTAATAATTCCTTTGCGCTCATAGGCATACGCCTTCAATTCACTATAGTGAGTCGTCGCAACCATGCGGCAACCCATTGCATGTATATGCTCCAAAATGGATACAGCCAGAGCCGAACCTTCCGCGGGGTCCGTTCCTGCCCCCACTTCGTCAAGCAATACAAGACTTTTTGGCGTCATATTTTTCAGGATGCTAATGATATTGGTCATGTGACTGGAAAATGTACTCAAGTTTTGCTCAATGCTCTGCTCGTCACCAATATCGGCATAGATTGCATCAAATACACACAGCTGGCTTTCATCCTCAACAGGTACAAACAGTCCAGACATCGCCATCAAGCTAAGTAGGCCAATGGTTTTCAGGGTAACGGTTTTCCCCCCTGTGTTCGGTCCGGTAACGATAATAGAGGTGTATGAATTGCCTAACTCCACATCAATGGGAACGACCTGCTCCAACGGAATTAGAGGATGTCTGCCCTTTTTCAGCTTCAAATATCCGCGGTCATTCATTAAAGGTAAGGTTGCCTTCATTTCACGGGCGAGACGCGCTTTTGCAAAAATAAAATCAAGATTGCCCAAAATGTCCACATCATACAGCAACATATCTGCTTGTTCTGCGACGAGTGCGGTCAGCTTTTGTAAAATGACTTCAATTTCACGCTCTTCTCTCAGCCTTGTTTCCCTCAGCTTATTGTTCATGGCTACGATGGATTCAGGCTCGATAAACAATGTTGCACCAGACCCGGATTGATCATGAACAATTCCGCCAAAATAAGAACGGTATTCGGCCTTAACCGGGATCACAAACCGATCTCCGCGAATCGTAATCAACTGATCTTGAAGCATTTTGGAGACAGTTGAGGAACGAATCATGGAATCCAGCTTTTCACGAATACGCACTTCTCCCGAGCGCAGCTCCCGACGGATTTGAGAAAGCTCTGTGCTGGCAGAATCCAGCACCTCAGCATTCTCGTCAATACAGCCTTTAATGGAGTTTTCCAAACCTCTCTGCTCCGAAAGCTGCTCACTCCAATACAGCAATGTTTCGACAGGATTTTCCTCATGCAAACTTGTCACGTATACCTGTATACGGCGTGCGGCCTGAACTGTTGTCCGAATGCCAAGCAACTCCTGCGGGCTTAACGTTCCACCAATACGGGCACGCTTCACCGCCGGAGTGATATCTACTACTCCGTTAAATGAAGGCACTCCTTTGAGGCGATCAGCAGCATAAGCCTCATCCGTGCCTTTCAGCATTTTCTTGATATGCTCCAAATCATCGCTGGGCTGTAGTCGAAGGGCTGTCTGTTGTCCCGTTGCCGTTTGGGCATAGTGACTTAGTTTATTTAGAATTTTTTGATATTCAAGGGTTTTGAAAATTTTAGAGTCCAACTTCACTACTCCTTTCACTTATATCTATATTATACCGAAAGCAGCAAACTTACGCTATTTGCCAACTCTGTTTTACACATAAGAAAGCTCTTCATGCCACACACTAACCTTTGTCTAACCCTGTAAATTCAAAAAACAAAGGAGGTTATTCCGTGAGCATTCTCGGGCACATTGTACGTTTCATCGTTGCCGCTCTGGTGCTGATGGTCGTAAGCTGGATCGTTCCCGGATTTAGTGTAGGCGGCTTTTGGAGCGCGCTGATTCTTGCCATTGTCATTGCCTTGGTTGGTTACATCATCGAGGCAGTGTTCGGCCGACGCGTTTCTCCATTTGGACGCGGTATCGTAGGTTTTCTAGTGAGCGCTCTGGTTATCTGGATCGCTCAGTATGTGGTGACCAATGTCAGTGTTTCCGTTCTGGGCGCATTGCTCGCTGCATTGGTTATCGGGATTATCGACCTGTTCATTCCGGTATCGACACCGTTTGAAGCCGGTCGCAAAGACGGGAAATAATTTCAGTAGACCCTCCCGGCAAAGCTGTCCCGAAGCAGAATTTCGTCTGCCAAAGGACAGCTTTTTGTCATCAACACTTCTGAGTGGATACAATAAGCAAACAATCCCCGGCGATGAGCAGCCGGGGATTGCCATACATTTATAATCCGTATCTACTGATCCTGTTCGATAAGTTCAATCCATTCATTGTACTCCGTTTGAAGCTTAGTGTATTCTTCCTGTAATTGACGTAATTCTGTAGAAATCTTCTCCGTATTTTCCCGATCTACGTCCTGTTGTACTTGTAACAAACGAAGCTGATGCGCCGCCATTTCATATTTTTGACCCACTTCGTCCAATTCAGACTGCAAGGCCATTCGTTCCTGCTCTATGGACTGCTGTTCAGCTTTCGCCGTTTTGGCAGCTTCAACCGCCAAACGAGTCTCCTCCTGAAGCTGTTCCTTTTGTTCAACTGTTACCGCTATTTCACGTTCCCAAGATGCAAATTCTTCCTTACGGGCAGCATCTTCAGCTTCCAGACGTTCCGCTTCTGCCTTCAACTGATCGTATTTAAGTTGCCACTCCAGAGATTCTTCCTCAGCACGTTCCAGTTTACTCCGCCGTTCGTGATCTTCCTGTTGAAGCTGCTTGATGTTTTGCTCCAGCTGTCCAGCTCGGCTCTTCATGCTTCCATATTGCTCCTGAAGCGATTGATACGCCTTCGCTCCCTCTTGCTCTCGGACTTTGGCTTTCTCAAGCTCATCCTGAACACGAATCAGCTCAGGTGAAAGCTCCTTGATTCTCGCTTCGAGTTGAACTAGCCGTTGCTGTTGTGAAGCAAATTTATCATTAATAGCTTCGAGCTCAGCCGCTGCGTGCTGTAATTGCTCCTGTATCGCTTCCTTCTGTTCACGTGCTTCCAGCAGGGAGAGCTCCAGCTCATCAACTGCCAACTGGCGTTCTTCTGCAAGTTTCTTCCATGACTTCTCGCTTTCAGCTAGCGTAGCCAGCTCACTTTGCAGCTTGCGAGAAGATACGTGAGCTTGCTCCAGCAGCTTCTGCATCCGCCGCTGTTCTTCCTCCAGCTTAGCCGTCTGCTGCTGCGTAGCCTTGGCTTCAGCTTCTAATTGATCATATCGGCTTTGCAGTTCTTCACGCGCAAGCGTATCTGCCTGCTCTCGCTCTATCGCAACCTGTCGCTGTGTTTCCAGCACAGACTCCAGCTCGGACTGTTGTTGCTTCAGTACTCTTGCTTGCTCTTGAGCCTCTCCCAGACGAGAAGAAAGCTCTCTACTGCCTGCCTGTACTTGTTCTAATTGTTCCTGAAGCTCCTCGACCCGAATCTCCTGCTCCAGTGCAGCTTCATCAGCTCGTTTCTGCGCTTCCTGATGCTGTAGCTTTTCTTCATTCAACGCCAATTCAGCCTGTTTACGTTCCTGCTCCAGCTGCTCATTCAGCCCGGAGCACTTGGTCTGCCATTCGCTTACCTTCTTACTATGCTCTTGCTGCAAAGCAGATCGCAGCTTGTCCAGTTCTGTACGCTTTTGCTCCTGATGAGTCTTCTCTGCAGCTGACAGCTTGGCTTCAGCCTGTTTAGCCGCTTCAGCCACTTCCTTCTTCATCTGCTCTTCTATCTGCCGGATACGAGCATTGGCCGCCTCCTGCTGCTCTTTCAGCTTGCGAGAAGCTTCTTGACGAGACTCCTCTAATTCACGTTTAGCTTGTTTTTGTCCATTTTCAAGTTCAGCCGCTTTTTTCTCCTGCTGTTCCAGCTTTGCCTTCAATTGGGCAATCTCCTTGGCTGATACAGATTCGGTTTCCATCAGCTTCTTCTGCGTTGCTTCCTTTTCTTCCTTTAGTTGAATAAGAGATTGATGCATATCTGTATTTTTTTGCTGCTGTTCCCCTAGAGCCGTCTGGAGTTGCGCCAGATCCCCCCGGAGCTCTGCTCGTTCCGCTGCTAAGCGGTTCATATGACTCTGAATTTCCTGGATTTGTACAGCTTCTTCTGCCATATGAACCGCAGCCAGCACGGCAATTCGGGGCATATCCAGACGCGAATGAGCTTGAGAAATGCTGTGCATACGCTCATCCACGTAATTGGCAACCTGCTTCATATAATCGGTATTGCTGCCGACGAGTTTATAAGAAGTACCGTAGATCTCTACAGTGACGCGAGTACGATCTGGTGTAGTCACAATTATGCCCTCCTTCAATACTACTGTATGTTGATTCTAAGGTGTGTCCGGTACTATGGTAACCCGCCTTCCGTGAAGCGTTCAACCTTATTAGTCCGGCTTCCCCGCAGCGGGTAAATATCAGAGTAAGAGAGCTCCTATGATGATAGGCCAAAAAGCCGTATCGAACCTCTGTCACTAAGATTCGATACAGCTTCCCGCATTTCCTGCTACTTTCTCAATTCCGCTCCAAAAGTTTGTTCCAGAGACGTAACGACAGGAGTATGCGCCGCATTGATCTCTTCATCCGTCAACGTATGCTCCCAATGACGATAGGTAAGAGAGATAGCTACGCTCTTCTTATCTTCACCAAGCTTACTGCCTGTAAATACATCAAACACTCGCGCATCCTGCAATAGCTCTCCGCCTGCAGCGTGAATAACACGAAGCAGTTCACCTGCCTCAACGTCTTTATTTACCACGAGGGCAATGTCACGTTCCACGGATGGGAAGCGAGCCAGCTCTCTGAACTGAATATGAGAGTTTGCGTGTTCAACGACCTGTTGCAACGCAATTTCCGCTACATACGTATCATTCAGCCCATAAGATTGTTGCAGCTCCGGATGAATCTGCCCAATGGTACCGATCCGTTGAGAGTTCCCATTCACATCCAGCCATACCGAAGCGGAACGGCCCGGATGGTAGCTTTGCGGTTGGTCAGCCACATAACGAATGCTGGCACTCAACCCGAAATACTCAAACACCGTTTCAAGCGCGCCTTTAATATCAAAGAAATCAACCTTTTCAGCACCAATATTCCATTGTTTTTCACGGCGTACCCCAGTCAGCAGTAGACTAAGCACTTGAATTTCCTGCGGCTGACGGGTTAATGTTTGTTCCTCTGTATAAAATACCGTTCCCATCTCAAAAATCGCCAGATTGTCTTGCTTGCGATTCATGTTGTACACTGCTGTATCCAGCATCTGTGGAATGATACTCGTACGCAAAACACTACGGTCTTCGCTCATAGGCATAGCCAAACGTACCGGATGGCTACCTTCTGTCAGGGCATTAAATAACCCCGTACTTTGCGGATGTACAAAAGAGTAACTGATCGTCTCCTGCCAACCACCATGAGCCAGCAATCTGCGCAGGGAGCGGCGCAATGATTGCGATGCTGTCAAAGCTCCCGGAGTTGTCGGCCCTTCAATCGGCGTGGTCGGGATATTGTCGTAACCATACAGACGAGCTACCTCTTCGATTAAGTCCACGTCAATGGTAATATCTCCACGGCGTGTAGGTACTTCAACTTCCAGTACCCCTTGCTCTGCGTCGCCACATCCGAAATGAAGTCTACCGAAAATCGTTTTCACCTCAAGCAGCGACAGTTCGGTTCCCAAATATCGGTTTATTTTATCTAGCGACAGCTTGATAATGCGGTTTTCAGCTTTTGCAGACGCAGATTCTACGATGCCCTGGTGTACAGTGCCTCCCGCATAACGCTGAATCAGCGCAGCTGCACGATTCACAGCAGGCACAACAGCGCCCGGATCAACCTCTTTTTCAAAACGCAGACTTGCTTCTGAACGCAGTCCAAGTTGACGAGACGTTTTGCGAACTGTACCGCCGTCAAACTTCGCAGATTCCAGCGCAATGCTGACCGTCGCATCCGTAACCTCGGAGTTGGCTCCACCCATCACGCCTGCCAATGCAATTGGTTTCACACCGTCTGTAATCAGCAGCATATGCGGCTCCAACTTACGCTCCTGATCGTCAAGTGTAATCAATGTTTCGCCGGCACGAGCGAGTCGAACTTCAATATTTCCATTTTCCAGCTTATCCGCATCAAAAGCATGCAGCGGCTGACCGTATTCCAGCATGACGTAGTTCGTAATATCTACGATGTTGTTGATCGGACGAACACCTGCCGCCATCAGACGGTTTTGAATCCATAATGGGGAAGCCGCCACTTTTACACCTGTGATATAACGGGCCGCATAGTGCGTACACAGTTCAGGAGTATCTACCTTCACGGACAGATGATCTGCTGCTGCATCGCTAATTTCCACCAGATCCTTAGCCGGATCAGCTAGCGAAATGTCACGTCCCAGAATCGCACTCACTTCATATGCTGCTCCGTGCATGCTCAGGCAATCCGAACGGTTGGGTGTCAGATCAAAATCCAGTACCTGATCATCCAGCGCCAGCAGCTTCGTAATTGGCATACCAATTTCAGCATCCTCAGGCAGCACCAAAATTCCTTCTTGCAATTCCTTTGGAAGCAGCTTGTCATTCATGCCCAGTTCTTTGGCCGAGCAGATCATGCCCATAGATACAACACCGCGTAGCTTGGCTTTTTTAATGTGGAAATCTCCCGGCAACTTTGCCCCTACAACTGCAACAGGAACCTTTTGACCTGCATCCACATTTTTGGCACCACACACGATTTGCAGATCTTCCTCTTGACCTGCATCGACAATACATACATTCAGCTTATCAGCATCTGGATGCTTTTCCTTGCTTTTAACATAGCCGACAACGACGCCAGTAATCCCTTGATTGCGCTGCTCGACCTCATCAATTTCTATACCCGAACGGGTGATTTTCTCTGCTAGATCCTCCGCGCTTACCTGGTCCAGCGATACATACTCGGACAACCACTCGAATGATACTTTCATATGGGTTCACTTCCCTTGATATAGTTGTTTATTGACGCGCAAACTGTTTCAGGAACGACAGGTCACTGTTATAAAAATGACGAATATCGTCGATACCGTATTTCAATATAGCAATCCGCTCTACACCCATACCGAATGCAAAGCCGCTGTACACCTCGGGATCAAAACCGCCCATCTCCAGCACTTTCGGATGGACCATGCCACAGCCCAAAATTTCGATCCATACACGTTCGCCATTTTTCTTCACAAAAGTCACGTCTACTTCAGCACTCGGCTCTGTGAACGGAAAGAAGCTTGGTCGCAAACGGATTTCGGTCGATTCTCCGAACATTTCGCGTGCAAATTGAAGTAAGGTTCCTTTCAAATCACTCATACGAATGTCTTTTCCAATGACAAGCCCTTCAATTTGGTGGAATTGAAAAGAATGCGTTGCATCGTCATCATCACGTCGGAAAACTGTACCCGGACAGATAACCTTAATAGGCGTTTCGCCCTTCATCGCTTCCATCGCACGAATCTGAACCGGTGACGTATGGGTACGCATCAACAGATCCTCGGTCAGGTAAAATGAATCCTGCATATCCCGTGCTGGGTGATTTTTAGGCAGGTTCAATGCTTCGAAGTTATAATAATCCGTCTCTGCCTGTGGGCCTTCAGCCACTCGATAGCCCATACCTGTAAAAATATCCTCGATTTGCTCAATCACTTTGTTGAGCGGGTGCAGTCCACCTTGCGGCAACGCGCGTCCAGGCAGCGTAACGTCGATCTTTTCCGCTTGCAGACGCTCATTCGTTTCTGCTTTCGTGAACTCGTCCTGCTTACGGTTAACGACTTCTTCAATCGCCTCGCGCACCTCATTGGCTACCTGTCCAACAACCGGACGCTCTTCCGCGCTCAGCTTGCCCATACCGCGCAAGATTTCAGTCAGTGCGCCCTTTTTCCCCGAATATTTGACCCGTAAATCAGCCAGCTCCTTGGGTGTTGCCACCTTCTCCAATACTTCCAGTGCTTCTTCCTTCAAGGCCAGCAAATGTTCCTTCATTTGGATGGTTTCGCTCATCGCCTGTTCAGTCCCCTTTCTTCATATCCAGCTTTTCAGACAACAAAAAAAGGTCTTTTCTCCCGGTAAGGGACGAAAAGACCGTGGTACCACCCTCGTTAGACAATAAGCTCAGCTCACCCGGCGTTCTGCCTTACGGCAACTAGTTACAGGTGATTGTTCATGCTATGCATCATCGTCTCGCTCTGCACGTTGTAACGGTCGTGAACCGGTATCCCCTACTTGCACATTCGCCATTCACATGGCGCCTGAGGTTCAAGGAACTGCTCCGGAGCGAACTTCAACAGCCCAGTATTTGCAGAAACGCTCTCAATCCTACGGCGCTTCCTCCCTGTTCAATCGGACACTGTCTACTCTTCTCCATCAAGACATTTTCAAAAATTCGAACTATTGTTCATTATTATATGCAAACTACCGCGCTTTGGCAAGCAGGGCATACGTTCATTTCTTTAGATATCGAGATCATCCAACCGCTCCAGATTTGCACGAATGCGCCTGATTTCGCTCAACAACTTCTCATTTTCGTCATTCGTGCCCGTCATTCCCATCAACTCTGTAAGACGCAATTGTAATCGAAGACGTTCCTCACGCCGCTCCTGGTCTTCTGGCTCCCGTTGACGGCTTAGCTCATCTTCTTGCTTTTCGTCGGCTGTCCCCTCATAGATTTCATATCCGCCCCCTGGCTTCATATCGAGTAACCGAGTTGCCGTGCACCTCACCAGCTCCCGATCATGTGAGACGAGCACCAGTGCTCCATCATAGTTACGCAAAGAATCCTCTACAATTTCACGGGTTTCAATGTCAAAATAATTCGTCGGTTCATCCAGCACCAGCAAATTGGCTCCACTAAAGTACAGACGAAGAAAAGCTACCCTGCATTTTTCTCCCATACTAAGTGTCCCGATCCTTTTAAACACGTCCTCTTTCGCAAAAAGAAAGCAGCCTAACACCGTTCTCGCTTCTGTTTGGGTCATCGTCGGGAGCGCAAGCAGACTGTCCAGCAACGTTTGATCCTCCGGAAGCTGCTCCAACTCCTGTGAAAAATATCCGATGTTCAACTGTGGGTTGGCTGTGATTTTTCCTGTCTGCAGCTCCAGTTGACCTGTTAATAACCGAAGCAGCGTGGTTTTACCAATTCCATTGGGCCCCCGAACAGCCAGACGGTCTCCACGTGCAACGATCAGATTTAGATTTTTCACAATGATACGGTCGTCGTAGCTAAAGTCAACCTGCTCAGCACGCAGCAAATATTTTGCCTGAAACCCGCTGTCACTTAATTTCATGTGCAAAGACGCAGCCTCACGCGGTTGCTCTACTCTATTGGCCTCCAGTCGCTCCAGTTCCTTCTCCTTCGCATGATAACGGGAAATATTTTTTTTAGCCTTGGCCTTATAAAAGCTCTGCGTAACGGCCATCTCAACCTTGGATGCGCCACGATGCGCCTGATGAAACCATTCCCTGTAATTTCGAATCGTTTCCTCCAGCGCCTGTTTCGCCAACTCCTGCTTTCGATAGCTAGCTTCCTGCTCTCGCAGTTCCCGCTCCTTTTGCGCTTTATATTCCTTATAGCCGCCTTTATAGCGCCCAATACCTGTCGATGTGAGCTCAACTATACTCGTAGCCACCCGATCCAAAAAGGCTCTGTCATGCGACACAAACAGCAGCGTTCCCGGATACGTAGACAGCCACTGCTCCAGCCAAAGCAAGCTTTCGGCATCCAAATGGTTGGTCGGCTCATCCAACACCAGCAGCTTCGGCTGCCTGACCATGAGTCCGGCCAATCGCACTCTCGTCTTCTGGCCGCCACTCAGGTCACCATAAGCAATGGACCACGTCTGGACAGGCATTCCCATTCGAGTGAGCGCCTTTTCCACCTCAGACTCCCAGGCAAAGCCTTGCAGGCGTTCGTATTCATCCATTAGCTCGCCGTAACGCTCTAAATGATGCTCCATATCCTTCCCAGCATCGGCTAGGTCAGCTTCCAGCTGCCCCAACGCTTGCTTGAGACGCCAATGCCGAGGGCTGGCCTGCTGTGCGGCCTCCAGTGCGGTTCGAGACCAAGCCACCGTATCCTGCTGCTTCAGCCAGCCCCGCTCTTCCAGTGGCAAATCATGCTCTACTTGACCAGAGGTTGGCGCTTCATCTCCCAGCAATATTCGCAATAGCGTCGTTTTACCTGCTCCATTTCTTCCAAACAGTGCGAGCCGTTCTCCTTCCATCACATCCAGCGACACATTCTCAAATAAAGATGTCCCGTTCCAATCCTTTACTACATTGCGAATACGCAAAATTGTTCTCATACCACGATCATCCTTTCCCAGTCCGGTTTTTTGATCCCGGAAGCAATAAAAAAAAGCCGCAGAAGGCTGCGGCTTGCATACAAGGAATATAGAATGACTGTTATGAATCGTTTCAGAACATACGCTTATGAAAAATAACACCGCAAACGAATAAGCCAAATCCCGTTCCGGAATAAACGCATACGTCCCTACATTCATTTTCAGACACACTTCTCCCGTTGCAGCTTACAGCCGCCTGCCAGTAACTGTGCAGTTAAGTGGGAAAATCAGTGTGCTTACTTCATCGGACGTATGGTTACCTTCCTTTTCATGGGATACTTACTTGCAGTCAGTATAGCAGATCACAACACATTTGCAAATAACCCGCGTTATTTTCCGAATACCAAAGTTGTATTGGACGAACCTGCATATTTCGTTACAAACTCTTTAGTATATTCAGGAGTCTGTACCTGATAGCTATAGTTTTTGCTTGGGTTCCAGTTGGTTACACGCGATTTTTGGTTGTTGATGGCGGGTAAACTCCCCACATCTTTAAACTCGCCATTGGCTTTATCATCAAGAATACCGCCCTTTTCACTACCTTTTCCAAAGTAGTTGTACTCCGAATAGATTCTTGCATTCATAGCAATGGTGTAAGCAAGCTGGAAATTATTGATATAATTATTTTTAACATGGAAATATCCATATCTCATAAGTCCTGGGCCACGTACAAGCAAGTTTTCAAAGTAATTATTGGCGATCGTGATATGGGGCATGCCATCATAATTTTTATTGCCATCATCAGGGTATCCCAAAATGAGACCATATTTGTGATTGGCAAATTTGGAGTTACTAATGGTTACATAATCAGCCGATTGACCTATGTACAAAAGTTTGTCCAAATCCGAGCCATTCGCATTATAATTGTGACCTGCAAATGTAACATGATCAATCCAATAATTTGTACCTGCCGTGAGATAAAGTTGGATGTCATCGTTACCGTTAATGTTGGCACTGTGCTCAAAAGTTAAATTTTGAAAGATCACATTTCCCGAATTATTTGTTGTTTTCAAATGAATGTTAACCAGCTTGTTTTGCGCGTAAGAACCAATGAGTGATTTGTTGGAACCAATGTTGACCACGGTTTTAGAGGAGGCAGAAATATTTTTTTCGATTACCAGAATTTTAGGGGTTGAATCCCCTAACTGGTTTTTCAAATCGTTTAGATTATTGATATAGATGACCTGACCACCTTTTCCCCCCGTTGCGGCAGACTTCGTAGCTCCATTTTCACTTTTAGCCTGTCCGGCAAAACCAGTCATTCCATTCGTCGACGTATTTGGAAAATCAGCAGCGGCGAACGTAGAACTAGCTGGAAAATTAAACAGCATCAAAGTTAATGCTAAAAACAGAAAAGAAAATTTCCTCATTGCAGCTACACCATCCTTTTTTTAGTTAAATCCCAACAATGCGACTATACTTATTTTTTAGTAATTGGTAAATAGTTCTTTTTATCTGTTTATTTATAGCATATAAGATAAATATTTTATATTTTATTTTGTGCAGCAATGTAAAAATAGTTCGTAAGAACGCAAAAAAGCCGTGATACCCCGTTGGCATCCCGGCTATAATGTATTTATCTAGCTCCAAATAAAACAAAAACCCTTGCGTCACAAGGATTCCGAACTTCTTAAAACAGTAAGCGGGTGATGGGAATCGAACCCACGCTATCAGCTTGGAAGGCTGAAGTTCTACCATTGAACTACACCCGCATTTTATAACATCGCGATTCTTATGTATGACACGCTTAACCTATCGTCAACCAGCTGAATCAGGATGTTATTTAGTATAACTTACCTTTCAGCAAAATGCAAGCATACTACATACTATCCTGAGCCAGCCAATTCATAGGTTTACGTAAAAACAATTTTTCAAAGACTTCTGCCGGAATGGGGCGACTAAAGTAATATCCCTGACCCTCATGACAATCCTGTGCCTGCAAAAAATGAAGTTGCTCCTCATTTTCCACCCCTTCAGCCGTAACCTTCAGCTTCAAATGGTGAGCCATGGAGGCAATAGTAGATACAATTGCCGCATTTTTGCTGTCGACCAGTACCTCATTTACAAAGGAACGGTCAATTTTTAGACGATCAATCGGGAGATTCTTCAAATAATGCAATGAGCTATAGCCAGTTCCAAAATCATCAATACTGATTGCAACACCAATAGCCTTTATTTTTTTCAACTGTTCAAAGGCCCGATCCTTATCAAAGGTCATACTTTCGGTAATCTCCAGCTCTAGATAGCGTGCTTCAAGTTCCGTATAGGTCAAAATGCCCCGAATTACATCCACCAGCTTTTTTTGCTGAAATTGGCGCATGGATAAATTGACCGAAATCGGGATTGCTGGGTACCCGAGCTCCTGCCACTGCTTATTTTGCAGACAAGCCTCCCGTAACACCCATTCCCCCAAGGGCACAATTAAACCACTTTCTTCAGCCACCGGAATAAAATCGCCCGGCATCACCATCCCACGATGAGGATGATTCCAGCGCACCAGTGCCTCCAAACTCGTGAGCTCACCACTTTGCAGGTGGACACGTGGTTGATACACCAATGAAAATTCCTCATTTTCAAGCGCTCGCCGCAGATCATTTTCCAGCTGGAGTCTTTCATGCGCTCGCATCTGCATCGCGCTGGCATACCGCTGAAAATTCACTCCCTGCTCTTTGGCACTATGGACAGCCGTATCCGCCTGCTGAATAAGCTGTTCACTCTGATTCGCATCCAACGGGTATAAAGCTATACCAACGCTCACCGTCACATGATAAGACTCTCCATCAATATCGAAAGGCTGATCGAACAGCTTCACCATATCATCAATACGATTTCTCATAGCATCTGTATCTTCGTATCCCGTTAGAAGAAAGGCAAATTCATCTCCGCCCATGCTAAAGACAGCTTCCCCTTCATGGCTAAAATGCCCCAAGCGTTCGCCTACTGCATACAGCAAATAATTCCCTGCCATATGTCCAAGCGAATCATTAATCGCCTTGAAACGATCAATATTTAGCACTAAAAGCGCTATTGTCTCATCCGATTTTAATGATTTGCGCAATATTTTATCTAAGCGTTGGGAAAGGCGACGACGATTGGGGAGTCCTGTTATATCATCATTATAAGCAATGTGATTAAACTCAGATTCTGCTGCCTGCTTTTCACGATAAGGAACCAGAACCATCAACCGAACCAGCCCGCTCAACATATTATAAAATGCTATCGCGTTGGTCAAAAGTCCCAGAAGGTGATTAATATCGCTCATTTGCTCAGCAAATAAATAGAACAACTGACTCACAACACACAGCCCAATCCCACGAATAATAAGCAACATGCCCAACTCTGCCGGGCGGGCTTTCCGATATTTTCTCACCCCGAAAATAAAAGTGAGCACAAGCAGTAACATCACAGCCAGATTTAACGTCCAGCCCAGGTTGCCTATTTCGTATCGTATACGTAGATCTGGTAAGCCTGCACCAAATGTCTTAATAACTCCTAGAATCAGCAAAGTGCAGCCTATCCCCGCCCACAAAGCCACTGTTTTGTATTCAGACTTCGTCTTGCTAAACGGGAGGAAACAAACACATAAGAGCAAGACAGCGGTAAAGGCACGATTTACAAACAGCAGCCATAACGAAATGCCCGGAGACAAAGCAAAGTCCGTCAGGCTTACGAAACTAAACGAAACAATATGAACAAGGTAAAGCAGACCAGCCACCAAAAACGTCGGGGCAATAAGAAGCCTCTGCAAAGATAACTGTTCCAGTAAAACGGACCAGGATTGATAAAAAATACAAAAACAAATCGCAGCACAGGCAAATCCTACAATCGGATATAACAAGAAAAAAACATTATGGGAGTATATCTTATTCAAAGTTACGTGAAATAACTGAACCAAGACAAACAAAACTATCGAAGCAATGCCGATACCTATCGTTTTTTTTACTTCCAGCCGTATACTCATTCAGCCTCTTCAGCCCCCTGCATATCGGAGATTCCGATCATCTAAGACGTTTGACAGCTTTGGAAGCCGTTGTTTAAGTCTATAGTATCAAAAATAATGTTGTATTCTGGTATATAATAGCATTTAATCTGTGAAAGGTGAATCATTTTTTTGTCTTAAATTCGTGAATTCATTTTCGCATTTACGCAAATAACCGAGCTTACAGCACCAAAAAAGCGCATCATCTTGTCAGATTATGCGCTTCAGACAACCTTTTCCAAAAAGGTGATACCTATACCCCAACGCTGCACAACATAAAAGAAATAGTATGTACAGGACCCCTCTGCGAAAACCTCCCCATATTAAACTACAGGAAGCGTAATTTTAAATTGTGTGCCACTTCCATGTTTACTGTCTACATGTATGAAGCCTCCGTGATTTTTGATAATTCGATAGCTCACAGCCAGTCCCAATCCGGTTCCACTTTCTTTTGTTGTAAAAAAAGGATCAAATAAACGCGCCAATGTATTGTGATCCATACCTAATCCGTTATCTTCAATACAAATGTGAACATAATTGCCCTCAAGCACTGTATGGATATCGATGCAGCCCTCTCGTTCCCCACCGATGCTTTCAATGGCATCCATCGCATTTTTAATCATATTGAGGATAACCTGCTTAATCTGCTTCACGTCAATGGAAACCTTCATGAGCTCATCATTTTCATCCAATGCAATCTGGCAACCCTTCATCAATGCTTCGCTTTCTGTCAGCATCACTACCTCTTTCAGTAGCCCCATCACAGATACAGCCGTTTTTTGCGGAGCCGAAGGCTTGGACGAATTTAAGAACTCATAAATAATGTCGTTCGCACGATCAATCTCTGTTAATATAATCCGAGCATACTCATCCCTGCCCAACTCCACCAAATGCGGTCGAAGCAATTGAATAAAGCCCCGGATTGCGGTAAGCGGGTTACGGATTTCATGGGCGATAGAGGCAGAGATGCGTCCCAGCATCGCCAACTTATCGTTTTGATACGCCGTCTGCTCAATCTGCTTATAATCCGACACATCCTTAACGCTAAACAAAAAATCGCCATCCATCTGATCACCGTAGGTCACTGTTATCAACCAATGCCGACCATACTCATCAATCAACTCATGATAGCGCTTTCTATGAAAGATAGTTTCTTTATAAATCCGCATGATTTTCTTCTTCTTAAACCGACTTAACTCAGGATGATGCAAAATTTGCATCAAATTGCGACCTGCTAGCGAACTCCGTGGTAGCTCCAGCAATTTCGCCATTTGCACGTTAATAAAGGTCAGTACCCCGTCACTGTCAAACAGCATGATACCACTATCCAGGTTCTCCAGCACATTTTCATACTTGTTATTGGCGATCTGTGTGGAAGGACAAGCTCCCACGGTATCAAGCAAGGCTTCTTGGAATTCACTGATCATGCCAGGCTTCCCCCTTGTTTCGGAATGACAAACTGGCCGTATCGGACGCGTAATAATCTTGAAGAAGAGAAAGGCATCTATCGACTACCCTTCAATGGTGTAGAAAACAGTTTCACAGAAATCCGACCATCTGTTTCCAATTCGAGTCTTATTTTATGATAGACAAGATTAAGGATCGCAGTCAATCGGAAAAAGTGTCGAATCCACATTTTTATCCTGTTTTCTTTCGTCATAATATCTGCGCAACATTACCAAAATGAAAGATTACGTTAGGAACAAGCGCCCTACACACCAAAGAAGCTCTCCAGAATTGAGAGCTTCTTTGGTGTGTAGGATGTCAACTGCCGCTCTTATTATGTTGAAGCCGGGATCGTCTTTGGCTCATAACGGCCAGTCTTCTCTTAAGCTCTCCCTGCCATTTTTCATCATTCATCTGTTTGGCTACCATCAATAAATCCAGGGATATGTCAATTTGACGCTTCACAATTTCAAACGCATCTTCACTTTCACGATTCACACAATTTTCAAATATCGTATCATCGTCTTCCATGACATAATCCTGAAAATCAATCTCGGTTGCCCCATCTCCATGTGCATATTCAGCCAGAATTTCATACTCATTTTCGACTTTATAATGAACTTCAATGCGACGACATACCGGGCAAAACAGCAAAGGAACATTATGAACTTGGGTGCGGTAATGCTTCAGCGTTCCCTTGGTTCCTACCATGCTTGCTCCACAGCAATAACTCATCCGGGCTCAGCCTCCTCTGAACAAAACCTGTTCTGCCTTGTTTATCTTCTACAATACCTTATTCGCTTTCATCAGGCAAAATTCCTCCAGAACACAACAACATTTCCATAATTATTTGTTACTTCACTCTGTATTGTCTCATTCAAACAGGCTATCCTCACATCTTCCGCTGCACAGAGCAGGCAAGCAAGCCCCCAATAACGGAAGAGTAACCGCTAGTTGGGGGCTTGCTTGTTTAATTTCAACTTGTGAAGCTTATATTACAGATTTTGATCGCCTGGTTTCCAGTTCATTGGGCACAAGCCACCGGATTGCAAAGCTTGCAGTACACGCAAAGTTTCTTCCACACTGCGGCCTACGTCGTTGTGGTTAACCACTTGATATTTCAATTCGCCTTCTGGATCAATGATGAACAAGCCGCGCAATGCAACGCCTTCTTCTTCGATCAGAACACCATAATCGCTTGCTGTTTTTTTCGTGATGTCAGAAGCCAATGGGAAGTTCAGTTTGCCCAGACCGTTGTTTTCTTTAGCTGTGTTAATCCATGCTTTGTGGCTGTGCACGGAGTCTACACTGATACCCAGAATTTCAGTATCCAGCTCTTTGAATTGGTCAGCAGCATCGCTCAATGCTGTAATTTCCGTAGGGCACACAAAAGTGAAATCCAGTGGATAGAAGAAGAATACGAGCCACTTGCCACGGTAATCGGAAAGCTTCACCGAACCAAATTCTTGACCGTCTCCAGTTACTGTTTCCAATGCAAAATCAGGGGCGGGTCTTCCTACCAATCTTTCTGCCATAATATGAAATCCTCCTTTAAAATATGTAAGAAAAACACCGAATGTGCTTTCCTCAATCATCTGTATTGTAATGAACAACTTACTTGATAAATGTTATCATTCGCTGAAATCAAAGTCAATATTGTAACCATTACTTTTTTATAATTATTTTAAACTAGCTTAAAAATTCACAACTTATTCACATTTTGAACTTTCGAATATACAAGTAGCTCCTGATTGCTCAGGAGCTACTGTGCCAAACATCTGCCGAAAAGGCTGTACTGTATAACCTTACTATATAATAGGAAGCTTTTTTTCAGAACGGGTACATTTATGGAGCTTTTAACGAATAGCTGCTGCGATCAGATCGCCCATTTGAGTTGTCGAGATCGCTTGAGATTTATCCACCGCAATATCCGCTGTACGGTGCCCTGCATCCAGTACCTCAGCTACCGCTTTCTCAATGGCATCAGCTGCCTTCTCGTACCCGAAGGTGAGACGGAACATCAAAGCAACGGACAAAATCGTTGCAATGGGATTCGCCAGTCCTTGACCTGCAATGTCAGGCGCCGAGCCATGTACCGGCTCGTATAGGCCGAAGCTGCCTTGTCCAAGTGATGCGGAGGAGAGCATGCCGATGGATCCGGTCAGCATAGCCGCTTCATCACTGAGAATGTCACCAAACATATTTTCCGTCACGATGACGTCAAAGCTAGATGGACGACGCAGCAATTGCATGGCACAGTTATCGACCAATACATGCTCCAACTCGACATCCGGGTAGTCTACAGCAACCCGGTTAACTACTTCACGCCATAAACGGGAGGTTTCCAGTACATTAGCCTTATCCACCGATGCAAGTTTTTTGCGACGTTTTTGTGCAATTTCGAAAGATTGGCGCACAATACGCTCTACTTCCGTTACATTATATGCACAAGTATCAACTGCTTCCTCACCTTGAGGACTTTCTCGTCTGAACTTCTCGCCGAAATAAATGCCGCCCGTCAGTTCGCGCACCACGATCAGGTCCGTTCCTTCCAACACTTCCGGTTTCAATGTAGATGCGTCCTTGAGACAGTCAAAGACGACAGCAGGACGAAGATTCGAAAACAGACCGAGCTCTTTACGAATGCCCAGCAGTCCAGTTTCAGGACGAAGTTCCTTTGGATTGTTGTCCCATTGTGGTCCTCCTACCGCTCCCAGCAGAACGGCATCTGCAGTTTGACATACTGCCAGTGTTTCTTCTGGCAATGGTGTGCCCTTCTTATCAATCGCAATCCCGCCGAACAGCGCATGCTCCGTTTCAAATGAAAGGCCGAACACTTCTTCCGTACGTTTCAATATTTTTTCTGCCTCTGCGACCACTTCCGGTCCAATTCCATCTCCCGCTATTACCGCAATCTTTTTAACGTCTGCCATCACGTACACTCCTCTTGTTATACAGCTATACAACTGTATTTTTCATACCTTCTTTGTAACATACATGGCAGGGCTTTGACCAAGATATAGAATCTATCAATTCAATAGGCACAGCCTATAAGCTTGTTTTTTCATCAGAGAAAAAGAAAACAGGACCGGAAACACCCGATCCTGTATATATCCAACTCTAAGTCTACATAAAATTAAGATTTATAATCTACGCGATTACTGTAGTTTTTACGCTTGTCGATCAAACCATTCAGCGCATCCACGTAAGCCCGAGCACTTGCTTCCAGAATATCGGTGCTTACCCCGCGTCCCTGTACAGACAGTCCGTTTTGCGTCAGTACTACATGGACTTCACCCAGAGCGTCCTTACCATGGGTAACAGACTTGATGGAGTAATCTGAAAGTACAACGCTCTCGCTGCTGGCTTGGTCAATCGCATTATAGATCGCATCGACTGAACCATTTCCTTCAGCTTCTGTCTCGATAACCTGACCTTTATCGTCAACCAGACGCACTTGTGCGGAAGGCGTAGCCTTGTTCCCATAGGTAACAAAGATGGTTTCCAGCTTGAAAACTTCAGGTGCATCGGCCAATTTTTCTTCCAGCAATGCCAAAATATCATCGTCCGAAACTTCCTTCTTCTTATCAGCCAAATCCTTGAACTGCCCAAAAGCGCGATTCAGATCTTCTTCGTTCAATTCGTAGCCCAACTCGATCAAACGCTCACGGAAAGCATGACGACCTGAGTGCTTACCGAGTACCAGTTTGCTTTCTTTCAGACCGATACTTTCTGGTGTCATGATTTCATAGGTCGTTTTCTCTTTCAGCATACCGTCTTGATGAATACCTGATTCGTGCGCAAAAGCATTGGCTCCAACAATCGCCTTGTTGCCCGGCACTACCATCCCCGTCAAACGGCTAACCAAACGGCTCGTGCGCGCAATTTCAGACAATTGCAGAGACGTTTTGGCCTGAAAAAATTCCTGTCTCGTCTCCAGTGCCATAGCGATTTCCTCAATAGCCGTGTTCCCAGCGCGTTCACCGATACCGTTAATGGTTCCCTCAATCTGATCCGCACCGTTCAGAATGGCAGCAAGTGTATTAGCGGTAGCCATTCCCAGGTCATTGTGGCAATGTGCACTCAATTGAATCTTCTCCACATCGACCACATTTTCCTTAATGTGTTTGAATATATTTCCATACTCGTAGGGTGTCAAGTAACCTACCGTATCTGGAATATTGACGACAGAAGCCCCTTCTTGTACAGCCATAGTGACCATTTCAACCACAAAATCAAGCTCTGTACGACCTGCATCCTCCAAAGAAAACTCCACTTTAGGCAAATATTTCAACCCATAGCGTATGGCAGCACGAGCGGTTTCCAATACCTGTGCCTTCTCCATCCGCAGCTTGTGCTGACGGTGAATAGGAGAAGTTGCCAAAAAGATATGGATACACGGGTCCTGAGCTCCCTTGAGTGCCTCGCGAACCGCATCAATATCCTGTTCCCTTGCACGTGAAAGGCCAATAACCGTCGAATTTTTTACAGCTTTTGCTACTGCATTAACAGCCGCCAGATCACCCGGAGAAGCAGCCGGGAACCCAGCCTCCATACGATCGATTCCCAGCTTCTCCAACTGATGAGCGATCTCCACTTTCTCACGAGTATTCAAGTTCACGCCAGGTGACTGTTCTCCGTCTCTCAACGTTGTGTCAAATATATATATTTTGCGCAACCTAACGCACCTCCTCAGGATTAGGACCCTTAAATTACAATGCGGCTCACGCAATAAGCAGGGCCGCATTGTAATTAATATTTATAAATAATTCATGTTGTCGAGTTCATAGTACAAAAGATTATTACTTTTTGATCCAATGCATCATTTCACGCAATTGTCCGCCCACCACTTCAATCGGATGGTTAGCTTCATTACGACGAGTAGCCGTCAGGAATGCACGTCCAGATTGATTTTCAAGGATGAAGTCACGAGCAAATTTACCTTGTTGAATGTCAGTCAATACATCCTTCATGGCTTTCTTCGTATCTTCCGTTACCACGCGTGGTCCAGTTACATAATCGCCATATTCCGCTGTATTACTGATGGAATCACGCATCGTTGCCAATCCACCTTCATACATCAGGTCAACGATCAGCTTAAGCTCATGCAAGCATTCAAAGTATGCCATCTCAGGAGCATACCCCGCTTCAGTCAATGTTTCAAAGCCCGCTTTTACAAGTGCGCTCACGCCGCCACACAATACCGCCTGCTCACCGAACAGATCCGTCTCCGTTTCTTCACGGAAGGAGGTTTCAATTACGCCCGCACGTGTACAGCCAATGCCTTTTGCGTAAGCAAGACCGATTTCTTTGGCTTGACCCGTTGCGTCCTGCTCAATTGCGATCAACCCCGGTACCCCAAACCCTTCTACATAGGTACGACGTACCATATGTCCTGGGGATTTTGGAGCAACCAGCAATACATCGCTATCTTTAGGAGCTACGATTTGTCCAAAATGAACGTTGAAACCATGGGAGAACAAAAGAGCTGCGCCTTTTTTCAGGTTAGGTTCAATTTCATTTTTGTACACAGAAGCTTGAGTTTCATCAGGTAACAAAATTTGAACCACATCTGCACGGCTTGTTGCATCAGCTACGTTCAGAACTTCGAAACCGTCGTTTCTTGCGACATCAGCTGATTTGCCTTCACGCAAACCAATAACAACATTCACACCACTGTCACGCAAGTTTTGTGCCTGAGCATGTCCTTGGCTACCGTAACCGATAACGGCCACTGTCTTTCCTTTCAATACGCTGAGTTCTGCATCTTTTTCGTAGTACGTTGTAACTGCCATGGTTAATTTCCTCCTTTTAATTGGACCCTTCATAATGAGCGGGTACTCCAAGAGACTTCCCTCGTGATTAGTATCTAAAAATCTCTTCGAGCCCCCGCTCTTATGCGGGCGGTTCTTTATTGATGTAATGCGCTATAAGCGGTAATTCGTTAAAGCTCCATATTAAGCATTGCCACGTATCATAGCTGTAACCCCGGTTCGAGTCAACTCCCGAATACCGTAAGGCTTCAACAACTCGATCATGGCATCAATTTTTTCTGTATCGCCAATGACCTGTACGATCAAGCTCGTCGTTCCAACATCAATTACAGCTGCTCTGAATGTTTCTACCACGCCCATGATCTCTGGCCGCTGAGGCGGTTCTGCCTTTACCTTTATCATCGCCAATTCCCGAGCTACCATCGGCTTGGAACTGAGATCAATGACCTTGATCACATCAACCAGCTTGTAAAGCTGCTTTTCAATCTGCTCCAGGTTGTTCTCATCCCCTACAGTCACAATGACCATACGGGATAATCCAACTTCTTCCGATTGTCCCACAGTTATGCTCTCAATGTTAAAGCCTCGGCGACCGAACAGGCCGGACACACGTTGCAAAACGCCGGGTTGATCATTTACCAGTACAGCAATGGTATTTTTTGTTGTCATTTTACTCGTCCCCCATCAGCATTTGATCAATTGTCGAACCTTGCGTCACCATCGGATATACGTTCTCTTCCTTGCTGACTACAAACTCGACAACGACCGGTCCGGGTGTATCAAGCGCCTCCTGCCAAGCCCGACGTGCCTCTTCCTTATTCGTAGCACGCAGCCCTTTGACACCGTATGCTTCGGCAAGTTTCACAAAATCCGGACTTCCAGCCAGGTCAATGTGACTGTACCGATTGTCATAGATCAATTCCTGCCATTGGCGAACCATTCCAAGCACCTGGTTGTTGATAATAACGATTTTAACCGGAATGTTATTGATTGCACAGATGGCTAATTCCTGCGAACACATCTGCATACCGCCGTCCCCGTTAATCGATATTACTAATCTGTCGGGATTGGCCATCTGAGCACCGATTGCAGAAGGGAAACCAAATCCCATCGTACCGAGTCCACCAGAGGTGACCCATGAGCGTGGCTGATTGAATTTGTAATACTGCGCTGCCCACATTTGATGCTGTCCCACGTCCGTCGTTACGATTGCGCCGCCCTTGGTCGTTTCATCCAACAACTCAACAACCCATTGTGGTTTAAGCACCGTTTCAGAATCCTTATAAGAATAAGGTTTCTCATTCTTCCAATGCTGAATTTGTGCTCTCCATGCATCAGCTCGATCCGCGCGTTTCACATCCTGATTCAGCAATTCCAGCACTGCCTTCACGTCACCCACGATAGGAATATCTGCTGCAACATTTTTTCCAATTTCAGCAGGATCGATATCAATGTGGACGATTTTAGCTTGAGGAGCAAACCCATCCAACTTGCCTGTTACCCGATCATCGAAGCGGGCTCCGATACAGATCAACAGATCTGACTGTTGAATCGCCTGATTGGAGGTGTATGTTCCATGCATCCCCGGCATCCCCGTCCACAGTTCATGTCCACTTGGGAAACCACCCAATCCGAGCAATGTTGTCGTAATAGGAATTTCCGTTTTACGAACAAACTCGTAAAGTGCTTCATGTCCACCGGAGTATACAACTCCTCCACCTGCCAGAATGAATGGACGTTCTGCTTCGGAAATAGCTTGAGTTAGCTTGTCTAGTTGAATTTTGTTGGGCAGCACTTTCGGGTTATAACCCCGCATGGTCACTGGTCCCGTTTGTGGAACGAACAACGTCTGGGCTGCGGAAATATCCTTCGGAATATCAATCAGCACCGGTCCCTTCCGCCCTGTGTTGGCAATATGAAATGCCTCATGGATGATTCGCGGCAGATCCTCTACATCTCTTACCAGATAGCTGTGCTTCGTAATCGGCATTGTAATTCCCGTGATATCGGCTTCCTGGAAAGCATCCGTACCGATCAGGGAAGATATAACGTTACCCGTGATGACCACCAACGGCACCGAATCCATAAAAGCCGTCGCAATACCAGTTACCAGGTTTGTCGCTCCAGGTCCGGAAGTCGCGATACATACGCCCACTTTACCGCTCGCCCGTGCATAACCATCTGCCGCATGAATAGCTCCTTGCTCGTGACGAGTGAGGACATGCTTGAAATCCTTAAAGCCATACATGGCATCATAGATATAAAGCACTGCACCACCTGGATATCCGAAGACACAATCTACTCCCTCCAGCAACAGGCTACGGAGTAAAATTTCCGAACCTGTAATCACTTCAGGCTTCATCCACTTTTCACGTAATTCATTGGTTGACCTAACTTCAGGAATTTGTGCACTCATTGGTCATCCTCCTTTACAAAATTTACATACATCTGACATTTGTAAAAACAAAAAAACCTTTCATCCCTAGAACAGACTTGCTGTTACTGAGGGACGAAAGGCTGTAGCTTCCGTGGTACCACCCGTGTTTGCCCGATATTTCGCAATATCGAACCTTGGCAGGTACAGAAATCGCAAAGGATCTCCATATCTGGCGTCTGTAACGTAGACCGTACGATTTTCCCTAATAGGTGATTCAGCGCACCGTTAATATCATCGGGCCCAAATACTTTTCAGGAAAACAGCTCCAAGGTGAGCTCGTTAAAAAGGGATTTTGGTGAAGCTTGCAGCTAATGCCTCACTCTCTGAACAAAAGAGCCCTAATCACTTCGTCCTCTTCATTGCCGTTGAGTTCATGTCATTCTTTCAAATGTTTAGACACATTATATGTCTCTCATCTGGGATAGTCAATACCCATATTTCATAAAAATTTATGTTTCTTTTCTGAAGCACCTCAGAGTCGCACGCTTGTAAGAGGTACCCGCATATTATAAAAAAGACCACACGGTGAGACAGTGCACTCCTCCAAAGCCACGTCTTATCTTGTTAAAAGGGTAGAAAAGGAGGCCCGTTTATGATTCGAAAACGCAGCTCTCAAGATGACACCATCATCTTTCGTCTAATCGAGCAAGAGCTTGTCCCCCTATCGCATTTAAGTGCCCAAGAAATGAAACAAATACGCAAAGAATTACCCCGGCGCTTAAACCGGGGCATCACTTTTGTAGCTTGCAGACCGGATAATGCACAGGTTGTTGGCTTCATTCATGTTATGCTGCATGGCGAACTATTATACATTGATTTGATTGCAATCTCTTCGGCTCATCAAGGTATGCGATACGGAAAAAAACTGCTGGAGCATGCCGAACACTACGGACGACTACGTCGCTGCAAGCGGGCTAAAGTTATGGTGGACGAAGACAATATCAGGGGGATCCATTTTTATCTGCGTCATCAATATCAAATACTGCGATACGTAGCTCTGAGCCGATGCCATGAACTCGAAAAGTCACTGTAAAAAGTATCTTTTTCGGGCTCAAGATTTTGTATGACTAAAATAAATTAGGGTAATACGGATATCCTACTCCGGGGTATCCCCCGTCTGTATACGGGCCTGGCTGCGGACCATATCCTGGTCCTCCATAACCTGGACCGTAGCCTCCATATCCCCCACCATAGGCACCAATGTATGGAGCTGTGCCGATGGCAAGCAAGTCAAACAGCACCAGAGGAATAATCGCCTTCGTGTTTACCTTTTTCTTGCGGTTTGGTTGAAGAACCAGTCGGTTACCCGAAATGCGAATCAGCTTGCCGCTGACCTGGGAACCATCCTTACGAGTAGCAAAGATGACTTTGCCGACAAGCTTCTCCACCTGCTTTCTGGTTACTGCCTGTTTCATCGTATTTCCTCCTTCTTTCTCAACGGATGGACAGATTGAACGGCTCCTTGATAGCTCATCACCACCACAAAATAGACCGGAGCTGACAGGGGCCGAGCGTCCCGTCCAATCTGCATAGCACAGTCTATTCCATTCATGCCAGTAGCGTATGTTTAAATGCCTGCACAATATAAAAAAATCTGGTACCTGCACATGCAGATACCAGATTTTTTATACACCAGGATTTTGCGATATTCGATTCCAGTCGCTCCGAAGCAAGATATAGACAAACTAAACCATTTCGATCTATATCTTGTTCACTGGAAGTCGCTTATGGGATTTTTGCAAAATCCTCACACCAATGTACATTTTTCAAAACATGCACATTAGCTGTCTATAAGTTTTAACGCTTGCTTGGATCATAAAGTTGACCTAAAGCGGCCGGAGCGCGTGAACGTCCGACAGCCGCTACCAGTACAATAATCGTCAGGAGATACGGCAACATAAAAATAATTTCCTGGGGAATACTTTGCGACCATGCGAACAGCTGCACATAGTTGCGAATGGCTTGTGAAAAACCAAAAAACACTGCTGCGCCAAAAGCGCCGAGCGGATTCCATTTACCGAAAATCATAGCGGCAATAGCAATATATCCCTGCCCCGAAACTGTATTGTGCGAGAACATGTTGGTTGTAGTCAGAGTGATTGTAGCTCCACCAATCCCAGCCAACGCCCCACTGATCATAACACCAATATAACGAAGACGATTTACTTTAATACCCACTGTATCAGCCGCTCCTGGATGCTCCCCAACGGAACGCAAACGCAAGCCAAACGGTGTTTTATACAAAGTAAAATAGCCAATAATAACTAATAGAATGGCTAGATATGTCGTTGGGTAAGCTTGGAAAAAGGCTTTTCCTGCAATCGGGATATCCACAAGGTAAGGGATGGATATTTCGTTGAAACCCTGAATCCGACCGGTGTCACCATCTCCCTCAAATAAAAGCTTAACCATGTACAGTGTACTACCTGCTGCCAGAAAGTTAATAACTATACCGCTTATAACCTGATCGGCTTTAAACGTAATAGAGGCTACAGCATGAATTAGCGAAACCAAAATACCGAACACGGCAGCTGACAGCACACCTACCCAAGCCGCAGAGGTGCCTCCTAGTCCAGCTTGCTCGGCATAAAATCCGCCAACACCCGCTGCAAACGCTCCAAATACCATAAGTCCTTCCAACCCGAGGTTCGTTACACCGGATTTTTCTGAAAAAACTCCGCCGAGAGACGCAAAAATAATCGCCGTCGCAAAAACGAGCGTTGTATGGATTAATTCACCAAGTGTTAACCAACTCATTTTACAACACCTTCTCTTTCTTACGCTTGGAGTAGAGCGGCTTCACAACCCAACGTACAATACCTTGGGCCGCAATGAAGAAAATAATCGAGCCAATGACAACCCGGATAATCTCGGGCGGTACATCTGCGCTAAAGCTCATCCCCGCAGAACCATACGTAAGCGTTCCGAACAAAACAGAACCGAGCAGCACACCGAATGGGTTATTCATCCCAATCAGAGCTACAGCGATACCATCAAAACCCGTTCCCGGTGATCCTGCCATGACAGATTGATAATGGAATACTCCCAGCACTTCAAAGGCGCCTGCCAATCCGGCAAAAACCCCACTAATAAACATCGCTTTTATGATATTACGATTTACATTCATACCTGCATAACGGGATGCATCCTGATTAAATCCGACAGCCCGAAGCTCATAGCCCTGCTTTGTTTTCCACATGAAAATGTAGAAAAAGACTGCTGCCAGCACAGCAATAACTGTGCCCCAATGTACCCGAGCATTCCCCATCATCTGGGACAGCCATTCGATGGAAATTGAAGCAGAAGGCTGAATATCCACAGAACGATTTTCACCATCCATAAGTGCGAACTGATTGATCACCAAATTAGCCAAATACAAACCAATCCAGTTCATCATAATACATGTAATAACTTCATTCACACCTCTTTTGGCCTTCAAATAGCCAGCAATCGCAGCCCACAGACCTCCAAAAACGGCCCCTGCAATTACAGCTAGCGGTGCATGAATGATAGCTGGCAACCCATGGAGTTTAATGCCCACAATCGAAGCAGCTGTCATACCTACCAGAAACTGACCTTCGCCGCCGATATTAAACAAACCGGCGCGGGCCGCAAAAGCAAATGCCAACCCCGTTAAAATCAGCGGAGTCATCTCACGGATAGCCTCTCCAAAGTTGTAGGAATCTCCGTATACACGGCTAAACAAAGCAGAATAGGCCACAATAGGGTCATACCCGCCAATCAGCATCACAATAGCACCCAGAAGGAGACCCAAAATAATAGAGACCAGCGCCAGTACAAAGGAGTCTTTTGTGAATATTTTCAATAGATTAGCCATTCTCTACTCCTTTCTTCACTGCACTTCCTGCCATCATCAGTCCCAGTTCCTGGTCATTCGTTTCTTCTGGCAGCACTTCCCCGACAATCTTGCCCTCATAGATGACAGCAATTCGGTCGGATACATTCATAATCTCGTCCAGTTCAAAAGATATGAGCAATACAGCTTTACCTTGGTCCCGTTGGGCAATCAGTTGTTTCTGGACAAATTCAATAGCTCCGACATCCAGACCGCGTGTAGGCTGTGCTGCAATGAGAAGGTCTGGATTTTTATCAATTTCACGCGCAATGATAGCCTTCTGCTGGTTCCCACCAGATAATGCTCTTGCCTTCGTGTGAATATCCGGTGTTCTTACATCAAACTTTTCGATAAGACTTTTGGCCTGTTTCTCTATAGCATCTTTGTTCAAGAAGCCATTTTTACTGTAAGGCGCCTGGTAATACGTCTCCAGCACCATATTTTCACTCATAGAAAAATCGAGCACCAACCCATGCTTATGACGGTCCTCCGGTATATGTGAAACGCCTGCCTCTGAAATTTTGCGTGGTGGCTGATTGGCCACCTCTTGTCCGAGCAAACGAATGCTCCCACCATCCACCTTGCGTAAACCTGTCAAAGCTTCGATCAGCTCACTCTGTCCATTACCATCTACTCCGGCAATCCCCAAAATCTCGCCCGCCTTAACCTGCAGGTTCAACTCATTTAGAACATTAATGCCATCCTTGTTTTTAGAAATTACATTGTTCATTTCCAGTACCGTCTGTCCTGGTTGCGCAAGCTGCTTGTCCACTTTAAAGGACACACGACGGCCCACCATTTTTTCAGCCAGCTCATTGGGTGTTGTTTCAGACGTCTTGACCGTATCAATAACCTGACCTCTGCGAATGATCGTAACAGTATCTGCAATTTGCATAATTTCTTTAAGTTTATGAGTAATAAGAATAATTGATTTGCCTTCAGCGACCAAGCGTTTCATAATGTCCAGCAACTCAGTGATCTCCTGCGGTGTCAGTACAGCTGTAGGCTCATCGAAAATCAGAATATCTGCACCACGATAGAGCGTTTTGATAATTTCTACACGTTGCTGCATACCAACAGATATATCCTCAATTTTGGCATTCGGATTTACCTGAAGGCCGTACTGCTCAGACAACCGCTGTACTTCTGTGGCAGCCTTTTTATAATTGATTTTCAGACCCTTACGTGGCTCCGAGCCCAGGACAATATTTTCGGTAACGGTAAACGGCTGTACGAGTTTAAAATGCTGATGCACCATGCCAATCCCCAGATCAATCGCCTTATTTGGACTATCAATCTGTACGGGTTTACCTCCGATTTCAATTGTCCCTTCATCCGGCTGATACAGTCCGAAAAGAATATTCATAAGCGTAGATTTACCCGCGCCATTCTCACCCAAAAGGGCATGAATTTCTCCCTTGTGCAGCTTGATGCTGATGGAGTCGTTGGCAACGATGCCGGGGAATCGTTTTGTAATTTGCTTTAACTCAACGACGGGGGTCGCTGCATCCATGAGATCACCCTTATACACTTTATAGTATGTGCTCCAATGAGCTGATTTTGCCCGTTATAATCCATATAACTCCAGACGTAAGAACAAGGCTAGTCTTATGAACCAGCCTTGTCGCCACCTATATGTTCTTCAAGCCAAACTTATTTCGAAGGAACTGTAATTTCGCCCTTAATAATTTTTTGCTTGTATTGTTCTACAAGATCAAGCACGTCTTTAGGTACGTTTTTCGTTGATGTGTCTGCCAAACCAATACCATTATCCTTCAGAGCCAGTGTCTCGACACCGCCCTTAAATTTACCGTCAATCACTTCTTTAGATACGCGTTTTACAGCTTCATCTACACGTTTTACCATCGAAGTCAATGTTACGTCGTCACCAAACTCAAGCGATTGGTCTTTATCTACGCCAATAACCCATACTTGCTGACCTTGTTGCTTACGTGCGAGTGCTTCGTTAAATACACCTGTACCAGATCCGCCAGCTGCATGGAAAATAATATCCGCACCGCTGTTATAGATCGTCGCAGCTGCTGCTTTACCCAGGTCCGGCTTATCAAATGCACCTGTGTAGTTAACTTCCAATTTTGCATTTGGATTTACAGCTTTAATTCCTGCTTCGAATCCTTTTTCAAAACGTTTGATCAACGGGCTGTCTTGTCCACCCACAAAACCAATTTTGTTTGTTTTGGTAAGTTTACCAGCTACAACCCCCACCAAGAAGGAACCTTCATTTTCAGCAAAAACAACCGATTTCACGTTAGGCGCATCCACGACACTGTCAATGATCGCCAAGTTTTTGCTTGGGTTGTCTTTCGCTACTTGTCCAATCGCATTCGCCAGATTAAAACCGATTCCCCAAGTCAAGTTAAAATCACCCTTAACAAATTGGTTCAGGTTAGGAATATAATCTTGATCGGATTTACTTTGCAGGTATTTAACTTTAGCGCCTGATTCTTTCTCAGTGGCTTGTAGTGCCTCCCAAGCAGATTGGTTAAACGATTTGTCGTTTACTCCACCCACATCTGTAACCATGCCAATTTGGACATTCGATGTTTTGGCAGAACCACCTGTGTCTCCACCATTTGCGTTGGACGCACCTTGATTTTTGTTACCGCAGCCTGCGAGAATGACCGAGATCGCCAGCAGCATAACCAAAGACATACTGAACATTTTCTTCATGCTGATACTGTTCCCCCTTAGTGTTAGATCCCTGGACTGTCTCTTTTCTTTGAACATGTACATGCTCATGCATGTCATTTACTGACGAGACAGATCGTACAGAAGACTTACTTTAGAGATTATACAATTATGATCGGCTAAAATCTAGACAATTAATAACCTTGGGTCAATTTTTTTTAAAGTTCCATCAATGTAAGCGTTACAAAGTTAAAAAAAACATACATTCTTCCATCTCACGTCATATTTATTCGTATTTTGGAGAAAACGAAGTCTTTACCGTAACATTGAGTATGTACAAAAAAAGGCATCCCTACACAGCGTACTGCTTGGGATACCTTTTTACCACTTTCGCGGTTTCCACGCTTCATTATTAATAATTAAGCGTTGATTTTGCCTTTAGCAACAGTTGCCAAAGAGTTGAATGCATTAATATCATTGACTGCAAGATCAGCCAAGATTTTGCGGTTAATGTCCACACCAGCCAATTTCAGGCCGTGCATCAATTTGCTGTAAGACAAACCGTTCAAACGAGCTGCTGCGTTGATACGCACGATCCACAGTCTGCGGAAGTTACGTTTCGTCTGACGACGGTCACGGTATGCGTAAACAAGCGATTTCATTACCTGCTCGTTAGCTGTTTTAAAAATGCGGTGTTTGGAACCAAAATAACCTTTAGCAAGCTTCAATACTTTTTTATGACGACGACGAACGACGAATCCGCCCTTTACTCTTGCCATATTAATAGACCTCCCAAATAATGTTTATACTTCATTCATTGCAGTGCTAGTGCTATTTCAGGTTAGCAAGACCTTGTTTCAGACGTTTAACGTCCCCAGGTGCCATCTCAGGGTTAGTACCCAGAACGCGTTTTGCACGTTTGGATTTGTGGGAAAGCAAATGGTTTTTGTAAGCTTTGTAACGCATTACTTTACCAGTACCGGTAATTTTGAAGCGGCCTTTAAGGCTGCTATGTGTTTTCATTTTAGGCATTGAACTTCCTCCTTAATTTGTCATTGACTCTTTGGAGCCAATATCATAATCATGCTGCGTCCTTCGAGCTTGGGTTGGCGCTCCACGGTACAAAGATCAGCAACTTCCAATTTCACACGTTCGAGAATTTTTTGACCCACATTAGCATGAGTAATTTCACGACCGCGGAAACGAACGGAGCATTTCACCTTGTCCCCTTCATTCAGGAACTTCACCACATTGCGAAACTTGGTTTGGTAGTCATGTTCCTCGATGTTGGAACGGAACCATACCTCTTTGATGTCAACGATCTTCTGGTTTTTACGGGCTTCCTTTTCTTTCTTCTGTTGCTCATAGCGGAATTTTCCGTAATCCATAATCCGACACACGGGCGGCTTCGCTTGAGGCGCCACGTTCACGAGATCCAAGTTTGCGTCAATCGCCATTTGCAAAGCTTCACGCGTCGGTGTAATCCCGATTTGTTCCCCATTCGCACCAACTAGACGTACTTCTCTCACCCGAATCTCATCATTGATCATATGTTCCTTACTAATAACCCTCCACCTCCAGAACCTGTTATTGTTGTATTGTGTTTAAGCACAAAAAAGGGATGACGACTACACAGCCGACATCCCTGTCTGATACTCAATTCATCATGAAAGTTCAATTCACAAATCATTGGATCATGACCAGCCGGCAATACCGGGCAGGTGAGAAGTCGGACCTTCTACTTGTTAATCCATCTTTTCAATTAACATACTCAAATATCTTATCACGGTGCAATCGTGGTGTCAACCCTTTAATGAAAAATGAATGACACCGATCTTCAGTCCTATTTCACCGTCCAATTAACCTTGCTTACTTTGAACCTCTTCCAAGCGAACGACACGCGTATGCTGGGTATGGCTCCATTGCTTATTGTTCTGTGTAAAGAACGCATAGACCGTAATCGGATACCACGAAATCGCATAGATCGGGAACAGCAATAAGTACAGATATACTTTTTTGAATGTGACCTTTTCCAAAATCATTGCGATCACAAAAGTAGCAACATTCAGACCAATAGCTATAACACCAGTCCAAGCTGGTAACTGTACATAGATGTTCTCGATATTAGGTCCACCAAAGAAGGCGATATCTATCCACATCGCTACTGTCATCAAGAAGGTGAGCAGTACGATATACACGTTCAGACCATAAAGAGCCATATCGAATTTAATCAGGCTTCTATGCTTGATACTTTGCCACAGCAACGGGAAGAAATAACGACGAGCAACAGTGAAGTGACCTTGCATCCAGCGCAGACGCTGTCTTGACGAGGCCTTGAATGTCAACGGCTTTTCATCATATACCTTGGCATCGTAATTAAATCTTGGATATACGTTGCACTGTGTGCAGCGCATGGTGAATTCCAAATCCTCTACCAGACTTGTCGCACCCCAGCCCATTTCCTTAAGCAGATTTGTTTCAAAGCACATGCCTGTACCACCGAGGAAATTAGCCATGTTCAGATTGTGACGTGACAGCTGCCACAAACGGTTGATGTACCAATAAGATACCCCGTATGCCGCTGTAATCCAAGAATCCTCAGGATTCTTAGTATCAATGTACCCCTGAATAACACGGGCACCTGTACACAGATCATTGTTCATTTCACTCAAGAAATTGGTATGCGCCAAATTGTCAGCATCAAACATGACAATAGCATCATATTGGCGCGGCATAGCCCATAATTCCTTGAGCATCCACTCAATAGCGTAGCCTTTACCACGCAGATTCGGATTCGTACGTTCACAAGCATTCATGCCGTGAGCGCGAACGATGTCCGCAGTCTTATCTGTACAGTTATCACAGATTACGAACACATCGTAAAGTTCCTTCGGATAATCAAGTTGCTTCAAATTTTCCATCAATGCTCCGACAACCTGTTCTTCATTGTGAGCAGCGACTAAAATGGCAAATGATTTTTCTGGAGCCGCGTGCTCTTTCCTTTTCTTGCGAACCAATCCGAACAAGGAGAATGCAAACTGATAGACTGCGATCACCGCCAGTATGATCTGGAGCGTCACGAAAATAGCGTCTAACATGATCTCTTGTTACCCCCTTTTTATACCCCTTAAAATCTTGCGTTTGTTTGTTTTCTATCTGTGTAGCGCAAGTTGCGGCGCTTTGCGCGCCTTTTCTGTAGTTTTTGACCCGACCCTTGCTTTCTTCATTGGCTGTGCGCAGCCCCCTTTTGGCTGACACAGGAATGCCATTACGATTTTCGTTGGTTTTCAATCTTTTGTCAAAGCCCTTAAACTGGTCTCAGCAGCAAAAAAACACAACAAACTCCCGTTTGAACCGGGAATGCGGCGCTGGGCTTCTCATTCATGACGCTTAGGTCTTATTTTCATCCATTTGCTAACTTTTTATTTCTTTGGTCCCTCCTTTTTGTGGGCCAATTAGCAACCACTTCTAAACACTCTATCTTATTAGACGGATGAACGCAAAGAAAGTTATACAATTCGGCTTATATTCCATTAACATTTTTGTGTAGAATTGAACCAAGTAATTTATGAATCTTTAGTGATTCTTGAAATGAACAGCGTTTAAAAATATGATGAGAGCAAGAGAATAATTACTTATGGTCTGATTATGTCAAAATGACTCAAAATATTTGCCGACTGACCTGAACCGGCAACCGGAGGAAACCAAATGCAACGTCTAGTCGTAAAACTTGTAAATCTGGAGCAGCAGTTGTTCAAATGGATCAACGGACGCTTACACAACCGTTTTTTGAACTTCTGGCTTTATTATCTCACACATTTAGGTGGGGCTACCTTTACTATAGCCTCCACACTCCTTATTTGGTGGCTCGCTCCGAATCCGTGGAAAGATTCCGGTATGAAGGGAGCCATCGCTCTCGGGGTCAGTCACATCCCCGTAGCTATCGTTAAAAGGCTGTATCCGCGGATTCGCCCGTATTTGGCACTACCAGGTACAAATACATTCCGCAACCCCTTGTCGGACCATTCTTTTCCCTCAGGGCACACGACCGCTATTTTTTCAGCTACCGTGCCTTTTATGCTACAGTCACCGATGCTAACACTGTTGCTGTTGCCTGTAGCGACAATTGTAGGTTTTTCTCGGATTTATCTGGGTCTCCACTACCCAACGGATGTACTCGCAGGAGCGGTCATCGGAACGTCTGCAGCAATAGGAACGGTTGCATTCTGGCCTTAAAGCCGATATGGTATGATTGAGAACATCCCAGCAGGAACAGGTGAAATGAGAGTGGCTAAAAAACGAGTGTTATTATTATCGGAAGGTTTCGGTGCCGGACATACTCAAGCTGCCTACGCGCTCTCAAGCAGTTTGCGGAAGCTTTCTCCGAATGTGCAGACAAGAGTGCTGGAGCTGGGGAGTTTTTTGAATCCAAGAATGGCCCCGCTTATTATTACAGCATACAAGAAGACTGTTGTATCGCAGCCTCGCCTAGTCGGATTGGTTTACCGTCATCAGTACAAAAAATCATTAAACCGTCTTACAACGCTCGCTTTGCACCGTCTGTTCTACACGCAGACCCGAAACATTCTCCGGCAGCTTCGTCCCGATTTGGTGGTATGTACTCACCCCATCCCAAGCGCGGTAATTTCACGTTTGAAGCGCTTAGGTTTACATGTTCCGCTTTGTACTGTCATTACAGACTACGATGCACATGGAACATGGATTAGTCCCGAGGTTGACCGGTACTTTGTATCTACGCCTGAAGTCATGCGTAAGCTGCGCGCGCGCGGAGTACCCGTCTCGAAAATCCAGGTGACCGGCATTCCCGTTCATCCAAATTTTTGGGAACATCCTGGGCACGATGAAATTAGAGAACAATTTGGACTTAAACCCATCCCGACCGTACTCGTTATGGGTGGCGGCTGGGGCCTTATGAATGACGAAGTCATACATCGTTCGCTTACTCAGTGGAGAGAAAACATTCAATTTATTTTTTGTTTGGGGCATAATGATAAAATTCGTCGTAAAATGCAATTGGATCCTAGGTTTAATCATCCAAATATTCATATCTTCGGATTTACACGGGAAATCGACAAATTAATGGAGGTATCGAATCTGCTCATCACCAAACCCGGCGGAATGACATGCACCGAGGGATTGGCCAAAGGGATTCCGATGCTGTTTCACAAACCTCTCCCTGGACAGGAGGAGGAAAATTGTCAATACTTTACGGCTCAAGGCTTCGGAGAACCGATTACTTCGCTGGATGTTGTCGTTAAATGGATGAACCGACTGCTACACGATTTTCCAGAAATCGTCCGCAAGCGACAGGAGCACGTCCATAATGTAGCGCGATATTATCCTCTTCAGAGCGCACAGAGTATTCTGGATATACTGGAACCGAACAGGGTGCTTTCCTAAAAGGAAGCACCCTGTCTTATTTTATCCGTTTGATCTGTTTTTATTTCCCATACTTTTCGAGACGTGTTTTTCCGTACTCTTCCAAAGCATCTTTGCCGATCAGCACCTCGACTCGATGAATATTCATACCTTTGCCCATGAACTTTTGTTCATATTCCGTCATGACATGCTCTTCGTTGATCCCCTCACGATGAAGGTTTAACGAAATATTCGTCATCTGCAAACCGCTATCGGCAAACGAATTCAGAGAAAACTCAAACAGTGTCTCCGAATCGGTCTTAAAATGAATTTGTCCTTTGCTGTTCAAAAGCTGACGGTACTTGTCCAAAAAACGCGGATGCGTCAAACGACGACGTGCATGCTTGGCTTTAGGCCAGGGATCACTAAAATTCAGATAAATGCGTTCAATCTCTCCTGGTTCAAAAACATTCTCGATCTGTTCAATGTTTGCCAGTGCCAATTTGATATTAGGCGGCGTATCAACCTCTGAATTACTCCAGGCCAGACGAGACTTTTCTGTTGCACGGCGAACCAGCTCATCATACATATCAAAGCCAATATAGTTAACCTCCGGATTCCGGAAGCTCATTTGGCTTATAAATTGCCCTTTACCCATACCGAATTCCACATGAATGGGACGATCATTACCAAAAACCTGCTGCCATTTCCCCTTATACTGTGCCGGCTCCAAGATGACTAGATCCTGCTGTTCTTCCAGACTTTCCCGTATTCCTTTTCTTCCGCGTAAACGCATGTTACTCCTCCATATACTCTGTTATCAAGGAAAAAGGAATTTCACCCCCGCTTGAAGATACGGAAATGAAATTCCTTTTTCAATATATTTGGATTGGGGTCCAACTAATTTAATTGTTCATAGTCTACCCCATCAGCAGGTGAAAAATCAATTGTCTTTTGGCAAGCCGCTCTGATTTTTTGACGTGCGGTCGTTCCAATCTGACGATCCTGCCCAAAACGGACACCAGTCAATGCCAACGCCTCATCAAAGGTTAACTCAACAGTAACTTTATCCATACGCGTCTTATCCTGCGCATTCATAAAAGATCACCTCACGGGTTATTTGTGATGGAACCGACGTGCACTTACCCTAAAACAGGCGATAGAAACAGCATAGCTGCCTCCCTGAAGAATAATCATTAGCAACGGATAACTTTTATCTTCAGGATCGAAAACAGTCCTTTTATTGTATGTCTGGTACCGCTTACAATATAACACATTGTGTAACCTTTTTCAATCCGCAACGCCATAAAATCCGCACATTTTATTGACTTGTTCGGTCAAATGATTCCCAATGAAGACTGATTTTTGTTACAATAGGGTGATCGTAAAAAAAGGAGTACACCCATGAAAACAGATTTATTGCCTGCTCCTCTCCTGTGGGGAGATAAACGGTTCCATACTTGGAATTACGAAATGCGTGAGCAATTTCAAAATAAAGTGTTCAAAGTCATGCTGGATGCGGGTTTTACCTGTCCGAATCGCGATGGTTCCATCGCTAAAGGGGGTTGCACCTTTTGTAGCGCACGCGGATCGGGTGATTTTGCTGGGCGTCGTCGTGATGATCTGGTCACCCAGTTCAATACGATTCGGGATCGGCAGCATCTAAAATGGCCAAACGCCAAATATATTGGCTATTTCCAAGCCTACACTAATACGTATGCCCCGGTTGAGGAACTGCGAGAATACTTTGAGGTTATTCTGGAGCAGCCCGGCGTTGTCGGTCTGTCCATCGCTACACGTCCTGATTGCCTGCCTGACGATGTAGTGGATTACCTTGCCGAGCTAAACGAACGCACGTACCTGTGGGTCGAAATGGGGCTGCAAACTGTCCATGAATCGACCTCAGAGCTGATTAACCGTGCTCATGATACTCAATGCTATCTGGATGCGGTGGAAAAGCTGCGCAAGCGGAATATCCGCGTGTGCGCCCACATTATTTATGGTCTGCCCCAAGAGACGCATGAAATGATGCTCGATACGGGACGTGCAGTAGCGGCTATGGATGTGCAGGGCATCAAAATCCACCTGCTGCATCTCATGCGCAAAACGCCCATGGTCAAGCAGTATGAAGCGGGATTGCTACGCTTTCTGGAAAAGGACGAATACGTTAAGCTGATAGTTGATACGCTGGAGATTTTACCTCCCGAAATGATCGTTCATCGGTTAACCGGAGATGCCCCACGCGATTTGCTAGTGGGACCCATGTGGTCGCTTAAAAAATGGGAAGTGCTTAATGCCATCGATCATGAACTGAAGTCACGTGAAACGTGGCAGGGAAAATACTGGAGGCAACCTTAAATGGGGTTCCTATCCGTCCTGAGCTACGCTCATCAATTGGTGGCCGCGCGGGTGCAGCCAGGTGATACTGCTATAGATGCCACCGTCGGCACAGGAGCAGATACGTTGTTTCTGGCAAAAGTTGCTGGCAAACGGGGCTGTGTCTATGGCTTCGACATCCAGCAAGAAGCACTGCATTGCGCCCGTCGTCGACTGGAAGAAAACGCTTCGCCTTCATTAGCAGAAGTATCGCTACTGCTACAAGGTCATGAGCAAATGCAGGAGGCCGTTCCGGACATACTGCATGGCAAAGTCGCTGCGGTCATGTTTAACCTCGGCTACTTGCCTTCCGAAGGCGCCGATCCTACTGTCATCACCCATACAGACAGCACGCTCGTCGCACTTGATGCTGCCTTACAATTGCTGCGACCACGCGGCATTCTGACTGCCGTACTCTATCCAGGGCACGCTGGAGGCATTGAAGAAGCAGATGCCGTTCTTCAATGGGCTTCTGCTCTCCCAGTCTCCAGCGGTCAAAGCATTATTTATCGTCAATTACAACGAGCCGCTTCGCCTTACGTAGTGGCGGTTGAAAAGAAATAATGTCGGATTTTAAACTCAGGTTATGAGCGGCTTTTTTAGCCGCCTTACATATATCATTTTTCAAGCTCGTTTGGGCGCTATTCATCCCAGTTTATTGCCCCAGCGGCACGTTATTGATTTCCCTATTCTGTTAGGTCGCACTCATTACTCATTATGGAGGAGAGAAATTATGCTAAAGCCATACCCACTGCAATTTCAACCTGAGTTCAAAGAGAGAGTTTGGGGAGGACGGGCCTTAGAGCAATTTGGTCTAACCCCACCAGAAGGACATATCGGGGAAGGATGGATGATTGCCGATCATCCAAACGGAACAACAACGGTCATCAATGGTGAGCTGGCAGGCAAAGGACTGGATGAAATCCGCGAGACCTACGGGCAGGATTGGCTCGGGGCCAAGGGTGTATCGGAAAAAGGCGGACGATTTCCACTTTTGATCAAACTACTGGATTGTAATGATGACTTATCCGTTCAGGTGCATCCGACAGATGATTACGCAGGACTTCCAGCCGGAGAATTAGGGAAAACTGAAATGTGGTACGTGCTTGATGCCAAGCCAGATGCCAAGATTATTTATGGTCTGACCGAAGGTGTAACTCGCGAGAGTCTGCGCACAGCTCTTGAAAGTGGGGACATCCTCGGCAGTTTGCGCCAGGTTCCAGTCGAAGCAGGCGATACGTTCTTCATTCCCGCCGGAACCGTACATGCACTGTGTGCAGGCGTTGTCGTTGCTGAAATCCAGCAAAATTCGGATACTACCTATCGCTTATATGACTACAATCGCCCCGGACTAGACGGCAAGCCTCGTGAGTTGCATATCGAGGATTCCCTCAATGTAACCTCCTACGAGGGTGCAGGTGCAACAACGATGAAAACGGACGGCTTACAGCCTGGAAAATGGCTCCAGCTGGCTGCCTGTGAGTATTTTGTTGTGGAAAAGGGTATCGTAGATGGAAGTTGGGCACTTTCTACAACGGAAGACAGCTTCACCATTCTCGTGATTTGTGAAGGCAGTGGGACCATAACATGGAACAATAATACCGAGTCTCTTTCCTGTAAAGCTGGAGATTGCTTCCTGTTGCCTGCTAACCTGAGCGGTTACACGCTGAATGACGGAATGACCGTACTTAGATCTTATCTTCCTTAAAGCTTAAAGGATGTGATGTCTAATTATGCGGGAATACACCTTCACCATCGCTGAAAATGACGGAACAGAGCTTTTTGCCTACCGCTGGCTGCCTGATCAGAATTTGCCCATTAAGGGGATTGTTCAAATTTCGCATGGTATGTGCGAGACATCCTATCGCTACATTCGACTGGCCGAAAAGCTTACTGGTTGCGGTTATGGTGTGTATGCCAACGATCATATCGGTCACGGGCGCACGGCTGGTGATCCTGATAAGCTGGGTATGCCGGGAGCTAATGCGTTTAATCGAATGGCAAACGGCATGCTGGAGCTAGGCGAAATTGCGGCTAAGGAATTCCCTGATCAGTCTCGTTTTTTGCTGGGTCACAGCATGGGGTCCTTTTTAACCCAGAAAATTATGTATGATGATAGGCAAACGTATCACGGGTTTATTTTATCGGGAACCAACGGACGACGTGGTCTCCTAAAGCTCGGAGAGCAAGTTGCTCTACTGCAAGCCAAGCTGCAAGGAATGGATCATCGCAGCATGCTGCTCAACGCTATGGTCTTTGGCGGCTTTAACCGCGCCTTTCGTCCAGTGCGTACGGCGTTTGACTGGCTGTCCCGTGATCCTGAGGAAGTAGATCAGTTCGTACATGACCCATTATGTGGAGCTATTTGCACGACAGGCTTTTTTCTGGATTTTTTCAGGCTATTGCAAGAAATCCACTGGCCTTCCTCGCTGAAACACATCAATCCCAAACTGCCAGTTTATATTTTTGCCGGGGATCGTGATCCAGTGGGTTTGTTCGGTAAAGGTGTGTTGTCACTAGTGGAAATGTATCGAAGCCTAGAGCTTCAGGACATGGAGTATCGCCTCTATCCTGACGGTCGCCATGAGATGCTGCATGAAACAAACCGCGACGAGGTGATGAGTGACATCGTAGACTGGCTCGACCGTCATGTTAACACAGGGGTGACCTCTGTTTCCGCATTGTCTGGAGCCTCCGAGGCACCTGAACAATCAAACTCGCCCAAGTCATCAGCCTTGTGAGGAAATAAGAAAAGAAACCTTTAAAACCACGATCAAAGTGGGATTGAAGGTTTCTTTTTAATTCCTTTATATTTCATTTGGGTATAGTTTTAAAAATCACCATGCATTTCGTTCGCTCAAGGAAGTAATATGAGCTGTATGATGCTTGCCATGCCAGGCATAGATGCCGATGTTTCGCTCCAGGCGGATCGTCTGGCCCGATTCAGGATGAATAAACGATCGGTGCAGCTGATCCTCTCCCAACGATCGCAACACGGTCACCCACCGTTCATGCAATCCTTCCAGCAGTTGCAACGAAGGTTCCAGCGGAAGCTCCCTGGCGTCTGGTATTTCGGCCCAACGCCCTTCATCATATGGCTTGATCGTCGGCGTATCCTCCGTCAGTGCCAGCTTAAAACGGATATAGCTGTTCATATGGCTGTCTGCCACATGATGAACTACCTGCCGAATCGTCCAGCCCCCTTCGCGATAAGGCGTATTTAACTGCTGCTCATTCAGTCCTTCGACCGCCTGACGTAGCTGTGCAGGCAATTCAGCAATGTCGTGAATCCATGCGATAAGCTGTTCTTCTGTAATGGTATCTGGAACAACGAATGATCCTATCGGGTAGCGCAAGTCTTTGTCCAAAACAGTTCCCGCCCTTCTCTACATTTACTGCCTGTAATGTCAGTCGCCTTATGTTATAACTATGCAGGAAAAAAAGCAGACTCGCAAGAGTCTGCTTTTGTCATACACGTAAAGAGGAGATACACTTGCCCGATTTATTTTATCCTTCCAGTAACAATGATTCCGGATCTTCCAGCAATTCTTTGACCGTTACCAGGAAACGAACCGCCTCACTACCATCAATAATCCGGTGATCGTAGGACAACGCGATATACATCATCGGACGATTTTCCATGCGTTCCTCGTCGATGGCAATCGGGCGAAGTTGGATTTTATGCATTCCCAAAATACCCACTTGCGGCGTATTGAGAATTGGCGTAGACAGCAAGGAGCCGAAAATACCTCCATTGGTTATAGTAAACGTTCCTCCTTGCAAGTCGGCCAGAGAAAGCGAATTGGAGCGAGCTTTGCCAGCCAAATCTGCAATGCTCTTCTCGATCTCAGCAAAGCCGAGACGATCAGCATCCCTTACAACTGGCACGACCAAACCTTCCTTGGCAGATACAGCGATCCCGATATCATAGTATTTTTTCAGTACGATATCATCGCCATTAATCTCTGCATTCACGGTAGGGAAGCGCTTGAGTGCACCAACCACTGCCTTTGTAAAGAAGGACATAAAACCCAAGCCTACATCATGTTTTTCCTTAAACTTATCTTTACGGCGTTTACGCACATCGAGAATGGCAGTCATATCCACTTCATTAAAAGTGGTGAGCATGGCAGCTGTTTGCTGTGCTTCAACAAGACGCTTAGCGATCGTCGCTCTGCGTCGAGACATCCGCTGGCGTTCCACAGGCTTGCTGTACTCCGTTTGTGCTGGAGACGGAGGCGCAGGCTTGCTAGTAGCGGGAGACGCAGGTACAGATGCTGCACGTGACACTTCAGCGCTGTTATGCGTTTTTACATCCTCCTGGAAAACACGTCCGAGCGGGTCCTTTCCCTGTACCTGTTCAAGATCAATCCCGCGCTCACGCGCCAACTTCCGGGCGGATGGTGATGCGGTCTGGCCATTCCCGTCGCCATTCGATGAAATAGGCGGTGCAGACTTTTCTTCTGCTTTAACGCCGCCTCCTACGGAAGACGGTGAAGTCGCTACGGACGGTGCTTCAGGCGCTTGAGTCGCTGCAACTTCTCCAGCACCGGTTGATTCCGCATCACCACTGCCGCTTCCGATCAAGCCAACAGCTTCACCGATGACCACAGTATCTCCCTCCTGACGAAGGATTTTCTGGACCACACCTGCTTCTTCCGCACTAATTTCCAGATTAACCTTATCGGTTTCCAGCTCCAGTAGAACATCTCCCTGTCCTACGGAATCCCCTTCCTTCACAAGCCATTTGGAGATTGTTCCTTCCGTGATGGATTCTCCCATTGCTGGCACTATAATATCGCTCACAGCCGCTACCTCCCAAGTGTAATATTGTTTTTGGAATCCTGCTTCAACGCCGATTGAATAATTCGCTGTTGTTCTAGGCTGTGTACTTGCTGATAACCGCTGGCCGGGCTTGAACGATCTGGTCTGCCTGCGTAACGAATTTCCGCTCCCTGTGGCACTACATTCCGCAGACGAGGTTCAATGTAACTCCAAGCCCCCATATTTTTAGGTTCTTCCTGAGCCCATACGAACTCCTTAACATGCGGGAAGCGGCCGAAAATATTCCGAATTTCCTCTTCCGGGAAAGGGTATAGCTGCTCCACACGAATAATATGCAGACGCTCTTCTGCCTCATTCTTATCCTTTTCCAATGCTTCTTCGAGATCAATGGCAATCTTTCCACTGCACAGTACAATGCGCTCTACACGATCCGGACGTGCACCCAGACCAGGCTGTTCCAACACAGGACGGAATGCTCCTTCACTGAATTCGGAAGCAGGCGAAGCGACACGATTATTACGAATCAGGCTCTTCGGCGACATCATCACAAGCGGGCGGGCTTCCTCACTTTCGCTTAATGCAGCCTGACGGCGCAGCAGATGGAAATACTGAGAGGCACTGCTCAAATTAGCGACAGTCCAGTTATTTTGTGCGGACAACTGGAGAAAACGCTCCAGACGTGCGCTCGTGTGCTCTGGTCCTTGTCCTTCGCTACCATGCGGTAACAGCATCACCAGACTCGATTTCTGTCTCCATTTAGCACGGCCCGCAGAAATGAATTGGTCAAAAATAACCTGTGCACAGTTGGCAAAATCGCCGAATTGCGCTTCCCAAATCACTAACGTTTCAGGAGAATACACGTTATAGCCGTATTCAAAGCCGAGGACAGATGCCTCAGACAATGGACTGTTATGAATACTGAACGAAGCACGTGCTTCCGGCAAAGTATGCAACGGGCAATGTGTACGGCCTGTTTCAGGCTCATGCAGCACGAGGTTACGGTGAGCAAATGTAGCTCGCTCCGCATCCTGACCTGTCATACGAATAGGCTTGCCGTCTGCGAGAATGGTGGCCAAAGCCAGCGTCTCCGCCAAGCTCCAATCTACCTTTTCTCCCTCGTTCAGAGCGGTTTTTCTACGCTGTAAAATTCGATCCAGCTTCGGATATACATGAAAAGCCTGTGGCCATTTGAGCAAGTTTTCATTGATTTGGCGCAGCTTTTTCAATTCCACTGCAGTACGTACCATAGAACTCTGATTCTTTTTCGCCTTCACAGGAGTCATTTCCGGCTCTTGTTCCGGTTGATTCTTCACATGCTCATGCGCTTCCTTCAGTCTGGTTTGGACCTTTTCAATGAGGCCGGCACTAAACGCTTCATCCACAACCCCCTGCTTCATCAGCTTTTGAGTATACAATTTGCTCACCGTCGGATGATTCTTCACCTTACGATATACCAGCGGTTGTGTTGTTTCCGGGTCATCGGATTCATTGTGACCATAACGACGGTAACCAATCAGATCAATCAGAAAATCCTTCTTGAAACGATTGCGGTATTCGCCAGCCATACGAGCAGCTGCAATACAAGCTTCGGGATTATCCGCGTTCACATGCACAATTGGAATTTCATAGCCTTTAGCCAGATCACTGGCATAACGGGTCGAACGGGAATCGACACTTTCCGTTGTAAAACCCAGACGATTATTCACAATAATATGGACCGTGCCGCCATTACGGAAGCCACGCAAATTAGTGAAATTAAGTGATTCTGCCACGATACCTTCACCTGGGAAAGCCGCATCACCGTGCATAATAATTGTAGCTGCCTTGCTCACATCCAGCTTCGGATAACCAGCCTCACTGCGGTCTTCCTGTGCAGCTCGTGAAAATCCTTGTACCACTGGATTCACATATTCCAGGTGACTTGGGTTATTCGCCAATGTCAGACGGGCCTGCACCGCTCCCCCATCTTTTACAAAACGATCAGCACCCAGATGATATTTCACATCGCCAGTCCAGCCGTAGTTAATTCCTGTGGAACCTTCCGACGGGATCAAATCTTTATTCGGCGAATGATGAAATTCAGAGAAAATTTTACTGTAAGGCTTGCCCAGCACATGAGCCAGTACATTCAAACGGCCGCGATGCGCCATACCCATCAGGACATGACTTGCTCCTGCATTTGTGGTTAGACGAATAATCTCGTCGAGTACAGGGACAAGCACATCATTACCCTCAATCGAAAAACGTTTCTGTCCGACGAATGTTCTATGCAAAAACTCTTCGAACTGTTCTACTTCTACCAATCTGCCCAGCAACGACTTGCGTTCCTGTGTTGTGAGTGGCTTGGAGGACCAGCCGGATTCTGCATAGCTGTTCAGCCAGCGGCGTTCCTCCTCGTTATGAATATGACTAAATTCATAGGCAATCGGACCCGTGTATGCTACACGTAACCGTTGAATGGCTTCCCATCCGTTAAGTGTTCCCGCAGGAGCGTTATCCCATATTAAAGAGGCTGGAAAAGCCTTTAAGTCTTGTTCAGTTAAACCGTAAGATGCTGGATTAAGCAGGCGTGTATCCTGCTCTGCATCCAGTTCCAGCGGATCGATTTGGGCGGCTAAATGTCCGTATTCACGGATATTCCACACCATTTTCCCCGCTGTAACCGCTTTCTGCAATGTGTTCGAGTCAAGGTGCCCCAAAGCACTTGTGGGGGGGCCTTGCAATTTGTTGTCTATCATGGAAGCAGCCGAGTATTCGGATTGTGGCGGCTCACCCCATTGATCAAACAGCTCGCGGTAAGCCGGATCAACTGTTCCGGGGTCCGCTACATACTTTTCATACTGGTCCTGCACATAACCTAGATTAGGTCCGTAATACGCCTGCCAAGGTACCTGTCTGCTGCTCTCTTCCATTGTCATCTCGTTCCCTCCGTCAAATTTTGAAATTCATAGCTGGACGGAAATCATTTTCATTTTTTTATTAAGTCTTCAATTTAAGCTGTTCACAATATGCTCACATTATATGAAATCCTTCATCAAAAGTCGAATTTCACAATTCTTATTCCTCTTCCATTGTATAAAGTTTTCTAGCTATGAGCATTTCCTTTTTCTCAACATATCCATGCGTAAATGAGATGAATCGGGCTATTCTGTAATTCTTACACCCTCATTATAGACGATTACCGTATGGATTATTTCAGACAACATATCGGACAATTAAAAGAGGCCATTCCACAAAAAGAAGAAAAGCTTTGATTGGTATAAAAAAGTAATCACTACAAATGGCGAGGATTTAGCTTCATTAAGATTGAAGACTGACACCCATTTGTGAGTCAGACTCAAACACCTGGCAACTTAAATAACCAGCCGTCAGATATCAACCGACGGCTGGTTATTTAAGTTTATGTTGCTCTCATACTACGCCAAACCATTTTGAAAACAACTTCCCAGTCCACCCCAATATGATTACGTTAACAGCAGAATTTAAAAGGTAGAGGGTCCGATACGATGCAAATTCAAACTTAAAGTGACATTAAAGTCACTTTTCTGTACAATATTCCTACTTTTCACTATTATTTTAATTAGGCATCTAAAAACCGCTTTGAAAGCGAAAGGGATGGAACTGTGACTGGATTAAAACAAGTACTCAGAAACAAAAATTATGTCAGGTTTTTTCTGGCAACCTTCGCCTCACAAATGGGAGGAATTATCGGGGTTACTGCATTCATGTTTTATTTGTTGAAACGGTTTACCAATCAGCCATACTATGCAACGCTTGCCGAGTTAATGTATTCGCTTCCGATGCTGGTAGTATTTCTCGTGGTTGGAGTGCTAGCAGATCGGATGGACCGACAAAAAATTGCTGTTAATTGTGACTGGATCAGCGCTTTTTTATCCTTATGTTTGCTTATTTTTATTTGGGTCGATTCGATTCCTTTGATATTTGCCCTCCTCTTCATCCGTAGTGCTGCCTCCAAATTTTTCTTTCCAGCCGAAAGTGCCATTATACAGGGGATATTAAACGAAGATGATTACACCATTGCCGCAGGCCTCAACCAAATGATGGGGAGTCTTTTCATGTTATTTGGAGGAACTCTAGGGGCCGTCGTTTACTGGCACTTTGGAATTACTGGAGCCATCCTAATTGATGCTGTTTCTTTTATTGTGTCTGCACTGCTTATTCGTTCCTGCAAAATTCCAAAGGAAGTACGCCTTCCGAACGGGGCACATCAATTTAAACAATTAAAATTCAAACTTGTCATGATCGATTTTAAACAAGGGTTTCTTTACATATTACGCAACAGACTATTGCTTTGGTTGGTTTCAGGCTTTTTCATGTTTGGTATTTTAAATGGTGGTTTTAGCGTTTTACCGATGTTTATTCTTAAATATAAGCTAGCTCCAGACAACTATGAGCAGTATATGGTATGGACAGGTATTATTTTTGGAGCTGGTGTGTTGCTTGGTACCCTAATCGCATCTCTCATCTCCGCCAAGCTAAAGCTACACCAAATGATTGCAGCGGGAGTTCTGGTAGCCGGAATGGGTATGTGCACACTTGGATTTGTTGACCACCTCTATGCTTTTCTGATTATCAACTTTGTCATTGCACTGATACTTCCGTTCATTAACATTGGTATAGGAGGATGGCTTCCTCGTATTGTAGATCCTCAAATGATGGGACGAGTGCAAGGTTTGATTAATCCGTTAATGATGCTGTCCCAGTCTCTTACATTAGGTTTCATTGCTGTAAGCTTCCCTTCATTTATTCCAATTGAGCTCTTGTTTTTATTAGTTGGGGTCTGTACCGTTATTGTAGGAATATACTACACTATTGTGCTTCCCCGTTATGCTGATTACAGCACTTCTTCTAAAGCCCTTCAGGAATCTTTATAGGCAAATTAAAAAAGTCATACAGCAGACCATTCCGCCAGGGATTGTTGAGTTGCCACTTCTGCCTCCGAATCCAGTGCAGAAGTGGCGGCTTCATCATATCTCCCCTCAAATGCTCGACAAGTACATACAATTATGGTAGATACAAAAGTTAAGAGGTCAAAAACAGAGATCATAGGAGCTAACCATGCAAAGCAAAAAAGTGCTTATACCCGTTGCATTACTTCTTTTAATACAGTTAAGTGTTCCTATGTGCTATACCTTTGCACAGGATAACCTTGTCATAGATCATGAAACGAAAGAGAGATTCAAAGAACATTATGGCTTGGATGAACCGGAATTTCCTTCATCAAAGCAGCAGCAAAACATATTATTGGGAGGTGATTTTGGATTTACTCCCTCTGGTGATGCTGTTGTGGTGGAATTGACCATATTGATTCGGTATCCGCTCATTTTTATCAGTCAACAACTGGTACATTCACTGAAATCATAATTTTTTTCTACAAGTTCCATGATATAGAGCATAAAAATCATTTATTTCGTAGCAAGTTGTCTGCCACTTGGGGTCACTTCATCCTTCTTATTGAAAAGGTTTAATTCAATGGGTCCCCTACCATGTAGCCACAGCAGTTCATCGAATAAAAATGTCAGTCCATCCTTAGCGCGTAAGCGTTCGATGATCTCCATGACAACTTGCATAACTTCCCCTTGTACACCCTCTGCCAGTTGCAAGCCTCCGCTCTCTCCATCCAGATAAAGATGCGTATGATATGATTGCTCCACCTTCTTCACATGGCGCAGACACAGTATGCCATTTTCGAGGTAAAAGAAATATTGATGGTCATACAGAATCCCCTCGCATATCTCATACATATGAGGTAAATCATATGGCCCCTGAACCATGGATACCCGTTCCAATCCCATTACCCATTCTGTCATACATCCTCGCTCCATTCCTTTGTTCATTTATCACAGCTTAGTTCGATGAAATATTAACCTGTATTACAATTTATCCATTTTAAAAACCGCTCAAAATTATTCTATAACGTTGTTATATGAATTTTATAAGGAAACTTCTATACGATTTTTAAGCCTCCTCACGCATTAATTGTTTTAGGATTATCAAAATAGTGACTGTTGCTAAATTTAAAGCATTTTGATACTATGAAGGCATCAAATTAGTTTACTTATAATCTTGTTAACTAGATTACTCGATTACAAATATACACTTATGTTTCATACATGTCAACTAGTTTACTTGATTACTTTTTGGAGGAATTGTTGTGATTAGATTTTCTCTTGATAAAATTATGAAGGACCGTGGACTCGAACAGAAAGATATTGTTTCTATTACGGGAATTAATAGGAATACGGTTAAAGCTTTGGCCTCCAATGCAAACGCCCGAATTGACTTTCCAACCTTGAATACACTTTGTAGAACCCTTGGCGTACTCCCTGGTGAACTGATCGAATACTTGCCAGAAGACGACGAAGAGAGCCGTTAACATGCTTACGGCCCTCTGTTTTTTATACAATATTCAAATTTTTTACCGATCTTCCCACTAAATTAGGTTAGAAGATCATAATCCCTTCCTATCGACGATTTCAAATAAACTCTTTCCATGTATGATAAATGTCAAATAAAGCATTAGGGTTACGTTGTCCCTTTAATACTGCAAACATTTTATTCGTTACGATCATGATCACATCCATATCTGTTTCCTTAGTCAAACCAGTGATAACAGGACGATTTACGCTAATATAAGACTTTGGTTTAAAAATAATGCCCCAATCCAACCCGCTATGATTACTTTTTACAACTTCCCCTAGATAAATGGAAATATCCAGTGTAAAAGCTTGGGATTTTGTGTCGAGTTTATTCTCATATATATAGCTCTTCAACCATTCTTCAGTCTCTGAATGCTCCTCTTTTAATTCTGAAGCACTTTTACTTTGAATCTGCACATTCCTTAGATACCATTCCCAAATATCTATGAGCGAACGATCACTATAATCCAGATGTATCTGTGAAAATGCGCCAAGTTGCTCTAAACGCGAAGGTATTTGTTGTTTAAACCAATTAAAATGTTCCTTAGCTTCGTTTTTACTCATTTCAGAGTATTCTTTCATGACAAAAGGTGGTTGCATTAATTTATATTTCATTTCAAAAATTCCCTTCTTGCTTTGCTATCTTAATTCGAAGAAAAATTCACGGTAACACCACCTGATACTAAGATCGTTAGAAGATCCGTAAAATATTGCTGTGGTGAAAATCTATAACATCTCCCTTCTTGATCCCATTCTTCCTCGAATCTTTCCAAGAAATAATGTACGTTTTTCCAATGGATCGTGAACGGTCCTACTGTCCCAAAACCTCCACAGAGACAGTCCGATATACTGTCCAAGCTAAATCCATAGTACCCTCCGGGCCCATTAATCGCTTCACCAAGTGCTATGAAAAATGTTGTAAAATCAGATATGTATTCGCCGTCCAAGGTGTAGACTTCTCCTCGTTTATCCAGTCTAGCAAAATGATTAGATGCAGAATGTATTCTAGTCACGTTTAGCCACCCGGACCGTTCTTCTTTAGAAAAACCTTGCCATATATTATTTTCAAGCGACTGAGCACCCTTTAAAAACTCCCATAATCTTAATTCCACAGGGGAGGGCTTCGCTTCAAGTATACCTGTTAACTCCAGATTGAAGTTTCCTTTATTATAGTTTAGTTTATGGATTATGTAAGATTCAGGTAGGTGATAACAATATATTCCAATCACTGTTTCTTCATCATTTAAAATAGCAATGTACAAGTTGTGTACAGATTGTTTTGTCTTTGTTATGTTTCCTATGAAATCCTCATTAAAGACAAATTGCTCAAAAATGACCTTTTCATATGTTTCGACAATGATATCACCCGTTAAGCCAACCACATCTCTACAATAGCCAACTGTGAGCCAACTTTCATCGTCAATGACAGCAAATCTCGGCCTCATTTTATATCATACCTCCTCACAATATTTCAAGGAATCTAGCATTTTAAGGCATCACTTTTAGCTTCTTGGGTAGAATTAATCAATTATTTTGAAGCCGATAAGGATTGAGATCCTCTACACTTTTTATCTTTTTTAGATCTTCTGCAGGTATTGCAAAATAAATTTTTTCCTTTTCGGACTTAAATGTTAACGAAGCATCATACTTCTTTTCAACAATCCACTGCTTTATTTCCAACATCTCTTGAAGATAATGAGTGGCTGAAAAGTTACCTTTAATATAAATTGAAGCTTCTGAGGAGAGTTTTTGACTAACCTTAGAATATCTTGGAACCTCGTCATGGTAGGTTAAAGCATCCCGCCCCATATGAGAAACATTTATGATGACTTCTGCATCTGATCCTGTAACTTGCTTTACTTTTTGGGCCACTGCCGTCTTTAGCTCATCCCTCCACACAGAAGAGGCATAGTTATCCATCATTTGCCTATAATAGTCTTCTTCCACCAAAAAAGAAATCCCTGAGTCAGAGATCACATTTGCTATAAATTTATCATTCTTAAAATCATAATCAACTGAATCAATTTTCCAGTTCATAGTGTACATTTTATGTAGGTAGTCAGTGACGTTACTCCGAAATTGGACTCTTTCTATCGGACTTCCTGTTGTAATGGATACAACTGTATATGCAATTACAATGATGATCACGAATAAAACAGTTTTTTTTACCACTCCAACCAAACCTCTCTAATAAAAGAATCATGTAAAAAGCTCTAAAGATTCCAGCAAAAAGTCACGCTTATATTTGTTTTTATAATCGGCTAGCTTTCTTCTTATCTTTTGTCTACATATGTCCTTTTGCGCCTTAGTAATTTTATCTTGTACGGTACTTATCAGTTGATAGGATTGTCTACTCGCTTCAAAGGTATCATCCAGTAAATCTACCAGCGCCACAACATGAGTAGATACGTCAAAAAATTCTAAAGCATATAACAGTGTTCCTCTATTCCCCTTGGTCTTTGGATTTATTAACAAGTCGATAAGAGGTAATTTACATATGATAACAATCCGATGTCTCTTTTGTATATAGCGAACATTGTCGAGACCCTAAAGAGATATCCACTCATTGATTTAAAATAAACAAAATGTTATATTGTCTATAAAATAATCATCATTTAATTGAGGTGTTTGCTAAAATGGATCATTCCGAACTATTCTGGAATGCTGGTATCGAAGAACTGAAGCGAGGATATATTCGCCAAGAAGAGCAGGTCATTTGCCTGCTGGACGGACAGCGATATGAGCAAGGCATCATATATCAGGATCAAGGGGTATTTTATGACGCAGAGCGGTATATGCGACTTCATATTCAGCGGACGTATGGTTCAGTCTTTGACTATTTGATCGGTCTGGACAAAAAGCTGACTGGACTGACGGATCATCAGAATCGGTTGCTTCAGTTATTTTATCAAGGCATGGGCGATGCGGATATTCAAAAGGAAACTGGAATCGGCAGCGCATCCACTATACGTAATCATCGCTTTGGTCTCAAAGAAAAAGAACGGCAGGCCAAGGTATTTCTCACATTAATGGAGCTGCTAAAGGAGAAGGACCGCCACGCTCCCGCCATTGTAGAAGTACCCATAGGAGCACGGATGGTGGACGAACGCTACAACATTACGGAAGACGAAAGGCAAAAAGTACTCACGAAGTATTTTCCGAATGGGACAGACGGACGCCTGAAAACCTTTAAAATGCAAGAAAAGCACAAGCTGATTGTGCTGCGTGAAATTTCGGGCCGTTTTGTGAAGGGACAAATATATCATGAGAAGGATATCAATGCGATTTTACAGGAAGTGTATGACGATTATGTCACGGTGCGAAGATATATGATTGAATACAATCTATTGGATCGTAAGCCGGATGGCAGTGAATATTGGTTGAAGGAATCTTGAATCTCAACGTTTATAAAATCAGCAATTTGCATAATTCGATTTCCAACGCTCGTAGGTACAATATATAGACGAACTAAATCGTTTAGATCTATACATTGCTGATTTGAAAATGCTCATGGGATTTATGCAAAATGCTCAAATAGGAGGATTCGACAATGAATCGAAGAAAAGAATTGGTGCAGCAGTACATGGAGATGAAGACAGAGGCAGGAATCTATTGTATTCGCAATACACATAATGGAAAAATTTTCGTCTCTTCAACGCTGAATTTAAAGTCGCTGAATGGACGGCGTTTTGAGTTGAACATGGGTGGATTTAAGAATAAACAACTACAACAGGAATGGAATGAGTATGGCGAAGATTCGTTTGAATTTGAAGTGCTGGACGTTTTGAAGAAAAAGGACTCAGCGTTCTTTGATGTCAAAGATGCACTAGCAAAGCTGGAGCAGACCTGGCTTGATCGACTCCAGCCATACGGAGACAAGGGATATTTGTAAACTTACCGATCCACGGAAAACTCCTTCCGAAGGTAGCCAAAAATAACAGCGTCGACAAACTGACCTTTTTCATAAAAATAGTCTCTCAGGTGACCTTCTTTAGTGAAGCCACTTTTGAACAGTAGCCGTCTGGAGCCTTCGTTATCTGGATCAATGAAGGCTTCTATACGGTGAACCTGCGGCAATTGAAAGCCATAATTCACGACCACCTTCATCGCTTCTGTCATCAGACCTTGCCGCCAATATTCCGGTGCCAGCTCATAGCCGATTTCAATACGGGAGTGCTTCTTCTGCCAGTTATGAAATCCAATTGTACCCACGATCCGCTCAGGAGCTTCTTTTAACGTAATCCCCCAACGAAAGCCCTCTTGCTTCTCATATCTGGTTAGCATCGAACGAATAAATTTTTCGGCTTGCTCTACTTCTGTAAAGCTTTCCAAGTCATAATATTGTGTGACCTCATCCTTGGAGAAATAGCCGAACACATCCTCCGCATCCCCTACTGTAAGCTGTCTTAAACGAAGCCTATCGGTTTCTAAAATCGGAAACGTTTCCATTGACATTATCCATCTCCTTCACATCGAAGAACCTATCTTATCAGCCACCAGCCAATCCCAACCATCACTCCATTTATGAAGAATAATACAATACATGCTCTCCACTTGTTGCTTTCACTTGTTTGAAAAAAAACAGTCACTTTACTACGACACATGAACAACGTAAACAACAAATTCCAAATAATACGCATACCATATTTTACGTAGTATAGAGCAGGGTTTAGCTGTACACCGCCCAACGTTGGAGGGACATCCGGAATAAACAGAATTGCACACGTATAACGCATGGTCTCATATGTAAAATAAAATACTGCCAGCCACCAAGCCCACTTCTTACCAAATAACATGCCGACACCAGCAGTGGTCCCTGCCAAACCGAGTAACGCGATAAACCCTTGAAACATCCCCCTACAAATACCTACTAACGTAGAAGCCTCATTTAATGCATTAAGCGTCAATAGCTGGGTCACCAACAGAAGTGCTCCATTAAAGATCAATAAAATGGCTGAAATGCTTACACCTAAAGGTCGTTCGAAAACCACGTTCGTTACATAATCTTCTACTTCTTTTTTCGTATACAGATCTGACACTTCTTCTACTCTCCTAACCCAAATTATATACTTCCATTTTCGGGCGGGTATAATAACAGTATGTTCTCGCCTCATTCCCATATATCGGCTTTTAGGAAAATATGATTTAATCTTTCCTGAAAATTCCGTTATCCGTAAGCTAATCATTATTATTCAGTGCAGCCATACTGCTAATGATCATCCGATAATGGTGTCAAATTAGCGTCATGAGAATCTCTATCATTAACAGAATCCCAAATAGAGTAATATCTATCCTTATACTACCATTCCAAGAATGAATCTGACAAATGAATGAACTACTACTTGCGCTTATGAATGTATACGCGTTATTTTCGTGGCCCTGTAACCTTCTGATGACTGGATATACTCTACTTGATAACCCATTCGAGCATCCAAAAGCCCTTCCATAAACGGAAGGCACGGACTGTAAATAAAACTCCCTCCTGGCCGAATGGCTCTAAGCAATTCCATATATTTGCGAGCGTACTCATGAATATTACCATCTGCCTTCAGATGATGATGTATAAAATGATTGGAGAATGCCATATGTGAAACGATCGTTCCCCATGTACGTTCTCCAAAGGTGATCTCTAACCAATCTCCTTGAGTGACACAACCTTCTGTTTCAGCCAACCGATCTGTTCCGTAAGCTTCAATTCCACAGGCACGTAAATAAGTAACTAACCGTGCCTCAGATCCGCAACCAACGTCTAGAACAGGCTCTTGCAAACGAGCAATGTCCAATCCCAGTAGATTGGCTTGCAACTCCGGCGTATACTCCTCACAAGGTATCCAAAAGGTATACTCACACTCTGCATACTTAGCAAACATTTCACGTCCATTGGTACGAGTTAAAAAATCTCTCAAATGCCCGTAATGCTGCTGAAGCAGCAAGTCCAGGGTTGCTCTATCTATAAATTTCTTCTGGAACAGTTTTTCAATCCGGGTGAAAAGTCGATCATACAGCTCCGTAAGCTCCCTCGCATGATCTGTGTGAAAATGTAGATACTGATTGGTATTTACAAACTGGGACAGTATTTTAGCCGCTACATCCGTCACAAAAGCGTTATACGTCTGCTGGCGCTTCAAGCTTTGAAGCATGAGGATCAGTTCCGAGCTTCTCTGCGTCAGCCAGTACGTCATTTCCGTTGAAGGTCCTAACAGAACAGAACCCTCGCGCATATAAAATAAACTCCGATGCTGATTGTACAGGAGTTGACCGTTAATAAGATTATGAAGTTGAGCGACTGTCATTCTCGCTTCCTCCTTAAGATCCAGAACATTAAAGCCCTACCCAAGCCTAAGCAATGCTATCTTTGGGTAGGGCCAGCTTATTTTCTAAGTATACCATGACTATGGAAATAATGTTTTATTGCGAATCTTCCGCCTGTACATAAGAGGATAAAGGAATATTCAACTCACGTATTCCCTGAGCTACCAGCCGAGCTATTTGCTCCGCACCGTATTCCTGAAAATGTGTATCATCCTTCACTCCATCAGGAAATGCAGGATACACCCCTGGCTCCACATGTAAAAATAACGGGAGTGTTCCTTCGAGGCCAAGTGTATCATAGTACGCTACACTCAAGCGGCTAAGATCGACCAGCGCAACATCTGTCTCCGATGCTGTTTCCTTCATGGCCTGCACATATTCCGGGAAACTAATCCGAAACGAGGCACTTGCCGCATCATAATCCCGTCGGCCAACAGGAGTAATTAGCACAGGCGTTGCACCGCGTTGGATAGCTCCTTGGATGTAGGTTTTTAAATAAACTTTGTAATCCGCGGGTGAAACATAACGCTCTTGGTTGTTGATCGCGGCATCATTATGCCCAAACTGTATGAGCAGATAATCTCCTGGACGGATATTGCGTAAAATATCATCTAACCGCCCTTGTACCAGAAAGGTTTTCGTGCTTCGTCCACCAATAGAACGGTTCACAAAAATAGGCTCATCTGTGAAGAACGGAGCAATCATTTGCCCCCAGCCCGCCTGAGGCTTCATCGCGGATTTATAGGTTTGAACCGTAGAATCTCCCGCAAGGTATACCGAAGGGTGTTCTCCAGCCGTTCGAGCATCCTTTGGAGTAATAACCAAAGCGTTAATCTTCGCTTCATTACCTGAGAAATACAATTCAAGCTGCCCATCGATGAGTGCAAGTTCAAATCCAGCCTCGACAAATTGTCCTGCTGTTTTGGCAGTAGGTTCTACCTTGACGATGGACTCGGCTTTAACCGTAATGTCTGTGTTTCCGGCAGTATCTCCGGCAATTAGGGAAAGCGTGTAATCCGCAGGTGGTAAATTGACGACAAATGATGATCCTTGAACACGAACAAAATCTGAGCGTATAGCATCACTTCCACCACGATCCTCTTCATTCACTTTGGAAAGATCGGTAAATCCATAGCCTCGCTCAGGCGTGTAAACATCCTTGGCAGTGACTTGGGTGTAGCCGTCAGCTACGTTCCCAGGGCCAAAGTCAAATCGAAGAGGCGCCGCAAGCTGTCTTTCGGCCAGTGCCTGCCCTGGGATAAGTATGGTTGCAAACAACAAGCTGAACCCTGCGCATAATCCAATCATCTTACCGAACAACCTGTGACGCTTTCCCTTTTGTTTCAAGCGCAACCCTCGCTTTTCAGGTTATTTGAGTGGTTTATCATTGTCTATACGTGTATTGATCCCCGCCAGCTTTTGACAGCCTTGGTCCAGTGCCCAGGATACCACAATGCCAACCGTGTACCTGATCAGATCCGCGGTTAGGAACCCTTTCCCAAGCACCAGGCCGCCCAGCGTCGTTGCCCGAATATGGTTAATCCAGGGAGCCTGGTACATCTGGCTGAACTCAATGGCGAAGCAAAACAGCAAGCTGCCCCACAGGGCTACAGACAATTGACGATTCACCCACAACATTCTCAGCCCAAAATAAATCATGCACGCCCACAAGGCATCCCCAAAGTGATCAGCAACGAATTCAGGCAACCGGGAGGAGTAAACCCGGCTTCCCAAACCCAACAAAATCGTGACCAGCACAGCAATTAGGTACGCAGCGCGAGCCTTCCAGCTGAATTTCGCCTTTATTTCCCGATTGGCCTTCCTGATGACGCTCTTACGAACGCTCCTCATGCTAAATCACCTGTCCTAATGCTGGGACATCTCCGCCAAGCTGCTGGAAATTCGTAAAGCATCCTCTCTTGGATAGCGCTTGCAAGATTGCTGAACCTTTTGCTGATGTCATATTGTATGCACACCAACTTGTCTGTATTTTTCATAATATAATTAATCATAATAAGCCTCCGTAATATCGTACAAACGTATCAGCAACTTCCAAACTGTTCGTGTGAGGATACTAAAATTCAATACCACGCACCTTGGCAAAAACCATTTGGTGTACCATGCTTCCCTCTTCATCATACTCGACGTTTCTTAAAATCCCCTCCAGTGTAAAACCTGCACGTTCCGCTACCTTGGCGCTGCGCGTGTTTCTGGAATCACAACGAATCTCCACCCGATTGGCATGCAAATGCTGTATGGCAAAATCCGTAATACCGTGCACGGCCTCTGTTATAATGCCTTTTCCGGTCCATGATGTTCTGAGCCAATACCCAATTTCAAATCTTCGTGCATCCCAATCAATACGATGCAGACCGCTGCTGGCTACAAATTCTCCCGAAACCGTATCGAATATATACAACATCATATCAGACCGATCCAGAAATTTAAGTCTGGCTTGGCGCGAACGGATTTCAGATTCCTCTGCCGTAGGAAGATTTCTTGCAAACGGAAGCCAAGGCCGCAGTTCATTCGCACTCTCTCTCATCGCCTCATTGACTGCCGCCCCATCCCCCCATTGCGGAGCGCGTATGGTCAATCGTTCCGTCTGGAATTGGTCAGGGAACGATAAGAGAATGGGATTCGGTTGCTGCTCCATACTCATGATGCACCCTCCTCCTTATTCGTTGAATAACTGCGACGATCCAGCCAACCTGTGATTTCACGCAAACTCCCAATCTGATAATCCGGTACAATGCCTGTTTCCTGCCACGTCATAAAGCCTTCCAGCCAGATGGTATGCAATCCTGCACTTTGTGCACCACGAATATCATTTGTCGGGTGATCGCCTACATAACAGGCATGGCCGGGATCGACAATGTCCAGCTCATTCAGAGCCAACTCGAAAATTCGAGGATTAGGCTTCTGGATGTTGACGCCGCCCGATACGATAATAGAATCCACATAATCCCTCAGCATAACTCGGTCGATTTTCGCTTGCTGCGTGCGGAGTGAGCCGTTGGTAATAATACCCAGCTTCAAGCCACGCGACCGCAGTTCGGACAACACTTCCTTGGCCCCGTCCATCAACACCGTAAACTTATGAAATTCACCATACCAAAAGCCCAGCATCTCTTGTACTGATGTATCGGAATTTTTCAGTTCCAAGTCTGCATGCAGCTCGGTATACAGTTCCCTCTTATCCCGGTACCCGTCCTGATCCGCCAAACGTATCTGTTCAACAACAGCCGCGCGGCTCGCCGGTTCTTCTGCCACAATAAATCGTTCAATAAAGCGCTCTGTATATGCCGCAAACGCCTGTTTACGATGAATAAGAGTATTATCCAGATCAAAAATAATCGCTTCTATGGACATAAATAGCTCCCTTCCTTCATCTTCTTGCACCGATTAGGCTGAAACAAATTGAATAATTCCTATTAGAAATAAAAGAAAAAAAACAGACAAGAAAACGATGATCATGTACTTCAAGATTCTCTTGGAGGTCGACTTTTGTTCCAGTTTGATCTCGATCTGGGTCAACCTTTCTTTGATTTCTTCCAAATCCTGCTCCACCTTCACATCATGCTCCCCTTCCTTCGTTTCGACTTATTCATCTTCCTGACACTCACTCACACAAGTTGCTCCAAAAACGCACTTTTTTTACGGCATTAAAATCAATTTGTTCATAAGGCTTCTCCCCAAATTCCAGCTTGAAATACTCCTGCAAACATTCCCCATACACGATAATATCCGTTTGATACACTGAAAATACCGGATTTCCTTCTTCAGATGGCTGCTCTGGGATATATCGATGTCCGTTGATCGGGATTAGCTTGGGCACACGTAAAAACTCACGTTTACATATATCAACGGCTTCCGCCGAATCTGTCGGTTTTTCGCCCCATTCGGGAGGCCAGAATATATGCTGCTCTACATCAAAAATCATACCTTCCAGTGGCCAATTCAACCTTTGCCGAATTACACCCATCCGCTGTGGTGACGTATCTCTCCAAGGGATAAAGCCTTTACCGATGGGAAGAACACTCATCAGAAGCTCCCTCAAATCGGGCGGGAAGTGAATATCATACCTGTCTTCGACGTCGGTAACCTCTTGTATGGATAAGCCTGGAGCTAGGGTCACATCGTGTTTACGTAATAAATCTATGATATAAGCGATATCCATCTCTTATCGACTCCTCAGCAGCTAGCTAGTTGACCGGATTGGTCAAGAGGCCTACCAAGCTTGTAACTTCAACTTCACCAACACGGCGCGGGCCTTCCATAAAATATCCCCTCGTTCCTACCTGTATCCGGTGTCGGTGTACCTTTTCCCTCATTTCTCCAAACAAAACCCACATTCTCGCCTGTCCTTCCCGGTGAACCGGACGCTCGGTATCCATGATCAATTGACCATCTCCATCTTCAAACTCAGGATGTATGGCGTAAATTCCCGTCGTCGTGATATCATCGCTCTCATAGGCAAAATCGCAGCGGTACCCCTGAATAGGCAGCTGTTTCCTGCCTCCTTCTTCCGGCGTGTAAAATCGATACTTTATTGTAAAATCGTGCGTATGCTGTCTGCTATTTTCATAGGGGTTCCACATTTCATATCATCCCCTTAGGTCTTTTCCAAAAATATGTACTTCTTTCTAGTGTAATTCAATAGGAAAAGAAATCCAAGACCTATCCGCAATACATTGCTGAATAAGCTTGGATTATATGAGAGTCCTTTATTATAATATATATGACTTCTATACTTGCTGTCCGTTCACCTGAATATCTACGGCTACTTGCTGCCCCATCCAAGCCTGCATGCGATTCCACGAAAAAACCTGCTCCATGTGAAATACACCATATGGAAGTTCTGAACGGTACAGGGCGAGCGCTGCAAAGACGGTTGCCTTAGCGGTTAAATCAGATTGATGGTGCCCCCTCAGCCGACATTCGACCTTCGTCTCCTTGCCATTGAGCGTTCCTCGGGCATCTACCTTGACCGCTACAGCATTCCCTCCTAGATGTATCTTGCCAAAGCTGCGAACTACAGCATCACGCACAGTTTTCTGTCGGAGTAAACCTGATACTCCTATCGTTCGAAGCCCTGCCAGAAGCCGGGTGGTCAAGCGCGAATCGAAGCAAAGGCGTGTGCTAACCGTAGGAACTTTGAGCGTACGAGGAAGTGTCTGCTGATCCGAAAAAGGAAATCGATACGCCCGATGACGACCCACTCCTGCACCAAAGTCTGCTACTATTCCGTCGGTAAAGCTTTTTCGAGTCACAGGGCGTCCCTGTTCTATAACCTCCAAATCGGCATGAATCTGATCTACTGTCCACTCAATGGCAGCCTGACCGTGTCGATCCCCCAAGCCCAGCATCAAAGATATATTCAACTCATCCGTCTGATCCATGAGCTGTGTCGCTTGCAGTGCTAACAAATTGGTCAGCCCCGGAGCTAATCCTACACTTAACAGGGCTGTGGCCTGATAAGCTCGAGCCTCTTGATGACACTGCTCCACTTGACTCAAAAAGGCCGCATTCGCGGTAATATCCATGTAATGCACCCCATGTCGAAGACAGGCACGTACCAAGGCCGTATTGTCCTGATCCAGACACATGATAACCATTTTGGCTTGCTCTAATATCGACGGGTCCATCGGCTCATGAATATTTAGCTGCAAGGGCCGTATCTTACCATTCGATTGTCTACTAAATTCAGTGGCCCGCTCCAGACTACGACCTGCGGCAAATACCTTGCCGGGAAACATTTCACTTAACTCCGTGCATATAATTTTTCCAACATGGCCATACCCGCCAATGATGATGATGTTATCCTTTGTCATAAGTCGTCTCTCCCTCTTTAACCGCAAACCATGCATTTACTAAAAAAGCGCCATAATACCGGGTGATGTGGGTAAAGCCTGCCTCTATCAACAGCTCCTGTATTGCCGCATTGGACACCGGGTTTGACTCACGACCGATGGAAGCAGCGAATCGTTCCCAATCCTCGAGTGAAATGCCCTGACTCAGCATATGACCTTTCCATGCCTGCATTTGGATGGAAAAAGAAGGCTCCTGCGGATTCCCATTAATAGAAGCTAGACAAAAAGGTGCACCCGGCTTGAGTCGAGCGGATATCTGGCGTAGCAATGCCTGTTTACTTTCCAAGCTCCGAAGAAAATGAAGCACCAGCAGGCAGGTAGCAGCGTCATAGACCGGTTCTCTGCATGACTCTTCGCCGTGCTTTTCGTGCTGTTCTCCAGACAACTCTTCCAACGTACCTGCAACAAACGATACTTTTGAACTGATGCCCGCATGTGTCACACGCTTACGTGCCAAATCCAGCATGTGCTCAGAGGGATCGACTGCCGTAAAGGACCATGCTCCATGGCGCCCTCCGAGCGTTATCAATTCCTGACCGCCTCCAGCACCGACAATTAGCATATTTGGATCTATATTTCTAGTATGAGCTTGTGCCTCAAGCTGTGCGGTTATCAGACAGTCTGTCATCTCATACAAATGAGCATATCCAGGTATTTTTAAAGCAATCGTATCCGCGTACTTATGCACATTCGGATGATTCCAGCTCATAGGTTGGTTTGAGTCCGTATTTCCAATAGGGGTATGTCTCATATGTGCTTTCCTCCAAACATTTAGCCTTGATCTTCTCAGACCATTCGTTTATTGTAGATTTTATTAAGAATCATTCTCAATTATAAATACAATACGAATATCCACCATCCCATAAATGTGGGATTTAATAATCGCGCTTGAGAATCTCCAGCTTTCACGATAGGAGTAAATGATGAACGCACACTACACGCAATTTGCACAACTTAAGGACGCCCGACAGCAAATCATTGATCTGGGGGGAAAAGCACCCTCATCCCTAACGTACAAGCACACCCTAATCGACCGCTTGCGTACTCAGATTGCTTTCGATGCGGCGTGCTGCACCTCAGTAGATCCGCGTACGCTGCTTTCCACGGGGGCATTTACAGAGTCGGGTGTGGAGGACATTCATAACAAACTGCTGGAATACGAATATCTACACGACGATATGATGAAATATGATCAGTTGGTGCGAGAAGGACAGTCTGTAGCGACGCTACATGGGTCTACACAAGGCCAACCGGATCGGAGCACACGATATAGAGATGTTTTGCAACCCGCCGGATTCGGGGACGAGCTACGTGTTCCATTTATGTACAAAGGGAGCTGTTGGGGATTTCTTACGTTGTTCCGTCATCATGGAAAGCCTGTATTCAGCGAGGAAGAGCAACAACTGCTTGAAGCATTAGCGCCGTCCATAGCCTACCATCTGCGTCAGGCCAGTGTCGGTTTATCTCCAGCCCCTGCCATGATCACGGAAAATGAACTTGAGCCAGGGGTTCTAATGCTTTCCGATAAGCTAGAACCGATCTCGTCCAATACAGTAGCAGAGCAGTGGCTACATCTGCTTCGGCAGCAGGAGGGAATCCATGAAGACAGCCTTCCGGCTCCTGTCCGGGCGGTATGCCTGCGAGCGCTATCCACTGCCACTGCACCAGCCCGACTATGTATCCCTTCCGCAGACGCAGGCACCCCATGGGTAACCATCAGAGCCACCCTTCTGCAAGGCGGACAGGAGCATACGGGTCAGAAGCAGCTAGCCGTATGGTTTGAGGCTGCTAAAGCAACTGACATGCTACCGCTTATGACCGAGGTGTACTCATGGTCCGAACGAGAGAGACAAATTGTCCAACTCATTGTTCAGGGCTTTTCGACCAAGGAGCTGGCTAGCGCACTTCATATTACTGCCTACACGGTGCAGGATCATCTGAAAGCGATTTTCTTGAAAACAGATGTAAGCAGCCGTCGTGAGCTAGTATGGAAGGTATATTCTAGATTCAATTAACCTATGTAAAGAAGACAGATGACCCGATTAGGGATCATCTGTCTTTGCATCACTGCTCTATTTGGACGCAAGAGCCTTATTTCTTCGAAGAGGAGTTCGTATCATCGTATGACACTGGTGAGGGCTTCGCAATCCATTCATCAGCCTCAGGCTCGATATCCACGCCATTTTCCAGCTTCGTTTTCTCCATCAAGGAATCTCCGTCCTCGTCCTTCTTGTTGCGGATTTTCGCTTCGTCTTGAGTGTAGTCGCTCATGTTGATTCCTCCTTTTTTAATTTCATCTGATGGTTGTACTTTACTCATAATTACCCATTGCCGTCCTGTACAAACCTCTACACGACCAGATGCCCTTTTTTCTCCGCCGGTCCAATGACCGCCTCAATGCCAGCATTAAACTCCAGAAAGTCGCTTTCTATTCCATCACTGAAAATAACTCCATTTTCCGGCATCTGCGATGCAATCCGTAGCGGTTTTTCGGCTGCTACCTGACCAAACACGAGTTCCGCAGCAGTCGTTCGACTGGGGAATGGTTCTCTCACCGTAAAATAAAGCGATGGCGAACTCCAAGTTGCACGATGATCATGACTCATTCCGTCTGCTGCCTCTTCCTGAGTGAAGGCTACACCGGGCATCAGCTGGCCTGGAGTCAGCGAGATTGGATGCCGTGTAGCACTGCCGACAATTCCGGCCGCTCCAGCCAGCACACTGGTCAGCCAGCCTGTCGCTCCCAATCCGGTTGAAACGATAATGCCGCTGGATGATTGTTGTTCTACTTGATCCTCCAGCCTTAGCTCATATCTCGCGGAGACATGAGTTTTGCGCCCAATGAACAAATCATTTACAGCATACAAGGATTGGCCATCATTTAATTGGGCTTTAGCCAGCGTAACCTCCTTAATTGGCCGTCTGTGCACGAACACATCCGGCACCACCCAGCGCAGGTCGGATACAGTAAACGGCAGCAATACCCCGTCCCAGCGCAATGGATCTGGATTCACACCGATAAGTGGCTGCTCGGTCAAATATTTTAACGTGTTGGCTACCAGCCCATCCTGACCCAACACCACCACTGTATCCTGCTCACCAAAAATAAAGTTCGGCACATGCTCCCGCTCCACAATCTGAACACGACCCAAGGCTGTTAACTCCGACGTTGCCGTTGCCACCGCCCTGCGGTAATTTTCGTCCTCCAGCACATAATCACTGAAATCCGCACCCAACCGTTCCATAAAGAAGCGAGCCTGCTGCACCGTATTGTATCGGACAATCAGTTCCTCCAGTCGCGTTTTACGCTTCACCAAAATGATCTTCTGCTCTGTCATTCGGCTGCTCATCGTGTTCTTCCTCCAGACCCTCTCGATCCTGCTGATCCGCTAGCTCCCGTATCTGACATGAGACCTTGCAGCAGATCCGGCGTAATATTCAGCTGACCGATTTTGCCTGCATTTTCTGCAAGCTCCTGGAATGCAATCGCAATTAGCTTATCCGGGCTCATATCCATGTTGGCCATAGCTTGAAGTACGTTCGGCTCAACATCCTGCAACGATTTCATGACTGCTGTCAGCTCATAGGCCTTGGCATCGGCTTCCGCCTTTTTATTTGTTACAGTCAGCTCAATCAGCTCGCGTTTTTTCTCCTCCAAGGCTGTGTCAAATCGTAGCTGCTCCTCTTTCATCTCGCTTTGCTTTTGCTTCACAGAACGCTCGGCATCGAGTTGAGTTTCGCGGATTTGTTTCTTTTTCGTCTCTACTGCAATCTCAGTGTTCAGCTCGTTTTCCTTCACACGCCGCTCTTGCTCAATAGATGCATTACGACGTTCATACAAAGCATGATCCGCGTTGCGAAGAATCTCTTCCCTCGCTTGAGCCTCCAGCGCTCTCATCGTCTCTTTATTGGGTAGAATCGCCAAAATCGACAGCCCCATAACCTCAATGCCGAGCTTTTCCATTTCCGTATGCTGTGCAATATCCTTCGTCATATTTTGGGCCAGACGTTCACTGGACTGAACAGCTTCTTTGAGCGGGACACGCTCCAAATACTTTTTGGTAAGCACCTTGGCGATGTTAATCACCCGTTGGGCCAGCTTGCTCGGGTCATCCGAAATGTAGCGTCGTTCCTTCAAGTCATACGTATAGTTTAAAATCTGCGTCGTTCTCCGATAATCCACAATTCGATAAGTCAGTTGCCCCTGCACCGTCACCGCCTGAAAATCATTCGTCATGTCCTCAAACATGAACGGCGCATCAATGGAAGAAACGGGCACGACAACAACCGAGGTGGTCGGGGCGTAGTAATAAAAAGATAATCCAACACCCTCCCGAACCACCTTCCCGTTTTTCACCTTCATCACATATTCACTGGGCTGAAATTTAACAAAATTAAATCCAAACATAGCCACTTCCTCACTTTCTTTATAGTTTATAATATTTTGTTATTATCATTTTGTTATTAACAATAAAATAACACACATTTTCGATAATATCAATATGACATTTATAAAAAAATAAAGGCCATTTCCCCTCCGATATGCTCGGTTAGAGGAAACAGCCTTATTGAAACACTTTATTTATCATCCACATTCCATTCTCTATAAAATTGCTCCAAGTACATCTCCATCCATTGATGCCGGACCTCCGCCAGCTCTTGAGCATAAGCGGTATTCATTAAATCCTTGAGCTTGAGCAGCTTTTCGTAAAAATGGTATATGGCACTTTTACCTGCGGCACGATACTCATGCTGTGAAAAGTCTTTATCCGGGTGATGCATCATACTGCCTTTTGAGCCAGCATACATAAAGGTTCTTGCAATCCCAATCGCTCCAAGAGCATCCAACCGATCCGCATCCTGCACAACTTGACCTTCCAGCGTTTCCATAGGCGGGTTTTGTCCACCATTGTAGGACATCGTAGCTATAATAGTCATCACGTGCGTGATCACATCTGGATCACTTACATGCAGAAGCAGCCACTGCTCTACTTTATCCAGGCCCGCTTGCTTGGAATCATTTAATTTTTCATCCGCTACATCATGCAGCAGTGCTGCCAGTTCACAAATAAACGAATCTGCGCCCTCTTTGGCAGCAATTTTAAGGGACAGCTTTCTCACCCGGTCTATATGAAACCAATCGTGACCACTATGATCATGCTCCAACTGCTGCTGTACAAAGGGCTCCGCCTTTTGAATAATATCTGCCAAAATCGCTTCCTGTTGCTCCGTTCGTCTCTCCATATGTCACCTTTCAATCCCGTCCATACTTTCTATAGTAGGTTCGTTTAATTTTTTAATGCTTGGCCATCTGCTTACTGCGAATCATTGAGAGCGCCTTACGGGCTGCCAGTTTCCCATTCGGGCTTCCGTGCTTCACCACTTCTTTTAATAATTCGGTCGCTGGCTGATATCCATGATGTCCCAAAAGGACACATGCTCGTTCCTGTACATACATATCCTCATCGTCCAGATAGGGAAGCAATGAGTCTAGTTCGCAGATAGGCGTGATCGCCATTAGGCTGTAAAGAAGCTGACATCTCACATCATCATCCACAGGTGAATCCTTTTCTAGCAAGGCTCTTAGTTCATTCATGCAGCGAATATCTTCCGCTAATTGTTCTGTGCTAATGTCCTCGCCGGACGGATAATCCTTACGGAGCTGTTCCCACTCCAGTGCTGGATTTTGCTCCAACTCTGCAATCAGAGAAAACGCACTTCTGTACGCCGGTGACAAATCCGTTTCCTCGTGACTTATATAACACAACTTATATGCTAACGGCCCCTCCACATATATGCCAACATAATTAGAATGGTCATCCGTCCATAGAGGGACGATATGTTTAAATACCTCGATCTGCCCCATCCACTTGATGCCCTCGGCAAGCTCTTGCTCATTCATGAGTTGAAGCTGAACGTTCCGTCCCTCTCGTTCCTTGCTATGTACATGCAAAGCTTCCACCATGTCGTCTGGCAGATGAATTGCTAGCCGTTCAAGTACCTCTTGTAAGCTCATTTTTCACGCTCCTTATCTTCTCTACTCAAAATCTACTATATAAAACCGAAAAGGACAGGCTTTCTTCATTTTATTCTATATGGTGTATGCTATCCAACCTTTAGAACGAGAAGTCAGTAACCTGACAAAAAAAGAACCTCCAAAACCACACAAATCGTAGTCGCGGAAGTTCTTTTACATTTTCCCTACCCTATTTCTAATCCTATATAACTTATTCCGTATTCTTACTCCACGACACCAAGCTCGCGGTTTTTTTCCTTGAATCGGCTGTTATGAGAAGATACATATGCCGCTTTGTCAGCTGCTGGATCAATGTACAGCTTGGCGCTGTTCAGTGCAAGGGCGGCATCTGTGAACGTACCGGCAATTAGATACAGTTTGCTTCCGTATTCGACAAAATCGCCTGCCGCGAAAATACCTGGCAGATTCGTTTCCAGCTTTTCGCTCACTCGGGCATGCCACTCACCCATATCCAGCCCCCAATCCCGAAGCGGGCCGAAGTCGGATTTAAGTCCATGATTTACGATGACAGCATCGACATTCAACACCTGTATTTCGCCCGTATCTACATGACTGATCGTCACCTGTTCAATCGTCTCTCCATTGTTGCTATGTAGCTGACTCACCGCGTATGGTGTGAGGACACGGACCGAGGATGATTTCATACGAGCTACATTTTTCTCATGTCCGCCAAAGTGATCCCGACGATGTACGACGGTCACACTCGCCGCAATAGACTCTAGTTCATTTGCCCAATCCACCGCCGAGTCGCCTCCACCGGAAATCAGGACGTGCTTGCCCCGGAATGGCTCCAGCTCTTGTACAGTATAATGCAGGTTCGTAACCTCATAGCGGTCCGCCCCCTCAATCTCCAGCTTAGCCATTTTGAGAATACCATAGCCTACTGCCAGAACGATCGTGCGTGTCCAATGCTGTTCCCCTGTGGCAGAAGTTAGCAGGAACGTGCCATCCTCTTGCCGATCCAAACCAGTGATCTGCTGTCCCAGCACAATGGTAGGCTCGAACGTCCGCGCCTGCTGCTCCAGCTGATCAATCAGCTTTTCACATAAAACCGGGGTAACCCCCCCGACATCCCAAATCATCTTCTCTGGGTATATGCGCATTCGTCCGCCCAGCTCATGCTTGGCTTCGATCAGCTTGGTTTTCATATCTCTCATTCCACTGTAAAATGCGGTATACATACCGGCAGGACCACCGCCGATGATCGTTACATCATATAATTCCAAGGACACTGTCACTCTGCAACTCTCCCTATCATAACGTAATATGTCTGCTTCTATTATAAGTGATAATAATTATCAATATCAATTAAGAAATAAAAACATGACCATTAGAGAGGCTTTTGTGACCTTAGAACTACATTTTATAGGTTTATATAGCTACTGATTCCATTATTCTCGTAGATTATGCAAGGATTGCTGCACTATCGCATGCAATGCTTTTTCATTAAGTCCTGTCTGTACAAATTGAAAACGGTGATCTGCCAATCTCTGAACTCGGTCTATGATCTGCCCCAGATGATAAGCCGTATGCTCCACCACATGGTATACGTCATACATATTTATCGCCCCCGTATGGTCCAATGCTGCACAGAAGGATGAAAAAGCTTCTTCTACCTCATCCATCAGTTGTTCCTTGTTTTGCATGGAAGGTATAAAGCTATCCTCCATTCCTTGCTTGTATGTAATCGTCGGATCTATGAGCTTGGCTGCGTTTCTGCGCACATGTACCATGATATGGTTGATGATCCCACCAATGCTATTCGTTTCCGTCTCACCTACGCGCCATAGCACCTGTTCATCCAAAAGCACAATGCATGCCCGCAACTTTACCAAATATTGATCGTACATTCTGTGCTTGGATATGATTTTAAACTCATGCATGGAAGAATCCATATATTTATTTCCTCCTTCGTCCTATCAAGTGAATTTCTCAAAAAAATTACTTCCCTCGATCATCCAATACTGTTCAGGTGAAGGTACCTCGTTCAAAAAGTTTTGATATTCCCCTTTCCACCCCGCTGGGACATAGTGTTCAAACGAGGCTGGCTCAGGAAATAGCGAATAGAGAACTTTTTCATCAAAGTTAACATACAGAGCAGGACAGAACTCCAACACTTCATCCTGATGCTGAATAGCACCATCAAGCAACTGGAGCATTGAAGTTAGTTCCCCAGTAGCCACCTTATATTCACAGATGTGATCCAAAAATGCTCCCACTGTGGTTTCATCCAAAATAGGGATACCAAACCGTTCCTCCATCTCGGTATTCAAAAACCAATACTCTCTTTCCGTCACATACCAATTCCATTCCCCTTCAAAGATAACACCAACAATGATGTTTTGCGCATATTCAGGCCATAATTTCATGAGCTTCTCGCGTTCCCTTCTTTCTCACTCACAGTTCGATCCAAAACCGGTTTACACGGTTTCCGTCTTCCTCTATGTAATCCTTGTCCGGCGTTCCGCCATTTTGTATGATTGTTTTTTTGGAGGCAATATTATCGGAGTCGCATACAACCAGGGCTCGGGAAATCCCCAGCTCTTTTGCTTTTTCTAACGCCAAGGCCAGCATTGTAACAGCGTACCTGTTCCCTCGTGCAGAAGGACGGATACCGTAACCGATATGACCTCCGGCATTCATTATGTGTTCGTTAAGGTCATGCCTGATATTCACTGCTCCCACAACCTGTTCATTCGCATTCACAAGCCAGTATGTTGAGCTTTTGACCCAGCCTTCAGACAGGTTAATTCCATTTTCCTGATTACTTAAAAGCGTCAACATACCTTCAAAATCGTACGGCTCTACAGAGATCACCCAAGGTACCATATGCTCCTGGATCTGTTTCCATTCCTCATAAAATGAAAGATAAGCTTCCTTCCAGTCCTGATCCGGCTGTACCAATCTGACGGTCTGCATCCACTCACGGCCTCCTCTTTAAACGTTCAATTCATCTGCTATTGCTTATATTTCAATATCCATAAATTTTTGCGCCCAATCTGCAAAAGAGAGCTTATTATCCCAAGTGACTCGCTTCATCGCTTTGGCACATCCCCAGTTTAGAATCTGCTGATGCAGCATATGCACCCGGAAACGCTCAGTAAATCCTTCTTTGGCTTCCATCCCTTGTGCGTAAGCAGTAAGAAAACCCTTTGCCAACTCTTCTTCGCCGTTCTCCAGATACATGGTGGTTATTTTCGGAAGATCTGCAACCCCATCCCCAAAATAGGCTGTCGTAAAATCAAAAAGACCACTGACTCTCCAGCCCTTATCCCCATTCTGCACAAGGAAATTTTGCGGTTTAAAATCCCCCATTACAAAGGTCGCAGCTTCCAGCTGATCGAATGCTTGACGGGAGCCTTCCAATATTTCCTCTACCCATTCCATATCCTGTACAGAAATATTCGAGTATTTTTTGGCATCCTCTAGCCAATATCGAATTCGCCCATACAACCATACTCGATAAGAAACTTCAAAAGGACGAATAGCTAGAGTTGTTGTATCCAGCTCTCCACTGTTCTTAACCTTCCAGCTATGAAGCTCCAACAGAACAGTAGCAAGCATTTCAGCCATTTGCTGTTTATCCAGCGAGGTCAGCTTTGCTTGCAACTCAGGTGTATGTATATGCTGACCGTATAGACGGGGCATAACTGCATAGCTCCAGCCGAAAATGTCCTCCGTATGATCCACAAGATACGGTGTTGGCACGGGTATTGGAGTCCGTGTCTGTATTTGCTCCACCATAAACTTTTCTTCTATCCATTGCCCTAGAAAAAGCGGGTTCCCCTTCAGCACAAACTGCCCAGCCGTTGAGGAAACATAGAGAGTTTGCCCTAGGACACCTTCTGCCGTTTTTTCGTAAGACAGCAAACGTCCCAAATCAAAACGATTCAGCATCCTTTGCATTTGATCATTTGTTACCTCGCCTAGCCGATTAGACGAAAAATAAATGGTCGTCGTCATCTCTACACACCATAGCTCTTAATCGTTGCTTCCAGGGTTTCATCCGTATCTGCTAGCCAAACGAAACTAACCTCAAACGTTCCCGGCTCGAAAAACAATGGAAATCTCCGCTTAAACCAATCCTGCATCGGCAGATTTAGCGCCTCCTTCATATCCACCCACAGCAGTTCTCCCTCAGGGGGATTTTTTAATAGGTCACCTTCAGTGGCTGTAGCCAAATAGTTAAAGACCATATATCTCAGCCCTTGACTTGGATCACAATATTCGTCGATTCCTTTAAATACAATTTCCGTAACGGTTAAGCCTGTTTCTTCCTTTACTTCACGAATGGCCCCATTCACAATGCTTTCTGGAAACTCTACTTTTCCTCCTGGCGCAATATAACCCGGAAACCCCTTTCGATTTGGTCTATTCATAAGCAATACCTTACTTCCGTCTTGAATCATACACATGGTATATATTTTGTGTGTCACTTCTGTTGTCAATCCGATCATACCTTTCTTTATTCACGATTCACTATAATCTAGCTTTTAACTTTCACACCGACATACTGTGGTTAAATATGGAATTTACCATACTTTAACTCGTTATTTTGTAGAGCGCAATAACTCTAACCATAGACTAGATTAGCAGGGTAACCTGGAGCGATCACAGTCCCTCGTCAAACAACTGTAGGCCTATGATTTCAAAGGCGACGCCGTCGCCCGCTTTAACGTTGACATCACCATTCATTTCTTCAGAATCCAAAATAAACGTAGTGTCTCCTACTATAATCTCCAGACATTCTATCTCGCCTGCTTCGCCCTGCATCACTTGATGTATCGTTCCTTGAATCCAGTAGTCGCCTAGCTTTGGTTGAGGCCGAAAAATCCCTGTCTCTTCAGTAGACTTCAGCCTTCTGAACCCTTCTATATTGGATTGAGAAGTCTCGACCGAAATCACACAACCGGGAATCAACTTATCCAAGCTTTGTTCATACGGGACAACATACGCATATCCAGAAGTCAGTTCATGCCAAAAATATGTCCAGTAGCCGTATACTTTTTCCTCGCAAATACTACGAATGATGATATGCTGGTCTTTATTTATTTCCTTGATCTGTACGCGCATATATAGAGTCCTCAGTAGATACTTTTCTTATAATAATAGTGTTTAAAGCCTCTCGGAGCATCGTCAATAACACCAACGACTTCATACCCATGCTTTTCATAGAATTTGGGCGCTTGAAAAGTAAAGGTATTAAGTTGTATAAAATTACACCCTTTATCTCTAGCAATCTGTTCGATTTCACCAAGCAGTTGTGAACCGTAGCCCTTTCCTCTGTAACGCTGATCTACCCACAAAATATCAACCTCCACCCAGTTCCAACATAGTACACTTAGGAGACCGCCCATGACCTGACCGTCTTCATCTTTGAGCGTAAGATTAATCTCTTCGTATTGGGTTCGAATATCTGCTGGGACGTGTTTCGCATTAAACTCAATCAATTCGTTTCTGACTAAACGCGCTTCAGCTCTACTACTTCGATTCATCTGAGGTTCCAGCATCATGGCATAAATCCTCCAATTTAAAATGATTACTAGCACTTACTGATTTAAATATAGAAAATAATAGGGTTAAAATACTTTCATCTTCCTACTGTTATATATTGTATATACTTTTCTATGTTTAGTCACATGATTCATTTAACGGATAGAATTATTCCCGATCTAATTAGCGCTGATTGAAAGTCGCTCCCTGGATTCATGCAAAATATTTAGTAAACGAAAAAAGCAGGCCCCTCTGAAACGGAGAGCCTGCTATCGTTTGTATCCATCGTCTGTCCTACAGGAAAAAAGATGGGATGATTAAATTGAAATATCCAGTGATTTCCCAACTCCTGTAATATCACTACTGTTAACGCTGTTGATACGAGTTGTTTCCGTGTTACTTGGAGCGGGCTTTTCCATTTTTGGAGTTGACGTGCTGCTGGATTGCGAACTTTGCTGTGCAATTTGAGCTTCAATCTGTTTAATTTGCTGCTGAAGCTGCTTCATTTTTGTTTCTTTTGTATCTTTATTATCTTTACTTTGCTGTACCTTGTTGTACTCCGCTTCAAGTTGAGCTTTTTGCTTTTCCAGACTAGCTGTTTCGTTGGTACTGGATGAAGACGAAGTGCTTGCAACAGATATAGAACTGCTGGAAGTGGATGAAATGTTCATACGAGATTTCCCCTTTATAAAAGTATGAGTTTACACGTGTGGGCTAACCGGTTCTAAGCTATGGTATTGCACTCTAATGACTAATACGACGATGATATAGATTGTTCAAAAGTCTTAGCGATTTTATCGAATAAAGCCGATATTTCTTCATCTGTGGCATTTGATTCGTCTGTATTTCCCCACGCGTCTTTTAATGTAGAAAGCAGATCTGTTTCCTGATCTTTGTCCGAAGCTGTTGACCCGGATATAAGACTGGAACTCAGAACGCTTTGCAAATCACTCAGCAAGGATCTTTTTTCATCTACTGTAAGCTCTTTCTCAGATGTAGTGCTGTTATCCTCTTGATTGGAAGTCTCTTGGATATTCCATGCGAATGGAGGCATAATTCCACCCATTGCCTGCATCATAGGAGGCAGACCACTGCTATCCATTTCAGGATGGGACGGGTCTCCTTCAGGCGGCGGTGCAGGACGATTATTTTGGATCGTTTCTGCTATCTTATCGAATAGCTCCGATACTTCCTCATCTGTTGCCGTCGAAAGATCCACACCGGCTAATAAATCGTTAACCGAAGCCAATGGATTCTTCGTGCTATTGGTGAGTTCATCTGTATCAGAGGAAGCACTTGAAGACATCAGATAACTTTGCAGATCAGACAACAGCATTTTCTGTTGGTCTGTAGTTAGTGCAATGGTATCCTGGTCGTCGTACTTGTAATCATTACTGTAGTTTTCCGTAGGAAGCGGAGCCTGCATTCCTCCCGTGTATTCCATAAATTCCTTGCTCAATTCGAGTGAATCGTTAGATTTCTTGTGTGTGGTATGACCCGTGGTATTTAGTCCATTCTCATTTGACTTCACCGTATTCGATTGATCATAGGAAGTCGTGATGAGATGCCTGTTAATGGATAGTGACAAAGTAGATCCCCTCTCAGTGTACATAATGTTTTTAGCTGCCCACCTACCTTTCATCGGCAGCAAATATGAATGCAACCTGAGGGTATGCTGAATGATAACTGAATAAATACAGACTCACTAATACCGTAATCCTTTTTTTTATTTCCTAGACCATAGTCAAGGAAAATCCCCTCCGCAGGACGGGGGGATTAACCCTACTCGAGACAGGAGTAAGTAAAGGGATAATTTGTTACTCTTAGCAAAGAATAAATAAACGTATTCTAAAAATTGAAAGTAGGAGAATGATGTATGATCCGTATTAGCCATTTGGTTCACGAGAGACTTATGTTCCTATTCAAATTTTTGTACTCGCCTGCATATGTGGGTAGTGTAACACCAAGTTCCAGATTTTTAGCTAAAAATATGATAGAATCCATTCCATGGAGTGAAGTTCATGCTGTTGCCGAGCTTGGTGCTGGCACGGGGGCAATTACTCAATACATCCCCTGTGCTGCTAAATTTCAACCCAAGGTTTTACTCTTTGAAAAGGACCAGGCCATGCAGCAGAATTTAAAAAGAAGATTCCCGAATTATCTGTGCTATTCCGACTCGCGTGAGCTTCAGCTTGCTATGAAAAATGCCCAAATAGAACAGCTTGACTGCATAATTAGCGGGCTGCCATTTTTCAATTTTCCACAAGAGATGCGAAATCAAATTGTAGAACAAATTCATCTATCACTCAGGGATGGAGGAATGTTTGTCGCCTTTCAATACTCTAAACAGATGAAGCAACAGTTAGGTGAATGGTTTGATATTGAAGAAATCAAGTTTGTGCCTATGAACGTTCCACCCGCATTCGTGTATGTATGCCGAAAGAAAGCATAAGAAAGGAGTATGCGTATGGACGTGGAATATTTAATTTCCATCATCGAACAATACGGCTATGCAGCATTATTCTTTTCTCTATGGCTCGGAATTGTAGGTCTGCCCATCCCGGACGAAGTCATTGTGATGACTGGCGGGGCTGTAACAAGCATGGGCATACTTCACCCGTTACCCGCTTTTTTAATTGTATATCTTGGGGTTATATCAGGCTTGTCCTTAGGTTATGTATTGGGGAGAACCGTGGGTACACCGATTCTAGAACGTTTGCGCCGGAAGAAAAAAATGGACAAGTACATTACGTTTTCGGAAAAATTAGTACATAAGTATGGAAACTTCACTATTTGCATCAGTTATTTGCTACCGATCGTCCGTCACATTATTCCATATATTGTCGGAATCAATAAAATGAGCTTCAAGCGCTATGCTTTGTTCTCTTATTCAACGGGCTTGATCTGGACGCTGATCTTCTTTCTGCTCGGACGTATCTTTGGCGATCATGTACAAGCAGCAGGAGAACTGATCCATCGTTATGGCCTGCAGATGGCATTGCTTCTCATCATGCTGACAATTATATTTTTTATAATGAAATTTGTGTGGGGGAAGAAAACAACGGAGGAGTAAAGGTTGAGCTTATTCGGCATGTTCATTTTGGCGTTACTTACCTACATGAAAAAGAAATAGACCGCCCTAACCAAAGGTCAACGGTCTATTCTCGATCTATCTTACGCGGCCGACTGCTCTTTATGCAGTTGCTGTATGCTGGAGCCGCGTTAGAGCACGGCTCCTTAATTATTCTTACCTCATTATAACCAATATTACGTAATTACGTGTTTTTATTGCTTGGATAATTATATAAGCGAATTTAAAAGTTACCTTAGTGCCACTACGCAGACGGATGGTGCTTCCCACCGCTCCCGGATTCTTCAAGTAAAATCTTTTATAGGTAGAAATCCGGGGAGGTGATGCTTCCGAAGCGAGCTTTCCTACGGAAAGCTTTTAAAGCGACCGCTTCGCTTGTACAGCACCATTCCGTCTACTCCGTTTTCCATGTACATTTCTTCAGTTCAGCTTATATAGACTTTATTCCTCACATGAAAGAACAGAGCTATAGGATCAGCCCATAATGGTCGCTTGCTAACTGCAGTTGGTAAAGATCTCATTATTCTCTTCTGTTCTAAACTCGGTTACTAGCCTCAAAATTATACTCATCCAAATCTCTTGCGTCTTTAAAATAAGCCTTAAAGCTCTGGACTACGGTTTGATCCTTACTGAGAAATAAAGTTAAGGTTGAATCCCAGCAAATAACTTCAATTTTCGCTTTGGGATGTTGCATTGTCGATTCCAGTTGCCACCAGCCCTCATAGGCATTTGAATAGGACTGCATAGCTAATGCACCAACATCTGCAGCCTCAGATTTTTCAAATCCCATGAGCATTCCCCAAATAAATTGAATCTCATATCTATGTACAAGACGTGTCAGTTGTTCCCCAGTCATCCATAACTTCGTGTTTCCATACCCGTTTTCTTCAAAAGCCAGATTCTGCTCGACATACTCCAAAAGATCGTCCGGTATCCAATTCAGTTCTAACCCAGTAAGTAGCCAATTATATTCCGTTTGGATATTACTTATGGATTCGAAAACCAACTTTAGATCAGTAAAAAAGGGAATTTGGCGTGAATTAATTAATATAGCGTTCACGCATATTCCCCCTCACACATCTTTTATTTTTATCCACACTAATTAACCCTAAGTTATTCTTGTGTAATAGAATCACCTTTCTTATCTTTTTCTTCTTTTTCTTCAAACTCTTCAATATGCTGTTCAAGTACATATTCAATCTGTTTAGCAATTGATCGTTTGTTCTTATCAGCTATATATTTGATCTTCTCAAAGTTTTCTGGTTTTAATCGCAAAGTAAATGCTTTTTTATTCGTTGTCATTGTTTAAAACTCCTCACAATAGTGATGTCATTATTATAGCATTGTGATAACCCATTTACGCACCCTATTGACATCAAAGTGATGTCACCTTAAAATAAGATTATGATCTCACTTTGATGTCACCATAATGGAGGAAGATAAATGAAAGCTATACAAGAAGCCCTTAATCAATTCGTTTCTATTCGCCTGGAACATGTAGCTGGGTCGATGCTGGCTAATTCTCCAGAATACAAAGACTTAATGAAAGACTGTAATCAACTCTTTTCTATTTTACATGATTGCTTGCCAAAGGAATACATACAAACTCTTTACGATTATGATACCAATACTACTCTACTCCAAGGCATGGTTGAATCTATTATGTATGAACAAGGCTTGAAAGATGGCGTTTGTTTAAACCAAATTTTATCTGATTAATATTTTCACTTTAAAAAGAAACTTCTATCCCTGTTAGGAGAACTTTAGCCCAAATAATATTCTTGACCAAAACTGCGCGCTCTACTTGCGTCAAAATTGTCAATTCGGCTAAATAAGTTGAACTCGAAAAATGAAACACAAAAACGGAGTAGGCGGAATGGTGCTGTACAAGCGAAGCGGTCGCTTTTGTCCCCGGATTTCCACCTTAAACAAAGACTAATTCAAGAAATCCGGGGGCGGTGGCGATGGGAAGCACCATCCGACTGCGCAGTGGCACGACAGGTAACTTTTTAGTTCAGGTTTGTCCTTTTTAGCAATACTATCCATATGATATACTATAAACTAACAACAGAATGGCTTAGATGGGCGGTCGGCTAGTCTCCTGCAAAGGAGGTGATGCCTGTGGAGGTTAAAGATACATTAATGTTGATGATTCAATTTGCAACGTTGGTGATCTTGATTATTTCCTTCAACAAAAAGAAATAGACCGCCCTCCGGAAAAGGTTAGCGGTCTATTTTACTAATCCAACCCTACAGCCACCGCCCTTATAAGCGGCTGTTGTAAAAGAGTGAGGATGTTGGTAGCATCCTTACTCTTTTTTAGTATATACTTATTAGCTTTAGTTTATCACAGGAAAAACCATATTGCCAATATGGAAAATCTTTTTAAGAGGCAGCTTTCACCCTACGTTACTTCTTTAATTGAAGCAGCTTAACCAGCTTGTCATGAATGGCAGTATTCGGGTAATTCCCGCTAAACTGAGAAGATCCGGGGCCCATCGCGGTTAACGCCACATCAACAGATGTATGTCCTCCTGTGGTCCAGTCGATATAAAACTTTTCATTAGAGCCTTTTACAGTAAAAGGACCATCCTCTTTGGAGACGCCTTCACCGGATTCATCCTCCGCATCTTCGCCTTCAATCGCCAAACCGCCCGTTTCATGATCTGCCGTCACCAACACTAATGTATCTGGATGCGCTTTGGCATACTCTTTAGCTACTTTAACGGCCTTATCGAGCTGTTGCCCAGCCTTAATCGTTAACTCACCTTCATTGTCATGCGCCATCTCATCCGTTCCTTCTTCCTCTACCATCAGGAAAAAACCTTTTTGGTTTTTGGAAAGAACATCAATCGCTTTAGCCGTCATATCCGGTAAAGAAACCGTTGGGTTGTAAGAGTTACCCAGCTTGTTGTGAGCTTGAAACATCTCTTCATTGGCGAACAGCCCTAACAACTTAGAACCTTTAGCTGCTTTCATTTCTGTCTGATCTGTCACATAGCTATAACCCAGCTTCTTCGCTTGTTCTACCAAATTTCCTTGAGTTCCCTTACTAGCTTCCTCAGGATCTTCTGCCGGAGCATCTGGATGTTTGCCTACTGTTCCTGCAGGGTACCAGAAATCCTCACCACCGCCCAGAATAACATCCACCTTGCTTTTCTCCAGATACTGCTTGGCAATCTCGCTTTGAGCGGAGCGTTTTTCGACATGCGCACCAAAGGCGGCCCCCGTTGCGTCTGTCACTTGGCTTGTCGTCACAACACCTGTAGACATGCCTGCCTTTTTAGCCAGCTCCATAATCGTTGTCACTGGTTTTTTATTCAAATCCATTCCGATCGCGCCGTTATACGTTTTCACACCTGTTGCAATTGCAGTCGCAGCGGCGGCGGAATCCGTAACAAGATTATCCCCTGAACTTGTGCTAACCAAGCCAGTTACAGGCATGTTGTCCATTTCAAGTAATCCCGATTTCCCTACCGTCGCCAAGCGAATCGCGTTGCGACTTGCTTCTCCCATACCATCGCCGATAAAGAGAATGACATTCTTAGGAGCATCGACTTTCGCTGACGAGGTTTTCAGTCCTTTGGATACCTGTGCGGTAGTAGACTTGGTACTAGATGAGGCTGCAAAAGCGTTAGGGATATTAGCAGATAACAATGGCGCACTCAAAACGGTAATGGCACCGAAAGCAAGGATACTCTTTTTCATCGAACGCTTTTTCACAAGGTCACACTCCAATAAATTTAATATTCATATATGATAAAGTAATCATATATCTGCTTTGTAAAGCATCGTAAAGCAAAAGATTACACGAATGTAAAATTTGGAGTGACCACCTGTTTTTTATAAAACAAAAGAAGACACCGACTCTTGGTTTATCAAAGTCGATGCCCTCTGGCGTCTATATTTAAATGGCGGCGATATTTTTGCCGATCGGCATGGTGTAGTAGAGCGGTTTTTGCTGTCCATTTTGCTGATAGACTACAAGCAGAAGCGTGCGGCCTTCGGCTGTCAATGGACTTCCCCCACTCAGGATATGATCCAGACTAAATGGCAGTACATCCAGCACCGCGTGCTTTTGCAGTTCCTTTTCACTCAGCTTCAATGAAGCAAAGGCTGGAATAATCTCGCGGTATGGCTGAGGCTGTTGATTGCCTACATTCGCCTCACCTGTACTCTCCTTGCTCGCATCTGCCACTAAATCTGCAACCGCAGGTGACAACAGCGCGTCCGGGTGCTGGAGAATCATTTTCATGTAGCTGGACCAATCGTCCTTCTCCAAGGTATGCTCCCACCAGATTTTACGCGGCTTGTATTTATGGTTCAGGAAATAATCAAGCTTCATCAGTCCAAGCACCATATCCATTCGCTTTGTTCCACGCGATTCCAGAAAGGACTGGAGACGCGTGAACAAGTCTTCGAGCTGATGTCCGATTTTTTGCCAGCCCTGTCCTTCCCAGTAGTCTCCGAATTCCTGAAAGAAATCAAAAGCGGACGAGAATTCACGCTCAATCAGATAGTTGACTGTATGATCCATACGATGAGAGTTCCAGTATTTCTCCAATACATCTTCCAAGCGCTTGAGCCGGACGATATCGGCAAAGGAAAGGACGTCATTGCTCAGCATTTCATACGGCGCAACATCCATATACGTATAGTTATACTTGTCTGCGTCGATACGCAGTCCGGTGCCACGCAGCATTTTGAGGAAGCCAAGTTGAAGCTCTTCCGGGCCGAGCGCAAAAACGTCATTAAACGTTTTACGGAATGTGTTGTAGTCCTCCAAGGGCAATCCGGCGATCAAATCCAAATGCTGGTCGATTTTACCGCTTTGTTTGACCTTGGTAACAGTACGGGAAAGTTTGGTAAAGTTCTGGCGACGCTTAACCAGCTCATTGGTGGGATCATTCGTTGATTGGACGCCGATTTCAAAACGAAATACGCCCGGCGGCGCGTTTTCCGCCAAATAATCCAATACTTCAGGACGCATAATATCTGCCGTAATCTCAAACTGGAAGACACAGCCACGGTGATTTTCAATCAAAAATTTGAACATTTCCAGTGCATAATCGCGTTTAATATTAAACGTCCGATCCACGAACTTGATTAGGTTGGCCCCATTGTCGATCAGATACAAAATATCTGACTTTGTGCGCTCGATATCGTAATAACGTACCCCAACCTCAATGCTGGACAGACAAAACTGGCAGCTGAACGGACAACCCCGGCTCGTCTCAAAATAAACAACCCGTTTCCCGAGTTCCGGTATATCCTCTGCAAAACGATAGGGCGACGGCAGCTCGTTCAAGTCCGCTTTCGGGCGGCCGGGCATCTGAATAACCTCTTCTCCCTTACGGTAAGCCAGTCCATATACAAAATGGAACTTGCGATCCCCTTCCAGCTCCTGCAGCAGTTGATGGAATGTTTCCTCTCCTTCACCAACCACGATAAAATCCACATTCGCCAAACGCTTCATCCAGTGATCCGTATCGTAGGATACCTCCGGACCACCCAGAACAATTTTGACCTCGGGCATAATTTTTTTCAACACATCAATGACTTTAATCGTCTCTTCAATGTTCCAAATATAACAGGAAAAGCCGATAACATCTGCCCCCCGTTGAAACAAATCGGATACGATGTTCATCACCGGGTCCTTAATTGTGTACTCCGCCAGCTCGATATCAAAGTCCTTTTCACTGTAGGCTTTGAGGCATCGAATTGCCAGCGAGGTATGAATATATTTTGCATTTAACGTTGATAAAATGACTTTCATAGGTCACAACCTTTTATAGTTTGCATGAACTGTTCTATCCTTGCCTTAGTATAGCTATTCAAAATCCTCGTACACATCGTCTGCATAAATCTCGTCCTCGCTTACCGTTCCCCCGATATTCCCCTGATTTTGAAAAAAATCAAGAAACGGCTTGCCGTACTTGCGGAACTTCACTTCGCCGACACCCTTGATCCGCAACATGTCTGCCTCGGATTGCGGGCTCGCTACGCTCATCTCACGCAGCGTCGCATCATTGAAAATGATATAAGACGGTACATGCTCCTGAGCGGCCAGATCGCGGCGGATCAGGCGCAATTGCTCGAACACGGTTTCGTTGACTGCAGCCGGGTATGCATCGCGTCCCTGTCGTCCGCGTGAACCTGCTCCACCTGCAAAAGCCGTGGCATGTCGCACCACACGCTGCATGACTTCTCGCTGGCCTTTCAGCACTTCAGCCGCAAGCTGCTGCAAGCGTACGACCGGATATTGTCCCTCGGACAACATCAGATAGCCTTCCGAAACAAGAACATTGATAATTTCGGCAATTTCTTTTTCCGTCCGGTTGCCCATCACGCCATAGGTTGGCAGGCTGTCAAAACCATACTGCAGCACTTTTTTGTTACGCGAGCCTTTCAAGACCGAGGCGACCATCGAGACCCCATAACGCTCCCGCATGCGATGAATGCACGAAAAAATCTTTTGCGCATCTATGGTCATATCAACCAGTTCCCGCTCATCTGTACATGAACTACATATACCGCAAGCTTCATGCTCTTCCGCTTCTCCGAAATACTCAAGCTGTGCCGTACGTAGGCAACGAGTCGTGTAGCAATAATCAACCATCTGCTGGAGCTTGCGGTAGTCGTTGCGCTTGCGGTCTTCATCCTGTGGATTTTGCTCAATCAGAAACTTCTGCGTCACAATATCTTGCGGTCCGAACAGCAAAATACATTGACTCGGGTCGCCATCACGTCCTGCGCGTCCCGCCTCTTGCACGTAAGCCTCCATATTTTTAGGCATGTTGTAGTGAATGACATAGCGTACGTTCGATTTATCTATCCCCATGCCGAAGGCATTGGTTGCTACAATGACACGGATATCGTCGTACAAAAACCCTTCCTGGCTATCTGCACGTTCCTGATCTGTCATCCCGGCATGATAGCGCCCGGCTGCCATGCCTGCGTCACGCAGCCGTTGGTACAAATCGTCCACGTCCTTACGTGTCGCCGCATAAATAATGCCCGATTCACCCTCATGCTCACGGGCATAATTCAGTAAAAAGCTGCGTTTGTCTTCCCCGCGCAGCACACTGAACGCCAAATTGGGCCGTCCAAGGCCTGTAACGAACGTCTCCGGTGAGCGCAGACGAAGCAGGCGCACGATGTCATCCATGACCTGCGGTGTCGCCGTTGCCGTAAACGCCGCCACGATTGGGCGTTCGTACAGCCCGTCCACGAATGGAGCCACAGCCAGATAGCTGGTACGGAAATCATGGCCCCACTGGGATACGCAGTGTGCCTCATCTACCGCAACGCAGGAAATTGGCAACTGAGCCATTTCATCGCGAAACCAGTCCAGTTCCAGTCGTTCCGGTGCGACATACAGCAACTTCAAGTCACCATTTCGTGCAGCTCGTATGCGGTCATTCACTTCTCGACCACTCAACGTACTATTGATGTAGGCAGCAGCAATCCCCATTGTGGTCAGCGCATCCACCTGGTCTTTCATCAGCGAGATGAGCGGTGACACGACAATGGTCAGCCCCTCATGCAACAACGCGGGGATCTGGTAGCATATCGATTTTCCGCCTCCTGTCGGCATGATGCCCAACGTATCGTTGCCCTCCAGCATACTGGCCACAATTTTCTTTTGTCCCTCCCGGAAATCGGGATAGCCATAAAATTTTTGCAGCAAGTCCTGCGCCCGTTCCAATGTTGGTGCTTGTACACTCATAGTTTCAAAACTCCTCATATTTCTAGCGTCCTTGACGCATATCGGCTTTTCTTTCGTTACCTTTAGTTTACCGGGGTTCAGGGTAATGTTCAACCGCTAGAAGACTGCCAATCTGGTTTAGTCCCTTATGGCGCTCGCTGTTTTCTCATGATATAGTGAACACGGTGCCGCAAATTTGTCCATAACTATGAAGAGACACGGTTCCAAGAAGGAGAAAGAATCCATGAACAATCGGAAACCCCAACGGAAAAATCATACAAAATCTACGTCAAACGCAAGCCATTCCAAACGCAGTCATAAACCTGCCGGAAGATCTGGCTCCCATAAACCGGAAGCTCAACGGAGAACGAATGCTTTAGATAAAGCCCCTGCCAAAACATACATCGTCCAGGAGCCTGCCGAGCTATTGAGCTTTTTAGTAGAACATGTGACTGGCATGGGTCGTAACTCCATTAAATCAGCACTGGCTCGTGGGCAGGTGTCCGTCAACGGCATTCCGCGTACCGTGCATAATTTTCCACTGGAGCAAGGTCAGACTGTCGCTCTTTCCAAGGAAAAAATAACTCCCGTCGTACCACTGACTGGGCTACGTATTTTGCATGAGGATGAAGCCATTATCGTTATCCATAAGGATGCCGGGTTGCTGTCCGTGGCTTCAGCGCAGGAGCAGGAAGTAACAGCATATCGCCAGCTTACGGCCCATGTGAGGCGCGAACATCCGTACAATCGTATTTTTGTACTGCATCGTTTGGATCGTGATACATCAGGAGTGATGATGTTTGCGAAAAGCGAAGCCATACAGCAGGAAATGCAAAAAGCGTGGAAGGAAGTTGTGTATGAACGAACATACATTGCTCTTGTCGAAGGACAAGTTAAAAAAGCTGAGGGTACGATCACTTCATGGCTGAAAGAAAGCAAGACGCTAAAAATGTATTCCAGTCCTTATCCGAATGACGGACAGCACGCAGTCACTCATTACAAGCTGCTTCAAGCCAATCGGCATTTTTCTTTGCTGGAAGTACGTTTGGAAACCGGACGCAAAAATCAAATCCGCGTACATATGGAGGATATCGGCCATCCAATTGTTGGAGATAAAAAATACGGTTCCAAATCCAAGTCGATTGGGCGTCTAGGCCTACATGCGAGGGTATTGTCATTTATTCATCCCGTCACCGGAGTATTGCTGCGTTTTGAATCCGACATTCCTAAAACCTTTTTGAATCCGTTTCGGGAGTAGAATTGGCAAAGCATACGGAGATTAGATGGAAAAATATAAGAGGAAATGAGGGGGCTGTAGAAGACAGCACCCTTTTTTGATTGATTAAGCGGTATACCTCCGAACACCATCAGCCATTTTCATCAACTCATCCCATATATATATGGGCGTATTACACACTGGACAATCTACCCAACCGTTTAAATAGGGTAATTGGGCAAGCAGCTTGTTCTCTTCAATTTTTTGGGCATATTCGTGTAACCACTGCATATTAGCACCTCTACGGTCCAATGAACGGGGGCGGATCGGATGGGGAACCAGATTGTCTGAATTTACAGGATCTTTATCATAGACAACCAGGGTGTCATTCTGTTCATCAGGCCAAATATAGAGCGGGGTACCGCAATGCGGACAATCCAGCGTATATTCGTCACCTGTATCGAAGCTTTGTAGCATATAAGCTACGCAGCGATAACCCTGAAAAGCAGCACCCGCAGCCAGAACATAGCGTTTACCGATATCTCCTTCGTGTTCCTTCGCATAGAGCACCATTTCTTCAGTCAATTCTGCAAGTCGGACAATGGCACTCCGATATTGCGCATAAATATATTCAGCCAGACTAGAATCCACTTTCACCTGATCCCTTGTAAATTCCAATGGAACTTTGGTATGTAGAGGATTGTTATTCTTCGCTTCGAATATTCCGCAAATGTTATATATATCTGCACGAATCCCTATATCAGAACTTTTTAACGCAATGTCTACAAGGTAAGGTACAGCCGCAAATGTACAAGTATACAACGTATTTTGGTGATACAGTTCCTCCCAATACAAGGTGTCAGCCATTTCGCCGTCATATCCGGCTTGGAGCTGCTTCAACATTTCTGGGACGTATTGAGAAGAACCGTAGGGGCCTTGGAGCAGAGTCCAGGCCGGATCGGACAAAGCCAGCATCTTGATACTCCTTTCACCGTTTTTTTTACAGTAGAGGATTTTGCAAAAATCTCATAAGCGACTTCCAATGAACTTTCCAATGAACAAGATATAGATCGAAATGGTTTAGTTCGTCTATATCTTGCACTTCGGAGCGACTGGAATCGAATTTTGCAAAATCCTGACAGTAACATGGGATCGGTTTGTAAATTAAATTTTGCTATCAAAATTCATTTTAACTTCATAATTCTCAGCTTCTTACGTTTATTTCATTATACGCACATTATTAGCTGAAGTTGCTTTTCTCGATTTACGCAATATACAAAATCACTATTTTTTCGGGTCTATAATCATATTCGGTTAAGCTTTCAGCATTGTGAAGGTGACACACATTAAATTAATGAATTACTAACCCGGTTCTTATGTTTTACTACGAGTCCTCTGTCCATTCAGTTCCTTCGCCCTATGCATAGTCTACATTATAAGTCCTGTTACTTAAAAATCGCTGAGTAAGAAATAAAGTATATATACGTTAAAATTTCCATACATGTAAAAACAAAGACGCTCCCCTGCCTGTTTTTAATTATGCCAAACGGGTAAGACATACTTGTTCAAGGCTTTAATCTAACAGCTACAGAACTGATTTTATGAATCGGTATATGAAAAGGAGTGTTGGGAATATTATGTATGAATACTGCGACTATAAGGGGAAATAGCCTATGACCATAACACCGGAACAGCGGATTACCCTGCACGGATTTAACAATTTGACCAAATCATTGAGCTTCAACATGTACGATATTTGTTACACCAAAACCAAAGAAGAACGCGAGGCGTATATTGAATATATTGATGAACAATACAACTCAGATCGGCTGACAGCTATTTTAAAAAATGTATCTGACATTATCGGCGCCCACGTACTCAACGTAGCCCAGCAGGATTATGTACCTCAAGGAGCCAGCGTAACAGTACTTATATCAGAAGGACCCATTGTGGAGGTACCGACTGAATCTTATGCCGAGTCACCAGGCCCCCTACCTGAATCTGTCGTGATACAGCTGGATAAAAGCCACATTACGGTTCACACCTACCCGGAATATCATCCAGACGAGGGGATCAGTACGTTTCGAGCTGATATTGATGTCTCTACCTGTGGGGAAATCTCCCCGCTCAAGGCACTCCACTATTTGACTCATTCTTTCGACACCGACATTATGACGATTGATTACCGGGTACGCGGCTTCACACGTGATACGAATGGACATAAGCTTTTCATCGACCATGATATCGCCTCCATTCAAAACTATATTCCAGACGAAGTGCGCAGTCAGTATGACATGATCGACGTGAATGTGTATCAGGAAAATATTTTTCATACCAAATGTAAGCTAAAACAATTCGATCTGGACAATTACCTGTTCGGCTACATCAAGGAAAGCCTGAGTGAAAAAGAGCAACAAAATATATCAACACGTCTCAAAATCGAAATGGACGAAATTTACTACGGTAAAAATATGACGTAACAGATCGAATGCGTAAAAATAAAACAGATCATTTCATTGAAAAAAAGGATGATCGCTTGGACTGGAATACAGCCGGGCTTTCGTCCTTTTTTAAATACAAAATAATAGATATTACTCAACTTGATCTGTACAAGCGAGAGATTGTTCACTATGATAGGGGAAGAAACCACTAATTTAAAATATCAGCATAGATTTTACATCCGCTTCTCATTGTAAGCGCAATCAATTGATCCTACGTATGATTTTGTTATGGAAGACAAAGGAGGAATTTGTATGCAAGGCGGTATTGGCGGTAAAAACATCATTTTGCGATTGGAAATTTCCACCGGATACATCCAATTTGGTCAATTGATTACGCTGGTAAACGAACATGGCGGAGATGTGATTGCCATTGACGTCATTAGCACCTCTGAGAAGGTCACTGTGAGGGATATTACAGTTACCATTGCCGATCCAGCAGAAATCGACCGAATGATTGCTCGCATTAAAAAAGCACAAGGTGTTAAGGTATTATCCATCTCTGATCGTACCTTCCTATTACACCTCGGGGGCAAAATTGAAATGCAGCCCAAAGTCCCAATTCAAAACCGCGATGACTTATCCCGGGTATATACCCCCGATGTGGCACGCGTATGCATGGCGATTCACGAGGAACCGGACAAAGCTTTCCGCTTGACGATCAAGCGCAACACGGTCGCTGTCGTCTCTGACGGAAGCGCTGTTCTCGGGCTAGGTAACATCGGTCCCTATGCAGCCATGCCGGTTATGGAAGGCAAAGCCATGCTGTTCAAGCAGCTCGGCTCCGTCGATGCCTTTCCAATCTGTCTGGATACGCAGGACACCGAAGAGATCATTAAGGCCATTAAACAAATGGCCCCAGCTTTTGGCGGGATTAATCTGGAGGATATTTCGTCGCCACGATGCTTTGAGATTGAACAGCGGTTACGTAAAGAGCTGGACATACCTGTTTTTCATGACGATCAGCACGGCACAGCTGTCGTTTTATACGCAGGGCTGATCAATGCGCTCAAGGTTGTCGGCAAAGCCCTGTCTGACGTCAAAATTGTCGTCTGTGGTATCGGGGCTGCGGGTGTGGCCTGTACGAAAATTTTGCTATCTGCAGGAGCAGTCAACATCATTGGCGTAGATCGTCACGGAGCGCTTACAGCTGATGAAACATACGAGCATCCGATGTGGAACTGGTATGCGCAGCATACCAACCCTGAACGGCTGTCGGGCACGCTGTCCGAGGTTCTGAAGGATGCTGACGTGTTTATCGGGCTGTCGGCAGGTGGACTACTGCAACGAGAAGACGTGAAACGTATGAAAGAAGCCCCGGTGCTGTTCACTATGGCTAACCCGGTTCCCGAAATTGCGCCAGAGGACGTCGAGGACATTGCGGGTGTCATCGCCACCGGACGTTCGGACTATCCTAACCAAATTAACAATGTGCTTTGTTTCCCTGGCATCTTTCGAGCGGCGCTCGACTGCCGTGCCCGTGAAATCAACGAAGAGATGAAGCTGGCGGCCGCAGAGGCCATCGCAGGCACGATCCGTCCTGAAGAACTAAACAAGCTGTATATTATCCCTGGTGTATTTAACGAGAGTGCAGTTCAACGGGTGCGTGAAAAGGTGATTCAAGCCGCGATTGCGAGCGGTACAGCCAGAAGAGTGCCTCGGGATTTCAGATAAAAGAAAAGGATTGCTCCCCTAAATACGGGTGCAATCCTTTTTGCTATGGAAAGGTCAGTCTGCATATCCGTTTTCTTTACAGCGGTTATGACCTCCATTTAGAGAACAATTGACTGGCACGCTGGGCAAACTCCTCCAGATTAAAGTTGGAGTTGTCCAGCTTGTAGTACCATTTTTTAATCGTATCCAAAATCCATGAGGGAACCTTAACCTCCGAGATACCAGAATAAAACGTATGATACGCCCACACCAAATGCTCCCAGCGCTTGTCATCGCCTTCCTTCACGTATTCAGATACATCCAATACCTTGGCACGTCCGTCTTGCATGAGTACATTCTTGAGGTGAATATCACGGGGATTCAGCCCCTTGGATCGGACAAATTCCCTCGCCTTTTCCACATCCAGAATGACCTGCTCTGGCACAGGAATTCCTTGCAGCAGACAATCCAGCAGCGTAATACCGGATTCATAACTTATGACAATATACTTGTCGCCTTTTCCGTAATAATGAGGAAAAAAGTCAGACCCTCGCAAACGCTCATATACGTCGGCCTCCGCATCTTTCTTCTCGATCGCCATGTCTGAGTACACCTTGAACGCGTAGCCTGGCAACGTATCGAGCGTAAATACGGCCGCATCTGTCCCGATGCCAATACAGCGGACGTCTTGAGTGCCTGTTTTAATGGTAACCGGATCATTATCCTCCGTACTGTATACGGTCACTTGACTTATGATGTCTTCTGCCTGCCTCCATTGTTCTACCATGCGCGATCCCCTCCTTCTCTGTTCTAAACCAATACCAATAAAGTTAGTTCTATAACAGATAAATAGTATTACGGGTTATCTTTTGGAATGGCTTCAAAATAGGTTGATTCTTTTATAAATACGGTATGTACCGTGTCTAACGAGCGTCCGGCAGAAGCAACCTTCTTAACTCTGCATAGCTTGCTGCTGTTTTATAGATCCCCAGCACGTCAGTCTCCGGGGGAGCGTTCCTGTGATTGAACCAGATCACCTGCCAATTCGCAGCTATAGCTCCCGCCACGTCATTACGCCAGGAATCCCCAATGTAGCAGCAGTGCTCTGCTAACGTTCCTGTCCGTTCGTTCACTACTTCAAAAATGCGCGGATCAGGCTTGGCATAGCCAACGGTCCCAGATACAAAGATATGCTCTGCTGCAACATGATTTTCCAGTGCCATGGCCTTGATCTTGTTCATCTGGTGTTCTTCAAGACCGTTTGTAATTAATCCAACTAAAAATCCAGCCGAGCTCAAATCATTTATTAACGAGGTTGCCCCCTCAAAAGGCTCAATTCGGTACTGACGATCCAAGTATTCTTGTTGAACATGTACTGCCTGCTCACGGGTAATTTCTACCCCGAATTCTTGTAAAGCCAGAATGAAACGGCCTTCCCTCATCTCATCCAGTTCATCCGGCCCTGCCTTCCCCTCCAATAGTCCTCCTTTAGCCGATAGTACATCGCTGTAATAGCGAATACGATGGTAGGCTTTCTCATAAGGAAAACGATCACTCAATCCTAATACTGTACGCAATGCATCGCGTGTAGGGTGCAAATGATCGTACATCGTATCATCTACATCAAAAAAAACAGCCTTCTTTTGCAAGTTCATATGCCCACTTCTTTCTGTTAAATCTTCGGATGACGCTCCTTTTCACCTTGTCCTGATATTATACCCGTTGGCCTGTTACGTTGCACCCTGTCCTTCACACTGCGCATCCTGCAATCACACTTCACGGTTGCTAACATACACTGAAAAGACCGCATTTTCACAAACTCACTTTACTTCTCTACCGAGCTAACATAGGTATCTTGTCCTGCTTTGCCCGAAAGCGTTTTATTTGACAACACACGGGTAAAAGGTCACATTTTTGAAAATATTCGTCATACAGGTTTACATTTCGTGTAAAATCACGTACCTTTTAGGGATGAACGCTTTACGGATGTACTTGGATAAGGGAGGCATACACGATGGATTCCGGTTCTAACCTAGCCTATGGATCAGCTACACCTTTGATTGAGGCACTTATAGAATTTGAAAAAGAGCTCGAAGCGAACCGGCATTCTCTGAGTTTTGATTTGGGATTGATTATGGAGCAGGGCCACGCGCCACGATATATGGCTACACCACCAGATGTTGTTCCTTTTGCCCACGCAGGGGTGGACGGAATACATTATGGCTTTTTAACGGATTTTGGGCTTGAAAAGGACCTTTCCCGGGCCCCTATAGTATGTGTATCTCCCGTCGATTGGACGGGTGTATGGGTGGTTGCCCGTCATTTGCAGGATTTTTTAAGCGTTGTTTATACAGAGAACAGTTCATTAAAACGATACTACGCCAGTGGAGATGACTATTCTGGACATGCAGGTCAGCGACTGCCTCAGATTGTAGATGAACGCACCGCGTTTGTACGCGAATGCTTTCGCGAACGCTTTGGTATCGAACCGATTCAGGATATGGCTGCGTATATCGACAGCTTGCGAACAGAACGGAAGCACAATGAAGCAGCTCCTACGCTAAACGGGTTGGGCATTCAGTTATCTTCTTCTGCGAAGAATAGCTCTTCTATGGAGAGTGCCCTCTTGACCGTAACGGAGCCTTTCCTTTGGGAACAACAAGGCGAAGCTGTGCGTGAGTTGTTCCACAACGGTTCGCGTGAAGCCAGACTGGCTTTTATTCGGGATGCCCAGACACGGCATTTGTTCACCCATTCTGCCCTTCGTGCTTTTGTAGCTGGACAGCTTAAGGTGATGGGTCTGTCTGAGGCCGCAACATATCTGGAAGAGTCCTACTATACCGTTATTCCCGATATGATAGAATCTTGATGAAATCCTTGGCTTCCGCCTAACATAACCGCCTCTGAAAAGGCGGCTTTTTGTGCTACAATAAATGAAAATAATAGGGTCGAACGGCCCGGTACGAATGAAAGAGAGCGAGTATGAATAATCATTCCTATCCTACTCCTGAAATCATTGAGGTTTGTCTGTTGGCGGGCAAACTGATGATGCAAAATGGAGCCGAAACCTATCGTGTTGAAGACACGATGTCCCGCATTGCTTCGGCCTATGGCATATCCCAGTCCCATAGCTATGTAACACCAACTGGGATTTTTTTTGCCATTAATGACTCGGAGCCTGCCAAGCTTATCCGCATCGTAGAGCGGACTACCGATTTGCACAAGGTGACAGAGGTCAATTCCATTTCACGTAAAATCAGCACAGGCGATTTGTCTCCTCGCGCTGCCGTCAAGGAGCTTTCGGAGATTGAACGTGGCCCCCTCCGCTATTCCAACCGTGTACAGCTGATGGCTGCTGCGTTGGCCAGCGGTTGCTTCATGATCATGTTTGGTGGAGTCTGGCGAGATTTCCCCGCAGCTGTGTTATGCGGAGGTATCGGATTTGCAGCTGTACAGTATTTTCACAGGCTCGTTAAGGTTAAGTTTTTCTCAGAGTTTTCTGCATCTTTTCTAATCGGCTTGTTGGCGGCTCTATTAACGATAGTAGGCTGGGGACAGATGATGGATAAAATTATTATTGGCTCTGTCATGCCACTGGTTCCAGGCTTGTTAATTACAAATGCCATCCGTGATTTAATGTCCGGGCACCTTGTTTCGGGTCTTTCCAAGGGAGCCGATGCTTGCCTGACGTCTTTCGGCATTGGAGCTGGCGTTGCGGTTATCATTTCTTATATGTGATTCGGAGGAGATTCAAGTCTATGCTTGCACAATTATTCACAAGCTTTATTGCCACCGCTGCTTTCGGCATACTTTTCCATGCCCCCCGGCGTTCACTACTGCAATGCGGTTTTGTTGGTATGCTAGGCTGGCTTGTCTATTATTCAACCACGGACAGCATGGGGCCTGTGAGCGCCAGCCTTTTGGCAACGATTCTCATCGGCATCGTCAGTCAAGGCTTTGCGCGGCTGTACAAAATGCCTGTGATTATTTTCAGTGTGGCAGGCATGATTCCGCTCGTTCCAGGGGGAATGGCCTATAATGCCATGCGCCAGTTCGTACAACAACATTATCCTCAGGCACTGGAGCTGGCCATGAGCACGCTGATGATCGCAGGTGCTATTGCTGTCGGTTTGGTGCTGTCTGAGGTGCTTAATCAAATTTTTCACAGTATACGTTTTAAACCACAGCGCTAAAAGCGATGAAAATAGCAAAGTAAAAGAGGCTGCTCCTAAAATCATCCGCAGTGTTTGAGAAGGTTTTGGAAACAGCCTTTTTCTGTACACATTACAAAGAATATTTAACTGTCATAAGCTATTATTCATCCACTCGCTTACCCAATATCGCTAAATCTCGCTCTATGCTGTCGAGCACAGCTACACGCGGATAGTATCCCCATTGCTCAAAACCAAACTTCTGCAGCAGCCCAATACTTGGCTCATTATGACCAAAAACAAATCCCAACAACGTTGTAATCCCCAGTCTCGGACATTCATTTAGCAAGTGCTGTACCAGTCGACTTCCTGTTCCTGTTCCACGAGAATCCTCATGGACGTATATGCTAATTTCTGCTGTACCGTTATAAGCTGGACGCCCATAAAAGGACTGAAGGCTGGCCCATCCGGCAATTGCACCCTTTTGTTTTAATACCCACAAAGGGCGGTGGTTCTCCTGATGAGCCTCAAACCATGGAATGCGACTCTCCACTGTCACCGGTTCCAGATCTGCCGTGACCATTCGTCCTGCGATCGTAGAATTATAAATGTCCACAATATCGGGAAGATCCTCTTTGCACGCAAATTCAATGGAAAAAGATTGGTCCTTATTCATTATTCGTATCCGCCTCCTATTGTGTGATTTATTTATTGTACAAGACAAGCGCCCGATCAGCCATATCGAGTTGTTTTGCGGATTAGTCCCAAAGGGTTTTATAATAGAGCCTGAAGATAAGGAAAAATAAAAACGGGGAAAGCGATTTAACACGATGAGACGGGAGGTATGTTTCGGAGTTAAGGATTCTGAAGCAGCTTAATATGAATATTGGAACTCAACTCTTGATTTTGGAAATACCTATGGAATCTTTTTTTGGAAAAACGACTATTTATCCTGTACTGCTCAAGGACGAGGATGGACTTACACTGATTGACACGGGAATGCTTGGCCAATTGGAGCCATTACGCAAGGCTATCTCAGATGTGGGTGAGGATATCAGCCGCGTGAAAAGAATTATTTTAACACATCAGGATATTGACCATATCGGAAATGTTCATGCACTGCTGGATCTGCTGCCGAATACTGCCCTGTTAGCCCATAAGGATGACGTTCCTTACATGACAGGAGAGCGACCGTTTGTGAAGCTGACGCCCGAACGGATTAAACAAATGGATACTGTGCTCAAGCAGCAAGCAGAGGATATGATTCGCCGCCTGCCAGATTTGCGCTTTGCTCATATTCTTGAGGACGGTGAGCATCTGCCTTATGGTGGGGGCATACAGATTATTCATACACCCGGTCACACGCCCGGGCATATCAGCTTGTATGTGCCCGCACAAAAGCTACTATTGGCAGCAGATGAACTGCTGGTAGTCGAAGGTGAACTGGTCGGGCCTGCAGAGTCGGCTACGCCGGATATGCCGCTGGCCCTGAAGAGCCTCGATAAACTAACTGTATTGGATGTCGAGAAGGTACTCTGCTACCATGGTGGTTACTATGATCAGAATGTACAGGCACGACTGCAAACATTATGTCAGGAAAGAGAATAAGTCATTCAATGCTATAAATAATTATGTATGAAGAGCTATAATGAATAAATAGACAGAAAGGAATGAGACTTTATGAATGAGAAAATAACCCGACTGTATGATGAACTGAAGTCACAGTCTTGGGACGGCCTGCTTGTGACCGATCCTAAACATATTTACTATCTGACGGGCTTTGCCAGTGATCCGCATGAGCGTTTTCTTGGTCTGGTGTTGCTTCGGGACCAAGAACCAGAACTGATCGTACCCGCCCTGGATGCAGAAGCCGCCCAAGCTGCTTCTTCTGTGACTCGTATATCCACCCACACCGATACAGACAATCCATATGATCTGCTGCGTCAACGTACAGGCACCGGTGTGAAAGCATTCGCGCTGGAAAAGGAGCACGTCTCCGTCCTCCGTTACGAACAGCTACATACTGCCATTGGCGCGGCTCAATATGTGGATCTAGGCCCTGTGCTTCAAGAAATGCGTGTGAGAAAAACTCCTGAGGAAGTACAACGTCTGAAACATGCAGCTCGTTTGGTAGAAGATGCTCTTCGTCACGGTCTCACCCATGTGCGTGAAGGGGTGACGGAAGTCGAGCTGGTGGCCGAAATCGAATACCAGATGAAAAAGATCGGCGCAGAGGGCCCGTCCTTTGACACAACAGTACTGTCTGGACCCAAAACAGCCTTGCCTCATGGTGTTCCAGGCACCCGCAAGCTACAGCATGGCGATCTGCTCATGTTTGATATGGGCGTATACTCCGATGGCTATGCTTCGGATATTACACGTACTTTTGCTTTTGGAAAGCTATCGGCTGAGCTGGAAACGATTTATAATACGGTTCTTCGCTCGAACGAAGCGGGAATTGCCGCCATTCGCCCGGGAGTTTCCTGCGCATCCGTAGATCAGGCAGCACGGGCTGTTGTTGAAGCCGCTGGATATGGCCCTGCCTTTAACCATCGAGTTGGACACGGCCTTGGCATGAGTGTTCACGAATATCCATCTGTACACGGAGGCAATAGTGATCTGCTTCATGAAGGCTTCGTGTTCACAATCGAACCCGGCATCTATGTGCCAGGCCTCGGCGGTGTGCGGATTGAAGATGACGTTCTGGTCACCTCTGATGGTGTTGAAGTGCTTACCTCTTTTCCAAAAGAACTGACAGTGCTGGGATAAAAACATCGCTATTCATTATATCGGTATGTAAAAAGTATGAAAAAAGGAGGGGCAGCCCCAAGCCATTATGGCTTGAGGGTTTGCTCCTCCTCTTCTATAAAGCGGAAATTGCGTGCGATGTACAAAATGGGTGTACCCGCCGCGGTCAGTACAAATTTTAAGATGTAGGTGGTGAATAATATCTCGAGCCATATCCCCCACGCATAACCGTAAAAGGCAATAGTACAGAAAATGAGCGTATCTATAAACGAGCTGATCATCGTGCTGCCATTGCCGCGAATCCAGAGCTGATGACGTTCCGGAAAAAACTTGCGAATCCAGGCATACAGACGCACGTCCAGCAATTGACTGACCGCATAGGCTGTCAAGCTGGCAAGCGCAAGCCTTGGCAACAATCCAAACAGCTGTTGCATCGGTGTCTGGGCAAAATCCGTTGCAGTAGGCTGGAACTGCAGCACCATTTGCATCGTTATCGTCGTCATAATCAGAGTAAAAAAGCCGAACCACACAGCTTTACGCGCCTCTTTAGGCCCATATTTTTCATTCAGTAAGTCACTGGCCATATACATAGAAACATACATCGTATTTCCCAATGTCGTGGTAATACCGACCAGATCAATCGTTTTGGTTACCTGAATGTTGGCTAGTACAGTAGCAACACCAATCCAGGCGTACAGCCCTTTTTTACCGAACAACCGAAAACATAACAAAAAGAACATAAAATTGACGAGGACAAAAGCTGCCCCCCATAACAGATTAAACATGAAATCCTCCTAGTTTTGATAGCGCGGGATGGTTGCGAACCGCGGTTCATCCGAAGCAAGCCGGAAAAACATTATTTTAATGTATCATAGATTAGGATTCGTGAACAGCTATAATTTACACTGTCCTAAACTCAATACAAAGAGCCGACCTTATGGCCGGCTCTTTGTATTGAGTACATTCTGTACGTGTGTTATATAGGCTACAGATGCGATAGGGGAAGGCATCGTACACCTTTCGTTTATCATTTACTTAGGAGTGTGCCGTTGCATCCAAATCCATGCCATGATTGTTGAACACGTCTTGATCGTTCTCCTTGAGCACCTTGCCTGAAATGAGACCTGCGGTAATAGAATCATTGACATTTAACGCTGTGCGTCCCATATCAATCAACGGTTCGACTGAGATGAGCAATCCTGCCAATGCCACTGGAAGATTCATGGTGGAAAGCACGATCAGGGAAGCGAAAGTGGCACCACCGCCTACACCCGCCACGCCAAACGAGCTGACCGTAACGACCAGAATAAGCGTGAGGATAAAATCCCAGCTCGTTGGATCAATACCCACGGTTGGAGCAATCATGACCGCCAGCATTGCCGGATAAATACCAGCACAGCCGTTTTGCCCAATAGTCGCTCCCAAGGTCGCAGACAGATTCGCGATGCCGTCGGACACACCAAGCTTTTTCGTTTGTGTTTCAACATTTAACGGAATGGTCGCTGCACTGGAACGAGAAGTAAAAGCAAAAACCAATGTAGGCAATACCTTTTTCACATACGTCACCGGATTATAGCCGAACAAGGCCAGCAAAATAAGATGAATGATAAACATGACCAACAGAGCCACATAAGAAGCGAGCACAAACTTGATTAGCTTCAAAATTTCATCCGGATTGGTCGTAGCTACTACTTTAGTGATCAGTGCTAAAATGCCGTAAGGAGTCAATCTCAGCACCAGAGTTACAATCCGCATCACTACAGCGTACACTGCATCGATCACTTTACGGAAGGTTTGCGCCTGTTCTGGTTTTTTACGATCCAATCCGAGCACAGCCACACCGATAAAGGCCGAGAAAATGACCACCGCCAGCGTCGACGTACGACGTGCTCCCGTCATATCCTCAAAAGGATTTGAAGGAATAAATTCCAGCACCTGCTGTGGAATGGTCATGTCCTGAACTGTTCCAAGGCGCTCTTCCATCTTCAAGCCCTGTGCTTGTTCCTTCTCCCCACCTTGAATCTCAATTGCCTTTAGATCAAACGACAAGCTGGTTACAATACTAACTGAAGCAGCAATTGCCGTTGTAATCAGTAGTACTGCAATAATGGACACGCTGATTTTGCCAAGGTTCTGTCTTCCCTTCAAATTCATAATAGCCGAAATAATCGACACCATGATAAGCGGAATAACTACCATTTGCAGCAAACGGACATAACCATTACCTGCGAGGTTGAACCAATCAACTGATTTTGTAATGACCTCTGAGCCTGCCCCATAGGCATATTGTAGAACAGCCCCGTAGATCAGTCCGAAGCCAAGTCCGGCAAATACCCTTTTTGTAAAGGAGATGTGCTTTTTCTGCATCCAGACCAATACGCCTAGCAGCAAAAGCAGCACAATAACATTTAAAATAATAAAGAAGGTATCCATGTATTATTTCCTCCAAACTTATACTTAATATGTTTTATAAGGTGATCCTTCAATCCGAAGATTACTATATCACAAAACCAACTATTTTTGTAGGTTTTATAACAATAAAATAGTTAAGCAGCTTCCACTTTGGGTTTTATTGAAAATGCCAAACAGCAAGCCTTCATCTTTCGAAGACTTGCTGTTTTTTGTCCTGAACACAACGACATGTATTCAACTTAGGCGTAAAATTTTTATCAGCCGTTAGACGATCACTGTGTATAGCAGTTCCTGTTCCTTAACCACTTTATGCTGATTATCAGCGGACTCCAACTCGCTAAACTGAGCTACATTCGTAACAATAACAGGCGTTATCGTTTCGTAACCAGCCTTGCGGATTTCCACCAGATCAAACTCCAGCACGAGGTCTCCTACCTTCACGCGATCTCCTGCTTTAAGATGAGGCGTAAAATGAAGTCCTTTTAGTTTAACCGTATCCATCCCAACGTGAATGAGCATTTCAAGTCCTGAATCACTCACCAATCCAACAGCATGCCCACTTTTGGAAATGGAGAACACTGTGCCATCCACTGGGGAAACAACCCGGCCTTCGGATGGTTCAATAGCCCAACCTCTACCCATGATTTCTTGAGAAAATGCAGGGTCATTGACTTCACTGAGCGGCTTAACTTCACCCATAATCGGGCTGTATACCGGGATTTTCTCACCTTTCGGCAGTGAGGACACAGCAGATTGTGCTATTTCATCAGTAGAGATGTTTCCGGCAGCGTCTGTTGTTGCTTGTGGTGCTTCTTCGTTCTTTTCATCTGTAAAGCCGATCAAATAGGTAACAATCGTAGCAACCACAAATGCAATAATGAGACCAAGGATTGCGTATAAGAAAGTCGGTCCAATAAACATCGCCAGACCAGGCACACCAACCAATCCACCCATGACATACGCTTTTGTACCAAACAAGCTCATGAAGCCCCCGCCGACAGCTCCGCCGATCAACGCAGCAGTAAATGGTTTTTTAAACCGCATATTTACACCATACATTGCAGGCTCAGTTACACCCATAATAGCTGTCAAGCTCGTCGAGAAAGCCACTGTTTTGACTTTGGCATTTTTTGATTTTAAGAATACACCCAGTGCAGCACCAGCCTGTGCCAAGTTGGCTGCTCCCATAATTGGAATCATGTAGTCAAAGCCCAACATTGCAATCGATCCAATCATAATAGGAACCAACGCATAGTGCATACCTGTCATAATGATCAGGGAGAAGGTACCGCCTAGCAGCAGACCTGCAAGTGCACCTGTATTTTCAAACAACCAAGAGATACCGCCTGACAGGCCATTACCAATAATGGAGCCGAGCGGCCCTACAGCAACCAAAGTCAAAGGTACAATAATCAATAAAGTCAATGTCGGAACAACGAGCAACTTCAGTGATGCATGTGTATACTTATCAATGAATTTTTCAACATAAGATGCCAGCCAGACCGCAATAACGATTGGAATAACGGTCGAAGAATACGTGGCCGCTGTCACCGGAAGACCAATAAAGCTAACCTTCACGTTAGATGCCAGTAAAGCTGTAATCGTCGGGTGCAAAATGGAAGCACCAATCGCCGCACCAATAAACATATTACTGCCGAGTTTTCTAGCAGCACTGACAGCCAGAATAATAGGCAGGAAGTAGAACGCACCGTCACCTATTGCCGCTAAAATCGTATAGGTTTGACTCTTATCGGACATCCAGTTCATGGCCACTAAAAGAGCAATGATCCCTTTGATCATACCTGCGCCGGTGATCGCTGGCAAAATCGGTGTAAACATACCCGCTATAAAGTCGAACAGTTTGCTGATCGGGTTTTGTTTTTTCTTAGATGCAGTACTTGCTCCTGAGTCACTTTGCGGAGCCTTGGACATGTTGCTCACCAACGATTTGTACACGTTAGCTACATCATTACCGATAATAACCTGAAACTGGCCGCCACTCTCCATGACTCCCATGACGCCATCCGTTTTCTGCAACTGCTCTTTCTGAGCTTTCTTATCATCATGAAGGTTGAAGCGCAAGCGGGTCATGCAGTGAATGACCTGCTCTACGTTTTCTTCACCACCAACTAGTGTAAGTATCTCTTTGGATAATTGATTTCGATCCATGAGGTGTTCCTCTTTTCTTTTAAGGTATAAAATAAAATGCGCAAATGGGCAATAAAAAAACCTGAATACAGAAAGCAGACAGCTTAATAAAAAGCCAATCTTCTTTCAGCATTCAGGTTTTGCCTTCTGGTTTAGAAGTAGCAATCCTAAATCCCTGATCATACATAAAATCATTGATTTTTAATGATACGCTCGATATGAATGGTGAGATACAACATCTCATCCTGGGACAAGCTTCGACCATAGATTTTAGTCGTATAATCTCTTATTTTTTCCGCGCAGGCGTAAGCATTCTTATACTGAACCTTAACCATATCATGAAGGGAATTATCTGTATTTTGTACAGGGGTCCCATTCATTACCCGTTGAGCAAAAAATTTGAGATGTGTAATAAAGCGGTAATAGCTTAACGACTCTTCATCCAGATCCATTACAAAAAAGCGACTTACAATATTTATGATATCCTTGACAATGTTAGTCAGGGTTATCGTTTCGCGCATTTCGCTATTAAGCTGTGCATTCACCAAATGTAAGGCGATAAATGCTCCTTCATCATCTGGAAGTGTAACTCCCAGCTTGTCCTGAATCATGTGCAGTGCTTTGGTCCCAATCGTGAATTCCTTGCGGTACATTCGCTTGATTTCCCAGTAAAGTGCATTTTTGATATCCATACCCAAGCGATAACGCTCTATGGCAAAATGGATATGATCCGTCAGCGAAATATAGATGCTGTCATGCAACTCTACACCAAGTATCGTTTTGGCATATTGGATGATTTCATCAGAAATTTCAACATATTCAATAGGGATATCAGACATCAGGGTCATGAGTTTGCGGGAAACCTCGGTACTTTCAAGTTTGAAAATTTTCTCGATTTTCTCTTCTTCAATCTCATCGCCTGTGTTTTTTTTAAAAGCAATTCCTCTTCCCATAATGACTAATTCTTTCTGCTGTTCATCAATGACCGTTACGACGTTATTATTCAGCACCTTTGCTATCTTCATTCCATCACCTTAAGCCGCTTGGAGTAGTAAAAAAAGGCAATACCAAAACTGACACATAGTGCCTGCTTATGGTTTTGCCCGATACGCTCAGTAACAATCCACGATTGTGCAGTTTTGAATAACTGACACCATAATATCATATAAAGACTGAGGTGACAAGTTTTTTTGTAAACACTTTCATGAGGCTTTTGGGCATTGGCACGCCTTAGCTGCCAGGGCTCTTTTCCACAACCGAGTTCGGAGAAGCATTCATACCAGATGTGGACACTACTTGCGAATGCTCATCTTTTTCATCCACAAAGCCCATAAAATACGTAATTACGCCAGCTGTAACTAATGAGATTAACATTCCCAAAATAGCATATATAAATGTAGGACCGACGAATAATCCCAAGCTGGGCAGACCTGATATACCACCAATAGCCGTTGCTTCAGTTCCAAATAAACTCATAAATGCACCACCGAGAGCCCCTCCGATCAACGCCGCAACAAAAGGCTTCTTAAAGCGCATTGTGACTCCATACATCGCCGGCTCAACCACCCCCATCATGGCAAGCAAGCCTGTCCAAAAGGCCAGCGTTTTCACTTTGACATTTTTGGATTTAAAAAGCACGCCAAATGCTGCACCTGCCTGGGCAAGTACCGCTGCCACTACCACAGGAAAGACATGATCGTAGCCCAGTGTTGCAAGCGAGCTGATCATAATCGGTACCATTATATATTGCATACCTGCCATAATAAGCAAAGACATCGCGCCCCCGAGCAGCAGCCCTGCAAACACTCCTGCATTATCAAATAACCATGCGAGTCCATCCGATAAATGTTGACCGAGATACCCCCACAACGGGCCAAGAACGAACATCATCAAAGGTATAAAAATCATCAGAGTCAAAGTCGGGACAGCCACTACTTTAAGCCAATAGGGGGTATGCTTGTCTAACCATTTTTCCACATACGACGCCATCCAAACGACAACAAGCATTAGTATTATGGAAGAAGCAGACTGCCCGTCTATGACTGACAAGTCGCCAAAGCGAACCTCCTCACCAGACTGGAACAACTCTGTCAGGCGGGGATGCAATACTGATGCTCCGATGGCAGCCGCAACAAACATATTGCTGTTCAGCTTTCTTGCCGCACTTGCCGCAAATAGAATGGGCAAAAAATAGAATAAACCATCGCTGATAACCAATAAAATGGTATACGCCTGTTGATCAGATAACAAACTAGTAAATACCTGTTGGTCTGAAAACAAAAAACCTAAGGACATGAAAATAGATATTAATACCTTTATCATTCCCGCCCCAATCATTGCCGGCAAGATCGGAGTGAATACGCCTGATACATAATCTAATAGACGACTTATCGGATTTCTCCCTGTGGCAGCTCTGTAACTTCCGGAAGTCTGCTCCTGTTCATCTTCTCCCCTGACCTGCGAAATCATTTCTTTGGAAAGTAAATCCCGATTCATAACTACCTTTTCCCCTTTTTATATGTATATTGAAGACCACTTTCGAACTTACCAAACCAAGCTTAGAAGAATATTGTAATAAAAGCGGTATTCCTTATGCTACTTATATTACTTCTTTTTTACAATAGTTTTAAAGAAGGAGTAATCTATTCGTTTTTATGCACCTGATAATTTACATCTAACTTACATCTAAACACCTAAGACCATAGTTATATATTTTTTGTTTGTTTTTGGGCAAATATGACTATTCAACCGCCTGTTAATTATGTAAAATAGGTCTAACCTACTTTTTAGTAAATCATGGATTACTTCCCTTTCACATTCTTGTCCCTTGAATACAGCTGAAATATACATAGAATCCGAACATTTTCAGTCTTTTCTTCAAGCAAGGAGAGGAAAACAAGTAGATCATGGCGTGCCTAGTATCTTATTGGACAAGCGGCCTACATCAAGCAGGGGAATTCGTCTGATTTTATTACCATCATGTGAGAGGAGAATTTTCATGAAGAGTTTTAATCGTTCCATTGGCGCGAAATTACGAATTATGTTTTTGCTGATTCAGCTCTTTGCATCCCTTTTGTTCAGCATCAGTTTCTATGCAATATCCATGAGTATCATTAATAACAGTGTCATGCCTCAAGTAGACCAATTGCTAGAAACTGGAGCTAAAAATGTGTATCAGGATCTCAATATTTCCTTAGCGGTTCAGGCCCAACAAGGAAGCGGTTCTGATTCCGGCTCCGCTATACAGATGGAATCCTATCTTCAGGACAAGGTCGATACTCTCAAATTAGAATCGGCATATATCGCAGTAGTAAAGGATGGTAAAGCCGAAGTCGTCGCAAGGAATGTAAAATCAGTATACAAGGTCAAGGATGCACTCATTCCTGTAGAGGATATTAAAAAAGCAAAACAAGGCGAGATGAATATCAGTGAAATTTACAGCGATTCGTACGGAGTACACAAAACCGCCTTCTTTGCTATATCGGGTAGTAATCTAGTTCTGGGTGTGAACGAAGATGTCGGATTCGTACAGGAAAAATCCCAACAAATTTTATGGATTTGCATAGGTATTACAGTGGCAACGCTCCTGCTGGGCGGAATTATTTCTACCCTCGTGATACGTAAAGTTGTAGAACCCATTGCTGAATTGGTTCGTCATAGCGAAAAAATCGCTCAAGGTGATCTTTCACAAGAAGCGAAAGTTCATGGAGTCAATGAAATTGCCCAACTTGCCCGCAGCTTCCAATCAATGTCTCATAACTTGAAAGAAATGATCGGCCATGTGCTTTCTACATCCGGTGCGGTTGTTGAAGGATCGGACGAGCTGCTTCGTCGGACTGAGGCTATGAGTGTAAAAGTGCAGGACTCTACAGTTGCCGCAGAGGAAGTAGCAAAGGGCAGTACCAGCATAGCTACAACTGCTGCTGAAAATGCACAGGCTATGGAGGAAATCGCTCAAGGTGTTCAGCACATCGCCTCCTCTGCCAATGATGTATCCGATCAAATCAGTGAAGCAACGAAAGAAACGGTTAACGGTAATACGCTCGCTCAAAAAGCTGTAGCTCAAATGTCACAGGTAGGACATGCTGCCGATGAATCGCTTCGATACATCCATAGTATGAATGAGCGTTCAGAAGCCATTGGCAGTATCGTTTCGGCTATTTTCGATATTACGAAGCAAATTCAAATGTTGTCCCTGAATGCCTCCATTGAAGCTGCCCGTGCGGGCGAACATGGACGGGGCTTCGCCGTAGTAGCTGGAGAAGTACGCAAGCTTGCCGAGCAATCTAAAGAAGCCACACAAGAAATTTCTGACTATTTGGTTACCATTCAAGAAGTATCGCAACAATCTGTGGACTCTGTGACCCAGGTTAGCCGTGAAATTCATTCGGGAACGGAAATGGTTCAACAAGCGAGCTCAGCCTTTAACCAGCTAAGTGAGCTTATGCAAAAGATCAATGCTACGATTCAAACGGTATCTGCAGCAACGGAGCAAGTATCCGCCAGCTCGGAGGAAGTATCTGCTTCCGTGGAAGAGACAGCTCTCATCGCTGCCAATGCACAGCATATGATTCAAGAAATCGGTTTTAACGCCGATGAGCAACTAAATGAAATGGAAAGCCACAGCGAGGTTGTTCGCCAATTAAGCAAACAAGCAACCGAGCTGCAAAAGGCAGTTCAAAAATTTAAAATTACGTAAGCCGATACAATAGAGGATTTTGCAAAAATCCCATAAACGACTTCCAATGGACAAGATGTAGATCGAAATGGTTTAGTTCGTCTATATCTTGCACTTCAGAGCGACTGGAATCGAATTTTGCAAAATCCTGAATAAAAAGAGGTATCTCACAGTCTTGAAAATGGCTGTAGAAATACCTCTTTATTTTTTAAAAGCGATTTTAATAATCATCCATGAAGTTTATGAATTCATTCCCATAATACGATAAATTTGCTCCATATCTAAATGAGCCCGTACCACCTCTGCGACACGGTCAAACTCTCGTTCCTTGGCTTCACGTACAGTAAAAGTGCTTTCTAAAGGTGCCAAGCCCTTGGTTTGTCGCAATCCATCCAGCCAGCACCGACGAAAACGGTCATTATCAAACACACCGTGCAAATAGGTTCCCCATACTTTACCGTCTGTCGTACCCCAGCCTTCCTCAAAAGCTGTTCCTTCGCCACGCCGGATATGGAATAACCTTTTCATTTCGCTTAGGTTAAAAGTTATATCTGTAGGTTCGTATGGTTCCGTAACATACTCCGTAACGCCCATATGTATTTCATAGCCTTCAATGCTTGGCTTAGAGGCAGAACCCGAATCAGGCGCAGTACTAAGCAAAAGCGGGCAATGATTAGACAGGGTTCCCTGTACGCGTACGGTTTGCTTTTCCTTTAAAAAAGTCGTGGATAGAGCCAGCCAACCTAACCCTTCTGCCTGCTGCGGCAACCCAGATTCGACGGCTTGGGGATCAAATAGCGCTGTACCCAGCATCTGATAACCTCCACAAATGCCAACTAGCTGTGTGCGTCCAGTATTCATAGCCTGCCGAATGTCTTTCTCCAGACCTCTCTCACGCAATTCCAGCAGGTCTCCAATGGTGTCTTTGGTCCCCGGTAAGATAATGGCGTCCGGTACGCCCAACTGTCCGGATTCTGTGACATAACGAACACTCACATCCGGCTCTGCGGCCAGAGCATCCGTGTCCGTAAAATTGGAAATCCGCGGATATCGTATCACCGCAATATCCAGTTCTTTACCTTTTGCAGATTGCTTGGGCTTCTTGTCCAGTACTACCGAATCCTCTGCTTCAATGCGAATGTCTGGTAGATAGGGCAATACACCGAGTACAGGAATGCCCGTCCGTTCTTCCAGCCAGTCTAATCCCGGTTGAAGCAGAGACAGATCACCTCTGAATTTGTTAATGATAAATCCGCGGATACGCTGTACTTCATGGGGTTCCAGTAACTCGATGGTTCCTACGAGAGAAGCAAAAACACCGCCCCGGTCGATATCTGAAATAAGCAACACTGGTGCATCCGCCCAACCTGCCAAATTCATATTTACGATATCTCGGTCCTTCAAATTAATCTCTGCCGGGCTGCCTGCCCCTTCCATAAGGACAATATCATAGGTATTACGCAACCGATTCAGAGCATCCATAACGGTCTGTTTGGCTTTTGGCAAAAAATCCTTCCGGTAATCGGAGGCGCTCATATAGGCATAAGGTACACCGTGTACAACAATTTGTGAGTGCATATCTTTGACTGGCTTAATCAGAATCGGATTCATGTCAGTCGTGGCCTCAATACCGCAGGCCTCAGCCTGCACCCCCTGAGCGCGTCCAATTTCCTTGCCGTCCTCGGTAACATAAGAGTTTAACGCCATATTTTGCGACTTAAACGGTGCGGGACGATATCCGTCCTGCGTAAAAATACGGCAAAGCGCAGTTGTCACCACGCTTTTGCCCACATCCGACGCTGTTCCTTGAAGCATCAATACGGCTGCCGGGTTCGTGCAGGACGGTTCGAAAGTTGACAATTGCCTCTTCCCCTTTAACGAATTCATTTCAAATCTGGTCACAACCCGTACAAAATTACAATAAACAACAATAAAACAGTCTCCAGCAATTCGTTTAAAGTTCCGTATATATCTCCCGTAAGTCCACCCAAGCGGCGGTTAATACGGTTTGCCGTGAAGGTTCCAACACCGTAAGCCAAGACCGGAATCAACACAAAACCTATCGAGATTGGAAGGCTCTCAGAATATGAAAGGAACGTCTGTATGGTTGATCCTGCCAACGACAGATTCCCAGTATCCCTTGTTGCTGTAGCCAAACCTGCCAGAAGATATTGTCCTACGGCAGCACTCAGGGTCACTAATACAGCCCAGAATACGGCTAACCCTACGCGTCCACCACTCATATCAGCAAAACGCGCAGCCAGCCCATCATCATTACGGGCTTTAGGCCAGCGCTTCATTGCATGTACCATAAACCAGCGGCTCCAAACCATCGGAAGCAGCAGTAAGCCAGACACATTCCGTTCAACCAACACTGTATACAGCAAAGAAGCCTTGAGCATGAGTAGCAACACACAAGCAATAACGCCCATTGCTCCTACACGGCTATCCTTCATAATCTCCAGCATCCGCTCACGGGATCGGTAGCTGAACAAGGCATCAGCCGCATCCATCCACCCGTCCAAATGCAATCCGCCCGTCAACCAAACCCAGACAACAAGCGTAAGAATCGCACACGGCAACGGCGGCAACACCATAGAAGTAAGCGCCGCAAAGCCCCAGACAATGATGCCAATAACCACTCCGACCAGCGGATAATAACTTGCACTGCGTTTAAGCAAATCCGGGGAAAAATCCAATTCCGCCTTCACCGGAAGACGCGTTAAAAATTGAAAAGCCGCAGCAACAGCCTGACGTTCGCGGCTCATAGCTTATATTCCAACTGTTTGAGTTCTACGGGAATGCCCGCCGTCACCAAAAATACTTCATCACAAAGACGGGCAATCCGCTGATTCATAACCCCACTCAAATCCCGATACAGCCGACCAAGCGGATATTCGGGCACAATACCGTCACCAACCTCGTTGGTCACGATGACGAGCTGCCCCGGATACTGCTCCACAGCTGCCGCCAGTTCATTAATGGCAGCTCTGGACGCAGCTTCGCCGTCCTCGCCTGCGGCCAGCAGCACGTTCGACAGCCACAGGGTTAGGCAGTCGACTAGCACCATAGGCGCGGGTGATGGCTGCGACGCTTGATCGCCGCCAAGCCGTCGCAGCAGCTCCGGCAGCGCCTGCGCTTCCTCCAGAGTCTGCCAGTCGTATCCGGCAGACTCGCGCTGGACCCGATGAAGGGCGATGCGCTCCTTCATCTCCATGTCATAGGCTTGCGCCGTTGCAATGTAGCAGGCGCCAGGCGCGCGCGACATGCATAATCGCTCGGCAAAGCCGCTTTTCCCGCTGCGTGCCCCGCCGGTCACGAGCGCTTTCATCGCTGCGCGGCTCCCTGACCGTCCGATACGCCTGCATCGGCAAAGGTCGCCATTTCGCGCATAATGCGGCACGCCGCATCAATCAGGTGCAAGCTAAGCGCACCGCCTGTGCCCTCCCCGAGCCGCATGTCCAAATGAAGCATGGGCTCCAGCATGAGCTGGCGGAGCACCGCCGCGTGCCCGCGCTCGTCCGAGGCATGCGAAGCAAGCATGTACGCAGCGCTTGCAGGCGCAAGTGCACGCGCTGCGAGGGCGGCTGCGCCTGAAATAAAGCCGTCCAACACGACTGGACAGCGATGTGCGGCTGCCCCGAGGATGACTCCTGCCAAGGCGGCAATCTCCAGACCGCCGACCTTAGTGAGCACGTCGAGCGCATCATTTGCATCTGGCTGGTTCACGTCCAATGCGCGGCAGACAACCGATATTTTACGGGTAAGCCCAGCCATATCTACACCCGTCCCCCGGCCTACGATAACTTCCGGCTCCAGTCCGGTGAGAGCACATACGACCGCAGCGCTGGCTGTCGTATTCCCGATGCCCAGCTCTCCGGTAACGAATAGCCGTGTGCCACCTTTGACCGCTTCTGCTACGGCTTCAGCTCCGGCCAAAACCGCCTGTTCCGCTTCCGTACGCAGCATCGCTGGCCCTTTAGCTATATTCGAAGTACCCATGCGTACCTTACGGTCCACCAGATTCACGTGAGCGACATCCGCATTCACGCCAACATCTACCACCTTGACATCTGCGCCCGCATGGCGTGCCAGCACATTAATTGCCGCGCCACCTGACAGCATGTTATACAGCATTTGCTGTGTAACCTCAGCCGGAAAGGCACTGACTCCCTCTTCACACACACCGTGATCCGCAGCCATGACCATAACCGTTTTACGATCAAATTCAGGCTTGTCCACTCCTGTAATTCCTGCTAGCTTGATGGCCACACTTTCCAACTTTCCAAGACTTCCCGGTGGCTTTGTTAATTGGTCCAAATGGGATGAAGCTGCCGAGGCCGCCACCACATCCGGCTGGGCAATGCTATCGATCAGCTGACGCAGCTTGTTGTTCATAACTTCCACTCCCTGCTCTTTTTAAGTGTGTTTCATCGTTTATTTAATCTGCTGTATCCGAAGCACTCCTGCGCAGCAAGAGCTGCGGCACACCGCTATCGGGATGCGGAAGCATCACAGGCTCAACACCGTATACTCGTCGAATCCGATCCTCGGTTAATAACTTCGATGAAGCTCCCAATCCTTCAACCATTCCATCTTTGAGTACAAGCAAATCTTCGCAAAATTGGGCTGTCAAGTTAAGATCATGCAAGACCGCAATGATCGTCACACCCGTTTCTTGGCGCCAATCTGCCAGCAGTTCCATAAATTCAAGCTGATAGCGCAAGTCCAGATAGGTCGTAGGCTCGTCCAGCAGCAATATTCGTGGCTCCTGCACCATTACTTTTGCCAAAGCTACACGCTGTCGCTGTCCCCCACTCAAGCGGTCCAATGCTCTGTCCGCCAGCGTGGTAAGACCCAATCGCTCTAGCACGCGATCCGTGATCGCCTCCACATCAACACCCTTTTCCCTGCCTAGCCAGTCCTGATGAGGAAAACGTCCCATTTCTACGACTTCCCTGACGGTGTATCCCACTGGAGGAAGCCCTTCCTGTTGGAGTACGGCTATGAGTCGGGAAAGCTCTTTTCTGCTGTAGCTACCGACCTTTTTGCCATAGATATGAACGTTTCCCGAAGTTGGCTGATCTACACCGGAAAGCAAATGCAGCAAGGTGGATTTTCCACTGCCGTTCGGACCAATAATCCCCCACCAAGTTCCTTCGTCGACGCTCCAGCTTATATTCTTTAACGCATGGAACTCTCCATAGGCACGTGTTAGACCCGCTACCTCTAACGCCCGATCATGTACCTTCTGTGATTCACTTTGTTCTGTCACAGCATTTCCCCCCTGCGCAGCTTCTTGTTCCGGTACAGGAGATATGCGAAGAACGGTGCCCCAACAAAGGCCGTCATCACGCCCAGAGGAATTTCCGTGGGGGCTAACAACGTGCGAGCCGCCGTATCTGCCCAAGCCATAAAAATAGCTCCACCGAGCGCAGATAATGGAACAATCATCCGGTAATCAGGCCCTGTCACCAGACGAATGATATGCGGTACAACGAGTCCCACAAAGCCAATCACTCCACATACCGAGACAGCGGCTGCTGTCAGCAGCGTGGAAATGATCAGAACAGATAGCTTCGTCGCATCTACATGAACTCCCATGTGAGCCGCCTGACGTTCACCCAAAGCCAAAATATTCAGCACACGTGCCCGGTTCCATAGAAATACCAGTCCTATGACCACATAAGGTAAAAGGATTCCTGTATATGACCAACCGCGCAGGCTAAGACTTCCCATCGTCCAGTACAATATTTCATTGACCGTCTCCTTCGACATGGCTGTCAGAAAGGAAACAACCGCCCCCAGAAAGGATTGCATCACCACACCCGACAAAATGAGACTTTGTGTCGGAATTTTTCCACCTTCCCGTGCCAACGTCAGCACCATCCACAGCGTCAGCATTCCGGTCGTAAATGCCACTAGCGGCAGCGTCCATATGCCAACAAATGAAAATTGAAGGCCCCAATAAATCAGTACTGCCGCTCCTACCGAAGCCCCCGAGGATACCCCCAGTGTATACGGATCAGCCAAAGGATTACGCAGCACACCCTGAAATCCGGCTCCCGCCAGCGCCAGCGCTGCTCCTACCAACATTCCCAGTAACACTCGTGGCAATCTGACCTTCAAAATAATTTGCTCTGAGGATGTATTCCAATCCGGTGTAAACGTATCGCCTAACCATGGAAGGTGGTTAACCAGAATGCCCGTGATCTGGCTGACCGGAAGCTTGGCCGAGCCGATGCCAAGACAGAACAGTAGCGTCAGTAACAGCAGGACAAGACCTGTTCCTCCAAAGCCGATCAGTTTACGGTTCATTTGAAAATTTCAGGATACACGCCCTTGGCCACTTCCTTGAGACCTTCCGTTACGCGTGGACCCGGACGACTAATCAAATTATCATCCACGGCAAATACCCGGTTGTGGCGAACAGCCGATATTTGATCCCATCCACTGCGAGCTTTAATGATTTCGCCGAGCGTTTGACCAGTTTTGTCGTCCTTGACACTTTTGCTGTACAAAATCACGTCAGGGTTCGCAGCAATAATATTTTCCTCACTAATTTGGTACCACCCCTTCTGCGTGGCACCTACATTTTCGCCGCCCGCTAACGTGATCAGCTCGTCCATAAACTCGCCTTTACCAACTGTCCAGCCTGGTGAAAACTCGACGTATACCCGCAGCTTCTGCCCTTTACCGATATTTTTAATTCCTTCTTTCACTTCAGCTACATCTGCTCTCATCTTGTCAGTCACCGCTCTCGCTTCTTTCTGATGATCGGTGATTTTCCCATACAATTCGATGTTAGCCATGACATCTTCAACTGTCTTCGGTTCCGTTTTAAAAATCATAATTCCCATATCGCGCAGCTTGGTCGTAGCCTGTTCACTAAGTGATATCCCTGCAAAAACGACTTCCGGGTTAGCAGCAATGATCGCCTCTTCGTTCGGTTTCATAATACCGCCCACTTTAGGCTTTTTCGTAGCTGCTTCTGGGTAATCAGAGTAGTCGGAGACACCGACAATTTCCTTATCCAGCCCGATGGCGAACAGCGCCTCGGTTTCTGCCGGGGAGACGGAAACGATTTTATCCGGCGCTTTTTTGAATGTAAATTCCTGTCCTGTTGCATCCTTAACTGTGAGTGGGTAAACTGTTTTGCCCGGAGGCTCTTGTGCGGTTACGGTCTGTCCCGGCTGCTGTGAAGAAGTCTGGTTCTCTTTATTTTCAGCATTTTTCCCATTAGCTCCACATGCACTCAGCACAACTGCCAAAATCAGAACCAATAGACCTGTTGTCCAAACCTTTATTTTTTTTCCTGCCATGATTTGCACCCCTTCATAAAAAAATCGTTAAGAGCGTTACTTGAACATCATCAGATATCTTCTAAATCCAGCCTTCTTTTCCTATCAAAAAAACCCCGCATCCTCATATCAGGACACAGGGGTTACGTTAGCGCAGATCGTGCGCAGGCGGCAGCTTCTTTCCGCATGGACAGTCACTGCGAACACGTCATCCTTTCCTCGAAGGATTATGGTGACAGGCGGACGGGCAGGTATCCTGACTTATGGTAAAATGCATGTCCTGAAATTCTTTCATATGCTTAGTAGCACATAAAGCAGGACTAACGGGCATGTTTCCATTTACAGTGGCGGGACCGCGCCGGACTCACACCGACTTCCCTTTTAACAGCGCAGGCAAGGGAAACCATAGTTTCATCACGCTGCGCCGACCTCGTCTGCTGGATATTTGATGTAGTGGTAGTCAAGCCGTTCTTTTACTTGATGATTATAGGTTAAAAAGAGGCGGCTTACAACCCAAACAGCCTCTTTATCCGCTGGTGTCTAACCTAATGAGGAAGCATTTCTGCTATGTAATTGTGCCGTCCTGCCAGCCTCAATTGAATCCTAAATGCTTCTCCCGGCTTCGGATTCAAACTCCAAAAATCATGGCCCGGTATCAGCATGCAAGCTAACTGACGAATTACGCCACCATGCGTAACGACCAAAACAGAGGGTGGCGCAGCAGTCAAATCCATGGGTTGAACTTCCATAGCAACACGCCATTCATACAGAGAGTCAAGAAATTTCCGTAGACGATTCACAAAATCTGCCCAAGACTCTCCTCCAGGAGGGGTTATCCGTTGCGGCTCATCAATCCAAGCGCGATACAACGACACATCCTTGAGCATGTCATACGTTTTTCCATCCCACTCACCAAAATGAAGCTCTCGCAGACGTGGTTCCATCATAGGAGACGTAGTAGATAGGGAACCTCCAGACGTCAATTCTGATTCCGGCACAATGATCTGCAAGGTCTGGCGACATCGCATTAAATCGCTGCAATAGATTCGAGCAAAGGACTGCCCTTGCAATTTTTCTTGCAAAGGCTTTAATTCCTGCTCTGCTCCCGGTAGCAAACCTAAGTCGGAGTGTCCTAGATATCGACGTTCCTTGTTCCATAAGGTTGTGCCGTGACGAACTAACACGAGTTCCATGTCCCAATGCAGATCTTCTTTAGCATCATACGGCACCTTATCCTCCTGTGAGTTCGGACTTTGTGCGTATTCTACTGTCCTTTTTGCTGCTATATCTTGTTTCAAGATCATGTCACTTCCTGCTCGATCATTATTCAGTGTGTCACTCCTCACCGCACCCATCCCAAGGCAAAACAACCTGCGGCTCCTAACAAACACAATCCTACAAACATACTGGACACGGCGAACATCAACTGGATCGTATGCCGTATATCTTTCGACTCTAGCGGTCGTATCCAATCGCCCATGTATGCACGAAAGGAGCGCACGCCATGATACACATTATAGCCTCCAAGACGAATCCCCAGTGCACCGGCAACAGCCGATTCCGGGAAGCCACTGTTCGGGCTTGGGTGCAGACGAGCGTCTCGCTTGACTGTGCGCCAGCTTCTTGCAGCATCTCGCTTGTACATCCACGCCGCTACCACAAGCATTGCCGCTGTCAGGCGTGCCGGAATGTAGTTAGCGACATCATCCAGACGTGCTGAAGCCCAGCCTAAATGCAGATACTTTTCATTTTTGTAGCCAACCATGGAATCGAGCGTATTCACAGCACGATAAGCCAGCGCCAAGGGTGCTCCCCCGATCAAGGCATAAAAAAGCGGGGAAATAATCGCGTCCACGATATTTTCAGCGACCGTTTCGACGGTACCGCGTACAATCTCAGGCTCATCAAGCTGTTGCGTATCTCGCCCAACTATCATGCCCAGCTCCCGCCGTGCCGCAGCCAGGTCATCCGCCTGCAACGCTCGGTATACTGCCATTCCTGCGTCCTTTAGTCCTTTGGAAGCAATCGTGGTCGCAATCAGCACCATTTCTACGCCGACAGACAACCACGGATGAATCCAGGCAAGCAAGTGCAATAGCGCCCAGGCGAGCGTAAAGGAGCCTCCCGCCACAATGAGTGGAAGCAGTATACCCGCACGTTTCAACCCCCGGTCACTTCGGGCCTGGCGGCGAATCGCTTTTTCCAATGCTGAAATGGCATATCCCATACCGATGACTGGATGTGGCAACCACCTCGGGTCACCGATCAGCCTGTCCAAAAGATAGGCTGCCAGGATAATCAAGCTAACTGTCACGCCGCTGCTCCTCCTCCAGCACTTCACCCAATACAGACAGCAGCCTGTCGTTGGCTTCTGCATCCTTGACCGCAATTCGAAAATGGCTCGTCGTCAGTCCCGGATACATAGCACAGCTACGTATAAGAATTCCGCGTTGTCCAAGCGCCTGCTGAATCGCCGATGCGCTCCACGTACCCGGCGCCCTTGCCAGCACGTAATTGGCTTCGCCGGGAACGACACCGCAGCCCCATTCCGCCAAGGCGGTCAACAGGCGGTTGCGCTCCGTAGCAATCAGCTCCTGTGTTTGGTGCTCATATGCTTGCCCACTTCTCAAACACGCCTCCCCAGCCAGCAACGCCAATCCATTCACACTCCAGGTCACCTGTTTGGCCGTCATTCGCCGGATATAATCTGGATGAGCAATCGCATAGCCCAATCGCAAGCCAGGAATGGCATAAAATTTGGTCATTGACCGGATCAAAATCACATGAGGATAACGATCCAGCACAGGCAGTAGTGAGATTCGCCGTTCCAGCGGGATAAAATCAATGAATGCTTCATCCACCACCAGCACGGTACCCGTTTTGCCAGCCGCTTCTGCCAGTTCGCACAGCTCCTGCTTACCATATTGCACACCGTTTGGATTATTCGGCTGCCCAAGAAACAAAATATCTACCTGCTCCATGAGCTGAAGGATGTCCTCCACGTCCGCCTTCCATTGAAGCGAGGCCTTCCCGTACACCCGGTTGACCTCAGCTCCGAATTTGCCAGCCAGCTCCGCATATTCTGAAAAACACGGCTCCACTGTACCCACACGCTTAGGAGCCAGTCCCAATAGCAGGAGCGCCATACTTTCAGCCGCTCCGTTTCCGATACTTAGCGACTCCGGTGGAACATGCAGTCGCCGTGCGAGCATATTTTTAAAATTCCGATGCCCGGGGTCTGGATAGCGAATCACAGTGTCAAATGAGTGTTGCAGCGCCTCAAGCACCTCCGGCGGTGGACCAAGCGGATTAATATTTGCACTAAAATCTACAAAATCAGCAGCAGCCCCGCCGAATGTCGCCGCAGCTGTTTCCCTGTCACCGCCATGACCGTAAACCTCTATCATTACCTCTCATCCTTTCCGGCCGTTCCCAATCATTTAGCTCCATTATGAGGCTGCTTTTTGCGTCCCGTCAATGCAAATGAGCTTTTGTGTACATGGCTCACTTGGGTTACAATAGAAGGAGGCACACATAAATTACACAGTTTATATACGGAGGAATGGACATGCTGTTCATCGACAACCAGGGCATACACGATCCAGCCATTAATCTTGCTATTGAGGAATACGCGCTCAAGCATCTACCGCTGGATGACAGCTATTTGCTGTTTTATATTAATGAGCCTTCTATTATTATAGGCAAGCATCAAAATACTATTGAAGAAATCAACGCCGAGTTTGTTAGAGATAACAATATTCAAGTCGTTCGTCGCCTGTCCGGCGGTGGGGCTGTATATCATGACCTCGGTAATTTAAATTTCAGCTTTATTACCAAGGATAACGGGGAGTCCTTTCATAATTTCCTCAAATTTACGCAACCTGTTATTGATGCCCTGCGCCAAATGGGAGTAGAAGCTGAAATGACAGGCCGCAACGATCTACAGGTCGGAGAACGTAAAATTTCAGGAAACGCCCAATTTGCCACACGCGGACGGATGTTCAGCCACGGTACATTGATGTTTAACCTGAATCTGGACAATGTGGCTGCATCGTTGCATGCTAATCCCGAAAAATTCAAATCCAAAAGCACTAAATCCGTCCGCAGTCGCGTGGCTAACATCAGCGAACTGATGGACAGTGAGATGACCATAGAGCAATTTCGCGAGGAACTGCTGCGTTTCATATTCGGTGCAGAATTGGATCAGGTACCTCAATATAAGCTCACCGATACCGATTGGGCCAAAATCCATGAAATATCCAAAGAACGCTACCAATCGTGGGATTGGAACTACGGTCTATCCCCCGAGAGCAATATCAAGCACACACGTAAATTTCCGGTCGGCATTATTGATATCCGCATGGATCTTAAGGAAGGCTATGTCCGTGATATTAAAATCTATGGGGATTTCTTCGGCGTGGGTGACGTTGCTGATATTGAAAATATCCTGCGTGGCAAGCGCTATGATGAAGGTGAGGTACGTCAAGCCTTATCCTCTCTCGATTTGAAGCACTATTTTGGTAATATTGAGCTGGACGATTTTGTTGGACTTGTATTTTTGGAAGACTAACCGTTACTTTTTCCCATCGTTTCAAGCCAATACTTCAGTGGTTATAAGGGGACAGGCTCTTATAGGGGCCGTCCCCTTTTCATTGCGATATTGTCATTTTGAATATTATAAGATACAATTTTAACATTGCCCCATGATAGAGATAAAGGAGAGAATACCGATATGTATAAATTAATTGCCATTGATATTGATGATACACTCATTAACGACCAGAAAGAAGTTACACCAGCGACACAACAGGCATTAGAAGCTGCTGTAGCGAAAGGTGTGGTGGTTACCCTCGCTACTGGACGAGCTTATGCCTCTGCACATAAAATTGCTCGTCAGACTGGTTTGAACGTGCCAATCATTACGTACCAAGGAGCTTTGGTTAAAAACCTGCTGGACGAAAACGTGCTGTATGAGCGTTATGTTCCACTCGTGGCTGCACGTCGCCTGTATGAATTCTGCGTAGAACGCAATCTGCATCTGCAAACGTATATAGATGACAAATTGTACACACGTGAAGATAATCAGAAAATCAAAGATTACACAGAACTGAACAACACGGAATATTTTGTAGAGCCTGTATTCAGTAAAGTTATAGAGCAACCGGCTCCTAAACTGCTGATCATCGACGAGCCGGAAGTGTTGGATGAATTAATTCCTGAACTTCGCGAACTGCTTGGCAATGAAGTTCACATTACAAAATCCAAGCCTCATTTTCTGGAAATTATGCATCATGAAGGCACCAAGGGCCATGCGCTTACCTTCCTTGCAAACCATTTTGGCTGTGAACTGTCGGAAACGATTGCTATCGGCGACTCTTGGAACGACCATGAAATGCTTGAATGTGCTGGTCTCGGCATAGCGATGGAGAATGCCATTCCTGATTTGAAAAAGCTGGCTGATTACATCACTCGTAGCAATAACGAAGACGGTGTAAAACACGCCATCGACAAATTCGTACTCAATGTTGAATAAGCAAAAAGTGCCTGCTCCCATAATACTTAAATAAAGTAATACAACAACAAAGCCTCCAAACGTCGCATGATCAGTAACATACGACAGTTTGGAGGCCTTTTCTGTCAGATCATATAATAACCTGACCGCTATAAAATATCAGGCAGCAGAACGTACCTTGCGCCTGTTCACCAGACGGATAATTCCATTGTTCATAAGGATTAGTCCGGTCACAATGAGCAGCACCCCAGCCAGCATCCACCAGCTTACATGCTCTCCATACAACAACGCTCCCAAGCCCACCGCAATCGGCGGTGATATATACAGCCACGTCGTCGGAAACAGGGGATTTGTACGCTCCATGAGCCAGTAGAACAGTGTATGTGCAATCATTGAACCAAACAGGATCAGATAAAGTAAAGACCCCATGGCAGGAAGGTACTGCCACCCCTCAGAACTCCACGGTTCCGTGATCGCAGACAGTAACAGCAGCATCCATCCCCCATGGATCATTTGCGCCGCATTCAGGGCAATTGGGTTCGTTTCACGAAATACATCCATCACTCGCTTGGAATAAAGAGCTCCCCCGGAATAACACAGCTCCCCCAGCAAAATGACAAGGCATCCCGCCAGCCACAGACCACTGATCTGAACCGCCAATCCGGGCAGCACAACCAGTACCACACCAAGAAAGCTGATCATGCAGCCAACGACCGTAATCCGTGACGTTTTTTGCCGTAGCAGTACAGATTGCAAAATGACGATCATCATCGGCCCGGTAGCTGACAAAATAGCTCCGATCCCCGAGCTGACATATTGCTCTGCCCAATACAAGGCTGAAAATGTACCGAAGGTCGTTCCTGCTCCAATCAGCAACATTTCCTTACGCCATAATAACGACCATCGTACTTTTCCGGTCAGCTTCATAGCAATGAACAATATCGCCCCTGCCGCGAAAAAACGTACACCTGCCGATAGGAATGGTGGAAGTCCGGCTTCCACTCCCACTTTTATGGCCAAAAACGTTGTGCCAAAAATAAGACACATTACTGTAAACGCGATACCTATCATGATACGTCCCTCTCCCTTCAGTTGCTTTTAAGCATACAGGGGGACGAACAGAACAGATGTATAACTACAGAACAGTTGTATACGTTTTTAAAGTGCTATATAGTACAATACACAGAAAGGAGCGTGGACAGCATGGGTAAGAACAACAGCGAACTACTCTTTCCAGCCGATCATGCCTTAAAGCTGTATGAGCAGGTTATCCATTATGTAACTGTGCGGATTGATCGCGGGGATTGGCAAACAGACATGAAGCTGCCGTCCGTACGAAGCTTGGCTCAGGAGCTGGGTGTACATCGGCTAACTGTTTTCCGGGCATATCAGGAGTTGAAGCAACGGGGACTGGTCTATGTAAAAGACAAATCAGGATATTACGTTCATGCTTCCCAAGCGACTGGGCATGCAAAATATGCTGGCTACTCGGGACATTCGTCCATTGACCTCACGATTCACTCCGAATCTGCCCATGCGGCAGATGATCCGTCAGTTTCAGCCTGGAGAGGAATGGATGGACTTAGCCGCGTTCAATCGGTAAATGCGAATTTCCAGTTTTCCAAAGCGCTGATTGACCCCTCTCTCCTGCCCAACCGATTTTGGGGAGAGCTGATGATGCAGGTATTTGAAAAGCATCCAAAAGTAGCGGCCACCTATTCCGCTGTACAGGGCGATGCCGAGCTTCGGGAGGCCATGGCGCAGCATTTTAGCGTGGATAAGCATTTTGCTTTATCACCGGATGAAGTGCTGATTACCTCTGGAGCACAGCAAGCCATTGATTTAATTGCCCGATCTCTGCTCCGTACAGGAGACCGTGTATTGATCGAACGCCCTGCCTATGGCCCCGCTATGGAAATATTCCGTAGACTAGGCGCACGTCTGACTATGACTGATATTCGACCAGAAGGTTATGATATGGACCAGATTGAGTGGTGCATGAAAACGGAAAAACCACGCCTCTTTTATATGAATCCAACATTCCACAACCCGACGGGCTTTACGGTCCCCGATGAGCAGCGCAAACGACTGCCTGAACTAGCCGAGAGCTATGGCTGCCTTATTGTTGAGGATGACAGCACCTATGACATTAGCTTTGGGCAAAAGCCCCCTTCTCCGATTTTCGCCTATGATGTTTCGGGAAGCGTCGTCTACATTCGAAGTTACAGTAAATATGTCGCACCCGGTCTACGAATCGCAGCCGTGACCTGCCGACCACAGCTCATGAACAGCCTGCTGAACGTCAAAGCGTTAGTGGACAATGGATCGCCACTGCTGAATCAAAAGCTGTTTTTAGAATACTTTCAATCTCCACGTATGCAGCAGCATATTAAAAAGCTATGTATCGCGCTCCAGATTCGTAAGGAAACGATGGAAGACAGTCTCCGCGACTCCGGTTGGACGTGGACCAGCCCGGCAGGGGGACTCAACCTGTGGCTCCAGCTGCCTTCTACGTTGAAACCTAATGAATTACTTGCCAAAGGTATACAAGAGTCCGTATCCTTTGTCACCGGCAATGTGTTTGATCCCATCGGCGCAGAGGGTAAAACGCATATACGGCTGTCTTATTCATACGCCAACGAGCTACAAATCAAAGAAGGAATCTCCACACTTCTACGTATCAGTCGAACGATGTAAAGGTAAAGGGCACCTTTATTCTAACGGCAAACTCATGCCGGTGTGTGCCAAGCTAATCCCTTCCAGAAGCCCATAGTTGCGTGTGACATCCACATCATGGGACATATGTGTAAATACCGTGCTTTCAGGCTTAAGCCTTCCTATAAGCTCCTGAGCCTCCAGCATGTCATATACGGAACGGGTGGCATACTCGGCCTCCTCATGATAAAAACTCGTTCCCAGGACGAGCAAATTCAGATTGTGCAAGGGCAGAATTTCCGCCTCATTCAAGCCAATCGAATCCGAACAGTAAGCCCACGAGAAGCCGTCCTTTTCCAGACGATAAGCGTAGGCATATCCGTTCTTCCCGTGATTCACACGCCATCCCCGGATATTCCATCCGCCAAGTTGGGCTCCCTGGTCTACTGGAATAAGATCCAAGTTTCCAGAGAGCCAGGAAAATTGACGCAAGATCGTGTCAATCACTTCCTGTGGCGCGTACAAGCGACCTCTGTTCCCAGTCCAGCGACAGGCATCTGCCCATTCTGGTAATCCTCCAATATGGTCAAAATGTGCATGTGTCACAAGGATCGTAGGGATAAAACGCAGACCGCGCAATTCTAGCTGTCTGCGCCAGTCCGGGCCACAATCAATCATAAAGTCCTCCGTCTCGCTTTCGATCAGCACAGACGATCTCAATCTTACATTCGCCCCTGTCGTGCGAGCTTCTGTGCATACGAGACAATCACAATATACACGCGGAACCCCCATTGCATCCCCCGTGCCAAGAAAAATAAGCCGATTCATGGTTTAACTCCTATCTATATGGGTCTTTTTACTACTATTATAACGAACAGACCGATTCTACGTAAATCATCTGCGTAAATCCTTCCAGCTTCCAACGCCAAAAGGAGCATGCCCAAAGCCGTGAAATCAGGCTAGACATCCCCTCATGCGTGATCGTATTTATTTTTAGATGATGATAGGCATTGGATCTTCCTTCAGGCGGTTTTCCACCATCCAGCTGGACTGGTCATTATAGAGATAGGCTCGATGCACCAACACTCGCACCTGCTGACCAGGTTCCAGCGTAGACTTCTCCAGTGAGCGGTATGTCATGAGACGATGATCCCCGACCTGTACTTCAACCATCCACTCACTTCCACGAAAATGCAAATGCTTCACTATGCCTTCCTCGGTCGCCGACAGAAGCGTAAATTCCTCGCTTGGCCCGACATCAATATACTCCGGACGGATCAAGGCACGTGTTCCCACTCCAGCAGCTTCTTCGAAGCCTCTAAGACTGCCTGCCTGTTCAATCACTGTAGATTCCCCAATAAAGGAAGCCACGAACGGGGTACCCGGTTTTTTATAAATATCCCAAGGTGTTCCTTTCTGCTCCAGTCGTCCCTGATTAATCACCATAATTTCATCCGCTACTTCAATCGCCTCATCCTGATCATGGGTGACAAAAATTGAAGTAATGCCCACCCGCTCAATCAACTCTCGCAGCCAGGTGCGCAGCTCCTGACGAATCTTGGCATCAATAGCCGCAAAAGGCTCATCCAGCAGCAACAGTTGAGGCTCTGGTGCCAAAGCACGCGCAAAAGCAACCCGCTGTCGTTGTCCACCTGACAACTGATGCGGATAACGATGCTCAAAACCTTTGAGCCCCGTTAGTTCGACCAACTCTGTGACCCGTTCCTTGATGCGGGTTTTGGAGCTTTTTTTCACTTTCAGGCCAAAGGCAATATTGTCGTAGACGCTCATGTGCTTGAACAAAGCATAGTTTTGAAATACAAATCCGATTCCACGTTCCTGCGGGGACAGCTCGTTTACCCTTTTTCCATGAAAATGAATTTCTCCCGCATCCGGTTGCTCCAGACCCGCCAAAATGCGAAGAATGGAAGTTTTCCCCCCACCACTTGGACCGAGTAAGCCAATAAGATGGCCCGCCTGAATATCAAAAGATACGTCCTTTACTGCATGAAAATTACCGAAATGCTTGTTTAATCCTCTTACTTCCACATGCATATTCGTACACTTCCTTTCCGCTTCTGGACCTGTTCAGGCACAGCAGCAGCCTTGCTTACCGCAAAGCACGTACCTCATTTGAAACATTTAATTATTCCAATGCATATACTTTGTTTTTTCTTATGTGATACTTTATCAAAGGAAAGTAATTTTCGTCAACTCTATATATTATCTTAGGAATTAAAAGGGTAAAGTATTAAGAAGAAAGGAGATGGAGTCATTGCTGCATACTTTAGAATTATCCACTACACGGCGAGATGAAATGCGCGATATTACACGAGAGGTTGCTTCATTGATCGAAAAAAGCGGGGTACAACAAGGAACCGCACTTGTTTATTGTCCACACACGACAGCCGGCATCGCCATTAATGAAAATGCAGACCCAGATGTCAAACATGATGTGATGTTAAGACTAGATGAAGTTTATCCGTGGGAGCATCCCCAATATCGCCATATGGAGGGAAATACAGCTTCCCACTTAAAATCCATTACGACAGGCCCCTCACAAACAATCATCATCCATGATGGAAAGCTGTTGCTCGGACGATGGCAGGGACTTTATTTTTGTGAATTCGACGGACCACGCAGACGCCAATACCATGTAAAGATCATGGAGGGCTGACGGACCGGGTAAAAAAAACAGACCATGATGTTTTCCTGCTGGATGCATCATCGTCTGTTAAATCCTCAGTCGCTTTCGCAAAGTACCGTAATGATAAGTTACCGTCATGAAGTGCATACACCCAGAAAAGCGCCCTACATGTTCATGGCTGAAGCGTGTGAATGCAGGTACGCTCATAGGTGTCTGCACAGCAGCTTTACATGCGCTAAAGCAGCGGGCCTAATTTCTTCAAATGTTAAACCGTCCTGAATATAAAAGGATACAAAGCCATGCATGGATAAAAACAGGCTTTTCGGTACCCTTGAGCAATCTTCCTCCGAATGCCCCTGACCACTCAATTCTTGACGGATCATAGACGCAAATAGTTCCACACAACGATTTTGCTCTGTGCGACAGTATGCAAATAGTTCTTCATCGTGCATCATAAACATAATTTCGTACTGATATGGATTTTCCAAACCAAAACGGATAAATTCCAGCATCAAGTACTCCAGTCTGCTCAAGCCATCATCAGACGTACCTGTTGCTGCTTGCAGTAGAATCCCACGCAATGTATTAAAATCTTCAATCACAATGGCATAGAACAGTTCAGCCTTCTCTTTAAAATGATAATATAACGAACCATGACTGTAACCCAGATGCTGGCCAATGCTGCGCATTGAAATCGCACGGTAGCCCTTGGTAATAAACAAGTGCCTGGCCGCTTCCAGAATCCGCCCTCTTGACAACTCCTGTTCTACTGCTCTTCTAGCCATATTATTTATTCCCCTTCAATAAAGTAAAGCTGCTCTCCCTCCGACACAAGCGATTGCCCCTGCGTCAAGTCTGTTATCCAGTTGCTGAAGGATTCCGCATCACCAGCCAGCGGCAGACAGGTTAAGGTAACTTTATCCGTAAACATTGTTTCTCCAGTGCGGATGCTGCGATTGCGTAATTCATTTTCCACTTTGCCCAACCAGGTATAATCCAATTCTACAAAAACTTCGCGATGCAGCACACGCGTAATTGCATCCCCTGCCTCGATTGCTGCAACAGCACCATCTGAATATGCGCGAATCAGACCGCCTGCTCCCAGCAAAATCCCACCAAAGTAACGGGTAACAACAATAGCGACATTTTTCAGCTTCTGGTTGCGGATCACCTCCAAAATAGGCTTTCCAGCCGTACCACTCGGTTCTCCGTCATCCGATTGCTTTTGGATTTCGTCTCTTTCCCCAATCATGTAAGCAGAACAATTATGGGTAGCGTTCCAATGCTCTTTTTTGATACGTTCTATGAAAGCAGTTGCTTCTTCCTCAGTTTGAACAGGCTGAATATGACCGATAAAACGAGATTTTCGGATCACAATTTCCTTGTTGCCGGCACCGCGTACGGTTCGGTATTGTTCCAACATACACGTATAACCTTCCTTACTTCATTTTACAAGAAAGCAGTCCCCCGCTTCTGGCAGCTGGTGAACTGCTTTCCTGTACTTTAATTAATGCTATACACTATAACACTTCTGACCGAAATCCTGTTTCGCATCAGAGATTACAGCACTCTTATTCAGACAATCTCGCTTCAAGCTCAGCTTTTTCTTTTTCGAAGCCTGGTTTGCCGAGCAGCGCAAACATGTTCTTCTTGTAAGCTTCTACGCCCGGTTGATCGAACGGATTTACGCCCAACAGGTAGCCGCTGATGCCGCAAGCTTTTTCGAAGAAATAAGCAAGATAGCCGAAAGAGTAAGGGCTCAAGTCAGGAATATTTACAATCAGGTTCGGTACTTGTCCGTCTGTGTGAGCCAGCAATGTACCTTGGAATGCTTTTTTGTTTACAAAATCCACAGTTTTGCCTGCCAGGAAATTCAGTCCGTCCAGATCATCCTCATCTGCTTCGATGGTGATGTGACTAGGTACATTTTCAACTTGGATTACCGTTTCGAAAATGTTGCGGCTGCCTTCCTGAATGAATTGTCCCATGGAGTGCAGGTCTGTCGAGAAATCAACAGAAGCAGGATAAATGCCTTTGTAATCCTTGCCTTCGCTTTCTCCGTACAACTGTTTCCACCACTCGGATACAAAATGAAGAGACGGCTCGTAGTTTACGAGAATTTCAATTGCTTTACCTTTGCGGTACAAAGCGTTACGAACGGCTGCATATTGATAAGCCTCGTTCTCAGCCACATTCGGGTTGCTGTACTCTTTGGAAGCGTCTGCCGCCCCCTGCATCATTTCCTCGATGTTAATACCTGCAGTAGCAATCGGCAACAAGCCTACTGCTGTCAGCACGGAATAACGACCACCCACATCATCAGGAATAATGAAGGATTCGTAGCCTTCCTCGTTAGCCAGTTTTTTCAAAGCACCACGTTCTTTATCCGTCGTTGCATAAATACGCTTGCGTGCTTCTTCTTTACCGTATTTTTTCTCCAGAGCTGCACGGAATACGCGGAATGCGATAGCTGGCTCTGTTGTCGTACCTGATTTAGAAATGACGTTCACTGAGAAGTCTTTTCCTTCAATCAGTTCCAACAGATGATTTACATATGTAGAGCTGATGTTGTTGCCTGCAAAATAGATAGCTGGACCCTTGCGTTGATCTTTAGGCAGCGCATTGTAGAAAGAATGCGACAGCATTTCGATCGCAGCACGTGCTCCAAGGTAAGAACCGCCGATACCGATTACGATCAGTACTTCGGAATCGCTTTGAATTTTAGCAGCAGCCTTTTGGATGCGCGCAAACTCTTCTTTATCATAATTAGTAGGCAGGTCAATCCAACCCAAGAAATCGGAACCTACACCGGTTTGGTTGTGCAGTTGCTCATGAGCCAACTTGATAGGCTCTGCAAAATAATCAATTTCGTGCTGACCTACAAAGGAGAGTGCTTTAGTGTAATCAAAAATAACTTTTTTAGACATGTTTGGAACCTCCTGTTTGGTATTACTAAGACCATGAATACGAACATAAGGACTTAGGAATAGGATACTTTAATTTGCTGGGCCTGACAAGCTTGCGTTACCTGTGTATCCTGTGCTTGACAGCCCTTCTTGTAGATAGGGTAGCATGCCCATGCTACAATTAACTGAGATCAACCTGTTTCAATATTCAATTCAAGCCGAACTCGCAATCTGCATCGGACGGCAACTTCCAACAAGAAAGGTGATTAGCAATGAAAAACATCGGATTTATCGGACTGGGCACCATGGGCGCCCCGATGGCATCCAATCTGCTAAAGCAGGGATTCGGAGTCACAGTTTATAATCGTACCGCTTCGCGCTGCGAACCACTGGCAGAGCAAGGCGCACGTACAGCTTCAACTCCTCGTGAAGCAGCTGAAGGTCAGCACTTGGTCATTACCATGGTCAGCGATGATCACTCCATTCGTGACATCTATTACGGCGAAGACGGCGTGTTTGCCGGTCTTACGGCTGGCATGACTGTGATGGACAACAGCACGATTTCACCTGAGCTGGTTAAACAACTGGCCGCCGAAGCGGACAAGCTGGGCTGTTCCTTCATTGATGCACCCGTAACAGGCAGTAAGCCCGCCGCTGTAGACGGCACACTCGTGTTCATGGTTGGCGGTAATGCAGAAGCCATTGCGGCACAATCAGATGTTTTTGATACGTTGGGCAAAAAGGTACTTCATATGGGACCTAATGGCAGCGGAGCCGTAGCCAAGCTCGCTCATAATACGATGGTTGGTATTCATAACCTCGCTCTGGCTGAAGGCTTTGCTATCGCGGCTAAATCCGGCATCCCGGCAGACAGCTTCCTTGAATTGGTACAACTCGGATCGGCAGGCAGCAAGGCCGCTGACCTGAAAGGGCGCAAAATCATTGAACATGATTTTAGCAACCAGTTCTCACTTGCCTTGATGCTTAAGGACTTGAAGCTTGCTTCCTCACTAACAGACAGCCTGTCCATCCCTGCACCTATGTTATCCATTGCCAAAAGCCTGTTTCAAGCCGGGCAAACACAAGGCTACGGCGACGAGGATCTATCCGCTGTCGTGAAGACATACGAAGCATGGATTGGCCGCACCATTGGTGGTCAACCTCTCGAATAAGCTGTACCTTTCTTTGTAACCATACGGCTGTGCTTGTGTACATATGGCATAGCTTTAGGGTAAGCACACTTGGCTTGAAAGCTGAGTGTGCTTACCCGTTTTGGCTTATTATTCGGGATAAGAACAGCAATAATCAGTTACACTTCGTACTTCCAGCTTAAATGATGACTTTGCAGGTACGTGAAAGGTTGCCGCCCCTTGTATTTCCAGCCATTCTTCAGTACCTGGAAGCAACACTCTCAAATCCCCTGCTAAAATCTCCATGATCTCACGGGAATCCGTGCCGAACTCATACGTTCCTGGCAACATAATACCCAGTGTAACCTTACTTCCGTCACCCAGGATGACTGTACGGCTTGTAACCTGACCATCGTAATAAACGTTTGCTTTTTTAACTACGCTTACTCCATCAAACTGTGTCATTCGTTATCCCCTCATCTGCTCTCAATGGTTGAATGAATATTTGTGCATCATAACATAGATTTGATTCCAGCTTCAGTATGAAAATACACACTGTATCACCGTATGCTATACACTGGAATTCAATAGTGATTTTTTTGCAAAACATCAACTGTATGAAACAAACAGCCGTAAGCCTTTCTCAGGTTACGACTGTCTGTTTTAGATGCTCCAGTGTTTTATTTCAACAAAGCTTTCACACGGCTAACAACATTCTCTACCGTAAAGCCGTATTCCTTAATCACGCGGTCGCCAGGTGCGGATGCGCCGAATGTGCTGATACCGAGAATGTCGCCTTGGTCGCCAACATATTTTTCCCAGCCCAGTGGATACGCCATTTCTACAGCCAAACGAGCTTTCACTTCTGGCAGCAGAACGGAATCTTTGTATGCTTTGTCTTGTTTTTCGAACAGATCCCAGCTTGGGAAGCTGATAACACGTACTTGAATACCTTGTTCTGCCAGTGCTTCCTGAGCTTTAACAGCCAATTGTACTTCGGAGCCCGTAGCCAGAATTTGAGCAACCGGTTTGCCGTCTGCTGCATCTGCAACCACATAAGCACCGCGTTTGATACCTTCGCGTGCATGCTCAGCACTAGCAGCCAGGATTGGCAGGTTTTGACGAGTCAATACCAGAGCAACCGGGTTTTTCTTGTTTTCCAGCGTGTAAGCCCAAGCAGCAGAAGTTTCGTTACCGTCCGCCGGACGAATTACTGTCAGGTTCGGGATAATACGCAGGGAAGCCAATTGTTCGATCGGCTCATGAGTCGGACCATCTTCACCCACAGCAATACTGTCGTGAGTCAAAACGTAGGTTACAGGCAATCCCATCAGAGCTGCCAGACGAACGGCTGGACGCAGATAGTCTGTAAATACGAAGAATGTACCGCCGAATACTTTTACACCTTGGTGCAACGCCATACCGTTCATCGCAGCAGCCATACCAAATTCGCGGATACCGAAATAGATGTTACGGCCGGCGTAGTCTTCTGGCGTAAAGTTCGTCAGGTTGTTCAAATGTGTCATCGTGGAGCTCTCCAGATCGGCAGATCCGCCTGTCAGGAAAGGTACGTTTGGAGCCAATCCGTTCAGAGCATTACCAGATGCTACACGAGTCGAAACGGCTTTGTCTCCAGTCGTGTATTTCGGAAGATCACGATCCCATCCTTCTGGAAGATCGCCGTTTACAGCTGTTTCGAACTGCGCTGCCAAATCAGGGTGAGCAGCTTTGTATTTCGCGAACTGTTCATCCCATGCTTTGTTCGCCGCGATACCGCGCTCTTTTACTTTAGCAAATTGCTCGCGAACCTCTTGTGGTACGTGGAAGTCCTCTTCGTATACCCATTTGTAGAAATCTTTAGTCAGCTTGGCTTCTTCTGATCCCAGCGGGGAACCATGAGTACCACCGTGTCCGCCTTTACCTTGTTTGTTCGGGCTTCCGTAGCCGATGACTGTTTTCACTTCAATCAGCGTAGGGCGTGTCGAGTCGCCTTGCGCTTCTTCAATGGCTTTTTGGATGGCTGGAAGGTCGTTACCATCTTCTACGCGCAGTACTTGCCAGTTGTAAGCTTCAAAGCGTTTGGCAACACTTTCGGAAGAGGACAGGTTAAGCTTGCCGTCCAGTGTAATATCATTGGAATCAAACAATACAATCAGCTTACCCAGTTGTAAGCGACCAGCCAGCGAAGCAGCCTCGTGGGAAATACCTTCCATCAGATCGCCATCGCCGCAGATCGCATATGTGAAGTGATCTACAACTTTAAATTCGTCTTTATTATATGTTGCACCCAGTTGAGCTTCAGCCATTGCCATACCTACGGACATTGCGAGACCTTGTCCCAGAGGTCCAGTTGTAGCATCTACACCAGCAGTGTGCCCAAACTCAGGGTGTCCCGGTGTAAGGCTGCCCCATTGACGGAATTGTTTCAGTTCTTCCATAGGAAGATCATAGCCGCTCAGGTGCAGAAGGCTGTATAGCAACATGGAACCGTGTCCTGCGGACAATACAAAACGGTCACGGTTAACCCATGTAGGTTGATCGGGATTATGATTCATCGTTTTAGCAAAAAGTTGGTATCCCATTGGCGCGGAGCCCATCGGCATCCCAGGATGTCCCGAGTTTGCTTTCTCGATGGCGTCAATTGCCAACGTACGAATAGTTGTGATGGACAAATTGTCGATCGTGGAGTTTTCATCCTTTTGAATCGCTTGGTTCTGGTCAGTCATGGTTTGCCTCCTCATATTGTATAAAGTATGTCAATTGCATTCGGTCATACTCTCCAACATCACCGTCCGATATAGAAACGATGTCTATTGAAGTGAGTGAATCTGCTTGAATGTTTCAATATGACTTATACATTCTTAAGTATTGTACCATCTGCCGTGAAAGTTTGCCAGATCGTTTATAAAGATGATTGTGGAAATGTAGTACCGAGTCCTCATATAAATATACCCGTAATGTATTAACCTCATTTAAAAAATTATAAAATCACAAAAAAATATTATGTACTGACTGTTTATTAAGGCGAGTAACTCACATGAGGATTTTGCAAAATCCTTACATAAAAAAACAAAGCCCGTTATACAGCGGGCTTTGTTCAACAAAAAATATATACTCACAAATTTTTTCTAAAATTTTAAGATTAGTTAAAAACGACCGTTTTGTTCTCATGAACCAGAATACGATCCTCTGCATGCCACTTCACGGCTCTTGCCAAAACGACCCGCTCTATGGTGCGACCGATCCGTTTTAGCTCATTTACATCATCTCCGTGGCTTACACGCTGCACGTCCTGCTCAATGATCGGGCCGCCGTCCAATTCTTCAGTTACATAATGTGCAGTAGCACCAATAATTTTCACACCGCGATTATAGGCTTGGGCATATGGCTTCCCACCCACGAATGCCGGCAGAAAGGAATGATGGATATTGATAATCCGGTTGCGATAATGCTCAATAAACTTGGGTGAAATAATCTGCATATAACGGGCTAAAATGATAACGTCAATGTCTTCGCCAATGACATCTAGTTGACGGCGCTCCGCCTCCGGTTTGGTATCGGCTGTTACCGGAATATAGTGATACGGGATGCCAAATGATTCCACATACTCCTTCATATCCGGATGATTACTAACCACCAATGAAATATCCGCGTCCAGATCTCCTGCCTGCCATTGCCACAGCAGTTCTACCAAACAGTGATCTTCTTTGGAAACGAAAATAGCCAGTTTTTTCTTGCGGCTAACCGCAGAAATCGTCCACTCCATACGGAATTGCTCAGCAACAGCGGCAAAATCCTGCTCCAACTGTGGCTGGGTTGCACTCAAATTCGGTAGATCAAATTCAATCCGCATAAAAAACATACCGCCGGACGGGTCCATTGTATATTGATCAGATTGAACGATATTGGCCCCATGCTCGTACAAAAAACGGGACACGGCCGCTACAATACCTGGTCCGTCTGGACAAGATACAAGCATACGCGCGCGGTTTTCATGGGCAGACAGAGTGCTATTTGGCTGATGTTTTACGTGAATTTCCATGTGGCTATTAATCCCCCTTAGCTTATACCGTCACTGGCAAATGACTGCCGGCAAACCAGGCAATCAACCGTTGATTAATGTGTTCTTCGCTCAAATCTGGAAATAGTGCTGCTTCCGTTATCATGTCATACAGACGCTCCAACGGCTCACGTGGATCGGCTTTTCTTGCTTTGGCATCATTTTTTAGCAGAGCCCAGGTGTCCAGCACAAATTTACGGACATCCACATCCTGTTTTTTGAAAAACGAATGCAATTGCTCTACCTGACCCACAAACTCATCCCCAAAGCGCTCCTTTACATTTCCGCGAAGCAAGGCAATTTCAACCTCATACATCGGACGCTGAGTTTTGGCTTCCTTGCCAATCCATGGCGTCTCCAAAATAAACGGACGCCCTTGAAGTGCTTCATGATGCACCACATTATGAATGGTCTGATAGCCAATCCAGCCTGATCCGATAGGAGTATGTCTGTCTTTATGAGCGCCAACTGGATTTTTACTATCATTGATGTGAACAACTGCGATGCGATTCAAGCCGACAATACGGTCGAATTGCTCCAATACACCGTCCAGATCATTTACGATATCATAACCCGCATCGTGAATGTGACAGGTGTCCATACAAACCGTAAGACGCTCGTTATGCTCTACTTTATCTATAATGGAGGCAATCTCCTCAAAGCTACGACCCATTTCCGTTCCTTTGCCTGCCATCGTTTCAAGCGCAATGTTAACATCTGTCTCCTTCACGCCGTTTAGTACCTCGTTCAAACCATCAGCAATACGCCCGATTCCGTATTCTGCATCCTTATCGGTAAAAGCGCCTGGATGCAGCACGATATTTTTCACACCAATCGCGTGTGTGCGTCGAATTTCCTCCTGAAGAAAGCTGACCGCAAGCTCATAGGTATTTTCTTTGTAAGAGCCAAGGTTGATGATATACGGGGCATGCACCACGATATCTTCCATTCCCTTCTCAGCCATTAACTGCTTGCCTTCCTCCAAATACATGGACTCCATCGGCTTACGACGCGTGTTTTGCGGTGCTCCCGTGTATATCATAAAGGAGCTGGACCCGTAAGAAGACGCTTCTTTTGTAGCGCTGAGCAGACCTTTGTCCGAGAAGGACACATGAGAACCAATTTTCAGCATGATCCTGATTCATCCCCTTATCCTGTTATGCTTGTCTTATTTTAATTTAATCATTTTAACGTGATTATTGAAATCAAACAACATAGCTTTTATGGCAGCTTTCTTAAATGACTCTATTAAGGGAACACGTAGATAAAGTACACATCAGAATTTATGTTAGTCAAACGAGGGTAAATAAAATCATGGATTGACATCCTTAATCGTATAAAGGTACATTCATATGAAGTTTTTTTCTCAAAAAGGGTTATATTCTATAACAGATGTATTTTTTTGTGAATCGGAAGGAGAGCTGGCTCCATGAACATCATCGTATGTGGAGGAACTGGATTGGTGGGGAGTGCACTGGTCAAAAGCCTGCTAGACGACGGATACACCGTGAAAGTCGTTACCCGCAAGCCACTGGTAGGACACGAAGCGAGCCCCCGCTTGCAATATATGAGTTGGAACGAATTAAAACAAAAGCCTGAAGTACTGGAAGGCACAGATGCGGTCGTTAATTTAGCAGGCGAAACGCTGAATCAGCGCTGGACGGATAAGTCCAAACAAAGAATTCTTCAATCACGACTGCTATCTGTTGCCCGTTTGGCTCAAGCATTGAATACTCTACAAAAAAAACCGAAAGTTATCATTCAGGCTTCGGCTGTCGCCGCCTATGGTACATCCCTGACCGAAACATTCGATGAAACGGGCCCGCGTCGTTCGGAAGATTTTCTGTCTCAGGTGGTGGAGCAATGGGAGGAAGCCACCAATGCCTACCCTTCTGATGCCCGTTTAATTAAGTTACGCATTAGCCTTGTGCTGGACAGAAAAAAAGGAGCATTCCCACTCATGAAGATGCCTTATAGCTTCGGATTCGGCGGCAAAATAGGCAGCGGTCATCAATGGATGAGCTGGATTCATATTGCGGATATCGTTCGTCTGATCACGTACTGCATCCATACGAAGGAAATCGTCGGGGCAGTGAATGCTTCATCTCCACATCCCTTGACGAACGACCAGTTTGGGAGGACAGTAGCTATGGTATACCACCGTCCGCATTGGTTTCCCGTTCCAGGCATTCTCGTTCAAAAACTGCTCGGTGAGATGAGCACCCTTGTCTTGGATGGCCAAAAAGTACTCCCGCACAAAGCGCTGGAGCACGGATTTAAGTTTAACTATCCTTCACTTAAGGACGCTCTAGAGGAGCTCCATTCTTCCCAAAAACAGCATTGAATTTAAAAAGAGGAACTCCAGGCTGGTAGGTAGTGTCACTACCAGCTTAGGGTTCATTTTTTAAGTCAGACACAATCTATCGAGCAGACTGCAAGTTTTTAAGATGCCTCATTTTATTATTATTAATAGTCCACTATTCATAAAGAAGGAAGCCCTAAATCTAACAGGCCTCTTCTTGACATCTATCCATATAACCTTCATTTATGATGCATTGGAGGATTTAGAAGAGTCCAACCGATAAGTATAAGAGACTCCAGCGATTTTAAAAGTGTCTCCCTCATTCAGGATGTACTCCTTATAAGGCACCATAGGCTCTCCATTCAGAGCAGTTCCGTTCGTCGAGGATAAATCCTTAACAATGTGGCTATGTTCTCCTGTAACTATGCAAAGCTCAATATGAGAACGGGAAGCTCCATCCGTATGCTCCACAAACTGGACCAATTGCGGATCTCTCCCGATGATAAAGCTGCCTGCAACGAATTGGTCTGGCTGCAACCGGATGCGCTCGGTCCCTCCACTACCTAGTGGCTTGCGTTCCAGGCAAGCAATCGGTGATTGCTGAACAGGTGAAATCTGTATCTCTTGATCTGGACGAAGCAGCATCGTTTCCTGCTTAGATGCAGCATTTAGCAGCTCCGTTACCCCGGAGAGAGACTTATAATAAGCCTCACTGGTATCACTGGCTTCCAATTCATTTCCCCGTCCCGCACCTTTCCACGATGGCTCGTGTAGGTCATAGTTTGCTGAAGTGTTATCCCTATCTTCCGTAACTCGGTTTCCCGCGCTTTTAGATTCTGAGTTTGGAAAAGTCCATCTCCAGCTCTCCTGCCCTTGATCACTCGAATCGGAAGATTGCTTGTCTTGATGATGACGTCCCGCTACAAATCCGGTCAGCTTATCTACCTGATAACGATCATTTTTCCGCTGTGCTGAGGAAGAAGTAGTTCCTAACCATTCCGAATCCAATACAGGTACTGAATCGCTGTACATATGAGATGAAGCTCGATTGCGCTCCCATTTCCCCGTCCAGCTTATATAAGCAACAGCGGCAAGTACCAAGGTCAGCACCACGGAAATGATCAACGGTACCGTCTCTGGATGATCCAGATAAATATAACGCCACACGATGGCCGAAGCGAGCAGACATCCGAGAGTAATGTAGGTTTTATATTTTTGCAATCCAGGCTCCACATCTTCTACTTCGTTTTCTGTTACAAGCTCAGAATTCTCCTCTGGTTTCACGGACGGTTTGAGCCGATTGATCCGTTTAAGCTCCTGAATCTCCTGCAGAGTCTCCCGATGCTCTTGCCCGTATGTTCCGCCACGATCAGTATAGTTCCCCTGTGAGGTATGAGCAGATATGATAGGGTCGGCTGATGAAAAAGCTCGCCCTTCCATACTTTCTCCCTTCACGCTAGCACTCTCTGTACCAGCCTTCATTCCTTGCAATAGCAGTTCCTTTAGCAATCCCAATTCAAATTCATTTCTATCACACAGATCGAGTATGCGTTGTATATATTCTCCCTGAAGGTGGGCCACACGAGTCATTAAACGAATAACCATCTGCTTAAATTGACTGCCTGTTTGCCCTGCATACTGTAAACTGCGTAAAGGAACATAGGTTAAACTGGCGGTTTCCCTTGTACCTGAACCACTTAGAAAAATATAATCCTCGTGCAAAATAAACTGGCGGATATCTAACATATATTGCGGGCTGCGATGGAGGGCATCTGCCACTTCAAAAAGAATCCGGTAGAAATCAGAAGTCGACACGCTCCCACCTTTCCATAACTGGGAAAGCATGCGTTGCCCCGAAATATCGTAATGTAACTCTATCTGAAAATCGACTTCCTTTATTCTAAGTTCCAGCAGACCGGGAATCCGATTACCAGTCATCATGCCGGTCTGTACGGAATTTAAATCATCGGTCTTGAGCCCGTCTTCCTTGTTTAGAATCATAAATGTCCCGCCGTTCCGGGCAAAATCCCTGCTTAAACCAAACAATTCATGACCTCCTTAACAATTTCCTATCTCCGTGAGGTAGCATGATCTCCCCCAGCGGACATGTCATGGCAAGAAGTAAAGATAAGCACTGATCGCTCCCGGAATGACTGCCGTCATAAAAGGAAACCTGAGGTGCGCTTCATTTCCACCGGTCAGCGCTTTGCCGCTGCGAAATAGAAAAAATCCTCCTAAATTAAAAGCCACGCGCCGCAGTCTCATGATGGTTTCCCTCTTCCACAGCAAAATTCCTATGCCAATAATACCTGCAAAAAAAATCGAATATAAAGCTGACTGCCATGCAAAAGCGGCACCTGTCCATGCTCCAATCAAGCCGAACAGCTTTACATCTCCTGCACCAACAGCTCCCATCCAGTACAAAATCAGCATGAACCCAAATCCGGTACCCAGTCCAGCAACAGCAAATAAAAAACCGTGCCACCCTCCAAACAGAGTATTGAACACCAAGCCTACCACTATGCCGGGCAATGTAAGCTTATTAGGGATTTTCATGCTACGTAAATCCGTAACTAACGCGATCGCGAGCAGAACTCCGCATACAATATACATCCACGTCAATGCGATCTTCCCCCTTTATAAAATAGAACTAGCAGACTACCAAATCACTTTCATCGTAGGTATTCCTGTCCGTCTATGTCGAGTCGATTCTATCTATCCATCAGCTGGCTTTTCCACGGTAAACGGAACTTCTATACGTTGACCGTCCTCTGTTTCAATCACAAAGCTCCATTGACCGGGTGTTGTGTTCGTTCCCACAAACCAGTTCCATTCAATAATCCCGTCCGCATTGGCAGAGGTCCAGCCCAAATGCTGGGCCGTGCTTTGGCCCGACTTATAAAGTACAGAAAGATTAGCATTCGTCCCAGGCTCAACCTTGGCCTTGATCAAATTGTACACACCCTTCACAGCAGGTTCAGGCTTGACGAGCAACTGTATGGAATGCTGCGCATCCTTATCCGCTGTTGCCTCTCCTGTACCTGTCCCCTCCCCTGTGTTCCCAATCCAGAGACGTTCCTCTGCCGCCGCTTGAAGAACAATGCTGCGATACAAAAAGGGGACCTTCATCGGCAGTTCATACGATAGCTCTACTCTAAAATAAGGGTCCTTAGTTCCTGTAAGAGCAGGTACATGTACACTCGTTATATGAATACGGTCATACTCCAGAATGCTTTCCTCCATAAAAGGCTTTAGCATCGGCTTCAGAACAGGATCGAGTGCAGCTTCCGTAAATCGCCCCCGCAGCTCCTCCATCGGCTTTTGACCGCCCTGAACAGCGCTTTCTACCCAATCACCAATTGGAGGTGGCAACTGGGCAGCGAATTGGCTTGCATATTCACTCACAGATAACTTGGGCAATTCATCCAGCGGTTCACGGACTGCATCTATTTTCGCGGACGCCGCCTCCACGGCTAGAGAAACTGGGTAAATTTTAGTCGAAACCTGCTTAACCGCTTCTGAAGCGGTGTTCTGCAAGGCTGTGGATACCAGCGTCATCTGAACCATATAAATGAGAAAAATAATAAAAAACAGAAACATTGGCAACACCAGTGACGCTTCTAAAACAATACTTCCTTGTTCACATTGCTTCTGCCCACAAACTTTCCGTAAACACCGATTAATAGGAAAAATGCGCTGTTTTCGTGACATAGTACACACTTCCCTTAATACTCTCGCCTTCTTTTGAGGCGGTTCCGAGCATCTTCATTACCCCAGGTAGAAACCACAGCCTCATCCCATTCTTGACCTCACCCGTTGCATACGTTTGCCGCTCAGCAGGATTGACATCTGTATTCAGGCGGATCAGAGCAAGCATACGGGACATTTTTCGTTCATTATTGCTATGGAGCATCAGGAACAATCGCAAATGATCCTTGTATGTCATTCGAAATTTCAGAAAATCAGACAATGGCACGTCTCCCTTTTGTGCCAGCATAATCATATCTTCTATCGCTTTTTCTACTCCATATAACAAAGCTGCCGCCAAAACGACCAGCGGATTACCTTTTGAGCTGTTTTTAACCAATCCCTCCATTGTTCGAATGGCAAGTCTCATAGCAAAAATTTCTCCATAGGCGGATGCCAGATTACCCGTCGGATTATGGAAGCCATACAGGATATACTCAACTTCCTGATTATTCACCTCCAGCTGATCTCCCAAAATCTGTGAAGCATTTCCCACATTTCCACCCGATCCGGCCAAGCTGCCAAAACGGCTAAAATCCACATGATGGAAGTAAGAAAGTGCGTATTCATTCTGGTAAAACTCGTCTCCCAGTTGAGTCAGTAAATTGGATGCCGACCCGTATAGACCATCCATACTATCCATGGAAGCTCCCGCAGCATCATAGGTGTCATAGGGCAAATCAGCGGATACAGATGAACTGGATGTAGACTGGTTAAACGAAATACTTTCATTGTAATACCGCTCCAGATTTTGGAATTGTTCTTTACCTTTGGAAAGAACCTCAATGATCCGATAGGCTTGTTTGAGCTTGTTTTTCGCCTCTTTTTCCATTTTCTTGCGTTCTTTGTCCGGTCCACGTCGCGTATCCATCATTTTGACTTCACCGTCGAGTACATTGGCAGGTCCCGCCCAAGCATACGCATTCAAGTATTTATCTATCTCTTTGAGCGTTGATGCGACTTCTTGCTTGAGCATGTCTGCATTCAAAAATGGATCTGTATAAAAGGATAAGGTATGCATCATGCTCGTTATTCTATTGTTAGCAGTATTTGTAGAAGTCCGTTGCTTTTCGATTTCTGCTTCCCATTGCTCAAATTCCTTGTCTGGAATCAACAAATCCTCTGCTTTTTGCCGTGCGCTTCCTACCGACGGATCTGCGTTGGAGCCTGCTCCGCTTGGAGTAGGGGCTGCTGAAACCTCATCGTAGCCTGCATTGGCCGCCCTCTGCTTATATTGGGCAATGACTTTGCGCATCTCTTCATTAATCTGTCGGGCCTCATTTAACGGTTCCTTGGCTTCCAGAAGCAGCTTATCATGTTCTTCTCCAGCCTGAACCATGATCTGACGCAGGCGATCAAGCGCTGCCCTCGCTCTACGTGCATATTTTTCCATCTGCATGATTTTAACGTCGTCCACACTCTTCTTATTGTCTTCATATACATGTACGTAATGCTTATATTGAGCGGCAATATCGGCTACAACCTCAAGCGGGTCCCATATATACTGACTGGGCATATAGGTGCCCCTCTGTTTAATAATCCGCTTGCGAACCTCTTCCATATAAGCTCCTGCCTTACGCTGCTTCTCCAGCATGTCATCCAGTTGGGCCTCTCGTCTGTCGTACAGCTTTTGCAGCCTTTTCAGCAAATCTACCGTATGAGAAGCCTCTTTCATGTTTTGAGAGAGCGGCTTTAGCTTTTCGAGCACTTCAAACGTAAAATCGACAGGTGCTTTATACTTCATCTCTTCACGGATCTGTTCGTTAAATATGGCATATTTACCAAGCTCTCTTTCCATTTGCAGGGAACTTGAATCCAGCTTCGTATTCATCAGCGGGAGTGTATCCGCGTGTGCCGTACGCCGCGCGCTGTCATTCAGCACTTTAACCATAATTTGTTCTCCGCCGCCTTCGCCATAAGCAAACAAACCGTACTCCTGTTGTAATGTCGGATCATAAGCAGACATCACTGAACGAACCGCCGCATGGGTCAGCCGTTCGGTCTGCACATGCAATGCAGCAATTCTCGCGTAATCAATAAATACAGCAATAAAACCGAACATGACCGCCAGAATCAGAATTAAAAAGACCGTGACAGCACCTGATTCCCTGTCCTTTGTATTGTGTCCCTTACCAAACACCTGCTTCCTCCTTTCCAGTTACATTCCCGTTACTTACTTCTCACTGACCGTTTTGACCATATTGCATCAGTACTTTCCCTACAACTGCCGAATCTACCTTTTCACCTGATCCTCTGCCCATAAACTTCGCACCATAATAACGGACCAACTCCACCGTACGAATCCATTCCACAGGTTCGACCACGCCAGAGCTCATTTTCCCTTGCAAATCTGTCTGATCTAAAAACTGATTCAACAAAGGTACCTTCACTATCTTATTTAACTTTGTGGTCACCTTACGGTGAATCATACTGTTCTCATATGTCATCTGCCCCTGCATGCCCGCAGGCATTCTATTTTCTGCATTGGACAGCTTCTGAGCAGGTAACGAGCCTCCGCCATTGCCGCCCGGAACCTGTACACTTTCCTGATTGTTGGCTCCGGTCCAGCCAAACAGGGCTCCCAGCATACCATCATCCTTCAGGCGCCAATAGAGAGAATCCCGTTGCCCTTGTGTAAATGCTCCCGTACGTGGGTCCTTGAAGCTGTTATCCCAACTGTAAGCGGCCCTTTCCGAAGCAGTAGCAGCGACCTGCACCAATATAGATTTTTGATATATGTACAGGCAAAAAAATAACATCACAAAAATGACCAGCAGTAGAATGGGAAAGACGAGGGAAGCTTCCAAGGAGAAGCTCCCGTCCTCTTTTTGTGCCAATTTGCGCAGCATTATGAATCCATAAAATCGTTACTTTTTTTATCCGCCTTTTTCAAAAGCCCTTCTACAATTTTCTTGATCTGATCCTTGAAAATAATTGCCACCGCAATCAGAATGGCAATGATCAGGATCATTTCTAACGTACCCAGACCATCCTCATCCTTGTACAACTTACGAATACTGCCTGTTACTAATGTCATCATCGTTGTATTCCTCCTACATATTCATCATCATTAAAGCCGGAGCGCCCACCAGCACAATTACCGTTAGCAAAATCAGCGCCATCGGGAATACTAGCTTAGATGAAGCCTGCTCCCCTCTTGTGCGGCTAATTGAAGTCCGCTTGCCCCATAATGTCTGGGATAACTCACGTAAAGCCATCACAAAATCGCTCCCGCCGCGCCTCATATTCAACAAAACTGTCGTCGTAAATACTGTCATTTCCTGAATACCACAACGTTTGCTCAGGTGCTCAAATGCCTGTTGAAAGGAAAAGCCACTTTCCCATTCCGCCACCGTCTGCCTCAGTTCTCGATACAACGGATGTTCCGTATCCGCCCCTTTACGTTCCACGCAATGGAGCAATGCCCGTTGTACCGTCTCACCTGCACCTACTAAAAGCATCATTTTACTCAACAGTTCAGGCAATTCCATTAAAATTTGCTGATCCCGCTTCTGTACTTTCCCATGCAAATCCTTGATCAGCGCGATGGGTACCAGAATGCCAAGTCCCAATCCGAGCACCAGCCCGGTCGCATCCCCACCCATCAAGAGCGATATTATAACTCCACCAGCAGCCATCATATATCCGTAACCCAACATTTCTGCCAGAAAAAGCATCGTTTTTTCTCCGCTGTTGCGCATACCATACAGCTTCTGCACCGAACGCTGGAGCTTGAACATCAGCAAAGGCAGCCTGTGAGTAGCACGTGAAGCATGAATCATGTGTACAAATGGGACTGAAAGTCTTTGCAGCCGCAGTCCCTCCAGCTTCATATGGCGAAAATGCGCATACTTAGCACCATGCATCTGGTTCAGCACCACCCAACCTCCCACTTGCAGAACCAGCATGACCAGACAAACCAACATCACCACACCCATCTCTCCTTACACTTCAATCTTCATAATGTGGTTGATCCACACAAGACACCCACCAAGCACCAATAAACAAAAGGTTGATAAAATCATACCTGTACCGCTGTATAAGGGCATCATGTAATCACCCGCTGTCATCGTCATAAACAATACAAACAAAAAAGGCGCCGCAAACATAACCCTCGATTCAAAACGTTTCTGTGCAATCATTACACCGATCTCCTGCTGAATTTCCAACTTCTCACCAATGACACTTGAAGCTCGTCGTACAACTTCCACCAGATCACCTCCGGTTCGCTTGCAAGCCGCAAATACGTCCGCAAAATTCGTAATATCCTCCATTTGCGCCCGACGGGCCAAATCCTGCAAAGCAGCCTCTACAGGCTGTCCGATTTCGAGACAGGCGGTAATAATGTTAAATTCAAAAATCAGGTCGTGATCTCCATCCGGACTAAGCAACCTCAAATCCTCTACAGCCTCACGAAAACCATTCTCCACCGACCTTCCCGCTGAAAGAGAAGACGAGAGTGAATATAAAGCCTGCTTGAATTGGATGCTTAGAGCAGACCTGCGTCGATGCAGCAAAAATTGCCTAAAATAACGAGGCGTCACCCCAGCCCCGGCAGCGCACAGCAACGATAATATCCATTGGTGATAAAATAGATAGCCGATCATCGCAAACAGCACGCCACTAAACAATATGCACAGACTTTTTTGTACTGTCGATAATGTATACACCGTATAATCTGGCAGAGAAGGGATCTCATGTGATACTTGCTTGGCAGTCGTTTTTCCTGGCTTCACGCTGATACTCCTCCCCTGTGCCAGCTTTCCGGATTGATCCCGGCCATTTGCAGCTTCAAAGTATGTTGCAGACCCTCGCCACAACGTTCCAGACCTCCTACGATTCGCCCCTTACTTTCTCCTCGTTCCTGAAAACGATAAAGGGGATTAAGCGTCACCTCACCATTTTCAAAACCAATCACTTCGCTAATTTCCAGTACTCGTCTGGATTTGTCGCGCATCCGTGACAGATGAACGAATATATCAATGGCCGAGCTGATCTGCTGCCGTACTACTCCAAGCGGAAGCTCTGCCCCTCCGAGCACCATCGTTTCCAGCCGGCTGACCATATCGCGAATATTATTCGCATGCCCAGTTGACAAAGATCCATCGTGTCCTGTATTCATCGCTTGCAGCATATCCAATGCCTCACTTCCCCGGACCTCACCCACCACAATGCGGTTGGGCCGCATACGCAGGGAGGAACGAATCAGATCACGAATTGTGATTTCTCCCTTCCCCTCGGTGTTCGCATTCCGTGTTTCCATGGAAACTAGATTAGGGACCGTCACAATTTGCAGCTCTGCTGAGTCTTCAATGGTAATAATCCGTTCAGACGACGGGATAAACTGGGATAATGCATTCAGAAAAGTTGTTTTACCAGACCCCGTTCCTCCGCTTATAAAAATGTTGTACTTGCTACGTACCAAGTCCTTGAGCATAGCAGCGGTTTCTGCATCAAGCGCACCCATTTGTATCAAGTCATCCATCGTCATAGGACGCTCGGGAAACTTCCGTATTGTCATCGTCGGACCCTTGAGAGCAACTGGAGGCAACACAATATTTACGCGTGACCCATCCTTTAACCGGGCATCCACAATGGGGGAAGCCTCATTCACAATTCGGTTCACCCCGGCTACAATCGTCTGGATTAAATCCTCCAGCCGCTCGCGGGACTCAAATTGATCAGGTACCTGCATCACTTCACCAGCCCGTTCCACAAAAATTTCCCGGTGACTGTTAATCATAATTTCCGTAACGGTCGGGTCATCAATCAATGGCTGGAGTACATCCAGCCCACGGAAAGAGTTAAAAATCTTGCGGACGAGTGCATGCTTCTCACGGGAAGTTAAGCCCACCAGCTCTACATCGTGTAAAATTCGATTTTCAATATGCAGTACCAGATCTGCATCCTTTACCGAAGACGTTACGTCCAGCCCGTTTCGGATATCTGCTCGCAATGCCTTAAACCGTTCCTCATTCATGTTCATCAGCCCCTTTTAAGACCAAACGGCGGGCGGATGTGTTACACTGTCCACATTCAGCAGCTCGTGGCACAGATGACGAATTTCCCGCTGATAAATCGGTGAACTAAGCAGTAGCTCATGGTGCTGCATCTGCTTCCATGAAGGTATATAGGGTAACGCTCCGTTTAGCTCCATGAAGTCACGAGGTAATGAGTTGATCATAGTTCCCATATAGCGGTTCACCACAAAGCTGGTTTTGCATATCATGTCTTCAAGCCCTTCAGGCTGCGTGGTTTCTAAAACATCCAGCCATAATCCGCACTTGTGCATGCTCATTAAATCGTCTGCCAGCAGCCAAATCAGCTTATGACTAGCTTCAAGCACGGCTTGAGCCCGATCACCTTTTTCAGAATCGCCATCTACGATCACTACATCATACTGCCCACTTTCGGCAACCGTTCGAATCAGCTCTTTCGCTTCATCACAAGTCATGTCCGTCAGCTCCTTGCGATTATAGACAGGCTGAAAAGTATCCGCCTGAATTTCAGGGCGACGAATACAGTAGGAAGCCATGGATAATGGAGTGTCCTCACTCCCCTCCGCCTTGAGATCATAGAGCAGCCTGGACAGCCCTTCTCCTTCTGCTCCGCTAGCACTGCCTGAACCAGTGAACAACGAGCTTGAATCCACCGTCTCCAGATTCAGATAGAATACCGAATATCCCTCATTCCCCAGCTGTTTGGACATATTGAGTGCGGCCGTTGTCTTGCCTAGTCCACCGGAAGCTGCTACGATGCCGATAATCATTCCACCTTCCCGACTGTTTACACTTTTCCGACCGTTCGACCTCTGTCTAGCCGTTTCCAAAATAAAACCGACCAGCTCAGATAAAGGCTGATACTTTAATAAAGGCTGTCCATATTCGCTCACTTGTTCTCCCTCATGCAATACCAAACAAGGAATATCAGCAGCTTCCCTGTCTGTCCATAGATTCAAAAAAGCCGCTTCACCTACCACCACATCCGGTCTTTTCATTCCACTGGTTTCCATCATGTATTGATGAAATGCCTCCGGTTGCGAAAAAGCCGTGATTCTCAGCCTTCTGGCGTACTCGCTTCCGTGAACATAATTCAGCAGCGGCTCAATATAATCCCGGCTTTCTACGGCCAATACCACTTTCACTGGAACTATAACGCTCATCCCTTTCCCTAACACAACAACGCAAAAAAGCACCGTTCATCCATCCGTAAGTACATACGGTTGGTGAACGGTGCTTCCGTCACGTGCAATCTATTTACTGGTAGAATAGCATAGCGCTTATATTAGAGCAAGTATTTTTTGTGCAAGTATCTTCCAAAATCCTCGTACTAGGAGAAGGCGGGCAGTCTAGCCCCGCCTCCTAGCATCTTCATCTTAGTAGAATTTGTGGTGACGACGATGACAGTCATGATGACGATGATGGCGGTGATGGCGACGTTTCCGGCAATGACATTTCTTATCAAAATCTTCATGTTTCCGGTGATCATGTTTAAATTTAGGTTTAAACTTAATGACAGTCACCTTAATGATCTTCTTAAAGATACGTTTTTTTGGCTTACGCAAATGACAATGTTTAAACATTTTTAATTCGCCTCCATTTCTTTGAGATAGAATATACTATGGAAGCAGCGAACCATCGGTAACCATCATATGACTATTTATGAATTTACTGGGCGAATTAACGATCTACCTCCAGCTTAATATCCGGATCATAATCCGCCACAATTAGAACATCCATATGACGTGCTTGACGGAGAATCCTCGGCACAACCGCAGCCTTCCCCCAACGGCTACTTCGGGAAGACTGCCCCACGATGAGCTGCGTACCTGAATATCCTTCCACTGGAGCAATCAAAATGTCGGCAATCTCGCTTCGGCTGGAAACAAGCCGTATCTCAAAGGTTCCCCCCAGTCGGTGGGTCAGCAACTTTAGTTGTTCCAGACGAGGGTTCAGTCTCTCGGGCATACGCTCACCGACATGAACATAAGTCACAATCCACACAGCCTTCAGACGAAAGGCGATACGAAAACCGCGGCGAATCAGCCTTTCAGCATTTTCGCTTAGCGTCACGCCTACGAAGATCACTTCCTCCCTGCGCCACGGTCCCCGAAGTGATTCGTGTCGATCCCAGGATTCCAGCCGCTCATCTACGTCATCTGCCAATTCCCGCAAAGCAAGTTCACGCAACGCAATCAGATTGCCCAGTTTAAAAAAATGGCTAAGTGCCTGTTCCACCTTCGCAGGATCGTATATTTTGCCCTCACGCATACGCTGCTGCAACGATTTGGGAGCCACATCAACAAGCTGTACTTCATCGGCCAGACGCATCATATGGTCGGGAACAGTCTCTCTCACTCGTATACCAGTAATCTGTTCTACCGCATCATTCAAGCTCTCCAGATGCTGTACATTCATTGTGGATATCACAGAAATACCTTGTTCCAAAATGGTAAGCACATCCTCATAGCGCTTAGATCTCATACTTCCGGGAACGTTGGTATGTGCCAGCTCATCAATAAGCACCACCTCGGGATTACGCCTGAGAATGGATTCCGTGTCCATTTCTTCCAAGTGTGCGCCATGGCGCTCGATGGACTGACGGGGTATCATCTTCAGAGAGCCTACTTGTGCCAGTGTTTCTGCTCTTCCGTGCGTTTCCAGCAATCCGATAACTACATCGATCCCACTCTCCAGCAGATCATTCCCCTCTCTCAGCATCGTGTATGTTTTGCCGACCCCCGGAGCAGCGCCAATGTATACCTTGAGCTTGCCCCGCAGGATTTTGGCTGCCTCAGCCTGTGCTTCCTCAACGCTCAAACGATGATACGGATCGTTATCTCCCTCCTCCTGTCTCATTGTTGGCAAAATCCGCTCACCCTCCTGCTCGGCCCGGTCCGCAATCAGCAGCAAATCCATATTTTTCATTCGTTTTAAAATCCCGTTCACAAGCGATCCTTTCATCAGCTCCTGCCACGGCGTCTGCCGAGAATGCCCCATAACAATTCGGGTAACATTGTGCGTCACCGCATAATGAATCAGTTGACGAGGCAACCTTCTGCGGGAAAAAAGCGGGATTTCTTCAAATGTTGATCCGATCTTGTCAGCCAATTTCTCAATTGAACGCTTGAAGGCAGCTGATTCCTTGGACAGTTTGCGCTTCGAGCTGACAAAGGAGACCACTAGCATATCTCCACCCAACCGCTTGGCGACCTGTTCCCCCCTACGTACATAAATGGACCCATTCCAATGATATTGGACAGGTACCAAAATACGCTCTGCTGCTCCTGACGCCCCGTGTAAGCCTAACTCCTCCCGGTGCCGTTCCAGCGAATCGTTCACATCCTCTGCTACCAATCGCAGGGCAAGCTCACGCAATTTACCCAGATTTCCCCGGTGAAACATCTCAGGATTCGGCGTATGCATGTAGCCTTTCGCCAGCCGTTCCAAAATCATTTCCGGGGTAGCATCAATCAGACGAATTTCATCCGCCAGCTCCAGTGTATCAACCGGAACCGTATATTCCGCTTCAAAGCCTGTCAGCTGATACACCCACTCCGTAATTCCCTCGAGTTCATAAACATTGACCGTCGTAATGACGCTAATTCCCTGCTCCAGCAAATACCGAATATCCTCCAGCCGTGTTGGAAATAGGGCGTCTTTCCGGTTATGATGTGCCAAATGATCCACCAGTACCACCTCGGGATTTCGTGCCACCAAAGCTTCCACATTCAGATCCTTTTGCTCCTCACCATCTTTTATCCAATGAATGCTAGGCACTCGCTCCAGCGTGCCGACCTGTTCCACGGTCACAGGCCGCTGCATGGTTGAGACCGCACAAATCACAACATCAATACCTTCATGCTGCAGCGATTGTCCCTCCTGCAGCATATGATACGTCTTGCCCGAGCCACTGACCGCACCCATGTATATTTTGAGTCTGCCTCGATGCAGTTTGTTAATCGAATCCAGTATTTCCTCTGGTGATTTACGTTTGAAGCTCTCCACTTTCGTTCCTCCCCACAGCGTGCCGCTTGTTTGTTCCGTCCATTCTTATATGGTTGTAATGAATGTACTCCCGTGTCCCAATCAATTCAAGATGATCAATCAAGCTTGCCCCAAAAAAAGCCGCACAGGGCAGTATAAGCGCAAAAAAACGTGCATTCAGGTCTCTTATGCCTGAATGCACGCTATTTTGGGTAACTCATATGGGATCACTTCCTACAATCACTTGCTATCTTCGCCAACGAGCCCCCGTTGTTGAAATAACTTTTGCCATACCACACCGTGAGACGGGGAAAAGAGAAAAGCTAAAAGCAGCAACACACCCGATACACACAGCATACATGCTGCAATAGAAGCATCCAATACACTTGCTGTGTAAAAGCCTACGACCGAACTGATCGCCCCAAATCCGACGCTGTATACAATCATATGGGACAACTTCTCCGTCAGCAAATAAGCGGTAAGAGGCGGTACAACGAGCATGCCAACCACCAGAATTGCACCCACGCTCTCAAATGACGCCACCGTCGTTAGTGAGACGAGACTCATCAGTAGATAATGAAATAAAACAACTGGAATGCCTAATGAAGCTGCCAAGGCGGGATCGAAGGAAGTGATTTTAAATTGCTTGAAAAAGCCCCCTATCACGAGCAAATTGATCAAAAACATCGCGCCCGTAATCCACACAGCCCTCGGACCGACATCGAAGCCGGCTATTTCTAACGTATTCCACGGCACATAAGCAATTTCCCCATACAAAACGTGATCCATATCCAGATGGGCATTGGAAGCAAACACACTGATCAGCAAAACACCGATAGCAAACAATGTCGTAAACACCACGCCAATGGCAGCATCACTTTGCAGACCGCTTTGTTGGAATAGCTGAATCAGGTACACCGTTAGAAGACCCAGCACAGCCGCACCAAACATCATCCACACCGAATCCCTCGATCCGCTGATGAGAAAGGCAATGACAATCCCCGGCAATACCGCATGACTGATTGCATCACCGATCATAGCCATTTTTCGGAGCACGAGAAAGCACCCAACGATACTACATCCCCCTGCCACTAACATTCCCGTCAAAATTACATAAAATGAACTCATAGGGCACGCTCCTCCCTTGGCTGTGTTCCGACTGTCTGCTCCAGATTTTTTCTGGCGTTCAACCGAACGATAGCCTTGGAGATCATCCCGCGCTGCGGCGCAAAAATCAAGCTCACTCCAAACACCACAGTCGCACACAACACGCATAACGGTCCTGTAGGCAGATTTTGTCCCAGAGAGCTAATGACCGTCCCACCAAGGCCTGCTATAGCACCAAACAAGCCTGATAGGCATACCATGACACCCAGCTTCTCTGTCCAGTATCTTGCCGACACGGCCGGGGTAATCAGCAGGGCAGCCATCATAATGACTCCCACGGCCTGAATGCCAGCAACCACCGCAATGACAATCATTAGCATCAACAACTTATCCAGCAAACCTGCCGGAAAACCAAGTCCGCGGGCAAAGCCGGGATCAAAGCTGAGCAGCTTAAATTCCTTGAAAAATAATATACATATTCCGATGAGTACCACCGAAATTACCGCCATCGTATAGACATCAGACAATACCATTGCCGCAGCTTGACCAAATAGAAATTTATCCAATCCGCTTTGGTTGCCTGCGCCACTATGCTGAATTTCGGTCAACAACATAATGCCGAAGCCAAAAAATACCGACAGCACCGCTGCAATCGCGGAATCGCTTTTAATTCGTGAATACCGGGTTAATGCACTGATGGCAAAGGTAGCAACAATCCCCGCAATAGCGGCCCCAATCATAAATCCAAACACTGATTTTGTACCTGTGATCATAAAAGCCACACATACCCCCGGCAAAGCCGCATGTGCCAAAGCATCTCCCATGAGCGACTGCTTGCGCAAATACATAAAACTGCCAATCACCCCGCTGCTTAAACCGAGCAAAATGCAGCCCAGCAAAATCCACTGCATGTTTGGGTCGGTCAAAAGCGTTGCCAAGCTTGTCATACTGCTCACCTCACTCCGAGTATCGTACCGGAATCTGGGCCTGTTTTGAGTATACTCAGACGCCCGCCATACGTACGCTGCAGATTTTCCTCGGTAAAAATATCTGTCGTCTCTCCAAACGCCATCAGATGCCCGTTCAACAGCATAACCTGATCAAAATAATCCGTGACTGTAGATAAATCATGATGAACGACAAGCACGGTTTTACCCTGCTGTTTCAGATCGTTGAGCAATGAAATAATGGCTTTTTCTGTTGCAGCGTCCACACCGACAAACGGTTCATCCATAAAATAAAGCTGAGCATCCTGCGCGAGTGCTCTGGCTAAAAAAACACGTTGTTGCTGACCGCCAGACAATTGACTAATCTGTCTGTCTGCATATTTGCTCATTCCAACTTTATCCAAACTCTCCATCGCAGCCTGACGATCTGCTGCTCCCGGACGCTTAAACCAGCCTAATCTGCCATACCGTCCCATCATAACCACATCCAATGCGTTCGTCGGAAAATCCCAATCCACCGACTCCCGCTGTGGTACATAGCCAACCTTGAGTAGCTGTTGCTTGTAGGGCTTGCCATAGACCAGCACCTCGCCCCTAAGCTTTGGAATCAGTCCAAGCGCTGCCTTAATCAGCGTAGATTTCCCAGCCCCGTTCGGACCGATAATACCAATCAGCTTGCCTTCCGGCACTTCAAAGGAAACATCGAACAAAACGGGCTTTTTTTGATAAGCTACCGATAAATCACGAACAACAAGTGGTGAATGCCCCATGTATCTCTGCCTCCTTATTTAAGAGCTTTAACAATCGTATTGACGTTATGCTTGACCATTCCAATATATGTTCCATCTTCTGTGCCCTCTTCACCCATGGCATCCGAATACAGCTCGCCACCCACCTTAATTATATGACCTTGCTGAGAGGCCCCCTGAATAACCGCATCTATAGCCTTTCTCGGAACACTAGATTCTACGAATATAGCCTTGATTTTATGTTCGACCAGATAATCTCGCAGCTTGGTCACATCTTGAGAACCCGCTTCTGATTCTGTGCTCATACCTTGAAGTCCTCTCACTTGAATGTGGTAGGCATCTCCGAAATAGCCGAAAGCATCATGTGCCGTGACAAGCACGCGCTGGGCTTCCGGTATACTGGCAATCTGCTCTCTCGTGTAATCATCCAGCTCTCGCAGCTCAGTAAGATAGCTTTCTGCGTTGGCCTTATATTCCTCCGCATGAACAGCGTCTAGCGCCGACAATTCATCTCTGACGGTTTCTACCGCAGACATCCAATTCTGTACGTTAAACCAGATATGTGGATCATGCTCAGATCCCATTTCCGGGCTACCTGCACGCAAGTGATCCTGGGCGATGTTTTTGGACACGGATATGACGGGTTTTTGCTTGCTGATTTTCTCCAGAATGTCCTGCATTTTTCCTTCCAGATGCAACCCGTTATAAAAAATAACGTCGGCCTGATCCAGCTTGCGCATATCTCCCTGAGAAGCCTTGTACAAATGCGGGTCAACGCCTGACTTCATAATTCCCGTGACCTCCACATGATCACCGCCGACCTTGCCGACAATGTCAGAGATCATACCGATGGTAGCCGTAGCCTTTATTTTTTGTCCCGCCTCTCTCGCAGTTCCCTGTTCCTTCTTCTTAGCATCGGTACATGCAGTCGCTAGAACTAGAGCTAGAGACAACACTCCAACCGTCGTTACCCATCGCGGCAAAGCCTTCTTAAACTGCTTGTTCATGTTTTAAAATCCTCCTTTGAATATTCGTTTTGGGACAAACTATTTCCTTGATTCAATTATTTTTTATCAATACTATATTTTAGAGTATACACTAAAGTTTTTACCTAGGGAAACATTTTATAAAATATAATTCTTGTGTATTTCGTTATACCGTTCGATTTTCGTTCTCCCAATGTGTAATATATAGAAGATATCCAGTCATTAAACCAAAGAATACATATAAAGAGGTGCAGGTCATGGAGCCAACAGGATACAGCCCTTATCGGAACAAACGTCGGCAAGTTCGGATACGAAAAATACTGCTCATTTTTATGCTGGTGTGCTGTCTGCTTGCCCTAACTTCCTGTGCTCGAGGTGACATCCATGTAGATGTTCATCTCGATCAAAGTGTAGATATGGATGCAACGTTCAGTGTAAACAACCAGACACTGATGATGTTGGACAATCCCGGGCTGCTAGATCGATTAGTCAAGCGTATTCAAAGCAACAATGTAGATGTACAGCCGCTAGCTGAACAGGGAAGAAAGGGATATCAAATCAAGGGACATTATCAAGGAGATTGGAGCACAAACAAAAAAAATCCCAGTCAGGGATTAAATCTACCTGAGGGATTAGAAATAAAGCGTGCTGTGAGTCAACATTTTTTCACAACGAATATTGATCTTACCATGAAGCTCGATCTACCACGGATGCTTCCTAAAGAAGCTCAAGGACTGAGTGACAAATTTGAGCAAATGAATGTGTTTGCGCGCAAATTACTGGAGCGGCAGCTGGATCTTAACTTCAGCCTATCCTTACCCATCCAACCTGCTACCAATAATGCGGACCGTGTGTCGGAAGACGGAAAAACACTATATTGGGACATTGCTCCTTTGGAATCTAACGAGCTAAAATTGTCTGTTAACGTACCCAATGTACGACATATCGTGTATGTAGCTGTTACGAGCCTGATACTGATCGTGATCGCTGTGATCTTACTAATTCGTAGACATCGCTCCAAAAAAGAAACTTAAAAAAGCAACTAAAAGTGCGTGTTCAAAAAGTCGGCTTTTCAGGACCGAGAAGGTTGGATGAAGCTAGGGACTGAGTAGCGGAGCGTAGACAGATCTACGTGAGCAACGGAAGGCCCGGCTGAATTCAAGATTCGACGTCGAATCCGCTTCTTGATTAGCTTCGTTATGGAAAGACGACTTTTTGAACAACCTCTAAAAAAATCGTTGTCTAATTTCTGGTGGGGGGATCTGACATTGATCCTCTTCATCCTTGCCAAACCAACGATATCGGTTACGCGCCACCCAGTTATAGACTGCATTGCGCACAAAGCGGGGAACCAGGATGAACACATAGGCCAGCGGATATGGAAAACGAAGACGTTTGGCAATTCGCAAAGCTGCGGTTGACCTTGTATAATACGTACCGTCTTCAATCAGCACGAACGTATCCAACTGATCTGTAGATAGTCCTCCTGCACGTAATAGTTCTTGTCCTGCCTCAGATTGCAGGGAACCAAAATGAAATGTTCCCTTAGGGTCACGCTTGATAATAAAGCGGGCCGCTCCCTGACAAAAGTGGCATACCCCATCCACCAACACAATGGAATGATCTGAATGGGCATGATCAGACTGGTTCATAAATGCATTTCACCTCCAGAGAAATCAACGGCATGAATACCAGCAACGCAACCATATGAATATAAACAAAAAAACGCCGAAAGTATCCGACGCTTGTTTAGAAATGTATAGTCTTTACCTGTTCGAAAAACTAGCTCAATGCTTTCTCAAACAGCTGTTTCGTATTAATTTGCTCTAAAAACTCCTCATGGAACTTATCCATACACTTGCAGATAAAATCCTTATGGCATACCGGGCAAGGCGTCGTTAGCAGTCGACTAATATTCGTCAAGGTCCACTCCGGATTACGTTGAGAAAAAACGCGGCACTCCGTTCCATCGGCCAAACTCATTTTAAACTCATAAAGCCCTTCTTTTTCGTTGCTGCCAGCCAGCGTGAAATTAACAATATTCGGTCTGTAAGACATCATATCACCCGTATTTTTCAAATTTGTTTCGTACCTGATGACCAGAATCACCTAAGCCATCTTAATGAATTTTGGCGATGATGTCAAATGGTCGCGAATCTCAGCTAATCAAGATCTATGTGCAAAAGCCGCCAATAAATCGGCGGCCAGAGTGTAAAAGTTATAGAAATGCAGTCAAATGACATTGAGCTCGACATCAATGTTACCGCGTGTTGCTTTGGAGTATGGACAAAAATCATGTGCTTGGCGTGCCAAATCTTCGGCCTGGGCGCGTTCAATACCAGGTATTTTCACATCCAGACGTACCGCCAGCTGGAAGCCGCCATCGCTTGGGTCCTTGCCGATAGATACGTGGCTGGTGACCTCAACATTATCCACCTTCACCTTAGCCTTTCGGGCCACGTTAGCCAATGCGCTCTCATAGCAGGCACCATAACCTGCCGCAAACAATTGCTCCGGATTCGTAGCTTCTCCACCTGCGCCACCCAGTTCCTTCGGCGTACTGAGCTTATGCTTCAAAACCCCATCAGATGAAGCGACTGAACCGTCTCTTCCACCATGTACCGTTGCTGATGCTGTGTATAATGCTTCCATGATTTCATCTCTCCTTCTCTATATTATTTGCATTCCGCAGGAATCTATCGTCATGTTAATACATGATTTCCTTCTCGTATGTACTTTAAACGAACTACACAAAATGAATCATTTAAAACATGGATGTTAACTGATTTATTTACCGTTTAATTCCACCTGAAACGCGTAAATTCGAAGAAAAAGGATTGCACCGGGCTATTTATCGTTTCAGTCCGAATGACTACAAGGAAATTGATAAAATATGGAACGGCGTTCACCCGGAAGATGGACAACCTTTGTATGTTAAAGACGGTCCTCCCGAAGGAGCTCCCATCCCCGATTTGGAGGAAAAGCCAGAAATGTTCTCCCCAGGACTATCCTCGGAAGAAATTGAGGAACTGGCTGCACGGCTCTCCCGCAATATTTAAAAGATGTAATTTTAAAAAAATCCAAAACGACCAAGCTGCTCCCCTCAGAGTGATATAGCTTGGTTTTTCTATTGTTCAGCTTTATACGATGGCTATATTGCTTCAAAAATACGATTAACTTGCTTGACCACACAAAAGTTGCACTAGACAAAAACTATTGTGGGTGTACAATAGGGATAACACAATCGTTATGTCACTAATAATATATTTCAACATCAATAAAGAAGGTGAAGCGTATGAAAAATACAAAGGGCAACTTCGCGGAAATCGCTTCACTGTCGGAAGTGAATCGTTCCTTGAGCGTCCCGAAAGACGGGACCTGGTTTCGGAAGTTTCTTGCCTTTGCTGGACCCGGCTATATGGTCGCAGTCGGCTATATGGACCCCGGCAACTGGGCCACAGACATCGCCGGCGGATCGAAATTCGGCTACACGCTGCTTAGTGTCATTCTAATCTCCAACCTGATGGCCATCCTGCTGCAAGCCTTATCTGGCAAGCTTGGCATTGCCACAGGTAAAGATTTGGCTCAAATGTGCCGTGATGCCTATAATCGTCCTGTCGCGATCGGCTTATGGCTATTGTGCGAAATTGCCATTGCAGCCATGGATTTGGCCGAGGTCATCGGTTCAGCCATTGCGCTGAAGTTGCTGTTCGGTCTACCGTTACTATACGGAGTTATCATTACAGCATTTGATGTTATGCTCATTTTACTGCTGCAAAACAAAGGTTTTCGGGCATTGGAAACACTCGTCATTGTGCTGATGGCGACGATTGCCGGCTGTTTTGGCATTAATCTCCTTTTGGCACAACCGGAATGGGGCGGCGTATTGGGCGGCTTTGTACCAGACTCGCAAATTTTGACGAATCCAAGCATGCTGTATATTGCCATCGGTATTATGGGCGCTACGGTAATGCCGCATAACCTGTATCTGCATTCTTCTATTGTACAAACTCGCAAATTTGAGCAGACTTCAGCAGGTAAACGGGAAGCTATTACATTTGCAACTTGGGATTCCAGTATAGCGCTGATGTTCGCTTTATTTATTAATGCCGCCATCTTGATCGTGGCAGCTGCTGTATTCCATACGGCAGGAAGAACAGATGTAGCCGAAATTAGTGATGCCTATTATCTGCTTTCGCCACTACTGGGAACCACACTGGCGAGCATACTATTTGGGGTGGCATTACTCGCCTCAGGTCAAAATTCAACCGTAACAGGCACTTTAGCTGGACAAATCGTGATGGAGGGCTTTTTGAATCTTCGTCTTTCACCTTGGTTGCGTCGTCTAGTGACCCGCCTCATCGCGATCATTCCAGCGGTCATCGTCACTGCTATCGCAGGTGAAAAAGGTGCGGAGGAACTGCTTGTGCTGAGCCAGGTCATCCTGTCCATCCAGCTTCCCTTTGCCATCATTCCATTACTGCTCTTTACCAGCGACAAAAAGATTATGGGTGAATTCGCAAATAAAATGTGGCAAAAAGTATTAACCTGGATCGTGACCGCTGTCATTATCATCTTGAATGTAGTGCTCATCATCCAAACGATTTCAGGTTAATCGGTAGCCAAATATGAATATATTAAAAAGGTATCTCACTTGCCCCAATGGCAGCGAGATACCTTTTTTTGTTCATCCTATTTTATTTGTCCTGTATAAATTAAATTTTGTATAGCACTCACATAATAATGAGACTCGGCAGAAATCTCAAACCCTATTGACCGATAGAGGTTCAAGGCACGCTCATTTTGCGTAACTACTCCTAGTCGAATCTTAGTGTACTGCTTGGCAAGCAAGATTTTCACCAAACAAGCAAGAATTTCACGGCCATACCCTTTGCCTTGGTATAATGGATGTACACAGAAATCATGAATAACAGCTGTATCCGTATGAACATGATTGACTCGAATCATTCCGACCGGTGTCAGTCTATCTACAGCGAGGTAAGTTACACGTTCTGGTTCTCTCGTATGCTTAAAATAGTTCTTTGTCCAAGACTCGGAATCACCAAAAGCTTGCGATGAACATTCAACCATAAAATCAAAATCCTGATCTTCTTCTAGCCGCAAAACTAAGCCGGATTGATGTAACCTATCAGATTGGAACCGATTTAAATTCATGGAGAATTCAGACGTACTAAAGTTGGCCCCCAAGTACTTCACACAATCTATTCCAGGTATTGAATTGGACGGGATTCTGATGCGACATGCTTTGATGCCTTGTAATTGTATCACAGCTGCAGCATTGTACATTAAGGAGCGGAATACACCCTGGCGCCGATAATTAGGATGAACCATAGCGTTAATATTAGCTTCGATTTCATCTGATGTATACCAACTGAGATAGCCAATCAACTGGTTGCCCGATTGGCAAAGGATCGCTTTATCTCCACCGTTTTCTTTAAGGCTTTCTATGCCCACTCTTAAACTTGATCCGTCGAAATTCTTGCATAGTTGTTCCAACATTCGTATTCGAGCAATCTGATGATCTGAAAAATCATTCATTTTAAAAAATTTATAATCTTGCATATTATTGGTTACCCTCATCAAGAAGAAACCACGCAGTTTATGGACGAGTAGGCGCTGTCCTTCTATAGTCTGTCCGCTTATTCATCGTTACCATTTGGACCGCCTCCTTGATCATATATGAGTACTATTTTAACTTAATTATCAGACAAATCAATTTATTATATTCTCAACGCTTGGCAGGCTCTACCTTCATTTGCGCCTTAAGCGCGAGATTCAGCTTGAGCACGTTCACACGCGGCTCGCCGAACACCCCGGCGCTGCGGCCTTCTGTCTGCTCCTGCACCAGTGCTCTCAGTTGATCCTGCGGGATACCCGTCAAGCCACTAATACGCGGAATTTGCACCCGTGCCGCCTGTGGCGAGATGTGCGGGTCCAGACCGGAGCCGGAGTTCGTAATCAGGTCCACCGGAACCTGACTGACGGGTACATCCGGGTTATGCTTCTGCCAATCCGCAATAGAGTCCTTGACTCGTTGTATCAAGACTGGATTCGATGGCGCGTAGTTACTTGAGCCTGAACCAGCCCCATTGTAATCAACGCTCGATACCCGACCTTGAAAAAACGCCGAATCGGCAAAGGACTGCCCAATCAGTTCGGAGCCGACCACCCGCCCCTCCGCGTCACGAAGCATACTGCCGTTTGCTTGCTGTGGAAACAGAACCTGTGCTACTCCTGTACTGACTAGCGGATATGCCAAACCGCACAAGAGAATCATCAGCACTGAAGTTCGTAAAGCCACTCCAATAACTGTACTTCCTCGCATCTCTTGTCTCTCCGGTTGTCCTTCCGACACTGTCCCGGTCCCTGTACGTTTGTTATGACCTTGCCCGCCAGATTCGGCTTTTTCGTGCGCAGCAAATCTGCGTCCAGACATCATCCGATAAAAACCACTCATGTCGTTCACCCTTTCTGCGCTAAATCCACAAATGCACCAACAAATCAATGGCCTTAATGCCAACAAACGGTACGACCATACCGCCCAGACCGTAAATCAGCAAATTCCGTCCCAGCAGGCGATCCGAGCTCATCGGCTTATACTTCACGCCCTTCATGGCCAGCGGAATCAGAAGCGGAATAATAACCGCGTTAAAGATCAGCGCCGACAAAATAGCGGACAGCGGGGAGCCAAGCCCCATGACGTTCAAAGCGCCCATTTGTGGAATGGCCAGCATGAACATCGCCGGGATGATGGCAAAATATTTGGCAACATCGTTTGCAATGCTGAACGTTGTCAATGCTCCGCGCGTCATAAGCAGCTGCTTGCCGATCGCGACCACCTCAATAATTTTGGACGGATCGGAATCTAAGTCCACCATATTAGCCGCTTCTTTGGCCGCGACTGTGCCGCTATTCATGGCAAGACCGACATCCGCTTGCGCCAGCGCAGGTGCATCATTGGTGCCGTCTCCGGTCATAGCAACCAGCTTACCCTGTTCCTGCTCACGTCGGATAACCGCTATTTTGTCCTCCGGCTTGCTCTCAGCTACAAAGTCGTCCACACCCGCTTCTCGTGCAATTGTAGCTGCTGTCAGTGGATTATCTCCGGTACACATGATCGTACGGATACCCATTTCCCGGAGCTGATCAAACCGTTCCTTCATGCCTGGCTTCACTGTATCCTTCAGATAAATAATGCCGTATATCTGATCATCCAGCGCGACTGCCAGCGGTGTACCTCCTTCAGAGGCTACCTGATTCGCTATTTCCTCCAGATCAGCTGGAACACTGCCGTTTTGCGAGACGATCCATTGCCGAACAGAATCCACCGCGCCTTTGCGTACCTTTCGTCCATCGGCCAGATCCAGACCACTCATCCGGGTCTCCGCCTTGAATTCGATAAAGGTTCCACCTGCTGCCAAGGATGCATCCAGCGTATGCTCCTGTTTGCGCATCAACTCGAGAACCGAGCGACCCTCTGGCGTCTCATCCTTCATAGAGCTAATCGCTGCCCACTTCACTAACTTTGCCTTCTCCACGCCCTCTACAGGCACGAATTCACTCGCCATTCGGTTCCCGAAGGTGATTGTACCTGTTTTATCCAAAATCATCGTGTTGATATCCCCAGAAGCTTCTACCGCCTTGCCTGACATGGCCAGCACGTTAAACTGGGTGACCCGGTCCATACCGGCAATCCCGATGGCTGACAGCAGTCCTCCAATCGTGGTTGGAATCAGACAGACTAGCAACGAAATCAGCACAGGAACAGGCAAATCAATGTTAAAATGACGGGCAATCGGCGCTAGCGTAACCACTACAATTAGAAAAATAATCGTTAAGCTAATCAGCAAAGTGTTCAGTGCAATCTCATTCGGCGTTTTTTGCCGCTGTGCGCCTTCCACGAGCGAAATCATTTTATCAATAAATGTCTCGCCCGGCTCTGTCGTAATCCGCACCTTAATCCGGTCACTGACCACTCGCGTCCCGCCGGTTACCGAGCAAAAATCACCACCCGATTCCTTGATGACCGGAGCCGATTCGCCCGTAATTGCAGATTCATCCACCGAAGCCAGACCTTCAATGACCTCACCATCGCTTGGGATCATTTCGCCCTGGGAGACAATAACCACGTCCCCCTTACGCAATTCGGTTGAGCTAACCACCTGAATGTCATTTCCGATGAGCTTGTTAGCTTGCGTATCCTGCTTGGATTTTTTTAAAGAGGCAGCTTGTGCCTTACCCCGCCCCTCCGCGAGCGCTTCGGCAAAATTAGCAAAAAGCAACGTAAACAACAGAATAACAAACACGGCCAGGTTAAAGCCCATTTCCTTGCCAGTTCCAAAATAACCGGGAAGCAGTAACATTAGCAGCACGACCAATGTACCGATCTCCACGACGAACATGACAGGATTCTTCATCATAATCATCGGATTTAATTTTATAAAGCTATCCTTGATCGCATGCTTCAAGATGCTTCTGTCCAGCATGTGTTTGCGTTGTTCCTTCATGATCAAACACCCCGTTCATCCATTCTCATTTTCTTCTTCACATGGTCAAAAATTCAGCAACAGGTCCCAATACGATAACGGGTAAAAAGGTCAACGCACCAATCAGCAGCACGACCCCGATCAGAATGGCTCCAAATAACTTGTTGTCCGTACGCAGTGTCCCCGTCGTCACCGGAGTCGGTGCTTTGGCATTCAATGAAGCCGCCACAGCCAACAATGCAATCATAGATACATATCGTCCGAAGAACATAACCAGCCCCGTTGTCATGTTCCAGAATACGTTGTTATCCGAAAGACCTTCAAATCCCGAACCGTTATTTGCAGCAGATGACGCATATTCATAGAGCACCTGAGTCAACCCGTGATAGCCAGGGTTAGTGACCGCGTCGTATCCCCAATGACTCATAAACGCAAGCGCAGTTGGGGCGAGAATGAGGAACGGATGTACCAAAATGGCAATCGCGATCAGCTTCATTTCCTTGCCTTCAATTTTCCTTCCCATAAATTCCGGAGTTCTCCCGACCATCAGTCCGCATATAAACACACCCAGAATCGCATACATCAGCATATTCATCAGCCCGACACCCTTGCCGCCAAAAATGACGTTTAGCATCATTTCTCCCAAAGCAGCCATGCCACCCAGTGGGGTTAGTGTATCATGCATATTATTGACCGAACCTGTCGTTGCCGCTGTTGTGACCGCAGTGAATAAAGCCGATTGTCCAATGCCGAAACGAACCTCTTTCCCTTCCATGCTTCCTTGAGAAGCATCCACACCCAGTGTCTGGATTAACGGGTTACCTGTCTTTTCAGACACGTACGTAATAGATAGAAAAATAAGAAACAATACCATCATGGAGCTAAAAATAATCCAGCCCTGCTTACGATTACGGGCAAACAATCCAAAGGTATACGGCAACGAAGCTGGCATTACCCACATTGCCAAAATTTCCAGCACGTTCGTCCAAGGACTTGGATTTTCAAAAGGATGTGCAGAGTTAGCTCCCGCATAACCGCCCCCGTTTGTCCCCAAATGCTTGATGGACTCCAGAGAAGCAATGGGTCCCATAGAAATCTGCTGCTGTGTTCCGCTCAGCGTCGTAAGATCCGCCGTAGGCTGTAGCGTCTGTGGTACCTTCAATCCAACCAGCACCAGCGTAAGCACAAAGGCCAGCGGCAGGAAAATCCTTATAATGGCTTTAATAAAATCTTGAAAGAAATTGCCCATCCCTTCACCGCGCCGCGTCAATCCTCTCATAAAAGCCGCAGCAACCGCAAAACCGGAAGCAGCCGAAGTGAACATCATCATCGTGACGAACGCCATCTGTGTCAGATACGTAAGCCCGCTTTCTCCGCTATAATGTTGGAGATTCGTATTCGTCATAAAGCTGATTACCGTATTAAAAGCTAGTGATGCTTCCATATTACTGTTTCCAGCCGGATTACCAGGAAGCATTCCCTGTAAACGCAACAGCAAGTAGCTGATCGCCACAAGCACGACATTCGTTGCAATGAAACTCATAACATACGTAGTCCAACGCATGCTCTCCAGCTTCTTCAATCCTACAATCTTATAAATCAGCTTTTCTGTTCCGCCAAAAATCCGATCCGTCCGATTGGGTTCATTCGAGAATACATGATACATATAGGTGCCCACTGGCTTTACCAAGAGCAGCAATATGACGATCACAATTCCAATTTGAAGCAGCTCCATCCTTTATTCCTCCTTCAAAATGCTCCTGCGTTTGGAACAACAGACCTGCTTCCAGAGCACCAATTGTGTGCACACGTTTGCGAAAACCCGCTACCTATGATGCTTAATATTCAGATCTGTTGTTCCCGCCCGCTCTATCCCCTATAGCTGACTAGAACTTTTCAGGGTTCAGGAGTGCGTAGATTAAATACATAAACACAATAGCCGTAAGCCCAAGTATAACGATCATCCTCTTCGTCCTCCTTTAGAGGTCTGCGCATCACACCAGCGTACAAACAGCAGTATCACTCCATAACTCACAGCCATGACGAGCAGCATGTATATATCCATCATGTTTATACCCTCCGTATCGGTCCTCAGATCGCCATTCTTATTTGATCATAAAATCATAAAACAACTATGTTATAAGTGCTTATCCGTTCAGCAGAAAACCCACCTCTCCGTTCAATGTGTAGATCACATGATCCGCTCCCAATCCCCGATAAATTCCTTGTGGATTACAGCCGTGCGTAATAACATAGATCGATTCCGATGTTAGCGGCCGACATATTTGCAGGAAACGGCACGTCAGATTCAAGCTGTTCTCGAACAAATACACACTACCAATTTCTTTTTTTGGAAAATTCCATTTTCCCGCTTGCATGGTATTGATGCGGACAATGTGCTCCACACCCATTTTTTTGAGCTGTCGTTCCTCCTGGGCGCTATTCGTGAGAACTGCAAACGCCAATTTTTTGAAAATAAGCAATTTCACAAAACTTCTGCCCGCTTCATTCGGTGCAGTGACAATAATTAACCGACCTTCCATCAGTAGCTCCTCTCCCGGTATAAAAAGACAACAAAAAGAAGCCGAAGGAAAAAGGCTTTCCTCCGGCTTCTTACATATCCATGATAAAATAAACCATGGCTGCACACGGCGGTTTGTTGCCTCTCCCTGTACGCTTACGAGGTTAGCTGTCGGATTCGGACGTGAGAGTCGCCCTATTTCTGGCACTTGACCTGAAAATTCACCCCATGAGACACACGGCTTCCGAAGCCGTACAATCTCGATTGGTTCCCCCGCTTTTGCAACTGCAAAATTCAGCGCTATAGACATTTCGTTGTTGCTTCATTCAAGTTAATTTGAAATTACGTCTTGAATCATACACCCGCGCATGGAAGACTGTAAAGCTCAACTGCGGGGTTATAAATCGGCCTTTAGAGCCTAGGATATTAATAATAGCGCTTACAATGCAACTATGCTTCTCACAGCTCCTTCAATCTCTGTTTTTCATCCCTTTTCGAAAATGACAAGCATGTCAATATTGGCGTAGGGTAGAGCGTTTTTGGCCTTTTTTTGTAAAAAGAGAAGAAAATACGCTATATGTACCAGCTAAACACCGATTGAACCCGCTTTTATAAGAAGAAACACCTTAATTCGCTCCATTTGCGGTGCGATTTACTGTTTTGAACAAAATACGATTTTACAGCGGCTAAAGGCTTGATACAGCTTTTCCAGACTTGCAACCTTGCTTTTAATTGCTTACAATTTAATTGCTGAATATTGAATAAGGAGAGATACTATGACCGTTTATGAATATGATGCGCACACCCTGCAAGGGAAACAAATTCCGTTATCCATATATGAAGGGAACGTTCTGCTTATCGTGAACACTGCCAGCAAATGTGGGTTAACCCCCCAATACAAAGCGCTACAAGAGCTATATGATCAGTACCATGAACAGGGGCTCGAAATTTTGGGATTTCCCAGCAACCAGTTTGCCAAACAAGAGCCAGGTTCCAGCGAGGAGATTTCCGAGTTTTGCCAGATCAATTATGGTGTTACCTTTCCGATGTTCGCCAAGACAGATGTCAATGGCGATCAAGCGCACCCCTTATTTCGTTACCTGACCCAAACTGCTCCGGGGGGTATTAGGGTCTAAAGCGATCAAATGGAATTTCACTAAATTCTTAATTACACGAGAAGGTAACGTATTTAAGCGCTATGCACCGCAAACCACTCCAGATAAGCTGGCGGGAGATATAGAGAAGCTTTTGCAGCAAAACTGACATCCTTCTTTATCACAGTTAATAAACGACCGGTTGTCTACCGTTGTTCTGTGGCAAAAGGGTATAACGAAAAATGCTTAACAAAAAAAGCATCCCTTCACGTAAACCGTGTCAGGATGCTTTTTTAACTGAGTCTTGCATATAATGCGGTCGAGAGGACTCGAACCTCCACGGGCGTACGCCCACTACCCCCTCAAGATAGCGTGTCTGCCATTCCACCACGACCGCAAATCATAATGTAATGAGGCAACAGATTTATTATACTCTCTCATCAACTATTTGTAAACAAAAATATAATAATTATTTTATATGTTATTTTAACTAACATGTATGAGCGATAAGAATATTTTATTTGACACAAAAGCTATTTAAATGTAAATATATATTACATATATTTCGAATATTTTTCGTTATCCCCAAGTAAAAAGTAAAATAACATAACATAACATAACATAAGGATTCACTTCGAGGAGGCGAACCACCTTGCATAAAGGCAACCGCTTGCTGAACTATGCATTATTGTTGGACCCTTCCCTACCTGTTGGTGGCTTCACCCGTTTTAACGGACTGGAGAAACTATCGCGTAACGGACATTTGAACAGTCTACAAGACCTGGAACATTACATGCTGGATGATTTGTATCCTCAATTTACAACCGTTGACGGCATGGCTATCAAAAGTCTGTATGTCGCCATCCAGCAGAATGACAGTTGGCGGATCGCCCTCATTGATAAGATGCTGCATACCCAACGTCCCTCCTGGCAGCATGTGAAGGAGTTTCGTCTATCCGGTCAGCGTCTGCTCAAGCTCGCTAAGGCTCTTTATCCTTGGCTTGAATTTGACCAGTTGGAATCTATACTCATTCAATACAATGCGATTGGCACACTCGCTACCGTTCACACCTGGATTAACTTCCTCCTCGGAAACGATGTAGAACAGACCGTTCACGGCTATCTTAGCGCAGCGGTGTCCTTCTGTGTGGAAGATGCCTTCAAACTACTCAATCCTCCTTATGAGGAAAAGAACCCTCTTATGGAGCGTATGACAAGCGAGCTCCTCTCTGCCTGGAAGAAGCTTAACCAACCTGAGCCAACTGCATCTCAGCGTCGCTTTCTTCACAGACATTGGTCCAGCTCCTACATCACTCTACCTCTTTATATGAGCCATAATAACCAATTGGATGAACCTAGACTGTTTTCCTCCTCAGGTCTATTCAAACGCCTTCCAGCATCCCCCTGATGCGTCGTTTCGCCAATGTGGTCACAACACCAAAAACACTCTGTCCCTTTCCTCAGGTGGCAGAGTGTTTTTTATCCACATATAATCGCAATTCACAGCATTAGCAGACTCTAGACGGATTATCAGAACCACCTAGCACTTAATTAAGTAATTAATTCAACAAAATGACGCATTTACGATTGTAAAAACACGTATAAAAGTGTATCATAGTGTTAGATGGTTAATTCTAACATGTTTACTGATGATTATTATAACACACCAATTATTCCGCAAGAATCCGTAAGGGGCGATTTCTCTTGAATAACAAAATGCCTGTCACCTCCTTCGGGTGGGCCATCAAACAACGGCTTGTCGAACTTCGACTGGATCAGAAAACATTTTGTGAGACACACAATATTCCGCCTTCACGCTTGTCCAATCTGATTCACGGCACCCGCAAAGCACAAAGGTACAGAAAACAAGTTGCTGCAATTCTGAACATCGACGATAACGATTATAAGGAGGCACCGCACTCTAAACCTAACAAGCTTTCCAGTTACATATAGGTCATTCCATATCACCAAGAAACCAAATAGACCCGTAAAGCGAACCCCACTAGTTCGTTTACGGGTCTTCAACCCAGACGATCTTTAGCCAAAAAATTATTCCGGCTTTGTTTTATCCTTCTCACTTTTTTGCTTACGGTATTTTGCAAATTCAACATATTCTAAAATAAAATTCTGTTCTTCCGTCTCAAGATCTTCTGCCTGGCAATTCAGTGGCCCCATCACTCCAAAAAAATAAGCAGCCTTCTGCTCCTGAAGTACGCCTTCTCCTGGCTTAATCCCTTTCATTAACCAATCGAGCGATACATTAAAAAAGTCCGAAATCTGAATCAAATGGGTGGTACCCGGCGTTGTTTTACCCCTTCTCCAATCACCGAGATTCCCTGAACTGATTTTAAGTTTTTCACAAAATGCCTTCTTGGTCATTCCGCGATCCTTAATCAAAGCTTCAATCCGCTGATAAATAGTTTGATCTCCCAAAATGTTTCCCCTCCGACACAGTAACTTTTTCTGAAATAATTTTCATTTTCAGCCTTACTCATTAGTAATCCTCATCAAATCCTAAGCAACCATTACCCCATAGTAGAATTGCGCTGGTTTTTCTCTTTACGAAAGCGGGTAAATTCAATATACTCAAGTATAAAATTTCTTTCCGCCTCACTAAGCGGTTCCCCCTGGCAATTCAGTTGCCCTGAAGCGCCAAAAAAATAAGGGTCTTGCGACTCCTTTAGCACCTCACCCTGTACATCTCGACCCAGCATGATCCAATCCAGACTGGCATCAAAAAACGAAGCAATTTCAATGAGTTTATTCGTGCCCGGCGTCGTTTTTCCTCTTTTCCAATCCCCGAAGTTCCCTGTACTAATGCCTAACTGCTGGCAGAACGCCTTTTTCGTCATTCCCCGTTCCTTGATGAGTTCCTCAATGCGATGGTAAATAGATTGCATAGAAGTTCCTTCCTCCCTAGCAGGCTCTCAAATAACGATATCATGTTCTCTGTTCCCATTTCAAAGATCACGTATGCTAAAATTACCGAATTATGTATGTTGGTTTCCATTATACCACAACACGCAACAAAAACCGCCTGTTTTCCGAAGAAAGGGCGGTCTTTAAGTCAGTTCACTTATGCCAATCACGTAGCAGAGTTGTCGATTTTAAGTAAGATATGCTTCAATTCATTCAAAGTTTCACTCAGATGCAATAAATCTTCTTCTGGCAGATACACCAGTCTTTCTTGAATTTTATTGGAGAAGGTATGAAATACCTGTTCACAAAAAGCATCGCCTTCCTGTGTAATCGCCACATTCACGACTCTGCGATCCGAATCACACGATTGGCGGTCAGCCAACCCATGCTCCACCAACTTATCCAGAAGAGGAGTCATGTTTGGACGTGAGACATTAAGTTGTTTGGACAAATCGGATACTGTAGACGAACGCACTTCACGCAGAAGCATGAGCACTTGAAAGTTATTAGGCGACAAGTGTAATGGGAAATCGAGCGGACCGTAGGTGAAAAATTTCTTCTTCACAATCGGAAACAAGCCCAAAATATTTTCTGATATATTTCCTAACAGTTGAGTGTCCATATTTTTCACCGTCACTTCATAAGTTTATACTTATCATTCTATAACATTATGGCATTATATTATACTATGGAATCATTATTTCATCATAATCATTACTTTATTACATCACCACACAAATAAAAAAAGCCTCTACCGCGAGAGACTTTTCCGTTTATTCCATTGATGCGGTCGAGAGGACTCGAACCTCCACGAGCGTACGCTCACTACCCCCTCAAGATAGCGTGTCTGCCATTCCACCACGACCGCATAACAAAATATAAATGGTGAGCCATGAAGGACTCGAACCTTCGACACCCTGATTAAAAGTCAGGTGCTCTACCAACTGAGCTAATGGCTCATGCTGTTCATCCAAGCTGTCCGCCATTAGACCAGACCTCAGGAATTTCCCTTAAGCATGCAACATGTAGTCTATAAAGACAACAATGACCCGTAGGGGATTCGAACCCCTGTTACCTCCGTGAAAGGGAGGTGTCTTAACCCCTTGACCAACGGGCCTTATTATTATGCGCCAACTTGGCGACAAGAAAGAGTATATCAAATAGAATAACGAATGGCAATACTTATTTCTAAAATTTTTAAAAAAGCAGTTTTTATAAGTACAAAATTCGCATTCACTTACAATGCCTTATCTAAAATCACTAAAATCCTGAAAATAGCGATAAACGATTGCAATATCACTTGAATTTACTTATAATCACTTACGAGATACCGAAATAATTATATATTAGAGGAGCTTTTTATGTATCAGGAAGAACGAATGTTAAAAATCGTTGATTACTTACAGCTTCATAAGCGTATTTCGGTGGATGATATTTGTGAATTTTTTAATGTTTCACGAGATACGGCCCGTCGAGACCTCGTAAAACTTGAAGAGCATCAAAAAATTATTCGCACCCGCGGCGGCGCTCTTCTACCTACACTTCATCACGATCCAATTGGAAATTATAATGAAAGACTACTTACTGTATCCGAGGAGAAACAAGTGATCGGACAGCTGGCTGCCAGCATGGTACGAGATAAGGATCGTATTATATTGGATTCCTCTACCACCGTACAGGCGTGTGCAGAAAGACTGAATGTGCAGGAATGTTCGGTCATCACCAATTCAATCAATCAGGCTGACGTGCTATCTGGAAAAGACGGTGTCTCCATTCATCTGCTGGGAGGCCGCCTGCAAAAAGAACACCGATATGTATATGGCTCCTCCGTGATCGCCACTTTGTCTCACTATTTTGTAGACAAAGCCTTTATCGGGATTGGTGGTATATCTGCCCACGGACTAAGCCTGATTCATGAAGAAGACGGCATGCTGAAGCATCAGATGATGAAACAGGCAGATCAGGTGATCATCCTTGCGGACCATTCGAAATTCGGAATCAATTTCCCATATCGTTTTGCCGATCTGTCTGAAGTTAATATCGTGATCACCGACAGATTGCCAGAACCAGCGATGCTGGAAATTTTGCAACATTATGATGTGGAAGTTGTTGTACCCTCATAAAATATGAAACTGCTTAGCTAGAGCTCAAGATTTATCACAGAGATATCGAAAGACAGGAGCTGAAGAGAAATGAAACTGTTTGCGATTGATATGGATGGAACACTGCTGAACGAGGAAGGAAAAATAAGCAAAGTGAACGCGGAGGCTATACGCCAAGCACAGCAGCAAGGCGTTCAGGTGACAATTGCCACTGGTAGAGCTGCTTATGACGCCTGGACGAAGCTAGAGGAAGCAGAGCTTGTAACTCCCGTCATTGGAGCAAACGGCGCAACCGTACACGATGTGCATCGTCGTCAGTTAACCTCTACTCCTATGGGCCGCAGTGAAACGTTTGAAGTGCTGAGCTGGCTGCATGACAACGACTTTTACTATGAGGTCATGACAGACCGCGCTATTTATTCTCCACAAAACGGACATCAGCTGCTTGCTGTTGAAATGGACCGCTTGCTGAGCTCCAACCCGGATATTTCGCTGGATACTTTATTACATGCAGCTGAAAAACAATATGAACAGACCGGACATACTCGCATCGCTTCATATGAGGACATTCCACTGGATGTAGAGATTTATAACGTGCTCTGTTTCTCCTTTGATCAAGCCAAATTGGATTGGGGCCGTGAACGTTACCGAGGTTTTCAGGGCCTGAACATGGTCATCTCTTCAGACCGTAACTTTGAAGTCGAGCATAGGGATGCGTCTAAAGGTAATGCATTGCGTTATCTGGCGAATCATCTGAGCATTCCCATGCAGGAAGCCGTAGCGATTGGGGACAGCTACAACGATATCTCCATGCTGACGATGGCAGGAACAGGCATTGCCATGGGCAATGCAAAAGACGACATCAAGGCCGTCTGCTCCGAAGTGACTCTGACTAATGCGGAAGATGGCGTCGCTCATGCTCTGTTGAACATACTCAAGACAGTCGAGGCTGACAGCGTGAAATAGAAGTTATTGGCTGCGTACAAGACAGGCTAACGTCGCTTCATGCTGTACGAAGCACGTCCGCCTCTCCATTTAAACGATTTCAGTCCACCGTTATTCTCAAAGCAGATATAGACGAAAAGGACGCTCGCAAGCATCATTACAATGCATACGAGCGTCCTTTTTCTGCTTAAAATACCAACGGAGAGAGAGGGATTCGAACCCTCGCACCGCTTTCGCAGCCTAACCCCTTAGCAGAGGGTCCCCTTATAGCCACTTGGGTACCTCTCCATGGCTCCCCGAACAGGACTCGAACCTGTGACAACTCGATTAACAGTCGAGTGCTCTACCAACTGAGCTATCAGGGAACATTACTGTAAATTATCATACAGTATGGTTAATTTACCATGATTCAGGGGGTGCCGTCAAGTGCCAACAGGCGAAGCTTACCTCCACACTTCCCACAGCGATACCGCTGAGGATTCATCTTACGCTTGCGCATATACTCCTGTTTACAGGAAACGCATACTAGCTTGTAACGATAAGGCCGAGGCTTACGTTCCGTTCTTCCTGGCAGAGTCTGACAATGCCTGCTCCCTCCTACACGGGCAAGCCATGCTTTGAAGTCAGCATCTCGATGCTGATAGCCCATCCCTCGCAAATGTAAATGATAATGGCACAGCTCATGCTTAATAATTTTCTCCACCTCAGAACGTCCGTAAGCTGCGAGTTGATGTGGATTAATTTCAATATGATGACTTTTCATAAAATACCTACCGCCTGTGGAAGACAGGCGCGCATTAAAGGTGGCTTGATGTCGAAACGGCACGCCGAAGCTCTCCAGCGAAATGCGCTCTACCCATTCTTGAAGCTCTTCATTACTCATAGAACGGTTCATAGAATGGTTCATTGAATTGCTCAGGGACTTAGACTCCATCCTTCCGGTCTCTCCTCCTTTGCTCCTTACTGACAAGCATATTATAAAATAACGGCCTAAGTCTAACCCCCAATTCATAAGCACACTTTAGGTACCCACCCCATATGCTAAACATACAGAAGTAACGCAGAGGAGGAGATCGGCTTGCCTCAATGGCTCAGCAACCAGCTCATGCGGGCCTTTTACAAAAAGGACCGGCGCCAAATTAAACTGTTGAACGATTGTTGGTTTTTTTATCATAAAGCACCTGGCGTGGAGTTCGATGCCAACAACGGGTAGAAGCTAAGGCATCCAAAAATGAAAGCCGGAATCTCCGATGCAGTTCGGAGATTCCGGCTTTTGTTATACCTTCACAAGAAGGTTGTACAGCTTTATTTAAAGTATTATGCCTGCGATTGCGCCTCTGCAGGAGGTTTCATCGTCAGACCAACCCTGCCTTTTTTCAAATCAACATTTAACACCCACACCGTCACGTTATCACCGACAGATACGACATCCATCGGATGCTTTACGAAGCCACTGCGCAGCTGTGAAATATGAACCAACCCGTCACTTTTAATACCGATATCGACAAATGCGCCGAAATCAATGACATTGCGGACGGTTCCCTGAAGCTCCATACCCGGTGAGAGATCCTCGATCTTCAGCACATCCTTGCGGAATACAGGCAACGGCAGCTCGTCACGCGGGTCACGGCCCGGACGCTGGAGACTGTCCAGAATATCCTTCAGTGTTGGCACGCCGACTTCAAGCTTTGCAGCCAATTCGTCAATGTTGGACACGCTCAGTGCTTCCATTGCAGTCTTAGTACCCAGATCGTGGGCGCTGATGTCCAGTTCCGCTAACAGGCGGTCTACGACAGCATACGATTCAGGGTGAATCGGTGTACGGTCCAGCGGATTTTCTCCACCCGGTATACGGATAAAGCCTACAGATTGCTCATAGGTTTTTGCACCAAGGCGCGGCACCTTCTGCAACTGACGACGGCTGCTGAATTTACCGTTTTCCTCACGGTACTTAACGATGTTTTTGGCAATCGTCGCATTGATCCCCGCTACATAGGATAACAGCGCAGAGGAAGCCGTGTTCACATCCACACCGACATGGTTAACGGCTGATTCGACAACATCCTTTAAGCTTTCATCCAGATGTTTCTGCGACACATCATGCTGGTATTGGCCTACACCAATAGCCTTCGGCTCAATCTTGACCAGCTCAGCCAGCGGGTCCTGCACACGACGTGCGATGGAAGCCGCACTGCGCTCAGCCACGTCCAAATCGGGAAATTCCTCCTGTGCCAGCTTGGAGGCAGAGTATACGCTCGCGCCCGCCTCATTGACGATCAGATACGCTAGACTGCTGTCACCAATGTCCGCGATGACTTCCGCTACAAATTGCTCTGTCTCGCGCGAAGCGGTTCCGTTACCAATGACAATCAATTCGATACCATATTGGGCAATTAGCTGCTTGAACTTTTCAGCAGCCTCGCGCTTCTTGTTGTTCGGCGGTGTCGGATACGTCACAGCCACTTCGAGCAGCTTGCCGGTGTCATCGACAGCCGCCAGCTTACAGCCTGTCCGATAGGCCGGATCGACACCGAGCACACGTCGGCCCTTGATCGGAGCCTGTAGCAACAGGCTGCGCAAGTTGCCTGCAAAAATGGAGATGGCCTGCTGCTCGCCCTTCTCCGTCATTTCAGCGCGTACTTCACGCTCGATAGATGGCGCGATAAGTCTTTTATACGCATCCTCAATGACACTGCGCAGCAGATCTTGCACGACAGACGATCCTTTAATCACTTGGCCAGCCACGTAATTGTAAATGGAATCTGGCGCTACCTCCAGACCAACCTTAAGAATGCCTTCCCGCTCCCCGCGATTAATCGCCAGAATACGGTGAGGTGGCATTTTCTTAGCGAGCTCACGATAGCTGTAGTAGTTCTCATACACGGATTCTTGCTCCGCGTCCTTCGCTTCGGAGGTCAACATACCATGGTCCAGCGTGTATCGGCGTACCCACTGGCGAATAGACGCATCATCCGCTATATTTTCAGCTAAAATGTCCAAGGCTCCTTGGATGGCCGCCTCGGCGCTGTCCACTCCCAGTTCCGCATTAACATAAGACTCGGCTTCTTTCAGAGCATCGCCCTGTTTCGGCTGGCTCCAGATCCAGATGGACAGCGGCTCCAGTCCCCGTTCCTTCGCTACACTGGCGCGGGTTTTGCGTTTTTGCCGATACGGACGATACAGATCCTCCACTTCCTGAAGTTTAACCGCAGAGGTGATAGCAGTCTGCAGGTCTTCCGTCAGCTTGCCCTGCTCATCAATAATGCGGATGACCTCTACCTTACGATCCTCCAGATTACGCAAATACACCACACGATCTTCAATTTCACGCAGCTGATTTTCATCCAGCTCTCCTGTCATTTCCTTACGATAACGCGCGATAAAAGGAATTGTATTCCCTTCATCCAACAAACTGATCGTTGTCCGGATTTGCTTGAGTGCCAGCGACAGCTCTCTCGCCACTTGTTTGACAATCCGCTCTTGGCGTTCTGCTTCGTTCGGCTCCTGCCGGATTTCCGTCTTCGTTTCCTCGTTAGACAAACCTATCCCTTCTTCCTCACAGCTCTTGTCGTACACCATGTCTTTCATTATCACAAAAAAAGATTCAAAGCGCCAGCAGGTGACGTTAAAGCAAGCCCTACCTGCATTTTTCATTGGACACGCAAAAGGGCAGCGCCCAAGCGCTGCCCTTTTCCCGTTTCACTCGTCGTTCCATCACGCTAAAAATCAATCAAACCGAGACTGATTTGTAGCGAATCGCTCACTTTGCGCATGGTTTCTTCATCTAAATGGGTGATTTTGTCGGTAAGCCTTTGCTTGTCGATCGTCCGAATTTGCTCCAGAAGAACAACAGAATCACGATCAAAGCCATGCGTCGCCGCGTCGATTTCCACGTGTGTAGGCAGCTTTGCCTTCTGAATCTGAGCGGTGATAGCTGCTACGATCACAGTAGGACTAAACCGGTTGCCGATATCATTTTGAATGATCAGCACAGGTCTGACGCCACCTTGCTCGGAACCGACTACGGGTGAAAGGTCTGCAAAAAAAACGTCGCCGCGCTTTACGATCAATATGGATTACACCCCGCTAACTGTACGGCCCAAGGTGCTGTTTGCATCTTCCTCCGCGTGAAAGGCTTCGGATGCCATGGTTAAGTTGATTTTAGCCATTTCCATGTATCCACGCTGCATAGCTTCACGAATGTAACGTTTTTTACGTTCGCCTACATACAGCTTCATGGCCTGCCTGATAAATTCACTGCGGTTGGAATTTTCCATAGCTACGATCCCGTCCACTTCCTGCAAGAGATGATCTGGCAAACTGATCATTATTCTTTTGGTGTTCTGCAAATTGGCCAACTTCTCTTCCACCCCCAAAACCTTGTCGCCATTGTACCATTATAACGTTATTCCCGGTAATTTATTCAAACGGAATACAAGAGAATGTATATGATATTCGTATATCATCTATGCTGCATTCCATTATAAACTACGCAGTTCGTTTTCGTACAGGCGTTTGATCCCCGAAATACAAGTGTCAGCGGAGCCTGATGCGTCTTTTGACAGTTATAGCGCTCTTTTCTTTCCTTTGTACATATTTCGGGACGTTCTGCGAAAACTCCTGCTTTTATTCGGTAATTTGCGTTATGAAATTAATACCAGCGGGTTGGAAGAAGCGAGTTCACTCGAACAACAGGAACATGACCTCGTGTGTATACACGCGGTACCCTATCTGCGATCATGCAGATCACCTCATAGTGGATCGTACCAAGCTTGGATGCCAACTCATCCGCCGCGATAGTTTCGCCGGACTGCTGGCCGATGAGAACAACCTCTTCGCCGGTTTGGATTTCTTCCGCATCTTCTGCGAAAGATTGTAAGGATACCATACACTGGTCCATGCAAATCGTACCGAGTACCGGGACGCGGCGACCGCGTATCAACACTTCGATCTTCCCACTCAGCATGCGGGAGTATCCATCCGCATAGCCGATTGGCAGTGTACCGATCCGTTCTTCACTGGAGGTTACATACCGGGTGCCATAACTAACTCCCCAGCCGGGAGGAAGCGTTTTGGTGTAAACCACCGCCGTCTTCAATGACAATACAGGCAGCAGCTCAATGGCTTGCCGATTAACCTCATCAGACGGATACAGACCGTATATACTGATACCAATCCGCACCATATTGGGGGAAAGAGAAGGGGTATCAATGGTGGCGGCGCTATTGCCCGTATGTATAATGGGAATGGTAATACCTTGTTCCCTTAGCGCTTCCGCCACGCCCCGAAACCGATCATATTGTAGCAGTGTATAGCTTTTGTCTTCTTCATCCGCGCGGGCAAAATGGGTGTACATGCCTTCCAGCATCACCTGCTCTAATTCGTGAGCCTGCCGGACAAAAGCCATAGCCTCTTCTCCAGGCAGCAAACCCAGTCTTCCCATGCCACTGTCTATTTTGATGTGCACCTTCAGCTTGCGTTCGTTTCCTTGGCGGTCCAGTCTGCGGATACCCTCCAGCACTTCTTCACTGAACACAGTCAATGAGATATCATGCTCCCAAGCCGTTTGTACAGCTTCCGGTGAGGTATAGCCGAGTACAAGAATCGGTAGCTGAACCCCCGCATGACGAAGCTCCAACGCTTCATCCAGAAAAGCGACGCTCAAATAATCCGCACCAAGGCGTTCCAATTCCTTTGAAATTTCCACGGCACCGTGTCCGTAGGCATTAGCCTTGACACAGACCAGTATCAGCTTATCCGCTGGCAATGCCTTGCGAAAAGCTTCATAGTTGGCGCCAAGGTGATCCAGGTTGATTTCGGCCCGGGTCGATCTGTATTGTGCTTGCAAATCCAGTCACCTTCTTCAATTGTTAGCCTGTAACATAACCTTTTACCATTCGGAGTGTGGCAAAGTTCTTGCTTCCAAAGGTTAATGGTAATGTTCAAAAACGTGGCTGTCAATGGCAGGAGACGTTTGCCTGCATCCTCTACAATGAACACGACATACAAGCGGTACACATCCTAGACCGCGAATGAACAAAAGACGGATACGGGCGGCAGCAGAGCATTTTTACACTCTAGACCGTCTGCATCCGTCTATAAAGTTTTATTTACCCGATTGATCCTGTATAGAAGCGGCAATTTGTATCATTTCGCTCACAGGCAGGTCAGCACTGGTGATTCTGAACTCGATTCCGTCATTCATCCAGGTCATCGTCTGCTGTTCGCCTCCGGTCAGAACGGCAAAGCTTCCTCCAATATCAACCAGTTCGCCTGCGGCTAGTGCGACTGCCCGATCTTTTGGACGCGCCTCCACAATGGTATAATTATACGTTCCACTATACCGCAGCATCACGGCATGTGTACCATTATCCTCCAGCTCCGGCGTATCCTTGATCTGTACTCCGGCTGGCGTGTAGGACGGTTCGATTAAGCCGAACTCACCCATCACAGCTTCTGCCGCATCTGTTCCCGCTGACGTTCCGTTTGCGGCATCCGATGTGCCCGGGGTTTGTTGCTGCGCCTCTGCGTTGGCTGCTGCGTCCGGTTTGGACGTATCATTTGTGGCAGTACCGTCCACCTTCGCTTCCCCTGACGGCTGCTGGACTGCATCCCCTGCTGTTCCCTGCTCTTGTCCGGGTTCGCCAGACGTCACGCCAGTCGTCCCATCTATCGCACCGGAAGGATCAAGCTGACCGCTGGGCTCCACTGCTCCGGAAGATGGCGCCCCTTCGCTACCCGTACTCGTCTTACCTGAAGCCATGTTCCGCTCCATATCAAAAGAGTCCTTGTCAAACTTCGTATCAAAAGCAAATTGATCGAATTTCAGATCAACAACTACCTTGGCATTCGCATCAGACACCTGTACCTGAGTCGGTGCATAGTCATTTTTGGACAGCCATATCTTTTGTCTCACCAGCGCATGGCTGTTGTAATTCGCTGCCACATCAAACACATAGGATTTATCGTCGGTAGCCAACTGACGGGAGGCATCGCCGATAATGCTGCGAACCAACGTTTCATATAAATATACTTGACCCTGATTGTTTGGCCAGTCGCTTTTGAAACGGAAGCTTTTGTTCAGGCTGGGTGTCAGTACAAATACACCCTCATCATTACGAAGCACAATTTGCGTAACATCCTTTTTCTCGTTCGTCATGGCAATTCGGTAATAGGACGGCTTGCGGTAGGAAATATCAACCTTGTATTCCTGCGGCGTGTCGCCGGTATGCAGCGTCATCAAAGCTGTACCGTGGTAGCTGTTCAGGTCGCTCACCACGTCACTCAAATCTTTAACCACATCGTCCGCGCTCTTCTTGCCGCACCCGGCCAGTAGCAGCGTTACACACATGACCATGGCAAGCATCCATGAAATCCGGCGCATGTCATCAACCCCTTCAGCACATGTTTTAAATGAATTAGTACATGTCTATGAAGGACTTGTTCGATTTATGCAGACTGGCATGACAAGCTTGAACGTATCCTTGTGTAATGCTATAAAATCTTTTGGAGAGTGATCATAAATTCATACAGGAAATAAAAAGAAAAACCGATCAAGACCACACCAGCACTGATCGTGACCCACTTGATGGCGGTTCGATTCATTCGCTTTTCGTGTTGTCGCAACAAGGGCCATCAAGCCTAAATCATGGATAAGAATACCAAACAAAATACCTAAGCCAACAACCAAGAATTGACTTGTATTTGACTGATCAAATGAGCTTGCCAGCACAGTCCCAAAAACACTCACCCAGAACACTAAATTCCCCGGTGAAACAGCTACAAGCAGTCCATTTTTATAGGAAGAAAATAATGATTTCGTCTTTTTTTCTCCTTCCAGTGCAATATCATGATCCGCATTTTTAATGCTGTCGTACCCCACGTAGCACAAAAATATAGCTCCAATGAGCCACATGATCACCTGTACAACAGATAATGACAAAACAGAGGCCAGACCAAAATATAAACCAATGATTAATAACAAATCGACGGTCATCCCCCCAAGGCCCACAATCCATCCATGCATGAATCCATTCTTTAGCCCTTGCTTCGTCTTTCAACCGTAATTGTACCTACAGGTAGTGCTATAGAGAAACCTAGTAAAACATATGTAATAAACAATGCCATTTCAAAACCCCTTTCAAATGTATAAAAATGATATTCTATACCTTAAAAAATGACAAATCAATAAAATTTGAAAAACCGAAATGAGCTAAGAACACATGAGAATTATTTTGTACAAAATCGGATTCATTGACCAAGTTTGTCCATTGAGTATTGAGGGTCCAGCGCTTATCATTGCTTTTGTGATAATAATTCTCATTTACAAAATTCTGAATCATTCTATTATACGGAGGTTGCTATGGTCAACAAGAACTCGACAATCAACAAAAATTCTACTCGACAATACACTGCTCTGATCTGCCTTTTCTTTCTTATGGGGGCATTGCTGCTGGGATGCGGCGCATCTGACAATCAGACTGCAAGCAGCAACACAACAGCATCAACAAAAACATCGGAAGCTGCCACAACTCGTGACTACACAGACTATAAGGGACATACAGTGAACATTCCCACGACTCCTGGGCGCATTGCTTACTTCGGAGAAAACTATGGGGATCTATTGGTTTTAGACGTACAAGCTATAGGTACATCGACTTCTATGATTGAAGGCAAGGTTTATGAGAAGCAGGTTCAGAACGTGGCCGATCTGGGGTTCCCGATTAATTTGGAAAAAACCTTGGAACTACAGCCTGACCTAATCATTACCGCCGATACAGATGAAAAACAATACGCAGCGTTAACAAAAATTGCACCTACAATTATGTTCGATACCTTTGCCCCGTTAAACGAACGTTTGCTGCATCTCGGAGACATTGTGAATAAGAAAAAGGCTGCTGAAGATTGGCTTGCCCAATATAAAATAAAGGAAGCGGAGATGTGGACCAAGCTTCACGCAGAGGGTGTTAAGGCGGGGGAAACCGCTTCAGTGTTTACCTACTATCCTGGCGACCGTTTATTCGCAATGGGACGGACAGGACTGTCACAAATACTGTATGAAAAGAATGGTTTCAAGCCTACTCCTCTTATTCAGAAAGCACTGGATGAGGACAAAGGATTTGTACAAATATCTCAGGAAGTGATCGGACAATACGCTGGAGATCGGATTTTCATACTAAGAACACCAAGTTCAGAAGCCCAACAATCCACCGAACAGTTAATGAAAAGCAAGCTGTGGCTCCAGCTTCCTGCTGTCAAACAGGGACGTGTGTACACTCAGGATATTGGCAAAACTGAAAGTGATGCTTCCACTCGAGAATGGCTGCTGGAGGAATTGCCCAAGCTCATCAAATAAAAATTGGAGAAGCTTATCGACACTTGTTGATAGGCTTCTTTTTTGTTGAACCTAAAGGAGGTATACTTATACATACATGATAACCATTCTCAATAAAAGGAGCAATACCGTGAACCAGTCTCCGTCGTCCGTATATCCTCCCCCATTCAGCTCACTGCTTTTTCATTTTAAAGAAATTGCGTTGGTTGGTGAGCCTACCGATGAATTATTATCACGTCCCAATTCATATCACTGTCTTCTTATATTCATCGGTGGGACAGGTATGGTGGACATTGGCCCAGAGCAGTATCTATCCCATACAGATCATGGGTATTGGCTAGCTCCAGGTGAATCCTATCAAATCGCTCCCCTGAATGGAACTGTACCCGAATACTACAAAATCACGTTTGAGGTCATCGCTTTGCCATCAGAACCACAAGCGGACATGGCCTTGGCTGAACACGCAGCACGTATGCCATCCCTATATCATGAACCTGTCCTGCCGGGACCACGCGAATACATTGCCTCCTCTTCTTCCTCCAAACTTATTCAGTTGACTGAAGAGTTATTTCATAGTACCCAACAAACGGTACAGCCGCATAACCAAACATCTGTATTACGGCAGCAAATCATGTTTCAAGAGTTGCTCTTGTTGTGGCAGGAAGACCACACCCATATTGATCAAAATAATACCTCTAATCCGGCATTGCCAGCATCGGTGGAAGGTACCCTTTCATATATGGAAAACTACTATGAAAAGCCCATTACCGTCAAGCAGCTCGCTGAACAAGCGAACGTTTCCATATGGCAATACTCCCAATTGTTTCGTAAAATTACAGGCAAAAAGCCGCTGCATTACCTCACTGAGCTGCGCTTGAACCATGCCAAGCGGCTGCTGCTGGAATGCAAACGGCCTTTACGTGAAATTGCCCGTCAGGTTGGTTTCTCTGACGAATATTATTTTAATCGACGGTTTAGGCAAATGACCGGGATTCCCCCTGGCAAGTACGCACTTTCTGTCTCCGGTTCTGTGCGCGTCAAGGATTGGACGGGTCACCATATTCACATTCCGCGCCGAGCAAGCCGCATCATCTATCATGGAGAAACGATGGGCGATCTATTGGCATTAGGGGCCAAAGCCATCGGTGGAAGTCTGCGACTCAGTGAATACAGCGTCTATAAACATCGTCTTGTGAATGTCGCCGATGTGGGCCTTCCACTGGATATTCGCTTGACCAGCGCTCTTGATCCCGATCTAATTATCATCGCCAATTCGGATGAACAGGAATATGAGCGCATTGCTAGTATCGCTCCCACCGTCACCTTCAACTCCTTCGCCACGCTGGAGGAACGGATGCGTACACTTGGCGTCTGGCTCGGTAAGGAGCGGGAGGCCGAACGCTGGTTGTCTACCTTTACAGCCCGCAATCTGGCAATGTGGCAGCAGCTCGGTACGCAAATCACAGCCGGAGAAACGGCCTCCGTCTTCATCTTCGATCATGGTGATCGGCTCTTTGTCATGGGGATGTCCGGATTCTCGTCGGCCCTCTACCACCCACAGGGCTTTCAGCCCGTTGAGCTGATCCAAAAGGTGCTCGACGCGGAACAAGGCTTCGCAGAAATAGATCCGAACGAATTGCCTGAGTACGCCGGGGACCGCATTTTTATGCTTGTCCCAACAGCTCCAGAATCCAAACGTACGCTGGAACGTATGATCAGCAGCCCTCTCTGGCGCAGCCTTCCTGCTGTACGTCAAGGTCGGGTATATTTCGTAGAAGCTGACCGCTGGAACTGGAGCGATGCCATGACCCGGCAAAAACTGCTTACTGCACTGCCCAAACTGCTTGGCACTCCATCCTGAGAAGCTGCCATTTTTCTAAAGATACTACATTAGACCTTGAATGCTCCCATCTGCCTCCAGCGACATATGCTCAGCTGCTGGGGATTTGGGCAATCCTGGCATCGTCATAGTATTGCCTGTTTCCACGACCACAAAGCCTGCCCCTGCGGACAAAGAAACGCGGGACACGTGAATGGTAAAGCCCTCCGGTGCACCTAGCAGAGAAGGTTGATCTGAGAAAGAATACGGCGTTTTGGCCATGCATACAGGCAGTTGTCCAAAACCAAGCTGCTCCATACCGGCCAACGCCCGTTTGGCCGCAGGAGTGTAAGCTACCTCTGCCGCACCGTAAAGTTCCTTCGCAATGACACTAATTTTCGCTTGCAAATCAAGTGTATGCTCATACAATGGTGCAAAATGGGCTTTGTCCTCCTGGAGCAGGTTGAGCAGGCTTTGGGCTAGCTTTTCTCCCCCTTGGCTTCCCTGTGCCCACACCTGTGACAGCTCTGCGGGTACACCCAGCTTGCGGCATTCCGAGAATATTAGTTCCAGCTCGGCCTCGCTATCTGTTACAAAATGGTTGACCGCTACCAGTACTGGCACGCCAAACTTTTGCAAATTCCGTACATGCCGGTTCATGTTGGCTAATCCAAGTTGCAATTGCTCCAGATTTTCTACGTCCAGCTCATTTTTAGCTACACCGCCGTTATATTTCAGCGCTTTGGCGGTTACAACCAACAGAGCCGCATCTGGCTGCAAACCGGATTGACGGCACTTGATGTCAAAAAACTTTTCTGCCCCCAGCTCAGCCCCGAATCCAGCCTCCGTGACGACCACCTCTCCCAGCTTCAGGGCTAGCTTCGTACCGATCAAACTACTGCATCCATGCGCAATATTCGCAAAAGGTCCGCCATGCACAATAACTGGAGTTCCCTCCAACGTTTGCACCAGATTGGGTTTCAATGCTTCCCGAAGCAGCACAGCCATACCTTCCACCGCATGTAGTTCCTCAGCTGTTACCGTTTCGCCATCTACGTTATAACCAATCACCATCCGACCCAATCGAACTTTAAGATCGTCCATATCTTCACTTAAACATAATACCGCCATCACTTCTGAAGCTGAGGTAATCAGAAAGCCACTTTCTCTCACCGCTCCATTACCTGACCCCAATCCGGTCACAATATTTCGTAAACTCCGGTCGTTCATATCGACAGCGCGTTTCCACACGATCCGCTCCGGTTTCAACCGCAAAGCATTTCCATGAAACAAATGGTTATCGATCATCGCTGCCAGCAAATTATGCGCAGCTGAAATCGCGTGAATATCACCTGTAAAATGCAGGTTAATGTCTTCTGCTGGAACAATCTGGGCTTGTCCTCCCCCGGTTGCTCCTCCTTTCATGCCGAAGCAAGGGCCAAGGGACGGCTCACGCAACGCAGCAACGGTTTTATGCCCCAGCGCATTCAGCGCCTGTGACAGTCCGATGGTTGTCAGCGTTTTTCCTTCTCCCGCCGGCGTGGGATTCATCGCTGTAACCAGCACCAGCTTTCCATTCGGGCGATCCTTTAACTGCTCCCACAGGGACGGGTTCAGCTTCGCTTTATATTTTCCATGCGTTTCCAAATGTTCTTCTTCAATTCCTGCTTCTTTGGCTATATCAATAATCCTCTTCATCTTTCGTTATGTACCCCCCGTTTTATAAGTCTGACTGATGGTGCCAAACCCTGTATCGTTTTATTTTACCAAAGTGTGCCGCTTATTGCGCTATGATTCATTTCATCGCAAGCGTTGCTATCATGTGAGTTATAAAAAAAGAGCATTCCCCGCCCGCATGGACTTTGGTGGATGCTCTTTTGATACGTCTCGTTTAACAAGCAGCTCTCAAATTAACCTGCAAAGTTAGCAGCGTAATTTTCAGCAATAAATCCCTTGGAAATCAGGATAGCTTGGGATTTCTTAGTAGCAGGACCATAGCCTTGGGACAGCAGATCATTAATATGTAAGCGGTTATAAATGAAGCAAAATACAAAGTTGGACGCCCCACTCGTAAGGATCGATACCAGAAAAATAATAACTGCCCACTTCCAATCCCCTCTAAACAACGCAGGGAAAAAACCGAAAAAGAGCGTAGTCCATGAAAAACCTACTTTGCGTTCCTTGATCATTCCAGTTTTATTTCTTAATTTAATCTTCATTTACCCCTTACCTCTCTTTATATAGTCTTTTAGAACTATATTAGATTATATAGGACAGAGGGAATAAATGGAACTTAATTTCGGTAAAATCATAAATTTCTCAAATACTCTCTAGTTTATAATGCTTTTCTAGCATTTCTTTAAAAACATCAACAGGGTACTTGTATTCAACAGTTTTGAAAACAATCCGGTTATTCCACTGGTTTTTTTCCAGCTCGCACCCATGCTCCATATCCAGTTCCTTCATGATAAAAATAATCTCATCCAAGGTTCCCATTACACTATGACTATTCGTCGTCGTAGCCAGCATCTGCTCGCCTTCCTGTGTGTATGCCTTTACAATCTTCTCATCAAAGCCTTCACTGATCATTAATTCCTTCAAAGCTTGCACAAAAAGAACTGGCAGGTTGTTGTACTGCGATTTCTTAATCCCAAAAAGCGTGATGCTTAAGCGGGATATATCATGCATAAACACTATATTTTTTCTTCGATTAAGTAAAAACAAGCTGGCATGCCAACTATTCAAAGGCGGATAAATATCAACTTGAAGTGGTTCAGTCTCCCATTCCTTCAGCAGTTTTTGTGTTCCTCGTATAACAAACATCGTTGCTCTCCTTTATTGACGGTCCTGTACCGCAGCGTGATTCGACATACCTAGTCTCTTACATGAGGCATGTCCCGGATATTATAACACCGTATTCCAAACATCCGATTATAAACTCTTTCAGTATAATATAGGGGAATGATATATTACCAGACACATTAATTTTCTCTTTGGATATTTTTTATGGAAATCCCCTCCACTGCTCTATATAATTCAGGTACAGTTCGTCACGCGAGCTTAATCTAAAAATTAGGGGTGTTCCACACCTATGTCACAGCATATTTTACTTATTGAAGACGATCTATCCATCGCCGAAATGCTACTCAAAGCACTCACTAAGGAAGGATACAGTCTAACCACTGCCTATGACGGGGAAGAGGGGCTTCTTGCCTTTGAACGTCATACCTATGATCTGGTACTGGTGGATTTGATGATGCCGAAGGTGGACGGTATGGAGGTGATCCGCCGAATCCGTACCCACAGCGCCGTACCTATTCTGATTATGTCAGCCAAGGACAGCGATGTGGATAAAGCGCTTGGACTGGGCTTTGGGGCAGACGATTATGTTGCCAAACCTTTTTCAATGCTGGAAATGACCGCTCGTATTCAGTCCGCGATCCGCAGATCTACTACATATGCCCGTCAGCAACAGCAGGAGGAACAGCCGCAAGCACAAGTTTTGACCTACGGCAGTCTGCGCATAGATTTTGATCATTTTACAGTCATACGCAATGAAAATGAAATTCAGCTAACAGCCAAAGAGTCCGATATTTTGAAGCTGTTTGTAGCCAATCCGAATCGGGTATTTACAAAAGCACAATTATACGGATTTATTTGGAAAGACGATTATATGGGCGACGAGAACGTGATTAACGTCCATATTCGCCGCCTGCGTGAGAAAATCGAAGAAGATCCCTCTCATCCTGTCCACATTAAAACGCTATGGGGCATTGGCTACAAATGGGAGAATGGTTGATATGAACATCGAAAACATTTCTCAATGGATTATCGTCCTCATCATGTCAATCGTTATAGTATGGCTTTGGCGGGAGCGTGTGGCCTATAAGCGCAAAATAAAGGATATCCGAACCCTACTAGAGCGGATCGTGACGGTGAATCATGCGGAAAAGCTGCTATATGTCACAGGTGACGTTGAACTGCAACGACTCATGACGGAAATTAACCGACTACTGGACTTGAATCTCAGAGTGTCTGCCGATTACAACCGTAGCCAAATCGCTATGCGCAAAATGATTTCGAACATTTCCCACGATCTCAAGACCCCGCTTACGGTTGTGCTTGGATATGCCGAGATGCTGGATGGCGATCCGACTATTTTGCCAGAAGAACGTATAAAGCTGCTATCCAAAATTCATCAAAAGACAAGCGAGGCGATTGAGCTGATCGGCAGCTTTTTTAGCTTGGCGAAGCTGGAGGCTAATGATACGGATATTCCATTGACTCGACTGGAAGTGGGAGAACTGTGCAGACGCAGCATTTTGGAGTTTTATGACCTGCTGACCGCACAGGGGTTTACTGTGCATATTGAGATCCCAGAGCACCCCATTCATGCCTTGGGGAACGAAGGAGCGATTGGGCGGGTACTGAACAATCTGATCTCGAATGCCATTCGCTACGGGGCAGACGGACGGACGCTGGGTCTGGCTCTATCGGAACAGCAGGATACGGTGTGTATCGAGATATGGGATCGTGGGAAAGGCATACAGGAATCTGAGCAGGACAAGGTTTTTGAACGCATGTACACACTGGAGGACTCCCGCAATAAGGCGGTACAAGGCAGCGGACTGGGCCTTACGATTGCCAAACGCCTGGTTGAAGCGATGAACGGAGAAATTCAATTAACTAGTAGACCATATGAGCGGACGGTCTTCTCTTTTACATTGAAGAAAATCAACTATTAGTCGAACTAAACATGCTCAACTTAATAAATTTGTAAGAATCACGAAAGAAAAATGAACATTTTGCCCTTTATCCTTGAATTATCAGCAGTATACGAAGGGAGAACACCCATGACTTACGTAATACGTACACATCAGTTGACCAAGGCCCTGAAGGGCAACGAACTTGTAGCGGGAGTCAGTATGAATGTGCGCAAGGGAGAAACCTATGGATTTCTCGGTCCTAACGGGGCAGGCAAGACGACGATAATGAAAATGATTACGAATCTGCTCAAGCCGACATCGGGTGAAATTGAATTATTCGGTGAAAAATTAACGCCGAAGTCGTATCATCTGCTCGGACGGATGGGTTCAATTATTGAATACCCGATTTTTTATGACAGGCTGACGGCACAGCAAAATCTCGAACTTCATTGTGAATATATGGGCTACTATAATAAGCAGGCTGTTCAGGATGCCCTGGAATTAGTGAATTTGCGAAATGCAGATGACAAGCCGGTAAAGGATTTTTCGCTAGGAATGAAACAACGTCTCGGGATTGCCCGCGCTATTGCGACTAAGCCAGAGCTACTCATTTTGGATGAACCCATTAATGGTCTGGACCCAGTGGGAATCAAGGAAATCCGCCAACTATTCCACATGCTATGCAAGGAATATGGGATGACCCTGCTCGTGTCCAGTCATATTTTAGCGGAAATAGAGCAGATTGCGGATACGGTGGGCGTGATTAATCACGGACGACTGATTGAGGAAGTATCGATGGAGCAGATGCGGGAAACCAATACGGAATACATCGAATTTACGACCAACGATTGTAAGAAGGCGGCCTACGTCCTCTCCCATCATTTGAGCCTGAATAATATAAAGGTGATAAATGAACAGAGTATACGTATTTACGATACAAATGTACCGCAGAAACAAATTACGAAGACGCTCATCTTAAATGATATAGAGGTGGATTCCATTCATCAGAAAAGCAGCACGCTGGAAGACTACTTTTTTCGCCTGTTAAACGGAGGTGATCTCCATGCTTAAATTGATGCAGTTGGAGCTGAAAAAATTCCATCTGACGGGTTATATCCGTTCAGCCCTGATCGCCAATGCATGCATTCTTGGGCTGCTCTGTGTTATTGCGCTGGAAAGTCAAAGTGAAGGAATACCTGAATTCACACAGTACACTCAACTATTGGATCTAATAGACAATTTTGTAAGAGCTACATTTATTGTGTTTGCTTCCGTTCTCCTATGCCGCTTTATCGTCGGGGAATTTAAGTCCAAATCGATTACGATCTTGTTCATGTATCCGATTCATCGTCAAAAGCTGATGATCGCCAAACTCTTGGTCGTATTACTGTTCACGTTCTTGTCCATTATTATTTCGGAAATAATCATTACGGCTGCTATTCATCTGCTCAACCAGTTTGTTTTGATTGTACCGGATAACCTTACTCTTTCCATACTGGGGCAACAATCAGCACGGACGTTAATCAATGCCGTTGCTGCCAGCTTTATGGGACTGGTTCCGCTGTATATGGGGATGCGAAGATACTCTGTACCCACCACCATTGTGACCTCAATCCTGATTGTAGCATTGCTTTTCTCCAATAATAACGGCGCTACACTTAGCTCCATAGCCCCCGTGCAAATCGGCTTCTCTATACTGGGAATGCTTGTGGCTTATGCGGCGATTCGACGTATTGAGTATAAGGATATTACCTCGTAATATGTAATTTCGTAGAGCGCTTTCAAAAAACAGATGAAAATCATTGTTCGATATACACACATTTTTCACTGGACTTCATTCTAAAACAGGTATATCCTATAGGAGAAATTAAAAACGGAATAAGGATCTTCGGGGTAGGGTGAGATTCCCAACCGGCGGTATGGCTCATGGAGCTAAGCCCGCGACTCTGTATCTGGCAACAGGATACGGACTGATTTGGTGAGATGCCAAAGCCGACGGTAAAGTCCGGATGGAAGAAGATCGAAATATCAACATGCCGCGAAGTGGATGAATACTGCGTTATTGGTTTTGCAGTAACTTCATTTAACTTGCATAAAGCGGCAAGTTTATTTGATCAACCCCCGTCTTGCATGGCCATTCGCCATGGACGGGGGTTTTTGTGCCACCGGTCCTGTATTCGCAAGGAGCTAATTGAGTATGAGTCAATCTTCTACTGTACTAACATCCAAAGGTTTTGATCGTAGCTCCCACATGAAAAGTGGTTTTTGGCTGGTCGCAATTGGAGCAGCCTTGTGGGGCGCAGACCCGCTGTTTCGTATTATTTTGTTAAAGTCATTTACTTCAACACAAATTGTACTAATGGAGCATGTGCTGCTTTTCCTCGCTCTGACACCGATGTTGTGGAAGCATCGTGAGGAGCTCAAAGCGGTACGGCTTCGTCAAGTTTTCGCTATTTTGTTCGTCTCGTGGGGTGGCTCGGCTCTGGCCAGCGTAATTTTCACCATGGCACTCAGCAATGGTGATTTGAATGCTGTACTCTTACTCCAGAAGCTTCAACCCTTGGTCGCTATTATTCTAGCTCGTATTATTTTGAAGGAAATGTTGCCGCGTCATTTTGGATTATTAATTGTCGTCGCTCTGTTCGGGACGTATCTTCTGACCTTCGGTTGGTCGCTCCCCTTCGGACATGTTCGTGATTTTGTCCAGGTCGGTAGTCTACTTGCACTCGGTGCAGCAGTTCTGTGGGGCGGTTCGACAGTCATGGGAAGTTACTTGCTTCGTTCAATGAAATATGAAACGGTAACCTCCCTCCGCTTCATGGTCGCGCTCCCTCTGCTGATTGTCCTCACCTCTGTAGAGCATGCGCCATGGAATATGCCTGCCGGTACATGGGCGGGCGCAGCTGTGATTATCAATCTGCTATTGCAGGCATTGCTTCCGGGTCTTCTTAGCTTATTGCTGTATTACAAAGGCTTAAGTACGACCAAAGCGTCTTATGCTACGATGGCAGAATTAAGCTTTCCCATGGTTGGTGTCGTGATTAACTGGATCGCATTTCAGCAAATTGTCACTGTAGCGCAATTGACTGGTTTTATGCTCATCTGGATTACGCTCTTTATGATTTCACGTCAGCAAAAAAATTAACAGTTCAATGTCCCTTACATGACTCACCCAAGCCAAATTGTGTAGATGCTTTTGCATCTCTGATTTGGCTTTTTATGTATTCGTATTCATATAAATCATAGTTCTTTAGACCTATTTTCCGAAAAAAGTGTCTAAAACATGCAATTATTCCTCGTTTCTCAAAGATTACATCTATAAAATTCGTCGGTTTCTGTCGAATAAAACAATGTAGTGATCATCAGACACAGAGGAGCAATAACTATGACTAAAACAAAACAAACAGTTCCGTGGTGGAACAGGTTTCTCAAGCAGTTTTATTTAATGAGGACAAGATTAATAATATCTTTTTTGGCTGTGTTATTGATTCCGAGCGTACTTATCGGGTACTTTTCCTATCAGGGGGCTACGACACAACTCAGTCAGCAAATGGGCGGTTCCGTATACACGAATCTGTATCTGATCCGAAGCAATGTCAATCAGTATGTAGCGCCCATTATGAAAGACCTGGACGTGCTTACCACTGAAATCAAATCTGATTCCATTGGTACCAACCAAGAGGCCCTTCAGAAAAAGTTGGATGTCATCGTCAAGGCTCATCCCGAGCTAGATGCCGCGCTTCTCGGCAATGCGAAAGGGCAATACATACGTTCGCCGAAAAAACAGGAGGACGATTATGACCCCCGGGAGAGAAAATGGTACAAAAATGCAATGCTGGAAAAGGGAAAGGTATTCGTCGGTGTTCCAGTTGCCAGCGTCACGACAGGGAATTTAGTCGTTAATATATCGGGAACGCTGGAGGACGGTGAAGGAGCTGTTTCATTGGCTTTGAATCTGGACAAAATGGGTGAAAGTCTGCAGTCTGTTAAGATTGGTGAACGCGGAGGACTCATTATTGTTGATTCTGAACATAAAGTTGTATCTGGGACTGGAACAGCCTTTAACAAGGCAGGCAAAAAACCTGCTGACGCCATAGAGGGACTTCCCGAAGTGGCGACAACCGTCGAAAATGATACTCCTTCCATGTCGCAAATTCAATTTATGAATCGAGATATGCTGGCCTTTACACTTAAGGACCCTCTCACCGGTTGGAGCATTGTCGCACTGTCGGATCTGGAGGATTACAGTGATGCAGCCCAACCGATTCTGAAGCAAAGCCTAATTGTGATTGTCATTTCCATACTTGCCGCTGCAATCATCATTGTGCTTATGGTCCGCTCGTTCTTAATTCCGCTGCGCAAGCTGCAAGCAGGAACACGCATCGTCCGTGACGGAAATCTGACCGAACGTGTTAATCTATCCAGCAAGGATGAGTTCGGCGAACTGGCACAGAATTTTGACCAGATGACGCATTCCTTGCATACGATGGTTTCCGAGGTCAATCAAACGTCCTCCCGACTTGCTTCCTCTTCTCTGATGATCAAGGAAAGCACAGAGCAAACGACGGAGTCCGTACAACACGTAGCGGAAACGGTTATGGAATCCGCGGAAAATGCAGCCACCAGCGCCGAGGCGTCCGAGCAAACCGCTAATGCCGTTGAAGAAATGGCGAAGGGTGTCAGCACCATTGCCGAATCGGCAAGCTCCATCGTGGATTCAGCAGGACAAACCGAGCATGATGTGGCTCAAGGCAGTCAAATGATCAGCCATGTGCGGACACAAATGGACCGTATTCTGGAAGCTGTAAGCCAAACAGCTAGCCTGATGGATGAGCTATCCCAGCTCTCGGACGATGCGAAGCAGATGAATACAGCTATTGCCGCTATTGCCAAGCAAACCAATTTGTTGTCTCTGAACGCGTCTATTGAAGCTTCCAGAGCAGGCGAAGCCGGACGTGGATTTGCCGTAGTCGCTATAGAGGTACGCAAGCTGTCTGAGCAATCCAAGGAAAGCGCGGATTCCATCAGTCAGATCATTACTCAGATGCTCGATTTGATTCAACGCTCCACCGCTACCATGAACGGTAATGTTCGTAACCAGGTAGGTGAAGGATTACGTATTAGCCAAGATGCAGAAGGTGCATTTACGAATATTGAACGCTCTACATCTCATATCGTGGAACAAATTCAAAGTGTATCCGCTGCAGCTGAACAAATCTCAGCCAGTACAGAGGAAGTTTCCGCTACTGTCACCCATTTGGCAAGTCTGTCTCGCAATTCAGCGGACAGTTCGCAGACAACATCTGCTGCCGCTCAGGAGCAAATGGCGGCCATGGAGGAAATCGCATCTTCGTCTCAGGAGTTGTCCAACATGGCGCAGGATTTGCAACAGCTGGTTAAGCGATTTAAGATTTAACTTACACATTGCAGCGTTGCAATTTCATGCAAGTAAGAATGAACAGCAATACATCTTATGACTAACAAAAGCCTTCGTCCGTATACAAATTACGGGCGAAGGCTTTTTACATTAGAGTTCTTAGGATGCTCTCTCTTGTCTACTTATATGGTCATCTGACCGATTAACTGACGGCGTCTATCTCCTTCGGGGTCGTGCTCTACCTTAATATCCTGATGGAAAATAGCTGTAGTCCGCTCTTCCCTGTCGTACATTGGCCAAGCCCCCTCCGACAGCACAGGCTTCCCATCACGTGCAAAAGCAACCCATGCCTGCTGCATAGCTTGAGCCAGCTTCTGCATCGACGGTTGAATCTCTAATCCAAGCTTACCTAGCAGCTCCAGATTATCGAAAACAAACGCAATTTCGGCACCGTGAACCGCTTGTCCAAAGGTAGGATGCCCCGGCAATGTCCAATCAAAACGATACATCCATACAGGCGTATGCGCCGACTGCGCAACAGCAAGAGCCAACGCAGGACGCCAAAAAAATAGATCAGTCAACATTTGCGCCTGTCCCTCAATCGTAACCGGAAATGGTTCTATCAGGTCGCCGATGTCTGACATGCCCGTCATCATCTCCAATGCCTGACTCGCTGTTGACTTGTTCATTAGATGGGATTCTTTTCGGATGAAATAGGCCCCCTCATGCAAGTTCGTTCCAATCAAAACGGATACCTGCTTTGCTGAACCTTGCGCGATTGCAGACAGCGGTACATCTGGCAAGGTCACACCGTCCACGACAGGTTGATAGATCATCGCCATCCCTGGTCCGATGACTTCATGCGTCTTCGCCATAGCTAGCATCAGCGCATCTGTCGGCAGCGTAAACAACCGTTCTGGATGCTGAGTGTCCACACCCAGCTGCTGCAGATACACAGCCGTCACTTGTTCAGCCTGTGAAGTTGACAATACCTGCGACGCACCACTCTGCAAAATCGCACGCTGGAACAGTCCCTCAGCTGCTGGCATCGCCAATAAAGCGGCAATACTCATCGCCCCTGCCGATTCACCGAACACCGTTACTTCATCCGGGTTACCGCCAAAGGCAGAGATGTGATCCCTAACCCATTCCAGCGCAGCGATCTGATCCAGCAGTCCCGCATTAGAGGTCAGGCCATCTCCCTTTGGAGTCAGATGCAAAAATCCTAACGGCCCCAATCGATAATTGATCGTAACAACCACAACATCGCCATTCTTCGCCATGCGTTCCCCGTCATATAAAGGTATAATCCCGGACCCCGTGACAAAGGCACCGCCATGAATCCACACCATCACCGGACGTCCCTTCTCAGGAGCCTTCGAAGCAGGTGTCCAAATGTTCAGGTATAAGCAATTCTCTGACTGCTCAGGCGGTTCCACCAGATTTCCAGTCATGCTTTCAGCGGATGGCATAGGTTGCGGACAGATTGGCCCAAAACTCGTCGCAGCCCGTACACCCTCCCAAGACTCCAAAGGCTGGGGTGCGTGAAAACGTAGTTTTCCAATAGGAGGCTGTGCATATGGGATACCTTTCCATACATGATATCCATTCCCCGTTTCCCCACGTAATTGACCTAAACGAGTATGTACTGTAATACTCTCCATCATGAAGCCTCCTTTATTTCGTATGTTCAACACAACGGTATAATATCAATCTTTACATATCTCTATTATACCCTTTGCACACGGCCAAACCAAAAAATACCGGAAGCACTTTTGCGCTCCGGCATTTTTATAAACAAGATAGAGAAATAGCGATTAATCCCGAACTTCTTCTTTGGGAATCAGCTTGTAAATTTCTTCGCTTTCCATAGAGTCAATTAGTCGGTCTAGCCACTTGTAATAAGCGACGGCCTGCTTCATTTTCATACGATCTTGCTGAAGAATCGCCTTAAATTCCTCGTACTCTTCCCCCTGATTCATCAATCTGTCCAGCTCATCAATGGCTTTGCGCAACACCAGTAAATTTGTTTCTACCGCTTTTCTCCATTTAATAGCGAAGAAATCAGTGAAGGTTTGATGCCAGTCATATTCGACTTCATACAAGTCCTTGCGTGAGCCCTTGCTCCATACCTTATTTACCATTTTCAGATCCAATAATGTTCGAACTCCTGTACTCATGCTCGTTTTGCTCATTTCCATTTCACGGCCCATCTCGTCCAGCGTCATCGGTTTATCCGCAAAAAAAAGCAAACCGTATAAATGCCCCGCAGACAAAGTGATCCCATACAGGTCCATGTTTTTACCTATAGCTTCTATAACACGTTTGCGAATTTTTTGCAGCGAAGCCTGCTGCTCATCACCTAACTGGTACAAGCTCATGCTTGCAACCTCCTAATTTTAGAGCATTTTGCACAACCTAGTATGAACGATTTACCCGTAAAAGATTAGCTTTGACGCAATGTATGAAATCTTTCAATATAAATGAAATGTTTCAAAAACAAAGCTTCTGTCTATATTACAACAGCATGGATCGTTCAAAATCATAATTCGCAAAATTGCTAATGATAGTAAACTTTTAAAATTATGGATATACATAAATCTTTTTCTTATGGTTATATTTCATTGTCTATTTTAAAAAAAGCACTATCGGTTGTAAAGTTCCGAATGTTTGAGCATTCTATAGAACGAAGGAGCATATCAAAGGAAACTTTGTACAGTTTTTTCTGTACGTACTTTATGAACAGTTTTTTTGTTTGAAATGTAAGCAATGCTTCTGTTACAATTAATTTTGTCATTAACCGTTCAGGATGTTCAGAATTATGATTTTTATACTCAATCCTTAATGCAACATGGGGTTAATACCAAGCAAAGTATAGAAAGAAGAGGTGTATGTATGACGATTTTGGAAGTCAAAAATGTCAGCAAACTCTTTGGTCCTCACGCAGAGCAAGGTGTTCCGCTCCTGGAGCAAGGCTGGGGCAAGGAAAAGTTGGCCAAAGAAAAACAGATTACTGTTGGTGTCAATAAGGCCAACATGGAAATTAAGCAAGGTGAAATTTTCGTAATTATGGGTCTATCGGGCAGTGGCAAGTCCACTTTGGTGCGAATGCTAAATCGCTTGATTGAGCCTACCTCCGGTGAAATTCTGGTCCACGGCAAAGATCTCCGTAAGATGAACAAAGAACAACTTCGCGAAGTTCGTCGTAAAACCATCAGCATGGTTTTTCAAAAATTCGCCCTGTTCCCACATCGGACTGTATTAGAGAATGTAGAATATGGTCTTGAAATTCAAAAGGTAGAAAAAGCACAGCGTCAGGAAAAGGCGCAACAAGCGCTGGAACTGGTTGGTCTTAAAAACTGGGGCGATAAAATGCCCGATGAATTGAGTGGCGGTATGCAGCAGCGTGTCGGTCTGGCACGGGCGCTGGCTAATGACCCTGAAGTACTTCTGATGGATGAAGCGTTCAGTGCGTTGGACCCTCTTATTCGCCGTGACATGCAGGATGAGCTGTTGGAGCTTCAAGATAAAATGAAGAAAACAATTGTGTTTATCACCCATGATCTGGATGAAGCGTTGCGGATTGGTGACCGGATTGCATTGATGCGAGACGGTGCGGTCGTACAAATCGGTACACCGGAAGAAATTATGATCCAACCGGCTAACTCTTATGTAGCCCGCTTCGTCGAGGATGTGGATCTGTCCAAGGTATTGACGGCTGCTCATGTCATGCTTCGTCCAGAAACCATTACCATGGATCGTGGTCCGCGTGTGGCTCTGGAATTGATGCGGGAGCGTGGGATTTCCAATTTGTTCGTCATTGACCGCACCAAAAAGCTACTGGGTGTTATTAACGCCGAGGATGCTGTTCATGCACTGCGCAACAATTTGAAGATTGAAGATATTTTGATCACTGACGGACCGCAGGTTCCTGCCGAGACTGTCATTAATGATTTGTTTGAAATTACAAGCTCGTCCAAGGTACCGCTGGCTGTAGTCGATGATAAGCAGAAGCTACTGGGCGTTATCGTCCGTGGAGCATTGCTCGGCGCACTTGGTGGAGATGTTACCACTATGAAGGAGGTGAATGCCCATGATACCGAAACTGCCAATCGCTGAGTGGATTCAATCCATTGTCGACTGGATGGGTATTCATCTGGCTGGATTGTTTAATGTTATTTCTTCCATTATAGAAGCTGTAGTAGGCTTTTTCTCAGGCCTGTTCATGCTTCCGCACCCTCTGGTGTTCATCGTGATTATCGGGATTATCGCCTTTATGATCGGGCGGGTTCAGCTTACGCTGTTTACTGTCATCGGCTTCCTGCTAATTGATAATCTCGGCTATTGGAGTGAAACAATGAATACGCTGGGACTGGTCATCACGTCTGCGCTCGTATCCATTGTTATCGGGATTCCCATCGGGATCTGGTGTGCATACAGTAAATCCGCATCACGCATTATCACGCCTTTACTTGATTTTATGCAGACGATGCCTGCGTTCGTGTACTTGCTCCCAGCGGTTACCTTTTTCAGCCTAGGTGTTGTACCAGGTGTTATCGCTTCTGTTATCTTTGCTATCCCCCCAACCATTCGTATGACCAACTTGGGGATTATGCAAGTATCGGGTGAGCTGATCGAAGCATCAGACGCTTTCGGTTCAACATCTGCGCAAAAGCTGTTCAAAGTTCAGCTTCCACTGGCTTTGCCTACCTTAATGGCTGGTATTAACCAGACGATCATGCTGTCACTGTCCATGGTTGTTATTGCTTCCATGATCGGTGCAGAAGGCATCGGTGCTGTTGTGTACCGTGCTGTGACACAGCTGCAAATCGGTAAAGGTTTTGAAGCCGGCCTAGCTGTTGTCGTTCTGGCTATTGTGCTTGACCGTTTTACGCAAAACCTGTTTAAACCTACGCAAAAAGGCAAAAGCCGCGTATCCAGCAAGCAAAAAGTATGGATTACTTCTGCAGTTACAGCTGTCATTTTGATCGCTGGTGCATCTCAATATTTTGTTGGTACGGATCATTCCGCATCTGGCAAAGGTAACGCTGCTGCCAACCCGGTTGGCGAAGAAGTCGGTTACAAAATTATCGGTATTGATGCCGGGGCAGGCATTATGAAATCGACTGCCAAAGCAATTCAAGACTACAATTTGTCTGATTGGAAGCTCGTTGAAGGTTCCGGTGCAGCCATGACGGCCACACTGGACAAAGCCATTAAAGCGAAAAAACCGATCATTATTACAGGTTGGACTCCACACTGGATGTTCAACAAGTATGATCTCAAATATTTGGAAGACCCTAAGAAGTCTTATGGTGAAGCCGAGGGTATTCATACGATTGCCCGTAAAGGATTGCAACAGGATGCTCCTATCGCTTATGAGTTTCTGAAACGTTTCAAATGGACACCAGAAGATATGGGTGAAATGATGGTCGCCATTCAAGCCGGAACCAGTCCTGAGCAAGCTGCCAAGGATTGGGCGGAGAAACATGCCGACAAGGTTCAGGAATGGACTCAAGGACTGCAACCTGTCAATGGTGACACCTTCAAGCTAAGTTATGTGGCTTGGGATTCTGAAATTGCCAGCACGAATTTGCTGAAATATATTTTGGAAAACAAACTAGGTTATAAAGTAACCGCACTGCAAGTGGAAGCAGGTCCTATGTGGACGGGTGTCGCTAGTGGTGATGTAGATGCTTCACCTGCGGCATGGCTGCCGTTAACCCATGCGGATTACTGGGCTAAATACAAGGATAAGCTCGACGATCTTGGGGCTAATATGAGTGGTGTTAAAACCGGATTGGTCGTTCCAGCTTACATGGATGTTAAATCGATTACTGATTTGCAGGATAACGGAGCCGAAGCGGCTCCGGCTTCCGCCACAACTGGGGACTTTGGCAAAGAGGTCGGCTACCGCATTGTCGGTACCGACCCTGGAGCCGGACTAATGAAGCTAACCGCTAAAGCTATGAATGACTATGGCTTATCCGACTGGAAGCTGCTTGAAAGCTCTGGAGCTGCTATGACCGCTACACTGGATAAAGCTATCAAAGCCAAGCAGCCTATCGTCGTAACAGGTTGGACTCCTCACTGGATGTTTAATAAATATGATTTAAAATACTTGAAAGATCCTAAAAAAGCATACGGTGATAAGGAAGAAATTCATACCATCGCCCGCAAAGGCTTGAAGCAGGATGCTCCTGTGGCTTATGAATTTCTAAGCCGATTTAAGTGGACTGCTGAAGATATGGGTGAAGTGATGATCGCGATTCAGGACGGTACTGCCCCACAGCAGGCTGCCAAGAACTGGGCTGATAAACATCCTGACAAGGTTCAGGAATGGATCAAGGGTCTACAGCCCGTCAACGGTGATCCTTTGAAGCTGAGCTACGCTGCTTGGGATTCTGAAATTGCCAGTACGAACGTATTGAAATATGTATTGGAACAAAAATTGGGCTATAAAGTAACAGCCCTGCAAGTGGAAATCGGCCCAATGTGGACTGGCGTGGCCGGCGGAAGTGTAGATGCTACTGCTGCCGCTTGGCTTCCATTGACGCATGCTGATTATTGGGCTCAATACAAGGATAAGGTGGATGACATCGGAACCAGCATGACTGGCGTTATGTCCGGGCTTGTCGTTCCATCCTATGTGCCGATTGATTCTATCGAGGATCTTAAGCCGCCGCAATAATATTTTTTCCACTTTTAAACCATACGAATAAGCGAAAGGCAGATCAGGGTTTACTCCTGATCTGCCTTTTGCTTATTCATATTTAAAGTTGCTCTCAGCCTTTTAGCGTGAATCCTTCTTGAGCAGGCACATCGGCATGCTGCCCTGTCGTCTGGTGCTGTCTAAAGAATAACGGATAGATCGCGAAGGACACCAGCAGACTCACACAACCAATGACGCCCAAGGCAATCATATCTTTGAAGATGTATGTGATATCCAGTCCTTTGAGCGTGATATTCCGTACAGCATCCAGGTAATACGTCAGTGGCAATATTTCAGCAAGCCCCCGCAAGAAGCCGGGCATTGCCTCTAATGGCCACGTATAGCCTGATAGCATAAAGGAAGGAACAGCAATCAACATCAGGGTTTGGGTCGCATCCACTCTAGTCTTGGAAAAGAGACTGAATAGGAATCCTAACCCGCACAATGCAAAGTTAAAGGCCAGCGACACTAAAATCAACGGCAGTACCTGTCCCCTGAACGGAATATCAAAGCATAAAGCACTGATACTGAATACAGTCAGCACATTGAAAGCTCCCGCTGCATAATACGGTGCCAGTTTGGCAATAGCCAAACGCCAAGGGGTATTTCTCCATGCACCAAATCTTCCCCAAGTCCCTGCTTCCTTATCACGCGTGCAGGACAACGCGATACCAAGCAGCAAACACTGCTGGAGAGCCGCAGAGATAACCCCTAGTGGCATGAAAAGCTTATAATCATATACCGGGTTAAATAGCACTCTGGATCGGAACGGGATGGTAGTCAGCGTCGACGCGGCCTGATCGGCGTTCATTCCCTTTTGTTTCATGGAATTGACCGATACTCCAGCGCTCACGCTGCTAATGACCTGATTCGCAATCCGACTGGCACTATTGGAATACATCATATTACTGCCGTCAATCAGCGTGAGCACGGGTGGGTTCTCCCCATGCTTAAGCCGAGTCGTAAAGTTGTCGGGAATGACGATTCCGACCTTAGCTTCCCCGGTCTCTACCTGACGGACAGCATCTTCCTGATTGGTCGCTTGCCGTGTAACGGCAAATGAGTCGGTCGAATCGAACGCCTGAATGATCTGGCGACTGAGCTGTGAATTATCTCCATCGTACACTGTGACAGGCATCTCGGTAATCCGCTGATGTGAATATAGGAAGCCGAATAGTATCGTATACACAATCGGCGTAATCAGCAGAATAGCCATAAAGCGGCGGTCCCGGAAGATGCTCAGCCATTCCTCGCGAAACACATCGCGGATACGAAGTCTTTCCTGTGAATCCTGCATATTACTGCGCCCCTTTGCCTGTAAACAGAACCGTGGAGCCTGTTGGAACCGAAGCAGCAAGGTCTGGCAATGCTACTTTAACACCGAAGGAACGGACATCCTTGTCACCGGAGCTTTGGCTCGGTTTTTGAATGGCAAAGTCCGCAGCCGATTCTAACAGAATGACTTTACCCTTCAGCTCCTTACCGCCAGACAGCAATTTAATTTGGACTGTATCCCCTGCTTGAAGACCGTTCAGAGACGTTTCAGGTACATAGAATTTAGCCCAACGTTGTGTCGAAGTTTCAATGGTATAGACCGGGAATCCTGCGCTAGCCATTTCACCTAAGCTAAGCGACTTGGATTTTATGATTCCATCTTCTGACGCATATAGCGTAGTGTAGCTCAAATAGGTCTGAGCCTCTTGAAGCGCGGCTTCCGCTTGGGCTACCTGAGCATTGGCACCTGCAACCGCAGATTGAGCCTGCTCAACTGTGGATTGCGCCGCCTTCACAGCGGATTGCGCTTGCTCTACCGAAGCCTGAGCAGCTTTGACATCTTCCTGTTGTACAGCAACTTTGCCCGCTCCTGCCTGTGCTTCCTTCACCGCAGCCAAGGCTTGACGGTATTGAGCTTCAGCCGCCGTAATTTCCTCCTTGCGGCTTCCCTCCCGTGCCATATCCAATTTTTGCGACTCTGCATTATATTTGGCCACTGCCTGTTGATGTTCCAATGTCGCTTGATCCAAAGATGCCTGGGTTGCTGCTCCGGCTTCTTGAAGCTTTTTGGCACGCTCCAAATTTTTAACGGTCAGGTCCAGCGTTTCCTTGGCTATCTTCACAGATACTTGCAATTGCTCAAGCTCCTGCGGTCTTGCCCCGCTCTTGAGGGCATCCAGTTTTGCCTTGGCGGCGTTCGCAGCCGCTTTGGCCTGTTCAATCTGGCTGGAGGAAGCCTCTGCGGTCACACTGACCGATGTCGTACCTTGGCTTTTCTTGGCCTGAGCAGCACTCACAGTGGCCTGTGCCTGGCCTACTCCTGCTTGAGCCTGCAACACTCCAGCTTTTGCTTTGGATACATTACTCTTGGCTGCCAGCAATGCCGCCTGTGCCTGCTTCACCTTATCTTCTAACTCGCGACTTTCCAGATGTGCTAACACCTGCCCCTTTTTAACCTGATCGCCTTCTTTGACGAGCATCTGGTCAATCCGTCCTGCCATTTTAAAGCTGGCATTGAGGGTATCCGACTCCACATAAGCCGTAGGAATGGAAGAAGACTGATCCGCAGACAAGCTGCTTCCACCCCGTGGAAAAGCAGTCAAGGCATATATTCCAACCGCGATTAAAATAATAAGTACGACGTAAATCGTATATTTTTTAGCTTTCATGTTCTCATCACTCCATCTGTCTATTAATGTTGCATGCCCAATGCATTACACACAAATACTTCAATACTTTCTCGAACCTCTTGCAGATTCATCGTTTCGCCCCAAACCATAGACCGCATCGGAGCGAAAATGTAAATCCCAAATAAGCAATTGGCTGTTGTTTTGGCATCCAGCTTACTTGAAATTTTCCCATATAACTTACCGGAATCGATCTCTGCCTCCATAAAATCAAAATAATCAGCCAGCACCTGCCTAATATTAAAATGCTGCTCTTGTGAAACCCAGCCCTTACTGACCAATAGACGGCAAAAGTCCGGCTCTCTCACAATAAACTCAATATGTACTTGGATCAGCTTACGAACCCTAAGCTCCACCTGATCTTTAGGAGTATGAGCCATTGCTTCATGGATATCCCGGACAAAACGCTCCATCCCCATCTTCAAAATATAAATGTACAAATCTTGCTTGTTTTTAAAATTGTAATACAGGGTGCCCTTGGCTATGCCGCATACCTTGGCGATTTCCTCCATATTTGTTTCATTAAAGCCTCGTTCGGAAAAAGCTTTGAGTGCGCCGTTAAAAATAATTTCCTTTGTCTGCTGTTTCATGCTTCCTCCTTTTTTGAACTGACCGTCCAGTACAAAAATTATGTATTTATTATAAGCCCATTTTTAGTTATCCAGCAATAGGAAAAATGAAAATAATTCATTTTAGACATTTCGTCTAAACACTCATTCTAAAAATGAAAATGCAAAAACGGATCGAATAAGTGAGGGGGTCACTCATTCGATCCGTTATGTCATAAAATCGGATGATAAGGGGGCCATTCTACAGATTATCAACCGATTTTAAGGGAAGGCCGACTATTTTTTTACGGTTTGATTGTATTGAGCAATTTTGCCTGTAATTTCTTGTGCAGCTTGATCCAATGCCTGTTTTGGCTGTTGCTGGCCACTCAGAACGGCCTCAATTGCACCTTCTACGATTTGACGCGCTTCTGGAAATACGCCCATCACCGCGCCCTGTGTAGCGGTGGATTGTGCCGATGCGTGCAATTGGTCAACCGCCGTCTGGAATTGCGGATATTTTACCATATTATCTTTGAGTACCTTCTCGTTATAGGCTGCTTTCGTGATCGGGAAGTACCCGGTATTTACACTCCATTGTGCCTGTACAGCTGGGGAAGCGACGAATTTAATGAACTCCCATGCTGCCTTCTGCTGAGCTTCGGGCTTGTTGTTCATGATGTACAAGCTTGCGCCGCCTACAACCACGCCGCCTTCTTTAGCTTCATTGGCTCTTGGCAGGAATCCTGTGCCTACTTCAAATTTATCGCCAACCTGCTCCACAATATTACGCAGCGAAGCGGTGGAATCCAGCGTCATCGCAATTTGTCCTGCGGAAAAAGCTTTTGCCGTGTCGTCCGAGTTACGTCCCAGATTGGATACAACCTTTTCATCGATCATTTTCTTCCACCACGTCAGCGTTTTTACACCGGCATCCGAATTCAGCATGGATTCCGTTGCCGCTTGATCACGACCATTGCCATTATTCACATAATCCGCGTTCTGATTGGCAAACAGTTGCTCCATAAACCAGCCGTAGATGGCAATGGAAGCACCGGATTTACCATCCTTGCTCAAGGCTTTTGCAGCCTTTTCGAACTCATCATACGTTTTCGGAGGATTAGCTGGATCAAGTCCTGCGGCTTTGAATGCGTCCTTGTTGTAATATAAAATCGGGTTTGACGTATTGAACGGCATGGCGTTCAATTTACCATCTATCGTGTAGTATCGTGTAATATTCGGCTCTAGCTGCGACAGATCGAACTTATCTGCATCAATAAATTGTTGTACGGGTGTGATCATTTTGGAGTCGATCATAAATTTACTACCGATTTCGTATACCTGAATGATGTCCGGTCCGCTGTTGGAACCAAGCGACGCTTTCAGCTTGTTCAAGCTGTCATCATATTTGCCTTGATATACTGGCTCTACCTGAATGTCCTTATGACTGGCGTTAAAGTCAGCAGCGATCTGCTTGATTGCTTTTTCACCGTTACCGGACATCGAATGCCACCAAGTCAGCTTCACTGGAGAAGCCGTTGCTCCCCCATCACTACCATTACTAGGCTTCTCTGCAGCAGTATTATTGCTACAACCTGCTGCAACCACCATGGCAGTCAGAATAAGCAGGGTCAATGCACTTTTCAGACGAAAAAATCCCATAATCTCTCTTCTCTCCCTTTGATTAAATGATTCTTGAATTGGCATTCTCTTGCGTATTCTTGTGTGTTGAAGCTCTGTATATGGGCTGCTTGCGCAGGTGTTGCTTTTCATTTGACATATGTGATCAGCCTTTAAGCGCGCCCGCTGCCATTCCACGAACCAACTGTTTTAGTCCAAAGATCAGCAGGAGCAGAGACGGTAAAATGACAAGGGCCGTACCCGCAAATACCAAATTCCATGAAGTCGATTCCTGAAATTCGAGCATGGATATTCCGATCTGTACCGTGCGCATATTCTCGCTATTGGTGATCAGTAAAGGCCAGAGGTACGAATTGTACATATTCAGGAACGAATACACAGCCAGTGTTCCGAGCGCAGGGCGCGATAACGGAAGCACATGGAACAGAAAGTAACGGATATGCCCGCACCCATCCATACGAGCCGCCTCAAACAGTTCCTTGGGAAGCTGGAGAAAAAATTGCCTTAACAGGAATGTTCCGAATGCCGTCGCCAGAAAAGGAACCGTCAATCCTTGATATGTATCAAGCCAGTTCCAGCTTCGTACCGTCAGGTAGTTCGGAATAATGGTCACTTCCCAAGGGATCATCATCGTCGCTACAAACATGCTGAAAATGAAGTTTTTTCCCTTGAATTCCATTTTGGCAAAAGCGTAGGCCGCCAAGCTAGCTGTAATCAGCTGCCCAATCATGGTCAGACCCGAAATGAGAAATGTATTTCCAATAAAGGCTGCAATCGGAACAATTTCAAACACTTCAGTGAAATTCGCCAAATGAAAAGAATGTGGAAGAAAGCTTGGTGGATAAGCGCTTGCTTCCTCCGGCGACATGACTGCCATAAAAAACGTATATATAACCGGATACAAAATGAGAGCAGCTGCAATCGTAAGCAGCACATACAGCAATGTTGAATTCAGGTGTCTTTTCATTGGTAATGCACCTTTCTTTCCACCCATTTGAACTGAATCATCGTGAGCAGCAGAATGACAGCAAACAAGACAATCGCCTGCGCGCTCCCCGTTCCAAACCGGAAATTAACGAAAGCTTCCTGATAGATGGAATACACGAATACATTCGTACTGTTCACCGGGCCGCCTTTGGTCAAAATGTTAATTTGAGCAAAAGACTGGAAGGCTCCAATGATGGAAACTACTGTTACAAAAAAGATCGTCGGTGATAACAGTGGCATGGAGATACGCCAGAACGTGACGAGCGGGCCAGCTCCGTCCATTTTGGCACTTTCATACATGTCATCTGGAATCCCTTGAAGTCCGCTTGATAAGATAATGTAATTGAAGCCTAGATTCATCCAGATGGTCATCATGGCTACTGAGAACAGCGCCCAATCCGGGCTGGTCAGCCATGGAACCGGATTGATATGTAGCAGGGAAAGCACATAGTTGAACATCCCCAGTGTCGGATGAAAAAGAAATTTCCAAATGACCGCAGATGAACCGACCGACAACACCATCGGCAGCGAAAAGGCAAACTGGAAGATACGCATTCCCCGTAATTTACTGTGTGTAAGTGCAGCCAGTACCAGCGCCAATAAAATACCTACTGGTACTGTTAGCAGTGCAAACAGGAGTGTCACCTTAATCCCTTGCAGAAACAGTCCCGAGCTGAAAAGTGTAGTGAAATTATCTAACCCCACATAAGCTGCAACGTTTCCTGCGGGATCTGTAGAATGCAAGCTGAGATAAACGGACTTGATCATCGGATAAAACATAAATACAGCAAACAAAATAAGCGATGGAGCCAAAAAGGTATACGCCAGCGCGTTTTCGCGCAGTCTTTGAATTTTTAGCGAACCCGTGCGTATACGGGCTTTAGACGAAGTCTGTTGCTGACTCCTCGTCCCCAGTCCCATAGATTTGTTAAGCTCACCCAAAACGGATCGCCCCTTTCTTTTCAAACCAACCTCAGTAAGTGTATCGTTTCGATGTAAAGGGAACGTCAAGTGGGCTGGAGTAAAATGTTAATGTTTTTTCTTTTTGTAAAAGCAACTCTCTATAGGTATGAGCACAAAGACATAGACTCCTGCATACGATGCATCATTACATGGTATGGAGGTTAGAGGCGAATGCCGTACAACACCGTCAGTCCGCAAACTTTATATCAAGCTAGACCGGAGTTACAGGCCGAACTCAAAAATATCCGCGATCATTTGCATTATCAATTAAGCCCCTACATGAATCACACGGTCAGGGTCCAAACGATGGATCATCAAGTATATGAAGGAACGATTGTGCACATCGATGCGGATCATTTGTATCTGAGAGTCCCTCAGCAATATCACTCACCCTTCTCAGGCACCACAACCCCTGATCGCTCCTATGCCTACAACAATGTCATTCTGCCGCTGGTATTATATAATTTATTGGTTATAACCCTATTGAGTTAGCGCTCGATCCATATCTCTCTCTAATTAAAAGACAAAAAAACCTCCAAATTCTGTAAGGAGCCTACCCTTGGCACATTACGAAGTTGGAGGTTTTAGTTATTTGTTTTCCATAATCATTAGTTCTCACAAGAGATACCTGCTTCTTGCTCTAGTACAGCTACAAAGCCCTCTATACAATCTCCACTCGGCAGGTGGGTGAACACCTCGTTCACACCCTGATTGATCAGCGTGATGTTCCCCCTAGAATCCGACAAATCCTTATCTAGCTTAGCCAGTGAAATATGGTGATAATTGATGAACTTGACCCAAGGAGTACCCATAGTGCAGGAATAAAAGATGATTCGTTCGGACGTCACTGCCAGCATTCCATGAAGCGATATCTTCTGGGAGCTCTGTTTCAAATCATACGTACACCCCATATATGATCGGATGTGTTCGCCCGCTTCTAACGTCAGACTAATAGCTCGCAACTCTTTTTCATTTGTTTTCATCCCGTCTCATCTCCTGTTCGAAGTTCAGGAACGAGTCGCAGCTCCTTGACCTCAGATCAGCTTTTGCGGCTTGTCCCGTCGACCTCTTCATTTTTCGTTAGATTAAGACTCTCACGAACTGGACAATGACCTACCTCAACTGCACATTGAAACCAAGGATGGATATGTACAACTTATCATGGGTACAGGATGTTATCAACAAGCAAGCTATCACTCTTTTTGAGCATAACTCCGTAATCTGCGCCTTGCTGAAGAAGCAATTAGATCTAATTTTAAGTGATTGGAATGGATGAATTTCAGAAACGAGGAATGGTATATGCTTCTTCTTGGCAAGCTAATGTGAGAATACGTTAGAACGGAGAAGAAGCCTTATGAAATATAACCGTTTGCTGTGCGCTGGAATCGCTGTTTCTTTACTGTGTATCAGCTCTTGCCCCACTCCATCTACCAATGCACAAGCCACATCATACGCCTCCCCTGCTCCTACAAAGGGAAGGGCCTATTACGAAGAACGGGGCGACATTGTATGGGAAGTTCCTACCCATCGTAAGCTTATCGCTCTCACATTCGATGACGGACCTGACGAAAGCAACACGCCTGCCATTTTGGATTTGCTTAAAGAATATGATGCTAAAGCGACCTTTTTTGTCGTCGGCAGTCGTGTCGAAAAGCTGCCTCACCTTGTCAAACGGGAACGAGAAGAAGGGCATGAAGTTGGCAACCATACCTTCCTTCACTCATCCTTTCAGTACATTTCCCGCAACAAAGCTCTGTCCGAATTGGATCAAGCTCAGGCGAGCATCGTTCAGGCAACTGGTACGGGAACCCATCTTTTTAGGCCACCCGGCGGCTCCTATACCGATTCGCTGGTTAAGCTCTCCAAGGAGAAAGGGCTGAAAATTATTTTATGGTCCTGGCATCAGGACACCTTAGATTGGCGAAAACCTGGTGTGCATCGCATCGCTAATAAGGTCCTTCGCAACGCCCGTAACGGTGACATTGTCCTCATGCACGATTATGTACATCAAAGTACACAAACCGTTGAAGCCTTGAAAATTATTCTACCCGAGCTCAAGAAGAGAGGATACACCTTCGTCACGGTATCCGAATTACTCTCTAATCGGGAAAAACCGGATGGGCTGATTGAAGTGAATAAGTGAAAGAGAGCAATTAAACTCCGTCAATTATTTGTTGACGGAGTTTTATACATGAGGATTTTGCGAAAACCCAATAAGGAACTGATAATGCCGAGCGATAACGTGTTGTTAACGAATGACTCAGAGAATGTACGGTAAAGCTGGCTTCCCAAAAGCATAATCTATTTTTCAATAGTTTTTCATTGAACTTTAAAGAAGCCTATTACATCATATTGCTATTTTCATTTGCTAGCTATACCTTTCAGTCCAATGTTTTGGAGGCCAGCCATTGCATCATCGTTGTTTTCTTTCCGTTAATCACCTTCGATACTTCGTTGTTATACACGTAAATCCAGGACCAGTGGCCGTTGTATTCATACGGTGTTTGGTCGCTCTTCTTGTACAAACCAGAGGTATCCACTACGTTATCAAATAACGACATATGAACATCCTTTGCTCCGGCATTCACTAAACGGTTGTAGGTCGGAATCGCATAATCGTTGGGCGGTACTACGGTGTCGGTTTTGGCAGCCACAAACCAGATCGGCAGGTCCTTCATTTCGTTAATCTGTTCATCGGTTATAAGGCTGTCCTTTAAGGCTTCACAGGCCACCACTGCTGCTGCAAAATAATCTTTATAATCACGGATCATCAGCATAGTCATGTAACCGCCGTTGGAGTCTCCGCCAATATAGATTCGATCTGTATCAATGTCTTTGTTTTTGGCCACGTACTCCTTAATTAAGGACATCAATGCTTGCTCGTACTTGGAGGTTCCGTCCCCAAAGCCTGTAAAGCCATCCATCCAGTAGGTTGGGGTCTGAGGTGCCAACACATAAGCCCCGCCAAAATAGGATTGGATATCCTTAGAAGCAAAATTCGCTGCTTTATTTCCGGAAATCGGAATCGTCGGATCGGTACCTCCCTCACCCATACCGTGCAGCCAGATCACTAGAGGGTTTTTCACTTTGTCTTGTGCCGGTGCGTAGTCCACATACGTTAAAGTAACACCGTCAAAAGTAGCTTTGCCAGTTGTATATTGATCAACCAGCTTCCGTATCTCTCCTGCGGAAGTATCAATCTTCAAGCCGGAAATCGTTCCTGATTTGGTTTTAATAGCTTTTTGCTGCGTGATCGTGTATTTGTTATCATTCCATGCATTAAACCCGGAGCCTGCCGCATCATAATGAATAGCGGAGCTTAGTGTTAAGGCCGGGCCGATTTCCATTTCCAATAAAACGTAGCTTCCGGTTTTATTTACAGGGTTGCCACTTTTGTCCGATACATAGGCCTTGGTGACTTTCCGGTTGCCATTCTCAATAAAGGGATTTACCAGCCTATTGTCGCTTCTTCCCACATGCACCTTAAATGTATCCTTTGTTATCGCATCTTTAGGTACTGGCTTACCCAGGTTAACAATGATCTTCGTAATGGCTGCTCCCCAATCCTTAACCTCCGCAACCGTCCGGTACGAGGTGGGCTGTATCTTTACATCCTTGGCCCATGCACCGGAATTGAAAGCAAGGGTCGTACCGATAGCTAAAGTGAATAACATAGTTGTTTTAGCAGCCTTTTGAAACCGTTTAAACATGATGTCTTACCTCCCGGGTCCATTAATAAAACGCTTACATTATTTATTTTAATGATTTTTTTATTTGTATCCTGTCTTTTATTAGCCTAATTCAGGTCAATTACTGACTCCTTGCTCCAGAATACCCCTTGTTCTCTTTTCGATATTGATGCGGTGTTGCCTGATAAACCTTTTTAAATACCCTGGCAAAAGACTTCTCGTTCGGAAATCCGTGCTCCAGCGCAATTTGTATGATGGAATGATCCGTATTCATGAGAGCTCGAAAAGATCTCTCCAGACGGATGGCATTGATATATTGAAATAAGGTCATCCCTACATGCTTCACAAAAAACCGGGACAAATATTCGGGAGACAACCCAAAAACCTGAGCTATCGAATCCAAGGATAAGCTTTGATCGTAATTCTTTTTGATATAATCGGTTATCAACGTCAGCCGCTCCAAATATTTATCGGAGTTAAAGCCACGGATAGATTCATGATCCATTTTAAAATGCATTAATAACAGATACACCAGTTTATAAGATAATGACGTTAAATGGATATGCGCTAAAGGGTCATTATGCCGGTTGAGATAAGCCACAAATAAGGTGTTTAACAAATCACGCAGCTCCGCAAAATGCAGTAATCTCTGCTCGTTAGTTTCAAAAATGGATACGCAGTCAAATGAAATCGGGTCACTGCCGTTAACATTTGCTCTAATAAATTCAGAAGGAATCAGAACCGTTATAGCCTCTCTCCCTTTTCCCTTAGCTACAGAAAAGGAATGAATGGCATTCGAATTAATGAGCAAAATATCTCCTTCTTTGGAGCTATAACTCGCGCCATCGATGTAGATATGGTCGATTCTTCCTGAAAGCACATAGGATATTTCGATGCTGTCGTGCCAATGCCCAGGTATGTACGCTGGTTCATTTGAGGAATGAACTATAATTTTTAACGGAAAATGATTGTCTGCCTGGACCAGCTCATATTTGTATTCCAAGTTTGTCGCTCCTCTCAGATGTGAACATATAAATAGAAGAAAATGGCTTCAGCAGAGTGCCGAAACCACTTGTATTTAACCTTCCTCTCTCTATAAACAAAAAAACCTAAGATAACAAAATACATAAGATCCTTAGATCTTAACATTTTGTTCCTTAGGTTTTGCCTGCGTAACAGTAACAATCCTAGAGCTATTCATTTAATTAAGCTAAGTATATAGCGGGTTGAAATACATGTCAACGCTTTCATTTTAAATGTAATGAACCGAAAAACCCTTATAGATCATGTGTAAATCTATATAACACTGCATTTTGGATCATTAAAAAGGCTGATTATGAGAGAGTCCATAATCAGCCTTTTGTTTTACGCTATGTGGTCAAACAGGGCGTCTAATCATAGAAGCCCTTGATGCATAAGTTTTTTTCAAACCTATTACATCATGCCGCCCATCTTTGATTGATTCTCGCAGAGGAACGTCGTAAAACTTATCATCTATTGTATAGCTTGTTTGGGCTTATCTTCAGAAAGTTTTATTCATCTACATCCGCCCTCATTCGCCGGAATTGTGATTTTTCATGTGATTTTTTGTGATTCAAATAACCATGTTGCCCCCCACATAATTCATTCTAATCAACAACTTCCTTACAATTGTATAATGGGGTATACAAAGTAGCAATGATATTTCTGAGAATTTAATTTTCTAAAATATCTCACCTTCTCTTGGCCGCATAGGTATGCTCTATCCCGCTCCCAACTCTCCAGAATGACGATATCTCGTAGTGTAGACTTATCCGGCCCATAATATAGTTATTTTGCTCTAAAGCAAACAAATAACTTTTATGTTCTCTGTACGCCTCCGCGTCTTTATCTCCAGTTCCTTCATGGTGGGCATCCGTCGAGAAGGAAAATCGTGAGCCAAAATAAAATGAGTATTAGACTCTCCCTAAAATTGAAACAGCGGCAGCCATGGACGAGAAAATAAAGCCCTAGACCACCACTGTTTTTATTTAAGCTAACGTGTCCCGTTAGCTTAAATACATTAATTCACTATTTTACTCTCCATACCGTGACATTTAAAGTTATAGTCGGGATTTTTCATAACCTCTTCTTTCTGAAGTTCATACATGGCTATTTTATAGTTTATTTCTTCTAAGTGTTTAAAACTTTCGTCAATTTTCTTCTGCACTTCCAATTTATGCTGCATCAACATTTCTTCTCTTTGTAAATAGGTAGTATTTCCCGATTCATAAAGTTCCTTGTAATTCTTTATTTTTGAAAGAGGCATGCCTGTCTCTTTGAGGCAACGAATAAAAGAAATCCAATCTATTTGTTGTTTGCTATAAACTCTACGGCCTTTTTCGTCACGAGATATATTTGGTAATATCCCTTGCTCTTCATAAAATCGAAGCGTCTTTGCAGATACATTTAAATTCTCCACTACATATGTCATTGAATACAACATCTACTTGCCCCCCTTTTTTTTAGTTATAGTTACTGTAACTAAAAAAATATCATAAAGAGAATGACAACGCAACAAATCTATATTTAATCATATAAAAATAAATACTTGACTTGCCGTTACAGCAACCAATTAAACTGAAATAGAAAAGAAAATATGAGAGCGAGGTTAATGAAATGAATCAGAAATACAGTAGGTTATTTGAATCCTTCACATTCAGAAATGGAATAACAATTAAGAACAGTATCGTTATGGCACCTATGACAACCTGGTCAAGTAATGACGATCTTACCATTTCGGATGACGAAGTAAAGTATTACAAACAAAGAGTGAATGGAGTAGGACTCGTCATTACAGGGTGTACTCATGTTACACCTAATGGGCAGGGTTTTACGAATGAATTCGCTGGGTACAATGATGAATTTACTCCAAGTTTACGAAAATTAGCTGAGGCAGCGAAAAGTGGAGGCGCTCCTGCGATCCTACAGATTTTCCATGCTGGCAATAAAGCCGTGCCTGGATTGGATGTAGTTAGTGCGAGTGCATTGCAACCCGAAGTTACTAATTTAGGTTCAACTTCAGAAACAAGAGAACTATCACATGAGGAGATCTTGTCGATTGTACGTGCTTTTGGGGACACAACAAGACGAGCAATTGAAGCCGGATTTGATGGCGTCGAAATTCATGGGGCTCATGGATTTTTAATTCAGAATTTTTGGTCGCCAGCGACAAATCAACGGACGGACCAATGGGGAGGATCACTTGAAAATCGCTTGCGTTTTCCGTTGGCGATTATTGAAGAAATCAAAAATGTCATTGAAAAACATGCTACAAAACCATTCATTATAGGATTCCGACTTTCTCCTGAAGAATCCTCCAAAGTGGACGGATTACGTATGAAAGACACGTATGAATTAATTGATTTCCTTGTTGGACAGGATTTAGATTATATACATGCTTCATTGGATAATGTGTCTTCAAAGCCAGTAGATAGTCAAGATGAAAAAACACGACTTGAATTAATTCTTGAAAGAGCAAACGGTAAGGTACCTGTGATGGCTGCTGGTTCCATAATAACACCGGATGATGCTCTTAAAGCTATGGAATTAGGTTTGCCGCTAGTCGCCATTGGGCATGCGTTAATTATGGATCCTAATTGGGTTGAAAAGGTCGCAAATGGACGTGATGCCGAGGTAGATTCTGAATTGAACGTTTCGAAACTCGACCAGCTTAATATTCCAGAAAAACTTTGGAATGTATTTCAAGTAATGCCAGGTTGGTTTAATATTAGTAAATAAAGAGTAGTCCTAAAGGCTACTCAGATTGACGAGAAACCCAAGTCTTTTATGAGACTTCGGGTTTCTTTTGCTGATTCTAAGGTGCTCCGTCCATCCGTAGTTCGGTAGGGCAATTCTTGCTGTTGCGGACACACATACCGCGTATATTTCGATCTTGAAGGCCTTTGCAAATAGAGGGCGTTAAATAACCTGATCTAAGGCTACCGCTCCAGAATATTGTTGCGTTAAAATGCCCGTTAGCTTAATGACGTATTCGTTATTCTAAGACTTCATTTCCTCAGAACAGATGCCACGTACTGGGGATGGTTTCAGAATACACGTAAAGCGCCTTACAAAAAGGTGTACAATAAACGACTTTCGACATATTCAGACTTAGCAGCAAATAGTTTAATTAAAAACAATCCCCGCCGACCAGTTAAGGTTAGCGGGGATTGTTAAGGTGTTTTTGAGTTGTATTTACGATTATCTTTTTTTGTGGTTTTCATGGTCGCGACGTCTTAAGCCTGCCAATCCAATTAATCCTAACAGACCAAGCCATCCCCAATTAACATTATCGTCATCATCATTATTATTAGTGGTCAGCATTTGTGTTCTACCATTGTCGTTTGTGCCCATATTGGTTTCACTGTTTTCAGCAAATGCTACTACCGATCCAAAACTTGAAATCATTAATGCAACAACAACCATTATCTTCATTTTTTTCAACATACCTAAACCACTCCTTTAAATTTGTGTTTCCAATCAGTTTTTAATGTATTTAATATGCCCAGTAGAACATATTTGGTATACACACATTAAATCTTCACTACTGGGAATCATAAATTTGTACACCATTAAAATAAGCAAGGAGTGGTTTTTTATAACGGGTATCCTAAGCGGGAATCCAAAAGACGAGCCCATGCATTACGGAGAAATTTATAGTGTGTGGCAGTTTTCAGCGTTAGCGAAAGGAAGCGTTTCATTTTACCAAGCATGTTTAAACCACGCTGGAGACAAAGAACTCAAAAAAATACTGGATGATCTTATTGATCAAGCTAAACTGGAAATCCAAGAATGCGATGCAATGCTTACTGATAATGGTATTGCCCCAGCTCCTATTTTGCCTGAAAGACCCCCTGTGAAACTTGAGGATATCCCGGCTGGTGCAAGGTTTACTGATCCCGAAATTGCAGCTAAAATAGCATTAGATACCTCTGTAGGATTGACATCTTGCAGCCAAGCTATGGGTCAATCCATTAAAGAAGACATCGGGGCTTTATTTGCGAAATATCATCTAACTAAGACTGCTTTAGGAGTTCGTATTCTAAAAATGAACAAAAAAAAGGGTTGGTTAATACCTCCCCCTCTTCAATTAAAAAGACCTGAACCAGTTAAAGCCTAAATTTACTGTACGATTCTTCAACACACTGTTCCTTAGATTGTTCAACAAAAATCCCCGCCGACCAATTAAAGGTTAGCGGGGATTTGCTTTGCTTACGTTTAAGCACCTCCATGCTGTACTTGTGGCTGTATATCATGCGAGTGAACAGGTACAGTAACAATAAACAAAAAGCTAGCCGCGACGATCAGGAGAACCATTTTTTTTAACATTGTTCATCCACACCTTTTCAATAAGATTTAAAAAATCTGCTTTGGTTTCAGGAGCCGCATAATCCTTGAAATGCAAAAACAAACCCATACAATTTATAAAATAAGTCTCATTATTTAGTGTATGATAACTTACCAATGAATACATCAAATGTTTAAAACCATCACTGTAAATGCCCTGATTTAAGTAATAGTAGGCTAATTCGTAACCACACCACGCAAAATAATCAGGTACCACTTGTTGAGTATACATATCACTTGATGAGTGTTGCGATAATGATGCAATGTCTGTTTCAAACCGTTTAATTATATCATTAACGTTGATCTTATATCGGTTCGCCGCTATCATAATATTCAGCAGTTGAATAACCCTATCTTCTTGAGTTGTATCCTCCGCCGCATCAATATATTCAACATAATCTTGTAACACTTTTATATCTCCAGATAAAAGCTTATTCACAATAACGTTAGCTTGCACCCAGTGTTGAAACAACTTGACCCAATGTTGGGTGTTCTCATCTGTCTCTTTGACCCAATCTAAATTAGCATAGGCGTATGTATATTGTAGAGCTTGTTGATAATCGCCTTGGGCTTCATAGACACTTGCACACAGCAGGTCAGAATAGGAAATGTATACAAACAAGGGACGAGTTAGTTTCTTAGTAGATTCATTACGCTCTCGACTCTTCTGTTCATGCTTCAAAGTATATTGAATTTCCGCTTTAACTCTCATTATTCTTGCTACTTCCTCAACCTTGTCCCATTTACGCAAAGACCTGTACACGTTAGCTAAATCCTTCAGTGCGTCAAGCTGTTCTATTTCATCCAGACGTTCCACGAAGGGTTCAAATAGCGTTGCTGCCTTGAGATTACGGCTTTGATCGTCTCCAACTTGAATCGTAAATATACGATACTGACAGACTGCCAATCGTTCTGAATGTTGATATTTTTCCGCTTCAGCTACCCCCTCATAGAGCAGCAATGCAGCCGCATGTCGTTCCTGCGACAACAATTCTTCTGCAATTTCAAATAGTTTGGGCGAATACAGTAGATTGTCCATGATAGCTCCCACCACTCTACGGATCACACCCAGCTTGTCCAATTCCGCACAGCGATACAAAAATGGCTCGATTCGCCTCATATTCGGAGGATGGTCGATGATGTAGTTTTCTATGAACAAGTCATAAAAGTGACCTTCCGGTAAACCCATAGCCTCAGTAATTCGATCCAGTTGGTTAACAGACAAAGGCTTGTTTCCTGTCACGATAGCACTTACTGCTCCCCTATTCATATCCGCAATATGACCAAATTGTGTTAAACTCAATCCTTCTTGTTGTAGGTATCTGTCTAATTCTGCTCGAATCGTAGGTGTATGCTTCATATCATAGCAACCCCTCGCATAAAAATTCCAGTATTTTATAATCATTTACTATTTTTGTCCAGCATTTAACAGTTGTCAATCTTTTTTTGCGAATCATGTGGAAAGCCACGTTTGTCATAAGAGCACTCCTACAAACAAAAAAACACCCCGCCGGCATTAAGCCAGCAGGGTGTTTCGTATTCCCAAACGCCTGTAATTATTCCTCATTAGTTGGACTGTCAGTCGACTTGCCATCTACATAAGCCTCCGCCAGAATGTAAGCAATCACTGCGCCGAATGCACCGATAACGCCGGGTTACTTGAATAACCGTGTCATTGTTTGCACCAAAAGCAGTGAGCAAGCTCGTGAGCAGTGCGGCCAGCAACGCCCAAAACTTACGACTGGACAATTTACGTTTCCAATCTGTCATTATGCGACACCTCCCCTTTTGAATACTCCAGCTCGGTCAAGCAGCGTGACCATGCGATAAAAGTCGTAGCTACCGTCATTCGCCGTGTCCAGTACCCCTACGGCCTTGGCGTTGATACAGGCTTGCTCTGCCCATGCAGGTACTTTAGGCTGTTTAGCTGTTGTCTCTAACGTCTTGATACGGTCAGCTTGCTTCTGTACAGTGTTTTGCAACGCTTTAAACGCTGCTTTTTCTTCTGCTGTCATAGGTTCATCCTCCAATTTATTAAACTTAGCTAAAGCTGCATTAAGCTGCGCTTGAGTTGGGTGCTTGCCCGCCCGAAATTGAGCCGTCGTGATTCCAAAGACCATCTGCAGGTGGGGCATGTCCTTAAAGCTGCGCCAGTCTCCTCCCCACTCAAGCCCTAGTTTCTTCACTTCCTCAACCACTTCCGACCAGTCTGGAAGGGAATCCTTATCATCATCCTTCAGCGTGTCCCAGGAAACTGTGCGGCCATCTCGTAACAGCAGAGCGAAATCGGCTGCAAACCCAAAGTTATGATTGCTATATCCGCCCCTGGCTTTTGTTACTTTGGGACGCTTATCTCCATTCCGTCCTTGGGCATAGAGTTCGTCCTGTTCCGCATACGTGCGGAATCCTTGAGTAATTACTATCCAAACACCACGGGCATAGCAGCGCTCAATTAATTTTTCCATTACAATTTTAAAAACTGGATTCAGCCCGACAAGTCGATTAAGAGACTTTTTTTGTATCTGTTCCATCGTCAGCACCTTTGTCATCTCCTTTCTCTTTCAACTGTTGCAAGAAATTTTTAAGCTTGAACGGCAATGGAATTCCCATTGCTCCCCAGTTCTCGGCCAAGGAAAGTCCTTCACGGCCAGCGTAGAAGTAAATAGCCGCCGTCCGGAAGATCGGTGCGCCTGGTTGTAGCCAATTGTCCAATTGTGCAGACAATCCCACCACCGTCAAAACCGTAGCCTTTCGAATGCCTCCCCAAAACATCACATCGCTGTCCATTTTTTTGTTTCTAATAGCTGCGGCTACTCCAAAAATATAATCCAATACCATCATCGTAAGCAGCACCTGAAACGGCTTGTCCCACCCACCCAAAAATGTAACAATCAGACCAGTCAGCGCAGTCACTCCCCCTGCCGCCGCTTCCTTTTCCGATGCCCCGACCATTGCGGTCCATACGGTGCTGCCAAACATTTTAATTTGGCTCACTACCTTTTCCCCCTTAAAAATAAAGCCCCCGACCACTCCGAGGGCAAAGAAATAGCGCATCCGATTGGATACGCCCCTTACGCTTCTAGTTCTGTTGATTGTTCTGCCGCCTGTGTAGCTGCTGGAGTCACATGCGCAGGCTCAGTAATGCCCAAGTCTGCTTTAACCTGATCCTGCAATCCGGCTGGTACGTCCTCGATTGTACGACGGCCAGCGAGGATAAGATGTACAAGTGTGGTCGCAAAAGCTTTTTTAATCTGCTCATTCATGCTATCACCTCCCTTCATGAGCTGCATGAGAATAAAAAATAGAACCCGATCCCGGATTCTAGGTAACATTGCTTTGTTCCATAACGAGCTGGATAAGATAAGCCCGGCTATGGCTTCTTTGTTGTCCAAATCAGCCAGTTTAAGTTCTGCTACCCGCTCCGTTAAGGGCTTTTGAAAAATCGGTTCTGTGGTAGCACTATCTTTGTATTTAAACTCTAACTTTTGAGTAGCGGGATTGACCCAATAAGATATGGCCTGTTCGAAGTCTTGTTTGTGCTGTTGATACCCGAGTTGGATCACGCCTAGCTTATCGAAATCGTAATCGCGCAACTGCGGATAGAAAGCTGCATCATCTTCCGCAGTTGTTACAACTACATCGCCTGCCGACTCCGGTGTTACAAAAATCACTTCGCCAGAGGCCTTGCACCAGAATACTTTTGAACCAATTTCAGCCATTATTATCCCTCCATTTATTCGTATGCAAACCATTCATGAGCCTCAATGTATGCTATTGGTGAACCCCCAGCGTATTCTCGTATGTTGCTAGTTTCTACCGTAGCAGTAAAACCGCATGGCTGTTTCGTTAAATTATACATACTAATATAGTTGTTAAAACGTCCGTATAGAGCCCATGTTCCGTCTGATTGTGGTACGGATGCGGTTGAAAAACATTCCAAATACAAAACGTTTCCGTTGTCTTTCAGTTTAAAGCGAACGGATATACGACTTGGAGAAAAACCCATATTATTAACGGAAAGACTCATAGTAGCTCCACTACTATAATTGGGCGCCCCTGCCGATTGACCGTTAAATGAGCCTCTTGCGAATCGTTTTACAGATGCATTTGTGATTACTGCCGCTATCTGATCGCTGTTCATGTCGGGACTGGCGCCTCCAAACTTGCCGTTGATCGCGCCCACAATTTTATTTTTAAGATCAACGGCTTGCGTAAAAGCTTGGTCTGCCAGGCTGTATGCTTCATTCGCTCGGTCATACGCCTGTTTAGTAGCGCTTGGTGTAGACGCCCGATCTTTAGCATCACTGGTTACTGAAGTATCGAGTATTGTAACGCCACGTGCTTGCGTAGTAGCGGAAGGCAGATCGGACGCAGAATGTGTATGATTCTTGCTGGCTAATCCGTCCCAAGGCAGCCACACTCCAGCGACTGTTCTAACCCGTTTGTATACCCCGCCAGTTTCATCAATATAAAGGTGGACGAGTGTCATGCCTTCTTCCACTGTGACAGATCCTACAAAAAGAACGCCTTTAGGGTTAGCCCCCGGCAGACTGTGATCCGAAGCTGGGTTTAAAGAAGCGACGTCAATCCTGTGCGTTCCGGGCAGAATGATAAAATTCCAGTCGACCGAAAACGGTTTGCCTCTGTCTACGAAAGATATGCTGTAAAGATCGGAAAGAGCTTTGCTGGTCGGTACAGTCAAAGGAGAAATTGATTTATAATCTGCGCTAAGTCGGACGATACCCTTAACTGTAGTGGTGGCTTCGTCTACCTATATTTTTAATAGCCTCGTCCAAAGCCTGATCGTTTTCGTAAAGCGTACATCTACAGCCCACATATCATAATGTTTGTTGATCTGGAACACATTCATATGTTCGTCCCAAAACAGCACATGATTTTCAACCTTGGGACTGGCTGAAGACCTATTCAAAAGGCAAGGTGAAAAAAAGTACCGTTAGAGTTAGAGAAAAAGAAATTAAAATCCTATTGAGGTATATTCCAAAGGTCATAATAGACAAGGTTACACATAAACAGCATCAGCACATCTTAAACGATTTAGATGATCAAGAGTATGCCAGGACAACCATTGAGGGCGTTCACGTAACTGCGAATATGATCATGAAATATGCAATAAAAAACAAAATGAGATTGGATAATCCATGTTCGGGTGCAATTATTCCGGCGAAAATGCTGACGGTAGAGGCATTGAAAATAGTACAATCGAGGATGGTTACTTAGAAAAACATGAGCTGGCTGAATTTTTAAATGCAGTGAAAGAACACGGTTTACCTTGTGACATTGAAATCTTTCACTTGCTTGCCTTTTCAGGGATGCGATCTGGGGAACTCTGTGCTTTAAAAGATACGGATTTTAACTTTGAGTTAAATGAGTTACGAATAACCAAAACACTTTACAATCCTGATAATAACATGCGTAAATACACTCTAACTCCACCCAAATCTACAGGATCTATTCGTAAATTTAATGTAATTGATATTGTTATGAATTTGCTTCAAGAACACATTGTTAAACAGCGAACGCTCAGACTTGAATACAAAAAATTATTTACTGACTATCATGAAAACAACTTTGTTTTTGCTCACAAGAATGGCTACCCGCTCATTCAGAAAAATATATTAATCCGAATGGAACGCATTCTCAAGAAGACCTCCATTACAAAGAAAGCAACTCCTCACATTTTTCGGCACACCCATATATCAATGCTGACTGAAGCTGAAGTCGATCTCAAAACAATCATGAAGAGAGTTGGCCATGATGACGCAAAAACTACACTTAAAATCTACACACACGTCACAGAAAAAATGAAGAAAGATGCCAATGAAAAGATTAAAAATCACTTTTCCGACATCCTTCAAATCTGACTCCGTGCAGAGAATGTGATTTTTATGTGATTTTATAGAAAAGGGCTCCCTCTCGGGAGCCTTTTAAATAGCGGTATTACAGGGTTTTGATACCCTTTGTTACATCATGCCGCCCATTCCACCCATTCCGCCCATGTCAGGCATTGCAGCCTTTTCTGGTTCTGGCTTGTCAGCGATAACCGCTTCGGTAGTCAGGAACATTGCTGCTACGGAAGCAGCGTTTTGCAATGCATAGCGAGTTACTTTTGCAGGGTCAACGATACCAGCGTCGATCATGTTTACCCAGTCGCCAGTAGCTGCGTTAAAGCCTACGCCAACTTCTTCGCGTTTCAGACGCTCAACGATTACAGAGCCTTCTTCACCTGCATTAGCAGCGATGGTGCGGATTGGAGCTTCCAGAGCGCGCAACACGATGTTCACGCCTGTTTGCTCGTCGCCTTGCAGTTCAACAGCTGCAACTGCTTTGTATACGTTCAGGAGCGCTACACCACCACCGGATACGATACCTTCTTCAACCGCAGCACGGGTTGCGTTCAGGGCATCTTCGATGCGCAGTTTGCGTTCTTTCAATTCTGTTTCAGTTGCCGCACCGACTTTGATGACTGCTACGCCGCCGGACAATTTAGCCAGACGCTCTTGCAGTTTCTCTTTGTCGAACTCGGAAGTGGTTTCTTCCAGTTGCGTACGGATTTGACTAACACGAGCGTCGATGTCGGCTTTGTTTCCAGCACCGTCAACCACAATCGTATTTTCTTTTGTGATACGCACTTGACGTGCTGTACCCAGTTGGTCTACGGAAGCTGTTTTCAGGTCCAGACCCAGTTCTTCCGTGATCACTTGACCGCCTGTCAGGGCAGCGATATCTTGCAGCATTGCTTTACGACGGTCACCAAAGCCTGGAGCTTTAACAGCTACAGCGTTGAATGTACCACGCAGTTTGTTGACAACGAGCATAGCCAGCGCTTCGCCTTCGATGTCTTCAGCGATCAGAACGAGTGGCTTGCCTTGTTGTACGATTTTTTCAAGCAATGGCAGGATTTCTTGTGTGTTTGTGATTTTTTTGTCTGTGATCAGGATATACGGATTGTCCAGTACAGCTTCCATTTTGTCCGTATCTGTAATCATGTACGGGGAAATGTAGCCACGGTCAAATTGCATACCTTCAACGACTTCCAGCTCTGTTGCAAAACCGCGGGATTCTTCAACAGTGATTACACCGTCTTTGCCCACTTTTTCCATAGCTTCAGCGATCAGTTCGCCTACTTCATCATCAGCAGCGGAAATACCAGCTACTTGAGCAATGGATTGTTTGCTTTCGATTGGTTTGGAGATGGCTTGCAGTTCAGCAACAGCTGCTTTAACCGCTTTGTCGATCCCTTTACGGATACCGATTGGGCTTGCGCCAGCAGTTACGTTTTTCAGACCTTCTGTGATGAGGGCTTGAGCCAAAACAGTAGCAGTAGTCGTACCATCACCAGCTACATCGTTCGTTTTGGTTGCTACTTCTTTAACCAGTTGAGCGCCCATGTTTTCGAACGCATCTTCCAGCTCGATTTCTTTTGCAATCGTTACACCGTCATTGGTGATGAGCGGGCTACCGAATTTTTTCTCCAGTACAACGTTACGGCCTTTCGGTCCGAGTGTTACTTTAACAGCGTTAGCCAATGCGTCAACCCCGCGCAGCATAGAGCGACGAGCGTCTTCACTAAATTTAATATCTTTAGCCATTTGTGATAAACCTCCCTATGGATTATGAATGATTTGTTTCAATTCCTATATTCAGGTCTTGTCCGGGTTCCGGTTAACCGATGATCGCGTGGATATCGCTTTCTTTCATAATCAAATATTCTTTACCTTCATATTTGATTTCCGTTCCAGCGTATTTAGAGAAAATGACACGGTCGCCTTCTTTTACTTCCAGAGGAATACGGGCACCGTCTTTCAATGCGCCTGCGCCAACCGCGATAATTTTGCCTTCTTGCGGCTTTTCCTTGGCAGAGTCAGGAAGTACGATCCCGAAGGAAGTCGTTGTCTCTTGCTCAATTGCTTCCACCAATACGCGTTCACCCAAAGGTTTGATCATGAAAAAATAGCCTCCTTATTAAGTGTTTTATCCTGTAATTTGGTTGTTATGTTGTATGTATTAGCACTCGACAGTCGTCAGTGCTAACAACCAACTTTATGATACTCAACTTGAGATTGAATTTCAAGTCCCTAATGTATTTTTTATGGGAATTTTTATGGACAGCCCTTCCCGATTATATCCATCTATCTGAAAAATAACCGTTAACCCAAGGCTAATGGTTACTTTTAAGGCAGCTAAGCTGCTGCTGTTCATACTCTGTAAATAGTTATGATATACAAATGCTATTCATTATCTGCAAGTTGTCATGTAGCGCGGACCCGAATAAATTGTTTACTGAGCCATTCAGGTCCTGCCTTATTATTCCGAAGCTACACGCAACTGGGCCTCACGTTCCTCCTGCGCACGCAGCTGCCTGCGGTACACGACCGAAGACAAATACACGCTCACTTCATATAGCACCAGCAACGGAATCGCCACCAAAAAATCGGAAATAAAGTCCGGCGGAGTAATGACAACCGCGACGAACACAAGCAGAAAATAAGAAATCTTCCGCCATTTGCGAAGCCGCATTGGTGTTATAACATGAATCCCCGTCAGAAACATGATAAGCAGTGGGAGCTCAAACAACAGCGCTACAGGCAGTACAATATTAAACATAAAGGTGAAATATTGTGCGATCCCGTACGTTTCCTGTAATCCCATACTTTTGGTGACAGACGATGTAAACTGAATCGCCATTGGGAAAATAATGAAATAAGCAAAAGCTGCCCCAATGATGAACAAAAGCAGCACATAAGGCACATACCGCAAAGTCGCACTCCGTTCTTGCGGTCTTAAGCCCGGGCTGACAAACTTCCACAGTTGGTAGCAGGCAAACGGTAGCGCCACCGCAATCCCGATGATCATGGCGATCTTCATGTAGATACCAATCCCGTCCCAAAAGGAAAACGCGTTTAACTGAAAAGCTTGCGCCGAACCGGAGCGAATAAGCCAGTCATAGACAGAACCCGCCGCGAACAGACCACCAGCCAGTGCCAATACAAATACAATTAGCACATAAATAATTCTGCGGCGAAGCTCTCCCAGATGTTCCATTAACGGCATTTCATGCTCTGATGGGGTCAAGTCCATTCCTCCTTTCTGAACGGAACGCAGCAGCGCCTCCTAAAAAATAAAGCCCTTCACTGAAGAAGAGGCTCTTGTTTATTGTACAAGCATCAAGAATTATAACTAAATCTATGACAAGCGTTTATCCTCAGGCTGAGGTTGAACTTCTGAAGACGTCGTTTGTGATGCTTTGACCACACTATCTTTGCTGTCTTTACGCTCAGTCCGTTCATCTTCTGATAAAATATCGCGTGCCCCGTTTTTAAACTCACGGAATGTACGCCCTACAGCTCGACCCAGCTCAGGCAGCTTGTTCGGACCAAATAACAGCAGCGCCAGAATAATCAACAAAATATAACCCGGTGCTCCAATATTGGGCATGTGTAGTAATCCTCCTTATGTTGACGGACAAAATAAGAATCTTTGCCCGTATACGGCCTTATAAATTCTTATAGGTATCATACCACACACGATGTGCTGCCTTCTACCGGAACTGGCCTGTCACCATAAGCAACGCTTCTGGAAGTTGGTCCATTATCGCTGCCAAATTTTCATGCACACCTTTGGGTGTTCCTGGCAAATTGACGATCAGTGTACGTCCGCGTATTCCCACGATTCCACGGAATAGCATAGCCGCTGGATTTTTCTGCATCACGATCATTCTCATGGCTTCCGCCATGCCTGGCACTTCCCGTTCCACTACCCGCCTAGTCGCCTCGGGTGTCACATCACGGATCGCCAGCTCAGTTCCGCCCGTAGTTAGTACCAGGTCTGCATGAAAATAATCGGTCATTTCGATTAAAGCTGCAATAATTTCATCCGGTTCATCGGGAACGATCCGGTATTCCACAATCTCTCCGCCCAGTTCTTCTTCGATGAGTTCCCGGATGACCTGTGCGCTTGTATCCTCACGCTCTCCCCTTGCCCCTTTATCACTGGCTGTTAGGATCGCCGTTTTCCACACCATAAGATCACCCTTCTCCTATCATGAAAGAATACTTTCTCTTCTGAAAATCAGAAACAGCCACGCTGCATCCTCCATCACATCACAGTACCCTCTCGGCGACAATGTTGTCTATGTCAAGGTTCCCGGTGGTCCTCCCTTTGAAAATCCCCATGCTTGCCACCTGTTTTGGATTGCAGCATGGTAGGGCCGATGATCATATCTTTTTGCAGCGCCTTGCACATATCATACACGGTTAACGCTGCGGCTGAAGCCGCTGTCAAAGCTTCCATTTCTACACCTGTTTTACCTTCGGTCTTCACTTCAACTTCAATATGAAGCACATCATGTCCATTATCGGAAAAAGTAATGTTCACGCCTGTCAGGGCCAGTGGATGACACATCGGTATCCAGTCTGACGTTTTTTTCGCACCTTGAATCCCTGCGACCTGGGCCACAGCAAGAACATCACCCTTGCCGATTCTTCCTTCTTTTACAGCCGTCAATGTAGCCGGATTCATCGTAATCTGAGTCACGGCAACTGCTGTACGAATCGTAGACGTTTTACCCGAAATATCTACCATCCGAGCCCGTCCCTGTTCGTTAAAATGAGTAAAGGAATCCACGACTCCCTCACAGCTCCTTTCACATACCCAACTTTACTTCATTCATCATTTGTCAATTTTGCATAATCACAATCTAAGCGTCCATCCAGAGTAAACAGCACGTCCACTCGCAAATCACTTGGCTCCATGGGCACCTGTGTCAGCAATTGTCCCGGCAGCAGCAGCGAGACATAAAGCGGACCTACGTGGCTGTTGTTACGCTTCTCTGCCTCTACCTGTACGGTAAAGCGGTCATAATAGCCTCCGCCGTAACCAATCCTGCCCCCACGTCGATCAAAGGCCAAGCCAGGCACAACAACCCAGTCAATTCCCGCCCACATTTCAGGCAACCATTCCTTGCATGTCAAAGCAGGCTCAGGGATGTTCCAGATACCGGGTACAATATCTCCGTACTGATCCATCTCCCTCAGCTCCATAGTCCGGGTTACCGGATCCACTCTTGGGGCCAGGACACGATCTCCCTGTGACCAGCAATGCTCAATGAGGGGGGTCGTCGAAATCTCGCTGCCAAAAGAGAGATAACTAAATAATGTTAGCTTATCTCCGTTTCTGTCTATTCTAAGCTGCTCCCATGCCTCGATTGCATGCCGACAGGCCACAGCCGATGCCTTCTGCCTTGTCAGCGGGTCCATGGAGTCACGCGCTTCCCGTTGCTGCAAACGCAGCGCGTTCTTCACATCACAGACATCCATCACATCCGCCCTCCCGCACAATCGTCGATAATCTTTAAAACGTTGCTATTGTCCCATTTGTCAGTAAGTGCTGTACGTTGCAAGTTTTTTTCATTCTTTTTCACTTCTCGTTTAAGTTTATCATTGTTTATACAAATTGACTACACGCGGCTCAAGGGTTTACAGGGTGAAAGCAGTGCAATAGTGGGTAATTTCATGTAAACTGGAAGGAAGGTACCTGCGAAGAAAGCAGGTAGAACTGTGCAAAATGTAATGGAGGAACGATACGCTATGCTATTGCAAGTAACCGGAATTACTAAATCCTATGGAATTGAGCCCGTTCTGGACGGGATTAACCTTCAAATATTGGAACGTGAACGTATTGGACTCGTAGGTGTGAACGGTGCAGGCAAATCGACCCTGCTCAAAATCATTGCTGGTGAAATATCCTATGACAGTGGACAAATTTTCAAGGCGAAGGAGACCAGCATCGGTTATCTGGCGCAAAACAGCGGTTTGAATTCTGATCGTTCTATCTGGGGGGAAATGATGCTGGTGTTCACTCCCCTGATTGAAGCGGAACGGGAACTGCGGCAAATGGAACAGGACATCGCTGACCTGGCCAATGCTCAAAACGAAAAACGCTACGCAGATCTGCTGGAACGCTATGCACGTCGTTCAGACTGGTTCAAGGATCACGGTGGTTATGAAATGGAGACCCGTATTCGCAGCGTGCTGCACGGCATGGGCTTTGGTTCATTTGCACCTGAGACGCCTGTAGCTACTCTGAGCGGAGGACAGAAAACCCGGCTTGCGCTAGCACGCATCCTACTGCTCGCCCCAGATGTCCTTATGCTCGATGAGCCTACCAACTATCTGGATATTCAAACACTGACCTGGTTGGAGGACTATTTGCGCGGCTACTCCGGTTCTCTGCTGGTTGTATCACATGACCGTTATTTTCTGGACCGACTGGTAACGACGATTATTGAAATCGAACGCCATCGTTCTACCCGATATACAGGCAACTACAGCCGCTACATGGAGTTGAAGGCTGCCGAGTACGAAACGAACCTGAAACATTACGAAAAGCAGCAAGGAGAAATTGCCCGTTTAGAAGCATTCGTACAACGTAATATCGTACGGGCTTCCACGACCAAACGCGCTCAAAGTCGGCGCAAGCAGTTAGATAAAATGGAGCGTATGGATCGGCCCATGGGAGACTTGAAAAAGGCTCATTTTTCCTTTGAAACAGCCCATATGTCAGGTAAGGAAGTGCTGGAGGTACGTGACCTCTCTGTGGGGTATGAAGGTAAAAAGCCTTTATTCCAGCACGCATCGTTCGACTTAAAACGTGGAGATACCGTGGCACTGATTGGTCCGAACGGGATCGGAAAATCGACGTTGCTCAAATGTCTGACCGGATCACTTAAACCTGCTGCTGGCTCCATCCACTGGGGCACAAAAATCAAAATCGGCCTGTATGACCAGGAGCAGACGAACCTGAACCCCGCCAATACCGTACTGGAGGAGTTGTGGAGCGAATACCCTCATATGGAAGAAGCACGTATTCGTACAGTGCTGGGTAATTTCCTGTTTAGCGGTGACGATGTACTGAAAAAAGTAGCTGCATTAAGCGGAGGGGAAAAAGCCCGCGTTTCTCTGGCCAAGCTCATGCTGCGCGAAGCCAACGTATTAATTCTAGATGAGCCTACCAACCATCTGGATTTGTTTAGCAAGGAAGTGCTGGAAGCAGCTTTGATGGACTATGACGGTACACTGTTGTTCATTTCCCATGACCGTTATTTCCTGAACAAAATGGCGGAACGTGTCATCGAGCTGCATCCTGAAGGGATAGAACATTTCCTGGGGAATTATGATGACTATGTAGCCAAAAAGCAGGAGTTAGAGGAAATTGCGTTGGAAGCTCTGGAGGCAAATCAGGCCACACGCGGCAAAACATCGGCTGCCTCTGCATCCGTGACAGACGAGACCACGTCCAAATCACGCGCCGCCACCTATGCGGCGGACAAACAAGCCAAAAGCGAGGAACGCAGCCGTCAACGCAAGCTGGAGGCATTGGAAAACCAGATTAAAACGCTGGAAGAACAAATTTTAGGGCTGGAGGAACAAATGACCCTGCCTGAGATTTATCAGGATTACACAGCGCTTCAGAATATTCAGGCACAACTCGACACCCATAAACAGGAATTGACTGAAACCTATACCGCTTGGGAAGAGCTGTTAGAAGAATAAACACTACTGCATAAAATCTTAGCCTTAAAAAATTCACATTTTCCTCTTTTGTATTTTTGTACACAAGATTATCCACAGCTTATGTGTATGAATGAGATTGAAAAATGGCCTTTTGGGCCATTTTTTTATTGATAAAAAGCCGTTTTCAAATGAAAACCAAATTTATCCACCCTTTTATCCACATTATCCACAGATTTCACAAGAACTAAAGGTGTTACATATCCCCCAACTTGCTATCTCCAAAAAGTCTTATCCTGCTTGCTTCGGGCTCGGTTATCCACATTCGAAGCGGTATATGTGGATAACTTTGTTCACAACTTGACAAATCACATCATTATTCGGGCAGTATCAAAATTCCAGATTTTTTTGATGAATCATGAAAAATCGTGAACAATTGTGACGAATAATGTGAGGGAATGAGATACTGCCATTCATTTGCTCAAACTCCTGTATTTTATCCTCTTGAATTTATATTTTTATGATAATTATGGAGCAGGACAAAAAAGACACGACTCAACTGTGCCGTGTCTTGCTCATTCTTCTTCAATTAAGTTTGGACAGACCATTCTTCCAGAGACAGTCCTGGATCAGCCTTCATATCCAATGAGGTAAATTCTCCGCGCTTCCATTTGGCGTAGGCCGCAGCACCGATCATCGCTGCATTATCTGTGCAATATTTCATCGATGGTACAAGCAGCTCAATTTCTTCGCGCTCACAGCGCTCCCGCAATGCTGTACGCAGTCCGCGATTAGCAGCCACACCGCCACAAAGCAGGAGCTGCTTCGCACCGTATTCACGCATGGCACGAATCGCCTTTTCCACCAGCACCTCGACGACCGACTCTTGAAAGCCTCTTGCGATCGCTCCGACATGAACAGTTTCTCCGCGCATTTTCGTCTGGTTAATTACATTCAGCACTGCAGATTTCAAACCGCTAAAGCTAAAATCATAAGAATCCGGCTCCAACCATGCACGCGGCAAAGTAACCACTTCCTCCGATTCATGAGCTATACGATCCACATGCGGACCGCCGGGATACGGAAATCCAATGGCTCTCGCTACTTTGTCGTAGGCTTCTCCAACCGCATCATCCCTTGTACGACCAATGAGTTGAAAATGACCCTCGGACTCCATCAGCACCAGCTCTGTATGTCCTCCTGACACAACTAGAGCAATGCACGGATATACGATATCATGCTCCAGCTGATTGGCATAAATATGTCCCGCGATATGATGCGTCCCGATTAACGGCTTGCCGAACGCCAAAGCAGCGCTCTTAGCGGCGACAATACCAACCAGCAATGCACCAACCAGTCCTGGTCCTTGTGTCACGGCAACCGCCGAAATCTCGCGTGGGGTAATTCCTGATGTTTGCATGGCCTCGTCCAGCATGTAGGTGATGCTCTCCACATGTTTGCGTGAAGCCACCTCTGGCACAACACCACCAAAGGCTTTGTGTGTTTCAATCTGACTGGAAATCAGATTCGAGAGCACCTCTGTGCCATTTTTCACGACAGAAACAGCCGTCTCATCACAACTCGTTTCCACTGCCAGTATATAGCAAGGCTCGCCGGAGGCGGAGCCTGTACCTACTTTTTCCTCTTGCATCATTGCTTCTGCACGCTTCCTTCCTGTTCACCGGATGCCCCATGCGCGGGAAGATCCGCCCACATGATCACAGCATCCTCGTTATTATCCGAGTAATAGCCTTTGCGCACACCTGCGGGCTTAAAGCCTTTTTTCTCATACAAGCCTTGAGCGATCTGGTTCGTTACCCGCACCTCCAGCGTCATACGTTCCATCCCTAAATAAGAGGCGGTCTGCATCAGCTCATCCAACAGCTTGTCTCCAAGCTTACGTCCGCGATAAGCCTCACGAATCGCAATATTCGTAATATGGGCCTCATCCATAATCGTCCACATGCCTGCGTAACCAATGGCTTGTCCGTCTAGTTCCATAATCATATATTTAGCGAAATGATTCATCGTCAGCTCATTGCGGAATGCTTCCTCTGTCCACGGTAGCGTGAACGCTTCATGCTCAATCTCCAGCACATCGGGAATATCATTCAGTTGCATCAAGCGAAACTCAAGTTTCTCTTCCCGCTGTATGTTCTTTGCCATGTTGTTCACCGCTCTCTTCAGCGCTGGCGAAGCAGATTGGCTTCCGCCTCCGCCAGCTGGGTATAATTAGGAACCAGCGTATGTAGCTCGTCATGTTCTTGACGAAGCAGCTTATCCGCCCCAAGGCGGCCAACCCATCTTCCTTCCAGCTCATAAGGTACGCTACGAAGCTCGCTCCAAGCACGCAGGCGCTCGGCTGTTTCGGCGTGAACCGCCGTTTCACCGACTAGCCAAATGACTGGAGGACGCTCTTCAGAGGGCAAAGACTCCAGCCGTTGCAGCAGGTCATCGGTCCAAGCAGTCATCAACCGGATTGCATCTGGCTCCAGCCGTTGCGGACTCTCGACGTCGTCAACTGTACTCACGGCGAACAGCCCCGTGTAAACCTGACCACGGCGCGCATCCAGTACGGGCACAATCCAGTCTGCTGCCTGTGCTCCGGACGAACCGTTATTCACAGACTCATTTTTATCTTCTTGTCCCTTCATCTCGATGCCGCGATTCCAACCACCCCACGCCAAAGCATGCAAAGTGGATATGGACGTCACCGGGATACCCCAGGCCCAAGCGAGTGTTTTGGCTGCGGTCACCGCAATCCGGATACCGGTATAAGACCCCGGTCCAACACCAACTGCAATACCGTCTACATCATCTCGTGTCAGCCCTTCTTCATTCAGCAGTCGTTCCAGCTCGGTAATCACATGCACGGAATGATTACGTTCGCCATAGACGTTGCTTTCTCCCAGCAATTCTCTTCCGTTCATCAGAGCGGCCGCCATCACGGTCGTCGCTGTATCTAACGTCAAAAACCGCTCACGCGGCTTTACATTCACATCTGTATGCTCTCTTTGCATGGTTCAAACTCCATTCTCCCGCAAACTGCGGCACCATTGTTCATAAGGCTCGCCGTACCCGGTCAGGTGAATCAAGCGCTCCCCGACATCCGTTGTTTCTATATACATGTGAAGCCGCTGCTCCGGCAATATATCCGGTATAATACTACCCCATTCCACCAGACATACTCCTGTCCCGTAAAAATATTCGTCCAGCCCGAGATCCTCCGCCTCGTCCTGGGAAATCCGGTACACATCCATATGATACAAAGGCAATCGGCCCTCGTACTCCTTAATAAGGGTAAAGGTTGGACTATTTACGATGCCCGGCACACCTAAATGGCCGGCAAAAGCCTTGGAAAAAGCAGTTTTGCCCGCTCCCAGATCTCCATCCAGCACAATTACCGTTCCGGGAACCGCTTTGGCTGCCAAAAAACCTGCCAATGACCCGGTCTGTGCCTCTGAGACAGAACGGAACGTAAACTGCTCCTGCGAAATTGTCATATATTTTAATCACCTTTCGTCCGAATCGGACCGTTCCAACTTGTTCTTTATTATATAGTTCACCTTATGTCGCCGCAAGGCATGAAGACATGCTATTGTAAGTTAGATGATACACACAGGGAGGGATTGAAACGATGGGGCAAACCGTTTTACTCATGATTGATGTTCAGCAGGCTATGTTCATGTATGATGAGAAGCTGTATCGTGAACAGGAAGTTGTAGCACATTTGCAGCAGCTTTTGGACAAAGCCAGAGCTACAGGTACACCGGTGATTTTTGTACAGCATACCGATGAAGCGGATGAGGATTTTCGGGAAAACAGTGTAGGCTGGGCCATCGCCGACGTGGTGCGTCCTCTTCCTCATGAACGAATTGTCCGTAAATCATCTTGGGACAGCTTCTACCAAACTGAATTGGGCCATGTGCTAAAGGAACTGGGGGCCGATCAACTCGTAATCGCGGGGATGCAGACCGAGTTTTGCCTCGACACGACTTGCCGAAGCGCCTATAGTCTGGGATACCATAACAACGTGCTCGTATTAGATGCGCATAGTACATTTAATAGCAAGGTGCTGAGCAGTGAACAAATTGTAGCGCATCATAATGGGATGCTTGGCAATCGTTTTGTGCGTTTACTCGCGACAGCGGATGTACATTTTTCGTGAGTTGTTGAAGTTTTATGTTCCAAGCCGATTGCTTTCAAGCAAGTCGGCTTCTTTTATTGTTCATACGAAAAAACCGCCCTTTCAAGTGACACCGTTAACAAGAAGCAAGCTGGCACAATATAACGAAGATTATGAATATTGAAAGGCAAATCCGTCTTCAGAACATTCTGGAGGCTTTTTTTATTTCCCAGCGATGAGTTAGATGATATTTGCGAGGAAAACTTTTTCACGTATGGATTGTAACTTTCATTTTTAACAGAAAATTCAATTTATGATCATGATTTTCAGAAAAATTAAGAAATTAACAGAAAACGTTAGAATGGCCTAATTATTGTGGCCTATATGGCTCTATAAACATCTGTACATAGATATGTGTATATTTTTGAACATTGAGCAAAATCTGCATTAGAACTATGATGAAACTGGTTTTAATTTCCAACGAGAGAAGGCGATCGAACCCTCACACTCACTGTCTTAGGCACCATGATATGCCCGCAAGCAAATGTATCTTGCAGTCGCTACATCTCGTAGGTTAAGAACGGAAATTACGAATTGAAGTGCAATCATGGATGTATTGTGTCTTGAACACAACGAAAGGAATGTGAGTTTTTAATGAAAAAAGTAGCTTTAGTAAGCCCGTTGAGAACAGCGGTCGGCTCTTTTAACAAAACCCTTGCGCCTCTAAGCGCTCCTGAACTGGGAGCAACTGTGATGACAGCATGCCTTCAGCAAAGTAAATTAGAGCCTTCTTTGATTGATCAAATTTATTTGGGAAATGTTCTTCAGGCGGGCAATGGCCAAAATCCTGCCAGACAGGCGGCACTAAAAGCCGGTATCCCTATTGATGTACCCGAAACAACGATAAACACGGTTTGCGGTTCAGGACTCCATGCCGTTGCTTTAGCCTACAATTCAATATTGGCGGAACAAGGCAACATCGTCTTGGCCGGAGGCATGGAGAGCATGTCGAATGCCCCTTACCTGCTAAGGAATGCAAGAAACGGCTACAAACTTGGCAACGGTGAGTTGGTAGACTCCCTGGTGGCCGACGGTCTTACGTGCCCGATCAACCATTACCATATGGGAATTACCGCAGAAAATGTTGCCGAGAAATATGGAATTTCAAGACTTGAGCAGGATGAATTTTCCTATCAAAGCCAGATAAAGGCCGTAGAAGCTAAAAACAAGAAGCTTTTTGAAGAGCAGATTGTTCCAGTCATGATTAAAAACAAAAAAGAAACTATTTCTTTCACGGAGGACGAACACATAAGAGGAAATACAACGAAAGAAAAACTTTCTCAATTAAAACCTGCCTTTAAGGAGAACGGAACAGTTACCGCCGGAAATGCTTCAGGAATCAATGATGGCGCGGCGGCTATGCTTGTAGTGTCGGAAGACAAATGTAAGGAACATGCGTTAAAGCCGTTGGCATATATCAAGGGTTATTCACTTGTTGGCGTTGACCCTGCATATATGGGAATGGGACCGGTGAAGGCCATTTCGTCACTTCTGAAGCAACAGGGAATGTCTATTGATGACATCGATCTTTTTGAAATTAATGAAGCGTTCGCCGCACAAGCACTAGCGGTATTGAAAGAGCTTGGAATCAATCCTGAGAAGGTGAATGTCAATGGCGGCGCGATCGCGATCGGGCATCCTGTCGGTGCAAGCGGTGCTAGGGTATTGGTTACGCTGGTTCATGAAATGGTGCGAAGATCTTCACGTTACGGCATCGCCTCGCTATGCATCGGAACGGGAATGGGAATAGCGATGCTAGTTGAAAATGCACTCATTTAAAGTGCGAGTTCAGGATGACTTTTAGAACTATCTCTTAAAAGGAAGGGAGATCGCTATGAATCAAAAAGATGTACTTTCACTCCAATCCATGCCTGCGGCCAGCGGCAGTTATGGGCGCCCGCCATGTCGCTTCATCAACCGGGAATTTTTCATCATTACCTATGAATCCGATCCCGCTGCGATTAGACAGGCGGTCCCGGAACCTCTTCAGCCGGATGGAAGCAATACCGTTTCCTATGAATGGATCAAGATGCCCGATTCATCCGGGTTAGGAAGCTATGAGGAAAGCGGTATTGTCATTCCGTGTACTTTTCATGGAGAACCCTGTAATTTTGTTGCCCAAATGTATTTGGATAACGCGCCTGCTATTCTGGGAGGACGTGAAATCTGGGGATTTCCGAAAAAATGGGCGAAGCCTCGCTTGATCGTTGAGGAGACGGAAACGCTGACGGGTACATTGCATTACAACAACGTCCTGGTGGCCACGGGAACCATGCCTTTCAAATATAACATTCTTGATGAAAAGGAAACGGCTAAAGCCATCGCAAAAACGCAAGTTAATTTGAAATTAATTCCTGATGTTGACGGTACCCCTAAAATTGCTCAGTTGGTAGCGTATAATCTCGAAAACATTACGGTTAAAGGCGCCTGGTCAGGGCCTGCGAGGTTAAGCTTGATTCCCCATGTCAACGCTCCTGTGGCAGATTTGCCGGTAAAAGCTTATATTGGCGGAAAACATTTTATTGCCGATTTAACGCTTCCATATGGAAGAGTCCTCTATGATTATCTCCAATAAAGTTGCTTTCCTAAAAATATATATATAAGGAGAAGGAACCATGAATAACAAAGTAATCTCCGCTGAAGAAGCAGTTAAGCAGATCAAAGACGGAGACACGGTGATGGTCGGAGGTTTTCTGGCAGGAGGCTTTCCGGAGGAACTTGTACGTGCGCTTGTCGACACCAATCCCGCCAGCAATCTTACGATTATATCCAATGATACAGGCACACCGGAATTATCTATCTATAAGCTTGTAAAAAGCGGCAGAGTAAAGCGGATTTTTGCATCCTATATTGGCTCTAATCCGGAAACGGGAAGGCTCCTGATGACGAAAGAAGCGGAGGTTCAACTCTTCCCGCAAGGTACGCTCGCTGAAAAAATACGTGCAGGAGGAGCAGGCTTGGGCGGTGTTTTAACGCCTGTAGGTGTAGGCACCATTGTAGAGGAAGGAAAAAAGAAAATCCAAATTGACGGGAGAGAATATTTGCTCGAACTGCCGCTCAAAGCGGATGTGGCGCTAATCAGAGCTCATAAGGCTGATGAAGCGGGAAATCTTGTCATCAACGGCTCTTCACGTAACTTCAATTTGGTAATGGCTACAGCGGCAGAGTATGTAGTTGCTCAGACAGACGAATACGTAAAGACGGGAGAAATTGACCCCAATCATGTCAACGTTCCCGGAATATTTGTCGACGCAATTGTAAAGGTGGGTGAAAACGCATGAATAACAGAGAATTCATTGCTCGAAGAATAGCCCAGGAATTTAAAAATGGCGAAGTTGTCAACCTTGGTGTTGGAATGCCTACAATGGTGGTAGACTATATCCCCGAAAACATTCATATTATGCTGCAGGCTGAGAACGGAATCCTCGGTGTAGGCCCAAAAGCGACTCAGGGGAAAGAAAGACTCGATTGTATCGATTCAGGCGGAAACTATGTTACAACTATGGAAGGAGCTTGCTTTTTCGACAGTTCGCTTTCATTTTCTATCATCCGTGGAGGGCATGTAGATATCACCGTGTTGGGCGCCCTGGAGGTCGATGAGAAAGGCAACCTTGCAAGCTGGATGATCCCAGGGAAAAAGGTTCCGGGCATGGGGGGAGCCATGGATTTGGTGGTCGGAGCCAAGAGAGTGATTGTAGCCATGGAGCATGTGAACAAAAATGGAGCGCCGAAAATACTGGAACAATGTAAACTACCCCTGACCGCTGTAAATGTTGTAAAGACCATCGTAACCGAAAAGGCTGTCATCGATGTTATTCCAGGTAGTGGGCTGATGCTGAAGGAAATTGCGCCGGGTTTATCGGTGGAAGACGTTCAATTGGCAACTGAGGCTAAACTGATGATTTCACCACATTTAAAGGCCATTGCAGTATAAAGTCATGTAAAGGAACCAACTCCACCTTCAAATTAACTTGTCTGGCGTTTAACTTGTTCCCTCGACTGTATTCATTATTACAAATAAGGTTCGCTAATTGCTCATTGAGCAATTGCGAGCCTTTTAGGGTTGAAGCGGGATCATTCAAGCAGCATTCTACGATGAAAGCCTACAGCTGTCCAAGATCTTTCTAAAGCTATACCCCATACTATGGGAAAAATCTGGTTTGGTGCCCCTCTTCTATTGTTCTTCCAGACGATCCACACGGACGGTTTGGGTATTGCCGGGTCTGCTACCTATCTGTACCGTTGCCATACCGTTTGCTTGGTCTACATGCTCAATCCAGATCGGTTTACCATCCAATTGTACGGCAATATTTTCGGATGAATCATAAATAGCTTTTGCTCGTTCCACGTTCATGTTATTCTTCCCCTCCTGTTTGTTGTTGTGTGCATTCATTCAGAAATATAGTTCACCTAGTCTTCATCTATAATCCGTTCAACGTCTAATGAAGGGATGCTATGAGAAGGCGAAGTTGAAACTACAGCCTCCAAATCCACATGAGCCACAGCTACGGGAAAAGGCGGACGGATTCCATGTGAAAGAGCGAACTCGGGCGGCAATGCATCCTGTTCGCCTCCAGCCGGGCCCCGAAAGGCGATTTGGCTTTGACCCACACGATGCCTGATTTGCTGAGGATAGGATTTTCCGGACATAAATTGTGTACCCCCTTTTGAATCGGATATGCCTTACTATGTACCAAAATTGCTGTAACCATGCGCATGCGGGAGCAATTCGCAGTCTTCATTCACAACTCATACAAATCCTTTGTACGAAGCATAAAAATGATTTGCTCACAGCCAAGGCGTTGGAATCGAAGGATGCAGATGCGGATAGCTCATCACTATGCGATGCTCGGTAATCGTTTAGTGCGTTTGCTTGCGACGACGGATGTACATTTTTCGTGAATTTAAACATAAAACAGCCCCAGCTTCTCACGAAGACCGGGGCTATCTATGATTCCATCCCATAAATGAGGTGCGTATTATTTTTATGCTTTAGCTGCCCAAATTTCAATTTCAATTTTTATTTCAGGCAATCCTAGAGCAGTAAGGTAGCCGAAATCGACCTCGTCATTTTTAAATTTTTCTACCGTTTCTTCTAACCATTTTTAGGCAGACTCCACCAATAAAAATGATTTTAGAAAAAAACAGCAGTAGAGTATCCATATCCAAAAGATATAAAGTTTAATGATCTTTTCTTCATGACATGAACACTCCTTTCTTATAAAATGTCAAAATCGTTGGTTATCCCTTATCTTAATATAACTAATGTAACTTAACAACTTCATATCATTGTGTTATGCGATGTAGTCATACCTCAGAATGCAGATTAGTTGGCTTGCTCTTTTCTTTACACCTCATACATTCCTTTCTCCGAAGCATACTAAGTGAAAAATCTAAGTGAAAAATGGATATGCTCACAGCCGAGCGTTGGAATCGAAGGATACAAAATGCGGATTAAAGAAAAGGAGGAGCGGCGGTATGCATACGGTCTGGAAAGGCGCGATCAGTTTTGGGCTGGTTCATGTGCCCGTTAAAATGTTTTCTGCGACTGAGGATAAGGACATTTCCATGCGTTATATTCACAAGGAGTGTGGAAGCCCACTTAGCTATGTACGAAAGTGTCCCGTTTGTGACAAGGAGGTCGAATGGGAGGAAATTGGAAAAGGATACGAATATGAAAAAGGAAAATTTGTCATGTTCGACAAGGAGGAACTGGAGCAAGTTAGCGGACAAGCGGATAAAAATATTGTTATTTTAGATTTTGTGGATTTGCAGGAAATTGATCCGATTTACTTTCAGAAAACGTATTATCTGTCCCCGGATCAAGCTGGCTCCAATGCGTATAAGCTGCTCATGAATGCGATGAAGGATACCGGGAAAATCGGGATTGCCCAAATCTCCATCCGCTCTAAAAGCAGCCTGGCGGCTATTCGGGTGTTGGATGAATGTTTGGCGGTGGAGACGATGTTTTACCCCGATGAAATTCGCCCCATTGCTCAAGTGCCTAACTTACCGGGGCAGGAGGAGGTTAAAGAGAAGGAGCTGACCATGGCAAAAATGCTAATCGAGCAGCTATCTACACCTTTTGATGCAGCAAAGTATACGGATCAGTACCGCGAGCGTCTGCTGGATCTCATTCAACATAAAGTGGCTGGTGAAGAGGTGCGAATCGCCCCAACACAGCCTCAGACCAATGTAGTAGATTTAATGGCCGCCCTTCAGGCCAGCATCGAGGCAGTGCAACCTGTCGTTACCGATCCCGGCCCTGCTGCGAAAAAACGCCCTGCGCGTAAACCAGCGGCCCCAACAGCACAGCAGGCTGTTGCAGGCGAGAACATCTCTCCGACTCCAGTCAAAAAGAAAAGAAGCACTGCCAAACGTAAAGAAACTTAAGCTGAGTTACAGAAAAGTCTGGTTAAGGGGTGGCGGTGACACTGCTTTGATACGATAGTAGCTGACTGAACGCCCCCCGCTCCTCTTGTTCCAGTTGGTGGTAGTTCCCCTGCTGTATGACCTCGCCTTGATCCAGTACGACAATTTGATCCGCATGTCTGATGGTTGACAGGCGGTGAGCAATGACGATCAACGTCATTTGACCTTTCATCCGTTCCAGTGCTGCCTGAATTGCGGCTTCATGCTCACCATCCAGCGCACTTGTCGCTTCATCTAGTATAAGTACCGAAGGATGATGCAAGACAGCCCGTGCTAATACTAGCCGTTGACGTTCTCCTCCAGACAGACGAATCCCGCGATCTCCAATTACTGTGTCCAGCCCTTCGGGCAATCTGGATACAAAGTTGTCTGCGGCGGCAAAATGTAACGCCTCCCATAGCTGCTGCTCACTAGCATCCTTATCTGCCAGCATCAAATTTTCGCGGACAGTCGCGTGAAATAAAAATGGGTCTTGTGACACGTAGCCAAACGACTGCCGCCACTGGAGCAACAATTCGTCGTCCAGAACAAGCCCGTCTATTGTAATCTGCCCCCCAGTTGGACGTAAAAAACCCATCAGGACATCGACCATTGTACTTTTACCTGCTCCCGATTTCCCTACAATGGCTGTCATTCCCCGAGCGGGTATGAACAAGTTAATATGACGCAGCGCAGACTCTGCTGCACCATCGTAGCGATAATCCAGATGGCTGCATTCGATCCCATGACGAAGGGACAGGGGTTGCCGTACAGATGCAGATACAATCAATGACGGATCTGTGAAAGCTTCGCACTCCTGTTGCACCTTGGTGACACTCTCAAAAGCGGAGATCATAGACATGATGTATTCCAGACTCGCTTGAATAAGAGCAAATCGGGGCCATAAGCGTGAAAATATAAGAATCAGCACAATCAGTTTTTCAGGAGTAACATGCAGCCACTGCAGCGATGTAAATATGACACAAGCGACAAAAACAGCTGCCGCTGTACGATGAAAAAACTGTGTGGTCGCATTTTGCCGGACAAATTGGGTCGTATTATCCTCCATGCGTTGTGTCAGGGAGCGAAACCAATGGATATTCGCCGCTTCCAACAGATTGCTTTTAATATCTTTCATGCCGTTCATGTGATCCGTAATCCCAGCAAAATAAACCTGCGACAGCTCAGTGGTACGATCACCTAATTGTTTGGCATTTCGAATGGAGCGGCGGAACACGACAAACAGCCCCAATCCACTCAGAAATACCAGCCCGGTTAAAGAGGGGGATAACCAAAAAGCCAACGCAATCTGGATCATCGTAAACATGACAGCAGTAGTCAGTTGAAGAAGCAAATTCGTTCCCTGACTGACACGCGCCAGCTCGGTCGTCATCACATGGCTAAAATCAGATTTACGCTGACGCAAATAAAATGCCCACTGCGCCTTCATAAAGGAAGTGTACACGTCTATTCGCAAAGAGCGCATAAAACGCTGCTGAATCCGCGAATTCAGGATGGATTGGTAACGCTGAAGCAAAGCCTGCCCTGTAAGCAGCACTATAAAAACCATCAACATCCCCGGCAACAGCCAGCTTTTAGGAATGAACGGCAAAAAATGTTCCAATCCACCAGACAGAAATGGCATCCCTGAATGACCAACAAATACGCCGATAGCCGCCAGCATAGGAACAAGCATATAAATGCCAAAACCCTCCAGCAGGCTGACAATGATCATACATCCAATATTGAGAAATAACGCACCGCCGTTCACGCTATACAGCTTTGTCATATATAATCGCAGGTGAACCATAATGCACACTCCTTATCGAGAGTCAGTGCTTTGAAAATCGCCGCTTCAGCCAAAGAAATGGACGTAAAGGGATATACAAAAAATGCAGCTGGCGAGGCAGTGGAAAAACGGCCGAATCCCCCGTAGAAGGAAACAAACGGCTGATGAGGTACCATAGTCTGTGTCTTGGCTCTTTTAAGGAAAGCAAGTAAGTGCGGCTGACCGGCTGATGGGCAGCCGCCGTGTTTCTGGTCATGACTTGGCTGGAGGCGACAGCTGGAGTAATGGGGGCACAACGGGTAGCATTGCTCATCGGGCTATGGTCGTCGTTACTGGCATCTTCCGTGATGCTAGTAACGCCACTGGTGGCAAGCATGGCTGCTTCGCCACAGGTACCGCATACTGAAACACCGCCATCCGGAGGGGCGGCCTCCGCTTGCTCCGCCAAAGCTCTGCTATGTAGCAGCTCTGATGGAGCAAGCCTACCTGTACTCGGCCCGTGGGCAATCGGGTACGGTGCGGGAACGCTGGCCTGCATGAAGGCCAGCGCGCTCAGCGCGAGCCTGTGCGCCTGCCGGGTAGCCGATGCCGGACGCATCGGCTCCGGTATCGGCGTACCCAACAGCGCAGCGGCGAGTGCCCAAGCCTGCCCCCCAGCAGGCAGGCCCCCGTAGCGGCGCATCATCGGCAGTAGCGCCTCCCAATCGACAGCACATACCGCAAGCCTGTCGATGTCAACCAGCCAGCGTAGCCTGAACCAGCCGTGACGCGCACCATGCGCGCTCAAGTACAGAAATTGATGCTCGCTGCCCAGCGTATACATACAGGACGTCATCACAGTCCTGTTGTCGGCAGATCCCAATGGTACCTGCCGACTGGCTCCTGCAGCTTTGCCCATTTTCCGGCAGTTCCACAGCTCGTCAAAAGAGGGTTCCCCACCCCCATCCGGGTGAAGCCGCCAATGCAACTCAATCTCTACCCGTTTTTGCGGATGGAGGTAGGATGCATGATGGTCCTTCCATTTCCAACTACCAAGGACACGCACTTCTCCGCTCTTGGACGCATATCCGGCTTCCTTCATCCAATGCTCAGCCTCATCCATATCGTCAGGGGCAATGAGTAAATCTATATCCTTGGAGGTACGCAGAGAAACATCCCCGTACAATTGCTGCGCCAGAGCAGGACCCTTCAACATAAGTACACGAATTCCATGAGCTATGAAGAGCCTGGTCAGACGCTCGGCTTCTGCTTGAAGATGGAGCATGCGAAGCGTGTTTCGATGATACTGCGCCTGAAGGTTTCGCAACAATTCTGCGGGAACGAACGGATGATTCAATGTTTTCAGTTGGAGATACACCGTAGGTACCACTCGATGGTGCTCGGTCAGACGTAAAAAGCGGACCCAATCCATCTCTCGCAGCTGGGTAGCAGCAGTCTTATCCTGCCAATGAGAAACGTCTTTCCCCAATAGAGAGAGTAACAACGTTAATTCTTGATCCTCATTCCAATTCGCAAGTTCCAAAACAGACTTGGTGGGCATGCATTCTTCTCCTTCTTGTCTCATCGCATTAAAGCAAAGAACCGCCTTTATCTTTCATTTTTTGTATTTGTAGCCATCACAGCACGTCTCCCGAATATCCCCACCACCGTAAATGCTTCCATTTCCCGTTTCCCCGTAACATAAATCGGTCCGCTACGTACCCATGCATGTGCGGCCAAGCGTCCAGCGGCATTTTTGGCTGTGCCCAGATACAGCGTGCAGTCCAGTTTTCTGCGCCCCAGCAACGTCATCGCCGCAGCGGCTTGTACAAGACAACTACTGCGCCAAGGAGTATAACGGCTTGCCAGCTCCACAGCGTGCGAAATCTGCTGAATGCACTTCTCCTGCCTGACATCACACTTCCATGGAGTTTCTTCCATACATATGCCCCAAACCCTTGAGTAATCCCCAAAAGAACGACGCTGGCGCAACCTCGCCCATCCCAGCTCCAGCCAGGCTTCCGGCAACAATCTCCTAACCTCTGGAGACAGGAGAAGAAGCCGTTGTATCCGCATGTTATACCGACTCCCGTAGAAGCTTCAACAGTCCTTCCCGCTCCAACTCAGCCACAAAGGTATGTACCTGTTGTCTGCACTGTTCCTCGTCCACCTCATATTCATTCGTCAGGACAGTTACGATATCGCCAAGGGAAGGACCGGATTCTGCCAGTTCCCAGATTCGTCCTCCTGTGAAGCCCAAGTTATAATATTTACCAGTGTTAATGCTCATCATCACTTTTTCTCCGTCCATATCACTGACATAGACCTCTTCACCGTAAATGACGCGATAATGGTCTTTAGCTGGATTAGTGGCTGCCATAACTCTTTTCCTCCTTACGAATGATATCAAGTACCCGTTGTACAACCTCGGACGCAGTAAAGACAGAACTATCCCTCAGCAGCCGCCAGCACTCTACTTTACGAGCCATCCTAGCCGCTGTATCAAACGACCATTCACTCAAACCCATTCGCGGAATAATCACCCTACGATATGTATGTTGTAGTAATGTATGCAAGCACTCCAGAACGTTCAAGGGCTGTTCCGTAACCGCCATTAGCTCCCCTTCGCGCATCAACGCACGGATTGGAGAATCTGCCACAAGCTCGAATACGCCCCCTAAGGGCAGCGGATCGTTAAAAAATTCATCTACGGCGGGTACGGCATATTTATTCAGTTCACCTGCAAGCATACGCAGATCACTGTATTGTGGCATTACAGAATTGCCATCAGTTAGGGACCGTATGTTATTTCTTTTGCGTGCATGCTTGTTCTCCCGTAAAGCCTCCAGTTGGAGCAAGCTATCCAACCCCAGCTTTTGCTGCGGATAAGCTGGATACACGATGGCTGAGGAAGCCGTAGCTTTTACAGCAATCACGTCATCACTAACCATCTGATAACCTGCCTGCCTAAAAGCAGCAGCCAGTGTCGATTTGCCCGTACCCGATTCACCCACAAATGCATAGGCCCTCTCCCCGATGACGACCGCACTTCCGTGAATAGGTAATATTCGTCTTTGCATCAGCAGAACACCCATGCATGTACCCAGCACAAACAGCCGCACGGTGTCAGGATCGGCCCCGGAGAATATGCTTACCTCGATCTCCTTGCCTTCCCTGACGGCATAAATGGCCGTGCCTGGTATTTGGAATATAAATCGCTCATCTAGCATCACAAAATTGGCCTGCTCCAGCTGACCACTCCATGCAGTTAAATCAGCCTGTCGAATGACTACATCCTCTACTGCTTCCGGTGCTGCCAGGATCAGCTCAGGCAGATTCAGCTCACTGGCAATTCTGAGTCCAAAGGCTATATATTTCGTCCAACTGACATTTGCACTCCTGTCATGCACGATAGGACTCACTCCTCTGTCCTTAAAAATCCCGTCTTTATTTCTTGGGCAGTACCTCTAACCCGAAGAAATAAAGACGGCTTTGTATTGAATACGAGTCCAATGGATTATGCTATTCTCGTTCATTCAGTCGTTATCGGACCAGTTTTTTGCTTCCAGCCCAACATCGGCTGCATGTATAACCATGTGTTAGCTTGGATTATGAAGATCGGCATCGTGGTCAGACACCCAGTCAATCTGTTTCCAGCCTTTACCCGCCATAGTCTGGTTAATATCCAGCACCTCTATCGTCGGTTCCTGCCATTCTTTTTTACTCATCTCATCACCTCCCCTCCAACGAATGGCGAACTGTCTGACCGGATAGGTTCGATCAGTTCAATCTACAGAGAAAACGGTACACGATCAGGCTATGCATTAGTAGTCGTATATTCGGATCAGACGCCTGCTCAGGGCGGGGGTGGTGAAGTTTCGCCATAGCCGTCTTAATAAACTCAATATTGAGATATTCGGCGGCTCGTAAATCATGACACATCAGTTGAAGCTCTCCCATAAACGTATCCCAGCAAGGAAGCATTCGATGTAGCCAATCTGCAGGCTGTACACCGCGTACCCGCTGGTTCAACCGAACATCATCAGGTAGATGATCACGCATGGCCGTACGAATGAGGGCACGGTCCCGACCGTTTTGCACATACTGTTCAAAAGGCACCGATAAGCAAAAGCGAATCACTCGGCTGTCTCCGGTCGGATCACGTTCCCACAGGCCATACCGTAGTGAAAGTTTGGTCGCGACCACACCATTTTTGTTAGCAATCGCCAAATTCGAAAATTTCTCTTTTCTCGTCTGATCGGCGTTTTTCATCCAGCCTGTTCCGCTCAATACAGGAATATCTTCTACATGCATCCGTTTGGCAAACTCCGGGTGGATCAGTGAAGGAACGGGACTTCGATTGCTACGCCGCAGCCATGAACGAGATTCAAGCGAAGTCGCTTTTTTCAACATCACAGGGAGTAGATGAGACATACGCCTGCCCGTAAGCTTGCTGTACCGCCACAATCCCTGAAAGGATTGCAACCAGTGCAAACGACGAAACTGCCGGGCATAATAATCAAGTGCAGGGCCCCACGATACGGTAAAATTGCCTCGTGCCCCTGTCAACAGTACACCGACATTGTGCTCCTGTGCTTTTTCATAAAAACCTCTGATCCAGAAGGAGTTTTCAAAATATTTGTAGGGTGCTTCCATGAGTTCCAGCCAAATATCAATTTCAGAAAACGGACTTTTACCCTCAAAATCCATATAATTCTCGTGAATGTTGCCTACATAGCGAGCCGTAGACTGAATATAGCTTCGTTCGTTCGCCAGCAATGTAGGCGGTGTCCAGTCTGTAAAATCTTGAACAGGCACATAGCTGTAGGCATGCAGCGGCTTTTGTTGCAAGTGCAGCGATGGTGCGGCAAAGCTGGCAACCGCTCCGGAATCCAGCCCTCCGCTCAAGGCAGCCCCTACAGCGCGATGCGTCCGTAGTCGGGCAGTGACCGCCTGTGTGAACACCTCGCGGAAAGCTTCTATGTACTCGCCCCCTGTTTTGAGCCGCAGTGGCTCTACCTTATCCAGACATGCATATTTATGAAGGGTTCGCTTCCCCTCCTCCATAGTGAACCAATGTGCAGGAGGAAGCTGGTTTATATGCTTGTATGCGGTCGTTCCGATATCAACGGATTCCTGCATGGCACGGATGGACAAAAATTCGGCCAGCCACGGTTCATGCAGTTCTTTTCGCAGAGAGGGCAGGGACAAAAGTGGAGCGACCACCGTGCTAAACGCGAATCCTCGGTCATGTTGGTAGATGTACAGCGTACGATTTCCTGTCACATCTCGAGCACCATATAATCGATGTTCCTTGGCATCCCAAATGACAAAGGCAAAATCACCTATCAGATAACTGGCTGCTTCCACTCCCCATTTGTCATATGCCAGCAAAATCAGCTCGCTGTCCGTGATATCTTGCCGCCGTTCCTGCTCAACTCCCAGCCGTTCAAACAGATCGGAACGATTGTCAATAATCGCATCCGCCGTGATTGCCAAATCTCTTAGCTCATCATAGAAGGGAAGACGCTCATGAACAGATTCCGGGGTCACATGCTGGGCATGACAACCCAAAAATATTGAGCCTTCGCACCAAGCGCATACGCGGTCAGCGGGATATTTTCGCAGGGCTTGCATCATTTCCCCGCCTTCTTCGGTGCTTACGGACTCATGTCCAAAGCTATAGATTCCGGCAATCGCACTCACGTTCTTCCCCCTTTTTCTTTTCCTATGCTTGATAACGCTACAGACGCCAAGCGCCCGAGCTTACGGGCAAAGAGGCTGCGAGATCGGAGACCTTGATTTGGGCGTTGATAGCTTTGGAGCTGAGCGATAAGACGGTTCCGCTCCTCATAGCTATGTGCCAACCTGTTTTCCAGTGATTGGATCCGCCGATCGCTCACGATCTGGTCCACCTGCATCCTTGCCAGATCTTGAGGTACAGTATGACGGGTTGCATTTATCACAAGTTCTCTGTTATCTGCATCCTGGTCTTTCAGCATCCGATAAGCTGCCTTCCATTCAAAGCCGCTTTGTTGGAGAAATTGTTGTGTACGTTGACTCAACAGCTCTATATCCGGCTCATCTTCAAAGCGGACTCCAGTCATCTGCTCAGCCTGTTCCAACGCTTCCGCGTAACCAAGCTGCCTAAACATGCGGGACCCAATGCTTCTGCAATATAGCTCAATTTCCGTTTTACTCAACAAATGTTTCCAGCTATGTACCGAATCCTGATGCGCCTGCTCATGCTCTCCTAAGAATGGATCACCCGCTCCCATACTATAAAAAAGACTGGATTTGGGCGTATCCGCAAAGTCTCCGTACTTTTCCATCCCCGGCTCATACTTGATCCCCAGAAAACCGCACAGCTTCTCGATCTCCATCGTTGGATTGGATACGAGTTGTTCATACCTAAGCGGGTATGCAAGTGGATGAGGTGTAGCAAAATAATGAGCATAACGGAACAAACCAACCGTAATATCCGTCATTTTCATATTAAAATGCGGACTCCCCAGTTCCTCCAGCAGTTGAAAACGTCCATTCCGTAGCTGATTGACCTTTTTGAATGAGGCCACAATGGCTAAAGGATTCCGGATAAGCCACAGCCTGCGGGCATCAGGGAATAAACGGTCTATAAATTCCAGCACCGTATAGTAACGCGGGGATTTGTCGATAAGCATATCTGCTGTAGTTCCTTGAAGCAGACCATTATATATTTCAAGTGCATACGAACGGGAGGCCTGCTCCAGTACATCGGAGGAAACCATACCTTTAAAAAATTGCCGAAGTATCCCTGTTCCTCCATATGGCCGTGCATGTGACTGAGGAAGATCATATAAACTGAGCAGAAACCACATTTCCTGTGTGGCAAACAGGCGGGAATGGTTTTGCAAAATGGCGGTAAGCAGCGAGCTTCCACTCCGAGGGACACTTAACAGGAATACCAGCCCTCCGCCTTGCTTTTCAATCAAGCAAACTCCTCCTCTACCTCTGCTCAAGACACTTTAATAGATACATATCGTATTTTTTATTATAAATTTATGATACATAATGTATCTTGTCAATCCCTTTGATGGATAAATTCAGCACTTCACGTTCATGTTAAACCATATGTAGATCTATAAGTGCAACAATCAGCCTGTAAATAAAGATTTTGCTGCATGTTAGCCCAAGGAGGATAGCATTATGGGACAAGCTGTTAAAGGTACTATTACCATTGAAGGTCAGGAAATTCCTATCACCAACCCGGATAAACCACTGTGGCCTGAAGCAGGCGTGACTAAGGCGCTATATCTTCGCAAGCTCGCGGTATTGGCTCCCTTCCTGCTCAAATATTGCCATCATCGTCTGCTGACCGTCATCCGCTGGCCACATGGGATTCACGGTGATTTTTTTTATCAGAAAAATGCCCCACGTCCTCGGCCGGACTATATTGAAACCGCTCTGCATGATGGTATTGAATATATCGTGCTCGGCAAATTGCCACAACTTCTCTGGCTTGGTAATCAAGCTGCGTTGGAATTCCACCCCTCTCTGCATGAAGCGGGAAGCAAGCTGCCCTGTGAATGGATGATTGACCTTGATCCATCCAGAGAGGTGGAGCCACGTATTATGGAGGCAGCCTCTATTGTCGGTGAAGTACTGGCTTCGCTTGGTTTGGATTCCGTCCCCAAAACATCCGGGGCCACAGGTGTACAAATTATCGTTCCGATCCGTACAGGCATAACCTTCGACGAACTTCGCAGCATCGGGCTATTAGTTGGACAGTTTGTGACAGAAAAGCACCCGCATCTGTTCACACTCGAACGGTTAAAGAAGGATCGGGGAACAGCCATCTATTTTGATTATTTGCAGCATTATCAGGGGAAAACTCTGGCCGCTCCTTATACCCCGCGGGCACGCCCCGGCGCTACGGTCTCCACTCCGCTAACATGGGAAGAGGTACGGCAAGATGTATCACCACTTGACTACCATTTGCTGAATATTGAGGAACGCCTAAACCAGGTAGGTGACTTGATCGACAAGGTTCCTCCCCAGCCCGTAGAAGACGTCCTCAAGCATATGCGCACCAAGGCACACCGAACCTGATCCATGCTTGGAAGAACAAAAAAGGGGACGAACCCCGCAGCCATTAGGCTGAGAAATTGTCCCCTTGCGCTAGTGTATTCCTTTTTTCTTAAAGCGTCCGCCCTTCACATCGTGAATGTTACCGATCGCAACGAAAGCGTGCGGGTCCCAATCTTCAACGATGCTCTTCAGCTTCGCTTCCTCCAGTCGGGTAATGACGACGAAAATCACTTTCTTGCTTTCGCCCGTAAAGCCGCCTTCACCTTCCAGATAAGTTACGCCCCGTCCAAGACGGTCTGTCAGGGCATCCCCGATATCACGGTATTTTTCACTAATAATCCAGACCGATTTGGACTGATCCAGACCCTCAATTGTAATATCAATCATTTTCATGGCGATATAATAAGCAATCATGGAATACAGGGCATTCGGCCAACCGAACACAAAACCTGCACTTCCCAGAATGAAGATATTAACGAACAGTACGATCTCACCGACCGAAAAAGGAGTTTTTTCACTGACGAGAATAGCTACGATCTCTGTTCCATCCAGCGAGCCGCCGGACCGAATCACAAGACCCACCCCAACGCCGAGAATGACGCCCCCAAAGATAGCACCCAATAGTGGTTCGCCAGGAGTCAATGCACTTACATTGTGAAGTAACGCGGTACCGATGGACATCACGATAATGCCGAATAATGTGGATAAAGCGAAGGTTTTACCGATTTGTTTGTATCCGATAAGTAAAAATGGAAGGTTCAACAGGGTCAGGAAAATACCGAGTGGATAGCCAGTAATCTTGGAGGCCATAATGGAAATACCTGTGACGCCTCCGTCGATAACGCCGTTAGGAACCAGAAATATTTCGAGGCCCACTGCCATAAGCGCCGCACCGAAAATAATCATGGCCGCACGCTGAAACAGGCGTTTTGCTTTGTTCTTCGGATTAGCTGGAATTTTGCTGATCTTGGTCAACTCTCCGGTTACATCTGTGATTTCAGACAGATTTTGAACTTCCTTGCTCACTACACTCATATATAAATCCCCCCGTTACAGTATGGTATATTGGACCGAAAAAGGGGCTGCTATTCGCAGTCCCCTCTCCTTTACCGCGCTTGTGTTATATGAATAGTATACCATAAAACTGTGATTTTGCGCAAAAAAGTTAGCAAAGAGCACATAAATCACAATAAAGCGGGATTATATCGATAAAAACGGCGAAAACCGCCTTTAAAGGAGTGGAGAGAGCATGCGAGTTAGAATTTCAGCTATTTTCTGAGATCGAGGCCGTCTGCGGAACACGTTTAAATCTATGCGTGAGGAGTTGGAAATGTCCTCTACAAAATCTTCCGAAAGCCGCTCCAGTGCTGAATTAGCAAAAACTATAGCGGTCAACTCAAAATTATAGAAAAAGCTGCGCATGTCCATATTGGCGGTCCCGACCGAGCCGAGTAAATCATCGACAATCACCACTTTGGCGTGAATAAATCCTTTTCGATATTGGTAGAACTCCACCCCTGCCTCCAGCAGTTCTTGCACATAGGATAAAGACGCCAGATGAACCAGCTTCGAATCGGATTGGTAGGGAATAATAATTTTCACATCTACACCACTGACTGCTGCCAGCTTGAGCGCCTCATAAATCCCCAGATCGGGAATAAAATACGGCGTCGTAATCCAAATCCGCTTTTTGGCAACTGTGAGCGCTCCAAAACACATTTCCTGAATCGTATCCCAAACCTGATCGGGACCGCTGCTCAAAATCTGTACTTCCTCATCCCCGGTGCAGGTATGTGGAGGAAATAAATTCACATCCATCAGCCTTTCCCCTGAGGCCAGCTTCCAGTCGCTAAGAAATGCATTTTGCAGAAAATAGACGCTATCTCCTTCAATCTGCAAATGCGTATCCCTCCAAAATCCCACTTTGGGGTATTTTCCGAGATAATCGTCGCCTACATTAATCCCCCCCACAAATCCGATCATGCCGTCCACTACCACGATTTTCCTGTGATTGCGATAGTTAATCCGGCGGTCCAACGTGGCGAAAAACGGAGGTAGAAAATAATGAAATTCCACTCCTGCCTCACTACAGGTACGAATAAAGGAATAGGGCAAATGGTAGCTTCCTACACCGTCCACAACGAATCGTACCTTTACTCCCTCACGTGCCTTGCGGATCATGACCTCTTGAAACTTTCTTCCGATTTCGTCGGCCCGAAATATGTAAAACTCCACATGGATATGATGTTGTGCATGTTCCATCGCTGTCAGCATAGCCTCGAAGGTTTCTTCACCGTTCGTCAGCACACGTGTGCGATTACATCCAGTCAACGGGTTTTCCGACATACGAATTAACTGGTTAAACAGTCGCTCCTGATGCTTGAAATGAGGATTATGCATTTGCTCCACCTGTTCAATCACTTTGGATTGCGCCCACAGACGCTCGCGAAACTCACGAAACAGCTGCGATCCCCCTTTTCGAACCATTTTGCGCTTCTGATAATCCTGTGCAACAAAGTAGTACACGACAAAGCCAATGAGCGGGAAGCAAAACAAAATAAAAAGCCAGGCTACCGCTTTGGACGGCTTGCGAAATTCAAAGAGCAGGATCGTCCCGGTCTGAAAAATAAAAACAATTAAAACCAACAGCAACCACAGCATGTCTAAGCCTCCTTATATATCTCAGGATTTTGCAAAATCCTCATCTACGTTTTATACTAAGCTCCAATTTTTTTGACATGTTTGCCTCTTAAGCTGAATAGATAGTAACCAAGCACTATAGGAGCGATGTCCGGAAAGGAGCGATTATGAAAAAAGGAAGCCTAAATCGCCGGATGACCCTGCTTGTTATTCGGGATGCACAGCAACCGCCCAAGCAGCTACAATGCTCTACAGCCGCTGTCATTCTCGTCCCAACTCTTGTGATCGCGTCTATCTCTACACTCGTGATCGGGCTGCAAATCCGTTCTTCCCATATTATCTCCCAAATGGAAACGAATCTTGCTGTCCAGAGTTTGCAGATGGAGGTCACGGTAGCGGACAAGGATGCAGCCATTGGGCGACTACGGCAGGAAGTCATGGAGCTGACGAATCAAGCCACCAATATTCGTGAACGCCTCCAGCGTGTAACGGAGCTGGAACAGCAAATGCAGCAATTCATTCGAAAACACGGAAACTCATCTGCCACAAGTAACCATAAAAAGACCATGACGCCGCTCTCCTGGGATGCTTCCGGCCATATCGGGGGCGAGCTGATCGCAGTGCATGAAAATACTGCCCTCCTAACTCGCCAGGCAATGGATGATTTTCAGGAGATCGAATCTCTGTTGGACACGGTGGAACGTACGGTTCCCCGCTCTATTCAGCAAGCAAATGCCGTACAGCAGAATCTGGAGCGCAAACAAGCCGCACAGCTACTCCAGACTCGTAGACTGGCTCTTGCCGAGCAAGGGAATCCCTCCGTTTGGCCTGTAGGTTCACGGCGAATGACCTCCAGCTTCGGCTATCGCAGCGACCCTTTTACGGGCAGATCTGCCTTCCATTCAGGCGTGGACATTGCCGGACAAACCGGTGATCCTGTCTATGCAGCAGGAGCTGGCACCGTCTTGGAGGCTGCTTCTAGCGGAGCCCGCGGCAAGTGCATCATCATCCAGCATCCTGACGGACTCCAGAGCTGGTATATGCACCTGAGCGGCATGCAGGTGGCTCCGGGGGATCGTGTCCACAAAGGACAGACCATCGGTCTGCTGGGAAGTACCGGAAGGAGCACAGGACCTCATCTTCATTTTCAGATCGTCAAGCATAACCAACCTGTCGATCCATTACTGTATGTACAATGAGGATTTTTGAAAATATTCACAATAAAAGATTGGAGGAAAACCATCATGTTCAAGGAATCCAAAAAAAAGCTTTCCGCCCCAGCTATGGATACACTGCTCGCTAATGGCACCAGCTTTGAAGGTACAGTTGAGGCAGAGGCCAATATTCGGATTGACGGTCATTTTCAGGGCGATATCCGCAGCACTCGTACTGTCGTCATTGGAGAATCTGCTGTTGTACGTTCGGATATCATCGCACAAGACGTCATTCTTGCCGGTAAGGTGTTCGGCAGCATTACTACAGAAGGACGACTGACCATTACGCCGACAGGTGAACTGTACGGAAATACCGCGACCACTGCATTGGTCATTTCTGAAGGCGGTATACTGGACGGCACAATTCAAATGAACCGAACAAAGGATGTAGAGTTGTCATCTTCTACGGATGAGTCAAACGACGAAACCCAATCTAGTTTCAGCAAAAACAAGGAGGATAGCCAAGCCGCTCTGCAATCCGAAGCAGGATAAAGTCAGTATATACTCCTTTAAATCCAGTGCATTCTCCATTCATTCCATAATATCCTCCACTCTGCGTTCCAAAAATAATTGGTACACCTTGCGTATGACGATTTTTCCGCACATATACAATGGAATCACCAAAATGATACCCAGAATCCCGAGCAGGTCGCCACCAACTAACAGTAAAATAACGACAGTCAACGGATGAATATCCAGCTGCTTGCCAAAAACTATAGGTGACAGCCAATTATCCTGAATTTGCTGTGCAGCGATCACCACGACCAGGGACCAGAGTGCCATCGAAGGTGATTCGAGTAATCCAATAATAACCACAGGTATAGAAGCAGCCACTGCCCCCACATAGGGAATAAAATTAAGAAAAATCGAAATAACGGCAAGCAGCAAGGCATAAGGCAAACCAATAATTAAAAATCCAAGAAACATCATCACACCCAACGCGACATTAATCAGCACCCGACTCACGATAAAGCTGCTGAGTGCACTATCGATATCATCCATAACCTCCAATGCGTCCTTGTGATATTTTTTTGGAAAGAAGTTTAGCATTTTAGGGCCAAACTTGCTCCCTTCCTTCAGCATGTAATAGAGCAATATTGGAAAGGTAGCCAATACAATAAAAAAGTAGGACACGAACGATACCAGCTTTACCGAATAATCAGACAGTGTCGAAAAAGCTTCGTTCAACGTATCTGACAGTTGTGACAGCGGGTCTTCACCCGGAGGCAGCACTTGTCTCAAGGATTGATTATGCCGCCATTGGCTCAATTGATCAACCAGACTTTTAATGAGCTTCGGCGCATTTTCAAATAAATTGGTAACTTGATCACGCAGCGTAGGCCACACACCCCATGAGAAAACAAACAATAACACTCCAATGACCAAATAAATCAGCAAGATGGAGATAGATCGTTTGATTTTTCTCCGTTCCATTACATCTACAATCGGCCTCAATAAATAATAGAGGAAAAAAGATAGCATCAACGGTACAACCAGCAAGCTGACCAAAGATACGAGAGGACTGAATATAAAGCTTACTTTGGTGCCCAAGTAAATGATGAGTAATAGCATGACAATACCCGTAGTCAGACGAAAAAAACGATTATTTTGCAGCATATCATGCGGCCCCCCTCTATTCTGTTTCTCTCTACCTCTTTAAACGCAAAATGACCCTATTGATTGATTCTTGCTGAAAATAGATTACAATATACCCCTGCACGCAGAATGTGTAGTAAAAAATGACATAGATACAGCATAAAATAGTCTTAAATGAGGATTTTGTAAAATTCCTGAAATAACAAAAGGACGTCCAAATGCTAGGCATTTGAACGTCCTTTGTGTTACTCTATGGCACTTCGATTTAGGTCGAAACATCCCGTTTTACGAAAACCACCCAGGCAATGGCGATAAAAATCACATAATAGGCGGCCAGCACGGTGAGCGAAAAGGTTAGACTGGAACTTACCGTACCCGGCGGCATATCTAAATATTTTTTCAGATCCATATGCGTAAATAGAACGTATTTGGTCCATTCAAAACGATCTGTGCTGAACAAGCCAATCGTGTTATAAACTGTTTTGGTGAACATCATGAACAGTGACAGCCCAATCGCCAAGGCACTGGAACGGAAAACAGCGGACAGCATAAAAGCAAAGGCCATCGTCACGAATAAGGCGATATAGCTATACAAAAAGTTCAGCGTTACATAAGATATCGGATCACTGAACAGTGGAACAGAACCCGCTGGTGCATCCTTGGACAACATCAGCCATGAGGACAGCGTAACCATCAAGATCAAAATGATCGTTCCGAGCAAACTGAACAAAATCACGGATAAATACTTGGACAACAATATTTTGCTGCGAGTCCAAGGTCGGATGAGCAGCAGCTTAATCGTTCCCCAAGTAAATTCACCAGCCACCGAATCAGCGGCTACAATGACCGTAAACGTCGTATTGAGGAAAAATGTAAACAACGTCGTCAACGCAATCCCATCCCACACACTGACCTGATCGGAAACCAGGGAAATCAGCATCGGAATCACAGCAGTGATGACCGCCAGCAATCCCAGCATAATCCATGTGCGCATACGCAGGTAAATTTTCAGATTTTCGTTATGTACCAGCTTGAAGAAATCACCCAATGACCCCGCCTCCCGTCACTTCCAAAAATTGATCTTCCAGCGTACGGGCAACCGGGCGAATCGCATATACTTTAATGCCATTTGCAGCCAGCAGGCTGTTCATCTCTGCAATCTGTTCCCGCTCCAGGTGAAGCAGCAGTTGATTACCTTCGACGCGCCCTGCTCCAGCAAGCGCATAAGCTTGTTCGGCATCATTTACCTCAAAAGCAATTTCCGCCTTCTGCACTTCCTCCCCTGTATTCTTCAGTTGCTTGATATCAACCAGCCGTCCGCTCTGAATAATAGCTACACGGTCGCACATCAGCTCCATCTCGGACAACAAATGGCTTGATACGAATACAGTAATTCCTTCCGTACGGGTCAATTGACGCAAATAATCCCGCAGTTCACGAATACCCTGCGGGTCCAAGCCATTGGTCGGCTCGTCCAGCACAAGCAGCTTCGGTCGATGCAAAATCGCCTGAGCTACCCCAAGTCGCTGCCGCATCCCGAGCGAGTAGGTTTTTACTTTATCGTGAATCCGATTTCCGAGTCCCACCAGACGAATCGCTTCTTCCACGCGCTCTTGGGTCACGCCAGGAGACATTCGCGCAAAATGCTGCAAATTTTGATAGCCTGTCAAAAACTTGTACATCTCCGGGTTCTCAACAATCGCGCCGACATGGGCAACGGCCTTTTCAAAATCGGTATTAATGCTGTCTCCACAAATATGAATATCGCCCTTGCTGATCGAAATCAGGCCAACCATCATACGGATGGTGGTCGTTTTTCCCGCACCATTGGGTCCAAGGAAACCAAATACCTGCCCCGCCGGAACCTCCAGCGTCAGATCATCCACGATCGCTTTTGAGGAAATGATTTTACTCACACCCTCCATACGTATGACGGGAACCTGTCCTGTCGCTTGCTGCATGCTTTGAAACTCCTTCCATCCGGAGTGAAGCTGTGATCCATTTTACTGTACATTTCCGGTTTTGGAAGTATTGTACCATATTTAACCTTTTAGAAACACCACGCAACCTCTATTCCTTGTCCTTATATATCCAAAGCACCCGCCATTTCTCATCTTCCTGCGTCACATAACAAGGCTGTACGATATCAAAGTTGCCGAATCGGGTCTTGTAATGCTGAGTGACCGTAATACGGTAAACTTTCCCTAACTCTTCTCCATTCTGATCGGTACGAATGTCATATTCAGCCTGCGGCTCCCCCAGTTCAAACGTGAACGTATCCGTCCCCATATCCTGCATAAAAACGTGCGCACGCTGCTGTACATACGTGGACTTCTCGAATTTCTTTTTCATTTGCGAATGAAAAAGCTCCCATGAGCCTCCGAAATTTCCCGATTGCTCCATAGTGTAGAACTCGTTCAGTGCTTCTACCGCTTGATCGCCCTCGCCTGTAGACATCACCCCATGCAGACCCAGCCACAGCAACCATAACAATCCACATATGATTGCAAAATATAATAGCTTACGGACGAACGCCGAAGCCGCTCTCCTTCTAAACAGCACACATTGCCCCTCCCTCTGTTGGACTATACCGAATTCTCTACAGATGTATGTGGGACATGCCTTTTTTAGAAGACTTTATAAGAAAATAACGGGTGACCTCCCAATAGGGCACCCGTCTACATAAGGCTTACCTAAGGCGATATGGCCTCGGTAAGCATGTGCTTCTCCAGCACTCCATGGATACGCTGGCGTTCCTGCTCATCCACAATGTAATAATACACGCCGTTGATTTTACGCCCATGTCCCTTCAGCTCAACGGTATCCGTCTGCTTGAGGGACGGACCGATCCGGGTCAGGAAGGTGGTCATATCGTCAAAGGTAATGTCTGTGCGAATCTGCTCCCCCGCTGCCTCCAGTATCGGTTTTACCCTCAACAGCCCTTCCTTGCTGATGGACTGGGCAAGAATTTGCTTGAGTAGCTCCCGCTGGCGAGCATTTCTTCCGAGATCCCCACGTGGATCATCAAAACGCATACGGGCGTAGGCCAACGCCTCAGCCCCGTTCAAGTTCAAATTACCCTGCGCAAAATGATGGCCCTCATATTGAAAATCAAGTGGGTTATGAACCTCGACTCCCCCCACAAGGTCCACCATTTTCGCAAACCCTTCCATGTTCATCTGTACATAGTAATCTATCGGATGGTTCAAAAAATGCTCTACCGTACGGATCGACATATCCACGCCCCCAAAAGCAAAAGCGTGATTGATTTTGTCCTCACGCCCCCTGCCGATCAACTCTGTTCGCGTATCACGTGGGATGTTGAACATCAACATAGAGCCTTCGGCAGGGTTAACAGACAAGACGATCATCGTATCCGATCGTCCTGGATCGTGAGACCGCCGATCTACGCCCAGTACCAGCACGGTGAACGGCTTGAACTGGGAGATGGCTGCCGGATTGGGTGTACTTGATCCAGAGTCTGTATCTACGGATCGCCCTGCTCCGCCCGTTGCAAGGGTAGAAACCGACCCAGGCTGCACGATGCTGCGCGGATGATACATCGCATTCGCCGCTGTTTTAAAGGAATGATACACATAAGCGGTGTAGGCAGTAGCCCCTACGACCAATAACGCCGCAGCCCCCAATGTCATCTTCAGCCATCGTTTCATATGCAGCCTCCCCTTTACGGATTTACTACAGACTGATAACGATCTACATCCAGATTGTTCATCTGTGGCCTACCGACAGAATAGTATGCAAAGGGGGATTGTCTGATTTGCTCCTCGCTGTACACATTGCGTCCGTCGATCATAATAGGATATTTCATAAGCTCATTCAGCTCACCCAGCCCGATATCACCAAACTCTTCCCATTCCGTCAATAGACACAGTGCGTCACATCCCTCTGCCGCTTCTCGTGCGCTATCTGCCCACGTTACTTCCGAGCTGTCCAGCAGTCGGCGGAAGTTAGCGGTAGCGATCGGGTCATATGCACGAATTTGCGCCCCTGCCTCCAGCAGCGACTGCATAATATCCAGCGCCGGGGCATCTCTTACATCATCTGTATTCGGTTTAAAGGCCAGCCCCCATATGCCAATCGTGGCTCCTTCCAGATCACCCAGCGCCTCTTTTAGCTTACGAATCACGTTAAAACGTTGCCCCTGATTCACTTCCACCACAGATTTCAGCAGCTTGAATTCATAGTCCACGTTGCCAGCAATTTGGATCAGAGCTTGTGTATCCTTGGGAAAACAGGAACCCCCATAGCCGATACCAGCAGACAAAAAGGAGGAACCGATCCGCTGATCCAGCCCCATACCGTGTGCCACGCGTGTAACGTCTGCGCCCACCTTTTCACAAATATTTGCAATCTCATTAATAAACGAAATTTTGGTCGCCAAAAAAGCATTCGACGCGTACTTGATCATCTCCGCCGAACGGATATCCGTGGTTACGATATTTGTCGTCAACGGTTCGTGCAGTGTAGTCAGCACAGTGGACACATGCGGATCGGAAGCTCCGATGATGATTCGATCTGGCTGTAGGGTGTCTATGACTGCTGAACCTTCACGTAAAAATTCGGGAACCGAAGCCACACCAAACGGATAATTTGTGCGGCTCGCAATCCAATTTTGAATACGTTCGTTCGTTCCGACAGGCACCGTGCTTTTGGTGACAATTATTTTGTAGCCATTCATGGCGTCTGCCACCTCGCAGGCGGCTTCTTCAATATAGGACAGGTTCGCTTCTCCGCCTGGCAGCGAAGGCGTACCGACCGCCAAAATAACAATTTCGGCTGCCTCCACCGAAGCAGCCGTATCTGTTGTAAAGCTTAGTCGGCCTTGTTCTACATTATCTTTAATTAGAGCCTTTAATCCCGGTTCATAAATCGGCACCCCACCTGCACGCAGCTGATGAATTTTGTCCTCATTCTGATCTACACAGACGACGGTATTCCCGAGTGCGGCAAAACAGACCCCCGACACCAGCCCGACATACCCTGCACCCATTACACATAGCTTCAAAGCAACTCCCCCTCTTACATGCTGTCTCATTGCATCCTGCTTTTACCGACTTCACTTCTCTATATCTCTTCCTGCAAGCCGATTATGATAAAGCGTAAGCCGTTTGTTTTGCCGATAAGATTTTAGAAAACGGTATACATACATCGGATTGTTATAGGCATACCTCTTCCATAATCGCTTCGGTTCGCAGACCAGACGATACAGCCACTCCAGCCCCAGCTTTTGTATCGCTAGCGGCGGTCTACGAACCTTTCCAGTGATATAGTCAAAGGCCGCCCCTACTCCAATCATCACGCCATGAATGCGGTCTTTGTTTCGATGCATCCATATTTCCTGCTTCGGGCAGCCTAAGCTGACGAATATGATATGCGCGCCGGACGCATTGATTTCATCAATGATCCGCTCCTCCTCATCTGGGTGAAGCTCACGAAATGGTGGTGAAAAGCTGCCCGCGATGCGGATTCCGGGGTAATCCTGTTCTACTCTTTCTTTTAAGCTATCCAGCGTATCCGGCGTACTGCCGTAAAAATATATACTCACCTTCGTCTGTGGCGCACGTTCGCACAACTTGAGCATCAGACTGGGACCATCTACCCGATCCTGACGCTCAAATCCGTACAGCTTAAGCGCCCATACCAACGGCATACCGTCCGGAGTACACAAATCGGCTTGAGTGAGCGCTTTGTGGAACTCGGAATGATTCCCGGCTGTGACAATGGAATGCGTGTTGCAAATACATACATAGCCGTCCTTTCGTTCGACTGCCCATTGTTCCAGCATGTGTACCGTCTCCTGAAACGTAAGTGCTGCAATATCTGCATCCGCAATCCTTCCGACTCTATATTGGGGCAGCTGTTTCATAATCACGCTCCTCCATCGCCTCGCTATATATCGCCATCAGCTGCTTTACATTCACTTCTTCCGTATAGCGTGCAGCATAATTTTCCGACACCTTCTGTCTCATAGCTGCATAGTTTTCATAGGCTACTGCACAGCGAATCACAGTCTTTATATTTTCCAAATCATCATGTTGAAAATGGAAACCCGTCACCCCGTCCTCCACGACTTCCTCCAGTGCACCGAGCCGGCTGCATAATACCGGAGTTCCAACAGAAAAAGACTCTACAATGGTCATGGGAAATCCTTCATACCAAATGGAAGGCACCATGACATACATGGCCCGGCTCATGCAATCCAGTACCGTGTCTCCATCCTGCTTACCGAGAAACCGAACATCTTCCTGCGGATAAGCAGCGGCCAATTCAGCCTTTTCCGGACCATCCCCAATGATGACCAGTCTAAATCCCCCCCGATCTTCCAACTGTGACCAGGCTTGCAGCAGATTGCGAACCCCTTTTTCAGCAGAAATCCGCCCCACGAACAACAAATAACGATCATTCGGGTCATACTGGGTTTTCACTGTTTTATGATGGATAAAATTCGGCTTTACCGCGATACGATCCAGCGGAATACCGCTTTCGGCAAATTTGTCCCGTGCAAACTCCGTCAGCGCAATATAGCGACTTACCTTGTGCTGCCATGTGCCGATCAGATCGTTGAACTTAATCATCGCCGCCACCGGAATCGTCTGAAGCTGTGAACCTCGATAGCATCCATGACGGATGGAGTGCAGCAGCGTGCCGTGCAGGCATTTTTCACAAACCTTATTCCCTCGCATAAAGGTTGCCGCCGGACAAATCAGCCTGTAATTATGCAGTGTCTGGACAACCGGAATCCCCAGCCGTTCACAAGCATGATAGACCGAAGGGGATATAACCGGGAAAAAATTATGCACATGCACCACATCCGGCTTCACCTGTAAAAGCAGCTTCTTGATTCTTTTGAATTCCGGCAGGGACCATGCCGCCTCTACTGCCAGCTTTGCCATGTTCGCTAGCCCTCTGCTTTGAATACTGTCGTTGTGCACATAGTAATGCTCTGTCTCTATTCCTCTGGAACGCAGCATAGCCGATTCTTGCTCGACAACCTTGTCTTCTCCCCCGCTTTGCTGATAAAAGTTATGGATGATCAGCACCTTGCTTACAGGAGGGTTCATCTGTCTGCTGACCTGTTGGCTCACGTTGCTGCCCCTCTTTCCTGCGTTGATTGCATAACGTGGTTAGAATTCCCGGGCTTGATCCCTTGATGGCTTACTATTTCATCCGCAATGCGATCCCACGACATACGCTCGACCGTAAGGAAGGCCTTCTCCGCCATACTTCGTCTCAGCTCAGCATTATCCAGCAAAGCGCCTATCCGACCAGACCATTCCTCTTCTGAAAAGCTTCTCAGCATCACTCCGCTCACTCCGTCCTCAATCAAGGTAACCGAGCCCCCGTTTACCGAAGAGATAATCGGGACGCGAAACAGCATGCTTTCCAGCAGCACCATACCAAAAATATCGTATTGGGTCGGAAACAGCATCACATCCGCCGCTCCATAAACCTGCCACAGATGACGTTGCTCCACTCTTGAAAAATGTATAATACTGTCCGTTATTCCCAGCTCATGAGCATATGTCCAATAGCGGTCTGTGTCCGTCTTCCGTCCATTCCCGACCATTAACAAAAGGCAGCTAGGATGCTTTTGGAGTACCCTTTTGAACGTACTCAGCATAAAACGTATATTTCTCCGTTCCTCCAGTACACCAACATACAGTAGCACCGGACGATCTCCGATTCGACGCAGCTCATTCGCGACCTCACGGTTTTCCTCACGTTCTCCGCTTATGTCTTCACTGTTGTTACTGGTTTCACTGTTGAATGCTCTCTCTACTTTACTGCGATCCAGTCCGACTCCAATCGTAACCACGTTGTCAAAACCTTTATTCTCCAAATAGCACTTGGCAAGATCGGATTTGACATAGGTACGGCGTAGAGATTTTGCTACCTTCGGCAGCAGCATAATATCGTACAGTTTGCGGATCAGCGCGTGCGTGTTATCTCGGTATGGGCCGTGATACAACGCCAGCTTATCAGGACATTTGCGAGAAAGCAGATAGGTCATGATCTGGTTGTATTCTGTAGTAATGACCAGACCATAAGCATCCAGAAAAGAATCTTTGAGAACATCTCTGTAGATGCTGTTGCTTAAGAACTTAAACCCGTGGAGCCAGATAATACGCAAGGTGCATCCTTCGTGACGGTAGACCTGTTCCAGATGGGTTTCTTTACGATCGTTGTAGTAAACAATATCGCAATCATAGCCTTTTCGAACGAGTGCTTTGCCCAAACCGACTTCCTGTAAATTGTATGAGTCCCCGTTCACCTTGCTAGCAAAATTGCGGAGATACAATATTTTTTGAATCATCATCAGGGCTCCTGCCATTTCATATTGGGTGAGTTATGGAGCACGGAGGGTTCAGAGAACGCTGCGCGTTCCATTTGATCTTCCGATCGCTGTTGCAGTGGGATTCCTGGATATATAAAACATTCCGAGGTAAGAATCCCACTGCAAAGGCGAACGCTAGCGCTTCTTCAGATTCAAATGGACCGCTCCGCTGCTGACCGCCGGGTCCATAAAGTCACCCCATTTTAAAAAAAGGGAATGCTGGCATGAAGTGCCCCCGCTGCGCAGATATACGCGAGCGAATGCATGCAGCCGTTGACCGCGCGCTACCTTGTATACCGATCACATTAGCGATAAACGATTGAACAGCATAGAGCTACTACCGCAGGGCTGACCACGAGACCTTAGCTAGGCTTGATTGTTGCTTGCCGTGAGTGTTATCCACCAAACACTGTCACCCTGACAGAGAACGGTACAGAGCATTAATTTCGCCGGCATGCATGCCCGGCGTGATGTTCGAGGCGATAGGGCGAAGCTATCGCCAGGCGGCTTTTACCTTCCCCACCTTATGGGCTGGGGGAAATTCTTTTTGGCTGCGGTGGGTAGCGGAGGGTAAGGGTTTGAATCTGAAGAAGCGAAGCGGTCGCCTTTGACGAGGGATTCCGCCCTCTGTAGGGCTTTATTCAAACAAAGGAATCCCACGTCAACAGCGATCGGAAGATCAAACCCGTCCCGAAGCGGCCTTCCATCCACAATAGTTGCTCCAGGATCAAACCCGCCCCGAAGCGGCCTTTCCCCTCCAACTTGAATGTTCACGCTGCCTTTCCTCCATCATCTGCATATTAAAATGGTCTGCCCCTTTGAGCTGAGCAGCTGCCATATCCGCCACTAAAGTCACACTCGATTCCATCGGCACAAAGCGGTATTTGTAGGCCGTAAGCCGATGATCAGTTTCGTGAAATAAAATATCCTGAGCGTAATTCCCCCATCGGTCCTTGGGCATCAAATCAATGGTCATGCCAGCATGCGCAGAGGGCAGCAGCATATTAGAGCCGTGGATGCCGATCACTAATCGGCTGGCTGCGTATACCTCGCAGACCCGCAGCTCACTTTCCCGGTCAAAGCGTGTGACACGCTCATCAGAAATCCATGCCGGGAAGCTCCCGGTACGCCCAAGTCCAGCGACTGTAAAACGATGATCTGGGAAGCTTTCTCTCAGCCTGCGGAACAGTCGTATGATTTTACTGCGCTGATGATAAATTAGCGGTTTTAGCCCACGTTTGAGCTGCGGAAATTTCTGTACCGCTCTTGCGATATGATGGCTGCCGCTCCACAAGCGATCTTCCCTCCATACGAAGGTAATGCGTGGCTCCGACTCACGCCTCTCGTCATAGCGGGAGACACCTGTAAACTGCTCAATATCAAACTGATTGGGATGTGAATATGCCGGGCTGACATACACCTCATCAAAACGCATCAGTTCCTCAATCATCCGATGATGTAGCACAGGATAAAAGTTTCGTGCCCTGCTGAACGGCACATCAACCGTCCAAATTTCAGACACATATGCTGGCACCATCCATTCCAGCGACTTTTGCACAATGACGATGATGCCCAGGTCCGGCGATTGCTCGTATTCGCGTTGCACATTGAGCAGCTTGAGCAAAGCATGGCCATACAAATAATCCATTGTGTTGATGATAATCACACGTGTAGAAGCTTTCATTTTATGCACAGTCATGCCGACTGCTAAGTCATAGGAAGGATTCATCAACGATTGCCGCAAAGGCTCTCCGAGCCATTTTCTCGACTTCGCATCACCTGTCAGAATATAGTCAGGCATTTCTACACGATAAGGTGAATACGTGGCATGACCGACCCTCATGTCCTCGAGATATTCGCGTCCGCACCCCTCACACGCAGTGCTGACACATACATGGATTCCCTGCCACAGCACCTCTCCACCACGTACCTTACTTCCACAATGCGGGCACTGTTCCTCATGCCGAACAAACGGTTTAATGGGTATCATGATTGTTCTCTCCAACTTTCGGTACTGTAATATGAACACGCCAGAAGGTCAGGATGGACTTCATCATCCAACCCAAATTAGATTTAACTTCCTTAAATAGCAAATCTAATAGAAATACAGATATCGTAAAGGACAAGATCGTCGCCACTAACGACCCTCGGACACCAAGCAACGGGATTAGCGCGTAATTGAAAGCGATATTCGTAACCGCACCCACCACCGAGGTCAGCAGCGTGTATCTGAACAAATTTTCATTGGTAATAAACAAGCTTTTAGCAACACTGAAGTTAGTGAAAAACAGACGAATCGCAAACAGAGACAACAGCGAACCTGCTTCGGTAAATTCTTTCCCATACAGCACAACCACTACCCATTGGGATAGAAAAAATAAAGGTACCGAGGTCACAAGAAAGCATATAAACATCAGGCGATACACCGTAGACAATGTCTGTCTGTATTCGTCGCTTCCTTTCTGCTTGGAGCGGGTTACTACTGGAGCATAGGCCGTTGTCAGAACAACCGGAATGAAGCCCAGCACTTCGATGAGTCGGAGTGCAACGGAGTATTGCCCAACCGCAGCGTTCCCCAGCAGTTCACCGATAATGACTTGATCGATCCGTGCCTGTACATATACAGCGGAAGATGACAGTATAAGCGGCCAGCTGTGATTCATGATTCGCCGAGCTGTGGCTAAGCGGAACGTCCATCGCTTCACACGTCGTCCTTCCTTACGGAAGAAATACAGCAGCAGCAGGCTCCCCAATAGAAACTCTCCATGAGCACACAACGCCACCACCCATATCGGAACACCGGACAACAACAGAATGATTTTGATGGTGGAGCCGAGAACAAAGGCGGTATTCTTGGCAACGACCGTGTATTTGGACAGCATCTGCGCACGAAACCAGTAGTCGATGATATCAAACAATTGAAATACCGAGGCCGTAGCCAAGATCAGATTGATCAACCGCACCGAACTGTCTTCCGGTCTGAGCAGTGAAATGAAAGAATAGGACAGTACAATGGCCATCAAAGTACCTACCAATTTCAGCAGAACCGCCGTACCCAATAGCTCATGCTCATCCTTAGGGTCTTTGACAAGATCGCGTACTAATATAGAATCAAAGCCAAGGGTCGTGAAAATCAGAAACATCCCGAAAAAGGATTCCGCATAATTCCACTTTCCCAGTTCCTCTGGTCCCAACACTCTCGCCATGATGATGCTGACTGCCAGGCCGAACACCATGCGAATCATTTTGTCACCGAACAGCCATGATGTATTCACCAGCAAACTTCTGCGCGGTTTGGCGCGTTTTTCGACTAATGTCATAGGTTTTACTCCATCTTGAAAAATGACCTTGCGTACAGCGAAGAGACCCCCGCCCAGGCGGATGGCCTCTCCATCTCTTACACGACGACAGAAGCTTCAACTGCAGCCTGCCTTTTTACCCGCTCCAAGTCTGTATCCACCATCATATGAATGAGCTGCTCGAAGCCTACTTCCAATCGCCAGCCCAGCTTTTCTTTCGCCTTGGCACAATCGCCGAGCAATAGATCTACCTCTGCCGGACGGACAAATTGAGGATCGATCACGACGTAATCCTCATAATTTAGGCCTACATGGGAAAAGGCAATTTGCAGCAGTTCACGCACAGAATGCATTTCTCCCGTGGAAATGACGTAATCATCCGGTTGATCCTGCTGAAGCATCAGCCACATCGCCTTTACATAATCCCCTGCAAAACCCCAGTCTCGCAGTGAATCCAAATTTCCCATGCGCAGCTCCTGCTGCAACCCCAACTTGATGCGAGCTACCGCATCCGACACCTTACGCGTTACAAATTCCAGTCCTCGGCGTGGGGATTCGTGATTGAACAAAATGCCAGAGCAAGCAAACATATTAAAGCTTTCGCGATAGTTCACTGTAATCCAATGGCCGTATACTTTGGCGACACCGTAGGGACTACGTGGGTAAAACGGAGTCGTTTCTGTCTGCGGTGTCTCCAGCACCTTACCGAACATCTCGCTGCTTGACGCCTGATAAAAGCGCGCTTCCGGTTTGGCAATTCGAACCGCCTCCAGCATATTGGTGACAGACAGCGCTGTAATCTGACCTGTAGCCAACGGCTGCGGCCATGAGGCCGCTACGAAGGATTGAGCAGCCAAGTTGTAGACCTCATCCGGGTCGGACTGACGGACGGCTTCGATCAATGAAGCCAGATCGGTCATATCACCGGAAAGCCAGTGGATGTCATTCTGGATATGCGCTACATTTTCAAAGTTCGGTGTGCTGGTTCGTCTGCGCACCCCGTACACCTCATAATCCTTGGACAGCAGCAACTCAGCCAGATAGGACCCGTCTTGTCCGGTAATCCCTGTGATCAGCGCTTTTTTCATTCCCATTCCCCCACCGTTTTTTTATTGTTCAACCAGATCCAGACCTTGAAATGCCTGATACACAGACTTTAATCCCTCTTCTAGTGAAATACGCGCCGACCAACCCAGCTCGGAAATTCGGGATACATCTACCAACTTACGCGGCGTTCCATCAGGAGCGGAGGTGTTAAAGGTAATTTCTCCCTCATAGTCGACTACATTCTTCACTCGTTCAGCCAGCTCACGAATAGAGATATCCTCACCTACGCCGATATTTACAATTTCATTTCCCTCATAATTGTTCATCAGGAACAGACAGGCTTCAGCCAAATCATCAGAATGAAGAAATTCTCGCCGCGGCGTACCTGAGCCCCATACTTCGACAGTCGGAGATTGATTCAGCTTGGCTTCATGAAACTTGCGGATGAGCGCAGGCAGCACATGAGAGGTCTGGAGATCAAAGTTGTCGCCCGGACCGTATAAATTCGTCGGCATCACAGAAATAAACCGGGTTCCATACTGACGGTTGTAAGACTGACACATTTTAATCCCGGCAATTTTAGCAATTGCATAGGCCTCATTAGTAGGCTCCAGTTCACCTGTAAGCAGATATTCTTCCCGCAACGGCTGCGGAGCAAATTTAGGATAGATACAAGTAGAGCCGAGGAATAACAGCTTGCCTACATTCGCCCGGTATGCCGCATCAATCACATTCGTTTGTATAAGCAGATTGTCACGGATAAAATCAGCCGGATATTCGTTATTCGCCAAAATCCCACCAACCTTGGCCGCTGCCAGAAATACATAATCCACAGGCTCTGTTTCAAAAAAATGATCTACTGCCTCTTTATTGCGTAGATCCAGCTCACGGCTTGTGCGAGTAATAATATGACGGTAACCCGCATCCTGAAGCGCTCGGACAATAGCGGAACCCACCAGTCCGTTATGCCCTGCTACATATATGTTGGAATGAAGATCCATACTTACCCCCTACCTTCTTCGTGAAAATGAAAGACTTTAATACGCATCCTTGGAGCCTAGCAGCACACGAAATGTTTTCAGCATAATGATCATATCTGTGCGGAAACTGCGTCTGGATATGTACTCCAAATCCAGTTCTACCATCTGGTTAAAGCTTAGATGATTACGACCGCTGATCTGCCATAGACCAGTGCAGCCCGGTGTAACCGTCAGACGCAGCTTATCTCTCACTGTGTAATCATGGACTTCTCTTGGCAATGGGGGTCTGGGTCCTACCAGACTCATCTGCCCACGTAGTACATTGAACAGTTGTGGCAGCTCGTCGATGCTCGTTCTGCGAAGAAAGCGACCCACACGGGTAATTCGGGGATCGTCCCGCATTTTAAACATCGCACCCTCAATTTCATTTTCCACCAGCAGTGCAGACAATCTGGCTTCGGCATCAGACACCATAGAACGAAATTTGATCATGCGAAACGGCCGCTCGTTTTTTCCAATACGTACTTGATAAAATATTGCACTGCCTTTTGGGTCCTCCAGCTTAATCAGCAAAATGACAAGCAGAAATACTGGGCATAGCACGATGATTCCAATGAAAGACAATATAATATCCATGCTTCGCTTCACGAACGGGTATACGTTCCATCCTTGCCGCCGTTCAAGCCCATGAGCAACCGAATAAACATCCACTGACGCGCCCAGCACTTCGGCCTCGTTCGAGCGGGAAGAAGACACGTCTCATCACCTCGCTCCTTATTGATAAGTATTATTTATACATTGTTAAAAGAATTTTATGTACTATCATTTTCCTCCTTTTTATTCATGTCAGATTGCGTTCCTCCATCCCCCGCTCGGCGCGGGTATTCGAACGCTTCACATTATTAAGTACTACACCCAGAATGCGCGCCTTTACTCTTTCCAAATTCGCTTTTGCTTTCTTGACGATATCCTTTTTGACTTTCCCTGCCTGCACCACCAGAATGACTCCGTCACACATAGCGCTTATAATTAAGCCATCCGGAAAGGACAGCAACGGCGGCGTATCCATTAAGATCACGTCATAATGTTCTTTTAGGTCAACCAGCAGAGCATTCATTCTGCGGGAACTGAGCATCTCGGACGGATTGGGCGGGTTCGGTCCGGCTGTAATTGCATGCAGATGGTCAATCCCGGTTTCCTGAACCACATCCTGCCATGCCTGTTGATTGGCAAGCACCCGTGTCAGCCCCGTGTGATTACGCAAACCAAACATATGGTGCAAAGAGGAACGACGCAGATCCATATCCATAATCAGCACCTTTTTCCCCTCTTGCGCATAGGTTACAGCCAAATTGCTAATCGTGACCGTTCTACCTTCACCCGCCTGAGCGGACGCCACCATCATAACCTCAATCGGCTCGTCTATAGAAGAAAACTGGATGTTAGTACGAAGCATGCGGTACTCCTCCGAAACGGAAGACTGAGCATGTAGGGATGTAACGAGCTGATTATTGATTAATCGCGGCATATTGCCCTTCACCTACCTGTTTAGGAGTTGTAGTGGAGCTGTCGGAGCGTTTATCTTCTTTTTTCATTTTCGTAATCAGGGATAGGGTGGGCAGACCGAGTTCTTTTTCAATATCCTCTTCATTCTTAAATGTATCATCCAGTACCTCCAGCAAAAACGCCAAGCCTATTCCCAACAATAAAGAGGTGGCAAAAGCAATAAATATCTGTATAGCGGGATTACTGTTCACGGGAACTGCTGGATCATTCAGACTGGCTTCGCTTAGGATGGTGACATTGTCCATTTTCATGATAGAGGGGATTTGCCGTTTGAATACTTTGGCTACCGCATTGACGGTTTTCACAGCCTTCGTATACGATAAATCGCGGATTGTTACATCCATGACCTGTGAATCACCTGCGGTGTTCACTCTTAATTTTGACGCCAAAGCTGACGGAGTGACCTTAAGGTCGGGGAAGCTGGCGACCACCTGATCCATAATCGCCGAGGAGATCATAATTTGCTTATAGGAGTTCGTTAAGGCTATATTCGTTTGAACTACACTGTAATCAACGACACCTGCACGATCCGGTCGTGGCGTCTGGTTGATAATGAGCTTTGCGGTAGCTTCGTAAATCTGCGGGGTAAAATATACATTTTTTATGCCCACTACAGTACATACCAGCAATACGATGCTACCAATCAACCACATTCTTTTACGGATCAAACGGATGTACTCTTTCAACTGCACAAGACCAGTCCTCCCTGATTGACTTGTTTTCGATGCAATAACGCTTGTACTGATCCTCTGCATAACGGGGAAAAGAACGATGCATGACCCTCTAATCTATAGTAAAATGTTGTATAATAGCGCATAGAAGGTCCAGCCAGCGAATAAGCACAAAATGCTCAATCATCGGTGGCCTCTTAGGGTATATAAACGAAGACATAAGTGAAAACTATGAAATAAAGATACGTTATGTAACTTACATAACTAATTTATGATACAAAACGTATCTTGTCAAGCGTAAAATTGCTTTTTTACCTTTCTTAACCTTGCCTTCAGGAGGAAAAACAGATGAATTATGGCACCCGCATCGCTGAATTACGAGAACATAAGGGATTAAAACAAGAGGAACTAGCGCAATCCCTCGGAATTACGCGGGCAGCTCTTTCTCACTATGAAAAAAATAGGCGCAAGCCAGATTTTGAGATCCTGACCAAGCTCGCTGATATTTTTGGGGTAACGATTGACTACTTGGTGGGACGTACGAGCCATCCGGCGGCAATATTGGATTCAGATGTGAGGGAATTTGTGGACCAGCTTGAACTGTCCGACGAGGATATTCTGCGACGTTTCAACCTGACCATTGACGGACGCACCTTGTCTGAGGAAGAAGCCAAACGTTTTATTGCATTTGTCCGAATGGAACGAATGATGGAATAAAGAACGCGGCCGACTGCCTTACGTCTCGCTCAAGTAAGACCAGCCGTTGGAATTTACACGCGCTTGTCCTTCCGGTATGTGGTTCCATCAGCGTCGCTTTCTAGCCATTCTGGTATCGTGATACCACATTGGAGCAAGATGTCCCGGATGTCCAAGTGGATGGCAGCTTTGTCTGCTTTCTGTACGTTGTTTCGAAAAAGAGGGTTGTTCACCCCTAATTCTGTCTCCTTGTTCATTCAGCACTAACCTCGCTTTATTATTCTTGGTCACCGGAAAGAGATTTCCCACAAACCATGTATGTATAGTCATGAACAAAACTATTATATATGAATACATACCTGCAATGTTGTCGTCTTATGACGAGAATATAAAAGGATTTTCTTATTTTTTTCTTCATTATACGTAAAGTATTGGCAAATCAGAACGATTTTCCAACAAAAAAGAACCTGTCAGGTCCTATTTTCTCCTGATAGGTTCTTTTTTGTTTTAATTCGAAATGATGTTAGGTATTCGTTATCTAAGGTCCTATATACATTCCGATCTAATATTAAGCGACCTCGGCTGCCTGGGAAACCTGAGTGCCTCCGGTCGCCCGAACTTTGTAGACATAATGGCCTCCGGCTTTTACTGTGCGGTCTGTATACGTGCTTCCCGCTACTTGCGAGGCGATCACCTGATAGGCCCCGTCGGTCCCGTCAGCACGCAGCACATCATAGGAAGATACGCCTTCTGCCTGAAGCCAATTAATCTTTACTGCCCCATCCTGAACAGAGGCAGCCTTCACCCCTGTTGGAGCTGAAGCTGCGGTTTGATCTGTACTTTTTAATTCCAAAATATATTGTACCGCTTCGCCAGGACCCAGCTTTTCTTCAAAATCAAGAGCAGGAGAAGCCTTGAGCCCTGATATGGAACGTTGTGCCTGACTGTAAGTAGAACCCGCTCCAAAACGTTCACCCGTGTACAAACCGGCTTTCGGCATCGTTACGCGTACACGAACTGTCTGCGTGGTAGCTTCGAAATTCACTAGATTCACCAGCAATTTGTCTGAAGTAGCGCCGCTACCTGCCAGCGGTTTAAGCTTGGACGTATCCACCGCACGAACATACACCATCTTATCCTTGGTATCCTCTGGATTCAGCACTGTATAAGTCAGAGGTTTTCCATGGGTGGCATAGGCTAAGCTCAAGCGTCTCATGATCTTAACGCGGGTGTCCTGTCCTTGCCCGAACGGATAAATTTCTGTGTTGGCCGGGTTATGACTTTGCAGATCGAAGCCTGTTTTAAACAGCGTATAATCTTTATAAAAAGCAGCGTGCTGGATAAACATATCGGCAAACCCAATTTGCGAACGCATAATCCGGTCGAATGCAGCTGCTTGTGGCTGACTAGCCCCGTAATCTGGATTGTCTCGATGCGTATCATTGGTACCGAACTCTGTGTTCAGCATCTTTTTCGCCAGTCCATTGCTCGAACCGCCGAAGGTTTTCAAATTTTGGACGAAGCTGCCCCCGCCCTCTTCATTATACGATTCACCATAGGCGTGTCCATTGGTCAGGTCGGTGACTTCCTCCAGCTGTTTACGTTGCGCCGGGTCCCGTTCCCATCCATCTGGGTCACCGCATTTTTGCGTACCACTGGTTTGATTTTTGCATGCTTTGGTAGAGTACGTTGGCCAGTAGGCCCAGCCCGGTGCTACGGTTTTGAGATGCGGTGCCAATTGCTTGCCTTCTGTATTCAACCACTTGGCCACAGCCAGGTTTACCGCCTTGGAGCGATTAAATAATCCAGGTTCATTATCTACTTCATAATATTGAAGATAAGAACCGTATTTTTTTACATAATCGCGCAACTTTTGCTTGGCCGTCTCTGGTAGAGAACCATCTTTTTGCAGCTTAATATCACCTGTATATAAATACAAAGCAGACGATTGCATATTATACTGCTTTAACGTTTGATAGTAATCATCCACGTCTGTACAGGCCTTGCCCACATTACTGGCACAGGTGACCCTCATGACGTTGCCACTATAAGCAATGCCCAGCCACTTGAGAACGTATGGTAAATGCTTAACTGCACCCTGATCATAATAAAATTCTTTATTGTTCACATTTGTTCCGGTCAGTATATATTTACCGTGTACCGGTTCGGTCGCAGGTGAAGCTAACGTCTCCAAGCTCAAGTCATCCCAAGTCCACCACACATTTTTATCTTCTGCAGAGGAGCAGTATAGGCAGCGCGCTGTCTTTAGCTTGAGTACGTTAACACCGCTTTGCAATTGCTCTTTGGGTATATACAGCTCGTAGTTGTTTTTGAAATTATAAGCACTCCCAGTACCGGAAACCCCGGCAATCTGAATAATACCGGACAGCTGATGATTTGAAAATACAGCCATTTGCGGGACTGCTTTGCCCGCATCCAAAATCCGAACACGGAATATCATACCATTGGGAGGAATCTGATTCAGCTTATACTGGAGTGTCAGTTCAGGGTTCGTGGACGCATTCAAACCGGGAGGAATATCTCCACTGCTGAGCAATACCGGAACTGTTGTACTCTCTGCTTCCGACAATGCTGACAATGATCCTTTAGCAGACGATTCGGTAGAGGCAGCTGCTGTAGAAATATCGATATTATCCCTACCGACCACACCTTTGAATTCCGCTGAAGAGTCATCCCTCTGACCCAGCTTCCATACTGGACTGGCAGCCGCTACTTTATCCGTCTGCAATTCTGCGCTTCTTGAAGGCGTGTATATAAACCAAGCGATCATCGCTATAGCTACGACCGCTAGTAGTCCAGATAAAACTACTGAATACCTATGGGATAACCATTTTTTTATCATATGATCCACCCTCTCTCCTCAAATTTTTTGACCGGGAAAGAGTATCAATCAAGGAAGAAACAAAGCGTTTCCGGGAATCACCGCTTTCGCTTCATGCTGACTTTCCCACATTAGACGTGCCATCGCGTCGCCTTTTTCATCATAGTATTCCACTTTTAAATCTACCATTTTGCCTGCTTCCAAAGTAATACTGCCTTTACGCTCTGTCCAGCTTTGTTTGAACCAGCTGTCAATAACCAACTTGCCATCTACCCATACACGGATACCGTCATCAGATATCGTTGTGAACGTATAGGTCTCGCTATATTGCGGTTTGATTTTACCCGTCCAGCGAACCGAGAACTGATCGGCATTCACCTTTGGATCAGCTGCATTGGCACGCCAGTTGTAGTCCAGCTTGCTATCTGTACGGATCAAAGCAGGACTTCCGCTCAAATTCATATTGTTAAAATATTCGCCCTGCAGCCCGTTCACATATACCACATCAGGAACGGAAGGAGGAGTCGGAGCCGGGATAGGCTCACTTTGTCCCTCGTCCGGTAAGGTCGGTACGTCTGTCCCAGGTTGTTCGATTGCTGCCAGCCCATTTTTCACATCATCCCGCGTCAAACTCTTCGAATCATTCATATAATCCTGAATTTGATTTGTTGTGTTATTCTCAGTCAGCATCTTGCCCCAAGTCATGGAATATACCCATTTAGGTTGAGCCTGCAATACCTCAGAACTAGGCATCTCACCGTGCTCCCCAATGGCAATCGGCTTATTCCGTGCCAACCCGAGCAGACCTTCGTAATGACTTTGCTTAAAATCATTGTTGTAAATGTCTACTGCCAAAATGTCCACTTTGTCATCCCCCGGGTATTTCGGGGTATATGGGACGGTATACGAATTGGGAGCATTCGGACTCCATACCCACAGCAGATTGTTCAATTGATGTGTGTTTGTAAAACGGTCGTACATGATATTCCATAGCTGATTGAAATTATTTTTGTTTCCCCACCAGAACCAGTCACCATTCATTTCGTGGTAAGGTCTCCACAAAACCGGAACCCCTGCATCACGAAGCTGCTTTAACGATACAGCGACCTTATCCAGATCGGCAATGAGGAGGTTATACTGCGCAGTACCTGGAGTCACGTATTTGTTGAACTCTGCCTGACTTACTTTCGCCTGTACATTGGCCCAAGTCAGTGGCCTACCTGGTAGCGCTTCATGAAAAGTCATCGTCACAATACCACCGGATCTGTCCCAACGGATAGCACTATCGACGACATTTTTACGTTGTGCTGCTTCCGTAGCGTCAGATTGACCAGAGATAGCTCCCATCTCATAGCCGTGTACACCAACATATGCCTGACTGATTTTTTGGACCTTGTTACTTAATTCATCTGGACTTTCCAAATAATCATGCTGACCGGTGACTATTTTTTTCCCTGAGATGTTGAGTAAATAATTGTATAGTTCACGGGCCTGAGTAGAAGCGTCCGAATTAACAGGTTGTAATGAAGCGGCATTCGCCACCGACAGAGAATCTCCAAAACCGACGGGCAACAATGAAAAAAGCATAACAACGGGGAGTACATGACGTATCAGTCGATACAGAGGAATAAAATTGAATCTCACTTTCGCTCTTCCTTTCGGTAGCCAGGCTGCCATCCTTGTGGAAGGCCCTTTAGCTTTGCGTACCTGCCTTTCGACAGGGCTGCGTTTATCGTTGGAAGGAGTTTGGATTCCTTCTTACCCTAAGTATCGACTTTTTTTTACCAAAATTTAATAGGTCATGTTCATGAATTTACAGGTTTTCGCCCAATTTCGACAGTTTAGGCTATGAATTTTCATGAATTCGTCTTTTTTTCGTTTTTACGAAAATAATTAGGAGATAAATTGGTGACGGGAAATTTCATTCCAATCCATACAAAAGCGGACAATATCCTCTTCAACCAACTCAGAGCCAGTCTGCACCTCAATAAAATCCACATCGGTCACTGCCAAAATGCTATGCTTCGTCCCTTCAGGGATACGTACTACGTCACCAGCCTTCACTTTGTGCAGCTTCTCATTCAAAATAATTTCCGCTTCACCGCTAATAATGGTCCAGATTTCACTTCGTTTGAAATGAAGCTGGTAGCTGATATTTTTGCCTTTCCGTACGCGGATTCGTTTGGTCAATACCTCGTTACCCTCGTCATACTTGACATAATCCACAACCCGATACTGTCCCCAACGACGTTCTTCATACATTGGACGCTGATCATGAGCCTTGAGCACTTCCTTAATACGAGGACTTTCTGCCTTATTGGTCACAAGAATGCCATCCGGGCTAGCGGCTACGATCAGATCATTCGTTCCAATGATCGCCACAGGAATGTCTAACTCGTTAATAAGGCTCGTATTGACGCAATCCTCCGTTACTACACCTCTGCCCACTTGTTGATTAGACATTTCTTCTGTGAGCGTATTCCAGGTACCCAAATCCTTCCAAAAACCATCATACGGAAGAACTACGATGTCCTTTTCCTTCTCGACTACTTCATAGTCAAAGCTGATTTTTTCCAGAGATGCGTATTGCTTTTGCATTTCTTCATAATTAAGCGGCAACCCCTTGGATGCCAAGATATCCAGCAAATAACTTAATTTGAATGCAAAAACCCCGCAGTTCCATAGAGCATTGCGTTCAATCAGACGCTCCGCCTGCTCCCGGTCGGGTTTCTCTTGAAAATGGCTCACTTCACGGTAGCCTGTGCTACCTTGAGTGGCATCGTTTTTCGGAATAATGTAACCATATTTCTCTGAAGGATAGGAAGGGACAACCCCGATTAAAGCAAGCTTGCCTTCACTCTCCTGAAGCGTATGTTCCAGCTGGGCTACGGAAGCGAAGAAAGCATCCTCAACATAAGGATCTACAGGCAATATTGCTATAATTTCATCAGGTGAAACACCTGCAATGGAATATAGATAAGTCGCTGTCAGCGCAATCGCAGGAAAGGTGTCTCTGCGTTCCGGCTCAACAATAATGCGCGTATTCGGCCCGACCTGACTCTGGATCATTTCGACCTGTGCTCTCCCTGTCGCAATAAACGAAGATTCTGATAATCCGTTGTCTCCCAATTGTCTCCATACCCGCTGTACCATGGATTCCGAAATCCCCTCCGGGCTCTCCAGTACCTTCAAAAATTGTTTGGAACGGGAATCGTTGGACAAAGGCCATAATCTTTTACCGGAACCACCAGACAAAAGTACGAGCTTCATAACTCTCCACTTCCTCTCTATATTGGTTGGATGATCGGATGGGGCAGGGTTGAGTAGTCCGCTACAGGCTGGATTTGATCTTACGATCGCTGTTGGACCGGGATTCATTCGATTGTATAAAATCGTATAAAGGTTTGAATCCCGGTCCAAAGGCGAACACTATCGCTTCTCCAGATTCAAATCCAACCCTTCGCTACTCAAAAAATGCATCATATCGATCATACCTTGTGGTGCAAAAGGCACGACCGGACATTATTAAGTCCGGTCAGCCTGTAAAAATCTCACGCCTTCGGCAACAGCAATGGCGTCTTTGCGTCGCAGGAGCAGCATAGCGTATCCGCATGGTAGTGCTTGCTCCACAGGGGCGGCGCAGCGCCGCTTGATCGGAAGGAGCGGCATCAACCGCGCCGCTCCTTCTGATCTGCCCTTCTACTCCCCCCATAAGGTGGGAGTTTAAAAATTGTGACTCCACGGCGAAAAGCAGCGGAGCGGGCAGAATTGTTCTGAAGAAGCGTCAGCGTTTGCCTTTATCCCCGGATTTTAACCTTTGAATGTTTTATATAATCCAGAAAATCCGGGGGTAACAGCAATCGGAAGAACAATCTGCACGCGCAGCGCCTTCAGCGCCTCCAACACCGCCACAGTCACTTTTTAATCTGTCACTTTTAAACCTCTACCTTATCCCGATTCCACCCACTCATCCGCGGACGACCCACGGAGTAGTATTCCAGCCCGGAGCCTTGGATCTGTTCCTCACCGAATACGTTACGACCGTCAATGAGAACCGGTTTGTGCAGAATGGAGGCCAGTTGTACGAGATCAACTTTTTTGAACTCTTCCCAATCGGTCAACAGGCACACAGCGTCGCTACCTTCAGCGGCTTGCTGTGGGGACAAGCACCATACAATATTCGGGTGATCCACGCGCTCCTTGAATTTATCCATCGCAATAGGATCATACAGCTTGACAATAGCGCCTGCCTGAATGAGCGTTTCTACGATTTCCAGTGCTGGAGCTTCGCGGATGTCATCTGTATTGGGCTTGAAGGCGAGGCCCCAAATGCCAATGGACACACCGTTCAGTTGACCCAGCGATTCGCGCAGCTTGGATACAATCATAAAGCGCTGGTCGGTATTCACCTCGACCACCGATTTCAACAACTTAAATTCATAGTCTACATTACCTGCAATTTGGATAAGCGCATTTGTGTCTTTTGGAAAGCAAGAGCCACCATACCCGATCCCTGCTTGTAGGAAAGAGGAGCCAATCCGTTTGTCCATACCCATACCGTCAGCCACACAGGTTACATCGGCGCCAACCTTTTCGCAAATATTAGCGATTTCGTTAATGAACGAAATTTTAGTTGCCAGAAACGCATTGGACGCGTATTTGATCATTTCAGCACTACGGATATCCGTCACATAGATTTTATCCGTGAAGACCTGATGCAGAGTGACCATGGTTTCACGCAATCCTGTATTGTCCAAACCAATAATGATGCGATCCGGATGAAGCGTATCATTGATGGCTGAGCCTTCTCTCAGAAACTCCGGCGCGGAGACGATATCGAAAGACAAGCTCGTGTGGCGAGCCAATACGTCCTTAATCTTTTCGTTCGTTCCGACAGGTACAGTACTCTTGGTCATAATAATCTTATACCCGTTCATGGCTTTCCCAACATCAGCGGCCGCCTGTTCAATGTACGACAAATTCGCCTCGCCGTTAGCCAGAGAAGGCGTACCTACCGCCAAAATTACGATATCCGAGCGGCGTACCGCATCGGCCAAATCCGAGGTGAACTCCAACCGGCCCGCTTCCAGATTCAACGCGATCAATTCCTCAATACCCGGTTCATAAATCGGAGATTCTGCCCGGTTCAACATGTCGATTTTGTGCTGCTCCAGATCGACACAAATCACCTCATTACCTTTTTGCGCAAAACATACACCCGAGACGAGCCCAACGTATCCAGTACCGATTACAGCCAGCTTCATTCCGTTCATCCTCCTTTTAGAAAGTTCACATAGGCTTGTTCTACATACTTTTTTAATTGATCCTTGAAGTTTTCTTCATCAAATTTGCGGGCATGGGTAATGATATCGTCCACATTCCATGCATGTTGCTCAACCTTTTCGACGGCCTCCAGCACATCCTCTACTTGATGCTTGCGGAAAAATACGCCGTTCACATGAGGAACAATCGTATCCAGCGCTCCCCCACCCTGAAAAGCGATGACAGGCCGTCCGGCCGCATTCGCCTCCAAAGGCGTAATACCGAAGTCCTCTTCACCAGGAAAAACGAGCGCTCGGCATTCTGCCATCAGCTTGTTAACCTCTTCATCCTCAAGCCTGCCGAGGAACTCAATGTTCGGAGCAGCCATACCTTCGAGTCGTTTACGGTCCGGTCCTTCACCCACAATGCGCAGCTTGAGACCGTTACGTTTGAATGCTTCGATCGCGAGATCGATGCGCTTGTAGGACACCAATCGGGATACGATCAGGTAATAGTCACCGATGTTTGTAGCGCGTTTAAAACGGGATGTATTAATAGGTGGGAAAATCACATCCGAATCCCTTTGGTAATAGTGCAAAATTCTTCGTTTAACAACCGAAGAGTTGGCAACAAACTGGTCTACGTTGCGAGAAGTTTTGGCATCCCATGTTTTCAACCGGTTCATGTACAGCTTGAGCATGTTTTTGAGCAGGTTGGATTTGGACTGCCGGGCCATATATGTATCGTAATCCCAGGCAAACCGCATCGGTGTGTGACAATAACAAATGTGAAACGTATGTTTGGGTACCTGGATGCTTTTCATAAATGCACTACTGGAGCTTAAAACAATGTCGAAATCCCTAAAATCAAAATCACGGATAGCAATGGGATACAGCGGCAGCACTCCTTTGAAGTTGTCCTTCACCCCTGGGACTTTTTGTAGCCAAGTGGCTCTAATATCCGCATCCTTCAAGTTACGCGACAGGCGGTCGTCGCTGAACACCGTTGTGAAGATAGGAGCCTCCGGATACATATCGTGGAATACCTCTACTACCCTTTCCGCTCCGCCCATTTGGATTAAGTAATCGTGTGCTATCGCTATTTTCATCTGAATCATCCTTTAACGCGAATGTCGGTCAGACTCCTGCCAACAAACCCTTATAGTAATGAACTATATCCTTAACTGTGTTCTCGATGACAAAATGCTTTTTGACCCGTTCCATCCCTCTCTCACCCATCTGCTGACGTTCTTGTGGATGCTCCAACATCCAGCGGATGGCTTCTTCCAGCTTAGCCGGATCACCCGGTTCAATAAGCAGCCCGGTTTCATGGGGTACCACCGTTTCCTTGGGTCCACCCTCATTGGAAGCAATCACTGGGAGACCCGCAGCCATGCCTTCAATAATGACCTGACCGAATGGTTCTGGTGTAATAGAGGTATGAATCAGCAAATCACAACGCTGCATCAGGCCTTGAATGTCATCGACGTGTCCCAGCAGATTGACGTTAGCCAACCCGTATTCGCGCATCGTGGACTCTAATCGTTGCTTGTATTCCTCTTCTCCGAACAACGCATCTCCAGCCAGCCAGAATTTCACGCGCTGATCCGGTAAAAAGGAGCGTGCCGCTTCCAGTAAAATATGCTGTCCCTTCCATTCCGCCAATCTGCCGACCAATACGACGTTAAACGAGTCATCACCACGTGAATCCGCAGCCGTGTCACGTGCTGTAATTGCTTTGGCAAAAGCAGAGTAAACGACGAGCGTCTTTTTGTCCGGGGGTAACTCCAACGCACTCAGCGTGGATTTGGAATTTGCAATCACTCCGTTGGGCAAAAAGCGGGACATCAGCCGAATCCCTTTGGCCACAATCGGCTTCAGATACGGCGGACCGATGTGGTCACGGATATGCCAGATCAAGGGCAGCTTCGCCGATTTGGCGGCTACTGTACCATACAGTGCAGACTTGAGCGAGTTCGTGTGAACGCACACGACCTTTTCCTCACGCAGCAAGGGCGCAAGTTTTCTACCGTAAGCCAGCAAACGAAAAGCTGCTGCAGGCGCACCTAGATTCACGGCATTCCGTCCCCGATTGCGAATCGAATCGTCCAATGGAACGATGCGCACATCAATATCACGCTGCCGAAGCCGATCTGCTAAATCGCCCTCCTCTGCCAAAATAACGAGCGGGTCGATATGTTCCCCGATATTCGTCAGTATGTTATACAAAGCGACTTCGCCGCCGCTCCATCTTGCCGTATGGTCAATATAAGCTACTCTCATCATTTCGCCGCCGCCTTTCTATCAAGGACCTGTCGGAACACCTCTTCCACCTGCTCCGCTACATGTCCCCATGTATATCTGCTCAGGACATGGTCCCGGCATTCCCTTGCATTCGGTAGAAGTTCACGATGATCCAGCACACGCAGCAACCCTTCAGCAATGGCTTCACTATCCGTTCCCTTGAACAAAAGCTCGGGACGGAATCCTCTTAAAATCTCCTTATTGCCACCCACAGGAGTCGCCAGCACCGGCAGTCCCGAGGCCATCGCCTCCACTGTGATCAGACCGAAACCTTCCAGTGCCTGTGTAGGTACAACGAACAAATTCGATGCTTGGTGGTACAGTGGAAGCTCCTCATCTGACACATAACCGAGCAGCCTTACATGGTTATGAAGATTGTATTCCGCCACCTTGGAAGCCAATTCCTCCATCAAGGGGCCCTTCCCTCCAATCAGCAACACATGATCAGGATGACGCTCGGTTACTCGTCGCCATGCTTCCAGTAGCTGTAGCAGTCCCATTCGATTAACAAGACGACGAACGGTGAGCACAATCGTCGCATTTTGCGGCAAATTCAGGCACTTCCGCACCGCTTCTTGATCCTCTGCCGGGTGGAACCTTTCTACATTCGCCGCACCAGGAATAACATGAATTTTGCTGAGTGGAACCTTATAGTGCTCATGCAAAATATCCCGAAAGGTTTCGCTTAGCACTATAAATTTATCCGCCAATCCGTAGGCCTTCATTTCAATGGATTTAGCCAACGTCGTTTTTAGCAAATGCTTGATGCCCTGTCCTTCAATCTTCATTTCCTCCGTCCACGGTCCGTGAAAGGTGGTAACTACCGGAATTCCTCTTTTTTTCGCCTCCAGCGCCGGTCCGACACCATAGGGAGCAAAATGGGAATACAGTACATCCGTCGGTTGCTTGTCAAACAGCTCTGCTGCATATTTTTGCATTAGCTCTCGACGCTTCCACATGGATTGCTGCTTGCTGCCAATCGAATGAATCCGAATACGGTCGGGCGCCTGCGGCTGCTCGTCACTACAGATTAGAGCATCCAGCGTATTGCGCTCTAACGTAAGCTGCTCACAGATGGATTTGAAATATGTGTTGAGGCCTCCTGGCTGCAAGGACGGCCAGCTAAGCCCCGTTGCCGCAATACGAAATCCGTTATTGTACGACATAGCTGGTTTCTCCTTTCTGCTCGGTATGTCCGTCATCCACGATTTCTATCTTTTTTCGCCGCTTGGTTAGCTCATAATGCTTGAAGCAGACGAGAAACTCATACATCACCCAGAATACTGCTACGGCAAAACCCGCCAATCCCTTGCGGTATAAGCCTTGGACAAAATACTTCTGCACAAAGCGGGCAGGAGGCCGCCACAACAGTCTGGTAATCCGAAAGGATCTTCCTTTGTTAAATGCCGTCTCTGCTTCCAGATCTGTATATTTGTTAAAACGGGTCATATGATCACTGATGCTGCGGAAGCCGTAGTGCCATAACACGCCCTCCAGATTGACAATCTGGGAAGAGGCTACATCCGGCATTTCATGAACAAGACTATTCGTAATGCCATAAATACGCCGATTGTACAAACGAACCAGGTATTCGCCTTTGTTCATCCATTTGCCGAGAAAATCTCCAATCCGGAATACGGAATATGCTTTGGCCGGATCGTGGAGCGTTTCCTTTACTTTCAACAAGTCTCCAAGCAACTCTGCATCCACTACTTCGTCCGTATCAATCAGGAATATCCAATCAAATTCCGCTTTTTCAACACCAAACATGCGCTGTTTGGCATAACCGGGCCACGGGTTGGAAAACACCCGACAGCCCAAGGATTCAGCTACCTGAATCGTATTGTCCTTGCTCCCTCCGTCAATGACGACGATATCGTCCGCAAAGGGCTTGCAGGATTTAATGGCGGCTGTGATTCGAGTGCCATCATCCTGAGCGATAATAACTACGGATATCCGGTTGTCCGCGGGAACGCTAGACATGTGGTTCATTAGCGGGTGCCTCCTTCTTTATCTAACCGTTAACTGGCTTTTTCCGGATGTAGTGTGACATCGTTGATCGGAGCCATTGAAAATCTTGTTTGGAAATAAGCAGTCTTGGAATCTTCATTTTTAGAACGAATTTAACATTACATAAAATGAAAATGAACCGTAGAATCCCCGAAGACAGCATTGCTATCCCTGCACCCGTCAATCCATATTTCGGTACGAGTATGGACAGCAATGGAATGACGAGCGCCAATCCGACACCCTGTAGAATGGTAACCAGTTTGGGCTTACCCAACGCCATAAATTGTTGTGCCAGCACCATGGTTCCCCCACTGATAGCAACCTCAAGCACCAGGAACCGGAATACCGTAAGCGCTTGTTTAAACTCTTGACCATATAACAATGTAAATACGAACGGAGCAATCAGCATCAGCATCACCGCAGCCAGAAAGGTTGCCGTTGATGTCACTCGAAATGCCCGAAATGTTATGGCCACCGCCTCTTCCTTATTCAGACCGGAGGCTTTGGGAAACAGCACGACAATGATCGAGGTAGAAAATACATTCACCATCCTGGCCAAGCTGACCGCTACTGCATATAAACCGAGATCAGCGGGTCTGAGCAGACCCGCAATCAAAATCTGATCAATATAAGTGGAAACCTGCCCCATGAGATCATTTCCGTATGAACCCATACCGTAGGTAAAGAGATTTTTAAATTGCGTCCAGCTGTTCTTTACCTTTGGTTTGTACAGCCGAATCATTCGTATCGTGACACCAATATAAATCGGCAAGCCCGGCAGTAAATAGGCCAATGCCGAGGTGTACGGATTCATATTTCCGGTTAAGATCAGAATCGCCAGACCCAGCAGTGTACTTAGCGGTACCAGATACCGGAATAAATTGTACTGCTTATATTCCGAGCGAACTTGAAGCAATGCATTATTGATCTGTGAAATCGCTATGAGCGGACACATCATCATGGAGCACTGCGCGAAAAGTATGACCGATGAAGAAAAAGAGCGCAGCCAATAAGGAATTAGAAAAACTCCGACGAGTGTCGCCAAGCCCCCGAACATGGTAGCCAGCAGCAAGGCCAGACCATACAGCTTGCCCGTTTCCTCCGGTTTCCTTTTCGCATTGTAAATTAATGCAGATGGGACACCGAAGCTCATGCAGAAGGCGAGAAATTGGGACCAGTTCACCATCGCTGTCTGTTCCCCGCGTCCAGTAGGACCCAGGAATCGTGCCGTTAGCACACCAGTCAGCATATTCACGACGAGAATCAGCATACTGAATATCATCGTTTTTACTGCTGCAGAGCTGTTATCCTTGCTTTTGGCAAACCGAATCACCGTGGACCATAGTGTCCGGACAGGTGCGGATAATGCTTGTAAGTTTTGCACAGCCTTTACCTTCTTTCCGCGATGACATCTTTTGCCCATAGTCCTATCCCGATCATCATCCAGATCAGATAGCCGCGCATACCGGGGAAACCATTATCTGATATGAGACTGGCTACAGCTCCGGCCCACGTAGCCAACGCCAGTCTGATATAAGGCTGACTGGCATCTCGTGCGGCAATACGGGCGAGAAGGCGCTTGATGATAACGAAGAGACCACCGAAGAAAAAGAATGCCCCGAAAATACCGAAGGTGAGGAAAATGGCGATATATCCATTATCCATAATCCCAAGTTCGCCGAGATCGCCGCCGTTATCAAGCTTGGTTCCGATTCCTACACTCCCAATCCCCTGCCCGACCGGATTGCCAGCAATCGCCGGAAGCATCGTATGCAGTAAATCCAAACGTTCATTGTACGAATGATCCTGCTGAATATCCGTCAGCGTCTGCATGCGAGCCACCAAACCTTCTGCCCCTGGAAGTTTTGGAACAATGATGTAGAGAAGAAGGCCAACTATAGCTAGTTGAAACAAGGTTTTCCACTTTCCCTTGGAAGATGAACTGAGAATGTAAGCCAGTAACATGACGAATGCAATTAGCCAGGCTGAACGTACCAGCGTGATTAAGAGACAAACGACCGTCAGCAGGATTCCGATCCATCCCAAAGTGCCACGCCAACGTTTTTCCATTAGCATGGGTACAAGTGCCATCGCCAGGAAAATAGCGCAGGGACCAGGCGAGTTCATGGAAGAAAATACTCTGATTTGAAGTGGTTCTGGAACACCAATGGAATTCATTTCTACATGATTCATCCAAAATGCATCCCACGGAGGCACCGTCAAGTACTGGATAATGCCGTAAATTGCCACAAGAACAGCAATGTTGGCATATGAATACAGCAGTCGGTCCAGCTCCTTCGCCTTCATGGGCTTAATCGCAAGATAAGGCAACAGGATCAAAGGAACCACATAATTGGCTAAATCATAAGCAAAAACAATACCATTTTTGAATAACCCGACCACACTTCCGTAGGCCAATTCTATGCCGAAAAATACAGCAATTCGGGTCAAGGGTTTTTCGGCCTGATGAATGCCCCGCAACACAGGAATAATCAACATACTGCTTACCAGCAGCGGTGCCACGCTCAACAAGGAAACCGAGTGATATGTTCCCTCCATCCAATCCGCAATGCGGCGGATTTCCGGGCCTACTGCCCACACTGCCAGTGTGTAAGGAATCAGTAGCCGCGATTGCAAGATCGCCAGCAGGAAGGCCGGAAAAACGAGCGCCAGCAATATGGCTCCCTGCTGGCTCATGGTGGGATTCATCTTGGCGCTGACAAATCCGATGGCGAGTGGCAACATACAAGCCATCAACCCCATGCCGATCATGCTGATTCCACGCCGATTTCCTAGCCAAACGGAAATCTGCTGATCTGCCAACCGACTCATGTTTCTCACCCCTGACCTCCCTTCATCCGCTTCCGCTTGAACATCTCCTTAAACAGCAGAACGAGAAATTGGGAATCCTCAATCAAATATCTTTTCCACAATCGTTTAGGCTCCTGAGACAACCTCCAGAACCATTCAAATCCCGTCTTCTGCATCAGCTCCGGTGCTCTTTTCACATTTCCCGACAGGAAATCAAAGGTCGCTCCCACCCCAATCGAAATCGGAGCGCGGTAAGTCTCGTAATATCTGTAGATCCATTTTTCCTGTTTAGGGGCGCCTACACCTACAAAAACGATGTCCGGGCGAGCCTCTTGAAGCAGTTGGATAATGTGCCTATTCTCCTCCTCGTTTTTCTCAAAACCATAAGAAGGAGAGTAACAGCCCACCACATTCATGTTCGGATAAGATTCCTGGAGATTGAGCATAGCCTTCTCAGGAATACCGTCAGCTGCACCCAGAAAAAATAAACGATAGCCTCGATCCTCAAAAGCCTCTCCCAGCCGAGTGAACAAATCTGACCCGGACACCTTTTGTTTGAGGGGTTTTTTCAGTAACTTGGACGCCCATATGATAGGCATCCCATCGGCCACTACAGCTCCGGCATCCGAATACACCTTGCGGAATTCATCATCCTTGCGAAGCTTGATCACATGATCGACATTACAGGTCAAAATGTAGGAATGACGCTGATGTTCAATAGAAGTATCTATAAATTCGAGTAGATCATTAAAATCGTAATTATCAAAGTTGACATCGAACATGTTCACTCTGCTCATCGTATCACTTCTCTTTGCGAAAATCGGTTTGAGTAGATGTCTGGTATAACGCGTTCAAATACCAGCAAAATGGAATAATCATCTGAACCGTCGACAACGTATTATCTGAAAACGAGTAGATCAGAAAGCCTGCAATTAAGCTTACAAAATAAGGTTTGATAGACTTGGCAAGCGACCGGTAAATGAGAGCGAACACGATCAGCAATGAAAGCATTAATAGCCCGCAACCGATATATCCCGTGTCAAAATAAAAGCGTATATACTCGTTATGCGGTACAACAAAGCCATTGAATAATGTCCCATCGTTCGCGACCGTTACCGCGCCAAGACCTCTCCCTGACCAAGGGTAATCATGTACTCTGTTCAAAAAATATTCCCATGCCTCCGAGCGTCCCGACAGGTCAATGCCTGTATCGGTCTCCCGTTCGAAGGAGCGTTTTTTTAAATTGTTCCATTGCAGGGCCACCGCCCCCAGAGCAACCAAAAACGATCCGGCCAGCGGTAGCAAATAATTGACTTTCCCCTTGAGGTACTGACGGGCAATATCAAACAGATATACAGCAAACATTAATAACAAAGCCAGAATCGGTCCACGTGTACCGGTAGCGATCAGAATCAGAAAGTTCAGTGCCAACACAGTGTAATAAAAAGCGGCTTGCTTGGGTCTGCGCTTGACCTCAATTAGAGAGACGGCAATTCCGAGAAAGGAGAGCATTGCCAGATGCGGCGGTATATTCGCTCCTTGTACTCTGACTGCGCCCGTAAATTCTACATCCGTAAACGAATGCAGCCCTAGAACCTGCAAACCCAATCCAATGACCACACTAATAATTGGCAACAGACTGATCAGTCGGATATGCTTTTCTGCTACATCCTTTTTCCACTGGATCAGTAAAAAAAAGAAAGGGAGTGATAAACCGACGAACGCCTTAACGGCAATCGAGGTCGTTAACAAAGGCAGCCATGCTGAAAATCCAAATGTGATCCCCAGCATGATCACCAATGCCCAGACCGGATAGCTGAACTTGAGACGTATGCCATACACGAGCATGCACGGCACCAGCAGAGCCAAAATGCCCAATTTGTACAATGACAAAATCTCAATACCGAACACGCCACCCTGATACAGAGAATCGACTGAGACTGCTGTACTTAGCAAAACAGCGTAGCTGATGCGCTCTGGATGATGGATAGAAACAGCCAGCAAGAGCAGTAAACATACCGCCGCAATACTGACCACCGGCTGATAGGTAGCCGCAATTCCTACAGCAAGAGCGCCCAGTAGAAAAATAAAAACATGCTGTATGGTGTTTATTCTAGTAGTCCAAGGATAGTTACTCATGTTCCATCTTTCACCCCGCAGCTGACTCGCTTTTCCGGTTGCGCAGTGTATCCAGTGTCCCACGGATACTTTCAAGCCTGCACCGGTTCAACAGCTTCCTGCCCTCACTACGTGCCAGCAGGGAATCCAAAGTGATGTATAACACTTTGGCTGCCGTCTTCGCCATCAGCATCGCGTTGCCGCGCAGACCTACGGCCTGAGCAGCGTTAGACATGCCCTGACAATAGTAGCGGTTCATGATCCATTCTTTCGTTAACCGTGAAGCCGGCACAAAATGTTCCACAGACATGTGTGGATGATACATAATCGTTCCACCATTTTTACGGATTTGCTCGAATACCCACGATTCTTCACCTGATAGAAGGATATCTCCCTTTCTGCCTAGATGAAGCGGGAACATAACGGCGGCAAAAGCCGTTTTGCGCATCGCCATATTCGCTCCAAATGGATTCAGTCCAGACGGATATTCACGAACGGCTTTGCCCAGATCAATAATCGTGTAAGGCAGTTCAAGCGGGCCTGTTAGCCAACCCGGTCGTTCCGTCTCAAACATAGGGTCAATTTTCCCACCCATAGCCGTCAGCTCAGGATTGTTCCCGAATGCTGACATAATCGTTTGCAACCATGTAACACACGGAATTGCATCATCATCGAGAAAAGCAATGACTTCCGCTCTTGATAACGTAATGCCTGCATTGCGAGCAGCAGACAGTCCTTGTTCGCGCTCATAATGATATCGGAGATGGATATTCTGACCATGGGCGACGGTGAACCTTTTGATCGTCGCTGCTGTATGATCGGTGGATCGGTTATCGACCACAATGATCTCAGCCAGTGCAAGGTCTTCCAGCTCCAGCAGGGACATTAACGTTTTCTCCAGCAGGTCCGCCCGGTTATAGGTGCAAATAACGACGGACACTGCGGGACATCGCTTGAATGCATCCATCAGTAAGCATCCTTGGAGAACAGCATTTTAACGCCTGTTTTCATGATGATTTTCAAATCGAGCCACGTATTGCGAACATGAATATACTTCAAATCCATTTGCACCATTTCTTCGAAGCCTACACTGTTACGTGCGCTCACCTGCCAGTAACCCGTACATCCCGGTGTTACAATCAGGCGTTGCTTATCATAATCAGAATATTGCTCGACCTCGCTGGGCAACGGCGGACGCGGACCGACTAAAGTCATGTCGCCGACCAACACGTTCCACAGCTGCGGAATCTCATCAATACTCGTCTTGCGCAGAAAACTGCCAATTTTCGTGATCCGAGGATCGTTTTTAATTTTAAACATGGCGCCGCTCACTTCATTCAGCTCCATCAAGTCCTTTTTCAGTTCCTCTGCATTGGACACCATTGAACGGAATTTATACATATCGAATAACTTCTCATTCTTGCCCACCCGAGTTTGCTTGAAAAACACGCTTCCCTTTGGGTCTTCGAGCTTAATCAAAACGCCTACCACTACAAAAAGCGGAAGCAAGACGATCAAGCCCACGAACGACAGCAGCATATCAAGGAGGCGTTTTGTGACCAGGTAGGACGTTTTATCCTGAATTTGTGTATTTCCGTATGGCATGTAAAACGCTTTACCTGACATGACAGCCTCGCCGTCCTCCGGTAAATTTTCCATGCTCATGCTGACGTACCCCCTCTCAACCTGCCGTGGTTGCTTTCTCGGTCTTTTTCAACCATTCATTCATGGCCTCCATAACCGGATACTTCAAATCATCGCTGGCAAGTGCAAATTCAAGTGTGGTTAAAATATATCCAAGACGCTCACCCACGTCATAACGAGTGCCTTCAAAATCATAGGCGTACACACGCTCACTCTGATTCAGCTTTTGGATCGCATCCGTCAACTGAATTTCGCCGCCAGCTCCTTTTTCCTGAAGATCAAGATATTTGAAAATTTTCGGCGAGAACACGTAGCGACCCATAATAGCCAAATCAGATGGCGCTGTGCCTGGAGCCGGTTTTTCTATAAAATTATTCACTCGGTACAAGCGTCCGTCCTGCTGATCCGGTTCAATGATGCCGTACCGGTTCGTAAATTCCTGCGGTACCCGCTGCACACCGATAACCGAATTTTGAGTTTCCTCATACTGATCCATCAGCTGGCGCAGGCAAGGTTTTTGACCTGTTACGATATCATCGCCCAGCAGCACACCAAACGGCTCGTCCCCGATAAAGCGTCTTGCGCACCATACCGCATGTCCAAGACCTTTGGGTTCTTTTTGGCGAATGTAGTGAATTTCCACTCCCGAAGAACGCTGTACTTCCTCCAGAAGTTTCAGCTTACCGTCCTCGAGCAGTTTGGATTCCAGCTCAAATGCGTTGTCAAAGTGGTCCTCAATGGCACGTTTGCCTTTACCCGTAACGATAATAATGTCCTCAATACCCGAAGCAATCGCTTCTTCCACGATATATTGAATCGTAGGCTTATTGATAATTGGAAGCATTTCCTTAGGCATCGCTTTTGTGGCAGGGAGGAAGCGCGTACCTAACCCTGCTGCTGGAATAATGGCCTTTTTCACTCTTTTCGTCATCGCACTCATTCTCCTTGCTTCATCGAATTTTGGTGTTGCTTACTTCACCTGATTCATCACAATTCCAACCAGCGTCGCACTGGCCTGCTCCATGAGTTGCTTTGTTTTGCGTAGATCTTCCCGTTTGGTACGACCATGTCTAGCAACGAGAATCACACCATCCGTCAAGCCTGCAATCAAGCGAGCATCCGTATAATTCAACGCCGGAGCCGAATCAAGCAAGATGATGTCATATTCACGTTTGAGCTCTTCCAGCAGCTCAGCCATACGTTCGCTACCGAGCAGATCTGCTGCGTTGTACAGGGTGTCTCCACCGGGAACAACCGATAGCTCCAGCCCACCATGCCTAACGATAGACTTGGAAGAAGCCCCACCGCGCAAATAAGCCGATAGACCTGCGGTATTCTCCATTCCGAATATTTCGTGCAGCGCTGGTTTATGCAGATTGCAATCCACCAGAGCCACCTTCTTGCCTTCTTGTGCAAAGGAAACTCCGATGTTGGCGAGCAGTGTAGTTTTACCCGCTCCGCTTTCCGGCGAGGTCAACAATAGAACCGTGCCACGGTCCTTTTGCCCAATCACCTGCTGCCGGATGTATGTACGGAGGGATCGAAATGATTCCGAGATATACGATGATGGATTACTTTCTGTAATCAACATGTCATTCAATCGCAGCATATTTACGCTCCCCTACCCGTTCTTTGGAATTTCCGGCTGCTCCATCGACGTCTTTCTTGCGAATGACTGGAATCGATGCGATTACCGGAATACCGATGTCCGCGTCCGCTTCTTTCTCCGAGCGCAGCGTGCCGTTAATGCTTTCCAGGAACACAATCGTGCCCAATGCAATCATCAGCGATACGAGAAAACTAATCGCAATATTCATGAGCGGGTTCCCATTAATCGGGTCAGGATTGGCCTGAGGGTCCGCTTCATTTAAAATTTTCACATTATTCAATTCCATCAATCCCGGAACTGTCTGTACGAATTTCTGGGTTACCGCGTTTACTACCGCTGCGGCCTGTGGATAGCTCCCTGCCTCAAACGTCAAACCGATAACCTGACTTTTATCCGAGGATTTAATCTGCAGCTTCTCTGCCAACTTCTGCTGCGTCAAACCGAACTCGGGATGAGCCGCTACAACAGCGTCCATAATTTTAGGTGAAGTGAGAATTTGCTTGTAGCTTTCCACCAAATTAAGACTTGTGTTGACGTCGTTCAGATTGTTACTCCCCTGCTTGGCGGAAATATGATTAACCAGCAGTTGGCTTGAAGCGGAATAGACTGGCTTCACAACATTGTCGCTCACAAAGTATGTTGTTACACATGAGAGAATGACAAAAATTGCGATCAGCCACAATCTTCTTTTGATCAGGACTAGATAATCCAAAATGGTTTTCTCCACAAAAATCCTCCCTCCTATACAATTTCTCTTCATATTTAAGTATGACTTTATTGTAACAATTGGCTCTGTGAACGACATGGAACCGAATGGCACTTTCTCCCTCACTATGGGGGGAGGGAAATGTATACTTTCGGATACGGCATGGTATACTTTTGTACCATGCTTTGTCGATTATGGAAAAAGAAATCGAAAAAAGCCTCAAAATCACAAAGCTTGGTGATTTTGAGGCTTTTCTTTCCACTCGCATATAAAAGTGCAGCGCAGCTTATAGAGTCAGCGCATCATACCATGTTTGTTGGCTCGTACTTCGCCAGACCAATGGCATTGGCATACAATGCTGCCTGCGTACGATCCGCCAGCCGCAGCTTGGCCAAGATCTGACTGACATGCTTTTTGACTGTGAACTCACTGATAAATAACCGCGATGCAATTTCACGATTGCAGGCTCCTTGTCCCAGCTCGACCAGCACTTCCTTTTCCTTTGGCGTCAGGTCGTCCGACAGATTGCCCGCATCTTCACGCAGCTTGTTTTCGAGAATAGCCGGATCATAATATTTGCGTCCTTTGTTGACAAGATGAATCGCGTAAATTAATTCCTCAGGCAATGCTTCCTTAAGCACATAACCATCCACGGAAGCTTCCTCTGCTTTCAGAAAATCTTCACGTGTTGCGGAAGAGGTCAGCAAAATAAATTTGCTTCTGAAACCACGTCCGCGCGCTATCTTGATAATATCCAGCCCCGATTCATCAGCTAGTTTCAAATCCAGCAGCACCAGATCCGGATCTGTTTCCTCGATCACCACAAGTGCTTCCTGTTGATTCTGGGCCTCTCCCGCAAACTGAACATTGGGCTGCATGGATATAACCGCAGCGAGTCCTTTCCGTACTAAAGGATGATCATCGACAATGACAATTTTCATGATTCGGCCTCCTGTCTACAGTTCAGGATTTGCATAATCCCTATGTATCCGATTGTTACCGCAGATTTTGTATTGCAGAATGTTCACGCATTTTATTCGAGGATTTTGCAAAATCCTCATTCATAAGCATTTACCGGAATGGACAATCGGATCTGTGTTCCCTCTCCGATTCGACTTGAAATATCAAATTCGCCTCCCATCGATTGAGCTAAATATTCCATATTCATCATGCCCAGGCCCCCGCCTGCACTGACCGCCTCACCTCCTGCTACCATTCTCGCCGTCTCAAACCCTACTCCGTCGTCATGAATAGACAGTCTAATCACTTGGGGCGTCAATTTTAACTTCACATCAATTCGCTTGGCCAATCCATGACGGATTGCGTTCCCCGCCGCTTCGGAAATGATGCGGAACAAAGCTTTTTGGTACAAATACGGAAGTGAATAATGATCACCATGAATGTCAAAATCAATTTGTACATGGTTCAGCTTGGAGAGTGTATGGAGATGACTTTTCACCGTCCCTAACCAAGTTGAGCCTCCGCTTTTTTTCGAGCTTAGACTATGAATCGCCCCTTTCAGCTCTCTAACCGCTTGGTTAGCAGATTGCTGAATTAGATCAATTTGCTCCTCCACCTGCTCCTTTGGCTGATGACACCAGGTTTGCCGGAGAGAATGCGTTGCGTACACAATACCAAAAAGACTTTGAGAAACATTGTCATGCATTTCATTTGCAATTCGGTTCTGCTCATTCGTCACAATCAGCTGATTTTCAATACGCTCCAGCTCATAGCGCTCCAAGAACACAGCGCTCAGCTCAGCCAAGAATATCAGTTGTTGCACGAGCCAGCGTCTTCCTGTCAGACTTTGATCCGGGCCCAGCTTGAGGCCAATCGTCGCTACAAAACGGGTCGTCATCGGTACTGTGATCATGAGGAAATCGCCCCATTCTGGCAGATGTCTGAAAAATGGTTCACGCTCTTCCCTGAATTCCTCCCGATAATTCCCCAGCTCCTCAAATAGCTGCTCCTCCTCCTCTACCGTCCAGCCTGTCTGGCTACTTTCCGGTGCATCCTCCTCCTGACTATCCAGCCAGAAAAATGCACGGCTCTGCTTTGTTAGCTTGACAGTATAGTCTGAGATGACCTGGCCGAGATTTAAAGCCTCATTGTGGCTGGTCGTCTCCATGATGTGGTAAATCGACTTGATATGATCCATCGTCTCATTGGCTTGTTCTTTAGCCACCTTCAGTTCGTCCTTCATGACGCCGATAACCTGCATTGCCATCGTAGTTACGATCAGTACCAGAAACAAATTGATATTCTGCAATATAAGATCCCACAAAAAATATTGACCTGGTGTAAAAAAGATATAACAAAATGTAAGCACCAAGCCGATATAAGAAAGGAGGAGTGTCCAACTGTATCTCATAGACAGATGAGCACAAGCCACCAGCATGGGGGTAATCACATACCATTTGAACGGGCTATCCATCCCTCCGGTTGGGAATAACAACAAAATGATCCCTGCTGTTTCTAGTGCAATGCTGCATTTCAATACCATATCATGAAGTCTGTATTTACGGTAAATCCAAGTAAATGCTGTAACGGATAAAAATAGAAAACCAATCAGTAATAGCTTCTGCCACACGATTAACCTAGATGATTCGAACAGAAAAACAAGTGACGTTAGAGATAGTGATACATAACGGTATAAAAAAATCATTTTGTCTTCTGCTGACTTCCTCAACTTCATCCTGTCACCCTATTCTGTGTTTTGAAGGGACGATGGGCATATTAGGTTTGTTTGTGTACTCTAAAAAAATCATAACCAATCCAAAAATAAATAACAAGACATAAACTCTTACGTAAACGGTTACATTCCAAAAAATTTGGTACTTTTTATAACATATTTACCGTTTCAGGAAAACATTTTGGGGGTAATGTCAGAATTTATGACGTTTGTCAAGGAAATGAATCACATTTTTAGCAACCTAAAAAAGACTTGCTGGTACCACCGTGATTATAACAGCGGTATTCAGCGAGTCCTTTTTTAGTAAATTTGGTAGTCTACATTTTAGCCCCCGGCACGCGCCAATTCACGCATATTGGCTTCAAATGCTGCCAACAGAGCTTCATCTCCGCTCAAACCAGTTGCCTCTTCTTTTTGGATCTGTTCAACCATACGCTTGTAATCCTTTGGAATCACCCGTACAAACTGCTGAATCGCAGTCTGCCAATCATCCAAAATACGTTGTCCCGCTTCACTACCCGTGTAAGTGACATGGCGTTGAATCAAGCCGCGCAAATCTGCTGCTTCTGCAGGTTCTTCCACACCTTCCAGCAACACCATTTCCAGATTACAACGGCTCAGGAACGTCCCCTCAGGGTCATAGACATATGCAATACCTCCGGACATTCCGGCTCCAAAATTCCGTCCGGTTCCACCCAATACCGCTACACGTCCGCCCGTCATATATTCGCAACCATGATCCCCAACGCCCTCAACTACAATACGTGCGCCGGAGTTCCGAACGGCAAAGCGCTCGCCTGCGATTCCGCTAATGTAAGCTTCACCGCTGGTCGCTCCATACAAGGCTGTATTTCCGATAATAATGTTCTCTTCTGCCTTAAAGGTTGCTTTGTGAGACTTTTTCACTATAACCTTACCGCCAGATAGCCCTTTACCGACATAGTCATTGCTATCGCCTTCCACGCTCAGCGTGATGCCTTTCGGAATAAATGCCCCGAAGCTCTGACCTGCCGATCCAATAAAGTTAAAGCGAATCGTATCCTCTGGCAGACCCGCCGCTCCATACTTACGGGTGACCTCGCTGCCCAGAATCGTTCCTACCGCCCGATTCACGTTTGTAATAGGTAAGGTACCCTCAACAGGCGTTCCGTTCTCCAGCGCTTCCGCAGCCATCGGTACGAGCTGCTGCATGTCGAGTGTTTCTTCCAGACCGTGATTTTGGCGTTGTACGCGGTAACGTACACTACCTTCTTCCAACTCAGGAACATGCAACAGCAAGCTCAGGTCTACGCCCTTCTTCTTCCAATGCGAATCGGCGTTCACGGTATCCAGACAATCCGTACGTCCAATCATTTCCTGAATTGTACGGAAGCCCAATTCCGCCATAATTTCACGGACATCTTCTGCGATGAAACGCATAAAATTCACCACATGGGCAGGATCGCCCATATAATTTTTGCGCAGCTCCGGATTCTGCGTAGCCACACCAACCGGACATGTATCCATTTGGCATACCCGCATCATAATACAGCCCAACGCCACGAGCGGCGCTGTAGAGAAGCCGTATTCTTCCGCGCCCAACAGGGCAGCTACTACCAAATCGCGGCCAGACAGCATCTTGCCGTCTGTCTCCAATACCACGCGGTCGCGCAGGTTGTTCAACATCAGCGTCTGATGCGTCTCCGCCAGACCCAGCTCCCAAGGCATACCTGCATGGCGAATGGAGCCTTGCGGGGAAGCGCCTGTACCACCGTCGTAACCGCTGACCAGAATAATGTCAGCACGGCCTTTTGCTACCCCTGTAGCAATCGTGCCTACGCCTACTTCTGACACCAGTTTCACGTTAATGTCAGCACGCGGATTGGCGTTTTTGAGATCATAGATGAGCTCTGCCAAATCCTCGATAGAATAAATATCGTGATGCGGCGGTGGTGAAATCAAACCTACTCCTGGCGTAGAACCACGTACCTCAGCAACCCAAGGGTATACCTTACGTCCTGGCAGTTGTCCACCTTCACCCGGCTTCGCGCCTTGCGCCATTTTGATCTGAATTTCGTCGGCATTCACCAAGTAATTCGATGTTACACCGAATCGGCCTGACGCTACCTGTTTAATCGAACTGCGACGAGAATCGCCATTGGCATCCGGAATGAAACGTGCAGGGTTCTCCCCACCTTCACCCGTATTGCTCTTGCCACCGATCCGATTCATCGCAATCGCCATATCTTCATGCGCTTCCTGACTGATCGAGCCAAAGGACATGGCTCCTGTCTTGAAGCGACGCATAATGGATGCAGCGGATTCCACTTCTTCCAGCGGCACAGGCTCACCCGTAGGCTTCAACTGAAGCATCGAGCGGATCGTTAAATGCTGTTCCGTTTCGCCCTGCACCAGCTTGGCGTATTTCTTGTATAACTTGTAGTCTCCAGAGCGAACCGACTGCTGGAGCAAATGCACCGTTTGCGGGTTAAACAAATGCTCTTCCCCGTCGTTACGCCATTGATAGTCGCCGCCCGAATCCAGCACTTTGTCGTTGCCGTCCTTGTCGGTGAAAGCACGGTTATGATGAACGAGCGCTTCCGTAGTCACTTCCTCCAGACCGATACCGCCAATGCGGGAAGGTGTCCAGGTGAAATAACGGTCAACAAAGTCCTGTTTCAGACCTACAGCCTCAAAAATTTGTGCTCCACGGTACGACTGAATCGTGGAAATACCCATTTTGGACAATATTTTAACGACACCCTTTGTTGTCGCTTTAATATAATTTTTAACTGCCTTTTCGTGCGAGATGCCGCGCAGCAAGCCCTGCTGAATCATGACATCCAGCGTTTCAAAAGCCAGATAAGGATTAACCGCGCTCACACCGTATCCAAGCAGCACCGCATAATGGTGAATATCCCTTGGCTCCCCGGACTCCAGCAAAATGCTCACACGTGTACGTGTACCCTGCTTAATCAGATGGTGATGCAGGCTGGAAACAGCTAGCAACGCCGGAATGGCCGCATTTTCCGCATCCACTCCACGGTCGGACAAAATCAGGATGTTATGACCTTTGTCAATGACACGGTCAGCCGCCTCAAACAATCCTTCCAGCGCCTTGCGTAAGCCCTCAGCACCTTCCTTCGCTTCAAAGAAGATCGGAATTGTCATTGATTTGAAGCCCGGACGGTGTACGTGGCGAATTTTGGCAAACTCCTCATTCGACAACACCGGCGAATCCAAACGAATCTGACGACAGCTTTCCGGTTCTGGATGCAGTAAATTGCGCTCTGGCCCAATCGTAGTTGCGGTTGACGTTACAATCTCTTCACGAATGGCGTCAATCGGCGGGTTCGTGACTTGGGCAAACATTTGTTTAAAGTAATTGTACAAACGTTGCGGACGATCAGACAGCACCGCCAATGGTGCGTCGTACCCCATTGAGCCAATCGGTTCTGCACCTGTAAGTGCCATCGGCTCCAGAATTTTGCGCAGTTCTTCAAACGTATATCCAAAAGCGAGCTGAAGCTGATTTACATTTTCATGTTTAGGCTCCGGCTGTTCTAGTGCTTCCGGCAGCTCATCCAGATCAACCAAGTGCTCATCCAGCCATTGCTGATAAGGTTCCTCGGAAGCGATACGTTCCTTTAACTCTTCGTCAGAAACGATACGGCCTTCTTGGGTATCAACCAACAGCATACGACCCGGACGGAGACGATCCTTATAGAGCACATTTTCAGGAGCAATATCCAATACACCCGCCTCTGAAGACAGTGCGATCAGATCGTCCTTGGTCACATAGTAACGTGCAGGACGCAGACCGTTGCGGTCGAGAATGGCTCCGATTTGGATACCGTCTGTAAACGCCATCGCAGCAGGTCCGTCCCACGGTTCCATCATGGTGCTGTGATATTCATAAAATGCTCGCTTCTTCGGGTCCATGGTTTCATGCTTGTTCCAAGGCTCCGGCACCATCATCATGGCTACATGAGGAAGGGAACGTCCGCTCAGATACAGAAACTCCAGCGTATTATCAAACATGGCTGTATCGGAGCCATCTGGGTTAATGACTGGTTTTACCTTCTTGATATCTCCACCAAACGCTTCGCTTTCAAACTGCGCCTGGCGAGCATGCATCCAGTTCACGTTGCCGCGCATAGTATTGATTTCACCGTTGTGAATCATAAAACGATAAGGATGCGCACGGTCCCAGCTCGGGAACGTATTTGTGCTAAAACGGGAATGGACCAGCGCGATCGCCGATGTCACCCGCTCATCCTGCAAATCCAGATAAAATTTGCCTACCTGCTCGGTTGTCAGCATTCCTTTGTATACAACCTTGCGACATGACAAACTTGGAATATAGAACGACTCACCGTTCTCATCCTCTTGGTTATAGCGAATAGCAAGCTCTGCACGTTTGCGAATGACATACAGTTTCCGTTCGAAGTCCAGCTCTTCCTTCAGATCGCTACTGCGACCGATGAATACCTGACGCACGCCCGGTTTAGCTGCTTTTGCCGATTTCCCCAGCATTTCGTCATAAGTTGGAACATCGCGAAAACCCAAACAATTTTGACCTTCGTCCACGATGATATCTCTTAGCTTCTGCTCATGTACCTCACGAACTTTGGGATCATTGGATACAAAAAGCATACCAACGCCATAATGTCCGGCCTTTGGCAATTTGAAACCCAATCGCTCCGCTTCCTCTTGAAAAAACAGATGAGGGACCTGAATCATAATCCCTGCTCCGTCACCGGAGTTTGGTTCACTTCCCTGACCGCCCCGATGCTCCATATTCACGAGCATGGTCAAAGCCTGACTTACAATATCGTGCGATGGTTTTCCCTTGATGTGGGCAACAAAGCCCATGCCGCAGGCGTCTTTTTCGAATTGGGGATCATATAGTCCCTGTTTGGGTGGTAAACCTGTCTGTCTCATGGAACGCAACCTTTCTGTTATAAAGTCATGCTGGCCTGAAATACAGGCGGCCGAATAGAAGACAGTGGCAACAAGAGGTAACTCAAAGAACAACTACGAGGAATGGGGGACAAAACATGTGACGTATTCAAGGCGGTACGGTCCGCTGAATGCGTATGTTTTTCAATAATTATGCAATGGCTTGACTTGAAAAATACGTCGATTCCACTGATGAATCTAATTAGTTCTATCATTTTATCATTGACCTATCATGTTAGCAATTCAAAGTTTTTATGATTGTGATAATAAATCTTTTACATTACAGCTTCAACGTATCAATGCAAAAATATCTCATTTTTATGTATAAATATTCACTTTTAAAAAACAGCCTTTCCTATTCCTCTAAGGAACAGAAAAGGCTGACAAAGGAGATTTGATGAGTTTATAGACCATCAAGTGTATTCCCGCAAATCAGATATCCGTATTAAAATTCGAGACTTTCGCCGGGCTTCAATGCTTTCCCTTCAATGCCTTCTTTGTGTAGACGATCACAGAAGCCGTCTCCGTCCTGCTCAATACCCGGGAACGTATTGTAATGCACCGGTATTACGCGGCTTGCACGCAGCCATTTTGCTGCCAGCAGTGCATCCTCCGGTCCCATCGTATAACCATCTCCGATCGGCAATACCGCAGCATCGATGGAGTTAGTTTCCCCAATGAGACGCATGTCGCCAAACAGGCCAGTATCCCCTGCATGGAAAAAGGTTTGGCCTCCCATGGTCAATAAAATCCCCGCCGGCTCTCCCATGTAAACGGTTTGTCCGTCCACCGTCAAAGATGAGCTGTGGAACGCAAGCGTGAATTTCACATGGAAACCGTCAAAGTGGTGCCCCCCACCCAGATTCATACCGTGAGCTTTGGCCCCCAAGGATGAACAATATTCGGCCAGTTCCGCGACCGCGATCACTGGACAATCATTGCGCTTGGCAATTTCAACAGCATCTCCAAAATGATCGGCATGACCGTGTGTCAACAGTACGGCATCCACCTGAATATCCTCGGCTTGTACGGTTGCTTTAGGATTTCCCGTCAAAAAAGGATCAATAATAATCCGTTTCCCCTCTGCCTCTACCAGTACAACTGAATGTCCATAATATGTGATTTTCATATCATCTACGCCTCCTTTGTCACTTTCATTATTTTGGTTACTTTCCTTTACCTATTATAACTCTTTTGCATACTGGCTTCACCTGTACCACAAAATCCGTTCACAAAGCTGAACCCTATTGTTTAGAAAGGGCTGTTATTTGTAGAAAGTATGATGACCGATAGTTTTCACCTTGGTACGCGAATGATGAACCGTAAGGTCCTGGGCTAACGTAAGCGACAGGAAAAAACAGGTGTTATCAGGCACGGCTTTATGGCCGTTCAAAGCAGCAGTAACCGCACGGATGCTGTCCTGGTTGGGCTGAACACGACGAAGACGCCCGTTCGCGACCGGACTAAATTGCGCTTTTTGATAAATCACTGCCTGAATCGTATCGGGAAATGGGGCTGACCGCAGCCGGTTTAAGACAACGTTGGCAACTGCCACTTTGCCTTCGTACGGTTCGCCTTCTGCTTCTGCCATCACTATTTTTTGCAGCAGGAGCAGTTCTTTAGCGGAGACAGGATAGCTCCAGGTAGACAACGCCTTGTCATCCTGAGTGAGCATTTTTGTCTTCGTAAAGTAGATGGTTGTAGGAGGGGTTAGGATTGCGGACTTGCTATGCTGGACCTCAAGCTTTTTCTTGCCTGTAGCAACGTTATTCCGAGCTTGTTCCGCCTGCTTCATCTGGGAAGCGGGTAACGGTGTCGGCATGATTTCTTTCCAGCTTGGCTGCCCATGAGCAGCGACAAAGATGGGGCTTGTCCTGTTTGACCCGTTATGGGTCCCCATCCTGTCGCCATATGAAGGAGCCGAAGAGTTCCCTGACCAGCTCAGAGATTGCATAGGTGTATTTTTATGATTTTTCTGTGTTTGCTGAACCTCAGCGTAGAGGCCTATCCCCAATATACAAACAAGCAGCACACTCAAAAGAGGTGCAAACCAACGATGTTCTTTAACGATTTCCATAATGTTCCTCCCGTTAACTTTAAGCACATTCCTCAGATATGTAACCCAAAATGCGCCTTTTGAATAACGCTGAAACACTATATCACTAAATTCGCTGATAGATCAAGGGTTTCACCTCATTAATGGTAATTTTCGAATTATTTGGTACATTGGTTTTTGACCCATTCTGGTTGCATATAAAACAAATTCTCCCACTTCCCACGGCTCGCTGCATCGGTCATTTGGCTGCCAAATAGACGGTGGAATAGGCTGTTCTCCTGTGTACGAGCGTGCTAGGGTGATATGAGGTCGATAAGGTCGTTCCTCGGGTTTAAAACCCAGCGGTTCCGTAGCCTGGAGTATGGACTGGTACAATTGATCCAGTGACTCACGCTGCCCGGTCACTCCCCTCCACAGTACACGCGGAAATTCTTCACGGCCAAAAAAACCTGCTTCTCCAATGCCGAGTGTGAACGGGCCATGCTCAGCTGCAGCTTGAACTAAAACCTGCTCAAGTTTCGGTATAACCGAGGTCTCCACATCACCCAAAAACTGAAGTGTCACGTGGTAATCTCTGAAATCACTCCATTTGCGAAAAGTCAGGTCTTTTAAATCCTGCTCCACCCAATCATGTAATTTCTTCTTATGCTCATTTGGGAGAGCAATAGCTGTAAAAAGTCTTTGCGATTCATTTTTCATCAATCTATACCTCCTTTCCTAATAGATATTTGTGGATATCTCAAAAAGTAGCTGTTTGGATTGTCCCTAATCAGGGTAAAGCCATTTGTTGTTATATATAGTGACACCGCGAGCTCGTTTTTACCCTAATTATGCAATTTTTTCGGCAATCTGTTATTCTTGAAAGGATGGTTCGCCAGAATATATTGGAAACTCCAAGGAATCAAAAATCGAGGAGGCTATGAACTATGGGAAACATTTTAAGCTTACATCAACTTACGGAAGAGCAAAAAAAACAAGTTCGTGCAACAGCTCCGGGCTACGAGTTGATTATTGGCAAAGCTCAAGAATTGGAGTCTAAACAAATCCGGGAGGCCGAGGTTATTCTAGGCTGGTCAAAGCATATTGCCGAAGAGGCGTTACACCCAGACAGCAAACTGAAGTGGATACAAACCTGGTCGGCTGGAATTGACAAGCTACCGCTTACCGAATTGGAGAAGCGTAACATTTTACTAACGAATACAAGTGGTGTGCATGCAATTCCAATTACAGAGCAGATCTTTGGCATGCTGCTATCGCATACACGTTATTTACAGCAAGCAGCTCTCTTGCAACGTCAGAAAACATGGCAGCCACCGAAAGGCCAACTGACGGAATTACGTGGCAAAACGCTATTGATTACAGGCGTTGGCGAAATTGGCCGTGAAACAGCGCGGATTGCAGAAGCCTTTGGCATGCGGGTGATCGGAGTCCGTCGTTCTGGCAAGGAAGCTCCCCATGTAGAGCATATGTATACTAACGAACAACTACACGAAGCATTGGGAGCAGCGGATATCGTGGTAAATATATTGCCATTCACCAAGGAAACCCATCACTTCTTTGACGAAAAAGCATTTGCAGCTATGCGTAAGGGAGCCTTCTTCATTAATGTAGGCCGCGGTGGCACCGTTCATACGGATGCGCTTGTACGCTCTTTGGAGCAAAAGCATATTGCCTTTGCCGGACTGGATGTATTCGAGGAAGAACCGCTACCTGCTTCACATCCGCTATGGAGTCTGGACCATGTCTTGATCACACCGCATATTGCAGGCGATACGGACCGATATGCCGAACGGGCGGTAGATATTTTTCTTACTAATTTGAATGCCTATGCCGCTGATCAGGAACTGCCGCTGAATGTGGTTAACTACAAAACTCAGTATTAACACACTACTTACAGATCCAGATTTCCCGACTCATACCTGTCTTATGTATGCGGCATTGCTCCGTAAGGGTCCAACCTGAGTCGGATAACAATGTTTCCATCGGCTCCGTGCTCACGACCACTGCCCGCGCGGCCAAGCGTCTCAGACTGCGCAGCATCTTCTTTTGTTCATCAGCCGGGAGCACGGAGCACAGGTTATAGGGCATATCCAATATGGCCGCATCGTATGTGCCTTCGAGCATATTCATATCCCCCAGCTTCACTAGATCTTCTTCATATCCAAAATGACGCAAATTCACTCGTGCCCCACGCACCGCCAACGGGTTGATATCACAACCGCGAATATCCTTTCCCATACTCAATGCCTCAATCATTACATTGCCCATACCACAACACGGGTCTAGCAGTTTCAATGAGCCTGGCTCTCCCTTTGCTGCTGTTAGATCAGTTGCTGCCAAATTCACAAGTGCCCTAGCTACCAGAACGGGTAGTCCAGTAGAATAATTTTGCGGCTTCTGACGACGCTCCTGCCACGATCTGTCGCTATACTGACACGTGCCCAGTAGCCACCGTTCTCCTATCCGAATAACACCAAGGGTGATATCCGGTGTCTTCATTTGCGCCTGCCCATGAATGCGTGCACCCATTCGGCGTTCGATCCCGCGCCGCTCGTCATAGTCAGCCTCATGGTCACCTTCTTTAAGGCACAACACCTTGAAAGTCTTTCCTTCCTCAAGTTGTAACATAGAAGCTGCTTCGCATAGCTCTTCCAGCGTTCCCGCATCTGTCATTACATCCAGCCTAAGATGAATAAACGGGCTCGTCCCCGGCTCCAGACGCCGATGGGACAATAGGATGGAGTCCTGCACGGGCGGCTGACCGAACAAGCATTTTAATTCCAAAAAACACAACTCACGCTCTGTTTCATGACACGCATAGGTATATATGTAGCTTGGTTTCATTTCTTCGATATTCGTTTTCTGTTTATTCATGTCATATCTCTTTTCATTTGGAATCAAGGTTAGAATTTACAGCCTCCGCTATTAGACGGTAGGAGTGAAGCCGCTGCTCATAATCGGGAATCGGTGTGACCAACAGAAACTCATCATTATCATATTTAATCTGCAAGCCGCGTAACCGTTCGGCAATATCCGACGGCGTTCCCACCAGCCAGCTGGCTCGCATTGCCGGGTCGCCCAATGAAATCTGACCAGCCCATTGCTGCGCCAGTTCATTCGTCAAGGCACATACTGCTCCTACAGCAACCATGGTACGTGGCTTGTCCATCCGGTTGGATGGCTGAAAGCTGGAGCGGTAAATGCTTAGCATTTCTTCCGTTTGCTGTTCACTCATAAACTGACCGAATACATAGCCTGTTGAATACTGGGCGGCATATTCGGCACTTTTTCGGTTTGTACCCAGCATCCACACTGCTGGCGGCTGTTCAGGCATCGGCCGGGCAAACACAGGCACCTGTTCATATTCGTAAGTACCTTCCAGCAAAGCCAATAGAGCTTCCATCGTCTGTGGCAGCTCCGTCACATGTTGAAGAAAATTACCGCTCAGTGCCATTGAAGCATGAGGTCCACCACCAGGTGCTCTCCCCAGGCCCAATTCGACTCTGCCAGGATATAGAGCAGCCAGCAAATGAAACCATTCCGCGACCTTGACTGGACTATAATGCGGGAGCAAAATAGCACCCGCACCCAGTTTGATTGTCTTCGTCACCGCCCCGATATGAGACAGCAGAACTTCCGGGCTGGAGGAAGCCAGCCCCTCCATATCATGGTGCTCCGAGGTCCAGTAGCGTGTATATCCCCATGCTTCTGCCTGTCTCGCTAGTTCACCAGCTCGTTGAACCGCCTGCTCCGGACGGTTACCGGGCAGCAACGGCACCATATCGAGCACACCGAGATTCAACCTTTTCGTAGATAAAGACTGAGATTGCATAGACACATTCCTCCCTCCTGCTATCCATTACAAACCAGTTCCTTCTACTATATAGGGGTAATTTAAAGGTCAATCCAGATCATAAATCGAACCCACCTTCAGGCCGTATAACTCATTATAGATTTTTTCAGCAAAAGCATCGGTCATGCCTGCAATATAGTCTATGACCATATGCTCCCATGTCCAGATCGGTTTCGCCTTGGCTTGGTCGCGCTCATAGCGCTGGAGCCAGTCGCTTGGAATAATAGATTTGGACGTTTCCGGGTCTAGAAAAGCTAACCACAGCCGTCTGAGCATCCACTCACTCCGTTTTTGCAGTCGCTGTACGCGCAGATCGCGGATCATCGTAACCCAAGCAAAGCTTTTCAACACACTCACAGTGCGCAGCATATCCAAATCTTCGCTTCCATCCCGTACGAAGGTCACCTTTTTCCAATTTCCATCCTCAATTACACCCAAGCTGCTGACAAACAGGCTGACCCAGTATGCCTTCACTTCACGGCGGGTACGGGAATAATCGTGTTCACACATCGGCATCTTGCCGTTCCACACCTTCAAAAATTCGCTCAGCACAGCCGCTACCTTCTGCTCAATATGAGCCAGTTGCCAGCCTTGCCAGAAGCTATCCTCCAACGTGGTGATTTTCTCCGTAATCAGACGAATTAAATACGGATCATATAAGAAGTGCTCATGTACCTCGATTTTCCCAGCCTTAATCCCGTCCTCCAGATCATGCGCAGAATAAGCGATATCGTCGCACAGGTCCATAAGCTGGGCTTCCAACGTTTTTTTACCATCAGGGATACCCCAATCCTCGCGGATGGAACGTATGTATTCCCACTCATGCAGGTACAACCCTTTTTTGTTCAGAATCCCCGGGTACGGGTATTTGTTGATCCCCAGTAACACAGCGTCCGACAAATTCAAACCATCCACGTTCTCACGCTTCTCCAAAAACATAATCAGCCGGAAATTGTGCGCGTTCCCTTCAAAATGCTCATAAATTTGTCGCTCACGCGCATAGGCCTCCTGTCCACGCTTGGACTCCGGTGTGAAGCCTCCGGCAGAGGATATCTTTTCTACCTTTGTTTCAATCAGTTGATCCAAAATCCCGTCCAGCACCTCTTCTCCCTTGTGTCCGAACGGGGGATGCCCAAAGTCATGTGCAATGGAAGCACATTCTACCACCTCAGGGTCAATGATCAGTCCTGCGTTATCTGCTTGTTCCAGCTCTACTTCGGGATGGCGGCGCAGCAAGCTTCGTGATGCTTCACGCGCAATTTGCGCTACCTCCAAAGAATGCGTCAGTCGTGTGCGGTAATAATCGCCCGTGCCTGCGCCAAACACCTGTGATTTACCCTGCAACCGACGGAAAGTCGGTGAATGGATTAAACGGGAGTAGTCCCGTTCATATGCGGCCCGTGAAGCGTCGCTTCGTGTCTGTTCCGCAAATTGCCGATGCTCTCTCTTGTCCTGCCATGTCATAAAGCCCACTCCCTACGTACTCAATTGGAGTGATTATACATTTTTTTTGCGCCTCAGGAAAGTTCACATGACTTTCAGCTGTAAAAGTTACTTTTAGCGTCACTGCGCAGTCGGATTGTGCTTTCGAAGCGAGTATCCTACGGAAAGCTCTTAATGTCATATAAAAAAGGTGTTCCCCAGCCATTTGATTCAGGCCAGAGAACACCCCTTTACTCAACTTTATATACCTCACCACTTTTGCTCTAACGCTTCGCCCTCGGGTCAAGCACATCCCGCAGGCCGTCCCCCATTAGGTTAAAGCCCAATACGGTCAGCATGATAGATACCCCCGGAAAAATAACTGTCCACGGCGCGTTCTGGATATATTGCCGCGAATCGGACAACATTTTACCCCACTCTGGCTCAGGAGGTTGTGCACCCAAGCCCAGAAATCCAAGCGCTGCCGCTTCAATAATGGCCGTTCCGATCCCCAACGTTCCCTGTACGATGATCGGTGTCAGGCTGTTAGGCAAAATATAACGGAGGATGATTCGTGTATTATTGGCTCCAAGCGCTCTGGCAGAAGTGATATACTCCTCCGTTTTGACACTCAGCACCTTAGATCGAACCAACCGTCCATATGTTGGCACATTGACAATGGCAATGGCATACAACGCATTTTCCAATGAAGGTCCTAGAATGGCCACAATGGCAATGGCCAGCAAAATCCCCGGAAATGCCAGTAAAATGTCGAATAGCCGCGAGATGACCATATCTGCCCATTTTCCGTAAAATCCTGCGATTAAACCTAAGGCTGTTCCTACAATCATTGAACCAATTACAGACAAGAAACCGACCCACAACGAGATTCTGGCTCCATACAGCGTGCGAGTCAGTAAATCTCGACCGAGATCATCCGTACCGAACCAATGCTCCGCAGAAGGAGGCTGCAAACGGCTCACCAAATTTTGCTCTTTATAGTCAAAAGGAGCAATCCACGGCGCGATCAAAGCAATGATGACAAAGAAGATAATAATGCTCAGGCCGACGAACGCCATTTTATTGTGACGAAAAGCCCTCCATGCGTCTCTCCAAGGGCCAGTCACGACAGGCAAATGAGCCAATGTGCTGCGTGTCGTCGGTATGTTGTTGGGTTCCATTGAAAATTGTGACATCGGACAAGCTCCCCCTTGAACAATTGGCGACTTGATTACTGATAACGGATACGCCGGTCGAGCACCGCGTACAGCAAATCGACAATCAGATTAATGATGACGAACAGGAACGCAATGATCAGAATTCCGCTTTGAATAACCGGATAGTCACGCGAGCTGATCGCTTCAAAAATGTACCGTCCGATGCCAGGCCAGGCAAAAATGGTTTCTGTCAGTACCGCGCCTCCCAGTAGTGAGCCAGTCTGAAGACCGATGACAGTAAGTACGGGGATCGCAGCATTTTTAAGCGCATGTTTGTATACGACTTGAAAAGATGCCAGCCCCTTCGCCCGAGCTGTACGGATATAGTCCGCATCCATAACCTCCAGCATGCTGGAACGGGTAATGCGCGCAATGACCGCCATTGGAATCGTTCCCAGTGCGATACTGGGCAGGATCAAATGCTTGATGACGGTCCACACCTGATCCATACGTCCACCTATGATCGCATCAATCACGGCTAAATGTGTCACAGCTTCCACCGGATCACGAGAATTCATGCGTCCGATGGAAGGAAGCCAATGCAGTTTATTTGCAAAGATCCATTGCTCCATCAAGCCCAGCCAAAAAATCGGCATCGATACTCCGACCAGGGCAATGACCATACTGACATAGTCAAACCAGGAATTTCGCTTCCAGGCACTCACGATGCCGGCGTTCATTCCGACTACTACAGCAAAAAACATGCTTGCTACTGTCAACTCCAGCGTAGCCGCCAGATAAGGAAGCATTTCCCGGGCAATCGGCTGCCTGGTGCGAATGGAATCGCCCAAGTCCCCTTGTGCCAGCTCACCTAAATAGGTCCCATATTGCTGTAACCACGGCTTATCCAGCCCCAATTGCTCACGTAGCGCCTGCTTGGACTGTTCCGTAGCCTTATCTCCCAGTATGGTTTCCGCCGGATCTCCCGGAATGGCATGAATAATGGAAAAAACGATGAGCGTCATGCCCAGTAATACAGGAATCAATATAGCCAGTCTTTTTACAATATATGAGTTCATATCCTATTCACCGCCTGCTTGCGTTTGGGCTATTCAAAATAAATATTTCCGTACGCTTCAATACCTGCCGGAGAAGGTACAAAACCCTTGAGGTTCGCTTTACCTGCCATCAGCGGTGTGCTATGAACCAATGGAATCCACGGCGCATCCTGTTTAATAATCACTTGTGCTTGTTTATACAGTTCCCCACGCTTGTTCTGGTCGACCTCAACCTGAGCCTTCACCAATATTTTATGAAGTTCCTCATTCACATAAAAACTGCGGTTATTGCCTGGAATCGTATCCTTGTCCAGCAATGTATAAAGAAAATTATCCGGGTCACCATTGTCCCCGTTCCATCCCAGCATATACAGATCATCCTTTTCCCCCGCCTTAACATCATCCAGATACGTAGCCCATTCCGGGGATTGGATGTTTACTTTGACGCCTATTTTTTCAAAATCGGCTTGAATGGCCTCTGCCACCTTTTTGCCGTCAGGCATATAAGGACGAGATACGGGCATTGCATAGAAGGTTAACGGCTCGGGAAGCCCGTTAGGAAAGCCCGCTTCCGCTAGCAAAGATTTAGCCTTATCCAGATCATAGGCGTAGTCCTGAATACTATCGTTGTACCCCCATAACGTAGGTGGCATCGGATTGACCGCAGGCTTAGCCTGCCCTGCAAACAATGCATCAATAATGGCCTGCTTGTTCACTGCGTGATTCAGTGCCTGCCGCACCTTGGGATTATTGAAGGTTTTTTTCTTTAAATTAAAGCCAATGTACGCCACATTAAAGGAGGGACGTTCAATTTTCACCAACTCGCTATTACCGTCTAACTGCTTTGCATCATCCGGGTTCAAATCCTCCATCAGGTCAATTTCCCCGTTTTGCAGAGCATTAAATCTCGCGGTATTGTCGGGTATGGAACGAACAATGATCTTAGCCAGCTTCGGCTGCCCCTCTTTCCAATAGTTTGGATTCTTCTCCAGCGTGATGGTATCGTTCCGTTTCCATTCCTTAAATACAAAAGGACCCGTGCCGACCGGATTACTCTTGAAATCAGCCTTTTTCTCCTGAATAGCCTTGGGACTTGAAATACTAAAGGATGGCATAGCGATATTTTGTAAAAACGGCGCCTGCGGCTTGTTTAGTGTAAACTGGACGCTGTTCGCATCTACCGCTTTAACCTCCTTAATCACCCTACTTCCTTCAGGACCGAACATAGAATCATAATAGTCAAACGAGTCACCTTCAAATTTGTATGGACTTTTCGGATCAGCCCAGCGGTCAAAGTTAAACACAACCGCTTCTGCGTTAAAATCACTTCCGTCATGGAATTTTACACCCTGACGCAGCTTGAACGTATAGACCAGTCCATCTGGTGATACTTCCCAGCTCTCTGCAAGCCCCGGTTGGATCTCCGTTGTGTTTTGCTTATATTCCAGCAGTGTGTCGAACACTTGCATTCCGATTTTTAGCGACTCGCTTTCAGTCACAATGGCAGGATCTAGCGCCACGGAATCTCCGCCGCGTCCATAAATGAGTGTGTCCTGCACGCCCTCTCCTGCTCCGCTTGGTGTTTTCCCTGCCTCTGGCTTTGCTCCTTCACCTGATCCCCCACAACCGGAAAGCGCCAAAACAGCTCCTAGCGCAAGCACCAGCAGAACGGTCCAGATTTTGTGTTTTGCATACTTTTTGCTCATGCAGCAAACCCCTTTCACACCTTATATATTGTTAATTCGTTGATACCGGATGAATGCCAATTCCTTTGGATTGACATGACAAGCTTGTCCTCAAGCTGTGGTCCCAAATTCCGAGTTCATCAAATAGGTGTAGTAGGACAGAAGTGTTCATAATCTAGTGGTGTAAGAGATGCTGTAGGGTAATGAATAGATGTGATGTAATAAATAGAAAGAGGAGTATGTGAGGTCGTGGTGAAAGTGTGATATATACTCACAAACAGTGAATATTATGTTCAAACAAAGTTGATTATTGGATACTTTACTATAAAATCTGGAAGCATACAAGGGGGTTTTTCATACATTACGATATGTTTTTATACATCATGTCAATTAATATTACAAACCAACTTACACGATCATATCAAATAAATACTCCTGCTTGGGGTCTTCAACCTCCAAGCAGGAGCATAATCTTACCTCAAAAATGTATTCAGCACCAAACCTACAGACACGGCTTGGGCTCCTTTTACGATAGAGAAATGATCGCCAGGCACTTTATGCGTGAACATTTCCCCCTTACAATACAATTCCCATCCTTTATATCCTAATTCCCAGGTATGTTCTGAAATAAACAAACATACAGGGGCCTTTACAGCTCGATCGGGCTGGTAGACATGCTGCATTTTCACCCAATGATTCACACTTTTAAAGCGTTCTAGTAATTCACTCCGTCCCAACTCATTAAATTCCGGTAGCAAGGGGAGTACACTGGCTGGAAATGCTCGCTTCCACTGCGAAAAATCCAACGTTTCTTCCATCCTCTCCAGTTCCTGAATATGGTGGTCCCAGTGATCTTCCTTGCCATACTTCAAAGGTGGCAGTGTGTCCAGAATGGCCAAAAGTTCGACACGTTCTTCTTGTTCTTCCAATTGTCGGGTCATTTCGAAAGCAAGCGTTCCCCCCATACTCCACCCCGCAACATAATACGGGCCTGTTTTCTGAATACTTTTCAATTGATTCACATATCGGTGTGCCGCTTCCTTCATCCCGGCTGTTTTATTTTCAGCAAGAATCGAAGCATCCATTTTTATGCCCCAATAATTCCAAGTAGCTGTAAGTCCGTTGACCAATTCCATGTAGCAACTGACATCCAAGCTTCCATCATGGATGAAAAAAAGGTGCTTATCCTGCGCTGTGCCGGGCTTTAAGAGAACAAGCGTGTCTGCTCTGGCTGGAAACACACTTCTTTCCTTTCCCTGCAATGCACTTGCCAGTTGGCGGATGGTAGGAAAAGTAAATAATTTGGTGAGCGGTAGGTCTATCCCTAACTCACGCAAAACTAGCGAAACCAGCTTGGTAGCCTTGAGCGAGCTTCCTCCCAGGGTGAAAAAATTGTCCGTTACGCCAATGCGATCCGTCGGCAGGTTCGTGGGCAGAACCATCGACCAGATGCGAACCAGTTCCTGTTCCAGTTCATTGCAAGGAGGGACATATTCATTTTCCCGCAGTGCTTCAAGATCAGGCTCTGGCAACGCGTTCCGATCAATTTTGCCATTCACATTCAGTGGCAAACGCGGAAGTCGGATCAGACAGGCAGGAATCATATAATCCGGTAAATATGTAGCCAGCTCCAGCCGGACTTCTGCCTGTGACATTTCTACGTCGGAAACAAAGTAAGCACAGAGGTATTTGATCCCGTCGCTGTGCTGACGAACAAGCACGACTGCTTCCTGAATCCCCTCTATATGTGCAAGCCGTGCCTCAACTTCGCCGGTTTCAATACGAAAGCCCCGAATTTTGACCTGGTGATCCATGCGACCCAAAAATTCAAGCGTTCCGTCAGCCAGCCATCGGGCACAATCTCCAGAACGGTACATACGCTCTTCTGGGAGCCAGGGATGAGAAACAAATTTGGCTGCCGTTAATTCCTCCCGAGCCAAATAGCCACGCGCCAATCCTTCACCTCCAATGCACAGCTCACCCGGCACTCCAATGGGCTGAAGTTGATTGGACGCACTCAGGATATAAAGCTGTGTGTTGGCGACAGGCTTGCCAATCGGCACGTTATGGTCATAGTCCTCCTGAATCGTATGGAACGACGTAAAAATTGTATTTTCCGAAGGACCGTAGGCATTGACAATCGTTAAATCCGGCTGGGCGGCGCGAAGGAGCTTCATATGCTGCGGAGACAAGGCGTCTCCCCCGGTCATGATCAATCGAAGTCCAGTAAAGATGGAAGGTTTCTCATCAATCAGCTGATTTAGCAAAGGAGCCGTGAACCATGCCATCGTGATTCCATACTGTGCCATCCTCTTGCCGAGTATGTCGGCAGATAAAAGCTCTTCTTTTTCAATGAGATACAAGGTTGCCCCGCTCAGCAGTGTTCCCCACAGTTCAAAAACCGACACATCAAAGGCCAGGGAACACGTCTGCAATATTCGATCCTCTTGCGTAATAGCCAACGGCCCTGGCTCTAACACTAGGCGAGCAAAGGATTGATGCTCAATCATTACACCCTTTGGTTGTCCTGTAGACCCTGAAGTATAAATAATGTACATCACATTGTGCGCCTGATTGCTGTCCTCCAGATTACGGGGTTCTCCCGTATAGAGACTATGGTCTGTGAGCAGTAACATGTCCACCCCAGGAAAGCGTCTAGTGCTGGCAGTCGGTAGAAGGCATATTTTCGCCTGACTATCCTGTAATAGATATTGAATCCGTTCATCTGGGTAGAGCGGATCAATCGGTAAATAAGCGGCCCCGGCCTTCAAAATAGCTAAAATACCAACAATCATCTCCAACGCAGGCGTAGCTAAAATACCGACGACATCTTCTGCCTGAACTCCCTTTTGCCGTAAAACCCGCGCCAATTGATTGGCACGTTCATTTAATTCATCATACGTTAGTTGCTTTTCTTTCCACCTCACGGCTGGATGGTCAGGCGTCCGTATCACTTGCTGTTCGAACAGTCGATGGATGGTTACCCCATGCGAATTTTTTTCGTATGCATTTTTGCTGTGGGTCTGATTAAAAGTATGAAGTAAAACGGTGCGCTCTTCTTCTGTAACCATATCAATGTCTTCAATCCGAATATCGGGTTGTTCGCCAATGATTTCGACAATTCTGGCAAAATGTCGTAGCATCCGGCGGGCGCTTTCCTCCGTAAACAACGCTTTGCGATATTCCAGTTCCAGCCCGATACCCTCCTGCATTTCGTATGCATACAAGGTGATATCAAATTTAGCGATTTTATGTTCAAAAGTATAAGGAGAAAACGTGACCTCTGTTGCCTGCACGACAGGCTGCGGTACATTTTCCAATACAAAGCAAGCATCAAATAAGGGATTACGACCACTGATTCGTTCAGGATTGACCTGCTCCACCAGCATATCAAAGGGGTAGTCCTGATGCTCAAACGCAGCAAAAGTTCGGTCTGCCACTTCTTCCAGAAAATCAGAGAACCGCTTGGTTCTCTGCGGTTTCTGACGCAAGGCGAGCGTGTTCACGAACATGCCCACAATCCCTTCAAACTCGGAATGAGTCCTTCCGGCGACAGGTGTTCCGATGACCAGATCCTCCTGTCCGGCATATTTGGACAGAAGGATGCTGTACGCGGCGAGTAGAACCATATACAACGTAACATTGTGCTGCAAGCATAATGCACGCAAGGAGTGAGCCGTGTTAGCTTCAATCGAGTACGATACGATCCCACCGCTGTAATCAGACCTTAAGCCTTTTTCATCCGTAGGCAACGACAGCAGAGGAACATCCTCTGTAAATTGGTTCAGCCAAAATTCACCCTGTTTCTGAATATGAATATCGCTTAATTGATCGTTTTGCCAGATCGTATAATCGACATACTGAAACTCTAATGGAGCAAGCTCCTGTCCCTGATATAGAGCCATCAGCTCTTCAAATATAATGTTGATGGTTACCGCATCCGCGATGATATGGTGGATATCAAACAGGAACAGAATCTCCCCATCAACCAAAGGTACAAGCTCAGCCCGCCATAGAGGGGCCTCGTTCAGATTGAACGGACGGATAAACTCGTTAACAAGCTTATCCGTACTCTGATCCGAACGTTCTCTATAGGGAATCGATACATCGATGGATTCATGGACGAGTTGTAAAACCTCGCCGTCCTTTTGAATAAAGGACGTTCGCAAGCCCTCATGACGTTCTGTCAGCCTACACCATGCTCTGTACAGCCGCTCTGGCTCCAGCGCTCCTTTGATGATTCGAATGCTGGGCATATTATAGATGATGTTAGGTCCGAGAAGATCATGAATCAGATATAGCCGTTTTTGCGCCGAAGATGTTTCATATCCTTCATAATGCATGATGCTAAATCTCCCTCCGTCGGCGTTCTTTTTTCTCTACTTTTACTGATGACAGTGCATGCTGCTGAACTGGGATGACTTCTCTCATAAGCTTTCCATCGCCCCGAAGTATGTTGCTAATCTCGGTTTCCTCTGTTCTGAAAAACTCAATGGCAAACGGAACAGATTCATGAATAAGCTGAACAATCTCGCCGTTGATCACATCAAATGTGGTCCTAAAAGCTTCGTGACGCTGAATAAGCGCTTGGAAGGCTCCCTCAAGTCTGGCCAGGTCCAGTTCTCCTTCCAGCATCATGGCGCCCGGTAGATTATAGCTTAGATCCTCTGGATTCAGCTCGTGCATCATAAAAAGACGCATTTGAGCAGACGAGGCCGGATAATGGGCGCTTGGAGTCGCAGCAGGGATCAAGGAACGGACTGTCGCTTCATCCTCGTGATGACACTCAACTCTTCTGGAGCTTATGTGATCTGAAAGTTGTCGAATAGTCGGAGCTGCAAAAAGTTCCTTTAAAGTAATCTCGATGGCCAACATTTGACGCACACGCAAAATGAACTGGTAAGCGAGCAACGAATCTCCGCCAAACTCAAAGAAATGATCATCTATACCTACTGCGCCTGTTTTGAAAATGTCCGCCCACAACAGGAGCAGTTGCTGTTCCATTTCGTTGCGGGGCTGTGTATGCTCTTTGCCGGAAGGCAACTCTACCCCCAAGGTATTTAACGCCTTACGGTCCAGCTTTCCGCTTGAACCAAGAGGCATCGTTTCCACCTTCATAAAACGTAAAGGAATCATATATTCCGGCAATCGTTCCAGCAAAAATGCCCGCAGTTCTCGAACTGTACAGTCGATTTGCACAACCAGATAAGCACACAAATACTTGTTGCCCTGCTCATCTGTCAAATCAAGTACAGCCGCCTGCTGAATGTCGTTATTTTGCAAGAGGGCTGTTTCAATTTCACCTGTCTCAATCCGGTAGCCTCCGATTTTCACCATTTGATCCGACCGTCCCATGTAAACAATCTCGCCGCTAGGCAGCATCCGGGCAAGATCGCCTGTCCGATAGATTCGCTCACCTGGTACAAAAGGATTGGGGATAAAACGCTCTGCCGTAAGTCCATCCAGATGTACATACCCGCGTGCCAGATGGCACCCTCCCAGACAAAGCTCTCCTACCTGCCCCAAACCAACCAACGCCAGCTCCTGATTTAAAATATACGCCCGGGTGTTGCCCACAGGCCGTCCGATCGGAATCGGACCTTCGGAAGATACAGACGTACACGTATAGGCTGTTGCAAACACACTGGCTTCCGTAGGCCCATACAGATTAAGTAATCTCGCTTCCGGGAACTTCAGATTAAAACTTCGCACCTGCTCCTGGCCTATCTGTTCGCCACCCGACATGACCCAACGCAAAGTGGCTGCTTGGATTGTATCCTCGACTGAAAGCTCTGACAAAAACATTTGCAGCACAGTAGGAATGAAGAAAGCCACTGTAACCTGATGCCTGTGAATGGTATCCAGCATTTGACGGGTATCCGTTTCTGCACCTGCCTCCAATAACACCAATCGTCCTCCGCCCATGAACCAGCTGAAAAGCTCGACGATGGAACCATCAAAGGTATAGGATGCTTTTTGCAGCACCGTGTCCTGCTCCCTTAAACCAAGCTGTTGTGCCAGCCATACCACTCGCGCACTAAAGGCGTGATGCTCCACCATCACCCCTTTGGGCTGCCCCGTTGAGCCGGAGGTGAAGATGACATAAGCTAGATGATCAGGCTGGATGACAAGCTCTGGATTACCTCGTTCTTGCTGATCCTGACACAGTAAGTCAACGTCGATGACCTGCTGGATTCCTTCATCTATCCAGTTGGCATGGCATTGCTGATGGGTCAGAATCCATTCGGCACCAGCGTCTGTCAGGATGTAGCGAATCCGTTCCTTTGGATCGGCTGGATGAATGGGGAGGTACGCCGCCCCTGCTTTTAACACGCCCAATAAAGCAACAATCATTTCCGGTGAGCGCTCCATGACAATAGCTACTATTTGCTCCAGCCGGGTACCGGAGTCCAATAGGCTATGTGCGACCAGATTCGCCCGTCGATTCACTTCTCCGTAGCTGATCTCCTGTTGACCGGAAATGAGAGCAATCTGCTCAGGGTTTCGGCTTGCTTGATCCTCGAAATATTGATGTAACAGCTTTACGGACCCCGGGTTCATGTCTGTTTGATTGAAATCATGAACGAGTGTCTTCCATTCCGCCTCGTTCACCGATTCCGAAGCTGCTATAGCAAGCTCACTCACCCAGTCCTCTTCCTTGTGGACGCTTGCTGACTCAAGTACTTCCTCTCTGTCCCGCTGATTCGGGTCAACTGCCACCTTTTCTATCCGAAGCTCTCCAATCTTTTGCTGTGAATTGACAAGGACAGTGTGTAAGATTTGAAGGTATTCCCGGCCCAAGCGTTCCACCGTCTCCCCGGTAAAGAGATCTACATCGTATTGAAGGATACATTCGATATGCTCGTCGGTCATGGCTGCAGTAAATGTTAAATCGAATTGTGCTCCTGTATACTCCGCTTCATCACATGGAGTCAGTTTCAGGCCGGGTAATTCTACGATGGTACGGGAAGACTCGTTCAATAATGCAAACATGGTATCGAACAGCGGATTGCGGCTTGTTTTGCCAGCCAAATTCAACTTCTCAATCAGTTGCTCAAACGGATAGTCCTGATGCTCAAAAGCCTGGAGAGAGCGTTCCTTTACCTGCATTAAAAATTCGTGCACTGTCATGTCCTTCTTCGGCGTGTTGCGAAGGGCCAACGTATTGACGAACATGCCGACAAGAGGACTCAGGCTCGCATGAGTTCTGCCGGATACCGGAATGCCGACGATAATATCTTCCTGCCCACTGGCTTTGGCCAGCAATAGGTTATAGGCCGCCAGTAGAACCATAAATACCGTGACATTTTGTTGCAGGGCAAAGCGTTTTAACTTCCACGTCCATTCCTGATCCAGCTCAAAATGAACGGCTTGCCCTTCACCTCTTCTCACATCGGGACGTGCATAATCCGTAGGCAATTCCAGCTCTGTAATTTCCCCTTGAAAAAGCTCCAGCCAAAACTGCTCCTGCTGACGGAATTCCACACTGTTCAAAAACTCACGTTGCCACACGGCATAGTCTTTATACTGGATCGTCAATTCCGGTAAGTTCATGCCCCCGTATAAACGAGCAAATTCCTCGACGATTATCTCTTGGGAAAGACCGTCCGTAATAATATGATGCATATCAATGAACAGCAAATGACGGTTGGCAGGCTGATGAATAACCTGAACGCGGAACAATGGATTTTGCCGGAGATTAAAGGGCTTGATTAATCCATCCTGTTCCACTAATATTCCACGTTCACGGCCCGATTGAATTTCTTCTATCCATGTCGCTAACCCCTGAACCGTACCTGCCCGGAAGAAGTCGCGCAGTGTCAGATTTACATTCCATTCCTTGTTAATAAGGTAGACCAGCTTGGTTGCCAGCAAGGATTGCCCGCCCAGCAGGAAGAAGTCATCCTGTGTGCCAATCTGCTCCCGGTGCAGGATTTCCGACCAAAGCTCAACCAGGCGTTCTTCCATGGGTGAAGCTGGATGTACATAGGCCGTACCGACCTTGATACTTTCATTAACCTGCGGTAAAGCATGACGGTCAATTTTTCCGTGATGTGTTAACGGGATCTCATCGACTCGAACAAAGTAAGACGGAATCATATATTCAGGCAAGGTTACCGACAGATGGGTCTTCAGTTCTGCCACCGACAATTCCTGATCTGTAACGATATAGGCGCATAGCTCATGCATACCAGGCTGGACTTCCTGAACCAACACCACTCCATCCTGTATACGCGGGTGCTGGAGCAACGATTTTTCAACCTCGCCCGGCTCAATGCGGTAACCCCGCACTTTAACCTGCTGATCGACTCTTCCTAAAAATTGAATTTGCCCATCTTCAAGATATCTGCCCAGATCACCCGTTTTGTACATCCGCTCGCCCGGTATCCACGGATTTGCTACAAACTGCTGCTGCGTCAGTTCGGGGCGGTTCATATAGCCGCGTGCAACACCCCAGCCTGAAATGCATATTTCACCGGGTACCCCGATAGGCATAACATCCGTACCCCTGCGATTCATGATGTATACCTCAGCATTGGCTACAGGCCGTCCGACAGGCAATGGATGGACAGCTGGAATATCCGGCACACAATAATAGGTAGCACAGACAGTCGCTTCTGTCGGTCCGTACGTATTGTAGACCTTTGCGGAACGCAACAACTGGGTGACATATTCGCTTTTCAGCACATCCCCCCCGCTAATGTAAGTGCGAATATGCGGGAAAGGGGGCAGTTGATTTAGCTCATTTAAAATAAACGGCGAGGCGCTGACCACGGTCACTTGCTGCTGGCGAATGAATTGGTTCAGCCATTGGATGTCCTTCAGTTCATCCCGTGAAACCATAGCCAGCGTTCCCCCTGCTGCCAATGTAGGGTATATTTCCTCCACGGATGCATCAAAGGTAATGGCTGCCTGCTGGAGCACTACGTCCTCAGCCGTTAAGTGGAATTTATGCTGGAAAGCCGTGATGTAATTCGTTACATTTCTATGCTCAACCATGACTCCTTTGGGCTTACCGGATGATCCTGACGTGTACAAAATATAAGCCAAATGGTGAGATGCCAGAGACTCCTTGCCTGCAAATGCAAAAGCTAGATTATCAGCATCTACGCTGTACAAGGCCGGATCACTTACATCCATGACGGACCCTGTAAAACGAAGCGTGTCGATGCTGACGGTGTCCGTAGAAGTTAGGAGCAGAGACACGCCGCTGTCCTCCAGCATGTAGGCCACCCGCTCCGTCGGATGTTCCGGGTCCATAGGGACATAGGCTGCTCCTACTTTGAGTACGGCAAGCATGCTGGTCAGCATATCTAGCGAACGGGGGACCAGGATGCCGACAGCTTGGTCCGGTACCAAATGATAAGTTAGCAAGTGCCGGGCAAGCTGATTAGCTCTGATATTCAATTGGCTGTAAGTCAGCGAATGCTCTCCGTAGACGGCAGCAATCCGTTCAGGATGCTGTTCGGCCTGCTCTTCAAACCACTGGTGAACCAGCTTTTCCTGTGGGTAATTCACCCGGGTTTCATTCCACTCGTACAGGGTTCGCTGCTGTTCTTCCGCCTGATTCATGGAAATGAGGCCAATCGGCCGCGAAGCATCAGCACAAACTTCTTGTAAAAGATTCTTGTAATAGCTCGCAAGCCGACGTATGGTCTCTCCCTTGAACAGTTGGGTCGCATACTCAAAGTGAAAACGCAGCTTGCCTTCATTTTCAACCCATATGACTGTCAGATCGACTTGGACAGCCTCCATCTTAGCTTCCAACGGAGTAAAGCGAAGCCCGTTGAGGCTCATCGTCTCCCCCCTAAAGTTCTGGGAAATAAACTGAACATCAAAAAGTGGGTTCCGGCTCCGGTCTCTCGGTACGTCAAGCTGATTCAGCAGCATTTCAAAGGGATAATCCTCATGCTTATAGGCTTCAAGCGCGTGCTTCTTAACCTCCTGCAAATATGCTGCGAAAGGCTTATCTTCAGCTGGCCCAGTTCGTAGGGCCAGCGTATTGATGAACAGTCCAATCATGTGCTGGACCTCTTCCGACTGGCGACCTGCGCTTGGAATGCCAATAATGATCTCTTCCTGATTCGCATATTTGGCCAATAAAGTACTATAGACAGCGTACAGAAGCATAAAGAGCGTAACCCCATGCTGTACCGCTGTTTTTTTAGCCAAAGCTGTTAATTCCTCATTCAGATCAAATGTATAGACATCCCCGGCATTGCTCATTTGCGCTGCCCGCGGCTCATCTGTAGGCAAATCAAGTACAGGCAGCGTCCCCTTAAATACGTCCAGCCAGTATGCCTCCTGCTTTTTCATTTCGGCACTGTCCAAACGCTGATTTTGCCACAATGTAAAATCGGTATATTGCATACGCAGTTGCGGTAGATCCTGTCCAGAATAGCCCTGTATCATTTCACTTAATAAAATACCAATCGAGGCTCCATCGGCTGCAATATGGTCAACATCGCACAGAAAGAGGTGGGAATCGTCCTTCAGCCGGATCAGCTTCGCCTTTAACAGCGGCGCACAATTCAGGTCAAAAGGACGGATAAATTCATCCACATACGCTTCCAGCTCGCGCCCGTCCCCTTCGCTATATTCCAGCGAAAAATCTACCTCCGGGTACACTCTCTGTACCAGTTCGTTATCCCGCAACTCAAAAGCGGTGCGCAGCGAGCTATGACGACGAATTACCGCATATATGGCTTTCTCCAACCGATGATGATCCAGATTACCAGTGATGGTCATCGCACTGCATAGATTGTTCAAGGTGCTATATCCTGCCATTTGACGCATCATATAAAATCGACGCTGCGTCGAGGAAGCTGGGTACACCTCACGTTGTTCCACCGGATGAATGATCAGATTTTTGTCAGCTGATTGGGGTGCAGGCAGCTCCGTTTCCGTCAGAAGAGGTTGCTTCGCTTCTCCATCCGTATACAGGGCTAATTCGCTGACCGTCATATAGTTGAAGATATCGCTCATATCTACTTTTTTGGACAAGCTTTGATTCATCTGCCCCACCATTTTACTAGCAATCAGGGAGTCTCCTCCCAGCTCATAAAAACTGTCATAGATGTTCAGCTCATCAAGCCCCAGCACTTCCGCCCATATGCTTGCGATCACCTTTTCAGATGAGCTATATTGTTCTGTTGCCCGACCACGCAACTGCACAGGACGGCGCACGGCAGCAGATGACGTGACCGCATGGTCATGCAGAAGCCGACGATGACGGTCCAGAATAGCCCGCATTTCATGAGAAAATCCGAAAGGAATGGCAGCGGAATCCAGCGCGGCCACCTGAGCGTAATTCAAGCCACCCACAATGACACGCGGAACGGGATGAAGCAATAATTGTTCAAGAGCGGCCAGTCCCTCTTGTGTGGACAGAGCCTGAAATAAGCTCTCTTGGAAATCAACCTCATGCTCAAAAGCCATCCCAACTTCCTGCCAAGGAGCCCAGTTGATGGCAAGCGTACGTCGGCCGGAGTGATTCCGCCACTCGGCAAAGGCATCCAGATAGGCGTTGGCTGCCGTGTAGTCGCTTTGGCCTGGTCCACCCATCAGTGAAGTCACAGATGAAAAAAGAATAAAAAAGTCCAGTGTATCCGCAGTGGTGATTCGGTCAAGCACATGTGCGCCTGTTACCTTCGGAGCCAGTACCTCGGTAAAGCGGTCCTGGCTCTTGAGAGCCATAAAACCGTCTCCAGCCACACCCGCAGCATGGATGATACCGTGAATAGCCCCATACTTGTGGCGAAGTTCATTCAAGGCTTGCTTCATAGCGGTCTCGTCAGCTACATCGACAGCATAATATTCTACCTGCGCTCCCTGCTGCTCCAATTCCAGTAAGGCGGTAACCGTATTCTGCATCCTTGTATTCATGTCTGGATTTGAGTTCTGTCTTATGTTTTTTGGGCTCCCGTTGGAATCGGCGTTTGCAATGGCCTCCCATTGCTCCTTGGGTGGCAAAGGCTTGCGACCTATCAATCCCAGTGTGACCTGACCTTTAGAAGCAAGCCATTTACCGATTGCCAATCCCAGCCCGCCAGTACCCCCAGTTATGACATAGGTTCCCTGCGGTCTGATCGTAATCGGGTCAACTTCGCTTTCCGTCAGATCCACAGGTTCAATCTGCTCTACATAACGTTCGCCGTTACGCCAAGCGACCAGAAATGTATCATCATCGTGCCGTAGGGAATGAATGAGTTCTGAAGGCTGGGTGCTTGTATCTATATCGAGGCAACGGCAGCTCAGATCAGGGTATTCCTGACCGATGACACGGGCCAGCCCAAACAAGCCCGCATGTTCTGGTTTTAATTCATTTTCCAATTCATTCACTTTATAAGCCTGCTCAGCGATCACCGTCAGTTCCTTAACAGCTGACTTGGTCTCTGCGATTGCCTTAGCCAGATGAAATAGCTGAACCATAGACTGCCCGTTCCAGAGGTATATCAGTTTCTTAGCATTCTGACATCGCATCTCTGTTAACAAGCGTATATGATCTTCCTCGGAACCCGTAGAGAAGTAAGCATGGTCTGACATTTTAGTAAAGGTGACTCCCCGCTTCACTTCAACCACATCATACCCTTCGTGCGCTAACAATCCACGCAGCGTTACACCGATCGGACGGTTATCTGTGAATAATAAAACTGTTTCCAGCGGTGTGGATAACACTGAATCATTTGCGGTCCGGGTTACTGTATCTTCTTCATACTCGGAGGGTGCTTGTTCTTGCTTTTTCCATACAATCTGATGATATTTATGATGTTCTGTATAGCGGGTTCGTTTAAGATCCGCCTCGTGTACACGTTTGACTGCATAATCTTCAATTTCTACCAGTACCTGACCTTCGGCACCCAGAATGAGCACATCTACCGTTAAAATTTCTCCACTTTCCCTGACCTTGTTTTTTTTGCGCAGATAGCTGTAGCAAAGCCGTGGGAGGGAGTCGTAAATGCGCAGCTTGTGATATGAAAATGGCAGGAACAGGCCATTTCCCAAACTCTGGCTTGCTACCCCGACGGCCACATCCAACAAAGCGGGATGCAGCACGTATTGACTTACATCCATTTGATAGGCTACGGGCAGCTCCAGCTTAGCCAACACTTGATCTGTTCCAATTGCAATCGTCCGCAGCGTCTCCCACCGCGGCCCGAATGAAAATGCAGGAGCAGCTTCGGCATGATTCTCACCGACTACTACTTCCTGATCGTTGCACTCAGTCCGAATATCGCCCAGACTCATAACAGGATGGGCTGCCTTTACAAATACGGCGCGCCCCTGTGCATGCCTTACCCAATTCTGCTCCCACGGCTGAACTGAGGGTCCCGTCCGGCTTAATACCTTAAACGAAAACGTCTCACCCTCCCGTTGCAAAACGGTGTGTACTTCTCTTTCTTCCTCTGCATCCACGATGAGCGGAGAAATAAACTGGATATCATATAGCTCCAGCACCTTGCCTGGACGCTTGTATTTTTCCAATCCTGCCCTAACCATTTCCAGATAAGTGGTTCCTGGTACAATACAGTTTTCCATAATCTTATGCTCGTTTAGTACCCAATGACGCCCAACAGAGAAACGGGTCAGGTAAATATCCTGATCCTCGGTTTCTGCCAAACAATAGTCCAAAAGCGGATGTGTTGTTTCCATCTCTGTGAATTTTCGAACATGGGAAGCCTGAGAAACGACTGCCTTCTCCTCTACCTCCACCCAGCATCGCTTAGGCTCAAAAGGATAGGTGGGAAGGCTTCGTCTGCGGCACGCTTTGCCTTCATACAAGCTCTCCCATTCCACATCTGCTCCCTCAACATACATACGGCACAGAGAATCCAGCGTATCGAACTCGAATGAAGACTGGGTCAGTTTCTCTTTGGCTGATGCTGTCAGTCTTCTGGATTCCTCCAGCGTAAGCTCCCCTGCTTCTTTTTCCTTCTGTGCAGATACAACCTTATGACGTCCAAAATACACACCCGGTATGAACTCTTCTTGTTTCGCTTGTCCGCTGAAGCCTGAGGTCTGAATTTGAGTCAGCTTTGCTCCTAGATCATCCCAATCCCGGCACAGAATCGCTAGACGAAAGCCGTACTGCCCTCGTCCGGTATTGGCGGTATAACAAAGATCGCGTAACGGATAGGTTTTGGGTTCCATGACATATTGCTGATATTGCTTCACATAGGCTGCAAGCACTGTTTCATTTTTAGCAGATAACGTAAAAAGCTGAACCGTTTCCGGTGTTTCCTGCTCCAACTGGCCACCATCCTGCATTTCAGCCCACACCGGGGCCTCTTCCAGAACGACATGGCAGTTCGTACCGCTGAGCCCGAAGGAACTGACTCCGCAGCGTCGCGGAAAATCCTCCTTGGGCCAAGGCTGCAGCTTGTCATTCACATATACAGGCGAATCAATAAAGCTAATATCCGGGTTTGGGCAGGTAAAATGTAGGCTCGCCGGAATTTCTGCATGCTCCAAAGCGAGCACTGCCTTTAAAAAGCCCGTGATTCCCGCACTGTTATCCAGGTGACCTACATTGGTTTTGACCGAGCCTATGGCACAAAATTGATTCCGGTCGGTATACTGCCGAAAGGCTCTCCGTATACCATCAATCTCCACTGGATCACCCAGCTTGGTGCCTGTCCCATGAGCTTCAATATATGTAATGGTATCCGGGTCAATCCCAGCATCCTTCCAGGCCCGTACAATGACATCCTCTCCTGCCAGCGAATTGGGAGCCGTAATCCCGGCTGAAGTCCCGTCATTGTTCACAGCACTGCCTTTAATGACAGCATAAATATGGTCCTGATCCTGAATGGCCCGCTTCAAGGGTTTGAGCAGAACAGCGGCTACACCTTCTCCTCCACCTGTGCCATCTGAAACGCTATCGAACGTTCTCGTCCGGTCATCCGAGGAGCCTACACCCAGCCCCCCGCCCTTTCCCTCTTTTATAGGTACGAGTGTGACCTTTACCCCGCCGGCAATCGCCGTATCGCAATCGCCGTGCCGCAAATCCCGGCAGGCCAGGTGAATGGCCACCAAAGATGAAGAACATGCGGTATCCACCAACAGACTGGGCCCTTTTAAATCCAGCAGATAGGCGATCCGACTGGCAATCATGGAATGAATATTACCTGGAATCGCCGAAGAAGCTGATGAAGGAGCCATTTCTGCTATAAACCGCTTGTACTCCTCACCAAAATCACTGCTGTAGCCGACATAGACTCCTGTCCGACTACCGGAAAGCTTTTTACCACCGTACCCCGCATCCTCAACTGCCGCCCAGGCAGACTCCAAAAACAGTCGCTGGTTTGGGTCCATCAATCGCGCTTCAGCCGGAGAAAGTTGAAAAAAGGGATAGTCGAACTTATCAATTTCTTCTAGAAATCCACCTTCATTTAATGCCGTTTGTTCATTCAACAGCCCGGCTTGGAAGAGGCTCTCCAGCTCCCTTTTTCGTCGGGCAGGAAAAGGGCGTATAGCGTCCTGCCCCGCCCGCAGAAGATCCCAAAACTGAGCCGCATTTTCACTTTCGGCAATTTCACAGCTAATCCCGATGACTGCAATATCCGAATCTCGCAGCTCATTAACCGCGATCGGACCCGCGTCCTGAAAATCCTGTTCATTGAATTGAAGAGCCGCCAGATTGAATCCTGTTTTTGTCATCATCGTACTCCCTTCCGTTCCTCGTGTTCGCTGCGATTAGCTGACCTGAAACGCGGGAAATAATTCGCGTGTATGCGTATTGCTGAAAATCTGCTCAAACCGTTCAGCCCGTAGTTCCGTTGGTGTTAATTTGGTTGCAAAAATGGACTTTAGCTTGTCCAGAGCTTGCTGCATTTGTTCCAACGTTGGTTCTGTTCCGGTTGTGATCAATTGTTCGCGCAGGTTTTGCAATTCTTTGTATGGAACGACTACACCCTGCTCATACTCATCGTTATTCCAGTTCCGGTTCTGGGTTGAAACCGCAATCGCAATACAGGAGGTCACCAGACCCAAACCATCTGGTTTGCTCTCGATATCAGCATTCCGCAGCAATTCCAGAGTGGAGGGATGCTCAAAAGCAAAGGAATGAGCCGTAGAGGTGATACCAGCCATTAAATTTCTCAATACGGTTTTGGGGCCGATTTCTATAAAATGATTCACACCCTGATTCAGCATGTATTGAACGCTTCTGTGCCATTGCACAGGCCGTGCCATCTGGGACGTCAGGTTAGATAGGATATAACGACGATCCGCATAGGGTGTCGCTGTAACATTAGAGAGCACAGGCCATTGAAAACAGCCATAATCATATCTCTCCAGCTCCTCCCGAAATTTGCCCGCAGCGCTCCGCATTAAATTCGTATGGAACGGAAAGCCCACCTTGAGGCGAATCGTTTTGATTCCTCTACGGTTCAGTTCCTCTTCTGCCTTCTCCAGTGCAGGAGTATGACCCGAAATGACGAGCTGCTCAGAGGAATTATAATTCGCAATGCCGACCGATACACCGGCTGTCGAGGCTTTCTGGCACACCTCATCCACCTCACGCTCATGACTCCCGACTACCGCCAGCATCGCTCCTGTACCGGGAGCAACAGCTTCCTGCATCAGAATGCCCCGCTGACGTACTATTTTCACCGCATCCGAAAAAGCAAGCGCCCCTGTACTGACCAATGCCGAGAATTCTCCCAGACTGTGACCCGCTACCAGAGATGGAGCAAGCTTCAATTCCTGCATCAGTACACGAAAAGCTGCGATGCTCACGGTCAAAATGGCAGGCTGGGCATTAGCGGTCAGAGTCAGCTCATCCATGGAACCTGTGAAACAAAGCGTCTTTAGATCAAACCCTAGCGCATCCTCGGCCTCTTCAAAGGTTTCTCTTGCTACTGAATATTCATCGTATAAGCTTTGACCCATGCCTACATATTGAGAGCCTTGCCCCGGGAATAAAAATCCTAATTTTTTCATCGTTCCATCCTCCTTATAGTAGGTCTGCAATCTTGTGCAGTACGTGGACATAGGCCTTCATCATCTGTTCCGCCCAAGTCTTCTTCAGTTTTCCAGCTTGATATTCGCATAGGAACCGTACCTGCTCCGCGCGCACATCCATATGAAGCACCCAGTCAAATTGTCGGGTCACCTCATGTCCCGCCGGCGTATGATTCAGAAACACACAAGGGAGAAAAGCAGACGGATTGGCGTTTCCTGTCCCATTTGGCAACATAACTGGGATCGGGTAAAGGTCGGTCTCTTTCGCTTTTTGACGATGACCAGCAACCTCTATGCACAGGGCGCTAAAATCATCATTTTCCGTCAATCGTACACGCAGCGGATACAAGCTCTCCCCTGTCAGTTGTGATGCGAGGAAAGAGGACTGTCCATGGTGTATGAACTGTTTATATGGTAATAGGTGTCCTTCACCGATGAGCAATACCAGTTCGGACTGACCTGTCATTTGTGACAAAACATACGTATAAACGGCTAGTAACAAGTCTGTTAGGGCAAAATCCTGACTCCAAACTGCTTTCTGTAACGTGGTCAGCAGGTCCGCAGGTAAGGTAAAGGTGAACGTAGCCTGCCCTTCGGCTCCTCCACCTGTCCGCATCGCCTCATTCCACGGAATAAAAGATAACGATTCAGCCAAGTAAAGACGCCAGTATTGCTCCTGACGCTCATATCGTTCCTGTTCCGCATCCGTCCATGCTTGTTCTCCTTGCTGCTGCTCCAGAAAACCGGAAAGTCTCGCAATCGTCGGATAGGCAAAGCAGTCTGCAACGCTGATTTTCCCTGGATAGATTTGCTGAAGACGAACATTCATTTGAATGAGCAGAACCGAATTGCCCCCCAGCTCAAAGAAATTATCGTGAATGCCAAGCTCACTTCTGTGCAATACCTCTTCCCAAATTTGGCTGACCTGCATTTCCACCTCTGTAGCAGGTGCTGTATACTCCACTCCAAGAAGAGGACGGCTATGATCCGGCTTGGGCAGCATTCGACGGTTTATTTTTCCGTTCGGCGTTAAGGGCATCTCCGACAAGGTAATAAAATGCGACGGAATCATATATTCTGGCAGTCGGGCAAGCAAATGATTACGTAGCTCACTCACCGATAAAGTCTGCTGGCCTACCCAATAGGCACAAAGGGAGTGGTTCTCCTGTTCAGCTGGTCGATCCTGTACCACCACAGCTTCCCGAATGGCAGGATGAGCCAGCAGCGCCTGTTCAATTTCCCCCAGCTCCACCCGATAGCCACGGACCTTGATCTGATCATCCATCCGGCCCAACACTTCAATCTCGCCGTTATGCAGCCACCGTGCCAAATCTCCGGTCTTAAACATTCGCTCACCGGACCGGAACGGATTGGCTTTGAACTTCTCCGCTGTTAGCTCAGGGCGCTTGTCATAACCGGATGCAAGTCCCTTGCCTCCAATCCAGAGATCACCCGCTACAAGATCCGGTACAGGCTGGAGCTGCCCATCCAGAATATATACTTGTGTATTCGCTATCGGCGTACCCACTCTCACCCGCTCATGCTGGGTAAGCTCCTGCACAGTTGACCAGACTGTAGTTTCGGTTGGGCCGTACATGTTAAAAATGCGCGCAGTGGTCACGTCCTGCGTCTGACGAAGCAATGACTCTGGTAAAGCCTCGCCTCCCACCATTACGACCTGCAACGTGCGCATACTCTCTTTTGCTTCCGGGTGCATAAGCAAAAGCTGAAGCCGCGAAGGAGTTATTTGCAGCAAGTGCGGACCTGTTCGGCGAATGGCTTCCAACAGCAGTTCAGCATTCGCCTGCTCTTCTCCCGTAGATAACACTACCCGTAGCCCCTTCGCCAAAGGCAGTAGCGTTTCCAATACAAAAATATCAAATGCGGCAGTAGTTACTGAGAAGAAGGTTTGACCTTCAGGAAACGGTATTCGCTCGGTAATCCCGTAGATCAGGTTAACGATGGCTTCCTGACGGATCATCACGCCTTTCGGACGTCCGGTCGAGCCTGAGGTGAAAATCATATACGCCAAATCATGGGGTCCCGGCTGTGTGATCTCCAGCCTTTTTCCATCCTGAAGGTATATACTCTCGTCATTCAACGAAATGACTTCGCCTCTAAAATCCAGTCCATCCAGCAGTGTGTCCCGACTAATCAGCCATTGCGCTTCACTCTCTTCCAGCATGTAGGAAATACGCGCCGCAGGATAGTCGGGGTCGATCGGCAAATAGGCAGCACCTGCCTTTAAAATGCCGAGCATCGCCGTCAGCAAATCTACCGACCGTTCCAGCAGCAAGGCAACCACCGTATTCACGTCCGCTCCTTTGCTGCGCAATGTTCTCGCCACCCGATTGGACAGGACATCCAGCTCGCCATAGGTCAAACACTGGCTCCCACATTCTACCGCTATGGCGTCCGGCATCCGTGCAGCCTGTTCTTCGAACAGGTGGTGCATCAGCTTGTCAGCCGGAAACGCAAGCTCAGTCGCATTGCGGTCGACAAGGATGCGTGATTGCTCCGCAGGAGTCAGCAGGCTGGCAGCATACAGGGGGCGGTCTGGCTGCGAAGTCAGTTGGGCCACCAGCTCTATGAAATGCTGCGCCATCTGGCGAACCGTATGCTCGCGGAACAGTTCCGTGCTGTATTCAAAGGTACAATGCAGCCCATTACGGCTAATATTACTTGCACCTTTCTCAGTCGGCATCTCAACCACGGTCAGCATCAAATCAAATGAAGCAAAAGGATTTTCCAACGGATAAGGCTTCACCTGTAAACCCGGCACTTCCCTGCTGCCATCCATAAAATTTTGCAGCCGAAACATCGTGTCAAACAGCGGATTACGACTCAAATCCCGCTGGAGATGCAAGCGATTGACGAGCATATCAAAGGGGTAATCCTGATGCTCAAACGCATTCAACGCATTGTCTTTGACCTCGTCCAGAAACTGTCGGAAGGTCTTCTCCTGTACGGGAGCATTTCGTAACGTAAGTGTATTTACGAACATACCGAGCATACGCTCCAGCTGAACATGCGATCTTCCGGCTACTGGCGTACCCACCACGATGTCCTCCTGCCCACTGTAGCGTGACAAGAATACATTGTATGCTGCAAGCAAAACCATGAATAACGTGGCACCACTCTCCGTTGCCAGCTTCCGCAAACTTGTTGCACAGTCTGACGACAGACTAAATTCCAGCGAGCCCCCGGCAAAGCTCCGTTGTCTTGGTCTTGGATAATCTCCCGGCAGATTCAGAAGTGGAATTTCCTTTCCAGTGTGCTGTTCGTCGAACATCTTCAGCCAGAACGCTTCCTGTTCTTTCAGATGTTCCCCGCTGAGCTGTATATGCTGCCAGGCGGCAAAGTCTTTATACTGAATGTGCGGTTTTTCCAGAGCGCTTCCTTCCATCAGGGAGATAAACTCATCAATAAGCACTGTCGCAGAAATTCCATCAAAAATAATATGATGCACATCCAGCAGTAGAACATGGCTCTGCTCCGCTAATCGAACCAGCATTACCCGTAAAAGCGGGGGCCGTTGCAAATCAAAAGGACGCAAAAATGATTGCTGAATCTGCGGCATATCGGCCGCCGTCCCTTCGGTATATTCCATTTTCCAAGCTACATCCGAATGAATCTGCTGTACTACCTCATCCTCCAGTAGGGTAAAGCCCGTTCGAAATACTTCATGCCGGAGCAGTAATGTTCGAAACAGACGTTCAAGCTGCTCTCGTTGGACACTGCCTTCCAAATGCCATGCAGTGAACACGTGATTGCTCAGGCTTTCTCCTTCCAATTGATGCAAAACAAATAATCGTCTTTGAGCGGCGGAAACTGGGTAATACTCCTGCTCAGGCAACGGTTCGATAGAAGCTGCATGAACAGAGGTCTTTTGACGAAGCAAATCTGCCAGCTCACGAATGGTTTGATGATCAAAGAGTTCTTTGAACGTCACTTTCACCTGCAAGCGTTCCTGAATCCGGTAAATCATTTTTGCCATCTTGAGTGAATGTCCACCCAACGCAAAAAAGGGGTCCTGTACACCCACTTGCGCTATATCCAAAATTTCTGTCCAAATGGTGGATAGCTCCTGCTCCATGCCGTTTCTTGGAGGTACATATTCTGTTCCTGCAAGACTTCTTCCCTCAGGTTTTGGCATATGTTTACGGTCGATTTTACCGTGTGGGGTCAAAGGCATGGCTTCGAGAGGGACCAACAGACCGGGAACCATATAGTCGGGAAGCCGTTCTTTTAGATGTTCGCGTACCCCTTCTGACGTCATTTCCGGCGACTGCAATGTGTAGTAGCCGATCAGCCCGGTTAATCCCGTTGCCTCGATATGTGCAATCACCGCTGCCTCACGAATAGATGGAAGACTGACCAGCGCCTGCTCAACTTCCTTCATTTCGACGCGAAATCCCCGCACCTGAACCTGATCGTCCTTTCGCCCAAGATACTGAAATTGCCCGTCCGGGGTCTGACAGCCTAAGTCTCCCGTTCGATAAAGCCTTTCTCCAGTCAACGGATGCGTAGTGAAGGCTCTGGCTGTCAAATCCGGCTTGGCCCAATATCCGCTCGCCAGTCCTGTCCCGCCGATACAAATTTCGCCTTGCACTTGGAATCCGGCAAGCTGTCCATCCTGATCCAGCACATACACATGAGTATTCGCAATCGGCAGCCCCAGAGGAATACGTAACGTTCCTGCATCCGGCTTGTGCTGAATGATATGCTGGGTCGCATAGATGGCCGATTCGGTCATGCCGTATAGATTGGCGATTTTCGCTGTGCGAAAAAGAGTGTACCATTCCTGCACGATATTCACCGGAAGCGCTTCGCCCCCGTTAAAAATCCACTTTAGATCAGGCAATGGATGAGATTCCCCCGCATTTCGTACAGCACTTAGGAAAACATTCATGAGCGCAGGAACAAATTGAGTAACCGTCACTTTTTCCCGCTCCATAAATGGGTATAGCTGTGCAGGGTCTTTGACGATATCCGCAGGTACAATCGTTAATTTGGCTCCCTCCATCAGCGGCCAGAACCATTCCCACACCGAGTCTGTAAAGCTGGTAGACGTCTTCTGCGCGATGACATCGTCTGCTCCCAGAGCAAAGGTATCCTGCAACCAAAATAACGTATTCAGCACAGCCTTATGGGTCATCATCACCCCTTTGGGCTGTCCCGTGGAGCCAGATGTGTACATGATATACGCCAGGTCTTTTTCATTAGGAATATTTTGCAGACTCAGATCATCCGTAGACATCCCTTGTGCTTTGACAGGAATAAAATAAGACTCATCCCCTCGCATCTCCCGCAGTCTAACGATCCACTCCGACTCTCCCCATACCGTTTCATCCAGACAAATGACAGTTTTAATACAGTCTGGCAAATGATCTAACGTCCGCCCGAAATAACGTGAATTCGTAACAAGCACGCGGCACGAACTGTCGTCAAGCATATATTGGATTCGGGATTGCGGATAATCAGGATCAATCGGTACATAGGCACCACCAGCCTTCATAATCCCTAAAATAGCGGTAAGCAATGGGACATTCCTATCCCCCATAATGGCAACCAGCGAGTTCGGACGAACTCCATAGCGACTGAAAAGCTGTCCCAATTGGTTGGAGCGAAGGTGCAGCTCCTTATAGGTGACAGCCATGTCGCCGTCCAGAACCCCCACTGCATCAGGGGTACGGAGCGTCTGCTCCTGAATACGAGACGTAATTGTGACTCCAGCCGGATAAACCTTCTGCGTATCATTAACACGATGGATGACCGCGCGTTCCTCTGCCCCCATGTAATCCATTTTCCACACAGACTGCTCCGGGTCCTGAATGGCACCCGCAATAATGTTACGGAAATACGCTCCGATCCTGGACATCGTTAAGGCTGCAAACAAATCTGTTCCATAGCTAAGCGATATGACCAATTCGTCATTTACGGATTCCACAATTACGGTCAAGTCAAACTCGTTCGCGTCGGCACCATTTCCCAGCTTGATTCTTTCCATCGGGATTCCCCCGAAGTTCTCCTCATTTTTGGAGCCGGCTGCAAAATTAATTAGAACGTCAAACAGTGGGGCACGATTTAGGCGGCGCGGACGGTTCAATACCTGCAATAGCTTGTCAAAAGGATAGTCCTGATGGGCGTATGCTCCTGCGCACTCATCTTTAACTTGTTGTAACAATCGGGAAAAAGAAATGTCTCGGGAAAGTCGATTCCGCAGCACGAGAGTATTCACAAAAAAACCCATCAGGTTTCGAACCTGCTTTTGATTCCGTCCCGCCACAGGAGTACCAATAATAATGTCCTCTTGCTGAGTAAGCCGGGCTAATAACACATTCAGACTGGCAACGATCGACATGAACATGGTGGTTCCGTACGTGCGGTTCAACCGCTCCAAGCCCGCGCATAATTCCGCATCCAGAATGACCTTTTCCACCGCCGCCGGAGCATTTCGGATGGTCGGACGCGGAAAATCCAAAGGCAATTGAAGACTTGGCAATTCACCATCCAATCGGGATTTCCAGTATTGCTCCTGCGAGCTTAGTTTTCCAGTAAGCACCTGCTGATTTTGCCAATGTGCATAATCAATATACTGGATCGGCAATTCTGGCAAATGGGGGCTTGTTCCTTGCTCCAACGCCTGATAAATATGAAACAGTTCTTGAAAAAACAGATCCATAGACCAACCATCTTCAATGATGTGGTGCATACAAATATGAAAAACATAGTCGTTTGCCGCCAGCATGTAGATCTGTGCCCGCCATAATGGACTCTGCTCCAGATCAAAAGGCTGATTCATCACAGTCTGTATTTCTTTTTGTACCTCTGCCCACGCTGTTTCTTCCCCTGTATCCGATACATCCACAACAGGCACGTTTAAGGTCAATTGCTCCAGCACCACTTGCTTCGGTACACCTTCGACCACCGTGAACACTGTACGAAGGATAAAATGTCTTTCAACGATGGTATGGAGGGCCTGCTGTAAATACGCGGTATTCACAGCTTGTCTGATTCGAACGGCTACCGACTGATTTAAGGCGCTGCTCTGAGCGTCCAGCTGGGACTGAACCCAGAACCGTTTCTGCCCATGAGACAGATCATAGGTCTGCTTCTCTCCCATGTGTAAACCTCCATCTGTACATTATTCGAGGATATGCTACTGCTTTTCGTATAACGTTTCATTGCACCAGACATACCGGGTTCCGTTCCATTCGGTTGCAGAACGTACATCCGGGAAAAAGCCGCTGCCGAGCAGATTGGCGCTGGTATTGCACAGCACTGGAATACCGCTCAAATTCTCGTACGCATCCAGCAAATCATAGATCAGCGGATTATCCTCCCGACTCACCGTCTGGAGGCGTGCCGTTCCATCGAGATGACGGATCGCAGGAATGCGTTCCACCCATTCATCACGCAACATATGATCAAAAAGCATATACGGATCACGGGTTCCCGGTGAAAAAATAGCAGGCGCATGCTCCTCCATACAAATCGGTGAGACCGGACGATAGTCTTCCCGCTGCTTGATGGCATTCAGGCGGTCTTTCATATCCGGTTGAACGGCAGCTGCCAGTATACTCCGGTTGCCCAATGCACGTGGTCCCAGTTCCGCCCGATCATGCAGCACCACGACTGGATCATCTGTCGTATGCAGCAGTTCCGCGAGCTGTGCTACCGTACAAGCACGTGATTCCCAGCCTTCTGCTGGCTCATTTTGAATGACCATGGGTCCGCTGTACACAGACCAATTCAAATGAGGATGACCTGTCTGATGAATCATTTCACAACAGGCAGCACCAATAGCCGAACCTGTATCGTTGGTGAACGGAGAAACAAACACATCGTCAAATAATCCGCTTTCCCGAATCGCACTGTTCCATTTGATATTCAGAGAACAGCCTCCTATAAAGCAAAAGTTTCGTGTTTTCCGTCCATGCTTGGTCACACTCGCCTCCAGCGAGGTTACGAGAAGCTGCTCCAAATACTGATGGAAAGACGCCATGGCGTCTGCATGCGGAATATGATGCTCATCTACATATCGCTTGATTTCCTGGGAAAAGGTCCAGTTAAACTCCAGCGAGGGTGAAAAATGCCGTGCATACGTTAATTCAAACTGTTCGAGCAGCTCTGGACGTACCTGTCCCTTGGCAATGTAGGCCATGACCTTGCCCGCTACCGAAAGATCATCCACACGTGGTCCTTGCCCTCCGCGCAGAAATGGCTCAAAGTGCAGCGAAAACAGTGAATAAATGTTGCCAATGTACATGAAGAGAGGACCCAGATTTTCTAATTTTCCGTTCGCTGGATCAAAGTAATAAAAACGCGGATACATGCCGCCATCGTACACAAGCGCGTAAGACGGCTCCTTGGTCACCGCATAAGGACTTGCACAATAGGTGCTGGCGATATGTGTGGTTGAATGCATATAGCTGGTATAGTCGTAGGTTCTTCCGCCAATGGCAAGACCACTGCCCGAATAGGCTTGGAGCGCGTCGGCTGATAGCGATACTTCGCGGTAAGGTGCAACCGTGAGAGACAGCTCCTGTCCATGGGAACGCGTGTCCACCTTGCTTTCCTTCAATCCGGCCCAGCCGTCGATGACAAACCGATCCACATCTGCCGAGGTATAGCCATGCAGGTTAAGCACTTCCTCGACAAAATCCAAATCAGGAATTTCGCTGTAGCGTTTGTTGTTATTGAATTTTTCAACCTCGTAGCTGAAAATAAGCTTGTTATCCTCAATCAAGGCCACACTACCATCATGCGTTAATTTCAGTCCGCAGAATAACATGTTCCTTCACTCCTCACCTGTTAGCCCAACACAAAGCCGCTTTATTGTTCAGCCTCAGCAAAATGACGTGGTAATACCGGAATGATATCGGATTCCTCGAAATCGACACGATTGGATTCATCTATCCAGCTTCCCAGCCCGGCCACCGTTGGCTCCTGAAAAAAGACCTGAATCGGTACATCTATGGCCAGCTGGTCTTTAATTTTAGCAATGACACTCATCAGCATCAGCGAATCTCCATTTTCAAAAAAGTCCTGGTGTATGCTAATTTCCTCATGCCCCAGTACCTCGCCCCAAATCTGACCTAGCTGCCGTTCTGTTTTCGAATACGCATCTCCATCACGGCCGATCAAGGTCACTTGAATGTGAGAGTTCATGTGCACTCCAGTGTCCGTAGCCTCCGACTTGGGCTGTAGCGTACGAAACAGCTCTTCCTCGAAGGAGACAAATTTAGCACCCAGCTTCACATTTCGCTGGATCATATCGTTCAGTGCCTCATTAGAGGTAATGAACTGCTTCAGCTCTTGATAGGACTCCAGCAGATGACTGTAGGCTTCAGACTCTTGATCGTTGTGTCCCTGCGCTTGCTCTGTAATTTCCTTTGTTAAGTCTGGGGAAAAGCGAACCTTGAGCAGCGTCAACACTTGAGCCAGCTCCTGGCTGCGAATGTTGGCAATGACCGTTTGGGTCAGTTTATATTGCAAAAGCCGATCAAACAGCTTGCCATAGTCCTCCGACGAAATCGGCTGAGATAACATCCGTTGATCCATCAGCTCGTCCGATGTAGCCCCCATCTCCAGATGCGACCAGTTGATCGCCATCATCTCCATGCCACGACGGCTCTGATAGTGGGCATACTGATCCAGAAATGCATTTGCAGCAGCGTAGCTACCCAAGCCTACACCTCCCAGCTGCGAAGCCACTGACGAGAAAAGAATCCAGAAGTCCAGCGTTTGATCCTTAGTCACCTCGTTTAACACCCATGTTCCTATTACCTTGGCTCCCATGGTTCGCTGGAACCCCGCTGCATCCATCTGCTCCAGACGAATTTCCTCCAAATGCATCGCGGCATTCATGACCCCATGAATCGGGCCATAACGTGCATGCACATCATCCACGACCTTCTTCATTGCATCCAGATCCGTGATATCTGCCGCATAGTAGCTCACCTCGGAGCCGAGCTTTTCAATCTCCAACAGTCCACGGATTTTCTTCGTAATTTCAGAGGTATCCAGCCCCGCAGCTCGTTCCTGCCAGCTTTCCCGGTCCGGAAGCACAGTACGGTTCACCAGCACGAGCTTAACCTTCGCCTGCCGGGCAAGATAGCGGCAGGTTTCCAGTCCAACTGAACCGGCTCCCCCGGCAATCAGATAGACGCCACCCTCACGGATTGTAATCTTCCGATGTGGATGAGCTGTAAGCTGCATCCGTTCCAGCTGCTGCGTATACCGCTGACCGCTTCGCCATGCTGAACTTTGATCTGCTTCGTCCCGATCCAATTCCAGCATGATTTCCTGAGCAATGTCGGAATTGTCACGTCCGATCGTTTCTACATCCATACAGCTACAACGATGCTGACTATATTCCTGCGAGATGACCTTCATCAATCCCCACAGAGGCGCTTTTTCCGGGAACACATATGTATCCTCCGCTACGACCAGCTGTGCGTAGTTCGAGACGACTTTGATTTCCAACAGGCGATGAATCGAGCTTGCCTGAACAGCCTTCATCAAATAAAAAAGACTTAAAGCCCCTTGCTCCTGACTTTCATTCAAATCATCGAGTTGTCGCATGCGACTGCGAATTTCGGTGCAGGTCCACAAGTGGACGATACCAGAAAGCTCTGCTCCCCCTCGCGTCTCAACCTCGGTCACGGCTGCAAGCAGCCTGTTATAATCCTCCGCATAGCCGGGACGAATCTGATAATGGCTCGGATCTATGGCAGCATAATCAGATGCAGCCTCTACGATAATAGGTGTGAGTCCTTGATCCTTCATAAACTCGCTTAGTGAAGCAGCTACGCCTTCTTCATCCGCCAGAATAAGCCATGACTTGCTGGTAACCGACCGTTCTTGGGAGGCAGAAGCCGTCAACGGACTGGCTACCCAATTCAGTTCATAGAACCACTGGTCAACCTGCTTCTCCGGTACCGATCTCAAGGCTGGGGAATCTGTTTTATGCTCCATCGCATGCTCCGGGATATAATTCACCCAATGTCGTTTGCCTGCAAATGGATATACAGGTAAAGGAACACGATGTCTTTGATCCAAATCATGCAGAGCTGTCCAATTGATCTCGCTACCTTGCATATATTCATCCACAACCCGATCTAGGCTGGTGTCAGGCTGTACCTTGAAGCTTTTCTCCTCACGGGTCGTTAGGCGGGTATAATATATCCCCTCTCCCGCTAAAGCTGGACGTGCAGCTTCATCTGCATTTGCAAATCGCTCCAGCCCTTCCCTTAACTCTTCAAGACTTGTAGCTACAATCGCAAGCCGATAAGCATAGTGCCCCCGTCCCTGATTGCTTGTAAAACAAATATCTGGCAGCGCATGAGCCGTGCGATCCAAAAACGTACGATAACGGTCAACCAAAGCATCAAAGGAAGCTTTACTCTTGGCAGACAACGTAAATACATACGGTACGTTTTCTCCACTGGCGGACTGGCTCTGCTCGTCCTGCTCATATTCCTCCAATATGACATGACAGTTAGTTCCTGCTAGACCAAAAGCACTTACTCCTGCCCGCCGTGGCACTCCTGCCTCCGTCTCCCATGGAACCAACTCTGTATTCACATACACAGGCGATTCAATGAAATTAATGTGCGGATTCGGCTCGTTAAAATGGAGGGTTGCCGGAATCTCCTTCTTTTGCAATAACAGCACTGTTTTGATTAGACCTGCAATACCGGCTGCGGTGTCCAGATGACCTATGTTCGTTTTCACCGCGCCCAAGGCACAAAAATGCCGCTTGTCCGTGTAGCTGCGGAAGGCGTTGGTAATGCCTTCAATCTCAATTGGGTCACCTAGACGAGTTCCTGTACCGTGAGCCTCAATGTAGGTTACCGTTTCCGGAGAGATACCCGCATTACGCCAAGCTTCCTTCATTAGCTCCGTCTGAGCCAAGGCACTTGGCGCGGTAATGCCGTTGGACTTTCCGTCCGAATTCATGGAGCTGCCTTTAATGACAGCGTAGATATGGTCCCGATCCTTTTTAGCCTTTTCCAGCGTCTTCAGTACGATGACCCCGAATCCCTCGCCCCATACCGTCCCATTCGCTGCGGCATCGAAGGTGCGCGCAACAGAGTCGGGAGAAGCAATGCCGATATCGACCAGCCCTTCATCTACAGGAAACAGGGTCAGGTTCAGCCCGCCGGCTACAGCCATGTCACAATCGCCAGTAATCAGTCCTTTGACCGCATGATGCACAGCAGCCAAAGATGCCGAGCAGGCGGTATCAATCAGATGGCTGCCGCTGGCGAGATTCAGCAAGTAGGCCACCCGACTGGCTACGACTGAAATGGTATTGCCGGGTAAGGCATACGGTTCCATGTTCTGAATCAGTTGCAAGTAATCGGCATCCGTATCCCCTACGTATACCCCGGTTCGTGAGCCGTACAATTCCTTTTCGGCATAGCCGGCATCCTCCAGTGCTTCCCAGGTAACTTCAAGGAAAATGCGCTGCAAAGGGTCCATACACCGGGCTTCTGCGGGAGTAATGTTAAAATATTCCGCATCAAAACGATCAATATGGTCCAAATAGGCTCCTCTGCGATACTTGATCTCCGGCGCATATCGTTTACCTTTAAAATAGTCCCGAATAGGCTGGTCCACGTCAGCCTTGCGGCTTTCCGGGAAGTCCCTCACGGCATCCATGCTGTTCACAAGATTATCCCAAAACTCATCTGTTCCATTTGCGCCCGGAAAACGACAGGCCATCCCAACCACGGCAATATCATCAACCTTCACCGTTTTGGCCTCATTTTCGAATAGCTCTTTTAGCATCGGCAGAGCTTCTATCTTGGAGAGATGTTTTGCAGCAACCTGAGCTAGCAAATACTTCTGAACCCGTTTCATATGTTATCCCTCCTTCAGATGGTCCAGCGCCCGTATAGACTCGCTTACATCCAGTGAGCCATCTTCAATTTGATCCAGCAGGCTCATAAGATCCTGATCCAGCTGTTCGTCATCCTTGGACTGATTTTCAAAGTGATTCATATACGCTGCAATCGTAGGATAGGAAAACAGCTCGGCTACTGTTGCCTCACTGCCCAGTGCGTGCTTCATCTTTCGATGAAGCCGAACAATCGAGATGGAATTGCCGCCGATTTCAAAAAAGCTGTCATGGATGCCGACGTCCTCCGGGCTTATATTTAAAATTCCGGCCCAGATTTTCGTCAGCATATGCTCTCTTTCATTGCGAGGCGCCACATATGCGGTTGAACGGTGAACTCGGCCCTCCGGCTGTGGCAGATTTTTGCGATCAATCTTCCCGTTCGGAGTTAACGGCATCTCCAGCAGTTCCATGAAAAATCCCGGAATCATATACTCAGGTAATATTTCACGCAAGTGTGTTGTCAGATCATCCACTTCGAGCCCTTTTTCCAGCGAAGTAAAATAACATAAGAGATTGGTTACACCAAACTCATCCGTTTGGGCAATCACAGCGGTTTCCTTGATCCCTGGAAAAACGGATACGGCCCGCTCCACTTCTTTGAGTTCTACGCGATACCCCCGCACCTGTACCTGATCATCCTTGCGGCCGCTATACTCTAGAATGCCATCCGGCCGTAACAGGCCCAAATCACCTGTACGATATAGCCTTTCTCCTGTTTTGGGATGCTGAGTAAAAGCCTTGGCAGTTGCCTCTGCCTTATTCCAGTACCCCTCCGTCAGACCAATCCCGCCGATGCATATTTCGCCTTTGACCTCAAAGGGGCACAACTGCCCCTCCTTGTCCAAAATATAAACATGCATGTTCGCAAGGGGCCTTCCCAACGGAATGCTCAATTCTCCCTCTGCCGGAGATGCGTCAATCAGGTAACAGGTTGCATAAATAGCCGACTCGGTCATACCGTAAATGTTGGCAATCTTGGCTTGCTGGAATGTGCTATACCAGTCCCGCACCCCATTGACGAGTAAGGCTTCGCCTCCATTGAATACCCATTTAAGTTCCGGTAGCGGATGATCCGTCTCTTCGGTCGGAACCGCATCCAGAAAGAGACTCATCTGGGCCGGAACGAACTGGGTAATGGTAATCTTGTCATCCCGTAGCTGTTCATATAGCCGTTGAGGATCTTTGACCGCATCCGAGCTGAATATAGACAGCTTGGCTCCGTATATCAGAGGCCAGAAGAATTCCCATACCGAATCGGTAAAACTGGCAGAAGTCTTCTGCGCAATCACATCTTCTGCGGTCAAACAAAAGGTATCCTGCAACCAAAAGAGCGTATTCAGCACAGCTTTATGCGTCATCATGACTCCTTTGGGATCTCCCGTAGAGCCTGAGGTGTAAATCAAATACGCAAGATCATTTTCACTGGCAGGACACGCCCATGAGCCCTGCTCCTGGCGCTCCCAATCCGACCGCTGATACACCGTCAGACGATCTGCTCGCATCTTCGTTTCGTCAAGACAAACAACCGTCGTCATGCTCTCCGGCAAATCTCCCAGCATCGTTTGCAGCTTGGCAGACTCGGTGATCAGCACACCGCAAGCACTGTCGCGCAGCATATATTGAATCCGCTTTTTCGGGTAGTCCGGGTCAATAGGCACGTAGGCTGCACCTGCTTTTAATACGCCGAAAACAGCCACTAAAAGCTCAATTCCCCGTTCCGCTACCACTGCTACCCGCTGGTTAGGCCGCACACCTGCTGCGTGCAGCAGGCGGGCCATTCGGTTCGCTTGTTCCTCCAATTGGGCATACGTAATGGAGGAGCCGTATTCATAAATAGCGGTTTGCTGTGGTGTGATTGCGACCTGACGGGCAAACAAATCAGGAATCGTAACATGATCCTCATAAAGCTTTGCAGTCTGATTCATCTCCGCAATGACGCGTTCCTCTTCTGCCGATAGAATTTCAAATGCATCAAAATCCAGATCCATAGGGTCTACTCCCGAACCGGAATTGCAGCAGATACAGCCGATTGACCTACCAAGCTGTTTGTGAAAAAGTCCACTAAGCGATCTATGCCTTCGTTGTATCGCGTTGTAGAGTAGGACAGGCGCAGCATTTTCGGCAATCCAAAATCAGAACCTGGCACAGTCGCCACTTGTTTGGCTCTCATAATTTGTTCAGCCAGCTCCAAACTCGTTTCGATGCCGTGCTCGTCCATGTACTTTTCACAATCGAGTGTGAAGTAAAAGCTACCTTGTGCAGGGATAGCACGTACGAGCGGAACCTCATTGAATCGCTCCACCGTATAATCCCGTCTTGCTTTATACAGGCTGACCAGCTGCTCAATCTCTTCGGGATGTGCCAATGCTTCCAATGCGCCAAATTGCACGACAGGGTCGGCTGTCAGCAATGTGTGATGCTGTATGACCGTGAGCGGTGTGACTAGCTCGTCAGGAACGATGCAGTAGCCCACGCGCCGACTGTACATCCGGTATCCTTTGGAGAAAGCATTCGTTGTAATAAAGGCTGATTTGGTATCCGTCAGCTCCAGTACCGAAGTGCTTCGTTCATCAAAGCAAACATTGGCATAAATCTCATCATTAATGACCACCGCCTGACCGTTGATAATTTTATCAATGGCATACAGCTCGTCTTTCGTTAAGATGTTCCCTAGCGGATTACCAGGCGAATTAATGACTACAATTCTAGTTTTATCCGTGAAATTTTCCTTAAAGGAATCCAGATCCAGTGCTAGCGTCTCCAAATTGATATCATAGTAGCGAACATTCGCCCCTACCAATTGGGCGCAAAAATGATACAGAGAATAGTACGGACGCGGTAAAAGAACCTCATCCCCCTCTTTTGCCAGCAAATAAAACAGATTTCGGAACAAGGCGCTGGTGCCTACATTAATCAGGATATTGTTAGGGTTAATGTCCAGATCATATGTTTTCTTGTATTCCTCCGCGAGTGCTTCCTTTAATTCCGGCAAACCCGGCGGAAATACAAGCGAGCTTTTTTCAAAGGTGTCCAACGCATCCTTCATCGACTGAATGATATCCTCATGCAAAGGTAGCTCGGATTTTCCCAAGGTCATTCGAATGACCTCTTTGGAGCCGTTTTTCTCAAATTCATAAGCCATTTGATCCAGAACGAACATTAAAAACCGATTGTCATAAAATTCAATAGATGATCTTAATTCCATTTGTAATTGCCTCCTTTGAATGAACCGCACGTTAATGGGATACCTTAGACAGGTTGGACACACTACTAGCAATGGTCTTGATTATTTTGTGATACCTTTCCAGCATAGAGTGGACATAGGAAGATTCCAGCAAAGCGGTATTCCACCTCAGGGAACAGGTCAGTCCGGTTGTTGATTTCACGACTGACAGTTGCAGTGCTGCTGGCTCTGAGGGGTATACACGCAATCCCACTTCCCCTCCCTCGGGTAAAGATCTCGTTCCATCCTCTGTGCAAAAGACGACGTTATAACGTGATGAACCCTCCCTCCCGCTCTTCAACTCATTAGGGTCCAGCAGCAAATGAAACGGATATAAAACAGCTTGAAGCGCAGCTTGATGTTTGTCCTTCACTTTTTCTAGCAAAGGATTAAACGACGAAAGCCCCTCCATCGAAACTCTGACTGGCACAGGATGCTGGATACATAAAGGTACTCCGCTGCCCTGAACTGGATGTCCTTCGGGATGCATGACATAGATCAAAAGCTCCTCCGCATGCGTTAATTGCCGCAGCAGCAGGAAATAACAGGCGAATAGAACGTCCGTAACAGAACCTTCATGACTGGAGGCAAAAGCTTTTAGAGCTTCAGTCTCCTCTGTGGCGAGAGGCACTTCAATAGAAGTCCACTCGGGTGTTACAAAAGCTTCTTCCCCGCGTTTGAACGGCAATCCGATCGGAGGAAGCGGCTTTTGCAGTGCCTCAGTCCAATACGCCTTTTGAGGCTCCAAATATCCTTCCTGCAGCAACCGTTGTTGCCAATAAGTAAAATCAATCTGCGAGATGGACTGAAATATGTGGTCTGTATCCACTGCCGAATCCGTAACAGCAGCGGAATAGCGAATAAACAGTTGTTCCAGCCAACCTTTCAGATCGAGGCACTCCGTTAGTAATGGATGAACAGCGACGATCAATTGGCATCGTTCGTTGCTGTCACAACCCAAGCGTATCCGGTACAGCGGACCTTGTCGTAACTCGAACGGGTTTTGATACTCCACAGCCACACGGTGTTCCGCCCAAGAAGCTGCATCCCCCTCTATTACATCTGTAAATTTGTAATCCAACGGAAGATACGCCTGCACCTGCTGAGTCGGCCCAGCTGTCTCTTCCCTGAAGGTTGTTCTGAGCGTGCTGTGTTCGGCTTGCAGTTCTTCCAGCACTCTGACAAATAACGTCTGATCCACCTTGCCTTTCCACGCTGCATGAACGATCACATGAGGAGCTGATCCTCGATGTCGCCATATCTGCTTTTGGTAAAAAGATAAAGGGTGCTGCTCAGCATCCGGTGCCGGGCAGATCGCAGGAAGCGCAAAAGTAGAATCCTTTCCCTGCCGTTTCTGTTTCATCTTCTCCGCTTCCTCAGGTGAAAAAATCCGGTACTCCGCTAAAGCTTGCTCAGGCTGGTTCACAATCTGGTCGATCAGGCTGAGCAAATGTCCTGCCAGCGCAGTGATCGTCTGTTCGTGAAACAAACGGGAATAATACTCAAAGGTACATTTCAGTTCCCCTTGCATTCCCTGAAAAATGTCGAGCTTTAAATCCATGGTTGAACTGTGCTTGGCCCAGTCCAACATGTTCAGCTTCAAATCTCCCATCGTAAATTGGGTTCTCTGCATCCCCTGATTATGTAAAATAAGCATGGTGTCAAAAATAGGGTTGCGTGAAAGATCGCGCTTCTGATCCAGATGCTCCACCATCTTTTCAAATGGATAATCCTGATGATCATACGCGGCTATGGTGCGATGAGCCACCTCCTTTAAGAAGTCCGTAAAGCGCCGCTCACCCGCTGGAGTATTACGAATAGGTAAGTAGTTGGTAAAGAGTCCTATCGTATGCTCTACACCCGCATAACGTCTGCCGGCAATGAGAGAGCCTACAATGACATCCTCCTGCCCTGTGTATTGATAAAGCAGCACATTGTATACAGCAAGAAGCGTCATATACAGCGTAGCGCCATGCTCCTGTCCCATCGCTCGCAAGCGTTCAGCGACCACTTTGTCAATCGTGAACGAGTACACCCCCCCTTCAAAAGTCATCACAGGCGGTCGGGGATAGTCACTGGGCATTTTCAGAACAGGCAATCCTGACTCCAGTCCTTCCGTTAACGTCCTCAGCCAAAATTGCTCCTGCTGCAGCATCTGCTCACTTTGCAGAAAAGCATTTTGCCATACCGCATAGTCCTTATATTGGATACGCAGCGGCGGCAGGTCCTGTCCGGCATAAAGACTGGTAAATTCCCGAATGAGGATCTCCATGGAAACGCCATCCGAAACAATATGATGCATATCAAACATCAGCAAATGCTTGTCCTCTTCATCACATTCCTCCGTTAGTCGCAGCAAGCGTACCCGAAGTAAAGGAGCCTCTCCCAGGGAAAACGGCTGGACAAATTCCTCCATCAGCTTTTGCACATCTGCTCCCTTTGGAGCCACTCCCAGTGATATAGCAAGCTCAGCCTGCGGAAGAACACTTTGCACAATTTCATCCTCCGCAACATCAAACACCGTCCGAAAGGATTCATGGCGACGAATGATCGCAGCAAAAGCAGCTTTAAAGCGTTCCACATCCAGGCGTCCCGTGATCGTAGCCGCTCCGGGCATGTTGTAGCTCAAATTACCTTCTGCCAGCTGCTTCAAAATAAACTGACGGCGCTGCGCATTGGATACGGGATAAAATGCTTGTGGAGACACAGGTTCAATGGACTGGTAATCCGATTTTTTTTCGCCTGAAATAAGCTGGGCCAGCTCACGAATGCAGGGATGTCCAAACAAATCAACCAATGTAATTCGTGTATGGAATACCTGGCTTATGGCAGTAATCAGATCTGTTGCCAGCAGGGAATCCCCGCCTAGTTCGAAGAAACCCGCATCCACAGACAGTTCGTCAATGCCTAAAATTCGGCCCCAGATACGTGCCAGCCTGTCTTCTGTTTCCGTCGGAACATATCCGTCACCAAAGGAAACGCGTGCTTCGCTATAAGCTGACACCTGTTCATCGCGATTGCTGCTTCGACGTTGGATCGGCGGCTCCACCCAATATCGTTGCTTCTCCCAAGCGTATGCAGGCAAGGGTACTTTGACACACCCACCTACCGGATAATCCTCCGCCCAGCGCCTGTTCTCCCCGGCAACATATCGCCGGGCAATCATCGGGGCATCATCTGTATCCAGCGCCATTTCTACCAGGGACTCGCTGCAAATGGTGCAGAAAATCCCCTGCTGCTCCAGCCCTGTTCCATCCTGACGAACCAAAGCATCATAAGCCTGTTTGAGCTTTGTCCAAAGGCTGCGTCGATCCGTGACCGGAATCGCCAGCCGATAAGCATGATGCTCTCTGCCCGTATTCAGGACGTAACAGATATTTTCCAAAGGCGGAATATCGTCATTCTCCAAAAAATCAATATATCGGGCAGTCAATCTTCGCAGTGAATCCTCACTGTATGCCGAAAGGGTAAATACACGCTCCCCACCCCAGGGTAGATCGGAGGACGAAGAAAGGGAGGGCCTGCTTCCCTGATAATCCTCCAGTACCACGTGACAATTTGTACCGCTTAATCCCCATGAACTGATACCTGCCCTCAGCGGAATTCCATCCTCACTTCGCCATTCGGTTAGCTTCGTATGGATATAGACCGGAGAACTATGCAAGTTCATCAACGGATTAGGATAAGCAAAATGCAGGGTGGGTGGAAGCTGCTTATGCTGTAAAGCCATGATCATTTTGATTAATCCTGCCATGCCTGAAGCGGAATCAAGATGACCGATATTGCTTTTGACCGAGCCGATACCGCAAAATTGTCTGTTTTGCGTATACCTGCGAAAGGCATTCGTAATCCCCTTAATTTCAATCGGATCTCCAATTTTGGTCCCCGTTCCATGGGCCTCGAGGTAAGAGATCGTGGAAGGGTCAATGCCCGCACGCCTCCACGCCTCTACAATCACTTCTTCCTGAGCTCGGGCATTCGGGGAGGCCAATCCGTTGGAGGCACCATCCTGATTGATGGCACTTGCTTTAATCACGGAGTAAATATAATCGTGATCCCTCTCGGCTTGCTCCAGTGGCTTGATCAGAACAACACCACAACCTTCGCCCCATCCCGTACCGTCGGCATCCGCGTCGAAGCTGCGTGATTGTCCTTGCGGAGAAGTAATCCCCAGCCCGCCCGGCTCCATCCTGGTGGGTAACGCACCAATGGCTACCCCACCCACCAAAGCCATGCTGCAATCTCCAGCGCGTAATCCCTCACATGCAAGATGCAAGGCAACCAGGGAAGACGAGCAGGCGGTGGCTACACTCAATGCAGGACCGGACAGATTCAGCGCATAAGCGAGACGGCTTGCGATAACTGGCGGGAAATTCCCGACAAAGGCGGTGGACGACTCGCTTTCGATCAGCTCCTTGTATCGCGCTTCACTATAGCCGACATATACCCCCACTCGTGAGCCACGAATGCGTTCCCCGCCATACCCTGCATCCTCAATGGCCTCATAACCGGTTTCCATGAACATACGCTGCTGCGGGTCCATGTATTTGGCTTCACCCGGAAGAATATTAAAAAATGCCGCGTCAAACGTATCAACTTCCTCCAAATAGCCTGCCGGCATATATGGCCCTTGATTCTCCTCATCCAAAAAGGGACGAATCTGCTCCAAACGTGAGCTAGGAAACGTTCGTATCCCATTCAAACCGTTGACCAGATTACTCCAATATTGTTCCTTGTTATCTGCTTGCGGGAACCGTCCGGCTACGCCGATGATGGCTATATCCCTGTTGCGGTTTATTCCATCGTGGGCTGCGGACGATGAAGCAGTTTTGAGCCGAACCTGATATTGCTTGATCAGAGAATACGCATGCTCTTCGGATAATTCCTGTTTGGCTACAAGCTGCAAAATGGCTTCAACAAACGTATCCCTCATATGCTTTCATATCCTTTCATAGCTTCATCCACTGAAATAGCGTCCTCCTTTACACGCTTGATCAGGCTTCGTAAATCCTCGTCCGCTTCGTCCGCCCCGGAAACTTCAACCTGTAAGTGCGGTGCTACGTCCGTCACTTCTCTTGTGCTGGCGGCATGCCTGTTTTCCATAAACTGAGCCAGCTGCGCAACTGTACCGTACGAGAACAAATCCCCGGCCTCCACTTCGGGATCAACCCGTTCATTCAGAAGACTCAGCACTTTCAAAATAAGCAAGGAATCCCCGCCGATTTCAAAAAAATGTTGACCTACATCAATTTCCTCGTATCCCAGCACCTCTGCCCATATTTGAGCGATCTGCTGTTCCAGCTCTGTGTAAGGCTCTGTCGTTTTCCCTTTCAGACTGACCTTCACATCTGTCACCAAACGGTTAGGCTCGACAGATGGCAGAGCTCCTGCTTCCTTGGTGGATTTAGCTACAGCTCGGCGTCGACTCGTCAACATATCCGGCACAAGCTGAATTTTCATCATCGGCGCCCATTCACGCAGCTTCTGTGTATCAAACTTGCCGATGGCCACCTGATCCAGCGGATAAGACAAGCTCATGCGGAAAGCAGCCAGCGCATCTGATACAGGCATATAGTCCATGCACCCTGGTCCAGTGAGTCCCTCCCACGCATACCAGTTGATCGCAAGCGTCGTTTGCCCCTGCATGTTACGCTGTGCGCTGAAGGCATCCATAAACGCATTGGCAGCCGCATAATCTCCACCGCCAGCTCCGCCCCATAGCGAGGCTACCGAGGAGTACAGAACAAAGAAATCTGTCTCTTGTTCCGCCATAAGCTTATCCAATACCAGCGTTCCGTGAATTTTGGGGCGAAGCACCTTGCGAAAATCACCCAAATTCTGAATCTCCAGCGGACGACTGGTGTCGCCGCTAGCTGCCGCACAATGAACAACTCCCTTAACGGGGCCATAACGAGCTTGTACATCGTCAAAAATGTGTTGCATCTGCCTATAATCAGCCACATCTCCCGCGTAATAATGCACCTTTGAGCCGTGTTTTTCCATGTCTGCAAAGGCCGAAAGCTTACGGTAAATTGCGGCATCAGCCTTCCTTTGCACCGGATCATTTATGATGTGTGACCATTGCGATTTTTCCGGCAGCTCCGTTCGGTTCAGGATGACTAGATGGATCGGAGCTTGCTCGGATAAATACCGGCTAACCTCCAGTCCTAATCCCCCTGCGCCTCCAGTCACGATATACACGGCACCCGGACGAACGGTGACGGAACGCCGGGGTGGAATACCCGGATGATTCCGATTATCTGGAGTGCTTACCGTATCCGATTCGAGACGAGACATACCTTGGATGTAACGCTCCTGACGGATGACAACGAATGAATCCGTTTTGTTTTCTTGCAGCTCGGTCATGATCAGATCCGCCACTTGCTCGTTGGTGTGGTGGAGCGTTTCGACATCCAGTCCGAAGCATTGCAATTGTGGATGCTCCTGAGAAATAACTTTGACCAAACCGTGAATCGCCGCTTTTTCAGGTGATACATGCTGCTCGTCCGATATCCGCTGGGTAAAGTTGGAAACCACCCGCAAGTCCAGCGTTTCATGCAGACCCTGATGAAGTAATGCTTTAGTCAGAAAATAAAGACTATAGACACCTGACTCCAAACCTGCATCCACTGTTTCAATGTTGACTGGGGTTGACGGGGTGACTGTACAGGTCCAGAGATGAACGATACCGTTCAAGCGCTGGTTATGTTGTCCCAGTTCATTCATGAGTTGAATATAATCTGCTTCTACACCCGGCTGGATGGTGTACTGTTGATCGTTCCGTTTTTCAAACCTTTGCCCAGCCTCTACAGTCACCACAGGATGACCGGAGCGCCTCATGCGTTGCACCAGTTCCTCACCAATCCCCAGCTTGTCTTGGAAGATTAGCCAGTTTCCTTGATCCAACACGCCTTCTCTTGTCTTCTTCAGTTCTTTTTTAATCCACCGAACACGGTACATTAAATCTTCAACCCTGCTCACTTGTTCTTGCTCGCTCATTCGACCGATAATCAGCGCGGTTTCAGCCTCGGCACGGTTTGGCAAATGCATAGGAAAGGTTCGTACCTCCGTGAATCGCTCCTCCTTCAACAACTGCCCCCATGTTTCCGTCGGAACCAGCGGAGAATCCTTCCGTATGTCCTGATCCTCGAACAGCCACCATCCCTCCGTCATGCCCCAGACGAGATTTTCCGCAGGCTCGTTCTGCACTTTTTCGATCATAAACAGTGCTCCACCGGGAGCAAGCACCTTTTTCAACTGGGACAAGGATGTTCGTAAATGGCTTGTGGCATGAACTACATTCAGGCCAATAATGATATCAAACTGTTCCGGCGCAAAGCCTTGTGCCAAAGGATCTTCTTCAATATTAAAAGTCTGATATCGAACAAACGGGTACGCTGAAAACTGCTTCTGCGCTTCCAAAATGATGCCCCGGCCCAAATCGGTGTAGCAATACTCGACTTGACGATTTGCTATGGCTGGGAAAAGGACCTTGCCTACCGTTCCCGAGCCAGCCCCGACTTCCAGAATGCGGAGCCGTTTTCCCGCTTGCGCTAAAATATGCTGCTTTAATGCGTCCAGCGCCATCGTCTCACACAGATCGCCCAGCGTACGTCCCTGATTGGCAAAGCCCGCCAGGAATTGCGGTGTACCATCGGGAAACAGCACACTCAGGGGTGACCTTTTCCCGGTCAGCACAGCCGGATAGGCATCCAGACAATACTTCAACACCTTGAATGTTCCCGCAAATGCCGGATATTGTTCCACGTATTGGGTGCATAAGGCCGACAGATCGGGAGCTGACCCTTCAAGGGTTAGCGTGATATTATCACCGTCAATGCAGATGTAGCCCTGTTCTTCTACGAAACGCAGCATGAACCGAAATAGACGCTGATATGTGGAAGTAATCCCTATCGTATGCAACATTTCTGGCTCTTTATATACTTTTCCGGGTTCCGTGAGCGCCCCCCATTGTCTGAATAATCCGATAATAAGCTGGGCCGCAAATTCATCAACCGCCTTTTTATAGCCCTGTTCTACCGCAAAACCGCTCTCTTCCAATAACTGTTCACCAAATTGGAAAACCGCCTCGGTAGCCTGCCAGAAATCAGGAGCTTCCTCCTGCGTGTCAGGGGTCAATTCCGCACTAGTTGGTACATGCGGTGGTTGCTGAACTTTGGGTTCAACCCAGTAGCGCTTCTCTTCAAACGGGTAGCCTGGAAGAGGGACTCGCACCCGGTTTTGTCCGTGATAATAGTCCTCCCACTCCAGCTCCCTTCCTTGCATATACGCCTTTGCCATATGCTCCAGCGATTCCGCAGGCTGTACCCTATACGGCTCAGGGCTGTTCCCTGTTTTTGCTGTCGTATTTACGTATATTCGTTCGCGATCCGGTAATACCGAAGCTGCATCATGATCGCTCTGCTCCACGAACAGCATGAGCTTACGCCGTAATTCTTCCTGCGAGCCGACGACGGTAGCCAAACGGCAGGCGTCGTTTCCACGGCTGATATTGGTACAGTAACAAATGTCTGCCAAAGCTTCGTTGGTATTTCCCAGATAAGCTGCAAACCTGTCGGCATAAGCGTAGAGCGCTTGTTCAGTCCGGGCTGACAAGGTGAATACATATTCCTCGCCCAGAGAAGGAACTTCTCTTTGGATCGCATATTCCTCCAGCACAACATGGCAGTTCGTTCCGCTCAAGCCAAAGGAGCTTACCCCCGCACGACGAATTCCGCAGTCTGGCGTCCATTCCTGAAGTGACCGAGCAACATAAACCGGAGAATTTGCAAAATCAATATGTGGGTTAGGCACTTTAAAATGAAGGGATGCCGGAATCTGACGCTTGGTGATGGCCAGCACTGCTTTTATAAACCCGGCAATCCCTGCCGCTGAATCCAGATGCCCGATATTGCTTTTGACGGAGCCTACCGCACAGAACTGCTTACGATCTGTATACCGTCCAAAAGCCCGTGTAATGCCCTCCATTTCAATAGGATCACCTAGCTTGGTGCCTGTTCCGTGCGTTTCGATATAAGAAACCGTCTGCGGATCAATCTCCGCACGCTTCCAGGCCTCTTCAATCACTTCAGCCTGCGCTGCCGCATTGGGAGCTGTGATCCCGTTGGAGCGACCATCCGAGTTAGCTGCGCTTCCTTTGATTACTGCGTAAATATAATCACCATCAGCCACCGCCTGCTCCAGTGACTTCAGTACAACAGCGCCAACCCCTTCGCCACCGCCTGTACCATCTGCCGATGCGTCGTACGCCTTCGTCTTTCCATCAGGTGAGGCGATTCCCATATTGAAGAGATTTTCATCCACCATCGACAGATACAGATTGACACCACCAGCTACAGCCATTTCACAACCGCCGGACGTTATCTCCTGTACCGCATGATGCACGGCGATGAGTGAAGAGGAACAGGCTGTATCAACAACCTCCGCCGGGCCTGTCCAATTGAAGGCATAAGCAATCCGTCCGGCAATCACAGCCTGCAAATTCCCCGGAATTGCGGAAGGCTCTACCTGTGGCATAAGGTCCACATATTGCGGTGTGCCTGTCCCTACGAACACTCCTGTCTTCGAGCCATACACCTCTTTTTCCGAGTATCCCGCATTCACCATCGCTTCCCATACAACCTGCAACAGTAGACGCTGCTGCGGGTCCATCATCCGTGCTTCATTAGGGGATATTTGAAAAAACGATGCATCAAAGCCATCAATTCGATCCAGATATGCCCCTTGCGGCAACGATCTTGACTGCCCGACTACATCATCTGAACTCTGAGCAATATCCTGTAACCGATGGGCCGGAATGTCGCGGACGGCATCCACCTCGCGACACAGGTTGTCCCAGAAGTCATCGCAATTGTCCGCCATAGGGAAACGGCAAGCCATGCCAATCACAGCAACATCACCGTTTCGCCCCTTGCTTCCAAGCTCAGGTCTGTGGGTATGTAGCCGTTTTGTTTCCGTTTTGCGAAGGGCTTCGGTAGGTTGCTCTACACCGCCGAACTGAATGATTTTAGCCTGCATGGCGATCGTATGATGTGTAAAGAGCTGCGGAATCGTCAGCTGAACTTTCAGCAGATGGTGGATTCTGCTTTGCAGTCGCACGATAGACAACGAATTTCCACCTGCTTCAAAAAAACTTTCCTCCACACTAACGACAGGTACGACCAGCAGCTTCTTCCAGATCTCCGCCAGCTGTTCTTCCAGCTCATTACGTGGTGCCACATATGCACGGGTTTCGGTAATTACAATCTGGTGCAGAGGCAACGCTTTTTTATCCACCTTGCCGTTCACTGTGACGGGCATGGACTCCAAGCAGACGATATGAGCCGGGACCATATAGCCCGGTACATGCTTCTTCAAGTACGACTGGACATCGCTCGTTCCGACCGGAGATTCTTGCCTGGCTCCCGATTTTTTCAAGGTATAAAAGGCAGCAAGATCCTCGGTTCGTTCCTCTGATCCATGCGGAATGACCACGGCTTCTTTGATGGACGGATGACTTCTGAGAACAGACTCAATCTCCCCCAGCTCCACACGCATCCCCCGGATCTTAACCTGATCATCGGACCTGCCGACAAACTCCAGATTGCCGTCAGACAGCCATCTCACCAGATCGCCTGTTTTATACATCCGTTCTGTTTCGGTCCCAAACGGATTCGGCACAAAGCGTTCTGCCGTCAAGCGTGGATTGTATAAGTATCCGCGCGCCAGTCCAGCGCCAGCGATGAACAGCTCTCCAGTAGCTCCGAAGGGCAGCAAGCGTTGCTGTGGATCCAGAACGTATACCTGATAATTCAGCAGAGGCTTACCTATGGGTAATGTTGCTCGCTGCTCTACAGGCAGACATTCATACAGAGTTGTATTAATAGCCGCTTCCGTCGGGCCGTAAATGTTGAGCAGCTTGTCTATGTTCAACTTATCGCGTAATTGCTGTACCAGCTCGCCGCTGCAAACCTCACCTGCCACCATGATAAAAGCAAAGTGATGTTCGATATCTGTCACCTGTTCCAACAGCACTTCCATCAGTGAAGGTACGGTATTCAACACGTTAATCCGTTCCTTCCGTACCAGTCCCCAAAAGGCGCTTGGATCGGTTTTGGCTTCTTTCGGAATCAGATACAGTGTCCCGCCTGTAGCTAACGGTAAAAAAATCTGCTGCACAGAGGGATCGAATGTGAACGGAGCCATCAAAACATGTCTCAACTGTTCATGGAAGTCATAGCTGCGTTTCAGTCCAGCCAATTGATTGACAATATGACGATGCTCTATCACCACCCCTTTAGGCGCTCCCGTCGAGCCTGATGTGTATATGACATACGCTGTATGATCAGGTCTACCCTCAAACGGTAGATTGGACGGCTCCCCCGCATATAATGCAGGATTGGATAGATCGAGCACTGTTCCTTGAAAAGCATGGGTATCCACATGCTGTGGAGGTGAGATCAACAACTCCATCCGACTATCCGTTAAAAGCTGCTGTACCCGCTCTACTGGAAACGTCGGATCTATCGGACAATACGCCGCTCCAGCCTTTAATACCGCTAAGATGGCAATGATGACCTCCGTCGTCGGCTCAGCCATGATGCCCACGATATCATCCGATCCCACTCCGTGACGTTGTAAAGTACGGGCCAACTGATTTGCCTTCGCATTTAGCTCTCTATAGCTAATGCGATACCCTGCCTCGACCACAGCAGCTTGTTCAGGCGTTGTCATCACCTGTTCTTCGAACAATTGATGCAGCAAGGTCACACCCGGCAGCTCTACAGCCGTCTGGTTTAATCCATGTACCAGAAGCTCTCGTTGCTGTGGAGCCAGCATATTTGCCGCATCATCCTCCAGAGAGACCGCCGATTTCTCAGGCCATTGAGCCAGAACATACAGCAAATTTGCAGCAAAGGATTGGACTAGGGACAACGAATACACCTCAGGCCGATAAACCAGTTGCAGCATTCGACCTTCTTCGTTTGGTACAAGCTTGATCATCAGATCGAACCGATCCAGGTCCTCAGTCACCGTTTGTAATCCCTCATCCACACATGCCAGTTGCCACAGTTCTTGCAGTTCTCTCCCGTGAAGAGATGTCCATTTGTTATAGAGAAGGGGCACAGAAACATCCTGATGATTCAGCGTTCGAGAAAACTCGGCCTTCATGTCTTCGTTAAGCTCACGCCAGGTTCGGCTTCCCTGAACCCGCGACTTGAGAAAAAGTACATTTCCCCGCTTGGGTTCGGACTGTATAAGCGTCGTCGTGCCGATACAAATATCCTCTGACTGCGAATAGCGATAGACCAGCCCTGACAGCGCCGTCAGGAACAAAATAAAACGTCCCAATTCCGAGCCCTTCGACATTTGATCCAATTGACGAATCGTTTCCCTGGGAATAACCATTTCGAGCGTTTCCTTGCGAGCCTCCAGCTGATGGTTAGACTTGCTTCTGCTTGCAGGCAGTAACTCCCTCGGCAGGTCTTGAGACCATTTTTCCATCCAATATTCTTCAATGATCCGGCCTTTCAAATGTGTACTTTTGTCCATACACACTCCCCTCTCTGTCAACCGTTCCAGGCCTTCATGAGCTGACGAATCTACCATATCTTCCAGTTGATAATCTCAATGAATCACTTGATTAATTCACTATTCAAAATACTCAGTCTTTCCTCAAAAGGAGGATGCACGTGATTCAGTCCCTTCTCCCATTCAGCCTTGCAGCTGCAATCCAGATGTTCCAGAACGCTCGGATCAAGAGTGTGATTATACTCCTTCAACGCCTCTATTACTCGATCACTGCAATGCGGACAATTGTAAGGCACCCCGACAGGGGAAGGGTAAAATTGGAACAAGCCGACGATGATCTTGCCCAAATGCGCCGTCCGTTTTACCACCTCAACGATGCTCCAGAGCCATGCCGGTTTATAGGCACCCTGGTCACTTAAATATTGCACCAGTGTATAATCCTGTACGGTACAGCTTTCCAGTGAAACGGTCGTCGTACCGAGCTCAAAAGCATGCTCAATCGTTTGCACGGCATGTTCGATAGCCTCTTGTTCCGTAATAAAGGGCGGCTTCAGCAACACATAGCTGCGTAAATTCAGCTCCTGGGTCACCAAGCGAGCGGCCTTATCAAATTGCTTTAAGGAAAAGCCTTTGTTTATGCATACATACCGCAAAAAGTCGTCAATCATTTCGAGCCCCATGGCGACTTCCACATGCTTATCCGGTAAAAGGCGCTTAATTTCCGCCATATTTTCTTTCGTTACAAATTCGGGTCTGGTTTCGATGACCAGCATTTTGATCTCAGGCTTTTCTCCAACCATGCGTATGATTTCCCACAGCGCTTCAGCCGGAACTTCATTGTCGTTGAGAATGGAGCCGTTATTATACAGATTGAGTAAAGGATATTTGCTAAAATCAATCCGCTTAAATTCCTCACTAAATTGCTCCAAATAATAATGGGCAGAGAGAGGGCCGTCTTTACGTGTTTGCTTAGCCAAATGACCGCACATGGTGCAGCCATTTCCGTTTTTCAAGGCCCACTCACATCCGTTAGACATTAAATACATGACTGCGCGTTGATAGTTTTTTCCCTGAAAGTTTTCCTCACGAATATCCGTTTCTGTCGCTACTTTGTCCAAATGATACTGTTCATCTGGAATTTTAGCGTGAATCTCCTTCATTAGATTGGCGATGAGTCGGTAATAGTGGGCGGTTTCTTTCGTGGTCATCCATTGATAGGAATCCATTTGTTCCCAAGCTTTCGGCTTCTTCATCTTCATACACTCCTTTTCAAAGTATCCGGGCTATAGTCAAATTCAATCGCCCAAACCTCTTCCAGTCTCTTTTCCATCTCCGTCAAGGAGTGAATATTCTGAATGGCATAATCTCTTTCTGTAACGATCAGCCTGAGCAAAGCAACATAACGTTCACATAACAGTTCAATCGCGGACGGCTCATATTTTGAGGGCTGATACATGATTTGGATGGCAGTTTGCTCCATTTGATGAATGCTCACCAGAAGTGAATAATCCGTTACGCTATGGCCAGAAAAGGATTCCAAGGTCAATTCACTCTGTCGATTGATCTCCAGCGGATAATTTTCAATCACAAGCAACGTATCAAAAAGACGCTCTGTGCTTCTGAAATTGCCGTAAGACTGTATATCCACAAGCGGTGTTGTTTCGTAGGGCTGTCTCGCTACGCTGGCTTGCTGAATATCGAGCAAGGCTTGTTGCAGCGTATCTCCATTGCCTGACTGTAACCGTACAGGAACCGTGTTCATCAAAAGCCCCACTACCCGTTCAATTCCAGGCAGGCTGCTAGAGCGACCAGATACCGTCGTGCCGAAAAGCACATCCTGACGTCTGCTAACCTTTTGCAGCAGAATACCCCAGGCCGCTGTAAAAAGGGTACCTACTGTCACGGATTCTTCCTTCGCGACAGCTTCAAGCCCCCTCACCAGCTCCGATTGCAAAACATACGATTCGCAAGCCGTATCGCTTATTTCCGAGCCAGAAATTGTATCGGGTAAACACAGGGGCTGAACCTCATATCCAGTCAGGTAAGCTTGCCAAAATACCTTGCTTCCGCTTCTATCCTGCATCCCAAGCCATTTCACGTACTCTCGAAAACGCGGCTTGGCTAATCGTTCTGGCTCCCGGCCTGCACGCAGCGCATCATATGCCCGGATAAACTCACCCAGCACAATGCCATTACTCCAGCCATCCATCACAATATGGTGGTTGCTGACCATCATGATATGACGATCATGTGCCAGCCTAAACACCGTAATCCGCAGTAGGGGGCCCTCGGACAGGTCAAATCCTACAGCACGGTCTGCCTCGCGCAGCTCCTGTAGTACCGTCTCTCGCTCCACCTCTTCCATTTCTGTGAGGTCATGGAAAGTGAAAGACAGGACGCGTCCTTTCAGGACAATCTGAACCGGGTTCTGGATCTTTTCCCAGCGGAATACGCTTCTCAGCACTTCATGCTGTTGAATCGTCCATTTCCACGCCTCACAGCAGACAGATAGATCAAGCTGACCCTGCAGCGTATAGCTGTATTGCTCAAAATAAGCTCCTGTATCCTTGTCCCGTAAATAGTGGTAGAGCATTCCTTCCTGCATGGGAGTCAAACCAATGACATCCTCCACACGTGTTTTGTTCAATGGACGGTGGCTCATGGTTTCTCTCCCCCTTACAATTGAATGATGGTGCCAATCCCATATGCGAACAGTCCCTCTTGCGGGTGACGAATAAATGGCTCTCGACAGCCCGTTGGGTCTACAAACTCCTCAAAGGAGGGATAACTTTGTTTCACTTCATCCCAGAAAACGCCAACATCATAACCTCTTCCCCACGTTTCAGGCCGCATACTGATATCATGAAAAGCAATCATGCCGCCCGGTGCCACCAGCTCTTGATACATACGAAAATCCGAACTCACTCCACCGTAGGAATGATCACCATCGATAAACAGAAGATCAATCTGCCGTTCTCCTAGAACCTTTTTCAAGTCCTGTTTGGTGGAGCAGTGAAATGAACGGTCTCGAATAAAAGAAAACTGCTGCCCCGTGCTGCCAAAGCTGGAATAGAGCTGCACCTCACTGTCATCCTGACCCCCTCCATACGGTCCACCCGGATAATCAATACTGACGAGCAACGCGTCCGGATCGGCCAGTTGACTCAGGCAATAAAATACACCGCCGCTGGCTGTCCCGATCTCAACGACTGTTTTAGGCTTTTGGCTCTTCACGACCTCCAGAAAACGACGCAGCTCATAGGGATTCTGAATGGCTGGAAAAACAGGTACATGCTCGGCGACACGCTCCAAAATAGCTCTTAACCGGATAGATTGCGGACTGGTCACGTCTTCTTGAAGATTTTCCGGGGAAAGCAGTTCGAATAACTCGGGCACGATGACCTTAGCCAAGAGTCCTTCCACATCAGGTTCATCTTCTCCGTCCAGTAGCCATGCTTCCGGTAACCGTGGAAGCTTGTCCTCTGGGTTTTCGCCTTTTTCAATGGCTGCTTTGAGAAGATTCGCCTGTTCCCGTGTTAGCTTCACATACCCAGGCTTCCATGCATGAATGAGTATAAAATCCCCCTTTACCTTGATGTGATCCAAGCCAAACTTGTGCACCCATGGCAGATCGTTGTATCGCTTTTGCAGATAATAATTTAGGGGGCCTGTCGGGAGAATGCGTAAATGCTCCAATCTGTTGCTCATGCTCTCACCTCGTTCTCGTCGTAATCCATTCCTAAGTTACGTAAAAAAGCTCCGGTATGGGAGTGCTCACAGGTCGCAACCTGCTCAGGCGTTCCAGCTGCCACTAGCTGTCCACCTCGGGTGCCCCCTTCAGGGCCAAGGTCTATCACATAATCTGCTGTTTTGATCAGATGCAGGTTATGTTCAATGATGAGTACGGTGTTGCCCTCATCCACGAGCTGTTGAAGGATAGTTAGCAGTCGCTGAATGTCGTCGGGATGCAAGCCTGTGGTCGGTTCATCCAAAATGTACAACAGGCTGCGCCCTTTTTTTAACTGACTTAGCTCCTCTACCAGCTTAATACGCTGGGCTTCCCCGCCAGATAATGTCGTGGCAGACTGACCCAGCTTCATATAACCAAGACCCAATTCGTTCATGAGCTTCAACTTGCCGTAAATATCCGGTTGGTCAGCGAAGAAAACAGCAGCTTCTTCAATGCTCATCTCCAATACATCCGCGATATTCTTCTCGTGATATGTAATTGCCAGTATATCCTCGCTGTAGCGTCTGCCCCGGCACGTTTCGCAAACCATTTCAACGTCAGACATAAACTGCATTTCAGTGACGATCACCCCGAGTCCTGAACAAACTTCACAGCGTCCACCCGGTGAATTGAAGCTAAAATGTGCACCCTTTCGTTGGAGCTGCCTAGCTGTTTCTGTCCTAGCAAACAGCTTTCGAATGGCGTCAAACACCCCCACATAGGTAGCCGGAGTGGATCGCGATGTCCGTCCAATTGGCTTCTGATCGATACAGATCACCTGATCAATCGACGCTTCTCCTTTCAGCTCTACATCGTGCTTCAGGTATGCAGATTTACCCTCCAGGCGAGAACGTAATTTCCCATATATAACGTTATGAACCAGCGTGGTTTTCCCTGATCCTGATACCCCTGTAACACAAACTAAACAACCCAGTGGAATTCGTATATTCAGGTTCTGTAGATTGTTCTCCCTGGCTCCCAGCACCTCAAGATATTTCCCGTCACGCGCCTCTCTTCGTTGGGTGGGAACAGGAATACCTCGCTTGCCGCTCAAATATTGTCCTGTCAAAGACTTCGAATTGCTCATGACTTCTTCCACCGTACCCTGTGCTACAATTTCACCACCGAGCAATCCTGCGCCAGGCCCAATATCTACAAGATAATCCGCTTGGGCCATAATCTCTTCATCATGTTCGACGACCAAGATGGTATTTCCCAAATCCCGTAGTCTGTGAAGCATAGCTATCATTTTCCCGGTATCCTTCGGGTGTAATCCGACACTGGGTTCATCCAAAATGTAGATCATGCCCATCAGTCCTGAGCTTAGTTGGGTCGTCAAGCGTACGCGCTGGGATTCACCACCCGAGAGCAGGGTCACCGGACGGTTCAAATTTAAATAGTCCAGTCCCATATCCAGCAGCAGCGTCAAACGAGTCTTGATTTCCTGTAAAATGGGCTGGGCCACAGCCGCAAGACTCTCGAAAACTTGAGGTGCCATTCGCAGTAGTTCATCACAGCCTGCATACAGCTCAACCAACGGCATGTTCGAAAAATCGCGGATCGTTTTGTCCCCCACACGATATAGCAGTCGTTCTGCCTTCAAACGTGCTCCTCCGCAGCTCGGACATACTTGTTCCCGCATCACTTCCTTGTCTTCCGCTTTCATGGCGCTCATTTCATCCTTGGCATTAGCGTTAAAGCGCTTATAAATAAGATTCACAATCCCTGCAAATCTTTCGTGCATCAGCTTGCCACCTGTAGCAGGATTCTCAATTGCAATCTTTTCCCCTTGAGTACCGTATAGCACAGCGTATAACGCCTCATCTGGCAGATCCTTTACCGCCGTGCTTAGTTTAAAATGATATCGGGTCGCTAGTCCCTCCAAAATTTTTCGATTTTTATGAAATTTCTCTTGCTCACATTGCCAGCCAAGTAGCTGAATCGCTCCTTCAGCTAGACTTTTGGATCGATCAGGAATCACACGTTCCAGATCTACTTCATAATGAGTGCCCAGTCCTGTACAAGTCGGACAAGCACCCAAAGGACTATTCGACGAGAAAGCCCCTGCCGAAATTTCACTCGCCACCATGCCACAACAGGAGCAGCCAAAATTCAGATTACATACGAATCGTTTATCAACCACAGGTCGAATTTGAATCCAGCCATCTCCTAAGTCCAGTGCTTTATCCACCATAGCTTGAATATCTTTGCGTTGCTCCACGGAAGCTGAAATCGTAATTCTGCCAACAAGTACCTCCAGCTGACTGTCTCCTTTTCCTAGACGTACGGCCTGTGGAGACCTACCGGAAAACAAAGCTTCTGCTTGCTCTATATCCAGCATTTTTTGATTCCAGCTTAATTGGGTGTAGCCTTTTTTTTGTATTTCCTTCAGCAACGCGACAGGCCCTTCATGTGGCATGGAAAGGATCGGCGCATAGATTTCTATTGAAGCATCAGGTGAGCATTGGAGTACCTGCTCCGTGATTTTTTTCCTTGTCTGCACAGGCAGTGCTTCCTGACAGTAGGGACAAACCGCCCGACTTGTTCGTGAAAACAACAACCGGACAAAAGAGGAGATTTCGGTCAATGTACCCACGGTTGACCTCGGGTTGCGCGAGACCGTCTTTTGCTCCATCGCAATTGCCGGAGACAACCCTTCGATCAAGTCCACATCCGCCTCTTCCGTTTTTCGCAAGCCCATTCGTTCATATGCGGACAGCGACTCCATTAAGCGTCGTCGCCCTTCCGCATATAGTGTATTGAAGACAAGCGATGATTTACCCGAGCCGCTAACTCCCGTGAAAACAACCAGTTGATCTCGCGGAATCCGCAAGGAGATATTTTTCAGGTTGTGCTGTCTTGCACCTTTGACAACAATGTAGTTTTGCATGCTAAGCCCACACTTTTTCATAAATTTTAATGGATTGGTTATGAGCCACTGACTTCAGCACTCAGCACCTCCAGCTCCTTCATCTGCCCCATTTCCATCTTCAGCAGTCGGTCTGCGGTATGGAAATAATGGTCATCATGCGTAATGGCGAAAATAATTTTACCCGCCGCCTTCATTTCAGGCAGAAGTGTATGGTAAAAGAACTTGCGGAATTCCGGATCTTGATCGGCAGCCCATTCGTCAAACAAATATACGGGTCGATCTTCCAGATAACAGATCAAAAGCGCAAGCCGCTTTCGTTGTCCACCTGATAGCTTGAGCGTACTGAAATATCCATCCTTGACCGTTACTTTTTCCTCCAGTCCCAGTCTTTTCAGATAACGCTCAATGTCGGACTGCTTTTCCTTATAATCAATGTCGTACAAGCGCTCAAACAGATGAAAATCAGAGAAGACGGTGGAAAAATACTCGCCCGACGTGCGGGCATCAATGACTTCTCCATTGATCGTGATGTATCCCGTTTGTGGAGGATAGAGGGCAGTCATTAATTTAGCAAGCGTCGTTTTACCACTGCCGTTGCCGCCTGTGATGAAAATGGTCTGTCCTTTAGCCGCTTCCAGTGTAATAGGTCCGACCAGAAAGCTGGACTCTCCAGTCACGTTGCTGTACTCGAAGCTAAGATTATGAAAACCAATTCGTTCCACAGCCACTTCTTCATCCACCAAACTCGCAGTATCATACACTTCTCCGCTGTCATCAGTCGGCATTTCCGCAATAAAGGCTTTAATTCTTCGCCAGGAGGTCCGAATCTGGAACAGCTCCGGCACAGCCTGCAACAATCCGTTGATGGGTCCGATCAAGTAGAGGAACACGACAACAAATTGAATTAATGTGTAATCCTTAATGTTCGGGAAAATCGTCGGGAACACAAAGGTAACTACACCTAAAATTAAAATCAGCAGCGTCTCGCCCAGCACCAGTGCATTGGTAAATTTAATGCGGGACACAGAGCGTTTTTGACGATACTGTTCACAGCTATCCTGAATATCGCTGCTAAACTCCGTCTTTTTGCGTCCATGCATACTAAGCTCTTTAAAACCTTTGAGCATATGGTCGATGAACCCCAAATACACGTTTTGGGTATCCCTCGCCTCTTCCCAATAGCGGTTAGCCGTACCGCTGACGATGCTATAAAATGCGGCAATCACCGCAATGACAGCCAGGGAGAGTATCGTGCCCCAAAATGAAATCGTACCGAGATAAACAAAGCAGCAGATGACTGTCAGTAGACTGGTCGCGAACCCCACCGCCACATTGGCCGAGAAGCCCACCATCTCTGTATCATTATTTAAAGTGGCTAAAATTTTGCCATTGTCCATGCGTTCTAATTTGTCATAAGAGCTGTGTAGCACACGTTGAATCAGTTCCATTCGTTTTCGATAAATCATGTTGTAGGTAATCTTCACTAATTTGGTTTCAATCAGCTTGCGACCGAAAATATAAACCGCCAGCGCTAATCCGAAATAATACAGCAGATATTTGAGCGGTATTTCGCTGCCAATTGAGAAATTGACGATAAAAATGACAAAGGCATTCGCCGCCCCGCTTAGCAAGCTCATCATTACCAGTAAAGGAAGCGAGCGTTTATTTTCGTCTGTGTTCGGAAAAATCGTACCCAACACCAGGTAGCCAAAGCTCAAAAGCAATCCCAGCCCCAAGGCTCCAATCGCAAACGGAAAGCTAAACGGAGACCAGACAATCGCGGTTGTCCATGAAACGCCCTGCATGGCAGTAGGAACCAAATAAACTCCATACAAAAACGGTGTACTGCAAAGTAAAAATAGCAGCCATGTGAGCAGCTTTTTTGGATTCAAAGGCTTCAAAACACGTTGTTTGCGGATGATATCTCGTACCACCGTCATCAACAGGACCCCTACCGCCAGCACATAACATGCCAGCATGATCGTAATAACGGACCACGCATTGTCTGTTTTCTGATCTGGCTCATACGGAGACACAGGCTGACGATCTCGTAAAATGTCCATAAGACCATGCCCGGTGATATACGTTAACGTGGTACCGTTGTTTGCCATAATCCCTACAGCCAGCTGATCCTGAGGGCGAAAAACCATATAAGCAGAAAAATTCGGATTTAATCCAGCCTTGGACACCTCTCCGTTTCCGCTTTGGTAGTCAGCCCAGCCCATAGCATAAGACGACATATCAAACTTGCTGGGGGTAACGGTGCGGTCAGGCGCATGAGTTTCCATAATTAATGGAGTCATGGGAGATTTCAGGCTGCCCAACTGATATTTGAGCCAAGTGGCGAGGTCATTTCCGTTCATCATGATATAACCAGCGGGACGGTTTCCTCTAAAGACAGGGGATTGATATTCACGTGCTTGAAAAAAGCCGTTCTTGTAGCCTGTTGCCATCGTGGGTGCGGCTTCTGTGGGATAAAGAGTAGTTTTATTCAGACCTAAAGGCTGAAAAATATGGGTCTTCATATAATCTTCGTAAGGTTGCCCTGTGACCTTTTGAATGACAGCCCCCACGATTGCGTAGTTAATGGTGGCATATTCAAAGCGTTCGCCAGGACGATTATGTAATTCCAGGCCATTCACATTTCGTACAACCTGTTCCAGTGAATCGGGCCGGTTGGAGATCGGGATGTCGGTAATTGTGTACCATGGAATGCCACTGGAGTGATGTAACAGCTGCCGCAGTGTAATCTCGACATTTTGGTGCTTATACTTGGCTTGAAACCATGGAAAAAACTTTGAAACGGGATCATCCAGCTTCAACAACCCCTGCTGCTGTAGTTGCAGCACGGCAAGTGCTGTAAATCCTTTGGAGCAAGAGGCAATTTCAAAGCTTGTCTCGGGTGTTACAGGAACCTGCTTATCCACATTGGCGTACCCAAAACTTTTGAGATAGGCCGTTTCCTTTCCACGAACCACAATAACTGTCATTCCAGGGATATGACCTTCCTGCATCTTCTCATGAATAAATGCTTCCAAACGCTGAGTGGTGTTTTCATCCAATCCTGCTGCGGCCTCCGCACGACTGGGCGGAATACATGTAGCCACTAAAGCGAAAATCAGGATAACCGCTGCCATTTTTCTCATGATCATCTTTTTACATTCCATAATCGCTCCAGCTTTCTTTGTAATATGTAATCAAAGCTTGCTTGACCAATATATGTAAGACTATTTATCTAGTAATTACATAAAAAAACTAGGATAAACAGTATTCAACATCATGAATAAATATACAAAATTTTTATATTTAATTTATGGATAATTAAATAGTTTAAGAGTAAATATATGTTAAATAGGAATGGATTTACTTAAAGGAAAATTAAGGAAGAATGCCGGGATATTGATTGCGAAATCGGAGAGTCAATTACCAGAAATACTTAATAAATTAATATTTATCAATATTATCGAAATTGTATTAACACCTTAACATTTCATCCATATCGGATGTAGTGAGCTAATTCACACTTTTTTAAAAATTCCATTGTAAACCTATGGAAACCTTTTAAAGGGAACTCGCCTTTTTAAATTGGAATAAAATTGTCGAAAATCCGTTTTATTTTTTGTTTAAAAATACATTTTTTCTGCTTGATTGTTTTTATTGGGTGGGCTAGGATCATTTTTATGTAGACTCTATGTTTTTCAATATCTGCATGTATAAGGAGGCTAATGGATGTTCTATGCACTAACACATTCTCAAAAAAGAGTTTGGTATAACGAGAAAATATATGGTACGACAGCCATGCACAATCTGACCGGACTTGTACGCATTCAAAAGGAACTAGAGTTTGACGCGCTGGAGAAAGCGATTCAACTCTTCATTTCCAAAACGGAAGGCCTCCGCATCCAGATCGAAGAGCAAAATGGAGAACCCGTACAGTACGTGAAGCCCTATGAAAAGGAGCAGATCGCATGTATTGATTTTAGTCATGAGCCTGATCCGTTACTTCATTTTGAACAATGGCTGAAGGCTGTGAGCGGACAGGTTATGCCTCTGTTGAATGCCAAACTGTATTCTTTTGTTATTTTTAAACTGGGGCCTGGTGATGTTGGTTATTTGGGTCAATTTCATCATATTATTGCAGACGGTTGGGCCTTACATATCGTGTCTGAACGAATTTCGCAGTATTATACTCTACTGGTTAACCACAGCCCCCTGCCTGCTGATGAAGAATATTCCTACATACCTATCATTGATCAAGAACAAGCCTATTTAACATCTGAGCGTTTTATAAAAAATAAAATATTCTGGCATGAAAAATTTCAAACCTTACCCGACATGATACCTATCAACAAAAGCAAAGATATTTCGGCCGTTCGAACATCCTTTGCCATCGATAGTGAAACTTCACGCATCATTCAGACCTTTATCCAAAGCTCCAAACTTTCTGTAAACGTATTATTCGTATCCGCCCTTCTGCTTTACATCTACCGGACGACTCAAGAAACCGATGTGGTGATCGGGACTCCAGTCCTGAACAGATCGGGCAAAAAACAAAAAAATACGTTTGGCATGTTCACCAGCACCATGCCGTTTCGCATCCAACTGGATGAAGCTTTAGATGCCTGCTCTTTGATGAAGCATGTGGGGGCAGAGCTGATGAATTTTTATTTTCATCAAAAATATCCATATGATCTTCTAGCTAGTGACCTGGAGCTTGCTCAAAAAGGATATAACAGTCTGTTTGATATGTGTGTTAATTATTACAACATGAAATTTAGTCCCCAATTTGATGGGTGCCCCTATGAAGTTCAGGAGGTTTTCAGTGGTTATCAACCTTATGCGCTGCAACTGGTTATTCGTGACTGGGAGGGGAGCGGAAGAATTACGCTGGACTTTGACTATAAAGTGAATTCTTACAGTGAGACGCAGATCGCAAAAATGTTTGAGTATATCATTCATATCGTTCGCGAGATGATCGAGCAGCCACAGACCCCGATTGCGGAAATTGAAATGCTATCTCCGCAGGAACAAAATGAGCTGATCTATGGGCTGAATCAAACACGTTCTTCCTATCCCTCGTCCCTAACCATTACTCAGTTATTTGAGCAGCAAGTCGTTGAAAAAGCTACTAATATTGCCTGTTACTTTGAAGAGCACACGTTAACCTATCGTGAGTTAAATGAACAAGCTAACCAACTGGCGAGGTTTTTAAAAAGCCGTGGTATTGGGCAAGAGAGTATCGTGGGGATCATGGCTGGGCATTCATTTGAGCTTATCATTTCGATCTTAGCTGTGTTGAAATCAGGTGGGGCCTATCTGCCTATAGATCCTCACTATCCAGCTGACCGTGTTAGCTATATGCTGGAGGATTCCGGGGCTGCTTTGCTTCTTACCGATGCACCTTTGAATGATGATATTTCATTTTCCAGAGGAGTTTATCGTATAGACGATGCATCCCTGTACCATGGAGATTGCTCGAATTTGAAGCCACAAAGCGGACCGAACCAGCTCGCTTATGTAATTTACACCTCCGGTTCCACAGGCAAACCTAAAGGAGTGGCAGTTCCGCACAAGGGACTTGTGAATTACATATGGTGGGCGAATAAAACCTACTTGTCCGCAGCTCACGAGGTCTTTGCTTGTTATTCGTCAATAGCCTTTGATCTGACTGTCACTTCCATATTCACCCCATTAATCAGCGGACATGCCATGAACCTCTACAGAGATGATGATCCCGGCGAATTTGTATTGTTCCGCATTATGAAAGACCAACGTACAACCATTGTAAAGCTAACTCCCGCACACTTGTCCCTTCTACAAGAGTCGGACATTCGTACATCGAGCGTCCGCAAATACATTGTAGGAGGAGAAGATCTCAAAGTCAGTCTTGCTCACAACATTCATGACAAGTTTGGCGGAAGTATTGCCCTGTTCAATGAGTACGGACCTACGGAAACCGTTGTAGGCTGCATGATCCATATGTATGATGCAGACCGGGATAGCAGAAGATCCGTACCCATCGGCGTGCCTTCCGATAACGTGGCTGTATATTTGCTGGATGCGCATTTAAAGCCTGTTCCTATGCAGATAAAAGGAGAAATCTACATTTCCGGTCATGGAGTGGCAAGAGGATATCTGAACAGACCGGAACTCACAAAAGAAAGGTTTCTCGATAATCCTTTTGTTCCTGGCGAACGAATGTATAAAACCGGTGACATGGGGATACGGCTGGAAAATGGCCTGATCGAATACCTTGGCCGAAATGATAACCAAGTCAAAATCAGAGGCTTTCGTATCGAGCTGGGTGAGATTGAAGGAGCTTTATCCTCCTATCCTGACATCCAGCATGCTGTCGTAAACGTTGTGGAAACAGGCGATGCGAATAGATATCCCGTTTTGTGTGCCTATTATGTATCTGATCGTGTTATCTCTCCCAAGCTTCTCAAAGATTATTTACATGCTTGTCTTCCCCATTATATGGTACCAAGCCACATACTCCAGCTGGAAATCATTCCGCTTACATCCAATGGCAAGGTGGACAAGCAAAAGCTTCCTGTGCCAGACGTGTCCTCTGGATTAACTGACATATATGAGGAAGCCCATAATACGGTGGAAAGCATTCTCGTGCAGGTTTGGGAAGAGCTGTTCCATACGTCTACCATAGGTATCCACGATAATTTCTTCGCACTGGGCGGAGACTCTATTAAAGCGATCCAGATGACATCCAAATTAAATAACTATGATTTGGAAGTGGGTGTACAGGATGTTTTAGCGCATCCCAGTATAGCAGAGCTTGCTCATTACACACGCCAAAAGAGCCGACTGTACGATTCTTCAGCTCCCGTCAGCGGTGAAATTCAGCCTACACCGATCTCCATGTGGTTTATGGAGCAGTCATTTCATAATCCTCATCACTATAATCAATCGGTCTTGCTTCTGCTGAAAAATGAAATGGATCGTTCTGCTCTAGAAAAGGCATTTCACAAGGTAATTGAACATCACGATGCTTTAAGGATGAGCATACACCCGGATGGCAAGTTATTTTATAACCCGGAACTCACTGCAATCCCGTTCAAGCTGGATTGTTATGACATGACGCCTATTTCAGCAGAGGCTTGGCAGCATGAATTCAATAAGCTGGTGCATAGCTTGCAATCCGGTTTCGATCTGTCCCACCGTCTTCCTATTCGAGCAGCTATATTCGATCACGGACAAGGAACCTGGGAATTGTTCATCACTGCGCATCATCTGGTTGTAGATGGAGTTTCCTGGAGAATTATATTGGAGGATGTATTGGAGGCTTATCATGCCTTAGAAGAAGGGAAGGAGGTACATTTTTCAAGAAAAACAGCCTCTGTTCAAACCTTTGCCAAGGAGCTTCATCATTATTCCACTACTGCGGATCTACGGGAGGAGCTTGATTTTTGGAATGAAATGGAGGGCGGCAACGACCATTTTCCAGCATTCATCACAAGCCAGCCATCCACTGACGTAAACTATGCTTCATGTGCAGTCGTCGAAGGAGAACTTTCCCCTGCCCATACGCACAAACTGCTCACCAAGGCGAATCAGGTCTATCATACTGAGCCTGTGGATTTACTGCTAGCTGCCTTGTCTTTAAGTGTAAAGGAATGGATTGGATTAGAAGATTTCACTTATGAGGTTGAGCATCACGGAAGGAGCCTGGATCACGTAGACGTATCTAGAACGGTTGGCTGGTTTACGGCGTTACATCCCTTACGTATTCAAGTGCCAGGTACAGAAATAGGCAGTGTCATTGCATATGTCAAGGAACTGCGCCGACGCATTCCCCAACAGGGTATCGGTTATGGCATTTTAAAATACATGCAAGGAGCTATTGAAAAAAGTAAAAAGATTCGTCCCCTACGCTTCAATTATCTGGGACAGTTCGATCACGAAAGTCAGAGTTCAGACTATGTATATAAGCATACTCCAGGCCTTCAAGATGTGGACTACGCCAATCATCTAACGGCTGGCATCGAAATCAACAGCCTGATTGTTAACGACCAGTTGGTGGTCCATATGATGTACAGCACGGAATTGTTTGAAAAAGAAAGTATAACTGAATTTATGCATATGTATATCCAAACTCTAAACCGTGTGATTGATTTTACGATTAGTCAGCAAAATGTTCACTTCACTCCTTCGGACTTTGAATCTGCTCGGATTAGCCAAGAGGATATTGAATTGCTTTTCGAATAAAGTTCCAATAAGGGCAGGCGGCTGCATATAACCGCCTGTCTATTTAGGCTTCGGGCGTAACTACTGTACTTATCTATATAAAAGTGGGGTTGGCAGTACATGAGTTCTTTCGAAGATCATTTGGTTGTTTTAAACACACCCAGACGGTTCAGTACGACCAGTAAGCGATAAAAATCGTAACTGCTTGGCAGTTTCGCATCCACAATCGAGCTTGTCGGATTAACTGCAACAGCGGCAGCCATCGCTTCCTTCGCCCAGGCCGGTACAGGCATAGCCTGACGCGCCTCCAGTTCAGCTACCCGCTGATCCACTTTTTTAATATAAGCGCTCTGTTCATTCAACGTCTGCTTGAGCACATCTTTGCTGTTTTCAAGGGCAGCGACCTGCTGCTGCAGGGCCTTAAATGCCGCTTTTTCCTCTGCTGTCATTGGCTCATCCCCCTCTTCTCCTGCAAATGCTTGGCGTAGCTCGGCCTCTGTTCCGGCGTATACATTCAGGTCAACCGGCCCTTGAATTCCATCAACCCGTCCACTATCGCTGTATTGCCAAAAGTCCCAGCGCTTCCATGCCGTGGTGTCGCCGGGCACCCGTGTACTATAACGCGCAATCCACAGCTTATAACTACCCAATGGGGCTTTGAAATGGGCAGCAAAAGCATTCCCTGTATATACCATCGGCTTACGGCCGCTTACCCGTTCAAATTCTGTTAAAAATGCCAACGCAACCTCATGAATCGCGGCCGAGCTAAGCCCTCCCGGATTATTTTCGTAATCCATCACCGCTGGTAAGTCCAGCGCTTTCGCACCCCCCATCTGATCCAGCACCTCGGCGAAATGCCTGGCTTCCGCTTTTGCTGCGTTTACACTAGTTGCATCTACAAAATGGTAAGCTCCCAGGAGAATCCCGGCTGCCTTGATCCCTTTTGCATTCGTGATAAATGTCGGATCGACGTAACGCTGTCCTTGACTCGCTTTAATAAAGGCAAACGATTTACCATCGGCTCGTACACGTTTCCAATCAATCGTTCCCTGATATCGGGACACGTCAATGCCTTCGGCAGCGTTAGGGCTGCGATTCTGCATAAGGCGTTCCCTCCTTATCATTCATAATGTTGTAGCTCACTCTGTCTCTGTTATCCATATGCTTGGACCATCCATACGGTCTGGGCTTTTCCACTTTTATACCGAAAAAAGGGCAAAAAGGTAGTCTGCCTATTTTGGTAGTGGCTACTGGTGGCACTTTATGAAGCTTTATTTTCTTTGTCGGAAGGGTCGGTTGGCTTTATTTTTTCTCCACTCGACTTAGACTCAAAAATAGCTACCGCATTCCGCAAAATATCCGGCATCGGCACTCCCATTCTGCCCACATTTTCAATAATGGACAACAACTCGTTCGCTAAATAAAAGAAAACGACGGCATCCCGGAAGTAATGTGCATCCCCGAGAATACCGTCGATTAGATGAGCTACCGTAATGAGCAAAAACACGGTAACCTTGCGAAAAATACCGTAATACCCCTGGCGGCTTTTTAGCTCCCCATTAATCCAGGCCGCTGCCCATCCGGTGAAAAAGTCGATCACGACCATCCACCACAGCAACGTCAACATTGTGGTCCACCCCCCAAAAAAATAACCGATCAAGGTCCCCGTGGATAGCCCCAGCCAAATCTGATCGATCTTTTCATGCATATTTGTTCCCCCTTTTGAACCAAGGTGTAAAATGAATGCCCTTGGACTGATTCAAGGGCATTTAAAAACACGCTCTGCGCGGGCGTGTTTGTTATACTTGTTCAGTTTTGGCTAAATCCAAATTTGTCTTAACCATGTCTTGCAGCACTACTGGCACATCTTCAATCGAACGACGACCAGATAAAATAAGTTGTACGAAAGTTGCAGCGAATGCTTTTTTGATTTTATTGTCCACCGTATTACCACCTTTGGTTATTATGCTAAAGCAAATAGTACTATTCTTAGAATTCTACTTAAACATCGGTCTGTTGTGACATAACGAACTGAATCAGCCCTGCAATTGTCTCTTTGTTATCCAGATCAGCTTGTTTTAATATCTCAATTTCTTCTTGGAGCTTTTCCTCCACAGACGGCCTAGGATTCGGTGCTGGAATTCTTTCGAAATCACCTGTATCCGGATGGAATTTACTCCCTAATACTTCGTATCCATTAACTTCAATTACTTTATCACCTGCTGGCGCTTCAATACTCTGCGATACTGCGAATATTACGCAATCATTATTATACTGAGCAAAATATTTCATATAACATCCCCACCTTAATTAAATTCTATGACTTCAAAACTTGCAAAAATATAATAATCTCCGCCTCTTTCATGAGTGAATTTGACTTGCGTTGGGCTTATAATGCTGGCCATATGGCTATCATCATCTCCGTAAGTTGTTAAGTTCAACATTGCTTTTCCGACATTGACAGGTGCAATATTTACAATACCGTCAGGCACATTACTGGAAATACTAAATCTTTGTATGCTTTTCACAGAACCAGTCTCCTTTACACTATTAATAAGTTGTCTTAATTCATCACCTATTGCCTTTACCGCACTGGGAGTAGCTGCCTGATCTGTAGCTGTACTTCCGGTAGATGTATTAAGTTGCACAATCCCCCTAGCCTGTGTGGATGCAGAAGGCAAATCTGATGCTGGGTGACTATGCTGCTTGGGAGCAGCGTACTGATCTGTATACTTCTTGGCATTCCCCTCTGTTGCACTCCATACCGCTTGCTTGGCTGCCGTAACATGGATCTCTGTATTGCTGGCATGGTTGTCTAACGCTTCCTTAGAAGCAACACCGTTTCCAGCCGGGTCCTTTTTGATATTTTCAACCTGTGCGGCCAATTCCAGATCGTTAGCATAAAGGGTATCAATCGGTCCATTCAGGACGTCCGCATGTCCTTGGTCGGTAGTAACAAATCTGCGTGGTTGTTGTATGCTCATATTTTGTATCCTCCTTAATAGATGTCATCAATTTCGAAAACAAACTCCATATCACTATCCTTGACCTTGTTACTCATCGTACGAACAGCCGTCAGCTTACCTGCTGAATCTACTAAAGCCAGCTCATTAATCGTTTCTCCCGCCAATTCATTTTCTGCCAGTGAGCAGGTATATCGAATTGTTGCAGGAGCAATAAATTCAAAGCTCGTAATATCCTTTTGAACCAGTTCCTTTTTCAACACCTGTTCTGTTCCATCCAAAGGCAGTGGTTTCCCTGCTTGATCCACACCTCCGCTACCAAATGCCATTTTTACTACTTTACTTAGCGTTCCTCCCTCAGCGCGGGCACGAGCCATTTGTTCCCTTGCATATGCAGTCGTGACTGTCAAAACTTGTTCTGCCATACTTACCATCCTTTCTATCTTAAAAATAAAAGTTATATTTGTTTAGATTGAAATGACTTTCTCGGTTGAGCTTAACATCTGACTACCGTCCAGCTTCATACTTCCATCTAACTTCCAATAATGGTCTCGAATTTTCATTCTGCCTTCCTGATGATGATCCACTCGATGCTTGATGACCATTTTTGAACGGTTCAAATAGCGCATAGGTTCCTCTGTCCACCCGGACAAAGAAGCTATTCCGTTCAGTAACTCGACACCATCTAAATACCATGGCCTTCCACCCAAAAAGCGAACTCTCGAACGTAATCGAATACGAGAAACTATTTCATTTTCATGAAGAAATGTAAGCCTGGTTTTGTTATTCATATAAAAAGCAAGATGAGCAGGCTTAATATCCTCAATGATCTTTTTGAAATCAATCATATTTTCAGGGATGCGATTTTTAAAGCTTATACTGAACTTATATTCCGTCGGATGAAAGTCTACTTCCCCTTCCACATCAAAAGAGTTCATGATTTTCCGTATTAAATCCCCTGAAAATTTGCCGCTTCCACGAAGTTTTGACTCCACAACAGATCGCCGCTGTTCCAGCGGTTTTTCCAAATGGGTTTGGATACCCAACTCCATTTCCCAGCGTTCGAGCCCCCAAGTGGCAGTACGAACAAAAAACTGAGCTAACGTATCATCCAACGCGAGATATAGAGCATCTAGTTCGCTACCCTTTGCATCCATATCGACGTGCATAACACGAGATGCTTCGTAATAGGCAGGAAGATAGGAAAATAGCTCCGGTCCCCGCGAACTGAACATTCGATTACTAAAATCATCGGTTACATCTTGGATAACAGATTCTTTTTTTTCGTCAATATCCATCCACACTCACCATCCCCAGCTCTACCCCCTGACCGAATTGAATCGTTATAAAAGGATTGCTTTGTCTGTTCATTTTCAACTTGGAGAAACCCATTATAATCAGATCCATTCTTTCATACATGCTCGCTCCTCCTTTGAGTACAGGCATTTTTGCCCTCTGCTCTATACCGTTTTTTTACGAAAAATAGAGCTATACCATTTAACCGGTTCTCGCTGTGCACTGGAAACCTCCATAGATGACGATTCCTCTACGTTGTCCAATACCAGATCAGAACGATGGGATAAAATCATTTCCTTCACTTGTTTACGTTGTTTTTCATCTAAAGCGTAGCTTCCAATGATAGCTGCTATATTACCTTCTCCCCGATCATAGCGGGTAACACAAGCATAAGCACAAATACGCAATTGAGTCTCTGTTAAAGCAGTCATAGTTATGACTTCACCTCTTTTAAATAAGATTTTTGCAGTTAAACAGGAGTCGGTACTTGGTTATTTTCCTGTGTTACCAAGCATGAACTGACTCAGCACTACTTCGAGATCTGCAATACGCTGCTTCAATTGATCTGTCTCACTTGGCTGTTGCTCTGCTTTTTGTGTCAGTTCCTTAATCGCCTCGGCACTTAATCCTTCACTCCAGAACGTCGTTGGATCTCTTCGTTCTGGAGTCGCAAAAGCCGGAGCAGAATATATAGGTTCGTCTCCACGTTCGTTTTCCAGCTTGTTTTGCCATTCATCATGTAGCTTCTGAAATGAAGCTTGCGATTCCTTGCTGAGTTGCTCATACGCCCTCTGGGCTTCTAACAGTTTTTCACCATATTCTGTTTCTTGGGTTAGCCAGGATTGAATGTCAAAATGAGGCTGGTATAAGCCCGGTGGAACTGGAATACCAACGGTATAGCCAGCGATTTTTTTTTCCTTCATAGTCTGATCTCTGGTTTCTAAGGAAGCATAAAAAGGGACGACACCCACAAAGGCATCGTCCACAAGCTCGTCCTCTAGATAGAGACCGCTTATATTCACTTTAGGAACTGCTTTCATTTGGTCACTCCCCTTGTTTTGCACGGTATTTAAAATCTAGTATTAAATAAGAATTGTGTACTGCATTATCACACTGTATACTGCTCTCGCCTACATATATAGTTGAGGGATAAGGGACACTACCTTCAGCAGAAAGCGCCGCAACCTCCATTGGCCTTTCCGCTTCATAACCATCCGGTAATGTAAAAATCTGTGTTCCAAAAGCAGTAGCACCTCCGCGAATAAATCCCTGTACATGTACCCAGCCTTGAGAATCCTTACAGTAGCCTACTGGCCTACGAGTATTATCATAGTTAACCCACCCGTTGAGTAATGTAGGAGCTATCCATTTTAAGGTGATATCGTTCTCTACCCTCCCATTTTCAACGACCGACAAACGTGTACTATTCTGTTGAACACTATCTACCAAGTCAAGTAAAAGCGTTTTTTCATTGGCTGTATAAGTTCCGATAAATTTGACAACGGGTGAACGATCAAACATTAGGTAGGTAGTATTGTAAGACGACGATAAATTGAAATTGGCGGTCAAAGTATACACTTGCTCTTTGCCGAAGGTAGATTGGTATTGATCTGAAACTGTGGCAATTATCCATGACGAATCCTTTTTACCATCTCTATAAACGGCTAAGATTTTATTTACTCTATTTTTTAAAATACTCGGATCATCTGTACGACCGTTTATATAGTAAGCTCCATTTGTGTAAACTGCCTTTGATCGTTCACGTAGTATAATCCCCGTACCGACTTCGACCTGATTCCCTCCCTCAATAAAGGATAGCTGTCCCTCACTAACGATGGGTTCAACAGTAGGTGTCTTAAGCTGATACACGAGTTGTTGCGTTGTCCAAATTCCATATCTTGTGTATGTCAAGGAAGTTATCCCTGTTGTTGGTAATGTTGTAACGAAAAACGTTGCAGATGGCGTACCGTTGGCCACATAAATAGAATCTATTGGGCACCACGCCTTGCCTGCAGATTCGTTATTAAAAGGCTTGCTTACATCTCCTTGTCCCGCAAGATACATCTTCCAACCATTGAAATAAGCCTTAATCTCGTCCGATGTCGGTGTATAACTGTCCCCCCATCCGCTGTCTGTAAGCGAGACACCTATTTGAAAATTATCGTACGTGCCATTACTGCTCGATGATCCTATATTGTAACTGTCGGATTGACCAATTGCAGTTGCGTAATTCGACTCTTTAATAACCTTGCTGTTAAATTTGACGAATATCCCCGTACCGTCTATGGCTGGGGTAATTCCATTGTTTAGTGAACCTACCGTTTTATTACCGATTACCGATGTGTAAAACGCGTACTCCCGGTTGCCATCCAGCACTATGGCATTCCACTTCTTAGATTTGAAATACTGACCCTCTCTCTCAAATACCGTGTCAGCATTTTCGCCCGTAACAGGATCGGCATACAGGTCCGTTTGTAATGCCAGCATGGAGTCCTCACGTGATTTGAATGGTTTGGCAATGCTTCCGATGTTGAGCATCATTTCTGAAAAAACAAACGTACCAAAAACACCTGTATCCGCTCCAACTATAATACACAATCCAAATGTCCCAACAGGAGTTGTAAACGTCTGTGATAAAGTGTGCTCACCGTTAGCTACTGCGTATGGGCCAGTGTCTAAGGGTACCCCAACGTAATTCCCGTACGCATCTAGTGCACGGATATTGTAGTAACCACCTGCACCAATGACTCCCCCGATATTAGATACTGACACTTTCATGGATAAAGTGTAAGCTTTACTAGCTGCAGCCGGGAGGTTCCAGGCATACGAGCTATATCCTGCTGTACTCTTAGTGAGAGTGGCGACATATGGAGCGGTAATTTTTTTTGAACCTGTGGTCACACTGTTTTCAGCTTCGTAAATGCTAGGCAGCATATTCTCCCCATACCGAATCGCATAAGGATTACACACAGGCATTACACTGTTCACATATGGATATTCGGCAGCTACCTGTTCAGGTGACATACTTTTAATTGCTGTGGCCTCAGATGAACTCAGTTCGTAAACAGCCATTTCATCAAAGTAAGCATACTGCCCAACAGATCCGCGAGAAACAGCATAAGGAATAGGTGCTTTAGCGGCTTTTCTAGCATCATATACCGCATAACAAAAAGTAAATTCATTTGAATCCGTAGTACTCATATCCACCGCATATGCAATTTCGTCAGTCAATTGAATATATGCCCTAGCATCAGTACCTGAAAGATTCCCATTTTTAACATAACCACGGATCAAATAATACGGCGCCCCCTCTCCAAATTTAAGAGGCAAACCATAAGCTCCAGCTATACCAACTGGTGTTGTACTAACGGTAACCTCAAGAGCATTGTTACCTGTAAGTTTATTACTTGCGTTTAATTCCAGCTTTGCTGTGTTGTTTACAGCTGACCAACCTGTCAGACTTTCCATTCCTCCAGTGCGTCCCAACAAATTCACCAACGTACGCCCTTTCAGCCCCGTCAGTGAAAACGGCGATGCCTTTTCCGCATGAACAATCTGTACTCCGGGTTCCAAAGTTACCGCCTTACGCTCTGTCGTATCCAGACGTTTCTTGATCTCATTTACACCATCATTCACGTCACCTGCGAAATCGTCTACAGCGCGCCAATTTTGATCCAAATACTTCTCCAGGTCAAAATACGTGGTTTTGGGCGATGTGCGGTCAATTTGATTTAAGCCAAGATTTGGTGTCTTTTCGCTTGCCATGCTATGTGCCACCTCCTAAATATCTATCCTGGGTTGTATGTTCATTTTCATAGAGGGTCATAGACTCAACTTCAGCAATGGTCAGGTAGCGTAATTTGTACTCCACCGCCATATGGGCGGGCTTGATCTCCTCAATGGCTTCTTTAAGATCCTCCACGTTAGGCGGAATCCCGATGGTATCCATAAATTTGACGGTAAATCCCCATTCGGCGGGATGAAAGATAACATCTACAGTGCCTCCGTCATACGCCTCCGCTACATTTTTGACAAGCCGGCCGGAAAAAGTTCCTGCCCCTCGCAGCTTCGACTCCACCACCGCACGCCGTTGGTCCAATGGCTTCGTCAGATCGGTTTCAATCCCCAGCTCCATTTCCCAGCGTTCCAACCCCCACGTGGCGGTACGTACGAAAAACTGTCCCACCGTTGCATCCATTGCAAGATACAAAGCGTCCAATTCGCTTCCTTTAGCATCCATATCGGAACGCATTACACGTGAGGTTTCATAATAGGCAGGCAAATAGGAAAGCAGCTCGCGTCCCCGCTCGCTGCTCATTTGGCCCAATGTATCTCCCGCTATAGTTACCCGATTAACAAAATTGTCAATACGGTTTGCACGTTTTTCCTGCTCTGGATTGTTCAATAAATCTTCAAAACTGTTCGTTCCATTGTTACTCACTAACGCTCACCGTCCCCAGCACTGCCACCTGACCTGATCCAATCTCAATATTCTGATTGCTCTGTCCATTGATTTTCAGTTCAGAAAAATCAATAATGATCGGAATGTCCAGCAGCACAGCAGAAATCCGGGTATATCGTACCAACGGGTCTTCCTTGTAAAAAGCAAGCTGCTTCAAATACGTCCGCACACCGCTTTCGATCAGCTTTTTGATTTCATCCAGTGTGGACGGCTTCTCTTTGGTACGCTGTACCTTGACTGAGATGTTAATCTCCACTTCTGCCGCTGGCATGATCGTCACCACAGGGCCCGCTGGTGCCAGCCCTTCGCCTTGTCCATCCTGAGTCGGATCAATATACTTCTGCACCGCAGCCACGATATCCGGACTGGCCGCGCGTTTATCCGTGTCCAGCACATATAATCCTACGGTTCCCGGCCCTTTCCAGAGAGGAACTACTTCCACGCCACCCACTCCAGCAATCTCATTCGCCCACTGGGTATACTGCGCCTTGTTGCCACTGGTGCCCTGGTTCCGCACCTTGGCATAAAAACGCTCCAGCAACAGCTGGTCGCTCTCAACGTCTGTGCCACTTTTGGTTTCCTCCGTATTGATCACAGAGGCAACCCCGCTAACCGGGGTTGCCATCACTTGGATGACACCCGCAGGCACATTGCCGCTACGCCCGGGATTGACCGCCCGAATAGCCGCTTCCCCGGCACCTTGTTCATCCAGCGTGACCGATGCCGTGGTTGCATACTCAATAGAAGCTTCCCCGGATACATCATCTGCCGGAGTCGCCACCAACGTTCCCGCCGGGACGGTCGTTCCCGCTGTGCCCTTGAACGTGACCATACCTGAGGCAGCAACTGCTTCTCGCCGTGTCACCCCATGCTCTGCTGTCCGCAAATCCAGCTCCGGCGAACGAAAATCCGGGTTGTCGCTGGCTGCTGTGCTGGCAAAGCCCCGTCGCAGCAACTCCTGCGCCCAGATTGCCGCTTCGGATAGCATAAACGCTACCGGCGCCTGCGCATCCCAAATAAAAGAGCCCTCGGACTTATCCATGTCCGAAGGCACTTTTTCCAGCATCCGATTTAAAATTTCCTCTTCCGTCTGGTCTACCAAATATTCCGGCAAGTCTGCCATTAGATCACCACACTTTCCACAATTTCCGTTTCGTCTCGCACGTTCGTAATCTGGCAGCTAAAATGGCATGCCTCACCTTCCCAGCGAAACGTGAATTGATCCACACTAGCCGTACGTGCATCTGCTAATAACGCCTCCGTGACCATACGTTTAATTTCACTTTCCTGCACACCGTGCCCATAGCTGCTGCCAATCAGCTCCTCCAGCTCACTCCCATAGTCAGGCGAATAGATCACATGCCGGTAGCGAGGAGTGCGAATCGCTTTTTCACACCACTGTACCCACGCTTCCTTCTCACCTGTAGTCACGATTTTACGACTAGGGCTCATAACAAACTCACCGGCTTCAAAATCAAACCGCCAGCTTCGCCCAAATACTGCGCGATTATCCTCCAGTACATCCGGGTCGGTCATATCCGTGTCTGTCCAGATCATATCATCTGTTTCGGGAAATAAATTAGCCACGTCCACTCACCACCTTGCACACGACCACCACATCATTCCCGCTATTCACCCGAACCGCAAGCACACGATCTCCAGGCTTAAGGCCTTCGTTTAAACTGAGATTCACATCCTCCAGCTCATCCTCCCCGATATAAAAGGAAGTTTTCAGCTCTTTGCCTTCCCAATTCTCCGATTCCACTGCGGTGGAGGTACCTTTGTACATGTGACGTGGTACAGATAGCAGTCCCGGCAGCTCCGCGACCAGATAATCCTGAAGCTCATGTTTAAAATCGTCCAGCTTGAGTCCCGTGGAGGTGATCGTTCCTAGTACCGCGCCTACCCCACTCAGTGCTTGCTTGGTATGCTTATGAAAAGAAGATTGCAGCGCAGTAGCCAAATGCCCATAGGGGTCCTTATTCAAGGTAAAACCTCCTTTTTACATCGTCATACGTTCCGAGCTCCAGCGACATACTGCCGGGGTTACCTAATTCCCTGCTCACTGAAATGACCAACAACTTTATGGAGCCTAACATTACCGCGTCTCCTGCTCGGATCGTGTTCATATCCGGTGCATTTACCGATATCGTTTGTTGTATGCCTCTCAGCTTACTTTTGGCCAACTCACGTGCTGCTGCCCCAGACTTGACCTCGTCATCCTGCACGATCACCTGAAGTGTCCCATATTTGGCAATGTCCTTTTCCTCAAGCGCCATCACCTTGGATGGTACCTCATTGCCTGATTCACTGGCAGCCGTAGCCAGTACCTTCACTCTTGTGGCCGCACCTTCCAGCGTACGGGACTGTGTCGTATCAGTCACTCTCTCCAAAATATACACATCTTTGTTCGTTCCCAGCTCGTACAGCTCCAGCCCTGAAGAAATCATCCGTGGATGATACAGCTTCCCCCCCGCCTTTGCCGTTTCGCGCAGATCTCCCAGCATCATAGAATAAATGGACTGTGTGCGGTATACGGCGCGTCCCAGCGTTTTTTTCGTATCTGGCAATGAAGCGATTTTCAGCTTCCAGTCCCTAGCATACTTCTGAAAACGCTGAGTAGCCGTCTGCTTGGCAGGAAGTAAATATTCATCCTCGGACTTGTCCAAATACACCGTACGGTCATATAACGTCAGCGTCATACGTTTGAGCCCGTTGTTAGAGGTTTCTACTTCCCAGATCACTGCAGGGGACAACAAGGGGACATAATCCTTTTTGCCATAAGGAATCCCACTAACCCGGATCGACATCCCTGGAGAAATGGGCGGCATATCCGACGTAACGACCAGATTGACCGTTCCCTGATAGGCGATTTGCTCCAGTGAATCCCTCAAATTAATGTTCTCCACAAGCGGCGACAAATCATATTTATCCTGTAAAATGACTTTATAACTCATGACAGCACCAGCTTTTGCCCCGGTTTAATTGCATTCGGATTTTGTCCAATGACCTTTTTGTTAAGCTGATAAATACGACTCCATTGCGAACTGTCGCCCAACTCCAGCTTGGCAATTTTGGACAAGGAATCCCCGGACTTAACCGTATATGTTTTTTTCTTTTCTTTCATATCTGTGCGGGGCTTTTTGTTGACCACAGCCGCCTTACTTCCTGTGCCACCAGCTTTTTTGGCAACTTTCATATCACTCCAGGTCCGCAGTGACAGATCAAAATTCACATCCCCATACTCGCCGCCGCGAAAGATCGAATTATGAGATGCCACAATTACTGGCACATTCACGGCTGTCTCCGTAATAATAAAACGTAGCGGGTTCTTGGATAACAAAAAGCCATTCAACGTGTTCATGGCCTCCTGCGGATCAGGGATATCTTCGTATGTGCAATACGCTGGATTGTATTCTTTCGGAAAAAAAGAAGAGAAGGAGATTTCCTTCACCTTCTCCCCTTGTGGGAAGTCAAACTCCCCATAGGATAAAATCGTCGTTGTATCAAATCCCTTTTGCCGTGAGATCGTCACTTCCTCAGGATTCACCGGAAACTGAAATTTTTTCCCTTTACCATCTGTCAAACTAAATTCCATCTCTTTCCTCCTTCCCCGTTGCTACCATCTACTCCATTACATAGCTCCAGCGCCTGCTGGCTTGGTATTCTGCGTTGCACGCAGAATTTCAGCTTTGAGACGGTAGCCAATTTGCGTAATAAGCCCATCCACATCCAGCTTGTTCTCATGTACAGTGACCTGTACAGCCCCCGCAGGAAGATTGAATTGGTTGGTGGTTTCCGTTTTAAAATCCTTCAAAAAGCCAGACAGTGTTCCCATTTGTTCAGGACTGATCTGTACTACTTGAGGTGTCGGATTACCATTACCTTTGCCTTTAGCTTTGGCTCCATTGTTCGCATGAGCCGCAGTATTCAGTAGTGGGTTTGGATTGACTCCCTGGTTAACTATAGCCATCGGTCCGTAAGGATTAGGAACACCTTTTACGCCTGGTTGCGGAGGTACGTTTGCAACTGCACTAGCACTATAATTTATAGCCATAGGCGTTAAGGGCTCAAATGACTTACCTAAATTCGAATGAGGTGGGATTGCTGGTTTAGAGGTTGCTGGTTTAGGAGCTTCAGGAGGCTTAGCTGGCTCTTTCTTAGGTTCATCTTTTTTACCAAAAGAAAAGAAATCAGAAAAGCCTTTACCAAAATCTCCAGCCTTATCAGAAAGCCAGCCTGTAACCTGGGAAGCTTTTTCTCCAAGGAATTTACCAGCGGACTTCGCTTTGTCCATCATGGCTGGACCATAATCTGAGACTAATCCACCAATTTTCCCACCGACAAAGTCTCCCGCCATACCCCCAAGTGTAGAACCAACCACAGTACCAATACCCGGAAGCAAAAATGAACCGATAGCTCCGCCTAATGCAGAACCAGCAGTCCCACCAACTGTGGAACCGATAGCTTCTGCACGTTCTTTACCAGAGGTAGCCTTCGCGATGTTCACAATATCCATTCCATAGCTTAAAGGTCCCAATAGTTTTTTCGCTCCACCTTTTAGAAGGTTTTTGAATAGGCCTGATCCGGCTTCCTCAGCTGCACCAGCAGTGCTTGGGTTTATAATGCTAGAAGCGGCGCTAGAAACTGCATCTATAGCAGCACTGCCACCGCTTTTAATATTCCCAATTATTCCACCGCCGCCTTTAAAAACATCCATCACCCCTTCTAACATGTCTCCAGTGCCACCGAAACTTTCAAGAACTTCACCACCAGCCTTCCCCAATGCCGCCCTGTTTTCCCATATTTTTCTTGCACCATTAGCTAATTTTTGCCTTCTTGTAGTTCCTCCTGCTGATTTAACTTTATCCCACTCAGCTCTAAATACCCCTCTTTTTTCCTTTAATTCAGAAAATCCCTTCATTCCTTCGCCAAACTTTTTGACACCTCCGAGGGTGTCTTTGAGATTTTCAAAAAAACCTTTAGGCTCTTCTTCTTTTGTTTCACCACCGAGTTTCAGAGAGCCTAACTTAGTACTTAAATCCGCAATAGCGGCCGTATTGGCCTCTACAGCAGTAGTATTTGCTTTCAAAACCGTACTCAGGTTGTTATCAGACTTAACCGGACCTACTTTAGCAGTGCCGCTATTCACCTTCACATTTACATTCCCTGAGGCGTTAATAATCTGGGATTTGACCCGGTTAATCTTATTCAACAGATTATCCAAGCCTTTAGAAGCCATATCGTTCAGCACAATTTCCGGGGCCATGCGGGTGCGGCCGATTTTCAACACACGTCCTTGAATCCGCTCAAAATAACGTTCCATTGCACGTAATTCTCTGTTCGCCTTAATGACGTTTTTAGGATCGATCACAAGGTTCATGCGGTAATTTAATGCTTCTGCCATCTATCATGTTCACCTCCTTGTTTATGCTTTTGAAGCTGCTATGCTATCCATTTCCTGTTCGGCAAACGCCAGCAGCAGCATGCGCTCACCACGGGGAAGCCGCCAAAAGTCTCCGGGGCGGAGGTGGTGCCGGACCCACAAGTGGTACAGCATCGTCGTCATTCCCCCGGAGCTGATTAGTTTTTTAGATCAGCAATCTCAACACCAAAACCGGACAGTTCCAGCACCTTATCCCCTACTGCATCCAGTTCACCCGCCAGCAGCATACGGCGGACAGACTGTTCGCCACCGGACAGCTTCAAGCGGCTTGTAATCCGGGGATCGCCCCAACCGTTAAGGGACAGGCCCTTCACTTCCAGCTTTCCAGTAGCTTCCGAAATCAACAAGGCGTTGAACGTTTCAGTATCTACCTTCTCATCCACTGCACCTTTCACAGTCCGTCGAATCGTGCAGCGTTCACGAATGCTGTCCACCTTACTGGAGGTCAGGCCGTGCAGCACAATTTTCATGTCGAGGCGCTTGATGCGGACCGTTTCCTCAGGTAGTTTTTCAGCAGCTTCAAACAGGCTGTCCAAAATTTGTTCTTCTGTCATATTCTCATTCAAGCTCATAAGTCATTCTCCCTTATTGTTCATTTGTATTTGGGGAACGGAACGCTTGACAGCATCCCATCCCCCGTCTTCCAATTTAGTTTGCTACAATCGGATCAAGCAGCTCATAACCTTCAAAGGTGAAGGTCGTTTCTTCCTGTACTTCTTCTCCTGCTGTCCAGTTGGCCAGTTGGATTTTGTCAGCAGTGCAACGAATGAGACGAATACTTTCATGTCCGAAGGCTTCTGGATCATCCAATTTAGTAATAATCTCAAAACGGTTAAAACCGCGACGAATCATATCGGATGTGACCTTGTAGCCACTCATTGTTCCCGTTCCCTTTTTGATACCGCGCTTGTGCACCTTCCACTCATTGCCCACGAGATTCAGCTCGCGTTTTTCCATTTCCACGCTGGCTTCCAGCTTGTTGATATTCGTCTGCCACACCCCGTCCACATGCGCCTGACCATACGTACCTAAAATGACTCTTGAAGCATCCAACATTTCTTTTTCCTCCTCAAAATGATTCATAATATAGTTCGGGATTTCACAAAATCCTCGTTGTTAACAAGCTACACCATTTCTGCTGATTGCCTGCGAATTGCTTATACACGTAAAATGCTTATTTATTGCACGTAAAATGTGCCGAACAGTTGTTCCATCACGTCGGTGAGCTTCACGTTCCATTGCAGGAACACTTGATCCGGCTCCGGTTTGATAACTGGCGCATCTCCGTAGTAAGCTGGGTCGAGAATGACATCGTAGCCGTCTGCTTCGATGACGTTGCTCAGCGACAGCTGTGCCAGGTATTCTTTGATCGCACCGATAAGCGCCAGACGACCTTCCACCGTGTTGTTGATTTTGCCAATGTAAGTCTCTTCGGCTGCACGCTGCAAGTCAGCATTAATAGCATCCATGACACGGATGGAACGAATTTTCTTCCATGCATTGTTTTGTCCAGCAGCCGGGTTCACCAAGCTGTTGATGCCACGCAGCGCTTTGACCTGACGACCATCGAAGAACAATAGGAAGACACCATTACGGACTGCCTGCTCCTGCTCGGAACGTGTCCAGCGGCGGGTTACATCCTCAAAAGGCGTAACCGCATACGTCGCCGATTGATTCAGACGTTGGCCTGCAATCAGCCCGGCTACATAAGCAGCCGTTTGGGCGGAACTGTAGTCCGTACCTGCCAGACGTACGCCTGTACCGACGTTCACGATACCTTCATGGTTCAGCGCCAGGGAACGTGCAGAGGCCAAGCTGACGGCTGTTTTGGACACATCATCTGCCGCAGAACCGCCGAATACAGCGATTACGCCTTTACCTTCGTTGCGGACACGCTTGATCCAGGCAGCAAAGCTTTGCAGCAATGCCAGATCAGCTGCATAATCCAGAGCCAAGACATTAAATTCCTGTCCTTCAAGTGCCTCCTGCATCGCGATGTAATCGGCATTAACCAACTTGCTATTGCCGCTGTTGCCGCCAGTGAGGTGTACGCCGCTGACATCCACCGGAATGCCGCCGTCGCCAACAACCTCGGCCTTCACCCATACGTTTTCGCTGTTCTCGTTCATGGCCTTGGCAATAGAGGCTGCTGTACCGTCACTGCCTTTGTACGTGCCGAGCAGCTTGGTTCCTTCATAGAGGCGCACCTCACGAGCTTGCTCATCACCCAAAGTTGGCTGTACAGTTACAGCGAAACCATTACCGCGGCTACCTGTGTACAAAGCCTTCAGGCGCAGCACATCCGCCGGGGTCGCACCGCCGCTTTTCAGCGTCACAGATGCTTCAGCAGCTGTATCATCTGCCAAACGGTAGGCTAGCAGCTTTTTCGGACCGCCCAGCAAAGCCAGATACAGCGTCGAATACGCGGTCGCACCGTCCAGACTGTCACCGGAAAAGATTTGGCTGATTGCCGTTTCACTGCCGATCTCTACAAACTCACGTACAGGGCCCCAATTCGCCTTAACGGGTACAACGACCGTACCACGCGACCCACCTTGAATTGCTGAAGCTGCTGCTGCCTGAAAATTCATATACAAACCCGGCAATACCGGTTTATTCGTGTTTTCCCATGTTCCGCCTGCCATAATTAGTCCACCTTCGCTTTCATAAATTGTTCGATTTTAGTGTGTGCTTCTGCTACTGTAAACAGCTTGTCCTGTGTGCCAAAAAAGGCGCCTGCCAGCACTTCTTCTTTCACGGAAAACAATTGTTCTGCGTGCTCCTTTAGCTCCTCCAGCGTATAGCGGGGGCCGCTTGCTTCCTGCCCGGCATATACCGGGGCCTTCTCATGGTTTTCCAAGGTCACTCGGACCACCTCATTTCAAAATAGGATGAATTTCCACTCTGCGAATCAACGCCGCTTCCTCGGCTGGGCGCATTCGCCGCTGTACTAGCATCAGTCGAAGCTGACCGTCTAAAATGGCATCTGCCTGCAAATCAGCTGAAGCTTCAGCTGTAGACATATAACGGCCCTTGTCCTGATCAAGAGGAAGCTGGATTTGAGCGGCAAAGCCCTCGATCAGTGCGGAAGCTGCGCGGTTTTCTTCAGTGGTGTCTGGGGCGGTAATATGCCCGATGAACCGTTTGCGCAGCTCATACATGGAGGCTCCCGCCATCCTAGTTTCGCAGCCGCTCATCCGCCATAGTACCGCGTGCCGGCCCGGCTGTGCTGGCCATGCGTCGGCGTATACCGACCACGTTTCGCCCAGTTGCTTCCGCGTCCAGCGGACCAGCGCGGCCAGCCACTCTTCCGGCTGTGTAGCACCGTTTGCTGGAACGGCCGAACCACCTTCCGTCTCAGGCACATACACGCCAAAACGCAGCGTTCTATAGGCCTTGCCCGTAACAGTGTCCAGCTTTTCTGCATCCCGCACACCCAAATAGTGCGCGGTAAAAGCCGATGTATCCTCACCTGCACCTGTCACTGGTTCCCGGTGCAGCCCGGCAATCAGGGCATTCGCCCATACATCAGCCTGCGCCAGCCCGGCTTGTCCTGCGTACAGCTTGATGCGAACAACCTGCCGATAGCCGGCCCAGGAAGACTTCCAAATTTCCTCGCCCAGCGCCATAACAGCATACAGCTCCTCTGCCGTCTGCGACGGTGGCTGAACATCGTATACACGCCCTTGCAGCGCTGGAATAATTTCAATGAGCTTTTGCTTAAAGGCTTGTCTCATCCTGCGGCATGCCACCTTTGCGTCCCCTGCGTTCGCATGTTGTGGCTATTCAGCCAGGCTTTTTTCCACTTTCGCGTTCTCATCCGGCGCAGCCTCGTACTCATGCATTGCAGCATCCCTTGCTTAGGCAACACGACTCCTCCTTTCTGTACAACGAATTCCCGGGAACCGACAGAGACGATCACCGCATGAAAAAACCGGCCCTAATGGCCGGCTAACGTTTGACTGTGTGTGTCTTCGGTATGTCCTCTTGTCTTGATTCCCGATGATATAATCTTACACCCTAATAACGAATGCGTTGCCGGGGAAATGGACGATAAAAGCAGAGACTAGGGATGATGTTGGGAGGTTTTTAGAGAACATATGTTCCTATTATAAAAAAAGACCTTGATCCCTGTTATTACAGGAAATCAAGGCCTTTTAGGAAACCATTTTAAAATAGAAATGAGAACAAGTGGATAATTATTACATTAACCCAGTTTTCGATCCGCGCCCTTCTGCAAGCCTGCCAAATTTAAAACGCCTTGGTCCGCCAGTGCAAGTGCCATTTTGTAAAAAGCACGCGTACGAAGCTTCGTGTACGTATCCTTGCTGACCGGAGGGTCCAGTACGTAATTGTAAACCTTGTAATCAAACACATCGTCATCCTTTAAATAACGTTCACGGATGAGCAGCTGTTCGCGTTCATTCAAGCGACTCACTACGGCATCCACCATTTCGCAGTAGGCCAAGCGGGCGGCAGGAGCATCTACATTATATACGGCTGTCCGGGCCGTTGGATCGCTTGTCACATTCGTTGGGCCGTTCGGGCGATCCGTATAGCCAGCCGTAATAAAGCTCTCCCGATCCATAAAAGTAATCGTTTTATAAATTCGGTATTTCTCAAACACACCCTCCAATGCATTCTGCGTTTTGCGACGGTCCAATTCGGGTAAGTTATTTCTCATGTAAAGCAACACTCCTTATCTTATGCCTTTTGACAATGATGTATTTTTAAATGAGGATTTTGCACTTCGAAGCGACTGGAATCGAATTTTGCAAAATCCCGAAATAGAAAAACGCTCATGTTTACATTTTGTTCCCCTTTTGTTCGTATCTTGAGTATAACATAACATTATTTAGGATAGGTATCCATCGTCAAAAAAAGCAGTATAGCTCCAAAAACAGGATATTCACTTCATTTTCCTATGCCTTTTGGCATATTACGTGCTTTTACTATTTACCTAATGGTATAATAAAACTAATATCTATGATTCTCTTGCAGAAAGGAGCCCCCATTGTGGAACAGCCAGCATTCGGAACTTACTTAAAGCAGCAGCGTGAGCACAAACAATGGAGCATCAACCAGTTGGCAGATGCTGCAGGTATTAGCAATTCACAAATTTCCCGCATTGAAAATGGACTGCGCGGAATCCCCAAACCCTCCACTCTCCGCAAAATAGCGGACGCGCTTAGCGTATCCTATACCGAAATGATGAAGGCCGCCGGATATTGGGGAGACGATGATTCAATGGAGCAAAGTCCACATGAACTTTATCGTTCTACTGTGCCGGAATGGGCAACCTCCAAAGACCGCCGGGATTTTAAAAAAATGCTGGAGGAAGACGACGAATTAATGTTCGATGGCATTCCGCTGGATGAAAAAGACCGTCAACGGATCAAGGACGTGCTGACAGGTCTGTTCTGGGAAGCCAAGCAGATGAACAAACATAAAAAGCCCAAAGAGCCCCAAGCGGGCAAAGATCAGGGATAGTAGGTGAGCGTATGAACGAACTCATTCACAAACTTGTCCGAAAATACCGTACCAACTGCCCCTTCGATATTGCGAAAGCTTTGGGTATCCATATCCGATACTGCGATCTAGGCCCCACAACCAAAGGGCTGTATTACCACAAGCTGCGTAGAAGATTTATCGTTATCCACAATGGCCTCACACCCGAATGGGAACGGTTCGTCTGTGCGCATGAATTGGGACATGACCGACTGCATAAAGGCATTAGCCGCTTTTTTATGGAGGAGCACTCCTACTTTTCCCCAGGAAAATTTGAACAGCAGGCCAATCGGTTTGCCGTGCTTTTGCTGAGTGAGGGAAAACCGCCACTAGCTGACGAAACGTTGGATCACTATTTACCCCGGATCGGGCTGCCCAAAGAGACTGCCCTTTTTTTTGACCATAAATCAGAACATTAGTTCCTATTCTATAAGTTGCTGTTTATTACTTCCTCTACAATATAGGTAACTAGACGGTGGATTTAACAACCGATATCTCAAAAAATTTTAGTGCTTTGATATAAAATAGAAGTTATTTTTACAATCATCTGATAAAATGTGGTCGTAAGCGGTTTCTCTAATTCATTCATTTTATGGGAGGTTGAAGGAACAACATGAACTCATGGAAAAAACTCTCGTCGATCCTGACGACTGCCGCGCTTCTACTTGGTTGTCTCGGTACAGCAGCAGCAGACCCAGCAACCAATGTGGGAACAGCGGGAACGGCAACGGCTCCAGTCAGCGGTAAACACATCACCATCCTACATACGAACGATACCCATGCCCACGTGGTCGCGAACGACAAGGAAATGGGATTCGCCAAGCTGGCGGGTATCATTGATCAGTATCGGGCTTCCAATCCCAATACGCTGCTGCTAGATGACGGGGATACCGTTCATGGAACGACCTTCGCTACTTTGGTTAACGGCGAGAGCATTGTGAAAGTGATTAACAAGCTGCGTTATGATGCTATGGTTCCGGGTAACCACGAGTTTAATTATGGTTGGAAGCATCTTGTTGAGCTAAGTAAGGAGATTCAGTTCCCTGTGCTCAGCGCCAATATTAAACAAACAGACGGAACAAGTTTGTTCAAACCCTATGTTATTAAAGAAGTGGACGGCGTTAAAATCGGTATTATCGGTTTGACTACGCCAGAAACAGCATATAAGACTAATCCCAAAAATGTTGAGGGTATTCAATTCACCGACCCTGCGGCTGAGGCCAAAGCGGCTGTTGATGAAATCCGCAGCAAAGTAGATGTCGTTGTTGTTCTTGGTCACCTGGGGCAGGATGCGTCTAGTAAGGACACCAGCCTTAAGGTAGTTAAGGAAGTACCTGGCATTGATATTTTCATCGATGGACACAGCCATACCGTTCTGGAAAAAGGCTTGATTAGTGACAATGGTACATTGATCGCTAGCGCAGGTGAATACACCAAGTATCTGGGTGTTGTGGACTTATGGGTCGACGGCGGTAAGGTTACGCAAAAGCAAGCCAAGCTGATTGATTCGACTCAAGCAGTCGACGTTCAGCCCGACGCTGAGATTGCTGCATTGATCGCCTCCATTCAAAAGGACCAGGAACCTATTCTTAAAGAGGTTGTAACGCAAACGAGTGTGGATCTGGAAGGAGCACGCGAAAAGGTACGTGCAAGTGAAACCAATCTCGGTGACCTGCTCACCGATGCTATGCGTGATGTTTCAGGAGCAGACGTGGCTTTAACGAATGGTGGCGGCATCCGGGCTTCCATCAAGACGGGGACAGTAACCAAGGGAGACATCATCACTGTGCTGCCCTTCGGCAACCAGATCGTTACCCTGAAAGTGAAGGGCTCTGACATTCAGGCCGCACTGGAAAATGGTACAGCCTCCTATCCAGAGCCAAGCGGAGGTTTCCCACAGGTATCAGGTATCTCGTTCAAAATAGACACATCAGCAGCCAAAGGGAGCCGTGTTCATTCTATCCTGATCGGCGGAAAGACACTTGATCCTGAGGCAACATACACACTGGCCACCAATGATTTTACTGCCGTAGGTGGTGACCAATATACGATGTTCGCTAAATATCCACAGGCAGGGATGTTCGGCTCGCTTGACGAAGCGTTAATTCGCTACATGCAAAAGGTGGGCTCCGCTAGCCTGCAAGTACAAGCGGACGGTCGCATTCAAGAAGCCAAGGCTGATGGTAAAACTTCTGTCCCTGCCACACAAGCTGCGCCATCTGCTTCAACGGCAACACCCGCACCTGTGCAGGAAAAGCCGCAATCCGTCCCTACACCGGCTGCGAAACCAGCACCCGCAAAACCGGCACCGGCAAAGTCTCAAACAGCCAAGCCACAGCAGACATCCGCCTCTGCACAAGTTACAAATAGCCATGTATATGTTGTGAAATCCGGGGATACGCTGTATGACATTTCCCGCAAACATGGTACCACCTGGCAACAGCTTCAGCAGTTGAATAAGTTGAAGAATCCTCACCGCATTTATCCGGGACAAAAGTTAGACCTCCCGGCCTAATTCAATAGCTAGCAAAAACAGCGTCCGGAATCCTAGTGGTTTCGGATGCTGCTGTATGTCAGGCGTTTTTAGATATGCGATAGTCCAAGCTCATTTGGACATCGCATATTTTTTTTAAAAGCAAACCTTTTAACCGCTGACAAGTTGTGAACCGAGAGGTATGATGGAGAAGAGTCATTCGGGCAGAGAACATTCGTCCCGATACCCATCGGGATCAGTTATATGTGTGGAAGGAGTCCAGAAATGCAATACATTATTTACGATCTTGAATTTACCGTTAGCCGTAACGCCAGATATTCCTCCGAAATCATTGATATCGGTGCCGTCAAAGTTGTTCAGGGAGACGATGGCCTATACGTTGCGGATACGTTTCACAGTTTTGTAAGGCCCTCGAATCGGCCTGTACTCTCTACAGATACCGTTCAGTTCACGGGTATTACTCAACGAGACATTGATGCCGCCCCACTATTCCCTGAAGCTGTGAAGCAATTCATAGCCTGGCTCGGTACGGATTCCCCTTATTATTTATGCGCATGGGGCCCGGATGACCGTCAGAAGCTGGTATCCCATTGTCGTACCCATCATGTAGATCTCGGATGGATTCATAATACAAATGATATACAGAAGCAGATTTCCCGTCTGTTTAGTTCCAATGGAAAGTACCGTCAGTTGAGCCTGTCTCAGGCGCTGGAATTGTGCAACATTGACTTTGACGGTCAACAACACCGGGCACTGGATGATGCCGTGAACACCGCACAGGTTTTCATGTACCATTTTGATCGTATTACATTAGTTCATAATGCTGCTGACGATGAGGAAAGCCGCGGCTCGAAGCTCGTCTACTCCTCACCAGAAGAAGAACAGGAGCAGTACAGTCCTTTTGGCAATCTCGCCAACCTGTTTAAAGACCGTTAAACGGATAGCTCCCCGGCCCGTTCCGGGGGATCTCCCCCTGTTATTCTTGATTTCCTGCCTTTTTATCGAAATAGAATGCTCCCCAGGTCCGCAGCATTTCTTGCATTCGTTTGCGGTACCGTAAAGGCTCCAGGATCTCGGCCTCAGCTCCATAGGAAGTGAGCCAATCCAAAAATTCACGGTCATGATTGACCGTCACCTCAAACAACAAACTTCCATCCGGCAAATCCTTAAGAAAAGGCTTGATGAACAGCTCCTCTTCTTTGACCCGATATACAGACTCGGCAGAAAAACGTACCACAAACCGGATATTCTGATTTCCTTTGGTCACCGACCAGGTCCCTTTAAAAAACATTTCCATTTCAGTTGTATTTTTTTGAAACGTATACGGCAAAATTCTCATGTTCCGAAAGCGGCTGATCCGAAAGGTTCTCATAGCGGAGTGCTTGTGACAAAAACCAAGCATATAGAATCGCCGATCCTGCGGAACCAAACAATAAGGATCTACCTGAACTAGGGATACATTTTCATTTTGAGGCGAGCTGTATTCCGCTTCAATCGTCTGCTGCGTAAGACTCGCCAAAACAATCAGCCTGAGCAGATAGGGCTGGTTTTCCCGATCAAGTGTCGAGCCGAGCCGGATGATATTTTTCATTTCCTGCGCGAAGCTCGTCTGGTCCATCTTTTTTTTCTGACTAGAGGCCATCACTTTCTCATAAGCACTTTCAAAAGCTGGCGGTAAAAGAGGCTTTACCGTTTCCATAATCTCTCCCAGCTTGGTAAAAGCCTCTACCTCTTCTTCCGTCCAATTCAGAGGATACAAAGCAAAATTACTAATAAAAATGTACCCTTTTCCATGCCCCATATTCGTAATCGGAATATGCATAGCGCTTAACGCCTCCATATCCCGGTATATAGTACGTTCTGATGTTTCACAACGTTCGGCAAGCTCTCTTGCCAATATCCCCGGATTTGCCTGAACAATAGTAATAATCCGCATTAAACGTATCAACCGATCAGTCAAGGAAGTCTCTCCTTTACAAAAAGATAGTAAATTAGACTCACTATATTACACAAATAAACTAGCATAATTGCCTATCTTAAAATATCATTTTCAGTAAAATGAACATCTCCTACCGATATTGCTTTATTAAAAATGACCTTAGAACTATACGCTGTGAATGAGACAAAAGTACCACTCCATTTATTGCGTATGGCCAGAATTAACTCGGCTTCCTGCAGGTAGTCCATGTCATCGCTTCTTGCTGCAAGTATAAGTAATTCATCTGCTTGTCTGGTAAGGATGAACGCCCCTCGCTCATATTCCCCTTTCTCGTACATACGCAATGCTTTTTTTACAATAGGGGACGTCTCATTCAGCTTTATGTATTTTTCCACCTTCGGGTTGGATGGAATGCTCAGCAGACCAAGATGATGCGTGAAATGGATATAGAGCTGGTCTGTCCGGATCAGCGTTCGCTTTTCCTGCGATGGCTTGCGCCAGCTCCACTCCATCATTCCAATCGTATGTCTTCCGGACGAGTGAGCCGGTATAGAAAACGTTAAAATAGCCTGTCTATATTTTCCCCGCCGCACATCACCACAGTGAACAAACATGCTATCTCCGTTTTCTGAGCGTTTAAAACCGAGCCTCACCCCTTCAGCTTTTAATAGACTTACCCCGTTTTCTGGAATGAACTGGAGTTGAAGGTCACATCCCGCTGCTTTCGGTATTAGATTTCCTTTTCTTTTACGTATAGCTCCATAGCCCCATTCTATCAGTAGATTTACTTGTTTGGACCCATTCGCAGATATAGACTCTTTGTCCCATGTGCACGTTACATTGAGCATTGACTTCACCACTGGTAAATTCCCCCTAAAAGAACATGTAACTCTAAATTAACAGTGTTATCTGACACTATATTGTCAGGGAACGTATGTTTGATTGTGAAAATTATACATGGGAATCTTTATGAAGGGGGACCTAGTTTGGTAAATAACATTTTAAACCATTTCAATTACATAAATGCGCAAAAATAGCCCGGCATATGCCGGGCTATTTTATAGTCTACTTCTATATTTATACTTATGAGATTGTAGTTTCTGTTAAAGAAACTTTCGTTTTTGTGCAAATATCAGATATAGGAGCAAAAGTAGTGCTATCTACAACGAGATCCTTTGATAACGGCTTTCCATTTACAGTGATTTTTAAAGTTTTATAGTTTTGTTCTCTCTCATTCATCTTGCAAAATCTCCTTCTATATCAATTTTTAATATATTTCAGTTCATATATTCAACTTAAGCCCTGATCAGGTGCGGATCGTTCTTTACTCGTATGCTGGAAAAAATGCCGGAATGTTGCCGCTTCCTTGATATACCCGTTTTAAGGTACACTTAAACTAATATATCGACTTTTTTTGAGAACATTTTCTCCGTATTTGTCGTCCATTTATTCTAAAATCTGCATCCGAATCGTTATATTATACGTAACCATGTCATATGGGTAATGATCTGTATCACCTAACATCTTGGTTTATCAAAAGGGGGAACATCTCTTGGCACGACCAACTTGTCGTTTTGCTTTGTACCGCCGCATTGTCTGCACTGCTATAGCACTTTTGTTTATTTTTGGGATAACTCGTGTACCCGAAGTACATGCTGCTTATTGGGATGATGTGTATCAAGGCTTCGAGCAATTTTCGCGGTTGCCCGGTGATGTGTACCAGCTCAAGGAAAGCTACCGACAAACACAGGAAGATCTGGAAAAGGCTCGTAACAACTTAGAGGCCTATCAGGAGCAAAACGCCCAATTACTGGAGCAAAACCGCAAGCTGACTGACACTGTCACAGAATTAAAAAATCTTCAAACCCAGCGCGATCAGGCTTCACACCGAAATAAAATGCTCATCATCACAGCTATAATTCTGCTGGCCGGTTATTTTATCGGTATCCGACTGTTGCGTTACGGGATGCGTCGACGTTCGGGAAGGTACTAACTGTCTGAAAGGATGAAAGGTCTGAATGGACATACAAGCAGGACAACACCATGATGAAAGCGTCGGTTCGGTCGTAACGCTCGATCTGGCGGAAGGAGAAAAGCTGCATGTTCTGCATCCGCAGCAAATCATCGCATACCGCGGACCCAGCTCAGGCCGTAGTGATAAACTGATGAATATTAAGGGCATGTATCGCAAACACAAACTGATTCAAGCCGATTTCACAGGAGCTTGTCGCCTAATTGCCGCACTTCCGCCTGGCTTTAGTCTAAAAATGATTAAGCTTGAAGGGAGCGATGATCTGTTATACGATTTTCGCAACCTGTTCTGGTACAGCTCCGGTATTCAAATGCGTACCAAGCTGCTAAGCATGAAAAACATGTTGTTTAGCCGCGATGTTATAAAAATGAAATTCGATGGTGTTGGTCAAATCGGTCTTTTGACGCAGGGATTGGTATGTCAAGAACAGCTTCATCCGACAGAGCCGATATATGTGGATGCAAGCAGCGTCATTGCCTATCCCGAAAACGCTAAACTGGAGTTGACCGTGTACGGCAATCATCTGGCCAGCCAGCATATGAACTATCATTTTAAAATGACCGGACAGGGTACCGTACTATTTCATGCTGGGGAACATCATCGGCGGCTTCAACAGGATATGAACGACGATGGCGTGATCAAGCGATTTTTACGGGAAGTCATTCCATTTGGTGGAGTGTTTATCAAATAGCCCTGCCATGCTATAATGACAATGCTATAGCCGTCTGTCCTCATGGCAGATACTAATGGAGAAAATCCATGCGTCATGCATGGGAGAGGTTCGCGAACTCCCTCTATAAAAAACTAACGATGCTTTGTCCTCCGCAAAAAAAATGAATTCGCGGGGCAAGGCCTGTTTTTTGTTGAAGTCGGTTCAAGAACTCTCCTTCTTCCAAGTGACAAGACTCCATGTCTTGCACCATTCCAAGAAGATCGAGAGGTTTTTTTATGTTTACAAACGAAAAAGCAGTCGTCGTATTCAGCGGCGGCCAAGACAGCACAACCTGTTTATTCTGGGCAAAAAAACATTTTGCTGAAGTAGAAACCGTGACGTTCGATTACGGTCAACGCCACAAGCAGGAAATCGAAGTAGCCGCTGGAATCGCCCGCGAACTGGGTGTTCCGCAAACGGTACTGGATATGAGCCTGCTTAATCAACTAGCCCCTAATGCCCTCACACGCACCGACATTGACATTACTCAACAGGAAGGCGAACTGCCTAGCACCTTTGTAGACGGTCGTAACCTACTGTTCCTGAGCTTCGCGGGAGTTCTCGCCAAGCAAAAAGGAGCGCGCCACTTGATTACAGGCGTTTGTGAGACGGATTTCAGCGGCTATCCCGATTGCCGGGATTCCTTTATCAAATCGCTGAACGTCACACTGAACCTTTCGATGGACTATCCCTTTGTGATTCATACTCCGCTCATGTGGTTGAACAAGGCCGAAACCTGGCACATGGCCGATGAGCTGAAAGCTTTTGAATTTGTAAGAACACGTACACTAACGTGCTATAACGGCGTCATTGGCGATGGCTGTGGCGAATGCCCTGCTTGCAAACTTCGCCGTGCTGGACTCGAGCAGTATCTCGCGGTGCGCGGAGCTTCATCCCAAGGAGTTGAAGGTCATGCGTGAGCCAGGTACTTTTCGCATTGTCGACAAGCTCCAGCAGTTCGGGACAGACATTGAGCACTCTCAGCTGCGTTATCACCGCAAACGTGTACTAGTCAGCAAACAATTTACATTCGATGCAGCACATCATTTGCACTGCTACGAAGGCAAATGCAAAAATCTGCACGGACATACCTATATCGTCGTGTTTGGCATAAGCGGTATACCGGGCGAAACGGGTCTAACGCTGGATTTTGGTGACATCAAAACGATCTGGAAAGAGCGGCTTGAGCCTTTTCTGGACCACCGTTACTTGAATGAGACGCTTCCTCCAATGAATACAACGGCGGAGAATATGGTCGTCTGGATCTTTGAACAAATGGAGTCAGCCTTGACCTCGGATGCATACTGCAACCGTGTCGAAGGTGGACGTACCGAGTTTGTACGGTTGTTCGAGACACCTACCAGCTACGCCGAGTTCCGACGGGAGTGGATGCTCGATGAGTAATGCCGTGACGACTCACCAACCCATGACAGCCTCCCACGGCACCAAACTAGCCCCTATTCCCGTACTAGAGGTGTTTGGTCCCACTGTTCAGGGCGAAGGTATGGTCATTGGTCGTAAAACGATGTTTGTTCGCACCGCAGGCTGCGATTACCATTGCTCGTGGTGCGACTCCGCCTTTACCTGGGACGGAAGCGCCAAGGACCAGATCCGTCGTCTGAGTGCCACTGACATTTGGCAGGAGCTGAAGGCCATCGGTGGCGAACGGTTTTCGCATGTGACCCTTTCTGGAGGCAATCCTGCCCTGCTACCGCAGCTTTGGGAGCTAATTACCCTGCTGCGCAGCCAAGGCATTGCCACCGCTGTCGAAACACAAGGCTCCCGTTGGCAGGAATGGCTATACGATATCGATGAGGTAACCCTATCCCCGAAGCCGCCCAGCTCTGGTATGACGACCAACTGGGACGTGCTGGATGATATCGTCGCCCGTCTATCGAACCGGAAGATGGCTAGTGAGTCCCGAGCTACGTCCAACGTCCCAACCGCACCAGGCTTGAAGGAACCCGCTAATGAATCTGCGCGGCTCTATACCGGAGCTTGCAGCTTGAAGGTCGTCATCTTCGATGACACCGATCTTGCCTATGCCCGCATCGTTCACGAGCGCTATCCACACGTACCGCTGTTCCTCCAGACGGGTAATCCAGATGTGAACACGGAGAACACCGGACAGATTGCGGAGTCCCTACTCCATCGTTATGAATGGCTTATCGACCGTGTCATGGACGATTCCCGACTAAACGACGTAAGAGTACTCCCACAGCTCCACACCCTCGTATGGGGCAACAAACGCGGCGTATAACACTTATATGTAATATATTCCGTATAGGCTGTATGTGATACACAAGATACGCCAAATTAGTCGAAGTACACCCTCGACACCCAAGTTACAAAACAAGAGAAACCCTCGTCCGTGAGGACGGGGTTCTCAACAAGCTCGCTCCTTTCATATAGGAGCGAGCACTATTCTCTTCTATCCCAGCCTACAGATAAACGAGCAGGGACTTTATGGTGGTGACGGCGGTCGGCAGCGAAGCGGAGGATTTGAAGCTGTAGAAGCGTTAGCGTTCGCCTTTGAAATGGGATTCTAACCTATATCTTTCATCTTATCAGAAAGAATCCCATTTCAACAGCGATCGGAAGCTCAAATCCTTCGCGGAGCGACCTCCCCATCATCATAACTCCCTCTCTCTTTTACCAAACTAAACTTAAGGAGCCCCATCCAATGACCGGAAGAACACCCGAAGAAATGACCGACGTTACCCTGCTTGGCAATCAAGGCACACAATACACGTTTGCCTATGATCCCGCCATTCTCGAAAGCTTTGATAACAAACATCCGTATCGGGATTATTTTGTAAAGTTCAATTGCCCGGAGTTCACCAGCCTGTGCCCGATTACAGGACAGCCTGATTTTGCAACCATCTACATCAGCTACATTCCCGATATTAAAATGGTAGAAAGCAAGTCCCTTAAGCTGTACCTGTTCAGCTTCCGTAACCACGGCGATTTCCATGAAGACTGCGTCAATATCATCATGAATGACTTGATTAAGCTGATGGACCCTCGCTACATTGAAGTATGGGGCAAATTCACACCACGCGGCGGCATCTCTATCGACCCGTACACCAACTACGGCAAGCCAGGAACGAAGTACGAACAGATAGCGGAGCACCGCATGATGAACCATGATATGTACCCGGAAAAGATCGATAACCGTTAAGCTAATAACTCTTCTGACATAGCGTAAATATCAAGGGGTTGTCCTAAAGTCATCAAATGACAAGGGACAGCCCCTTGGTTGTACTGAAAGGATGCTGTGCATGCTCGTGGCGTTACACATCCAGATCAAATCTTGATTTTTTATATTCATACGGTGTTTTACCCATAACTTCTCTAAAAGCCTTTCTGAAAGATTTCTCGTTTGGAAACCCCACCTCGTAAGAAATTTCTGTAAGTGACTTATTGGTTGAATCCAGTAAATCGATCGCCTTCTCCAAACAAAGAATTTGCTTGTATTCGGTAAACGTCTGGCCTGTATATTCATGAAACATTCGCGACAAATAAGCCTCCGAATAACCGCAGATACGGGCCGTTTTGGCCAGGCTAATATTTTCAGTATAATGCTCTTTAATAAAGTCCATGATTGTCTTTATCTTTCGTTGCTTTTCACTAAATACTTCCGGTGGAATGTCTGTTGCTTGACTAAAATGATTGACAAGCAAATATTTCAGTTCAATAATTCGGCTTTGCTCTAAAATGTAGTCGTATTTGCTTTTGGAAATATGTAGATCATATATATCCATAAACAATCCTCTTAATTTAGAGATTATAGTATCTTCAACTTGTTTCTCTTGCGTGTTTAATTGGATGATTACTTGTTCATTGGCAAAGAAAGTGTCTGGAAATTGCAGCACAATGACTTGGTTCTCCGTAATACTCTGCGTGGAATGCGGGACATTGCTGTTAATGAATAGCGCATCCTTTTCCATCAAAATAGTTATTTTTCCTTCATGCCACACCTTTAGACTTCCACTTGTACAGTAGATCAACTCCATATTGCTGTGAAAATGCATAGGAATGACTCTTTCTGTATCTCTGGATTGGAACATAAAAAGGTTAATTATTTTTTTTCTGTCTATTTCGATATGTTCATATATTTTTTTCATCACTACACCTCATCAGCCAGCCATGAGTGATCCATCTGTATTCTATATTAAGCAATAAACTCTTATACTAATACTCATACTATACCGATAGTAAAATGCCCGGACAAGCAGAATCTATTCAACGGACCAAAATAAAAAAGAAGGCAGTTCTTCCCGTAAACGGGATAATGAACAGCCTTCCTTAGCCTACTTGCAACTCGGCAAGCAAAAAAATGTTAACCTACACATTCCTGCAACTGATACATTCTAACTTCACCTACATTGTCTCCTGCCTCAAGCAATACATTGCGTTGGTCTGCATCTTCTATGAAATAACGCAGGGAAAACACTTCTTCACCCTCGTTAACAAATATTTCCAAGCTTGAGCTTTCAATGAATATTTGCATTTCTGCAAGCTTATTATTTAATGTTGCTTTTCTGTACTCCCTCTCGCCAGTCAACCAGTTTGTTCTCCAAACTGTCAGACTATTTTGTTCCCAATCATAGTCAAATTGCACAGCATCCCTAATGATCATTTTAAAGTTTTCTGTGAGTAAGGAAAAATGAACAATGAGCTCCGTTTGTGTAGAAGGCAGTAACCACTCACTGTTATTTTGAATTTCCCCTTTGTAATGCATGTCATCCAGTCTTAACAATTGTAATTCCGGCAATGGTTTCTGGTACAACACACCGTTCATCAATACCACTTCTCTAGGAAGAGTCAATGCATGAATCCAGCCCTCCTGAATGGTCGGGACAGCCCTCTCCGCTTCCTCATTCATGGCGCTCATCCATCCGAACATAATGGTTCTGTCATTAACCTTAAATGATTGTGGCGCGTAAAAATCAAATCCTCGATCAAGCTCTTTAAAATCGGAAAGGTTGCCGTTAAATTTGCCTGTATCCGATAATTTGCCAACAATATAACCCGATTGATTAGGATTTTTATAATATTCGCCTTTCTCCAGTAAACCCTGAGGAGAGAAAATAAAAACATCATTTTCGGCAAAATGAAGTACATCCGGACATTCCCACATATATCCAAATTGATGATCGTGATCAACAAATGATCCTTGGCATTCCCATTCGGACAAATTTTTAGATTTGTAGATAAGCGTATCTCCAGTCAAATCTTCTCTCTGAGCACCAACAATCAACCACCAGTTCCCGTGTTGGTCTCTCCATACTTTCGGATCTCGAACATGCCGGGTATAACCTTTGGGGTGCTCAAACAAGGGACCTATTTTTTGGAAATACTCGCCATCCTCCGAAATCGCGGCGCATTGATAGCTTTCTTTTACTCCATCATCTCGGATTACATTTCCTGTATAAAACAGATACAGCTTTTCATTATGAACAATGCCTCCGCCCGAATAAATGCCATCCTTGTCATACCATTCTGAAGGCTCCAGCGCGACACTTTTCCTTTGCCAGTGCACCAGATCGCTAGAAACAACATGGCCCCAGCATTTATTTTTATGCTCCGTTCCTTTTGGATTCCACTGATAGAACACATGATATTGATGATTGAAATAGGCAAGTCCATTAGGGTCATTGAGCAAACCGTAAGGAGGAGTAATATGATATTTCAGGTTATACGCGTCGCTTTTATTCATGCTCATCCTCCGGTAAAAAAACAAAACTAAAACTCAGCAAAATTTCCTGCGAGCTTGACCCGATATAAATATCAAATTCGCCGGGTTCACTTTTGTATTGCATTTCACGATCATAAAATTTAAGCATCTCTTCATGAATTGAAAATTCGACATTTTGGGTCTCGCCACTTTGCAAAAAAACTTTTTTAAAGTCTTTTAATTCTTTCACTGGTCTTGCAACACTTGCAAATTTATCGCGAATATATAATTGGATCGTTTCCTTTCCATCATAAATTCCAGTGTTGGTGACAGAAATACAGATATCAACTGACTCATTTTTTTTCATTTCTTTTTGGCTAACTGTTAATAGGCTGTATTCAAATGAGGTATAGGATTTACCATAGCCAAACGGATACAAGGGTTCATTCACTTCATCAATATATCGGGATGCAAACCGATAAGAACCATTTTCCTTTAAATTTGGTCTTCCTGTATTCAACTCATTGTAGGATATCGGAATTTGTCCAACGCTTCGTGGAAAGGTCATGGCTAATTTCCCCGATGGATTGACTTCCCCATACAGTATATTGGCCAGTGCTTCTCCGCCCATCGTTCCTGGATACCAGGCTTGGACAATAGCATCAACTTTTCCGGCTACTTCGGTAAGAATCAAAGGTCTTCCGCTATAAACGATCAGAACCATCTTTTTGCCCAGTAAACTTAATTCATGGAGCAGTTTCATTTGCGGCTTAGGAAGCGTCGGGTTCGTTCGCGATCCCCCTTCTCCGCTCTGATAAATACTTTCTCCCAAGGCGAGGACAATGACATCCGCTTCGTTAGCATTCCGGATCGCTTCGCGCAGTAGGGCCTCCTCATCGACTGTTTCAGCAGCCAGCTTGTCCGCATATTTGCCTAGGGCTTCTCTCGCATTAGCGGGGAGCATATACGCCCCTTTGCAAACCGAGAGATTGCCGGGATCAACATGCTTTAATAATCCCATTTTCAAATTGACGGTATCCGCCTCATCCCCCTTAATGGCCCACATGCCCAGGGTAGAGTTTTCATCTGCGTAAGGACCGATTAAAGCTACTTTGGTATGTTTAGACAATGGCAGCAGTTCATCTTCATTTTTCAGCAAGACTACGGATTCTTCGGCCAAGGACAGCGCGGCTTTTTTATGTTCATCTGACAGAATACTGTTTCTCGACCGCTGAACGGTTTCCTGTAATCCGCGGAACGGGTCCTCAAAAAGCCCCAAATCATTTTTTAGCTTTAAAACACGGTATACAGCTTCATTCAAAAGCTCCAGCATATGCTCGTTATCCGATACTACTTTCTCCAATTGATTGGCATATATCGCTGTCTTCATATCCACATCAACACCAGCCAATAACGCAATCCTTGCGGCTGAAGCCTCGTCTTCAGCATAACCGTGCATGATCAGTTCTTCTATAGCGGCGTAATCCGAGATCAACACACCATTAAAATTCATTTCTTGTCTTAGCACGTCGCGGTTAAGCCACTCGTTTCCTGTCGCAGGGACGCCGTTCAAGGTATTAAAGGCCGTCATAACAAGCTTTGCCCCCGCTTCGATTGCAGCTTGATACCCTGGCAAATAATATTCTCGCAGCGTATGCTCCGACATATCCACGGCGTTATACTCACGTCCAGCGACAGGTGCCCCATAAGCGGCAAAATGCTTGACGCAAGCGGCAATTTTATTGGCTGGTATGATCCCTTCCAAGCTTCTTCCCTGAATCCCCTGAACCATGCTTTCAGCGTATTTCTTCGCTAGCAAAGTATCCTCTCCAGGCGATTCCATCACCCGCCCCCAACGGGGATCTCTAACGATATCTACCATGGGGGAAAAGGTCACGTGAACACCTTCGTCGTAACATTCCTGGGCAGCAATCGAACCCGCATGTTCTATTCCCTCATAATTCCAACTACATGCTTGTGCAATCGGAATCGGGAAGATAGTTCGATACCCATAGATAATATCTGCCATGAACAGCAGCGGAATTTTATGAATCGATTTTTCTAAATAATCCGTTTGCAACTGGATAATTTTTTCTGGGTTAGTGATGTTCAATATCGATCCTGTGTTATATATATTGTAGCCGGCGTTTAACCCTAATTTTTTTAAAGGCCCCGTCACAACAGTGTCTATATCCCCTTCAAAAAAATCACCGGTCAGTTGGATGAGCTGGCCTATTTTCTCTTCTATTGAAAGGCTGTCCAATTTCTTAAGTAGTGTGTTGTTGTCCATGATTCTCCCCACATCATTTTATTTGTTATCTGTTTTTTCTTTAAACCCAAAGATCCACGTTAGCGAAAATGCTACAGCAAAGCCGATTACACAAACTAAAATGTAAAGAAATATCTGATTGTTCAGGTACAATAACATTCCAGGTAGGGCTGTAATCGACATCCCCGTTGCTTGAATATTAAATATACGTGCGAAGAAACCACCAACCGCTCCTCCAATCAAGCCCATCATGAACGGTTTGCCATATCGAATGTTCACCCCAAAGATAGCGGGTTCTGTAATGCCCAACAACGCTGACAAGGTAGAAGGATAAGCAATGGATTTGGTTTTTACATTTTTGGATTTTAGACCAACAGCTAGCGCAGCACCCGCTTGTGCGCAAATCGACGCCGAACTGATCGGGTTCACCATATTCCAACCATTGCCCACTAACATCTGTATTTCAATCAGGTTTAAGGCATGGTGTAGTCCGGTAACTACAATAATCTGATTGATGCCACCGTAAATAAATCCGCCGATGCCGTATGGTAATTTCAAAATGGCGGTAACAGCCATTAATATTAAAGCTTCCACCTCGTGAAAAATGGGACCAATTACGAACAATCCCAGTACCAGTGTTATTAATAATGTTAGAAACGGTGTTAGAATTAAGTCCAATGCATCGGGGACTGACTTCCTGATCTTCTTCTCCAGCATCGCCCCCACGACACCTATTATGAAAGCAGGCAGAACCGAGCCCTGATAGCCTGCAATTTTAATGAATCCGAAAAACACTAGTGGTTCCTGAACTTTTTGGGCGACATCCCAGGATGTAGGCAACGAAGGACTCACTAACATTAATCCAATCAAAATCCCCAATAGCGGCGATCCGCCAAACACCCGGAAGGCCGACCAACATACCAACACGGGTAAAAATGCAAAAGCCGTATCGGTCAATATTTGTGTAAACAATATGAAATTCGCAGAAATATGATCAGGCGTAAGTCCAAATAACTGGAGCAGTGCAGGCTGAGTTACTAAGCCTCTAACTCCCATGAATAATCCTGTAGCTACCAATGCGGGCATAATCGGAACAAATACATCCCCGAAAACTCGGATCATTCTTTTGAACCGATTATCATCTTGGGTGGAGGCCATTTCTTTCAAATCAGCCTTTGATGTAGCAGATATGCTTTGACCAACCATGGCATCGTATACTTTATTTACAGTACCGGTTCCAAAAATAATTTGATATTGCCCAGAGGTAAAGAAAACGCCTTTGGCCTTATCAATATTCTCAATAAATTCATCATCAATAATTTCTCTATCTTTTACAATCAGCCTCAGCCGTGTGGCACAATGTGCCATGGAAATAATATTGTCTTCTCCGCCAAGCCCTTTAATGACATCTTGGGCTATTTTAACGTATTCCTTTTCAAGACTCATCAGTCTCTTCCTTTCCTCTGTTCCTCTTAGTTAGTCTGAATCATTTGAAAATTTGATCAAATATGCTTCTTAAGAATATCATGACTGCGCTTTCAAACAGCGGGATTATTTTACTACATTAAGGTCAAATTTTGACCTTTTTATACTTTTGATTAATTATGATGAAACAATAAAGTGCACCCTAGAATACATACTGGAATAACCTTCTGGTTTATCCCCATGTATTTTAAAGGTGCACTTCAATTGTTGTATAGAGAGTTAATTACGTTTTACTTAGTGACTTTCAACTGAGCACTGTCAGCTGTATAGATAACCTTCACTTTATAATTGCTTGGTAAACCTACTGTTTCAATCGAAGAAAATGCTCCATTCCGTTTACCATAAGTTAAGATCGTAGCACCATTAGCCGGTACATATTTGTTAGAAAAATTCAGACGTAATTTTCCGTTGAGTATGGCTGTTCCCTTCATTTTGAGCACATCATTTTTACTGCGCAGGTTAAGCTCAAGTGTTCCCTTGGCAGATTGTCTGTAATTTCCGCCAATAATCAGCTTTCCAGAAGCATTTTTAAGCAGAGTTCCCCCGTTATTCGTAATTCCACCACTTCCGAAAGCCGTTTCCGAAGTTCCCTCCAGAGTACCTTGTTCGATCTGTGTACCGCCGGAATACGTATTGTTGCCCATTAGCTTCAACGTACCTGTTCCCTTTTTAGTCAGCTTTCCAACGCCGGAGATATTGTTGCGCCAGCGATCCAGTGCATTGAAACCGCCTTTGGAAGCGTCCATATTTACCGCAACATTATTGGTGAAAGCACCGTAGCCATCCGCGGCGGAAAACAGGTTCAATCGTCCCCATCCCTCAGCATCATCAAGTACAGGATAGCCGGAAGGAATCCCTGTAGTAGCCAAAACCCAACGACGTTGTGTGCTATCCAGGTAAGGCAAGCGTGTCTCCAACAGTACCTCAGCTCCCTTAGGCACTGTCATTGGCGTCGTAGTTGGATTAACCTGACTGAATCCGTATGTTAATCGTTGATTATAATTTTTTTTGTTTGTGGCATAATTGCTGAATCGATCTGGAGCTGTGCCTTTCTGAGACAGCAGTTGTTTACGAGCATCCTGATAAGCCGCTTTCTTCAAACTGCTATTGGCCGGATCAGACAGGATAGCAGCAGCCATCGCCGTTGCCATGACACGTCCTCCCATAACATCAAGCGGGGAGTGCATACCGGCAACAACACGGTTATTGCCCAGCTCCGAAGCTCGTGTCAGCAGTTCCTGATAACGCTCCGGCACGGCATAGGCCATAGCAATAGAACTGAGATACGCAGCATTGGTATGACCGCTAGGAAAGCCGCCATCGCTAGTAGCATCAGCTTTGAGAGCAGGAATAAGGCTCGGAACAACCACTGAGTTATCGCTCCAGCGAAACGGACGAGGATAGCTAAAGTAAGACTTAGCCGGGTTCGTCGTAGAGTATTCCCCGCGCAAGGTATTTACCAGATTTACAATGTTGCCGAGATTGGAGCTTGTACTCCCTGCATTCGTTCCCTCATCTTCGTATTTCTTAGTCAGGGCATCTGCCGGAATGTCGTTGATCGTTGTCGTGGCACCTGCATTCTTTCGATATACATCAGTGAGCGAACCCAGACCGTCGATCACACTGTAGCTCTGGTTTCTGAGATCATCCAAATAAGCCGCATCGGCCTCACTGGAAGTGCGACGGGCAGCTATATCAATCACTTTTTGAATATTGGCGTCCAGCACGCTGCTGTTTAGCTTGGTACCTGTATCCCAGGTAGCGCCGGGAGTCCAAAGCTTATTAAATTCGGAGAGCAACCCGAGGGTCGGATTAGAGCTTTCCGTCTTATTGGCAGAACTATTATTTTTATAATGATCTACGAAATATCCCCACGATGGTTCTGTTGGAGTTACCGTTGTTGGTAGGGTTGCCGCACTCGCATAACTTCCACCCAGGGAACCTAGAAGTAATGGTAAAGATAGTAATGCAACTGATAATGGTTTCCTTAGCGATTTCATTCTCAAATCAGATCCTCTCTTCTCTTGTGCTCTTCGTACTTTCTCTACGGAGCTATTATCTAAATAACAAGATGTATGATATAAAGAATCATATCTTAAGTTTGTTAAATAAAGAGCTTAGTTTTGTTAAATGAAAAAAAGGCATCCCAAGAGCCGTATATACGACTCTGGAGACACCTCGTTCAAAGCGTTATAGAAAAACCAGCTACCCTACAGCCATACTTCTATGACTTTGCCATTCACGAAAGCTACCGCCTTGAAATAAAGACTACGGTTGCCGTATACCCAGGCTTCGACTTGAGTTCCGTTTGAAGCAGCCCCCTTTTCTCTGACTGTTGGGTTTCCCCATGCGAACTGCACCTGCGTCGTATTCATGCCTAAGCTTACCTCATTATTTTTAATCTTGTTCCAGATGGCTTGCGACCATTGGTATTTCTTGTACGGATCGTAAGTCAGAAATTGATCGGAATCAGACAGCATTTGTGGAATGCGTGAAGCTCCGATGATGGAAAACGTGTCATAAGTTTCGCCATTGGCCCCCTGGAAAATAACTTCGTAAGATTTAACACCGTTCGGGTCCGTGCTGACTTCGATATCTTTAACTGTTACCTTGCCAAATCGATCTCCAGCGCTATAGAAGTTATTGACCCAATAGGTTTTGCCAATTAATTTGGACAGACTGCCCAGATCAATGGCTCTGATAATTTTTGCCGTTTCCGGCGTCTCAATGACCAGCTTGGTAGCGCCCACAGATAATTCTCCTTGCTGGCGGTCACGATTCCATTTGAATCCGCCCAACTTCAGATCGGTCAGTAATGTTCCCGGGAATACAACCTGTCCGTTAACCGTTTGAACCTTGCCCTTCAGTGCAACAGGTTTACCATTCACCATCGCGGTGGAACTCCCTTTTTGGAGTACGATATTGTTTTTACCCAGCTTGATCGTAAAGGTCTGGTTCGCCACGGTAACAGATCCACCCAGCGTCTTGAACACAGACTGCACAGGTAAATACACATTGCCGTTCAGTATAGCCGCCCCGGTCAAGGTTTGATCGGACGATACCTTTAGTGTAAAAGAAGATGGTATTCCTTCGGTCTGCAGAGCTACGGATGTGCTTCCAATGCCCCTTACTTTGAGTATACCCGAACCATTCTGCTGTAGCTCGGCAACCTGCGGTTTCTCTACTTCAATCTCACTAGCTTCGGGATGACGTGTTAGTCGATAACCGTTCGAATACGTCTCTTGTACATTTAATTGAATCGTATCGCCGATGGCAGCCTCTTTGGAGGTCGTCAACAAGGACATACCCGTTAATGTAGGCAAGCTCAGCGCAGTCGTGATCCCATCCTTATAGCCGACCCAAGAGCCATCCTTTAATTGTGCAAAAAGCTCGTCAGGCGAATCAACCAACCGTGCAACATTAGATAACCCGCTAAGCTGCACAGCTGGATATTTCTTCATTCGGTCATAGCTCCATACAGTCCCGTCATGATGTACAGTAATCAAGACATGTGTACCTTTTTTCCATAAAATTGAAGCAATATCACTTCCCACTTCGCGCGGTGGTTCATTGGTCAGCATATCCAGCATCGTGACATGGCCATCTTCCTTAAGTACTGCAGCATACGCCGTACTCATTTTGATATCAAGCGCACCATCTACATGACCTATCTTGCGGGGCTTAGATTCTGCGTACCCTGTGGAATACCATACATCACCGGATCGAGTAAGAACCGTAAAATAGGTACTTACCTTATCACCATCTATAGCATCCAATATTCCCTCAACCTGTTCTCTTCCCCAGGAGATCGTCCCATCGGTTTTAATAGCCAAACCCTCACCTGTAATTTCTTTAACTCCTGAGGATTGAGCCGTCACTTTTGGGTCGGAGTTATCATCCCAGATGGCTACCTTCCCGTCCTCAGTCCAGCCATAATAACCTTGGCTCTCGTTTTTGCTGCCTGTAATGCCTTTCAAATTCAATTTCTCAATAACCGGGCCATCTATACTCTTTCTCCATAAAGAACCGTCATCCAGTATGTAGTTATTCCGGTCGATCACGTCTATAATTTTAGCGTTTTTCCAAGTGTTGTTCGTCGTTACATTTGCCGCTACTGCTGTTTCTCCAGTGTTTAACGTAGTTCCCACCACCGCTCCACATACCATGGATACTGCCAGCAAAATCTTCGCTGCTTTTCTCATCGTGGTTCCCCTTTTCTATCTATATTTCCATATCAGTATTTTGCATAATTCCATTCCCAAAGCTCAAAAATATAATATATAGACGAACTGGATCACTTCGATCTCTATTTTGCTGATTTGAAAAGCGCTCTTGGGACTTATGCAAAATACTCACATATATATCGGTTTTGAGGATGATAAACGTTTGAATTTCGATGTACCATTTTAGAAACCAACTAAATCGAGTAATAAAGAGTATCCAGCAGAATGGGCAAGCAGCGATGAGTAAAGGGGGACTTTATCCCACTTTCAGCCATTTGCTGCAAACGGATCGCTTCCTATATCTTAAAATATACATACATATTCGGAGGTTGCCATGACTAGTAAATCTGCTACAAAAAATGAAACGGGCCAATCGCTTCCCCTCCCGGGGCCGCAAGCGAAAAGCACCGTTTTTGCGATTCTGATTGCGATCAGTTTCGTCCATCTGTTCAATGACTCGATTCAATCGGTCATTCCAGCGATCTTTCCGATCTTAAAGGAATCTATGAGCCTGAGCTACACGCAGATCGGCTGGATTTCATTCGCGATCAATTTTACAGCTTCAATCATGCAGCCCGTGATTGGCTTGTTTTCGGACAAACGACCTACGCCAGCTATTCTTCCCATCGGTATGGGCTTTACGCTGACTGGCATGCTGCTGCTCGCCTATGCTGCCGATTATAAAGCGGTGCTGATCGCAGTCATCTTTGTGGGTCTGGGCTCGGCTGCCTTTCACCCTGAAGGCTCGCGCGTATCCCATATGGCGGCAGGATCACGCCGGGGATTGGCACAATCCATTTTTCAAGTTGGCGGCAATGCGGGCCAATCGCTGGCGCCGATGCTCACGAGCTGGATTTTTATCCCGTTAGGACAATTCGGTGCGATCTGGTTCACAGGTATTGCAGCAGCGGGAATTGTGGTGCAATCGTTCATCGCCCGCTGGTACGGTAACGTCCTGCGTACAGAAGGCATTGCACGCAAAAAAGCGGTGGCACGCCGCATGAAGCCCGAAGTGCGTAACCGCGTTATGTTTGCCATGATTGTCCTCATTCTACTGGTATTCGTCCGTTCGTGGTACTCAACCTCGGTCGGAAGCTACTATTCGTTTTACCTGATGGAAGTATTTAAAATGCCATTGGCTGATGCACAGCTCTACATTTTCCTGTTCCTCGGGGCTGGAGCGCTGGGCACCTTCTTTGGCGGTCCTCTCGCGGACCGTTTTGGTAAACGCAACATGATTTTTCTGTCCATGGTATTAGCTGCACCACTCGCGCTGGCACTACCTTATGCCAACCAATTCTGGACGGCGATCCTGCTGGCAATTATCGGGTTTATTATGCTGTCTAGCTTTTCGGTCACAGTCGTATATGCACAGATGCTTGTGCCCGGCAAAATCGGAACCGTGTCCGGTCTCATTACGGGCCTCGCTTTTGGCCTTGGGGGTGTGGGCGCACTCGTGCTCGGCAACTGGATCGACAAGGTAGGCATCACTCACATCATGTTCCTGTGCGGCTTTTTGCCACTGCTCGGCATCTTAACCTTCCTGCTTCCTACAGATAAAACCCTGAACCGCTGGGCGGAAGAAAATGGAGCCGAAGTGTAACAGGCAAACGTGTGGCGGCCATCTTGGCCGCTGCACAACTTTATAGCCAACTCACGTGTTTCCTCACGAAAAAAATATCCCCTTTTACGCCTAAGTGTTGCAATCAGTTCTCTACTTCTGCCAAACGCATCAAAATACGACGCTTCCGATACAACATTTTCCCTGCTTCTGCTACGTCACTAATAGCGCTTCGATTCGCGATGGAGCCGAACAAAATGCCCGCAATCGGGACCATTTGAAGCAGCTTTTTCCATCCAAACTGATCACGATAGGTGTTAATGACCTCTCTCCATCCCTGCATCTGGGAAAAAACCTGTGCCTGACGTGAAGGATCATCAAACAAAGCCAGCTCCTCTAAAACAGCCTTTTTACCCACAATATCAGATGAAGCAAATTGCATACATTTAATAATAAAAATGCGTTCCTGCTTATCATGGGGATTAAAGCCATAACACAAGGCTATTTCCTGAAGCACTTTGAGTGACAAGCCGAGCAAAAGAGGAATATCCGCCGCAATCGTAAACACACCCCCAATCCCCGTTGTTGCTCCCTGAGCGGTGGCAAAGGTAATGCGACCCGCCGTCATCTCGTCGGCAGTCCGATCCATGATTGTTAGCGGGAGCTCAGCCGCCTGCTTCAACTCCCACCTAGGTTCGGCACTATGTTCCGAATCAGCGTTTTCCCCGGCACGAGGCAGGTCCTGCGTATCCGACACGGAATCTGTGCCATTTTGCTGAATTACATGTTCATGGGCCGTCTTTTTCAGCCTGTTCAGAACCGTTTCTTCCTTCACCAAATATTTGCCGCCGTTCTGAATGAAGCTGCCCATCTCATTAAGCAGTTGCTCTAGCTTGTCTTTAATGATTTTGGGCGTCAGCCGATCCAGCAGCATAAAAGGCCATCTGCCGATTTTTTCCCAGAAAAAAATGTCCTTCTGTTCCTTTTCCCATTTTTCAATATTCTTCAGCTCATGACGCAATACGTCCTGGCTTTCCCGATATTCTGCAAGTTGCTTCATAACCGTAGACGTCTCCTTTTGACTATGCTAGTTTATGTATGGGTAATACGTAAGCAAGGCGAGTTCAGGTTTCTTTTTTTAGCAAACTAGATGATATAGAAAGTTAAAATCCGTACAGATCGGAGTGTAATGATGAATAATGTAGAGCTTGTCCCTTACCATTGTGGGCATGATGCCATTTTACATACCTTCTACTTACCTGAGGAGCAGAAGCAGTTTACTGGAATGCCGGATGAAATGCTGACACTGGCCAAGGAAGATCCGCACCGCCATCCTGTCGTGATTACGGCTACTAGAAGACCCGTTGGATTTTTCATTTTATACGATGGGGAAGAATTAGCGGACTATACGAATACTGCTGAGGCACTGCTGCTGCGCGCGTTCTCTATTCATTACGCAGATCAGGGACAAGGATTCGCTAAAAAAGGGCTGCTTTTACTACCACAGTTCATCGCCAGACACTTCCCACATATTCGCGAGATTGTACTGGGCGTCAATGCCCGTAATCTGCCTGCCCAAAATCTGTATCGCAAATGCGGCTTTATCGATGAAGGCAACACTAAAATGGGACAACACGGCTTGCAGCATATTTTTAAAATGAGCCTATAACGTTGAGCTCATAGCCTTCGCCCAAATAAAAAAGCTTTCGGCACAAACGCCGAAAGCTTTTATCGTTAAATCTCACCAATGGAAAAACTCAATTTGTAATTACCAAACTTCGTAAGCTCATCCAGCATGGTATTTAACTCTGCCTGTGATGACATGCGCAAGCGCATCCAATAACAGCCTTCCCCACTCACCCGATGGATTTCGACAATATAGGGATGCTCCCGTGCAAAAGCCTGGAAAGCACTGTGAGTCGTTCCTGAATTCAAAAAAACCGTAATAAAGGCATGAATCGTCTGGCCAATTTTTTCAGGGTTCCAGCGCAGCGTATAGCCCTCGATAATGCCCGCATCCTGCATTTTTCGAACACGTGCCCCTACGGCTTGGCCTGTCAAATGAACAAGCTGGCCGATCTCCTTGTTCGATAAAGAGCTGTCTTCAATTAAATGATGAAGAATGCGCAGATCGGTGTCATCAGGTACGAATAGTTCCATAGTTATTTTTCCTTTCATGATGAAACGAGTATGCTGGTTTTCCTTTCAGCAGGCTGTAGCCTGTAGCTCCTTGCGTCAGATATGATTGTAACAGAAACAAAGAACCACCGAAAATATACTCGGTCCAAAAACATTCACTACCAAAGGAGCTTCCATATATGAAAATCACACTAATCCGCAACGCAACCTTATGGTTGGAATACGCTGGAGTAAAATTTCTGATTGATCCGATGTTAAGCGATGCTGGCGCAAATCCGCCAGTTCCCAATACGGAAAATGCCCGCCGTAATCCGCTGGTTCCCTTGCCGCCGCAATGGCAGGCACTCGGACAGCCTGACGTTGTGATCGTCACACATTTACATCCGGATCATTGGGACCCGGCAGCAGTACGCTGGTTGGACAAACAAATTCCCGTCTTCTGCCAGCCCGGAAATGAAGAACAGATCGCTGCTGACGGTTTTACACAGGTTACTCCGATTTGGGTAGCTGGTTCTGTGGGAGAAATTGAGATTATCCGTACAGCCGGGCATCACGGCACTGGAGAAATCGGGGAACAGATGGGACCCGTATCCGGCTTTGTGTTTCAGGCTCCAGGTGAACCTGTCGTCTATTTGGCTGGGGATACGATCTGGTGCAGTGAAGTCGCGGAAACACTGGATAAATACCGTCCTGAGTGGACAATTGTGAACGCTGGAGGAGCACGGTTTACGGTAGGTGATCCTATTATTATGACTGCCCAAGATGTAACAGCTGTTGCGCAGTATGCCACTTATACACAAATCGTGGCTGTCCACATGGAGGCAATCAACCATTGTCTACTAACTCGCTCCGAGCTTACGGAACACATCAACCGTGAAGGTTTGGAGGGACGCGTCCATATTCCGGCAGATGGAGCAACGGTTTCGGGATAATATGTGTTCTGGCATCTGATGACGGTTCCTACATTCCAGGCCAAACAAACAAGACACCTCCAGCATCCACATTTCAAGTGGGGCTGGAAGTGTCTTGTTTTACGATATCGAATCTGAGCTTAAGCTGATCTTTTGTTTTTGTTGTAAATATCGAAGGCAACTGCCAGCAGCAGCACCAAGCCCTTGATACCTTGCTGCCAGTCAATACCCAGACCAATCAGAGACATGCCGTTATTCAGTACGCCCATGACCAAACCACCGATAATGGCTCCAAAAACGGTTCCGATCCCGCCGGATGCCGAAGCACCGCCGATAAAGCAAGCTGCGATGGCATCCAGCTCAAAGTTCGTACCTGCTCTCGGCGTAGCCGCGTTCAGACGTGCAGCAAAGATCAGACCGGAAATGGCGGCCAGCACGCCCATGTTGACGAATACCCAGAACGTTACTTTTTTCGTTTTGACACCGGACAGACCCGCTGCCTTTTCATTTCCACCCAACGCATACACATGACGGCCCATAATCGTGCGGTTCATGACGAAGGAGTATACAACGATCAGTATGAACAGCAGTACAAGAATGTTAGGTATCCCCGCGTAGCTCGCGAGCATGAAGGTGAACAGATTGATAACCGCAGCCACCACAATCAACTTGAGTACAAATAATGTCTGTGACGGAACCTCGAATCCATATTTAAGCTGCGAACGACGTTCGCGAAGTTCGTTCACGATAAACCATACCGTGAGTGCAATGCCGACAATGATGGATACCAGGTTATACCCGGTAGATGAAAAATCCGGCAGGAAGCCTGAACTGATTTTCTGGAATCCCCCCGGAAATGGAGAGATAGATTGGCCTTCCAGCACGATCATGGTCAATCCGCGAAAGAGCAGCATTCCCGCCAATGTAACGATAAATGCCGGAATCCTCACATAAGCGACCCAGAACCCTTGCCATGCGCCGATTAACGCCCCGACCAGCAAAGATGCAATCACAGCGATCCATGCTGGAAGCTGCCAATCGACCATCATTATGGCGGCAACCGCACCAACAAAAGCAGCTATGGAGCCGACGGACAAATCAATATGTCCAGTGATTATGACCAGCACCATCCCGATGGCCAGCACGAGAATATAGCTGTTTTGCAGAATCAGATTTGTAATATTAATCGGCTTCAACAGCAGGCCGCCCGTCAGCACCTCGAACAAAATCATAATGACGACCAGCGCAATCATCATGCCATATTGGCGAATGTTATTTTTAAATAGTTTAGTTATGGTTTCCATGCTTCACGCCTCCTGACTTGGTCATATATCTCATCAACGTTTCCTGCGACGCGTCCTCACGGCTAACCTCTCCAGTGATCCGCCCAGCATTCATGACATAAATCCGGTCACATAAGCCTAGTACCTCTGGTAGCTCGGACGAAATGACCAGCACTCCCTTGCCTTCAGCGGCAAGTCGATGAATAATCGTATAAATTTCATATTTGGCGCCCACATCAATGCCGCGTGTCGGCTCATCCAGAATCAGAATATCCGGCCCGGCAAAAATCCATTTGCTCAGCACCACCTTCTGCTGATTGCCGCCACTCAAATTACCCGTTTTCTGTAAAATGCTCGGCGCTTTAATGTTCATGCTTTTTTTCATTTCCTCTGCAATAACGACTTCCTCCTGCTCATTGACGACAGCACCCTTCGTCAGCTTGTTCAGACCAGTCAGCGAAATATTACGCTTGATATCATCCATCAGAATGAGGCCATACTCCTTGCGATCCTCTGTCACATAGGCAAAGCCGTTGTTGATGGCGTCCGTAACCGTGTTGTTCTGGATCGTCTTGCCGTCTTTAATCAGCTGACCGGAAATGTTGCGTCCATACGACTTGCCAAAAATGCTCATCGCCAGCTCGGTCCGTCCCGCTCCCATCAGCCCGGCAATACCGACAATTTCACCACGCCGAATGTTCAAATTCACCTGATCCAGCACCTTGCGGTCTGCATGGTGCTCGTGATACACCGTCCAATCCTTCACTTCCAAAACGACTTTGCCAATCTTGGCATGACGCTCTGGATAACGGCTGGTCAGATCACGTCCAACCATGCCGCTAATGATCCGATCCTCCGTGACCTCATCCTTTTTCATATCCAGTGTCTCAATCGTCTTTCCGTCCCGCAAAATCGTAATTGAATCCGACACCTTTGCGACTTCATTCAGCTTGTGGGAGATAAGAATGCAGGAAATGCCCTGTTTTTTAAATTCCAGCATCAAATTAAGCAGATTTTCACTATCATCCTCATTCAACGCCGCTGTCGGTTCATCGAGAATAAGCAGCTTCACCTTTTTTGAGAGCGCTTTCGCAATTTCAACTAGTTGTTGCTTTCCGACCCCGATGTTCGTAACTAATGTATTGGGATTTTCACTCAAACCGACCTTGGACAGCAGCTCGCGTGTCCCTACAAAAGTCTCTTTCCAATCAATCACGCCGCCACTGGCGCGTTCGTTGCCCAAATAAATATTTTCCGCAATCGAGAGATACGGGATCAGCGCCAGCTCCTGATGGATAATGACAATGCCCAATTCCTCGCTCTGCTTGATATCCTTGAACTCACACGTTTTGCCCTGGAAAACAATATCCCCTTCATAGGTTCCATGCGGATATACACCGCTCAGTACCTTCATCAGCGTCGATTTGCCTGCACCGTTCTCACCGCACAAGGAATGGATTTCGCCTTCCTTGACCTTGAGATTTACATTTTCCAATGCCTTCACGCCGGGAAAGGTTTTGGTAATTCCCTTCATTTCCAAAATGATTCCAGTCATGGGATACGCTCCTTTCGGTTGGATTCCTGCTCTTATTTCAGTCCGATTTGCTCCTTGGTGTAATAGTGACTGCCGACAATATCCTTTTCCACATTCGTCCGATCCACCGAGATTGGATCAAGCAAGTAGGCAGGGATGATCTTTTTACCGTTGTTATAGGATTCGGTGTCATTCACTTTCGCTTGTTTGCCCTGTAAGATACTGTTGGCCATCACGACCGTTTGCTCAGCCAGCTTGCGAGTATCCTTAAATACAGTTTGCGTCTGCTCCCCAGCCACAATCGACTTGATGGAAGCCAGCTCCGCATCCTGCCCTGTAATGATCGGCAGCGGCTTGTTCGCTGATCCATATCCGACCCCTTTTAGGGATGAAATGATACCGATACTAATTCCATCATAAGGGGATAGTACCGCGTCCAGATTAGCCCCCGAATAGTACGCACTCAGCAGGTTATCCATTCTCGACTGGGCCAATGCTCCGTCCCACCGTAGTGTAGCGATCTGCGCCATCGTCATCTGCTTGCTGCGCACGACCAGTTTGCCGGAATCCACGTACGGTTTCAGTACGGACATCGCGCCATTAAAGAAGAAATAAGCGTTATTGTCATCCGGTGAACCACCGAACAGCTCGATATTGAAAGGGCCTTTGCCTTCCTTGAGTCCCAACTTTTTCTCAATATATGCCGCCTGTAGCACGCCCACCTTAAAGTTATCGAAGGTCGCATAATACGTCAGATACGGTGTGTTGCGAATCAGACGGTCGTAAGAAATGACCTGAATGCCTCGGTCGTGCGCCTTCTGAATCACATCCGTCAGCGTGTTTCCGTCGACCGAAGCGATCACCATAACATTGACACCCTTAGTGATCATATTTTCGATTTGGGAGATTTGGTTTTCCACCACGTCCTCGGCGTACTGTAAATCCGTTTTATAGCCTTGCTCCTGAAACAACCGGACCATATTCTCTCCGTCCCCTACCCAACGCTCGGACGATTTGGTCGGCATGGAAATGCCCACATAGCCTTTTTCCTTGCTGCCCGTTCCACTCTCCGCCAGATTGCAAGCCGAAAGCATCAGGGCCAAAACCAGAAGCCATACGACAACAGCTCCTTTTTTCATATGAAGTTCCCCTTTCCTCATGTGATGCGGGTCAATTTGAAGGTAAGTGCTGATTAGAGTTGAAACGAGATAGCGCTTACATAAGTGAGGCAACGAGTACCTCTCCTTTTTTTATGTGCAAACACATGGTATCATTCCAGGCCGGGAAAGGTCTTTGCTGGTTTTGAACTTTTTTTATAAAATTTTAACCTTTGTGATGGGGGAGGAGAGATTGGATTTGAGGGAGATGAAGATTATCAGAAGATCACTCATTTATTTTGAAAAAGAAAAAAAGACTTAGCCTTTCTTACGATTGGCAAAGTCTCAATTTGTTGAATCATTAAATTGGCTATCTAAAGAGTTCACACTTTTATTGACAATTCATCAATGACATGTACGTGTGGGTCAATAAATAGCTATATCCAACAGATAAGAAGACATGTTTATTTCTCCTGTTTCACATTGGCAAAAATCTTTTTTCGATCAAGGAAACAGTTCACCGGATTATGTGCGTGTAGTTATTCTGACACCCATCTATCGAATAGCATTTGAATTTCTATTTTTTCTTTTACGGGTTTTATATCTTTTACTATTTTTTGGAGATCAAGTTGAGTAAGATACTTTCCAAAATCCTGTTCTAGACCCTCTACAATGCATCCAAACAATAATTGGAGCGAACGATTAGTCATTTTTTTATCTGTATGTTCACATTGATCGATGAACATAATTATGTCTTCACGTTCTTTTAAATGACGGCATCCAAGTTCTCTTGAAATGTATTCATAACTATAATCTTTCAAAGGAATCCTTTTTAAACAAATACTTATCGAATCATATATTTGCCCTATCTCTGAGTTATTTAAAAAAAATGAATTCGAATTTGAAAGATAAGATTGCATACTTTTTAACACTTGTATAAGATCACTAACCCCAGATATGTGATCATTATTCAACTCCAAGCTACTTGGATAAAACAAATACTCCTTGTTTAGCGAAGTCTTGTAGTCTTCGAATGAAGGCTTCTTTAAACTCCATTTGTTCCTCTTTACAAATTTATAATTATAATGTGCAATGACATAAGGAATAAATTTATCTGCAAGCCATTCAAAAGCAGTTACCGCATCCCAATATCCATTCCGCTGTATAAGATCCGGATCATTTTCAAAATGTCCAATATCCCATACAATCCATACTTTACTGTTGCCTTGATTAAAAGGGACCAGCTTATCATCACACCGTTCCGCAACGAGACGCAAATGCAGATCTATGTTTTTTTTCAGATGTTGCTTTTGGATTTGAACTTGTATAAACATATTATTCCTATTAAAAATATGCCATCCCGTGTCACCATTCAGATAATCAAATTCGTTACTAAATCGCAATAGATTATTCCATAAAGCATGATCGACTTTCATCAAACGGTACCCTTTTGACCAATATTTTGCTTTCTCAAAAGTTGTTATTCCAAGCATAATCTCAAGTCTTTGTAAGGCATTAATATAATCCAAAACAAAATCATCAATCAGGTTGCATAATTGTTGAACCTCATCAATTGAAATAAAGAAACGATTATTGGGAAATTGAAGACATACCATCTCATTTTGAATTCCAACTATAAACCTTCTCATTCCTAAAGAAATATTCGTATGCAATCCTTGAAATAGTATATTGATAATCTGATTGTGACTAAATGTGATCATGCAATCTCGAATTTTTAAACTTTTGAATGTGATTAAACAAGTGCCATCAATTTGTTTTAGTGTTGGCATCAAAGAATAAATATGGACATTTGGAGTAGCGTTCTTGTATATAAATGCATCTTCCCCATACCTTACTACCTGTTTTCCTCCTTCAAAATACGAATCTTCTTCAGTTATTAAATCAAACACCTGTTTTGCATATTGTTCACGGTTACTATTCTCGTTTGCATGTGCAAGCAATTCCAATAAAGCCTTTTCTTCATCTTTTTTCTTGTTGAATTTATCTATTTCTTTTAGAATATAGGGGATTTTACTTTCTGCTCTCTTTAGATATGGCCAAGCAACAACAGGTGGTAATAAATCATCTCTTTTAACTCTAGTGTTGAATAAACGCTCAGCTGGTACCAAGTTTTCTAAACTATTAACATGAAAAGTTTCTGTGTATCCTAATTCTCCTAGGTATTGGGCCAACGCTTCCGGTTGTTTTTTGTATTTTTCTGGAATGATATGATCCAGTGTATAAAAATTTTTATCTAAAGGTCGATCCAGATAAAAACATTTTTCTCCGTATGCTTTATAAATCGCATATCTTACTGCTGGATCATCTGGATTAGCTTCGTGCATATAATTTACCACCTTATAAACTTAGTTGACCTGTAAACCAGAGATGTTTTTAATTCTATTAGTTTAATAAGATTCTATTGTCAAGCTCTTAATTTCGTCAAAAGTGTCTTCTGACCAAGAGAAGCATTTGTGATGTGCGTGTTGCAGCAAATACGGTGACTTTCCCTTGGCTAATCTATTGGGTACGTTTTGATTTATCATGGAGACATCACCTCGTTTTAGTGTTGGATTTGGGTAGAGATATACTTAGTGTTAATTTACCCAAAAACGGTGGTGATACTCCCATGTAAATCTTCTCGCTATCTCTCCATCATCTCTCTGCTCAACCTTCTAACTGGTCCAATTTGCTTTTCAAACATCAAATCCCAGATATCTAGACATTCCTGTGCAATATACTTCAGCTCAGAAAGCTTGCTTCCAGAAGTTTCATCATACAATCCGATGACTAACTTGGAGATTTCATCTTGAACTCCCCATAAACCTTCATATCTCTCAACTTGATTGTCAATTAGATGCCTACTCATTGACAAAATAATATCTTTGTATTTTATTATTGACTTCGATTGCTTCTCCAAATAGTGAACAAAAGCATGCAATATTCTACGACTTAAGTTAGAGTTCATTATCTCTATTAAAAAATCCTTATCTCTATCTAAATTTATCAAATTATCATAAAACAATCTTGAAATAGACATTTCTAAATCTAAAGTACTTGTTTTAAATCTACGTATAATATTTTTAGCTAACGGATTATATTGATCATTATTAAAATATAACATGACCATGTATAGAACCTTTTCAGCTTGTAATTTACTCATATTATCCACATCTGCCATTTCAACCTCGAAATTTTCTTTAAGAATAAACATTTCTGATAAACAATAAGCTCCTATCTGAATTAATTCCTTATCCTCAGAAGCATAACATTGCTTAATAATTTCTAATACACTTTGACGATATTGAGGGTACAATAAAAAGAGCATATCTTTTGTTCCACGAAATCCTGCTAGGCGATAATCTTGTTTTAATAAGTTTATAATCTTTTTAGATGCCCATTCTCTATCAATATTATATGATGGCCATAACGCAAATAAACTTGCCAATCTGACTGCTGGATTTTGATCCATCACCAATTTCTCAAGCACATCTTTAAACACTCCAAAAAAACTATTATCTTTCCATAACAAATGTGCAATTGAGCGAGCTGCTTTTCCTCTTACACAATTTAATGCATTACTTTGTAACATATCGAAAGTACGCATATCATTGTCTTCATTACTGGTCACATTCGGTTTGCCAATTTCTGGATTCTTATGTTTGATCGCAATATCTTTAAGAATATCTAATATCTCCTGTGACCAGTCCACTTCTTCTCGATTTTCAATAATAGTACAAATGTAACTTGCCCTATATGATGTATGATCATATAAATATTTTAGTATCATTGCTTCTAGCAATTTTAGAGGTACATTCGCCAAGTTACTGCTATGTGCTACTCCACTAAATAATGAATCAATATAAATGTCCATAATAATTTTGTCATGTGAAAGCATCAACTTTATCATTCTTACAGGTTCTTTAGAAACAGCATCACTAAAACTGCTTGAAAATGATTCAATCGAGTTTTCCAAAAAACCTCCTGAAACTTCTTTCCAATTATGATGTCCACGTTTATCATTTAGCTTCTGGTTAGTTAATATACCTAGCCATTTTTTATTACTTAGTGTTTTACCTGCTATGGAAGATGTTACCCATCCACTATGTCCATTCGAATACCTATATAAGGTTGTTTCATTATTAAATTTACGGTTTAAAACGCGAATCAAATCTTTCGCTTTGTTACTCAGTCGATTGTATGGAAGAACCTCTAGTATTTCTTTTTGAAGGTCTCCCCAAAAACTCCAATAAAGTTTATAACCTTTATATTCTTGATTGTATTGAATTCTACGTTGATATATATCTGTCGCTCGTGGTGATACGTAACCAATCACCTTTTTTTCTAACATATCAAATACATCTTGTTTGCAATGTTCGGAGTGTTTTTTCAAAACTTGTTTAGCTAAGAGCAATTCATCACCATTACCACTTGTTTTTTCAAAAATATTATTATCAAAGTTACTATATAAATATTCAATTATAAAATCACTGTATAAATACGGAAATTTATATAGTGCATCTAATATGATTTCATTAAAGATTACTTTACCTGTTCCAATATATTCTTTGTATCGTTCTAGGAACACCTTCGGACTCGCATTAATAATTGCTGCATTAGCTTTCTTAAGAATCTCAATACTTGTCCTTTCTAAATTTCTTCTATGAGCGCTTCTTCCAGACCAATCACCATAATATAAGATCTCATCATTTGAAACTGGAATATATGGTAACAATATATCGATTACCTCTTGTCCATTTTTTATGAACACTTCAGAATCTTCTTGCAAAAATTCCTCTGCATACCTATAGATACTTTGGCCATTTTTTCCAAGCTTGTTCTCCAATAAAAATGCAAACACTCTTATTGTTCTTATTTCACATTTTTCAAGCATTGCCTTAATATCAAGATACGTATCAGCCATTTGTGGATATTTTTTATAAAATTCCATCCGTAATTCAAACATCTCATCACTATCTTGGTTGATATCATGTAAAAAACATCGAGAAAATTTATCATCATCTTCTTGAGATTGAAATGCATGCTTCAAAATAAATTCAACATCTTTTGTTTCATAATTTGGTGCTAAACTTATAAAAAGATTTATTGCAATATTCTTCTTCTGAGGAGCACTAAACCATTTTTCTAAAAAGCCGTAATCTCTAAGTACTCTGATGTATTGTGGTCTTGAGTATACAACATTGTTTATTATATGCTCACCATATAATTCGTTTTCACAATTTTCTACTATGTAACTCTGGATATTTCCATCTAAAATATCCAACTGATTTAATATTTCGAAAAAGACAAATTTCACACTATATCTAATTTGATTAGAAGCCAACATTTTCTGACCTGCATCTAGAAAATCATCGCTATCAAGCTCAATTAAATTTTGAAGGAGCATTTGCACCTGATATCTTCTTCCAGGAGTTTGCTTCTCTTTATTTCCAATAACCTCTAATATATCTCCAATTTCGTAATATTTAATTAACATCTTTTCAACTAAAAAACAATCTAGTATAGATTGATGAGCGAATGAAACCTTATCATCTTGTATTACCAGGAAACCATTGGAAGACAAGAATTCAAGGCATGAATTATTGACGTTTAAAATCTTTATGGGAACACATATCCGTCCGGATTTATCAAAATTGTTTATTAAATCTTCCTTTGACCTATTCATATCTGTTTCACTTAGTCCTAACTCAAAACATTTCCTTGTTAACTGTCTCCACCATTCAGTGACTAAATGATTTGCAGTCGAACATTCATTATACGCGTTCCCCTTGTCTAATTTATCCCAAATATATATATTGCTTGGAATACGAAGTATTTCCTTTAATTTACCTGTTAAGTTTGAATATCCCGATCCTACAACAATTTTTACTGTTTCATCATCTAATTCATTCACTTGAATTTTATTCCATTGAATAATTTCGCTAATTTTTCCAGAAGTTTTAAACAAAGATTTAATATTATTATCATTTTCCAGATCATATGTTCTACATACAAAAACCACTGAAATTTTATCTTTTCTTTCAATATTTAATCTCTCAACTTGATTTATAACTTGAGCGCACACTAATAAAGCATCTTTAGAGTGTGCTTGAGTCCAACGTAGTGCATCTAATTGATCCAAAATAATTACTGCTTTTTCAGTTCTAGATACACTATGAATACAATGAACTATCGATGCGGGCAACCCTAAATCGTTCCCCCATTTTTCTGCATTTCCACTTGGAGTACGTTTATCTAATTTTATTGCTAAATATGGTATAGCATTTTCTCGACAATAACTAATAACATCCTCTGTACAACCGCTTTTTCCTCTTCCAGCTTTTCCGTGTATCAATAATGAATTTCCTAATTTAATTTCATTTCTACATAGCAAGAATTCAGTCCTATCAATCAACTCATCGTTAAACGGAATAAATGAAGAACTGAATTCTCTATTTAATTCTTCTATTCTAGGTACAAGGCGGGAATCATTAGCAAGTTGTTTGAGTTTAATGCCTTTTTCGCTGAATAGTTTATATAATACAAATTGGCTAATCTTACTTCCCCAAATACTACCTTCTACTATCCAAGAAACCAAAGTATCATAAATTTCTTCTTCATTCCCAATGAATAATAAACCAATTTTTAACATAATTATTTCTTTAAGTTCTTTGTCCGGGAATTGACGATAAGTTATCCTTTTTAAATAGGAAATACATCTAATAAGATCATTATCTTGTTCAGGGTTTAGATCCATCACCTTGCAAAAGTTTTTGAAGAAATCTCTAACCTCTTTGCTAGCAGTAAGTATTTGATTATCATAAAAATCTTTAGGAATATCACTAGTTTTCATTGCTCCATCTATTGTGTCCTCTAACAACGTGAACACTAAAGGAGATACCAGAGATACCGTATTTGTAATATCTCTGTCTAAATGAAATTTCCAATTTTTAAAAATGCCTTTAGCATTAGCAGTCCCAAATTCCCAATATTCCTTACTCCCGCTTCTTCCTTTACATTGTTGTCCTTCTCTAATACCATCTTTTCTACCAATCCATATATCAATACCTTGCTCATCATCACCGAGAGCTTCTAGAATAAAATAATCAATTTTTTCATCCATTACCTGAAGTATTTGGTATACTGCCCATCTAAATTCAAATCTATTGCCGAGTTTGTCTGCTCTACCCCCGGATGGATATGGCATATATTAATACCTCCAAATTAAATTTATTTATATTTTAAAATAAATTCTATATAACTATCTAATTAATACAAAAAATTCCCATGAACCTATTCTACCATTTGGGATATACATTTTAAAGAACGTTTGTTTGTATCTAAATCAAATCAATTCTTAATTATAACTTTGTACTCCCAATGATTAAGTCTCTGGAACTATTTCCAGAGGCACTCTTTTCTATTTATTAAATAAACCTAGTAAAACGATTTCACCTGTAACAAACCGCCAACTCCACCCGATTCCCTTCCCGATCATACACAATTCGCTCCACCAACTTCTTCAAAGCACGATTTTTCTCTTCACTTGTCACCGCGGCGCTCCACAACCCTCTAAACTCACATACCCGTTTATTTATCTGCTCCACAGTCGGGTAATTCCCTTCATCTACTACAACCTTCCGCAAATCCTCCAACTCTTCCCCCTGCTTCTGTATCTGCCGTGACCGAACAGCTTTATGCTCTAAAAATACTTGCTTCGTTATCATGTCCTCTTCATACGATTCCTGCAGCTTGTCCAACGCTCGCTCCCTGCTTACAACCACTTACATGTTTAGCAAAAAAGCAAGCTTGTTTACCATCCTTAGTTTTTCTTCTATAAAAGGCTTGAACCCTACACTCTAAGCACACTAAATTTCTTTTTACAATTTCCTTTTCTGTAGTTGAGAGACTCTCAAATTTTAAAATAGATAATTTTTCGTTGTTAATCGAATTTATTACTAGTTCCATTTCATATCACCTTGACCTTTTGAATACTTTCGCCTAACGTTCCTGTATTCACGACCTCGGCGAATGCCGAGGTGTCCGGCTGTTTCTGGACCGAGGGCGTATGCCCGATGCGTGAATATTATGTTAAGTGATTTTGTCGTCATCCTCGAATATATTTTCAAGTATATGTTGTTGTTTCCTAATTCTATATTCTTCTACATCAACATGCTTCATGATTGTATGAACTGATTCTAAAGTAAGTTGGCTAACCGTAAGGACATCGTTTCCTTGTCTCAGTGCTTCTTTAATAAAGCTATTCGAGTAGACAGTAGGTGTAAGTGGCTTTCCTGTTATTTTCTTATTTAATATTTTCACTTTTTCACTCACATAGTTTTCATCAATTTTAAATATTTTCTCGAAAGGATTAATGGTTTGTTGCGAATTAAAATAAACTCTGACAAGGTTTACAACTGTACTTTTTAACGGGATATTTATTGTACTTTCACCAAATTCAAAAAACAATGATACATACTCGTTTCCAAAACTAAATTGGTAATGCGTTAAATTAGCTACATACTTTCTACTTAAACCTGTATATAACAGTAAACCGAGCAAAAGCCTATCTTCTATTTTTTCATTTGAATCTTTAATAAAGCTCTGGATTTGTATTAATTCAACCCGACTAATATAGTCTAGCAATTTAGATTGAAGAACAGGCTTATTTACTCCTTTCATAACATCGCTCTGTAAATTGTCTGATAAATACATGTATCTGAAAAAACCATTGAAAGCTCTAAAATAATTCAACTTTTCCGCATCCGAACTTTCTAATTGATCTATATATGTATTCAAATCGTGGAAGTTAATTGTATTAAGAGGGCGTAGTATGTTATGTTTCTGAGACATATACTCATTAAAGAATTTCTTAATTCTTGTTTGATAAAATAACTTCGATTGTTTATTGGGTATTGTTTCTAAATAATTTTCAAGATTCTCTTGTGCTGTATCGATATGCTTGTACATATGTTTTAACTCCTTTGCGACAATTTCACTTAACGTTCCTGTATTCATGAACCCCAAAGGGGTTGTCTGCTGGAATGCTTCCCTGAAATCCTTCTAGCAGATCAAGGCTCCGAAAGGAGCCGCTGCTTGAATACTATGTTATATGACGGAATCACTTCTTCGATTAACCAACATTCATTCTTGATTCTAATCTTTCATTGTTCTGCTATATGTTCCAATAAATCTCCTGGCTGACAACCTAAAGCCGCACATAATTTATCAATCACTTCTAATGACACATATTCGTTCGTATTGAGTTTCGCCATTGTAGCAGACGAAATACCTGTCATTTTCAATAAATCTTGCTTCTTGATCTCCCTGTCGATCAATAATTTTTGAAAAGGTTTATAACTAATCATCTGATATTCCTTTCACACATCAAGTGAATTTTTCTTTAATTATATGAAAGTATATTTTCTTTATCAAAAACATCTTCAACATGTATTGACTTAATTATTTGACATGGTAAAATTATATTTAATAAGTTGAACTTTTGTTCATAAAATCAAATGCATTGGATGGTGTTTAGTATGCATAATTCTTTAGAAGTCTTACTTGATTCACTCATTCATACTCGAATTGAATCTTTATATGGCGAGCTTACCAAAAACAACTCCAGCTACAACCAGTTCTCATCCGAACGGAATCTCTACTTCAAGCAGTTACATGAGGGAGTACCGGAGAATATACAGAAGACCCTATTCCTTTACGACGATGCTGAGCTTTCTGTTCAAGCTATTTTAGAACGTGAAATTTATTTGCAAGGTTTTAAGGACGCTCTTCACCTGCAAAACGAATTACATATATCTTTAGATTGAGAGCCTTCTGGCTCTTTTTCATTTTTGATTCTGTTGTATAACGTAATATTTACGAAATTCGTCAATCTACAGAATACAATTAAATAAACGAACAAGCCGGACTATAGACTATGCTCTTATTATACTATGAAATGGAAAAATATGACGAACGGTATTCTTTTTACTTCCAAACAAAAAAACTCCTGCCAATTCCAATGGCAGAAGCTCCTATAATTATTGATTCACACGAACATCCCATCAATGACATGTACGTAAGAATCACCGAACGTTAACTATGCATAATATATAAGAAAATAGGTTTATTCCATGTGTACTATTTGGCTAGACTTTAAGCGTACTGGAGCAAATAAGTCAATTTCTCAGCAATTCACCCCGAACTGCATAATAAAAGAAGTTAATGGAAATTCCAGAAGCATATCGTATCTTCGCGATAAGTCCATCTGCTAAATTATCCGTAATGAACCTGACATTAAACTTCATCGACATCTATTAAAAACACTCGCTCCTGGAATCCGCCCCGTGCCTCGGCTTTGTCTGCCCGCAGCTTGTCCAGCTCTTCTGCATTCGCCCCATATTCTTCTGCCAACGCTCGGATGACTTCCAGCATATCCGCCAGCTCTTCCAGCGCATCCTGATCTTTGTCCGCTTCAAAATATTCCTCAGCCTCTTCACGAAGCTTGGTTCTCAGCTCCTGCTTATATTCCTCTGGGTCCAAAATGCGTGTCCGACACTCCTTGCCTTGAGACATAATGATATGCGGAATCCGATCTCGTACCAGCTTGTTGTATGTAGGCATATGAAATACACCCTTTCTGTTATAGAACTTTAAGTCGTAATCCAACATCTTCCTTTTCCTCATTATATCATTAGCTCAAAAAGAACCGGGTATTATTGATAAAAGATCTACCGATTCATTGAACGGACTTTCTTTATAAATAGATGGATACCGCTTAGACGGATCAGCTACGATCCGCTGTGACAGAGACTCTAGAATAGAGTCCGTTTTATAAAGCAACTTGTCTACTTCCCCCAGCTTCATCGGCTCTTTAGATACATCATCTTCTCCCGAAACCAGATAATGTACCGTACCGATAAACAGCACCATATCTAAATTGGGCTCAGCCTCTGTGTGAATTAAAGGGAACAGGTCAGTCACGGATAAACGAATATACAATGGAATGATTTTGTTTCGATGAACATAAATGGCCTTAGCCATAGAAAACATCGCTCGATCACAAAGAATGAGGCAGTTTTGAAACTGATGATGGTCGCGCATCATCTGTGCAAGCTTGATCTGGTATTCGGCAAGCTTTTGAAAATCCATCATGCAATTGAATATGTAGGTGTCGCTGTACTTAGGCAATTTGAAATCGGAATCACTATGTAGGGGACTTAAGGAGTAATGTTTCAAGGGGAATCAACTCCTGAATTAAAATTTCATAAACGAGGATTTTGCAAAAATCCCATAAGCGACTTCCAATGAACAAAATATAGATGGAAATAGTTTAGTTCGTCTATATCTTGCACTTCGGAGCGACTGTATCAAATTTTGCAAAATCCTGAAACAATGTGAGCAACGTAGCACAATTATGTAACCATCAAGATGTATAATTTTCTAGCTACCGGACAAGCTTCATAATAAATATTACTATATAGTAGTTTTTAATTCAATTTACTTACTAACACTTATTAATTAGATGTAACTCTTTCTCTACACTTCTAACTAGAGGATTTTGCAAAATCCAATAAGCGACTTCCAATTAATAATATATAGATTGAGATGATCTCGTTCGTCTATATATTACATTTTGGAGCGATTGGAATCGAATTTTGTGAAATTCTTACTATAGAGAGGTGTAATCATGTCAGAACTTTTAGAATTAGTCGGTACACGTATTCGAGATATCCGAAAGTCTAAAGGGCTTTCCCAAGAAGCTTTAGCCGAAAAAGCAGGATTCAATTCGAGTTATATTGGTTTCATTGAGCGAGCGGAGAGAAATATATCTTTGAAAAATCTGGAGAAAATAGCGAAGGCATTGAACGTGGGCGTCTATCAGTTGCTTACATATGTGAAGGACAATGATGAGCTTACCGAAGAAGATTCGAGTATAAAAACCATTTTGACTCTCCTAAGAACTCGTGAATCCAAAGATACTGAGCTGGCATTAAAGATTCTTACGGACATCTTTATAAGAATCGATGAACGATGAAACAAAAAAGGAACTGCGCTTTGCAGTTCCCCACCAACCCCTTACGACAACGCCAACATCGCTTTCATATCTTCCTCTGCGGTAGTAATTAGTTTCAAGCCAAACATCTCCACCAGTACATCCAGTACGCCAGAAGAAATGAACTCAGGCGGCTTCGGCCCAATGCGAATATCTTGGATGCCAAGGCTGAACAAGCCTAGCAGGATGGCGACCGCTTTTTGCTCAAACCAGGACAGAACAATGCTGACAGGCAGCTCGTTCACCGTACAGCCGAAAGCATCCGCTAATGCCAGAGCGATTTTAACAGTAGAACCCGAATTGTTGCATTGTCCCAAATCAATATAACGCGGAATGCCGGTATCTCCAACGGTGCCATAATCCACGTCATTAAAACGGAATTTACCACAGGACGTGGTCAGAATGACTGTATCGTTCGGCAAGGATGTAGCCAGCTCGCGATAATAGTTGCCGCCTTTGCCCGGTGCGTCGCAGCCTGCAATGACGAAGAAACGACGGATATGTCCGTCTTTAACGGCCTGAATAATCTCAGGAGCCAGCCCAATAACCGTCTCATGATGATATCCCGTCGTAAGCACCTGCTCCGAATCTACATCTGCGGCTGGCAGGGCTAACGCACGCTCGATCAATGGTGAAAAGTCGTCGTCCATGATCTTGGCTACTCCCTCCAGCCCGGCTACTTCATAAGAGAAGAAGCGGTCTGCATACGTGCCTTTAATCGGCATAACACAATTCGTCGTGGCGAGAATCGCACCTGGGAACTCCTCGAACAGTCTACGCTGATCGTACCAGGCTTTACCGATATTCCCTTTGAGATGTGCATATTTCTTCAATGCCGGATAACCGTGGGCAGGCAGCATTTCTGAGTGGGTATAGATGTTGATGCCTTTACCCTCTGTCTGCCGCAGCAATTCCTCCAGCGCATATAAATTATGTCCGGTCACGACGATGCATTGGCCTTCGATTTTATTTTGGCTGACGGTAATCGGCTGCGGAATGCCAAAACGATCCGTATGCGCACGATCCAGCACATCCATGATCCGTACAGCCGCATTTCCGACCTTCATCGCCATTTCCAAATGCTCTTGTACATTAAAGTTAGAATTGGTTAAGGTCATATATAACGCTTCATGCGTGATCCGATCTACCTCAGGATCGGTATAGCCCAATTGGCGAGCATGTGTCGCATAGGCAGCAATCCCTTTTAATGCAAAAATCATCGTATCCTGCAAGCTTGCTATCGTCTCATCCTTCCCGCACACCCCAACTACTTTACACCCGCCACTCGGCGTCTGTTCACACTGATAACAAAACATATCGTTTTCCTCCAAATATTGATAGATATTTGTTCGTTATCCCCAGCGTAACAAACCCCTGAATGCGTAGGTGTGATTACACACACATTTTTTCTTACAGTTTATTATGAGACAGTGTGGGACTCATCCCCCGTGCCAATTCCTACTCCACCGTGTTTTCTTGAATTCCACCGCCTTTACGGTACTGCACAGGGGACACGCCCATAGTCTTTTTAAAAGCGGTGCTAAAATAGTGCTGACTGTCGTAACCCGTACGTTCTGCTATATCATAGATAGACAACGTGGTGGAATCCAGCAGTTGCACCGCTTTACGGATACGGGCACGCGTGACGAGGGTCACGAAGCTGTCGTTGAGCTCTTTTTTGAGCACACGGCTGAGATATACGGCGGATACTTGTAGACGCGAAGCAAGGGCTTCCAACGTCAGCTCCCGATCGGCGTAACCTTCCTGAATAAGCTGCCGGGCCCGGCGTACAATGGGAGACAGCTGCGATTCGCCATACACTCGATCCCGACTCACCCGGTACGCGTCAATTGCGCCTTCCAGTCCACCCGCGTTGGACTCCACATGCGTATGAACCGCTATATTCAGGTAGCGTCCAATCGCCTGCTCCATGGAAGCGCCTATCGTCTCGGGTGCCTCCTGCCATAGGCATATGCCGATCAGTCCGTTCGCATCGCGGAACAACACATGCGGGCAGTCCTCCAGCAGTTCGCCAATAATATTTTCAGCGGCAAAAAGAAATAGCTGGCGGTCATTCTCGCGCATAATCGTCTGCCGGGCCTCTGCCGCAGGCCACCGTACGACACCGATCTGAGCAGGCGGCCGCGATGGAAGCCGTAAAAACGCCAACTGCTCCATGACGTCTTTTCCCGTGTGTTGCCCTTCCAGCCATTCCAGGCAAAACCGCTGGCGTAGCAGCGGAATATTCCGTTCAATCTGTCCGGCGGCTTGTTCTACATAGGCAGCACGCTTGTACTCTTCGTCCATTCGCTGACGAAGCCGCAACAACGCAGCATGAAGCTGATCCGCATCTACCGGCTTCAAAATATAATCCTCTACGCCAAGTCGGACAGCCTCCTGCGCATAAGCAAACTCATCATGCCCAGAAATGATCAGACAGCGGCACTCCGGACGTTCTTCCCGCAGCCGCCGAATCAGTTCAATGCCGTCCATGAACGGCATATTCATATCGACCAGCACGATGTCGATATGAAGCTGACCCACCAGCTCCAGCGCTTCTTCTCCGTCCTCCGCCTCTGCTGCCACCTCCATGCCCAGAGCCGCCCAGTCTATGCAATCTCGTATCCCCTCTCGGATGATCGGCTCATCATCTGCGATCAATACTTGGTAACGTTTTGCTGTGCCTATGGTCACTTCTGTTATGGCCTGGTCAATCAGACTCGCCGTTGTCGAGTTGTCTGTGGCCTTTGATTTCGTCATCCTGACCCTCTCCTTTTTCATAAGGCTTCTTCAGTTGTGCCATATCCAGCAGCAACGGATGAGTGATCGTCACGCAGGTACCTGTCCCTTCTGTGCTCTCCAGTACAATTCCATATTCCTCACCAAAAGACAGCCGGATACGCGCTTGTACATTCAGCATGCCATAGCTTCTGCCATGGGTACTAACTCCCTTTTGCTTCTGCTTTCCTTCCATCGCCTCCAGGGGTATTTCCAGCCATTCACGCAGTTCACGCAGCCGGTCCGCCGTCATCCCTGCGCCATCGTCACGTACCGTCAGCAGCAGCTTGTCGCCCTCGGCTTTAGCTTCTATCCAAATCGTGCCTGGGCCTCGTCTGGCCTTGATGCCGTGATAAATCGCATTTTCCACTACAGGCTGAAGCATTAACTTCAACACGAACAGATCCTTTAGCTCGTCGGGTACATTCAATTCCCAGCGAAGTCGGTCACGATAGCGGGTTTGCTGGATTTGCATATAGCTCGATATGTGCTCAATCTCGGAGCGCAGCGGAATAAAGTCATCCCCCTTGCTCAGCCCTAGACGGAACAATCTCGATAGCGCCCCCACCATGTCGGACACGTCGTCTGCTCCATTTTTTCGAGCCATCCAGTGAATGGTATCTAGCGTATTGTATAAAAAATGCGGCTTAATATGCTCCTGAAGGCTGCGCAGCTCGGCATCCCGCTTTTGCCGTTCCCTCAGTTCGCTAAGTGACATGAGACGGCGAATTTGCTCCAGCATCCGGTTAAAACTCCGCCCCAGCATCCCAACTTCATCCCCACGGTCACTCCATTGGCGAACTGTAAGATCTCCTGTCTCTGCTGCCCGCATATAGGACATCAGCCGGAAAATCGGCTGCGCAATGGAACTCGACAATCGCAAGGATGCCGTTAAGCCAAATAGACATACAATAAAAACAAAACAGACGACATAGAACTTAATTTGCCGAACTTCCAGTGTAGATTCGCGTGCCGGGAATACCCCCACTGTTCTCCAGCCCGTGAATTCGGAAGCCCTGAACATGAACAGCAATTCTCTGCCCCCAGCTTCACGGGTAAACATCCCGCTGTCACCTGCCCCGAACCATTGCGACGGAATGCGCTCAATCAAAGGCATATCCGGCCTGTACACGCTGCGCCCCTCAGCATCTGTCACCATTAAATACCCGCTTTTGCCCAAGGTTACATCTCTGGCAGCCTGCGACACAGCCCGCAGCTTGAGGTCAATCATAATCACGCCTAACACATGTCCGGTTTCCGAATCCGTAACCGAACGGACGACGGAGACAATTTCACTGTCCTTGTACCGGACATGAGTCGTTACATTACGGTGGCTCGGCTGTCCTAGCACAGTGAATATGCCTGCATGCTGCGCCGCCTGTCGGTACCAGCCTTCTTCCGTCAGGCTACGCGTGCTTCGAGCATACATTTCATTGCTGATATAGTCGCCTTTTTCGTTTACGATCAGAATCCCTGCAATCTCAGGATATAACGTAGTATATCCCTGCAAAAATTGCTTCATTTCATATAGCGTATCCTGCTCCTGTACAGAACTTAATGCCTGCTTGGAAGTGTGAGCCTGATTTTGCACCGAGTTCTGTGTCCGCTCCCCCTGGTTTTCCGGCGTTACTATACTCGCATGACCCGCGTGGCCGTCAGCCAGCGTCTTCCCTTTCCAGAACTCCCCGATATCGGGGTTAAAAGCAATCAGATACGTCATGTTTTGCAAATTTTCCATTTTGGTGTCCAGTGCTTCGTTCACCTTGCCAATCAATTGCATCGTATGGTCTTCCACCTGCCGCTCAATAATCCGTTCCACCGTCCAATTGACCAGCAGACCTAATCCCAGCGAAGGCACAATGCCAAACAACAGGAACAGCAGCATGAGCTGAAAGCGTAAAGGCATATTGCGCAAGCGTAAGCGAGGCATCGTTTGGTGCACCCTTAAGTGGATACGCTTCCAAAATTTATTTCGCATAATAATCATCTACATTCGCCCGGGTGACCACGGAAATCCCAGTATCTACCCGCACGGGCAGCGGAGTGTTGTCTCCAGAGGAAGAAGGTGCAGGAATCGTTAAATGATGATGCAGATGGAACAAATATTGAAGCGACCAATAGCCCATATTCCATGTTCCCTGGGCAATCGTTGCCGAGATCGTCCCACCACGAATCATATCCAGTGTCGCTTTATTCGTATCAAAAGAAATGATTTTCAGCGGATGGCTGTTTTTTTGACTCAGTACCGCTTCACCCACACCTGTTCCTCCCGTTGCATCGGTCACAAAAATGCCCGCCAGTTTCGGATAAGCTTTCATCAGCCTTTGCGACTCATCCCGGGAGACCATCGCGTCTGCACGGCCATCTGCGACTTCCACCACCTTCATCGCAGGATACTGCCGCTGAATGGTATCGCGAAAGCCACGCGAGCGTTCTTCATGATTTTGCTGTCCAGGCAGCGTCAGAACAGCGACCTGACCTTCTCGTCCCAACAGCTCTGCCATCTTATCCGCAGCGGTCACGCCCGCCTTATAATTATCCGTGCCCAAAAAGGAATACGCACGACTCCCCGGCGCTCCGGCATCAAACAGTACTACAGGAATGCCCGCATCCAGCGCCTTATTAATCACCGGAATCAGGGAGTGAGGATCAATCGCTGATATGGCAATCCCTGCGGGCTTACGAGCAATCGCCTGCTCAATAACGGTCGTCTGCTCCTGCGCATCATAACGGGTTGCTCCCCGATACTCCACAGTCACCCCCAGCGCATCCCCGGCATCCTCGAAGCCCTTGAGCCCGCTTTTCCAATACTCCAAACCAGACTGGAAGGTAATCATCATATAGGTTTCTCCGATGCTGCCTCGTAGCCCCTTATCCTCCCAAGTGCCATTCAACGGGCCCGTTTGTTCATACCTGAACACATAGAGAGCAAAGGCCGCAATCAACAGCATATATACCAGCAGCGTTTTTTTCATCCTTCCTCTCCTCTTCCTGTGTGTATCCTTAAGTTATAAATTCACTTTAATTTATTCTGGTTTTACTTAGATTGTAAACGCAATCATATCAAATTGGAACTACTTCACTCTTCTTACTTTCAGGTGGCGTTAATCCTGCACTAATGTTTCTACGTTACAATACCTACAATTGTGCTAGGGAAAACATGTGCGTATCTTGAGGAAAAGGAGTGATATGGATGAGCAAGCCGCGTATCGCGGAGTGGACAGAACTACGGGGCCTTGCCTACCTCGCTGTCGTGCTTCAGCATTGCATTGGCGAATATATTTATCGCAGCGACATCCAACAGCCAGATTCTGTTATGCTCGCGATGCTGTATCATTTGACACGTTTTGGCACACCGACGTTCGTTTTCCTGTCTGCGGCGCTACTTTTTTATAACGGCAACAAACCGATTGGCTATCCTCGCTATATTGGCAGGCGGTTTCGAGATATTTATGTTCCTTTCCTTTGCTGGACTGTTATTTATTGGGTATGCACTCAAAACTGGTCAACGGCGCAGTGGGGAAATATTTATTTTTACAAAGGTATGTTCGAGGAAATGATCATCCCCGTCAGCGGATATCATCTATGGTTTGTAGTGATGATCTTTCAGTTTTATATTTTGTTTCCTCTATTTTCAAAAGCAGCCGGGCAGGTTCAAGCGTTTCTACGTCGTTACAGCACGAAAAGACGCAAACAGCTTGTTTTGGCTATTATGCTGATTGCCGCTGCGGTTTATGCTTTGCTGTTACAATGGTCTTACTATGACATGTCTGCATGGAGCACTGGGTTACCATCATTTTGGCAGACTCTGCTGGATTATCGCACCTATAACTTTGTCATGTACTTTTTCTATTTTATGCTGGGCGCAGTATGTGCTTACATGACAGACACCTGGCGTGGACTGGCCAAACAGACGTTGCCGTGGAATGTATTTGTCTTTATTGGTTTGTTCATGCTCATGGGTCACACGATGCTGATCCAGTCGGGCGATACGATCAATCTTAATATTTCGACCTATTTGAAGCCAAGTACCTTTGTTCTCATTGTGTCGCAGTTGCTTTTATTGTACGGACTGCTGCTCCATTTGCAAAAAGATACGCGATCCGAGCCGTTTCGCCGTATGCTGAACTGGATCGGACGTTATTCTTTTGGAGGATATCTGGCCCATGCACTCGTACTAGCCTTCATATCCTACTACACCCGCCCGCTTGCACTGGGCGATCATCATTTTACAGCTACGCTCATTACGTTTATCGTCGTAGCAAGTGTTTCTCTAGGCATAAGCTGGCTGTTTGCCCATCTGCCTGGAGGCAACTGGATTGTTGGTTCCAAAGGCAGACAGCGGTTGAAGTGGCACTCGTTTCGCTTCCAGTTCCTTTCCTCCAAACGTGCTTCCAAAAGCACGCAGGAGCTTGGCTAATCTGTGTCTGTGTTTCAGTATGGGGTTATAATTCCAATGGACTTTGGCAGGGCTCACTTATTGAGCTCTGCTTTTTTTTGTTGCCTTAGTATGCCGTCCCCTCAAAAAAGTGATTAACATTTTATGACATGAATATGTATTTTATTTTAAAATAAGTCATTATATAGAATAATCATAAACATTACGCGGGAGAAGTCATAGTTTTGCATAAAAAGAAGGGGGAATGAACCGAACATAACATCGTCGTTGTTAATGATCTAGCTCTAAACATAGTGAGGCAGCTTCTTGGTCTGAAACATACGGTTGTACTGATTAATCAGTTCATCCAAAAGCATAGACTGCTCAAGTACACAAGCATGTCCGAAGCCATACTCTTCGTAAAGATCATGCAAATGTTGTCTGGCGTGTTCCATCTGTTGAATTAACGTTACTGTTTCATACCTGTTCATCCTGCATACCTCCTAATGAATCTCATTTTAAGGAGGGATGTACAAATACGTCATAATCTTTTTTGAACCAAAAAATTACAAAATAATACAAAAAGAGACCAGCAATAAGCTGGTCCATAGTAATGAATTAGTGCTTGGTCAAGATCCACCAACGTGTCCTTGTGTTTGGATCGTGCCGGAGCTTGGATTTCCGGCTTGCACTGGTACTGTGAATACCAGCAATAAGCTAGTTACCGCCAAGTAGAAAGCCATCCTTTTGATCATTTTTTTCCCACACCTCCTCATAAATAGATTGGAACTGTGTCTGTGTTTCAGGAGCCGCATGTGTTTTGAAATGAGAAAATAATCCAAAACAATTGGCAATAAGTAGTACATGATTAATTGTAACAGCTTTTTCAAACGCGTTTATTAAACATTTGAAACCATATGGATATCTACCTTTATTTAGGCTGTACTTAGCCATTTTGTACCAGAAGCGTACGTACTCTTCCGTTAAAACTTGTTGTGTATACATGTCAGAAGACAACGGTTCCTGATAAGCTGCAATTTGAGATTCAAAACGCTGAAGGATATGGTCTACATCTACATTGTACCGATTAGCAACTTCAAGAACGTTTAGTAGCTCGGCAAAAATCTCATTTTCGGCAGCCATGTGTTCTACGTAATCGGGGAGAACACTAATATCCCCGGACATAAGCCTGTTGACGTACGTATTAATTTTCGCCCATTGCTGATATTGTTTCTTCCAATAAAGTGAATCAGGGTCCTTCTCTTTTACCCAACTTAGATCGGCATAACCTCGAATATGTTCTAATGCCTGTTCATGATCTCCTTTCGCATCGCAAGCATTAGCACACAGCAATTCGGAGTAAACTATGTATACAAACAGTGGCCTGCTTAGCTTTTTTCGTGGCTCTGTTCCTTTTCGCTTAGAGTTATGAACCAAATTATATTGGATCTGTCCTAATTGACCCATTTGATGTGCAAATTCATACACCTTGTCCCACATACTTAATGATCTATACACGTTTGCTAAATCTTTTAGAGCATCTAATTGCTCTATCTCGTCTAAACGATCAACAAAAGGGGCAAATTCAATGGCAGCCTGAAGATTTACAGCTCTATCTTGTCCAATATTGATTTGGAACAAACGATACTGGCAGATCGCCAATCGCTCTGAATGCTGCTGTTTCTCACTTTCAGCCACCTTTTTGTAAAGGTATGCCGCTGCTTCATTGTAACCGTCTTTGTATACATTTTCGGCAACTTCAAAGAGTGATGGCGGATAATTAGGGTTATCCAATAACAGAATTACCACTCGCTGCAAGCAGTCCAGTCGTCCTAGCTCAATGCATCGGTATAGGAAAGGGCTGATTTTTTTCCAGTTGAGCGGAGATTCTTCAATACATTCTTCAATATAACGCTCGTAAAAATAATCCGGTGGTAAATTCATTCCCGCAGTAATACTATCCAGTTGGTGAACAGAAATAGATCGGTTACCGGTCACAATGCTACTAACTGTACCTACATTCAAATCAATCGTGTGACCAAACTTGGTCATCGTTAAGCCTTTTCGTTTCAAATAGGTTTGAATTTCTGCCTGTATCGTAGGTGTGATTTCCATGGATAAACCACCCTTTCAGCATTTTCATAGAATTTCAATTTCAATAAACAATATAGTTTGAAAACTAATAGTATAATTATTGATTTTCCTTCACGATAATACCATCTTTTGGAACAAACATAAATGCTTTTACTTTATTGATTTTTATATTTTTATTAGGAGATCATTGGATGTTGGACAATGGAAGGAGAGGATCATTTGAAAAATACAGGTATGACACGTCCCTTGGATACGTTAGGCCGGATTGTTATCCCTAAGGAGTTGCGAACCTCTATGGGTATTCAAGCTGGTGAGTCCTTAGAATTTTATTTAGATGTTGAAACAGGTTTATTGAGTATGCGGAAGTATATTGGAGTCTGCTGTCACTTATGCTATTCGATTCAGGATTTAAGCTATTTCAGGGATTCATTTTTATGTAAAAAATGCATAAACGATCTGAAGGGAAATATAGGTGTGAGTCAAATACCTGTTCCTGTTGTTAAGGAACCATACAAAGAAAAACGAGCACATCGGTCGCCTTCACAACATTTGGTTGAAAAGCTAAGAAAACTCATGCGCGAGCATCCAACAGCCAAGCAAGGCGAATATGCTGAATGGCTCGGCGTGTCCCAAGGCCGTATTTCCCAGCTTAAAAAGCTATTATAGGTATCGCACGACTCATATTCTAGCAAAGCTAAATAACCAGTCGCCGGTTGATTTCGTGCGACTGGTTATTTAAACTTTTCATTAGTAGGAAGGACTACAGGGGATAAATCATGATAGACCGACAGAGCTGACTGCTGTGACAAACATCTCTGACAAAACCTGTTATTTTTTGAGATAGTGTAGATACACGAAACAGTACAAAGAATGGGGAACTTATGACAACGACAAGGAAGAATAAGAAATCTTCGCAGGAGCAATCAGCCTCAGTTTGTACCTGCATTAATCTGCGCCGTTCCTCGATGGCTGTTACGGGACTGTATGACCGGTATCTGGCCCCGAGCGGACTCAATATTAGCCAATTCTCGCTTCTCAAGCACTTAACTGCGCTGGGACCGGCAAGTGTAAGCGAATTGGCGCTGGAGATGCGGCTCGACCGGACAACGATTGTGCGCAATTTGAAGGCGCTGGAGCATAGCGGATATGTGGAGGATACATCTGCTGAGGGCAGTCGCAACCGCTGCCTTACTCTGACGGAGAGTGGAAGAACGGTATACAACGACGCAGCCGAGCTTTGGGAGGAGGCGCAACGTTTTTTGCAGGAGTCATTGGGAAACGGGAATCTGCAGATACTGACCTCACTCTTATCCAAAATTGAACATTTGGGTTTGTGATTAGCCGCCTACTCATACATGAAGTGTTACTCAATTCGTGTATATACACGAAAAAAAGAAATGTTTCGCGGTATCAAGGCTGGTCAGTAATATATGTTAGCCCGCCACAAGACTTCTGAAAGGAAGCTTTGCTGTGAACAATAACCACGGAGAGGGATGTGGATAGGATGGTTGAATCCGTACCGGATATGAGAGAAAACATCGTAGCCGAGATGAAAACCTATGTGAGCGAAGACAAAGGCAATGTTTGTGAAGAACTACAGAGTCCTTATTACGAGGAGCCGATTATTCAATTTGCCGCGGGCAATGATCCTTTGTTTGAGGAGTACAAAAGAGTGGTCGGGCTCGACCACGCCACGCCGCAGGAAGCATTTGAACGTTCCTTTGGAATGGGGAGTTTTGATGGAGGTACCGTTATCAGCGTTGTGCTGCCGATCAGCGAGACGATCCGCAAGGCTAATCGGGCGCAAAAAGATAGAGCCTCAAGGGAATGGGCGCTGCTGCGGACCTTTGGCGATGAATATTTTGTACAGTCTGCAAGGCGGCATTTGGCGGGATACTTAACAGGCCTTGGTTACCGTGCAGTTGCACCGCTGGATACGGATTGGTACAGCATCTATGGTGCCACAGGGGGGCCGATCTCCAACTGGTCGGAGCGACACATTGCATATGCTGCGGGTCTTGGCACCTTCAGTATCAACGACGGCTTCATCACCGAAAAAGGAATTGCCATCCGCCTGCTGTCCGTGGTGACCGATCTCAAGGTGCCGCCTGATGCCAGAGCATCTTCAGTCACAGGCCATACCGGAAACTGCCTGCTGTGTAGCAAGGGCATCTGCGGTGTGTGCATTACCCGCTGCCCTGTGCAAGCCATCAGCAAGGAAGGCGGACATGACAAGATTGCCTGCATGAAATTTGTGTACGGCCAGGCATCACGGGACTTTGCGGTTCTAAACGGCGGCGAGGCCAAATCAGGTGCCGGCTGCGGACTGTGCCAGACCAAGGTGCCCTGCGAGAGCAGGAATCCGATGCGGACCGCCCGGTGAATATGGAAACCTTGAGGGCCGCCATTCTCAAGGTTTTTTTAGTACAAAAAAGATCATGCTAGTTCTGCATCAGCCAGTCACCCCTTTTACATTTAGTTTTCGTTAGCCGAGGTTGACGGTATCCCCTGCTAACGCTTCAATTGAGCTTCATTCGAAGTGCCGGACTTACGATCGAATGTAATTGGCCCTTTGCGGTTGACGAGCCGTTTCAGATCGACGGTCATTTCATTTTTCAGCTTATTTATAAGCTGTTCCTCATTAATTCCTTTGCTTTTAGCGATGTCGGACAACGATTTGCCTTGTCCCAACTCATTTTCTAAGCGAACAGGAGTGATACCCAATAGTTTGGCTACTTTTTCGTTCAGATGATGGTCCCAGCCTCCAGGCCGTTTGCCATGCCCGTGCTTATAAGCATGTCCTTGTCGATGGCAGTCCTGTGACTGCATGCGCCCTGGATCAGCCTCACCCTGAATAGAGTTGCTAGGAGTAAGAGCTTGCATCTGGGGGCTTGTCTTTATACCAGCAGCTTCGATCATCCCTGCACTACTATACATCATCACTCCTACATACAGGGTAGCAGTGATTAATTTCCATTGTTTTTTCATATTCAGGCCCTTCTTTCACCCATTTTAATTTAATATTTTCTCTTTCCGCTATTTTTATTCGTATTTTCACCTGTTAAGTAGTCACAAGACCGGGAAAATACGAGCTCATGAACATTTTTATCACGGTTATACCCCAATCTTCGATCTGAACGCACTCCTTGGAAACCTTATCCTGTAGGGTAAGTAAGAATGAAGTACTAAACTTTCTACAATATAATTCGAAATTTTTCAGGTAAAATATTAAGGAAAATATGATAAAATTTTTTTGTAATCGATTACAATTAAATTTTTGGAAATAAATGTTGTATCAAGCTACTACAGAATGCATTGCATCATAGTCAGACTACATGCAATTACACACAAGGAGGAAAGTCCAATGAAACAAAAAAGAATACGGTTATTTTTATCAATTTTGATTTGTTTTTCGCTTATCTTACCCGCAGTAAATGCACAGGCGGCAACAACGATCACCTCAAACCAAACCGGTACCCATGACAACTACTACTATGAGTTGTGGAAAGATTCCGGGAACACAAGTATGACTCTTAATAGTGGGGGGGCGTTCAGTGCCCAGTGGAGTAACATTGGAAATGCATTATTCCGTAAAGGCAAGAAATTCGACGAGACCAAGACACACCAGCAAATTGGAAACATTTCCGTAAACTACAGTGCCAACTACCAACCAAATGGTAATTCGTATTTATGCGTCTATGGATGGGCAGTTAACCCGCTCGTAGAATATTACATCGTCGATAGCTGGGGAAGCTGGCGTCCACCCGGTGCAACATCGAAGGGCACTTTTACCGTTGACGGGGGAACATATGATATTTATGAAACCACTCGGGTTGACCAGCCTTCCATTAAAGGAGACAAAACAACTTTTCAACAGTATTGGAGTGTCCGGACATCCAAACGCACAAGCGGAACCATATCGGTTAGCGAGCACTTCAAAAAGTGGGAAAGCATGGGCATGAAAATGGGCAAGATGTATGAAACTTCACTTACTGTAGAGGGATACCAAAGCAGTGGGAGTGCTAATGTAACTAGTAATACAATTACGATTGGCGGCAGTTCTGACGGCGGAACGACTACTCCTCCAGGCACAAGTACGAAAATAGAAGCCGAAAGTATGACCAAAAGCGGTCAGCATACCTCAAATATCAGCTCGCCGTTCAACGGAGTGGCTTTATACTCCAACAATGATTCGGTGAAATATACGCAAAATTTCACTAGCGGCACCCATAGTTTTTCACTACGTGGTGCCTCGAACAACTCCAACATGGCCAAAGTTGACTTGAAAATCGGTGGACAAACAAAGGGGTCCTTCTATTTTGGTGGAAGCAACCCTGCCGTCTATACTTTAAACAATGTCAGCCATGGCACCGGAAACCAAGAGATCGAGCTCGTTGTAACAGCCGATGACGGAACATGGGATGCTTATGTTGATTATTTGGAGATCAACTAACCTTATTATCTATTAAAATTGTTAAGGAGGTACAACCTTGTTTATAGCTAAAGCAGGAAAATGGACGGCGATTATGTCAATCACCTTGTCTTTATTCACAGGCTCGCTGGTGATCTCGAGCAACCAGGCGCTTGCGGCTGATTGCTCGAGCGGTTATGTAGCGTTAACCTTCGACGATGGTCCCAATCCCTCTAACACCAAATCGCTGCTTAGTGCTTTGAAGCAAAACGGTTTACGGGCGACGCTCTTTAATCTTGGACAAAACGTGCAGAATAATCCTTCGCTTGTACGTGACCAGCAAGCAGCAGGCATGTGGATCGGTAACCATTCATGGTCACATCCGCATATGACACAACTGAGCACATCGCAGATGTCATCGGAAATTACACGCACGCAGCAAACGATACAGTCCATTACTGGCACGGTACCAAAGTTATTCCGTCCTCCGTATGGCGAGACCAACGCAACCCTCAAATCCATTGAGACCCAAAACGGTCTTACCGAAGTATTGTGGAACGTTGACTCCCAAGACTGGAACGGCGCCTCCACCGCACAGATCGTAGCTGCTGCGGGCAAACTTAAAAACGGCGATGTGATCCTGATGCATGATCAGTACCAGACTACACTCCAAGCTATTCCACAAATTGCACAGAACCTCAAAAACCGTAACCTTTGCTCTGGTATGATCTCACCAAGCAATGGCCAGGCGGTAGCGCCTGATGGCGGAAACGGCGAAACGCCGCCAAACAAAGGCACAAAAGTGGAAGCAGAGAATATGACCAAAGGCGGTCAGTACACTTCAAATATCAGCTCGCCGTTCAACGGAGTGGCTTTATACTCCAACAATGATTCAGTGAAATTCACACAGAATTTTACCAGTGGCACCCATAGTTTTTCACTCCGTGGTGCTTCAAATAATTCCAACATGGCCAAAGTTGACTTGAAAATTGGTGGACAAACGAAGGGTACCTTCTATTTCGGCGGGAGCAGTCCTGCGGTCTATACTTTAAACAATGTCAGCCATGGAACCGGAAATCAAGAGATTGAGCTTGTTGTAACAGCCGATGATGGGACATGGGATGCTTATATTGACTATTTAGAGATCATCTAATTTTAAAAAAACAAAATCCCGGCGGGATCTTCCCGTCCGGGATTTTTGTCGATATCCTTTTTACAACATTCTCAATGTAAAAATAACAAAATCTTGAAAATTGCAATCTGTTGTATAATGGCGGTTAACAACTAGAAATCGCTATAAAAATATTCATAAGAGATGCAGGTGATAGCGATGGAATGGTATTTTGCATACAAAGACGAATTGGAAAAAGTATTTCGTCAAGCGGAGGAACGGACGTCCACGTTTCCAGCTCCCTTTCAGCAAGAGGGTTTGGACTATCTGGCGCGTTTTAATCCGTTGAGGGAAGACAGCACGCGTAATTACATATGCTATTTGCTTCCATTTTGGCTGCAAGAACTCACCGGACTCCCCCCCGAAACATGCCGCAAGCTGTCACTTGGCAACGTGTTCGTCATGGCTCACTATTTAATTCAAGATGATGTGATGGACACAGCAGCAGACAACCGTAAAACGCAACTCGCCTTAAGCCAGCTATTCTATACCGAGTGTCTAAGCGTATATCGGGACCTTTTTCCGGCAACCTCTCCTTTTTGGTCATATGCCCGAACGTATATTGATGAATGGGCCGTTAGTGTGACATCCGAAGGAACAGAGGACTATTTTCAAGGGGAAAGAAATAAGGTCGCGCTGAAAGCAAGTCCATTAAAAATGGCCGGAACGGGTGCTTTACTGCTTGCAGGCCGTGCCGATCTGATCCAGATCATTACAGATATGACGGACTTGGCGCTACTCGTGCTTCAAATGTCGGATGATTGGGCGGATTGGTCAGAAGATTTGGTCGAACATAGCTATAACTGTCTTTTGTCCCATATCAGTGCCGAGCAGAAGACGGCTTACTGTGAAGGATTGGGACCCAAACAGATTCAGGAAGCGATTTATGTACGCGGTGCGCTCGCCAGCTATGTGAACATTGCCGATCAAGCAGTCCAACAGTTAGAGACCCTGGAGCCTTCTATCCACGGCCTACGTAGCTTTGCACATTCTATCGCAGCGGAGCTGGGCGAAGTGGCGGCGGAAATTGAAGGCGGACGCTCGCATTTGAGAAGAGGCGGACTTGATTACTGGCTCTCCAAAAATATGAAATAATGCTAGATTTTTCTGAGTCTTTCGTGGTATACTGACTAGGTAAATATAACCAATTGAATGAGAGGGTGATTTTTGATGGCTACTGAAGTTCTTCAAACACAAGTCATTCAAAAAGCTTGGGAGGATGCCAGTTTCAGAGAGAAACTGATGACAGATCCCAAATCTGCAATTCGTGATGTGTTAGGAGTCGTGATCCCCGATCATATCCAAATCAAAACGTTAGAGGAAACGCCTGATCAGTTTTTTCTGGTAATTCCTCCAGACCCCTCCGGTGTACTCGCTGCATCCCAGAAACCTCGCTCGATGTGGTAAATTGGTTGTTAATGCTTATTTAATCTATATTCCTTAATCTCATGTGGGTGGGCTCAGCAAGCTTCCCTCCGTTTTCTCCGAATGCAAAAAAGCCGGATATTATCCGGCTACGGGGAAGCGGATGGTCGCTTCCGTTCCCACCCCTTTTGCACTTGTAAAAGTTATTTTTCCATTCATCGTTTCAATAATCCGAAAAGTCACCATCATCCCCAAACCCGTGCCTTTTGTCTTATTCGAGAAATAAGGCTCACCTAGTCTGGATAAAGTCTGAGCATCCATCCCTTCACCATTATCCCGAATATGAATGACAGCTTCTCCGTTGTCCACATAAGCCCATATATGAATATGACCCTGGTCTCGCAGCGCTTCAATGCTGTTTTTGATAATATTGATGAACGCCTGCTTGAACTTGGAGGAATTCCCGCGTACTTTGATTTCCTGGGGAATATCCAGTGAAATTTTTCCACCTTGCAAATTAGCCATTGGACTGATGATTCCTTCAATATGTTTGAATTCGTCCAATATGGTCAACGTTTTGGTTTGGTCAAACTCTGGCTTGGCAAAAGTCAAAAAATCAGTAATAATCGCGGAAGCTCGATCCAGCTCCTCCAGAGCGATATGTAGATAGTCTTTGTTTTTACCATCCTCCTGCTTGCTCATCAACTGAAGAAATCCACGTGTAACCTGAAGGGGATTACGTACCTCATGAGCTACAGATGCAGCCAGATCGCTAATAATCTCCATTTTCTCCGAACGTTGAAGCTCATTATTGAACATCTCCAGTTCTCTGGAATACCGAACCACCTGCTTGTGCTTTTCTGCCAGTCTTCTGCCCAAAATCGCGATCAACGCCAGTACAAAACCGAACACGCCCCATTTCCACAAAAACATATTGTAGTGTCCGTCCAGAATAAAGAACCAGCTCAGTTCCCCGATAGAGATGACTGCAAAAAATGCAAAGCCTGTCGATAAAATGATCGCTTCGTGATCACCCTTAAGTGCCATGCGAACCGAAGCAAATACCAGCAGTATCATTAAGGCGACGAGTAATATACCCAGGATGACTACACTAAAAAAATAATATATATCGTTCAACCGCTCCTGTGCTCCTAAATTAACAATCATCATGGTAAAGCAGAACAAAGAGTAGGCGGTTAACACCTTTCTGAATTTGCGAATCAGTATAATCGAATTGATATTTTGCTCAAAAAAGTAGGCTAATGAAGGTAGCAGAATAAATAGTGCCACATCAAAAAGTTGTAAGTACAGCTTGCCATAGCCGCGATAGAATGTATACAAGAATGGTGAATACGTTACGATCATCAGACCAATAGACAATACAATCGCACTTAGGGACAACCACATAGCCATACTCGGACGGAACAGAAAAAACGAGCAGATCAGTAGTACCAGGGCGATAAAGATAAACGTACTGCCCAGTACAATATCTAAAACATCCATTCTGACCAAGGTTCCCAATAAATCACGATAATCACCGGTCATCACATTGCCGATAATGCCCAGTCTATTCTTACTGCTTTCCGTCCATATGTATAATGTTTTACCGCTGTCTTCCGGCTTCAGCGGAATCAGAATACGATTATTCTCATAATTGTACCCACGGTAGGATTCGTAAAAATTGGTCCCATCTTTATACAGCGTAATATGCCTGCCATAAATATTTTCAAAAAGTACCGCTGGCGTTTCATCATTTAACGAAGGTAACTTAATACGAATCCAGGCGGAGCCTATATTACCGGGCTGCCTAAGCAGTTGTGTATCATCTTCAATATGCATCCAGATCTTGCTGCGATCCTTTACCTCATCTAAAGAGCCATCCTCGTCTACCGCTCCCCATCTCATATCCCAGGAGGGTATTTTATAATCCCTTTCCGGGGTCATTTTGGCCGCATAGGCGGAGTGGCCCAGCGACAACAGCAACACAATGACCGCTAGCAGGGTGGCGACAGCTTTGGGCACATGCCTCATGTTAAGCACCTCAAAGTTACATAGTAGGATTTACAAGTTTGTATACGTTTTAACATTTTTTACGTCCTGAAATTATATTATTCTATACGATGATGTGCATACCTTCTTCATAAGAAGGGTATCATGTTCTTTTTACTCATTTTTTGTAAAATCTTCATATTGATTAATGATCATTTCCTGTTCGCGCCGCTCCTTCTGCTCTCTAAGCCCCAACCACGGTTCACAATCTTCATCTTCATAGATCGTCCAAATATCGGAAAATAAATAATCGCGTATTTCTACTATTTTTCCGGCTTGTCCGCCATCTGTCCAGTATAAGCCTTCCGGGCGCCGAATGAGGGTGCGGGAAAATCCCGGGGTAGATGCCTTTTGACCTACTCGGATACGACTAATCATCGGACCAAACATGTACCATTCCAATTCATATCCCTCCCTATCTTCTTTATCATATCACAGCAGTTACCAAAAAAACGCTAATTGAGAATGGGCATATCCCTATTCGCATGATTTTAACTTCCTACAGACACACTAACTCAAGGTTTAGCCGTTCTGCTGTTTGGGTAAGGTCGGAATAAGCAACAAAAAATAAAGGAGCTGAGCAACATGGCCAATCGTGATGATCGAGCTAATGAGCTACATGACAATGATTTTGAGCCTTCTCTGCAAAATGCAGAAACCAACTGGGAGAATCTGACGGAAGGGCCGGATACTCCTCTGGAGGACGTCCCAGATGCCGATGAACTGACACCGAACAGTCCTGTCGATCCTTCTGCTCCTGCTGAATTCCTGCATGGTACCGATTTGCTGAACGGTACGGATGGAGACGAAGAAGAGCAACTGGACAGCGACGATATGCTGGATTAACCACTTCATTTTATCAGGTGAAAGAAAACGGTTACCAATTCTGGTATGCGGGTAATGAAGTGTATAACAGAAAGGAGTTGACTGATCTCCTATGTATAAAGATCCGATGTCTCAGGCCGATATGGAGTATAAGCGCTACAAAACCTTGAATCCTGTGGAAGCAGACGAACGTAGGACCGCGGACAAGACAACTACAGATGATATTTCGGCCGAAGATAACCCACGAGGAGTCGCATCTGCGAAGCCCGAACCCAGGGATCAAGGAAAATGAAAGGGTCAATTAGAGAATGCAAAAAGGGTGCAACCTAAGCCACGCAGATGATACATGGCTTGAGTGCACCCTTTTTGTACTTCATATGTTTACAATGGCAGCAATGCTACTGTCGATTTAGCTTCCAATCCATCTACCATTTCGTTCCAGACAGCAGGCTTGTTCGGCAATACTGTATAGTACCGACGTATAAAAGCTGCCACCAATTTGGCGCTCACTTCTTCCACGCTATCATCCTCAGGCATAAAGCCTAAATTCAGCCCTTCTACTGCTACACCATCGTTATTCCAGGACGGATGTACGTAGTCCAGATCCAAACGCTTATAGCCCAGATGAGATAGCACCTCACGTCGCACGTACGGGTCCATTGGCTTGACACCACCAAAGGGATGCTCGTTGCCACGGTAAGGGTCATAGATTTCAGCAAACATCCCCTGTAACTGCTGTCCGCTGGCCTGAGCAAGCGCGTGCAAGTCATTCTGGCGTCGTGTCCAAAGAAAACGGCCAATGCCCAGTCCCGGTTGTCCGATGATCGTAAAATCTGTCATAGCTACATTAAAGTCCTCATAATAACGATACTCTGTTGCACCAACTACCTTATCATCCTGTACCGCAACAAAGACACGAATACCCGGGTCTTCCAGCGGTTCCTTCCACAGACTGTACTCCAGCACTTCCTCTGGTGGAAATACTTCCTGCATTAGCTGATGCATGCTCGCAAACAAGGGGTCTTCAATATGAGTAATGCGATGATATTCCATAGGATAGGACACGCTCCTCTACAATTAGTGATGGGTATGAAACGGATTTCGCCATTCCATGAGGGCAGCATAATTACGCGATTGTTCATCATCCAAATAATTCGGCAGGATACAAACAGGCACCCGTCCGCAACGAAGCAGAAAAGTTAATACCGGGTCCTTCAGCTCACCAGACACTACGGCATCCACATACGCTTCTGCGCTCAATTGGTCGGCATGATGCTGATAACTAGGCATACGCCCCGCGCCCAGCAAACGATCCAGTCTCCGTTCAATCACAAGATGATATAAGGAAAAAATCAGCCATTTGCCCAGACCCAATCTGCGGTAAGCAGGACGTACCGCCAAATCAATCACATACAGCGCCTTGCCGTCCTCACAATGCGTACGAATATAACCGTCATCTGCTACTTCCTCCCATGTATGCTGGGGATGTTCGGGGTTATAATGCATCAGTAGGCTGGTTACCGAACCCGCCAGTTCCCCCTCAATTTCCACACACAGCGCTCCATCTGCAAAATGCTCTGTCTGGCTAGCAATCTGCTCCCGGCTCCATAACAGCTCCTGCGGATAAGGTGGGGGGAAGCTCTCCTGCTGAATACGCAGCAATCCCTCATAATCGGCTGTAGAATAATTACGAATCACCGCCCGTAGCGGCCGATCGCCGTCAAAGATGAACCATTCTTTGCGATACATGGCTTATTTCCTTTCATTAGCTCCAGTCTGTGTATAAATCTGTTCTACGGTCACGCCAGGTTGTAACCGAGCCCCGCTCGCGCACATCGTACAACAGCTGCAAATCGAGATCTGCTGTCACAATCATATCGTTGTTCAGTTCACCCTCCACCATAATGCCGCGTGGCGGAAAAGGAATGTCATTGGGTGTAATGACTGCGGCTTGTCCATAATTGGCACGCATAAAATCAACCGTAGGCAAAGCGCCGACAGTTCCCGTTAAAACGACATACACCTGATTTTCAACCGCTCTGGCGTGGCTTGTATATCGTACCCGGTAAAATCCGTGACGATCGTCCGTACAGGAAGGACAGAAAATAATATCTGCTCCCTTGGCCTTCGCCATGCGAACGATTTCGGGAAATTCAATATCATAGCAGGTCAGCATCGCTATGGTGCCCTTGGACGTCTCAAACACATTCAGCCCCTCACCGGGAGCCATATTCCATTCATGCACCTCTGTCGGTGTAATGTGAATTTTGTCCTGAGTGGCCACACGCCCGTCCGGGTAAAACAAATGTGCCGTATTATATAAACGTTCGTTTCTCCTAACTACATGAGTGCCACCGATAATATGCATCCCGGTTCGACGTGCGAACGAAGTGAATAATTCAAGGTACCGGTCCGTAAAATCCGGCAGGTAGTTGATCGTCAGAGCTTTGCCTTCACTATCACCAATCGACATAAGCTGGGTCGTAAAAAACTCGGGAAACAGAACAAATTCCGCGCCAAATTCCTCCGCTGTTTTGATATAATGCTCCGATTGCAGGGCAAATTGCTCGAATGAGTCAATCGTATGCAGATGATATTGAACCGCCGATACTCTGATTTTGCTCATAATTCCTCCTCGGACATCACGTCTTTTAGATTGCAAGGGGGGCCCGTTGCTGTTCACATTATAACCGATTCAAAACGGTGCGAAAACTGAACCTGATAATCAGGGCTTGCCTTCTGCACCTACTTTGTTTAAAATAAGGTCAAATCTTTTGAATACCATGAACAAAGACAGTGACGGAGACAAGTAAACGTCTAACGGATTCCCACAGAAAGGTACGAATTGCTGAGAGCGTACCGCAATCCCGCGTTGAAATTCACTCCCGAGTCGAGCCTTGAACCGACAGAAGGATTCATTCCTTTGTCCGCAGTAGAGGTTTCCGGAAGCCCCCGTTACGGGCATCAAGCTCAGAAGTTACTGCCGTCGACTGAACGACGTTGACGATTCGTATGTATACTTCTGTAATTAGGGTGGTACCACGGCATTCGTCCCTTGCGACGAGTGCCTTTTTGTGTTATTTTCTGCAAGAAAAGTCTATGGGCTGACAGAAAAAACAAATTTAAATTCGGGAAGGATGTAGTACTGTATGTCTACAAATGAAAATTCTTTGGAGCTGCTGCGTGAACAGCTCGATGCTACAAATTTGCAATTGCTGGAGTTGCTGTCCCAACGCGCTGAACTGGCGGGACAACTTGGAAAATTGAAGGAAGCTCAAGGGGTACCTGACTTTGATCCGGTACGTGAGCAACAAATGTTGGACAAACTGATCGCGGCTAACCGTGGGCCTTTTGACGATGCTACGATTCGCCAGCTGTTCAAAAATATTTTCAAGGCTTCTTTGAACTATCAAAAAGAAGAACACAAAAAACATCTGATCGTTAGCCGCAAAAATCAACCGGATAGCACAGTTATCAAGGTTAAAGATACGCTGGTGGGCGGCAAAGCCTCCATCATGGTTGCAGGTCCCTGCTCGGTCGAAAGCTACCAGCAAACTCGCGAAGTAGGTGCGGCTCTCAAGGAAGCCGGTGTGCCGATTCTGCGTGGTGGTGCGTTCAAACCACGTACGTCCCCGTATGATTTCCAAGGGCTGGGCGTAGAAGGATTGCAAATTCTCAAACGTGTAGGCGACGAGTTCGGGCTGGCTACAATCAGTGAAATCGTCGATCCAAGACATTTGGAGGAAGCCATCCAATACATCGATATTATCCAAATTGGCGCGCGCAACATGCACAACTTTGAATTGCTCAAAGCTGCGGGTGAAACCAGAACTCCGGTTCTGCTCAAACGCGGACTGGCTGCCACAATGGAAGAGTTCCTTCATGCTGCTGAATACATTGTTTCCCGTGGTAACACGCAAGTCATGCTGATTGAACGCGGTATCCGTACGTACGAAAAATGGACGCGTAACACGCTGGATATTTCCGCTGTTCCGATTTTGAAAAAGGAAAGCCATCTGCCTGTATTGGTGGACGTGACTCACTCCACAGGACGTAAGGACATCCTGGCTCCTTGCGCCAAAGCTGCCTTGGCTGCTGGAGCCGACGGTATCATGGTGGAAGTCCATCCAAACCCAGCAGTCGCTTTGTCCGATGCTCAGCAACAGCTGAACATTCCTGAGTTCCACAACTTCCTGTCTGAAGTCAAAGAATCCGGTTTATTCAAAGCGTAAAACTAATTTTATGCCGGGATTCATAAACCGCTTTCATTTTCTCGGACAATGATGTAAAATTGAATCAGGATTGTGACTGATCATGCAGGCAAAACCTAAATGTATGTATGCTCGACTTTTGTTGAGACATATATATGTTTAGGTTTTTTTTATGCCTAATTCTTGAATAAAAAGAATACCTACATGGTTATAATCCTAAAAAAACATCATAGGAACGTTCAGAGAGGGGAACAGAAATGAGAGAAAGAAAAGGGTTAAGCATTTTTTTATTAGCCATGATTTGTATTTTGATCATCAGTGGCTGTAGTAGTAAGGCTCCCGCCGTTGTGAAGGATGAAAGCGCTGCTCCAACAGAAAAACAAACGGAAAATAAAGTAGAAAATAAAGCAACCAAGGCCAGAACGGTAATCACTACCGATGGAGAAGTAGATGATATGAACTCTGTCATTCGCTTTCTTCTTTACTCCAATGAAATGGATTTGTCGGGGATTGTACTGACTAGCTCCGTATATCATTATGCAGGTGATGAAAAGGCTGGCATCAAGCCATTTAGATGGACCGGAACACAATGGGTAACGGACATGATTGATGCCTACGGAGAGATTTATCCCAACTTAATCAAACATGCCGAGGGATATCCAAAGCCTGAATATATCAAGAGCGTTACCAAAATAGGTAACATTTCAAATAAAGGTGAAATGGACCAAGAAACGGAAGGCTCCAATTTCCTTAAAACACTTTTCCTGGACGATGACAAAAGAGATTTGTACGTACAAACTTGGGGTGGAACCAATACCACGGCCAGAGCTTTAAAGTCCATTGAAGACGAATATAAAAATACAGATCAATGGGAAACGATTCAAAAAAAAGTAAGTGATAAACTCGTACTGTACATCATTCTGGACCAGGACGATAGCTACAATAATTACATCGCTAAAAATTGGCCTGATATCAGAATTATCAATGATCAATCTAACTTCTGGCATTTCGCTTATGCTTGGAAAATGCACACAGAAGAAGTAAACAGCAAGTTGCACGGGGAATGGAACTTCAAAAATATTAAAGATGGTCATGGCAAGTTGCTCAATATGTATGCCTTGATGGGCGATGGCAATATCATCAAAGGCGAGTTGGATGAAGAACAAAGAGGCAGTGAAGCCTACTTAAAGAAAAATCCACAATACGACAAGTATGACTTTATTTCTGAAGGTGATTCTCCATCCTTCTTCTATTTAATTGATAACGGATTGCGGAGTATGGAAAACCCAACCTATGGTGGCTGGGGAGGTCGTTTCGGTGTCGTTAACGATAAATTATTTAGAAATACCGTGTTAGATTATGATGTGCATACGAAAAAATTCGAAGCAGAGTATTCTCTGATGCGTTGGTTTGATGATATTCAAAATGACTTTGCTGCTCGTGCAGATTGGGCTATTGCATCCGACTACAAAGATGCCAACCACAATCCAACGTTGACCATTAAAGAAGGATTAGACCTAACCGCTAGTCCAGGGGAGAAAATAACCCTGCATGCAGAAGGTTCAGATCCCGACGGTAATCAATTGACCTATAAATGGTGGAGATATTTTGAAGCAGACACGTATGAGGATTCTAAAGTAAAACCAGCACAAGTTAAACCTGAATTGCTGGGGGAAATGCAGCTTGGGCTTCATCGAGAAGTAGCTAAAGGCGAGAAAGTAAACACGATTGACTTGCAAGGTAGTGATACGAATGCAGTTAGTTTCACAGTTCCTGCAGATGCTAAGTCAGGGAATACGCTTCATATCATTGCAGAAGTACATGACAATGGAAAACATCCTTTAAAGCATTATCAACGTGTGATTGTAACCGTAAAATAATTGAACACAACATCCAATAAAATTAGGCTCATGGAATAACACTCCATGGGCCTGTTTATTTTTGCACATCGGACCTCAGACAATCTCTATACACGTTTAATGCTTTTTTCAGTCAAAGGAACATAATATCCTTTGCCATTCGGACCCATAGCAAATTTATTGCGAAGATGAATTAGATTAGGGCCGAATTTCGCCTCTAATTGTTCACGGAACTCATATAGGATTTCCATGATATAAATATCATGAATAATCACTTCTGTAATCGGCATCACCAGACCCGGATGCAACGTCCATGCAGCGCGGCTGTCATCACCAAGTGAAAGTATGCCAGCTACGACCTCCCGGTCGTCTACGCTAAGTACAATCCACCGACCACCAATTTCAGACGTAATCTCCTCACTCATATCATGGCGGTAAACAGTAGCGAAATCAAAATTAAGCTCCCCATACGCTACAATGATCACTTCAATTCCTTGTTGAGCGACTTGCTCTAAGGCATCTCGGAACACCTCGGCATCCTCTTTCCAAATTTCCAATAAAATTCGGTGTTTTGCTCCCTTTACCCCTTCATTTATGCGATTGATAATGGCTTCATACCCCGAAATATTCCAAATATTCTCTCTATTTTGAAATGATGCTGTGTACTGCTCCAAACTCTCTTGCGCCACATTGAAAATCTGCTCTGCTTTGCGTTTTCTCTGGGCAATCAATTCATGTGGCGGGAGCGGCACATACAGAGGCGTATTTTCTTGACTGACCATGATATCCCCACGGCTGACCATTCCAGACAAAACCTCGTAAATTTTGGATCTCGGTACCCCGGAATTCAATGAAACGGCGTATCCCGAAAGTGGAGAGCTTTCCAATAAGGTCACATAAGCCTTAGCTTCATATTCACTAAAATTCAAATCCCGTAGAATTTCTAATATATTTGGTTTTGGTTTCATGACGTCTTCTCCTCAATTCGTGTTCATCCTTACTATATCACTTCCCCTTGACAAAAACTGATATACACACTATCTTTTTAGTAACGTTTTTATAGTAGTCACTTTAGTAGCTACTATCATCATTTCACAGGGGATTACCTCAGGGAGGATTTAACTTGAACAAAGTCATAGCTCATCACAGCGAAAGCAGCCGGATTTACTACGGTTCTACGATTCTGGCCCTATTGATCTGGAGTACATCGTTTATTGCCACCAAAGCAGCCTACACGACGTTCCCCCCTCTTACCTTGGGTCTATCCAGATTTATTATAGCTTCCGTTGTGCTAGGTATCGTTTTGCTGATTAAAAAAGAACATATCAAAGTAAAGCCAAAAGATTTGGCTACGATTTCGTTTAGTGGTGTTTTGGGAATCACTCTCTATTTTTCAATGGAGAATATAGGGGTTAGCTTGACTACCGCTTCCAACGCAGCATTAATTGTTGCATCATATCCCGCAATTACATCGCTGCTTGAACTTATTTTGTATAAAGTGAAAATATCCAAATATAAAATTTGCGGCATAGCACTGGCCATGATCGGGGTATATTTCTTGACTTCAGTTGGCGAAAGTTCGGCTAATAAGAATCAACTAATCGGAAATTTAATATTGATTGGAACGGGTTTTGCGTGGGCGTTTTACACTTTCATGACGCGCAAGGTAGTGGACAAATATCCGCCTGTGACGTTATCTTTTTATCAAACTGTTGCAGGGAGTATCTTTTTTATACCGTTGGCTCTATTAGAAAAGGATAGTTGGCAGGCTCCGACAACAGGATCGTTTATGTTGTTAGTATATTTGGGCGTATTCTGCTCCGTTATCGCATTTTTGCTTTACAATTACGGATTAATCAAGCTGTCACCGAGCAGTTCCGTTTCTCTGATGAATTTGGTTCCGATATTTGGAGTCTTATTTTCTGTGTTACTTTTGCAAGAAACGATTACATGGCGCCAAATCATTGGTGGTTTGGTCGTCATTATAGGTGTCCTACTGAGTGCTCATCAAACGAACCGTACCTAAAATGATAGATTGCACACTAGTTATAAAAGTTAAGATAAGCATCGTTGTTATAGGTATTAGCGCTACAGTACAAGGGCGAGTGACCTCACCAAAAGTTTCTCGCCCAGTCGGTTGCATTTATGCAGTCGGCTTTTTTTCTTTTATATAAAAAAGGTGGTTATATTGATTGATGAGGTTATCCATAATTACAGACTGTCTGAGCACACTGGCATGATTAAAGCCATGTTTTGCTTGCAAAATATACAGCTTTTGACGAGCTTTCTCAAGCTGTTGACGCAAAATGTCGTCTCTTATCATAATATATCCCTCCTTGTCATATTATCAGTGTAGAGGGTTATGAATAAGTATACTAAAAGTAAAGGTTTGGGATAATTATCTAATAGCACAAAAAAAGACCTGCTCTATGAGCTCTAAGGTTGTCCTCTTAGACAATCCTGTGTGATTCGCTTATCCGGCAGAATGAATATCCTGATCCGTCACGTTCTTCCTGGCTGAAACCGGGAACACGTTTTTTCCCTTCGCCCATAGCAACAACGCTGCAAGCAGCAGTATGCCACCGTTTAACACAAAGATCCAGCGGATTGGCATCCAGCTGCCAAGCATACCGCCAATCAACGGCCCCGCCATGGTCGCGAGTTGAGTAGCTGATTGGCTCAAGCTAAAGGCTCGTCCGCGAAACTCCGGCTTGGTGACCTCCACAGTCATTGCGTTGATAGCCGGCATGACGGACGCATAAAACAATCCATATCCAAACCGAAGCGCACCAAAACCAACAAAGTTGGTTACAAAAAATTGTAAGATGTTCCCGATTCCCGAACCGATCAGTCCAATCAGCAGCACGTGTGCAAATCCGGTCCGGCCTCCAATCCGTCCCCATCGGGGAGCCATGAGCACCGCCGCAATACCAACGGCTGAGAATACAATCCCGGAACTTAAAGACGCCCGGCTACGGTCAACTCCCATTTCAAGCACATATACCGTAATTAACGGTTCCAATATCATGACGGAAAAGGTACTTAATCCCGCCAGAATAAGCAAAAAGCACAAAGGCCGATTAGCAATAGCCTCCTTGATATCATCACGAACATGCGAGCGGGTACTGGTTCCCTTGAAGCTGTCCTCTCTAGCGCCAAAAGTCGCGATTAACGCAGATACCAGCACAAGAGCTGCAGAGAAAAAAAAGGCATTCCGATTGCCATAATAATGGCTCACTACACCGCCAATCAGCGGACCTATAATGCTGCCTGTCGCCCCAGCGGTCGCCATAATACCGAGTGCATAGCCGGTTTTCTCCTCAGGCGAGCCCGTTCCGACCAGCGCAATCGCAGCAGGAATAAACCCGGATAGAAGGCCTTGAAACAACCGTACTCCTACGAACACATACGGATCTGTCACAAAAGCACATATCAGGTACAACACCGCCAGGCTAAAGCCTGAACGAATCAACATCGGCTTACGTCCATACTTATCTGCAAGCGAACCCCAAAATGGGGCAATCAGCGCGCTGGCTAAAAAAGTGACTCCAAAGGCAATCCCCGACCACAGTTCCAGATGATCATTTACGCCCATTTCCGTATTCAGAAAAATAGGTAAAAACGGAATAGACACGGAATAGGCCATGCTGCAAAACAATACTCCAATCCACAAAATGACCAGGTTTCGCTTCCAATATAGATGCATGATGCCACACGTCCCTTCTGCTCATTCCATTATTACCCTCTAAATTAGAAAAGTCTACCGCCCAGCTCATCCTTCAATCGTGGAACAACCGTGCAGAAGCTGATATAATCGAATGGAATGGAGATGATGACATGGCTAAGAAGAGAAATTCGTCTTCCCCTGCTCCTGCGGCTCAGGACAAACCTGCTACGTTAAAAGATCTGTTGAGTCAGGATGTGCTGAATAAGCTTAAGGCTCAAGCCAATGAAGCCCAAGCAGAACAGGACAAGCGTAAAGAAGACGAACGGCAGCGTGCCGTCGAAGCAAAAAAAGCTGAACAGAAGAAGCTGGATAACAACTTCGAGCATCTACTGAATAACAGCAATTTGGACTGGCACAAATATAAATAAGCCAAAACCACAACGGTTTTGGCCTATCTTTACGCTTTATGTTATAGCCAGTCACGAATATGTTGTACTGAGTACAGCACCCCTACCCAAACCGGCAGACTGAACGCCATACCCCATATGAGACCTTTCGCCAGCTTTTTGTCTACCTCCATCATGATCCTGCCCCTTTCCTTGGGAATAGCAGCAGTATGGGTCAAGAATACGGCTTTCAAACCCGTATTTCCTTATCCCCAGCAAAAAAGGTATGATAGAAAATGGAAAAGTGTTCTGCGCTGCCCCCAAACTATAATTTAGGATGTTACACCATCCAACCTTTCAGGAGGAATATCAATGAACCGAAAAACGATACGCCCATGGTACACGCTGTGCCTGCTGGCCATCATGCTCGTGCTGGTTGCTGGATGCGGCACAAAAGCGGCCGATGTGGAAGCTGCCAGCCGGACAAGCACTACAACTCCTGCTGCGACTAAAGACAAAAGCAAGGCTGTTTCCCATCCGATTGTCACGATTGTCATGAATGATGGCAAGAAAATTAAGCTTGAGCTGTATCCGGAAGTAGCACCGAACACGGTTAACAACTTCATTTCTTTGGTGCAAAAGGGAGCCTATAACGGTACCATTTTCCACCGTGTCATCCCAGGCTTTATGATTCAGGGTGGTGATCCGCAAGGTAACGGTACAGGTGGCCCCGGCTACAGTATCAAAGGCGAATTCAAGAGCAATGGTGTTAACAATACACTCAAACATACACGTGGCGTATTATCCATGGCCCGCTCAGCGGATCTGGATTCGGCCGGATCGCAATTTTTCATCATGGTTGCCGATGCGGACTACCTCGACGGTCAATATGCCGCTTTCGGTAAAGTAACGTCCGGGTTGGATGTGGTCGATGCTATCGTCAATTCCAAACGAGATAGCAATGACAAACCCATCAAACCGGCTACGATGAAAAAAGTCACTGTGGATACGCTGGGTAAAAAATATCCAGCTCCAGTCAAAGTAAAGTAAGACATCAAATCAGTCTTTCAAAACGGGATAACAGCAACGACCTTGTGCATACGCATGAGGTCGTTTTTGCTTATCCCCTGATGCTTTCTAAGCTGCTGTCTCTGTGATGTAGTAAGAGTATATACACAAAAGGAAGCGTTTTCAATCATTATTTTTAAAGTTTTTTCCGTTATAAAAGCCGCCAGCGTTCGACAAAAAAGCTACTAAATAAGCAGTAAATTCGTCTAATTGGACTTAGTCTCGACTGAACGAATACCTTCCATCTCTTGCAGCAGTGACAGCAGTTCCTCCACTCCCTCTGACCGGGACAGCTTTACAAGCATATGAATAACCAACTGCTCACCATTATTGATGCGCTCGACGTGAAAGCTGTGAATCGTCAGCTTCTTGTGCTCCAGCAGTTCTTTGATCCGATTCAGCACGCCCGGCTCATTGTCGACCTGAACAACTACTTGTCGCGTGGACGGAGTAGCCATCTGATAAAAACGACTATGGAGCAAGGACTGAGCCGCTAAAATAAACAGCGTTACACCTGCACCAAGCCCATACATCCCTGCACCTACGGCAATACCGATTCCGGCGGTAGTCCAGATGCCTGCGGCAGTGGTCAGCCCTTTAATTCTATTTTTTTGTGTAAAAATCATCCCTGCGCCGATAAAGCCGACTCCACTTATAACCTGTGCTGCTATTCTGGAAGGGTCCAGCGACAGGTTCGACCAGACGGTTTGATCCTGAAAACCATATTTGGATACCACCATCATGAGCGCTGCGCCAATACCGACAATGAAATGGGTGCGAATGCCCGCTTCTTTCATGCGACTTTTGCGCTCATAGCCAATTAAGGCGCCGCATAGTCCGGCAAACATGACCCGAATCAGGTAATCCCAATCCCACATACTTTTTTCACTCCACTATCGTTTATGTTTTGAAAAGATGCTGCTCCTCAAAAATATACAATTCGAAAATGCTACGGCAAATGAGCCGTTTATACAGCTGTTATTTTGTTATTACCCAAATTTTAAGGAACCCTCACTTCATCCTCTGGCAGATTGCGATGTAGCTTCCTCCCCTTGAGCAGCCATAGCTCCGGTGTATCCTGTACACCATCAAGGCGCAAGCTGAACGCCCCCGCTGGTAAATTGCGTATACGCAGCAATAGACGGTTTCCGTCTGCTACGGCATCCACAAGCTCCAGCAACGTTAGTGAATCGTTTCTTAGGTGGCGGCTCAGCTTGCGTGTTGTACCTGCTCTGTCCTCCCGGCTCCAAATACGCAGCTCATCTACAGACGGTGTGGCAATCCGCTTACTGAAAGAAATAACTACCTCATCTTCGGCTGAACGTTCCGCCTTAAGCGGTTTGGGCGGCTCATCGTACATGTAACCACCCAAATGGTATTCATAGGCGGTCCAGGCGTCGTAGCCGCCCTCAAGGGCGGTAGCCCCAAACCGCTGCGTCCACTCACGGTCCCGAACCATACGCGCAAGGGAGCCAATATCCGCCTGCACCCCGAGGGGCAGGCCCGGATAAGCGGCCCGTATCGACTGCGCGATGCGAGCATAGCCCCGGGTATACTGTGGCGGTAGACGGCGGCGCATCCAGTCCGGCCAATGGGTCTGGAGTACGTGCATATCCGGGGCGACGCACCCGATCATAGCTACCGCGTCCAGCCCCTGCCATTCCCGCAGCTGGCCTGGGACATCGCCGCGTCCGCTCACAGCAAGCGACCATGTCGCCACGCAGATGTCCGGCCGGACATCACGCACACCGCCCGCGCCGTTCACCAGCTCGCTGATCAGGCCGTTCACGGCGTCCACACGCAGATCAACCCACTGCGCGTACAGCTTCGGAACCTTCCGGTAATAATTCCGCGCATGCTTGTCGCGGAAATCCGGAATGTTCTCACCACTGCGCTCGCGAAAGGCACGCTGTGCATGCGGCCCAACATCCCCGTACACTCCACTGCGCAGCCCGTTCCATTCGGGGAAATAAGGCTCCGCCACCTCGAACCCGTCGAACGGAATGTCGGTGACGAGCCGGGCAGCGGCTTTCTTTTTCCATTCCACATACTCCTGAGCAAAATGCGAAAGCCGCTGAAATCCGTCGTTTGGTTCGCGCAGCAGCTCCATGCGCCATTCTTTCCACTCTGGCGGCAGCTGGGACACGCCAAAAGAACCGTTGCCTAGCACCATCGCCCACACCGCTATGCCTCTGCGTTGAAAAGCAGCAACAAGCGCTCCATCCACTTCATTTTCACGCACGACAAAATAATGAACGGTCTGGTAGCCCGCAAGGGCGATCTCATCTGCTATACTGTCCCGCGAACGGTTGGCGTAATAGGGAAACAACGGATCGATTTGAATACTGGGGCCGTTCAGTGCCCACGGTTTCATTTTTCCGGTCAGTGCTATAGCGTCTGTCGATTCGGGTCGGTCATTTGCGTTATAGCTCAATTCGATCCACCTCCGTCACTCGGTCTTCTCCATACTTGTTCCTGCTATATGATTTTGCTATAAGTTCCTGCTGGTTCGCCTATGTTACCATATTTCGCAAATGGGATGAAATCCAGCTGTGACTGTTTCACCATCAACGTACAGAGGTATGGAATAACGAGTCAGGTTTAGTTTATGAACGGAATGGGAGGAATAGTCAATGGCAGAGCAGAGATTGCAAGGGAAGATAGCAGTGGTCAGTGGTGGAGGTTCAGGGATCGGCAAGGCGACCGCGATCCGTTTTGCAGAACAAGGCGCCAAGGTGGTCATGCTGGATCGGACACCCAAGCATGCAGAGGAGACCAAAGCAATCATTGAGCAGGCTGGCGGCGAGGCACTTGTACTGGAATGTGATATTTCCAAGCCGGACATGATTCAGCAGGGGTTCGCTAAAGTCGTGGAAACGTACGGAAAGCTGGACATAGTATTCGCCAACGCAGGCATTAACGGCACCATGGCCCCTATTGAGACACTGGAACTGGAGGAATGGGACCGCACGATGAACATCAATCTTCGCGGCACCTTTGCTACCGTTAAATATGCCGTCCCTTACCTGAAAGAACGCGGCGGCAGCATTATCATTACCAGCTCCATCAACGGTAATCGAACCTTTTCAGGTATTGGATTCTCAGCCTACGCCTCCACCAAGGCAGCTCAGGTTGCTTTTATGAAAATGGCAGCGCTGGAGCTGGCACGTTACAAAATTCGGGTCAACGCGATATGCCCGGGAGCTATCGACACGGAAATTGACGATAACACGTACCCTTCGGAAGACTTGAAGCAGGTACAAATTCCAGTCGAATTTCCGAAGGGCGGAGAGCATCCGCTAGAGGATGTCCCTGGTGAGCCAGAGCAGGTTGCCAATCTGGTCCTGTTTCTCGCCTCAGACGAGTCATCTCATGTATCGGGTACGGAAATTTATGTAGACGGAGCAGAATCACTACTGCGTTAAGTATTAGAATGGGGAACGTTATACCCATGTGTACTACTGTTTAGGCATTCTTAGCAGCCTTATCCCTGGTCATATACTTGTGGAATAGGCTGCTTTTATATCGCTTTACAACGGCTTTATATCGACCTGTCAGCACCATGCAGAGCTCCTTTGCGAAAGCGGACATACAGCCTGCCTCCTGGAAGCACCTCGAACAACAGCATCAGAAGCGAAAAGAACAGCAGTGCAATGGCTTCTTCTGCCAGAATGTACAGAGGATATGGCCCCAAAACATCCAATATCGACGGTGTCGACGGCTTTCCAGCTAGAAACATGTAGTTAGCACCGAGAGCATCGTCTACGATCCACACCATCAGCGCCAAGCCATTCAGAAAAAGCATCACTCCTCCCACACTCTTCCACGTCGGTCGGAGTTCTTCTATCCAGGTCATATACAAGGCTGCCAAAATAATAGCACTATGAGCTACGAAAAAATGGATAAAACGATAATGCGGAAATGCGTATGCCAAATTAGGCGTCAGTACGGCTTGGAGCGCCCCTCCAATTCCGGCAAAAAGGATGATCGGATATAACCAGCGGCTTCGAAAAATAAGCATCAGGATAGACAGCAGCAGTGTCACACTGCACAGTTCTAATGGCAATGAGGTCTGGACATCCCAAATATGCTGCATCACATACCAAATATTCAGAGTCACCTCTGACAGAATGAGGAATGTAATTAACAACCAGCGAATTCCCTCGCTTACAGGCTTGTTCGATCGAATCCATCCCCGAGTCAGCCACAGCATCAAAGCGCATACAATGAGTCCCAATATAGCCAACCCATGTGACGGAGTAAAAGCCTCGAACCCTTCTGGCGCATTGGCATCAAACCAAGGCCCTGACCACGACCTATCCATAGCTAGCCCCCTTTGATCTCTTTCTCTCTTCGTTGCATTCTATTTTATACCCAATAGCCGATTATGTTCTAGCCGTGTTTCTTGCTTGTTCAATACCTTACCTTTATGATAAAAGATATTATATTTAAAGGAGAACCCTCATGGCCATTAATCGCCGATTAATTACAGATCAGGATTTCAATGAGGCACTGGAACGTCATCTTCGTGTCCGAGTATTTCAGGATGACCAATTGATTGGCTCTGGCGGAATCATAATCCGTTTCGACGATCAAACCATCGTCGTGCAATCCAGCGTCAGTGATCTGGCTTACCACCCCAGAAAACAATGTGAGTTTTTTGAAATTAAAAAATAGCCACTACACACCGGGGAACCATTTTGCTTCGTTTTCCGGTGTGTAGCGGCTATATTTTGTTTGTATATATCATGCCTCACATGACGGTTTCTGTTATAGTTGCATTCCCCGTGTTTTCATCATGAGTTTATTCGTAAGCACTTTCAAATCCTCGGAAGAAGACGAAATTTCCTGCATAATTGCTGTCTCCTCATGAGCAGCTGTATAAATTTTGTGAGCTCCTTCAGAGAAGGCCCCTGACATTTGCTGAATACGATGGATCTGCTCAAAGGTTTGATCTACCCGGTTCGTCTGCTCCGTCACGGCTTCTTCCATTAAACGGATGCTCTCGACAAATTCACGTACAATAGCGTTCAAACGGTTCAGCGTCTGATCCACAGAGCTTGTCCGTTCCGCCTCAGCACTGACCAATGACGTCTGCTGATGCATCAACTGCACTGTCTCTACGATTTGTGACTGGACACGGCTAACGATGGCATTTATTTGCTGCACAGACTCCGTACTTTGGGCAGCAAGTGCGCGAATTTGGTGAGCCACTACAGCAAACCCGTTCCCTTCTTCTCCCGCACGCGCCGCTTCTATGGAAGCATTTAACGCCAGCAAATGGGTCTGTTCCGCAATATCCTTCACGGTGCTTGTAATCGCTTCAATTTGGGAAGCTTCTTTTTCCAGTCGGGCAATTACCTGCTGCGAACGACCATGTGATGCTGTCAGCTCTCCCATTCCATCCATCAGGGATGAAAATACGGTCTGCGTCGAATCTACTGAATGCTCCATATGGCCTGACAGTTCCAGCATATGCCCCGATTTGCTACGCATCATTTTAAAATCGCCCAGCATTCGGTCTGCTGTTTTAATAGATTGGGCAGATGCTTGCTTTTGCTGCTCCACGCCATTCAAAATATCTTCTACCACCGAAGACATGGACTCAATTTGTGTGGTAGCCTGCACAATAGCCAAGCTCAGATTTTCCGCACTTTGCGAAGTTGTTCTGGTGCTGTACGAGATCTCATTGAACATATCTTTAATGTTCAGCATCATATGCCGAAATGCATCATACAGAACTTTAATTTCATCCTCCGAACGACGTTCAGGAATCACAACAGACAGGTTCCCCGCCGAGGCTTCCTCTGCCGCCTTTGCCAACCTAACAATTGGCCGTGTGAGTAATTTTGAGATCAACCAGCCCAAAATGCCACTCCACAGAACACCCAATAACAGAATGATCGAAGTGTACACCCATTCTTGTGTACCTTGAGCAAGCCAGTCCTTGAGTACAAAAATAAAAAAAGCGCTTGTTCCATAGGTTATTGCAGAAATTGAGACAAATGCAGTAACCATTTTCGTACCTAGTGACATCTTCATGTACTGTAGCCCACCCCAAAAAACTCAAATTTGATTCCATTTTACCATAAAATTGCTACATTTCTAGTAGTATTTTTCATAGACAGATATATTCATGAGCATAAAGATACAGAGTCTTAAGTCCCCTATCCTAATCACAAAAAACAATATGTTACCAGGTAGCAGCTTGCATCTTAAAACGGACGAATCGCGCTGTCACAAGCTTTACAGGCCATTCGTCACATCTTAAGCGAGCTGTTACTCGACAAAGTCATTTTCCATTATTAAAAATCATTGTCATTTTTCTGTTCAACGACTGCTTTCTTAATCGCTTCAATTGTGTCTATTTGGTGACTGTTTTTTTCCAGTACGGTAAACTCCCATAAACCGATGGTCAGCTTCTCTCCTTGCTGGATATCAAAACGCTCTGAAAGCATCCATCCCCCAATTGTATATACGTCCCCGGCCTCAATATCCGTCTCCAAGCGTCGATTGACCTCATGAATGAGCGCCTGTGATTTGAGTATGTAACGATGATCATCTGTTTTTGTAATGAGTGGAGTTAACGCTGCGGGGGTTTCGGTGTCGGTATAGGAAGGAATGTCTCCAACAATCTCCTCCATAATGTCCTCCAGTGTGACAAGTCCAGATGTTCCACCATATTCGTCCACCAGCACCGCTACTGGAATGCGTCGTTTTTGCATCTGAATCAGCAGATCCCGAGCCTGAACCGTCTCGATAACCTGAAGCACCGGGTGAATATAAGAAGCCATCGTCGTATTCCCTGTGCTGTGCCCACGTGCCAAATCATGCAGGGCTTCCTTGACGCGAATCATCCCGATAATACGATCCCGGTCGCCATGTTCAGCTACAGGTAGAAAATTATAAACTTTGTCCTCGATCAGCTCCATAAACTCGGCCACTGTTGCCTGGTGGGAGATGGAACGGATGTGGATGCGCGGTACCATAATTTCCTGCGCCGCACGGTCGTCAAAATCAAATACATTGTTTAGATATCGATATTCTGTCGGTGTAATTTCACCACTACGAAAGCCTTCAGATAACGCCAAGCGAAGCTCGGCTTCACTGAGTGCCGCATCTTCTTCAGATACCCTTTTGAGCCCGAAGAGACCCGTAATGACACGCGATGAACGACTGAGCACCCAATTCAGGGGATAGGTCATTTTATAGAATATCGTGATCGGACGGGCAAAAAACAATGCCATCGGTTCCGCAATCTGTATGGCGAATGTTTTGGGTACCAGCTCCCCAATGACCACCTCGAAATAGGTCAAGATTAGAAAAGCCAGCAAAAAGGAGAGCACTCCCGTCAGGCCTGCTGGAATATGAGCCAACACAAACAGGGGATGTAGCAGATGTTCAACAGTAGATTCCCCTAGCCAGCCTAGCGCCATTGAGGTTAATGTGGTTCCGAGCTGACAAGCAGATAAATACTCGTCCAGCCGAGACAAAATGTTTTTAACGGCTTTCGCATTTTTGTTGCCTTCAGAGGCCAATTGATTGATGCGAGATACCCGCACACGAATAATGGAATACTCCGAGGCCACAAAAAAAGCAGTTAATGCGATAAGCAATATAACCAGAATGATATTTATCGTTTCCATAGCCCTCTCTTGCTCCGTTCATGACGAAGCAAGAAGCCCCCCCTTTGACATTCATTTTTGGATGGAACCATAACATAAGTAATGATGTCCATAATCGTGTATTACCCAAAAATGACAAGGAGTAGACTATGTATGACCCTGTTAGCGAATCGCCAGCGGACTCTTTTGCACGATATCTATCCATTGATCAGCTATCAACTGATGCCCAACCGCTGTCGGATGAACCCCGTCATGCAGCCAATAGGAGGCGTCCGCCTGGGTAGCGGCTTCGTTCAACATGCTCTGGAGCGGCACAAACACGGTCCCAAATTCGTCCGCAAGCTGACGTACAATACGCTGGTATCCCGTTATTTTTTCTTGCCAAATGTCCCATCGCGCCTCGGTAGCTCCCGTTTTCAAAATAAACGGCTCGCACAGCACGAGTCCCAGATCAGGCATCACTTCACGCGTTTCTTCCAGAAGGTGGCGATAGGCTCGTTCAAATCGGTCCGTCACCCCGGACGGCTCCTGCTCCACGATCCGCCAGGCGTCGTTCACTCCGATTAGAATACTGAGCAGGTCCGGCTTCAGGCTAAACGTGTCCTCATTCCAACGTGCATACAAATCCGAAACTCGATCCCCCGAAATTCCCCGGTTCACAAACTCTGGCTGCGTGGTAGTCAAACGGCTCCCCAACGCACCTGCGATCAGATACACATAGCTCTGACCCAGCCAATGGTTCGCGTCCTCATTTCGTCCCCTTCCTCCGTCTGTTATAGAATCTCCCTGAAAAAGAATACGTGCGTGTTCTATACTCGTCATCTTCCTAACTTCCTCCTTCGCATTTTCCAATAATACCCTTATCATACCTCGTATCTTCTAAATTAGAAAGCGGTTTCAAAATATAGAAGAATTACAGATTTGCATTATGATATACATTTCTGTTCACCTCGCTACCTGTAGTCGCAAGTAAAAAGCCCGTCGTCACGCGGGCTATCACTTATGCTCCTTCCTCCGCTCCTAGGTTGAGTTCTTCCCAAGACCCCTTTCCAATTCAAGGATTTACTCCTACTGCGAATGGACGAGCTCCCACCGGAATGGTAGTAATCGTAGTTTGGGTGACTCCATCAATTACAGAAACGTTGTTATCATCCTGATTTGTTACATAGATACGATTAGTTATTGGATTGACACCTACTCCATTCGGATTATTCCCGACCGAGATCGTAGCAAGCACTGTATTCGTCAACCCACTAATTATGGAAACATTATCCGTATCGCGATTTGCTACATATATAGCATTTGTAGAAAGATTAATCCCCACTTCACCTGGAGTCGTCCCAACTGGTACGGTAGCAATCACCGTATTCGTTACTCCATCAATTACAGAAACGCTGTTACCCGTGAAATTTGACACATAAATACGATTAGTTTGTGAATTGACACCTATTCTAAATGGATTCACCCCAACTGGAATCTGGGTAATCACGGTATTTGTTTCTCCATCAATGACCGTAACGACATCAAAATTAAAATTTGCTACATAAATGCGATTGGTTAATGAATTGACACCTATCCCCGTTGGAAGAGACAGACCTCCGACAGGAATAATCGTAGCAATCACTGTATTGGTCAAACCGTTAATTACGGAAACTGTGCTATCATTAAAATTTGCTACATATATAGCATTGGTTGCAGTATTGACCCCAATTGAGCTTGCTCCATCTCCAGTAGGAACGGTAGCAATCACCGTATCGGTTAATCCATCAATTACGGAAACGTCATCACTGTTCAAATTTCCTACATAGATTCGGTTGGTTAATGGATTAACTCCTACTCCCGCGGGATTAATGCCAACAGGAATGGACACGATCACCTCATTGGTCAATCCATCAATCACAGAAACATCATTACTATCAAAATTGGCTACAAAAATGCGATTGATTGATAGGGGGCCGGACTCTGCCCCAGCCCCTAACAGCTCAGACGATACAAGCCGATGAGCCGTAACCAACTCTCCAGCTGCATTTTTTCCCCAAACGGAAATTTCAGTCTGACTTGCGGCAACACCTCCCGTTGTAAAAACGAATGAATATGCATCAAAATTTGCAGAATAATTTTTAGTAATGACTTGATTCGGAGCGACTGAGAAAGACTCAAGTACATATGACGTTCTCGATCCGTTTAATATATAGCCTTCTATCATTAGAGTCGAAAAATTGACAGAATCCTGGTTTTCGATTTTGATCGTCACCTCTTGAGTGGGTCTTATACCACTGACAGCACTATTATTAATAGGTCCAGTTGACAGAATGGCCATTTAAATGAAACCTCCTATATTCAAATATTACAGTTAAATTCCAGTCTTAAAAGACTACTAATTCTATTTGTAATATATGCAGGATTTTTAATATAAATTGGACATTAACTCAATAGAGTAAAAGAAAGACACCCATTTTAATTAAAAGGAGTGTCTTTCTTTTACTCTATTCCCCTCACACCGCTCGGTACTTACACACCTCACGAAAATTACAGCCTCCGCACGCTCTGCGTGAAGGCATCGGAGTGAAGAAAGATTCAGGCTTGGGGCGATTATAGTAATCGTCATCGAGACAGGACTTCATTTCCTCGATGTATCGTCCGACATTACCAACCACTTTGTCGATATCCTCTTGCGCGGGACGATACACCTCATGCTCTCCTGTCATCAGATACTCCACACGTACCTCGATCTTCTCCAATGGAAGCTGATAGTGCTCCTGCACATAGGAAGCATACAAAAAAAGTTGGTCGGAAAAATCGCCTTCCTTGCCTGTTTTCCAATCCACGATGACCAAGTCTCCATTGTCTCTACGGTAGAGCAAATCCATTTTGACATACACTTTCGTCTCGTGAAGGAGCATCGTATCCCACTTCTCCACTTCTACAATTCGGGCCTTTCCCTGTTGCAGTTCATGCCAAACCGCAGTACGGTATAAATTGTGTATCACCGCATGCTGTCGCTCCTGAATAAGGGCGATCCGTTCCGAAAGCACCTCGTCGTCGTAATAAACCTCCGCCAGCATGACGCGATTTTTCGGATCTTGTAGCCATAGCTCACGGTGTAGCGATTCCTTGTAGCTGTCATTCAACATGTTCTTCATAGCTGTCTCGAGGTATGCTGTACGCGGGATAGCCCCTTTTTCCATCCATCCACGTATGACTGATTCACACATTTGATGCGTGATATTCCCGAATAAAATATATAAGTTGCTCAGTTGCTTGAGCCGATACAACGTAACTTGCTCTTCAGTGCCCTGTGCCGAATTCCAGCCATTATGCGAGCCGTAATAATGATAATAGTATTTGCGTAAGCATTCATCGAACGTTTGAGCCCTCGATTGCGAATAGGACCAGGACGGGTATATAGCCATGACAGGCCCTCCTTCATTAAAACTATCATCTCTTTATTATAACGCAAACCTAAGCTGTATCGGCGATAAAAAGGACAAAGACTTTAACCCATGGGTTAAAGTCTTCTACTGACTGACTAGTTTGTAAACTCTCAATGAGTCCGTTCAACATTTATCAAATCACTAACATTAACGGCACCGTCCTCACGGACGTTGACAACAAGTACCGGAGTTCCCAGCATTCCGCTGATCCACTCCTTATAATTATCCACATGATCATTCGGAAGAATCGTCAAGATGACACCAGCAAAGCCACCACCATGTACCCTGCATGCGCTGTTATCTATTGATTGTAAATACATTTCGGTTAAAGCCAGTGCAACCGATACGTCTTGTTCCCGCGCAACCCCACTTCTATATACGTTTTGGAGCCATTTCCATGAGGAATTACCAGATTCGGTAATGAGCCTCAGGAAATCAGTAAAGCGCCCCTCCTCCAGTGATTTCACTTGTTCATCCACACGCCTATTTTCTTCAAAAAAATGCAACGCCCGCAGTACTGCACGGTCTCCTGCTTTTTCCCTGACCATTTTAAGGTTGGCATATAGATCCTCTGGCAATAAGTCACGACAAACCGAAGCGTCTAAAGACTGAGCCACTGCAAACATTTCGTTGGGCACCGCCGCGTAATCGTCCGTTAAATCAGCATGATTTCCGCCTGTATTTACAATAACGAGGGAATATCCGTTTTGTTCAAAATTCCAATGAACAGGATTTATGATCGGTTCCTTGGGATTTTCAAAGTCAATGGAAATCAAGCCGCCATACGCGCAAGCCATCTGATCGAGCAGTCCCGACGGCTTGTTCCAATAGCTATTTTCCGCATACTGACCAATTTTGGATTTAGCAACTGCATCTAACGCTCCCTCGTTATAAAAATGATTTAATATCGTGCATATCAACATTTCAAAAGAAGCGGAAGAGCTTAAACCTGAAGCAGAGAATACATTACTTGATATATAAGCTTGGAATCCCCCGATACGGTATCCGAATTCAAGTAGACCAGCGGCAATACCACGAACCAGCAGCATCGTACTGTCATCCTCCGGTTTTGGCGACAAGTCGGTTAAATCGATGACGTACTTCGTCTTATAGCCTTCAGAAAAGAATGTAATTACAGACTCCTCCACTTTAGAAGCTGCAGCGATGGTATCGAGTGTTATACTGCCTGCCAGCACCTTCCCGTGATTGTGGTCTGTATGATTTCCACCAATTTCGCAACGTCCCGGAGCACTAAACAGTTCAATATCCCCTACACCAAAATGCTCCCGATACGCCTGTATAAGTGATTCATATCGAGTCGTTTGCTCAGAGATTTGCTGTTGACCGTACATTCGGGCAAGCACCATTTGTCCCTCTCTGGAATTCAATAGTTCCATATCTTTCATCGTATATCCCCCTAATTGTATGTGTTTTCCTATGCTGGAATGATACTATAATTATCTCAATTTTCCCTGTATAAAAGTATGGCACTTTTAAAATTTGTAAGCGCTTATTTTAATCGCTTTACTGAGCATTTTACCAATTTAACTAAAAAAGAACCAGCCCTAATTGGGCCGGTTCCTTGAATATCTTTTTTAGTCGCGTTTCAGTACATATTCCCCATCATTGTTACGAGTTACTGTGGCGCCAAGCGCCTCGGCAACTGATTTGAAAGGAACATACAATGTGCCATATTCATCCGTATATGGAGCTTGTGGCAGCGTCAATGTGCTTCCTTCCAATACAGCCTGTTTGGAGCCACTTTTCAGCTTAATCGTCTTACCTGTAATATCATCAATTACAGTAGTTTGTTTAGCAGCTGCATCCCATTTTAACTCGGAGTTCAGTTCGCTCGTCAGTTCACGCAATGGAATAAAGGCAGTGCCACCACGATTCTCCAAGACGTAGTAATCGTCTTTAGGATCGAAAATGGTTTCTACTTTTGTAATTTCCAAATCATTTTTTAAAATGTTGTAGATCGGAGAATTCGCTTCAAAATTGCGCAGCGTCGCTCCCGGAGTTAATTCAGCTTGTTTATTCAAATCAATAACACCGTTAGAAATATCCACTTTATCAGCCGTCACACTACCATTGACGTTCCAAGATTGAGTTTCGGTCAGAATTGTGAAGGACTTCACTGGAAGACCGTCCACATCTGGCAAAGCAACCGTCAGGTCTGTCGCCGCTTTGCGAACATTTCCTTTTTCATCAAAATACATGTCGCTTTTCAGAACCGTGTTAGCACTCAGAACCGTTTTGATTTCAGGGGACTGTGCATACATGGTGCTAACGCCTACATCATACTGATCAACGGCCAGATCCAAATACTTTTTAACTTCGGTATAAGCCTCATTGACCATTTTTTCTTTGTTAGCACTCAGTTCCGTTGTTACTTTATCACTACCTTCAATATTCATGCCGGAAGCAATCGTTTTAGTCATATCAATGGCTTGCCCGATCAGCTCTTTCAAGCCTGCTTCGTCCTTCGCCAGATTCGCCAGGAACGGTTTTACCAATGTTACCAGCTCATCACCACGAAGTTCAGCATGCAGATGGGTCAGTTTCACTTTGTCTTTTTCACCGTATACTTCCTCGGTTACAGACGTTGCAGAAATGGTAGAAGGGTTAGGCGCATGCTTGAGCATAAGTGCAGCGGCTGTTTTCGTCAGTTCTCTCACGTCTTTGGAATATACATATGGATCAAATCCAGCAGGCAGACCGCTCAAACTCTCTTGCGAGTTCAAAGATATGTAATAAGGTTTTTTGGCACCTTCCAGTTGAATAGCCAAACCTTGGCGGTCTAAAGCAAGTTCAAACGGCAAATTATACTTATCGATGTGCAATGTACCTTTGGCAGAAGCAAGTTCCTCCGATTGTACCTTGGCTTCATCCACAGTGACGGAAATCGAATTAATCAAATCTACGATTTCTTTATCTCCTTGCGTGATTCCTTCTTTTGGAGTCAATTTAAGAGAGATTTTCTCCGTTGTTTGCTGGGATTTCACATCAAGTGTTCCCAATAAATTTTTACTTACATCAAATCCACCTACTGCCTGGCAACCTGTCAAAGCTACCATTAACAGAATAAGAGGGACGGCGATCCATTTTTTTATATTCATATTAATCCCCTTTCAAGATATTTCCGTTATCTCTTCTATTATCTCAGTGTTAACACGCATTGTAAATGAGTAGAATGGAAAATAGAACTAGTTATTTAGGATCAATTTTCAGCCTGAAGCATTCGGTAAGCCAGTAGCGCCATCTCTAGGCAACGACGTTTGTCAGGGTCTGCCAGATTTCCCTCTATGATTTCATTAATTTTATCCAGCCGATTATAAAGGGTCTGTCTGTGAATGTACAAAATTCCGGCGGTATCACGCTTGGAGCCATGGGATTGAAAATAGGCATCCAGTGTATCCAGAAGCTGCATATGGTGCTCACGATCATGCGCAATCAGCCCGCCCAAATGGTCCTCTACGAACTCTTGTAGAAAAGGAATGCGGGGCACCGCCTTCAACAACTGATAGATTCCGATGCTGTCGTAAAATAACCGATCCTTCATGACTGGGACGCTTCGTGCCACTTCAATGACCTCATATGCCTCTTCAAAACTGCGATCCGTCCCCGTCATGCGATGCCTTACTTTACCAAAGCCTGCATGAATGCGCACCTTATCAAGCTGTCCTGCGGCATAATTCTGAATATATTGAACAGTATGGGCAAGCACTTTTTTCATTTGCGCTGCGGAACGCAGTGTTAATTCCTCCTTGGCACAAAGGATGTAGCATTGACTTCCCTTCATCATCAGCAGGTTGTGCAACGTTTCTTTTTTCAACAATGAACGAAGCAGCACTAGCACATCCTGATTGATGGATTCCTTGCGTACCTGACTGGCATCCTTGTCCTGATGTTCCACCTCGATGACCCCTGCCCAAAATAAATACTGCCCCTTCGATAACAATCGCAGGCCCATCCGGGTCTGGGCCTGTTCTTCACTGGGAAGCTGTCCGCTCAGTACATCCTGAATCAATTCATTTTGATTACGCAGCAATCGGTCTTCAAGAAACTGTGTTCTCAGCACCAATGTAGCGGCGGCCTTGGCAGTGTAATCGAGTAGCAGCGACATTTCTTCCGTCGGCATTTCACTATGCAGCACCAAACCTACTGCGGAAAACACCTGACCGAAGCATACAACGGGCTGGAACAAGACGGCAGTGGATTCATTCAGGTGAAACAGCAGGTGCCCCTCCCGATCGGCGGTCATACTAGATTCCACTTCATTGGCATAAAAATCTGCAATACGGTCCGCCAAATCCGGCTGGACGGAAGGTACGAATCGATTGGTGTCAATGGAAGACATGTAGATGACCTGCCGGGCTGCATAGTCATGAAGCACACGCAAGAGGGCGTTCATATCAGTGCTGCGCAGGGTTTCCTGCTGAAGCTGACGTGAAAATCGTTCCAGATCTTTTAGGAGTTCATGATGTCGGTTAATAAGTAGGGAATGAATATCTTGTGTAATTTCAACAAAACGCACTGGCTGCTCAAATACGATGACCGGGAAGTGATGTCGTTCCGCCAACTCCAGAATTTCAGAGGGGATTTCATGAATGCTCGTGCCCAGCTCCACGCACAATCCCGCGGCTTCCGAGCGGATCAGTTGCTCCATATACTCGGCACGCTCTTCCCCCTTCCGGGTGAGCCACAGGCCGGTCGTCAAAATCAAGTCATGACGGCTCACAAACGGAGAAACATTTGTGATTTCTAGTACATGGACCCAACCCACACGGCGATTTACGCCCTGTTCCCCCGCCGCCAGTTTTGCCCGCCGGAAAACGGGACGTTCCAGCACATCCGCAATGGTAAATGTTTTTTTACCGTTCATCGGCATTCTCCTTATGTATATGTCTTTATGTCATTTTATATGACATATATTCATCAAAAAGTCGAGCCTTTAAGTCAGATAATCCGACAAAATGTATGATGTCAAGGAGCTCCCCCCCTTGTAAACTGTACCTAATCTAACATGAATTGCATTTATCGGCTTGAGTCCATGTAACTAATCGGCAAACTGCACAAAAATGATAGTGTAATTTTCTTAACAATTATTTTTAGGAGAGGTGAATGAAATGAAAATTGGGATTCCGAAAGAGATTAAAAACAACGAAAATCGTGTCGCTCTAACGCCTGCAGGTGCAGCTCAAATGATTCAACACGGACATCACGTATTTGTGGAAAGCCATGCAGGTGTTGAAAGCGGCTTTACGGATGGAGATTATGCCACTGCGGGTGCGACTCTTGTGCAACAAGCTGCGGACGTGTGGTCCCAGGCGGATCTGATTATCAAGGTAAAAGAGCCGCTCCCCTCTGAATACGGGTATTTTCGACCAGGATTGATTTTATTCACCTATCTGCATTTGGCTGCCGAGCCAGCACTGGCCCGCGCTTTAACAGACAACGGCGTAGCCGCCATTTCCTATGAGACGCTAGATGTTGAAGGCAGCCTCCCGCTGCTTACCCCGATGAGTGAGGTTGCCGGACGAATGGCTGTACAAATTGGAGCACAACTGCTGGAAAAACCAAAGGGTGGCAAAGGCATCCTGCTGGCAGGTGTGCCGGGGGTAAAACGCGGTAAAGTGACCATTATTGGCGGAGGGGTGGTCGGCACCAATGCTGCCAAGGTCGCCATCGGTCTCGGGGCAGATGTGACACTGATCGACCTGAGCCTGCAAAGACTGCGCCAACTGGACGATATTTTTGGCAATCAGCTCCATACGCTGGTGTCCACCCCGTCCAACATTGCTGAAGCCGTGGCGCAAAGTGATTTGCTGATCGGTGCTGTCCTGATCACTGGTGCCAAAGCCCCGCGGCTCGTAACGGAAGCCATGGTACAGACGATGCAGCCCGGCTCTGTGATTGTGGATGTCGCCATCGACCAAGGCGGCATAGTCGAGACGATTGACCACATCACGACACACGACCAGCCTACCTATGTGAAGCATGGCGTCATTCACTATGCGGTAGCAAACATGCCGGGCGCGGTACCGCAAACCTCGACGCTCGCTCTGACGAACGCGACGCTCCCCTTTGCTCTCCAGCTCGCAGATTTGGGTGTGCAGGAGGCGCTTCGCAGAAACAAGCCACTGCTTAGCGGCACCAATGTCCTGAACGGACATATTACCTACGAAGCGGTCGCACGTGATCTGGGATATCCTTATGTTCCCGTGGAACAGGCATGGCAGGCGAAAGCCTTACAATAGAAACAGCTCAAAGAACCACACACTCTTCCCAGCAGGGACTGGAGCGTGTGGTTCTTTTTGTGCTAGCTGTATTCACCATACTTACTGCATTTCAGACGATCTCTGACGAAAGGAACGTTTGAAGATGGCGATAAATATCTGTGATTTCTTCCAGCGACATGCGCACCAGTCCGCTAGACGAAGGTGCCACAAATTCATGCATCTCGGGAATTAGCGGTTCAGGCTGAAATCCCCAATCTACTTTGGATTTTTTACTGTATTCGGTGTACACGCCTTTGCCGACAAAGCAAGCAACCCTCGGGCGGTATTCCTTTAGCTTCTCGTATAGCTTCAGACGTCCTTCGGCGTATTCCTCGCGTGCAATGTCCTCTACTCCCCTCGTGGGACGGGAAACAATGTTCGTAAATCCGAAGCCCAGCTTCAGCAGCTCCCGATCTTCTGATGGATCGTACAAGCGAGGTGTCAAGCCTGCTCCCTCCAGTATGCGCCAAAAGCGGTTGCGCGGATTCGCATAATGATGTCCTACCTCGCCTGATTTCAAGCTGGGATTAAAGCCGATGAATACAACGGATAATCCATAATCCAGATGATCATCTACCTCATGCAGTTCTGTCTCTCGCTCTGTCATGGGCTCCTCCTTTCTCAAACAATATCCAGTGGCTGCTTCCGCGTTGGCGGAGGAAAAGCTTCGTCTATTAGTTGAAGTTGTTCAGGAGTGAGCCGAATACTTGCTGCCGCTGCATTTTCTCGTACATGCGATTCCTGCACCGCCTTCGGGATTGCCCAGACATTACCGTCCCGTATGACCCACGCAAGCGCAATTTGGGATGGAGTTACCCCGTGGCTGGCAGCAATGTCTACCATAACAGGATGCTCCAACAGACCCCGTCGCAGGCGGCCACCTTGGGCAATCGGGCAATAGGCCATCACAGGCACCCCATGCGTACGGCTCCAAGGTAGCAGATCATATTCGATGCCACGCGAAGCTGCGTGATACAGCACTTGGTTAACAGCGCAGGCTTCGCTTCTACTCAGGCTCCATAGCTCCTCCATGTCGGATTTGTCCAGATTGGACACTCCCCAGCTGCGGATTTTGCCCTGCTCACGCAGTTTTTCCATGCCTTGTACCGTTTCTTCCAGCGGAATATTCCCGCGCCAATGCAACAGATACATGTCCATGTACTCTGTTCCCATTCGGGTTAGGCTCGCTTCGCACGCTTGAGCCAGTCCTTGGCGGTCCGCATGATGAGGATACGCCTTGCTAACAAGATAGACATCGTCCCGGCGACCCCGAATGGCCTCTCCGACGATCTCTTCTGCGCCGCCCTCCGCATACATTTCAGCCGTGTCCACCAGCGTCATGCCCAGCTCCAAGCCAAGTTGAAGCGCGCGCACCTCTTCCTGTCGGAGTGACGCTTTTTCCCCCATATTCCACGTGCCCTGCCCGATTAGTGGTACTTCACGACCGTCAGTCCATCTAATCACACTTTTCTTATGTTGGCTCATATGCATTCCCTCCTTAGGATCCTGATGCCACAGGCTTGTCAAATACATGGCTCTGCGTCCAATGCTGACCACCATCCGAGGTGGTGTACATAACTGGGGCCTGCTCTGAATCTGAGAAAATAGCCCAGCCTTCCTTGGCATTTGCCATCCCGATTTGCTGACCGCCATAACCGTCAAAGCCTTGCTTGCCATTGTTCCACGTCTTGCCGCCGTCAGTCGTCCAGCCGATGGTATTGGGCTTGTCGCACGGTGCGCAGTAGCCACCCATCCATGCGGTACTGCTATTAACCGGATAGAGCATACCTGGTGCCGTCCCTTCATTTTTGGCAACCTGGTTGTCTTGCTGGCTAATACCTGGTGCCGGACCGCCGCCAGCAGTGGCATTCGCCAGCACAGCACGCCAGCTTTGTCCACTATCGGCAGTATGCCAAAGCGAATACGACGTCTGATTCATCCCCGTATCTCCAACCAGCTCGATCCATGCGTTGCCACGTTCTACCGAACGAATAATGGCTCCATTTAGAGGCGCCTCCGTTGTGCGTGACATGACAGTAGTCCACTTTTGGCCCCCGTTAACAGTGTGTAAAATCTGAAACGAACGGTCTGTGTCCTGCGTAACCGCCCAGCCGTTTTGCCGATCATGGTAATATGGCTGTCCTACCATGTGGCCAGGCATGGGGAGCGAAGACCAGCTATGCCCGCCATCCTTCGTATATTGGCTGCCACTGAACCCTTCCTTGGACGATACAAAGTGTAAAAAGCCCGCTTGCCCTTGCTCAGGTACAGTCCCCACAACCTCCCAGCGTTTGCCGCCATCGCGAGTGGCCAGCAGCGATCCGCTGTCTGCCATAACAGCCCAGGCCTGCTGTCCGTTCAAGGCAAAAATCTGCTGAACCGTACCTTGGCCCTGATATTGCACATTCCACGTCGATCCGACTGAATCGGATGCAGCCGCGTCCGTTCGGGCAATCCAGCCATTTCCGCCGATCCAGCCGGATTGACCGTCGATCAAACGCAGCGCGGTAATATTGTCCATGCGGACCTTCGCTATAGTAGAGTCTGTGGTTGCTTGTCCTCCTGTTTTCGGTGTATCTACAGTCGTTCCCGAACCATTCGCTTGTGCCGAGGCGGCACCCTTTTGCTCCTTTTGAGCCGTTTGTCCTGTTTGCGAGCCTGTTTCACACCCCGCTGTCACTATGGCTACGGCGAGCAAAAGCACCCATACCGATGTTTTTTTCTTCATTTTCGTTCATCCCCTTATGTTGGTGATATACATGCTGTGCGGGTATTGTATTCACAGCAAAGCATATTCTATGTATTACCCTGCTGTCTTCGTTTCACTCTTAAGGTGAATATACGGGTGACTGTATGCGAACCATCGTTTCAGGTTTACGAGTTTACAGGAACAAAGCCGCCTTTTTCGATGGCCCGGGTTCCTTCTTCACTTTGCAGCCATTCGAGTAATCGTTGCATCGAAGGGCTTGGTTTCTCGCCTTCCCGTGTGACCACGAACAGTTGAGCTGTGAATGGATATTGCTTCGAGCGAATGTGTTCTTTGTTCGGCTCTACTCCATCAATAGACAAAAATTTGACCTCTTGACGATTATGCATCACATTTGCAAAATAATAAAATGAATATCCGAGCGCGTTGTGATCCTTGTTAAAATCTGCGACTGCATTAATCATACCACCCATAATGCCAATTTGTAGTTCACGTGGCGGGTCAGCCATCTCATGGCCTGCCATCACTTTCTTTTGCATGTATGTCTGACTGCCTGAATTTTCTTCTCGCTGATAAGCAATGATCGGCTGATCCTTGCCCCCTACTTCATTCCAATTATGGATAGCCCCTTCATATATACGACGAACCTGCTCCGAAGAAAGTCCCTTAACCGGATTGTCTTGATGAGCGAGAAAAATAAACGCATCCCACCCAATGGGCGTGAGCCTCATTTGTATTCCCCGACTTTTCGCCAGACGCAGTTCCTCATCGGAAGGACCGGCCACCAGGATCAGATCCGCCTTCTTTTCGATCAAATTGACATATGCCTGATGGGTCGTGTTGAATCTCAGCTCGTGCGCCGCTCGCGCCTTGCTCATTCCAGTCAGTTCATGCAGCATATCCTGCGCAAACGGAATGGCCGCCGTAGCCCCGTCAACTACCGGAAAATCCTTCTCTGCAATGTACGGGCGTTGAGGAAGCATCAGTGTAATCGTCAGCACAATGACGAGCGCAGCAGATATCGCGGCAACAATCCATTGCCATCTATGATCCACCTTACCATTCTTGTCGGTTAGCGCTGGATAACGATTCACCCCAACTCCTACTACCATGCCAGCTATCGGCAGCAGTGCAGCCAGTAGAAACCAAATTTCACCATGCTGCGTATATGGACCCAATACCTCCAACACAGGCTCCGCCCAAGCGTGATAGAGTGAAAAGAGCTCCCACGCCCCTCCCCACACTTCAGCAGGTTGACCACCAGACCCTTGTATTCCTATAATCCACAACCACAGTCCACATAATAATGATAATAGCCCGGTCAGCATCAGAGAAAGCTTGCCCATGCTGGACATACGCGCACTCAAGGCACCATAAGCTGCAAAGATGAGACCAATAATCCATGCATATAGAAGCAGTATTACAAACACAGTTGTATCCGTTACACCTTCATGCCTCAGCAGAAGCTGCACTTGGGGTGCCACAACCATACTCCAAACTACATTAAACATGACTGAAAACAATCCAAACATAAACGTACCGCCCAGCCATGGCCAAAACCATGCTATCCGCACAGACTCGTCCTTTTCCGGCTTGGTTATAACTCCCTTTGGATCAGACATGTACATCCTCCTATATCTAATGAATGAAATGAGACTGTAAGCCATTGCTTCTTCATTGTACAATTATGGTAAAGATTAGTATACGAGAGGAGGATAAAAATGTCCTTATCCGATCATCCGAATCATACATCTGATGTAACCTTGCTCCGGAAAGCACACGATGATCTATGGCTTTCCTTACAGCACATTCCCAGCGACGAAGCACTCAAGCTACTTCACAGCTTTGCAACACAGGCAGCGTTTTATCACGAGAAAAAGGACAAGGAGGCGGACTGTAAAAACTACTTCCGAACCCCCTTGCCCTATATAGCGATAGCCGTTGGTATTTCACTGCCAACCGCCATGTGGCTTCTAATATTGTTCTTACCCTAATGCGTATGGCAAAAAAGGCCTCCCCCCACGGGAAAGGCCTTTTTGGTATCGAATCTTCTTTATATTGCTCTGGCATGGATCAAAAAACGGTGCTGCTTCACGTCCCAGTACCCATTACGTTGGATATCCAAATACAGACCATACAGTTGTTCTATATATTTCTCTGGCTGAAAGTCTGCAATCTGCCATTCAATGGCTTTTAAATAGTAGACAAGCGCAAAATACGTCGTACCTCCGTTGGCGAAAATGACTCATGCTTATTCAGCACGAGGTCGAACCCGGCATCGCCAAACGGGAGGGAATCGTCATCCTGTATAGCCATATCGTGGGCTTAAGGAATTGCTGGTAAAGCCTTTGCAAGCTCCGGTGTCATATCTTTTGGAGTTAAATAGCAATAGCGTGTATGGGGGTCTGAACTAAATAAAGGTTTGATCTTGACCTGAACCAGGTAAGTGCCTTTCGCCCTATTTGGAGTATAGCTATAGGGTCTGCGCTTTTCCAGTACAGTGCTCCAAAGCTTCGAATCTTCAATAGTTGTTGCTTTGTGCTTCTGTTGAATGCTTTTAAATAGTTTATAGTCTTCAATATACTGATTAGGCTGATAAGGCTCCATCTCCTGAGAAATAATAGGAACAGCCCGTATAGACATAATATCCTTGGAATGAATGATGACCTTATCCGCATACCCCTTTTGCCCCAGCCAACCTGTAAGCTTGTGAAAAGAAGCTGGCCAATTAAATGAAAGTTCACGATTCCATTTCGGCTCGTCCTTGGTAAGGGATGACTCTTTGTTTGTAATGGAAACACTCCCCAAGGGATATCGATCTGATTGTATTTCGCTATAACTCATATTTAAAACTTCTTCTTTGAGTACAGCTTCAAATTCATGAATTTCTTTCGGATCGGTCAAAACCACTCGTCGTTCATTATCATCTACTGATTGGATATTGATCGTTTCTGCTTTCCCTTGCAGCTTATCCAGCTTGTATCTTACCGTTTTATAAGGCTCTGCTTCCATCACTTTAGTCAGTTCTGTCCGGAAAGGTTTCTCAGGGAATGTATAGCGCCGAGTTATGATGGAACCATCATCCAGATGGTAGACTATGACTGCCATTTCGACGGCTAGGTTTTTGGACAACGACTTCTCGCCAGCTGCATGTGCACGTACGAGTTCACGATGTAAATTCAGCACAGAAGCAATATAGGCCCTGTCTTGGGAAAAATACGCTTCTTTTTCTGCATCTCCCCCTAGAGGTACCTCTTGCCCCACATAAACTTTTTCTACCGAGTGTGCCGTTGGAATCCGTCCCTCATAGCCTAACCAACCTGAAATCGGGATGTATATGACCAACCCCATGATCACACCGTAAACGACCAGTTCCACCAAAGCACGAACACGTGCAATTTGCCAGGTTTTGCGGATGACCATCTCAACAATGACATAACCTAAAATAGCTCCAAGTACATATCCAAAAAAGGACCAGTTTTCTCCTCTGCTACCTGTAGCATGAAAATAATCGCCTAATACAAGCATGGAGCACAGTATGACCCCTGCCTTGAAAAAGGGTTGAAAGAAAGTAAACGCCATTGCCTGAGTCGCCTTCTCGACCAACCGTTTACGATACAATCCATAACTCAAAGCGACAAACAGTAGGGAGAGACCCATATAGGCAAGTAGCTCCATGTAAGAAAAGGCGTTACGCGGCAAGTAGTCCATAATGCGTACAAGCGGCGACAAGCTTTCCCAAATATTATTACTACTGCGAAACTCCCCACCATTCATATATTGAACAATGGTTTCTCGCACCTGCACATAACCATACAAGTTACGCTCCAGAAGACGACTAATCATGGTTGACAGGTAATAAGGTAATAACAGCAAAATATATACTACTACGGTCTGTAGTAGCGATTGTCCCACACAAATGCCTACAAACACGGTAAAGGTAAAGAGGAAAATCGTAATGACTGAGACGACCAAAGCCCATGATCCGATATCATTGATATGAAAAATATAAGGCAGTTCGGCCGACATGTTTACCAAAACAGTTACTCCCGCAGTCAGCCATACAGGTACAAGTAAAAGTATAAGACCGCTAATAAAATGTGCCGTTAATAGATGCTCTCTACGCAAAGGTAGGCTATGGTATAAATCCGATGAACCCTGTCGTTGAATAAAACGAAGCAGCATCACACCCGCCAGCACCGGTACAACTAATAAAATCAATTTTTGCAATTCATTACCTGAGTTTGTACTATCGAACAAGCCTCTTAAAACCGTTCGCGGCTGTTCATCACCAATGCTCATAAATAATGGTAACGGCACCGTAAACAATAATCCCACCAAGTACAACAGACCGATCCAGCCATGCTGTCTCAGGCTTTGGCGAATTACGCCGCCGCTACAGAAGAATCGGTTGGATGTCATAACCTGCGTCCTCCATTTCATAAATGAAAATTTCTTCAAGCGTCAACGGCAGCAAATCGAACACATGCGGCTCATACGCTTCAATCGTCTCTGCAATCCGCTCTCGTTCACCCCGGATAATAAGCAGCAGAATACTGCCCCTCCGCTCCTTATGTACAACCGAAAGTTGTCCACATACGGCTTCCTCATGCGTGCTGTCACGAAAGGCAACCTGTACCTTATGCGTATCAGACTTGAGGTCGTCGACCTCTTTTTCCAGCAGCATCCGACCCTGGTGCATAATGCCGACGTGATCACACATGTCTTCTATTTCACGCAAGTTATGAGATGAGATCACGACGGTCATCTCGCGTGCAGCGGTTTCCTGAAACAGTAAATTTTTGATCATTCTACGCATCACCGGGTCCAGCCCATCAATCGGTTCATCCAAAATGAGCAGCTCAGGCATACAGCTCAAGGCAAGCAAAAAAGCAGCCTGACGCTTCATCCCTTTGGAAAAACGGTGAAGCTTTCGTTTAGGATCTAGCTTAAAAATCTCCGTAAGCTGTATGTAGCGTTCCTCGCTCCAGCTCGGATAAATGGAGCGGTAAAACCGGGCCATCTGACGAATTGTCGCTTGCGGAAAAAAATAAGGGGTATCCGGCAAAAACAGAATGTGCTGCTTGACTTCAGGCTGCTCATACACCGGCTGTCCACCGATTAGCACCTTGCCAGTATCCGGTCGGTAAATCCCGGCGATGATTTTAAGCAGTGTCGTTTTCCCTGCCCCGTTCGAGCCTAGCAGCCCAAAAATAGAGCCCTTCTTCACCGTAAGGGCGAGCTGATCGACAGCCTTTTCTTCTGTAAATGTCTTTGTGACTTCCCTTAATTCAATCAAGGGACATCCCCCTTTCCTTTGTTTGTATAGCTTCCACGTATATGTCGTCCACTTCCTGCTGTGTAAAACCGAAATGGACGGCTTCGATCATCTGCTTCAACAGCGCTGCCCGAATCTCATCCCGCTTTATTTGCTGCGGCTGATGCTCGGCAGGGGTGACAAAGCTGCCCTTGCCTTGGACGGAATAGATGTATCTTTCTCGTTCCAACTCTCGATACGCCTTCTGAATCGTATTCGGATTCACCGTTAGCTGAGCGGACAATGTCCGTACGGAAGGCAATTGCTCATCCGGCTGAAGTGATCCGTACACAATCATTTCCTTTACCCTGTCCATAAGCTGTTCGTAGATCGGCTTGCGGCTGCGGATATCCAGCTCGAACATGGACTTCCTCCTTTCAAGACTTACTCTGATTCACTTGTATATACTGAACTGTTCTAACTGTACTATTATTAATAGTACAGTTAGAACGGTTTGTCAATCTTTTCTTTGGGCATTTCTTACAGAAAAAAAGACCAACTCAGAAAGCTGGTCTTGAAATCAACGTTAACCCGTAATGATTTCGGCAAAAGTTTGTTACATATTTTTTGACTTCGTATGTATCCCAAAAAACATAGATTTCACGATAATACACACAAGAGACAATACAACAAAAATTAGGCCACTCCAAACAACATCTCCTGTTCCTAATCGAGAAATAAACCAGCCTCCCATCGCTGTCCCTATGGTGACACCCAAATTTGAAAAAGACACATACAGACTATTCGCAAATTCCGGGGCTTCTGGAGCCTCCGATGTAAGCCAAATTTGACTTACAATCAATCCACTCGTATGAACAGCTCCCCAGACCATAATAATTCCACTGGTGAGAAAAAGAGTTGCACCCGCATATTGAAGCAGTAAATAGCACCCCCCTAAAGCAACAGGATAAAGCATCACCGTTATCAACATATGATGGTTTAACATTTTTCCCGAGTACCAGTTACCAGCCACACCACTAATTCCGAAAAGCACAAGCATCGTGCTAATCCATTCTCCACTCATGTGCGTTGTCTCTCCCAGATACTCCGCAAAATAACTATACACAGAAAACATTGCAGCAAATATGAAGCATGCCGCACCGATATTCAACCACAATGTGGGTTTTCTCAATATTTTAAGCTGGTTTCTGACAGTTACTTCCTTCTGCTCCAATTTGGAAGGAACCATGAACCCTATTCCAATACACGCAATCATATTCACAACAGCAGAGAACAGAAATGAAATACCTAGAGAAAATTGATCGGCAATATAAGAAGTAAGCGGAACCCCCAATACCATCCCCACACTAACTCCAAGAAATACCTTTGCACTTGCTTTAGCAGCCTCTTCTTTCTTCGATAATGCAACAGCTAGTACGAAGGCAATGGAGAAATACACTGGATGAAAAAAGGCAGGGATTATTCGGAATACGATAAGTGTATAAAAGTTCGGTGCAAAAGCTGATATCACATTCGAGATGGAAAAAATAATCATGATGCTTATCAGTAACCATTTACGATTCCATTTTGAAAATAGCAGAGTTACCCATGGCCCAAAAATGGCAATAGTGAGTGCAAAAAGACTGACCAGTATTCCAGCTTGTGGTGCAGTAACGTTATACTTATCCATGACCATTGGCAAAATCCCAACGACTCCAAGCTCCGTATTTATAATGCCAAATATACCTAGTGCAATAAAAAATAATGGACTGTTTCTGTTCACTATTTTCATCTCCTCGACCGTATAATTTATATATTTGAAAATCTATATTTATAGATATAATATACAAAAAAAGTAGGTAACCTTGTTCATTATTTTGTGGCTACCTATATTTCATTCTTGATATATTCAGCGAATTTACAAATATTCTCTTCATTTCTTCGGTAATAGGTCCACTGTCCAAATCGCCTGGATTCCAAAAGCCCTGCCTTCTTCATGAGCGTCAAGTAACTGGAAATCACAGATTGTGCTAAGCCTGTTTTTTCCTGAATGCTACCTACACAAATCCCTCCCTTAAAGTTAGCATCCGTTGGTAAAAACAATTGCGGTCCGAAATTCTCATCTGGATTTTTTAACCAATCCAAAATTTGCAGGCGTGTATCATTCGACAAAGCTTTAAAAATCATTAGAGTATCCATAAACCTCATTATATCTCTTATTTTAGATATGTAAATATCTATTTCAATAATATAGCATCGACTGTTGTGTGTTGTGCCATTCTTTCACACACTCCACTTGAACATAAAAATAGCCGTGATGCGTTAAGCACCACGGCTGGCTATTTCTTTTAGCACTCCGTTGGTTCGTAAGGTTCGTCACGGCTTATATTCGCAGGTGCTTCCCCTTCCGGCAGCTTAAGATCCAACTGGAACCGGAATGTTGCTCCTCTGGCCTCATCGCTATCTACACCAATAGCCCCCCCCATCAGCTTGACCAAGTTTTTACAGATGGACAATCCTAGTCCCGTCCCTCCATATTTTCGGTTCAGTGCCGGATGAAGCTGGGAAAAAGGCTGAAACAATAGATGCTGGCGGTCTGCTGGGATACCGATTCCAGTATCCGTTACACTGAACTCAATCAGGCATCTATTTTTACGACGGCTGTAAGCCTTTCTCTCCACAAAGATATTTACACGCCCTCGCTCCGTAAATTTGATCGCATTGCTCACCAAATTCACCAGCACCTGTCGAATACGCACATGATCACCGACCAGCATTCCCGGCATTTCCTGATCCACATGCCATTCCAGCTCAATGCCTTTTTCCATAGCCTGCGTCATGAATAGGTCAGCCACACTGCCGACCACATCATCTAGCACAAAGGGCTCGTGCAACAAAGACATTTTGCCAGCTTCGATTTTGCTCAAATCCAGTATCTCGTTCAATATCTGCATTAAAGCACCGCTGCTGCTGGTAATAATGTCTATATAGCTACGCTGCTCCTCATCCAATTCAGTATCTGCCAGTAACCCTGCCATGCCTATAATGCCGTTCATCGGTGTACGGAGCTCATGACTCATCACAGAGAGAAACTCTGACTTGGCCCGATCGGCGCGTTCGGCAGACTCCTTGGCCCGAATGATCTCCTTTTCATTCGTCCTGTCTACAAAAACCATCACAGCCCCTTTTCGCTCGCCATTATCCATCAAAGGACTGATTCGATAGGAGGCCAGAAAGCTGGACCCGCCTTTTTTCCAAAATACAGCTTCCTCTGCCTGATAAGAGGCTCCGCTTCGAATCGCTTGAAGAATAGAGGACTGTTCGTCCGGAAAATGACTGCCAATTTCGTCAGCATGGAGGATCATGTCTATGCAAGCGCCATTCAGCGGATTGGCCGATCCTACGCCAAACATCTCAACAGCTGCCGGGTTCATAAAGCGGACATGTCCTTCGGTACTTAAACCTACAATTCCTTCGGATACGGCATTCAAAATAAGCGAATGCTCATTACTGAGCTTTTCAATTTGAGCAATGTAGCTTTTAAGAGGGGTAACATTTTCTATAATCCCGTAGCAGCCTACAATTTCCTCTTGCACGAAAATCGGGATATTCGTCATCTTGATGAATAGACGCTCCCCCTCCTTATGTATAAATTCCGATTCATAGGTTTGCGTCTCACCCTGCTTGGCCAGCTCCATGTGACGCTTGATTTTGTCCTGTTCCTCAGAGGAAGCCATGATGAGTATGTCAGCCCCAAGCAGCTTATCCTTCGTATAACCCGTAAGCTCCTCCAAGCTCGAATTCACGCTCAAGATATGACCTTCCATATTCACAGCGCATATCCCGAGTGGATTATGCTGAAACAGTGACCTATAACGGTTTTCACTTTCGCGCAGACGCTGCTCCATTTCCCGGTGCTCTGTAACATCCTGGATCATTCCAACCACTTGAACGGGCTTGCCTGCATGCTCGTCCATTTCAGCTTCCCAGATTGAACGCAGTACCTTTTGTTCCCCATTCGGCAATACAATCCGGTAAAAGGTTTCTTCGTGAACTCCCTTTAATATAACGTTGGTGATAATCTGTTTCATGCGCTCTGTATCTTCTGGATGAACAGCCGCCATGAACGCGTCAATACTTGTTTCAACCGACTTGACACGATAACCAAAAATGCTGCGAAATTCCTTGGAGAAATGCATAACATTGTTGACCAGATCCCAGTCCCATGAGCCGAACATCGCCAACCTTTGAGCTTTTGCCAAATTCTCCTCGCTCTTCTGGCGCTCAGTGATGTTGCGTCCGATGGACAGTACTCGCTTGATTCTGCCCTGTTCATCCCGAATAATGCGGTACGATACTTCCAGCCACAAATAGTGCCCGTCCTTATGACGAACACGCCGCTTCATGATGCCTGTTTCCTTGAAGAGTCCATGTACACGCATATAATCGGCATCTTCAACATGGTAGAATTGGAGCCGCTTTTTGCCGAGCATTTCCTGCTTTGTATAGCCTAGGAGTTTTTCCACCGAAGGAGAAATATATTGGAGTATGCCGTCCGCCGTGCTATATGAGATAACATCCGGCGTATTTTCCGTAATCAGCATGTACAAATCCTCATTATCCGAGAGCACCTGCTCCATATCTTTTTTCTCCGTGATATCCATTGCATACGCAATCAAATAAGATTGTTCGGTAGCCTCATCATCAAATATGGTTAATTCCAGCGATAGCCAGACGGATGTTCCCCTTTTATGTTTCAAACGCAGCTCTGTCTTATAGACTTGATCCGTAGCCTTTAGCCAACCTGCGTAAGCCTCCCTCAACCCTCGCTGATCCTGAGCCTCTTTATACAAGAGATGGTAATATCGGATATCCAGTAATTCCTCCTGCTCATATCCGACCATTTTGCAAAAGGCGGGATTGACGTACAGGCACTTCCCCTCCCTCGACAAAATCACGATTCCTGTCGGGGCATGATTATACATATGTTCCAGCAAAGGCAGTCGTCGAGCAGCAGAAAACACAATGAATCTCCTCCTTTGTGGTCCGGCAGTTTTTCTAACTACACCTATTCTAACATGATATGGGATTTTATAGCAGTGAGTCCACCTCTAGATAAAGGCCCTTAAAACATGTATGCACAAAAGATTGCCGATGCAGGTTCATCGGCAATCTTCGAATTATTTTTTTATACCACCCGGCTAAGAAAATGACGCAAAAATCGCTCCGCATCGACTTTAAGTGCCACATCAACCGTAGTCAGTGCTTGAGCTTCGTTCTCATTTTGCACCTCACGGGTGCGACCAACCTCGGCGGAATCCCCCACCTCAACGGCAATGTGCATTGGACGCGTCTCCACAAAACTGGAATCTATCGCTAATCCTACAGCCAGTGGATCATGCAATGCACAGCCTGCAATACCAGGTCTGAAATTGCGATAGGCTTCCATATAAAAGTCTGTCATATCTGCCATAAACGCGCCCAGCTCGGTCCCTTGCTCACGCCATTTGTCCACATCCTGCTGGGGAAGCAGTGTTTGCATCGTGACGTCCAGCCCAACCAGCGTAAGCGGAAAGCCCGCTCCCAGCACATAGGCTGCGGCTTCTGGATCGGCATAAATATTCGCTTCAGCCGTCGGAGTTACATTCCCTTTCACTGTAACCGCGCCGCCCATGATGATCAGGCGGTCAAGCAATTGGGGCAATTCGGGACAGCGATCCAATGCAATCGCAAGATTGGTCAGCGGTCCCACAGCTACCAGGGTAAGTTTGCCTTCATAGCGACGAGCCTGTCCGATTATAAAGTCAGCCGCATCCCCAGACGCAGCCTGACGGGAGGGCGCCCCCTTCAATTGATTGCCAATACCGTCTTCACCGTGAATATGCCGGGAATATGGTTTGAACAGCTCACGAGCATACGGCTTGTGAGCGCCAGACACGACCGGAGCCTCTACCCCCAGTTTTTCCAGCAGAATCAGGGAGTTACGTGTTGCCTCCTCCACCGAGATATTGCCAAAGGTGGTTGTAATACCGAGTAGCTCCAATTCCGGCGAATGGACCGCGTACGCAATAGCAAGCGCGTCGTCAATGCCAGTATCTACATCTAAGATTAACTTTTTGCTCATGATGACCCTCCACAGTAGAACAGCATTCTTTTTTTCATTATACACAATTTCAATGCTTATTCCCTTGGTCATCAAATTCTTTATTCGAAGACGTAAAAAAGACTACGACAGCTATGCCGTAGCCTTCTTTTAATACTTTTAAATCACTCAAGGGCACTTGTTCTGGCTAAATCCTAAGGCTCGATTCCCCACACCAGCTTATCATTGTGGAACAACGTTACTTTGTTCCATTCTGCATAAGAGGTTTTAGTTGGATCGAAGGAGTAATCATTGGATTCGTTCAGGTTAGACCAGTCGCTATTGTTCATGCGGATCTGAATATCACCTGTTTGCGCTCCAGCAGCAAGCGAGCCGGCAGCAGCACTGAAACCAATTTCAATATAGTTGTCTGTAATGGTACGCAGCACGTTATCATTGCCTACTTGCGCATAGTCTACTGCAGATTGCAGCTCTTGGCTGCCATCCTTCGTGAAGTAATAGCGGATTTTCAGCTCACTCAGCTTCACGGGTGTTGTACCTTTATTTTTCAGGTTAAGGAAAGGCTTGACTGCGTTATTAGCTGGGTCGGTGTCACCAGCCCGGTACATTACAACCAGATCACCCGCTGGTTCTGTAGGGTCGGTTGGATCAGTCGGTGTACCTTTAGGTTCAGCGCTTACCGTTGCGGAATCCTTACTTGTTCCTTTCGCATTCGTAGCACTTACAACATAGAAGTAAGTTGTTCCGTTCGTCAGTCCCTTATCCGTGTACTCTCTTTCCGTTACAAGAGGCGCAACGGCTGTAAAAGGACCTGCTTCGCTAGTGGCACGTTTTACCGTGTAGCTATCGGCACCAGTAGACGCATTCCAAGTCAGTGTTACTTGAGCATTGCCCACAACAGCCTTTAAGCCTGACGGTACAGCTGGAGCTGTAGGCGCTGGGTCCACACCACCAGTGGAAGGCACGATTGCAGGGTACGCATTTTGTACCAGCATCACAAACTGATCATGGAACCATGCTCCTGAAATAGGTGCATTCGGTAAAGCATCTGTTAATGTGCCATCCTTGGTTGTATAGGTAGGATCACACATACGGTCAAAGCCTTTACCCTCATCGTTCGGAATGAGTGAGCTGGAACCATCGGAATCACCCGGAGGTTTCGCCCATACATAGGCATCAATATGGCCAGCTGGAGCCGTTTGTGGCGGTGTTCCCATACCTGCTCCGCTGTTATTACACCAGTTACCACGGTGCGAGCGTTTGTCAACACGGCCTGAGTTTACATAGGAGTTAATATCATTGCCGACTGCGGAAGTCGGACGGTTAGGTCCGCCCCATCCGTTACGGCCTGTATCAATTAACATACCGAGTGAGCTCGGCCAGCCTGCGCTGACAAAATCTCTATGCAATGACTCTGCGAAATCCGATTCATCGAAATTAGGATTCCATTCATAGTACTTGGACGATTTGATCGGTTGTCCGCCGACATTCAGATTTGGATCAGGCAAATTAGGTTCTGTCAGCGGTGAAGTATTGGCTGTATTCGTGATAAAGCCATCTACACTGGACAGACCTTTACTAGTGTCTTTGAAGATAGTTGTAAACAGGGATACCGTTGCTGCACGGTTGTTATCCCAACCTAACCAGCCAGAGTGACCGATATCTACGTATTTGTACACATTCGGAATCTCGTTCAGCTTATTCATTGTGTACTTAACGCCAGCTTCATAAATCCCTGTAGACTTGGCTTGCGCACATTTAGGATCATCCAGATTGGTTACCAGGTTTGGCAAACTATCTGGTTCAATAATCGCTACGATACGAATATCCTTATATTTGGGATTTGCAAAAATAGAAGCAATTTTGTCAACATAATCCTTTTTATATGTTTCCAGCCCTGCCTGAGTCAGCGGTAATTCACCATTGGAAGCCAAGGCATGACAATCCCGTCCGGGCAGATCATACACAATAAATTCCGCCGTAATCGGTGTGCTGCCTTTCTTTTGCGCCAATACTTGGTCCAAATGCGCTTCCAGGCCAAGCTTGCCTCCACCGCCGTTAATAGCAGCGATACGATCAAGCCATACGGCTGTCGGGAATGTTTTGACCGTTTGCATTTTTGCTTTCAGATTGGCATCCGTAATCTTGGCAATCGATGTATCAACACTAGCCGCATAATCAGGACTAACATATTTTGTCGCCCCTTGGTAAGGATTGTCCACATGGGATTCTGCATGTATTTTATCCGTAAATCCTGCACCTGGTAGAAAGCTGCTTGCGACGAGTGATAGCGCAAAAGCATACTTCATGCTTTTACGAAGCACTTGCTTTGTTTTCAATTGCTTCACCTATCTTTCCGTGGATTTTGTTGAATCTTCCTATGTCGGCACCTGATTGTTACATGATTAAATGTGAGTTACGCCTACTCTCTCCAAAAAAAAAGCGGCGTTCATAGTTGCGAAAGGTAAGCGCTTTCTATTTGTCCATGCGCTCACATTTTCCCCTTTTTGTCACCTCCTATGTTAGATTATAGTGAGCTGGAAATCTGCTGTAAATTGAATAAATTAAGGACTACATTATTAATTAGGCATATGAATTGCCACTCTAACGGTTCGTTGTGGCACCTCTTTTTCTGAAACCGGTTCCTTCATTTGTTGAACATCCCTGCTATGACAAGCTCTCAGGAGATTTAGGATCGACAGCAAAAGAGCGAATTCAAAAAAAGCAAGACTGTATTCTTTAATTTCCGTCAGCCTAAATCGACAATGATAAACTCCAGAACGCCAACTATGCCAAATCGTTATATCTATCGACAGCAAAAGGGTGTTTTCAGGCCACATGACCGTGAAAACACCCTTTTATTGTTGTGAAGTCAATCTATGCTCTTGTTGTTCTACACTTTTTCGCGATCCTTGCCCTTGTCAGATTGCCCTGCATTTTTATTGGCGGCATCCCGATCCAGCTGCATTTCTTCAACCGTCTTCACCTTAAGTCGCGCTGCTCCCTCATAAGGTCGGGTTGGAATCAGATCGCCTGCAGCCAGACGTTGACGCGCCTCGACAATTGCTGCTCCGTATTGCGGCAGCCATGCTTCCTGGGCCACCAGCATTTCATCGACCATCTGCCAAATTTCTTTCGGATTACACACCGCGCCCACTAGCGGATCCATCATAAACGCTTGCCGCAGCAACTTATCATCTCCGTGCACAGCCGCTTCAACAGCCAAACGCTGGACGGAAATACTTACATTGCAGACGGCAGCAAGACCGAGCGGAAGGTCTCCTACATGTGGCATGGAGATACCATTCCGATCCACATATCCAGGCGCTTCAATAATCGCATCGTCCGGCAAATTGGAAATCACACCGTTATTTACGACATTAAAATGCCCCCGGTATACACGTCCGGTTTCTAGACCTTCGATAATGTATGAACCATGCTCTTCACCGCGATTTTCCGCCTTGTACTCCAATGGGTCTTCTTTCATCCAGTTGGGGAAATCTGTTTCAAACCAATTACGTCCTTCTGTACATACACGCAGATAGCCGCCTGTTTCTCCGTTGATCCAGCTGCCTAGATCAATCCAGTCCAGAATTTCATTCGGACGCTTCCGGTACCAAGGTACATATTCACTTAGATGGCCATTCGACTCTGTGCTGTAATAGCCAAAACGACGAAGCATGTCGATGCGTACCTTTTCGGTGCGGCTATATTCGGGATGTTTTTCAAAAGCCTCCAGCAGTCCAGCTGTCAGATCCTTGCCTTCATGTGACGCCTGAATGTACCACGTCTGGTGATTGATTCCGGCGCACACAATGTCCACATCCTGCTTCTCCAGACCATACACCTCGGCAATTTGGTGATGCCCATGCTGGACGCCGTGACATAGACCGATTGTACGCACACCGCTGTATTTGTTGCAGGCCCACGTAATCATCGCCATCGGGTTCGAGTAGTTCAGCAGCAATACATCCGGTGCACTTAGCTCGCGGATATCCTTACAGATGGCCAGCATTTCAGCAATACCACGCTGACCATACATGATCCCTCCTGCACACAATGTATCGCCCACGCATTGATCCACGCCATATTTCAGCGGAATATCCACATCGGTTGCAAAGCCCTCCAGCCCGCCAACCCGGATCGTACAAATGACGTATTTGGCATCCTTTAAAGCTATCTTTCGGTCCGTAGAGGACTGTATTTGTATGGACAAACCATTCTCACGAATATCCCGCTGGCATAACTCAGTAACCATATCCAGATTGTGCTGACTGATATCCGTAAAAGCCACTTCAATATCGTTAAATTCCGGAACCGATAACAGATCTCGCAAAATTCCACGGGTAAAACCGATGCTTCCTGCTCCGATAAAAGCTACTTTAAATGACACGGCATTCAACCTCCGGTAATTAGAATTGGTATATACCGTCATTGTAGCAATAGGTCTGCGGAAAGCGTTATCAAAATCATGACCAGTTTCGTATTTAGGTGTCAAAAATCCTAACTTTCGCTTTAGCAGAGGGTTGCCGATTTCCATTTCGTTCCATCCGTTTCTCTCTTTCTATCTAGTGTTTTTTCAGTTCAATATGTACTTTAAGTGCGGTAAATGTAGTAACATAAAAGAAAACATTGGAGAGCAAGGAGCAGCCTAAGATGAACAAAAAGATTATCTTTTTAGATATAGATGGAACGCTAGTGGATGATGATGGTATGATTCCCGAATCTGCAAAAACAGCATGTATCGAAGCGAGAAAGAACGGACATCTGATTTATTTATGCACTGGCCGATCCAAAGCGGAGATTTATGATTTTATCATGGAGGTCGGTTTTGACGGGATCATCGGAGCTGGCGGGGGCTTTGTAGAAATCGAAGGCGAGATGTTATATCACCACAAAGTATCGGATGAAGATGTTAAACATATGGTCGATTACTTTGATGAACATGATTTGGACTTTTATTTGGAATCGAACGGGGGACTGTTTGCGAGTAAAAACTTTTTGCCCCATGTGGAACGGCTTATCTATGGTGATGTGGACAATGATCCCGTAGCCAGAGAAAAAAAAGAACAACGCCCGCATCCGTTTATCACTGGCCTAACTATAGGAGAGGACAACCTGTATCGTAGTGACGTGAACAAAGCATGCTTTTTGGAAAACAAAAATGTTCCTTTCGAACAGATCAAAAAGGAATTTGCAGGGAAATTTGAGGTTATTCAATGTACTGTATCTGCTTTCGGGCAAGACAGCGGCGAGCTAATGGTTCCCGGTATTCACAAAGCCGTAGCTATTGAAAAGCTTATTGAGCATTTGGGAAGATCCCAAGAAGACACCATTGCTATCGGAGATGGGATGAACGATGCTGAAATGATTGAATATTGTGCGCTAGGAATTGCTATGGGAAATGCCAAACCGGGCCTCAAAGCCATTGCAGATGACATTACGGATGCTGTCGATGAAGATGGACTGTTTCACAGCTTTAAAAAGCATGGTCTGATTTAGTGAGGTTATTTTTTTATACTTAAGCCCCTGCAGTAGTTTCTGGACTTAAAAATGTCCTAATTCTACTGGTAGGGGCCTATCTCCAATGCTATCTTTCCACGGAATTCACTTAGTACTTGCTCGGCTTCCATCTCCTCACTACTTGTAAGATGGGCAAACCATTCTTCAAATATCTGTTGTTGCTTACCCTTCAAGATTTCTACTTTGGTCATGTACCTTGATTAAAATATGGAATTCCTCCTCAATAACCGCGCTTATGCTGACGATAGCTGCGTGCGGTTGTTTTGTTGCTGTATAATGAGTGAGTCTGTAAATATTTACAAAGGAGCAAGACATGTCAAACCGTAAATGGACATTTATCCTTATCCCAGTCTTCCTGCTATTTGCCTGGCTGCTCTTCCAGTTCACTCTGTCTTCTTTTCAAATTCACCAATTTGCAGAGTTATTGAAGACGGTTTCTCCAAAAGACGGGGTTTCCGATACAAAAGTCGTACTGATATCCCAGGAGTTGGATAATTATTACTGGCGGTCAATCGAACAAGGAGCCCGAAAAGAAGCGGAACAGTACGGTATGCGGCTCGATTATATCGGGCCGGACCGCATTAATCCGTCCGAGCAGGTCAAACTGCTGGATAAAGCGATTGCCAGTAAGGCGGATGCAATTCTGGTTCAAGGGATAAATGATCCAGAGTATCGCCGATTAATCGACAAAGCAGCCGGACTTGGCATCCCAGTCATCACGATTGATACGGATGAACCAGATTCCCGTAGACTAGCTTACGTGGGAACGGATAACGAAGGAGCAGGAAAACGGATGGGCGCGCTGTTAGCGAAAGCCTCTGGAGAGCGTGGCGACATTGGAGTTATGATCAGTAGCGAGCGCGTCGAGAATCAGCGACTCAGGCTTGCTGGATTTCGTTCCGTGATCGGTCGCTATCCCAAGCTCCGCATTGTGGAGATTCGCTCCTCAAATATTTCACGGCTTCAGGCAGCACAGCAAGCTCAGAACATGCTCACCCGGTATCCGCAGATCCGCTACATGGTCGGATTCAGTGCGCTGGACGGCCTTGGTATTCTGGAAGCCTCGGAGCGACGCGGAGCGCGGAATTTGCAGATTTTCGCTTTTGACGATATGGCCGAGACGTTGAAAGCCATCAGAGATTGCAAAATCGAACTGACCATTGTTCAACAGCCAGAGGAAATGGGGGCTAAGTCCATAAAATTACTGAATGATTATCTAAAGGGGAATCCCCCCCAGGAATTAACATACACCAGGATATATGAGATGCATGCGGACACTCCCGACAACATGACCGGAGATGACAGACGATGACGATCAGAACGAAGCTGCTTCTGTTCATCCCTCTTCTAGTTGTGTTCGCCAATATCATCGCTTATTTTGTATTCCAAAGCGGAAAGGTCGTACAACAGAGCTACGATGAAATGCTTGGCCGCATTCTTCTCATCGAGCAAACCTCCGAATCGGCGGAGAGCAACTTAAATCTCCTATATGCCTATCTGCTTAATCCAAGAGGCGATAAGGCTGTGCAGGGCCCGACAGAATACCAATTGATGCAGTTGAAAGGCAGAATTCAGGAAGTCTCCTCCTCGACTGACCCTTCTTTCGCCGAGGAGGACTACGTGAATCTGTTGGCTACATTTCTTAAAGAGAAACAAGCCGCAGTTCTGGATGCAAAGGCACAAGATCCTCAATCGGCTTTTGAACATTATATTGAAGCGGAGAAAACCGTCAGCTATATTCATGAGGAGGGTCAGCAACTGATCGATGATGAACTGGCTTATTACCGGCCAATCATTGAGAACATCCGGAACAAGAATGAGCGAATGAACGGATGGGGAGTGGCGTTGTTCGGCATGAACGCGCTGATGGGGGTTTTGCTTGCAATCTGGGTCTCGCGCAGCATTACTGGCCCTGTCGGCAGACTTGTCGGACTGGCGAAGCGAATCGCCACAGGTGATCTGAATATCAAGCCCCAACCGCGACGGGATGACGAGCTAGGCGTACTGTCGGACGCCATTTCGCAAATGTCCACCGATTTGAGTATCCTTATCGAGAAGGATAAACAGAGTCTGGAAATGCGGCGGCTTGTGAAGGAACTGGAGCTTCTGGCTCTGCAAAATCAAATTAACCCGCACTTTTTATTCAATACCTTAAATGTGCTCTCCAAGCTGGCGATCCTGGAAGGGGCGGAGAAAACCAGCGACCTGATCGTTTCGCTGTCCAATCTGCTACGGTACAGCCTGCAGAAGCTGGACAAACCCGTAACTCTCCAGGAGGAACTGGATCATATCCGCGAATACGTAACCATCCAGCAGGCGCGCTTCAGGGACAGAATTCGCTTTGATCTTCACTTTGACGCTTCCGTACTTCAGCAGCAAATTCCGGCCCTGACGATCCAGCCATTTATTGAAAACGCTTTTCTTCATGGTGTGGCAGATATGGAAGACGGAGCCATTATCATGTTAACGCTATCGAGAGCAAACGAAGATGTACAAATTGAAATTTCGGACAACGGAAAGGGCATGACGGAGGAAACCCGACTGTCGGTACTCCATCTTAAAGGCGAAGTCGAAAGCGGCAGTTCAACAGGACTTGGAATGCAAAATGTGTTTAGGCGGCTGCAGTTGTTCTACGGAAAGGAAGGAATGGTTGAAATCAATAGCAATATCGGACGAGGTACTACCATAACAATACGAATTCCAGTCAAGAAGGAGAGTGAGCAGACTGATGTATCGGTTGTTGATCGCGGATGACGAGGCTTTGGAGAGAGAAGGACTGGAATTGACAGTGGAACGGGCGATGCCGGGGATATTCCGGTTTATTCATGCCGGCAACGGCCGCATGGCGATTGAATGTGCGGAAGAGCACCGTCCCCATATTGCCATTCTGGATATCAATATGCCTGGAATCGACGGGCTTGCGGCGCTTCGTGAATTAAAGGAGCGGCTTCCCGATACCCGATTCGTGCTCGTCACTGCCTATGATTATTTTGCCTATGCCCGGGAGGCGCTCTCTTTGGGTGTGAAAGAATATATTCTGAAGCCAGCGAAGCGAGAACTGATCATCGGTACACTGAAACGACTGATTGAAGAAATTGAGTGCGAGAAGCGGGCACGTACGGAAGAATTGGAGCTTAGGCACAAAATCTCACAGCTGATGCCGCTCGCAGAAAATGAGCTGGCTTTAATGCTTATGGTTGACCAGACCGTGGATTCGAGCGCTTCCCAGCTATCAGAATGGCTGGACTTTCCTCTTGATCAGGGAAGCGCCATCATTGCCGCCTTTGACGGATATACGGACGAGCAGGATAAAAAGAAAATTTACGATCATTTCCGAAGCTATGTAAAAACGCATGGCCCGAATTCCATTGTAAGCTCCTTGATCGACCATCATGTAGCCACTTTTTTACGCAAGCCGCCTGTCACCGACGAAAACGACTGGCGGCAGTTGGTTAAACACCTTGTTCAGCAGCTCTCCGAGCTTGCCCAGGAGCAACTTGGTATAAAGACGGCCATTGGAATCGGGTCGCTGCATAGCGGCGAGGAAGGACTTCGCAAGTCCTATTTCGAAGCCGTTTTTGCCTCCACCCTACGCAAACGGGATGGAGGTTACTGCCACTTTGACGAACTGAAGTCATCAGAGGCTGGAAACGCTTCTTTGCTTGCCGTCAAAGCGGAGAATGGAATGCTTCAGCAGACGTACGTCATGTCAGCACTGCAACGGATACGCGAACAGCGAGAGGTTCAAACACTGACTATGCTGGGTAGGGCGAAAATGTATATCGAGGAACGGTTCAACGATGATCTTTCGCTGGAAGAAGTGGCTGATTTTGTCCATTTGAATCCTCACTACTTCAGCAAAATTTTCAAACAGGAATACGGAGAAACATTCATCGACTTCGTAACCCGGCTGCGGATTGATAAAGCCATCTCTCTGATTAAGGCCGGCAACCTTACTCTTAAGGAAATCAGCTTTGAAGTGGGTTATAAGGACCCGAACTATTTTAGCCGAGTCTTTAAGAAGATAACGGGTGTTCCTCCCACTGAGTTCAAAGGCCAAAAATAGTAGAGATTCATCCATGCCGACTATCGGCATGGATTTTTTTAAGCTCGAATGACAAGGTAATGCTAGGTTCAGCCCCTCCGTCTCCAATTCGGAAATCGAAGCCAAAATCGTGCAGGAAAAGGTCCGTTTAATGAAGACGATAACCGGCCTTTCTTTTATAAGCGCATGTTATACTTCTCCTCGAAGAACGGAATGAGGTTCCAGAGATCTGGAGGGGAGATGATCATATGGCAGTAATCATCAATAATGAAAGCGCTCAACAGAAAGCGCTTCAATCAGAAAAACCCAATATGCTTTTTGTGACGTTGGTATCCATCGTAGCTGCGCTCGGAGGTATCCTGTTTGGTTTTGATATCGCGGTTGTTTCGGGAGCAGTCGAATTCCTGCAGCAGCGTTTTTCGCTGAGCGAATTTCAGGTTGGTTGGGCGGTGTCAAGTCTGATTGTCGGGAGTGTCACCGGAGCGGCTCTCTCCGGCTACATGAGTGAAAAGATCGGCAGAAAAAAGGTATTACTGGCCGCCGGATTTTTATTCGTCGTCGGCTCGATCTGCTCTGCGCTTCAAGACACGTTCACCGGGTATGTTATCTTTCGCATGATTGGCGGCATTGGCATAGGAATCACTTCCACCGTTTGTCCGGTGTACAACGCGGAGATCGCTCCCGCCAAATACCGAGGTCGTTTGGTTGCTTTAAATCAGTTGGCGATCGTAACAGGGATTTTCCTGGTTTATTTTCAGAATTCGTGGATCGTCAGCATGGGGGATGAAGCCTGGGGTGTCTCAACAGCCTGGCGCTGGATGTTCGGAGTGGGAGCCGTTCCGGGACTGATCTTTATGCTCTTGATGCTCTTCATACCCGAAAGCCCGAGATGGCTTATTAAACAGAATCGGCCTTATGAAGCGCTGCCGATTTTGCTGAAAATTCACGGTGAAGAAGCCGCTAAGCAGGAAGTGCTTGATATCAAGGAATCATTCAAAAATGAGAACAACTCATTGAAACAATTGTTCGCTCCTGGTATTCGGGTCGCTCTCTTTATCGGTGTTATGCTCGCCATTATGCAGCATATTACCGGCATCAATGCCATTTTGTACTACGCGCCGGTTATTTTTAAGGGAATGGGACTCGGTACGGACGCTTCTTTGACCCAGACCATTTGGATCGGGTTGATCAATGTGTTGTTCACCATCGTATCCGTATGGCTGATCGACAAAGCGGGACGAAAAGTCCTGCTGATAATTGGCACCTCGTTGATGACCCTCTGTTTGGTCATTATTGGAGCCGCATTCAAAATGGGTTTGACCACCGGACCGCTCGTACTCATCATGATATTGATCTACGTGGCCTCCTATGCTATATCGCTTGGGCCGATCGTATGGGTTATGATCTCGGAGATCTTTCCGAACCGCATTCGCGGCAAAGCGGTCGCCATCGCTTCGATGGCATTGTGGGCCGGCGATTATCTGGTATCGCAAGCATTCCCTCCTCTGCTGAGTTCAGCCGGTCCGTCCAACACCTTCTGGTTATTCGGAGCCATCTCGTTGTTCGTCGTGGTCTTTATATGGCGCAAGGTTCCCGAAACCAAGGGGAGATCACTTGAACAGATGGAAAATATGTGGCTTGGGAAATGACCCAACTTTAGCTCTCAAGAAGCCCGGACACATGTTATAATGCTTCAAAACACACGTCCTCTGAGTCATACCGACCTAAATCGGCAATGGTTCAGAGGCTTCTTATTATCAGCTCCCATCCTCCTCCGCATAGTTCCTCACATTGCGCTCTACAGCAGAGCGGTATTCAACAGGCGTCTTGCCTGTGTGCTTTTTGAACAACATATGAAAATACTGCCTGCTGGCCACGCCTACATAATCGGCAATTTCTTGAATGGGAATGTCCGTTTGCTGAAGAAGCATACGGGCCTTGTCCATTCGCAGCATCGTTAAATACGCGGTAAGCGTTTGCCGAGTATGCTTTTTGAAAATACGGTGCAAATAACCTGGGTGTAGATTCACGGCTGCCGCCATGTCCTTAACCACAATATCTCGGTCATAGTTCAGATGGAGAAATTCAATGCATCGTTTGATGTACATATCCGTTTGCTGCGTGTTGCTGCGCTCTGCCTCTTCCCGTAGACGTGCAATTCGTACTAGCAATTGCATAAAAAGCATCTCTGCCATTGCACCCGGCTGTTCTTTTCGTTGGTCCAGCTCCAGCACGAGACTTTTCAGCGCATAATATACCTCTTCCGGGTCCGATAGTACCAGATACGGGAACGGACGTGACATGAGAGTCGTGACCTCCTGCTCCTCTGCTGCCATTTGTCGGATAGACGGCCCTACCCTCACTCCCTCCGTAAAACCAAACTCTACATTTAGCATCCGGCACGGTTGTTCTCCTTCCACCACTAGTCGATGAGGTACACCTGCGTCCAGCATAATAAACTCGCCTTTACGCAGCGTGATGCTTTCTTCCACATTCTCTCCCGTTTGTACATCTACCCTGCAAAAGCCGGAAATCATGTACATAATTTCGGTAGAATGATGATCGTGGTAAGACATGGTGTAGTCATGCCATTGCTTGTAATAGTAAGCAAAAAAACGGGGAATATAATCCCCGTCACGCAGCCGTGGCTCAAACAGACTTCCGTTCATCCCCGCACCTCCACAAAAATAGATAAGGCTAACACGACAACGTATCTGCAACCGCTCTATTTTCACAGTTTAACAGACTGAGTCCTGTACTTCTATTTCACTCCATCGGACGATCTGAAATCCTTTGGAATACGGCAGGCGACTCTTGCCTAAAAGGTTGGGGATTTATCACTTTTTGGACTTAAATACTGAATCAACATTCCCGCAAATCGGTTAGCAATTTCTATATCATCAAGTTCGTTATTCCAATCGTCCTTGGACGTCAGACTCATTTTCTGGAGTATACCCATCATAGACGTGAAGATAAAATGAGCGGTCTTCAAGGGTTCTGTGTCGGACTTTAATGATCCATCTTGGAATCCAACTTCCAGAGCATCCATCAGGAAATGTCGTTCCTTTTCCCGGCTAACAAAATTTTTGTACTGTTCTTTGAGTTCTTGATTTGAATCATAAGCTTCGTAATGCAGATCGAATAGAAGAATAAACTTGATGTATTCTGGATGTTGCCAAGCGTAATCAATCCATGCATCAAGCATCAAAGTAAGCATCTCCTTACCGCTCATTTCGGCTGAAGGTGCCCTTCTAACAAATTCGGTCATGCTCTCAAGGATTTCCATCTGAACCTCAAAGATCAGTTCGTTCATGGACTGAAAGTGCTTATAGAATGTGACCCGACTTACACCAGCCACGTTGCATACATCCTTAATATTAACTTTGAGAAAGCTTTGCTTCATAAAAAGTTCCTTGGCAGCCGCAATGAGTTCTTCCCGATTTTTGTTTTTCAAATTCTGGTGCCAGTTCTCAGTCATTAACAACCATCCGTTTCTCATTTTTCGATTTTTGTAAGGTTAAGAAAAGGGCAGATGCAAGGATAAGTGCACCAAAAATATAAGGAATATGAATGTGTTTGTCAAACATCAAACCCGCTAAAATGGGTCCCAATATATTGCCTAGGCTGGTATACGTCGTATTCAATCCGGCGGCATATCCTTGACGATCACCAGCTGAGTTCGCGATCATTGTACTTACGGTTGGCCTTAGGAAGGCATTAAAAGCAAAAAACAGCGCCGATACCGCCAGCAGATAACCTAAATTGATCTTAATTATCATTAACAGTAAAGCGATGGCTGTCATGATCAAAGAAAGACGTATAAGCTTCATCTCACCAAGTCTCTTGATGAGATAATCAAGTAGCCATATCTGTACTACGATGCCTATAATTGCACCAACCGTAATGATCATTGAGATTTTAGTGGCATCAAAACCATATTTTCGTTCCACAAAAAGAGCATACACCGTTTCATAATTCATCAAACCTAATGTCATGATCAGAATGAGGAGAAGATAACGAAAATAGGATGTCCGAAATGAATTTAGGATTTGGTTGCGAATTGGCTCCCGGCGGACCCATTGGCTAGCGGGTTTTCGTTTTTCCTTGGGTAGTGTCTCTGGCATATACAAGCTAAGCAGCGTAGCTACAAGTCCAAGTCCACCAGCAAAAAAATAGGGCACCCTTATGCCAAACTCAGCGATCATACCGCCTAACCCCGGACCAAGCACCATACCCAAATTCATGGAGGCACCCAAGTATCCCATTCCTTTAGCTCGGGTTTCAGAAGTGGTAATATCAGCGACGTAGGCCATATTAGAAGGAACCATTAATCCAATACCTATCCCCCCGATAAATCGGGCAATATATAGAAGAGGCAATGTCGTAGAAACAGCAAACATAAGATCCGAGATGACGGTTAAAAACAGACCGGTGATGATCATGGATTTCCGCCCCCATCTATCCGAAAGCTGCCCACCTAGGGGCGAAAAAATAAACTGTGCTGCTCCAAAAGCGGCAATAAGATAACCCGCAGCAGCTCCTGCCGCATTAAATTGTTTCAGATATTCAGGCAGAATGGGAATCACCATACCTTGACCCAATAAAGCAATAAACAAATTCAGCATCAGAATGAAAAGTGGAAATGTAGCAGACTTAGGTAAGCTGCTCATGTTTGTAACCCCCTTCAACCATTTACACTATGTAACCCTTTACTATGTGTAAACTATATTAGTTGAAATAGGGACCCTTGTAAATAAAATTACACACCTATTAAGCCAAGCTAATACCGGAAAGAGATCTTGTTATTCTTGAGTTACACATTAGGCTCCTGTTTTGCAAACTCTTGTAACATACCTCTTATTTGTTCTACCAATATAGCAGGTGCTTTCTTTGGTGAACCCGTGTCAAACGGAGGCTGAGGATCGTATTCCAAAATCAGCTGAACTCCTTTACTCATATCTTCTCCCAATTCCCATGCCAATAGCTGGAGTGCCATATCAATACCAGAAGAGACACCGGCTGCTGTAACGATTTTGCCCTGACGAACCACTCTCTCATCTGTTGGAATGGCTCCAAGAGATTGGAGCAGGTCTAAGGAACCCCAATGACTGGTGGCTACGGTTCCATTTAACAAGCCTGCGGCGCTCAAAATCAAAGAGCCGTTACAAACCGACGTGGTCCATTTCGTAGTTTCATGTATTTGGCGAATCCAATTTAACGTTTCTTCGTCATTCATTGGAGTTTTATAATTTGGCGGACTGCAACCTGGAACAACAAGAATATCAGCTGAACTAACTTCAGAAAAACTGTAATCGGCATGCAAATAACCCATATTTGAGTCCAGCTTGATTAACCCTTTTTTCTTAGCGACAAACTTCACTTCACATTTCAGTGTAGCAGCAAATACATCGTATGGACCCACTGCATCTAATGCCGTAATTCCATCGAAAAGCATGATTGCGATTTTCATGATGATCTCTCCTTTGAAGTGGGATTTTATTCTTGCACATCCATACTAACATACATATACGGGGTATGGGTATATTTAATGGTGTGAAAGCAGTATCTTCATTTCAAACGCCTCTTTAAGAGTACGTACCTGTAAAAAGGCATACTTAAAAAGGGCCACCCCCGAGGTAGTCCTTTTAAGTATGCCTGTAAATCTGTTAATCGCGAGCCGGCTTAGGAGTTTTGCTTACTCAATTGACCATAATATAAATCACTGTAAAAGCCTTTGTGAGCCAGCAGTTCATCATGAGAACCCTGCTCCTCCAAACGGCCATCCTTTAAGACCAGAATCCGATCAGCCAGACGAATGGTATTCAGCCGATGCGCGATGACGAAACTTGTTCGCCCCTGCATGAGCCGCTCCAGTCCTTCTTGTATCTTCATCTCGGTAATGGTGTCGATGCTGCTTGTTGCCTCGTCGAGTACAAGGATGGAAGGGTTGGCCAAAATAGCACGGGCAATAGCCAGCAGTTGTTTTTGCCCTTGACTGATGCCGCTGCCGTTCGCTTCCAACACCTTGTCGTATCCGTCCTTCATCCGCATGATAAAGGAATGGGCGTTAGCCAGTTTCGATGCTTGTTCAACCTCCTCATCGGTGGCGTCCAGTCTGCCGAAGCGGATATTTTCACGAATCGTCCCCTGAAACAGGAAGGAATCCTGTAGCACAAATGCCATGCGGGAGCGCAAGCTTTCACGCTGTATGGTGGTGATATCGCGCCCGTCCAGCGTAATCGTTCCCTGGTCGGGGCTATAGAATCTGGAAAGGAGCTGGATCAGTGTCGTTTTTCCTGCCCCGGTCGGGCCGACTAGTGCGATCATTTCACCAGGTTTGGCTTCAAAAGAGATACCTTCCAGCGTAGCGCTTCCCTCATCATAACCGAAGGAAACATCCGTAAACCGCACCGCCCCCTCCACATGCTCTACCTCCACTGCGCCGCGTTCATCCTTGGACTCTTCATCTTCATCCAATATTTCAAATACTCGTTCAGCTCCGGCAATAGCGGACAGCAGGGTGTTCCACTGGTTAGCCAAATCATTCAACGGTCTGGTGAACTGGCGGGCATATTCTACGAATACAATAATTGTACCTATAGTGATGGAGCCGCGAATGGCCAAAATCCCACCGATCCCCGCTACAATAGCAAAGCTGAGATTATTCAGTCCGTTCATCAGCTTCGGTATAAAGCCTGAAATCGTTTGTGCCCAGAAGCCCGATAGCCGAATACGGTCATTACGCTCGCCAAAACCACGGATGACTCTCTTTTCCTGCGAAAATGCTTTAATAATCTGCTGCCCAGACAGTGTTTCTTCGATGTATCCGTTCAGTTCGCCTAAATTCTTCTGGCGTTCCTTATATAAGGGCCCGGTGCGACGTGTAATCCAGCGCATCCCGGCAGCCATTAGCGGCACCACGATAAAGGTCAGCAGGGTCATCAGCGGGCTTAACCACAGCATCACCGTGAGTGTACCGATTAACGTCAATATACTCGAAAAAATCTGAATGGCGGAACTGTTAAGCGTAGAACTGACATTTTCGATATCATTGGTCAGACGGCTCATAATCTCTCCCTGCTGACGTTTGCCGTAGAAAGGAATCGGTAGTCGATGCAAATGTGAAAACAGATCGAAACGCATGCGGTACACCGTCTCTTGGGCAATCTCGATCATCCAGATATTTTGCAGCCAGGAGGTCAGCGAGTTGAGCAGATATACAGCTCCTAATCCGATGAGAAAATAAATCCACGTGCGTCCACCCGGACCTTCGAGAAAATCATCCACCGCTACGCCGACCAGATATGGACCCAGCAGAGCCAGCCCGGAGCTGAGCAGTACCATGAACAGCACCAGCATCAGTTTGGCCTTACGGCGGGCCAGATAAGCCCATATCCGTCCTAACGTGCCAGACCAGTTCTTCGCTTTGGCCTTGCGGCGTCCTTCCGCTCCCACCGGATTTCGCAGCACACCGGACGGCGGTGTAGGCTGACGGAACGGTTCAATGAGTTCCTTGAACATGCGACTCCTCCTTTCCGTATTGTGATTCATAGATACGCCGATACAGATCCGAGCTATCCATGAGATGCTCATGACTTCCACTTGCCATCAGGCGACCCTCATCCAGCAGTAAAATCTGATCTGCTGAGGCCGTCGAGCTGATTTTTTGCGTAATGAGAAATGTCGTGCAGGACAGGCCATCGAGTGCATTCAGTAGTGCTGCTTCTGTCCCTACATCCAATGCACTTGTGCTGTCGTCCAAAATCAGCACCGTCGGCTGGCGCACCAGTGCGCGGGCAATCGAAAGCCGCTGTTTCTGTCCGCCAGACAGATTGACACCACGCTGCCCGAGCATCGTGTCATAGCCTTGCGGCAAGCGTTCAATCATATTATGGATTTGCGCCATCCGTGCAGCTTCCTTAATTTGCTCCAGGCTGGCATTCTCCAGCCCCCAAGCAATATTATCCCGAATCGAGCCGGTGAATAGCAGTACCTCCTGAGGCACATAGCCAATAGCCTCTCGCAATATGGACGCATCCAGTTCACGAGCATCCTTTCCGTCAAAGCGCACATAACCTTCATCTTCTTCATACAGACGCGTAATCAACTGCACAAGTGAGGATTTGCCCGAGCCAGTGGCCCCCATAATAGCTATCCGCTCGCCTGATCGCGCCTTAAAAGATATATCCTTTAGGACAGCCAAATCACTGCCCGGATAATGAAAGCTCACCCGGTCCATTTCCACCTGTCCCTCAATTCGTATATGATGCGTTGAAACAGGCTCCAGCTCTTGCTCATCTTCATTAGATGTTTCCAATACCTCTCGAATCCGCCCCGTAGATGCAGTTGCCCGGGAAAATACAACAACGATACCTGATAAGGCAGACAAGGCTCCAATTGTCCGCAGTGAATAATTGACGACTGCGACCACCTGTCCTACACTGGCATCCCCAGTGGAAATTTGGCCGCGTCCGAACCAAAGTACTGCAATAATCCCTGCATTCATCGTAAACAAAATGAACGGCATCGTCGTTTCTGTCCAGCGTAGAGCGGACACCGTCCCTTTCATCAACTCGCCTCCGTAATGGGCAAAACGTTCGATTTCATGCCGCATCCGCACAAAAACCCGGATGAGACGGATACCTGTCAGATTCTCCTGAATCACTCCGTTAACGTCATCCAAGCGTCGCTGGACACCTTTAAACAAAGTGACCGTCCTCCGCATCATCACCAACACAAACACGAACAGCACTGGGGCCATAACCGCCAATAGCAGCCCAAGCCTGAAATGTACAACCAGTGCCATCACAATACTGCCGATGACTACAAGCGGAACCCGTGTCATAAACCGCAGGCTCATAAACACCGTATCCTGTACTTGCGTGACATCCCCGGTCAGGCGCGTAATCAGCGACGAAGTGGCAAAACGTTTAAACACAGGATACGAAAAGGATTGCACTTTACGGTACAGCTTTTCCCGCAAATCATAGCCGAAGCCCTGACTTGCATGTGAAGCAAAAAAAGAGCTGGATATCCCCGCCATAAAAGCGATAACGGCACTCCCCACCAATACACTGCCCCATAACCAGACGACGGACAAATCCTGCTGTCGGATGCCCTCATCAATGATTTTAGAGATCAAATATGGCTGTGATAGCTCTACCGTCAATTCCAGCAACATCATCACAAGCGCTGCGATGGCTGGAACCCGATATTTTTTTAGAAAAGAAAACATCATTCCCACAAGCATTCCTCCAATTGCCCATAGCCGTCCTTCCAGATCAGCGTGTAATGGTTATAAGATTCGAACCTGTCTGCTGTAAAACCATATATACGCACTTTATACAGCACTATATTTTATTATACCCTTCTGAACGGCTTCGTTTAACCAGCAAATTGGAGACTCCGGTTGTGAAATTAAAAGATATGCAAGAAAGCGTTCCAGTCACGGTCACACTCACCGGACGGGAACGCTTTTTCGGTTATTTCGGCAGCTCTGCCGGATAATACTGCAGCCAGCGCCTTAAATCCGCGCTATGAATGACACGCTTGGGATCTTCACCGACTAGGCGAAGTCGCTCCAGCAGGAACTTGATTTCACCGGAGCCTGCCTCGATTCCTTCCTGCTCCAGCATATATTGAACTGCACTTCTGCCCGAATGCTTGCCGAGTACAAACGAATGGTCAGCGCCCAGCTCGGTCGGATCAAGGGCCTGATAGGCGGCGCGCTCCTTTAGCAGACCGTTGATATGTATGCCGGATTCATGGGCGAATACCATGTCTCCCACAATTGGCTTACCTTCGGGAATGATTCGGTTGGAGGCTTTGGACACCAGTGCAGCCAGCGGGTTCAGCAGTTCGGGACGGACACTGCAGGTTCCTTGATATAGGTCCCTCCACGACATCACCACTTCCTCCAGCGCCGTATTACCTGCCCTTTCCCCAAGGCCCGACACTGTGGTACTGGCCCAGACAGCTCCCGCCTGCAAAGCTGCCAAAGTATTGGCAAGCGCTAGGCCATAATCATTATGACAGTGAATCTCAAGCTCCACATCCTGCGGCACACGCGATACAAATCTTTCTATACGGGCAGCTATGGCAGCGGGATGGTGAACGGACAGCGTGTCGGCATATCTGAAGCGCCGGATACCATCCCTATAGAGCTGATTCGCCAACTGCTCAAGGAACAGGTCATCTGCCCTTGAAGCATCCTCAAAGCCTACGGAAACAGTCAATCCTTTACACAGACCGTAATCGACAGACTTGCGGATCAGCTCAGTCACCTGCTCAGGGTTCATACCCAGCTTGGCCTTCATCTGCACCGTCGACACGGGAACCGAAATATGGGCCCAGCCGACACCTGTCGATTCAGCTGCATCAATATCCGTGAACACCGCGCGATTCCAGGTCATTAGCTTCATCTGAAGTCCGAGAGCAGCAATCCTGGCAATAGACCTGCACTCCGCCTCTCCCATTGCCGGAATTCCGATCTCAGCCTGCTCCACCCCCGCCGAGTCCAGCATGATGGCAATTTCAGTTTTCTCCTCGGCCGAAAAGGCAACGCCCGGAGCCTGTTCTCCGTCACGAAGTGTCGTATCACAAATATGCAATCGACTCATCTGTATTCCCTCCCGTTCCGCAGCACGGACAACGCGGATTGCGTTTGACCGCTATGGTGCAGCTGCTCATATCCAGCACATTCATTCGGTACATGCGGTCAGTGAACAGATTGCCCGCATCTGTAATCCATTTGACCGCTTCCAGTGCAGCCATACAGCCAATCAAGCCGGAGGTGGCTCCCAGGACCGGGAATCCCAGAGGCTCCCAAGGCTGTCCGCCTTCTGGGTAGAGACATTCCAGGCACGCCGTCCTACCGGGATCAATGGTCATCAATGATACTTCATAGGCGTACATGGCCGCCTCTATCATCGGTCTGCCATGTCGAACACATAGTCTGTTCAGCGCATATCTTTCCGGAAAGTCATATCGTGCATCAATCACGATATCTGCCGCTTCTACCCATGGTCGAGAGGATTCTTCCGTGATTCTGTCGGCGTGGCCCTCAAGCTGGGTCTCCGGATTGATACGATGCAAATGCTGCAATGCCGTTTCTATCCGTTCCTCCCCGATTCGTCCGCTGTCCATCAGCACCTGCCGGTTCATATCGGGCAGATGGATTACGCCCTCATGGGCCAATATCAGCTTTCCCACTCCAGCAGCGGCCAGGTACATGGCCGCTGTCCCTCCCAATCCTCCGATGCCTGCAACCATAACAGTAGCCTGCTTTAGCCTGTTCTGACCTTCCACTCCCAGCAGCTTCAACTGGCGTCCGTATCTACTGTCTTCCAGCAGCTGTACCATTCGTCCACCCCTCCATGTGCGGCTCCCGCCTTTAAGATATTCGGTCCGCAGGATCTTGACATCATATACGGTTGCTCTTCCTTACAGAAGGCTCATGATTCGGCTTTGCCGCTGCCCTCCTCAGCGTGCAGGATTTTGGCAAGCCACATGGGCGGATTACGAGCCAGCATATTCTGGAGACGCTGGACCTGCTCCTCAATGGTGCTACCGAAGGCCACCTTCACAGGCATAATGGTCCGTTTGGTAACCTGGGCGGCGGCCGAAGCGCCAATCTGTACCAGGAAGATCAAGGCACAATCCTCGATCAGGCCAATGCGGCTGGCGATCTTGCCCGCCTCGTTCTCATCGCTCCCCAGGGCTATCCGCCGATGCTCCAGGAACTGGACGCCTGAGTGCCGGATTTCGAATACAGTGAACATGGGACTCTGCCCAAAATGAGCATTCACATGCACACCGTCTTCCGTCGCAAATGCAACCTTCACCCTCCTCTCCCCCTCTCGGCAAGCAATACATTACCGACCTTGTTCACCCACTCCATGGTTCCACGGTATCCGACGCTTACGGATGTGTGGGCGCCCAGCTCGTCATACACCGGCAAGCCTGCCGGTACGAATGAGGCCCCGGCCCGTGCCGCTCCCTTTCTTCCATGTGAATTGCTGATCCACAAATCAACGCCCTGCGCGCTCTCCTCTGCATCATCCAGATCACCGATCCAGACTTCCCGTTCTGTCTTTTGCAGTGCGGGCGTGCTGCAGGGTGTAATTAGCCGTTTCAGTTCCACTCCCATCTCCTCCAGCCAGGCTGCGGTCGACAGCATATGATCCGGTTCTAGCGCCACTACAGCGGAAGCGCCGGAATAATAGAAATGGGCATCCAGCATGCTGTCCAACAGATTTTCACGCTGCCAGCGGAAGCGAACAGGGGCTGGCTCGCGGCTGATTTTCTGCAGAAAATGTATGAACGCATCGCTCGCGGCCAAGCCAGACAGACCCGTGAACAAGTGGTAGGGAATGCCTGCGGCATGAGTCAGCCTGCGCGCCGGACGCTCCATGCTCGCGCCAATGGCAATGGTGCAGGAAGACTCCAGCATCTGGCAGGCTGAATCCAGCGGAGTCCCCCCTCTCGTCAAAGGGGAAAAACCTGTCAGCAGGTGACCGGACAAGGAAGTGGAGATATCGGGAAGTGTGATAACCTCCAGGCCGAAGGAAGCGATAATATCCTTGATTTCCATGACATCTCCGGCAGTCAGATAAGAAGCCGGCAGCAGATTGACCTGCGTCCGGCGCTGTTTTTTGGGGGACTTGCCTCCGGCTAACCCGAGTATGGCATCCATTAGCGACTCTACTGTACTGCTGTAGCCCGTCTCCAGAGAACCGTGAAAATCAGGCAGCGATACAGAAAACAGCAGACTTTCCTTCAAGGCCCGTTCTCGCTTGAACGCTTTTACCCTGGACTGAAAATCAACGCCTGCCACCTCGGTGAGGGCCGTGCTGATAACGCCGATGACATCTGGATGGTGTTTGGACCAGATATGATCCAGCGCCTCCTCCAGATTCCGGTCTGCATCAAATATAACGTCCATCTCTTGCAGCGCAGAGGTCTGAACGGCAATCGGCTCTCGAAAATGGCGAGTCAGCAGCGCCTTGGAGAAGGCCGAGCAGCCCTGAGCGCCGTGCAGCAAAGGCATTGAGCGATACATCCCCTGCAGAGCCAGCACGCCGCCCAGAGGCTGTCCTACCTTGAGCGGGTTGACACTGACAGGCTTCGTGGCGGATTTAATCGGCAAATTCCGTCTCCTCCTCCCATGGAGCCAATTTGGCGGTCAGCTCCCAAACCGGATGCTGCAGCGTATGCACAAGCTGTTTCGCTAGAGACAACAGCCCGTCATAGCCCGCATAGGCTTTGTGCCGTTCTTGATTGATGTCCACAAAAGGAATCTGTTCCTTAAGCGCCATATACATGTTCCGGCCCCCGGCAATGACCATGTCTGCCTTGCGGCTCCGTACGGTCTTGAGAATCTGCCGGGCGCCGCCTTCCGGGATGTATTCCGCATCATCTCCGATACGGTCAGCGATCCGGGATACATCCTCGGCAGTACTCTTGTTCGTGCCTACACCAACTACCTTAATGCCCAGCTCTTGCAAAGCCGTAATGACAGACCAGCTCTTTACCCCTCCGGTATAGAGCACTGCCCGCTTTCCTTTCAGCTGCTTGCGGTAGGGTTCCAGCTCCAGCGATAGCCTCATTTCCTCCCGTGCGGCCAGCTTATCCACCCGTCGCTCTACATCACGATCTCCAGTCAGGTAAGCCATCTGCCGCAAGGAATAACTCGTCTCCTTTGCTCCATAAAATGAACCTTCAAAATAAGGAATGCCGTATTTACGCTCCATTTGGACTGCCAGGCCCAGCAAAGCCCGGCTGCATACGACCATATTGGCCTTGGCACGATGCGCCCATCCCACCTCACGGAACCGACCGTCCCCGGTAATTCGGGACAGGATACTCATTCCCGCCTGCTGCATCAGCCGCTCGATATGCCACATCTCGCCCGCAATATTGTATTCCCCAATGAGATTGATATCATGGGAGGTTGTCTGTTCCGGCTCGGTGCTGCCGATAATATGCTGGAACAGCACGTCTCCGGCCAGCCGGGTCCCGAGATTCTTGCTCCCCACAAATCCCGGACTGTTCACCGGAATGATCGGCGTCCCCAGCCGCTCCGATTCAGCCTTGCAGACCCCCTCGATATCTTCACCGGTGAGAGCTGTGACACATGTTGTATAGACAAACACAGCGGGAGGAGCAAAGCGGCTGACAATGTAGCGGATCGATTCATGCAGCTTCTGTTCACTACCAAAAATGATGTCCTGTTCTCCAAGATCAGTAGTGAAGCCATACGCCGACAGCTCCGGGCCGCTGGACAGGCTGCCTCTGCTCTCCCAGCTATTGCCGAGACAGGCAATCGGCCCGTGCACCAGATGAGCCGCATCTGCAATGGGGATCAGTGTAATCTGGGCCCCGTCAAAGGAGCAGCCACCCGAAGCCTCCCCCGGCACAGGCCGGGGACAGGGCGTGCTTTTGGGAATTTTGTTGCCGCAGGATACCTCCAGCCTTCCGTTTGACACAGCCGGCTCCATCCGCACACCCCCCTTATTTCAGATAGAATCCATTGAAATAGCTGCCAACTTCCATCTACGCGGTACAGCAATTAGCGCACCAGATCAAAGCTATGATCCGGAGCCTGCTCTTCCATGACATCCAGTACGGTATTCACGAATTGGGTAAGCAGATTCAGCGCACCCTGGTAGCCGATAATCGGATAACGATGCAGATGATGCCTGTCGAAGATCGGAAAGCCCACACGGAGCAAAGGAATTTTCGCCTCTTTGGCCGCGAACTTCAGGTGGGAGCTGCCAATAGCCAGGTCCACCGGGTCCTGGAACAGCAGCGAACGCATATGCCACAAATCCTGACCGGAATGAACCGTGGCTTCTGCACCGTAAGGGCTGGACTTCAGCAGAAGCTCTGCTTCCTTCTCAAATTTCCGGTCCCCATTGGAGCAAACAATATGCACCGGCTCCATGCCCAACTCCAGACAAAAGCCAATCAGGCCGATGAGCATATCCGGGTCTCCCGCCATAGCCACTCGTTTGCCGTGCAGATAAGCATGCGAATCCATCATGGCATCCACAATTCGGGCGCGCTCCTGCTTCAATGCCTCGGGAATTTCCTTTCCGGACAGACGGCTGATCTCTTCAAGCAAGCAATCAGTAGCGCGGATGCCCAGCGGCGTGGAGATGGAAGACACCTGCTGCCCCCAGGTTCGCTTCATATAGCCTAATGTTTTACGAAGAGAGTACTGCTGGATCGCCAACGTGCCGGCAGCATCTGCGGCCTCGGGCACATCCTTAAGCGGCGTTCCCCCGTAATAGTAGCTGTACTCTCCAGTGGCCCCTGAATCAAAATTACTGCTGTGGTCACCCAGAATGGTATACGTAGCGCCGAACATCCCCAGTATGCGCCGCATTTCCGCAAAATTGCCCGTATACCCGTCAAACCCGAGCAGTACATTCAGCTTCAATTCATGACCAGGCTGCGGCGTCCGGCCTGACTTGTTATACAGCGTCTCCAGTACAGAGCGCAGCATGGCGTCATAGCCTGTAATATGTGAACCGGAGAAGCTGGGGGTATTGGCAAAAGGAACCGGCATATCCTCGGGAAGGGCTCCCTCCTGACGGGCATTAGCCAAGAAGGCAGACAGATCATCTCCGATCACCTCTGCCATACAGGTCGTGCATACCGCAATCATCTCCGGCTGATACAAGGCAATACAGTTCTCTATACCGTCAATGAGGTTGCGCATGCCGCCGAATACGGCGGCATCCTCGGTCATCGAGGTGGAGACGGCAGGAACAGGCTCTTTGAAGTGGCGGGCAAGATGGCTACGGAAATAAGCCGTACAGCCCTGTGAGCCATGAATGAACGGGAGCGTTTTTTCGAAGCCCAGCGCAGCCATAACCGCTCCCAGCGGCTGACAAGCCTTGGCCGGGTTCACGACTACAGCTGTACGAGCGAAATTCTTATCCTTGTATTCCTTGGTCTTGGTGTACTCTAGGGTGGCGGTAACCTCCTCTGGCGAGCAAGGGGCCTCGAAGGCCCGTTTCTCCTCACGCTGGCGCACATATTTATCCTGCCGAAACAGCTGATTGTGATCGACAATGTTCAGACGCTCGTTCATACCGGCACCTCCGCAGTCTGCCGGGACGGCAGCAGGCTCCATACTGGACTGTTTATGGTCATATCCATATCACGTGCAAAAATCTTGAAGCCGTCAAAACCATGATAAGGCCCGCTGTAATCCCAGGAGTGCATTTGACGGAAGGGAATGCCCATTTTGTGATACACATATTTCTCCTTGACTCCGGCACCCATTAAGTCAATATTCAGCCGCTGGGCCAATTCCTCCAGCTCATAGGCAGTTGGATCATCGTACAGAATGGTGCCTTCCTTTACATCGGGAAATGTCTTTTCGTAATCATCCTTGTGGGCAAATTCATAGCCTGTAGCCACAATTTCCATCCCCAGGTCCTCATAGGCACCGATGGTATGCCTTGCCCGCAGTCCGCCAATCAGAAGCATCACCTTTTTGCCTTCCAGACGTGGGCGGTATTTACGGATGACCGCCTCCATCTGCGGCATATATTGGGCAATGACCTGCTCACATTTTTCCTGAATCTTCTCGTCAAAACGGGCAGCAATCGCTCTTAGGCTCTCCATCGTCTTGGTCGGGCCGAAGAAGTTATATTCCATCCAGGGAATTCCGTATTCCTGCTCCATTGTTGTGCACATATAATTCATGGAACGATGACAATGGATTAGATTGAGCTTGGATTTATGCGCAATCCCCAGCTCATTGATCGTACCGTCACCCGACCACTGCGCTATAACCCGCAGTCCCATTTCCTCCAGCAAAATGCGCGAGGCCCAGGCATCACCGCCGATATTGTAGTCCCCGATAATGGAGACATCATAAGGCCCGCACTCCTTCAGCTCGCGGCGCCCCATCAGAAAATCGCGGATAGCATCATTGGCAATGTGATGGCCCAGAGACTGACTCACCCCGCGAAAGCCCTCACAGCGTACAGGAATGACCGGAATGCCCAGCTCCTCTGTCATCTTCTTAGCCACGGCCCCGATATCATCACCAATCAGTCCGACCGGACATTCAGATTGCACGGAGATGCCCTTAGCCAGCGGGAACATCTCCTTAATTTCCCTGCAGATCACCTCCAACTTCTTATCTCCGCCGAACACGATATCCTTTTCCTGAAAATTGCTTGTAATCTGCATGGCGGTAAAATTATCGATTCCCAATACCCCATTCGCATAATTGCGTCGGGTACCCCAACTGTATTGCCCGCAGCCGATGGGACCATGGCTAATGTGCACCATGTCTTTAATCGGGCCCCATACCACACCCTTGGAGCCTGCATAAGCACAGCCCCTTGCTGTCATAACGCCGGGCCGTGATTTCATGTTGGACTTAATGGAACAGGTTCCGCAGTTCACAAGCTCCTCATCCGCGATCTCAAAATGCTTGGTCCGGTCCTTCTTGGCCTTCTTGGGATATACCTCCAGTATCTCCTCTACGATCTGCTTTCCCTTATCCACAATACTGCTCATTTGGCCTATTCCTCCCTCCTGCGAGCTACGCGTTCAGCTCCCCCCATCATCACACGTTGGTTCCGTCATTAAGCCTTCTAGCTGGAGCCTACTGCCCGGACGCCTCAGCTTTGTTAATTGCGGTTTCTTCATCCTCAATAATGCCGAATTCCATCAACAGATCCTCCAGATCTTCCATGGAAATGGGAGTGGGAACCGTTAGCATATCGTTATTCAAAATCTTACCTGCCAGCTCTTCATACTCCGCAGCCTGCTTATGTTCCGGGTTATATTGGGTAACGGTCATACGGCGCAGCTCAGCGTGCTGTACAACATTGTCACGCGGCAAAAAGTGGATCATCTGCGTGTTCAGTCTTCTCGCAAGCTCTGTAATCAATTCCGCTTCCAGGTCCGTATTCCGGCTGTTACAGATTAAGCCGCCCAAACGCACCCCGCCACTGTTGGCATACTTCAATATCCCTCGCGCAATATTGTTGGCAGCGTACATAGCCATCATCTCGCCTGAGCATACGATGTAGATTTCCTGAGCCTTCTTCTCCCGGATCGGCATGGCGAAGCCCCCGCACACGACGTCCCCCAGTACATCGTAGGATACGAAATCCAGCCCTTCGTAGGCGCCCTCTTCCTCCAGAAAATTAATGGCTGTGATGATGCCGCGTCCTGCACAGCCGACACCGGGCTCTGGCCCGCCGCATTCCACGTTCAGAATGTCACCGAAGCCCTTCTGGACAACATCCTCCAGCTCCAAATCCTCTACCGTGCCCCTTTCAGCAGCCAGATGTAGCACTGTCTGTTGGGCCTTCGTATTCAGAATAAGACGGGTGGAGTCTGCCTTGGGATCACAGCCTACGATCATAATTTTTTGTTTGAATTTGGTCGCGAGCTGAGCCAGTGTATTCTGCGAGGTTGTCGATTTGCCGATACCGCCCTTACCGTAAAACGCAATTTGTCTCATATTTTCTCAGCCTCCAAAATGTTTAATGGGTAAATCCGAATGATTGCCCTTAACTCCCTTATTGCGCTTACTTCCTTTATTGCTCTGCACAGGATACATATAACGCAGAAATTTCACATATTCCAGAACCGATTCCTCAATATCCCCGCCGCATACAATAGGCAGCACGCCAGCTTCCTGCAATGCCTCTTTGGGGGCTTCGCCTATGCCGGACGACAGCAGCAATGCACAGTCATGCACCATGGAAAGGATCTCCTTCATCGTCTCGACCTTGTCCCCATTGCAATCGGCTTTCCCGTGGCAGTAGGATTGCACCTTACGAATGCCTATGAAATTTACGATGGTCCCGTCGCTTTCATAGATCATAAATTCCTTGGCACGGCCGAAATGCTGATTCACCTTCCCTCCGCCACGACTGGCCACTGCGATTAGGACTGGCTTTGAGGTGAAGCTCGCTTCAGGCTTATCTCCCGATAACGGGCAGCTACAGCCAGCCCCGGTTGACGGTTGTTTGTGGTGTGATTGTCCCTCCTTGCGTTCCATTCTCACTCTCACCTTCTCATCCAGTTCTTTCTGAAATTGTGCCCTTGCCCCTTCATCCATGGGAGGAGCAGCCGCTATGTTCTCCCATGTAAAATCCTGATTCCGATCCTCGCCCAGCAGTCCAATCGCATCCGCCCTGCACTGACGGCAATGGCGCATAATGACAGCCCCCGCTTCAGCACATTGCTCCTGCAGCTGCCGGACCAGACGGGGACGGGGAGCCCGCATCCCTTCCTGCTCATACCGGCTACCAGGTGCGATGATGAGCGGCATAATGTTGTGCAGCACTGCGCCGTGCTCCTTGACTACCCTGGCTACCTCCGGCAGATGGGCATCATTGACTTCGGGAATCAGCACCGAGTTCACCTTGCACAATACGCCTCTCGAAGCCAGCATCTTCAAGCCTGCCAGCTGGCGGTCAATCAACAGCCGCGCGGCCTCCTCTCCTGCATAGCGTTTTCCTTCATCGTAGACCCATCCATAAATGCGGCTCCCCACCACTGGATCTACAGCATTGATCGTGATCGTGACATGCGAAATACCCAGCTCTACAATCCTGTCGATATGCCTGATCAAGGTAAGGCCATTCGTGCTGAGACAGAATATGACATCCTTAACTGTCTCACGGACCCGGCGGAAGGTATCGAAGGTTGCCTCCGCATTGGCCAGCGGATCTCCAGGTCCCGCAATGCCGACAACGGACAGCTGCATCAGCTGTGCCGCTACGCCATAGGTCTTGCTCGCCGCCTGCTCCGGCGTGAGCAGTTCACTAACAACGCCGGGACGGCTTTCATTGACGCAATCGAATTTGCGGTTGCAATAATGGCATTGAATATTGCATGCCGGGGCTACTGGAAGATGAATGCGCGCAAAATAGCGATGTGCCTCTTCGTTATAACAGGGATGTCGTCTGAGGGTTTCCAATGCTAAGGGGGTTTCCGAGAGATCAGCTAAAGAGTCCATTCATTCCCTCCTCTCCACGTTATATTCCCTTACACAAATCTCTGTTATTGTCTGGAATATAATTACATCTTAGAGACAGGGACAAATCCAGTCAATTCGCTTCTCCATGAAATCTCTGACATTTATCCTCATTTCACATATGTGTCAAATTTTACGTTAGGTAATATGTCATACCATTTACATGTGTGCGGTTACATTATATATTCTCAATAACATCAAGACGTAAAAAAAGAGAGTCCGTTAAGACGGCTCTCCTTTTGAAATAAGAAATTCAAATTGGCTCGATCCTTACATGTTGGTAAAACGCCTGCCCTCCAAATACATTCACACCCACATGCCCCTCGGCGAACGTACTATCTTCCAGGTCGATGACCTGCTCACCGTCTACGTCAATGCGAATGCGCAGGCCCTCTGCCACGATTTTAATATGATGAAACATTTCCGGCAGAACGAATCTTGGAACCTTGGCAAGCACCTGCTGCTCCTCAAATTGACCCTCTTTTTTAAAAAATAGGCGAATCGATTTCAGATTGGGGTCCAAATTCAGATAATAGCCACTCGATCCGTCAGCATTGGCGCGGAAAATCATGGATCCAGCACTTCCATTTCCATGCAGCTTCATATCAGCCTCATACGTAAAATCTTCCGCCTGCTCAGCAGCCATATAATTCGCATCGCTGATATAGCTTCCTCGTATCCCATCCGTTGTCACGATCCACCGCGATGCGGAAACATCCGGCTTCCAACCTGTAAGGTTGGTATGAAACACCCCACCGTGCACCTTAACCGAGGTACTACCGCGGACCTTATCCTCCGAATCGGAAGCCGTAACAACAGCTTCTCCCGGGGCAACCGCCTCCATTAACGCACTCCCGTCCTCGGACGCATTGATCTTTACAATCTCAGGATTGTTAGAAACCCAAATCAGCGAGATTTCTTTTTCTCCAGACTCATCCCCCACACTCGCGTACAGACGCTTCGTCTGCTCCCTCGCAAGCTCCACATAAGTGTGATCCATGATCACACTGGCAGACGAAGCATCTGGTAGCCTCCAGCTGTTCCGCAAGGCATAAACATGGAGGGAAACAACCTTCACCTCACCACTCTGGGTGTAAAAGCCCATCCCTCTTCGCGCCGAATCGGGCAAAATAATCTCCGAAAATACGACCTCTCCATCATTCCCAAACACCTCAACCGAGGATTCGTCCACAAATATATGCATTTGGATTCGATTTCCGATAGGTGCAAGTAATGCTTTATGAAGCGTTGAAAATAGAGTAGAGAAATCTGTAAGCCCTGAATCAGCACGGTTTACAAACATTTGTTGTATGTCTGTTGTATAGCCGACCGCCGTTCTTTGCTCACCGCCATCCCGCACGTAAAACCCGAATGCTGAAGCAGCCCCAACAGAAGGCAGTTCGAACACCGCTTCAATCTCATAGGCACCTGCATCCAAACCTTCCAGTATATTCGGAGAAGATTCCGTGACACTTTGATTTTCTATCGCAAATAAACGGGAACGCAGCGAAGTCAGCTCGGATATCGGATGCTGTATCAAACGGATGCCTTCACGAGTTGTTTTTAGCGATAACTCTCTCGGGATGCTAAACTGTCCCTTCCAGGGAGAAGTCGGAAAGCTGAACGGATAGTCCCAATTCGTCATCCATGCCAGCATGATACGCCGCCCGTCGGGTACATCGGAGAAGGACATTGAGGCGTAGAATTCCTTGCCCCAATCGGTTTTCAACACCTTCCCCGGTGAATGATCGTTTTGAAATTTGCCATCAGACGTCAGTTCACCGATAAAATATTCCGCATCCGAGCCTTGAGTGTTTGTGCTGGCTCCAGTGCTAATCATCAGCACCCATTTAGAAGTATTACCATCGTCTACCGGAAGCTGAAATAGATCCGGGCATTCCCATACTCCACCACGTATATAATCACCATAACCAAAGTTATCCGTCCAGCGCCAATCTATTAGGTTGGTGGAGGTAAAAAAACGGATATGATCGCCTCCCGACACTACCATAATCCAGCGCTGATAGACTTCATCCCACACTACTTTAGGATCACGGAAATCCCAATTGCCAGGATCGTTTTCACTTTGGCCCGGGTTCTCTATTACAATTGGGCGGTCTTTCGGGTATTGCCATGTACGTCCCCGGTCTGTGCTGTAAGCAAGGCCGATTCTCTGGTTGCCCTTGAGCTGATCGGGATTGAAGGAAGTGTAATAGGCAATCAGCCCTGCTCCTCCGTAGTCACCGAACAAGCTGGAAGTATTGGTTAGATCGGCTACAGCCGAGCCTGACCAGATATGACCAAGATCATTCCACTTCAATGCAAACGGAAGCCTTTTCCAATCCAGCAAATTCTGGCTGACCGCATGCGCCCATTGTCCACCATCCTGATGGAACAGGTGATACTCCCCCTCGAAATAAACCAATCCGTTCGGATCGCTCGCCGAGCCTCTGGCAGGAGAATAATGATACTGCGGGCGATATTTTTCTGTATAGTAATTCGAGACAGAGGTAAGGTAGATATCCTGAAAATAAGCAGTTCCCCCGGTCACTTTCAAGCCTGCAAAGACGTTGGTATTGCTGCTATCCATGATATCAATTGCCGCAGGAGTATATCCATCTATAAATACCTGAATCCGCTCTCCATGAGCGATGATTTCCAAGTGGTGTTTGCTGCTGAACCCACCCTGATATGTCTGCGCCGACTTTGTAATCAACGTTCCGTCCGCCTTCTTCAGTTGTACGCGAACCTGATTGCCTTCGCCTTGCACAGAAGCAACATATCCATTTTTCCCATCCTGACTCCCTCTGAAAAATAGTCCTGCTTCCATTCCCGGTTCAGAAGGATTCAGCGTCACACCGCCTTCCAGCACCAGGTCTGTAGCTGCGGAGCCATATATTTTCAATGCATCTTCTGCACTTGTTCCCTCAGCCCTTTGCCCTTTCAGGTCAGGTTGCCATTTTCCACGGATCAGGAGCGGTCCGCTTAGATTCGTATCCATATCACTGACTTGAATGTTCTGAAATAACGCCGATCCATTCCAGACATTCAGCCCCAAATATCCTGATGTATAAGTCGTATCGACCACATCTATAATCGGCTTATATCCCTCATCCCAGAACACTTTAAGATGGGAGCCCTCTACGCTCACCTTAAGATGATAAATAGCTCCTTTTTTTAAATTGACCTGACGTTCCTCTTTCAGTCTTCCAATATCCCCGGCAGCATCCCGCAACCGCAACAATCCGGCAGCCGGCACGATTTGGAGCATATAGGAAGACCACCCGTCCTCACTGGAACGGAATACTAGCGTAGCATCCGCCTGTGTGTCTGTGACCATCACATCCGCCTCAAAAGTAAAATCCTGAGACGTTGTTCCGGACATAGCCATCACATTTTCCTGCGGCTCCGACCTCAGCAAAAGTCCCTGGATGTTATCTTCTTTGTGCCCCTGTCCCTTAATCTGCCAATTGGTCAGGTTCGTTCGCGTGTTAGTAAACTCCACCTTCATCCCCCTACCTTCTAGTACGGATCAACACCGCGCATCCACTACAAAATAATTGGAAAATCCGCTGTTTAGATCTTCATGGAGAACGTCTCATTTCAACGGCGAACGATCCACATAGATATGAATGTCCAATCGGTTTTCTACTGTTTCCAGTGAGGCTGCGTGTCTTCCCGCAAAGTCTTCATGGAAATCCGAACAGCCTGACCGTGTCCGGTCTACATATACTTCCTGCGTATCAGAAGCATAACCGACGAGCATCTCCTGTTTTTCTGATACTCGCAATTCCCCCAATCTGTAATAAATCGCCTGTACAACAAATTTGAAAAGGCTTACATTTTTCATCTTCAATTTACCAAATCGAAATGTCATTCGTCAATGTTTTTTGTAAAAAAATAATTGACATTTGACTAAATATAGCATTAATAAATTATGCTTCTGTAAGAAGAAATGATAACAGTCATAGTATATAATCCAACTTTAAAAGTTAACCATAAACAATGACCGCTTTACTTATACAGCATGGATCTGTCCTCTCTGTTTCCCATGCGCACTTTTTTTGTCCAGCTTATATAAGATTGGATTTAAATTTATTTGTCGATCCGATGGAGATAAATATAAGTTATCAAATAAACTTTACAAATGTAAATATTATTTGTTCATTTGTAAGGCAAACATTGCTATTTTATGCGAACTATTATACATTTAAGATACATTTAAGATACATTTAAGGTCTAAACGGAGAGCTGTAAGAGGCAACTGTACCTCTCAGGCAATCCATTATTAGTGAAGGTGGAACCTGTCTATGAAGAAAGAAAAAGTCACCATTCAAGACATTGCTGACGCTTTGGGGATCTCTCGAAATACCGCGTCCAAAGCGATTAACGGTAATGATAGCATCCCGGTTGATACTCGGAACAAGGTCATTAAAAAAGCGATAGAACTTAAATATAAGCAATTTGCCTATGTGGAAACGGAGAGCATCATCCCGAAAAATCAAGGTAACATTGCCCTGGTCACATGCAATCTGCCGAACAGCTCACATTTTGGCTCCTTACTCATCAGTGGTTTGGAGAAAAGAATAAGCGCAGAAGGGTATAATCTGTCGATTCATATTGTGCGGGAAAATGAAATCCATGCAGGAACGCTTCCTAATAATTTTGAAGCCTCCAAGGTGGATGGAATTATTTGTATTGAAATGTTTGATCCACAATATAGTGAGCTTATTACGGATTTGGGACTGCCCACGATCTTTATTGATTGTTCTGTGGACATTTCTTATCCTGATTTGAAAGCGGATTTATTGCTGATGGAAAATGAACATAGCGTTTATTCTGTCACCAAAAGCCTGATTCATCGTGGATTTACGCGGATCGGGTTTGCTGGGGATTATAAGCATTGCAAAAGCTTCAATGAACGGTGGTTTGGATATAACAGAGCTTTAATCGAAGCAGGTCTAAATGTGGATTTATCTTGCTGTATCGTCGATCAGGACCGGAATTTTTTCTCCGAGTCGGATTGGATGGATAAACAATTGGAAGGCATGAACGTGCTACCGTCTGCGTTCGTGTGCGCCAATGATTTTATTGCCGTCAGTGTCATGAAAGCGCTCAAAAATAAAAACTTGAAAATTCCTGACGATATTGCTGTGTTTGGGTTTGATAACGCTCCTGAATCCCGGATTGTGGAACCTCATTTGTCCACCGTGCATATCTACAACAACGAAATGGGCATTACAGCGGCTGAGATGCTATTGGCACGGGTCAAAAATCCTTCTAGACCTTATCAGATCACGCATATCAGAACAGAGCCGATATTTAGAGAATCCACTCCAGTGTTACAAATAGAAAAGTAAAAAGGTGTTCTGACGACGCTACGTGAACGGAACGTTGCTCCAATCGCTGTTGTATCCGGATTTTATTAAATAGCCTAGTGGTAAAAATCCGGATACAAAGGCGACCGCTGACGCTTTTCTCAATCGTTCCGTCCTCTCCGCTACTTTCAGCGTTTCCCTCACTATTACGGCTTTTCTAACCATCAATACAGACCTTGGATAGAGCTACCTCTACTGTGAAAGCTCTAAGAAAGCAAAGAGGCAAACCCCTAAATCATCCAGAGGCTTGCCTTTTTCTAAATCCATTAACTAATTTATACGCCGAAATAGATCTTAGTCTTCAGCTATTGGTTTATAAATCCTCTGCTGGAACTACTGGAACTACTGGCTCTCCCTCTATTTCCTTCGCATCTATTTCCGCCCCATCGATTTTCGTTTCATCGACTTCTTTTTCATCTACCTCCGCTGTCTTTGCCTCATCCACCTCATCACTGCTCTCTTCCTCCATCAAGGCTTTTGGCGTGTAGAACTTGGGAATCGGTACATTCGCCCAATCCATATCGGACGCAAAGTAAAAGCTCGTATAGGAAGGTTGGTTATACCCGGTATTTTGACGCGCCACATCCGTGCGATATTGCGGATCATGCATCAACGTGTACAATTTATGCGTCGTAGGCTCTGTGCTCAGATAGATACGGATTGCCGAGCTATCCGCTGTGCGGACGAGCATTTCCTCCCGCCAATCTCCGAAAATGTCGGCTACCAGCGATGGAGTTCCTTTCGTATAGTTGTTCGTTTTGGTTCCAGTGGCGGTCATCAATGTACCTCGTTTCCAATCCTCAATGGTTGGGGTTACATCAATTGCACCGTTTACGATTTGTGTGGTCATATCAGCTGCCCATTTGATACTCATATTGGTACCTGGCATCTTCGTATCCAGCTGTTTACCCGCTGCGGTCCACAGGCCTATGGCCCACGTCTCCAGACCTCGCTGATCCGGATCTATGTCACCGACCATTCCCCGACCTGTATCCTTGCCGGAATATGCGCCGTAAATGATTTCACCCGTTTTGGCATCCCGCAAAGAATAGCCATATGGAGCGTAGGTGCCACCTTCATGTACCATAAAGATTTCTTTGCCGGGGCGATCCGGGTCAATATCGGTCACATGCAGCGCATCGCCATGTCCCAATCTGGCGGTTTGACCTGGAGTTGCGCTTTCAGGAGGCATGACATCAAATGAGCTGTACAACAGGCTGCCATCATGGTCAATCGTGGCGGAACCGTATACGATTTCGTCCTTGCCGTCACCGTCCACATCCACCACGCTCAAAGAATGCGCTCCCTGTGTGGTCAAGGTGCCAAATTTCGGGTCCGTTCCATCACGCCCGTGCGGACTATCGTTAAATGGATTGGTCATCGGTGTCCAGCCACTGTCCACCATCCAATGTTTTTGGAGATGGCGACCATCCCATGTGTAGGTGGCCAAAGTGGAACGCGTATAATAGCCGCGTGCAAATACAGCGTACGGCTTGCGTCCGTCCAAGTAAGCCACACCTGCCAGAAAGCGGTCTACACGGTTGGCGGGTTCAATGCGGGCCATGGCGTAATCTCCCCACATGAGGCCATCGTCATGACGCTCCGGCTCATAGCGGATGGTATCCAGCTCAGCTCCCGTTTTCCCTTTGAAAATCGTCAAATACTCCGGTCCATCGACGATGAAGCCCTCGAACTCTCTAAGCTTGTTTTTGTCGCTCCGTGAAGGCGCGTATACATCCATAAAGTAGTCTGTCAGGCTTTCCGCATCCTTTCGGGATAACGGATAATTGTACTTCGGAGCGATACCAAAGCATTCCTCCAGCGTAGCAGGCCATTGTCCCTTGACCACTTCTTCATGCTTCGTCCAGTTCATAAACATGTTCACCACATGCTCATAATAATCCGAGCGACTCAAACGGTAATCGTCCTCATGTGTAATCCCTGCTTTGCGATCCTCACGTGGCAGAGTAATATATTTTTCTTTTTTCGGCTTGCCCTTCTTATCAAAAGAAATCGTTTTGGTCCCTGGAGCCGTTTTGAACATCAGCTCGGCTTTACCATCGCCGTCAAAATCGTACACCATCATCTGTGTATAATGCGCACCTGATCGAATATTCACGCCCAGGTCAATCCGATACAACAGCTTGCCTTCGGCCGTATACGCATCGACATACGTATTTCCGGTATACCCCTTCTGAGATACATCTTTGGAGTTCGACGGGTCCCATTTTACAAAAAATTCATATTGCCCATCTCCATCCACATCTCCCACACTCATATCATTGGCCGAATAAGTATAGGATTCACCTGCTGGTGTTACGCCATCGGCAGGCTTTTGGAGAGGAAGTTCATAGTAACCCTGCTGCCATGGCTTCACTTTGGCGCTACGATCCTTTTCCCGCCCATTAACGACTGAAGCTACTCTGTATACCGATTTCCCATTCCCTTCCTTATCCACATAGTTGGTACTGTCGGTCACTGTCGCGATCTTCTTACCGTCACGATATACGTTAAAGTCCGCTCCTGTCAGCCCCGTTGAACCGTAACCGTTCACTTCTTGAGCCAATAACCGCCAGCTTAAAAATACCCCCTCCTGCGTTGCCGCAGCTACCAGTCCGCGATCCAGCTTTTCCAGCTGAATGCTGCCGCTACGGTTCTGTTCAACTGCGATTGCTGATTCCGCCTGCAGCGTCGGTTCGGACAAGTCTTCCGCAGCCACTCCTCCAGTCGTCCCCGTCATCGCCAGCATCGCTGCCAACGCGGCGGTCAAGCTTCCCTTTCGCCATGCGCCTTTCCCTTGAGCCATCCAGGTCATCCTCCTCGAATGTATTGTGATGACAAGCAAATACCTGAAATGATTGCGCTTACATAAATTAAATTCCCTATTATTATAGTTTTGCCGTTCCCCCAAACGCGTTTAAATATCCGAGGATTTCTCTACACAAAACCGTGTTGTTTACTCATTCCAAATAAAACAGCCCTCACCAAGCCTGTTAACGGCATACTGAGGACTCAATATATATCTAATTTTCCTTTTATATTTTAGTGATACCCAATAATTTGAGCTACAACCACGAATACTGCACCCAGTACGAACCAGGCGGCCAGTAACGGCCAAAAGAAGCGAACCCATTTCTGATATGGAATACCCGACACCGCCAAACTCCCCATTAAGGCAGAGGAAGTAGGCAAAATCATATTCGAAAATCCATCTCCCAACTGGAATGCAAGGACTGTGGTCTGCCGTGTAATACCCAACAGATCGGACAGCGGCACCATAATGGGCATCGTCGTCGCTGCCATCCCCGAACCGGAGGTAATAAATACATTCATGACATTTTGGAACACATACATACCCAGCACTTGCACGGATTCCGGCAGATGTCCCACCATGATAGCAAGGCTGTTAACGATCGAATCAATCACATTGCCGTGATCCAGCACGACGACGATGGAACGTGCAAAACCAATGATCAGGGCACCATAGGTGATATCTTTGGCCCCTTTGGCAAACTCTGTCGCAATGCGACTTGGCCCGTAGCCTGCACAAAAGCCGGAAATGACTCCCATCGAAAGAAACAGGGCAGCCAGTTCCTCCATCCACCAATCTTTTTTGGACACTCCCCAGATTAACATCGCGAAGCTTACTATAACGGTCAAAATGATCAGGATATGCTTAAGCTGTATGGAAGGCAGATTGGATAGATCCACCGGCTTGTCTTCAGCGCTCTTTTCCAATTCGTAAACGAGGCTGCTTTCCGGGCTTTTCTTCACTTTACTGGCATAACGCATAATATATAAGCTCGTAATAACGATCAGGATGACCAACAGGATGGCACGAAGCCACAGCCCTGAAAAAATAGGAATTTGCGCAATCGCCTGTGCCAATCCGACATTAAACGGGTTCAGCAGCCCGGCGGTAAACCCGCAGGAGGCTCCCAGCGAAATCATGGCTGTACCCGTCAACGCATCAAATTTCAACGCCCGGGCGATGGCAATACCAATCGGCACGAATACCATCACCTCAGTGGACATTCCCATGGTAAAACCACCTACGGAAAACAAGGTGATAAACACGGGAATGACCCATAACCCCTTGTTGGAAAAAGACCTCGCAACTCTTCCGGTCACCGCCTCAATTGTGCCCGAGGAAGTAATAATCTGAAAGACACCGCCAATGATTAGAATGAAAAAGACAACATCAGCCGAATCGACTAGACCGGATACGATGGATTTTGGGATGTCCCACAGCGTAACCGGATTCGGATCGACATGAGCGTACGAACCGGGAACGAGCAGCGTTTTGCCGGTCGTTTCATTTTTAACCCGTTCAAACTCTCCAGCGGGAACGACATAAGTCAATATTCCAGCCACTAAGGTCAGGAAAATAAGAATGACAAAGGTGTGCGGCATTTTCAGCCATTTCTTCGGACCGCTCGGTACGGTCGTGTTGCTACTCATTCGGATGCTCCCCCGTTTCTCAACGCTTGCCATTGTTCAAATTCAGTCCGTACCTCTCTCAAAGCCACCGGATCGGTTACCAGATCATAAGCGGTCAGCGCCAGCGCTTTGGCGGCATAATTCATTTCAATCATGCCTTCCTCTGCTCCTGCAAGCCGGGCAAATTCTGGCGTATGCGTGGACGCGTCACCCAATCGGATATAAGGATGAATCGCTGCAGTAATCTGGCTGACATTGCCGATATCCGACGAGCCGATCCCTCCCTGCGCAGGCGGCTCGTGAACCTCCAAACCCAGCTGCTCCAACTTGCTCTGGAACAAAGCCGCCAGCTTCTTGTTGGTATTGCGCTCCGCATAAATAAGCCCCTCGACAATATCCACCGTCGCGCCCATGCCTTCTGCCGCCGCACGAACAGCACGATACACCTTGTCCCTCACCTCAGCCAGACCGACGACGGTTTGCGCCCGTAAAATAAACACAGCCTCGCACAGCTCCGGCACGACATTGGGAGCATCCCCGCCTTTGGTAATAATGCCGTGGATACGTACGTCGCTGGTAACGAACTGGCGAACGGAATTAATCGCCACAAAGGCATTGATCATAGCATCCAGCGCGCTAATGCCTTTCTCCGGGGAGGATGCAGCATGAGCCTGCTTGCCATGAAACGTGAAGGTGGCGTCCACGCAGGCCAGTCCCCCGCGTAAAACCATCGTTTTATTCTGTGGATGCACCATCATCACGGCGTCCACGCCGTCGAACACACCATGCTCGCACATCATGATTTTGCCGCCGCCCTCCTCCTCGGCGGGTGTGCCCAATACCACAATACGTCCGGGTAGGTCCGGTATCGCTTCTTTTAGGGCTATGGCTGCTCCGACCGATGCGGTACAGATCAGATTGTGACCGCAGGCATGTCCGATCACCGGAAGTGCGTCATACTCTGCCAGCAAAGCAATTGTCGGTCCGCCGGGCTTCCCTTCCCATTCGGCGCGGAAGGAGGTTTCCAGTCCTGCAATCCCCTTTTCCACAGCAAAACCAGCTTGCTCCAGTGTACTCGTGAGCCATCCTTGAGCCTGATATTCATGAAAGCTCAATTCAGGATGGGTATGTATTGTTCGGGCAAGCTCCCGCAACTCATGATCCTTTGCATCTACAGCCTTCAAAATCTCTTCATGGGATGACGTTCTGCCATTATGTCCGTTCGTTGTTAAATCCATCAATGGAATACCGCCTTTCATTCGCAATAACGAATAATTATACAACCAATATTCAACATTGTATAAGCGAAGACCAGTGAAGTAAATTTAATATTTTTTGGTTTTATCCTTAAAATTATTTTATATATGACATGTTTGTCCTTGATATACGCTATTTTTCACCATTAATTACGTATATTCAATGTATTTACAGCCTCAAGACTGGAGCATCCATTCTACAAATCTTTCCACTGCCATAGGACGGCTGGATTTATTTTTATACAACATCCATGTTCTACGCAGGACAGGATCTCCATTTTTACGAATCAAATTAAATGCATACAGTTCATCCTTGGGAGAGATAAATATTTCGGGTACGATTGAATATCCCAGTCCGTGCCGAACCATTTCCTTGCAGGTTTCGTAGCTATCCACCTCCATAGAAACTCGTGGTGCACGGCCTATTCTCTCACTCCACCATGCCTGTACCGATTCGTTGAACGAGGAATACATATGACCGGAAAGTTGCGGCTTCCCCGGGTCCTTATAACGAATCATTGGAAGCTCCGGCAATTGCTCAAGCTCTACAGCTTCTTTCGAGATCACGCAGATATGCTCCTCATGAAGAAGATGCTTTCCCTCAGACCAAGGATAATCATTGCGGATAACACCCAGATGAATTTCATCCCCGCGCAGCATCTCATAGATTTCCGCACTGAGTCCGCAGGTGACTGAAAATTGCACGTCAGGATAAATATCTTTAAAGCTTTTAAGAATCGGCGGTAGCCGATAATGTCCGTAATAGCTTGAAATCCCCAAGCGCAGCGTACCTTTTACTTCCCCTCTCAGGTGAATGACAGCTTCTTTTAATTCGGTCAGTTCCCTCAAATTCCGTTTGGCATACTCCACCAGTCGCTCCCCTTCCATGGTCAGCTTCGTTCCTCTGTTCCCGCGTACAATGAGAGGTACAGCGAACTCCTTTTCCAATTGGTTCAGACGGTAGGTCAAGGCAGGCTGTGTAATATATAGACGTTCGGCGGCACGTTTCATGCTCTGTTCTTCTGCAATGTAGCACAACATTAAACAATCCTTTTCATCCACCATGATCACTCCTTCAATTCAATCATTCCTTTGTTTAGCCGTTCCTTTGTTCTCCGTAAAAAAAGCCCAGATATATCGGTCTATTATAACGTATGAAAAACTTAGGCATAAAAAAACGGACAGTGGATTGTTCCATTGTCCGTTTTCGTATTTTTCGCGCTAGTAATGGATTAGGATTCGTCTTGATTACTGCAAGCTAGTGAGGGACAAATGAACTGAAATCGTCCCGACTGGACTGATCCGCATGATAAAATACTACATCCCCGTCCTGTAAATGAAAGATATGCCCGTACGGGTCTTTTATCTCTCGGCGGTAACCCTCCAGTTGCCACTGGTTCAATAGCGGACCATTTATATACTGTAAATGCGGATGCTCGGTGTCCCCCTGACGCAGTGACTCCACATTAAAGTTGACGACGATAAAGCCCGTTTTCTTGAATATATCTGTATGCTCGTTTAGCTCCTGACGGCGACTGACCTCGCGCAAATCCGTGCCTTTGGTGACTGCGTATACATCAGCAGGCAGGCTATATTCACCATACCAGCGCTGAATCGACGCATTAGCGCGATCCACGTTGACCCCATCTGGCAGGTCTGTCTTCGGACCAATCAAGGTACGCACAGCCGCAGGCAGTACCAGCCAGTCGTAACGTCCAATCCAGGTCTTGCTGCGTGCAATACGGTGGGCATACAGGGAAACATAACGTTCCAGTGTCAACTGGCTTTGCTGTGCTTCACTCAGCTCATGCTTGTATTGGTAGGCTGACGTGTCCTGCATTTCCTCCATCGGCACATTGCGTAGCCGTTCATTCAAAATAACATATCGCTTTTCCCGGTCCTCCGCCGATCCCAAACGGATAAATTTTCGACTGCCGGAATGTGTATACAGATCCACCTCTTCCCGCTGTCGCCCATCTTTGCTCACCCAATAGAACGATGGCGTGATGCGAATACCGTCCTTGGCGCTAAACATATTGCCTTTGGTTTTGAGGTCAAACTTGAAATGATAGCCTGTCTTGACCGCCACATTTGCATAACCTTCATATGGGTGACTGCCGGGACGAACAGGCAAGGTGAATGGCTCCGGGTTCCCTCTAGGCAACCCGTCAATATTGCCAAGCCCCGTCCAATAGGACAGGCCACTATGCGTCGAGCTTCCTTTTCGCTGCCGAAACACCCGCTCCCAATGGTAATCGGCAATATCCGTGATATGAAAATCGTACATCCGTCCGATGACCTCAATATTCACCACATCATTGGCAACATGATGGGCGATATCCGTGTTGGCATGGCGTTGTTCGGTGAACCCGTCCGGTGCATTTTCGGCAATGGTACGGAACACAACTGTATAGTTGCCTTCATCCACCCATACGGGCAAATAAAAGTCTGTGTCGAGCTGCTGCACCGGAATGTCGATCCAGGTACCCCGCGGATAAAATTGTGTCTTCCCTTTGTCGTAGACATCGAACGGAAATCGCACCTGCTTGGTTCGTACATATTTGGCATACTCCCGATCACCATAGCCAGGAATATTTAAATGTGGGCCTGCTGTCGAGATCGTCACCCGGAAAGGGCGCTCCAAAATAAGCGCGGATCGTCCTTTCGTAGGTTGGGTTTTCTGGTTATGAGCAGCATCGTCCGACACTTTAGACAGATTCACTACGGGAGTGTGAACAGTCACCGTATTAATTCCCTGTATCGGAAACGTTTTATCCGCTCCTCCATTGATATTTCCTTTGAGAATAGCGTAAGTGATGTCACCGCTGCTGGGCGTATTGGACTTATTTATCTTATACTTATCAATCACATGATCCGGACTGTACAGCACATCCGGCCCAATTGCTCCGGAAGAGGGTATAACGCCTGGCCTAGGGCCATTCACCTTAACGCGCTCCGGATTCATAATGATCTTGTTTTCAAAGGTTAGAGTGTCGTTTTCCACTTCGATTTCCTTAACAGCCCCCTCTGCCTTGGATTTCAGTGCACTACGGTCATCAGGTACACTCGGCTTGCTGCTGCCACCGTTTTTGCTACGGCTACCGCCATCCACTGTCCCGGGTGCAGGGGGCGGATAAAAATTGCCCTGAGTCGCTGCAATATAGGAAGGGGGTGTATAAGATTGCGGACGCAAAGTGATTGTTTCATTAGGTAACGCATAATTTCGGAGCGTAGCCTCCTTAATGCCGTACACCTCCAATTATCTATCGTCCAATATGAGTATGGACGGACGATTTGGTAAGTATAGGTTCGCTTCACGGTCTCACTCCGCCGAGATTTTTTCTTAGGCCGCCAGGTCAATCGATATTCCCGTTTTACGTTCACTGTATATGTACACTGGCCTGTCATGTTCACAAACTTATGTTGAAAAAGGTATCTCTTCGCTTGCACATGACCGTATAGGCTTTCAGATGTAGGAATACCTTTGGATACGTCAAATCGTTCCCGACCACGCTGGTCCGCTTTGATAACGGCAGATACTGTCGGGTCCAGTTCGGCAGTTTCCAAGCGCAGACTTGGAACGGGGCGGGAGCAGACAACACCTTTTGTTGGCTGTTCATTATCTTGGCAATCTGAGGGTGCTCCCTCTTGGCTTTCTCCAGGCTTAGGACAGCCCTGAGTTTCTTTGTAATACAAATAAGCGGTAAACTGCTCAAAAGAACCGTCATAGGTAAATCCGGGTACAATTCCCGGCAAAATATCTCCGCTTGGCGGTTTACCGGTCGTGCTTTTCTTATAACCCACATACTCATATTTCGGGTTGGTTGGCGGGGTAAAATCATACAGTTGATCAGCTTTTAATTCATCTTCTATTGGTGTAAATACGTTGTTAAGCGATTTCCCATCAGTGGTAAAATGCTTGACGATTAGGCTGCTCTCCAGTTCGATCTTGAACAGGATGGGCTGGTAGATGCGCCAGGCTTCTACTTCTTTGGCACACGTGGGGCAGCTCTGTTCCTTGATATTCTCAGCTCGAACCATCGCATTCAGTCTTATATTTACAGTAATCGGAATGATGGTGGTATCCGTTCCAATCCCCTGTTTCTCAAAGGGAAGGATATCCTTCTCGTTATCTGTGCCTTTACTCAGGGCACGTGCATAATCCATATAATTATCAGCTCGGGATTTAAGAAAGTATTCGCCATGACTCACATAGTCTTCCGCTGTATACAAGCGAGCTGTTACCTTCTTAATCTTACGGCCTGGAAAATTAAATTTGTAGGTGAACTTGGCTTCACCCTGCATGTCCTTGTCTGGCTGTTTACCACCATCAGTGACCCAAGTCCCAGCGGTATTCTTCCACATGTCGAAGTACATCATGCCGACAAAGTAACGGTCATTCTTGTCTGCAAAGTAGGACAACGGTGTAATTTCCGTATCTGCTACTGCCTTATTTGTGAGAAAAGAAAAAGGTGGGAGCTGCAACAGTAGCAGTACCCCCACCAGCAATACGGCCAGAATTTGTTTCGCTTTGTTCATAGATTTAGTTACCCTTCCACGGGTTAACCATCATCGGGATGTATTCCGTTGATGCAAGGTCAAATGCAATGAATTCAATGTCTTGCAGTTTAAAGGATTTATAGTTTTTTATACCCTGAAAGAGTTCATCACCAGATGAATAAATTGGGTAGTATATCATCTTTGTACCGTCTCCGTTATCTTGGGTAATCTCTCTCAATGGAGAACGCAGGCGTGTATCCTTGTTCTTGGTCAGGAAGAAAATACTCCCTGCAGTGGAATTGGTCTTTACTCTAATTCTCAGATAAGGCACACCCTTTGGAGACGTGTACGGCTCGACAGAGTAAATATCATGCAGTAACTTGATAGGCAAGTCAGACTGTTTAAAGAGTACTACTTTATCATATGGCTTACCTGTAATATTGTTAATGAGGTTCGGTATAGTGTTAATCGCCTTCTTATACGGCTCGATACTCACCACCTGATGCCCCATATCCTCCAGCGCAGCAACTTCCTTCTTCCCAATCCAGACCCAGCGGCTGATCTTATCCCACTCCACCGTTTGCCCCAGCCCTTCACTTACCAACCGCAGCGGCACAAACGTACGGTTTTGCTTCAAAATAATCTTCGTTTCATACGTTTTGGTCTGCCCATCCACGGTAGCGGTGTTTTGACCCACTGTCATGTTAACAGCATGTGCATCATTTTTAATCGACACAGCCAATTGACCGCCTGTTTTCTCCCAGCCAACCTTAGCCCCCAATGCCTCGGATACAAAACGAATCGGAACCATCACATAATCGTTGCTATCCTGAAAAGGTTTAGCATCTGGAAACTGTATTTTTTTCGCATTTAACAAGACTTCAATGGGTTTGGTGCTGCTTGCTGCCTCCGTCGTTGGAATCGTACTTGTCGCGCCCCATAGCAACGTGACTGCGGTCAAACTCAACATCCATTTTTTCATACTCATCTCTCTATCCCCTTTGTCAGCTTAAACTTTAAACTATGTATATCATCTCTAATCTCATAAACTTATCGCATCCCCACTTTCGGAAAATACTGGATACAACTTATATATTATAGAGTTTCCCTATTACAAAATCTATAAGAAAAACTTCTAATACAAAGCATTCCTAACAAATAGACTCTATTGAGCAATCCCTCCCCCTAAATCATAGAACTGACTCTTTAAAAAAGTTTATATTTCGCAAAATATCAACAAAAAAGGGCTGCCTCTCCCCTATGAAGGAAGAAACAGCCCGTGTGCTTCACGCGCAACAAAACTATGAATATATCAGCTCATACCACCATATGGATTATTCCAGCATCATCCAATATTTCTTACATCATAAATCATACCGGACTAAAAATCAAACGTTACTTTTCTCTCACGAAACATTTCAAAGATCATTCATGTATACCTGAACTTCCAGCTTGATAGCGTTGCTCATACACGTCCTTGTTGACCATCCTCAGCCCAAACAATCTGCGGATACGCTGTCCCGGCTTGGCCTTGAAGGTTACTGTCGCTTGATCCTTCCCCTCCAGATATGCAGCCGGAATAGCAGCATTAACGTTGTAAAACTTATCGGCCTCATCAAAGCCTTCACTAAAATGCTCAAGCGGATGACCGTTAATCAAAATATCAAAACCGCAGTTAGGCATTTCCAGTGTAGCTGTGTAGGTAATGACCAACAGCATCGGAGCAGACGGATCTGTATTCAGATCAAAAGAAAACCAGCCATCAATTCCCGCATTCCGGTAAGGTCGGTTATTCACATATCCGGTGCGAGTCGAAGCATCTCCCTGGAAGTTATGATCCCGCTCCGGCTGCATTTCTCCGGGTTGGGCAAAATCAATCGTGCACTGCTCCAGAATCGCCAGCTTTTCGCGTGCCGCTGTGTATTCCTGTTCCGCCTCCTGCCACGCTTCCTTGGTAAAAATGTCCCAGTATACGGAATACGTACGGTCATGCATTTTATACAGAGGAGACAATTCCACATCCCGGGGATGCCCTGCATTCAAGGTACGAAACGTATTGGTCTTGTCTTCCACGGGCTGTATCCAGGCATCCAGCTTTTCCGTTTGGGGGATGAATACCGGTGTGTACAGGAAATCCTTGGCTTTATGATCTTCTAAGGGTCCAAGGTCTCCTGCCAGCACCAACGGTCCATACATGATAGCCGCCCGATCCGGGTTATCTGGCATCTGCTCCAGTCTCAGCGACATCGGAATCGTCACCTCTACAACGTCACCGTCAATCCACGTTCTGGCGATAGAGACAAAGCTGCCCGGTTCCGATACAACCGATTGCTCCTTGCCATTTACACGAATGGTAATTCCTTGTTCAGCCCAATATGGATAACGGATGAGTAGCATAAATGAGGCAGGTTGATCGCATTGAATCTCCAGCGTCGTATGATCTGTATCTGGATAGGAAGTATTTTGTTTTAGCGTAACGCCCGTGTCCTTCCATTCCAGCGTGGAGGCAATGAACTGATTGACATATAGCTTATCATGATCGTGAAAATAAATGCCGCTGCCGTAGCTCGCATGGTTTTCCATCCCTGTGCCGACACAGCACGTAAAATCGTCAAATTTGCTTTCAAAATGCTTGTGCCCGCCCATCGCCAGCGACAGAAAATACGTTACGCCCCCGTGAACCGGGTCCTGCGAAGCCAAAATATGATTGAATAGACCTCGCTCATAAAAGTCCGCTTCCTTGGCGGAAACATTCCATTGAAATAGATGATTTGTCAGCTTGAGCATGTTATAGGTATTGCACGTCTCCGTCGTATGAGGCCCGATGCGATCATTCAAGCCATCTGGCGCGCCAAAATATTCTCCAAAGCTATTCCCGCCAATGACATACGAATGATGATCCACCACCCGCTCCCAAAAAAACTCCACCGTTGCCCGGCGTTTCGTATCATTGGTCAGCTCATATTCCTTGGCAAGCCCGATCAGCTTCGGAATCTGTGTATTGGCGTGAATGCCCTGCAAACAGTCTTCCTGCGAGCTAAGCGGGTCCAGCACCAGCTTGTGCCAGAAGCATTCAGCCAGCCACAAGTAGCGCTCTTCCCCGGTATCCGCATACAAATCGGCCAATACCTCATTCATGCCTCCATATTCGCAAAACATCATCTGCTGGAGCTGCTCATCGCTCATCGGCTTCATAATTCCTTCGAGCCAGTCCGCCAGCTTGCGCTCTACATCTAATGCCTTATCACAGCCTGTCAAATGATGCGCATCCCGCAGGCCAGCGAATAACTTGTGCAGTGTATACAAGGGTGCCCAGGCACCGTTCAGGTCAAAGCCCTTCGAGCGAATATTTCCAGCAGACACCTCTTCAAAAAGTTCCTTCCCCCCTGGAATACCGGATACATATCCGTCACCATGCGCCGCCTGACAAACGGCTAGTTCATCCGTAATGTAATGAGCAATTTCTTTAAAACGCTCATCGCCCGTTGAAGCATACATCATGGAGCAAGCGGACAAGTAATGTCCCAGTGTATGACCGGAAATAGTCATCGCTTCCCAGCCTTCATACTGAGGCGCTTTGGGCGTAAGTCCGGCATATTCCCGAAAACGCGCCAGCAGGCGGTCTGGTTGAAGCTCCAACAGATAAGATCGGTTCAGCTCCATCGCCTGTTTGAAGGGACCTTCAGCCAATACCACCTCATTCAGTGCGAACGGCCTTGCTTTCATATGGGCTTTTGCTTTAAGAGTCACTTTCCGTTCCTCCTTTAAGGCGAATTTGGGATAAAAAAATGCATATCAAACACAATGAGCCGTTACGCGCCGCTGCCAGAGGTTTGCCCCCACTGCTGGTACAGCTGCGTTCTCGCCTCTGTAATGCCGGGATGAAACTGAATCAGCGCATGCTTGCGTGCAAAATGGACCTCACAGATCGCCTCCTGCACCCGCTGTTCCCCGCCTGCTCCGCCGAGTCCAGCGGCATGGAGCATGGAAGCGGCGGCTAATCGACCTTGGGCCATCGCGACCAGCCCGCTTTCGATGCCGGTAATATTGCCGGCAACGTACAGCCCTTTGAGCGAGGTTTCCATTCGCTCACCATGCAGTGGAACATGCCCGCCTAGCTCAGGGCTGTACACGAACTTGCATCCGGCTACCGCCGCCAGCTCGGCGAGCGGGTACAAGCCGCCGCTCAGCGCCACGAAGTCGGCGGGTTCGACGCGCTCGCTGCCGGGAATAGGCGAGCCGTCCGGTTTAACGTGGATCAGGGTCACAGATTCGACCCGGTCCTGCCCGTTGACGGACAGCACCGCCGTCCGCAACCGGATCGGGATATCCCACAGACGGAAGCCTTTGTGGGGATAGCAGCACGCGATGAGTTTCTCCATCCGCATCGCAGCTGCCAGCCTGCCGCCTGCACGCATCCAGGCGGCAGGGGCCAGCCCCGACAGCTGAAGCAGCAGCTTCGCGGAGGCTGTCGGATCTGCCGCCGCACCAGCCAGCGGATTAGCGCACGGCAGTGTAATCGCCGCCACCTTCACCCCGGCGACAGACAGCTCGCGGGCAATCGCCATCGACAATACGTTCATGCCCACTATGATGCCTCGCTCTCCTGGCTTAACGTAATGAACGTTGGTCATCACCTGCGCGGCCCCGATGGACATCACGCCCGGCAGCGTCCAGCCATCCAGCGGAACGGGAATTTCAGCAGCTCCAGTCGCCAGCAATACATAATCCGCAGTGAACAATCCACAGGAAGTGGAAATTTCCCACGTCGTTGTATATTCCATACCATGTACGGAAACGCCGCAGCGAATGTCCACCCCAAGTTCCCTGCAACGGGTAATCAGCTCATCCGAAACGTGTTTTCCAACCCACCAGCCTTGACTGCCTTCCTCATGATATTGCCCGGGCATGCGTCCACCCGGCTCTGTAAACTCATCCAGTACCGTGACTGGCAATCCTTGCTCAGCAGCCGATACCGCTGCGGACAATCCGGCGGGACCCGCCCCAATGACGATGAGATGCGCCATTTCATTCATGTCACAATTCTCCCTGTGATTTCATTCGAAAGTTGCCGTCCGGTTTCCACCACCATACCTTCCTCCAGCTTGGTCAGGCAGGAACGGACGGTACCAAACGGATGAACCGTCAGGCGGCATTCGTTACAATGCCCAATGGCGCAGTATACACCTCTGGCCGTACCGGATTCCTCATGCCTTCTCAGCAAACGGACACCGCTGGCCAGCAGCGCTGCTGCCAATGGCTCTCCGGCCAATCCCTGCATAGGACGACCGTCAAAAATGAAAGATACCTGCCGACGTTCCGGCTTTGGTCCCAAAATAGGGTGATTTACAATACGCATGCGGCTCATAAGGAACCTCCCTCTGCCAGCTGCCCGAACGTTACGGGACGTACGGGGGGCCTTTGTGATAACAGCTCCGCCTCCCGGCGGGCAGCAGGAACCTGATTGTAAAACCATGACTCCACCAATTGTCGGCATACCCTGCCCTGACATGCCCCCATCGTCACCCGCGTAGCCATTTTAAGCTGGCGCACGGTGTCCACGCCCATGCGGCAGGCCTGCTCCATCTGTGCGATACTCACTTCTTCACAGCGACATACGAGCAAATGACCTGATGCGCTCTCAACCGTCTCACTTCGTCCCGTCGCCCGCTTACTCATAGCTGATCGCGCAGGTTTTAATCGCTGAATAAAAATCCAGCGCCGCCTGGCCCTGTTCCCGGGTATGTGAACTGGATTGCTTCAGACCGCCGAACGGAGCCTGGTATTCGACACCAGCCGTCTCCTGATTAACCCGGACCATACCGGCGTTCGCCTCATCCAGAAACCGGTGAGCCAACCGCAAATCGCGGGTGAATAGAGAGGCACTTAATCCATAAATAGAATCATTGCACAGTCGAATCGCATCCTCGAAGTCGTCCGCCTGCATTACCCCCATCACAGGTCCAAAAATCTCCTCCTGAATCAATGGATGGGACGAATCAAGTCCAGTCGCCACCATCGGACGCACATAATATCCGTTATCCGTCCCGGCGGCGGCTCCACCTTCGGCTAAAATATCGGCTTCCCGGCGGGCGAGTGATACATAGGACATGACCTTCTCATACTGACTTGCCGATGCCACAGGTCCAAGATACGCACCGGGGTCAAGCGCCGGAGCGATCTGTATTTTTTCCACCGCTTGGCGTAAGGCTTCCGTGAACGTCTCATAGACAGACTGTTCCACAATTACCCGGCTGGTGGCCGTGCATTTTTGCCCGGCTGAACGGAAAGCTCCGCTAACAATCATCGCTACTGCTTGCGCCACATCCGCGTCCTTCAGCACCACAGCGGCATTTTTACCGCCCATCTCGGTCTGGTACTTGATATTACGGCGTGCGCACCGTCCCGCAATGCCCAAACCTGTAGCAGTAGAACCCGTGAAGCTGACCGCATCCAGTACCGGATGCTCCAGTAAGGCATCGCCAATACGGTTACCTTGCCCAATGACTAAGTTCAGCACGCCGGGCGGAAGCTGCACCGCCTCGAATAGCTCGGCGACCCGTACTGCAGTTAATGAAGCATGTTCGGCAGGCTTCCAGATGACCGTGTTTCCGCACAAGAGTGCAGGGGCGATTTTCCATAGCGGAATAGCTACCGGAAAATTCCACGGCGTAATGACTGCCGTTACACCCAGCGGAATGCGCTTCGTGTATTGGAGCACTCCCGGCTCATTCGAAGGAATGACTGTACCGATGGATCGTACGCCCTCTGCCGCGTAGTATCGGAGCAGATGGACACCTCGCATGACCTCTCCGCGCATCTCGGTAATCGGCTTGCCCATCTCACGGCTAGCCAGCTCAGCCAATTCAGGTAATGCTGCCTCTAGTAACCCGGCTGCTTTGAACAGATAAACTCCCCGTGCTGCGGGACTTAACGCGGCCCAACCCGCCTGAGCCAGCCGTGCCGCATCCCCGGCCTGTGTAATATCGCCCGTTTCTGAAAAATGGACGACTCCGACCTCCTCCTTCAAGGCCGAAGGATTGTGAACCACCATTTCCTCGCCTGAAGGGTTCTGCCACTCACCGCCGATCCAATTTCGGCTCTCCATCGTCTTCACCTCCATTCAGGATGAAACTTCGCTTGGACGAACCGCCACCTCAAATGCTTCCCGAATGCGGTCATAATCCGCCTGCGGCAGCGCAAGTCTGGGCGGACGTGTCGGACCGACCGGAAATCCAGCCAGCTCCATCATATATTTGATGGACTGTACCAATTGCGGGCTGGCATCATAGTGGAACAGCGGCAGCAGCCTGCGATACAACGCGGACGCTTCCGCCATATTTCCCGCCTGCGCAAGTCGGAACAGCTCTACCCCTTCCTTGGGCAGCGCATTAGGTACCCCCGAAATCCAGCCTGTCGCGCCGAATAATGCCCCCTCCATCGCCAGATTATCTACTCCGACCATGACCTCCAGCTCTGTCTGGTCCAAAATAGCGTGAATACGCCGTACATCACCGGAAAATTCCTTGACTGCTACGATATTTTCAACTCGCGACAAGTCCGCAAGAATATCTGGAGTCAAGTCAACCTTGTAATCATGAGGGTTGTTATACGCAATGATCGGCAAGCCCACCTCTGACAATGCTTCATAATGGGCCGTTACTTCGTGAGGCAGTGGATTGTAATTAATGGGCGGCAGTGCCATGACACCCGCTGCCCCGGCATCCTTCGCATGCTGAATCCAATGCACCGCCTGTTTGGTGGACGGAGCCGCCGAGCCGACAACAACCGGGACACGCCCTGCCGCAGCGTCAATTACGGTGTGCACAACCTGCGACCGTTCCTCCGGGGACAAAGCCGCATATTCTCCCAGCGATCCCGTAGGAACCAGTCCGCTAATGCCGCTTGCAATCAGATGCTCGCACAGCTCGGTCAGACGCTTATGGTCTACCTCCAGCTCTGCCGTGAACGGTGTAACCAAGGCCACATATACACCTTCAAAACGTGCCATATGCTCACCAACCCTTTCCCATCTTTATTTTCATATTCAGCATTCGGGAATGATGTAAAATGCTCACATCAGCAAAAAACCTTCTTTAAGCGGGTCCTCGGGGTCCAACACAAATTGATGATGTCCCGTCACCCAAGCCGAGCCTGTAATTTGTGGAATGACTGCCGGATAAGGACCTATCTGCGTCTCGCCCACGATTTCAGCCCGAAACATGGAACCTGTGATACTTTCATGTACAAACGGCTCATTTAAGCCCAGTTTTCCCTTGGCGTGCAGCACCGCTACCTTGGCCGAGGTTCCTGTGCCACAAGGAGAACGATCGATACCTCCCGGTGGGATGACGACGACATTGCGGCAATCGGCCTGTGGAGCCACAGGCTCCCCGTAGAATTCAATATGCGTCAATCCTTGAATAACCGGATTTTCAGGATGTACTACCTTAACAACAGCATTCACTGCCTCCCGAATCTGCACTGCTGTTCGTACAATTCTTGCCCCATTGCTCTGCTCCAGTGCAAGACCGATGGAAGCCGCCTCTACAATGCCGTAAAAGTTGCCTCCATACGCAATATCCAACGTGACTTGACCGATATCCTCTACCTGGACCTCAACCTCACGGCGGTACACAAAAGAAGGGATGTTTGTGAACGTTACTTGTCGCACCTTGCCCGCATCCACCTCCAGCCGCACTTGAACCGGGCCTGCCGGAGTGTCCAGTAATATCGATTTTTTATCCGCAGCAATCAGCCCGCCTTCCATCAGCGCCGTACATACTCCAATCGTATCGTGACCGCACATCGGTAAATAGCCGCCAGTCTCTATAAAGACCACACCCATATCTGCATCTGGATGACAAGGTTCTGTTAAAATGCAGCCCGACATCACCTCATGCCCTCGCGGCTCGAACATCAGCAGACGGCGAAAATCATCATGATGTGCTGCCATATAAGTCATTTTTTCCAGCATCGTACGACCTACCAGCTTAGGCGCACCGTGAATGACCGTCCGCGTCGGATTGCCTCCCGTATGGGTATCAATGGTAGTAATTCTGCCCGGTACACTCATCCGGTTACCTCCCCGTGAACCTCGTGGCTGGTAAAAGCCTCCCCAAATCGGTCATATCGCAGCGGCTCCACCGGAATACAAGTGGATTCACCGCGTACCATTTCGGTCACCAGCTTACCCGTAACCGCCGCAAGACTAATGCCATCCCCCTCATGGCCAGAAGCGATAAACAACCCCGGTACTTCGTCCACCGCTGATACAATTGGCAAATGATCAGGTGTCCATGGACGCAAGCCGGTATACGCCCGCATCAGCGGGGCATTGGCTAAAGCAGGAAAAAAACGAATGGCTCTGCGGGCGATTAAGCGAATCACTTGCTGATCGACACGTGTGTCCATACCGACAAACTGACGGCTGCTGCCGATCAGAATGTTTTGGGATGCGGTTGGCTCGAACACCAGCGCTACACCGTATTTTTCATAAAGCTCATCCACACTCCGCTGACCGCCAAACTTGCTCATCAGATAGCCGAACTCCATTACCTTGCGGTTCCCAATGGAAGGCATCCGAGCAGACACCAGTATATGTCCTTTGCGCGGCATGATCGGAAGGTCCAAGCCGAGTGAATGACCGATGCTGCGTGTCCACACACCTGCCGCCAATACCACTGCACCTGCATGGATAACGCCAGTAGGCGTCTCCACCCCGCGAACGTTCCCCCTTTCGTCCTGAAGGATGGACTGTATCGGCATACGCGGTAATAACTTGGCCCCCATCCGACGCGCGGCCTCGGCCAGTGCATACGTCATCAATACCGGATTCACAGTGGAATCTGTCGCACATTCCAGCCCGCCCGGCAAATCTTTCGCTAAATGCGGCCATTCCTCTCGCAAATCCTGATGATCCAGCATGCGAAACGGAAGTCCTTCCTGCTGCTGGCGGGCTACCCACTGCTCAGCCGCTTGCATCTCCTGATCGTTTTCACAGACCAGAATACTGCCAGGCGCACGATACTCAAACTCATCGTCCAGTTCCCTAGCCAGCTCTGCCACCAGCTCCTGCGATACCAACGACATTCGACTGTCAAACCCGGGCTCTTTATCGATTGCCAATATATTCCCATCACAACGGGACGAAGTGCCTCCAGCAATCTCCCCTCGCTCAGCCAGCACGACCTTCATACCGGACTTAGCCGCATAATAAGCGATGGCTGTACCGATGATTCCGCCGCCTACAATGACCAGATCCGCGGCATCATGTTTCATTCGCTTCCCTCCCTTCGACCGTTTTAATCTGTTTGTGAGGTATTCTTTACAGCTTGAGCGTAAAGCTTTGTTTCACAGGCTTGCTCAGCTCATCATAATCCCGCAACTGTACGGTGAACGTATACGTCTTGTTGCCTGCTCCGCTGCCTGCTGTTCCGCTAATCATTCCTGTAAAGCGGTCCAGTGTGAACCCTGCGGGCAGTTGACCGCCTGTCACCGTCCAATCGTAAAACGGAACGCCTCCCTTGGCCTCCAGCTTGGCCGTGTACGCTTTACCTTTGACGGGTGCTGGCAATTCCTTCGTCATGATTTCTGTCGCGAGGAAAGGAGTCAGGTCCTTACGTAGCGGCCAGCCTGCTTTTTCTGCTACCAGTAGCGAAAGCTTCGTGTTCATCCAACGGCGGGTCGGAAACAGATGGCGCCAGCCTCCATTTTGACCGCTCAATCGGTCGACTTCTGCAAGCTCTCCAGAGAGATGATAGCTGTCGTCCAATGCAGTCGGTCTGTGCTGATAAGCCATAATATCCGGGTCATTGCCCGCCGCTTCCTTCAACGCTTTGACACCCGGGAATGTGTCGCTGAACACAATGGCATGACCGAATTCATGCATGATCAGCCCATGCACATCCGTCACCTTGGACAGATCGGATTGATACCATTCTTCATCATCTACGGATGTGAATGGAATCGCATCATCATAGAAATCCAGAATCAAGCTATAGGAACGGTTCAGGTTCCCCGGGACGGTCACACCGTTACGTGTATGATAATTGCCGTTCGTGGCTGGAAAGCCCGTAGAATAAGGCCCGTTCAGCCCTCTCATAAACACCCACATGCCTTTGTAGGGTTTGTCATTTGTCACCTGTATTTCATTTTGCCAATCGTCTCCTGGCAGATGGTTTACCTCCGCGTTGGCAGGAACCTCATCGAAAGGAGCCAGATCAAAGAAATAGAACCAGTCCTTTACCGCCAGTTCTGCGGCTTTTTTGGTAGCCGCATCATTGAAATAAGGCTTGATCGTATCGAATCTATAGTCAAAATGGAGCGGGACTGTGGGCTCTTTATTATCGTCCTGATCCAACACGCGAATCGGAATGGACTGAGTAGTCGTGTGACCATCATTTCCGGCAACGGACATAGACAGCGTATAGTTCTCTATTTCACCGTTTCCTCCAATCCGGTCAGGATGGATGGCTAGCCGAAAATCTTTTTCCTCCTGCGCATTGGCAAAAGTCAGCGTTTTGCTTGCACCTTGCGCCGACAACGTACTTGGCAAATCCATCATCAGCCGGGACGTGCCCTGCGCATTTAACGTAACCGTTAACGGAAAAGCGGCATCCGCTGGCGGCTTCACTTTTAGCTTCACATACGGGTTCGCCAGATATCCTTGCCAATCAACCAGATCTATACCATAATCGTTCACCGTCCGACTAAAGATGTCGATGACTTTTACATCCGACTCCGCCTCGGCATAAGCCTGTTGACCCGGAATAGCTGGTGTCAAAGCCACAATGAGAGAAGTCGCCAGCGCAGTCAGCCATATTTTGGTGTGCCTTTTATACGTGTTCATTTGATCCCCTCCATCTCATTTTTGAATGACTTGCAAACTATGGACAGTTACCTATAACGCCACTGCGTTTTATAATAAAAGCAGTTCCTTAGGCGAAGAGGTCAGTACCTTGACACCGTCATCTGTGATCAGCACATCGTCCTCAATCCGAACCCCGCCGAAGCCTGGAATATAAATGCCTGGTTCCACGGTAATGACATGACCCGGTACGAGCACCGACTTACTTTCGCGGGACAGCCGTACCTGCTCATGAATTTCGAGACCAAAGCCGTGGCCCAGCCCGTGACCGAACTGCTCCCCATAGCCGTAAGAGGCAATCACATCCCGCCCCAGACTGTCTCCCTCCCGACCGCTTAAGCCGGGACGAAGTCCTGCAATCGTCTTCATATTTGCTTCCAGCACAATGGCATACAATTTCTCATGTCGTTCTGAGGGCTGGCCTACGAATACGGTACGCGTGATATCGGATAGATAACCACGCACATTTGCGCCAAAATCCATTGTGACGAACTCGTTCTGACCAATTTCCTTGTCACTGGCCAGCCCGTGCGGCAGCGCCGAACGCTCACCTGAAGCGACAATGAACGCAAAACCACCCGATTCCGCGCCTCCGAGCCGAAGCTGGTATTCCAGCTCTGCCGCAATCCGCCGCTCTGTAACTCCAGGCTGAATACAATTCAGCACCTCCGTGAAGGCGGCATCGGTAATACGCGCAGCTTCGCTAATGGTGCGAATCTCTTCTTCGTCTTTCACATCGCGCAGCCGTTCAATGACATCCTCCGTTTGTACGTACTCCAACGAGCCCAGCGCGGCTTGTAGCTGTCCCGACTGTTGAAGTGAAACATGCCTGCTCTCCAAACCCAGTCTGTGGACACCCAATTTACTTGTGAGATCGGCCACGGTTTGGAAGATTTGCGCCTCATGCCGAATCACTGAATATTCCACTGCCTGATCTGTTGCCTGCATCATATAGCGGAAATCCGTCACTAAAAAAGCCTCTTCCTGCGTAACAAGTGCAATTCCAGCGGAGCCTGTAAATCCGGTCATATATCTTCGATTAGGCCCATGTGTAATAAGCAGTGCATCTATCCCTAGAGCCGGGAATTCCGAGCGTAACCGGGCCAGTCTGCCTGGAACACCCTGTAACGGTTTTGTCTTTTGACTCTCTTCCTCTTTCACTCGTACGCCTCCTTATTCCACATCTCTTTTCAGGGCATATGCCTTAGAACATACTCTCCACTTGCTTTTGAACACATGTATGCTCTTCTCGCTGCCGCTTTCCCGTAAGTCCTGCACCCAATTCTCCGTCTCTTTTTCAAGCATACCAGCGCGTCTCAGCTTCCTTTTAGCCTTTTATCCCTGTCAATGTGATGCCTTCGATAAAATAGCGCTGTCCGATAAAAAATATCAGGACGATGGGAGCCAAAATTGTGCTGGAAGCCGCCATCAGGTAAGGCCAGTTGGTATTGTTCAATCCCCGAAAAGTCGCTAGCCCCAGCGCTAGCGTAAAATGCTTTTCGTCACTTAAGTAAATAATCGGGCCCAAAAAATCATTCCACACATCAATAAATGTAAATATTCCGATCACGATCAATGCAGGCGAAGATAAAGGAATAATGACGCGCCATAGTACAGTCAGAGGCGTACCTCCGTCCATATAAGCCGCTTCGTCCAAATCGCGTGGAATCGTCAGCATGAATTGTCGCATCAAAAAGATGTTAAACGCCCCTCCACCGAACCATGCAGGAACAATCAGCGGCAGAAATGTATTCAGACCGCCCAGCTCACGCCACATCACGAAAGTGGGAATTAGCGTCACCGCGTAAGGCAGCATCATCGACCCGATCAGCAGAGAAAAGATCAGATTACGTCCAGGCCAGCGTAGGCGGGCAAAAGTAAACGCCGATACAATCGAGGTCAACATCACTCCTGCCAGCACACACACCTCAATCATGAACGTATTCATAAAATACCTGCCGAACGGTACAGAAGTCAGCGCTTCCGGGTAATTGCTCCATTGAAAAGGAGAGGGTATCCACTCTGGCGGGAACACGAAAATTTGGGATGTCCCCATCAGAGAGCTACGAATGAGCCATACAAATGGCAACAGCATTAAAACACTACCTATAATTAAAACGACATACAGTACAACACGGCTGATTGGGAATGGTTTGGAACGGGTGGCGGTAGCAGGACTTCGGGAGCGTTCAGGCTGTGGAAGCGGATGTTGCGGTGTTTCTGAAGGATTGACAGAAGAAGTGACCTGATTCATGAACGTTCCCCTCCTTCATAGTGGACCCACTTTTTGGATGTGGAGAAAATCAGAACCGTTAGGACCATGATGACGAAAAATAAGATCCAGGCCAGCGCTGAGGCGTAGCCGATTTTAGTCTCCGTAAAGGCCGTACGCCACAAGTAGAACACATAGAACAGGGTTGAATTGTTAGGTCCCCCGTTGGTCATAACATACGCCTGATTGAATGCCTGAAAGGTGCTGATTAAAGACATGACCAGATTGAAGAAAATGGTTGGTGTCATCGAAGGAATGGTAATGTGAAAAAATTTGTGCCACCTATTGCCGCCGTCTACCTCAGCTGCTTCATACAGATGGGTGGGAACCGACTGAAGTCCCGCCAAAAAGATAATGACCGTGTTCCCGATTCCCCAGGTGCTCATCATGATCAGCGAGGGTATTGCAGTGTTCTCGTCATAAATCCATTTGCTCCCCGGCAGTCCAACACCCTCCAGCAGCGAATTTAACAGACCAAAATCCGGGTTGAACATCCATAGCCACAGCATCGTGTTGGCAATACTCGGTACAATGGTAGGTAAATAATAAATCGTACGGAACACCGACAAACCCTTCACCTTTTGATTTAATAACAGCGCAATGATAAAAGCTGCCGCCAAGCCTAGAGGTACGCTACCCAGTGCATAATATGTGGTCACGAACATGGATTGGGAAAAGGTAGCATCCTCGGTCAAAATGGTTCGGTAATTGTCCAATCCGATAAAGGTCATCTGTCCGCCAATCGTCCAATCGGTTAAGCTGAATACGAACGAGGCCGCAATCGGTCCAATTGTAAATATCATTAATCCGAGGATGGCAGGAAGCGCGAATAGCAGACCCCAGTTTCGCTCCATGCGCATCATTCCTGATTTTGGTCGCTTCATGGGCTGTTCTCCTTTCGCAGCTGTCCCGCCGCATTATTCATCCGGGTATACTCCTTGAAGCAATGGCTGAATGATAGGTTCCAGTTCATCCAGCGCCTGCTGCGGCGTCTTCTTGTTCGTCCAAATCAGATCCAGCCCTGGGGTCAGCTTGGAACCGATATCAGGCCAGTTGCGAAGGGTCGAAGTTGACGGCTTGATCGCATAATCTCTGGCATACTCAATGCCAGCATTTTGAAATTCCGGTGGATGTGCGGCATTATTTGTCCATGACTGGATGGCCTGCTCATCGGTATAATATTTTTCCTCGATAGGCATCCAAAGACCAGACTTGAACAGATCCACCTTTTCGGGATTGTTATGGTACAAATAAAATTCGAGCGCTTCCTTCGGGTGCTTGGTGCTCTGGAAAATGACCGTGGCTCCCGCAACAATCATCGTTTTGGGCTCTTTTAGCTTCGGCAGAACGCCGATACTCCATTGCAGCTGCTTGTTGTTCGAAAAATCGAGCAGGGACCATGTCCCGTCCACCACCATGGCGACCTTTCTTGTCTGAAGCCGAATCGTATTGGACGGCATGTCCTGCTGCTGGATCAAATCAGGAGAAACATGCTCCTTGAAAACCAGATCCTGCAACTTTTGAAAAACCTCCACCGACTCAGGACTGTTCAGGGTGTACTTCTTGCCCGTTTTGTCAGTCAAACCTCCACCGTTGCTCGCTAAAAGAGGCCCCCAGGAGCTGCGGTCATTGCCAAAGGCAAAGCCGTATTGCACAATATTTTTCGGATCAAATCCACTGTCTCCCGGATGCTTGCCGTTCTGATCCTTGGTCAGCTTTTTGGCAATTTCCAGAAATTCATCCCATGTCCACGCTTTTTGAGGATCAGCCGGAGGGACGGGTACCCCTGCTTCTGTAAACAACTCCTTGTTGTAAAATAACTGCATCACTTCCAATGCGGTGTAATTTCCGATAGACTTGCCAGGTTCGCTGTAGAGATAGGAGGATTTGAGCTTGTTTTTTAATTCGGGATATTCGTCATAATAAGAGGATAAATCCAGGAGTCTGCCTTCACTTGCCCATTTCATCGTGAGGGAATCGCCCAAGTAGGCGATATCAGGAAGCTGATTGGCAGCCATTAACGTGTTAATTTTCGTCGTGTAGTCACCAGGGACATGCTCGCCCTTCACCCGGATGTTCGGGTGGGATGCATTAAAGCTTTGAATCATTTTTTCCATCGCCTGCTTCTCGTCATTGCTTCCCCAGTACATGAACTTGAGTTCGACCGCATTGGGATTAGCCGGTTCGCCAGCGTTACCACTGCAAGCCGTCAGCCCTGTCAACATCGCCGTCATCACGAGAGCCATCCATGTCCGTAACCTTCGTTTCAGCAAATCAACCGGCCCCTTCCTGAACTGGTTTCTCCTTACAAGCCTATTATGCGCCGAGAGCCCAGAGCCGACCACCCAACGACTCCAGACTCTCTTTGTTTTGGTATGATTTTTTTAACAGCGCGTTTACAAAAATGTTTTACGAAACTCCGTCGGGGTCAGTCCGGTATGCTTTTTAAAGGCAATGCTAAAATAGTTGGTATCTGTGAATCCCACAACCTCCGCTACCTCCGCCACCTTGCGATTCGCGTCCAGCAGCAGTTCTCGGGCTCGCTCAAAGCGAACACGCGTCTGGTAGTCGGCGAAGCTTTCACCTGTAACTTGCTTGAAACGGGCACTCAAATATTTGGGGCTCATATTCATGTACTCTGCAAGACGGTTCAGCCCGCCATCCTCCTGAAGGTGCTCCCGAATCCATTCCTTGGCCCGTTGGAATTTGCGTGGAATCCCCTTCTCACGTGATTCTCGGACATGACGACCCACCCGGACAAAATAACGCGATACATAATCAATCATCTCGGGCCCATGCCGTAATCGGGACAGCTCCAACAACGGGTCCTGCTCCTGTATGGACGTTTGTCCTACAGATGCATCACTCTGAACGATCCGCATGACGAACAGCACGAGCTGAGTGACAATCATTTTCACCTGCTTGACGGGCAACCCTGCCAACTGTCCTGACCATTCCTGTAAAATCGCATGTACGGCAGCATCATTGCCTGCTCGAATTTCCGTAATCATTAGCAGTTCCTTCTCCAGTAATTGACTGCTGTTCGGCTCGGCCGCCTGAATACTCTCATAGGGGATGATCTGGCTATAGCCCACCCACCCCCGATGCTCTGCCGCTTGCACAGCTTCCTCATACGCTTCGGGAAGTTGCTCCATCCGTTGTACGGGACGGCTAATCCCGATGGACACGCCCTGGCTCAATCGTTCTTGCACGGCCTGCCGAATCTGCTGTGCCGTCCGTTCCGCCGCCCTGCAAGATGCCGTCGCCAGCAGCACAACATGCCGATCGCGGGAAACCGCCGCACCATGCGCCTTCGCCCCGGCTGCTGCCGCAGCCTCCCCAGCCAGTCCGGCGAATACATGGCTGCTTTTATGCATGGAACCGTGTGGCTTGCTAGTGGCGGTTGCCTCCTGCTGCGACGCCTCCTCCAGCTCGCAGCACAGCACGGTATAAGGCGGCCCATTCGTCTCGCCGAAAAATCCCAGCCCGTCCATGTCCCGAATGACCTCGGCTGCAGGACGCCGCTGCTGGAGCAAATCCAGCAGTAGATGCTCCCTGTACAATGGCTCCAATGAACGATGGCGGTGAATGGCTTCCTCCTCGCTTCTTCGCCATTGCGCAATGCGATCCTCTGCCCGGCTCAATGCCGCTTCGAAATCCTCGCTGGTCACCGGCTTGAGCAAATAATCGACCGCTTGAAGCGAAACTGCCTGACGAATATATGTCATAGATTCGTACCCTGTCAGGAATAATAACGGGGTCTGCTGATCCTTTTCCCGAATGGTTTTTGCTACGTCCAGTCCACTCATATCCGGTAAATTAATATCCAGTAAAATCATGTCCGGTCGCTGCTCCGTATACAAACGTAATGCCGTCGCGCCGTCCTCCGCCACATCACTGACTTCCACTGACAGGCCACTTTCCGCCACCATCAGCTTCAGTCCTTCCCGAATATGATATTCGTCGTCCACAATCAGCAGCCGGTACATGCCTTCCTCCCCTTTCTTATTCGGTTCGAATGGGTGCCAGTAAAGTAACCGAGGTGTACTGACCCGGCTCGCTTGTCACGGACAGTCCATATTGCGGACCATAATGCCGAAGACGTTCATGCACATTGCGCAGCCCAAAGCCAATAGCATTCCCCCGTTCCGCATCCAGCGACTTCCGGATATCGTTCAGACGCTCGGCTCCAATACCGCCCCCATCATCACTGACCGTCAAACGCAACATATCCCCTTCCCTTGTACCGGATAACATGATATAGCCACGGTCGGTACGCCCTTTTAAGCCGTGGTAAATAGCATTTTCGACGAGTGGCTGGAGGATTAGTTTGGGTACATAAAATCCGCAAATATCCTCCTCGACCTCGCAAATCCACTCGAACGAATTCCTAAACCTGAACTGCTGCACCTTCACATAGGCGCTTACATGCTCGACTTCCTGTCCCAAACTGATTTGCTCTCGGCCATAACTTAGCGAAATGCGAAAGCATTTTCCGAAGGCACCGATTACCTCTGCCATATCCCGTTGCCCATTCGCCAAGGCCATTCCCTTCAGGGATTCTAGCGTGTTGTACAAAAAATGCGGATTAATCTGCGCCTGAAGCGCGCGGAACTCAGCCTGCTTACGCGACAGCAACGCTTCGTAGACCTGACCGTACAGTTCATGATTTTTTTGCATCATATGAAGAAAACGCTCCCCGATCTGCCCTACCTCATCCTTAGGATTAAAAACAACGGAAGTAGGAGCTTCGAAAGCTTGGGCTGAGCCTGTAGCGCTCACACTCCCATCGACCGCCATTAATCGGCTCAATTGAAGCAGGGGGCGACGAATCGTGTCACTCAGCCGATAAGACAGCATCCAGCCCAACATCAGTGCAATCAAAAAAGTCCAGATGGTCCAGGCACCAATTTTCCGCGCATCCTCGAACAGCACAGACTGATCGACTTTTTGCAGCAGCGTCCATTGTCCTTCATTTAACGGGCCGTAAGAGATCATCGTCTGGCGCCCGTTCCATGTTCTCCAGTCCTTCGTAAGCACAGGCCTATCCACAGCCGATTTGGCAATCTGCCGCAATAGCGCTTGATCCGCAACACCCTGCTCCGGCAATCGGTATACAGGCTCGCCCTCCTGATCCAGCACCCACATCTGGGTATTGCCATCTGTTTCATGAAAAGCAAGCCCCCGAAATAGACTGGCCTTGTCGATTTCCAGCAGCAAAAATCCGAGTGGTGCATAATCTCCAGTCGTTTTTCGGAGCAGTTTCCCCACATAGATGCGATCCTCCGCCATCCCGCGTCCGGATTCAAACGGCGAATGAGCCATCCACATCATGGGCCGCTCGGCGAGTAGGCGGCGATAGTACACACGTGCTTCCTCTAATGTAGGAAGGCCGCCAAAACGGACCGAAACATTCCCCTGATAGAGAGAATGCTTGAGCCCGCCATTGGCGGCATATATGAGAGAGGACGTGATATACGGCTTGGTCTGGGTTTGCGTACGGACAACCATACTGAGGGTTTCATCGTTCCGTAAATATTCATAATCATCTTCCGGCTTGGTCTCCAGTGTGGACTGCACATCAGGATTGCTGAGAATGGCATTGGTTAGATCATTCAAATCGGAGAGCGTCGCATTGACGTAATTTTCACTCATTTGCCGGGACTGCATAGCCAGCGCTTCCGACTTCTCACCAAGGGAATGGGCCGCGATCCGGTAAAAGGTAAAGGTCAGCACCACCATCGGAATGACGGTGAGTACCAGCGTCAGTACAATGAATTTCCCACGGATTGTAGGAATCCCGGCGAACTTTTGACGACCACGGCCTCCCATTCATCTGCCTCACTTACACATAGGCTGGGAGCCATGTCCCGTGGGCTGCAATTAGGTCATCACACAGAGAAACGATATCATCCATGGACAACTCTGCGGACGTGTGCGGGTCCAACATAGCAGCATGATAAATGTGCTCCTTTTTCCCGGTGATTGCAGCTTCAATCGTTAACAGCTGGGTATTAATATTCGTCCGGTTCAGCGCAGCGCATTGGGGTGGCAAATCCCCGACAAAGGTTGGCGTAACCCCGTTACGATTCACCAGACAAGGTACCTCCACACAGGCTTCCTTCGGCAGATTGGTAATTAAGCCTGTGTTCATCACATTGCCGCCAATGGCAAAAGGCTGATTCGTTTCGATCGCCTCAAATATATAAGAGGCATACTCGTTTGACCGTTCATGACGCAGATCCTGATTACCCAAAAGCTCTTCACGCATCGTTTCCCATCGTTCAATCTGGCTCACACAGCGACGCGGGTATTCATCCAAAGGAATATTGAAGCGCTCGATCAGCTCAGGGTATGCCCGTTTGATAAAATACGGATGATATTCCGCGTTATGCTCGGACGATTCCGTAATGTAATAGCCGAATTTTAGCATCATTTCAAAGCGCACCATATCATGATGCTTTTCCTGTTGCTTAGCGGCGGCTCGTTTTTTAATCTCAGGATACAAATCCACACCGTCCTTGCTCACTTCGAGCAGCCACGCCATATGATTAATGCCTGCGATTTTTGCCTTTACACCTTCCTGCTCCAGCCCGAGGCTTTTAAACAGTTCCGGTATACACGCCTGCACGCTATGACACAGCCCTACCGTACGGACACCGCCATAAACGTTCATCACATTCGTTAGCACTGCCATCGGATTCGTGTAGTTGAGAAACCATGCATCTGGGCACACCTCGCGCACATCTGCCGCAAAATCGAGCATCACCGGAATCGTACGTAAATTGCGGAAAATACCGCCAATACCAACCGTATCGGCAATCGTTTGGCGCAGGCCATATTTTTTAGGAATTTCAAAATCCGTAATTGTACACGGATCATAGCCGCCTACTTGGATGGCGTTTACCACATAGGTCGCCCCACGCAGTGCTTCCTTGCGATCAGTGTAGGAGCGAATCACACAGGTACTCCCTGTTGTTTTTTTCAAATTGGATAAAATATTTTCCGAATCTTTTAGCCTTACAGGGTCAATATCGAACAACGCCAACTCAAAGCCCTGCAAAGCAGGCGTCAACATACAATCGCCAAGCACATTTTTAGCAAATACCGTACTGCCTGCACCCAGAAATGTAATCTTGCTCATACTTTTTCCCCCCATTCACATTTTTGTTCGCAGCTTTGCACTCCAAATGCAAGGATACCCACCGCCACTCTCCCCTTTACAGGAGGAAAGTGACGATGGGAAAGGTTAGTCATGACTATGCGTTGTTGCCTCCCATCAGGATACCCCCGCTGATTTAGCGGAGCTAATAGGCCGAAGCGGTAAGGCAGATGTTACCGAGGGTGTCGTAGTTGACGAGGTTACTGAATTCTCCGGACTAACCGGTGTTACCGATGAATCCGCAGCCCCAGCCTCAATCACAGTTACCTTCGCAATTGCCTTTAACTCTGTCCCTTCTACTTTACCCTTCAACTCAAACGAACCTGGAGCAGCATATTGTGCAGGGTCTATATCCTCCCATTCCACAGCCACCCATTTGGTGGAGCCTTCTCCATACGTAGCTTCCACGACGCTTGGCAGTTCGGGTTTTTCACCTGCACGAGTCGTCACGTTTACTTCTTTTAAAGCCGTGATTTTCTCGGCTCCCGTTAGGTTTTGTGCTGTACCAGAGGCCAGTCCTGCCACCTCGGTTGCATTCAAAGCACGGCTGTAGATACGGAATTCATCCACCAGACCATTGAAGTACGGATCAGGGTACTGAGATTTGCCGATGAAATTATTTTTGGTCTGACCCAGACTGGTAGGATTCAAGGTCAGGTTGGTATTGCGTCCCACTTCTTTTCCATCCACGTATAAAATACCTGTGGAACCCGAAAGCGTGACCGCAACATGCTTCCATACGCCTGTTGGCAGTACAGGGCCTTCAATCGTCTGCTCCTGTCCCTGCCCGTTGCCTTGGTTGGTAATGGCAAACAGCATGGTATTTCCTGCTTTAGGCGTCAGGAACATATATTCATTCGTCCCGGAGCCGAAGTCAAAAATCCGCACATAATCGCTCAGGCTGTTCGCTTTGACCCAGCCGGATACGGTCAATTGCTGTGTCCGACTGACAATACCCGCCGGAAGCTGCACATAGCTGTCCTTGCCGTTCAGGCTGACAGCATTGCCTGTTTTACCCGCAGCCCATGCAGCCGTTCCCTTCACGGCAGCATCATTGCCACTGTCCGATGAATCCGCAACTATAGAACCGCTTGTTTCATCAAACTTGTAAACTGCAAGCTGTTCAAGTAACGGAGCCGCCGCTTCAGCTACCACCGTTACTTTAGCCTCAGCTGACAACTGAGAATCGCTGGCTGTCAGCTTGAACACATACGTTCCTGGCTCGGAAACGTCCACCTTCGTGCGCAGCGATGTTTTGTTACTGAATGTGACCTTCGCGTCCTGTGGTCCTTCGACCAGACTCCACTCGCTCGTCACCTTACCTTGTGGAAGTCCATCATCCGTAGCCGTGCCTTTCAGAATGATCTGATCCGGCAGCTTTACCTTCGAATCTTTGCCAGCATCCACGATAGGTGCTTTGTTCGGATCAGGTGTGGTCGGTGTCAGCTCTATCGTATAGGAGGATGCTGTACCAATCTCCAATTTAAGTTTGTTGGTGGTCGCATACGCATTAAACTTTCCTTGCGATTGACCGCCCACTTTAACCAGATACGTTCCTTTCTTCAAACCGTCAAATGTAACGTACGTGGAATGGGCTTGGCCCGGCGTTTGATTTTTCAGTTGGAACCATACATAATCCTTGGATGTTGCCAACTTGGCTTCTGTATATTGGTCCTTTTCCAGCTCGATATACAGCTTTTCCGTAATCAGATTGACCCGCTTGAACAGGCCGTCCAGTGGCTTGATCGTATACACGTTGCCGCTTTTGCTCACCTCTGCACCGTAGCCCGTCAATCCAAAAATAGGATCAATCGCGATATCAGCACTTAATGTTTTGAGCGCACCGAACAATCCGAGATCAGCCTCACCGCTCATGCCGCGCCAGCCGTTAAAGAGCGGAACATTTTTACCGCCGCCAGTGCCGTTCGTGCCGTTATTGCCTTTTTCCGCTTGATACGTCCATGCGACCGCCCCGATGTTTTCAGGGTCGGAGCTGATTTGCCCGGAGTTAATCGCTCCAACATTGGCAATTTTAGCTGCATAGGACAACCGCTGTTGTTCCTCACGGTGATTGTCCTCATGATGGCGAATCCAGTCATCCATCGCATATCCGGCAAGCGAAGTCGTGTACTGGAAGTTAAACCAGTTCTCCCCGGTAATCGTCACCGGATCGGTGTAGTAGTACCATACGGGCATATGACCGCGTGCCGCACGGGTTTTGGCATTAATTTTACTCATCATTTCCAGGGCTTTACTTTGCTCGCCCTCTGTATCTATATTCTGCTTGGCTAACGTATATACAGCCTCTTCCCCTGTATTGTCATAGCTATATTCAGAACCGTAAGGATACTTTGTATTTTTAAAATTGTTATATTTACGATCCATTTTTTCCTTGAGATCATTCGCTTCATCATCATAGCCTTCATCATGAAGTGCCTGAATAATATCCGGTGTGGTCAGTTCGCCCATCAAACCTGTTTCCCAGTTGTACGCGACTGGCCCTTCATACAATGCTTTGAAAATGTTATACGCCCGCAGCAAATAGGTTTCCTTTGGATGCTTGTAAGTGACAAGATCCGGGTATTCCTTGGCAATCTTGTACATGCTGAAATACGTGTTGTATACGTGCGGATACGCATACCCTCGATAGGTCGGTGTATCGTTAGGCTCTGGCATCAAGAAATCATGAATTAAATAATCCTCATGATGTCCGTTCATCAGATTTGTCCAGATCGCCGTCTCCAAATAATCGTCTACTGCCCGCACCTCTTTGGCGACTGGAGACAGTGTGTTTTTCTCAGCCAGGAACTGTCCGTGGGTCAGACCCCAATCGTCTCCCCAGCCCCAATAGCCGTTGAAAATGTTGCGTTTGGATTTGGTATGCATCATCCAATCATCAAATACCTTGTCGCGCAGATCACCCGGTACATTCCATTGGGTTTTGTCGACCATAAATGTAGCATGCCGTTGCAACGCCTGATCAATCGGCTCGATGGCATAGAACTGTAACACCGTTTTGTTGCCGTTGCCGTATTCTACCGTTATGAAGTTCGGACCCAGCTTAGTAAATTTCAGTTCATAAATGTAATGTCCTCCGGCCTTGCTATCTGTCTGCGGAATAACGGTTCCGTCTGGATAGGTTACTTTGCTGATCGCCTGCTTGGAGCGCAGGTCCACCTTCGCTTTTTGATTCGTAGGCACGATCATGCCGGGTACGACTGTTGTATCCACCAAGTTTTCTTGGTACAACGTATCTTTTACATCATGCTCGTCCTTCACCGCCAGAAACTTGAAGCCATAGTTTTTGCTTTGACCAGGATTCAGGATCAGGCTTGTATTGGGCAAGTACCCCCGATTCGTGGACTTGATGACATTGGAATGAATATAAAATACATTGAGGCCTTCCAGCCATTTACCTTCGTTGGCTGGATTCCAGGCCCATTTGCTGCCCGGATGCTCCTCATCCCGCCAGTGATCCTGATATTCAAAACCCGCACCTGTTGTGGAATCAGGAATCAGCAGCAGGGAAGAACCAATGCCGCTGGGACGCCCAGCTGTAATATAGGAGCTGTTATTGCCGACAAAGGAATGCGTCACCACTCTAGTTTCGTAGATCGCATCACCGTTGGTCCACTGCTCATTAAAAGGCAGAGGCAAACCGAAATCGCCAATCTCCAATTTTTTTCCACTTGTATTCTGCACCTGTATATTCCACAGCACCGAACCATTCGACTCTGCCGAATACGTTTCAATGACTTTAAAATTGCGTATGCCTTCTGCGTTAGTAGAATTCTCGTACGTGACAGTGACACGGTTACCACTGGTTGTGATCTTACGTGCGTCTGCCGACTTGTTCGTCCATGCCTTCGTCCAGCTGCCTCCATCCAAGCGGTACGTGAACATCAGCTCTCCTAGCCACTGATGATCTGCGGTGTTCTGCTCAGGTGTAACCGTTGCGTTCATCACGTACTCTGTCGGGAAAGCATCTCCCTTGATACGTATGGATGAAATTTCACCGTGCTCACCTGTCTGAATCGTCAGCTTGTCATTGGATAGTTCATGGGCCTCTGCCGTATGCGTCCCAAACAACACAGACGCTGTGGTTAAAAACAAAAATGCCGCCAATATTCCCTTAAATTTCATCAACACGGCCTCCTTTGGGATCTCGGGGTCCTGATTTGCTTGCCAATCACCTGAAGTCTCTTCATTTCGCCGCAACCTCCTTGGAAATGTAAGCGTTACAACTCTATTGTACAAATCCTTGTCCATTGGTAAAATCAACATTTTCAACCGATTTATATAGGATTTCAACCTAATAGAGGGATACTGTTAGATCGGCAATCAACCAAGCTACGACAGATTTATCTGAATTAAGATTACTGATGATGGAGAGAAAGAAATTTAGATAGGGAGCAAGGAGGCATTTTTAGATATATCGGGGTGTGATCAGATTATACAAACGGACACTATAAAATCGAGAATTTATTTTGAGCTGCTGTAGTGGGGAATCGATACGTTGGGTTTTCCAGATGCGAGGGTATTTATTAAGATAGATTCGCTCCTAAGGTAGAATTTGGAGTCTGCGTATGTAAAGAATTTTGGGGATAGGGTATGGGGAAAAAATCTGCTGAAAGCATCTATCGACTGGGCTGATTCCAATGGTATGCTTTGTATTGGTCAACCCCCATTTTATAGAGCTAACAAATCATATCTATCCCATAGCAATAGCAAGAGGCATGTAAACCGTACAAATATAAATACTGCCCCAAAATCTATTTTTAGGGCAGTATCAACATATCTCATTATTTTTCTATTTTTATAGTTCTTGAATTGTTGGACGAATAATCATCTCATTAATTGCTACATCGGCTGGCTGCTCAATTGCAAATGCTATGGCACGAGCAATGTTAGAAGGCTCGATAGCAATTTTCATAACCTCATTAATTGCTGTTTTTAACTCTGAGTTTGAAATTGCTGCTGTTAATTCTGTATCAATCGATCCTGGCGAGACAATAGTCGTTCGAATATTGTTGATACACTCTTCTCTACGAAGGCCTTCTGTAATGGCACGCACAGCAAACTTTGTACCACTATAAACTGAACTAGCAGGGAATACTAAGTGCCCTGCTATAGAGGAAACGTTAATGATATGCCCTTCTCTTCTTTCTCTCATGGTTGGAAGAACGGCAGCAATACCATAAAGTACACCCTTTATGTTAACATCCACCATCAAATCCCATTCTTTGATTTTCTTTTCATGAACAGGGGATAACGGCATGACTCCTGCATTATTGACCATTACGTCTATTTTTCCAAACTCTTTAAGCGCATAATCCGCTAACTCTTCCATCTGCTCATGTGAGGAAACATCCGTCACTTTATAAACAGCTTGCCCGCCATTATTTTGAATTGCTTCTTGCAGCTTTTGCAAACGAGCTTCACGACGAGCGGCCAGTACCAGCTTCGCACCTTTAGAGGCAAGTTCTTTTGCAGTCGCTTCTCCAATTCCACTTGAGGCACCTGTAATAATGACAACCTTATCTTGAATATTTGACATATAATTCACATCCTTTCTTGATGAAAACGTGATAACAATAAAAATGTTATTCTTCGATATGAAACCATGGACCTGAAGCTTGGATGACACCCCAAAGTTTTTCCGGAAGCTCAAGCTCACTAACTTTTGAAGCCTTTATCGCTGTTTGGATTTCAGACTCTTGTCCACTTTGAACCTTTTCTACCCAGTCTGGATTCATGATTAACGTATGACCAATAGCCGCTAAGGACAGCCCCTTATCTAAAGCCGTTACAACGTCATCCGGAGTGTCCATAGCACCAGCTGCCATTACAGACAATCTGCCATTTACATGTTCTATAATTAATTCAAGATATGTTTTTTCATCCTGACTATCGAACGGCTTTAACGAGAGCGCATTTACGAGTGAAGCATGCACATAATCGACACCTTCTTCAATCAGGTGATCAATTAATGTATAGGTATCTTTCATTCGCAGACCACCTTCAATTGGTTCATCAGGAGAAAGCCTGTAACCCAATATAAACGGTTTTGTAGCAAATTTTCGAATCACATTTTTCATTTCTTGAATAACCGCCAACGGAAAGCGCAAGCGATTTTCTAAAGAACCTCCCCATTGATCCTCACGTCTGTTGAAGAATGGAGAAAAGAAGTTTTGCAGCAAAAATCCATGTGCACCATGAATTTCAACGCCATCAAATCCTGCTTCAATGGCTCGTCTTGTTGTTTCTCCAAATGCACGAATTACTTCCATGATCTCATCATGTGAAAGTGCTCTCGGTAAAACGGAAGGAGCAAATGCCGTAGCTTCAGTCTGTACAGCACTGGAACTTACCACATCTCCATTTGGAGTTAAGGTCGGAAGTGCTTTGTTGCCTGCGTGGAAAACTTGAAGTACCGCAGGAGCTCCTCCACTTTTCGCCGCATCGGCTAATTTTCGTAAACTTGGAATAAATGTATCGTCATAGCCTGCAAATTCATGCGTAAAACCTATACCGTTTGGTTGGACATGCGTACAGCCTGTTATAACCAAACCTACACCGTTCACTCTTTTTTTATAATAATTTACTTCTTCATCTGAAATCGTGTAATCGTCATTACTGGCCCAAGTTGTCATAGGCGCCATAATGACTCGATTTCTAAGGTCGATTCCATTTTTGAGTGTAAAGGATTCAAATAGTTTGTTATATTTTGCGTTCATTTTCTAACCTCTTTCTAGTTATTCATTTATAAACTGTAGTAATTGTTGTCTTAAGTTAAAGCATTTATTCGCATTCCCAGAGGAGATTACCAGTTGATGAGCGCTCACAACATTGGTACAATGACATCATAAAGTATTCGAGTAACTCGAAGTCAATAGCAGGGAGGTTCGAAATTTTGAATCAGACATTACATGAACCAAAATATACGGTAAAAGATGTATCTGAAATAACTGGCCTTACAAAACATACGATCCGTTACTATGATGACCAACAATTAATACCTTTCGTTTCGAGAGACGGCAGAAACAATCGCTTATTCTCTGAACATGATCTGGATTGGTTGCGAATGGTGCATTGCTTTCGTATTTCAGGATTGCCGATTTCAGAAGTCAAACATTACATTGCTATGTGTTTGCAAGGTGATGAGACGATTCCTGAAAGGGCTGAGCTTGTTGTAAAACAAGAAAAAGAACTAGAAGCGAAGATCCATGAGTACAACCTTCAATTAATGCACATAAAAGAGAAGAAGGCTTACTACGAAAGTGTTTTGGCTGGTCAATTAGACGATACCTGGAATCCAGTTAACAATAACCCAGAATGTGGAGAAAAGTACGATATACCGGAACATATCAAATCAGCGTCAAAAGTTCATGCTTGATCTTAGAAGATAGTCTACGGCTTCGAGTACACTCGAAGTCAATTTTTTTGTGTATTTAATTTTGACGGATATTGCACCAATCTGCCTGTTACTTCAATGAAAGAGGGAGCATTCGCCGCGGCAGTGTGCTCCCTGTTCTAAATTTAACTATCGTTTTCCGTTAGTTGAACCCCGAATTAAATTAAGTTGTAGGTGGTAGTGAGAGGATTAGGCAAACATTTGGCACGAACGGGATAACGATCGCTTTGTCATCTGGTGCATAATAAGGATGTGAAGTGGGTGTCTGTTATGAATATGGATTGTAGTTGATTTACACATAATAATTAAAAATACTGGAGGATTTTATATGCAAAAAGTAACTTTGAACAATGGTGTTGAGATGCCTATACTCGGTTTTGGTGTTTATCAGATCCAAGATGCAAATGAATGTGAACAAAGTGTTTATGACGCTATTATGGCAGGCTATCGGTTGATAGATACCGCTGCCTCTTATTTAAATGAAGAAGCAGTTGGCAGAGCGATTAATCGAAGTGGCGTGACAAGAGAGGAGTTATTTATCACTACGAAACTTTGGGTTCAGGATACTGGTTATGAGCGTACAAAAAAGGCATTTGAAAAATCACTGGAAAGATTGCAGTTGGATTATTTGGATTTGTATTTAATTCACCAGCCATATGGAGATGTATTTGGTTCTTGGCGCGCTATGGAGGAATTGTATCGTGAAGGAAAGGTCCGTGCAATCGGCGTTAGTAACTTCCATGAGGATCGCCTGATCGATTTGATTATTCATAATGAAGTAGTTCCTGCCGTAAACCAGGTTGAAACGCACCCATTCAATCAGCAAATTGAAAATGCAAAATTCATGAAAGAGAATAACGTTAAGATCGAATCCTGGGCGCCTTTTGCTGAAGGGAAAAATAACTTGTTCCAGCATGAGATATTGGCAGCCATAGCTGAAAAGTATAATAAATCCGTTGCTCAGGTGGTTTTACGCTGGTTGACACAAAGAGAAGTTGTTGTGATTCCAAAGTCTGTTCGTAAAGAAAGAATTATCGAAAACTTCGATATCTTTGACTTTGAGTTAAGCCAAGAGGATATGGAGTCGATTACTACGTTAGATACGAAACAGAGCCTGTTCTTTTCACATCGCGATCCTGACATGGTGAAATGGATCGGTAGCCGTAAACTCGATATCTAACCCTCTTTCAAAAGATCACCCGTAGGTTTTGATTACGCCAAAAGAACCAACAATTTAACAATAACCGTTAGAAGTATGGAGTAGATGCCCTAAGGAAATCTACTCCTCTTTTTTCGTTTACGGTATCAATGTATTTATTGAACTATCGTGTACGCTTAGTTTAATACATTTATCAAAGAAGGGACGTCCCCCATCACAGATGTCTGGAGAAACGCCCCTGTCGGCGGTGATCGCTACAAAGCAATACATTTATGTCGTAGGAGCACAATGTCCCCTTACCAAATTATTGCACCGCAGAAATATTGAGGGCGGCCTCTATTTGATATTGGCATTATTATCGAAAAATACTGCATTTCTTTCCCTCTATGCAACCTGCGTAATAACAAGGTGCGCGGAAACTGGTCTTGTTCCTCCAGCTAATGGAGTGATCGTGAGTGCCGCGGCATTGCCAGCAGGATTTCGCACTGTGAGTACTGAATTAATGACCGTTGTTTGTACAAGAGCCATTCCTACTATTTGAGAAGTACCTGTTGCACGCCCGACCACCGTATAAGCCAGGTCAGCGCCGTTGAGTGTTAAAATGAGTTGACCCGGTTCGTTTACACCTACCTGAAACAAAACCTGATAAGTGCCAATTGTAGCCAAGTTAAAAGAACTCGCATTTATACGGGTAATTGCAGTCCCACTGATTGGACCATCTTGCGGAAAACTCACGTCCGTGTCGGGAGCAACAGTTGCTGCATTATCAGGAGGCATCAAGGCAAAGAAATCTGCAAAGCCTAATACTCCACCTGCTGGTCCTGCTGCTCCTGTTGCTCCTGCTGCTCCTGTTGCTCCTGTTGCTCCTGCTGGACCTGTTAGCCCTGCTGCTCCTGCTGGTCCCGCTGGCCCTGCTGGTCCTGCTGGTCCTGCTGCTCCTGCTGGTCCCGCTGGCCCTGCTGGTCCTGCTGGTCCTGCCAATCCAGCTGCGCCAATTGCTCCTGCAATCCCTGCAAGTCCCTGTGGGCCAAGTGCTCCTGCAAGTCCTTCGGGGCCAAGTGCACCTATCGCTCCTGCAATCCCTGCCAGTCCTTGGGGACCAAGTGCTCCTGCAAGTCCTTGAGGGCCAAGCGCCCCAAGTGCTCCTGCAATCCCTGCAAGTCCTTGGGGACCAAGTGCTCCTGCAAGTCCTTCGGGGCCAAGTGCGCCTATCGCTCCTGCAATCCCTGCCAATCCTTGGGGGCCAAGTGCTCCTGCAAGTCCTTCGGGACCAAGTGCTCCTATCGCTCCTGCAAGTCCTGCCAATCCTTGGGGGCCAAGTGCTCCTGCAAGTCCTTGAGGTCCTGCTTCTGCAATTGCTCCCGCAAGTCCTTGAAGTAATTGCTGACCTTTAGGTGGGGGACACGGTACCCGCACTATTTTTTTAATAACTAGAAGACGTCGTTTCTTTTTTTTCCCTTTTGGATGGCAAACAATTGCGGTTTTCTTTTTGCACGATTTTTTTTTATACAGAAAACTCAACAGTTTCTTTTTTCTTTTCTTTTGGATGGCAAACAATTGTGGTTTTCTTTTTGCACGATTTTTTTTATCCGGACAACTCAACAACGACACCTCCCTATAAAGATAGTTTAGTGTACGTGAGTTGTTTATTTTAGGCATGGACGAATAGCCGGTTATTCGCTAGACTAAAAACCATTTTTAGAATATTGGGTGTTTAGTAGGGTGCTGTTATTTCACAAACCACAACACTCTTTCAGTATGATTACAAAATTTAATCATCCTTCACTGCGTCAACCAAAATCACATTTGGGTCTCTTTTTGTACCTCACAGTGGCAGTGTGCTCCCTGTTCTAAATTCAAATATCGTTTCCCGTTAGTTGAATCATTTCTGTGATTGATCCACCTTGTAGATTCTTCTGGTAAGCGCCTGGTCATCATCTGTCCATAATATTTGGAGCTGTTTGCGGGTTTTTGAGTGCAGGCAGTAGAATGCCATCGATTAGCGCTGTGAAGAAAGGCTTGTCGAACGGTTTGCGCTGGATGAGTCCGCGAAAAGAAGCCACTGAAGTAATGACCTGACAAGCCATCTCAATGTCCGCGTGAGCGGGAATTTCACCGCGGACGACGGCTCGGTTCATAAGCTCGCGGTTCACAACAACCCATGGCTCGAAAATCCCGGCTGTTCCTGCTTCGGCAAATTCCGGATGCTGCAAAAAGGAGCCTAGGCCCGCTAGGACTCGAAATTTTCGTTCAATCGTAGAGCTTTGTCCTTCGGTACACGGTGAGGGGGACACAGGATTTGTGCCGAGACTGATCAACATTGCCAAAACGAAGGGCTTCTCAGCCTATGTGGAAGAGGGGACCAACCGTTGGCCGGCTGTGCACCGCCTTGACGCTGCACATCTATACCGCCTTGCGTTAGAAAAGGCACCCGCCGGTTCACGACTAAATGGGGTCGCAGATGAAGGAGTGCCATTTCGCGACATCGCAAGTGTTATCGGTAAACACCTGAACGTGCCTGTAGTCAGCATTTCACGTGAAGAAGCAGACACCCACTTCGGCTTCCTCAGTACACTTGCAGCGCTCGATATCCCGAGATCAAGCGTTGCAACTCAGGAACTTCTGGGATGGCGGCCTGTGCAGCCTGCACTAATCCACGACCTCGAACAGTCTCACTACTTCAACAACTGATTGGAGGCGAGACCGAGAATCAATCATGGGCCGCTTAATAAAGCACTTGAGAAAAGCGAAGCAAGACATAGACTAGCAACAACATGTATGAAATAGAAGTTTGGATATTAAAACACGAGATCAACACGAATGTATACCACACTGAGTGTTGTTATCTTCATTCGCATCGAACTATTCTGGCTAATCGTATTGTTAGGTCACTTCCCCCAAGAAAATTTTTCGTCTTTACTTATGGTATGGTTCACCACGTTGGCTGAAGGGCAAGTTCTCGAAAAATAGCCTCCTTATCAGAGACTACCCGCGATCTTCCTGTATGATAATCATATGATAAGCGGTATCTTTCCCTATTATTTCTAGCATTTTCTCAATCAAAATTGCTTTTCATCATTTCTTCAAAGAAAGGGCCATCCTTTTGCGGGATAGCCCTTTCTTTGATTTCACATTTTTTTGCAAAGAGAATAAGGGGATGGATTCCTCCGTTTGCGCTTTTGCTTACTTTAATATTGTCCTTTAATTACAAAAGAAGCCCCGGATTGTTCCAGCTAGTTTAGACTCCTGCCTAGCAAACTTAAACTTCTCTTCTAACTCTTTTGGTACCTCCATCCCCTCAGAAAGCTTAAAACCAACGGCCCGCTTTTTAGAGTCATCCACCGTATACATGACATTGATTGCAAGACCATCCTCATAAAAAACGTAGGTGAATTGGATATTTTCCACTTGAAAACGCGACGTTTCTAAAGGTTTAGCCGCAAACGCATTATCACGTTCTTCTATCAAAATTCGGTTCACATAATCAAGGCTCTCCTGGCTTTCGCTAGCGGGTACAACCGTAAATTCATACTTGTATTTATTCATAAAATAACGGGCTTCATTAGCACGTAAACCCGCAAGCGCTTCTGCTACAGGTGAAGACTCTAAACCAACCGTAGACACATCTTTAAAATCAACCAGATACGACAATTTCTATTCCTCCTCTTCTCTCTTTACGCCCTAACAGCAGGAGTCCACATTTCACCAAAATCGATTCAAGAGAAGATTTGAATGGCGAATTTGTTAGTTAGTTTGTTAAATAGTGTTCACATAGACTGGTATTCACCAACACCGCTTTAAATATTCGACCAGCGAGACAATACGATGCTGCCTATAGTTCCTTGAGGTCGGGAAATTAAGGACTCAGAGTATGTCCTACCAAAAAAATCTCGGCCTGTGCCCTGTACTTCCATTAAGGAGGTTCAGATTCACAAGCCAAGACATTTTCATTCATGATGGTAGCCGTTAGGCCATGTTTGTTTGGGAAAACCCCTCTGCATGGAAGGGGAATACCCGCATACGTAAACCAAATGAGTACGAAGCCTATGTGCTCGGCACCACCCGAGCGACTTCTTCGTTACCCGGATCGGATATCTTCAACTGTTGAAGTAGTGACCCTGTTCGAGGTCCGGGATCAGAGCGGGGTGTACTGGCTGCTTCTCAGACGAAGATGACTCGGTCAGCGCTTCGCTCAAAGCCCATTGACCGATAGTTAAGCAAATTGAAGGTCTGGATCTGGAGCGGTTGCTTCTCTCGCCGATAACAAAGTTAGGTTGCGGGGTGCAGGAGGTGGGGCAATTTCTGATGAGATTTTCTGTCTGCATGCTGATATTTCCTTCAAGAACTGAACTGCGAACTGAAACTTAAGTATATGGAGGAGATCAGAAAATAAGAATTCTGGAAGTTGCCTATGTATGTTAATAACGCAAAGGAACGGAGGAGATTGCCTTGGAGTTTCTACTGGTTGTCATGTGGATAGGAATAGTTTAAAAGTAAAAAGAAGAGATGGCATAAAAATAAGCCATCTCTTCTTTTTCATCTATATAAAGCGGGTTATGGGAATCGAACCCACGCTACCAGCTTGGAAGGCTGGAGTTCTAAATTGAACTACACCCGCCATTAATTTATCGGGACGACACGATTTGAATACACGACCCCCTGGTCCCAAACCAGGTGCTCTACCAAGCTGAGCTACATCCCGAAATAGATGCCGGTGAGAGGACTCGAACCTCCACGGTTTCCCTCACGATTTTGAGTCGCGCGCGTCTGCCAATTCCGCCACACCGGCTTATGAAGTTAATGGCGTCCCCTGAGAGATTCGAACTCCCGACCTTTTGATTCGTAGTCAAACGCTCTATCCAGCTGAGCTAAGGGGACTAATAAGTGGAGCGGACGACGGGAATCGAACCCGCGACCCTCGCCTTGGCAAGGCGATGCTCTACCGCTGAGCCACGTCCGCAAAAACAAGATGCGCGTGGAGGGACTTGAACCCCCACGTCAATGACGCTAGATCCTAAGTCTAGTGCGTCTGCCAATTCCGCCACACGCGCATGAATACAATGGGAGCCATGAAGGACTCGAACCTTCGACACCCTGATTAAAAGTCAGGTGCTCTACCGACTGAGCTATAGCCCCATCTAAAAATTTAATTTTGTATGTATAATCAATAGCCTGATAGGCGAAAAAAAATCCCCATTATGGGGTTGCTTGGCGGCGTCCTACTCTCCCAGGACCCTGCGGTCCAAGTACCATCGGCGCTGGAGGGCTTAA
>NZ_JBBOBY010000002.1:0-462500 GCF_038002205.1 Paenibacillus sp. FSL R7-0340
AAGATAAAAGAGCACAGCCTTAACGGGCTGTGCTCTTTTTCCTATAACCGATTCATTTATCATTCACATGAAAGATCATTATCGTGGATTCGGTCAAAAGTTGTATGGTATCCTGGTTGTCCTTTGTATAGTGGTGCTTAGTCAGCATTTTTAACTGAGGACAGTATTAACTGGGGAAGTTAATCTATTTCAACCTGTTCTGTCTGAAGGACACTCAAGGCTTGAAGTTTACGGGTAATTTCTTTTTGCCACTTTGTATCTCCGACTTGTACGGCAAGATTGAGAAGATCCAAATAATCATCAATATGCAGGGAGGTTTTATTAAAAGTTTCTTTCACTGCGGTCCTGCCTCCTTTAAAGTCTATGTGTATTTATCATTTAATAATGATAATCATTATCAAACTATGATCTTATTCATATTATGCCTGTGTTCTAGATAAATTGCAAGTTATGATATGAATGAATTTTGAAGCACGCAAATGAGGGCTTGAAAAAACAAACCCTTCTCCTTAAGTTCACGCATTGTTCACGTCTTTTCTATGGAACATAATGAAAAGAACAAGCGGGCATTGAGTGTCCACCAATAAGGAGGGCAAATTGCGCAATGCTTCAACAAGAGGAGGAAAAAGACCATGAGCAGAACAAAAATGAAAGCGTTTGCCATTGTGATGGCGAGCGCCTTGGCATTGACGCTGGCAGCTTGTAATAACGGACAAAGCGCAAGTCCGGGAAATTCAGGAGAACCGAGCAGAGGCACCGCAACGAAAGATGTTACGATTACCTTTCAGAACATTAATCCTGATCCGAGCACCCCTTCGTACAAAATGATTAAGCAAATTGTAGGTCAATACGAGCAGGATCATCCTCATGTCAAAATTGAATTGGATTCGCTAAATACAGATCAACAAAAGCTCAAGCTGAAAACACAGGCAGCGGCGAAGGAAGTACCTGATATCACGATTGTAAACCCAGCTGCACAGATGAAGCCATTCGTAGATGCCGGGCTGCTGGCTCCATTAAACGATGTGGCTGATAAAGAGGGGTTAAAAGATACGTTTCAGAATGGACTTCTTAATTACTATAGCTTCGACGATAAGCTCTATGCTTTTCCGGACGGTAACAATATAGAAGTGGTGTTTTACAATAAAGAACTGTTCAAGCAGGCGGGAATCCAGAAGTTGCCGACCACCTTTGACGAGCTGATTACGACGGTCAAGACGTTGAAGGCGAAGGGAATTACTCCGATTGCCATTGGGGAAAAGGATTCATGGACGGGTTCCCTCCTTTTTATGAATATTTTGTTGCGTACAAATGAAGGGCCGAATTTTCTCAATGATGTACTGGACGGTAAAAAGACGTTTAACGACCCGGCTTTTGCGGAAGCGGTGGATGCATTTCAGGAATTGGTGCAGGCAGGAGCTTTCCCGGATGGAGCTACATCTATTGACTATAATGCAGGCGGTAATATTTTTAAAACAGGAAAAGCCGCGATGTATATCATGGGTACATGGGAAACGGGGTCAATTGATGCTTCTTCGGTAGCGGGTAAGGTAGGAGCGTTTCAATTCCCTACGGTGAATGGCAAGGGTGATGTGAATGAGTATGTAATTGCGCCGGGCAGCGCATTTGCGGTGTCTGCGAACAGTGAACATTTACAGGAGACGAAGGATTTTCTGCACTATTTTATTAAGGAGATGCCCAAAATTCAGTTTGATCTGAAAAATGCGATTGGCAGTGGTCAGAAAATGAAAGGTGATCTGAAGGAAGCGGGCTACTCCGAGTTAGCGATTAGTCTTAATGAGCTGTTCAAGAATGTAAAAGGGGGCGATCTCGCTTTTGATAATACGATGAATCCGGCTATTGCGCAGGCGCATCTGAGTAGCATTCAAAACCTGTTCGTGCAAAAAGAAGACTCTGCACAAGTTGCCAAGGAACATCAGAACACTTTTGAAGCGAATAAATAAGTGAGGATTTTGCAAAAATCCAATAAGCGACTCCCAATGAACAATATATAGATCGAAATGGCCTAGTTCGTCTAGATATTGCACTTTGGAGCGACTGGAATCGAATTTTGCAAAATCCTGAAGTAGCTGACACTAGGGAGGGGGCAGAGTGCTCCTTCCCTGATTGGAAATCATGTAGGTTGTGCATCCTCAGAAGATGTTCAGAATCAACACAAAGGAGATTAGAGCATGAATGTACTGAAGTTGCCAGCACGTACCATTGCCGTTTTCGTGCTACCCTGCCTGTTGTTGTATACCTGTATGGTATTTGTTCCGATTCTGGTGTCGGTGTATTGCGGATTGCTGGATTGGAACGGAATCGCCGAGGCAAAGTTCGTGGGGCTGGCTAATTTTGAACGGATTTTTACAGCAGATTCAGTGTTCTGGCCGTCCGTGAAACGGACTATGATGTTCGCTGTGTTTTCCATGCTGGAAATTCCGTTCTGTCTGTTGCTGGCGATCTTGCTTAATCGTTATGTGCGTAAGGCCAATACGCTGGTTACGATGTATTTTCTGCCGGTTATTCTATCGGTGGTCATTATCGGGCAGCTGTGGAAGACGATCTATAATCCAGCCTCGATGGGTGGAATGCTGAACGGTATTTTGCTGGCGATTGGGCTGGAAAGCTGGACACGCTCATGGCTGACGGAACCGCAGATAGCGATGTACGCCCTCTATTTTGTATCGTTGTGGCAGTATTTTGGCTATCATTTGCTTATCCAGTTTACCGGGGTACAAAATATACCGAATGAGCTGTACGAAGCAGCCAAAATTGATGGAGCTGAAGGATTCAAAGCAGACCGCTATATTACGCTGCCGCTCATTGTACCTATTTTCAAGATATCAATTGTATTAGCATTTATCGGCTCCCTGCAATCGTTTGATTTGATCTGGGTGATGACGGGTGGAGGACCAGCTCATGCAACGGATACAGTATCTACGTATATGTACAATATGTCCTTTTTATCGATGAAATACGGATATGGCAGCGCATTAGCTTCAATTCTCGTAGTGATTTGCTTGTCATTTACAATTGTGATAAATTTTGTTTTCAAACGAATAGAAAATAAGGTAAGCTAAAGGAGATGGAACTGTTGAATGCCTTGAAAAAAACGGGAGTCTTTACCTTATTGGCAATCTTAATTGTCACGCAGCTGTATCCACTCTTTTGGCTGCTGACCTATTCGTTGAAGACGAATGAAGAGATATTAAGCTCAAGCTTCTTTGCACTCCCTCAAGTGCCTCAGTGGCACAACTATCAGGAAGCCTATGAATCAGGGAGCTACTTGCGCTATTTAGGAAACAGTGTGCTGGTGACCGGGGTTACGATGATTTTCGTCATTTTATTAAGCTCAATGACTGCTTATGCGATTACACGTTTTTGTTGGCGCTTCGGGGCTGTTGTGCTGACTTTGTTTCTGATCGGGATGATGATCCCGATGCAAGCTACACTGCTGCCGCTGATGGTGATGTTTAAAAACGTCCATATTCTGAATACGTATTTCTCACTGATTTTACCCTACATTGCTTTTCAGACACCGATTGCGGTCTTCATCCTATCCGGCTTTATGCGGTCCATTCCCCACGAAATTGAAGAATCCGCTTACATTGACGGAGCGAGCATTTATCGTATTTTCCGCAGTGTAATCTTACCCATCTCGATTCCGCCTATCATGACGGTATGTATTTTAACTTTCATTAACATCTGGAATGAATACATTATGGCTGCCACCTTTATCTCGTCCGAGAAGCTCAAAACTCTCCCTTTCGGCGTATATACGTTCGTCAGCCAGTATTCTGTGAACTACGGTAATATTGGTGCTTTTCTAGTCATGGGTGCCTTACCGGTCATTATTATTTATTTTGTTCTGTCCGAAAATATCACCAAGGGCATGGTTGCGGGAGCGGTTAAAGGATAGGCGGCCGATGCGAAAGGAGCGCACGGAGGTATGCTGCGCCGTTTTCAATCCATTCAATACCGCTTGTTTGTTCTGTTCCTGTTGAGCATGTCCGGCATTGTGCTGGCGGTCAGTCTATTATTTTACAACCGTACTACGGTGCAGTTCCATGATAAGGTCAGCGAGCTGGCGCGTAAAAATGTATCCCAGACGGCAGGCCTGTTCGAATTGCTACTCGGCAGCTATAACAGTCTCTCCAAATCGATCAGCAATAATATGGATTTGGTTCGTCTGTTGACGACGGACAGCAGTGACTTACCTGCTGTCAATTACATTAACGAACGTACGATTACGAATATTCTGGGCGCTATCTATTATTCGCGTGAGGATCTGATTGGCATCCATGTCATCACAGACACAGGCAAGGTATATAACTATGGCAATTATATGAATGTCATTGATACTCATTACGAACATTCGGAATGGTATAAGGAAATTCGAAAGTCGGCGGGCAAAATTGCATGGCTGGGCGTGTATCCTCACTCTGTCATTGATCAGGTGGAAACCAGACCCGTGTTTGCGTTTGGACGGCAGCTCTATGATCTGGATGAACACAAGCCGATTGGTATTGTCCTGTTTGAGGCTGAGCCGCGTTCTGTTTTGTCCGCTCTCCACAATTTGCGGTTAGGCACCAATAGTCAGGTATATTTGTTGGGTCATGAAAATCGAATTGTGTCGGCCACTTCCTCTGATCCGCCACCGGATTTGCAAAATCTAGAGCAGCAGGTACCGGAGGAGGATGTTATTGTAAATCGAAGTAATGAAAGAGTTGTAATCGCTTCCAAGTTGCCGTTTGCCGACTGGTCTGTGATTAGTGTGACACCTAGTGAGGATCTGAACGTGGAGTTGGTGCAAAATCAAAGGTACTTATTTATCGTGGCACCTATACTTATTATTGTGTCGGCGTTAATTGCATCTATCGTCTCCAGAGGCATTTCCCTTCCACTCAAGCGAGTCATTCGGGAAATGAAGCGGGTAGAGACAGGAAATTTCCGTCATACGGTAAACACCAAATCCTATGAAGAAATCAACCAACTAGCTACCTCTTTTAACCATATGGTAAGACGGATTGCAGAGCTAATCGAGCTGGTGCGTATATCATCGGTCAGTGAAAAAAATGCGGAGCTGCACGCGCTACAGACGCAGGTCAATCCACATTTTCTGTATAATACGCTGGATATGATCTATTGGATGCTGGATGAAAAGGGACAAGATCAGCTCGGAGAGGTGGTCCTCTCCTTATCCCATATGTTCCGTTACAGCAGCCATTGGGAAGAGGGGGCCGATGTAAGCCTTCGTGAAGAAGTGGAGCAGGTTGGGCACTATCTCACCATTATTCAAACTCGGCTGGAGGGTAGGGTATCTGTAGACATTAGCATTGATGAACGATGGATGGATATCCGCCTGCCGAAAATGACCTTACAGCCATTGATTGAAAATGCAGTGAAGCACGGACTGGAGCCTCTTCATGCGGATACAGGTGGCAAGCTGCTCGTCAGAGCGGAGGAATATGACGGTGTATTGAGCCTGCACATCATCGACAACGGTGCAGGGATGGAGTACGAACGATGGGAGGTGGTCCAGGTCGCTTTGGCAGAACCCGGCAAACAGGCGGGCAGCGGGCAGGCGGGAGGCATCGGCCTGCAAAACCTAAATTTACGGCTACGGCACATGTTCGGAGAAGAGTACGGCCTACGGATCTCTAGCGCACCTGGGGCCGGAACAACAGCCACTGTAAGTGTGCCTCTGCCACAGAAGGAGGAGAAACATGAATATTCTGATAGCTGACGATGAAAATATGATTCGGCAGGGGATTCGGCGTACCATTGGCCAAGCTCTACCAACCTGCGGCATTCATCTCGCTGCTTCCACCGAGGAGGCAGCAGGCATTCTGGCGGAGCATCCTGTAGATATTGTATTAACTGATATCCTGATGCCCGGTATGGATGGTCTGGAATTCATGCGTATTTCTAAGCGAAAGCATCCTCATCTGCAGTGGGTTGTCATCTCGGCCCATTCCGACTTCCAATATGCACAAAGAGCAGTAAAGCTGGGTGCCAAAGACTACCTGTTAAAGCCGATTGGTAAAAAAAAGCTGCTGGAGTGCATTGAAATACTGGCAGCCGAAGCGCTTGTGGCCTCGCAGCAGGCGAACGAGGGTAGGCTTCTCAAATCCAATATGGTTTATTTGCGTGAAGCCGTTTTCCAACGCTATGCCCTTGGACTGGATACGGGCAAGCTGGATATACAGCCTTTTGTCGAAAATTATCCGGAATTCCATCTCTTCATGGTTCGCATGGAACCTGATCACAAGCAGACACATCTGGAGCATTTTATGATTGAAAATGTACTGTCCGAGCTCATTGAGGCAGGAGGCAGCGGCTTTGTCGTCAGTCTAGACCGCCATAGTCTGCTGGGCATTGCAAGGGTAAGAGATGAGGCAGAGGCCGCACGGCTAGAGACGTTGCTCGAATCCCATTTGAAGCGTTATGTGAAGGTGCCCCTACAAATTACACGTTCGGGTGTTCATCACAATTTTGCCTCCATACCTGAAGAGGTGGCGCGACTAAGACGTACGCCAGAGGAGATTGCAGCCGCAGCAGCGGATACAGGAGAATGTCTCCGCAAAGGAATGCATACGGTAGATGTGGCATTGCAATACATTCGGGCTCACTTTACAGAGGAGCTGTCGCTGGAGAAGGTGGCTTCAATCGTATTTTTGAATCCGGTGTATTTCAGCCAGTTATTCAAGCAAAAGACGGGACAAGGCTACAAGGATTACGTCATTTGCTTGCGTATGGAGGAGGCGAAGCGGCTGCTCAGTGATCCTCATCTGCGGCTGGCTGATATTTCAGAGCGGATCGGCTATCAGGATATGAGACATTTTACACAGGTATTCCGGCGCAAATGTGGAATGACTCCAACCGAGTATAGACATCAGGGAGTCAAATAAGGCGGTATCAACGACCGAATGAAGGAAGTTTTTCAAGCATCAGACTGTTTCAGGAGTAGAGCGGTGGAGCATCTACTCGGGAACAGTCTTTTTCGTGTCTCCAGCTTGTAGCAGTTCAACAAATTTGCGAGCTGCATTGGATAAATAACGATCCTTGCGCCATACGACGGCAGGCTGTGTGAAGGGGAATGGCTCCTTAATGGAGAGTGTGCGAAATCTGTCCCCGTATTCTTGTCCCAAGCCAGCGTCTGGAATAATGGTAATTCCCATGCCTGTGGAAACGAGCGAGAGAATGGTCGATATTTCTGGACAGTCCAGTACGACGTGCGGAATAAGATGGTGTTCCTGAAATTTGCGGATGACGGTTTCGTATAGTCCGTGTCCTTCTGTTCGGCGTCCCAACAAGAGGTCATAGCTGGCAGCTTCCTCTAAGGTAATTTCCCCACTGGGATGGCGATCTGCCCATTCACACGGAAGAACCGCAACAAAAGAAACTCCCTCCAGTTCAATCGTATGGTACGATTTGTCATCTACCGGAAGCAGCAGCAGGGCCAGATCCACTTTATTTTGGTGCAGCAGTTCTTCCAGATGATGTGTGTCTCCGTGTCCTATTTTAACGTATACCTCTGGAAAATCCTGATGAAAGCGGCTGAGTTGTTCAGTAATCAGAGACATACAGGCGGATGACGTGCCTATGGAAAGTGTACCAGTTACTTTGTTTTCAAACTCCCCAATTTCTCTACAGGTGTCCTCCATTTCAGCCAATAATCGCTTGGCGCGTGTATACAGTGTATATCCGGCCTCGGTTACCTCCCACTTCTTTCCTTCACGGTAAATCAGCTTTACGCCAAGCTCGTCCTCCATATTTTTGAGTTGTTGACTCAGCGGAGGCTGGGCCATGTTGAGCGTTCTGGCGGCCTTGGTGATTTGCCCTTCCTCCACGATGACGCAAAAGTAATGCAGATGCTTCATGTCCATTGGGATTCCTCCTTATTTCTAAACAACGCTTCAATTTGAATACTTTTAAAGTATGTATTCCATATATTATATATATTTTTCGTGTGCAAGGAACGGGCGTATAATTTTTGACAGTAATGCATGGGTGAACATAAAACGATGGGATGGAAGGAGGGGACATATGAAGAAAATCATTGTAGGAATATCGGGAGCGACAGGATCGATCTTCGGTATCCGTATATTACAACAATTACGAGAGGCTGGAGTCCAAAGCCATCTGGTGCTATCCCCGTGGGCTATTGCGAACATTCCCTATGAGACAGGCTACACGGTGAAGGAAGTGGAGGCAATGGCGGATGCAGTCTACTCGTATAAGGATCAGGCTGCGCGTATTTCCAGCGGCTCCTTTCGAGTAGACGGCATGGTCGTCGCTCCTTGCAGCATGAAGACCCTTGCCTCTATTCGTATAGGTATGGCGGACAACCTGCTTACCCGATCAGCGGATGTGATACTGAAGGAGCGAAAGAAGCTGCTGCTCATGACCAGGGAAACACCATTAAGCAGTATCCATCTGGAAAATATGCTGGAGCTGTCACGTATGGGCGTGATGATCCTGCCGCCGATGCCTGCCTTTTATAATCATCCTGCAAGTATCGAGGAATTAGTGGATCATATTGTTTTTCGTGCATTGGATCAGTTCGGTATTGTCACAACCGCAGCCAAACGCTGGGATGGAATGAAGCAGAATGACTCCAGGCTGCACCAGAATTGAGAAATCGAAAGACGAAGGAGAATGAACAATGGCTTATAAAGACTTTCGCGATTTTCTACACACCTTGGAAAAGGAGGGACAATTACTCACGATCAGCGATGAGGTAAAGCCGGAGCCGGACCTCGCAGCAGCTAACAGAGCATTAAACAATCTTGGAGATAAGACGCCTGCTCTCTTTTTCAACAACATCTATGGATATACGGATGCTCGTATTGCAATGAATGTGATGGGCTCCTGGCCCAATCATGCCCTCATGATGGGAATGCCCAAAAACACGCCGCTCAAGGAGCAGTTTTTTGAATTTGCCAGACGCTATGAACAATTTCCGGTGCCCGTGAAGCGGGAAGAAACCGCTCCTTTTCATGAAGTCGAGATTACAGAGGATATTAATTTGTTTGATATTTTGCCGTTGTTTCGTTTGAATCAGGGGGACGGAGGATTTTACCTGGATAAAGCAATTCTAGTTTCACGCGATCTGGATGATCCGGACACCTACGGTAAGCAAAATGTCGGCTTATACCGGATGCAGGTGAAAGGCAAGAACCGTTTGGGCATCCAGCCTGTACCACAGCATGATATTGCGATCCATATCCGTCAGGCTGAGGAGCGCGGCGAAAATCTGAAGGTGGCTATTGCCCTCGGATGTGAGCCTGTGATTACAACGGCTGCTTCTACGCCGCTGCTGTACGATCAATCCGAATATGAGATGGCGGGCGCCATTCAGGGTGAGCCTTATCGTGTGGTCAAAGCGAAGAATGCAGATCTGGATCTGCCTTGGGGAGCCGAGGTCATTTTGGAAGGCGAAGTGTTAGCAGGTGAACGTGAGTATGAAGGTCCATTCGGTGAATTCACAGGTCACTATTCCGGCGGTCGCGCGATGCCAGTCATTCAGATTAATCGTGTATATCACCGCAAACAGCCTATCTTTGAGCATCTGTACATCGGGATGCCTTGGACGGAAACGGATTATATGATCGGTGTGAATACAAGTGTACCGTTGTTTCAGCAGCTTAAGGATGCTTTTCCTAATGAAATCGTAGCCGTTAATGCCATGTATACGCATGGGCTGGTCGCTATTATTTCCACGAAAACCCGGTATGGCGGCTTTGCAAAGGCTGTGGGAATGCGTGCGTTAACGACTCCGCATGGATTGGGGTATTGCAAGCTGGTGATTGTGGTGGATGAGGAGGTCGATCCGTTCAATCTGCCGCAGGTCATGTGGGCTTTATCCACCAAGCTTCATCCAAAGCATGATGCTGTCATTGTTCCTGGCTTGTCTATTTTACCGCTTGACCCCGGCTCTGATCCGGCAGGTATGACGCACAAAATGATATTGGATGCGACGACACCTGTAGCACCGGATATTAGAGGACATTACTCGCAGTCGCTCGATTCCCCGTTGGGTGTAGCAGAATGGGAGAAAAAGTTGAGCCAAATGCTTCGTTGAATATTTTTTAAAATAAAGAAAGATTAAAGGAGTGCTGACAGATGAATATTTGTCCCCGTTGTGAATCTAATCGTTCGGAGGTTGTTACCCGCTCGCCAGTTAAAGGCGCCTGGGAGGTTTTGTTGTGCCCTGTATGCCTGTTCACATGGCGGACCTCAGAACCGGATAGCATTACTGATCCAGCACAGTATAAATCGGCGTTCAAGGTAAACCCCAAAGATATTCCGAATGCTGCTCATGTTCCTCCTATTCCAGAGCGGATATAGGGTCGTTCGTAAGTAGCCGTAAATTATGGTACTTTGAAGTTATAGGCTAAATGTAAAGGGGATTATACTTCATGCAGACACCAAGGATCGGTAAGGAACTGTTCACGCTACTGGACGGTAAGGTATTGGAGGACAAGCAGCATGAAGCAATGATGCTGCTGACGGTCACGGAAGATCAGTGGCCGCACATAGCGATGATTAGTGTGGGCGAAGTTGTAGCGCTGGACGAGGGGAATTTGCGTCTGGCACTATGGCCAGGCACGACCACGACGGGCAACATGATTCGTACCAGGAAGGCGACGCTTGCGGTGTTTACCGGGGGGAAGGCGCATTATGTGCGGTTGTCGCTGGAACATCTGCCTGCTTTGCCCGAAGCCAAGCATGTACGTGAGCGATTTGCGGCTCATGTTTTTGCAGCCAGAGAAGATTCGGCCCAATATGCGGATATCTTGACAGGTGTCACGGTCCGTCTCAAGGAACCGGAATCGGTGATCCATCGCTGGAAGGAAACGGTGGCCGAGCTGTTAATGTAAAGCCATCTGATTATGACAAATAATCTATGTATTTACCAAGTTTACCGTTAAAATAAATGCGGGGAATAAGCGCTTACAAGGGATCGCGCTGAGCTTGTTAGAACAGGAAATTAGAGCGCGAGGGGAAGGTTGTTTCTTTTGAAGGAAAAATAGGAGGGATGAATATGTCTCGTTTTGACAAGGTAGATCAGCTATTGAAACATTTCGTAGCAAATGGACCGGCAGGTTGCGGTTGTGCCATTGCCCAGAATGGTCAAGTGTTGTATGAAGGGTATCATGGATATGCTGATCTGGAAGCCCGAAAACCAATCACTGAGGATACAGTGTATCGCTTGTTTTCCATGACAAAAGTTGTTGTCTGTGCGGCTGCACTTATGCTGTACGAACGCGGGGAATTTTTGTTGAATGAGCCTTTGTATGAATATTTTCCCGAATATCGTAATGCGCATGTATTCAAAACCGCTCCTAACGGATACACCTATGTGGATAAGGCGGAGAAACCCATTTTAATTAAGCATATATTCAATATGAGTGTGGGTCTTCCTTACGCTTCCGAGTCTTCAGAGACAGGACGGGCCATGCAAAAGGTCCTTACAACGTTAAAGGAAAAGCAGGGGAAATATGATCTGCGCACAGAAATTAAAGCGCTTTCTGAGATTCCGCTTTCTTTTGAACCGGGAACACGCTGGTTATACGGATATGGACATGACCTGGTTGCAGGTCTTATTGAAGTGATTTCAGGTAAATCATTAGGGCAATTCCTAAAGGACGAAATATTTGATCCGCTTGGAATGAACAATACAGGTTACCGATATTGTGGAGATATTGAATCGCGAATGGCCTCCTTTTATCAACGGACAGACGCCGGAGAACTAGAGAAAATAGAGGGTTTCTTGGATGAATATCATCAGCCAGATGCTCTATATGAAAGTGGGGGCGCAGGTCTGTATTCGACAGTTAAGGAGTACCTTACATTTTCACAAATGCTGTCGAATGGAGGTATGGTAGATGGTGTGAGGCTATTAGGGAGGAAAACCATTGATTTAATGCGCACCAATCATCTGAATACAGATCAATTATTGGATTTTACTAATTCATATCATACAGGTTATGGTTACGGACTGGGCGTGCGCACGTTAATTGATAAAGCGGCTGGGCATGCAAATAGTTCTATTGGAGAATTTGGCTGGACGGGAGTAGCAGGCACTTGGGTTTCTATAGATCCAAGCGAACAATTCTCCGTCGTTTATATGCACCAACTGGCTCCTAATATGGAAGAATACCATCATTTGAGAGTTCGCGCAGCAGCTTATAGCTGTTTGTAAATGCGAGGTTGTGGGTCTGTTGGGTAAACTCTTCACTATGGCTCTGAAGCTACACAAATTGTAATGTCTAATCTTTATCAGAAATGATCTAGTTAATAAGGACCAAATTTCCTTCGAAGCCTAAACTATTCTTTTCCATATGACGACATAAAACGTAGGTGTAAGGATTTTGCGAAATCCTTAATTTAAGTTTTGGAATGGGAGGGAATTAGATTTTGAAGAATAGATGGTCCGGTTTTCTGGCGTTGGTCATCCTGATTTCAAGTTTTACATCATATGCAGGGTTTGCATCTGCTGCGGATGCGGTGCTTTCCAAGATTGTCCTTTCCTCTAACGAGGTAACTTTGCAGCAGGGAGATACGGCTGCGTTGACGGCTACTGCTGTTTTTAGCGATGGGACAACCTCGAATGTAACCGTAAGCACGGATTGGAAAAGTGATAATACAGCTATTGCTACTGTGTATAACGGTACAGTTTCGGCCAAGGCTGAAGGGGAAGCCACCGTGGTTGCGACCTATAAAGAGAAGGTGCAATCGGTTCAGGTACATGTAACGAAAAAGGTTAAGGCGCTGACATCCAGTGTACAAAGCCTGAACTTGCGTTCAAGCGGTACAGGACAGGTTGATTTGACAGCGACATACAGTGATAATACAACAGCTCAGGTTTCGGGTGATGCTACTTGGACCTCCGATAATCAAAAGGTAGCCACAGTAGTTAACGGATTGGTTACCGCTCAGGGAGCAGGTACAGCCAATATTAAGGCCGTATATGGTCAACAGACCGTAACCATTGCTGTGCAGGTGGAGCAGGTTAAACGTCTCGATGTCAGTTCATCAGAGGTTTCTCTTTTGCTGAAGGATACTGAGAAGGTTAAACTTACGGCGACGTTCCCGGATGGATCGGTACAGGACGTAACAGAGTCCGCTGAATGGAGCTCCAGCAATGCAGCTGTGGCGGATGTACTGAAAGGCACCATTACCGGCTACAGCGCGGGAAAGGCGACAATTACAGGTAAATATGGCACGATGTCCGCTACGATTTCGGTAGATGTCGATCAAACGAATAAGCTGAAAGCCAGCGAATCCAATATTTTTCTCCGTCTGGATGAATCTAAAAAAATACAAGTTTCTGCCGTTTATCCGGATGGGACGGTAACGGATATCACAGATAAAGCTACTTGGACATCAAGCGATGAAAAAATTGCGACTGTGAATAAGGGAACGATTATGGCCATTGGAGCGGGTTCGGCTACGGTGACCGCTAAGTATGGAGATAAGACTGTTTCGATCAAGACAGATGTCGAAACCTCCAGATATTTGGATTTGAGTGAGGACAAGCTGAGCCTGAATGCCAAGGAATCCAAAAAGCTCAAGCTGACCGCAACGTATGTAACAGGTACGGAAGAAGATATCACAAGTAAGGCAGAGTGGAAGTCCAGCAATGAAGATATCGCTTTTGTCAGTGCGGGAGAAGTCACGGGTTATAAAACAGGTGAGGCTACGATCACCGCTTCTTATGGTGGCAAAACAGTTACAGCTACGGTATCCGTAAATGTACCCGGTGATCTGTCTCTGTCCTCCAAAACGGCAACGATTGATATTGATGAGGACTATACTGCAACTTTGACGGCTACTTATGCGGATGGGCGTAAGGAAGATGTAACACAGGATGCAGAATGGGCTTCAAGCGCGGAAGATATTGCTTCTGTGTCCAAAGGAACGATTACGGGTAAATCCGCTGGTAAAGCGGTTATTACAGCGACCTATAATGGCAAAAAACTGACGATTAACGTACAAGTAGGCCTTGTAGACCGTCTGGAAACAGACTCGCGTGTAATTGCGCTTGGTGCTCAGGAAACGAAGCAGCTGAAAGTAACAGGAGTTAAGAGTGGCGGTACAAAAACAGATGTAACCAAGGACGCCACCTGGACAACGAGCAATGTAAAAGTGGTTGAAGTTAGCGAAGGTTTGATCAAAGCGAATGGTAGCGGTAAGGCAACGGTGACTGCTTCATATGGCAAGCAAAACATTACGTTTACGGTAGAAGTGGACGTAGCGCAAAAGATTGAAGCGGATGCAATCGCGTTGTCACTTAAATCCGGAGATCAAAAAACCATCGCGATTGTGGTTAAATCGAGTGATGGTAAAGAAAAGGACGTTACGGCCCAAGCTGAATGGAAAACGTCTAATTATAAGGTAGCCACTGTTAAAAAGGGTCAGGTTACTGCGGTTAGCTACGGTAAAGCTAACATTCAGGCGAAGTTTGGCGGGAAGGTAATCAGCGTACCCGTGGATGTTGATACGCTTAAATATCTGCAAACAGACGAAGTTGCTTTGAATTTGAAGGCAGGACAGCTGGCCAAGGTTACGGCTACAGCCACGTATAAGGATGAGTCGGAGAAGGATGTTTCCAAACCGGCTGTCTGGTCCTCGTCCAGAATTGTTGTTGCGACCGTCAAAGACGGTAACATTAAGGCACAGGGCAAGGGCAAAGCAGTAATTACTGTGAAATATGCAGGTAAAATGACGAAGATACAGGTAACCGTTCAGTAAAAAAGAGAGCAAGCATACGTCCAAGGACGACATGCTTGCTCTTTTTTTTAAGGAGGCTACCTCTTATAGATTATGACTTATCCTTCTTGGTCGGTGTGTTGCGTGTAAGTGATTCAGTCAAACGCTTGCCAGTCGGCGTCTGGGCCAAGCCGCCTTTGGCGGTCTCGCGGTGCTTCGACGGCATCGCACTGCCGACTTCAAGCATCACGTCAATGACTTCGTCAGACGGAATAGCGCTGCGCACACCCGCCAAAGCCATATCCGCTGCGGCAAGCGCAGTCACGGCTCCCAGCCCGTTGCGCACGATGCACGGAATCTCCACGAGTCCGGCGACGGGATCGCAAATCAGGCCGAGCGTGTTCTTAAGAGCGAGGCCCACGGCGTGAACAGCCTGTTCAGGCGTACCACCACGCAGCTCGACCATAGCGCCAGCAGCCATCCCGATAGCTGAACCAATCTCAGCCTGACAGCCTCCCTCCGCGCCAGAAATGAAGGAGTTGTTGGCGATCACGTAGCCAATGGCTCCAGCGGCGAACAGGCCTTTCACCATATGCTCATCATCCCAGCCGAACCGCTCCTGCGCACTGATGAACACACCAGGGATAACCCCACATGAGCCTGCGGTAGGCGTGGCGACAATACGACCCATGGATGCATTTACCTCCGACACAGAGAGGGCATAAGCCATGGCCAGCGCGGAGGCATCGCCGGAGCAGGTTTCCCCTGACCGCAGATACTCGGCTAGGCGCTTGCCGTCACCGCCCGTCAATCCACTGCGGGATACGGTGTCTTGTGTCTGACCGCGATGAACGGCTTCCTTCATGACTTCATAATAATCAGACATTTGGCGAAAGATTTCTTCCTCCGTTGTATTCGTCTCTTGTACCTGCTCTTGAATCATCAAACGGCCAATTGTGGTGGATTCTTCAGCGCATAAAGCGCTGATTTCATGCAGATGGCTAAACCGCATCGGATTCAGCTCCTTTTTTCAAATTAATCATCTTAATTTCATACATATGAGGTAAAGAACGCAGTTCCGCAATCAGTTCAGCTGGAGCAGAACTGTCCGTTTCAATGGCGGTGAGTGCTTCACCATCCCGGCCTTTGCGATCTACGTGCATATAGGCAATGTTAATGTGGGCCGCGCCCAGCGCTGAAGTTATCGCGCCCAATGTACCGGGCTTATCCGAGTGGAGAAGCACCAGCGTAGGCAGCTCCCCGGTCAGATTGACCCGGAATTCGTTGAGCTGCTGGACATGGATGCTGCCGCCGCCGATGGAGGAGCCCAACAGTGTGCGCTGATCCTCGCCCTTCCACAGCTCGAAACGGACAGTGTTCGGATGTGGCGCGGGGAGTCCGCTGACGGCGAATTCCACGGCCATCCCGGCTTGCTCTGCCCATTGCTCGGCATCCGGAATCCGGTGATCGTCCGTATCGTAATTAAGCAGCCCTGCGATGAGCGCCAGGTCTGTACCGTGTCCTTTATACGTGTCGGCAAAGGAGCCGTACAGCGTCATGCGGGCACGGTCAGGCTGCGTCCCGAGCCAGTGCCGGGCAACGCGTGCGAGCCGCACCGCGCCTGCGGTGTGTGAACTGGAAGGTCCGGTCATGGCCGGACCGATAATAGAAAATACATCTTTGAAACGCATGGTGTGGCCCCCTGTATGTTCTAATACCATACTATATGGTATTTCCGCGTCTTTGCGCGGTTATGACGGTTCCTAATGCTGACGCACAATGTGAGCACAAAAAAGGACAGGATAAGGAAGTTTCCCTTATCTCTGTCCTCGTTACCTGAGAGTTTCGTGCGGTGTTCTTACCGCCTTACCCCTTGGGTGGCTTGCGCTCTCTCCAGAGTTGCGTCAGATGACGATACATGGACCTGAGAGATTATCCGCCAGCCGGGTGCTGGCGTCTTGCTCCTTCGGTGCCGCCAGAGCGTAGGCTCCCTGGACAGACTCTCCCGTCATCTTCATTCGCGTATACCGTTCTACATGTCTTTCTTAGCGTAATGTATGCCGTGCTCGGTGTCAATCACAGGTTTAATTTTTACATAAACAGGTGCGTTTCCAATAAAAAAGATTAAAATTTACATAATTATGGATGAAACCAGGAAGGAATTAGAAGATTGGCGGCTAATCTGATAAAGGACAAGTATATTTATGGAAATCATAGGAGGGATATTGACGTATGGTAAAAGGCTTGCGATTCACAGGTTCACGCTTAAAAGGGATGTTGCATCTAGCAGCGATCGTATCACTGCTGATTGGGATCTTTGTTCCATTCGGTCAGGTCAAGGCGGAGGGAGCATTGACAGTAGCCGAAGCACTTCAGCGCCAAAGCAGTGGAGGTACGGTGACGGTGGAAGGTTACATCGTCGGACATGCTACCGGATCGAAAACGGCTAACTTTTCTTCCCCGTTCGCGAATGATTTTAACGTACTGATTGCCGATCAGGCAAATGAACGTAATACGTCTAATCTGTTGGATGTACAGCTGACTTCAGCGTACAGAGGGCAATATGGGCTATCAGGCCATCCTGAGCTGATCGGCAGCAAAATTCGTGTGACGGGTACACTCGGCGCCTACAATAATTTTGGTGGAGTGAAAAGCCCAAGCGCTGTTGAACTGGTGAGCGGAAGCGAGCCGGGGGAACCAGGCGAACCTGGCAACCCGGGTCAACCCGGTACTACACTGCCGGATGGAAAAGGCAAAAAGGTGCTGTTCGATAATACGCACGCACAGACCGCTGGTGCAGCAGATTGGGTCATTGAAGGCGCCTTCTCCGACTTTGCCAATGGACTGCGTAATGTAGGCTTTACGGTAGACCAATTGAATCGTCCCATTCCTTTTACTTATGGAGAGCAGGCTATAACATATGATAAGTTGCGCCAATATGATGTGTTCATTATTGGTGAAGCGAATGTTGCCTTTAAGGCATCCGAGCAGGCTGCACTGCTGCAATACGTGAATAGCGGGGGGAGCGTCTTCTTCATCTCCGATCATTATAATGCGGACCGTAACAAAAACCGTTGGGATTCCTCCGAGGTTATGAATGGTTACCGTCGTGGAGCCTATACTAATCCGGCCAAGGGCATGACTGCAGAAGAAGCTGCATCACCGGCGATGCAAGGATTAACAAGCTCCGATTGGCTGGCGGCCAACTTTGGCGTTCGTTTCCGTTACAATGCGCTGGGTGATGTGAATGCTACCGACATTGTAGCCGCAGATCAATCTTTCGGCATTACCAAGGGTGTGCGCTCGATTGCAATGCATGCAGGATCTACGCTGGCTATTATTGATCCTACCAAGGCTAAAGGCATTGCTTATATCCCTTCAGGCACGAAAAAATGGGGTAATGCGGTAGACCAGGGAGTTTATAACGGCGGGGGCCGTGCGGAAGGACCTTATGCTGCTATTTCCAAGGTAGGTCAAGGCAAGGCAGCGTTCATCGGTGATTCTTCCCCTGTAGAAGATGCTACACCGAAATATGTGCGTGAGGAAAACGGACAGTCGAAGAAGACATATGATGGTTTTAAAGAAGTGGATGATTCCACCTTCCTGGTGCAGACGGTTCAATGGCTTGCATGGAAGCAGGACTACACGAAATTGTCTGATGTGGCAGGTTTGACTCTGGATCAGCCAACGAAGCTTCTACCATTTGAGGAGCCTGCGGCTTCCACAGAACCGCAGCCTGAGCCTTGGTCTGCTCCAGCAGCAGGCTACAAATGGTACGATCCTAGAACGTTCAAGTCTGGCTCCTATGGAGCGGCTTCGTAATTATCGCCAGAAGCTCAATGTGAGCTGGTATTAGTTAGTCGTTTGATCCCTGCAGAGGGATCAGGCGACTTTTTTTGTGATGAAAATTAACCTGTGGTTGGTTATTTCATTACATTTTGTTCCAGAAAGACCGCGCTACTGCTGGATCATTGATTTTTTAAATGATGTTGATAGCATAATCTTAATTGATATATCCATATACTGGTGATAGGATGTATTCAAATTATTCCGACAAAAACGGTATGTAATGTTCATGAGAGGTTTTAAACATCAAACATGGTGAGAATAAGCGGGACAAGACCATGGAGAATGGAGGAAGCGCGCATTGAATACCGGACCCGTGTTTGAAATTAAAGGATTATCCGTATCTTTTCGCATCAATGATCAATATCACCCCGCAGTCGACCATCTGGATCTGACGGTCAACCCCAATGAAGTGCTGGCTGTAGTCGGAGAATCCGGCTGTGGCAAAAGCGCGCTGGCGCTTTCGATCGCACAACTGCATGACATGGAACGCACGCGTGTAGAGGGAGAGGTCCTTTTTAAAGGCACGGACCTGAACCGTCTTTCTTCAGGGCAAATGAATAAAATCCGCGGAGCGGGCATTGGCATGATCTTTCAGGACCCGCTGACAGCACTCAACCCGTTAATGAGCATTGGTAAGCAGATTGAGGAAAATCTTGATTATCATACGTCACTATCTACGAAGCAAAAAAGGGAACGTGTGCTGGAGCTGCTGGAAAGCGTAGATATACCGAATCCTGTGCGTGTGTATGAGCAGTATCCGCATGAACTGTCAGGAGGGATGCGTCAGCGTGTGATGATCGCGATTGCCATAGCTTGCCGACCTTCTCTTATTATCGCAGATGAACCAACTACTGCGCTCGATGTAACGATCCAATCGCAAATTCTCGACTTGCTCAAACAGCTTCAACAGGAGAGTGGGAGCGGAATTATCTTGATTACGCATGATCTTGGTGTTGTGGCAGAAGTAGCCGACCGCGTGGTGGTCATGTATGCCGGAGAAATCGTGGAGAGCGCTGATGTTTTTGAATTATTCAGGCATCCACAGCATCCGTACACGCGTTCTTTGCTTGCTTCCATGCCGGGATCGCATACCAAGGGGGAATCACTGCATGTCATCGGCGGCATTGTTCCCTCATTACAAGATATTCCCCGCAATAGCTGTCGCTTTGCCCCGCGTATTCCCTGGATTCAGCAGGGAGTGCATGAAGACCATCCCCAACTAAATGAAATTTCCCCTGGACATTGGGTCCGTTGTACATGTTACCAGCATTTTCATTTTGAAGACGAGGCAAAGGGGGAAGCTGCTCATGGCACTACTGGAGTTAAATGATTTGAGGGTCCACTATCCGGTGCGCGGTGGTTTCTTCCAGCGTGTTATCGATCAGGTGAAAGCAGTGGATGGCGTGTCGATCAGCATTGAGGCAGGCCAGACATACGGGCTGGTGGGAGAATCCGGCTGTGGAAAAACGACGACAGGCAGGACGATCATCGGTCTAAATAAGCTGACGAGCGGACGGATTCTTTTTAAGGGAAAGGACCTTGCGGCTCTGAGCCGTAACAACCGTCATCCGCTGCGTAGAGACATTCAGATGATTTTTCAGGACCCCTACTCTTCGCTCAACCCGCGCAAGCGCGTATTGGATGTCATTGCTGAACCGCTGCGAAATTTTGAAAGGCTGAGCAGTGAGGAGGAACGGAGGAAAGTACAGACGTTGCTGGAAAAGGTCGGCTTGAACGCCGATGCAGCCTACAAATATCCGCATGAATTTTCCGGGGGGCAACGGCAACGGATCGGGATCGCGCGTGCGCTGACATTAAACCCCAAGCTGATCATTGCTGATGAGCCGGTGTCGGCACTGGACGTTTCCGTGCAGGCACAGGTGCTGAATTTTATGAAGGATGTGCAACGGGAATTTAATTTGACGTATTTGTTCATCAGTCATGACTTGGGTATTATCCGCCATATGTGCGACCAAATCGGTATTATGTATCGAGGCCGTCTAGTGGAGCAGGGGAGCGAGCAAGACATTTATGAGCGTCCACAGCATCTGTATACCCAGCGCCTCATTGCAACCATTCCCAATATTGATCCTACAAAACGGCTGGAAAATGCCCAAAAAAGGCGAATGCTCTTATCCTCCTACAAAACAGAGCTGCCCAAACATCTAGACGTGAGTGGAAAGCCGTTTGCACTAAAATCAGTAAGTCCATCCCATCAAGTCGCGCTACCATAAGGGGGGTACAGAAATGTGGAAATTTACACTGCGTCGGCTGCTGGTTATGATCCCTCAACTTTTTGCACTGAGCGTGCTTATATTTTTCCTGGCTAAGGCTATGCCGGGGGATGCACTGACAGGACTTATTACTTCGACACCCAATCTGAATCCGGCCGTACTGGAAGAACAGCGACAAAGACTGGGACTGAATGACCCGGTGTGGGTGCAGTATGGGAACTGGCTCGTCCAGCTTGCTCACGGGGATCTGGGCAAATCTTATGTACATAAAATTAGCGTTACCGATCTGATTGGCAGCCGTCTGGGAAACACGTTCTTTCTGGGCGTAGTAATTCTGGTTCTGACGTATCTGATCGCCATTCCGCTCGGCGTACTCAGCGGTCGTTATCAGCATAGTCTGCTGGACAAAACCGTAGTGGGCTATACCTATCTCAGCTTTGCCACACCTCTATTTATACTCGCGTTGTTGCTGCTGTACGTATTCGGATTCAGGCTCGGCTGGTTTCCAACCAGCGGCAGTGTGGATGTAGGCGTGGAGCCGGGGACATGGTCATATTACGTGAACAAGTCGTATCATCTCATTTTACCGGCGGTTACAGGCGCATTGCTCAGTACAACGGCTACGATTCAGTATTTGCGCAATGAGGTCATTGACACACGACTGAAGGATTTTGTGAAAACAGCGCGTTCCAAAGGGGTGCCCGAAGGTAAAATTTATTCCCGCCATATTTTCAAAAACTCTCTATTGCCGATTGCTGCCTTTTTGGGCTATGACCTGACGGGAGTAATTGCAGGTAACATTTTCCTTGAATCTATTTTTGGATACCCGGGGTTGGGCCAACTATTTCTCCAGTCCATCACTCAACGGGATTTTTCAGTCGTGAACGCACTGGTCATGGTCTCCGGCTTCTTGGCGCTATTAGGAACCCTTTTATCTGATGTCATCCTGAGCAAAGTCGATCCCCGCATTCGAATTGAATAGCGAACAAGTCTAGAGAAAGGGAGGGATTATGGTGTCTATACAGGTGGAGGAGGTCTTCACGCCGGAAATCATTCGTAAATCACCATCCAGTTGGTCTGTACTGCGTCGTGAGCTGGTGCGTGACAAAATGGCCTTGGTTTCCATTGGCTTTGTAATTCTGTTCTTGATCTTTATATATGCCTCTGTCCTGTTTGTAAATCAGGATGTAGTCACGACGGTGGATTTGGGCGCAATCCGTGAAGCTCCCGGCTCAGTGCATTGGCTGGGCACAGATCGAGCGGGCAGGGATATTTTTGGCCAGCTGGTCATTGGAGCCCGCAATTCCTTCACGATCGGCTTTACGATTACATTGTTATCTGCCGCTATTGGCTTAACGTTAGGTTTGCTGGCTGGTTTTTATGGGGGGCTGGTCGATAACATCATCATGCGGATCATTGATTTTATTCTGGTACTTCCATTTCTGATGTTGGTCATCGTATTTGTCAGCATTGTACCCAAAAGCGGCATAGGGTCCTTTATTTTTATCATGACCGCCTTTTTATGGATTGGAAAAGCACGTCTGATCCGGGCCAAGGTGTTGTCGGAGCGCGAACTGGATTATGTGCAGGCTTCCAAAACCCTTGGCACACCCAATTGGAAAATCATCTGGTTTGGCGTGCTGCCTAATCTTAGCTCGGTCGTGATCGTCAATCTGACCCTCAGCTTAGCGGGAAATATCGGGATTGAGACGGGGCTTTCTTATCTCGGTTTTGGCTTACCGGAATCTACGCCAAGCTTGGGTACACTGGTGAGTTATGCGAATGACCCGGATGTTTTGCAGAATAGTTGGTGGATGTGGTTGCCTGCCTCACTGCTTATTTTGGTGCTAATGTTGGCGATTAACTTTATTGGCCAGGCGCTCAAACGCGCCACGGATGCCAGACAACGATTGGGTTAACCGAAGTTCAAGGATAAGGACAATGACAAGGAGGGATTTACAATGGTTAAACACTGGAAAAAAGGAATTCTGCCTGTTCTATCTGCAATTTTGGTGCTTTCTCTGGCCGCATGCAGCGGTTCGCCTTCCGCTTCGAATGGAGGGAAATCGTCTGACGGTACAGGCGGCACAGGGTCCGACAGCAAGCAGGTGAATGCCACAGCGCTGGAGAAGGCGATCAAGAACGATAAGGCCCCGATTAAGGGTGGCATCATCAATTATGCACTCGTGTCTGATACCCCTTTTGAAGGTATTCTGAATCCTGTATTTTATGAAGGCAATCCTGATTTTGAAGTCTTCCAGTTTTTCTACCCTTCTATGTTTTCGATTGACTCCAATCTAAATATTGACAATAAAGGAGCGGCGACGATTTCCTTTTCCCCAGACAATAAGGCGGTGACTGTAAAAATTGATCCCAAACTGAACTGGACGGATGGTAATCCCGTAACGGCAGAGGACTATGCTTTTTCCTATGAAGTGATCGGTCATAAAGACTACGAAGGTCCGCGTTATGATAGCTTTATGACCAACATTGTGGGCATGGAGGATTATCACGCGGGTAAGGCCAAAACCATTTCTGGCATCAAGGTGCTGAATGAGAAAGAGGTTACCATTCACTTCAAGGAACCTAATCCTTCGGTGAAATCGGGACTTTGGTCTACACCACTGGAGAAAAAGGTATTTCAGAATATCCCCGTGAAAGATATGGCCGGATCTGATCCTGTCCGTAAAAATCCGATTGGCTATGGACCGTTCAAAATTAAATCAATGGTCACAGGTGAATCTGTGGAATTCGTCAAAAATGAAGATTATTTCCACGGTGAGCCCAAGTTGGATGGCCTTCATCTGAAGGTGGTGAACCCGAATGTCATTACCGAGGCGCTGAAAAGTGGAGAAGTCGATTGGGCCAGCTATCCAACCACCCGTTACAATGAGGCCAGTAATCCGAAAAATGTACAGTTTCTCGGTCAGGAGGAATTATCTTATAGCTATGTGGGCTTTAAGATGGGCAAATTCGATCAGGCCAAGAATCTAAATATCATGGACCCGAACGCCAAGCTGGCGAACAAGTCATTGCGTCAGGCCCTCGGCTATGCGCTGAATAATGAGCAGGTCGGCAAGCAGCTCTATCATGGACTTCGGATTCCAGCAACATCCCTGATTCCGCCTGCCTTTAAGGGATATCATGATATAAATGCAAAGGGCATCGCGTATGACCCGGACAAGGCGAAAAAGCTGCTGGACGAGGCAGGCTATGTGGACACCAATGGAGATGGATACCGTGAGGACCCTAAGGGCAAGGAACTGGTGCTCCATTATGCGGCAATGAGCGGAGATGCGACAGCTGAATCGCTGGCAAAGTTTTATTTGCAAAACTGGAAGGATGTCGGACTTCATGTCGAGCTGGTGGACGGTCGTCTGCTTGAGTTCAATTCTTTCTATGATCGTGTGCAGAAGGATGACCCCGGCATTGATATTTTTGGCGGCGCATGGAGTACAGGTACAGATGTAAACCCTAGTGGGCTGTATGGACGCGGAGCCAGCTTTAACTACTCGCGCTTTACCAGTGAAGAGAATGATAAGCTGTTGCAGGAAGGGGTGTCTGTGAAAGCCTTTGACGACAATTATCGTAAAGATATATACAATCAGTGGCAGGCGTATATGAGCGAGGAGGCGCCCATTGTACCGACGTTATTCCGTTATTCGCTGGAGGCAGTGAATAATCGGGTAGCTAATTACGATATTACCCGTGGCAAGGAGTATGATGCAGACACGTTTGCGAATATTACGTTGACTGCGGAAAAAGCCGAAGTAGCCCAATAATCTAAAAAAGCGCAACAACCTGAAGAAGAAGCGCGAACCGGATGGATCCGATTTTGCGCTTCTTTTGACCTTTTAATGCAATCATTCTGGGGATTCTCGAAGGGAGAGAAGGAAGACGGAAATACGTCAGCTTCAATACTTCATTGCCGTATGCGAGGAACTGCATTTTACGAAAGCTTCGGAAAAGATCGGAATCTCCCAACCCACGCTTAGCTTGCAAATTAAGGCGTTGGAAGAGGAATTGGGCATGACGCTTTTTGACCGTGCAGGCAAGAAAATTAAAATGACAGATGCCGGAAAATTGTTGCTGCAACACAGTGCACATGCGCTCAAGGATTTACAGCAAGCAAAGGCTTCCATTGAGGAGTTGCGCACCGAGCAACGCGGGAGTTTGCGGATTGGTATCGCATTACCGGAGCTGGAGGAACCATTGCAAGAAATGCTTATCCATTTTCATCAGTCATTTCCTAAAGTCAGCCTGCACATCCATCCATCATTTGATGTAACAGAACAGCTGTTGGATAACCGAGTGGATGTTGGCATTACGCTGCATTCGGGTACGGATGAAAGGCTTGTCCAGCTTCCTCTTCGTACGGAGAACTACTGTCTTGTTGTTCCGGTAGAGCATGTGTTTTCCAACCGTACTTCCATTACGCTGGACGAATTGAGGCATGTACCCTGGGCGATGCAGCCAGAGTGTCATCCCGGCAGGAAACTGATTGAGAAGTGCTTCCGTGATCGTGGGTATCCCTTTGCAACCGTCTTGGAGACAAATTCCATACCTTCAATCCTGCGCTGGGTACAGGAGGGACTTGCCGTAACCCTACAGACGGAGTCCCTTGCGGCAGAATTGGATCGCTCACAATTTTGCACTGTACCTATTTTGTGCGGCGTGCTCCAGGGTCAGCTAGAGTTGATTTATCAGTCTGGCCGTTATCAGGGAGAAGCGTTGAAGCGATTGATTGAAAAGATACAAGCTGTACTAACAGTGCGTTCCAACTAGTGGCAACCCTGATGAGTATCAGGAGCTTTAATGTGTACGAACTTCCAGCCTGCGTGCAATCAGTGACATACTGTAATTGACAGCAAAGTACAGGAAAGCTGCGAACAGCAGGGCTGGAATGACAAAAGATTGATTTTGCCCACCGACAATCTGAATGTTATGCGTCAGCTCCGGCAAACTGATAATGACAGCCAGTGAGGTATCCTTGAATAGGGAAATGAACTGGCTGACAATCGGGGGCACCATGCGACGAAGCGCTTGGGGCAGAATGATATGCCATAAGGTTTGAGAATAGCTTAAACCGGAGGAACGTGCGGCTTCCACCTGTCCTTTATGGACCGAATTCAGACCGCTGCGCACAATCTCGGCGATCATGGCTCCCTCGAAGATCGACAGGCCTGTAATGGCTGCCCACTTGAGGGAAATCGAAATTCCGATGGATGGTAAAACCATGCCGATGAAGAAAATAATGAGCAATAATGGAAGATTGCGAATGAGATCAATGATAAAGGCTGCAACCTGTGAAATAACAGGTAAGCGGGTATAGCGCAGAATGCCGAATAAGATACCAAGAACGAAGCTGAACACGATAGAGTAAATAGCAACCTCCAGTGTGAGCAGGAAGCCCTCCAGTATAAAACGCACATTAGGCCACACAAACAATCCACCGAAATCCATACGGGCTTCCCTCCTTAGGATGTTTTGGACAGACGCCGTTCCATATAAAGTACAAGAAAGCTAAGCGGAACCGTCAAGATAAGATACAACAGCGCCGTGATGGCGTAGACTGTGATGGGCAGGAAGGTATCCGAGTTAATGAGGTCCGAGTAATACATTAGGTCCAGTCCGGCCACAATAGCCAGCACGGAAGAGTTTTTGACCAGATTAATGAATTGGTTGCCGATCGCAGGCAGTACAATTTTGATGGCTTGCGGTAAAATAATGCTGATCATCGTCTGGTTGTAACTCAACCCGGAGGACCTTGCCGCTTCAAATTGCCCCTTGGGCACAGATTGAATGCCGGCACGTATTGCTTCAGCAATAAAGGAGGCTGTGTATACAGTCAATCCGAGCGTTCCAGATACGAATCCGTCCAAAGGGATGCCCAAAGTAGGAAGCCCGAGATAAAAAAACAGTACGACGATCAGCAATGGGATATTGCGGATGACCTCTACATAGACGGTACCAATCCAGTTCAGCCATTTAAAAGGCGCAATTCGGAGGATGGCAATAATAGCCCCCAGAATAAAGCTTCCGATCAAGGCAATGACACTAGCTTGAACGGTATGAAGCAAGCCTTCTCTGAAACGGTCGCTATGATCGAAAAGTACGTTGATATCAAAAGTAAGCATCTGCGAATTTACCTCCTTATCCAGACTTAAGAAAGGAAGGAGCTCGCAATCGCGGCTCCTTCACAAGAATACTATTCGGGTTTAACCCCAAGCCATTGCTCGTGGAGCTTATCGTATTCACCGTTGCTTTTCAGTTCCTTGAGCGTATCATTAATAGCTTGTAGCAGTTCGGTTTGCCCCTTCTTCACTGCGATGCCGTAAGGTTCCTCTGTGAAGTTCCCGCCTACAAGAGTATAATTCGGGTCTTGCTGCTGCATGCCGAGCAGAATAGAGTTATCAGTAGTCAAGGCTTCTCCTTTACTTGCTTTGAGGGCGTTGAAAGCATCCTGATAGTTTTCGAATTCCAATATCGTTGCTTCAGGTGCTTTTTCACGGATATTTTTGGCGGAGGTAGAGCCTTTCACGGCGAGCACCTTGGTATTCGAGGTCAGAGACTCCAGCCCGGTGATGGGGCTCCCTTTTTTCACAAGCAGAGATTGCCCGGCGTTAAAATAGACGTCGCTGAAATCAACCTGCTTTTTACGTTCGTCCGAAATGGTCATCGTCGCGATAATGGCGTCGATGTCCCCATTTTGCAATAAGGTAATTCGTGTTTTGGACGTGACTTCTTTTAGTTCAAGTTTGGTTTCATCGCCAAAAATATGTTTGGCTACAGCCTTGGCGATGTCGATATCAAAGCCCTCTACTTTTCCGCTAGCCGGGTCTTTCAGTCCGAACAGCTTGGTATCGTATTTCACACCAACGACCAGTTTGCCACGCTGTTTGATCGCTTCCAGCCCGTTGGCTGCTGCCGGCTCATTCCCCGACGTTGCCGCTCCTTCTTTGCCTCCACAGCCTGCCAAGACGAGCAGACAAGATAAAGCTACCAGCACCAAAGTACTCCATTGAAATCTTTTTCTCATCAGAACATTCCCCTTTCGATTTACGCTGCATTGGTAGTCTATTAATGATGAATCAGACGGCTCAGGAACAGGCGAGCCCGTTCTTCACCCGGATTCTGAAAAAATTCGACAGGTTGGCTGTCTTCCAAAATTTGTCCTTTGTCCATAAAAATCACGCGGTCCGCCACTTCACGTGCAAAGCCCATTTCATGAGTGACAATGACCATTGTGATGCCCTGATGGGCGAGCGAGCGCATAACATCCAGTACCTCTCCGATCGTTTCGGGATCAAGTGCTGAAGTAGGCTCGTCAAACAACATAATTTTTGGATTCATCGCGAGCCCGCGGGCGATCGCGACCCGCTGCTGCTGTCCACCGGACAATTGAGCGGGGTAGCTCTGTGCCTTTTCTTCGATTCCGACGCGCTTTAGATAGGTGATGGCTGTTTGAGTAGCTTCTTCTTTCGAGATGCCCAGTACCTTCATAGGTGCCAGTACAATGTTTTCAATCACCTTTTTGTGGGGATACAGATTGAAATGTTGGAACACCATCCCGATATTGCGGCGGAAGGCATTGATATCAATCTTTTTGTCATGTACAGGGATCTCGTTAACGATCAGCTCCCCATCCGATATCGTTTCCAGACGATTGATGCAGCGAAGCAGGGTGCTTTTACCCGAGCCGGAGGGACCGATGATTACGACGACCTCGCCCTCCTTAATCTGAAGATTAATGTCTTTGAGTACATGGAAGTGACCGTAATGCTTGTTGACGTTGCGAAACTGGATCAGAGAGCTCACCCCTTTTTAGGCTTGGATACATAGCTTAGTAGACGGATTGACATGATCAAGCTCTATTAGAATTTAAAAATTTCTCTCATGATACTATAAGCTTACAATAAAAAACAAGATTTTATGTCACTAAACTTTACGTGTAATGTATTTCGGTGTGTTTTTTGCTAGTAAACTGTTATTTATATGTTGAAAACGAATAAATATCCGTAATTTTATGTTATTAAATTTGACATAAACTATTGATCCTCGACATGCCAAGGGAGAAACGTGACAAAAGCAACGCTATGTTTTACAGTAGGGAAGAAGGAATTTAGGGTAAAGGAAGGTTAGACAATGACGAAAGCTATTTCACCGCTAGTAACGGCATTGGGCATGGAGCCCCATCCAGAAGGCGGCTGGTACAAAGAGATGTGGAAGGCCCATTTCCAAATTCCGAAGCCTGTACTGCCGGATGTGTATTCCGGTCCGCGCTTTGCAGCTTCGTCTACGTATTTCTTGCTGCATCCGGGTGAGTTCTCCGAGTGGCATGTGGTCCATTCTGATGAGCTGTGGTTATATCATAGCGGAAGCCCTGTAGAGTTGAAATTGGGTGGAAGCGGAGAAGAGCCTGGTGAAGAAACTGTGATTATCGTCGGTGCGGATGTGGAGGCAGGACAGCATCCCCAAGCACTCGTTCCAGGAGCAGTATGGCAAACGGCACGTCCGCTTGGGGATGAGCCCGTGCTGGTAACCTGTGTGGTTGCACCAGGATTCCACTTTGATGATTTCAAGCTGATTGCCAAGAATCCAACTGAATCATGATGTGAGCATTGGCGGGTGTATTTCTGTAATGAACAGGAATGGCCCGCCTGATTTATGTTTACTCATAGAAATAGGGCTTTAAAATAGCTTTAGGTGCTTAGTTTCGCCTGAACAATGAGACGATGGGTGGGGTTTACGAGAGGGTCACATGTAATCAGTGTAAGCAGCTTTTGTTTTTTGAAGCTTTTCAGAACAGACACGTCCGTAGGATCGACCACCTTCAGGCTATAAACGCTATATACATATTGGTTACCCCGAGCGTTAACAATAATCTTATCCCCGATCTTCAATTCATTTAGACGATTAAATAAACGTCCAGAGGTACGGGCTCGATGAGCAGCAATGGCGGCATTCCCTGCTTGTCCCAGCGTCCCCGTTTCCGGCATATGTACAGCCGCGTGTCTCATATTTATCCTCGTTGCGCCTTCCAATACAGGGAGCTTTAAAGCAATACGACTTATACTAATAGTGGCTATGGGAGTTTGTTCATTAGCGCTTACCATGGGAGCAGGGGATGGGGAAGTATTTTGTCGTGCTTCACTAACCGGAACTTCTGTAAGACGAGTGGACAAGCGAGCATAGCTGTCCGTAAGACTGGGGGGCCATAGCGCGTCGCTTTTTCCAGATGGTAGCTCTGCTGCTTTTAATAGCTTGCTTTGTTCCTGATCCTCATTCCATTCTGTCGCTTTAGGAAACAAAATAAAAAGTAAGCCTAACACAATAAATACGTAGGAAAGTTTACGCAGACTCAGCAATCTCGCCTCCCCTAAGCAAAGTACGGATTATACATATTTTTTGAAAAATGCCCCATTCCCGACTCATTCCAATCGGGAATGAGTCGGGAGATCAGGGCAGGTGATCGGTTTTATTTTTTGTTTGTTCGTGTGAATTTCAAAAATACGCCCCACATAACCATCGCTATGCCTGTCAAATAGAACGGAACGGGGCTGCCTTCACCTGTTTGGGGCAATTGGTGTACCGCAGGTGTATCCTCCGGATCTTCAGGTTCTTTTCCCGGAACCTTGAGACGGATCTTAGGTTCGGGATCGTCTTTCGAATCCACCGGAGGAGGAGGATCTTGATGAGGCATGACGGCTGGCGGCTCCGGCTCCGGCGGTATAGGCGCAGGTTCCTCCTGTGGAGGGACTATGTCCTCCGGAGACTTTGGCAATGACGGAGGAACGGTTATAGACGGAGTATCGGGTATTTCCGGATCTTTATCATGTTTTTTACCTGAGCCTCCGGACGGGGGTGAAGGGTCTGGATGAGTAGGCGTTCCTGGTTCGTTTTTCTTTTCTTTACGATTGGTGATCACAACCCTCTTTACGCCAGAGCTTTGCCGCAGTGTTGCGTCTATTTTGATCTCGAGCTTGCCCTCGGTGACTTTATAGCCCTCCGGTGCTGCCAATTCTTCCAAGATGTAATCGTCATGAAGCAAGGAGGAAAAGATGATTTTGCCTTCCGCATTGGTGGTCTGAATGAGCGGGGCTCTTTTTTGACCTTTATCATAGAGCGCAAACTGTGCGCCAGGCAGTACCTTGTCAGGCATATCCTGATCTACCTTGGTCAGCTCAAGACTTTCGGTCACACCCCCGCCAGAACCGGAGCCGGAAGACGTTCGCACGATGATTTCCTGGCTGGTTTCCCGCATCTCTGTCGTCAAGCGATCCCCCTCAAAGGCAACCTTATTACTCACCTTGGCTTTGTCTTCAGCATGAATGAACGATTGGTATTCAAGTATAAAAGCAGTGGAAATATCCTTGGCAAAAGTAACTTCAAAAGTTTGCTGGCCTTGAGCGTCTGTCTTGATATACAGCTTGTAATCTTGGTTTCTAATAAACTCGGTGCTTTTGGTGGTATTTCCGTTGGCAGCGATTATTGTAGAGTACAAATGAAAGGAATCCTCAATTAGGATTTGATTGTTGCTAGGCTGATCTATAATTTTAGCGTTAGATACATGGGACTGTCCTTCATTGATGCGGATGCTCCAATCGATCTTATTTCCATTTTGTGTACCGACTTTAGATACATATTCTCCGCCATGAGGTACCGCGACTTGCGCTGCCCATTCAGAGACTGTTTTTTGTCCATCCAGTAGAAGGGCTTGATTGTGGATTTCTTTTTCAATCAGTTCTCCTTCCAATGAAGTTTGAAAGGTAATCCAGTAGGGAGTCTGTATTTGCTCCTTGAACTGGATACGCAATTCATTACCATTTTGCTCGGAGGGAGGAATAATGGTGTATTGATCTGCTGGGATTTCAGCCCCTTTTTGTACGCCATCCCACCATCCCAGCAAGGTCATATCGTATACCTTTACGGAGGCGGGCAGTAACTTCTGACCTTGCAACAAGGGGTCTCTCACTTCCGCGTGATTCAGGATCTTGCGATTGTAGTTAGCTTTAATGTCCCAGGTAATGAGCTTGGAGGTTGCATTATAGCTTCCTTGCTTGGCACCGTTTCGTTGTGTCATAAAGTCCGGCCAGATCGGGCACTCCACTCCTTGCGATGATCTTTCTCCGTCTTCAAACTGGTATTCTATATGGGATTTATTACGAAACTCGGGCTTCGTCGTATCCGTTTTCCAGTCATTATTATAGGTGGTTGAATACTTGATTGTATAAGCCTTCTGAATGGCTTTATGAAAAATGAGCGTAAATCCTTGTTTATAGTCCTGTGATAGCGGAACCAGCTCATAATCCGTGGGCGCACGTAGCTCCGTTGTTCCGTCAACACTTTGAATTTTCAGGGTGTCCGGTAACAAAGCCAAGCCCCCGTTTGGAAACACATCCTGAATGACAATATTTTTCATGATGTACAAGTCTGTATTGATGGTAATCACCCAAGGTATGATTTTGGTGTTGTAATTGGGTGTGTCATACATTTTAGTCATAACTCCGCTTATGATTTCCGTCGATACAATCTTCTGCGTTCCATCCGAGGTTATGATGTTTATAACTTTTCCATTATCATAGACACGGCCTCTGGCTTGAGTCTGGTATCGGATGGTATAGGCTGAATCTACGTCGAAGTTGAATTGAAGTTTGAAGCCGTTGCGGTCCGGATAATCAACTGGGATGACAGTATACGCCCACGATGGGAGCTCCTCCAGTGTGTTTCCCTTAAATACTTTCAAAGAACCGGGCAGCAATTCTTGAGTTTTATTGAAATGATCAATTAAAAGAGCTTTGGCTTCGGGGATTTTTGTCTCGCTGAAGTTATATCTTATGGCCCACGAGAGTGTTTGTGTGGCATGATCATATTTTTCAACCTTTTTGGACAAAAATTCACCACGTTCCACCTGAACAGTAGCGGTAGCAACAACGTTCTCTATCGCATCTCCTGAAAGCGTTGCTGTGTTGGAGAAACGAGTTTTATCGCCAATAATACGCGTGGAATATTGAATCTGATAGGCCGTGTTAATGCTATCGTCTTGAAAACGAATCACAAACCCTGTCCCGGCTTGATCTGCTTCAATGGCATATTCACTTGCATTCACTAGGTCTCGAACAACGGTCGAGCCGTCGATATTGACTTGTAGATGATAGAGCCGGATAGAGTCTCTTCTGAGTTCCAGCCCTGAAGGAATTGGATCGGTGATGAGGGCATGCTTTACGGTGTTTAGTTGTTTGTTCACATCAATGGTCCAGTCGATCTGATTGGTGCCCTCTATTTTCCCTTGTTTGCTTAGGGTTGGCCCTGACTGGGGTTTTACATTCACGATGACCGTTTGTACCCCGCCTTTGATCGGAATCGCAATGATGATCTCTGTACTGCCTTTCACCGTTTCTTTCGTAAACTCGGTTTTAACTTGTAGTTTGCCGCTGACATTGGAGTGATTCTCTACATATTGGTTAAAGGTCATGATAACCTTGCCCTGACGATCTACTGTGAAGTATCCCACGGTTCCATCGGTAGTGACTAACGGAGATGAGATATCAGTGTAGATGACAAACTGTTCTGGTAAATGAAAGGTGAAGGTGTCCCCTGACTTATAGGTATTGTCAGGAAGCTCCCATTCATATCCTAGTTGGATGGCTGATCCGATGTCGAATTGGCTGCCGGGACTATATACCGCATCAATGACACGCCCTGTTTCGTCGGTCAGGTTCAACTTCGTTAGTATGCTCTGCGGAGCTGCATCATGTTGAGACTTTGAACTGACTGCTCCTTGAACGAAGGGGACCGTGTTTGAAGGAATCTCCCCAGGAGGTTCAAGGTTTGGGACAACGTATACAGCATCTGTAACGGTAGGTGTAGGATCAGATACAGCACTCTGCGGCAGTTCTGGGGCTGGAGCATCTGCGTAAGCCAGCGTTGCGCTGAAAAAGCTTTGGACAATGAGCAATAAGGCAATGATCATTACATTTATTTTTGTTCTCATGCTCCAAGTGATTCTCCTATTCATCGTAATATGGCAATGCTTCGTTCGAAATTAGTATATTCAGCATGCTAGGCAGACATGACTATCCCAATAGAAAAAAAGCCCTGATCATAGCGATCAGGGCTTTCTTCGAGAGAGGCATAGCAATTTGTGATGGATCTATGTAAAAAAGACATAATAAAAAGCTCGTTCATCTGGTAGCTGGCTGCCATCCGGATAGGAAGGCCCTATAGTTTTGCGTCACTGCCTTTCGACAGTTTTGCCATTAACTTGAATAGCTTGTGCGTCTATCATCTATCAAACTGATTTCATGTAACCTCTCATTTACAACTTGGAACGGTTCCCCCATTTTTTGCGGAAGGAATGAGGTGTTTCTCCTACATGCTCCTTGAATAGGTTAATAAAATGGCTCGTATTGGGAATCCCTACGTACCTTGCGATATCCACAATGGACATGTCACTGGTTTTAAGCCAGCTTTGAGCGGCTGTGATACGGACATTAATGAGATAATCAATCGGAGAGAAACCGATCTGCTTTTTGAAATTTTTAGCCAGATTAAACTTGTTTAATTCAAACATGTCTGCCAGCGAGTCCAGTGTTATTCGCTCACAGTAGGACTGATCCAAATATTGCTGTACCCGGCGTACTTCGCTGAGGGTTTCAGCATTCACATGCGGATGATCATAGGGATGTTGCAAAATGCACATTAGTATTTCACCAATGAGCCTGGACGTTAGCAGCTCAGCGGAAAGACTTCTGTCAGACTGCCCGCAAATCAGAGCATGGAGCTTATCCAATATAATATGCGGATTATGCATGGAAATGACCGGTTTATTATGCTTGGCAAATTGTTCGTAAAAATTTTCGATCAGGTTGCCATACAGGTACAGGCTGATATACTCCCAGGATTCATGACCGGAGGTGCTGTATTGAACATATTCCTCGCAATTAATAAAGAACAAATCTTGAGGTTTTATGATATATTTCTTGTCCCGGTACAGTAATTCTCCCTTACCAGACAACGTAAAGACAAGCAAAAAAGAGGCAAGTTCTTTCCTTTCCATCGTAAAAGCAGAATTTTTTTGAAAGTAGCCTAATTCCTGGATATATAAAAGGGATTGCTTGGCAAAAGCGGAGGGAGTGCGTACAATTACGACCGGATCGCCATTCCAGAGGCCCACGTTGTTTTTTTGGTCTGTTGTCATATTCAATTCCTTTACAAAAAAGCAATTTTATCTAGCATATCTTGGTTTGATTTACCAATATATAATGGCTGATTAAACATGATTTCCTATTTATAAAAGTTTATTTTATCACAACAAATATGTCTATATATCAAATTATGTGTGTGAGCTTTATGGGAGTCTCGCTTTTTATGGATATTTAATCTGATAATCCATATGAAAAAGTCGAATGCTGTTGAAAGAATCTGGGGTTATCATGGATTCAAATCCTTTCTGAGGTCAAATACCAAAATGGTACTGAAAAAAGGTATCTTATGCCCATTCAACTTTCTTGTTCACTTCTCCTTTCGGTTTAAAAAAATTGGGACTTGGTTTTGTTAAAATGGTTCGTAAGGCTTATTATTGAAAATAAGAGTTTGGGCCCAGTACTGTGATTTTGTTCACAAACATGAATGTAAAAAAGAGAGATATATGCATAAAAAATTACGCAAAAAGTGCCCTTGCGCGTTTCATCAAAAGTGCTTTCAACTTTGGAAATGACACGGGCAATGATATGATGGGTAATACAGGTATAGTGCTTTACTTACTCGACAGTCAGTTTGGAGGATTACAGGATGGGAAAACCAAAAAGTACGAAAACCGCAGCGGCTTGGTCGCTCGTTATTCTAGGGGCAGGCTTTGCAGCCACATTGCCCTTCCAGCAATATGGCTGGGCTCGTTTATTAGCCGGAGCTTTTGAGGCAGGACTTGTAGGGGGACTGGCAGACTGGTTCGCTGTCACTGCTTTGTTCCGTCATCCGCTAGGCATTCCGATACCACATACGGCGCTACTTCCTAAAAATAGGGACAAGCTCACGAATGCATTGGTGAGTACCGTGGAAAATAACCTGCTAAACAAAGACAGCATTGCGTCTAAAATTGCAGATATTCGTTTGGCCGATTTGGTACTGGGCGGTGCGGAAAAAGGAATGCGCACGCCGGAGGCGGCGGCATCCATAGATGTTCTTGCCAAGCGTCTCGTCCAGTCGCTCCCGCTCGCGGAATTGGCTCCGGTCATCGTGGCAGAGCTCAAGCGGCAGGTGACTGACTTTGACACCGGACCGCTGCTAGAGGCGCTTGCTCGTCAGACCAGCGAGAAGGGCTATGATCGCCGCGCACTGGATTACACGCTGGAGCAAGCAGAGTCCTGGCTTTTGCGACCCGAAACGGGTTATACGCTGGGCACCTTAGGGATGCAGGCTGTTAGTGGTTTGCAGGTGAGCGGGCTGATGCAGTTTGCCTTGAACGCATTCCTAGGCTATCTGAACGAAGAGCGTATGGGTGAAATGATTCGTCATTTCCTGCTGGATCAGGTAGCAGAACTGCAAAGGGAAGAGCACCCGCGCCGCCAGGCCGTGCTGGATGGTCTGAGAACACAGGTGACCCGATTGGCGACGAAAGATACGGTTCAGGAAGGGTTGAACGGCTGGAAGGATAGCCTTGTTGAAGCCTGGGAAGGCGATGCGTCAGTGCTGGGCAAAATGGAAGAACTGCGTATACGCTTATTGGACTACATGGAAGACGGAAGCTATGTGCAGACCTATATTTTACCGCTATTGGATCGGATGCTGACTGATTTAAGAGGGAATACCGAGCTGCTGGACAAGATCAATGTGCGAATTGTGGAAGGTATTACTGGACTGGTGGAAGCCAACCATAGTCGAATTGGTAACTTGGTACGCGAAAATGTAGACAAAATGGATAACAAATCCCTGATTGCACTGATGGAGGACAAACTGGGACAGGATTTGCAGTGGATACGTATTAACGGCGCAGTTACAGGCTTCCTGATCGGCATTGTGCTGACAGGTATCCGTATGCTAATCCAATAGACCAGAAAAAGCTACAGATAGGGTTGTGGAAGCATGAGGCTTTGGCATGAACATTTAATCGACAGGTTACCCCGTCCGCAACTGCTGGGGCAACATCGTGAGTGCTGTGCCCTGCGCGGGAATGGGTGGGGCAAGCCACACGCCACCGTGAATTATGTGTTCGATTATCACCCAATGCTGCTGGTGCGCTATCATAGGCTCATTATGGACGAAATGAAAAGCAGAGGGTACAATGTTGATCCACTATGGGAACAGCCGTTGTATCGCGGTAAGCAGTGTGAGCCTTGGGAGGCGGAGCTGGGTGAGGAACTGGCAGGCGCGGGTGCATATGTGGAGCATGACGATGAGTATATGAAGGAGTGCCTGGATAACCTGGCTTCCAAGGGTATTTTAATAGAGATCGAAGTGACCTAAAAAAGACGGGCTGCGGTATGTTCATCATTCAGATGAAGTGCCGCAAGCCCGCTTTTTTGATGCTTCAGTGTTCAGTGCTTGGGGGAGAGACTCGGGATATTAGATTACAGAATCCAGCGGGTGACCTTTTCCAGCGGTTGTCTGGATTTTTCCCGCTTGGGTTCATGAGCGCGATAACCGAAGGCAGCAATGACTGAAATATCGAGCAGCCCGTTTTCTAGCAGTCCTTCTTCCTCCAAAATGGCATGCACCTGATCGTAGTTAAAGCCCTCAATTGGACAGGAATCAATACCGATCTGAGCCGCCGCTGTCATCATATTGCCTAAGGCAATGTAGGTTTGCTTGGAAGCCCAGTCAAATAACGTACGTTCGTTTTCCAGTAAGCGTTGATTTTCACCCTGGAAAATCTTATAGCGGCCTGGCAGTGAGGCAAAGTCCTCCTCAGACATACCTTTAACCTCTTTATACATATACTCCACGTAAGGAGAATCATAACGAACATCCTTGCGCGCCAAAATCAGGACGACGTGGCTAGCCGCAGGAATCTGCTTTTGACCGCCGCTGGAAACTGCAGCCAGCTTTTCTCTCAATGCCTGATTTTGTACAACTACAAACTGCCATGGTTCAAAACCAACGGAGCTTGGAGAAAGTCGCCCGGTTTCGAGAATGAACTGAAAATCCTCTTCTGGTATGATGCGATTGGGATCGAATTCTTTCGTGGCGTGCCTGAACAGAAAGGCGTCCAGAATTTCCTGTTTTTTAGCTGATGTATTAGACATAAAATGTACTCCTTTTGATATGGGTTTAGTTGGTACTCTATGGGTTTTCTGCTACTATAATGAGAGCTGATATCGAATATATAGTTATCATATAGAAAGTTTTTGCAGGGAACAAGTACGCACATATTTGTTCCTTGTCATGCGTCTGGGGCTATTGGTTTACACATTCTACAGAAAGAAGGGGTATACATGGCACAGGAGATGGAACATGCAGTTAGCGTTAATTTTGGATGTCCGGTAGCGAAAACCGTCGGGGTTATAGGCGGCAAGTGGAAGGGAGTCATCTTGTATCATTTGACGACAGGACCGCGGCGCTATAACGAAATTCGACGGACCTTGCCTAATATTACACAGCGGATGCTAACCTTGCAGTTGCGTGAACTGGAGAGAGATGGCATTGTGCACCGTGAAATTTATAATGAGAACCCACCGCGTGTGGAATACTCGCTTACCCCGTTGGGAGATACGTTAAGGCCGTTGCTGGATTTTATGAGAGACTGGGGGATCTTCTATGGAGAACAGGGTTGCGAGCCTGTGACGACAACTTCCAAATCAGGCAAGCACTTTTGTTAAAGGGCATGAAGAAAGCCCGCCAAATGATTTCATAGAAGACGCATAAGAAATCATTAGCGGGCGGAATAAGGTCTGGGTTATTTAGATAAAATGTACACTTATTTAAACTCGATGGCTTCGTTCATCTGCGCCCAGGCCGTTTCTCCAATGATGCCCAAGCGCCAGATAGCGATTCCTTTGAGGTCATAACGTTTGGCTAAACCGATCTTGGCGTTAACGGTGCTATCTTTTTCACTACCCATCGAAATCCCCAAAATGAGCTTGTCCCGCGAGGTTTCCTTCAAGGCCAGTTGTATGGCTTCGTCCACTTTATCCAAAGGCTCAGGCGTAGCCTTTTGTCCGTAATCATAGGCCATGATGATCAGATCGTCCGCCAGATTGCCCAGCGTTTTGTAGTCATAGCCAGAGTAAGAGCTGTTCAGCGGATGTAGAACGACGGTGAGCTTGAGTCCAGCCTGATGCGCTTTGGCCGATAACTTTTGAATAAAGGCGTTGTAGTCTGAACGCGCTTTGGCTTTATCGCCGCTCCAGCCCAATCCTTCCAGATCTAGCGTAATGCCTTTAAATTGTTTGTCGGTGGCGGTACTGACGATTTGGGAAATGGTTTGTTCTTGAAGCTGCGCATTTTCCAAAACCTTGGTCAGTTCGTGATTGCCATCTCCGGAATAGACCATCAGGTAAGGGGAAGTCCCCTGGCTGTCTGCCTCCTGCACAATGGACTCCGGCGTTACGGTTCCAGCGGCTTGAGGCCATTTGTATTCTTTGCCGTTTGTCGTAAATTGTCCGTTCGTATCAATTCGACTCCAGCCGAAGGCAACTGCGTTAAAATCCGGTATTTTGGATTTTTGGTCAAAGGAAGACAGCGCATAGAAGCCTACTGTATACATAGCTTCACGTGGCGATGTAATGGAGACCGTCCGTGTTCCCTGGTTCCAGTTCACCGTGGCTCCAAACTGCTGCCCGAAAAAGCCCAGCGGAATCATGGTGCTGCCGTGCACGGTTTGCGGAGCGGCTGTTAGTTGAACCGTTTGTCCGTCCACTGTGGCATTGCGGCTACCCATCTTTAGAACCACCTGTTTGGTAGCAGAGCCTTGCGCTTTGGTAGCAGTGATGCTTTGGCTCGCTTGATCCCATTTCACTGTAATGCCGAGAGCCTCAGAAATAGCGCGAAAGGGAACCATGGTCGTGCCGTTCATCATGGCAGGTTGTACGGGGAACGGTAATGGATATCCGTCCAGCATAATGCTGATCTTGCCGGTCTCGGCTTGTGCCAAGGGGCTATAGATGCCCGCTGCGGTACTCAGGAAAATAGCGCTAGATAACAGAGCCTTATTTACGATTTTCATCCTATGATCTCCTATGCTCAATAGATTGCAATGCTATCATGTTAGAATCGTGAGGTATCTACCATTTTACCAAAAAAATGATAGAAAGGTGAATGTGAAATAATAGGATGAGATGAATCTGAGTATGTATTAAAGCTGAATATTAATCGTGTTCTTTCATACAAAAAAGCTGACCCCTTTAACTAGGTGTCAGCTTTTTCTTTTTAAAACGATCTTAACTTTATACGTAACCCAGATTACTTGCGGCGCTTGAGTGCAATGCCGACAGCTGCGGCACCAAGAACGACTGCAATGATCGAGAGGACGAGTGCTGTCGTTTGTGTAGTAGAGCTGGCAGGAGCAGAAGCAGCAGGGGCAGCTTCTACAGCATTGTTCGAAGCAGGTGCGGGACTGCTGCTATCTTTAGTCGTATCTGTGCTCGCGTGGCCTGCTGCCGTACCCGTCGAATCGTGTCCGCTGTCTGCGGCAGGGGCAGGAGTTGCGGACGTGGCATCTGCCGTGATTTCGGTAATGGAATGAGGGTTGTTACTTCCTTCGTCGCCTGTCCATTCCACAATACTTCCGTCACTATAATATTGGAAGGCGTCCCAGGCTGCTGCGGTATTCTGGTCTGCATTTTGCGCTACAAAGCTGAAACGCTGATACTGACCCGCTTGAATGCCGTCTTTTTCAGTCGTCCAGGTTACGGTGGTTACTTTGCCAGAGCTGTCTTTTTCGGTGGCTACCTTCCAATTCGGTACAGGCTCGTATTGTTTGAAAACGACCTCTTTCGGAATTTTCAAGGCGACTTTGGTGGTTGGAATGTTTTTTTCCACGGGTACTTTCAATGTGTACGTTTCCCATGCATTAGGTTGTGAAATAGAAGGCTTAACTGTCACATGTGCACTGGCCATGCCTGCAAAAAGTAAGGCACCCGCCGCAATTAGACCCACAGAGGTTGCAAACCTGGAAAATCTGGATTTTGCTGTTTGAATCGTTGTATTCATATTCATTTCGCTCCTTTTAAGTATAAAATAATTATTTTTTACCGCCTACATGCAGGGTAAATTCAGCATCAACCGCATCGAGTGATGCCGTCAGAGCATGTACTTTTACCGCCCATGTTCCTTCGGAGGTCATCAATTCCTGACTGCGGAATGGTTGTTGTTGCTTTACGGGCAGAACAAATTCCTGTTGATCTTGGTCAGGGTCCGCTGGAGTGAGCGTTAACGTGACCTGCTGGATTCCCGAAACGGCAGCACCCTTGCTATCCTGAACGGATACCTTAAATTCATTGCTGCCCACAGCATTGGGGCTGACTGCCAGTGTAACGTTATATTCGCCCGTAGTGCGAGTCTCCTCAAACGGTACAGCAGGTGCCTGGCCGGGTGACAGGTGAGTGAGCACCGCGGTCAACAGCATCACGAGCAGGCCGACGGACAACTCGGCACGCAATCCCCCAGCGGCTCGCTTGCTCGCCGCCGCTTGCCGTGCGCTGCGGAACTGGCTGGCCGCGAAGACCAGCATGACTAGCAGCAGCGCTGCTTTGCCGAGCAGAACGAGTCCATAGGACGTGTTCAGCAGCATGGAGGGAGCCGGAATGTACAGCACGGCTCCATATATACCGGTGGCGAGTAACGCTGCCACCATCGCAATGCCCCAGCCGGCGAAGCGGCGCAAGGCGGCTTGTCGCAGAGTTGCCCGCTCGGATACGGGCAACTCTGCTCCGGCAACAGGCAGGCACACGACCATGACGGCAAGTGAGCCGATCCAAAAGGCTGCTGCCGCGAGATGGACGAAGTCCGCCGCAATGGCTGGAGCTGGATGCGTAGCCGCTGCCGGATGGCCGACAAAGGCTTTGGACAGCATGAGGCATAGCGTTAGGAGAGCTGAGCTGTAGCCCCAAAGACGGCGCTGGCGATTCGAAATGCTGTGATCCAGCGCGTAAATCAGCGTTACGCTTAGGAGTAGCACGAGAATCATCTGGATAAACCAAATTTGTCCGGCTCCAGTAAACTGGAGAGCTTCTCCCAGAATCGGGAATGAGAAGCCCTCCCTGATGGAAACCCCGGCATCCCATGAAGCCTGAAGTGGCAGGCTGATCAGAATGGCGGCAGACGTTATGCCGTAGCCGCTCCATAGCAACTTAGTCCAGCGGGGCAATGTTTCAAAGGGCCGCTGATTTTGCTTATGCTGTTCACTTCGATTCTTGTCTTGGCTTATGCTCGGTAAGATGAACAGCCGGAAACAAATCGCTCCAAAAAGCAGCGATAGTCCTATGTAAAGAAACCAACGGACAGCGATTAAGTCGATTCGTGATGTCCCTGAGCCTTCAGATGCGGCAGCTTGATGGGTAGGCGCATTGGAACCGCTGCCTACTTGAAATGGAATAACTCCATTAACCGGATGTCCGTCTGCGGATAAAGCTCTCCAATTGACGGAGTAAATTCCATTTTTCATCCCTGGAATCAATTGGATTTCCATGGTGGATTTGTGATTCGGGTCAAGCTGTGCTTTTCCTGTGTCGACCCGCTTGCCTGTTTCATCGGTCACTTTGATCGACATGAAGGCAGATTGCAAATCTTCATTGAAGGTGATGGTCACCTGAGAAGGCGACTTGTCCAAAACCTGATTTTCGGTCGGACTGGATTCAATGACAAATGCATGAGCCCACGAAGAGTGAGGAAACAGGATCAGAAGGGGGAGACACAGCAATAAAAGACAAGCCACACGGGCTGGTCTGGACAGGTACAACATGCCTGTGAAGTCACCTTCTCTCGATTACTTGAAGCGAGGATATCCCCATTTGTAACATTTTATACGGACAAACCCCTTCCTATCTTAATCATAGTGCATATAGCGTGAATAGATGGAGCGAATTATGACATTTATATGAAATTTGAAATAATAAGCATTATACAAAATGCCAATCATATGAAAACCCCTAGCGTGGTTGAATTCAGGACGATTTCAACCACGCTAGGGGCAAAGAGGAAGAGCCTATGAAGGAACTAGAGCCCTGTTTCCATGAGATCCGTGAAAGCAGATTGCTTATGTTGAATATAATGGATAAAAATAGCCGTTAGTTTGGGATCGAATTGGCTACCCGAGCAGGCACGTAGTTCTTCAATGGCCTCCTCGAACGTTTTGGTGGGTTGATAGGGGCGCTCGGTTGTCATCGCGTCAAAAGAGTCGATGATCGTCAGCATCCGACATAAACGTGGAATTTGCTCGCCCTTAAAGCCAAACGGATAGCCTCCTCCGTCATAACGTTCATGATGCAGCTCCACAAAAGGAACCAAATCTATGAATCGTTCGTTGGCTTCGACAATACGTTTGCCCCACATGACATGCGCTTGCACCATCTGCCATTCCTCACCGGACAGTTTCTCTTTTTTATTGAGGATATTCCAGGGAATCTCCAGTTTACCAATGTCATGAATGAGGGCACCTAGTATGAAACGCCGCTTATCCTCCGGTCCGAGCTGAAGTACATCGCTCATGTCTGCTGCATATCTGAAAACCCGCTTGGAATGCTTGAAAGTGTTAATATCCTTGTACAAGAACAAATTAAGCTGCTGCTCAAGATCGCGAATATCCTGCCCCAGATCGACCTCGCGCTCCACTTCATTTAAACTTCCGTGCGTATGAACGATGTTTTTGCCCTGTTTCTTGGCGTAGTACAGGGCTTTATCCGCCAGATCGACCAGCTGTGACTTGTCGTAGATGTCAATGCGACTTTGTGCAATACCTGCGGAGAAGGACAGACAGCCATGCGGAAAAATTTCAACACCCTCATAACGAGAATCATTTAATCTTTTTCGAATAGCATTGACTGTTTCATATGCTTGTTCAGCGGTATGCTCGGGCATAAGCAGAGTAAATTCTTCTCCACCGTAGCGGGATACGGTGATGTGGGTGCCGGAGGTTTCCTTCTTAAGAAACTCACCGAGAAATCCCAGTAGCTGATCGCCTTTAAGATGACCGAAATGATCATTGTATTTTTTGAAATCATCAATATCAATCAGCGCCAGACTGAGAGGAGTATTCTCGGATCGGGATATATTCAATTCAGCTTCAAGTGTATTTTCAAAGTAGCTGTGATTGTATAGCCCTGTTCTGCGATCCATGTTCGCTTTTTCTTCGATTTCCCGATACAGCGTGAACATTTGCTTGAATGCGTGAGACAGGAGCATGCTTAGCCCAAGGAACAGCAAAAGTCCTAAAATGCCGTTGTTATAAATCAGTGTAGTCAATACCAAAGACAGAATGAGTGTACATAAGTATACGAGCAGGGATTCAGCCAAAAAAGCCTGTTTAAGCTCATTGAAGGACCCTTTGTATGCGATATAAAAGTAGATGCCCAGTGTGATGGTGTTCACCGCAAAGTAGCAAATCAACGCCAGCAGGTAGGAAGCGAAATGATCTTGGTTTAAAGCTCCCTGCGTTCCGCCGCTTAGTTCAAATACTGTTGAAGACAGGAAAATGGAAAGGGCGTAAATGGAAAAATTGACGGTATGCTTCCACCAGGACAGCTCTGTGTGCCGGAACATGGCAATGATTACATTTAACAACAAAATCAGAATAGCAATTTCGGTGCCATGCACAAAAATACAAGCCAGATACACGGAGGAATCCATGGACTGCTTGTTACTGGCCGGTGGTAGCTGGAATGTAAAATGCTCCAGAATCAGAACTGCTCCCAATAGGGAATAGATCGTGACCCACTCTGTTGTCGTATAGTGCAAAAAGGACCATTGGTTCGTATACAGGAGGACGATCACGCCTGCCAAACATATGAAAAACACATATATTCCCGTCGCGGTAACCCGTTCTTGCAGCTTTTTTATTATACTCATCATTTCTTCTCCTGCCTTGTCGTATCTTGATGTCAAAGCTACCAGGGGTGAATGGGATAATTTACAATTTTGTAATCGAAAATTTCACATGAAAAAACAGGCCGGAATCCAGCCTGTTTTGTTGAGCCTGTGCTTCCTTTTTTTCTTATCGGTGACTAGCCCCCGATTTTGTAACCGGAAGTCAAAGCAATTATGACAGAAGCTACGATAATAGCATTGATAATCACACGGGAGTATTTCAAGTTTTTCATAGGGTTCCCTCCCTTCCTTGGAATAAGGTGTGCACTAGGCGTGGCGGGGATTGGTTTCTTGCTGCTTATCCTTAGTTCTCTTCACGACCATAATGCTTTGGATAAACAGGAACATCCCGAAATTCATGACAACATCTCCAATACTAATTACCTGCGTGCGGGGATAGGGCTTGGAGAGAGGAATAATGTCACCAAGCAATGATAGACGCGTGCTCGCATCCATCATGTAATGTTTCGAGATGACACTTCCGGATTTAAGCATATCTGTATAATAGGGACCCAGCACCTCCGAAGCGCTCAACGAGACCGGCATCCTGCCGCCATTCACCGCCATAACGATAAAATTCATCAATACGCCGATTATAATAAGCTTGAATCCCTTATGATGTCTGTTCAACCAGAGAAATATCAATCCAACCACGTAGACTCCCATAAATAGATACCCGTTAATGGCTGCCAGCCAAGCCCACTTTTCCTGGAAATAAAAAATAATGAATTGTACCAGCAGCAGCACGGGGAACATCCAGCCGGCTATAAGGCGAATTTGACTGAAACGGATCAGACCTTGCCGCCAGCCTCCTCTGAACAGACCTACAATGAGACCTAGTAGCACTCCATCATAGACCATTATCATTCTCCAGATTCCACAAATTTTTTGTTTTGGTTACCGTATAATTCGACCTGAAATTGGTAAATTCCTGCCTGATATATAGCAGTTTTGAAAAAAAATTGCGGATTAGCGTGTAATTATTCGAAGCCAGACGAAATGAGTGATATCATGATACATTGAAGTAATTATTTATATTTTTTTGAAAAGGATGATTATTATTATGAACCGGTTATCCAATACTGTTATGGTTGCCGCAGATATGACCAAATCGCGAATATTATGGATCGCCTTTGTCCTGGGTGCATTGAGTGCTTTCGGGCCGTTGTCCATAGATATGTATTTGCCGTCGCTGCCTACATTAGCCGACAATTTGCATACGACCACTTCGCTGGCGCAGCTTAGTTTAACCGCCTGTCTGTTGGGACTGGCCGTTGGCCAGATCGTTGCTGGTCCGCTTAGCGACGTAAGGGGTCGCAGAGGACCGCTGGTGATCTCGCTCATTCTGTACGCTGCTGCTTCGCTGTTATGTGTGTTTGCGCCGAATATCGGTATGCTCATTGTGCTTCGCTTTATTCAAGGGCTTACGGGGTCGGCGGGGATCGTGATTTCCAGAGCTGTAGCCCGTGATCTATACTCGGGCAAAGAGTTGACACGTTTTTTCTCACTACTTATGCTGGTGAACGGCGTGGCACCCATCGCTGCACCAGTACTGGGCGGTGTCATTTTGAACTTTGTTTCCTGGCGTGGTGTATTCATGGTGCTTTGTGTAGTCGGCGTGGCTATGCTGATTGCCGTCGTATTGGGTTTGCCAGAAACGTTGCCAACTAACCGCCGCTCATCCGGTGGCTTGAAGCAGACGCTAGGAACACTCGGTCACTTGTTTGCCGATCGACGCTTTATGGGCTATGCCTTCTCACAGGCGCTGATTACAGGAGCGATGTTCGCGTATATCGCTGGCTCACCATTCGTGCTTCAGGATATTTTCGGGGTTTCTCCTCAGACGTATAGCATCATTTTTGCAGTGAATGGTTTGGGGATTGTACTGTTTTCGCAGTTGACGGGTAGACTCGTGGGTCGCTTCAGCGAACGACAGTTACTCTTGTCGGGTCTGGTAATTGCGGCTGTAGCCGGAATTAGCTTGCTTACTGTAGCCTTTACCGGAGGCCAATTGTTTGCTGTTTTAGTTCCTCTGTTTTTTGTCGTTTCCTGCGTAGGGATTGTGAGTACAACGACGACTTCATTGGCAATGCAGAGTCAACAGCGCTCCGCAGGCAGTGCGTCCGCCATGCTTGGTTTGTTGCCTCTATTACTTGGCTCCATCGCTTCACCGCTAGTAGGCTTGGGGAGTGGAACAACCCCCGTACCGATGGCGGTCGTTATAGCTATAGCCGAGGTTGGAGCGCTATTAAGCTTTGTCGTACTTGCTAAGGAAGCACGCGCGAAGGCTTAAAATAGGGCGAAAAAGTGACATTTTTCTAGAATGTTGACATACCCCATGGGGGTATATTATGATAAGGATATAACAAATGCATAAATGCATATATACACCACACAGGAGGCTGATGTATGGCTGAGGAGCAACCTGTTTCCCACACTGAAGTCCATGAGAATCACTGTGGAACAGACGGGGAAAAGACAGTTAGAAAAAGTCATCATTCGGCAGAGTTCAAGAACAGCCTCGTATCCCGGTTGAACCGTATTGAAGGTCAGGTTCGCGGAATTAAGGGCTTGATTGAGAAGGATACCTACTGTGACGATGTACTGAACCAGATTGCGGCTGTCCAGTCCGCGCTGAATGGTGTCGGCAAGCTGCTGCTGGAAGGGCATATGAAAAGCTGTGTCATTGAGCGCATGCAGGCAGGAGAGCAGGAAGTGATTGACGAGCTGCTGGTTACGGTCAAGAAGCTAATCCGCTAAAAGTAATACCCATACACATAATCGGGTGCATAAAGTACCCCCTGAGGAGGAAAAGAAAATGGCACAAGTTACATTGAACGTAGAAGGCATGAGCTGCAATCATTGCGTGAAAGCAGTAGAAGGGGCTTTGGAGAAAGTTGGCGCTACCGGCAAGGTCAGCCTCGAAACGAAACAAGTGAATGTAGAGTATGACGAGTCCAAGCTGAACGTTGAAGCTCTGAAAACAGCCATTGAAGACCAAGGCTATGACGTTGTTTAAGCTGAAGATGCTTTATGTGTGAACAGACTTGTTTCGAAGGAGAAGCTTCCATATTAGAAGCTTTTTCTTTTTGGATATGATATACCCCACTGGGGTATAGGAGGAGGGTTATCATGGAAAACCGTGCGACCGACGGTGACAAGCAGACAACGCTTCATATTACGGGGATGTCCTGTGCCGCCTGCGCAAGCCGTATTGAGAAAGGTTTAAATCGAATAGATGGTGTGGCACAGGCTAATGTGAATTTGGCTTTGGAGCAGGCGTCGATATCCTATGATCCCAAGCAGGTGGAGATCCCTGAGTTTCGCGATAAAATTGCTTCTCTTGGGTTTGGAACTGTAAGTGAAGAAGCCAATCTGAATGTGACGGGCATGACTTGCGCGGCCTGTGCAACCCGGATTGAAAAGGGATTGAATCGGATGCCTGGTGTAACAGGTGCCACGGTAAATTTGGCGATGGAAACAGCTCATGTGGAATATGCAGCTGGGAGTATTGCGGTTGGTGATCTGGTGAGCAAGATTGAACAGCTAGGCTACGGAGCGATTCCGCAGAGCGCTGAGGACAATATTGCGGATGTGCGCAGTAAGGATATCCATCGTAAAAAATGGAAGTGGATTGTGTCTGCAGTGCTGTCATTTCCGTTGTTGTGGGCAATGGTGGCTCATTTTTCCTTTACATCATGGATTTATGTGCCAGAACTGTTCTTGAATCCATGGTTCCAACTAGTGCTGACAACGCCGATTCAGTTCGTCATTGGTTGGCAGTTTTATGTGGGCGCGTACAAAGCGCTTCGTAACGGCAGTTCGAATATGGATGTGTTAGTTGCACTGGGTACATCTGCGGCTTATTTTTACAGCTTGTACCTTACTCTGCGTCCGTCTGATGTCATGGAGGGAATGGCGGGAATGCCTGTCATGACCATGCCAGAGCTGTATTACGAGACAAGCGCGGTGCTAATTACGCTTATTTTGGTTGGTAAATGGTTCGAAGCGGTAGCCAAAGGGCGTTCGTCCGAGGCGATCAAGAGCCTGATGAGTCTACAGGCAACGACGGCACGTGTAGTACGTGATGGACAAGAGCTTGATATACCGATCGAACAGGTACGTGTGAAGGATATCTTTATTGTACGACCCGGCGAGAAAATTCCTGTCGATGGTGTGGTCGTGGACGGACGTTCGGCAGTGGACGAATCCATGTTAAGTGGTGAGAGTCTTCCGGTTGAAAAAGAAGCAGGTTCCGCAGTTACAGGGGCGACGCTCAATAAAAACGGGGTACTACGTATCCAGGCTGAGCGTGTGGGTGGTGATACGGCGTTGGCCCGTATTATTAAGGTCGTGGAAGATGCGCAAAACTCCAAGGCTCCGATTCAGCGGATTGCGGATCAGATTTCCGGTATTTTTGTCCCCATTGTTGTTGTTATCGCTGTGTTGGCCTTTATCGTCTGGTTTTTCCTTGTGACGCCGACTGATTTTGCAGGCTCACTGGAGAAAATGATTGCAGTTCTCGTCATTGCTTGCCCTTGTGCGCTCGGATTGGCAACCCCAACGTCTATTATGGCAGGATCGGGACGTGCCGCTGAATACGGTATTCTGTTCAAGGGCGGCGAGCATTTGGAGATGACCCGTTCAGTCAACGCAGTGGTGTTGGATAAGACAGGTACAGTTACGAATGGCAAGCCAGAGCTGACGGATGTTATGGTTGGAGCAAGCGGCTTGGCTGAAAAGGATTTGCTGCGTTTGCTCGGTGCGGCAGAAAAAAGCTCGGAGCATCCGCTGGCGGAAGCCATTGTAAAGGGGATTGCAGATCGAGGCATTGAGCTAGTAGGACCGACAGATTTTGAAAATATTCCGGGTTATGGTGTGAAGGCGCATGTGGAAGGTAAGCAGGTATTGGCGGGTACACGCCGATTGATGAGCAGGGAAGGCATCGCGATAGATGACTCAGCTGAGCAGCATATGAATGAGCTGGAAAGCGCAGGGAAAACCGCGATGCTTGTTGCTGTGGATGGTGCCTATGCTGGATTGGTGGCCGTGGCGGATACGATTAAAGAAACGTCACGGGAGGCAGTTACCCGTCTGCGCGCGATGAACATTGAAGTGATCATGATTACGGGTGACAATGAACGGACTGCGCGGGCTGTTGCCGCCGAGGCTGGAATTGAACGAGTGCTGGCGGAGGTGCTGCCTGAAGGAAAGGCTGAAGAAGTGAAACGGCTTCAGGAGCAGGGCATGATCGTAGCTATGGTTGGGGATGGTATTAACGATGCGCCTGCGCTGGCTACTGCTAATATTGGGATGGCGATGGGCACGGGAACGGATGTGGCAATGGAGGCGGCGGATATTACCCTCATGCGTGGCAACCTGAACAGCATTCCTGATGCGATCGAAATGAGCCGCCGGACCATGACAAACATACGGCAAAATCTGTTTTGGGCGCTCGGTTATAACGTGATCGGTATTCCGATTGCCGCTTTGGGCTTCCTTGCCCCATGGTTGGCGGGAGCAGCCATGGCATTTAGCTCTGTTTCGGTCGTGCTGAATGCACTGCGTCTCCAACGGGTGAAGCTGTAAATGTATGGATGTATTAGCAGGATAGCGTACTGTCGGACATCTGTTGCGAGATAAAGTTATTATCAGAGTATAGAGCAAGTACGCACAATTGGTTTTCTGCGTGCTTGCTTTTTGTTGCGTTTGTTTTTTTAAACCATTCAACTTTCATCACGTTAGGTTGCTTATCATTCGCGAAAGTTCCATAATATTTGTAGGAGTGCCATGCAAGCATGCAAGAACTTCTTCGTATACTCACAGGCTTGAAGTAGATAAAGAGCTTATATTATGGATTAGGAGTGAAGCAGTCATGAATGATACGATTTCCTTGTTGATGAACCACCGGTCTGTGCGAAAATTCAAGTCAGACCCCATTACCGACGAGCAGCTCGCAGCTATTGTGGCAGCTGGCCAAATGGCTTCCTCGTCCAGTAATGTGCAGGCATATACCGTTATTGCCGTTACCGAGCCTTCTTTAAAAACAAAACTGGCCGAGTTGGCAGGAGGACAGGCTTACGTTGAGCAATGCCCCGCGTTTCTGGTATGGTGCGCAGATCTGTACCGTCTGAAGCAGGTCACACTACACCATCAGCCAGGTCAGCCTTCCTATGAAGGTTCCGTTGAAAATTATACGGTTGCGACCATTGATGCCGCGTTAGCCGCACAAAATGCAGCGGTAGCCGCTGAATCACTGGGCCTGGGCATCGTCTACATCGGCGGCATTCGTACTAAAATAGCAGAGGTATCTGAGTTGTTAGGGTTGCCAGAGCTGGTGTATCCAGTGTTCGGTATGTGTATTGGTGTACCGGATCAGGAAACGGGCTTGCGTCCACGTCTTCCACTGTCCGGTGTTTTGCATATGAACGGTTACGACAAAAATCAGACGATGAAAGCTGTAGAGGTATACGATCACACATCAGCGGAATATTTGAAGGAACGTACAGGCGGTCAACGCTCTACGCCATGGTCTGAGCAAATGGCTGCGAGACTGACCGAGCCAGCGCGCTTGCAGTTGAAGCCATTTTTGGAACAGAAGGGTTTCTTGAAGCAATAAAAGCTGAGTGGCGACAAAAAACTCTGCAAAATACAAGTAGTATTTGAGCTATATACGTTTGAAAATACAAGAACCTCCTTATTTACGTATGATGAAGTCCCGCGTAAATAAGGAGGTTCTTTGCTTTGGCTGCATGTTGTGGTTGTAAACCTTCCAGTCAGTAAATAGCTGGTATGCCTTTATCAATCAGATAGTGAGTAAAAGCGTCTCGTATTTTCATAAAATAATTGACGGACGGCAGATTCATCTTGATGGGTCAGCTTGCTGTACGCACGAATGACGTCGGCAGTCATCCGGGGATGTGTCTCTTGTCCAGTAAAAGGTCCCTCGAACGGCCAAGGACCATCTGTCTCTGCCATGATCTGATCAGACGGATACTGTCTTGCCAAACTGCGGATCTCTTCTTCGTACAGGAGATCCGGTGTGAAGGAGACATAATAGCCGTTCCGGGCCATACGTTCGGTCGTGGCGGCAGAGCCCTTGAACCAGTGAAAATGCGCCTGTGTGACGCCATGACGTTCCAAAAGGTCACAGGCGATGTCTGCGTCCTCATAAACGGCGTGCAGGACAATGGGCTTGTTATGCTTGCTTGCAAACTGGATAAAGCGCTCCAATAGCACTATGTAGGGAGCGAGGTCAAAAGGTGAACCGCTCTGTGAGGCTTCCAGCCGATTGTAATAGGGCAAGCCGACTTCACCCACGGCGACCATCTGCTGTACATGTTCGTCCATCCAGTTGAACAAGAGTTCAAGCTCAGCTTGCGGTGGAAGAGCCTGTTCGGGATGAAAGCCAAAGGCTGGTCGTACCAGCCCGGGGTAACGCTTGGCTAACTGCAGATTGGCTCGGCTGGAGCCCAGATGCATCGACACGGCTATCACGGCTTGGACGCTGCTATTGGCAAGTGAAGCGAGCAATAATTCCTGTTGTTCGGGCGGGTAGCTGTCTACATGAATATGCGCGTCGATCAATGGAGCGGGTCCAATTGCGGTCAAATCCAAGCCTGGCTTTGTTTGGCTGTTCCATTTCAATGCACATCGAACTTTTACGTCACTCATGTCGATTCAATCCATCTTCCGGGATATTCTTGTGGACGCTCTGAGCATTGTCCATGTCGCCGTCCAGTTTATGTTTTTCCTCGCGCATCCAGCTGGTCATGGTCCGCTTCCATTCAATAAAGAGCGGATCGAGGGTGATTTCTTCCCTACGCGGGCGGGGAAAAGGGACATCTACGACATGCACCACTGAAGCAGGTCGCGCCGACAGCACATAGATGCGGTCGGAGAGCAGCAACGCTTCTTCAATGCTGTGGGTAATAAACAGCACAGAACGGCGGTTCTTTTCCCACATCCGTAATAACCATTGCTGCATGTCTGCACGTGTCAGCGCATCGAGTGCGCTGAACGGCTCATCCAGCAGCATTAATTCCTGTGGGCTGAGCAGTGCGCGAAGAAAGGCTGCGCGCTGTTGCATTCCACCAGACAGCGTATGTGGATACGCCTTGGCGAATTTACCAAGTCCAACCTGTTCGAGCCATTGCAAGGCTTCTTTGCGACGCTCGCGTTCACTGGCGTACTGAGGGGGTACTGCTGTATTTTTACGTGGAGCATTTTCCTGCCCAAGCAGTACGTTGTCCAGCGTGGTACGCCACGGGAAAAGGGCGGGCTGCTGCGGCATATAGCTGATATGCCCACGTTCACCAGTCATGTCCCGTCCGTGCATACGGATACGTCCCTGCTGTGGTTTGAGTAGCCCGCCGATGATGTGAAACAGCGTGCTTTTGCCGCTGCCTGACGGACCAATGAGGGAAACGAATTCTCCTGGCTTGACTGTGAGGGATACATCCTGCAGTACGGGCAGTAGGCTTCGCTTTTCGCGGAAGGCGAGGCTGATCCCGTCCAATTCCAAAGCAGGAGGAGCGGTTGAAGGACTCTGCTGTTCCCCGGTTCGTTGTTCATTAGCCACGTTGTATGATGATAAGTCAGTCGGATGCAGACTCATACGCGCCACGTCCTTTCTTTGCTGTATGTAATTCAAGGAGGAAGCTACTCTCGATCGGGTTTCCAGCGAACCAGCCATTTCTCCAGTAGTAAAATAACCACAAACATGAGTAAGCTGAGTGCAACAATAATGCCGATGGCGGCAAAAATGAGGTCCGTGCGATAGGCCGATTTTTGCAGCAGCATATAATATCCAATTCCTTCACTAGCTCCGATCCATTCCGCAATGATCGCACCCATCACACTATAGGTAGCAGCAATTTTAACGCCAGAAAAGACTTGCGGCAGGGAATGTGGCAGCTCCAGCTTCATAAAAATAGCCATGCGGCTTGCACCCGACATCCGCATATAGTTCATCATCGTACGGTCTGTTCGAGTCAGCCCGTCCATGGCAGCTACAGCCACAGGAAAAAAGCATACTAGGGTAATGACCATCAGCTTGGGCAGCACCCCAAAACCAAACCACACCATGAGCAGCGGTCCCAGGGCGATGATTGGAATGTTTTGGCTCAGGATAAGCAGCGGATACAGGGCGGATTTGAGAAAAGGAATCGTATGAAGAACGATGGCGATCAACAGTCCCGTTGCTGTCCCTATCGCGAATCCCGCAAGTGTCAGACGAATCGTAGCCCATGTATGGGCACCAAGCAGCGCTGTCTGGGCTATGCCCTCTTGTACGATGAGGGATGGAGCAGGCAGCAGCCAGGATTCAACATGCAAATAGGAAACCGCCCCCTGCCAGGCCGCTAAAAAGAAGAGGACCGCCACAAAGGGCGGCCATACGCTTTTCCACCAGGATGCGTTCTTGCCTTTCGGATTCATGGGCGATATTTCTCGGTCAGCTTGTTCATGCTGATGCCTTGTGGGTTATGTGCGATTTTGATCTGTGAAATGACGCTGGGACTGCCCGCTTCCGTCAAAGCTTCGTGCATTTCTTTAACCACTTTCAGCAACTCGTCGAGCTCGCCCTCCATGGTCGTATCCAATGGATTCACCTGATGTTTGACACCGGAGCGCTGAATGACCTCAATCGCCTTATCTACATACGGGTAAGAGTCCTCGTTATTAGGAGTTTTAGGGATTACTTGAATACTGAGCAGTGTGTTAGCCATGCAAATTCACCTGTCCTTTATTTGGAGTGTTATTAAAAAAATATGGTGGTTTAAGGCGGGGAGACCGCTTCGCGGTTCATTTGATCTTACGATCGCTTCGCTTCTCCAGATTCAAATGAACCACTACGCTGCCAACCGCCTTAAAAGCACCCTATTTTTAAAGCTGGTTTGTGTGGCATTTTTAACACACAAGCGCACCTACTTAGCGCTTAGATAATATGAAAAGCTAAAGAATAAACCAAGTAGAACGAGAACGAAGTGGGCGGAATGGTGCTGTACAAGCGTTAGCGTTCGCCTTTGTACCCAGATATTCATAAAAGAAATCTGGGTACAGCAGCGATGGGAAGCACCATCCGACTGCGTAGTGGCGCTTTGTTCACTTCTCTAGATCAGTCTTATTTAGCGTTTTAACAAATGATCAACGCTTGGGCAGGAAACCGTTTGTGAAGGCTTTATCGACTTCCAAAGGCTTGCTGAGCAGCTTGCGTTCGTACATCCAGTCCGAATAGTTTTGCCATACCTCCGCTTTTTGCACACCCCATTGCGCGGCATCGTCCTGATAACGCGGGCTTAGCCATTTTTGGCTGGCAAGTACCAGTTTTTTATCCAGCTCCGGTACAGCTTTGCTTAAGATGTCTGCGGCTTCTTCCGGATGAGCGATAGTGTATTCATAGCCTTGTGCGGTAGCGTCCATGAACGCTTTGACCAGCTCGGGATCATTTTTTATTGTCTGTTCGTTGCTCACAATTACAGGTGTATAGTAATCGAGGCTTTTGGAATAATCTTTTACATACAGCATATCCAATGGCTCACCTCGAAGCTGGGCCTCGATTCCGGTCCATGCGTAGAAAATCCAGGCAAAGTCGATATCCCGCTTCACGGCTGTAAAATAGTCTGCATTGCCCATGTTGATGATCTTCACTTTGCTCACATCGCCTTTGTCTGAATCCATGATGGATTTCATGACCGCTTCTTCTACGGGAGAGCCCCAACCGCCGTATTTTTTACCTTCAAAATCTTTCGGGCTCTTAATTCCACGATCTACCGGGGCTGCGAAGCCTGAGGTATTATGCTGAATCACCGCAGCGATGGATACAAGCGGCACGCCTTGCGTACGAGCCTGTGTGACGCCTTCTTGGTAGCTGATACCAAAAGGTGCAGCATTAGAAGCAACCATTTGATCAGCTCCGCCTGAACCAGGTTGAACAATTTGGACATTCAAACCCGCTTTTTCGTAAAATCCTTTGTCCTTAGCGACATAGAGTCCCGTATGATTCGTATTGGGTGTCCAGTCGAGCACGACTTTAACATCTTTGAGCCCCTTTGCCGGAGTAGACGTTTGAGTGTCGGTAGCGGGAGCCGCTTCTTGGGATGTGGGGGGACTTCCACCGCAAGCGGTCAGGGTCAGGGCCATGAGCCACAGACTGATCAGTCCCAGGCTTAATATTTTCATGCGCTTCATCGTTGTGTTCTCTCCTTTAATTACCCGTTATCCGTCCAATCAGACAGCTTAAGTTACCCATTTTCTAAAAATAACATCTGCCGGATGCGATCTTTCCAACAACTTAATCTTCAACAAAAAAAGCGCCCCGAGTTTCCGGGACGCTTGCGCTTGTATATACCAAAGTAAGGGATGGTCCTATGTAAAAAAGGCACATCTTGCTTAAGCATTCCTACGCTGGCATTACCCAGATCAGGTTGTAAGGGTCAGTGTCTTGGGACACACTCTCAGCCGGCCGATTCCAGCACCCCTGGCATTGTATGGTTTAATGGGTTCATTTATTCGGGTTTACTACGACGATTATATGCCTTGAATGCGGGTCTGTCCAGCATGAAGGGAGAGGTGACGGTTCATTTGCCGAACGACAGGGTACACTTTTACTGTGAGCTTTGATCTGAAAATGAGCATGAATCAATTCGATTCGATCCGGTCATGTTATTTTCAGAACAGCTACGCAAGTAGGTTCAGATGGGCTGGTGCCCAATGGCGTGGCCGTAGAGAATTCTAATTCGTGAAAAGGAGTTGTTGTACTGTGGGTAAAACGGAAACATTGGATCGCAACCAACTGGAACAAGCCATTGTGAAGGCTTTGGATAACAACAAATTTTGCTCGTTAGGTACGGTAGAGGGTGGCAAACCGAAAGTACGCTATATGGCCCTTTTTAACGATGGAATGAACATTCATCTGGCGACAGATCGCAAAACGCATAAAGTAGAGGAGCTAAAGGACAATCCGAATGCTTATCTGCTGCTGGGTTATGAAGTTGGCGGTACGAAGGAAGTCGTAGAAGTGGAGGCTACCGTCCAGATCACAGCTGATGAGGGGCTGCGCAAACAAGTGTGGAACGATTCCTTGAAGGAATGGTTTTCCGGACCGGATGATCCCGATTATGTCATTCTGGACGTGAATCCGACACGCATTGAGTATGTGGGTCAGCAATCTGAGCGCCAGGTTTGGAAGAAGTAATACGAATATAAATGGATAAGCCGGTGAATCTCCGAGTTTTTTAGGAGGTTTGCTGGCTTTTTATTTTTTGAGAAAATTAATTATTTTTTCATAAATAATTTAAGTAAATGACTACTCTTTTATCTGGCGTTGGATTAAAATAGAAATGGTGGGTTCATGGCTTACATATATGTGCAAAAGTATGTATATGAGGCATACACCTTAATGAGGAGGGGTATATTTTGTTATTTCGTAAAAATTGGTTTAAAGGGTTTACAGCAGCAGTTGTGGCTTGTAGCATGCTGGTGTTTTCGGCCGCTCCATCCTGGGCAGCTAGCGATTCTCGCGATAGCGCTACGGTGAATTTGCGGATCATGGAAACAACGGATATTCATGCGTCGCTGATGAACTATGATTACTATTCAGACAAAGAAACCAACGAATATGGCTTGATTAGCACAGCTGGTTTGATCCAACAGGCGCGTAGTGAAACAAGAAACAGCATGCTGTTCGATAACGGTGATTTGTTACAGGGCAATCCATTAGGCGATTATATGGCCAGAAACAAAACCTATGAAAAAGAAGGCGGTGTCCATCCAGTCTACAAGATGATGAACTTGATGGGCTATGATGCGGCGACAGTGGGTAACCACGAATTCAACTACGGTCTCGATTTTCTGGAGAAATCGCTCAAGGGAGCCGATTTTCCTTACGTAAATGCGAATGTTTATGTTGACAAGGGGGGGCAAGCTACTAAAAATTATTTTACCCCTTATCGAATTCTTGATAAAACGGTAACGGACGAGAAGGGCCAAGAGCACATCCTTAGAGTGGGCGTCATCGGTTTGGTCACACCACAAATTATGCAGTGGGATGAAGCCAATTTGAAGGATAAAGTCGTTACGAAGGATATTGTGGAAACGGCGAAAAAGTTTATTCCTCAAATGAAGACGGAAGGTGCTGACATTATTGTCGTGCTTGCGCACACAGGTTATGAGGATGTGCCGCAAACGCCAATGATGGAGAATGCCGTTAAATATTTAAGCCAGGTGGACGGAATTAACGCTATTCTGTTTGGGCATGCTCATAAATCTTTCCCCGGCCCTGATTTTAAAGAAATGAAGGGTGTAGATCTAGATAAAGGAACCATTAACGGCGTACCGGCTGTGGAAGCTTCCTCATGGGGCAAGGATCTGGGTATTATTGACCTGAGCCTGGAAAAGAGAAACCGCGAGTGGAACGTAACTAACTCTCAGTCTGAAGTACGTCCGGTTGTGAGTACCACTAACCAGGCTGTGCAGTTTACTCCTGACTACAAACTGACAGATTCGATCAAGGAAGAGCATCAAGGAACGCTGGATTATGTTCGCCAACCTGTTGGAACAACGACTGCACCGATTAACAGTTATTTTGCATTAGTGCAGGATGACCCTTCCATTCAAATTGTGACGAATGCACAGAAATGGTATGTTCAAAACCATCTTAAAGGGACCGAATACGAAAATCTTCCCGTATTGTCGGCAGGCGCTCCATTCAAGGCCGGTGGTCGAAACGGAGCCGAGTATTACACCAACATTCCTGAAGGTACGATAGCGATTAAAAACGTGTCCGACCTGTATGTGTATCCGAACACGGTTCATGCTGTAGAAGTGACCGGTGCTGAAATTCAGGAATGGCTGGAGTGGTCTGCAGGTCAGTTCAACCGCATTGATCCAAAGCAAACTGAGGAGCAATCGCTGATCAACAAAGATTTCCCAACCTACAATTTTGATGTCATTGACGGTGTGAATTACCAGATTGATGTAACTCAGCCTGCACGATATGATGCCAAGGGAACTATTATTGATTCTTCAGCTCATCGTATCAAGGATCTGCAATACAATGGGAAGGCTATTGATCCTGCGCAGAAATTTATCGTAGCTACCAATAACTATCGTGCTTCCTCATCCAAACTGGCTAACCCAGATGGCAAACGAATTGTGATGGCAGCACCGGATGAAAGTCGCCAGGTCATTATTGACTATATCCGTACGAACGGAACGATTAATCCATCGGCGGACGGCAATTGGTCTATTGCTCCTTTTGGTCAGGCAAAGGTTACTTTCGAGTCCTCTCCTGATGCCAAAGACGTGCTGGCAGGAAATCAACAAATTTCATACTTGAGCAGCGCGGCAGACGGCTTTGCCAAATACAGCTTAAAAGCTGGCGCTAAGCCTAGTGCAGCAACCACTCCTGTAAAGGAAGCTGTGGCTCCCGCGAAAGCAACAGCAAAACCAGCTGTTAAAACGACCAAACCTGCAGCTGTTAAACCAGCTAAAACAACGAAGCCGAAGGCGTCCAAATAACTTCGGATTTTAGTTTCCACTCAATATCAGAATGAAGCAGCAAGTCTCTTTAACCAAGAGATTTGCTGCTTTTTTTGATGCCAAAAACAACAGCCCCGAATTTATCATGATTGCAAAAAGTTTTCTGATTTTTGTCGAATATGTACTTAAGTCCTAAGTTGTCGTTAAGAATAAGCTACTTTTTTGTAAAAACACGTAATTATATAGTGCTTTTGTTCTAGTTATTTGTGATATAATGGTGAAAAAACCGGAAAATTGTTCCGAGGAGGACCATTATGACATGCAGCAATTGCAGCATCATATTACCTATTAAGGATCAAGGATTGCTCAGAATTAGGCATTCCAGGGTGTCGCTTACTCCAGCATTAGATGGTTTGGGTATGCTATCGGAACAACTGAAGCAGGAACATGGGCGTGAGGGCAGCATAGAGTTTCGCTTTGACAGCCGTTCAGAGCTGGAACAGCTGGTTAACGGACTGGCTCGTCTGCCGCAGGAATACCTGAACCATATGCAAGTTGTGGTAACGGGCTTGCATTATATCGAAGGATATGAGGACTGGCTTCTATTTAGTCAATTGCAAGCCAGACTGCAACATCCAGATATCGTGAGTATTATTAAGGATCAAAGTTTTTCCAGCCATATGCAGCCTATTGTTGACCACAAGCTGGATATTATCGGGTTTGAGTTTTTGCTGCGTCCGTCACATGCAGAGAGACCTTTTCAGCCTTTCCGGCTGTTTGAAATCGCCCGTGAAGCTGGCTTGCATGCTCATCTGGATCGCTCGGCTCGTATTTCCGCTATTGAAAAAAGTGCAACATGCCTTCCGGCGGGAATTAAACGTTTTATTAACTTTCTCCCTTCCACCATTTATAATCCGGCTTATTGCTTGAATCACACCTTTGAGACGATTGATCGGTTATCCATGAGTACGAAGGATTTTGTATTTGAGGTCGTAGAAACGGAAGAGATAGACGACCTTAATTTTTTGCATCATATCTTTGATCAATATCGCAATCGAGGAGTTTCGGTAGCCCTGGACGATGTGGGGGCAGGTTATTCTACGACAGAGCTTATGAATTGCCTTCAGCCGGATTATGTTAAAATTGACCGCAGTATAATTGACGGCTGTCATAGTAACAGTGATCAGAAGCGGCAAATTACAGGGATTGTAGAATCGGCTTTTCGTTTTGGAGGCCAAGTGTTGGCTGAAGGCGTAGAGCAGATGGAGGATTTTGAATTTTGTCGTGAAGCAGGTGTGTCACTGGCTCAGGGTTATTTGTTTGGCAAGCCGGAGCCTGGTCCGCCCTCCAATTTTATGCTTAGTAGCGTAATATAGTCAGGAACAAATTTAAGTAGACGTAGTTTATAAAAATTGGAGCTTAAATAAGGCTGTGGCATAAGCAAATTCCAATTCTATTGGACAGCGCTTTATCACCATTAATGTAAAAAACGCGAGTTGCAGAGGTTATTTCACCCCTGCAACTCGCGTTTTTTGGTCTGCTTGCCCACCTGAGTAAGTTCTGGACAAGCGAAGCCACTTAGTCTCCAATTTTACTTGGTAAGGAACGTTAAAAGCCCGGAGGCAGTTTACGACCGTTTTTATTTTTAAAGTAAAGATTGACGTCTTGAAGACAATTGGATACAGTGTATTGTATAAGAAACAGTGTTTCTTTCGTAATACACCGTATCCATACTAGGTAAAAAGTTTAACATTACAGGGAGGACAACCAAAATGAAAGCAGTGCAACTGAAAGACGGTTTTGGCTTTGAAGAGTTAACCTTGACGGAACTTGACATACCGGTGCCGGGACGGCTGGAAGTTCTGATCCGCATAAGGGCAGCGTCCCTGAATTACCGGGATTTGGTGATTATCAACGGGCTAATGCCGATCGGCATTCAATTTCCCTTCATTCCGTTATCCGATGGAGCGGGTGAAATTGTAGCTGTGGGCGAAGGGGTGACAAAATTTCAGATTGGACAAAGGGTAGCGGCAAATTTACAACAGAAATTCATTGGCGGGAGCACGAGAGCGGAGGTCTTAAAGGACAGTCTGGGAGGCCCGCTCAGTGGAGTGGCGTCTGAATATATCGTTCTGCATGAAGATGGGGTCGTCGCCATTCCGGATCACCTTTCTTGGGAGGAGGCTTCCACCTTGCCGATTGCAGCATTAACCGCATGGAGCATGCTGATGGAATCCGGTGGGCTGCGAGCGGGGGATACGGTGCTCTTGCAAGGAACAGGCGGTGTTTCCATCTTTGGGCTTCAATTCTCTCTGATGGCGGGAGCAAGGGTAATTATCACATCGAGCAGCAATGACAAGCTGGAACGGGCAAAGGATCTCGGCGCATGGCAGACAATCAACTATTCGGAAGTTCCCGAGTGGGATAAGGTGGTTCTGGAGCTGACAGACGGCGGAGTCGACCATGTCCTGGATGTAGGGGGAGCGGCAACAATGGCGCAATCCATCAATGCACTTCGTACCGGAGGGACTGTGAACATGGTCGGCTTCTTATCGGGCTTGACTATTCCTGAGTTTGATGTCACCAGCATTTTGCAGAAGGCTGCGACGATTCGCGGCAGCCAAGTCGGTAACCGGGAACATTTCGAAAACATGAATCGTGCCATTTCCCGCCATCGTTTACATCCTGTCATTGACCGGGTATTCCCGCTCAGCCGAATCGGCGAAGCCTTCGCACTTTTGGCTGAAGGAAAACAGTATTTCGGTAAAATCGTCGTTCAAATATAAATGAGCATTTTGCATAAATCCCAAGAGCGATTTCAAATCAGCAATATATAGATCGAAACGGTTTAGTTCGTCTATATAGTGTACTTTCGAGCGTTGGGAATCGAATTATGCAAAATGCTGAAATATTATTCACATCACATAGGAGGCACTCTAATGCCCAGTAAACCCGATTTATCTGTCAAAGATTCTCAAGGAAGAAAGACTAAGAAACCGCGTAAATGGGTACGCAGAACCGGATTATCGCTGTTGGCGGTAATCCTTCTGGGAATGGTTATTTTTATGCTCATCCCTTCCCCTGTCCAGCCTGCAAAATGGCTTGCACCTTCGGCCCCCTCTTTTGAACAAGCGGGTCCATGGCAACAAAACAACAAACTCAGCTCCGCAGAGCTTGTTACAATTGCCCCTAAGTTTCCGGAATTTATCACCTTTGACAAGGAAGGAAATTTATATACGGGAGACTCCGACGGGAAAATTTATAAGGTTGCCTTTGATACAAAGGGCAATCCGCAAAAGGCCCAGCTATATGCAGATACCAAAGGAACGCCCAATGGACTTATGTTTGACGCAAGTGGAAATCTGATCGTTACGGATGTTAAGAAGGGGCTGCTGTCGGTAGATCCTTCCGGAAACGTGACGGTGTTGGCCAATCAAGTCGACGGCACACCGATCTATTTGGCCAACGAGCTGGATATTGCCAAAGATGGTACCATTTATTTTTCTGACACCTCCAATTATGGCAGTGTAGTCTTCAAAGAAATCGCCGAGAACAAGCCACATGGACGTTTGCTGAAATATGATCCGGCGACCAAGCAGACGACAGTTCTGTTGGAAGGCCTTTATTTTGCGAACGGGGTTGCCTTGTCTGCGGACGAAGATTTTGTGCTTGTGGCAGAGTCGTATCACTACCAATTGACCCGATATTGGCTCAAAGGGCCGAAGAAGGGAACTTCGGATATTTTTGCGGATAATCTCGCCGGTTTTCCGGATAACATTACGCGTGATGATCAAGGCCATTTCTGGGTCGGTCTCTTCACAACACGTATTCCCTTTGTAGATCAGATGCATGGAAGCCCGTGGCTGGCTGGAATGATGGCCAAATTGCCTCAATCGCTGCTCAGCGGTGCAAGCGCACCTGTGAAGCATGGGCTTGCTATAGAGCTTAATCCGCAGGGTAAACTCATCGGAAGCTGGCATGATCCTGAAGGCTCGCTTTATGGGGTAACCACGGCTGTAAACCATGACGGATATTTATATATAGGTACAGCTCCTGGAGGCAGCCAGGGTGTTCATCGTGTGCTTTTAACCAAATAAGCTTGGGGAGGGTATAATATGATATTGGATGAATTGAGATTATCCTGGAAAGCGAAGGAAAGCCTGGCCGGGAAAGTAGCTTTGGTAACAGGCGCAAGCAGCGGCATTGGGGCATCAATTGCAAAAAAACTGGCAAAGCGAGGCGCGTATGTAGCTGTATTGGCACGCCGTCAGGAGCGATTGGATGAATTGGTTCGCGACTTGAACCAAGAGGAGTTGTACGAGGTCATGGCAATACCTGCCGATATCCAAAAAGCTGAAGACGTACAGCAGGCGGTCCACGCCATTCTTGAACGCTGGGGGCGGCTTGACATTATCGTTGCCAATGCCGGCTTCGGGTATCGAAGCCCGCTGGCAGAAGTGGAACTGGAAAGATGGGAGGAGCTTTACAAGACGAATGTGCACGGTCTTGTCCTGACACTGAAGTACGGACTTCAGCCAATGAGGGAACAGGCCAAGGGGGATGTTGTCATTATCTCCTCTATTGCAGCGAAGGAAGTGGTTGCCGGAGGAGGACTATACAGCGCTACCAAGTACGGCGTTAGTGCCATAGCCTCTGCATTGCGTTTGGAGACCAGTACGCAAGGAATTCGTGTAACTGCGATTCACCCCGGGGCGGTGGCGACGGAATTTTCGCAGGTGGCCGGATATCCCGAGCAGGAAATTCGGGCGTTTGCTTCGAGCGTTTTGCCGCTGCATCCCGATGATGTTGCAGAAGCTGCCCTTTATGCACTAGAGCAGCCGGAGCATGTCAATATTCCAGAGTTGACCATTATGCCTTCGAGGCAGGTCCAGCGGTTCAAATAGAGCGATATTTATTCTGACACAAACCGGGTAACCGGGTATGGTCATCGCCGATGCCGGGTATGGCGGCGAAGAGGACTACGTGCCTTCGTTTGACCATAACCTGCTCAAATGGGTGAGCATGAACCAAAAAGCGCGAGCTACAGGGGGATAATAACCCTTGCACTCGCACTTTTTTTATACTAATGACGAAGCGTGACTGTCCAATAAAGTTTAAAACCAGCTTTGGGACAGCTCCATTTACTATAGAGCAGACCATATTCTGTGAAAATTTTGGCTCCACGTTCGCTCATTCAGTCATCGTGAGCACAGCTATAGTGTAATGACGTATAGCCCCAAGGGTGTGGTTGCGCTCCCTGCAACCATGAAGCTGAGATCATAGCTAGATCTGCCGGGAGGGACGCTGATATCAGCCAATCGGCATACCTTGGTATTATCTCGTAGCAGAGGGATACCATATACACGATCATCCACACGCACAGACCCGGCGAACGCGCCCCCACGTGGATTGGCATGAATTCGTACGATACGTACCTCGTCACTGTCATTAACGATGGGAATCGTCGCGTTGTATATGGTTCCGAATTGTCCGCGATTATCTAGCGCAGGCCCCAGCTCGCTGCGTGCCCCGGTAAACAGCAGATCGGCAGGAGTCTCGCCGTTCAGCTTTTTGGTGGCACACGCCCGGTAGTTGGCGCTTTGCCCGACCACGTACTCTGGCATCCGCGAATTCGTTTCGGAAAAGGACCACACCCCTCGTGGATGCGCCTGTGGTGGAGGTACGGGAGGAAGCGCATCCATATGAATCTGGCGCAGATCCGTCTGCGTATCCTTGCTGATCACGGTGCGAATCACATAATCCAGCGTACCGTGGCCTTCAGCAAATTCTACTGTGAGGTCATAGATGAATCCGGCCAGTGATCCTTCGGGCAGCTCAAATTCCTCCAGCAGGGCGGTGCCTTTGCCGAATTTATGACGGTCTGCTGGCTTCAGACGTTCCATCGTACCCGCCAAACAGCTTTTGGCAATAGACTGCCCGACATCTATAATCCAGTTGCCATCCTCAGGCACAATCTTAAGGGCACGTTCAATATGACGTACTTCTAGTTTAGCAGCGCTTCTGTTCTCTACGGTGATGCCCAGTTTAACAGCGCTGCCGATTTTGTTATAATGCCAGCCGAAAATGCGATGCTTGACTGTTCGGGTTGTCGTGCGAACCACATCATGCCACAGGGTGGCTTGCTCGGTAGGTACCGTCACGTGGGTAAGCGTCTCCGGGTTATCGCTAAGCATCAGGCGGCGTGTTCCCCCCTCAGTGGCTGACTCCACATCCACATGGATGTTGGGCGGGATCACAGTAGTTTCCACAATCAGATCCTTTGGCTCCTTGGGTCGATGGTTCATGTAAATTCCTCCTTTTATTCAAAAGTGGCACCGCTTTGAGTACATGTATATGGGCAGTTCATAAATATAGGTAACGCCAGGTCCACTTTTACAACCTGTTTTGCAAAATATTTTTTTAAAATAAATCTCCGTAGGTTATAGCGGCTCTGCTAATGCGTCGAAGCAAGCTTACAAGACTCTTGTTCCCCTACACCAACGATTCGCAGACAGGTATTGCGTGTATGTTAAGAGCATAAGCTATTGGATGTACAGAGAAGCTACAGGAGGGAAACATGCCTAGAAAAATATGGTGGAAGGAAGCCGTTGTATATCAGATTTACCCGATCAGTTTTCAGGATTCTGACGGAGACGGTAAAGGAGACTTGCGAGGCATTTTGTCCAGGCTGGATTATTTGTGTGAGCTGGGTATTGATGTAATCTGGATTTGTCCGGTATATAAATCGCCTAATCACGATAACGGATATGATATTAGCGATTATTATGCCATTATGGATGAGTTTGGAACAATGGAGGATTTTGACGAACTGCTTCACCAGGCGCATGAACGAGGCATCAAAATCATGATGGATTTGGTATTAAACCATACATCGGATGAGCATCCGTGGTTTACGGAGTCACGCTCGTCCAAGGATAATCCGAAGCGGGACTACTACATATGGCGAACAGGCAAAAATGGCGGATATCCGAACAACTGGGAATCGTATTTTTCCGGTTCAGTGTGGAAATATGACAAGCTTACAGACGAATATTACATGCATCTATATTCCGAGCATCAGCCAGATCTGAACTGGGAAAATGAAGAGATGGTGAGCGAACTCTACCGCATGGTGGAATGGTGGCTGAAAAAGGGAGTCGATGGCTTCCGTTTTGACGCCATTGCCCATATTGTCAAAGCGGAGGGACTGCCGGATGCCGATAATCCTGACAAACGAACCTTGGTACGTGCCTATCAGCTCTTTTCCAATCTGGAACAGGTACATGTGCTTCTACGGATGCTGAATGAAAAATTACTGGAGCGTTATCCCTTAATGACAGTTGGCGAAACGTCTGGTTTAGGACCGGAACAGGCGCTTGATTATGTGGGGGACCAGCGGCATGAGCTGAATATGGTTTTCCAGTTTGAACACATGTTTATTGATGCACAAGGGCTAGGGACGGAAAAATGGAAACCCAAGCCGTGGACACTGGTGGAGCTGAAAAAAATAATGAGCAGCTGGCAGACAGTGCTTCATGAGGAAGGATGGAATGCCAATTATCTGAACAATCATGATCAGCCGCGGGCCCTCTCGCGATTTGCTAATGATGGACAATATCGCGTAGAGTCAGCCAAAATGCTGGCAACCTTCACACATATGTTAGAGGGTACGCCTTATATTTATCAAGGTGAGGAAATTGGCATGACGAATATCGCATTCCCGTCAATTGATGATTACCGGGATGTGGAAACATTGAATTATTATGAGCAGCAACGGAAGATCGGTGAGTCTGAGGAACAGATTATGGCGGAGATCTGGCGGAAAAGTCGGGATAATGCGCGTACTCCCATGCAATGGAATGCTGGCCCTTCAGCCGGATTTACCGATGGAGAGCCTTGGATGAAGATTAATGATAACTACACGCACATTAATGCAGAGGCAGAAAGAAATAATCCGGACTCGATTTTCCACTATTATCGCAAGTTGATTGCTCTGCGCAAACAACATGAGGTCATAGTCTATGGCGAATACAAGCTGCTGTTGCCGCTAGATACGGAGCTGTATGTATTCACTCGTTTGCTGGGAGAAGAGCGTTTGCTGGTCATTTTGAATTTCTTTGATCGTGATCCGGTGTACCACTGGCCCGAGGAGGACTTTCCTGTTGCTAAAGCGGAGTTGCTGCTGTCCAACTACGAGCCGGTACAAGGGGAACAACTGCATGCCTTGAAGCTGCGCCCCTATGAAGCCCGAGTGTATAAGCTAAGCGTGCAATAGGCGTTGCTATCTGTAGAATGGTAAAAGGAAGGGAAGGTTCATAGAGAGACCTTCCCTTTCTTGGCGTTTGGCTAAATGGTAACTGTTTCAGCCAACTCACGTATTTTGGCGATAATCAGGTCTTCTTGATTTTCCCCCTCATTAGGGATCGATTCAGTCGCGAAGGCAGCCAGTTCAGCATGTTGATGAATCATGACAGCATGGTGTGCCTCCCTGAACATCGGTATATCATTCGCATCATTGCCGAAGGCGATAAATTGACGGGGCTGCACACCAAGCTTCTGAAGTGCGTTCCATTTATGGATATTTTGCGGGCTGATGTCCAGCACTTGTTCATTACGGTGTTGATGGATGACCACGCCGAGCGGCGAAAGCTTGGCGGCCAGCTCATCCATATCGTCAGCAGTTAAAATGAGCATTTTTACGATGGATTTCAGGGAAGCCAAAGGCAGCTTTTGCGCCAACTTGCTGATATCCACATTGTTGAGTATAGGATGATCAGCTGCTCCCGTATATGCATAATCCCACTCGCTGTCAATCAGGTAGGTGGTTTGGTGTTCCTCCAGTAGTGCGAGCAGGGCATTCTTCACATCTGGTAAAAAGGATTCCACGTGAGTTATACTGCCTTGTTGGGAGATCATAGAGCCGTTGCCACCAATCAGAGCATAGGTGTGAAAGCGTTTAGGAAGTACGGGTAACATGTCGCGAATCGGCCGTGCCGAGGCAAAAATGACTTCATGTCCCGCTCGGGACAATTGTTCCAGACAGCTTGCGATCTTATCCGACACACACTGCCCCTTGAAGCAAATCGTTCCATCCAGATCAAATACAAAATGCATGATGTACCTCCAAAAAATAGTGCTTTCCAATTCATTTCTTACAGTCATTATATCCATTACCTTCCTTGGTCGTAAACTAAAAAGCCCGATTCACACTGGCTACCATGGGCAGGTGTGGATCGGGCTCATTATGATATCGACTCATTAAATTCAATTACTATTTAGTGATAATGTTTCACCTTAAGGTCGTCTAGACTTTTAAACTCATACCCTTGCTTGCGAGCCTCGTCGATGATAGAAGCAAGCGCCTCGGCATTGTCCTTGGATACGGAATGGAGCAGAATGACCGCACCAGGGTGGAGCTGACGCATGACTTGACGATAGGCATAGTCCGTTCCTTGCTGAATATTTGTGTCCCAGTCCTTGTAAGCTACAGACCAGAATACGCTCGTATATCCGGCTTCTCGACAGGAAGCCAATGCTTTTTCACTAAAAATGCCGCGAGGCGGTCGGACATATTTCATTTCTTTTTGCCCGGTTAGCTCTGCCGATGCATTTCGTACCCGATCCAGCTCAGACCGGATCTCTGCCGAAGAAATGGTGCTCATATCAGGATGGCTCCATGAATGGTTTCCGATAATATGACCCTCACTTGCCATGCGTCGCATCAAAGCAGGCTGGTCTTTTACAAAATGCCCTGTCACAAAGAAGGCGGCTGGGACCTTTTTGGCCTTCAATACATCCAGCACTTTCGGAGTATACCCATTCTCATAGCCGTTGTCGAAAGTGAGAAATAATTCTTTTTTAGTCGTATCCCCCAGAAAGATGCCACCTTGTCTTTTGATCAGGTGCATAAAGCCTTCTTGTGCGATAGAAGGCAGCTCCCCTCCCTTACTTTTTTTAAATCCAAAATGATAAGGCTGTCCGTCAACAGTCTGAGTAGCCCATGCGGGTTCCGCCGTAACTGCCAACATCCCCATAACTGCAACGCATAGCCACAAGGTAAATATTCGCTTCATCTATGTTCCTCCGCTTCCGTCCCGTACGGGTAAGGTGTGTATGCTTCGGCATATTCCATACCATCTGCAATACCATGCTGATTTATGCAAGGACATGGACTAACCAGACTCAAAACACATATTGACATGAATATTAAATCGAAGTAGTATACTTTATAAAACTTACTAGAATACTCGGATTTAATTCGATCGTTCATGCCAAAGAAAAGCAATCAGCTCAGAACATTTTACATACTTGTGAGAACGGAAGGAGTTAGGACTCATGATTGAACTTAGGAATGTATCCAAAACCTACGTGAGAAAAGGCCTAAGTATTGAAGCGTTAAAAAATATAAATATCAAAGTGGATAAAGGAGATATCTTCGGGTTTATCGGATTCAGTGGCGCAGGGAAAAGTACGCTGATCCGTTTGGTCAATCGTCTCGAGAAAGTAACCAGCGGAGAGGTTCTTGTTGAGGGGGAGCAGTTAAATACCTACTCGACCTCTGGGCTTCGGAAGGTAAGGAAGAAGATCGGAATGATTTTTCAGCATTTTAATCTTCTGGAATCGAAAACAGTGTTCGACAACATTGCAATTCCGTTGGTGCTGCTTAAGCGCAACAAACGGGAAATAGAGGGGCGTGTAAAAGAGCTTTTGGCGTTCATAGGATTGTCCGACAAGGCGAATAGCTATCCCAACGAGCTTTCCGGCGGACAAAAGCAGCGTGTAGGGATTGCACGGGCGCTTGCGAGCAACCCGTCCATTTTGCTCTGTGATGAGGCAACCTCGGCACTTGATCCGCAGACCACACAGTCAATTCTCGACTTGCTTCGCAAAATCAATAAGGAATACAAGATCACCATTTTGATCATCACCCATGAGATGTCGGTGATTCAGCGAATTTGCAATAAGGTAGCCGTAATGGAAAAGGGGGAAATCATCGAGCAGGGCAATGTCCTGGAGGTATTCGGGCAGCCGCAGCACCCAACGACACAGAGCTTTGTACGCACGGTCATTCACGATACGGTACCCGAGAGTGTGCTGCAAACGTTCGAACAGCAAGAATCGCAGCGAATATACAAGCTGGAATTTATAGGGCAGGTTGCTTCTGATCCGGTGGTTCATGAATTGATTCGGCAGCATGATATCCACGTGAACATTTTGTTTGCCAACATGACGGAGATTCAAGAAACGACAATTGGCTATATGACGATCCAACTGCGCGGCGGACAGCATGCCGTTCAGCAGGCTGTTGATTTTCTCAAGAGCAAAGGAGTCCATATTCAGGAGGTAGAGAGTCTATGATGATTACAGGAACTACGATCACCTGGGATCAACTGTGGGAAGCTTTGTATGAATCCGTGCTTATGGTCAGCATATCATTATTCATTGGTGCCCTGATCGGTATCCCTATCGGTATTTTACTCGTCATCACCCGTCCGGGCGGAATTCTCGAGAACAAATGGCTGCACAATATTTTGAATCCAATCATAAACATTGTTCGCTCCTTACCCTTTATTATCTTGCTGATTGCAATCATTCCGTTAACCCGTCTGATTGTGAATACATCCATTGGGACCAGTGCGGCAATTGTCCCCTTGATTGTATATATTGCGCCATATATCGGCAGGCTGGTCGAAAACTCGCTGTTGGAGGTGAATCCGGGGATACTGGAGGCAGCAGATGCGATGGGGGCGACTCCATTCCAGGTCATTCGATACTTTTTGCTTCCTGAGGCATTCAGTTCTCTGATTTTGTCGTTAACGACAGCATCCATTGGTCTGATTGGTGCTACTGCTATGGCTGGTGCGGTCGGTGGAGGCGGAATTGGCGATCTGGCGATCGCGTATGGCTATCAACGTTTTGATACGCTGGTTATGCTGATTACCGTCATCATTCTAGTCTTGTTTGTTCAAGGTGTTCAGTCCTTGGGGAACCTGCTCTCCCGCAAAGCACGTAGGGGTTAAATTAGATGTTTTTCTTTTTTACCTATTGTCTGTTCATAGCTTGTAATTTTATAATCCATGCGTTCCAATACGTTGTTCATATCTGCCATTTTTGCAATGAGCTGCTTACGCTGCTCCATTAGGAGTTCTTTTCTAGCATTTATCGTTTCATCACCCTGCTGGAACAACCTAACGTACTCAATCAAAATTTCAATGGGAAGCCCTACGCCTCGCATGCATTTGATATATTCAACCCATCTGCAGTCTTCTTCCGTGTAATCCCTGATTCCACTTTTATTACGGTTCACACGCGGAATAAGTCCGATGCGTTCATAATAGCGGAGTGTATCCTGAGATAGTTCGAATTTTTTGCTTACTTCTGCGATCAACATGCAGACTTCACCTCCTGATTTCTGATCAAGAAACGCCCTATGTAAATGGATAGGGCGTTCTTGTTGTTTCTTATTTCGAAACTTTCATTTCATCCATATTTACTGAGCGCCAACTACCGGATGAGGAACATATGGCTCTTCCAGCAATGCAATTTCTTCAGGTGTTAACGTAATCGAAAGAGCAGCTACTGCATCTTCGAGATGAGACGTTTTCGTAGCACCGATAATGGGAGCTGTTACCGGTTCTTTCTGTAGCAACCAGGCAAGTGCGATTTGAACGCGAGGAACTCCACGTTTTTCTGCGATGGCCGCAACCTGCTCCACGATCAATCGATCGGTATCGGCAGTCGCATCGTATTTAGATTTCGCAACCTGATCGGTTTCGGAACGATGTGTTGTTTCCTGCACATCACGCGTCAATCTTCCACCTGCAAGCGGGCTGTATGGAATCACACCGATTTTTTCTTCTTTACAAAGCGGCAGCATCTCTCTTTCCTCTTCACGATATAAGAGATTTAAATGATTCTGCATTGATACAAATTGGGTCCATCCATTCTTTTCAGCAACATGTAACGCCTTCAGAAACTGCCATGCGTACATGGCAGAAGCACCAATATATCTTGCCTTCCCGGCCTTCACAACATCATGTAAAGCTTCCATCGTCTCTTCAATAGGGGTATTGTAATCCCAGCGATGGATTTGGTACAGATCCACATAATCTGTCCCCAGTCGCTTAAGGCTCTTATCTATTTCACTCATGATAGCCTTTCGGGAAAGTCCCGCACCATTCGGGCCTTGATGCATACGGAAATGAACCTTTGTCGCGAGGACAATTTCATCTCGATTCGCATAATCCTTTAAAGCCCGTCCAACAATTTCTTCGCTAGTTCCATCTGAATATACATTCGCGGTATCAAAAAAATTAATACCTAGCTCCAGGGCATTTTTTATAATTGGACGACTGCGCTCTTCATCTAGTATCCATGGGTGAATCCACCGTTCTGCAACCCCAAAGCCCATACACCCAAGACAAAGCCGGGATACATCCAAACCGGTATTTCCAAGTTTCACATAGTCCATTTAATTATACCTCGCTTTCCTAGATATTGTTTTCTTCAAATGTAGTCTACTCCAGCTACTTACACCGGATATTATTACATTTGGAGTTCACTCCAAGTCAAGCGATTTTGTTGCGTGATGCCATCATATAGGTCTTATTGTTCAGAATTGGTTCAGTGGAACTTCGTATAATTCTCTTAGCATAGTTCCTTGGTTGCATGATCCGTAGAACTAAACATGACTAAAGACTTTGATAAAGCAGGATATATGCCAATAAATAGCGTCTAGGAGTGGAAATGTTGAAACTTGTAAAACGAAATAAATGGATTGCATCTGCGATGGTATTAGGTATTGCTTCAGGCTCAATCGTATCTCTGCCTTGGATGGGCGGCGCTCAGACTGCTTATGCAGCAACAGCAGATACGCAAAGCGAAACTGGATTTGTAGCACAAGCTCGCACCTTGGGTTTGATGACAGGCGGTAAGCAGGGCGATTTTATGGCGCAAAAGAATTTGACCCGCGCAGAGGCGGCTAAAATTTTGTGCAGTCTGTTCCAGTTGGAAGTTAACAATCAGCCGCAAACTTCTTTTATGGATGTATCGTCCGATGCATGGGACGCTCCCTATATTGAGGCTGTACGTGCAGCCGGGTATATGACAGGCAACGGGGAACTGTTCCGTCCGGGGGATGCCATTACCAAGGAAGAACTGATCGTATCGCTAGTACGTGCAATGGACTTACAGGATGCCAGCACAGCGAATGCACAGCAAAATGCAGTTCAGGTTGCCCGCTCTTACGGTCTGTTATCAGAGGATGCTTCTGCAACGGATTTGAAAAATCCATTGAACCGGGAGAGTGGTGCAGAAGTATTCGTCAGCCTGCTGGATCATCCGGTAGGAGAAGTGAAATCAGAGGGCAATACCGTTCGCATCGGAAATATCCCTTACCAGTTGGAAGGGTCTTTGCAAGGTTTGTTCGGTGAAAATAACAAAGCTGTATTAAAAGGGGCGAAATTCGACCTTAACCGTAACTTGCGTACACTGACAGGTGTGAATAAGCTGGAAATTAACGCAGACGGTGGCGTTTTTGACGGCAAGGGTGTGTCTTTTGAGGGGCGCCTGATCGTTAATGGCTCGGTAACCTTGAAGAACATGTCCTCCACAGGGGTATTGGAAATCAAAGGTACAGGGAATCAGCCTGTATCGGCCATTTTAGAAAATACGGCATGGTCCGGTGTGGAGCTGGGCTCTAAGGATGCCAAGCTGACAGCAACCGGGACAACGAAGATTGACAACCTGACGCTGAAAGATGATGCATCGATCGTGACCGAAGGAAATGCCGCGATTAGCCGCGTTTCTTTGCAACAGGGACTGGGCAAGCTGTTGGTTAGCGGTAGTATTGGTTTGCTGGATGCATCACAATATGTGGGCGTTCCTTTTATTACGCTGGCTAAGGGAGCTGCAATCAACCAGCTTAACCTGCCGGAACAAAAACAGCCGCAGGATGTTATCATTAACTATGATGCGATGAAAGAAGCTGTTAGTCTCGTAAATGGTACGAAGAACTCATCCTCTGCTGGATCGGTTGTCACGGACACAGATAGCAAAGATAAGAAAAAACACGATAGTGACATTATCAGCGTAGGCCGCAGTCAGCTGGAGACAGAAGTCCATGCAGCCAAAGAACTACTGGAGCGTGCAGGTGAGGGTGGAACAGATCAGGCGCTTTACACGGCCGCAGCGAAGGAAAGCCTGTCCATAGCAATCAATCAAGCTATGCTGGTACTGAACAATACAGCAGCTACACAGGCAGAGGTAGATCAAGCGCTCAGCACATTGAAGCACGATGTTTCTGTGTACACAGCCTCAGCCACAGAACCAGTGATTGGGACACAGGAATTAACTAGACTGATTCAGGTAGCTTCGACTACCCTTGAACAAAACCGAATGATTGGCGACGAATTCCCGCCTCTTTGGGATGAATCACTAAGTCAAGCTATTCAATTTGGCAACAATGTGCTGGAAGGGAATGCTCCTCAAAATATTGTGGATCGGGAAGTAGTAAGCTTGCGTCGAGTAATTGAAGTCTACAATGCATCAGTAAAACTCAGAGATACCTATCTGCATTTTCTCGATGTAACGGATCGTGTGGAGAATATGAAAACTGACAAAGCGCGTTACAAGTCCTTAGTGAGGGAAGGATTAAGTGTATATGTGAACCCATTAGCTACAACTGAGCAGTTGGACGAATGGACACGAAAAATAAAAGATACAACAGAAGCATTTCTGGCATTGCAAGCAGCAGACTTTTCAGTGCTTAAAAATACTTTACAAGAAGCGCAGGTTATCTACGATCAGAGTGGCTCTCAAAATGTTGAACTGGGCAACCTCATTCAGGAATATACAGAGAAGATGCACACCGCTATGACGCAGCAGGACGTATTGACCTTGAACATGGAGCTGAGTCAAAGACTTGCGGAATTCACTGCTCCAGTGCCTGCTACAATTCGGGAAAAACTGCAGCAGCTGGTTCAAGATATTCATCTAAAACTACTGTCTAACCCTGTAGCTCGTAATTACTTGAATACGGAAATGCTGTCTTTAGAGCAACAAACAGCACAAGCCAACTTTGCACTCATTATGCCGTTTACTCCTGAGGAGCAATTGGTGATCTCTTATAATCAATTAAGTCAGGCTAAAGGGACCTATATTGAAAAATATAACGAGAAAAGACTACAATTGAGAGCCGAAATCATTGAAATGCAGGCATCGATCAATGGAATTTTGGTGCAAAATTCAGGCGCATTAAGCGCTGAAGCCCAGCAAGCCTTGTCTTCTGCATCAGAGCATGCCTCCATTTTCTTAGGTCTGCCTAGATTTGAATTGCAAGACGTGGTTCCTGTATACGAGGAGTTGCAACAGGTACAGAGCCAGTATGCTGTACCAATAGCAGTGGATACTACGTTGTTAAGTTTCAACATAAATTTAGCTAATAATGAAGTTCAGACGTTCGGCCGTCATTATACCGAACAAGATAACGAGGAACTTCAAGAGCAAATTAATCAGGCAAGCCTTGTGCTTAATACTCCGGATAGCACACAGCTGCAGGTAGACCAGGCTAACACGGATTTGATTACAGCGTTTGCGAACTACCAATCCAAATGGATAGTAACTGATTATGATATCAATGAGCTCAAGACCATTGCGAACAATCTGCTCACAGCAAATGGTACAGATCCTACGACGGTCTACTTTCACAGAGTAGTGGATGCATTCAATCGTCTGGACCAGTATTATCCTATGCCGGAAATTAAGAAAAATTATATGAATCTGGAAGATGCGATTCAGGAGTATAAAGATTTTGTAGCCAGCCAGCAACAAAACAGCGGAACAGGAAGCAGCGACAGCAGTGGTGGAGCAACACCGCCAAGCGATAGCAGCGGAACAGGAAGCAGTGACAGTAGTGGTGGAGCAACACCGCCAAGCGATAGCAGCGGAACAGGAAGCAGTGACAGTAGTGGTGGAGCAACACCGCCAAGCGATAGCAGCGGAACAGGAAGCGGCGACAGTAGTGGTGGAGCAACGCCGCCAAGCGATAGCGGCGGAACAGGAAGCGGCGACAGCAACGGTCGAGAAACACCACCAAGCGATAGCAACGGAACAGGAAGCAGTGACAGTAGTGGTGGAGCAACAAGTGATAACAGCGGAGACGATTCAGGCTCGATTCCTGGCGGTGGTAATGATGAAGGCATGATTCCTTAATAAGGGAAATGAAGGAAGTAAAGGATGTATAGAAGGGGACGATTCCGCACAGATTTTTGTCTGCGGCGGGCGTCCCTTTTTGCATGGGGGGCGCTTCTAATACAGCTGGTTAGAATAACCGATACTAAAAGATAGACGATATTGAAAAGAGCGGGGGATTTATGAAAAAACAGGGTGTTTTATTTTTTATTATACTTCTGCTTGCGGTTGCGTTGCCGGTGTATCCGTTGGTGTCGGGTGTATTATCTGGAAACAGTCATTGGAAAGCTCATAACGGCGTTATAAATTTGCGTAATTGGCATCCCGAAAAGGAAGGCCCTGTACAGCTGGGAGGGGAGTGGGAATTTTACCCCAACCAGCTTGTGCAACCTTCAGCCTTTCATGAATTGCAAGATAAGGATTGGGTAAATCATCAGAGTTCTTCAGAATTGGGGATGGAAACGGGATATTCTACCAAGATTGTGGATGTGCCTGGTAGATGGAATCAGTGGATGCCTGAGGGACAGGCGACCGGATATGGAACCTATCATATTCGTATCCTGTTGCCTGAAAAAGCGGAAAATCTGTACGGCATCTATATGCAAAACATTCGGAGTTCCAGCCGAGTATGGATTGACGGAGCAGAGGTAGGAGCGAGTGGTATTCCCTCTGTTTCTGCCGACAAAGGCAAGCAGGGCAATGCTCCTTATGTTGGATTTGCAGCGGTAGATGGACAATCGGTAGATATTACCGTGCATGTGGCTAATTATAGTTATTCCTCCGGTGGGATCATTTACCCATTGTTATTTGGGGATTACGAGAGTATTACGCATAGCCGGGAAGTTGCAATGGCAGAGGACACCGTACTGATAGCGGGTTTTTTTATGCCTACCGTATTTTTTATCATGCTGTATCTTTTACGTAAAAAGGAGAAGGCATTGCTTTACTTAGGATGCTTTTGCATCGCGGCTTTATTTTACATTCTGACACATGGAGAAAAGCTGCTGGTCTGGGGAATACCGGACTTACCTTATGAATGGATACTGAAAATACAGTCGTTCTCTTCAACGCTGTTCTACTATTTTTTGATCCGGTATGTTCATCTTTCGACGCAGATTGTTATGAATCGGATCGTGCTGCGCCTCTATAATATTACAACCGCACTGATGCTAGGTATGGGGCTAATGTTGCCTACACTGATACTCTCATCCTTTGAAGCGTTTATTCTTCTTTTTGGCGTAGTCAGTGTGGGATATGTATTACTGATCTTGATTCGTGGACTTCTTCAACGGACGGATGACGCTGCACTGCTAGTCATTAGTATTATGAGCATACTTATGATTGTAGTGACTAGTTTTGTGTATATTTTGGGCTGGGGAGATGTGCGCGGGGTGACAGCCTATGAAATGCTCATATTCGTATTGGCTCAAACGCTTCTGCTGGCCAAACGTTTTGTACATTCGTTTATGGAGGTTGAGAACCTGTCACGACGGTTGCTAACACTGGATGGGTTAAAGGACGAATTCCTGGCGAACACGTCACATGAGTTGCGCACTCCTCTACATGGAATTATTAATATCGCTCAATCCATGCTAGACCGTTACGGGGCACAATTCAATGAGCCGCAAAAGCACAACTTGTCCTTGATTGCGAATGTAGGACGCAGACTTTCTTATTTAATTAACGATATTCTGGATTTTTCTAATTTGAAAAATGGAAGATTAGCCTTAAATCGCCGGCCTGTTAATGTACAGGCAGCTGTAAATTCCGTGCTGGAGGTATTGGGTCATACGGTGGGTAAGAAAAAGCTGCAATTCGTCAAAGAATGGCCCAATTCGTTACCCAAGGTGGATGCGGATGAGGATCGGCTGATTCAGATTTTGTACAATTTGTTGGGTAATGCGGTGAAATTTACGGAGGAAGGCGAAATCGTAATCTCTGCCAAAGCGGGGAACCGCGAAATGGAAATCAGTGTGAAGGATACCGGGTCCGGTATTGCCCAGGAGCATCTTTCGCATATATTTGAACCTTTTAACCGAGGGGCGAATGCTGAGGATGAAGGATACAGTGGGACAGGGCTTGGATTAGGAATAGTCCGTCGCCTGGTGGAGTTGCATGGTGGTCATATCCGGGTAGAATCTAGATTGGGCAAGGGTTCGACCTTTTATTTTACACTACCCTTGGCGCAGACCGGAACGTTGGCACATGAAGCTCAAAAAGATGTTTCGTCTGCGGTTATATTGCAGCCTGGCGTGACGTCGGGTCAGAATGTGATTCCGCATGAAGAGGATGCCCAAGAGCAAGTTCAGACTGTTCCCTACAAAGTGCTGGCTGTGGATGATGATGAGGTTAATCTTCGGGTGCTGGAGGAGCTATTATATACCACAGGTTGTAGCGTGGTGGCAGTGGATCATGCCGAGGAGGCACTTCACATGCTGAATGGCCGTACCCGATTTGACCTAGTCATTACGGATTGGATGATGCCGGAAATGTCCGGTATTGAGCTGTGCCGACGGATACGGGAACGGTATTCCCTGTCCGAGCTACCAGTGTTGCTGCTGACGGCACGCGACCTGCCCGGCGATATCCGCGCGGGTTTTATGGCGGGAGCTAATGATTTTCTACGTAAGCCTGTTGATGCTGAGGAATTAAAGGCGCGTGTGCGCACGCTGTTGAACATGCGTCATTCGGCGGAGGAAGCGGTGCGTTCGGAAATGGCCTTTTTACAGGCACAAATCAAGCCGCATTTTCTGTACAATGCATTGAATGTTATTGTATCGACCGTAGCCGTAGACCCGGATAAAGCAGCGGAGCTGCTCATGGAGCTGAGTCAGTATTTGCGGGGCAGTTTTGATTTTCAGAACAGGGAGAATACGGTACCGTTATCCAAGGAGCTGGAATTGGTAGAATCGTATGTGGCACTGGAAAAAGCACGATTTGAAGAACGTTTGCAGGTGACCGTAGAGGTAGGAAGGAACATCCGGTCGCTTATCCCGCCATTAAGCATTCAGCCCATCGTGGAAAATGCGATACGACATGGTGTGATGCAACGGGCAACAGGTGGAACCGTGCGAGTGGTTGTGCAGGAGGATGGAACCGATTTTGTAGTCAGCGTGACCGATGACGGCGTAGGGATTCCGTCCGAGCGACTGGAACAGCTGTTGTCGGAGGATCATGTATCTTCCAGCGTGGGACTGCGGAATATCCATCGCCGTCTTATCCATATGTATGGAGAAGGATTGCGGATTGAAAGTAATTCAATGCAAGGGACGACGGTAAGCTTCCGTGTGCCGGAAACGATCTCGCCCCGGAATACCGATGAATAAAAAAAGTACAGTACATTTGTCGGAAAAGCTAATGTCGCGTCCGCGATGATACGATATATAAAATATAAGGAATTAAAAATTGTAAGGATAAAGCAGATAGCATGTAAATAGAGCATCATGATGGATGGTTGCAGCAGGAAGGGAGTACAGACACAAATGAAGGCGATTTTGATTGATGATGAGCGGTCGGCATTAACCTACTTGGAACGGTTGCTGGAGGCGGACGGACGGTTAACGGTAATGGGCAAATATACGTCTGCACAAGCAGGGCTGGATCATCTGGCGGTAGAACGTGCGGATATTGTTTTTATAGATATCGGAATGCCAGAGATGAATGGTCTGGAGGCCGCCGAGTGGATTCAACAGCTGGATTCCCATATTCATATCGTCTTTGTGACCGCGTACTCGGAATATGCTATTGAAGCGTTCGAGCTGCAAGCACTGGATTATTTGCTAAAGCCCGTTCATGCCCGGCGGCTATCCAAAACGTTAGATCGGATTGCAGCCACGCTGGCTGATCCCCGTTCTTCCAGCTTGGGAGTTGCAGCAGAGCAATCCCCCAAGGTACGTTGTTTTCAAAAGCTTGAAATTTTGGAGGATGGACAGGAAGCCGTAGGAGCGAAACCCTTCAAATGGCGCACATTAAAGTCACAGGAGCTATTTTCCTTTTTACTACACCATGAAGGGGAATGGGTGAGCAAAGAACAATTGCTGGATGCGCTATGGCCTGAATATCATTTGGACAAGGCTGTTGTTCACCTGCACACGTCCATTTACCAAATCCGCAAGGCATTGAAAGAACGGATGCAAGATACGAAGCTGGAATACAATCTGGATCGCTACCGCTTGAACCGCAATGGCTGGATTACAGATGTGGAGCTATTCGAGCGGGGAATATCCGAATGGGCTGCATCCGGTAGCGGCGGTACGCCGCGTATTGAGAGCCTGTTGGCTCTATACCGTGGCAACTATCTGGAGGAGTACGATTACCCGTGGGCGTATGCAAAAAGGGAGAAGCTGCGCAGTATGTATCTGGCATGTGCTTCGGAGCTGGCGAGAGACGAGCTTCGCTCAGGTCGTACCCGGCAGTCTGTTCAGCGCTTACTCAGCCTCCAGCAACGGGAGCCGTACTCAGACGATATCTGCGGTCTGCTGCTGACCGCCTATGCCCAACTGGGCGATTATACCGCTGCTCAAAAGCATTATGAAAGCTTCGTCAGAATACTGGAAGATGAGTTGGGTATTGAGCCGCAGCAGGTGACGCACCAGTTGTACGTGCAATTGAAAACACAGACGCTACCTGCGTAAACTGCTCTACTGGCTCAGGTAGCGCTAAAAAACCGCTTCAAGGTATCTCCTTGGAGCGGTTTTTTGCATGGATGGAAATTTCGTTTTTTTGTGTGAATCACCGAGCCTCTTTTCTCTATGATCCGCTATTCGCCGCTACCTGTTTTCTACAGTGGCATATTCATATAGCATATCTCTTCACGGTTGAGTCGTAATTGAGAGGTTTAAGGAACTCACGTATATATTTAAGGAGGTATTGCATTGGGGAGAACAAGACGAACTGGATTTAAGAATAAAAGAGTTTCGGTGGTCGTCAGACAATCTTCTTCAGCTCAGACAGGACAAGGCGGTAACCCCATTTCGATCAATGCTTCGGATGTTGGGGTAGTAAGAACAGATGTTAAAAATAAATAAACGGCTTGGATAGAAGTTCTTATTCGACGTAAAGAGACCATCAGGAACAAGTAAACATCTTGTTCCCGGTGGTCTCGCTTTTTTTGCCGTTATTCGGCAGGTACCTTCATCAGCATCCGCCTATATAGGCGGATGCCTTGCTTCCCGTCTTGACATCGTCCTCTTAAGCAGGTTTTACTGACCGAGCAGGTGCTGCCTTCAGTACAGCGTATCCGTAGGGTGGAAGCTTGGCGTGCAACCCCTTCGCTCCTTTGGACCACTGGCTTTCGCCAAAAGCTAATTGCCATTCCTGCTCAGGAATGTCCAGTTCAAAAACGTGATCCTCATCGGAACGATTGAGCAGCACGAGCATTACTTCTTCCTCGCTGCGGCGCTCGTAGGCAAGTGAGGTACCCTCTGGCTGTGCCTCCAGAAAGGTGATGCTTCCCTGATCACGGAGGACCGGGTGCCCCTTACGAAGCGCAATCAGTTCGCGGTAAAAGTCGAACAGCTCGCGGTCCTGCTTGTCGGTGTCCCACTCCATGCACTTGCGGCAGCCTGGATCGGCATCTCCATCCAGGCCGATCTCATCGCCGTAATAGATGCAGGGTGCGCCCATGTACGTGAACTGGAACAGGGCGGCCAGTCGCATCAGCCGCTTGTCATCCCCGCACAGTGTCAGCAGGCGTGGTGTGTCGTGGCTATCCAGCAGATTGAAGGCAACCTCGGATGCTTGCTGCGGATAGCGGGCCAGCTGTCGTCCGATGGCGAAGGCAAAGCTTTGGGCATCGGTCACTTTTTTGACGAAAAAATCATTCACCGCGTAGGTGAACGGATAATTCATCGTTGCATCGAATTGGTCCCCCTGAAGCCATTCAGACGATTCATTCCACATTTCACCCAAAATGTACGCATCCGGATTGGCCTGCTTGACCGTAGTACGGAATTCCCGCCAAAAGGCGTGATCCACCTCGTCTGCCACATCCAACCGCCAACCATCGATGCCGATTTCTTCGATCCAATGTTTTGCTACATCCAGCAGGTACTTTTTCACCTCAGGATGTTCGGTGTTCAGCTTGGGCATCATTGGTTCCAGCCCGAATGTATCGTACGTCGGTGTGCCATCCACCACTTCCAAGGGAAAGCTATGTACATGGAACCAGTCCTTGTAAGGCGAGGCTTCGCCTTTTTCCTGCACGTCAACGAACGGTTTAAACGTACGCCCTGAATGGTTGAATACCGCGTCAAGCAGCACACGAATTCCTCGTTCGTGGCAGGCATCGACCAGTTTTTTTAATGTCTTTTTGTCCCCGAAATGCGGGTCCACCTCCATATAATCCTCTGTATCATATTTATGATTGGTCGTTGCCTTGAAGACAGGGGTCATATATATGGCGTTAATCCCTAGCTCGTTCAAGTGATCCAGGTGATCCAGAATCCCCTGTAGATCGCCACCGAAAAAATTGTCTCTTTGTGGCGTTCCGCCCCATGTCTCTGCACCTTCTGGGCTGATGGAGGGGTCACCGTTCGCAAAACGTTCCGGGAAAATCTGATAAAATACAGCATCCTTCACCCATGCAGGTGGCTTCAGAATATCAATCGGGTTCAAAAACGGATATTGGAACAGTTTATCTGCATTTTGGGGTTCCTGGGTAGTAAAGTCGTCCTCGTTCACCCAAATACGTTCCTCACCGTCTTCTAGCAAAAATCCATATTTCAGCCGACGGTGAGTAGGTTTTACGCTGCATTCATAGTAATCAAACCTGCCATCGGTAGCGAATTTGGACATCGGAACAAGCTGTCTAGTGCGGTCCCAATCGTATTTATCTCCGGTGAGAGCATGAACGGTATTCAGGTCATTTTTCTTCGCACGTAGCCGTAGAAATATCGTTTCATCATTATAACCAAAAGCCCAATTGCGTTTCGGGTGATGGTATATCGCTTCCAGCAGCATCGGGTAGGCCTCCTTTTTTCAAGAGCATTCAAATTTGAAAATGTGAAGCGTATGTCGTATAAGGTAGTTATTAACCTTTTTAAGTGGGTCATGTACCATAAATGCTATAATGCCCATTACATAAAAGAAAAACGATAAGTAGGTGCCCATGATGAAAACAAATGTGTTATACATCGAAGATGACCAGGATATTGGTGCTTGGACGCATCAGTATTTGGAAGAGCGGAATTACGCTGTAGTATGGCTTCGCAGCGGGGAGGGGGCTGTGGAAGCAGCCCGTACGTGCCAACTCGTGATTTTGGATGTGATGTTACCCGGTCTGGATGGATTCACCATGGGGAAGCGGCTCAAGAAAGAGTACCCGGAGCTTCCCATTCTCATGTTGTCTGCACGTACATCCATTGACGATAAGCTGCAAGGACTGGATTTCGCCGACGATTATGTAACCAAGCCCTTTCACCCGGACGAGCTCATAGCACGTATGGAGATTTTGCTGCGCCGTTCGGGAACCGTGCCCGAAGAATCCTTACAACTGGGGCATCTCTCGGTGTTCTCTCCTGATAACCGTATTGTGAACCGTGATACCGGGGAGGAAATTACACTGACAGGCAAGCAATATCACATTTTTGCTTATTTGCTGCGGCATTTGGGCCAAATTATGACAAAAGAGCAAATGTATGAAGCAGTGTGGGGAGATCCATATATTGACGGAGACAAAACTTTAATGGTCCACATCCGACACCTTCGCGAAAAGCTGGAGATCGATCCCGCGACACCCCGCATCATTGAGACGATCCGTGGTGTAGGATATCGGGTGAAAGCATAATGAGCAGGACGCGCAAGGATTGGAGGAGGCTGTACCCCAGCTCTAGGCCAGGTCAGGGAGGTCGGTTTCGCAGTTCACTGTTGTTCCGTTATCTGGTCATTATTGTGGTTGCTATGATGCTGTTGCCCATTGTGTTGCCTGCTACAGCCTTGATATATAGCGTGTTATTGAATTGGGGGGCGGAGCTCAAGCCTAAAAATGCTTACTATCCCTCTACTACCCATACCGAAAATAGCTGGCATCGCGAAGCTGTAGCTTTGAAGGGAGCCACACCAGAGCAAATCTCAGCCCATCTGCGCAAAATACAACAAGATATGTTCCCTAACTCACAAATATTTTGGGTGGATCCCGCAGGTAAAACAAGGTTGGAGTTACCGACACAACCTAACATGCCAAAACAATGGAACGCTGCGCAGGCTATAGAATTTATGAAGCAAGCAAGCTATGAGGGGCCGTTTACGGTAGTAGCCTTTATTGGCGGGGGCAAGAATGATGTGAATCAGGGCTATATGGTGTTAAAAGTGCCTCGTTCGTTCTTTGAACAGCCACCTACAGATAGTAGCATGTTGATGTACTATCTCTTTTTTATCGTATTGATTCTGGGCACTTTTATATTCGTATCTCTTCTGTTTTTTGGAGGCATTCGGCGAAGACTGTTGCAGCTTCAGGCCGCCATGTCGCAGCGAGGAGAGGATGGCTTGCCTATTCTTGTTACCACTGGACGCCCGGATGAAATCGGCAAGCTGGAGGAAGCATTTAATCAGATGGTCGAGCAGTTGGCCGAGAGTCGGGGACGTGAGCGTCAGGAGGAAGAGCTGCGGAAGAGACTGGTCGCGGATCTGTCACACGATATTCGAACGCCGCTTACGGTCGTGCGTAGCCATCTGTATACACTAGATGGTGAAAATCTGAGCAGCAGAGGGAAACAGTCGATTACACTGATGGAAAACAAGCTAAAAGACCTTGGGAGTCTGATCGACAATCTGCTCACCTATAATCTGCTAGCTAGTGGAAAATACACTATGAATAACACACCACGTGATATCCTGCGGCTAGTGCGGGAGTGTGTAGCCAGCTGGTATCCGGTGTGGGAAAAGGAGGGCTTTGAAGTGGATATCGACCTGCCCGAACATAGTATGGTGTGGAATGTCGATGAGCAAGGCTTCCGTCGTCTGCTGGACAATCTCTTTCAAAATGTAGTTCGCCATGCTGCCTCAGGCCGATTTATCGGTGTTCAAGTACAGAAAGATAATGGGACAGAGGCATTGGTTATCACAGATAAAGGGCCCGGTATGGAGCAACAGTCCAGTGAAAAAGGGGCAGGGATTGGTTTGGCGATTACAGAACTGCTGGCTCGCGAAATGAATTTGGAGAGGGAGATTTTCAGTTCATCAGCCGGGACAAGAATTCGTTTTTTAAACAAAACTTAAACTCAGAGTTCCCTTGGCTTTAAACTTGGCACGTTACGATAGGTGTCGAGGTGAGGAACTTGAACGAATACATTATTGAAACGAACAGTCTCAGCAAAATATACAAAGGCCGCGCGGCGGTTAATCAGCTGGACCTGAAAATAGCTCGAGGAGATATTTACGGATTTCTGGGTCCCAATGGAGCGGGGAAAACGACAACGATCCGCATGCTGCTTGGACTTATTCGCCCAACTCGAGGAACGATCCGTATATTCGGCAAAGATATTCGCAGACATAAGCTCGATATCTTGCGTAAAGTCGGCTCGTTGGTGGAGTATCCTTCGTATTATGGTCATTTGAACGCAATTGAAAATCTGGAGGCCATTCGCCGTATTTTGAATGTACCCAAGCAAAACATTGCGGAAGTGTTGGAGGTCGTCCGACTGACCAAGCATGCCAAACGTCCAGTCAAAGGCTACTCCCTGGGCATGAAGCAGAGACTGGGTATTGCAGCAGCCCTGCTTGGGAATCCTGAAGTGCTCATTTTGGATGAGCCTACGAATGGTTTGGACCCGGAGGGTATTCAGGAAATGCGCACATTGATTCAGGCGATGCCCAAGCAACGGGGGATCACCGTGCTGGTATCCAGCCATCTGTTGAGCGAGGTAGAGCATATGGCGAATACTGTGGGTATTATCCGTGAAGGAGAGCTGGTCTTTCAAAATACGATTCATAATCTCCGTCAGGAATCTGCGGGAGGAATTCGGATTGTAGTGTCGGAACCGGAAGCAGCCCAATTGATTGCGCGTGAGCAGGGGTATCATTCGGTGAAGGACGGCTCGGCGCTGGATTTCGAGAACATGAATGATGCGGCTGTTGCGCTGCTGGTCAGAAGATTGGTCGAAAATACGCATGCCGTATACCGTGTGGAGGAACGCCGCAAATCGCTGGAGGATATGTTCATGCAAGTGGTGGGCAAAGGAGGAACTTCCTTATGATGCTGCGGGCGCTCACGGCGGATCTGCTCAAAGCACGCAGAAAGGGAATCTGGTTCCTGGTGTTTCTCGGTCCCCTTGGGCTGGTGGCGATGCAGGCGCTGAACTTTGGACTCCGCTATGACTATCTGATTCCGCGATACAAGGGCCATTTGTGGGAATCCTTGATGGATAACATCGCTATGTTTGTCCCCCTTGCGCTGGTGTTAGGAGCCACCATGGTCGCTTCCATGTTGGCGAATGTGGAGCATATGTCTAATTCCTGGAAGCAGCTACTGGCCTTGCCGATTTCCAAATTCAGCGTCTATATGGCCAAGCTGACGCTGGCGATCGGGATGCTGTGTGTGTCCTGTGTACTCCTGACGGTAGGGACGTGGGTGTTGGGCATGCTACTCGGCTTCGTGGGAGAGCCGGCGCCGATTGGAGAATTACTGCGGCTTGGATTTTGGCCTTTAGGCGGCACGCTGCCTATGCTCGTATTATTGTTGTGGTTAACGGTCACGTTCCATAATCAGGCTCTGCCTGTAACACTGGGCATTACGTTAGGCATCGGCAGCTTGTTTGCTTCACAGCTGTCCGAATGGTTTCCGTTGGCCTGGCCTCAATTCGCATGGGTTGCACCTCAAGCGTGGATGTTTGCGTCCGTCGGGTGCGGAACGGGTGTGCTTCTCAGCCTGCTGACAGCGGCCCATTTTAGCCGAAAGGATGTGGCGTAATGTTCGGAGGATATGTACGGCTGCTTTCTGTTGAACGTATGAAAATGGCGAAATCGCCCGTCTGGCTCCTTGCGCTCGTCAGCCCGGCGATTGCCGTCCTGATTGGTTTGCTGGCAAACCCGGGAGGGAATTGGCAGGTGTTGTTGTCTGCCATGCTTACAGTTCATGCGCTGCTGTTCATGCCGATGCTGACCGCCGTATTTGCATCTCTGGTCTGCCGATTCGAGCATGGGGGCGGCGGTTGGAAGCAGCTGATGTCATTGCCATTGTCCCGCACGAGTCTGTATGCGGCCAAGCTGACCATCATTATGGCTATGGTCGGATTGACCCAGCTACTGTTCGGAGGAGCGTTGCTGGGTGTTGGAGCTGTGCAGGGTATGAACGGACCGATTCCATGGGCCGTGATCGCTCAAAGTTTGCTCGCCGGCTGGGTAGCCTGCCTGCCGCTGGCTGCGTTGCAGTTGATGGTGTCCTTCCTGTGGTCCAGCTTTGCTGCACCGCTTGCGTTGAATTTCGTCTTCACCGTGCCAAATATTCTGGTCGCCAATTCTCAAACCTACGGTCCGTACTATCCATGGACACAGCCTTTATTGGCGATGATGCCGAGTGGAAGAGACAACTTTGGGGCGTTCATGGTGCCAACTGACACACTGTTGATGGTTATAATAGGTAGCTTTGTCGTATTTACGTTAGCGGGACTGACAGTATTTCGTTATAAAGAGATATAGTGCGGAATACGAGGACTGCAAAAAGCTCCTTATCCTAAATTAGGGTAAGGAGCTTTTTTTGCTGTGCTACAGGTTCGTGTTCTGAATAAGATGCTTACTCTATTGGTTTACACTAGGCCTGAAATGGCACGAATATTATTGCTGATAAGGTGGCAAGAGGCGTCGAACTTCGCTTGTTCCTCCGGACTTAGCTCCAGCTCGATGACCTCTTGAATTCCTCTGCTGCCGATAATTGCCGGAACGCCCGTGCAGACATCGGTGTGCCCGTACTCGCCGTCCAATACAGCAGAGACCGCTATAATTTTACCATCATCATTTAAAATGGAACGTGTAATGTATGCCAGCGCATTGGCAATACCAAAATAAGTGGCGCCTTTGCGGGTGAAGATCTCCCAGCCTGCATCCCGAGTTTTACGGGCAATGTCGTCCAGATCGACGTGGCTGAATCGTTCCTTATGCTGACGCAAAATGTGCAAGAGTGGCTTACCACCAATCGTGACGTGTGACCAGGCAACGAATTGGGATTCGCCATGCTCGCCAAGCGCATATCCTTGTACGCTGCGCGGATCTATGGAAAACACCTCAGAAAGCAACGTCTTGAGTCGCGATGAGTCAATGGAGGTGCCCGTGCCGATCACCTTGTTGCGTGGCAGACCGGATATACTTTGTACCATATACGTTACAATGTCGACAGGATTAGCGGCAATGACGAATATACCGTCGAAGCCACCCTCCATAATCGCTGTTACAATCTCTCTGGTAATAAGCACTGCGTCATCCAGCACAGATAGGCGGTCTTGACCCGGTTTAGGGTTGGCTCCAGCCGTTATAATCACAACGTCCATATCCGTGCAGTCTGCATACGTGCCTGCACGTACCTTGGTACGTGTGGACGTAAAATCCATACAATGGGACAGATCCAGTGCATGGGCCAAAGCCCGATCATACGTGCGGTCAATCATCATGATCTCATCACAAATGGACTGATTAACCATTGAGTAGGCACAGCTCGAACCGACCATTCCCGCGCCGACAATAGCTACTTTCCTTGCCTTCCCCTTCATCTATGTTGCCTCCTCGTTCCAGCGAACGTTAATATGCTACAAATTATGCCTGAAATCCATTTTACGTTACATAACATAACATATTGCTGATCTTTTGAAAATATCCATTTTTTTGTCTCCATTCTGGAAAATTAAAAATGAACTGTAAATAGAGGTGTCTTTCTAGGATTAATTGTAGAATGAACGTAAATTATCAATACTTTTACTGGAAGGTAGGAGAGGACGTTTCAATTTATATTTAAGGTGACCGCTGTATAAATTATAACATGGACCATGTTGATGGAAGGAATGGTGCCATAGAAATCATGAAAGTGTGACATTTATGTGACGCTCTTTAAAGAGTCTGAAGGGTACATAAAACGAAAGTATTCTCTTACAATGTCGTTTCTTGTATTTCTACAAATATTCCGTTATGACAAAGGTTCTTAGCAGTCTGCAATATTAGAACATTTTTGCCAAAGGGTTTCCAATGGATTTCGCGAATTCTACATATACAAGCTAATTTCTTTCCATACCATCCGGGGAGGTAATGATTAAATGGAAGAAAGCAAATCGACAACGGAAGCAGCAAAGCAGTTGGGAATCGGGGCGAGTACCCTTCGTAAATATGCAGCGGCGCTGGAGGAGCAAGGGTATGTGTTTCAGCGTTCCGCGAATCAATCGAGAATGTTCAGTGCTGAGGATGTTGAGTGCTTGAAGGTGATGCGGTGGGCATTGCGTGAACAGCATATGACGATGGAGCAGGCGGTTCAGGTGGTGCTTGAGAGAGTGACCGCTCCCTTTCAAATGGAGGATGAGGAATTCCGCTTGCCACCCATCTCGGATGCTGAGTCACTGACCGCAACCTGGGAAGAAATAATGGCGGCGGCTGAGGGCAGGGAAGAGACGGTCATGCAGGCGCAAGCTGCTGCTACGGTTGAACTGACAGAGTTACAGGATGAAATGAATGCTCAGGAACTGTCAGAGGAACCCATGATGCAGCTACAGTCGCAGGAGGAGTTCCAGACTTTGGCATCTACCATTGAGTATAGATTGGAACAAGCACCTGTATCCGTACAAACGCAGGAGTCCGTAGAGCCACAGGAACTGGCGCAGATGCAGGACATGGTGCAAAACGCTTTGTTGGAAATGCGGAGCCGTTTGGAGGAGTTGGAAGCAGAGCACAGCCGTTTGGTGGAAAAGAATATCAGCCTGTCTAACCAACTGGAGGATCAAAAACGCTGGATGAAAGAAAAGGTTGACGAGGAACGAGACCGGCAGTTAATTACGAATTTGCGTACCTACCAGGGCAGGCAACGCAAATCGCGCGGTTCGTTGTTGTCCTGGCTTGGTCTGACACCGCGCAGACGCAGAGAGGCATAACCAGCATCTTTTTTGATAAAGACCATCAGACCTTCCCGGTTCTGATGGTCTTTTATCGTGGATGGTATAATAACGGAATATAAGAATACGAGAACAAGCCGCATAAGAAACGTTGCTGCGGCATGTAGAGGAAAGGATATAAATATGTTTGCTTGGTTGCGGAACGCATATGAATCATGGATGGACTATCCGAAACAGCCTGGCGATTTACTGAGCGGACGTTATGATGTTCGTTCGCTTTTAGGCATGGGGAGCTATGGTCTAACCTACCTCTGTCTGGATCGGCACAGCGGACAAGAGGTGGCAGTGAAAATGCCCAGACCGAGCAAACGGGCGAAGGCAGTTCAGCTATTGCAGCGCGAGGCTCATATTATGCGGCAGATGGAACACCCTTATATTCCGAAGCTACTCGAAAGTGTCGAGCATTCGAACGGAATAGTTGTGGTCATGGAATACATCTCCGGCATGACGTTGGAGGAACTTATATTCGAACAGGAGCGTTCCTTTACAGAACAGGAATGCGTTGTCTACATTTTGGAGTTAATGGAGCGAGTTCTGTATGTGCATGAACGGGGCTATATCCATCGGGATATCCGCATTCCCAATGTGATTCACCGCGAGGGGAAGCCTTACCTGATCGACTTTGGTCTTGCTCTGGCGGTGGGAGAGCGACAGGAGGATGTATTTACCGAATCCACGCTGGAAAAGCGCGCACCCGAGCGACAGGATGTCGCCGTCTACAGCGATTTGTACGATGTCGGACATTTAATGCTTTTTATGCTGTATAGCAGTTACGAGCCTCAGCCGGATCAACCGCCAGCAAGCTGGCAGGAAGAATTGAAACTGAGTTCACCTGTGCGTCATATGCTGGAGCGTCTTTTTCAGATTCGGCCACGTTATGAGAATAGCCGACAGTTTATGCAAGAGCTGGAGGAAGCATTGTTGCTGCTTGAGATTAACCCATAGATAGTCCCTAAAAATAAACAGGCATTCGCCGCAAAAATGGGGGAATGCCCCCCTTACGCATTTGACCAGGTCTACATACAATGATTCTGTAAATGAGCGAAGGGAGTGTTGTAAATGAGTCATATGTGTGGAGTAGGCGGTATGGGTTGCGGCGTAGGAGCATGGACCTCTGTAGGAGCGATTCTGGTTCTGTTTATTTTGCTGGTGATCATCTCTAAAACCCTGTTTCTGTAATTTCGGTCATAACCGATTTCCTGTAAAATGCACAGATGTTGCCCTGCATAACGAAGGGCGCACAACAATAAAGCGAAGGCCCTTGAGATGAGAAGGGTCTTCGCTTTATAGGGTTTGAAGGAGCCTGTGGCATGCTTCTTGTGGTACGCTCTATTCCGTCGCTACTTCTTGTTGTTTGGCTAAGAACTGGAGTAATGACGGCGTTTATCTTTGTAATATCGGTGCCCATTGTGGCTATTCTTGTAACCGTCTGAAGAAGAATGGTGTTTACGTTCACGTTCGTAATAACGGTCTGAGCTGCTGTATCGCCGCTTATGAGAATGAGAGGTGGAATGTAGCAGGCGGTGCAGTAATTGTTTAAGCATCGTCTAATCCTCCTTCTTACCCTGCCCAACTGACATAGACAGGTTTTTATAAAAAGGTAATACGCAGCAGCGTTAGAACAGGTTCCACTAATTTAAGATTGTAGGGACTTGGCCTGAAATTCCGCAATATCCTTGAACTCTTCTTCGAATTTACGTGAAATGCGGATATAAATCGGTAGTAAATCGCGATAAATATCCACGTGTTCTGCTACAGGTTTGTGCTGGTGAGTGGTACCGATCATACCGGACACAGCATCCAGCGAATCAATCCGTCCCAGCGCGTACAAGCCCAGAATAGCTGCGCCCAGACATGAGCTTTCCAGACTTTCGGGGATAATGACTTCCTGATCGAAAATATCCGCCATGAGCTGTCTCCATAGCTCCGAGCGTGCAAATCCACCAGTGGCGTGAATGACTGACGGTCTGTCGATGACTTCTTCCATGGCGAGCATGACGGTATACAAATTGAACAGCACACCCTCCAGAGCGGCGCGAATCATATGCTCTTTTTTGTGACGCAGGGACAGACCGAAGAAGGAGCCGCGAGCATTTGGGTCCCACAGGGGCGCACGTTCACCGGATAAGTACGGAAGAAAGAGCAGACCGTCGGAGCCAGGACGTACCTGTTCCGCAATTTGGGTCAGCACATGATATGGATCAAGTCCCAGTCGTTTGGCCGTTTCCACCTCGGAGGCTGCAAATTCATCCCGGATCCAGCGGAAGACTATACCTCCATTGTTCACCGGGCCGCCGATGACCCACAGCTTTTCGGTTAAGGCGTAACAGAAAAAGCGCCCTTTGGCATCCGTGAGCGGCTTATCAACTACGGTACGGATGGCTCCGCTGGTGCCGATGGTAACCGCGACAACTCCAGGTTTGATCGCATTCACACCGAGGTTGGACAAGACACCATCGCTGGCCCCGATTACAAAAGGAGTCGTCTTCAGTAGACCCATGTCATGCGCATAGGTCTCATCCAGCCCTTTGAGCACATGAGTTGTCGGCACCAGCTCGGATAGCTGCTCCTTCGTCACACCTGCAATGTGCAGTGCTTCCTCATCCCAGTCCAGCTGCTGCAAATTCATAAGTCCGGTTGCAGAGGCAATCGAGTGGTCCACGACATATTGGTGGAATAACCGGGCAAAAACGTACTCCTTAATGGAAATGAATTTATACGTCTGGGCCGCAATATCCGGTAAATCCCGTGTAATCCACATCAGTTTCGTTAGCGGTGACATGGGATGAATGGGCGTTCCGGTACGTAAGTAAATGTCGTGTCCGTTGTATTCATGTTTGAGCGCTTCGGCCCATTTGGCGCTACGGTTATCTGCCCAAGTGATGGAGGCGGTCAGCGGTTTGCCGTTCTTATCCACCGCCAGTACACTGTGCATGGCCGAACTAAAGGAGACGAACAGCACATGCTCGGCTGACACTCCGCTTTGTTTCATGATCTCTTGCACCGTCGTTACGACAGCTTTGAAAATATCTTCCGGGTCCTGTTCTGCCGCATCCGGCTCAGGTGTATGGAGCGGATAGCCCACATGGTGCTGGGCGGCAATATTGCCGTTTTCTTCGAAAAGCACCGCTTTGGTACTGGTTGTGCCGATATCGACGCCGATCATATATCGGGTGTCTGTCATATTCAATCTCCCCTTCACTTACCGTTATTAGCTCATTATCGTTAAATTAACACACTCAGCAGCATAATCAAACCGAAAGCAACCAGGGAGAGGATGGTTTCCATAACGGTCCATGATTTTAGAGTCTGCGGAACCGTCATATTGAAAAACTCTTTAATCATCCAAAAACCGGCGTCATTCACATGAGACAAGATCAGCGACCCGGCTCCTGTAGCAAGGACGACCAGTTCGACATTCGCGCCGGGAGTAAGTGCCAGCACAGGTGCGACAATACCGGAGCCTGTCGTCATCGCGACTGTCGCTGATCCAGTGGCTACACGAATGAGCGCAGCGACCAGAAAAGCAAATACAATCACATTCATATGGGCTCCTGTAGCGACCGCTGCAATGGCCTGACCTACACCGCTGTCGATCAATACCGTTTTAAATGCACCGCCGCTCCCGATAATTAAGATAATAGAGGCTGTTGGTGCCAGACATTCACTGGTAAAACGGGACAAGTCCTCTTTCTTTAGACCACGTGCATAGCCTAGCGAGAAAAAAGAGAACACAGCCGCAATCAGCAATGCCATAACCTCATCACCAATGAATTTGAAAAATACAGTGAGCGGATGTGTATTGGCCGGGTCTACGATTTCAGCGACTGATCCGCTAAGCATTAGAATAACAGGCAACAAAATGGTGAACAAAGTAATCCAAAAAGGAGGCAACGAACGTCCCGTCGTATTTCTGAACTGCTCGTCCAGCCTCTCGGAAGGTCTGACCATGATTCTTTTGCCAATCCAAGCGCCGAAGACCGGGCCCGCAATAATGGCGGATGGGATGCCCACGATGAGTGCATATCCTATCGTGCGTCCAATATTGGCGTTAAAGGCTTCAATCGCGATCATCGGAGCCGGGTGGGGTGGCAAAAGGCCGTGTACCGTCGATAGTCCTGCCAGCATCGGAATACCGATTTTCAGCAGAGACATATTCATTTTACGGGCAACCGTGAACAGAATGGGAATTAATAAAATAATACCAACCTCAAAAAATACTGGAATACCCACGATAAAGCCTACAATCATCATCGCCCAATGAACGCGTTTTTCACCAAAACGATCCATCAGTGTGGTCGCGATGCGTTCGGCACCGCCGGATTCTGCCATCATTTTACCGAGCATGGTGCCTAAACCGATCACGATGGCGATGGAGCCGAGCGTACTGCCGAGCCCCTTGGTGATGGAGGCAGTAACTTCATGTCCCGGCATCCCGTTAACCAGTCCGAGAAATACCGACGAAAGCAGCAGTGAAACGAAGGGATTCCATTTGAATTTGGCAATCAGCAAAATCAAAAGAATGACGGTAACTAGCGCCCATATGAGCAGGGACGCGTTATGGCTTAAGCCGAATAATGTGTTCATGAAGGTATGCCTCCTTATTCTTATATGTGTAGTTAAATGTATACTTGTCGACAACTTTAATGTAAAAGAGAACCGCGCCAGCAAGAAACGCATGAAGCGCGGTACATCGGCTCTTTGTCACGCATGTTGCGGCTAGGACGATGTCTTTCTGTAGGGAGACAGGACGCTGTCGTTAACCGCGTTGCGGGTATCTCGGTAATGATCCTCAATAAATCCCGACAACTCCTGAGCATTCCCTTGATTTAAAGCGTTTGCAAAGGTTCGATGTTTGTGAATCGTGACTTGTGATTCTTCGATGTTGGACGCAAATCGTTGTTCTGTCGCAGCTAACATGACCGTCAGGATTAACTGTCTCATACCGTTCCAGGTATGAAGAATACGGGTATGGCCTGCTTCCAGAACCAGAGCCTCATGAAAATTAAAATCCTGAAGAGAAAATTCAACAACATCTCTGTACTTGAGAGCGACTTCCATTTTGTCAATCATCTGATTCAGAACAGTCACCAATGTGGCATTATCACTATGTACATACCTTTGTACAACAAAATGCTCAATCAGCATTCGCACATCGAATAGCTCCTCCATATCACCGGGTGTCATGCCGACGACAACCGCCCCCATGCGCTCCAAACGGATCAGTCCTTCGCCCGAGAGTGCCTTCAAGGCTTCACGCACCGGAGAACGACTGGTACCAAAATCGGCACCAATCTGATTCTCAGATAGCACAGTACCTGGCGTCTGAATGCCCCGTATAATCTGAAGCCGGAGTTCACAAGCAATCCTTTCCCCAAGCGATGCGCCCTGTAACCAGGTTGTTGGATATTTCATAGGATACTCCTATCTTGGAAATAATTTTGCATACTGGTATACAAGTTATGGAGTATTATATACCCCGTTTAAGATCCTTGTAAACGGTGTCAGTTGACATCGGTTCCATTTCGCTGCTTTTAGCGTTACAATAGAAGCAGAAAAAAGAAGCAGTGAAAAGTGGAACGAACACGGAAAAGAAGGAGACCGTTTAATGATTATCATTAAAACCAAAGAACAAATTGAAAATATGAAAAAAGCTGGAGACATTTTGGCTGCTTGCCACCGGGAAATTGCCAAAATGATCAAGCCAGGCATTACGACACTGGAAATCGACGCTTTCGCAGAATCCTTTATGAAGAAGCATGGCGCAACACCGGAGCAAAAGGGCTATAACGGCTACCAGTTTGCAACATGTGGCTCACCTAACGATGTGATTTGCCACGGCTTTCCGAATAAGACACCGTTGAAGGACGGGGACATCGTGACGATCGACATGGTTGTGAATCTGAATGGCTGGCTGGCAGATTCCGCTTGGTCGTATGCGGTAGGTAATGTGTCTGAGCAGGCGCAAAAGCTGCTGGACGTTACCAAGGAATCACTGTATAAAGGGATTGAGCAAGCTGTTATCGGTAACCGGATCGGAGATATTTCCCATGCGATACAAACCTACGCGGAAGCGGAAGGCTTCTCGGTCGTACGCGAATTTATTGGGCACGGCATCGGGGAAGAGATGCATGAGCAACCGCAGGTTCCACATTACGGACCGCCGCACCGTGGACCACGCTTAAAAGAGGGCATGGTCATTACAATTGAGCCGATGCTCAACACAGGCACATACCGCAGTAAAATTGATGCCGACGGCTGGACCGCACGCACGTTGGACGGCGGCTTGTCTGCGCAATACGAGCATACGCTGGCCATTACAGCAGAGGGTCCGATTATTTTGACCCAGCAATAAAGCAGGCATCCATCGGTAGCATACAGACTAACGGGTTGAATGAGCTAGACATGTTACAGAAAAAGGGGCTGTCCAGAGGACGGTCTCTTTTTCTATAAGCATCCGCTGCATGTCCGTTCCAGTCCCAGGCATGTTCAGGCAGATCGAATGCTGTACACTGCGAAGACAGAGGGACGCAATCGAGTAGCTCCTTTTTCCCGGAATGCATAATGTAGACCTGATAGACTAAAAGACCAAAAAGACACGGCTCCTGTTAGGAGAACGTGTCTTTTTGGTCTATACAGCAACATGCGAGCATGCATGTTAAAAACCTGTTTGTCAGATGCGAACTTCCGCCTCGTTCGGAACGAACTGACGATATTGGAAATACATACGAAGCCGCCAGTGTAACAAGGTCCCGAAGGCTAGGATGAAAAATAGCCCTGCTGTCTGCGGAATGGTAATGTAATGCTGAATAAATTCATGCAACAGCAATCGGATGATCAGCAGGCTGATCAGGATAAAAAAGAAGGTACGTGAGCGTTGCACGAAAACCAGCCCTTCTTGCAATTCAAATTTGGTGCTGCGGATCAACGGGTAAGAAAAAATAAACCAGCCGACCAGAAAAGCGCCTAGCGCCCAAAGCCAGGGAACCCGTACTTCCGGCACCACAAACATCATAAAACCGGTGCTCATGCCGAGCGGTGGGATGATGATTTTTTTGGCATTAATCGGGCGATGACCTGTCTTCATACGGATGAAAATAGCCGATATAGCGATTAAGATCATACCGAAGGTTGCGCCATATTGCAGCAATGGGGTGCTAATATGAAACATGGACTGGCCCCCTCTATAAGGAATATAAGCGTTATTGGACAGACTGCAAACCTTTTACATTATAGCACATATGCAATGGATATATTTAGTTACAGTCTTTCCTTGGGCAAGCGGATTATACGCCTCTTGGTGGTAACGGGTCCTATAATTAGGTCTCTTTCATACTTATGCGAGTTCCTTTGCTTGTACCTCTCCTTGAGCTGATTTTTTCTCCTGACGCATGATATAACCCATGGCTGCAATAATAAGGATAAAGGCGATCAGTGCGAGAAAAGGAATGGTGATAAAATCGAACCAGTTCAGGTAATCCTGTTCACAGGATACTCTGCCGCAGGAAGTTGAAGTTTGCGCAGCTGCTTTGGCGGCTGCATGGATGCGCTGAATGATAAAATGATAGGCCGAAATCGCGCCTCCAATGATAGCCAACGGCATGACGTAACGACGTATCCCCGAATCTCCTCGAAAATATGCAATTCCGAGCAGAAGGGTCAGGGGATACATCAGAATGCGCTGAAACCAGCACAGCTTACAAGGCTCATACCCCAAAATCTCGCTGAGATACAGACTGCCCAAAGTTGCCACACAAGCTACAACCCAGGCGGCAAACAAAGCAATATCCGTTTTTTTAAACGATCCAATCATAGTAACGCTCCTTTTTTAATTCAAATGAGAACAAAATGAACTCACCCGTGTCTTGTCCCATCGGCAGGCATATGCCGATATGCATGTCTTTATCCGTATTGTACTGTATTTTGAGTGCAGGGTCATACTTAAACATATTGACATCATTCACTATCATTTTTATAATTGCAGTAGTTTGGGAAGTTAATGAGGATTCAAGTTAGATATATATTAAGAAATTAGGAGAGTGCCTAGAATGTCGAGCAGTCCAAAAAATGAAACTCTATCTACTATTAGTGAAAGACACGCGGTAAAGAGCTATGTTAAGGATTTTAAATTGCCAGAGGAAGATTTGGAGGCTATTTTGACTGCCGCGATAGAAGCTCCTTCCGCTTGGAACCTTCAACATTGGAAATTCCTTGTCATCGAAAGCGAAGCGGACAAGCAAAAATTGCTACCTATCGCCTACAATCAGGGTCAAGTAGTGGAAAGTTCCGTTACGATTGCTGTATTGGGTGATTTGGAAGCAAACCGTAACACCGTCATTTATGATCAAGCGGTAGAAGCAGGCGCACTGCCAGCGGAAATCCGTGACGCATTGGTAGGTCAAATCAACGGCGCGTACCAAAACCCGCAAGTAGCTCGCGATGCCGCCATCCTGAACTCTGCTTTTGCAGCACAAAACATTATGCTGGCTGCTAAATCTCTGGGCTACGACACTTGCGCAATGGGCGGTTTCATTCCAGCACAATTGATCGAGCAATTCAATATTCCGGCACGTTACCTGCCAACCCTGCTTATTAGCGTAGGTAAGGCACAAGTACCAGCACGTCCATCAGGACGTTTCCCACTGTCTGAAGTTGTTGTAAAAGGTAGCTTCTAAGAAGATTTGTGAATGTAAAAGGGTGTTCCTGCAACCGTTCGTGGTTGGGGAACACCCTTTTTTACGTCGTGTTAGGCTGTCAAAAGCCTTTTGGTTAGCCCTTTGTTTAGTCCGAGCGTTTGGACACGAGATATACCAGCTCCAGCGTCAGGATCGGTAGAAAGACAGAAGCCGGATAGGCCAGATAACGCGGCTCCCATTGCGGCTTGAACTTATCCTTAAAGCGCCGAAGCCCCTGAAAGCCGTAAAAATGTCCCCCGTATTGAAAAACAAGTCGAGCCAGCTTTTCCTCGCGCAATGCCTTTTCGCTTTGCCCTACCTGGGACAGCGGTGCCATTCCCAGATTAAATGTCGTATATCCACTCTCCTTGGCCCACTCAATGACCCGTGTGAATAAATAATCCATCGTGCCATTTGGCGTGTCAGGCAAGTGGCGCATCAGGTCAATGGAGACCGTCCGTCCATGATCATAGGCAGGGGCCATCGTAGCGAAAGCGATAACTTTTCCTTCAGAGTCCTTTAGCAATGCAATCGGCGCCAACTGAAGATAGGGCTCTTTGAACCAACCGAGTGAATATCCCTTCTCCTTGCGCCCGTCCAGCCAAATATTCGAAACATGTCGCATCTCCTCAATCAGTGACGCCTCTAGAGGCGGTTGGATGATTTCGAACGAGTAGCCATCGCGGTCAAAGCGGTTTTTGGCGCTGCGTAGAGCTTGATTGCTTTTGCCCGTCAGTGTAAAGGATTCCAGCGGCACCAGTGCTTCCTCGCCCAGTTTGAAAAAGCGATAGCCGTTCTCGTGATAGATGGACAAATACTCCGGTGATGCCTGATAAAATACAGCCGTTAACGCATACCGATCTGCGAACCGCTGAAATTCCTGAATCGCTTCACTCACGCGTTCTTTTGGACCGAGTGGGTCACCTAATACAATCAGTTTGTCCCGACTGCGGGCATAGGGAATGACGACCTGTTCATTTTTGGTCCAATACAGATATTTATCGCCCAGAAAAAGCATGTGGGAAACGAGATTACCACCCTGTCGTTCCAAAAATTCTTTTAGCTTATCCAGCTCCTGTGCGTCGGGTAGATTGCTGATACCACGCTGAGGTCGAAGAAAGAAATACACCGTCAGGAAAACCCATGCCAAAATCAGACTAAACACGGCAGTAACTCCGTAATCGCTCCGGTTCATAAAAAAGTCCAGATGGACCTTGGCGTGCAAATGGCGCATAAACGGAGTATTGGAGCCTGCCCCAATGATAAAATAAGCCCCGGTTACGAGTAGAGATAATCCGCCCCATATTAAAATATTGTGCCGATTCAGTGGTGCACTGACCCGATAAAACCGCGAGCGCGAGATCCATAGCATTAACGCCACGAACAGTAGGAATAAGGCTTCTTCAAAATCCAGACCTTTAATGAAGGTGAAAATGGCGCCGGCCAGCAGCAATATCAATGTCAGTCGTAATGCTCTGCGAATACGCAGAGAGATTCCGTGGGACAGGACGACAAGCATAATCCCGATGATGACTGAGATTTCATGCGACAAGCGCATGACGGGCAGGCTGAGCAAATGCTCAGCAAAACGGAGCCGATATAACAGACCTGGCGTAGCTGCCGACAAAAGAAGCACCACGCCGGAGATGAGTACCAGCTTACCAAGCGCCCATACTCCTAGATCTGCCAAAAACCGGAATTGACCAGGCCAGCCCCATACCTTCTGCCACGCATTAAGGGAGTAGTCCCAGCCCGTCTCAGCTAGCTGATTCAGGCGCTCGTTACGCGGAATCATTTCCAGCGCGGCTAATACCAAGCCGATGAGCCACGGGATGATGTAATAAAAGACACGAAAGACCAGCAGCACAGCCAGTGCCCGATCTGAGTTGGCTCCCGCCATTTGCAGCCCGAGCAGGGCAATGATGTCGAATGCACCGACCCCTCCGGGTGCAAGACTGATCAACCCGGCAATCGCGGCTATTACATAAATGCCGAACACAGCATGCATCGGCAGTTCATGGAGCAAGTGCGAGCCGATCCATGCAAAGGTAAGGCCAGCTAGCAGCCATTCCAGCAGGGAAGCACTGATGGAAGCGGAGATGGTGGACCAGGAAAGCTGTCCTTCTCCCTTGTTGAACCATGTGGAGTACCGTTTGGAGCGCTGCATGATCAGAAATAGCGGCAGGTACAATGCCATTCCCCACAGCGCCCAATGAAGCCACGGATGAGCATCCAGTACAGGCTGTACCGGATACAGATGGACAATGGCTCCCCAAGCCAGCAAAGATAGTCCGGTAATGACGACTGGCGAAAGAAACACGACCGCAGAGGTGATGACACCCAACGGCACCCCGCTTTTTTTATACAGCACTGTGCGAAGTCCCGCTCCTGTAAAGCCTGCAAAACCAAAGACATTATTGAAGGTATTGGAGATCCAGGCATAGCGAAATGTCGTTCCAGGCTTGACCTGAAGCTTGAAATGATGCCTGATTACGTAATCGTATGCGCTCATAGCCGCCACGGCAGCTAGTGAGAACAAGCCAATCTCGATCAGAAAGGTGGCATCCATTCGCCGCAGCTCATGAAGCATACGCGCCAGATTAAAGTCTTTTAGTTCTCGTCCGGCCTCCCATATAATAAAAGCCAGTACAGCCAGTGGTAGCAGAATACGTGTCAATCGTTGCCTGTAGACGGTCATCACGAACTGTACGATTTTAAAGGATTGAATCGGTTTGTGATTAGATTTCATAGATTCACCTGCTTGGAAAAGAATGAGATGTACACGGAATGAAGTGCTTAGATTTCATGCCCGATGAACATTACTATATATTATACCTGTAATAATCGTTTGAATAACAACAGAAGGGTTACGAAATGGGGTTTCAGTTTGATTGCTGTAAATAATTCCAATATAATAATGGAAAACCTAGTGAATTGCTTGGCAATGGAGCTGAACTGGACATGAGTATATGGGATCGTAATCTTTTTATACGTCGCCTGGAGCTGATATGGTCTCCAGATGCTGACAAGAGCCAATATCCGTTTAACTTAAAAGCCTTACACCAGTGGAATGAACTTAAATTCCATCCTTCCGTTACCTATATTATTGGAGAAAACGGTGTAGGTAAATCGACGCTTATGGAGGCAATCGCGGTCGCGTGGGGATTTAATCCAGAGGGCGGTACTAAAAATTTTAATTTTTCTACACAAGCCACGCATTCCTCACTGCATGAGCATATCCGGCTGGTGAGAGGGATAGAAAAGCCGAGGGATGGCTTCTTTTTCCGGGCGGAAAGCTACTATAATGTGGCGACTCATATCGACGAGCTGGATCGCGAAGGTGGAGGCCCACCTATTCGAAACTCCTACGGAGGCAAATCGCTGCATGAGCAGTCGCATGGCGAGTCTTTTTTTGCTGCCTTTGTGCATCGGTTTGGAGGACAAGGATTGTATATTTTGGATGAACCGGAGGCTGCGTTATCGCCTTTGCGCCAGATGGCCATGCTTGCACGGATTCACGAGCTGGTGCAGCAGGGCTCACAGTTTATCATTTCTACTCATTCCCCCATTTTGATGGCGTATCCAGATTCCATCTTGTATCATCTGACACATGAAGGGATCGACATCCGGACACTGGAGGAAACCGATCATTTTATCATCACCAAGCAATTTCTGAATAACAAGGAAAAGATGATACAGGAGCTATTCGAAGATCCACAATAGGGATCGTAGGGACCGCCAGACCGTTCCAGAAATTCACCCTGGTCGTTCGTATGAGAGGGACAACATCGCCATTTCAGGTTGTTCCTTTTTGCTGTCCTGTCAAAGGAAAGATTCAGGGTTATCGGAAGTATTTTATGATTGTTATTTGTCTCTCGCTCTATTAATATAATGAAGAGTTTTGCTGAAATGGTTGCAAAATAAGATTTTCGTATACGAAATAAAGAACCTGAGGAGGACAAAACGCAACATGTCAGATTCACAACAGTTGAAAATGGGACCGCTGGTCATTTTGATGATTAATATGTTTATTGCCATGCTGGGAATTGGCCTCATTATTCCGATCCTCCCTAAGTTTATGAGCTCCTTGGGAGGCAGTGGTGAAACGGGTGGTTATTTGGTTGCTGTGTTTGGCTTAACCCAATTCCTGTTTTCGCCGCTAGCGGGAGAATGGTCCGATAAATACGGACGTAAAAAAATGATTATTATCGGTTTGGTAATCATGACGGCTTCTTCTGTATTGTTTGCTATTGGGGAATCGTTGACCACATTGTATATCTCCCGTTTACTGGGTGGTGCAGGGGCAGCCTTTATGATTCCTCCGATGATGGCCTATATTGCTGACATTACAACGGTCCACAATCGCGGTAGAGGAATGGGGCTGTTGGGTGCCGCCATGTCTCTTGGCTTTGTGATCGGTCCTGGTGTGGGCGGTTTGCTGGCAGATATCTCGATTCGTACGCCCTTGTATGTTTCGGCGGCCGTATCGGGCGTAGCTGCACTGATTTCCTTGATTATGCTACCCGAAACCTTATCACTGGAAAAACAGTTGAAGTTTCGGAATGTCAAGGCCAAACGGGACAATGTGATTAAACAGTTTGCCCTTTCTTTCCGCAAGCCTTACTTTATGCTGCTGATTATGATATTCACCTTAACCTTTGGACTGACACATTTTGAAACGATGTTTCCTTTCTTTGTGACGGGGAAGTTTCATTATAATGAGCGTGATATTGCTATCATTATTACCGTAGGTGCACTGGTCGGAACCGTGATTCAAGCTGTGGTAATCAGTCCGATGTTAAACCGTTTTGGCGAAAAAGGTGTCATCATCGGTTCCTTTCTGTTTTCGGCGATTTCCCTTGTGCTTATGCTGCTCTCTGGCAACTTTTATTATGTACTCGGGGTATCGCTCATCTTCTTTACCGCTACGTCGTTGCTTCGGCCAGCCATTAATACTGCTTTATCCAAAATGGCGGGGGATGAGCAGGGAGTTGCAGCTGGTATGAACAATGCTTATATGAGTATTGGTAATATTCTAGGACCTGCGCTTGCGGGTACATTGTTCGAGGTGCATATCAATTTGCCATACATTTTTGGGGCAGCCATTCTCATTCTTAGTTTGGGTCTGGCTGTAAAATGGAAAAGCAGAGATACGCAAACCACAGCGGTTTAATGTTGTTCTTTTCGTGAAATTAGTCTCTTTTGGTGTGAACTGTGACGTTCTTGTGAACCGCAGATGGCGCCGAAGGAGGCTATTTTTTTTGCATACATCGCGAAACGTTAATGAAACGACAGAATCTTGGGTAATAATGCATGATGAGTTTACAACAAGACAAATAGTAGAGCTAAAAGCCAGATAATATGTAAAAAAACAGCTAGAAGGAGATGAGAGCCGATGGAAGAGCGGAATGAGCAGTTATTTTATACAGGAACTTATGCGTCTCGTCAGGAAAGAGGAATATATGTATGTGCTTTGTGTGTGACCAATGGTGATCTGCGCATTGTTGGAGGTGTGGAAGGAATGGAGAGGCCTTCTTTTCTCGCTCTACACCCGGATGGGACGAAGCTGTATGCTACCAGTGAAACAGAAGGAGGCGAGCTGTATGCGTATCAGGTGAATGCCCAGACGGGGGAATTACATCCTTTGGATCGAAAAGGGACGGAGGGAGCGCATACTTGCTATGTTTCCGTAACAACCGATGGACGATATGTGCTGGCTTCTAACTATTCAGGCGGCAATGCCGTTGTGTTCCCTGCGACGGAAGCAGGAGGATTAGGAGACATGTCGGGGCAAGTTCAGCATACCGGCTCAGGTATTCGCCAGGACCGCCAGGATGCGGCACATCCGCATTCGATTATTCCAGATCCTTCAGGACAGTATGCCATGGTATGTGATCTGGGACTGGACCAGATTGTGGTATACCGTTTGACAGAGGATGGAAAACTGGTGACCCATCGTGAGACAGATTTGCCACCCGGTTCTGGACCGCGTCATCTGGTTTTTCATCCTTCGCGTCCATATGCTTTTGTCGCCAATGAGTTGAACAATACAGTCGCTGTGTTTAGTTATAACGAACGTAATGGTGAGCTTACATTGCTGCAAAGCCTGTCCACACTGCCAGAAGGCATTATAGATGTAGAAAATACAGCAGCCGATATTCGGATTACGCCCTGTGGACGCTTTTTGTATGTGTCAAACCGCGGCCATGATAGCATCGTGCTATACCATGTCGATCTGGACAGCGGCAAGCTGAAGGTGGTTGAATGGGTGGAGACCTTCGGCAGCACACCGCGTAACTTCAACATCTTGTCCGGTTATCTGGTAGTAGCGAATCAGGATGGAAACAACATCGTATCCTTTGCCATCCATAGTGAGGATGGACGGCTGACCCGAACGGGATATGTGCTGGAGGTTCCTTCACCTGTATGTATTGAACCTGTTCGCTAATCGGATAGCATGTGGCAAAAGAGTACGATATAAGTGGATGAAAAATAAAACACGGCGCTTTGTTTCCCATGAAAGGCATGGGCCAAACGCCGTGTTCAGGTCTTGAAGTGGTCTAAAAGCTATTTGCTGCTATCGCCAGCTTCTACCGCTACTGTTTTGGCATGATTTTCTGTATGTTTGTAGTACAAACGGAACAGGATATCCTGATTGTAGTTACCGAATCCGGTACCGAACAGGGTAACCCCTCCAACATGCTGGGCATCATCCAATATGGCAATGCGGAATTTCCATTGCTTCTGATCAATCAGCACTTGGCTTAAAGTCACGTCGGATATTTGCTTGCCATCCATAAAGGTACCTTCGGAGGTAACGCGAAGTCTTTTAAGGAGACCATATTGATTGATAAAATCAGGCCACCATGCAGGTGTGTATTTACCACGGTTATCCCCGAAATCCCCTGGGCTGGTCCATGTACCCAAATTCACATCATTTAGGAAAAAAGTGATATCTGAAGGCCAATTATCATTGGTAAAAGGGGCCTCGGATGATAGTTCCATCGAAATTTCCAGTTCCTCAGCTTTTTGGCTGGACAGTAGGAAATTTGGCACCTTATAATCCATATATCCCTGGCTAAACCACAGAATTTTGGAATTGAAGCGCTCAGGGTCCAAGAATGAACGAGGCTCATCGAATTCACCAATGATCTTTTCGACGGTAGCCAGTCCGCAGGTCGCCTGTATTTCAAAATCTGTAAAGTGTCCGACAGAAATCTCCGTCTGATGGAATTGTCGTACATCCTGCTGGTAGCGTGGCATGGCGATTTCAATTTTGTCTGTAGCCAGTGAGCACACTTTCTGTACCCCGCCTCGTCCAGGCAGCATTTTGGTCGAAATAATGGACGCTCTCTCCAGTTTCTTGACATGCATCGTCATAATCGCACTGCTGAGCCCCAACGCTTCCGCCAGCTCACGTATATTCATAGGCTTCTCCGCAAGCAGAACAATCATGTTTAGCCGAACCTCACTGGCCAGCGCTTCATAAACGGGAAGTGATTTTTCAGAAATGTCCAGTTGCATAGTTCCTCCAATTCTAACGCACATCATAAATTGATGGTAGTTTAACATATATGGATTTTTTTCAATAATCATACATAAAAAACGATATGATTTACATTTATATAAACAATATACCCTTTCCTTGATCACTGGCACAAGCCTAACCCCTCAAAAAGCCGGAAATTGTTCAAAAAACAGGACACCCCATGAACTCTTTCTTTGTTGTTGGGATGTCCTGTGATGGTATGTGATTTGCAGGGTGGATATGGGATAGAGTCATGTGCCATTGGTGTTAGGACCGGATATGTTCTTCTGCCAAAGAAGAGGCAGCTGTTTTATCTTTATCTGCTGCGTGTACATCCTGATGTTGAGAAGCATCTGCCTTGATCAAGCCGGGGTGACCAACATAAGGACGATCACTGCGCGAGCGGCCTCGGGTAAGTCGGAAGCCAATCAAGAACAGCACAAGCTGAACAGCCAGTATGTAGGGAGACGCTTCCGGTCCGATCCATTGAAACAGAGCGATAGCGGCGATCACCATGCACAACAGGCTTGTTGGAAAATGGGATGCCGTCACGTCCAGATCATTTTGCCTGCGCAGGGTCATCAGCCGGTATACATACAGTAGGGCGATCAAGCCGGAAACGAACCTCATCCATGCACACCCTATGAGCCATGAGGCAGATTGTACAGTGTCGGGCAGACTAACATCGACATGGCTGGAGGCTATCAGTTCCACAACCAGCCTTGAGACCAACCAGACGATTCCTGCCAGCGCCAACGGACCAGCTGCTGGACGTAATAGCTTCCACAATGCTGTTCCCCAGCCCGGAGCATGAGATTCCAGCAGAACCAGACGCCGTTCCTCGATGAGTTTGTTCATTTCACGCTCCAGTGATTTGAGAAGCAATTCTCTGCGGAACGTATCACATTCCCGAAGGGATGCTTGAACCTGCTCTTGAAGGTGAGGGGTCAAATAGGGAGCAGCTTTGGCTTCCTGAAGAGCGTGGATGAGTCCGTTCTGGTACTGCTTTTCGCTGTTATTGAACCCATTCTGGGTAGCGGTTTGGAGACAACCAGCTAATCGTCCATAGATACGCAGCGATTCCTGTAATTCTTCCAGCCGCTGCTGACGCGAATTTCGAAGCTGGGCTGCACTGTGAACATACAGCCATACCAGCAAAGATAACGCCAGCAGGAAGGCAATCAGACCGGGTGAGATATATGCGGCTAACGCCGCGAAGTCCGTCGGGGACACCCGCAATCCCTCCTTCCATTGTTCTTTCTACACTATTGCACAGACTACACAGGCATTTCAAGGGCTTGTATACCTTTGACCAGGATATATGAAGTATTTTTTGGTAAAATAGACAAGATACAAGCAGGAGGGTAGATTCGGTATGGATAAAAATATAAAAATTGAAACAGAACATCATGAGACATCGAATCGATATCTTGCACGGGTTTAAGCTGGAGATAAAACGGATAAATAACAGTAAGTAAATTATAGACAGGAAGAAGGCACATTTATATGAAAGTTATTATTTTTGGAGCAACTGGAACCATTGGTCAAGCGTTAGTAAAGGAAGCAATCAAGCGCAAGTATGAAGTGACAGCAGCGGTCCGCGACCCCCAACGTGTGACGGAGCGAAGTGAATACTTGACGGTGGTTCAAGCAGATATTCTAAATCCGAATTCCGTTACGGAAGTGGCCAAAGGGCACGATGCTATCATTAGCGCGTACGGTCCCAAGTTTGGAGAAGAGGAAGAACTGCTCGAAGCGACTCGTTCTTTGCTGGAAGGAACCCGGCGTTCCGGCGCGGAGCGCATACTTGTCGTTGGCGGAGCGGGAAGTCTGAAAACAGAAAACGGTGAACGCCTCATGGATACCGCCGAGTTTCCGGAGGAAGTGAAGCCACTGGCGGCTGCCCATGCAGATGCACTGGAGCTGTACCGCGCTGCGGATGTAGACTGGACCTATTGTAGTCCTGCCGGAATGATTGAATCGGGAAAACGTACAGGACAGTTCCGTATTGGCTTGGATCATTTGGTGGTTGACGAATTAGGCCATAGCCGTATCTCGGTCGAAGATTATGCGGTAGCCCTGATTGATGAGTTAGTAGAAGGGGAATTTGTCAATTCCCGTTTTACAGTCGGGTATTAATAAGCAGGGATAGCCATATGGGAGGCGAAAAGCATGTATATGGTGACCGCCGAAGAAATGCGGCAATTGGATCGGTACACAATTGACAGGCTGGGTATCCCGGCCCTTACGTTGATGGAAAATGCCGGGCGCGCGGTAGCTGACGAGGTATTGAAGCTATGTGCCGAGAGAAGTGGGAAGAGCAATGGCGGCTTCTCAGTAGGCATTGCTGATCTAGCACGTGGGATTGAGCGTGCTGAAGTGTTAGGGTCGCAGTGGGCAGAAGAGGTTACACACACAGGGCCGGGGGATATACCTGGACATGGCGGTGTTATACGGACAGAGTCGTGGAGTCAAGGACGACATGACTTACGGGAACGAGAACACTGGTATATCCTCGTAGGTAAAGGCAACAACGGTGGTGACGGACTGGTAGTAGCCCGCCATCTAACGGATGCAGGGCTGCGCGTCACCGTTGTGTACGTCGAGCCGCCAGACACGCTGCGCGGTGAAGCGGCTGCGCAGCGCGACATCATCGCGGCTCTGGGTATCCCGGCTATCCTCTATGGCCGGGATACCCTCGACCTGCGCGGCGCCTCCGGCATCGTCGATGCCCTGCTGGGCACGGGCACGCAAGGCCCGCCGCGCGAACCCTACGCCTCGCTGATCCGCGAGGCCAATGCCAGCGGCGTGCCGCTTGTGTCGGTAGACGTGCCTAGCGGCCTCGACGCCGACACAGGTACGCTGCACGAGCCGTGCATTCGTGCGCGCGTCACCGTATGCCTCGCCTACTTGAAGCGTGGGCTCGTCCAATATCCGGGCGCCGGGACTGCAGGCGATGTGGTGGTACGCTACATCGGTATTCCACCCGGCCTTGCCCGTGAGTGTGGCGTGCAGCTGCGGCTCTTGACCCGTGACACGCTGCGCGCTGCACTGGATGTGGATGTAAGCCGCAGCCGCGTGCCGGACGGGCACAAGGGCACCTACGGCCATGTTCTCGTCGCGGCCGGAAGCCTGCGCATGAGCGGCGCGGGCTTGCTGGCCGCACGTGCAGCCCTGCGCATCGGCAGCGGCCTTGTCACGTGGGCGGTGCCCGAGGCGTTGTTGCCGCGCGTCATTGGCGCCGCGCCGGAACTGATGCTCGCTGCCGCAGCAGCAGGCGGAGACGGCGAATGGAATGCCGACTCCGCAGACGAGCTGCTACAGCTCGCGCAGGCACGTGATGTGCTGGCCGTCGGCCCCGGCCTCGGACGCTTTGCAGGGGACACCGGCTGGCTGCGCCGCCTGTGGGAAGAATACGGCGGTCCGCTCGTGCTTGATGCGGACGCCTTGAACATCCTCGCCTCGGCGGGGCCTGAGCTGGAGGCTTGGAAGCCGAGAAGTACGGCGGTCGTACTAACGCCGCACCCCGGTGAAATGGCTCGTCTGCTGGGCATACCGACAGCAGAGGTGCAGCGTGACCGCATCACCCATGCCCGGGAGTACGCCCGAACACGTGGGGTCACGCTGGTGCTCAAAGGAGCGCGCACTGTCATCGCTTGTCCCGACGGAACAGCCTACGTCAATACCACAGGCCATGCTGGGATGGCGACAGGCGGTGCGGGCGATGTGCTGACAGGCATCATCGCAGGTTTGCTGGCCCAGGGTCTGAATGCTGCGCAGGCAGCAGCCTTTGGCGTGTATCTGCATGGTGCGGCTGGAGAAACAGCCGCACGTCATCGCCAGCATCCTGCCTCTGTGATAGCTGGCGACATTATTGAAGCCCTATAGGCCATAGCAGCAGTGGCAGGAGGAAGGCCAGCATGATCTGTAATCCATATTCACGGTTCAGCCAGTACCTTCCTCCATAATACAGGAGTGTAATCCCTGCACCTGCTATGCCGTTGCTCCATGAAATGCCCGTTCCGGCAGGCGACATCAAAGAACCTAGCAGGAGAAAGACACTGAATCCTGCAGCGAGGTATAGGGTGAGCTGCTCGGGCTTACGAAGCCAGGGTAAAAGATCGCGTAGCGCATCAGCGGCAAGAGCGGCAGGAAGGGCAAAACCATAGGCCCACAGCTGCGCGGTCAGTTCACCACTATTGCCTGCTATAGTCAGAGGAATTCCTGTTATTTCCTCTGTCAGATAGCAGTAGACCCATAAGAGACCAAAAACCAATCCTCCACAGGCCAGTTTATTCAGCGCATAACAACCAAGCTCCATCCGCCAAGGCATTTTGGAATTAAATTCATTCCAAGGCTGTCTCATGTTGCGACTCCTCCTCTTATCACACTCGGTATTCATAACCAATCAAGGAATTTATTTTCAATTACAATCCGCTTACCGTTTACGACAATTCAGTTTACGTTAGCTGTGTATCATGTTCCTAAGCAAAATAAAGATTGCGGATAGCCGCGGTACGGAAAGGCGGGGATTGCATGATACAGGCGGTTATTTTTAATCTCGAAAGTACATTGTTAGACCCCGGAGGACGAGGCTTAACCCAGGGAATGCGTGACATTTTCAGATGGAAAGGTATACAGGTAACTGAAGAACAGGTATCTCATGGGCGAGGAATGCCGATCCGGGATCATATTGCGAATGTGCTGGGACTTTCAGAGGTTCGGAAAAAATGGCTGGAGTGCTTTGGTGCGCATCCTGGCAGAGCGGATATTGAGCATATTTATCTTGAGCTTGTCCCTGTTCTCCGTTCCTTGATCCAAGGGGCTGAGCCTGCTATCGGTATAGACAGGGCGCTGCAGGAGTTGCAGGATCGTCGCATTCAGTCAGGCGCCACTGCATTCTGTCCGATGGAAATGCTCAGTCACAAGTTTACGCCTGCACAGTCACCCTATACGTTGGATTGTATGGTAGCCCCTTGTGAAGTTTCGCAGGGGAGGCCTTATCCGTGGATGATCTATGAAATTGCACATCGCTTGCAGGTATTCCCACTTAGCGATATTGTGAAAGTAGGAGATACAGTAGCCGATATGCAAGAGGGACGGAACGCCGGTGTATGGACGATTGGTGTGTTGAACCATAACGAAAGCGTGACGACCGCAGCTCAAACGACCAGCCATGAAGCGGACGACAGAGTGGCTGAGGAACGGCGCAGACAGAGTGTATATGGCTTGAAAAGGGCAGGAGCCCACATCGTGATGAACTCGGTCGCTGACTTGCCGCGTATTTTGCGTGAAATCGAAATGCTCCAGCATACGGGAGGCTATCCTTCTTATACGAAACAGGTGAAAACAGCCGCGCTACCTCCATCATAAGAACAGGTATGAGTCTGGAGTGCTTGAATACACACTTCTAGGTTATATGTATGCACCTACTCGGATAAAGGTGAACTCTGCTTGGCTTTCAAAACATAAAAATGGAGCACTCGCTACGTTTGCGAATGCTCCATTTTAGTTTACTTCTTTTCGTTCAGTTGAACTGAACCCAACGTAATATTTATTATTCAGCGTTTTTTACCCGGAACTGGTCAGCATGACGCTGCAGATTGTTTGATAGTGTGGTCAGATTGCGGGCTACTTCGGATAGTTCTTTTACCGCTAGAGCCTGCTTCTGAGCGCTTGCTGATACATCTTCTGTCATTCCAGCAGTCTGCTGTGCCGCGCTGGCTGTGTGATTTAAATGTTGATCTACGCTGTGACGTACCTCTTGCATCTCTGCCGTCAATTGAGCCAGATGTGCAGCTAACTCCTGAACTTCCTGTGAAACCTGGGTGACTTTGTCAACAGACTGTAGACATACCGAAATTTGTACTTCTTGTTCATTGACGGTCTTTATGTTTTCATCAAATTGATCACCCATTTGCTCAATTTGCTCAACAAAGCTTCTTAAGATTTCATCGATTTCACGAATCGATATGGCGGATTGCTGGGCAAGTTGTCCCATTTCATGAGCGACCACAGAAAAACCCTTGCCAGCTTCGCCTGCACGTGAGGCTTCAATAGAGGCATTAAAGGACAAAATCTGCGTCTGCTTTACGATGCCCTGTACCTGCTGACCGATGTTAGCCGCCTCGCGGGATTTTTCGGTTAACGCGTGTGACATGCGCTGCATCTGCTTGATACGCAAGGCGCTTTCTCGTCCTTTCTCTAATAACAGTTCATGCTCACTAGCTACCTGATTACGAACCTCATTGAGATGATGGGCCGTATCCGTAAATTGTTGCACATGGCTTCCGACTTCATCCAGCGTTTGTCCTAATCGATCAGATTGTTGAACCGATTCCACCGCTTGATCCGCTTGGTTAATAGAGACATCGGCAATTTGCTGGAGTGTACGGGACAGTTCCTCAGTCTGGTGGAGTGTTCCTTCCGTTGTCACGACGATATTCTCCGATGCGTGCTGGAGTGTGCTTGAACTGCTTTGAATATCCACAATCATATTCGACATGGCTTCCACCATTTTGTTCGTCAATTTGCTGATTTCGCCTAACTGATCATATGTTACTTGCGACGATGTAACCGTAAGGTTGCCGTCGGCTACTTGCTCCAGTGTATTTTTAATAAATCTCACCTGACGCAGTATCCGTCGGGTTACCAGCATCATAGCCGCAATTGAGATGATCAGAATGATGGAGATAACAGGGATAACTAATCGGTAGGCCTCGGGCAAGGTATGTTCGTATACTTCAGTCACAGAGGACAGGGATCTGTCGATTCCCAAATATCCAATGATGGTTCCATCGGTATCCTTAATGGGAGTAAAGGAGGAAAACATCGTCCCCCACTCAGGGTCCGTTGTAATATCTGTAGTTACCGTTTCCCCTTGTTTTAATTTCTCTTCCGTTTCTTTAAGGGTAAAACTTACAGGAGTTCCGAATGGACTGTAGTCTTTGTCGTTCCATGCGGCTCCATCCACTGTAATTTTCCACTCATTTCCAACCCGGTTGTACATATAGATGTACAGGATTCCAGTTTGCAACCTGAGCGTATTTAACTCGTTCCGAAGCTGCTTATACTCGCTGCTTTGCTCAGATGAATTAGTGTTTAAGCTCTTGACTGCGGACTTGTCCAGTAACTGGGCCGTGTTCTTTGCCAGCGTTTCATTGTTTAGCTGCATGGTTGATAGAGAAGCATTTTGGATAGATTGATTGGTCGTCCACAGAACAATAACGCCAATCACTATTAAAGGAATGAGCAAGATGAAGTAGAGTTTGGATTGTAATCCCATTCTTTTTTTAACGCTGCTTTTCATAATATGCTCCTTACTATATTTTTTTCACCTTCATATATATCGTGTACAAATAGGAAAATATGAATAGTAATTCAGATGTTTCATGATTTTTTTTGCGTATTTGCGTAAATTCTCATGAAAAAAGCCTTAGCCCGGTAAGTACCGAGTTAAGGCTGTATCTTATAACTTACAAATCGTCAAATCCGTTGTCATCTCCGACCTTGCCATAATTGCGTGATTTTGCTTCAAAAAAGTCCGTTTTTGTCGCATTTAGCGCTTCGTCTGAGAATGGTTTAATCCAAGGCATACAGTTTACATCTACGCCTTCGTACGCTTTGTCCATACCAAGCAATCTCAGGCGCATATTTGCCATGTATTTGATATAATCGCTCAGCTCGTGCAAGTCGATGCCGCGAACCTCTTTGAGCGTATAATGCGCCCAATTCGTTTCCAGCTCCACAGCGCGGTTAATCATACGATAGACATAGTCCGTATTTTCCTTGGTGTTCAGCTCAGGGAAGTCAGACAATAGCTGCTTAAACACTTCAGCAAAAAAGTAGCAATGCTGATTTTCATCACGCTGAATATACGAGATCATTTGGCTGGTTGCCATCATTTTCTGATCACGGGCCAAATTGTAGAAGAAAGCAAATGTACTGTAAAAGAAAATGCCTTCCAGAATCAAATCGGCTACCATCGCTTGGAAAAAGGTTTGTGGGTTCTGCTCATCGCGGAACTCTTGATAAATGTCCGAGATGAATGTGTTACGCTCCAGCAGGACAGGATCGTTTTTCCAGTATTCAAAAATTTCCTTCTGTTCCTGATCTGACACCAAAGAAGACAGAACGTAGGAGTAGGACTGGTTATGCACCACTTCCTGCTGCCCGATAATCGCCGAAATAGCTTCCAGCGAGGAATCGGTAAAATAGCGTTTTACATCCCCGACAAACATCGTTTGCATGGAATCCAGCACAGCCAGCAAGCCGATGTTAATTTTGAAGGTGCGCTGTTCTTCGGCATCCAGCACAGGGAACTGGGACGCGTCCTTGGACATCGGAATTTCATCTGGAATCCAGTGGTTCAGCAGCAGTACTTTATACAGTTTGTACATATGCGGCATCCGAATATCGTTCCAATTCAAAATACCGGAGCTTTCGCCTTCAATAATACGGGTAGAGCGATTTGGCGCTTCCGTGTTAAAAATCTTCTGTAACTGCATGAGAGCTTCTCTCCTTTAGTTTAGGATGCGCAGCTATCACATTCTTCAATCGTCAGTGCGCGGCTGCGTACATAATAGGTCGATTTCATACCTGATTTCCAGGCATGGATGTGCAGCTCTAAAAATTCAGTTGCTTTAATATCAGGCCGTACATACAGGTTAAAGCTTTGGCCTTGGTCAATATGACGCTGACGTGCAGAAGCCATGTTGATCGAAGCGTGTTGATCCAGCAAGAAAGCTGTCTTGTAGTACCAGATGGTTTTCTCGTTCAAGTCCGGTGCTGGGTTAGCGATCTTGTAAGTTGTTTTCTCTTCATAGGAAAGCAACTCATACAATGGATCAATGCTGGCGGTAGAGCCTGCGATGATAGACGTGGAACCGTTAGGCGCGATGGCGAACAGCCATGCGTTGCGGACACCATTTTGTTTGACTTCTTCTGCAAGCTCGCTCCACTCGGACGTAGTGACAAATTTGCCTTCACGTGTACCGTCCGTATAGCCACGGGAAGTGAAATAGTGCCCGCTAGACCAGTCAGAACCCTCGAATTTCGCATAACGGCCTTTTTCTTTCGCTAGCTCCATGCTGGATTTGACTGCCAGGTAGTTAATCTTTTCATACAAATGATCGTTATAGGTTACCGCTTCATCGGATTCCCAACGGATACCTTCCAGTGCGAGTAGATGATGCAGTCCAAATGTACCCAGACCGACAGCGCGATATTGGCTGTTCGTATATTGTGCTTGCAGCACTTCAATGTTGTTGATATCAATAACATTATCCAGCATACGTACCTGAATCGGTACGAGGCGATCCAGCACACCTGCCGGAACCGCACGAGCCAGATGGATGGAGTTCAGGTTGCAAACAACAAAGTCGCCAGGAATTTTGGAAATAACAATGCGTGTTTGTCCGTCCTTGGTGACCAGTTCTTCTTTTTCCACTACAGTTGCAGATTGGTTTTGCATAATTTCCGTACACAGGTTGGAGGAATATACCATACCATGGGCGCGGTTCGGGTTGGCCCGGTTTACCGTATCACGATAGAACATGTACGGTGTACCTGTTTCCAGTTGTGATTTCATCAGGCGCTTCATGATGTCGATGGCAGGCACTGTAATACGAGAGAGAATGGGATGCTGTGACGCCTCCTCATACTTTTCGCGGAAGGTACCTGAACCGAAGGTTTCATCATAAAAATCTTCCAGGCCCAGTGGACGACCCTTGTCATCTTTCCAGCCCATCACCTTCTTCACTTCATGCGGACAGAACAGATTCCATTCGCCCCGTGCTTCGACCCGCTCCATGAACAGATCGGGTAGACATACGCCGTGGAACACGTCATGTGCACGCATCCGCTCGTCACCGTTGTTCAGCTTCAGGTCAAGGAACGCGAGGATGTCCTTATGGAATACGTCCAGATATACGGCAATTGCACCTTTGCGAGTACCCAATTGGTCTACGCTAACAGCTGTATTGTTCAGCTGACGAATCCACGGAATGACGCCAGAACTTGTATTTTTATGTCCACGGATATCGGACCCGCGCGCCCGTACTTTACCGAGGTATACGCCGATGCCGCCGCCCATTTTGCTAAGACGGGCTACATCCGTATTGGAGTCGAAAATACCTTCCAGGGAGTCGTCTACGGTGTCGATAAAGCAGCTGGAGAGCTGTCCGGCCACCTTTTTTCCGGCATTGGACATGGTTGGTGTAGCTGCCGTCATGTACATGTTGCTCATCGCCCAGTATGCTTCCTTGACCAGCTCCATACGCTTGTCGGCAGGCTCTTGGTGCATCAGGTACATCGCGATGATCATGTAGCGTTCTTGCGGCAGTTCCATTACGCGTCCATCAAAATCATTGGCCAAATAGCGCTCAGACAGCGTTAATAGCCCGATATAATCGAACAGCAGGTCATTTTTCGGCAATATGGAATCGCCCAGCTCATCAATCTGCTCCTTGGTATAGTAGTCGAGCAGTTCTTGACGGTAAATTCCTTTTTGGACCAAATCGGTAATCAGCGGATAAAAAGCGCCGTAAGGCTCGTCCGCATAGGATTTGTAACGTCGGTGAGTAGCAGCTTTTTTATACAAGGAAGTGAGCAAAGCACGTGCAGCGGCAAATTTCCAGTCCGGTTCTTCCTTACTAACCAATTCAAGGGCAGCCATCGCAAACGCGTTGCTGATGTCATCCCCCGTGACTTCGTCCCGGCGTAGCTTGCTAGTTACACCGCGAATGAGACGATCTTTATCCAGCTTGTCCAGCCCGCTGAGTACACGGTCGGCATATACGGAAATGCGTATTTCATCAAAAGCCAACTGGCGATTGTTTGGTTTGGTTACGAGTTGTGGCATAGGATTAATTCCTCGCTTTCCTGATTTGGAATCATACTTGGGAATAGCATGAAAATGATCATGATGAGAAGATAATGGCGAAAAAAGCGATGGTCAGACAGCATTTGGGGGCTGTATGTAATCCAATAACATAGAAATAGCGATGCACCTGCCAATGAAGGGGGAAAAGATGGTTCCCGTACGATTTATCGGCTACATCACTATATTTAGACGTGTTATGAATATTTAACCCAACATATTGTGTGTATAAACTTAAAATTTCAAATAAGTGCAAGGAGTATTATAGCAACATTCGAAGCCATACGTAAAGGAAAAGGAATGGAAAATCAAAATATGCAGAGAAGTCGCGGGCTGTATTTGAATTGAGGCAGTTTGAACGGTACAATGAATGATAAAGATGTTTCCTACAGAAACAAGCAGCATACATATGAACTTTTTTTGTGAAATAAGGTTGCTCGTTCTATCGGACTGAGGTTTTAGATTTTTAAAGAAGTGACGATTTTAAATTAAAAGGAGGAACTTGGCGATGGCTATTGCAGAAGTGACAGTGATCCCGATTGGAACGGGGAGTACAAGCCTGAGCGACTACGTTGCCCAGATGCAAAAAGTGTTGAAGACGCAAAAAGGAATTACCTATGAGCTTACCTCCATGAGTACGATTATTGAAGGTTCGTTGGACGATGTGTTCACCGCCATTGCTGCGCTGCACGAAGCGCCATTCCTGTCTGGAGCTAAGCGTGTTTCCACCTCGGTCAAAATTGATGATCGCCGTGACAAGCCTTCCTCCAGCCACCAAAAGCTCCGTTCCGTCGCAGAGAAACTATCGGGCACCGCGACAGGAAATGTTACCGAACTAAATCCAAATCCTAGTTGAAAAAGTTGATGTAAGTGATTGATTTTTATGTAACTAAGAGTATAATAGTTTTTGTTGTCAGTTACACTGACCTGCTGGTGTAGCTCAGGGGTAGAGCAACGCACTCGTAATGCGTAGGCCGGGGGTTCAATTCCCTTCACCAGCATAGCTATAAACTCAAGCACAGCGCGGCTTCCAAGCTTTTGGAGGGCGCGCTTTTTTGTGGTTTTGGACAATCTTCTACGCTGAGGTCTTTTTAGTAGGATTATTATGCTATATATAATTAGTTCTTTGTTTTGTTTCATGCTAAAAATCGAATTCTTACATTAGTTGCATAGTATATTGACAGGTGGTTAATTTTGGTGAAAAATGAAGTATGTTTTTAAAAATTATGGAAAGTTTATGCGAAGGGTGGCTATGGAATGAAGCATACACCTACGATACGAGCAGAATTAGACAGATACTTAAAACAAGAGAGCATGAGTCTAACGCAATTCGGGCATATAGCAGGCATGAATAGGGGAATAGTAAGTGCTATTGTGACGGGGAATAAGTCTATGTCTGTTAACCAGCTTGACCTAATTACTGAAGCTATGGATTTACCGGAGGGCTACTTTTACGACTTATTTATAGAAAACTACATCATCGACACTCCCCCGAATATGAGACGAATCGAGCCGTTTTTGTTTCGCTGTGCGGAGTTGGACAAGCTGGATGCGATCCGTCGAGTGGTGGGAAGCATTATGGACAACGTACTCTATTCGCCTAAACTATTTGATATAGCAGAAGTACTATTAGCACAGGGACGACATGAGGCTGCATTGCTGCTCTATGAGGGCGTAGCTGAAGCGGAGAAGTACCAACATTCTGAACGTTTAGCCATCTGTCAATATCGTATATTCACGATTCAAGTTGGAGACGATCAAAGTCGCAATCTCAGTGCAGCTACGATATTTGAAGCTTTTATTGAACGCCTAGATGAAATAGACCAGCTTGATGCATTGAAGGACTTGGCTAATGTGTACAGGTCTTTGCGTAAATGGAACAAGGTAGATGAAGCGGCGAAAAAAATGAAGCAGAAGGCGAAAGCTCAATATTCGCTAAAACATCAACAAGAGAGTCGAGAGCGTGATGAGTCTGCCAAGAAGCTAAGTCGCCCGTTGTTTGTATATATTTCATATGCCGATTTATTGTGTGCAAGTGTCTGTGAAGCCCAAGGCGACTATCAACAAGCTCTAGATTATACATACACCTACGCTAATCTAGATTGGGTCAAAGAGACTGACGACGACACTCAACACTGGGTTAGCTTGTTTAAAAGTTGGGCAGAAGGTAATACTTACGTATATAAACTGTTGTCAGGAGATATAAGTGTGCTTCAAGATTATGTTGAATATATTGCAGTGACATCAGCCACTAACGAGAATGAGAAAATCTCAAAACTGTTGAATGTTATAATTTCAGCAAACCAATATAACATAGATGTGGAAGGTATACTTCAACAATTTGAAGCCGAAATAAACGCTTTTGCACAACAGCAACCATCATCAGATGATATGTATACCCAACAGGTGATACCGGATTATATCGCGTGGTTTGGTTACGAGTTAGCTTATTATTATTTACATCGAGGCTCTTACATTGATGGTTTTAAACATTTGATGTATGCAATGGTAAGTTATCATACATTAAATAATGAGACTAATTTTATAAACTGTATGGGTTTGTTTTTACATTTTCGGGATTATGCAGTTTCAGAAACTAAAGCAGCATTTTTAAATTTCATTGAAAAGGTGTGGATGACCAATGTTAAAAAAAATGGTACTGCTGATCATCGCGGCTAGCTTTTTGTTTATTGTTACTGTGCCGGATCAAGCCCTTAACCACCACAATAGTATTCAGCCTTACGTTACCATTGGAGGTGCTTAAACGTAAGCAAAGCAAATCCCCGCTAACCTTAACTGGTCGGCGGGGATTTTTGTTGAAGGAATTACTACATCGTTCACCGAATGAATTATCAAGGTGATCAGCATGAATCATACATATAAAGTGTCAAAATCGGATATAGAACTGTTTGCAGCTACATTAAGCTAGGATCTGTATTTTAAGACGATATATACCATCTTTGAAATTGCACTGGATGTGGGTGTCCAGTCCATTTCTTATTTAGTAACAATAGGGGTTCCAGTCCCACTGCTCATTTTTTTAAATAGTAAGATGGCAAGAAGTAAAGCTATGCTTACAGCGGCAAAACCCAGCCAATTCAAATATAGGACAGATGTACGACTGATGACTAGCCCGCCTAATCCAGATCCCAGTGCAAAACCAAATTGGATGAACGAAGTATTTACGCTAAGAGCAATGTCCGGATTTCGAGGCGCCAGAGTAACCAGATAAAGTTGCTGGGCCGGGGAAATACTCCAAGTTGCTAACATAAAAATCATTAAAACCAAGATTAATACCAAGAGATTGACTCCGGCTAGAGCGAATAAAAGAAGAGTCGCCCCTTGTAAGATGAGCCCGAGACAAATGGTAAATTTCGATCCCTTTGCATCTGCCAATTGTCCGCCCACTCTTGATCCGACAAAGCTGCAAATGCCCGCCAGGAACAGAACACCGCTAATTTCTGTCATGGAAAGAGAGGACGTGGCTTGCAAGAAAGGCGTAATATAAGTAAACAGTGTAGAATAGCCGCCGACATAAAATAACGTAATAACCAAGGCCATCAGAATGGTTGGATTTCTTAAAATAGAGAGCTGCATTCTTAGGGTAACCTTTTCTTCTTCTTTGATTGCCGGAACTTTTTTATAGATGATAAGTAATGGAAGAACACTTAATAATCCGATTAAAACAAATAGCACTCTCCATCCAAACATCTCACTAAAAAATGTGCCCATGGGAACACCAAGCACTAGCGAACTGCTAAGCCCCATCAAAATGATACCGATGGCATTGCCCCTTTTTTCTTTTTCAACGAGTCGTGTCGCTACTGCCATGGCTACAACGGTAGCGATTCCTCCGCTAGCCCCTTGGATAATTCGTATCCATAGTACTGTTTCATAAGCAAGATCTACAAACATAAGTCCGTTGCTGGCAATAAACACACCAAGGGTGGTCATTAGTAGTTTCTTGCGATCTGCATTGATCGTTAATGCAATCAAAATCGGAGCGACAATGGCCGCGGCGAGAGCAAACACAGTCACCAATAACCCAGCTTCTGAAGTAGATACTCCCAAGTCCACAGCGATCATCTCAATGACTCCCGTAATAATATATTCAATGGTTCCAATCAGAAAAACAGCCAGTGCCAGGACATAGATGATCCGTTTATTTTTCAATTTACCCCACTCCACCCTCTTCAGTTATCTATTTATAATGGGAATTTGTATTTCTATGAATTGTGCATCTCGTTCTGGAGTTAACGGTAAATATAGTTCCCTACCTAATTCGTTTTCCTTGATCTGATAGTTATTTTTCTCAATCCATTTAGCTAAATGAACACAGGCCGCACCATCAAATTTTGAATTTGAATGAAAAGCCATTGTAGCCATCATCGGTTCAGGAGGAAGAGTCCGTAGCCGAAACGGTTCTGGAAATGACCGCAGCTCACAGGTTAAAAAATAACCGACTTCAAACTCAAACTCATCCTCTTTTCCGTCGATGTCTTTCCACAAAACAACCTGAGGGCCTTGGATCAGCTGGCGAATTTCCGTTGTTAATAACTGATCAAATTGACGAAACAAATCCGGAATGTCCTCTTCTTTCCCGCATGTTTTCTGATAAAAAAACGATTGAGCACCATCTGCTTTGACTCTGATTTCTTGACCCGTTTCGAATTGCCCCTCTTTTTCTATAAGCTGCATCCGCTCCTCAATCCTGACGAGTTTGGCTTGTTCCGTATCGATGATATGCTGGATTTCGCTTCTTTTCAGCTTAAACATGCCTTGAATATTCTCCAATGAAATATCTTCCTGAAGCAGCTGTTTAATTTGGGGCAATGTAAAACCCAATTCCTTATAGATTAAGATTCGGTTGAGCTCAAGAAGCTGATCTGCGGAATAGTAACGGTAGCCCGTATCGTAATCCACTTTTCTCGGCTTAAGTATGCCAATCTGGTCGTAATAACGCAGTGTTTTTAAGGAGACCTTGCTTAGCCTGGAAAATGCACTGATTTTGAACAAAATATCATCTCCAATCTATAACATAATGTGAGTATACAGTTTCCCGTGCAGGGGAAAGTCAAGGATGTGAATGCTTTTCCTTTTTATAGCTAAGACCGACTGCCATCCTTGTCACCACTCTATGGATTTTGTTGGTTCAAGCCTTAGTAATTGAGTTAATCTATCTATTGAAAAATACTTCCAAAAGATGCTTTTATTTATTCGAGAAATTTCTCTCATGCCGATTGTAGCACTAGCTATGGCCTAACTGTCCTTTAGCGAACAAAAGGATGCCACTTATCACGGCATCCTCTAGATATTCATTAATCTATCCTGAACTGTACCGGAACGCACTCGTAATGCGTAGGCCGGGGGTTCAATTCCCTTCACCAGCATTCAATGAAACTCAAGCACAGCATGGCTTCCAAGCTTTTTGGAGGACGTGCTTTTTTGTTGGAGGGAGCATTCTTCTCCCAATCAATTCATATTATAACTACAATTGCATGCGCCCTTAACTTTAGGATTGTTATCTCCTTATATCTTACAAAGGAGACATCTACTCAAAATATCAAACGGTGAAGTTAAGTGAATACTCTAAATAAGATTAAATCCCCGCAAACCTTAACTGGTCGGCGGGGATTTTTGTTGAACAATCTAAGGAACGGTGTGTTGAAGAATCGTACAGGAAATTTAGGCTTTAACTGGTTCAGGTCTTTTTAATTGAAGAGGAGGAGGTATTAGCCAACCCTTTTCTTTGTTCATTTTTAGAATACGGACTCCCAAAGCAGTCTTAGTTAGATGATATTTTGCAAATAAAGCCCCGATGTCTTCTCTAATGGATTGACCCATAGCTTGGCTGCAAGATGTCAATCCCACAGAGGTATCTAATGCGATTTTAGCTGCAATTTCGGGATCAGTAAACCTTGCACCAACCGGGATATCCTCAAGTTTCACAGGGGGTCTTTCAGGCAAAATAGGAGCTGGGGCAATCCCATTATCAGTAAGCATTGCGTCGCATTCTTGGATTTCCAGTTTAGCTTGATCAATAAGATCATCCAGTATTTTTTTGAGTTCCTTGTCTCCTGCGTGGTTTAAACATGCTTGGTAAAATGAAACGCTGCCTTTCGCTAACGCTGACAACTGCCACACACTATAAATTTCTCCGTAATGCATGGGCTCGTCTTTTGGATTCCCGCTTAGGATACCCATTATAAAACCACTCCTTGTTTATTTTAATGATGTACAAATTTATGATTCCCAGTAGTAAAGAATTAATGTGTGTATATGAAATAAGTTCTATTGGGCATGCTAAATACGTATGTTGAAAAAATGAAGATAATGGTTGTTGTTGCATTAATGATTTCATGTTTTGAAGCGTATATAAAGTCGCTCTGCTGGCTAATCACCGGCAGGCTTTTTTTGTGTTTTGAATTAAAAACGGATATTTGAACCATAATAAGACAGCCTGTTTTATTCCAAAAGTACAGAGGAGCAGATGAATTGAAAAACAAATGGCTGTTGGCATTGCCGTTAACCTTGGCGCTCGTTTTTAGCATGACTCCGTTAGTAGTCGCGCAAGCGAAGGTAGGGGAGGAGAAGGATTCTACTTGCCTAAGTTCCAAAATGGTGCAACTGAAAGGCGATATGCAGAAGGTATGGATCGACCATACGATATGGACGAGGAACTATATTGTCAGCGCCATATCTAATCTTCAAGATCAGAAGGACGTATTGGACCGGCTTTTACGGAACCAGCAAGATATAGGCAATGTGATCAAGCCTTATTATGGGGAAGCCGCTGGTAATAAGCTGACTGATCTTCTGAGGGAGCATATTCTAATCGCAGGGAAAATTGTAGCGGCTGCTAAAGCGGGTAATCAGGCGGATGTGAAAAAGCTAGAGGCGGATTGGCGTACAAACGCCGATGATATCGCCAAATTTTTAAGTGCAGCGAATCCGAACTGGCAGTTTAAAACACTACAAGATATGCTGTATACGCACCTTCAGTTGATTACGGAATTAGTCCTTGACTATATCAAAGGAGATTGGAAAGCGGGTATTGCATCAACCGATAAAAACGAGATCCATATGATTCATTTAGCGGACATCCTGACAGAAGGCATTGTCAAACAGTTCCCTGGAAAATTTTAAGCGCTATAGCTGCAAAGCAGATTAGCTTTCTATAATCACCCCAAAGGGTGGTATAGAAAGCTTTTTTATCGGTTTAATGAATCGTTAATACAACTATGAATGCAGTCGGTATGTCGAACCGAAATACGTTCTCCCACAAGCTCAGTTCTATTGATTCTATTACGAAGCACTCGTAATGTGTAGGCCAGGGGTAAGGTGGTTCATGAATAAAAAAATTACAATAAGTCTATTTTATTTCAATAATCTTTTTAAAAGGGCAAATTACGTTGTCGGTTCTACTAGTCTTTTTTAGTACGACCTTTTTTACCGAGAAGCCGCCTCAAAATATATTTCAATACATATACTTGGAGCATGAACATATGAAGAACTGGTTTCGAGAAAAATAGGGAAGTTGCTTTTATGTAAAATAATATTTTCTTAATTTAAAATGTAGAATGGAGGGAACTTCTTGTGCCACGAGCTTCAGTTATACTGCCAGTTTATAATACTGTGGCTTTTGTTTGGGAAGCAATCCACAGTATTTTAGTTCAAACCTATTCCGATTTTGAATTAATTATTATTGATGATGGCTCAACAGATGGATCTGCTTTTCTTATTTCACAGATAACAGATCCTAGAGTGGTTAAAATCTTTCATAGTACCAATCAAGGTTTGGTCGCTACTTTAAACGAGGGATTCAATAGGGCAACTGGTGAATATATCGTTCGTATGGATAGCGATGATATTTCTACGCCAGATCGATTGGATGTGCAAATATCATTTATGGATCAAAATCCCTTAATTGATGTATGCGGTGCTGCTTTTACTACTTCTAGTGGAGGAGTACTTAAGGTGAATCCGGCCAGTCATGAAGAAATTAAAACATGGTTGTTATTTCATTGCTGTATCTGCCATCCTGTCACAATAATACGCAATAGCATGATACATCGGCTAAACATTCAATATGATAGTAATTATCCTCATGCCGAAGACTACGAAATGTGGAACCGATTAGCTTCACAGGTACAAATAGCGAACCTCCCCATAAACTTATTGTATTATCGTCAACATAAAGGACAAGTGTCCAATCAACACAAAGCAATACAAGACGCCACTGCTCGGAGAATTCGACAAAGACAGTTTAGCCAGTTGGGTTTGGAATTATCAGATGAAGAGAATCAGATTATGCTGGATATTCTTGAGTTTAAAATTAATCCCTATGATTATCATTGCTACACTAAAGCTGTAGGATTTGCGAATTGGGTGTTGGATCAAAACTGTAAGTATCAGATTTACAATCAGGAACTATTAAGCATGGCTTTTTCACGGTGTATATCCCATCTCCCATATTAACAAAGATATCAGCAAGCGATTGGAAAGTATCCTAATATTCCGCTGGCATACGTAAATGGGGTGTTTTATGTTTACCTGAATGCCCGGTCATAAAACATATTTACACATATATTAAAATGACGACAAAATAAAGGAGGGCTAAAGCTATGAGCGGATGTGCAGGTGCAGCTGTTTGCGGTGTGTGGACTTCTACAGCGGCCATTTTGGTGCTCTATATCCTCTTGGTTATCATCCTTAAATCATGTTGGGTTTAATTTTGTGAAAAGAATTGTATGATAATGACCCATCAATCAAATTCAACGACTTCTTTCTTTCATAATCTACCCGAAATTAGATTAGATAAAAAGCTCTGCTAACCTTATGGGTCGGCAGAGCTTTTATCTTTTGAACAATTTCCTAATCACTTTAAATATATCAAACATGCTGCGATTGTACACCTTATTGTAAGCAACCTTGCGTGGGTTTCTGATCCACTTAAGCCGCGAGGCATCTTGAGTCCTGCACAGTGGACAGTCTACCTCTCTTGTTGTTTATTTCGTTGAATACTCGCTTACTTCAAATGTAAGGATTTTATTGAATATTACGTAGTCCTTACGGTTACTGAATGGACCTTTGTTATTATTATGCTTATCAATGGCAAAGAAAGAAGCACCTCTACCGGCATCTTTAGCATCATACCAAGCGACAAAGGCATTCAGTTCTTTTTTACTCAGATCGAATTCCTTATCCAATCCATTGTCCATCGTTACAATCAAGATGGCACGGTCACCACTAGGTTGTTCTGGTTCGGTTGGATCAGACGGATCGGGCGTGGATTTCTTTACAATAGCATTTGCTTCATTGGATACAACTTGATCCATGGAGATATTCGCAGAAACTACGTAATAATAGGTAGTGTTTTCTTCAACTTTATTATCAGTATAAGAAGTACCAGAAATATCTGAGGCAATTTCTTCATACGGACCCCCAGGGGCTAGTGCTCTTTCAATTTTATAAGTAGTGACTCCTGTTATTTCATTCCACTGCAATTGGATATTTTCTTCATTCCCTGTTGCATTAAGAGTTAATGAATTTTCAGGTTGTTGGTAGGGGAGGAACCCTTCGGGAATACTGTGCGTGAATGGAGTCGCACCAAAATTTGTGTCAAACGAAAAGCTGCCAGCTGAACCACCTGTGATCGAAGGAGTCACAATCTCTCCTGGAAGATCGCTTGGTTTAAAGGTACTTGTATAAACGAATACACCATTCTTATACCAGCTTATCTTGTCATCATCCATATTCAAAGCCACACCAATAACGTCCTTTAATGTGTAGGTCTTTCCAGAAGAAACGATCCCCGGAAAAGTGTTTCCGTTTGCAGCATAATACATCCAGTTCTGAAGAGCTCCTGCACCTGGTCCATTGTATTGCTTACCTTCACCGACGATACCAATGCCAGTTGTGGTACTTGCTTGAGCTGTTACTGTGACTTCCCAATACCATTTTCCTTTGGTTTTTCCCACACTTGCTTTAGTTCCACTTGAATCTACGGTGGCCGAAACAGACTGGCTCTTTTCCCACACTACGTTTTTTGTAGCAGCGTATGTCGAGGAACTAAAACATATTAGAGTAATAAATCCCAGTAGCAATAATGACGAAATAACTCGTTTCAAAATAATCTCTCCTTATTTATGTATTATTTATGCGAGTTTAGCAGTTTCAATATGTATCGTCTAAACATTTTAATGCATATATTAAATAATAAGTAAAATAATAACTTTTTAACAATGAAACGTAACAGTTTAATTCTGTTTTTGCTTAAAAGAAAAAGCCCCGAAGGGCTTACATGATTAACATTTATTGATTTTCTTTCGCGAGAAAGGAAGCTGCTAACAGTGTAGTATTCGTATAGCCACCTGAAACATTTTCATATGAAAAATTAGCGATAGGAACTCCAATAACTGTAGCAACGTCTCCTTCAAAAATTTCTCCACTTGCTCCCGGATAAACTGCCATTACTGTATTATCATTTTCATCACTAATATAAACGATAGCCGTTGTCCCTATAGGAATGTTATCTTCTTCTATATCTATTACATCCCCGCTTATTTTTACAAATTTGTTTAAGTATAAGTTCAAATTTTTATTTAAGTGTTTTGTTGTTACGGATTTGTCTACTAGATTAATGACTTTGCTTTTATCTGTGGAAGGAAATAAGTCACTGTTTTTAGCAATGAAGTCATAAGAGGTTTGTTCCATAGAAGCTTGATCTTCTGTTAACACGGGTGTTCCATCTTTCAAGAATTCAGCAAATAAATATTGTTTATCTGTGACCTCATTTGTAGAAGCTTGCTGAGCAGTATTTTCATTGCTTACTGTTTGTTCAGTAGCAAAGGACGTGCTTGAAGCCCCAGACCTTGTCGTTGTTTCTTTAAAATTGCTTCCACAAGCTGTTAGAGCTACAGAAAGTAGAGCAATGGATAGAATTTTTTTTAACATGATGAATTCTCCTGTGAGTGTCCTCATCGGTTGAGGTAGTTGCTCATTTTATCTTGTTACCTTTATTATCGAATATTAGTGTTGAATACATAATACTTTTAAGTTTTAATAACAAGGATAATAAACAGTGGCTTTTTTTATTCTAGAGGCCTTTTATTAGTATATGATATCGGACGCACTGTATTGCTAAAAATTGTATAAATTACTCATTCTATCAAATTAGGCGATTTCGCAAAGCCGGGGGTTATCCCCCTCACCAATAACTTACAAACTCAGGAACAGCGTGGTCTATAGGCTTTTGGAGACCGCATTTTTTTGTATAAAAATGGAGGGTGTAAGGGTATTAAAAAAAATAAATATTCTATATTTTTTGTTTGTGCTAATATATCTCTATTCAAGTACAACTAGAAATGAGGATATTGTGTGCACAATGATAAGGAATTAAAACTTGAAGAAACAAATATTGCAAAAGGTATTGCTGTAATACTCCTTTTGATTCATCATCTTTTTGCTTTTCCTGACAGATTAAAGTACGACTATGTTTCATTATTTAGTTTATTTCATGAAAGAGGGGAATTTTATGTAGGACATTTTGGGCAAATAGCAATATCCATTTTTCTATTTTTAAGTGGTTATGGTTTATATAAGAGCAATGTTCAAAATCCACATCATTTAATGCAGAAGAGCTTTACAAGATTAAGCAAAATAATGATAAATTACTGGGTTGTTTTTTTGCTTTTTATTCCAGCTGGTCTATACTTTTTTGGAAATTCTGATAGATTTCAAAATAATTCAATAATGGATTTTTTGCGGAATTTTATAGCCCTATCCAGTTCATATAATGGTGAGTGGTGGTTTTTATATGATTATATTCTGCTGCTATTAATTTTTCCGGTCACCTTCCAAGCCTTTCAACGTAATGCATGGGTAACTCTACTCATTTCCGGCCTTGTTTTTTATAATTCATATTCACAAGGAAATTATTACAGTATTATGTATTGGCAGTTGCCGTTTATGATAGGGTTGTTCTTTGCTAAATATAATTTGTATTCATGGATGAGTAAGATTTATAATTCCATCATATTTAATAACATACTTTTTGATATTATAATAATTGTAGTGCTATTTCACTTTCGTACCACGAGTCATTTATTTGAGAAGACAACGATTGATATGATAATAGCTCCTGTACTTATCCTCGTTAGTATTCATTTAATGAATAAATTAAAACTAGCCAGACCTTTCGCTTACTTAGGTAAAAATTCAATGAATATTTGGTTAACTCACACCTTTTTTTGTTATTATTATTTTCAGAGTATTGTTTTCTTTCCCAAGGTATCTATCTTGATCTTATTGTGGCTAACGTTGTTAACGGTACTTACATCAATTGTAGTTAACAGCATCATTAGTCTTATTAATAACAAAGTGTACACTAAAAATATTGATCTAAGTACAAACAAAGTCGGGGGTCAAGTGTAGGTTTGCAAAGCTTTAGTCTAGGAAAAATGTATCATCCAGTATAGCAATGTAGGCGTGATTTCGAGATTAGGGTAACGGTAAAAAAAGGACTTCATTGGCATATTAGCCGATATGAAGTCCTTCATCATGTTTATTTAGTTGAATATTCGCTTACTTCAAATGTGAGAATTTTGTTGAAGATTACGTAGTCTTTGCGATTGCTGAATGGACCTTTGTTGTTATTGTGCTTGTCAATGGCAAAGAAAGAAGCACCTCTACCAGCATCTTTAGCGTCATACCACGCGATGAAGGCATTCAGTTCTTTTTTACTCAGATCGAATTCTTTATCAAATCCATTGTCCATCGTTACAGTCAGAATAGCACGGTCACCAGCTGGTTGGGACCCATCTGTATCCGACGGATCCGGTGTTGTAGACGGATCTGGTGTAGTAGATGGATCAGGCTTTGTAGACGGATCCGGTGTAGTAGATGGATCAGGCTTTGTAGATGGATCCGGTGTAGTAGACGGATCAGGCGTTGTAGATGTACCCGAATCTTGATAAGGTAAAAATCCTTCAGGAATAGGATATTTAAACTCACTAGCTCCGAAATTAGCCTCAAAAGCTATTTTCTGACCAGTTCCACTTAAAACCACAGGGAAAATCTGTGACCCCTCTAGTTCAGATGGTTTAATGGAATTAGCTCCGCGTGAAACCCCATTAGCGTACCAAACTATTTTATCGTTATCTAAGTCCAATGCAATGCCGATAACGTAATCAACTCCAAAACCATAATTGTAGGCTAGCTTTACTGGTGATTTGATGTTATTCCAAATTTCACCACTAGCCCCATAAAATGCTTGATATTGTTTGTCCGATTCACCTGTTATTCCTACGAATGAAGCAACATTGTTGACCTTCACTTCCCAATACCATTTCCCATTTGTTTTCCCCACTGTCGCTCTGTCGCTTGTTGAAATCCCATCAAGAGTAGTTACTACAGACCCGTTTTTCCAAGTCACATTTGTAGTCTCAGCTTTTGTAACGGTAGGGAACAACGAGAACACCGAAGCTCCAATGAGAAGGGCTAACACTATTGTTCCTAGTTTTTTGAATATAATATTGTTCATGACTTCCTCCTAAATATATGTAATAACAAGTGAATTATAGAACTAGATTGGGAGAATTGTCCAAACATTAAATGATATATATTCAAATATGAGTATTATTATGGAATTTAATTTTTTTAGGGAAACGTAGGTCGTCGAAAGTATAAAGGCACTAGTCATTAGATTGGAGGTTTCGAAATTACTAATAACTCCGACGGTCAATAGCTAGTACAGAGAAAGATTTCACGTACATAAATAAGGTAACAGAGTTACGAGTCTCAATAGCTCAACTTCAGAATTAGATTAGTATGAGGCGTGGGATTCGATATTCATAATGACAAGGCATATCCCATATGACTAAGTAAGTGCTTTTTTGCTCACACATAGAGGAGGGGTATGATTGGATGCATTCGTTTCACGCTCATTAGATGAAATACGATTTTGGTCCAGGATCATGAAGGAGCATTCCTTTTTTCTGGGGTTAGGTTTTAGAGCGGAAGATACTCAACTTAAAACAGAAGCCAATCAGTTTTACACTATTTTTGAGGATATCGAGAAAAGGTCGCATGAATTTAATATCGAGACAGATCCTTATACAATCAAAGAGTTTAATACGGAGGTTCAGAATGCAGCAACAAATATTTGGGCATTTAAGAGAATGGTATTGGGCCTTATATTACAATGCAAGCTTCCTGGACAAACCAACTTTCCTTTACTGGTAGATCACATAAGCCGGGAAGCCAATTATTTCAGAAATCGTTTAGGGGAACTCAATTCAGGAAAGCTCGAACCATTACCCGATGCAATTATTGATGAAAATGTATTTTTCTTAAAAATTATGGCCGATCACGCAAAATTTATAGGCCATTTACTTGATCCATCCGAACGTAAACTGGTTGAACAAGCTAGGGAGTTTAGTAATGATTTTGATACGCTGATGTTTCAAGCGATTGATTTAAGTCATATGCGGCCACAGTCACAAACCGTTCCACTCCTGAGTCAATTTGTTGATGAAAACCGTGTCTCTGTGAAGTCCTTGCGTGACTTTAAGAAAACAGCGCGTGATTTAATCGACGAGTGCCGAATAAAAAGCATTATCCATCCTTTATTAGCCGATCATGTATTTCGTGAAGCGGAGAGGTTCCTTTTTATTCTCGATATGTTTGATCAATCCTTATCAGGTGTTAAGGTAAATAAGAAAGAAATTATGCACTGAGAGAGCCCTGTAAAAAGAATACAGTTTCTGTAAAATATCCAGTGGAAATAAAGCTTTAGACTGAACAAAAATCAAACAGCGGCAGACCAAGACCTGAAAAATAAAGTTCTTAGACAGCCGCTGTTGTCATCCAACTAACGTGTATGAGTACATAGAAAATCCAATATGTCAGCATTAAGCATCCTATGGAAATGTTCGCGATCAAAGCCGGGAGGGTCTTGCGATGGGAGAAAGGCCGGAGTCCTCATCGATTCCGGGAAAGGACTCAGAAAGGAGAAATGCCCGGCGTTTTTTACTGTTTTGTATTGTACCTTCTTAGGATCTGGCACGCCATCCAATATTAAACGAGCGTGTAAAGAAGGGGTATACTGATCCTTCTCTGCATCCACCATTAAGATAGGTAGATTAACTGCACGCAAGCTACCTTCAGCTCGAAACCAGACCGACGCTGGCGCTAGTAAAACGAGACATTTTACTCGGTAATTTGGTGTAACCTCTATAAGCTGGGGCTTTCCGTCCGAGGTCTCGTGAGGCAAAGAAGTCGGCACGCCACCCGCCGCCGCTAATGCCGTGTAACCGCCCATGGAATGTCCGATGAGAGACACAGCATTCTGTATTAATTTGTCCTTGAACAGCATACTATCGAAAAACCAGTCGGTGACCATATTAAGGTGTCTAGGTCTATAGGTAAGATTCTGTGCTGTTCCTTCCAAACTATTGTCATTTCGATTGTTAAATGGATGCTCTGGAATGCCGACAATAAAACCATTGCGTGCTAAATGCTGCGCCAAAATCCGATACACAAGCGGCGTACTGCCAGTACCGTGAGAGATGATAACCAAAGGGAATCTTCCTTCTGATAGATCTGCCTCTCTCGCCAACTCTAACTGGTATGGACCCAATCGCTCTATTTGTTCGGGTTCGTCCGCTGGATACATTACCATCATGGGAAATGTAATGCCTAGGGAGGAATCCTTCATTTCTACTTCTCGCCATCCTGCATAACTATTCTTAAATTCTGCGTTTCTTATCATCCACCATACCTTTCCTTTCTCGAATTAGCACAAAATACGTATGTTTATTCTGTATTAAAGCTCGTCATTATTGCATTTTAAATCCAAATATCATTGACTGCCGTTAATTCTGACTCTGCTCCTCCAGTATTTACTACACCTCTCGGCTCTACTAGCATGATATGGCACTCCTGATGTGCGAATGGCTTGTGTTCGACCCCCTTAGGTACAATAAACATTTCTCCCTGAGAAACCTGTACCCGTCCATCTCTAAAATCAATGAACATCTCGCCCTCAAGTACAATAAAGACCTCGTCGGTATCTTGATGATCGTGCCATACAAAATCCCCAACTATTTTCACCAATTTAAATTGATAGTCATTCATTTCACCAATAACTTTCGGAGACCAGTGATCACTAAACTTAGATAACTTTTCATGTAGTTTGATTGATTGATACTTCATAATACCCTCCTTTTAAACTAGATATCCTCAGACGGATTTATAATCGCCAGAACCTGGTGATCCTCCCACTTTCCGTTGATCTTTACGTTGCTTCGAGAGATGCCTTCTTTGTGAAAGCCAGCCTTCTCAAGCACACGGATGGATCCTGGATTCCGAGGAGAGGCTTCCCCGAAGATTCGGTGAAACTTTAGCTCATCGAAAGCATAGCGAACCACCTGCTTGACCGCCTCCGTCGTATAGCCCTTGCCGTTATATGCTTGGTCTAGGCTGTATCCGATCATACAGCTTTGAAGCGGCCCCCTCACCACAAAAGATAAATTTATGCTGCCTATAATCCGGTCGTTCTCCTTGTGACATACCACGAAGAAATATTTCCGGTCCTCCATCATGTCGGCCTTGCTCTTAATAATCGTCTGGAGCTGGTGCTCCTCCGTATAGTACTTCTCTTGGGTGTTTGGCGAAAACTCCTCAAAGAATTCCCGATTGCGCTTGTACATTGCTGTCAATTCTGCGGCGTCCGTCTCCTCAGAGAACCGGATGTATACTCGCTGCTCCGACATCTGCACCATCCTTCCAAACTGTAATATTGAAAGAATTATATCACAGGCTGAAGATTGGGAAATTGATTTGATGAATGGTGTATATCAATGTTAACTAAAAAATATATACCGTAATTATTGGATTAGATATAATGTTTTCTAAAAAAGGAGGATATCGTATGAATAATGCTTACGAAGTGCTTGAGGAGCGTATATCCGAATGGGGAATCTCTAATGAAGAAATTATTGCGGTTTATATCGTTGGGTCCCGGGCAAGAGAGGACAAACCTTTTGATGAGTTTTCTGACTTGGATGTAGTCGTCTTTTCAACGAATCCAGATTACTATCTTCAAAATGATCAATGGTTACTAAACATCGGCAAGGTTTGGACCAGCTTTATGTTTCGAACGGCAAAAGGAGATCCGGAAAAACTCGTTCTCTTTGACTAAGGGGCTGAGGTTGATTTTCTATTCCGTCATACATCCGATCTGGATCATATAATCAAAAATGGGCGTATTCCTGAAGGGTTTCAGCGGGGGGTTAGGATGCTGTTCGATAAGATGGGAAATGGAAACCAAATCATCCCTCAAACCACTACGATCCCGGGTACTCCTCCGATATCTGAAGATGCTTATCTACAGGTTGTTAATATGTATTGCTTCGCCTCTCTATATGTAGCTAAACAAATTTTGCGCAATGATCTGTGGGTAGCTAAGCAAAGAGATACGGACTGTAAACAATTATTGCTGCAAATGATAGAGTGGCATGCAAAAGCTGTACATGGATCGGAATATGATACTTGGCATGCAGGGAAATTCATAAATGAATGGGCTGATCAAGATGTCGTTGCTGATTTGAAAAAATCTTTTGGGGAATACGAACCCAATCATAGTTGGGAAGCACTGATCGTATCCTTGGAGTTGTTCAACCGTTTATCCTCGGAAGTGGCGGCTAAGTATAATTATGTGTATCCGGATGAATTGTTTTCCCATATTCAAACCTGGTTAGGGGGGCAATATGATAAGCATAGATAAGAAGTCGGACATCCTAATCGTCGTGCTGCATGAGATTTATGGGATTAACCAGCATATACAAAATTTTTGTAGCTTATTATCGGATCAGGGTTATGATGTCATATGTCCAAATTTACTAGGCAAGGAAACACCTTATGACTATTCGCAAGAGGAAACTGCCTACACCAATTTTATGGATAATATAGGATTTGACCGCGCTTTCTATCATATCGAAAGTTTATTATTAAGTATTCGAGCTCGCTATAAAAAGGTATTTATCGTCGGATTTAGCATAGGGGCAACGATTGCCTGGCTGTGTAGTAAAGAAAGGTACGTTGATGGAATCGTAGGATACTATGGCTCTCGTATTCGAAATTATTTAGAAATAGCTCCACATTGTCCAACATTGCTTTTTTTCCCACAGGAAGAATCATCATTTAATGTGGATGAGCTCATTTCAATTTTAGACAACCGTAATATCCAGGTACATAAATTCAGTGGACAGCACGGATTCAGTGACCCGTACTCTCCCCGATATAACGTACACTCAGCTCAGCAATCATTTAAAGAAATGGTAGAGTTCTTCAAGGAAGGTTGATCAATGAACAGTTCATCTAGCCCACACCTTTTTCATTGTTCTGGGGAAACGCACAGTCAGGATGTGCGGATTAGTCATATGTATATACATCATTGACTATGAAAAGGGGATGTATGTGGCTTTGGCTACCTTTTATCAAGCCTTCAAATTGAAAAGTCGGATTTGGCGAACGATGCTAAAGCGGAACGGAGTAACAGGGATTGGCGTAGGTTATGCTGATCCCAATAGACCGGCAAAGGGCGCGGCGATTGTGTTATATACCTTGAGAAATCTTTCGGCTGTGACGCAAACCAAATTGCAAGCAGTAACAAAAGATATAAGTCGAGCTTCTGCGGTACCTATCCGAATTTTAGGTGTGGGTTCCTTCAAAAGGGAAGCGGCGGCTCCTACCCAAACGAACCCTCGCCAAAGATGGCGCCCTGTGCCCGGTGCGGTCAGTGTAGGAACGACGGTTCCCACCACTGCGGGAGGGACCGGTGGGCTCATTGTCATTAAGAATAATACACTGTTTATTTTGAGTAATGCCCATGTTCTAGTCCCGACGAATACAAACCAATTTCACAATACCATTCAGCCTTCTCCGGCAGATGGGGGCAGAACGGCGGATCAGATCGGGAGAGCTTTTCAATTTGTCCCGCTTACTACGACAGGGGTTAACTTTCAGGACTCCGCCATCGCTATTGCCAATTCAAACAGTCTGCTTAACCCAAGGTATCTGATTAACCAAAGTGGTGGCCTCATTACCGTACCCGGGCACTTATTAAGCTACCGTCTGGGAATGACGTTTAAAAGAATGGCAAAAACCAACGGCTTCGCCAGAGGGGTCGTGGAGGCGATTGGCGTGGAACAAAGGGTGAGAGGCGATTCGGGAATCAAGATTTTCCGTGATCAAACCGTCATTCGTTTTACCCAGGGACGAACTGGGCCTGGAGATTCGGGTTCCGTATGGCTGAATGACAGTAACGATCGGTTGAATAACTATGCGGCCGCGGTCCATTTTGCCGGATCTACCGACGGAACGCGGTCCGTATCTTTCCCGATTGAACGTGCGATGAGAACGTACGGAACCTTGGTCGCCATCCCGGCTGGAGCTGGAAGATATAAAGCAGGTGTGACAAAAGGAAAGGCTCCAAAAAACAATTATGCCTATGTCCGTCCGATGACGAGAAAACAACTGGCCTTGTCTCCAATCATAAAATCCGACGCGGATTAAGAAAAGATTAGAACTATGATGATCTAGTCGACTTCTATCGAAAATATCTCTTTAAAACCTCTTTTACCATCGGCTGTAACACGTATCGCTCGGGTTGTAGGCAGACGCTCGATCCAATTTAATTCGAATAATCTGTCCAGAAGTGCATTTCCTAAAGCACCTGCAAGGTGATGGCGTCGTTCACTCCAATCCAGGCATTTATGTGAGAAGGAGCGGCGCTTGTGTCTTGTTTGTGTAAGGTCAATCTGAAAGTCAGTGAAGAAAGTCTCTCCTTGTTCCGTGATATGAAGCCCATCCTGATCCTCGGAAATAATCCCCTTTTGAATGAAAAAACTCATGAGTTGCACGCCTAATTGACCCGCAACATGATCGTAGCAAGTTCTTGCCAACCGTAGGGCCTCGTTTTCGGAGGCGTGTTTGAATGAATGGATGGGAACAGGTGGAGCTATGGATAAAAATGACTCCATCACCCGGGCAACTTCGGGGTCTTGAATGCCATAGTAACGGTGACGCCCTTGTTTTTCCACAGTAACGACTTGTGCCTCGGTCATTTTAGCCAGATGGAAGCTGGCCGTTTGCGGTTTGATGCCTGCCATATGGGCCAATTCACTTGCCGTGTGGAACCTGCCGTCTAATAAGGCGGTGAGTATAGCTGCACGGGAAGGCTCGCTAACAAGAGAAGCAATCATGGCTACATTTGATTTGGTGCTCATGGCACGGTTATCCCCCTTTGTAATCCATACTTCGATGAAGGTTGAAATATTTATATTTTATAATAGGGAGGCAGATCTGAATAGAAGGAGAAGAGATAATGAACCCAATAAATCAGATGAATGAGATGAATTATAGTCCAGACGTTAAAACGATTAATCCTAGCATTTTATATTACGGAACCCCTGTGATTTTACTCAATACGCTGAATGAGGATGGAACAACCAATATTAGCCCCATTTCCTCTTCGTGGGCATTAGGAGATTGTGTGGTATTAGGCATTGGAACAGGTGGCAAAGCATTAGAAAATATGGAGCGGCATTCCGAATGTGTAATCAACGTCCCGGGGCCTTCAATGTGGGAAAATGTAGAACGTTTAGCCCCTTATACAGGCAAGAATCCTGTTCCAGCGGAAAAGAAGGAACATGGATTTATGTACCATAAAGATAAGTATGAGATCAGCGGACTAACTTCGATTGAGTCGAATAGGGTCAAGCCCGCCCGAATCAGGGAGTGCCCTATTCAAATTGAAGCTAAGGTGAAGGATGTGAGAATCCCTAACCATTCTCCTTATTTTGCGATCGTCGAAACTCAAGCCATACAGGTGCATGTTCATCAGGATATCATCCTCGGTGAGAACCATATTGATCCGACAAAGTGGAGCCCACTCATCTATAATTTCCGTCATTATTTTGGTTTGGGGGAGCATTTAGGTAAAACATTCCGATAATGAGTGGGACAAGGTAACTGGTGGGGAATGACACGGCGAAGCTACCCGAAAGGGGGGGCTGCCGTGTCTCTTGATTTGTATCTGAAGCTTTTGGACGTTGTGCGGAAGCTGGTTGGTATTATTATTGGCATAAGTATGATAGTAAACGTCTATAAGCGAGCGTGAGACAGGAGAAAACCACCGGGAATAGGTATGGAGCATATTGGCGCGGTCAATCTTCCGCTGCTGCTTCAACTACTTTATCAAGCGTTTTTAAGGAGCCAAGCAAGGCGAATATGCGGAGTGGCTTGGCATGTCATAAGCCCGAATATCTCAGATAAAAAAATATTATAGTCATGGCCTGTATATAAAAAAGCCTAAGAAACAACTAAAGAAGCTCCAGCCTTCGCCATCGGTATGGAGCTTCTTTGATTTGTTCAGCCATTATTTCGCGTCCGAATGCAACGAACCGGCTACGCCCCATACTTCTACATTAACTTTGTTTGAACCGTGTATATCTTCCGGAAAATTTGTGAATGGATTCCTAAAAGCATGCTTTTAGGAACGGTTCTAAATCAGTCTACATCATGTTCCGAAATGTGTATAAATCACTATTGGAACGTTCCTATATTAATGGTGCACTTTTTTGGAACTGAAAGGACGATGCATCACATGGTAAAAATGGCTTATGCCCGGGTGTCGGCCAAAGACCGAAATCCAGAACGGCAGCTCCTAAAATTCCGGGAGTTGGGCATTGAGGAACGGTTTACTTTTATAGACAAGCAAAGTGGAAAATACTTTAACCGGATAAGATATAACGCCATGCGGCTGATGCTTCGGGAAGGGGATCTGTTATACCTGTATGCACTTGATCGACTTGGCCAAGATATAATGGCATTTTGTACGAGTGGAAATATATTACCCCTGAGCTGAAGGCCGACATTTTATGCATAAGAATGAGAGCTTATTTGATAGTCACCGTTTCAAGGCCCTGGGTGATATAGGCAAGCTACTGGAAGACCAGTTTCTTAGTATGCTGGCATGGGGAGCCGAACAGAGGACCGGAAAAAGAATCGTGTCAGGCAAGCAGAAGGGATTGCTGTTGCTAAAAAGGAAGGTGGGGAGTTTGGTACGGCCCAAGAAACAGATGGGTTCGATATTTACTCAGGTGTACGAAAAATGGAAAGCCAATGATTTTACTAGAGTCGCGGCCATGAATGAATTGGGCGTGTCGAAGAGAATCTTCTACCGATACGTAGCCGAGTATGAAATACAATTATTAAAACGGATAAAACCGATCTTGTGGTTACAAGTATATTTATTTTATGGAATCTTCATACACATACTGTATAATAATTGTAAAAGAAGTAAGGGGAGAAACTGAAACTATGCTAAAGAAACCCTATTATTCAATTGTCCTTATTTTGATTGCTTTCTTGGCCACCTTAACATTGCGTATTGTTTATCATCCATCTCATTTTATTTATGATTGGTTGATGGCTACTTACGCTATTCGTTTGATTGGTCGAGCTTTGTACGAAAAATACCAGGCTAATCAGAGAAGCAGGATTAAAAGTGATACAATTGTAGAAGTGATTATGATTATAATTTCATTCGGAGTTATCATATTTTTATTTCTGTCACAAGAAACATGGATGCATAAGCTGCTTTTTCTAATCGCAGAATTATATTTCCTCATTTACAGTAGTGTAACTTTTACTGAGATTATAAAAAAAGGGCGGAATTGATCCGCCCCTTTTTTATGTTTACTGCTTAGACTGCTTCATAGGAGACTGTCGTATAATAGGTGTAATAACCCATTGTCGGACCTTCATGCCATTCCATCCAAATGGTCGATACTACTTTGAATCGGGTGTACTGTCTAGGATTATCGACTAGATTTTGCAACAAACCTACAAAATTCTGTCTTTCAGTATAGGTGCTAATATCCTTAAGAAGGGCTGCCCCAGCTACAACAGTAGTAATTGCCCCCAGCCATGCTACAATCACAGGTGGGATTTTTGCTTTAAGGGCGTTAGAACAAAGTTTATAACCGAATGCACCAATTGCATATCCTAATGTCGAAGCGGATTTTCCAGTATATTGTTCGATCATTTCCTTTAATTGATCTTTTGAAAGATAGGTTGCGTGTTGAGAATGAATTTGTGCCATAATTTATTACCTCCCGAATTTTTATGAGAGAATTGATGGAGTCGCTGACATCTAAATGGCTCCACATTTTTTGACGTCAGTCTTCAATTCCCTCTCACTTATGTAGGTGATTTAAGGCTGTGAATTACAACCAAATCGTGAAAATTGCGAAGTCATGAATTTTTGTGATTCATGTTCTTTACTCGATTATCCCTACACTTATGTAGGAGTTAGGGACTGAAACTACACAACCTGAATATGAAATTTTTTCTGGATCAAGAAGACTAAATAAGCTGCTCACGGTAGGGCACCGGAAGCAGCTTATTGCCAAGGGCTCTTTATTTTTTCATGATAAACTCAAGAAGTTCGGTTTTCATACTCTGGATCGCATCCTCTTTTGGCATACGGATAAATTCACTTAATCGTTTAATATCTGGATCGAAGTATTGAAAAATTGCATTCATTGCCTCTACATCGGATTTGGTTTGGGCAAGTTCTACTAGTTTCATAAACTCATCATCTGACATAAATCGTGTAGCGCCTTCTTTTTCCATTTGTTCACCGCCTGTTGTGTAATATGGAGTTCCTTGGCAACTTGGGCTTCTGTTTTATCGTTTATGTAAATTTCATAGATGACTTTTTTACCTATCTCAGACCTTAATCTATTAATATACGATTGTATCATTATTTTGTTATCAGACTCTTCCGAAAAAGAGGATTGAAAGAGATTAGGCTTGAATTCTAAAGAAATTTCACGTTTACGATTGCGTTTTGTATGATATTGAATTCTCCAAGCAATTCTATATAACTCGCGTCGGTAATCTTCAATAGCACCCATAGAAAAATTTCCTCCCTTATGTTCATATACGTACATATAAGGTAGGAGTTCTCAAAATTAATATAACAACCAATTTATAGAATGAATTTTCTTTTTTAGCGAATATAATAAAATTTTGAATTATTTTGGAACTATTTGAAATTTCCTTTAAGAAGACGATATAGCGAAGCCAACTGCTACGTTTAGAGTTGTTAATTCGTATGGGGAGCTGAAGGAATCTATTTTTGCTTACGACTGGGAAAAGGAAGCAAAGTAGGTGCTCACGCTCACCATTGTGATTGAAGAAGCCATATGTGCTCTGACTACAATTGATGAAGTCGGTCATGCGAATTATGATTTAAAGAACGGTGAAGGTGCAGGCAACCCACAAGAAGCAGAGGAACAGAAGGAAATAGCCCGTAAGGAAATGCGCCTGATCCGAGCCTTTATACGTAAACACATTTATTGGTTCGGCGGTGGAGCGAAAAGACAATATACCTGGCTTTGGGCAAGCCCAAGAGCAGGGCGGCCAGAATTATTAATACTGGGCGAGAAAGGTGTGGACAATAGAAAATATTCTGCGGGAGTGTGCCGGATTTTATCCGGTCAAAATTACACCGAATTATTTAAACCTGATCCGTGAGCAGGCCATAAATCTAATGAAGTTTCGATGCTTATACGATTGGATTCTGTGTGTAAGTGATTTTATTCCAAGTATCCTGCTCACAGCGTTTTTTTATTATTTTTTTGAAAAACATTCTGGCGGCTTTACCGTCGATAGGACATATATGAAGACAAATTGCATACAAAGATGTTCGACAATCATCAGTTCTCTTTTTTACAAACACAACAATAGTGCCATGGAAATATTTTTATATTAATGGTACATTATGTATAATTCGATTTATAAGGAGGGCTTTATGAAAATACAAAAAAAGTATGCTCTAAGTATCATAATACTTTTCGTAGTAATCATCGTCGTGGGAGGCATTTTTGTATCTAAATCGACTATTTCTTTTAAAGAAGCAGCTTTAGAGCAAGTGAATCTGAAAGAAATTGATACCATTGAAATCATTAAATCAGAGGACAATTCTGCCAATGAAAAAAAGATAACTGTGTCAAATGCTAAAGAAATTCATCAAATCATAGAAGAACTTTCGAAAGTACAGCTAAAAAAATCTGATTCAAGCGCTCCTTCGTCCGGCTTGTATTGGATTACTATACGATCAAAACAAGAAAGAAGCGTTGGATTAACCATTTTTGGAGAAAAAAGTTTAGTGGTTTATAAATACAACACGCCCGTTCCTAAAAGTAATGTTGTTTCATATGAAATCATCAGTGGATATAATGGGAAGCTAATAGAAAACTTGTTCAAATAAATTTTGAAGAAACAAACGACCGCTTGTCTTAGCTAGGCAAGCGGTCGTTTGTTCTATAACTGACTATTACATAAGCATCCATCCACCGCTGGTGGAATGCACTCGTGTTACTACACCTTTACCAGTAATGAATCTGATCCCCTGTGTTTCATATTCAATAAATGGAAATTTGACATCAATCAAATCATATTTCCCTTGATTGTCCTCCAAAAAGTCTTGAAGATATCCCATCTCCCAGTAACCATTAATAACCATACTTTTGAGAGCATCTTTTTCATTAGGAACCATACCTAACAGGAGAGAGGCAATGCCTGCTGCCAAACTAGGTGCAGTGTACTTAAAAAATATAGCCCCTAGTATAGAAAGCGAAGAACTCAACCCAGCGGCCAAAGCATTAGTATTCTGCTCTACAAGGCCCTTATCATAAACAGTTCGTTGTGCTCTTTGCAGTTGTCTAACCTGGTCCAAATTCAAAACAACATTAGCAGTGTATTCTTTTGTAAATGCCATAATTAATTAGCTCCTTTTACTTAAAGTTTTTTTGTCTAATCAGACTAGAGAGCTGCGCGCTTTATTTGCTTCTCGTTATATAGGGAAAAAAAGGAGCCATTTTTACAACACATTAATACTTTTTATTTGGAGGTTTCTATTTTGGGCCGGGTGGACATCCAGAGAGTAGTAAGTTTCTTGATGTATACGTGGAGAATGGCCTTCTAGGGATCGTTTCAAAGAAAAGGCTTAAAGGATGCTTGAAAGGCCATCAGAGCTTTTGCGGCCTAATGGGGACGCTGGAATGGGTGTTAATATAGCCCGAAAGGCACCGCCCAATTGGTCTAAAATCCAAACTTACAAACAAAGAAAGCCCCTGCCAGCCGCAGGGGCTTTGTTTATTCGAGTCGTGAGGAAATGGCTTGACCGCCAATCCCTGGGGGAAGTTCTACGTGTTTCTTGAAACGGTTGGTTGGCTGATGTTCCGCTGGAGTCTTGCTTATCTCTGGGTTAGGGGGCAGAATAGCATTGGGATTATTGCCCCCTGTTGTATTCAAATAGTGGACTGCTGCGATTTAAGGAAACCAGCCTGGCTTCCAAATTTCTTCATAGCAGCTAAAATGTCTGCATGTTTGTCTGTGTTGAAAGTGACTTCTATTCTTACTTTATCGCCCATTTGTTTCACTCTGATCTAGCGGCTACCATAGCTTTTGCTTATTTGTAAAAACCGAGCACATTAGCGATTTCCGAATCCTCTACAAACCGGGCAAATTTGTAATGTGCTTTAACTTCCTTCTGACCGATTAGATTGGACCGGCCACCAGTAAATAGCACGGTATCATTTCTTAATGTTGTACTAATCGTATTCAGGATTTCTCTTGTATACTTTATAACAGCTCTTACCACAAAAATGGTAATAGGGAAAGTTTTATTTTTTATTAGGTTGTAAGAAGTATCTTTCCTTTGTGGAAACAATTACTTCGAGTATAGAAGTTTTCGCTTCTTCATAGTCACGTGCTAGTTCAGCCAGAGCAAAATCGGTAAGGAGTTTGAATTCTTGTCGTTTGTAACGATCTTCAAACCCAATTGTATTTATAATCCGGTCTTTGGCATGTACCAAATGAAGATCGGTGCCCCATGTATATGAAAATCCTTTATCTATTCCAGAAACAAAATTCATCAATATGTAGCTTATTGCCTGTAATTGCTGTTTGTTGGTAGAAAACTGATATTTTAATAAAATTATAATATCCTACCTGAATAATGAGAATTATCTTCCCAAATCGTTCTTTTTGTGCGAGAATGATTGAAAAATCATCCATGAGTACGCATACAGGAAGAGACGATTCATACAGCACGTATAACAAGGGAGGAAATAACCATGTCAGAAGAACGCAAGCTGTCATTCGAAACTCTCGCTGTCCATGCCGGACAACAAATTGATCCTACTACCTTTGCCCGCGCCGTTCCGTTGTATCAAACCACTTCATATGGATTTCGGGATGCGGAGCATGCGGCTGATTTATTCTCGCTGAAAGAATTCGGCAACATTTATACGCGTCTGATGAATCCGACCACGGATGTGTTCGAGCAACGGATCGCTGCGTTGGAAGGCGGGGCTGGCGCGTTGGCAACGGCTTCGGGAGCGGCGGCGATTTCCTTCTCCATCCTGAACATTGCAGGAGCCGGGGATGAAATTGTGTCGGCCTCCAGTCTGTATGGCGGTACATATAATCTATTTTCTACAACACTGCCGAAATTGGGCATTAAAGTACATTTTGTCGATTCGGATGATCCAGAGAACTTCCGTAATGCCATTACGGATAAGACGAAGGCATTATTTGCCGAAACGATTGGCAACCCACAGGGCAATGTGCTGGATGTGGAAGCTGTAGCGGCGATTGCGCACGAATATGGTATTCCGCTGATTGTGGATAACACGTTCCCAAGTCCTTACTTGTTGCGTCCTATTGAATACGGAGCGGACATTGTCGTGCATTCTGCAACGAAGTTTATTGGCGGACACGGTACGTCTATTGGTGGGGTGATCGTGGACAGCGGCAAGTTTGACTGGAAAGCGAGTGGTCGTTTCCCAGGACTGACTGAGCCGGACCCGAGCTACCACGGAGTTGTTTACACCGAGGCGGTGGGACCTATCGCATATATTATCAAGGCACGGGTCCAATTGCTGCGGGACTTGGGAGCTGCCATTTCTCCGTTTAATTCATGGCTGCTGCTTCAGGGCTTGGAGACACTTCATCTGCGGTTGGAAAGACATAGTCAAAATGCCTTGAAGGTAGCGCAATATCTCGAAGGCCACAAGGATGTGGAGTGGGTCAGCTACACCGGGTTGCCGAGCCATCCGTCCTATGAATTAGCTCAAAAGTATTTGCCGAAAGGACAAGGAGCAATCCTGACCTTTGGTATTAAAGGTGGAAGCCAGGCGGGAAGCAAGCTAATTGCGAATGTAAAGCTATTTTCTCATTTGGCGAATGTAGGTGATTCCAAGTCTTTGATTATTCACCCGGCAAGCACAACGCACCAGCAGTTGAATGTGGAAGAACAGGTTGCTGCAGGAGTCAAACCAGAGCTGTTACGCCTATCTGTCGGGACAGAAGCGATAGACGATATATTGTACGATCTGGAGCAGGCGATCGCGGCCAGCCAGCAGTAGTAGCAGTAGATCCTTCTTAGACTAAGTGTGACAGAGCATTCGTGTAGCATTCGCAAGTGATTTTTCGACCCAGATCAGTATTCGTTCAATGTTTATCAGGCGGGGGGCAACCTCCGTCTTTTTTGCGTATTGACAACATACCCCCATAGGTATATATTATACCCCGTAGGGTATATAAGGAGGGGAAGAAATGGGTAGGAAAATAGTTATTATTGGCGGGGTAGCAGGTGGAGCTTCTGCTGCTGCGAGATTACGTAGATGGAATGAGGAAGACGAGATTATTTTGTTTGAACGCGGAGAGCATGTTTCTTTTGCAAACTGTGGCCTTCCTTACTATATTGGCGGGGCAATCCATGCGCGGGAGAAGCTGTTTCTTCAGACACCTCAAGGGATAAGAGACCGCTTTAATATAGATGTACGGGTACTGAAAGAAGTGATACAAATAGACCGCGAGCAGAAGCTCGTCCATTTCCGCGATATGATTACAGGGGAAACAGATGAGCAGCCGTACGATATTGTGGTATTGTCGCCGGGAGCCAAACCGATGATACCGGACATTCCTGGATTACATGAAGCTATGAATTTATTTACATTAAGAAATATTCATGACACGGACGTTATTAAGGCATATGTAGATGAAAGGCATCCAAAGCACGTCACGGTGATCGGGGCCGGATTTATTGGGCTGGAGATGGCCGAGAATTTGCGGGAGCGTGGACTTGCAGTAACCATTATTGATATGGGGCAACAATTATTGAATCCACTGGACCCTGAAATGGCAAAATGGGTAGAACAGCATATGAGGCTGAACGGGGTGGAGGTGCGTTTAGAGGAAGGAGTCACAGCTTTTGAAGAGCAGGGTACACAACTTCGATTGACCTCCGGGGGTGTGCTTCAGACGGACATGGTTATTCTGGCGATCGGTGTTGTTCCTGAAAATGAGTTGGCCAAGCAAAGCGGATTGGAACTTGGTTTTCGCGGCGCTATTCAGGTGAACGCCCAACTGCAAACCAGCGATCCGGCCATTTATGCGGTGGGGGATGCCATTCAGGTCAAAGACCGCAATCATGGGTTTGCAACGATGGTATCGCTAGCCTGGGGAGCCAATCGTCAGGGGCGTTTGGTAGCGGATCATATTAACGGTCAAGCAATTTCTTATGATGGGGCGCTTGGAACATCCGTAATTAAGACCTTTGCATTGACTTCAGCTTCTACAGGTAATAATGAAAAAACATTACAGCGGCTGGGCGTTCCTTATCAGGCTGTTCATATTCATCCTGGTTCACATGCCGGCTATTACCCTGGCGCATCACCCATTGCTATGAAGCTGCTCTTTAATCCCGAAAACGGGATGATCTATGGGGCGCAGGCTGTTGGAGCTGATGGAGCAGACAAAAGGATTGATGTCATTGCGACGGCTATTCGTGGCCATTTGAACGTCCGTGAACTGGCTGATATTGAACTTGCTTATGCACCTCCTTATTCTTCAGCAAAAGACCCTGTGAATATGGCGGGTTACGTGGCTTCGAATATCATGGATGGGCTGGTCCAAACGATACAGTGGCATGAAGTTGATGATTTTCACCGCAATGGTGGTCTTATTATTGATGTTAGGGATGCGGTGGAGCTACAGGCAGGGGCCATTCCAGGTTCGATTCATATTCCTCTGGCCGAAATTAGAGAGCGGATGGCAGAAATCCCTAGTGATCTAGAGATCGCGGTATCCTGCCAAGTCGGTCTGCGAGGCTATATTGCTGCCCGAATTTTGACTCAATACGGTTATCGGGTGAGGAACGTTGATGGTGGCTATAAGACGTATTCGGTTATGGCTGAACGTGAGTGAACATTTCCTTTCATGTCTTTGGTGTAGGATCGCTACTGTACATTATTTACGTTATCCGCAGGGTTTACCCCTTTTCTGATCAAATTATGGCTTGGTTCACTGTGTGACGTCTGTTACAATAGAAGAGGCATATACGAATGGATAGAAAAGAGGTTGAGCAGGTGGGCACTTCAGTGATTTGGGAAGCAGTTATATATTGGGTGATCTTGGTGATTTCCGCTCTGTGCGTGATCGCAGTATCTGGTACTCGGAAGACAGCAAGCACGATTATTTTAGCGCCCGTTGTTTTGTTCTGTACCATATTTATGATGCAGGGATCAGTGTTTACTGCCATGAATCACCCGACGATGGGGTCTAATGTCGGTTTGGGTATGGCATTTCTGACAACATGGGTGGTCAGCGGAATATTGTTTGCTGTAGCGCTTGTAATTGCTTTTATTAAATATAACAAGAAGAACAAGGCGTAAATTAGCCTTAACCTCAGATGGATAAAGGCTTTCGGTGATGTACCGAAAGCCCTTTTTGTATTCCTTTTTAACCATGCAGGATGTCTGCTTATCTGCGTCTTCTCATAAGCAACACAACGATCAGCACGACGATGATCACGATCAATAGGAATTTCATATTCGATAACCTCCTTGGTCTGTCTCATATTTGGTATTAACCACTTTTAGTTAGTATGCACCGATGGATCTCAAGCAAGTATCTATTGTCGAGTTTTTGGGGAAATTTAGAATGTGGGACTAAAAAGAGGTTTACAGGCTTAGCTGGAAAGTGTATACATAAAGTAAGGAGGCGATTGCCATGAGTGATCGTGCATTTCATTTGTTCTATATTATTTTCTTAACGGTTCTGGCACTTGGAAGTGTGGGTGGAATCGCTTGGTGGCTGCGCTCTGTCGGTCGTCAGGAGAAGGAAAAAAACTAAATTCAACATGGGCATACAAGCCCGAATGCATCTTCCAGTAGGAGGGTGCATTTTTATATGTTATAATGGGAACATATGTTCTTTGTAGGGGGGAAGACGATGTTGCCAGATTTGGAACGAAAGCTGTTACGTATTTTGTATAATTATTTCGCCCAGCATCGCCACATGCCCACAATGGCGGAATTGACCGTAAAAACGGGCAAGCGAGATGCTGAAATTACAGTCGCCTTGCGACATATGGAACAGGAGCGCTACATCACTTGGGAAAACAATTCGGGTACCCAGCATGTTGTTTTACTGGAAGGGTGGGAGCGTCCCTCGACCCAAAGGCGCACCCAAGCGGAAACAAGACGTTCCACTACGCAAACGATGCCGCCCGATGGTACAGAATACTGGACGAATTATTAGAAGGTATATAAAACTGGAAAATTAATGAGTTTTTAAGGTGCATATCATTTAGTTTTAAGAAAGCGAGACTATAATGACCCTATTAACCCCTTTTTGATCAAGCTATAGGCCCTGCCGATGTATCGGCAGGGCCACTTTTTTGTTCATAGATACGCTTTCCGTATATGAAAAATCCCCCGGGGATCATCCGGAGGATGGTGCAGTTTGCATATACTGCACGGCCTGCTCAAACTTCATCGTTTGATGGCAAAATATATATTCAACCCCTGCTACCTTGCATTATATGGTCAGCATGTTCATAAGGGGCAGTGTGATTCCACTGTTCATTTTCCAAACGACAAAAGCCCTACCTCTCTTTCGTCCTTGCGGCTCCGATGACCGCGCCAGTGTGAATGTGAAAATCTTCGGCAAAAGCTCAAAATTCTACATTAGGGTTATACATAAAATTAGGAGAAGCTCCATACGGTGATTAGGAGTAATAGCTTGTTGCGTGGAATCTTATGGGGTTAATACATACTTCAATAGTATAGCAAGAATGATTGTAAAACACAAGTCATTTTTGGCTTTTTGATTATAGACTGGAAAAAATGTTGGCTAAAATGCTCTTCCCTCGAGAGTTTCTTAGTTAAGAATAAGATGATTTCCCATCTATAAATTGCAGTTTAAAAGCCATCCTCGTATTTATGTAAAATGCTCGAGCAAGAAGGTAAACTTTTGATGGTTGGACTCCGATATTGAATACACAAGATATTTTAGAGTGTACGGATGAAAAGAGGGGTAGCAATTTGCCGACCTATAAGCGCTTTATTCAGCATGTTATCCTGAACTATATTATAGGTTCGTTTATCGCTGTATTGTTGGTAGGTATGATTTTTGTATTTTCCACGTTAAATGTAGCCCACTATGAAATTCTGGGTCTTGTTAAAATTATTGCATTTTCCAGCGTCATTATGATTGCTTGTGAAACCATAGTGTTTCGAATGCATTTGAGACCGGTTCATCGCTTTTTTTACGGCAATCAGGAAACACTCAAGGATGTAGAAGCGGTGTATATCCGGGTTCATCATCTGCCTAATTTGTCAGTTTTACGTATTGTTGGACCGCATTTGTTGGGTTTCTCTATCCCGGCAGCCGTCATTGCCTTATGGATGATACATACTGGACAACTTACCTTTCCCTTGTATTATGTAGGAATCGCCTGTATAGGAGCTTGTCTGGTTGCTTCGATGCACGCACTGGTTGAATTTTTCCTGACAATGAGAGCAATCAAGCCGCTGCTGGAGGAAATCCGTGATCGAACCTATCAGCAATTTGGATTAAACCTGTCCCTGCGAGGACGAGTCCTACTATCGCTTCGGCATAAATTTCAGTTAAGCGCGACGCTCATTGGTGCTTTTCCTCTGTTTTTATTTTGTTTAGCTACACAGATTCGCCTGGAACGTTTGGAGGCGACGGATTCGAGTTCCTATTGGGCATGGGCGGGTACGATTTTAATTTTTGGTGTAGCCTTTGCTTATCTCGGAGGAAGGTTGTTGACCCGTGAGATCGAACAGCCGATCCACCACCTGCTGGAAAAAATGAATGCAGTGAGGGAAGGCCGCCTGAACAGTAATGCCAGCGACTTGTACTCCGACGAATTTGCCGAGCTGGTTGAAGGCTTTAACATGATGATCGAGGGCCTGAAGGAACGGGAAGAAAAGAACGGTCAGCTATTGGACAGTTACTTCGCCACCTTGGCGGCAGCGCTGGATGCGCGAGATGCCTATACCGCAGGACATTCTTTGCGTGTGGCTGAATACTCCGTACTCATTGGGCGCAAGGGCGGTTTGAATGAGACAGACCTCGACTTGCTGCGCAAAACAGCTTTGCTGCATGATATCGGTAAAATCGGCGTGGCTGACGCTGTTCTGCTCAAGGACGGCAAGCTGACGGACGAGGAGTTTGATCAGATTAAAATGCACCCGGTTATGGGAGAGAGCATTCTCCGGCAAGTTGAACCAGCTTATGCTATGGCCCCTTATTTGCCCGGCGTGCGATCGCACCATGAACGTTATGATGGCAAGGGATACCCTGACCAGCTCGCTGGGGAAGATATCCCCTTATTTGGGCGAATCATTGCTGTAGCGGATGCTTATGATGCGATGACGTCTGATCGTCCCTATCGGCAAGGTATGAAGGAAGAGAAGGCGGTTATGATATTGGAAGAGGGAAAGGGAACCCAATGGGACCCTTATTTTGCCGAATTATTTGTCAAAGAGTGGCGCCGGAACAAAGGCATCACAAGCTGACTCTGTATATATCAGCACAACAGGGCGAGCCATTGAGGTTCGCTTTTTTATATAGGAATGTAAGCATCTTTTATGTCGAAAGATGGGGCTTCATGTTATGATGTACAAGAAAGGCAAACACGGTTAACATAGGCCTGGCATCCAATTTTTTGCGCTATGGGAGTGTGAGTCCATGCAATTTTCAATGATGTTTTTAATGAATTTAGGGATGCTGATTGCCGTTGCCTATGTGGCGAACGTGATTTATAAATATGGTTTGAGTCGTACCTCTTCGCGGTTCAAATATGTCAGCTCGGTGCTGCTAGTGATATTTGGCGGATGGGTCAGCTCTTGTTTTGGTTTTAACTTTAGTGAAACGGTTATTTTTGATTTGCGTTTTGTACCGCTGATTATCGCGGCATTGGTGTATCCCCGCTCCTATACGCTTATTATTATTGGGGTCGCAATCGGACTAACGAGATTTACCTTCGGTCTGCATATGGCGGCGTGGGTCGGCTTTTTGAATATGAGCATTCTGGGCGTCCTGTGCGCCGGATTGAACTACTGGATGCGCCGTTCCACCTGGCGTTTGATTATTAAGGCATCGGTGACCATTTTAGCGGTTAATATCGTAAATACGTTAAATATTGCCTGTCTGGGCGTCATTCCCTGGCGCTATTATGTAGCGGAGGTTGTCCCTCTTACACTGCCAATCGGCATCGTCCTCAGTTTCTTATTTGCTCTGATTTTAAGGGACTTTCAGATGGAACAACAGCGGAATCATCAGATTAAGCAGGCGAATGAGTTGTTATCAGAGCAGCGAGATGAGTTGCAGAAGGCAAAGGTCATTCTAGAGGAACGTGCCAAGCAACTGATGATGGCTTCCCAATATAAATCGGATTTTATGGCAACGATGTCGCATGAGTTACGTACACCTCTTAACAGCATCATTAATCTGGCGCAGATTATCAACGAGCAGGGAAAAGAACTGGATGAGGACGAGTTATACCAATACAGCGATCTCATCTATGCCTCGGGGCATGATTTGCTCCAAATGATTAACGACATTTTGGACTTGTCCAAGGTCGAGGCTGGGCACATGGAAATCGTAAGTGAGCCAGTCAATGTGCGTGAGATTGCGCAGGTGATGATGATGCATTTTGAAGTCACTGCGAAGGATAAAAACCTGGAATTCAGCTTAAAGGAGCATGAGCCTATACCGAATGAAATTCGGTCCGATTCTAAACGTGTACAGCAAATTTTGCGTAATTTATTGTCCAATGCCTTTAAGTTCACTCATGAAGGACGTGTATTGCTAGAAATGAGTACACAGCATCTGGATCGAAAGGGACAGGAGGGAGATTGGGTTGTATTTGCTGTAAAAGATACGGGCATCGGTATTTCCAAGCTTCAGCAACACGTTATTTTTGAGGCATTCCAGCAGGCGAACGGTTCCATTAATCGTAAATATGGAGGAACCGGGTTGGGATTGTCCATCAGCCGTGATTTTTCCCGCTTGTTGGGCGGGTTTATCCGTTTAGAAAGTGAGGAGGGTAAGGGAAGTACGTTTTCCTTGTACCTACCCATGTGTCCGTCCGTAAGCAAGGAGGCGGACGAACAACCCTTTAAATTAACCTAATCGCTATTGTAGGAGCAGGAGCGTTATGGCACAAAGGAGGTCTATCATGGAACGTAAAGCGGTCGTTGTGGGTGCAACAGGGCTCGTCGGGGGTTATGTTGTACGAGAGCTGCTGGTGCAAAAGGAATACAACCGCGTCATGGTTATGGGCAGACGTCCGTTGGACATCAAGCATCCCAAGCTGGAGCAGGCGCTCATCGATTGGGAACAGCCACAGAAAGCGGCGTTCGCCTTCGAAGGGGTGGATGATGTTTTTTGCTGCCTTGGGACAACAATGAAAAAAGCTGGCACCAAGGAGCAGTTTCGTCAGGTGGATCTGGACTATCCGGTGCTGGCTGCCCAGTTGGGCAAAGAGGCTGGTGCTGTACAGATGCTAGCTATCTCAGCGATGGGGGCCGATCCAGATTCACGCGTGTTTTATAACCGCACCAAGGGTGAGGCTGAAGAGGCGCTTGCCGCTATCGGGCTGCCTGCGCTGCATTTGTTCCGTCCGTCGCTGATTTTGGGCGCGAGACCTGAACGACGTTTGGGCGAAGCCGCTGCAGCTGTTGTCATGAAAGCGCTGGACGGTCTGATGACGGGCAAGCTCGCTTCCTACCGCGCTATCCCGGCCTCGGTCATCGCACGAGCCATGGTACGAATTGCTCTTGCGCAGGCGAGCGGCGTACATATTTATCCGAACGACATCATTCGGGTCATTGGTGCAGAGCTAACATCCGAAGATGAGGAACCTGTTACAGGAACGGCTCCTGATGAGAACGTGTAAAACCACGGCAGGATTAAAATGACAATAACGCCGCTGCTGCCCAATGATTCGGACAACAGCGGCGTTATTTGTGTTTTATTGGTGGTTTGTTTTTTGCGGCACATCTATCGTAATCTCTAATTCATCAATGTAATGGCGTGTCCAGTTGCCATTAGCATCGAGTAGGGCACTGCCTCTTGGTTGTGTTGGCAATATATAAGGCTTGAAAATGATCTTCTGGGGAGTATCTACAAAAGGAGTAAACAGGGTGATCATTTTGCTGTCACGTTCTTTGGTAAGGGGAACTCCAGAGCCGCTCAGGAGCTGGAGTTCTCTTCCCTGCTCGTCGAATATAGCATACTCAAGCATATCCAATTCCTTTTTGGTGTACTGGATCGTGTGGCCGTTTTTGATGTACTTGTATTCTCGCTCCACGGTATAATCATCCGGCATATGTGCAATATCGGTCAGCATTTTGAACGACGTTGTGATCTTGGTCGTGATGGGTGTAATTTCTACCTTTTCTGCCGTAAATGCAAGATACGGATTAGACTTGCTCATTTGCAGCTGAAGTATCTTGTTATTTATTTTAGTTTTGTGAACCGTGGTTTGTATGCGAAACGGCTCGGCTATACCTTTTAACTTTGCATATACCTCTAGCTCAAACTGATCCGATAAGGCGGGTTTACCACTGGCAGGGTCACGCATATACGCAATCAGCATAGAATTACTGTCTTTGCCTGGGCGGCCATACATGAAATTAAAGGCGCCATTATTGCTATTGACCGATGTCCCATTGATGAACAGGTCCACTTTCTCCAGAATGTCCTCCTCGGGCTGTCCTTGCGTTTGGATGGCCGGATATAGGGTTTGATGTTGTGAATCTCCGCCGCTCTTTTCCAACGCCACGACCAAGCGTGTCCCGTCAAATATGATTTGTGGTACCTTTAATGTAATACCGCTATGGGTAACACTGAGATTCGAGGAAGTTGCGAACCCTTTCTGATCAGCGGTTTGCAGCCCGAGATCCCCAGCAAGCTTGAACACGCTGTCTACAAGGGGAACCTGTTTCAGTGATTCTGCCATTGTAGGCGAAACAAAGGCGCTACCAATGATCATAATGCCAATGGCAGCCGCAGAAGCAGCGACAATTGCGGTTCCCCGAAGAAATCTTTTGACTGGTCCATGTAAGGAAGAGGAAGGAGACTTGGATAACGGCTCCACATCCGATTCCATTTGTGTGTAAAATACATCTAAGCGTTCTCTTACCAAATCGGGAATCATTACCGTGTCTGCTTCCAAGTTTTCTTTTTCTGATTGTAATTTCTGGTCCAGCTCTTTATTCTGTTTCTCAAACTCTGAAGGGCTCATTGAAAGGTCACCTTCCTTTCTCCGCGATTTTGTAGCAGGTCCATTAATGTTCTGCGAGCACGGTGTAATCGTGTTTTGACGGCCCCCTCTGATACATCCAGTACCTCTGATATTTCTCTGATCGGCATATCCCGCAAATAGTGCAGGGAAATCACAGTTCGCATGGACTCCTCCAAGTGGTCGATGGCCTCGCGCAGTTCGATTTTTTCATATCCGCCCGAAATGGAGGGTTCCTTTATAAATTCCGCCACGGGTACGATCCGTTTTTGCTTGCGGATAATGAGATGGCACTCATTAATGAGGATGCGAAGCAGCCATGTTTTAAAATAGCGAGGTTCACGCAGCTCACCCAGAGACTGGTATGCCTTGAGCATCGCCTCTTGCATCGCGTCCGCGCAATCTTCATTGCTGCGAAGAATGGAACGCGCCATGCCATACATATCGGATTCCATATGTTTCATCAAGGCGACGAATGCCTTGCGGTCCCCCTGCCTTGCTTGGTGTAAGTTTGTTTCGAGATTCAAAGGATGGTGCTCCTTTCCCGTCTATACTGGCTATGATCATTGTACCTGTATCTGGATTTGTGGAATTTATTTTGTAGCAGGTTATAGGAGTTAGATGATACATAGGCGCTAAAGGTTACAGCGGATATAAAAAATATAGCACCGTCGCAAGGGATGGCTTAAAAGAAGCCCAGTGCGTTAATCCGTCGCACGGAATAGTGGCTTTGGACTTCACATGCTATAATACGGTGAACCAGTATCAGGAAGGAGAATCCAACCCATATGAAAAAAACAATTGCTACTGAAAAAGCACCCGGTGCTATCGGCCCTTATAGCCAAGCGGTAGAGGCAGGCGGGTTTATTTACACCTCGGGACAGCTTGGACTGAATCCGGCAACAGGTGAGTTCGGTAAGGATGTACAGGAGCAGGCACGCCTGTCCTTGAGCAACGTACAAGCCATTCTGGAAGCGGCAGGCAGCAACATGAACCAGGTTGTGAAAGCGACTGTATTCCTGAAGGACATGAACGATTTTGTCAGCGTCAATGAGGTGTACAGTTCTTTCTTTGAACAACCCTATCCAGCACGCAGTGCGGTGGAGGTAGCTCGTCTGCCTAAGGATGCACTGGTGGAGATTGAAGTCATTGCATTGAAGGGCGAATAGTCTGAAAGGTCCGTTCATAAAATAAAAAGTTTGTATGGCAACCGGGTGTCCCTATTAAATAGAGGCACCCGGTTGCTCAAATTTAATGTGTTTTGTTTTTTTTGAATACAGAGTGGAGGTGGAGATGATTAAAAAAATAATTTTCACTGGTGGAGGCTCTTCAGGACATGTAGCAGTAAACCTAGCTTTGATTCCTCACTTACTGGAACAACATTGGAGTGTCCAATACATAGGCTCTGAACAAGGGATTGAAAGAAAATTGATTTCTGGACTGGAAGATGTGCGTTATTTTAGTATCTCAACTGGGAAATTGCGCAGATATTTTGATTGGAATAATTTTAAGGACCCTTTTAAAGTGCTGAAGGGGATTTCTCAAGCGTACCGGATTATAAGAAAAGAAAAACCGGATATTATTTTTTCAAAAGGCGGGTTTGTTTCGGTTCCTGTGGTATTGGCTGGGTGGTTGAATAAAGTCCCTGTAATCATTCATGAATCAGATATTACCCCTGGATTAGCTAATAAGATTTCCAGCATATTTGCTACAGAAATTTGTACTACCTTTCCTGAAACCACTCAGTACTTTCGCTCTAAGCATACCCGGTATGTAGGTGCTATTGTGAGAGATGAACTAAAAGATGGGGAGGCAGCCAAAGGTTTGACCTATTGCGGATTTACTCGAAATAAGCCGATCATTCTGATCATGGGTGGGAGTTTAGGTTCCAAGAAGATCAATGAGATGGTCTGGATGAATTTAGAGGCTTTGCTCGTTCATTTTCAAATCGTCCATATTTGTGGTAAAGACCAAGTGAATCATTCCATTCATATGCATGGCTACAAGCAGTTTGAATACATAAACGATGAACTGGCGGATGTTATGGCGATGGCAGATATGGTTGTTTCTAGGGCGGGTTCAAATTCCATTTTTGAATTCTTAACGCTGCGGAAGCCTATGCTATTGATCCCTCTTTCAAAGGCAGTCAGCCGGGGAGATCAAATTCTAAATGCCAAATCATTTAAAGCGCAAGGCTTTTGTGAGTTTTTAGAAGAAGAAGAGTTGGAATCTGAACGATTTGTTGACATGATTCTTGGTTTGTATGAAAAAAGGTCGGATTATATTATCAATATGAAGAAAATGAATGCAGATCACTCGACAAGCAAGCTTATAGATTTGATTAAAGTCTATACCTAATCACATGGTTAAAATGAATAAACAAAGCAAGCGAGCTTGGGCTAGATGATTCAGACCCAAGCTCGCTTGTTCTGGCTAGGAGATCATATTCGTTTTCTTTAATCCCGTTCTCGATTACGGGCAAAGAATAGCCATAGCGCGTACACCAGAATGATTGCCGCCAAGATCAATGAAGCCAGCCGTACATTTTCATTGTTCGGATGCTCGACGGCGATGGCGACATAGGCCCATACAAATACGAGAGGATAAATGCTGTCGCGATAAGGGAAGCTGACCATGATGGCCAATACGGTGCCGATGAGCAGGATAATGATCGCCCATGTCGTATCGCTGAGTCCCCAGCCACTCCATTCATTCTTTTCCAGTGCCACTGCAATATTGATAATAGTAGCAACAGATACCCAACCGAGGTTCAGGCTGAACGGTAGCTTGACGAACCACATTTCTCCGCGGGTTGGCTGCGGCGTGCGGGTACGTACATACACGACGCTCAAGGAAAGCAAGTATAGAATAATGACGATGACGCACAGCTCTACGTATACATACTGCCAGAGGAAAATCCAGATGATATTGAAGAGACAGCTTAGAATAAAAAAAATACCGATGGACTGAACGCTTGTCTTGGCTTGCCCTGTAGGTGTAGCTTGGTACACGACAAAGCAGGCGAGCAGTACGTAGATGACCGACCAGATGGAAAAAGCGTAACCCGCTGGGGTGATCAAGGTTGGGTACATGTTGGATACAGCAGCAGTGCTTCTGCCACCGATAGGAAGTGTAGAAGCCAGAACGTTAACGAGAACGACAGCGATAAATGCAATAATATTCCACCATTTATACGGATGGCTTCGTGACATAGGGATATCTCCTCCACAACGAATGATGATCCAAAAATGACCGACTGGTCACAAGCTTCTATTATGAATATACCCACTTTGCTTTCGAATATGTCCTAACCGGAAAAAGTTTCTTGATCCCGGTAAAATCATAAAAAGTTGTATGTATATGCAGTCATATGTAGTACAATGGTGAAAATTTTAAGCACTATATAAGCTGAATTTCCTCAAATTCAAATTATATAGAAGTAAGGAGATAAGTAGAATGAATGGCTTGGAGAAAGTAGGGAAATTTGTAGGAGGAACCTTTTCCATCTGGGTACTTTTATTTGCATGCTTGGGATTTTTCTTTCCTGCGGCGTTTACAGGGTTGAAAGGATACATACAGTTATTTTTGGGCATTGTCATGTTCGGGATGGGGCTGACTTTATCTGCGGCTGACTTTCGTGAAGTATTCCGGCGCCCAGTGGATGTGGCTATTGGTGTGGTCGGGCATTATCTGATTATGCCGTTTCTGGCCTTTGGATTGGCATTAGTATTGCAGCTGCCACCGGATATTGCGGTAGGTGTCATTTTGGTAGGCTGTTGTCCGAGTGGAACTGCCTCCAACGTAATGACGCTCTTATCCAAAGGCGATGTGGCGTTGGGCGTGTCGATTGCTTCGGTGTCGACGCTGATTGCTCCACTAGCTACCCCGGCCATGATTAACCTGCTTGCTGGACGTTGGATGAATATTGATGCGAAGTCGCTGATCATGGATATTCTCATCGTGGTTATTGTCCCCATAGTGCTGGGTGTTATCGTCAAATCGCTATTTCGCAAACAGGCAGAAGCCAGTGTCCAGGCGCTGCCGCTCATATCAACACTGGTGATTATGCTCATCGTGGCTATTGTGATTGCAGGCAGCAAAGGCAAGATTTTGGAGACAGGTCCGATTATTTTTGGTGTGGTTATTTTGCATAACGGTATCGGGTTCCTGCTCGGATATTGGTTTGCCAAGCTATTCGGTATGAATCTTTCCAAGCGTAAAGCTGTTACTCTGGAAACGGGAATGCAGAATTCCGGACTGGGCGCTGCGCTGGCAGCAGCTCATTTTAATCCGATTGCTGCTGTACCGAGTGCGATTTTTAGCGTGTGGCATAATATTTCCGGCTCGTTGCTCGCGACCTGGTTTTCCCGCCGGGAGGAGAAGAACAGCACATCCGGGAACCATTAAGCTTTGTCAGTGGCTTGTGACAAGTGGCTGCTTTTTCGAACAGTTTGGGGAAGGTCAGAAAGGATAGATTTGACTTTATAGTTGCGGATCATTATACTGTGGTTGTTACAACCACTGTATTTAAGTAAGCAACAGTAGTTTGAGTTCGTTATGGAAGGAAAACTGCATCCAATTCATATTCGGCTTCATGCTTAACAGCCTTATATTATCTGATCTGATTTAAACTGAAGGAGAGAGAACGAATGAACCCAAAATATAATTCTCTATTTGAAGCTTTTACCCTTCCATCCGGTGTTACGTTGAAGAACCGTATTACCATGGCACCTATGACTAACTTTGCTTCCCACGAAAATGGTGAAGTCAGTGACGAGGAACTGGCATACTACCGTGAACGCTCCGGTGGTGTGGGCGCGGTTATTACCGCTTGTGTGTATGTAACTCCAGATGGCAAAGGATTTGTTAATGAGTTCGGTGCGGACAAGGATGAAATGATTCCTAGCCTGCGCCGTCTGGCAGATACGATTCATCAGGAGGGCGCGAAAGCGATCCTGCAAATTTATCATGGTGGCCGCCTGTGTCCACCGGATCAAATTCCAGATGGACAGCCGATCAGTGCAAGCGCAGTAGCCGAGGAAAAAGAAGGCGCGCCTGTGCCGCGTGAAATGACATCCGACGATATCCACCGCGTCATTCGTGCCTATGGCGAAGCGACTCGCCGCGCGATTGAAGCAGGCTATGATGGTGTGGAGCTTCACGGAGCGAACGGTTACCTGGTGCAGCAGTTCTTCTCCCCGCATTCCAACATTCGTACTGATGAATGGGGAGGAAGTCTTGAGAAACGCTTGGCCTTTCCGCTGGCGATTGTTCACGAAGTGAAGAAAGTGATCGCAGAGCATGCGAAGCGTCCATTCATTTTCGGCTACCGCTTGTCTCCTGAGGAAGGACACACACCAGGCATTACGCTGGAGGATACGATGGTGCTTGTAGACCGTCTGGCGGATCAAGGGCTGGATTACCTGCACATTTCCGTAAATCATTTCTTCGGTGGTTCATTCCGTGACCGCAGTGACGAACGGTCACGTACCGTTCTCATCCATGAGAAGGTAGGTAACCGTGTGCCGATTATGGGAGTTGGGTCGCTGAATACACCGGACGAGGCGCTTGCAGCACTGGAGACAGGTGTACCGCTTGTATCGCTGGGACGTCCGCTTTTGATGGAGCCGCAATGGGTTCAGAAGGTGCAAAACGGCACAGAAGATACCATTCGCACGACATTATCCAAGCAAGCCCAGCAGGAGCTAGTCATTCCTGACTACTTGTGGGGTGCGTTGACGACCCTTCCAGGCTGGATGCCTGTTACGGACTAAATTTTGAATGATGGAGATACCCTAGGCTGCTCTCATGCACCTGGGGTATTTTCCTGTCTCGTGACCGTGAACACAATAATATAGGAATAACTGAGAAAGAAGGAAGATGACAATGTTACATAAAGCTAATGGCGCCATTTTGATAAAGTCCACCCATGCAGGGCTACAGTTTCGATTGTTACAAGTAAGTGATGCAGAACGTTTATTAGAGATCAGACGTGAAAATTTTGATTTTTTCAAACCGTTCGAGCCAGAACGACCTGAAATTTACTTTACGCTGGAAGAACAGGCGCGTCTGATTTCCAACGGTTTGGAAGCGGCACAAGCTGGACAGGGATATACGTTTGGACTTTTTTTGCCGGAAAATGATAAGCTGATCGGCAGAATGGAGCTGTCGGGTATCGCTAGAGGCCCCTTTCAAAACGCCAATCTGGGCTACTTTGTAGATCCTGCATACCACGGACAAGGCTATGCCACTTCCGCAGTGAAGGATATTGTACGCTACGCCTTAAATGAGTTGGAATTACACCGTATTCAAGCTGGAGTGATGCCAAGAAATACGCCTTCCAATCGAGTGATGGAAAAGGCAGGATTTCGCCGCGAAGGGCTGGCTCTCAACTATTTGAAGATTAATGGTGTGTGGGAAGATCACGTGTTGTATGCGGTCACGGCTGAGGATTTGCAGAATGGCGTTTTCTGAATTCGCCGGGCGTGACCCCCTCCAGTTTTTTGAACACCTTGCCAAAATATTTTTCATCCTGATACCCGACCATACCGGCAATATGATGAAGGCGCAGCTTGTCATTCAGCAGCAATAGCTTTGCCTTGCTCATCCTGATCTGACACAAATAGTCTGACAGATTAACCCCGTACTCCTGCTTAAATTTACGAGAAATATATTCCCGACTGAGATAAAAGCGGCTCGCCATATCCTGTAGAGAAATGTCCTCGTCATAGTGTGCATCCAGATAGCGGGCAATATCACGGATGGTCGGGTTGTTTGGGCTATGGCTTGGTGTAAGTGCCTGACCGGCTGCCAGCAGTCGGTTTTCAACCTGTCTTTGCCATAAGGGCAGGGAAAGCATACCACGGTTGTCGACCGGCAATGCATGAATGGAGCCAGACTCATCTGCCAGTTCCTCGCCATCGGTATCTCCGGGTCTGTCATTCAGCCAACGGGCCAGCATCCAGTCCAACTCCTGATTCCAACTGGCTAGCTGCTCTGCTGTCACCGAAGGCAGCTCGGCTACGGCTGCTATCCAGTGGCCTACCGCTATCGACACACGATTGGCATTGCAGCTGAGCGCACTAAGCCGTAGCTCTTCTTCCATCTCAGGCAACTGGGGAAGACGAATGTTCTGCCGTGTCTGGGAACTCTGGTGCATCCAGTCGGCGGTTTGCAACACATCCCGTTTCCACAACGCTTGCCGTGCCTCTTGGTAGGCAGTGGCTGCCGCTATGGGAAAAGCGCCAAAAGAGCCATAAGAGCCAACCCCGATGTGCATGTAACACCGCAAAGCCGTTTTGATCCCTGTGTGAATATCCTGCAAGAGCAGCGGCCAACGAGATGGCTCGCCCCAATATAGCAGAATAATTTCGTCCATACGCTCCAGATGACGGAATGCAATTCCGGTTTGAGAAGTTCCAAGAAATTCGTTGCAGATGTTAATCAGGGAAAAGCTCAAAAGCGCACGACGCGTTTTATATTTGTCCAGTATATCGGCATCCAGCTGCGTGGTACTCATCACAGCTGCATTACATATCTGAATAGCTGCGGGAAGACGTAACTCCTCACGTAAGGGCGTAATGGAAAGAGGGGTACTCGCTATACCGGAAACGATCTCAGTCAGGAGCTTATCAGCATAGTGCGGCCTCATCCGGTTGACCTCCATGGCCTGCATCGTCTGCCTGTTTCGGTCTTGCTCCGCTGTCCGCCAGGCTTGAGTGGCTTTATTTAGAGCCTCGTTAATCTCCACTGGATCTACGGGCTTAAGAATATAGTCCATGCCTCCCCGGCGGATGACCTGTCGAACCAAGTCAAAATCATCATAACCACTGACCACCACAACTCGGGTTGCTGGGGAATTCACTTGAATCCACTCCATCAGTGCTACTCCATCCTTGCCGGGCATCCGCATATCCGTAAGTACAACGGGTGGGGAAAGGGCGGTAATGACCTCAATCGCCTGATCGCCCGAATCAGCTTCAAGTACCTCGCTCACACCGCACGCTTCCCAATGTACGAGCATCCGAATGGCATGGCGTACATGCTTCTCATCATCCACAATCAGGACTTTCATTGACAGATCACTCTCCCTTAATATGAATCTCCGTATGGGCTTCAGTGCGAATTTCGAGTGTATAACGGACACCATGAGGCAGGATGTTGTCTACGCACAGGGTGTTGGAACCATCCTCCGAGTGAAGCTGAATACGCAATAGAACATTACGAAGGCCAATAGAGTCCTGCTCGCTAGTGTCTGGCTCCTCGTAGGCTTTTAGCGGACGTTTTAACATATGCTGGAGTTGCTCCAACTCGGCTTGTGGAATGTTAGTTCCGTTATTTTCCACTGTTATTTTCATAATGCCTTCCCGGATTCGGCTGCCTGTAATGCGAATTTCACCGGGCCCCAGCCGGGGATCGGCACCGTGTTTAAAGTAGTTTTCCACCAACGGTTGGAGAATCATTTTAGGCACCCGATCATTCAGGACCTCATCCTCCCACTGGTAAGTAACCTCTAATTGCTCACCGAAGCGTTCCTTTTGTAAATCAAGATATTGTTTTACATGTTCGGCTTCTTCCTTAAGTGTAACGACCGTATGGTCCCTCATATTATAGCGTAGCATTTTGGCAAGGGAAGAGAGCAACGAATAAATTCGCGGTACCTCATGCTGTAGAGCCAGGGTTCCAATAGACTGTAGCGTATTATATAAAAAGTGAGGATTAATCTGTGCCTGAAGCGCTTTCAATTGATGTGTCTTGTTAGCCAGCTCCAGCTTGTATTCCTGTAAAATGAGGTTATTGATGGTATCCATCATCTGTCTGAAACGGCGCGACAGTACTCCGATTTCATCGTTACTCATGGCCCGAATGTCTACATCCAGTTGACCGGACTGAATCTGGTTTATGTAGCGAGTCAGTCGCTTAATAGGTGCCGTGATTTTTATCGAAATCCATAACGTGGCAACAATGGCAAGTAGCAATGCTGCGCCTGTAATGACCGCATTGATCTGAGTCAGGCGGGTAGCGCGTAAATACAGCGTACGATGTGGAATTTTCTTGACGAGTGTCCAGCCTGACAAGTTGGCATCCAGCTTGCCGTACACGTGCAGTGCTGTATCATCCTCAATCACTCCGTGCTCGCCTTCTTTAGAAATTCGATTGAGCAGGTCAGATTCCTTCCAGTGTGTTCCAATTGATGCTTCTTTTCCGCTATATATGATCATTCCGTTTCGATCGATCAAAAACAGATCCTCTGTATCCGCATCATACAATTGACGGCAAATACTGCGCAGCGGCTCCAGATCAACATCTATAGCCAGTACCCCAAGCGTCTCTGAGGCAGGAATGTTCCGAATCGCCCGATGAAGTGTAAATACCTGCTGCTTTGTGCTGTGCTCCGCATAGGAAACCGCCGAAAAGCCGTACAAATGCTTCATGTGCGAAGGCTGTATGAATAGTCCGGAAGGGCCGTAATGAATAGAACCAGTAAAGGGCTCCAGTCGGAATTCCCGTAGCGGGACTGTACTGGTAATCAACGTGGATTGCCCAGCCTCAAAAGAATGCAAATACACTTGGTCAATGCCTGACGAAGCATTCATCATCGTTTGCAGTGTGGTGTAAATTTCAGCGACGGCCCGGTAATCATCTGGAATTTTGGCCAGATTACGCAGAAAATGGGGGTCATTATAGACTCCGATGGACGCACGATTCAGTCCCTGTAAATAGTTATCCAGATTCGTAATTCCCTGAAAAATAAGCCGTTCATTTTCTTGTGTGGCCTGCTCCCGCAAGGATTGCTTGGTGAGAACGAAGGTCATAGTCATCGACAGCAGTAGCGGCAGAGTGACCGCAATGAGCAAAAACCAGATCAGGCGGGAACGAATACTGTGAAATTTCATGCAGTGAGCTCCTTTCACAATTCAAGGCGAGCCAGAGGTCAATATTTTCCCCCCTAATGGTTCACGATCCTACGTGTTCTCCAGAGCGCTTATTCGACATAATGAACATGTGAATCGCATATCCGTACGGCCCAAGCATCATGCTGCTGAAAGAAAGCCGTAAGGGAGCGTTCCAGACACCAACAGACAACAAAAGGGGGGGATCGGATTGAATCGCGCCAAGTCGTCGCAATGGCTCCAGCAATGCATTTTTGTAGGGCCGTCGACGTTATTTTTCGTTATCATTATTGTAATCCCTTTTATGCTCGGAATGTACTATTCTTTTACAGAGTGGAATGGGGTAGCCAATGAGGCAAAGTGGGTCGGGCTGGATAATTTCAGTCACATTTTATGGAATGATGACAAATTTGGGACAGCGTTCTGGTTTACGGTCCGTTTTACGGTGGTAGGAGTGGTGGCTGCGAATATTTTTGGCTTTCTGCTGGCGTATTTTCTAACCAAACCGCTGAAAACAAAAAATGTACTCAGGACCATCTTTTTTATGCCTAATGTGATCGGAGGTCTGTTGCTGGGTTTTATCTGGCAGTTTATTTTCGTCAAGGGATTTGCAGCAATCGGAGAGAGCACGAACTGGTCCTTCTTCAACCTGTCCTGGTTGGGAGATGAGATCACGGCCTTCTGGGGCATTGTCATCGTGTTTATCTGGCAAACTGCCGGGTATTTGATGGTTATTTATATCTCTTCCCTAACCAATGTGCCCCGCGATATGCTGGAAGCAGCCGAAATTGACGGAGCAAGCCGGATGCAAATTTTGCAGTCGATTATACTTCCTTTGATCATGCCTGCCGTTACGGTTTGTCTTTTCCTGGCGATATCATGGTCATTCAAAATGTTCGATCTCAATTTGTCACTGACCAAAGGCGGTCCCTTCGGGTCCACAGAGTCGGTTGCACTCAATATTTACAATGAAGCGTTTGTGAATAATCGTTATGGGCTGGGAACAGCTAAAGCACTCATTTTCTTTATCATTGTTGCTCTGGTTACGAGCCTTCAGGTACGACTGACGAAAAGTCGGGAGGTGGAAGCGTAAATGGAAACAAGCAAGCGCTACCGCTTTGGAACATGGGCGACCGAGATGGTGATGATCCTCGTCGCATTGTTATTCCTCGTCCCGTTTTACTTTTTATTCGTGAATTCGGTCAAAAGCTTTGGTGACCTGCTCACCGATTCTGCGGCCTGGCCACAAACCTTTGTATGGAGCAACTACGCTAGAGCGTGGAGCATCACGCGTTTTCCCGAAGCTTTATGGAATTCACTCGTGGTTACGGTAATTAGTAATCTGCTGCTCGTACTGATCAGCTCAATGGCTGCTTACCGAATGGTCCGGCGTCCGACGCGTTATAATCGGGTGTTGTTCAGCCTGTTCGTAGCTGCCATGGTCATTCCTTTTCAATCGGTGATGATTCCTTTGGTCAAGGTTGTAAGTACACTGGATTTAATGAACAGTATAAGTGGTCTGGTAATCTGTTATCTGGGATTCGGAGCTCCAATGTCGATCTTTCTCTTTCATGGATTCGTCAAAGGTGTGCCAGTCGAGGTGGAAGAAGCAGCTACGGTGGACGGCTGTACGCCTTACGGAGTGTTTTTCCGAATTGTGTATCCGTTGATGCTACCGATGATGGTAACTGTTATTATTTTAAATACGCTCTGGATTTGGAATGATTATCTCCTGCCTTCTCTGGTACTGCAAAAGGCTGAACTGCGCACGATTCCGATTGCTACCTATGCCTTTTTTGGACAATACACGAAGCAGTGGGATTTGGCTTTGCCTGCTCTGGTGCTGGGCATCTTGCCTGTCATCGTATTCTTTCTGGCCATGCAAAAATATATTATACAAGGTATTATGGCTGGTTCGGTCAAAGGTTGAGTGTGGGATGAGCTGAAAATGTACACGGTGGCCACTCCGCAAACGGATGGTGCTTACCATCGCTGTTGCCTCCAGATTCCCCTGAATAAGCGAATAAAGGTGGGAATCTAGAGACAAAGGCGAGCGCTATCGCTTGTTCAGCACCATTCCGTTTTCCGTTTACTCCGTTTCCACATGAATTTTTCGAGTTCATCTGATATGAATTTAGAATAGAAAGGAACATGAAAATGAAAACGCATACTTTTAAAAAGAAAGCTCAAGCACTCATCTTGCTCCTCGCGGCCTTTGCTCTGGTTTTGGCAGGTTGTAACAGCAGTGGCGGACAAAACGCAGGCAAAGAGGAAGTGAAGGAAAAAACAATTCACATTTTTCAGTTTAAGGTAGAGATTGCAGAAGCGCTGAATCGCATGAAGGCAGAATATGAAGCGTCTCATCCAGGCATCAAGCTCGATATTCAGACCGTGGGCGGGGGCAGTGACTATGGTGCGGCGTTAAAGGCGAAGTTCGCCTCCGGGGAGCAACCGGATATTTTTAACGTAGGAGGTTACCGTGAGCTGGATACGTGGCTGGAATATTTGGAGGACCTGTCTGACCAGCCTTGGGTTGGCGATGTGGTGGATGTCGCCAAAGAGCCGATGACCAAAGACGGCAAGCTGTATGGCCAGCCGATGAATCTGGAGGGTTACGGCTTTATTTATAACAAGGATTTGTTCAAGAAGGCGGGGATTACGGAGACCCCTAAAACATTGTCCGAACTGGAGGGAGCTGCGCAAAAGCTCCAAGCCGCAGGGATTACTCCATTTTCTAATGGATATCAGGAGTTTTGGGTGTTAGGCAATCATTTGCTGAACGTGGCATTTGCCAATCAGCCGGACCCTTCGGCCTTCGTCAAAGGACTAAATGATGGAACAGCAAAGATTCCGGGCAACGCTGTATTCGCCGAGTGGGTTAAACTGTTCGATCTGACACTGAAGTATGGCAATTCGAAGCCACTCACGACCGATTACAACACGCAGGTAACGAATTTCGCCACTGGAAAGGCTGCCATGATGCAGCAAGGGAACTGGACTCAGGTCCAAATTGATGGTATTAATCCGAAGCTGAATTTGGGGATTTTGCCTATGCCGATTGGTGAAGACGCAACAGCCGGAGATAAGCTGTTTGTAGGTGTCGCTAACAACTGGGTGGTTAATAAAAATTCGACTGTCAAACCCGAGGCGAAGGAGTTCTTAAACTGGATGGTGACATCCGAGCAGGGGAAAAAGTATATCACCAAGGAATTCAAGTTTATTCCAGCATTCAAGAGCATCGAAGGAGCAGAGGCTGATATGGGCCAATTGGGTGCGGAAGTGGTGAAATACAGTAAGGAAAACAAACTGTTGGGCTGGTTCTTTAGCCGCTATCCTGAAGGAGCACAGCAAGAATTCGGAAGTCAGATGCAAGCTTATGTGGCAGGTAAATCGGATGCTGGGAAGCTATTCGAGGATTTCCAGAGAACATGGGATAATTTGAAGACCAAATAATGAACAAAAGCACGCGATAAAGCCTTCATATTTCAGGGAGATTACGTGATCCTGAAATATGAAGGCTTTTCTGTAAACAAAATTATAAATGGTAATGGAGCAGAGCGATATCCCCGCGGCGTTCTATTTCTTTGAGCTTAAACGTGCTTGGTAGCGTTCCTTCTGGAAATAACGGTATTCCTTGTCCAAGCACCTTGGGAATGATCGCAATGATAGCCTTCTCCAGCAGTCCAGCTTGTAAGAAGGCCCGGACTAACTGGCCTCCACCGACTAGCCATACCGCACCTTCCGATTGTTCTTGTAGACGTGGAACCAGTTCAGTCAGAGCTTCGTCCGTAAATGTAACATGTGGCGCTTGCTGTTGCTCCGTTAATGCTCGTGTGAGCACATAGCATGGCTTGCCAGCATAAGGGAAATCATCTGAGAGCTTCAACACTTCCTCATACGTCAGCCTGCCCATCAGCACTGTACCTACGGTGTCGTAAAAGTCGGCATATCCATTGTCCCCGCCATCCCCTTTAACATCATACAGCCAGTCCACCGAACCGTCCGGCAAAGCTATATACCCGTCGAGACTCATGGCAATATACAGCACAACTGCGTTTGATTTCAAATCCCCCATAGTTCATTCACTCCTTTCTATTTCCTAATGTTACAATGTATTTATGACATAGTATGTCGTAGTTAAACGGTCATTTTAAATTAATTTTTGAATCGAGGGGTACCTTATGAACGAACGCAGGATTGCTCTTATGAGGATACTGGATTCCCGAAAAAAATATACGGCGCGTGAGCTGGCTGAACGTTTTGGTGTCTCCGTCAGGACGATACAAAGAGATCTCGACTATTTGCAGCAGACCGGGTTACCCCTTTATACCGAAATGGGCCCCCATGGCGGGTATCGGGCACTTCCCAATCGGCTTCTTCCTCCCCTTCATCTTGCCCGCGACGAGGCTCTGGGTCTTTTTCTCATGCTGCAACTGTTGGAGAACATTCCAGATATCCCTTTTGGCTCGGTTCGTGGACATTTATCCGAGCATTATTATGCCGAGCTTCCACAGGATGTGCAGGACAGTATTGATCAATTAAAGGAGTACATTTCTTTTCGTATGCTACCCACTCACGAAGAGTCACCCTACACCTCAATCATTTTGGAGGCTGCGCTGAATAAGCGCCGGGTGAACATGCATTACCGCTCCGCTTCCGGTGAAAAGTGGACTGAAGTATATCCGATTGGACTGTATTTTGATCACGGATATTGGTACATGCCAGCGCATAGCAGAGACCGCATCATTCTGTACCGTTCAGATCGGGTGATTACAATAACGATGCTGGACGAAACCTTGGACAGCCTTCCCACACTTCAGGAATGGTTGGCTTCGGAGGATTCCCGTATAGGAATTCCGTCTAAAATAAAATTTACCGCATTGGGTGCCAGGCTGGCCGGATCAGATGCCCTCTTCCAAAATGTTTCCCATCAGGAAGGGCAGGGTCAGGAATGGCAGGGATATATTCCGGTCGAAGAGTTTAGATATGTGTCCCGACTTTTGCTAAAATACGGGCCAGAGGCCGAGGTCATATATCCGAAAGAACTGCGGATGAGGGTCAAGGAATTGCTGCAAGACAGCCTGAACCCTTATCTGAAGGATGCAAAAGCAGATGATGAAGAAAAAGACAATTAATCCTGTAAATTGATTCTCTTATTTATAGTTAACCACATGAATATTTAAGGTTATTAACTTATGACTTTCCATTTATTTTTGTGATAAAGTTTTGAAAAGAGCCCGTTTTCGTATATGATGAAGAGTAATAATTCAAAAGGCTGGACGGGAGACAGATATGAATCAACCGCTTTATGGAATATGGCTCGGAGATGTGTTTTTTTGCTTTTCTGGTGAGACGTCGGAACCACGTATCGATGCGTGGAGCAGTGTAATCCGCAGGCTGACGCTAAAGGGAGACCTTCGGCCGTTTCGGCAGGCTGCGTTGCGTCTTGCTGAGGTACGGATACCGAACACTGCTCGTGTGGAAACCGTGGGCAGAGGTGGCAAAAGACGTTCCATGCTGGGGCGTACATTGGAGGGTTTGGCGCTGGAACCGCGCGAGACGATGGCACTGTTGACCCGCATGGACGAGAAGGGCTGTGCGGCATCGGGCATTACGCTGGGCGAGGAAATGCAATATTGGCAAAAAGCTGCTTATTTTGCGCTAGAGCTGATGCAGCGGGGCGAAATTGCGCCATCGCTTACAGAGGCGCGTCCATCGGGACCGCGCCGTCGTGGTCCGGAAGCGGCTGTCGGGGTGTGGATTCCTCGACTGTGTCAAGAGGAGGACATACGCCGCTTTTATGAGCTGGCTGCTGCAATGCCGGCTGTTTGTATGGCGGCTCCGGCTGTTTTTGCGGGCAAGGAGCCTGAAACACGTGAGGATGCAGCCGGAATCGTACTGTACTCCTTCTTGTGTGCGGTCATCCATGCGGAAACGACCGCGGTGCTGGCAGCCTCAGACCGTGAGCTGGGCCGATATCGCGCAGAGTATCGGCGCGGAGGATCGCCGCTGGCAGAGCTGTGGTGGAACAGTCTGCTGACAGGTTCCCGCCCGGTGGCGATTCAGGGAACGCCCGCGGAGATGGAGGAGCTGGTGCTTCAAGCGTCCTCTCTTGAGGGAAGCGCAATGCCTGTCACGGAACGGGAAGACAAAGAGCCTATAGAAGGGCAACTGCGGTTGTGCCTTCGTTTGGAGCCTTCGCTGGAAGAGAGTGTGAAGGAATGGCGCATTACCTTTTGGGCAGAAAGCGATGCTGAGCCGGGGTTGCGACTGCCTGCTCTGGCACTGTGGGCGCATCCTGAACGTGATCTGGTTCGAGGCGGAATTGTATATCGTCAAGTGCAGGCGCAACTGTTAATGAGGCTCGGACAGGCGGCTGAAGCGGCACCTATATTGCAAGAAGCATTGAATCGTCCTTATCCCGAGGGGCTGACACTGGAGCCAGAGTTGTTCTTCCGCTTCCTGACGGAAGCCGTTCCTGCACTACAAAAGAACGGTATCACCGTGCAAATGCCTTCACGCTGGAGCCGGGAGGGCCGAAGACGTGCAGGCTTGCGGCTCAAAATGCGTTCGACAGAGCAGGGTGCCAAGCCAGATGGTGTGATTGCCGATACATCGTCTGTCGGCATTAACCGCATGATTTCGTTTGATGCCGAGGCTGTGCTGGGTGATACGATTTTGACGATGGAGGAACTGGAAAGCATCGTCGCGGCCAATTTGCCGTATGTACGTCTCGGAGGGGAATGGATCGAGGTCGATCCCAAGGAAATCCGTCAGGTGCTGCGCTTTATCAAGCGCGGGGAAAACGGTGAGATGAGCTTGTCCGAATGGATGCATCTAGCTGCAGAAAATGAAAGTGCAGGCGAGGCCTCATGGAAAGGCTTGTCCATCTTTGGCGCGGAATCCGCCGGATTGCTTGCGTCCTTGGCTGAGGGCGGCGTACTCCGTTCGGTAGAGCCACGGCCTGTGCCGGAGACGCTGCATGGCGCATTACGGCCCTATCAAGAGCGCGGCTTTCAATGGCTGGCTGCGATGCGTGGATTGGGCTTTGGCGTCTGCCTTGCGGACGACATGGGACTTGGTAAAACGATTCAAGTCATCACCTGCCTGCTCGACGGTGGCATCGGCGCAGATGATCAACGTCCGGCGTTGATCATCTGTCCGACGTCCTTGCTTGGCAACTGGCAGCGCGAGTTGAAGCGCTTTTCACCGGATTTGTCACTGTATATTCACCATGGCAACCAGCGACTCCACGGCGAGCTGTTTCAGGAAAGTGTACGTGAGTATGATATCGTCCTCACTACCTATCATTTGGCGGGCCGGGACGGCAGCGATTTATCTGCGGTATACTGGTCGTCCATCGTGTTGGATGAGGCGCAATATATAAAAAATGCACGAACAAAGCAAGCACAAAGCGTCATGAAGCTGTCTGCTCCACATCGGATTGCCATGACGGGTACCCCGGTAGAGAATCGGCTGAGCGAGCTGTGGTCTATTTTTCAATTTCTGAATCCAGGTTACCTCGGTACGGCTTCTTCATTCCGCCAGCGTTACAGTCTGGCAGGAGAGGAGCGGGGGTCCGCGTTGCGTGAGCTTCATCGCCTCGTCTCCCCGTTCATGCTGCGTCGTCTCAAAAGCGACCCAGATATACGCAAGGATTTGCCAGAGAAGCTGGAGTTGAAATCCTACTGTGTACTGACACCAGAGCAGGCCGGATTGTATCGGGGCGTGGTGGATCAATTATTGGGAACACTGGATGGGCAGATCGGTATGGCTCGCAAAGGGCTTGTTCTATCTTCGCTGACCAAGTTGAAGCAGATTTGTGACCATCCGGGTCTGATCATTCCAGGCCGGGCTGATAGTGGTAAAACTGAAAACTCGGGCAAAATGGAGCGACTGCTGGAATTGGTAGAGACGATTCGCGAGAACGGCGAATCGGCGCTGATATTCACCCAATATGTGTCGATGGGAGAATTGCTGGTCTCTCGTTTGGCCAAAATCTTCGGGGAAGAGCCGTATTTTCTGCATGGAGGACTGGCGAAAACCAGACGTGATGAAATTGTTCACAACTTCCAGCAGGGAGAAGGACCGAATATATTCGTACTTTCCCTGCGTGCAGGTGGCGTGGGCCTGAACCTGACACGCGCCAGCCATGTCATTCACTATGACCGCTGGTGGAATCCTGCAGTGGAAAACCAGGCGACGGACCGCGTATTCCGTATTGGTCAAAGCCGCAATGTACAAGTGCACAAGCTGATTTGCCAAGGTACACTGGAGGAGCGGATCGACGAGCTGATCGAGAGCAAAAAGGCACTTTCCGAGCAGGTTGTCGGCTCCGGTGAACATTGGCTCACCGAAATGTCTGATGATGAATTGCGCGGTCTGATTGCGCTGCAAAATGATGTATGGATTGAGTGAGCAGAGAAAGGATGAAGGCGATGACGAGGCCGCGAGTGAAGCTAAAAGTAACTGACGGTCAATGGATAGCGGAATTAGACGGATTGGGGTTGGAAGGCGAATCAACGGGTGTACCTTCCACACATGCTGTCCAATGGACTGGCCCAGCGCCTGTACTAAACCCCGAACAGCGGAAGGCATGGCTGGAGCAGCTAAAAGCAGATCCTTTGGATATCTATCGTTTTTTGCAAGGGGAAACCTGTCTATCGCTGGATGAGATCGTTCAGCTAGCAGCTGAGACAGCCACTTCCAGCATGGAGGATGGCGTGGGTGTAGTCGACGATGTGAAGAAAGCTCTTCAAGCCGGTCTGGAAAGCGATCCGCAGACCTGTCTGGAACTGATCGGAATGTCGCGGGAAGAGTTGCTGGAGTACGTATTTAGTGCTTGGGCCGGAGAGTTATCCCATGTGCAGGGGACATCCCCCGCACTTGAGTCTACCTCACGGCCAGAGGGCGGACGTAGCGGATCGGCAGCGATTAGCGAATGGATTGCAGAGTCTGCGGCAGAAGGAGCATTGCATCGTCCCGGTGCGGGCTTTCACGCGATTGAGATTCGTCTGCCGCAGAAGCTTGCTCCTAAGAAGGAAGCGGATATTACGGCTTTGCTGCCGGGTTTACCCCGTGCGGAAGAGGCATTGAAACTCATACGTGAACGGGTAGCCGAGCGGGCCCGAGCTGCAATCCCGCAAAAACGTCATACTCCGTAACAATTCGGGTATATACTTCCTTTTTCGAGTCTATTCGCCTTCATCGAACAGGATAACGGCTTCGAAGAGTGCCAAAAGTTCAGTTACAATGGGGAAACGGAAAAGTGACGGCAAGTCATGCATCAATTGCAATATTGGAGGAGATACCAGCATGAAACGACATATACAACAGACGCGAGCATCTAAGCGCTGGACCAAAGCGCTCATTCCAGGGCTGATCCTGCCAGGGCTATTACTGGCAGCCTGCCAGCAGGGAGGATCAGGTGGACAGGAAAGCGAGCCGTTGAAGTCATCTACAGCGGTACAGGAGAATGTGCAGCCTTCCACCCAGCCGGATGCGGACAATGGCAGCACTAGCGCTGGACAAGCCTCTGCGGGTACAGAAGGCGGACAAGCCGACCCTGTGATGGCGTTGCGGAGCCAGAGTGCGCTGCAAGCCACGGTTAAGGAAGAGGATGGAACCGCGATCGTCACCAATGCGACTTCTGATACAGTCGTTGTGAACAAAAAGCGCAGCTTGCCTGTAGGCTATGTCCCCGATGATCTGGTGGAGCCGCAGGTACCATTTTCCTTCGAGGGACCGCATGAAAAGCGGCATTTGCGTAAGGAAGCGGCAGAGGCACTGGAGAAGCTGTTCGACGGGGCGGAAAAAGACGGCATTGAGCTGCGTGCGGTATCGGGATACCGTTCCTATAAGCGTCAGGTATCTATTTTCAACAACAATGTAAAGACAAAGGGGCAGGAATATGCCTCTAAAGTTAGCGCTGTACCGGGTACGAGTGAGCATCAGACAGGTTTGTCCATTGATGTATCCAGCCCAAGCGTAGGTAATGTGCTGGAGCAATCCTTCGGAGCTTCCAAGGAAGGCGAATGGCTGGAAAAACATGCACCGGAATACGGATTTATTATTCGTTATATGAAGGGGAAGGAAGATGTAACCGGTTATGTGTACGAGCCTTGGCATATCCGTTATGTGGGAATAGACATTGCGGAGGATGTAGCCAAGCAGGGGATGACGCTGGAGGAATATTTCGACGAGAACAATATCAAGCTGTAGCAGCTAAAATCAAGCCGTAATCCTAGGGATTGCGGCTTTTTGTCGTGTTTTTCTTCCAAATTGAACCTTTTCAAGGTAGAATCTCGTATAGTGAACGACGACAGAAGCGCTTTGATTTGTTGCAAACCTCATGACAGAAGCGTACAGGAAGGGAAGGGAATCATCATTTATTATTCATTAACGTATCGCGAATGGTCGGAAGACACTCAAAAGGAACTGCGCAGCCTGACACGGGAATCCGTATCGGGAGATGAGCTGTTTCTACGCAAGCTTGTAGACGCTACGCGTCTCCATGACAAACTATGGTCGCATATATCGAATGAAAGTGAGGAACATACGGATCATTCCGTCTATGTGACTGAATTTACAGGGGAACGTGCAAAGCCTTACGGTGCCTCCATCACAGACCTCGTGCTTGCCAGTGAGGGAGGTTACACTTCCACATTCAGTGCAATGTACTGGATATGGCATGAACCTGCATTCCGTAGTATGGATCAGCGGGAAGGCTCAGTATTTACTTTGGAGTTGGCCCAACGACTATTAGATCACTATACAGTACTGGGTGGCAAAACATATGAATTTATATATTCGGTACTGGACCCTCAGCTGAAAAAGGTACATCTGTTTGTGAAGGAGGTCGATCTGTGATGGAGCATTCTTGGGAAAAAATGAAATCCAAGCCCGGCTCTCGTACACGGATGGCGGCCTTTGCCCTGATGTTGGCTGTCCCGGTTGCTCTGACGGGTTGCGGTGACGACGAGTATTATGACTGCGATGAGCTTCCTGTATCGGAACAAACGGCGTGTCGGGATTCAGGCAGCAGCGGGTATTACTATGGTGGATCGACATATTATAGTGGAGGCTCCTCCTACCATAGTAGTCGTTCATCTTCCAGTTCTTACCGCAAAAGCTCATCCTCATCTTCCAGCTCACACAGCGGTTTTGGCAGCAGCGGCTCACGCAGTGGCTTTTTCTCTGGGGGTTAAGATGAGCATGCGCACGATTCGGCAATTGCCTTATGAACATAATGAGCTTTTTAAGGGTGAAATCAGCCGTAGAATTCCGTATCATCGCATGTATGGTAAATCCTATTGCGTGCCGGCCTTAACGGTATATCGGGAAAGCGAGCTGGCAGAGCTTCAGACTGCTTCTGAGGCGGTACATCGTATTTATCGCAAGGTTCAGCAATTCGTCCAGCGCTATATGCCGGATGAATACCTGGTGGAACGGTTGGGGATTCATCCAGGCTTGCTGCGTGCTGCACGAATGGAGGCCGAGCCGGATGGGATAACCCGCCAGGACTGGATTGTGGGGGAAGCGGGTATCAAGTGCATAGAGAATAACACCGATACCCCAACCGGGATTCCCGAGGTGGCTTATCTCGAAGGAAAGCTGCTGGAGGTGCTGAGTAGGGATGGAATATCGGCGGATGACAATGCATTACATGGACCCTCATCTGGAATGGACGAGGCGATTCAGTCTGCCTTGACGGAGTTCATTCATTTTTATAGCAATAAGGGATTAGGAACAAAGGTGTATTTCACTTGCTATGACTGGCACATCGAGGATCAGACGAACACCAAATATATTATGCATTTATGTGAACAAGCCGGGTTTGAAGTGGTTTATGCGCCTTTGGAAGAACTGGAGATTATCCCGAATGAAGGATTGTATCACCGGGGAGAGCAGATCCACATTCTCTATCGCCTGTATCCGCTGGAATATCTAATTGATGACCGGGAGGAGGATACGGGGCTTGAGGTGGGGCAGGCGTTAATGGATATGGTGGCAGACGGGAAAATAGGATTAATCAACCCGCCGCAGCATATCATTACCCAGAGCAAAGGGTTCACCGCAACCGTGTGGTCGCTATATGAGCGCAATGAGCAGACACCAGAGTTCTGTGGTTTTCGCTTGTTTGACGATCGCGAGCTGGAGGTGATACGAACCTACCTGCTGCCTACGTATTTTGAACCCTCGGTGTTTATGCAAAATAAAGAGCCTTATGTGGCCAAAGGTATATGGGGGCGGGAGGGTAAAGGGACGCACTTGATTGAACATCCTCAATCCGAAGAGATGCTGAAAGGTGCTTTGGGAGAGGTTGAACCTGCGCAGACTGACAACCCTGATCTGCTTCACCAAGCTGATGGTCCACGAACGCCTGAGCAGGAGGAAGCCGCACATATTGCCGCTTATTACGAGGGACAGCCTAAGATTTATCAGCGGCTGTGGCCGATGCAGAGCGCAGAGGTACAGACCGAGGAAGGGCTATTTCACGGCTATGTGCTGACAGGCATATTCGTGATCGGGGGGCGTTTTGCGGGTGTCCTGCCGCGAATCGGTGAAAAGGTAACAGGTGATATGGCCTATTATTGCGCCGCCGCTGTTGCCACCGTACCTCCTAATCCGCCCGTTATATAAGCTGAATTAAACAATGTACCATATTCGAACATATCTGTTATTTTCACAAGTGAGGATTTTGCAAAATCCTGAAGTATCATAAGGAGGAAGAAAATTGGACTCTCATATCAGTTTGGGCAACGCATTGGGCAATGTAGGTATCGGCCTGCTTATCCTGTTTGCCATCTTAATCGTAGGTTATTTTGTGTTCAGCTTGCTGACACGTTATAACGATAATCAAGAAATCGCACGCGGCAATGAGGCGGCAGGCATCTATATGGGTGCAAAGCTGCTAGGTCTGTGTATCATCGTGGGAATGGTGTCGTACAGCAGTCATTCATGGCTAGATATGCTAACCTGGTCGGCTGTGGGCATTGTAGTGCTGTGTCTGGTCTATGTGATTTTTGATCTGGTGACGCCGCGTACCAAAGTGTGTGAGGAAATTGCCAACGGCAATGTGGCTCTGGCACAGCTGCTGCGCTCGGTCATCGTCGGGGTGTCTTTTGTGGTAGGTACATTTTTGATGTAGTCGATATAGAGAAGGGATACAAAGGATCTGCAACACCGGACAACGGAGCTGCAGATCCTTTTTTATAGAACATTGTATTCACTGCCCGGCATCAGACTGTTGAATTGAAGGTTGTGACGATCACTTCCTGTGGGGACTATTCTACAAAGCAACGGGTGATACTGCATAGCAAAAAGGAATTTGCTACAGAGTTCAAACCAAATAGAAGAGAAGGGAATTCTGAACATATGAGTACCTCCACCTCCCCAACCAAACAAGTTCGGATGGGTATCATTGGCCTGGGTCTGATCGCTGAATATCACATGAGATCACTGCACACCATCTCGGGGGTATCTATTGTGGCCGTTAGTGATGTGAATCCCAATCGCCTTCAAGCCATCGGAGAACAATTGCAACTACCTGCTTCCAAGCGGTACGCCCATTATGAAGCATTAATCCGTGACCCAGAGGTAGATGCGATTCTGTCGCTGACACCCAATGATGTGCATTTTGACATTATTCGTATTGCGCTGGAAGAACACAAAGCTGTACTGGCAGAAAAACCATTGACTCTTACATGGGAAGAAGCGGATCAGTTGAAAAAGCTATACAAAGCGAATCCGGTGCCTTTGCTGGTTCACTATAAGCATCGCTACGGGGCGGCCTTCCAATATACCAAGCAACTGCTGGATGAGCAAAAGCTGGGTAAAATCTATAACATTCAATTTCGTTATCTAATGGATGCATTTGCGCCATATCGTCAGCATCCATATACATGGCGTCACAATTTAGCCAAGGCTGGTTCTGGAGTAGTGGGGGATACAGCCTCACATATCATTGATCTGGCCCGTTTTTTGGTGGGTGAATTTAAAAGTGTCGCAGCGCTGTTACATACCATTACACCCGAGCGGTTCGATCCGATCACGGGTCTGCCTGTAAAAGTAGATGTGGAAGATCTTGCTGCCTTTCATGGCATCGTAGGCGACAATACCGTGGGAACCTTTATCACTCATAAAAATGCCATCGGCATACGGCACGATATCGAAGTCGATATCTATGGAGAACTTGGTACGCTGCACGCCAGCCTCAATAACCCGGAAAGTATCCGCATTGTGCTGCGTGACTTGGAACACCCAGGTACCGAATACGAGACTTGGGCTGTCCCTGTAATCTATAATCATACGGCTTATGAAGATTTTGTTGAGCTGGCAAGGGGAAAATCTGTGGATCGTGCTCCCATATTCGAGGACGGCTACAAAAATCAGTGGGTACTTGAAAAAATACTGCAATCCTGGAAAGAGAATGGACGTTTAGTAGAAATGTAGGGGATGTGAGGGGAATAGCTGAAATTCCAGCAATGACAAAGAGTATAAACATGCTGTGACCCGCAAGAGGGTTCCTTTGAAGAGCAGCCATCTTGCGGTTTAGCAATTCAATATATTCTGTAAATTCATCATTTTGGCATCGCCACGCTTATATCACTTCAAATGAATCCTGCCTCAATCTTTTCAATAATGGTCAGCAAGAAGGATTCCGCTAAGCTGTTTTTCAAAATAGCTTGCTTGGCTTCCTCCAGTGTAAACCAACGTGCTTGATCTACCTCCGTACTAAGAACATCCAACTGATCGTCATTCACAATGGATACAAAATTCAGCATCAGTGTATTGCTTCGTTCAAAATACTCACTGCGCATATATTGATACTCATCGACTTGTAATCCTACTTCTTCCTTAACTTCACGCACCAATGTCTGCTCGGCGGATTCACCCTTGCTCACATAACCTGCCAATAAAATGAAGCCCTGAATATTGTACTGCTGTATGAGCAGCACCTTATCTCTCTGACTATTCAATACAGCGGTACTGATCGCAGTGCTGAATATCGGGAAACGAAAGACCTGGCATGTATGACAAAAGGGGATAGGGCCCTCACCTTCACACTCCTTCACCATCAATTTTGTTCCGCATTCATAGCAATATTTCATGTAAGCGCCACCCTTGTATCACATTTTTAAAATTGTAAATGTTGTTTTTAATGCCGTGTTTGTACTGCAATACTCATCATCTTAATCCTACGATTATTGTTCTGTCTACGGACGCTTTATTTCTTCTCTTGGTCTTTATCCCTTTTCTTGCTGCGTTTTTGCCCGTCTAGCCCCAATCAGCCGCCAGCCTGTTAACAATGCCGCCACAAGACAGATGGACGCGGACGTCATAAAGACTACATGCATGCCTGCCAGAAAAATTTCTGGATGACCCGGGACCAAGCCGGTGACCCGATAACCAGCCTCTTTACTCATAATATAAAAGAGGATCGATGTGGCCAAAGTGATCCCCACAACCATGCCGACGTTGCGAACCAGCGAATTGACACTCCCGGCTGAGCCGAGCTGTGTGCGGGGTACCGTGGACATAATCAGCGAGTTGTTCGGCGATTGGAATAAACCACTGCCAATGCCCAGCATGGCAATCCACAGACCCACGAGCGGGATGGAGCTGCCTGCATGCAGTTGGGCCAATCCAATTTGGGCAATGACCATAACGACCAGCCCGGCGAATGTAAGCAGTTCAGATCCGATTTTATCGGAAAGTGCACCGCTGAGAGGGGCCACAATAACCATCGAGATGGGGAGCAGCATCAGCAGGAACCCGGCATGAAAAGGCGACAAGTTCAGCATATTCTGCGCATAGAAAGGCGAAATGATGTTAAAGCAAAAATTAGCGACGAACACCAGAAAAGCACACAAAATACTGAGCGAAAATAACGGATTTTTGAATAGCGCGAGCTGTAACAGCGGCCCAGAACGACGAAGTTCCAACCTAATGAACATGGCAAAAGCAACTACAGCCACCACCAGCGAAGCAACGATACGTTTGTCTCCATACCCGACCTGCTGTCCCAGCAACAATCCGACGAACAAAGTGAGAATAAAAATAGCAAACACTAAGCTACCGGGAATGTCAATTTTATCTTTCACCTTGATCAAATCCTTCGGCAAAAGCTTCCAGCCAAGAAAGACAGCTACCAGCCCTACCGGTACATTGACCCAGAAAATATACTGCCAGCCCAGCGACGAGACAATAATACCGCCCAAGCTTGGCCCGGCGATACTGCCCAGAGAAACGAAGGTTCCAATGAGGCCAAGTGCTTTGCCCCGTTCATTGGACGGGAAGATATCTGTCACGATCCCCTGGCTGTTCGCCATGGTCATGGACGCTCCAAACGCCTGAATAATACGGGAAATCAGCAGCATAGAGAGCGAAGAGCTAAGACCGCACAATAGGGAGCCAAGAATGAATACGATTGTGCCGATTTTGAATATTTTGATTTTACCAACGATATCTCCAAGCTTGCCAAAAAATAAGATAGCGGTACATATCGCCATTAAATAGGCGGTTGTCACCCATTCAATCTGTGCCACGGGTAAATGTAACGTGCGAGACAACACAGGAAGAGCGATATTGACGATGCTTCCATCCAATGTGGACATAAATGTAAACAGATTCAAAACAATTAAAATCAGCCAACGTTTCTTCTGGACGTCGATATTCTCTTGATAGGTTGTAGCCGTTATAGCAGTTGAACTCATCATTACACCTCGTTATCGTTAACAATTTCTATTTAGTTGCACGCGCAACTAAATGAACGGTTCTAGTGTACAGCAAATTAGTTGCGTGTGCAACAATGTTATTGTAAACTTTGCTTTGGTCCCAACTGGGGATGTGTCATTTTTAAGCCAATGAGGTGTATTTGATGAGAAAAAAACAACCGATTGGAAAGCTAATTTCCCACCTGTACCGTCGTAATCAAAAAATATTGTCCAAAAAACTGACTCCTTACGGAATCGGCAGTGGAGGACAACACAGCTTTTTAAAGCTCATTTTGCAGCGGCCGGGCATTACACAAGAGCAGTTGACGAATGAACTTAAATTTGACAAGGCAACCACGGCACGCTCTGTGAAACAATTGGAGGAATCAGGCTACATTGAACGGAAAACAGACCCAAATGACCGCCGTTCCCATCTTTTGTCTCCTACGGCCAAGGCGCTAGAATTTTCCCCTGTCCTACAAGGAATATTGGACGAGTCCAATGTCAGCCTTGTCTACAATCTATCCGAAGAGGAAGAGGAGCTTCTTATCGATTTACTGCAAAAAATTAGTATAGACCCTGACGAATAAACAAATCAGGAGTTAGCCAGAGGATCGTGGCAGGTAAAAGAAAAAGCAGCCCTCACAGAGGATACTCTGTGAGGGCTGCTTGATGCCACGTCATTCAGTCCAAGCCAATTCCTTTGAACGCATTTATGACTAACTGTCGCACATAGGAATCGTCTAATGGATAACCGGTTACCAACAATCGATAAAAAACCGGCCCATAAATGAGATCGATACATAATTCAATATCGAGATTTTCCTTCAATTCTCCGCGCTCTATTCCGCGCTCAATAAGAAGCCTAGCCTCAAGTCGCCGAGGGTGGAAATATCGGGTCCGGTATGCCTCTGACAATCCTGAATCAAGTTGCCCTTCGCCTATTAACTCCGTAATGATTTTACCCTCTCGGCTTATTAAGAACCGCACTAAATTCGTGGCATGAATGAGAATGTCATCTAATACACAACCCGTGTCGGGCACGGGCAATCTTGCTATGGTGGCTGACAGGAAGCCATCCATCACTACTGCAGCTTTGTTAGGCCACCATTTATAAATGGTGGCTTTGCTAACTTTCGCTCGCTCAGCAATTTTTTCTACCGTAACCGCCCCAAAGCCTTGCTCCAACAGTAGATCATAGGAAGCGTTAAGGATAGATTTTTGCGTCTCGACATTACGTGGACGTCCTCTTTTGCTCTGCACTGGAATGCTCACCTTCTTAACGGATATAAGTAAACGCGAAAAATAAACTATACGTTCAGTATATCAAATATTATGTGAAATAAAAAAGTTGATTTCGCCTATTTACAAAACGAAACGTTCAGTATATTATTTGATTATAGAATTAATGAACTATACGTTTAGTATTTAAATTAATGAGGAGGATTATCATGCAAAGAGAACAACAAGCCTTAGAAAGTAACCGTATCTCAAATTGGATGATGTTTTTGTTGGCAGCCGCATGCGGCCTTATTGTTGCCAACCTGTACTATGCTCAAACCCTTGTAGGACCTATTCACATTGCTATGGGTCTTTCTTCTACAGCAGCGGGCTTCATTGTCACCTTGACTCAAATCGGTTATGTGGTGGGATTGCTATTTATCGTACCGCTCAGCGACATTATTGAAAATCGACGGCTCATGGTCATATCGCTAATCATCACAGTCTGTGCATTGGTTGTTGCCGCTTTTGCCACCAATGCCCCGTTGTTCCTGACCGCATCCTTATTCATTGGAATTGGATCTGTGGTAGCCCAAATACTGGTGCCGTACGCCACCTATTTAGCATCCGAAGAGCAGCGCGGCCGCGTTGTTGGGAATGTCATGAGCGGACTCTTGCTAGGCATTATGTTCGCACGGCCAGTAGCAAGCTTTATCACCAGCACCTGGGGATGGCAAGCCGTATTTATTTTGTCAGCCATTGTCTTGACGCTGTTGACGATTCTGCTCTCGCGAGCTCTTCCAGAGCGCAAGCCTGTGCCTACGGTATCTTACAGTAAATTGATTTTCTCGTTAGGCACTCTTTTAAAACAAACGCCTGCATTGCGTCGCCGTGCCCTCTATCAAGCCTGCCTATTTGGGGCCTTCAGCCTATTTTGGACTGTTGTTCCTTTACGATTGGCGGATGATTTCGGAATGTCTCAACAAGGGATTGCATTGTTTGCTTTGGTAGGCGTAGGCGGTGCAGTAGCTGCTCCGATTGCTGGGAGATTGGCTGATAAAGGCTGGAGCAAAGGTTTAACCGGGTTAGCTATGATCATTGCAGCCTTGTCTTTTTTGCTCATCTATCTTTTTCAAAGTCATTCGACCGTTGCGCTCGTACTTCTCTTTATTTCAGCGATTACACTGGATATGGCTGTATCGGGAAACCTTGTACTTGGACAACGTGTGATTTACTTCTTGGGAAGTGAAGCGAGAGGGCGTTTGAACGGATTATTCATGTCTATTTTTTTCATAGGCGGAGCGATTGGATCATCATTAGGGGGTTGGTCGTATGCGTTAGGAGGTTGGAATTTCAGTTCTCTGATTGGAGTCGTCCTGCCTGTACTGGCTTTGCTGTACTTTTTCACTGAGAAAGAAACGAGTGGAGACGTGCGAAAGAGACAAACCACCTGATAGAGGTCAGCTTTAAGCTATGCCGTACGCAAAAACATAATGATTAAAATGGCTGTTCCCAAGAGAAAACAAAGGGGCGAGTAGAGCACAGTGTCCCACTTTGCAAAAACAGTTCCTTTTTTTCTCTTGAAAAGCCCTACCCATTTGAAATCTCCTATAGAACGTAAAATAAATACGCACGACAACAAGCCTGCACCGTAGGAATGAAAGGTACTGAAAAACAGGAATTGTGTAACTCCACCTAGTTCTAGTACGAACCAAGCGGCTAAAGCTAGTAGAATAGCTACAATTGATGTCCCTATCTTGGAGGGCTCAAAGAGCAAAGCCGTTCCTGTGCTTGGGATCGCTGCCTTTGCACCTTTTTGTCCGCCGAATACCCAATATAGATGCATGCCGCTCAGTACCCATAGAATTCCGCCAACTGCCCATGTAAGTAACTCCAACATGTGGCATCCTCCTTAATTGAATTAATTTGAAATCCACTCTGTCCAAATCATGTGAATATGCTGTTGAATGGCTTCGTCACTTAACGTCTCTTGCTTGTGACGCTCATACCAACCTAAGTAGTAATGGTACAACATCCATGATCTCTGAAAGGCTTTCTCTGGTTGCATTCCCTTCTGTATTAAAAGCTGCTTCATAAACTCCATTCTCATCTGTTCGACTTCATTGAGTAGGGAATGGTAACTATCATCCTTCAATGACAGTTTTCGCAGATAAAACAGAAAATCTCCTCGTTTCGTCTTCCCGAACATCTGGGTTAACAACTCTCTGATCCGCTCATCTGCGGCAGCATGGATGATGGACGCTGCAATAACCTGTTGTGTCGTCTGTTCCTTCCATGTCTCCACAATCTGTCTAATGTAGCTGCTGCGATTGTTAAAATACCAATAAAAACTACTCTTACTGCACCCTAAAGCAACGGCCATTTTCTCAACTACGAGTTGATCAATCCCACCCTGTTCAAAACGTTCGATTCCTTTCTGAATCCATTGTTCTTCTGTGACAATAATTTTAGGCATCTCTCCCTCTCCCTTTCTGTACGGTATCGTCTAGATAAGTATATATTATAGTGTTTTTAGAGCTGTGTAAATATGGGCACATGAGCTCCCTTAGCTAGCTGATGCATAGGAGGCATGAAATTACATAATCGCCCACTTGAAATACCTGCGAATTTGATCTATAATGCTGTAGCATATAGTGATATTCAAGGCATTGACCAAAGACATGATTTCCTTGAAGGGCCGTTCAGAGAGAAAAGACGAGGCTGAGAGCTTTTCCGGCAACCGCATGTGAAGTTACCCCTTTGTAGCCGTGACGTTGAACATGTAGCTGTGCAATCTGGCAGTAACATCAGTAAACGCCTACCGCTTTATCCCCGTTAACGGATACCAATGGAGGGTCACGCATGTCGTGCATGAGTATGTTCCGATGAACATAAATGTACGCACAGGAGCGGGCCGAACTAGGGTGGAACCACGAGCTGAACGCACTCGTCCCTTGAGGGAGAGAGGCGTTTTTTTGCGTTCAATTTTGATATAGCACACAATTTGAAATGGAGGCTTTAATCGTGAGTATTCAAGTGAAATTGCCGGATGGAGCCGTACGCGAGTACGAGCAGGGCGTAACGATCGCCGACGTGGCGGGTTCGATCAGCTCCGGGCTGAAAAAGAACGCAGTAGCAGGTAAAGTGAACGGGAAGGCTGTAGATCTGAACACCGTTTTGGATCAGAACGTTGACCTTGAAATTATTACGCTGGACGGTGCAGACGGTCTGGAAATTTACCGCCACAGTACAGCGCATTTGCTCGCTCAGGCGCTCAAACGCATTTACGGTGAGAAAAACGTGAAGCTGGGTATCGGTCCGGTCATCGACAGCGGCTTCTACTATGACATTGATATCGAAAACCCATTGTCCGTTGACGACTTGGCCAAGATTGAGAAGGAAATGACGAAGATCGCACAGGAAAATCTGCCGATTACACGTCGTGTGGTTAGCCGTGAGGAAGCCACTCGTATTTTTGGAGAGTTGGAAGATCCACTGAAGCTGGAACTGATTCGTGATTTGCCGGAAGAAGCGGAAATTACAATCTATGATCAAGGCGAATTTTTTGACCTGTGTCGTGGCCCGCATTTGCCATCTACTGGCCGCATCAAAGCTTTTAAACTGTTGAGTGTAGCGGGCGCATACTGGAGAGGCGATTCCAACAACAAGATGCTGCAACGTATCTACGGAACAGCATTCCCGAAAAAAGCACAACTGGATGAGCACCTGCATTTGCTAGAAGAAGCGAAAAAACGCGACCATCGCAAGCTGGGTAAAGAGCTGGAACTGTTCATGTTCTCCGAAGAAGCACCGGGCATGCCGTTCTACCTGCCTAAAGGTATGGTTGTCCGCACTGCATTGGAAGATTACTCCCGTGACATTCAACGTCTGCATGGCTATGAGGAAGTACGTACACCGCTGATGATGAACAATCGTCTGTGGGAACAATCGGGACACTATGAGCATTACAAGGAAAACATGTACTTCTCCGAAGTGGATGAAACTACATTTGCTCTGAAACCGATGAACTGTCCAGGGCATATGCTTGTGTTTAAAAATGAGCTTCACTCCTACCGCGATCTGCCAATTCGTATAGCCGAATTTGGACAAGTGCATCGCCATGAGCTGTCCGGCGCGTTGAACGGTATGATGCGTGTTCGTACATTCTGTCAGGATGATGCGCATATTTTCGTCACACCAGGTCAGATTGAACAAGAAATTACAGACGTAATTAAGCTGATTAACGAAATGTATAGTGTGTTTGGCTTTGACTTCACAGTGGAATTGTCCACACGTCCAGATGACTTTATGGGCGAGCCAGTACTGTGGGATCAAGCGGAACAAGCTCTGCAAAACGTGCTGGATCACCTGGGCATCAACTACCGTATTAATGCGGGAGATGGAGCATTTTACGGTCCAAAAATTGACTTCCACATTCTCGATGCGCTCAAACGCAGCTGGCAGTGCGGAACGATCCAATTGGACTTCCAAATGCCTGAAAAATTCGACCTCACTTATGTGGGCGAGGACAACCAGAAGCACCGTCCAGTCGTTATTCACCGTGCTATCTACGGTTCGATTGACCGCTTCATGGGCATCCTGACTGAGCATTTTACAGGTGCATTCCCATTGTGGTTGGCTCCTGTTCATGCGAAGCTGCTGCCAGTATCCGAGAACTATATCGAGACTGCTAATGAGATACAGGATGCGTTGCTGAAAGCAGGTCTGCGCGTCGAAGTGGATACTCGCAATGAGAAGCTTGGTTATAAAATCCGCGAGGCGCAATTGGAGAAGGTTCCATATATGTTCGTTATCGGGGAAAATGAAAAAACAACCGGTACTGTAGCGGTTCGTAAACGCGGCGAAGGCGATCTGGGATCACTCAGCATTGCGGACATCGTAGAGAAAATCAGCACAGAGATTCGCGAGAAGCAGTAATATTTGATCGAAAAAATGTGTGAAAGAGCCATCAAAACCATGATGAACGTGGTTTTGATGGCTCTTATTTATACCCAATACATAAGAATCCAGCGTAAGAATGAACCATAGTTGTTGCAGCCTCGACTGAATTCTTAAGTTATCTTGTGCACAAAAACTTAGCAGGTTTGTGGCCGTGAAGTGGCGTGATCTGCAGGGAGGTAGAGTGTCTTCAAGGACGACTCTTCGGATTGTTTCGCCGGGGATTCTTCCGCATCCTGTTCCTCGCTAAGCGATAAAATTTCGCCGCGCAACTTCAGCATTTTCTGATCCAGCTCGTAGGTTGCACGTGCGGCTTCGGTCAATCCATTAACGACATGTTCAGGCACTTTCTTATCGAACTTATAGTACAAAATATGCTCCATACTGGCCCAGAAATCCATAGCCAATGTGCGCAATTGAATTTCAACCTTGATCCAGCGTGTGCCCTCAAACAGGATCAGCGGAATTTCCACAATGACATGCAGGCTCTGATAGCCGTTGGGCTTAGGATGGGCTATATAGTCCTTGACCTCCAGAATACGAATGTCTTCCCGTGTGTGAAGATGATCCATCAGACGATAAATATCTTTCACAAAAGCGCATACCACGCGCATTCCCGCGATATCATGAATTTCACGCAATATATTGTCCAAGGTCACTTCATGCCCTTTGCGCCGAACCTTTTCCACGATGCTGTGGGGCTCTTTGATCCGGGTTTTAATATGCTCAATCGGGCTAAAACCGTCTAACAGCTTCCATTCCGTCTGGATTAGCTTAATTTTATTCTTTAATTCCTCCAGAGCCAGCTGATAAAGGACGGGAATCTTTCTCCACTCCTCTAGTTGCTTGGCGTTAACACTGTTTTGATCCAGCTGTAGCTGAAATTCCTGCAAGGGTAATGGGACAGCATTCAGGTGCTTCCAATCCGGTTCATTCACAGAGCATTCTCCTAAATGAGGCTTATGATGTCCTCGATCTTTTTCGTAAAAATGCATTATCGTATACATTGTACACTATGTCAAAACCTACAGGCAAAGGAGAGACGGTCAAAGAAAAAAGAAATGCGACAAGAATTATGGTGGTAAAACCGAGTAATCCGATGTATAATTACAAAAATGCTGATTTGGAGCATTTAATTCTTTGAAAAAATCACAAATGTAGAGTATCCATCATTAGATTAAAAATATAAATTACAGAAAAGAGGAAAAGAAAATGGCAAAAGTAGAAAGTTTTCAATTAGATCACACGATTGTAAAGGCTCCTTATGTAAGAGCAGCGGGAGTAGAGCATGACGAAAAAGGAAGCACAGTACAAAAGTATGACTTGAGATTTTTGCAACCTAATGAAGACGCACTTCCGACAGCAGCTGTACATACGCTGGAGCACTTATTAGCGACGTACCTGAGAGATGAAATCAAAGGAATTATTGATATCTCTCCTATGGGATGCAGAACGGGGTTCTACTTGATTTTGTGGAATGAACATGAGCCAGAGGAAATTGCACTCGCTTTGGAAAAAACCTTGAAAAGAATTCTGGAAACGACAGAGGTTCCGGCTGTTACTGCTTTGGAATGCGGGAACTACAAGGACCACTCTCTTTTTTCAGCGCAGGAATATGTGAAGATTGTATTAGAGGCGGGTATTAGCCGCGATCCTTTCGAAAGAGTATTTTAAAATCTATGATTTCGATTGACCTATCTCATCAGACAGCGGTAGTGACAGGCGGCAAGTCAGGCATAGGCAAGGGAATTGTAGAGCTTTTCATTAAAAGCGGAGCTAAAGTGATTTCTGCTGATATTTCTTATGAAGAGCCGTATAGAGTGGTCAATCCACAGTTGGTTGAAACGCAATTGGACATATCCAAACCGGATGATATCGAAAGATGGTGCGATCTACTAATCAGCGAAGCGGGAGTGCCTGATATATTGGTGAACTGTGCTGGTACTTCTACGATGGATTATGTCATTGATAGTGAGTTGGCTGATTGGGAGAAAGTATTTTCGATCAATTCAACTGGGCTGTATGTAGCGTCCAAACGGTTTGCCAAGGAAATGGTGGATGCTCGTAAATCAGGACGAATTATCCAAATTGCTTCGCAGGCTGGAAAAAATGGATATCGGGCGATGGGCGGATATTGTGCTTCCAAACATGCGGTTCTCGGCTTGACCAAGGTGATGGCCATTGAGCTTGCCCGGCAAAATATTTTGGTAAATGCGGTCTGCCCCGGCATTGTAGAAACGCCGATGAAGCATCGTGAACGGATTGAAGGGGGCGTCATTCGCGGAATGACCGCTCAAGAAATATACGAAGAAGATTGTTCACAGGTACCTTTGGGGAGAACGGCTGAGGTGGAGGATGTCGCCAATGTGGTGCTATTTCTGGCAAGTCCGCTCTCTGCATATATGACAGGACAAGCGATTAATGTTACAGGTGGAATGACGATGCACTAGCATACTAGCATGATCTGGGGGAAAACAACATGAGGAAATCGTTCGTTTTACTATTAGGGATTAGTTTATTATTGGTTGCCGCAGGATGTGGTAATAAAAGTTCAGACAGCAATGGCTCCAGCGCCGCTTCCGGTTCGGAAACGCAAAAAGTAGTCATCGGCTCCATGGGCTCTGACGCCCAGATATGGAAGCATATTGCCCAGTCCCAGGCCGCCAAGGATGCCAAGCTGGACATTGAAGTGAAAGAAATTAACGGCGGAATCGAAACGAACAATGCGACCAAAGAAGGCGAAGTAGATGTGAATGCATTCCAATCGTGGGCGTACCTGGTTAGCTATAACAAAGAGAGCAAAGCCGATTTGAAGGCTATAGCCACAACCTACCTGGAGCCTATGGGGATTTATTCGCAAAAATTCAAAAGCATCGATGAAGTGACCGACGGGGCTCTGGTAGCTTTGGCAGATAACCCGGCCAATACAGCAAGAGGTTTAAAGTTATTGGAAGCCTCCGGTTTGATTAAGCTTAAGGCTGACTTTAATGATGCCTTGGGTACTGTCAATGATATTACTAGCAATCCTAAAAACCTGAAATTTGAACTAATTGATGACAAAACAGGACCACGAGTGATTCAAGATGTAGGCTTGGTGCTGATTGGGAATACAATTGCTTTAGAAGGGGGTCTGAATGTACTGAAAGATTCCTTGTTCCATGAGGAGATCAGTCAGGCAACCAAAAATAATATTAACGTCCTGGTGACTTCATCTGATAAGGCGAATGACAAAGGGCTGCAAAAGTTAGCGGATCTCTATCATAACGAGGATACTCAAAAATACATTAAAGATGAATTTGGCGGTACCAAAGTAGAGGTTAAAGAGCCGGTTTCTTATTTGGAAGGACAAACTACAACAAAATAAACTTATGAGATCAGCCAGTTTTTCTGGCTGATCTTTTTTGTTCGTAAGAGGCCTCTTACCAGTAGTCGGCTTGACTTTGAGCATGGGTTTCAGTTCGATAATGTTTGGGGGAGAATCCCTTTACCTTTTTAAAAATTTTCGAGAAGAGTAAAGAGTCGTTATAGCCGACTGAACGGGAAATATCACCTATCGAAAGTTCAGCGTTTCCCATCATTTCACATGCTTTGTTGATCCTATAGCGAACCAAATAATCCTGAATGCTTGTGTTTACTTGTTGTTTGAATAACGAACATAAATAGCTTCGATTGAGTCCGATAAAATTTGCAATGTGCTCAATGGTAATTTTCTGAGCATAATTCATTTCAATAAAATCCTTCACTTTTTCCACGTAAATTTCCGCCCGGCTTTCCTTTTGTTCGGGGGGCGTTACCGGGCCGAACTCTATAAGCTCCGATAACATTAAGCATAGCAGACCGGTTAGTCTGGTTTCCCGAGCTTTATGGCATCCACTTGATTCATTCATGAGCTGCAAATATTGATAAATCAAATGGTCTCCTTCAAAGTTGAGGATTGGACGCGTCATCGTTAGACCTGCTTGCTTGAGGAGTGTTTCTGCCAGTGCCCCGTCAAATCCAAACCAGCAATAAGACCAAGGATTCACTACATCGGCTTGATAATAAGTAATGACCTGGGGGCAGATTAGAAACCACTGTCCTTTCCGTAAGCGATAACTGAACCCACCGACCTCGAAGGTACCTTCTCCGTCCAAAATATAATGAAGCAGATAGTGATCTCTTATCGCAGGTCCAAAAAAGTGACTCGGTATGCATTCCTCTATGCCAAACTGAGTTAGATACAATTCAGAATGCTGCTTACTACGCGGCAAATATTCTATCACGCTAAATCTCCTTATGTAAATTATCAAGCATTATAACATAAATAGTGAGCACCATGCCATGTACTTCATATCTAAAATTAATATATCATTTCTGTAGAACCTATTGCGACTAACGAGGAGCTTATCAAGCTTTACACCATGTGAACTTAGTTGGTGGTGTTACAAAAAGGTTCTTCTATGTCCTTTTTTAGGTGCGGATTTCCGAGGGGTATGATCTAGAGGGAGGGGTTGTTTTTCCAATGGGTATCATTGTTCAAGAGCAAACGGGGCTGTTTCATCTACAGTCGTCGGGCATGAGTTATATTATTCAGATTGTGGATGGATTTCCTGTGCATGTATATTGGGGAGATAGGCTGAAGCACCGCGAATCAATGACCGATCTATTGCTTCACACTTCTGCGACGGCTGGATTGGATCGGCTACCGCAAGAGTACCCGCAGTATGGGAGTGGGGACTTCCGTAACCCTGCGTATCAAGTAGAACTTGAAGATGGAACTCGTATCACGGAGTTAAAGTACGACGGTTACCGGATCATCAAGGGAAAGCCATCATTAACCGGGCTTCCGGCCGTATATACCGAGAATGAAGACGAAGCGGATACGTTGGAACTGGAGTTAAAAGATGACTTTTCAGGTCTTAAAGTTGTTCTTCTTTACACCGTCTTCGCGGATCGAAACGTAATCGCTCGTTCGGCTCGTTTGAGTAATACGGGAGCCAAGAATCTTCGACTTCTCCGTGCTCTAAGTGCCAGTGTCGATTTTTCAGGTAAAAGCGATTTAGAGTTCATGTATCTTTCGGGAGCATGGGCTCGGGAGGGGAATATTACCCGCAAACCGATTCTTCAAGGTGAAACCCGAATTGATAGTAAAAGGGGCATGAGCAGCCATCAACTCAACCCTTTTGCTGCATTGGTCACTCGGGGAACAACGGAAAGCTATGGTGAGGTATTCGGCTTTAGCCTCGTGTACAGCGGGGGCTTTGAGGCGGGAGCGGAAATAGATTCATTTGGCTCTACACGGTTTAACATCGGCGTGAACTCCTTTGACTTTTCGTGGTTACTGAGCCCAAGGGAGAGTTTCCAAACGCCAGAAGCCGTTATGGTTTACTCCGGTCAAGGACTGGGAGATATGTCGCGGACGTATCATCGCTTGTATCGGACTCGACTTTGCCGAGGGAAATATCGGGACGAAGAACGCCCTATTCTGGTCAATAACTGGGAAGCTACCTATTTTGACTTCAATGCAGATAAGTTGGTATCGATAGCGAAAGAGGGGGCTGAGCTAGGCATCGAACTATTTGTCTTAGATGACGGTTGGTTCGGAAAACGGGATTCCGACAATTCGTCTCTCGGCGATTGGTACGAGGATCGTCGGAAGCTGCCAGACGGACTCGCGGATGTCGCGAACCGTATCAATCGGCTGGGTCTTAAATTCGGGCTCTGGTTCGAGCCAGAGATGATCTCTCCGGACAGTGAGTTGTACCGGGAGCATCCGGACTGGTGCCTCCACGTTCCGGGACGCAGGCGCAGCGAAGCCAGATGGCAGCTAGTGCTGGACTATACTCGCAAGGAAGTGCGCGATTTCATCTACGATTCGCTTGTTGCCATTTTCTCCAGCGTGCCAGTCTCTTATGTGAAATGGGATATGAACCGCTGCCTGACGGAAATCGGTTCCGCTGCTCTGCCGCCGGAACGCCAATCCGAGACTGCCCATCGCTATGTTCTTGGATTGTATGAGCTGTTGGAGCGCATCACCACCGAATTTCCGCATATTCTTTTCGAGAGCTGTTCAAGTGGCGGAGGGCGCTTTGATCCAGGCATGCTTTACTACATGCCCCAAGTCTGGACTAGTGATAATACCGATGCGGTGGAACGCCTGAAAATCCAATATGGAACTAGCCTTGTCTATCCTGTAAGCGCAACCGGGGCGCATGTCTCGGCAGTTCCGAACCATCAAGTTGGACGCATAACGCCCCTTGATTTTCGAGGTGATGTCGCCATGTCCGGAAATTTTGGATATGAGCTTGATCTCACGAAATTCACCGATGAGGAAAAAGAGACGGTCAAACGCCAAATCGCAGTATACAAGCAGATACGTGGCTTAGTACAGAAAGGTGACTTGTATCGCTTAAAGAACCCGTTTGAAGATAACGAATCGGCTTGGATGTTTGTTTCTGAAGACCAAGAGGATGCCATCGTCTACTATTTCCAAGTGATGGCTGTCCCGAACGCGCCTTGGCGAGCCCTGCGCCTTGACGGACTAAATCCAGAGCTCGAATATGAAGTTAAGTCAGGAAATAGCGGGCAAAAGTCTATCCATGGGGGGGATCGGCTTATGAAGTTGGGCCTCCCTCTTCTCTACAGACAGAAAGACTATGAAAGTGGATGGTTCAGGCTCCGGGCAATAAGGTCCGGTAAGGCTTAAGCATCAGTACAACAGTATAATTGCCGAAAGAGAGAAAACAATCGATGGAGTTATGCCCCTTTTTATATGAAAAGGGGCATTTTGCGTACAGCAGCTGTACTGATTGAGGAGGGGGAAGCCATTTTTTTATACGAATGATGAATGACATGAAACTGAGGAAGATGTAGGAGTTACATTTGAATTTTGATTGAAAACAGGATCATCAACAGAGTAAGTCGTTACGCTGACGGCTGCTTCATTCCTTAATTAATGAATTCATTTCTAAATTTCCGGAATTCATTAGGTGTTTTTTTATGATGTTTTTTAAAAGACTGAATGAAGTGATTTACATGATTGAACCCCACTCTGTGGGCTATTTCAGTTATTGTAGAATCTGTTGAAATTAATAACTCGCTGCTTTTCTTGATACGGTACTTAATTAAGTAGTCGTAAGGTGTCATATGAATGGTTCTCTTAAAACTACGAGTGCATTCCGAAATACTTAAATGTGCTATAGCAGCAATTTCTTGCAGTGTTATATTATCTGAGTAGTTTTGATGGATAAAGCTGAGCATCAATTGAAGTCGCTCCTGTTGCAATTTCATGTATTTAGGTGCTTCCTCAGAAGACAGCGAAATATTAGATATTAAGACTAACCATAATTGTGCCGTTTTGATGGAAACCTCGTATTCCCAGCCCCATTTTTTTTTCATATCGAATTTCTGTTTCATATCCCAAAGCATTTGCAGTATTTGAATTTGCCATTCAGCATCTCCTCTGATTACTAATGACAATAAGAGAGAGTTTGTATAAGGCAGTACATAGTTTTTTTCCATCGCACTATCTGCATAAAAGGCCAGCAGCTTTTCAGGGAAATTAAAACTGACATATTGACCGTTATGTGTAAGGTGTGTAGTAACGTGAAGAACACCTTTATTAATTAAAATGGCCTGACCTGTTTCTAATTCATGATCAATGCCGTTAACTTGTATCACTAGCTTTCCTTTGGTAACCAAAGTGATTTGTAGTTCCTCATGCCAATGTAAATCGTTGAATCCTCTACCCTCAGGACTACTTGCATGAATAGTATGGGTGTACATGATGTATGGAAATGAAACATCGGGATATAGAATGGTCTCATGCAATTGTTTTTCCATTTTAGCGAGGTCCTTTCTGATGACGATATTTCTATATAAATTAAAGATATAGTTACACAAATAAAATAAAAGTGGTGATATTATTATACCAGATCTTCGGCTTATCATTACAATCCTGTGCACAGGCGATTGGATAAGACATCTTGGAGGCGTATATGTGAAAATAAATCAATCGTCGTTACCGTTTCATCCGTATATTTTGCTTTTAATCAGCATACTGTCTGTTTCTATCTCATCTATCATGATAAAATCCTCAGATACTCCAACCTCTGTGGCTGGGATGTACAGATTGTATATGTCAGTACTCATAATGCTTCCCTTTGTACCTTGGAAAATGTTTCGTTCCTTAGAAATGAACAAAAAAGATTGGAGTACTGTTTTCATAGCTGGTCTTTTTCTCGGGTTATATTTCTTATTCTGGATGGAATCTTTAGTATATACCTCAGTTGCGAGTTCCATGGTCATCTTATCCTTACAGCCTTTATTTGTAATGATGGGTTCATACTTTATGTTCAGAGAACGAGCAAATATATTGACCATTCTTTGTTTGATCGCCGCTCTTGTCGGTTCAATCGTTATAGCTTGGGGAGACATAGGGATTTCGAGAGAGGCATTAATCGGAGATGGATTATCTTTAGTAGGAACAATCTTGGTTTCAGCATATATGTTGGCAGGACAGAAAGTAAGCCACAAAATAAATGCAAATTTATATAGTGTTATTGTTTTTTTTATTGGTGGCAGCGTCATGCTGGTCTACAATTTGTTGAATCATTATTCCTTGATCGAATATGACTCGTCGGATTGGATGTATTTCTTTTTACTTGCAGTAATCCCAACTATTTTTGGACAATATATTTTTAATTTGTTGTTGAAATCGATGGGTGCAACTACGGTCTCAGTTGGTATTATTGGAGAGCCTGTTCTTGCCATAATTCTCGCCTACTTATTCTTGGGAGAAATAATCTCTGCATTTCAATTCATAGGTGGAATCATGACTTTATTCGGTATGGGGATGTATTTTTGGGCAAAATCTTTAAAGTATACTACGGTTGCAAAATATTAAATTTGAAATTCATTATCGCGAAATTGAAGAAAACAATCGATGAGGAGAATGTTTAGATGGCAACGATTGATGATTTTTTGAAACTAGATATTCGAGTTGGAACCATAATTAAAGCTGAGTTTTTTGCAGAAGCAAAAGTACCTGCTATTAAACTTGAAATTGATTTTGGACAAGATATCGGAATAAAAGCTTCGAGTGCACAAATCACAAAAAGATATGTGGCTGAAGATATTATAGGGGAACAAATCATAGGTGTAGTCAACTTTCCACCTCGACGGATAGCAGGCTTTAAGTCAGAGGTGTTAGTCCTTGGAGGAATTCCCGAAAAGGGGGATGTGGTTTTATTGAAACCAGATATCAAACTACCTAATGGAACACCTATTGGATGATTGATCGGCTGTTTAATCAGTAAAATATATAACTTCACAACAGGCAGGACATTGAACCTAACGGGATACGATCGTTCAATAGCAAGTTGAAACAGAAAGCGGCAGACTAGGACTTTATTTTCACGTCCTAGTCTGCCGCTTTTTCTATTATTGGTCTGTCTAAAGCTTATTTGATTCATTAAAATCTGCAACAATTAGGCTGGAAATCACGGGTGTCACCAGTCCAGTAAAAGCACAATTCTCCATACCAGCTATATGCCTTATACCTATCTGGCCGGGATGCTGCGCGTCCCCTCTGTCATCGGGGAGGCGCAGAGCGGGCACACCGGCGGTGTGCTTGTGCTAGCCGCGCTTGTACGGCGTCCGCTTGTTGTGTCGCGCCGCATCCACGCCTTGCAGGCGTCGTCGGTGCATTTCCACACGGGCACGTTGATGCGTGGCTCCGCCTGAGACCCTGCCACCGACGAGGTCGTCCGTGTCGTAGCACTGCCTGGTCCCGGCCTGCTGCTCACGCGGGTCGCTGTGCCAGACGCTGGCGATCCAGCGCCAGCACGGCTGCTATACCCGGAAGCACCCTTCGGTTGGCCGAAGCTGCTGCGGCGTGCTTCTGGCTTGGAAACCTCAGGGGTGACCCCATAGGCTTCCAGCAGGAAGCGTGACACGGCGGCAGGCTTGCCATGATTAGAGGCGGGAGAGGTGATGTACAGCAACTCCTTCGCCCGGGTGACGGCCACATAAGCGAGGCGGCGCTCTTCTTCAAGCGCTGCATCGTTATCCACAGCGGTAGTCGGGGCGGCGCCTGCCCGCCGATCCTCCGGCAGCTCGCTGTGCAGCGCCGAGCTGTGCGGCAGAATGCCTTCGCTGGCTCCGATCCAATATACGCAAGGGAATTCCAGCCCTTTGGCGCGGTGGATCGTCATGAGCCGAACAGCATCGCTGTCTTCCTCTCTGCGCAGCGATTCCATTTGGCGGTGACGCTCGGAAAGCTCGTCCGCAAAGCTGACGAACGCCTCCACGGTGTCAAACCGCTTGGCTGCCGTTTCGAGCTCCTCCAGACTTTCTTGCATCGTTTCCTTATAATGAGTCCACGCGCCCGTATCTCCGCTCTCCAAATATTTATCATAAAAGATGCGCCGCATTTCTTGAATGGCATAGGTAGGTTTCATTGTAGTGAGACTGCGAATCAAACGAATACGCTCTTTCACCTGTTCACGCTGAAAATCACGTAGTCGATCCCAGCGGCTGAGATGAATCAGCGGGTATTTTTTAGCCTGCTGTTTCTCCTCGCGCATAATCCATTCCATCCCCGCCTCACGGGAGACGTACAGCGGCCCAAGGGTGCTCGGAATGGATTCCATACGCCGGGGATTCAGCGACAAACGCAGGTGGTCCATTAAGGGACGAATCAGGGACTGATCATAAAATACAGCCCCTGCTCCATACTGAATAAATGGAACATCCCGCATAATTAATTGCTCAAAAATAGATCGGCTTCCGCTGGCTGTCCGGTGCAAAATAGCGATATCCCGATAGCGCAGCCGACCTTCCTCTACCTGTCCGAGTAGATGGGTAACAATATGCCCCGCTTCTTCCTCGGGTCCGGATGGGGTGGCAAACTGCGGCGGCAAGCCTTCACGCCCGGCAGCCGAAAGACGTTTGGAGCGTCGATGAACATTTTTGGCAACAATGTTAGAGCCCAGCCCCAAAATCCGCGCATCGCTGCGATAATTAATATCCAGGGTAATGACCTTTGCATCCTTATAGACTTTGTCAAACTCCAGAATGGATTCCTGGCGTGCCCCATTAAAGGTATAGATCGTCTGGTCATCATCCCCCACGACCATCAGATTGCGATGTCGGGCAGCCAATCGTTGCACCATCTCATATTGCAGGGCATTCGTATCCTGAAATTCATCGACCATGATATGTGAAAAACGCCGCTGAAGCGGCTGAAGCACATCCGGGTCACGCAGCAGTGCGGAGGCACGCAGCAGAATATCGTCAAAATCCATTTTATTGCGCTCCTGTTTCCACGCTTCATAAGCGAGCATGGCACGCTTGGCATCCGATTCCTCGCGCACGGTTTCCGGTAGCTCGTCCGCGCTGCGGCCTTCCGCTTTCCAGGCGGAGAGGGCAGACAGCAGGCTTTCTGGCTGGAAAGCCTCGCTGAGTCCAAGCTGCCGCAGCATCATTTTCATAACGGTATGCTGGGCCTGCGTTTCACCGAACACTTCATCTTGCACGCCGCGATGACGCAGCATCGCCAAAGCGAATGAGTGAAACGTGCGAGCCTGAACTGCACGTGCAGCGGCAGGGCGCACACCGGGTAATCCCGCGATGCGCAGTTTCATTTCGGCAGCTGCCTTGCTGGTGAAGGTCACCAGCAGAATGGACGATGCAGGGACATCCCGCATCGCCATCAGGTAGCCTGCGCGGGCAGCCAGCACTGTGGTTTTGCCGCAGCCAGCCCCTGCAAGGGTCAGAAGGGGGCCTTTGCCGTGGCGGACGGCCTGGATCTGCGGGCGGTTCAGGTGAATGCCGGCGTTCTCTAAAGCACGAAAATAGGCCGAGTCTTGGTCGGTGTCGGGCACCAGCGTCATACTGGTATCCATGGAAGCACGACGTGCCTGAGGGCTCGACGTTGAATAAGGAACCCCGATGGGTCGGGGGTAAAAAGAAGGATTTGGGTCCATAATCCTGAAACCCCTTTCGTTCTCAAAATCTTCCATTTTCACAAATGGGGGTAGTTTTTGGTATGATAGAGTTCTAGTCAGCTTTAGCTGACGATAAGAACAAGGCGATGGACTAAAATAATGCTGAAATTCATGCGGATCTTGCCGGAGCGACAGAACGTCAATACGTTGACGCTAATGCCAATAGCCTTCAAACAGGCAATATGACCGCATTCCATTATACAGGAGTTCGAGGTTTGCCAACAGAAAAAAACTTTGGGATATACGGACGGTATAGTGAAATCCGGCTGGATAATGGGGAGGAAATAACGATGAAGCTGATTCAACGTATAAAGGAAGGCGCTAATCGCGCAACAGAAAAGGCGCAGCATGCTGTCGAGATTAGTAAGATCAATTCACAAATTACAACGATTCAGCAGGAAATGGATGTTCATTTCTTACGAATGGGTCAAATCTTTTACGAAGGCTACCGAGCATCCGACATGTCGGTGGCAGAGACCGAGATGACACAGCTATCCACTGCATGTGATGAGCTTCAGGATGAAATTGACGAGCTGCGCAGTAGAATTGCAGAATTAAAAAACGCTCATTTATGCACCTGTGGAGCGGTTGTGCCTCTGGATGCGAACTTTTGCCCCAAATGCGGACGCAAGCTCAATGAAGGACAGGCTGCTTCCAAACAAGTAGCTGCTGTGCGTGAAGAGGTGCCAACGGACGTCTATTCTTTTGATCTGCGCAAGCCAGAGGTAGTGAAGGATGCTGCGCCTGCTTACACGGAGTATGCAGAACAGGAAGTAGTCGATCGGCATGAACAGGAACAGGATGAGCGGTATGAAACACACGAACCAGCGGGACTAGACCGCGATTACACAGTATCTGATTTTACACCGGAAGAAAAAGCGGCATTCGACGCTGAGTGGGAGCGCCGTCGTCAGGAAGAACTGGAAAAAGAACACCGTCGTCTTGAAGAACTGGAACGCGAGCGTGAGCGCCAGGAGGAGCTGGACGAGCGAATCCGATATTGGAAGGCCAACAACTCCGGGGCCGAGAAGCCGGTAACGCCGTCTGCACAAGTACGTGAAAATGTAAAATGCCAAATCTGTACTGCAGAACTACCTAAAGGGTCCAAATGGTGCCCGCGTTGCGGAGCTGAACAGATTTGACGCAGCCGAACAGGCTGCTGCAGGACACAGACATAACGCCGGGCAGCATAGGGGGAACAGAATATATGGAGCGTTTGCTGCATCATCTGCGGAATCTGGGTTTTACGGAAATGGAAGCCAAGGTTATGGTCGAGCTTTCGAGGCAAAATGCGGCTTCCGGCTATGAAGTGGCTAAGCGTCTGGGTGCATCGCGCTCCAACGTGTACGCGGCTTTACAGCGTTTGGCCGGGCAGGGATACCTCAGAACCAGTGCTGGAGAGCCTGTACGTTACAGCATGCTGCCACCGGGTGAACTGACCCGGATGATCGAAGGACAAATGCAGGAGTCCCTACGCGCAGTGGAGAAAGAAATGCCACGAACAGAACCAACCAAGCCGACCTTTTATAATGCGGAAGGCGATCGGAAGGTGCTGGAAAGTCTGACACGTGAATTGGAACGGGCAGAGCATGAGATTGTGTTGGATTTGTGGCGCGAGGAAGCTGAGCTGCTGCGGACAGAGTTGGAGAAAGCTGAGAGTCGAGGTGTGCGTCTGCTCTGGTCCTGCGATAACGGAGAAAGCATGATGGGACCGTGGTTACCGTCTGGGTCTGGTACAGACGGACAGGAACCAGCAGGGCGGAAGTTTTCTTTTGTTATTGATCGGCGTTGGTGCATGCTGGGTATGCGGGGAGAGAATTGCCCGACACAGGCGCTTATTACCGAGCATCCGGTAATGACAGGCCTGCTGCTTAATCATTTTGCTCAGGATCTTATTCTGTATGAGCTGGAGCATGATATGGGCAGAGAACTGTCGACCCGGTATGGCTGGCGGTATGAAGGCATTATCGGCAAATATATGTCAGCTGGAGAATAGCTAAAGATTACCGGGTAGGAAGTTCCATCAGTGCCCGGCATATAGATGTAATATAGCCCGCCTTATGAGGCACGAATTGATCCGATGTAATCAGGCGGCGGTTTTTTTCTGGATTTGGCCCCGACGTAATGCCATGGGCTTCGATAAAGGGAATATGGCCTTCAAAAAGGGCCAGTGCTTGGTCAAGATCTGCTTCGTACAGTCCGGCTACTTCTTCTTGCTGGAGGTGATAAGCTTCCAATGGCTGGTTCGATAGCAGTCCAAACACCGAGCTAACCTCCCGATCCCAAAAAGAGGTGCCCTGTGCGGTACCTTTGCTTTCATACCGAACGGTCATCAGCGGTGTTAATGAGGTAAAGGGAACATGAATGCCCAGTTCTTCCTCCAGCTCACGAGCCGCCTGAGACATATCTTCGCCTGCCGTCAAGTGACCGGCTGCTGTAATATCGTAGCATCCGGGGAAGGTGTCCTTCGTATCCTGACGCTGTTGGAACAGCAAGCGACGGCCTGTCGAAGTGTCTCGTGCTAGCCAGCAGTGAAAGGTATGGTGCCAGTATCCCTTGGCATGTGCGTCTTGTCGCGAGGCTGTGCCAAGAGGGTTGTCTTCATCATCGTAGATATCCAGAAGCTCGCTAGTCATCGTGGTTCCTCCTATAGTAAGCAGAAATCAAAGGTCTACTTTACAGTATAACGTGTTTTCTGTCCTGACGATATGAAGGCGGGTGTGGAATGTGGAGTGGCATTTGGGGTATGCTGGGAACATGAGGATTTGCAACATCACACAGATTTACGATTGAAAGGAGCGATTTTACATGGAATGTATAGTACATTTTCGAGTCATGCATCCGGAGGAACCCAAGGAACTGCGCGGGTTGATTATGCTGGAAAGCGGAGGCAAGCCGGGGATTGATCAAATCACGGATATGTTCAAAAATATGGGCTATGATGTCCGCCCAGACAATCCGGAGGAATTGATTTTTAAACCAGTCGATGTCAGAGCCAATTATACATATATCCGGGTTATTGAACTGGATACAGGTGAGGAAGTCTACCAGGAAGACAGGGATTTGCGCGCGATTTTGGAAAATTTGCTGAATAAACGTTAAAGATCAGGAGAACTAATCGATGGAATGAGATAAAGTGATCCTGTCGCCATTCATAGGAACGGAGAACCAATAATGAGATTGTATATTATCCGACACGCAGACCCCGATTACCCCAATAACACCATCACGCCGGAGGGGCATTTGGAAGCCCAGGCACTGGCCAAACGGCTTTCCAGTCACGGACTGGATCGAATTTATGCCTCTCCTTTGGGGCGGGCTTTGGATACAATGCGCTACACCGCCGACTCTCTGGGTATGACTCATGAAGTGGAACACTGGACACAGGAGCTGGCTCTAAAGCTGGAGGAAACTCCATACGGCCGTCTTTCCCATTGGGATTTGCCAGGTGAAGTGATCCGTTCCGAAATGCCCCTGCCGACTCATGACTCTTGGCAGGAGATTTCCTATTATCAGGGAACGCAGAGTCCCGAAACCTTCGAGCGGCTGAAGCTTCATTCCGATGAATTCCTGAAACGGCAAGGCTTTGAGCGGGTGGAGGGCAGGTACCGGATTCTGAAGCATACCGAAGATCAGGTGGCCGTATTTTGTCATGGCGGCTTCGGGCTGACCTGGCTTGCTCATCTGTTGGAGCTGCCATTGGCCTTGGTCTGGTCCGGCTTTTGGATGCCGCCTAGCTCCGTAACCACGATCTTGTTTGATGAGCGCTCCCAGGAATGGGCAGTTCCCCGTTGCATCGGCTTCGGTGATGTTTCCCATCTGTACGCTGAGGGCTTGCCCGTCAGACCCCGTGGCATTATCACCAATTTCAACTAATCAGATCTCTCACACCATACCAAAACGGCTTAAGACGGTACATCGTCTTAAGCCGTTTGTTGTAGTCATATAGGTGTGGGTTGAGTCAGCGTGCTTCGACGTACCCCTCCAGCTTGGAAGTGCAATGTGCGCAACGGGTAGCGGCTACAGGAATTTCGGATAGGCAATGTGGACATTCCTTGATCGTTTTTTCCTGAGGAGGTTTTTCTTCCTCTTTGCGTTTCAGCATGTTAATCCCTTTGACCAGCATGAACACACAGAAGGCTACGATCAGGAAGTCCAGCAGGACGTTAATGAACTGACCATAGGCGAGGACTGCAATCCCTGCTTCTTTGGCCTGTGCCAAAGTCATGCGTGTACCGTCAGCATTTAAAGGATCGGCAGCTCGTAAAGCTACATACAAGTCTGGAAAATTCATGCCGCCCAGAAGTTTACCAATCGGAGGCATGATAATATCGTTTACCACAGAAGTGACAATCTTGCCAAACGCTCCACCGATGATAACACCGACCGCGAGGTCAATCACGTTACCCCGTACAGCGAATTCTTTAAACTCTTTTATAATACCTTTTCCGCTCATATGAGTGCTCACCTTCTTTACATAAAATCATTTATCTATAATACATGCTATGTCAATGGAGGGCAATTCCCAATTGATGTATTGCACTTTGTCACAAAATCACATGTTCATTTGTCTTCTATATGTAAACCAATAATGGAGGCGATGTATCGTGAGTTTAAGATTCAATCACAGAGCAGTGAGTCCTAGTACATTCAAGGTAATGATGGAGATGGAAAAATATATTTCCGGTCGTTTTACAGACAAAGTATTGTACGAACTACTGAAAATTAGAGTATCCCAAATCAATGGATGTTCCTATTGTCTGGATATGCATGCGAAGGATTTGCTCAAGCTGGGGGATTATGCTGACCACATTTTGCAGCTAGCCTTATGGCGGGAGGTTCCTTTGTTCACGGAAAAAGAACGTGTTATGCTTGAATTAGCTGAAGCGGTCACCCGTATCTCTGAACAAGGGGTACCTACGGATTTGTACAATAGGGTCAGAGAACATTTTACAGAGGAAGAATACGTAGATTTGATTACCGCGGTTAACGTGATTAACAGTTGGAACCGGATTGCGATTGCAACGGGAATGTATCCGGGCATTCTTTAAATGAACAGGGGGCTACGCTTTGTCTGGCAAAGAACACAGAATTGAACAAGAATCGGTGGATTTAAATCTGGAGGAGCTGTATCAGAGATATCGCAAATATTCTTTTGCCATTGCTTATCGCATGCTTGGAACGGTTACGGATGCCGAGGATGTAGTTCAAGACTGCTTTGTCGAGCTGAAGAATAAGCCCTTGGATGATATACACAATCCCAAAGCCTATGTAGCCAAAATGACGATGAATCGGTGTCTGAATCTGTTGAACTCTGCGCGCAAGCAAAGAGAGACATATGTAGGACAGTGGCTGCCGGAGCCGTTGGGTGAAAGCGCAGATCTCCCTGCGGATTGGTTAGAGCGTAAAGACATGATATCTTACGCTTTTCTGGTTTTGCTGGAGCAGCTAAAGCCGATAGAGCGGGCTGTTTTTGTGCTGAGGGAAGCTTTTCAATATGATTACAAAGATATTGCGGAATTGCTGGGGAAGACTGAGAGCAACTGTCGTCAGTTGTTCAGTCGCTCCCGTCGTATTCTATCTTCAGGAGAATCTGCTCTTGAGGCTCAGTCCAGTCGTAATATGAATAACTCATCCCGAATAAAACTACTAGAACGTTTTACAACCGCCTTTCTTGCCTACGATGTGACTGCTATGCTGGAACTACTGGCTGAACAACCTGTATTCGTGTCAGATGGCGGAGGTAATGTGCATACGGTGATGAGACCGATGGTTGTGCGCAAAGGCGTTCTTGCCCTGTTGACTTCTCGTCGGGTATTAATCGTTTTACGAGAAAGAGATGTGTTCCACACCGTCATCAATGGCGAGGTCCAGCTGGCATTTCTGGAAGATGGAAAAGTGAGAGAAACCTTATGTCTCAGACTGACACCGGACGGGGAGCATATTCAGAGTTTTTATTTAATGGTTAACCCAGATAAGTTGGGATACATTCATATAGGACAGAAGAAGCGAACATGCGATAAAAAGTAATCATCGAAACAGCAAAAACCTTGAATCCTGCTAAGGATCAAGGTTTTTTGTTGTCTTCACAACTGCCGGGCTTGATGAAGAGCCAGATCACCTACCCAGGGAAGCTTGAGCCACTTGCCTTGTCCCGCGCGAATTAACAGGATGACCCACAATACAAGGCCTGCCAGCGTTAGCAGGGAAGCGAGCAGAGGACCGAGCAGCGGAATGAATCCAACAAGCACATGCCCGATCATGAGGGTGACAAACAGAAATATGGATTGCAGCGCGTGAAATAATACAAATCGACTTTTCTTTTCCAGCATGACAAAGGCCAGTGCGCCAATAAATGCGAACAGATAGCACAGGACAGCTGCTATATTTTCATCCAATCCCGTGGAAGACTTATAGACTGACATGTCAGGCAAATCCCCCTTTATAAGTTATCCGTACTATACAAGCTATGAGGACAGGAATTAAAGATATGCCCGAAACGCCAGAAAAAGTTCAATCAGGGAATGTGTATAAAAACACGAAAAAGACTGAACGAAAAGGATTCGCTCAGTCATTCACAGGGTTATACACAGGTTTTGCACATGTTGTACGCATTTTATCCACTATACGCCACTACTTGTCCACAAAATAAGCATGGGTTATGCACAAATCGTGCACAAACTGTAGACAATATAGCGATTAAGCTCATTTTGCACACAGATTGTCCACAAAATATCAACAGATTGGTATTAACCGTGGATAAGTTGTCTTATTTAGCGATCTCCGCGTTGTAAACGACGGCGTGGATGTGTGATTTTACCCTTTTTATCCTCATCGTCCTCTTTGGGGATAAGTCGTTCATCAGTACGTCCTTCATGATGATTATCAAAGGCGTATTCGGTCATTTTCCACTCGGAAGTACCCAGAACAACATCAGCGGGAAAATGCTGACCTCTGTGCAAATGCTGCTCATGTCCATCCTCATCAATATAAACACCATCCACTTCTACCTTTTCTCCTGTTAGTGGGAGCAAATCCTTCCCTTTGTGTTCCATAGGTATCCCCTCCGTCTGACTTTATTCTTCGTTAATTTGTCCGGACGGAAGGTCTTTTATCCACAAGCTGATGCAAAATATCCTCGGCAATCTGGTCTGCGGGATGAGGTTTACGAAGCAGCTCAATCGCCTGCATCATCTCTTCGGCAAGAGAGGGGGTGGAAATCAGGTCGAGACAATGCTGAATCAGCTCCTCCGTAGTGCGAGCAATACGGGCAGCTCCTTTTTGCTGCAAATACAGAGCATTATTTAGCTCCTGACCGGGTACGGGCTTGAACACAAGAATAGGTAAACCGGATGCAATACTTTCCGAGAGTGTGATGCCGCCGGGCTTCGTAATCACCAGATTGCTCGCACGCATAAGTGCTGGAACAAAGTCCACGAATCCATAGGTGTAAATGTCCGGGTGGTCTGCATACAGCGCATCCACTTCTGCTTTCAGTTGCTGGTTACGTCCGCAGACGATCAGTAGCCGCAACTGAGGAAGCTGGCTTAATTGCCGACAGATATCCAGTATGCCGGATAGCACACCATAGGCGCCAGCCATAATGAGTAGCGTAGTAGTCTCAGACTGTAGTGATGGAATTACCTGTTCCTGAACAGGAATTTCGTCGGCAGACATGTTATAAAAAGAAGCGTGAATCGGAATACCCGTAGCGATAATGCGTTCGATAGGTATTCCCCGCTGGGCGGCTTCCTGCTGGATATCCTCAGTGGCTACATAGTAGCGGTCAATATCGGGATGCAGCCAGCGCCCATGCAGATCGAAATCCGTAACCACGTTGACAATAGGCAAATTCATTCCCATTTTGCGGCGTAACGCCGGGAGCGCGAGCTGCGGGAACGTATGTATCACGAGATCCGGCAACTCCTTTTTCAGAGTGAGCGTAAGTTGACGCATTCCGAATGAATGCAATACATGGCCGAAGGCCGATTTAGCCTGCATACCGCGCGTGATGTTATAGACCCAGCCGTAAAGCTGAGGAATGGTTTTGAAGCTTTGCATATATACAAATTTGGTCAGACCGTTCAACCAGGGATGGGATTCAGCCATCAGGTCGAGAAGTTGTACCTCGCAGCGTCCGAGTCTTCGCAAACTGTCCATAATTGCCCGAGCGGCCTGCACATGGCCTTCCCCGTAACTGGCGTATAATATTAGAATTTTTGGTGCTGAGACTTCCATGATTGTTTAGCCCCCTATATTCAATAAGCACATGAAGCTCATATCAGGAACGTTCCAAGTTGAGGGAGGATACGGCTGGCAAAACGTAGCGCTCCAGCAGTGTTCGCGGATTTTTCCAACGGCTCACCTTGCTGTCTGCTGTAAATACCACGACTGCGTTCGCTTCTGGCACAAGATAAATTTGCTGTCCTCCATGTCCGTGCGCACACGCGTAGTTGATACCGTGGAGTCGTCCTGTCCACCATTGAAATCCGTAATCTCCGAATTCTGGATAGCCTTCAACCTGTCGCTGTGTCGCCTGATGCAGCCAATCGGCCGGAATCAATTCTTTTCCGTTCCAGCTGCCTTGATGAAGGCAGCAATCGCCGAATTTAGCCATGTCACGCGATGTCAGATATAGCCCGATGTGTCCCATGGTGTAGCCCTCTGGATCTTGTGCCCAACCACTTCTTCCAAAACCTAAGGGTTCGAACAGATGCTGGAGAGCGTACGTATAGGCGTCAATCCCACAGCATTGGGTCAGCAGCACGGACAACAGGTGAGAATCAACACTACGATATTGGAATACACCGAGTTGGTCCTCCTGTACAGGTAAACGTAGGGCAAAGGACGGCCAGCTTTTGCTGCGATGAAAACGGTGGATAAAAGCTTCTCCGAGCTTTTTGCCCGTCTGCCAATACAAGCCGGATGTCATGGTCAACAGATGGCGAATCGTAATCTGCTCTAGCAGTGTTTCCTTCCGCCTAGGTAAATACTCAGACAACAGCTTATGCACAGCCGTCTCTGGCCCGGGCATATCACCGCGAGCCATAGCTATGCCGATGAGCGTGGAAGTAAAGCTTTTGGTTGCGGATCGCAAATCGTTCAGAGAGCTTACTTCATGCCCATTATAATAGCGTTCCCAGATCAGTTTGCCGTGGCGCAGCAGCAGGAAGCTGTGCATTTTAGGAAACTTGGCTTGGATTTCACGGTCTGCCTGATCAAGTAGGGAGACATTGATGCCCTCCTCTTCACAAGTTCCTATGTTCAGGGCAGACATACGGGCAACAGGTGCAGTGAACAGCGGAGCATAGCGGCGCATCCTTTTCCCTCCTTGTTATGTTTATTTATTTTACCCCAAACACATACACTCCAAAAACCGATAAATAAGGTATACCTCCTGTGCAACAGCTGATTGAGTACCCCAAATGACATGATGCGTAAAAGATAGGTAAAATCAATGTAAATTTACTGGAAAGCTGAAAGCTGTATCTGAATATGTTATAATGGGGTAGTGATTCAGCCAAAAGAAAATCGGTTAATAATAGTGTCAGGTACATGCCTTGTATAAGGTGTTCCCGACCTAAGCTGCAATTAGACATACTACTTCACTGCATAAGGACATCAATACTTTTCGGCATTCTCTTCAACGGAGCACTTATTTTCAACGTTTTGGGAGGGAGTTACATGGCAACGAAAGGTCACAATGAAGTTAAGGAAAGTCTGCGGGAAATGACTCGAATTTTCCGGCCTAAGGATCCCAAAAAATTTGTAAAGGAATATGTGCGAAAATACCGGATTACAGGAGGGTATGAGGAAGAGTTGACCATGGTGGTGGAAAACGAACTCGGTCGCATAAATTCTTCAGTATCTTAAAGGGTTCGATTACCCGAAAAACTAGAAATACGACTTTTATAAACCGTCTATCCACAGAGGAGACGGTTTTTTTGTGTCCGCCGTGCATACAATGGGATAGGTTTAGTGAATTTGTATGCTCAAAGGAGGCGGATTCCAATAGAGATAGCGATACGAACACCGGAGGAAATCGGCTACATGAGGGAGGCCGGACGTATTTTGGCAGATTGCCATCGTGCGCTGGAAAGTCGTATTCTTCCGGGAATTACAACGCTTGAAATCGATGCTTGGGTGGAGCAGTTTTTAAGCAAGCGTGGAGCCACGCCTGAACAAAAGGGCTATAAAGGTTTCCCTTATGCCACCTGTGCTTCGGTCAACGAGGTGGTATGTCACGGTTTTCCCTCGGAGCGGGTGCTTCATGATGGGGATATTGTGACCATCGACATTGTGGTTAACAAAGATGGTTGGCTGGCTGACCGAGGATGGACTTATGCGGTAGGTAACATTAGCCGCCCGGTAGCACGACTGTTGCGGCAGACCCATAAGGCATTGGTACGGGGTATCGAGGTTGCCCGCCCGGGGAGGACGTTGGGGGATATCGGGCATGCTGTGGAAAAAACGGCAGGCTGGCGGCGGTTCGGCAACGTCAAGCCTCTGATCGGGCATGGCATTGGTCGCGAAATGCATGAGCCGCCAGAGGTTCTGCACTACGGTCGTCCCAAAACGGGATTACCACTGCGCGAAGGGATGGTGATTACCATTGAGCCGGTATTTACCCTCGGAACCGAGGGGGCCGTGCTCTGGGGGGACGATGGCTGGACCATCAGCACAGCAGATGGCAGTTGGGGGGCTCAATACGAGCACACGATTGCGATTACAAAGAACGGCCCTTATATTTTGACCTCATAAAAGAGAGTTGTGCCATAGGGAGTCAATGTGCGGGGCGTTTGCATAAGGCTCTCTAGGTAAGTTTTTTCAGGATGACACATTCATCGTGGTTGTAGAGATTTTTCGGTAAAGCAACAGATAAATACCCAGCTCGACAGGGGAGGAAACAGCCATCACAATTCCCGCCACTTTGCCGTCCAGTCCTGAAAAAAAGCAGATACACAGAATAAGCGCGAGAATCGCAAAGCTTACAGAAAACAGCCTGCCGATAAAGATAGGTTTGGTATTGCCGATCAATATCGAACGCCCAATAAAATATTCCACCCAAGGATAAAATGCGACATAGACAGCCAGTATGCGAAGCAATCCTCTGGTTTCTAGCAACAATTTTCCTTCCAATCCCAATACATTCCGTAACACAGGATCGCCAGCAAATCCGAAGGAAAGTAACAGTAGTAGCAGCGGCGACAGGATAGACAAAAAGCTCAAAAATATCAGCACTTCCCTGCGCTTGGACGTATAAAATTGAATCACAATTTGATGCAAAGAGCTGCAAAACCAGACCAATAGATTTAGGATTTGCAGTGCTACAGAAAAGGATGCCACGGCCAAAAGTGGATCAGTTGTATTGTTCAGCGCAGCTTGGATGGAAGGATTCAGGATAACCAGCACCAGCGCCGAATATAGCAAAGGAAGATAAAAAGGTAGAAGATGCTTCGCATGATGGATGGTTTGCTCCGCGTTGTCAGGAGGCAGCTTTCTTTTGAGAACCCGGCCTTCTAAAAAAGTAACGACCAGCTCTATGAGAATACCTGCAATAAAAATGGCAGCACCGACTCGTCCGTCATTCGTCCAGCCAGCACGGATCAAAAACCAGGAAGCAATTAGCATCACGATAATACGTATGGACGAGCTGAATGTCATCCATGCCGTTCGGTGCTTGTTAATAATAAGTCCCTGATATATGTTACGGACAGCTACCAATATGTATAGTAAAGTAAGAACCTGAAATACGTTCTTGGTGGGTTCGATCAATACTGGGGACACACCAAATACATATTGAAAGACCAGATTGCCTACGGGCGTCAACCCGATGCTCCAGCCTATGATCAATACAGCCACAGCGACGAACGTACATAAAATACCGATAGAATGAACGGACTTGCGATCATAACCGAATTTCGTGGTCATTTGCCGTACAGCGGTTAACGGAGTTTCCAACAGTAGGCACAGGCTGACGGCGACCGCATAGCTGCTTAATGTAAACGAAGGATGTTCCGAACGAGCAAGCACGGCATTGACGATGACATGCGTTAGTGCAGCAATTAATGACGAAATGCCAAGCGGCACATAAAATGAAACGATTTTATTCAAGTCGAATCCTCCAGTAATGAACGAGTAGTGTAGTGAACGGTTATCCTATCCAACTTCACTAAACAATGAATATTCTTATTATAGATCAAGATTTGGATCGTCGATATAATAGAGTGCATAATATTGGAAACTAGGAGTGGAACTCACATGAACATCAGGGAAGGAACGATATCAGATGCCGAGGGCATCGCCAAGGTGCACGTAGATTGCTGGAGGACGACGTACAAAGATATAATGCCTGCCCAGGTTCTGGAACAGCTTTCCTATGAGCAAAGAACAGAACTGTGGAATGCGAATCTATCCAGTGAAGACGGCCATCGGGTATACGTTGCTGAAAATGAGAAGGGGGAAATCATCGGATTTGTGAGTGGGGGTCCGGAAAAGTCAGGTGAATATCCCCCGTATGGGGGAGAAATAACGGCTATTTACGTTTTGAGTGAATACCATAGTTTAGGCTTGGGAAAGAGACTATTTTTACGTCTGCTTCAACATTTTAATAGTATGGATATTCACTCTGTAATCGTATGGGTGCTAGCAGATAATCCAGCATGTACTTTTTATGAAAAGCTGGGGGCCAAGCTTATAGTAGAACAACATATTATAAATATGAGTGGCAAAAACCTGAACATGGTGGCTTACGGTTGGACACTATTCGGATAGAATACGCTTTTGTCCTTCCAAGGCACGAATTGGTGCGATATTTTGCGTAAATTCCAACGTTCCCAGATAGTGGCCCTCAGCATCACGGATGGCAAAATAACGGATGTAGACAAATTTGTCCTTGATTGGAATCCAAAAATCTTCAGCATCCTTGCGGCCTGCTTTAAAATCTTCCAGCAGCTTCTCAACGACATGCACGCTTTGGGGCGGATGGCAATTCTGTACGGTACGACCAATGACGGCTTTCGTGCGCGCGAAGATTCGTTCCTTACCATGGGAAAAATAGCGAACAACATCATTTTCATCGATAAAAGTCAGGTCAACGGGTAGATGATTCAACAGTAGTTCCAATTGTTGTACGGATACAATCCCCGTCTCGAATCTCACGAAGCCTTGCGGTGTTCCGGATGTGCCTTCCGTTTGCTCAAGGGCTTCTGCAGGTTCCTCTGCCCGTTCAGGTATCCATTCACGTTCGGGAGCGGTCAGGCAGAACCCGATTTCCTCGCTTTCACGGGCTATTTTCAGCCACTCATCCTCTGTCAGCTTACTGAGTGCCATCGGCAGCAAAATATTCTCTTCCTTGAATATCATTTCATTCACTTCGCTCATGATATGGGCAAGTGCCTTCCCAATCTGTTCACGATCTCCGTTATATTCGGTGAGCAGACTCTTTGCCTCCTTAATCGCAGCACGAATGCTGTCGTCCACACCCCACATGACTTTGGTTGGGCCAAAAATTCCATAGCGTTCTAGATAAGGAAAGACCAGATTTTCTTTGCGGCTATAGTGCTTGTCGAGATCGAGCAGCAGACTTAAATCTTCCAGTAGCTTGTAGATGATTTTGGGGCTGTCGTCCTTTTGAAATTGGTCCGCGTGCAATGACAACTTGAAGTTGACCAATTGTTCGATCTCCCGATTTTCCAGCTTGAAGGTATGAACGGGATGTCCCGGTTGTTCCTCTGGTCCTGAAGGACGGTGGATATCCTCAATGGAACCCTTGAATATCGATGTATGCACGGAACAAAGACGCTGCACTTCCGATACGGGAATTCCCTCCTCAGTCATCAATGCATGCTCCATAGCCGAAATTTCGGCTACGCTTACTCCGCCAACAGCCTCTGCGAAACGCGCTTTGACTTCCTCCACGCTTTTCCCGGCATGTAATTCTTTTATAATTTCCTTTAGCGTTTGTTGGCGTTCCGTTAATTCCTGTGCTGTATGTTCACGGTTGTTAATTAGCTCGCTCATGATCGTTAGCTCCTTTATTTTTGAATGGTAAAACCATGTTGCAAAAACGTGCGTTCCACGGTTTCCATAGCTACTTTTTTTAATGCAATACCTTTGGACAGTGTCATAAAACGACCTGCGGTTTGTAACATGCCAGGCTTGGCGATATCGTGAAAACCCAACTCTACCATAATGTCCTTCACTTCGGGATGACGGCTAACAAGGTTAAATATAGGCTCATCCCAGTGCAGTAGCTTATCCATTTGTTCATCCCCTTGATTGAGAACGTTTATCATTTACAGAGTAGCATAGGTCCTGGCGAGCTTTTGTGATTGTACGCACAATTTACATTCAGGTGTTGACAGTTGTAATTCATGGTTTATATACTGTGTATAAGGATATATACAGTAATAACACTGATTACTGTAATAACAACTTCGTATGAAGAGAGAATGAGGTCGTCATTACAGGCAGTGCAGAAGGGATCAGGATAAGAAAATGACAATCATCAAACAGGCATGGAAGATTACCCGGCACGATTTTCGCAACAATCCATATGTCATGCTGTGGACATTGCTGTTTATTGCGTATTTGGGATTTACCATGAGTTTTGCTGTAAGTGTGCATTGGGATGAGCGTGGAAACTTGAGTCCAGTAGCCGATTTTATCATGCTGGTGTTGATTCCGTTTCTCGGATTCATTTATAACCGTCGTGCATTTAAATATCTTCAGGAAGATTCCTATACGCATATGCTAGCCTTTTTCCGCACCTTGCCTATACCGATGAATGCGGTGATTATGAGTCGAATTCAACAGGCGCTTTTGGCGTTTGTTATGAATAGTGTAATATTTTTCACTCTCTTTTTTACGTTGTCAGCTACGTTTCGGGTATATGCGAGTACAGGTTTCTTTGTATCGTTTGCACTTACCTGGATAGGCTACGGAATGCTGATTCAAGCCATTTATATTCATTTAGAATTTCTTAAAAAAGGAAAATCCTACTTTTGGATATCCATTGTCATCATGCTTATTTGTGGGATAGTTACGATTATAGTTCGAGTATGTGGGGCCAATCTGGTATCGATAACGGCATTTTATAGCAAGGAATGGCAGCTGTTGTCTCCGGTAATGTGGGGAGCGCTGCTGGCAGGAGTTCTGGGTATGTGCGTGTCCTATAGGGTGACACAGCGTAGGCTTATGAAACGGGACTTAACTTAGCGGTATGTGTACAAAGATAGATAAAAAGGGGGGAGAAGCAGGTGAATATACCAGTGCAAATTGATGAGAATAGCGCGGAACCACTGTATGCGCAGATTGAAAAGCAACTTCGTTCACTCATCGTAACCGGACAGATTGCAGCGGGAACGCTGCTTCCCTCCATTCGGGAGTTTGCAGGGACGCTCCGCTGCAGCGTCATCACCGTCCGGCGGGTCTATCAGGATTTGGAGAACGAGGGCTTGCTTCGTACCCGGCAGGGGACGGGCACCTTCGTAGCTCTGGTTGAGGACGATAAGCGCTCAGGTTACCGCCTTAAAGCAGTGACTGAGGCGTTGGAAACGGCGATTGACACAGGCATCGCTGTGCAGATGACAGAACAGGAATTGTGGGAGCTTTTCGCAGAAATGGTGAAGAGAAGGTATGAAGTCCAAGTGAAGGAGTGAGGCCCGTGAAGAACGATGTAAATCATCATGTGGAAGTTCCTATGGGGATACAGATAAAAACACCCATTATTGAGATGAGCGAGGTCTATAAAACCCGGGGTAACCGGGAAATTGGACCGATTAATCTAACCATTGAACCGGGATATGTAGTCGCTTTGGCTGGACATAACGGATCGGGCAAAAGTACATTGATTCACCTGCTGACTCAGCTTATCCACCCGGATTCCGGTGAAATCCGTTGGTTCGGTCAAGCGTATCCAGACGGCATGCCAGCAGATACACGACAATGGGTTGGGTATGTGTCAGAGCAGCCAACCCGTGAGGAAGATCGACTCACAGCAGAAGCAGCAGCGGCTTTTCGAGCCTTGTGGTATCCCGGCTGGGATGAAACACGTTTTCAGCGTCTGATGGAACGATTTCAGGTTCCTCAGCATACGAAATTATCGCGTATGTCCAAGGGAGAGCGCCGTAAGTTTGAGCTGGCTGCAGCCTTGGCGCCTCACCCCCGTTTGTTGCTGCTGGATGAGCCTTCGTCGGGTTTAGACCCTTTTGCCTGGAAAATCATGCTGGAAGAACTGCGGGATTGTATGGAGAACGGCAAAACGACGGTCATTATTGCTACTCATATTATAGACGAGATTAAGCGTTTGGCGGATTATATTGTTCTGATGCATGATGGCAGGCTGCTCGGCAAGCTGGAAAAAGACCATTTGCTCGAAAATAGCAAGGAAATGTGGTTTGAAGGCACGCCAGAGGAGGCATCGGAGCTTCCGGGAGTGGTAGAGACGGAGAGCGAAGGCGGATTGCAACGAATTGTAACGTTGGCAGCCGGAGAGACCAGCGCCATATTGGAACAAGCGGGCATTCGCCCCATCCGTGTGCGGCGTTTGGAACTGGATGATATTTTAGTACATTGGTCTGCGGGACAACTATCAGAAGATGCGGAGATATATACGCAGAAAAAAGGAGCGGAGTAATCATGAGCATGCTGCAATTGAAAGAGGTCGTGAAGCAATATGGGAACCACACGGCGGTGAACGGAATTTCGCTGAATGTGAACGGCGGGGAGATTTACGGACTACTGGGAGGCAATGGAGCAGGCAAAACGACAACGATGCGCATGGTGCTCGGCCTGATTTACCCTGATGGAGGAAACATTCAATATGAGGGCAAGCCCTACAGCAAGGAGCTCCAACGGACGATGGGTTATTTGCCTGAGGAGCGAGGGTTGTACCCCAAGGTGAAGGTGAGCGAGCAAATTAACTATTTGGGCAGGCTGCGCGGCATGTCGGCCAAGGAGGCGGACAAAAGTCTACGCTACTGGCTGGAGCGCTTTGGGGTGCCGGAATATTACGACAAGCGGATTGAGGAGCTATCCAAGGGGAATCAGCAGAAAATGGGTTTTATTGCTGCTGTAGTGCATCGCCCGACGCTGCTTATTTTGGATGAGGCCTTCAGTGGGCTTGATCCGGTGAACGTTGAATTGCTTAAGGATACGGTGAAAGAGCTGCGGGATGATGGGGCTGCGATTTTATTCTCGACCCACCGCATGGAGCATGTGGAGGAACTATGCCGCCATATTACGATTTTGCATCGCTCCAATACAGTTGTGCAGGGAAGTGTGCAGGAGATTAAGGGCCGTTACCCACGTGAAAAAGTTCGTCTCATTACTACAGGTGAAGTGAACGGACTGGAGCAGCTGCCCGGCGTGCGCCGTGCAGAGCCTATGGATCGCGGCTGGATGCTGCATATTGAGCAGCCGGATGCGGCGAAGTTGATTTTACAAACGGCGTTGGAGCAAACGGATGTGGAGCATTTTGAGATCAAGGAACCTACGCTGAACGAGATTTTTATAAGAGAGGTGGGTGATTCCCATGAATAGACTGGGTACGGTGATCGGTTTTACGTTTCGTCAGAAGGCGAGAACCAAATCTTTTATCATTACAACGCTGGTACTGGCCTTGCTCATTACAATTGGTATGAATCTGCCGTATATGATTTCTTTGTTTAAAGGAGATGGGGCAGGAGGTTCGGGCACAACGGCAGCCGAGCATCATCGCTTGGGACTGATTGCTGGGAGCCGGATAGAAGTGGCGAATCAGCTGGAGCAATTTACAAAGAAGCAATCCAACCCGGCAGCCATCTGGGTGCGTTATGACAACGTACAAACGCCGGCCATGCAGCAAGCCTTGAAAAACGGGGAGCTGCAAGGTTACGTGCAGTTCACGGAGCCTGACGCCAAGGGAGACACGTTTCCTAAAGTGGAGTACGTCTCTGTAGAAAAAGAGCCATCTCCTGCTGTAATTACATTGTTGCAGACGGGACTTCAGGAAGCTAAGGTCAAAGCCATTATGGGCGGCAATGCATTGACCAGCGATCAAATTCGTGAAATTAGCACACCTGTAATGGTGGATAGCAGGGAAGTAGACGGTCCATCTGAGGCAGGAGGAGCTGTGGGGACAGAGGAAAAAGAGACCTCTATGATTAACTATGGTTTGGTCTATGTACTGATGATTTTATTCTTCACCTCCTCCATGATGACGGGGAATATGATTGCTGCAGAGGTGACATCGGAAAAAAGCTCACGTATCATGGAGATTCTTATCACAAGCGTTTCACCGCTGACCCAGATGTTCGGAAAAATTATCGGCATCTTCCTGGTCGGTCTACTGCAAATTGCTGTTTTTGCAGCCGTTGTATGTGCCAACCTTATGCTGCCGCATAATAATGTCATTCTTAGCTCAGCCGGGCTGGATCTGTCGCAACTGAATATCGCGGTGTTGGGTTATGGTCTGGTATTCTACATCCTCGGCTACTTTCTGTACGCAGTATTGTTCGCTGCGGTGGGCTCCATCGTTAGCCGTACCGAGGAGTTGGGACAGGCGATCATGCCGATTACCGTGCTGTCACTAGCAGCCTTTTATATCGGTATCTTCAATATCGCCGCACCTGATACGATTTTCGTAAAGGTTGCTGGGTACATCCCATTTTTCTCGCCGACTGTCATGCTGCTGCGGATTGGTCTGGAGCGGGCGAGCCTGCTGGAAATCTGGCTGTCCCTTGGTATTCTGGTCGCCTCCATTTTGTTGTTCGGTTGGCTGGCTGCCAAGATCTACCGTACGGGTGTGTTAATGTATGGTAAACGTCCTTCATTCAAAGAGTTAAGAAAAGCTATGAAGGCTTACAAGAGTTAAGAAGCTGTTGTCGATGTGTGATGTGTGGTGTCATAATTAATGAGAATTTTTTTCATAATTAGTGAGAAATGTAATTAATAAATGAAATTTTATTTAATATATGTTTTGGACAGAGTGGGGGCCTTGACTCATCAGAAGTACCGATGGATCAAGGCATTTCTACTTTAAATGGTGATGATTAATAATTTGGAGTGAACGAAATTGTAAAAGGAGAAAATTAGTGGTGTTTCTAAACAGAAGCATCAATTGGGTGAACTTCTTTCCAAGATAGCTGCCGATGATACCTTAGTTGTGACTAGAATGGAAGGTCTTGATCGAAATACTGACAGTTGTTGCAGCTGGTTGAACAACTTCGTGAAAGAAACATACATTTTATTATCTAAAACTTAGGAATTGATACAAGAACACCTACTGGTAAATTCTTTTTAACTGTTATGGCAGTATTCAGTGAGCTAGATCGAGAAATGATTAAAGAAAAGCAACGTTCGGGGATAAAATTGGCTAAGCAAAAGGGAAAATATCGAGGAAGGGTAAAAAAAAATACAGATAAACACCCAGGAATGAACCATGCAATTGAATTACGAAAAACAACAGATAAAACTGTAAAGGAAATTTGTACTATTACAGGGGTTAGTCAGGCAGCGTTTTAAAGGAAATAGAGGAAAAAGGGGTATAATAACTGGGGATTATTTTATATGTGGCCTCTCAATCCCCGAATCGTTTCCGTACCCCTCTTAGGAACTAACTACAGGTATTGAACGAATATATTTCATATCCAGTTATCTCCTTACCATTGTTAAATATTATTTTACTATCCAAAGGAATAATATAAATGGGTATGTTGGAAAGCTGATTAACTAACCAGCCAATGACCGATCTGTCTGAAAAATCCCTTCAGTTTCACTCAGTACTAGTTTCCTTTTGCTGTATTAATATTGTTTGACATGAATCCTTTTGTAATCACAGTCGCTAATAAAAAAATAAAACAAATATTTATATTAAATATAATAACTAATTTACTAAATAATGCTACACCAATACTCATACCGATAAAATTGCATAAATTATAAACACCAATACTTATTTTCTTGGATTCTTTCAGTTCCAAATCTAATAAATTATTTAAAGCAACTTGTACAACAGAAAAGGCAATGAAGCAACAAACACTTGTTAAAATGTATACTATGCCTATTTTTGAGTTAAAAATACTAATTAAATAACCTATGAAAAAAATATATAATCCTATTCTATAGAATTTTTTCACATTTTTATTAGTCATATTCTTCCCAATCCCTATACTTGCAAACCCTCCTATTAAAGCACTTATAAAAAATAGGATTCCAGACTGTATGGGATTAAAAGTATAAGAAAAAATATAAGAGAGAAGAAAAACATTTGCTCCTAGCAAAAAAAATAACAAAAAACTAAGACTAGTTATTCTAACAAAAATTATATTATTAAATATTTTTTTATCAATAATTGGGTAAGAAACGGTATTGATATGGCGAATGAATACTAGGGAAAATAAACTACAAAAAACAATAAAAAGAAAATTAATGTTCAAGGCACATAATAAAAAGAGAATACATAATAATAAATAAAACGTCCCTAACCAATCAAATGGAGTCTTATTTTCTACCTTATTTTCTGGAAAAGTAAAATATAAAATTGGTATAAAAATTATTGCACAACTCATAAATAAAAATAACATGTGCCAATCCGTTATGGATAGAATAATACCACTCAGTAAAGGTCCTAAACCTGATCCTAAAGCCATAGCAAAGCTTATAAAAGCAAGACCTATCGGTAATAATGCTCGATCAAGTACATCTATAATTGCAACCATTGTCAGTGAAATAAAGGCTGCCCCTCCGACTCCTTGTGCCATTCTAGATAATACAAGTAAATAAAAATGATCCATAAAAAAGCCCAAGATAGAGAAAAGAACAAAGATAACTAAAGCAAATAGATATAGTTTTTTTAATTGAATGCTTTCAGCAAGCTTACTGTATATTATTGAACCTACTGTAACCATAATTGAATACCCTAAGATAAACCAACTGCTAAAAGATATAGAAATATTTAAGTCTTTAGCAATTGGTACGAGAGCTAAATTAAAAAAGAAACTATTCATTACTCCGAGTAATACAGTACTTAGTAAACAAAACAATATAATCTTATTCTTCAAAGACAAACCCTCCGTTTAACTATTCCATAAAAATAAGACCTTCTTTCCTTTTGTTATAGTTCTAATAGAAATATAATTGAATTGCGGTCAGGATAATCATATTTAATTGGCAAATCTTCTTTATCAATCTCTTTAAATCCAGCCTTTTTATAGAAACCGTGTGACCTAGTGGCTTTAGATGGGGTATCTAAAATTATCTTAGAAAAACCTTGTTTCTTAGCAAAATCAAGCAGTGCTTCATAAAGCTTTTTTCCTGTCCCAAATTCTTTACCACGGTAGTCTTTATAAACAAAAAATTTCTTTAATACAGCAACCTCCTTATTTTTCTTTTGCAAACCAATTGAACCTACGACCTCTCCGATATCATTTAACGCTATCCAAAAATTACCGCCATCATTTATATAATTTGAATGAATGTCCAGAATGTCCGGTTGTTCTTTAAGACTAATACCCACTTCATATTCGACATTCTGTACATGCAATATTAATTTAATGACTTCTTCTTTATAACTATCATCGTAAACCGTAATCATTTATTAACTCCTCCAACCGTGTTTATTAAAAGAATGCTATTATATATACCTTTTATTAAGATTTCGCTGCTTTTGCTGCTCCCCAAAGTGCACCTGGATTAGCTCTATTTGGATAGAGTTCTAACATCTTATGGTAGAGCTCCTGTGCTGTTTCCGTTATTTCATTCAATCGGTTAAAATCTCGGATGTAATTTTGTGTCTCGGCGATAATTTTGGGATTATCTTCATTTTCGGGTTTCTTATGTCCAGCAACCACTGCACGTGGTTTTAGTACCTCAAGTTTGTCGAGCACAGCTATCCACTCAATTCGAGTTTCGTTAGTGGTTTCAGCCAAGTAAAGATGAATGTCGTTATAAGTTGCATCCCCTGAAACGATTAAATCAATTGATGGGACGTGTAGAGACGTTGTATCTCCAGTATCAGTAAACCCAGTATTCACCACGATAAGTTTTTGTCCTTCTAGCTCGAACTCACTTCCTTCAAGTTCCTGAGCGACGACTAGATCCTCAGGTATCTCACCAGGAAAGAGTTTATGCCAGAAAGATTCAGGAGATATTTGTTCTTGCATGGCTTTGACAGCACCTGGAGTTGCTATCGCTCTTGCATCAGGGAAACGATCTAAAAGCATCTTTATACCAAAGAAATGATCACCATGACCATGAGTGATATAGATTGTGGTTAAGTTTTTACCACTTTTGACAACCCAATCTACCAATGCTTGATTTTCTTTAATAGTAAGAAATGTATCAATGAGGACTGCGTCTTGTTCACCATAGATAAGCGTGACCGTATTTGCCACCCACTTCAGCAAATCTTGTCCTTCTGGTAAATCTCTACTGAGACCTTGACGCTTTGACACTAACACATCCCAGTTTAGGGGATTTTTTTTGATTTTAACTTTCGTAATGTCATTTCTCCTCCCTGACTATTTAGCGTTGTAAATACCTTAATTAAAAGGTACGTCCAGAATGGTTTTCACATAATATCCTTCTGTTTTCAAATTTCCTTAAGATTAACCCGGAACTAATTGTTAGTAAAATTGAAATTCGAGAAGTTATCCATTGATTTTTTTGATACTATAGAATTGAGATTAAATTGAAAGTTGGTGAACTGATGGAAATACGTCATTTTATTACATTTAAAAAAGTTATTCAATTTGGTAGCTTTACACAAGCAGCAGAACATTTAGGTTACACTCAATCCACGGTCACTTCTCATATTCAAGCACTTGAAGAACATTTGGGTGCACCTCTATTTGATCGGATGGGTCGAAAGGTAAGATTGACTGATATAGGCAAGAAATTATTGCACTATACTCAAGAAATTTTGGATACTTACGGGAAAATCGAAAGCATTGTAAATGATGGTGATGAAATAAGAGGCGAGTTAAGGATTGCTGCTCCTGAATCTTTAACGGTTTATCGACTTGAACCTATATTAAGAGAATATAGAAATAAGTTTCCCCATGTAAGCATCATTCTAAGTAACGCTACTTGCGGAGATAACAAGAGAGCAATACTTAATGGTAGTGCAGATATTGCATTTCTTATGATGCCAACGTTTCAGGATTCAGATTTAATCGTACATTCTTTATTGGACGAGCCTATTGTCCTTGTTGGAAGTCATGACAACCCGCTGAATGTTTTAGATCAAAGCTATGAAAACCAAAAGTTAAACGAGTGTTTGATCACGAATGAGAAAGAATGCAGTTATCGAACCATGTTTGAAGAATATCTTCGAGAAAGAGGAATCTTACTTTCCAACACGATGGAACTTTGGAGTATTGAGGCGATAAAACGTTGCGTAATGAGTGGGCTGGGTATTGCTTGTTTACCATTAATAACTGTAAATAATGAAATCAAGGATGGAAGGTTAAAGGTTATTCCTTGCAAAGGTGATCTTAAACAGATCTCAGCCCAAGTTGTTTATCATAAAAACAAGTGGATTTCCCCCGCTCTATCAAAGTTTATCGATATTACATTGAAACACACAAGAGACTGGTCATGAGAGGAAATTATTTGTTAAGGCAACCGGAGGCCTTAGTTACATTTTCTCCTCCATAATAGCAGCTTAAAGCATGAAAAATAGGCAAATGATTCAGACTCAAGCGACCCTCATTTTGAAATCTTAATACCTATAGCTAAACCATAAACGGTTTTTCTTGAAACGGGCGCTGTAATGGAGTAACGAAAAAAGTCTTATTTCCCAGCATTTATTGAAAAATCAGGCTTTTAATATGAGGATTTCCTGAACGTTGTAATTCCGCATTTTCCTGACGTTACCCCGTAAAGAAATATTAGAAAAGGTAAAGACGGGCACACAACTTTATTGTATCCGCACAGGGGGAAATAATTGTAGTTGACTCGCTAGTACACAACTTTATTGTTCGAAGAAAGTGGTGTCATATTAAATAAGAAAATTTTTAGATTAAACGAGAAAATTATCATAATTGATGTTCGAAGAAAATAAAGTTGTAGACTGGAGTTGCTGATTTTACGCGATTGTCCATTTCAAAGGTCGTCAGCTTTTGAGAAATATGTTTTTCGACTGATCCGACAAATGCAACAGCGGCAGATAAGGAAGCGAAAATAAAATCCTAGACTGGCCGCTGTTGTGGTCAACATTCAACATCGTGTCCCGTTAGCCAAATAACACTGCAGTTTGTAAGAGAGCGTCCAGCCGCCCTGGGTCTATGTTCTGCAGCGACGCCCCAATCTCATGCATGTGGCGCCTTGCTTCCTCCAGCTTGGCGACAAGCTGCTTCTTGCTCTCTGGCTGAGGAGGCGTATATTGTAGGTCGGGGTAGTACCAGCGAAGCTGTCACAGCCCGTAAAGTAAACCAGTGAAAAGTCCGGTTTTTGTTGGTATCGTAACCATAGTTCTGCTGTGCACTCGTTATTCTGGTTCAACGTGGTTTCCAAGGCGCAAATTGAATTACTTTCATCATATGAGAGGGCTCAAGAAAAAAGATTATTCGAAGTTTATATCTTTAATGCTTTATTTTCCAGTGAATCAGGATTATTAACAATTTTAGTGCGAGGTAATGACCCGTCTGTACTTCTGAAAAAACTGTTAGCGAGGGTGCACCTTCAGTGATTCCGACCTGGATCAGTTCTGGTTACCTGACTTGCGGAAACAGAATCTTTTTCAACACAACATAGGTATGCTCGTTTTGCTTAATGTTGTGTTATGGCGACTTTTGTTGTTATCAAAAAATCCCTTTGGCCACAAGCAAATGAATTTCATCACTTTGTAGTTCAAGGGGGACAGCGTATGGTTCGTCTAGTTTATCTATTCATTCGATTGGCAACCCTCTATATCTCCAAAGCGTAGGCAAGCGCTTGAGCTTGGGTCATCTCTTTCCCTTTGTTCCACCATCTATACCATTCCTGTTCCTGCAAACCCTGCTGAATGGCGCTTACACTCTTACGATGTTCGTCAGGAAAATTGGGTATGCTACCCTCATCATAGGCTTGACGACCTTTCTCGGCTGCTCCAAGAAGGATCGCTGCATCGGTCAGCGCTCCCTGAGCGCATAAGGTAATCCCTAACCCCTCAATTCCTCGGGAGAGAACCCAGGACCCTCGATATATTTGGCTTGCGGCAATGCATTTCTTGAAATATTCGATTGATTGATCCAGCTTCCCGAGTTTCAAAGCGGTATACCCAAGACATTCATAGGGACCGGACACTTCCCACTGATCCTGTACCGTTTCAAAGAGATGTACACTTTCTCTCAGCAATACGGAAGCATCATTGTATCGGTGCTGTTCCAGCCGTATTTTGCCGTATGCATGCAGAGAAGAGGCAAGATTCCATGAGTCATGAGCGCTTCTCGCCAAGTCTGCACTCTGCTGTACAACCGTTTCCGCTTCCTCGATACGATTCTGCTTAATGTGGAGAAAAGCGAGCAAACGCAGGGATGAGGCTAACAGGGAAATCTCTTGTTGTTCACGGGCAATTTCCACACTTCGTGTCGCTGCTTCCATAGCTGTTTTTGTATGGCCCTGTATAAATTGAATAATACTCAATCCATGCCACGCTTTGGCTGAATCCGTACGAAAGGCATGGTTTTCTTCTTCCGTGTACAGAAATCTCTCCAACCAAAACAACCCATCTTTCAACCTGCCTTCGTGAAGCCAGAACCAATACAGATGCGCCGCCATATGAAGACCACTAGGACGGACCTGAACACTTGAATAAGACCATTGAAGTGCAGAACGCAGATTGGCATATTCCCGTCTTACCGCCTCGATGCAGGACTCACGTTCAATGCTCCGAAATTGGGATTCAGCCTGTAGAAGGTACTTCATGTAATACCTCACATGACGCTCATAGAGAGCATCTCGCTTGCGATCATCGGATTCTTCACGGAACTTGTCACTCGCATATTCCTTGATGGCCTCCAGCAGAAAATAGCGAATGGAGCCATAGTGCGAGCTGATTTGTGTGGAGACTAGAGACTTGTTAACTAGGCTCGACAAGAGATCAACCACGTCTACCACAGTTATGCGGTCTTCCCGATCGGGTATGTCTGGTTCACAGATGCAGATTCCTTCCACCGCCTCCAGTGTGAAACCTCCTTCGAATACACTAAGCCGTCTTAATAAAAGACGTTCCCTGCCCGTAAGTAGATTATAGCTCCAGTCAATTGTTGAACGTAACGTTTGGTGCCGGGGCGTGGCTGTTCGTTTGCCTACGGTCAGCAGGGTCAGCTGATTCGTCAGACGTTCTTCAATCTGTTCCAGGGTCAGCATATTCATTCGTGCCACAGCAAGCTCAATCGCTAACGGGATGCCCCCAATTTTCTTGCATATCGAAGCAATCCGTTTCAGATGGGGAAGGGAGACCGCAAAATGGGGAGCCTGAATGCTGGCTCGTTCCAGGAACAGTTGTACGGATTCATAGTTTATCAATTCCGTTTCGGAAAGTTCATCCAGTGTGACTTCATCCACGGGAAAAGAAAGCGGAGGGATTCGGTAAACATACTCTTCTGCAATGTTAAGTGGCTCTCGACTGGTCGCCAAAATGGATAACTCTGGTGCCTCTGCCAGAAGAGACTCGGCCACCGTGGCGATGACATCAATGAGATGCTCACAATTATCGAAAATAAATAGCATATTACGGTTGATTGCCGTTTCCAGTATAACTTGTACATCGGGCTGGCTCCCTTGGTTTGACAGCCCCAGCGTGGATAAAAGAAACGGACCCACGTCATGCGCTTCACTGATTGCACCAAATTCAAACATCCAGATGCCTTGCGGAAAACGTTCCGTAAGCGTCGAAGCCAGTTCGACAGCAAGGGACGTTTTGCCGATTCCACCAGATCCAATGATGGAAACTAGCGCGTGGTGAGTTAACTGCTCCGCCAAGGCATCTCTGGATTGATGTCGTCCAACAAAGGTGGATGGCATCTTCCGTAATCGGGCTGGTGCCGTGACCGCGGTACCTCGCTTTTCTTTGCCTGTCTCCGGCTGTATAGCTTTGGTTGTCATCAGCGTTTCAAACCAGGCGTTATCAAAATCCTCAAACTCGCGTCTCGTGGCTGAACGCGCTTCCGATAAACGCTTTACAGCCATCCAAAGCTGTTCAGCTTCCTGGCGAGGATCTCCCTTCAGAAACAACCCTTCTTCCCAAAAAAACTGAATAATCTGCTTGAGGTTTCCGATGCTGGGTAGACGATCTCCACTTTCCCATTGCTGTACCGTCCTTGGATCAACACCAACCCGCTTCGCCAGATCCACTTGCCGCATCTTTTTTGACGTCTCTCGTCTGGAAGGTCTCGTACGAATTTTTTTGATCCATTCATGTGGCCAATCTTTTGCGTATTTACTGTCATCCATTCAATCACCTGAATTTCATAGTTTGAGCAACTTGAACACACGAACAAACACGAACTTATGTACATTCGTGCTCTGGATTGTAGCAGATAAAATAATCCATATCAACATAAACAAAACAAGGAGGTAACACTGATGCCTTTAACTCGCATTGTTACACTGAAGGGTCGTCCGAGTAAAGAGAAAACGCAGATCGGGGAAGTTGTCTTGCAAACTGTCGTGGATAAACTGCATGTACCTGCAAACGATCGGTTTTTGATTATTGAAGAACTGGATCGCGAAAATTTGAGTTTTGATCCAACGTGTCTCGACATTGAAAGAAGTGATGGATTTCTTATCATTCAAATCACTTTGAACATCGGTCGTTCTGATGAAGTGAAAAAAGATTTTTACGCGGCACTTGCCGAGCAGTTGCATCAGAAGATTGGTATTCGTAAAGAGGATGTATTCATCAATCTTATTGAGGTTACGAAAGAAAACTGGTCGTATGGCAATGGTCTTGGTCCATTCCTCGCCTAACTCATTACCCATCATAAATTTCGTTTATATAAGAAAGGAAGTCATAACCATGTCAACATTATTATATATTACTGCTCACCCTGGTAACCCGGAAGCATCCTACAGCCTTGCTGCCGGCGAACAATTTGTACAAGCTTATCGCGAAAGCCACCCACAGGATGAGGTTATTCATGTGGATCTGTATCGACGCAACATTCCGTACATTGATGCTGACGTATTGGAAGCGTGGGGCAAGCTGCAAACGGGCGGTACGTTCAATCAACTGACAGTGGAACAGCAGCAAAAAGTAACTCAGTTAAATGAACTCCTGGAGGAGTTCGTGACAGCAGACAAATATGTGTTCGTGACACCGATGTGGAATTTCTCATATCCTCCGGTGATGAAAGCATACATTGATTCCTTCTGTGTCAGAGCTAAAACATTCAAATACACCGAAAACGGCCCGGTCGGCCTGCTCAAAAACAAAAAAGCGTTCCACATCCAAGCTAGTGGCGGCGTGTACTCCGCAGGTCCTGTCGCTGATCGGGAGAACGGCAGCCGTCACCTGAAAACCGTACTGAATTTTGTGGGAATTACTGACGTGGATCATCTATACATCGAGGGTATATCTTCAGCAGGAGAGCGTGCGCCTCAGATCAAAGCCGAAGCCATTGGACAAGCACGTACAGCAGCGCAAAACTTCTAAGCAATGATGAAGCATGTATCGTAAAACATGTTTGCATACATCTCCGGCTCACGTTTGTCATTCAAAATCTGTTCGGTACGTCTCCGCAGCTATTCAGCATACTGTTTGCCCTGAACGGACTGGGACTAATCATTCCAGGTCAGATTACAGGGCGACTGTCAGTGAGCATTAGCGGGCAAACTCTGTTTATAAGCGAAATTACGCTGGCAACTGTGAGTGGTTTAATCTTATTCATTGTGCTGATCAGTGGTGGGAGACTGTATGCCGTTTGCATACCTCTATTTTTCACCGTTTCCAGCGTCGGTATCGTAACCACAACCGGTTCCTCCCTTGCGATGCAAAACTATGTACAAGCGGCACCTTTGACCGGCCTCGGTGGGGGTAAATTGGCCATACCCATGGGCCTAATTATTGTGTTATCCAACATGGTTGCGTTTTATATGATCTTCACCCGCAGAAAACCCGGCAACAATCAATGAATTCAAGGAGGAAGCATAATGAAGGTGACCTATCATGGACATTCTGTTGTAAAAATTGAGACTCTCGGGAAAATCATTCTGATCGATCCGTTTATTACAGGGAACGCCAATACGGACCTGGATGCATCCACGGTAAAGACGGATGTGATTCTGTTAACCCATGGGCACGGCGATCATGTGGGAGATACCGTAGAGATTGCCAAACGTAACAACGCGCTGGTTATTGCTTCGGCAGAACTGGCGGACCTGCTCGGATGGGAAGGCGTACGTACACATGCAATGAGCATCGGCGGAGCGTATACATTTGACTTTGGGAAAGTAAAATTGACACAAGCTTTTCATAGTTCAAGTCATGTATACAAAGAAACAAAAACAATTATCTATACGGGGATGCCCACGGGAATACTGTTTTCCGCCGAAGGCAAAACGCTGTTTCATGCCGGGGACACAGGCCTGTTTTACGATATGAAGGTGATTGGAGAACGCAATGCAATTGACCTGGCTTTTCTACCCATCGGGGACAATCACACTATGGGTCCAGAAGACGCCGCAGTGGCTACAGAATGGCTTCAGGCCAAACAGGTTGTACCGATCCATTTCGACACGTTTCCGTTCATTAAGCAAGACCCCCATTTCTTTGTTTCGTTACTGCCGACCGGGGTAGGGGTAGTTCTTGAAGCTGGTGAGGGAATTGAACTTTAACGCTGATCATTTTGACTTTATCACGAAATAATCGGCCGAAAACAAGAAAACAAAGAAGTCCATCTTATACGATTATCAAGAGATATTTTTGAATAGCCCAGTAAGGTAGGGGGGATTTCAATTATCCGCTCTTTCGAACAGATTGAAGACGCGTTGCGTCATAGCACACAGCAGGATGAATATATATTGGATGGTACGCTGGTGATTGAGGAGTATATAGACGACGGGGAAGAATACAGCGTTGAGGTGCTGACGACTAATGGAAGGCACGAAGTGCTTGCAATCACAACCAAAGAGGTGGTAATGCCTTATTTCATAGAGGCTGGTCACCTGTTACCCGCACCTTTGAAAATGGAAGATCGAGAGGCTATTCAAGAAACGGTATGCAGTTTACTCACTTCCATTGGACATCTTGAAGGCCCCTCACATACAGAAATCAAGCTACGGCGAGGCATACCGTACATTATCGAGTCTCACACACGATACGGTGGCAATCAAATTTGGGATATGGTTCGGCTAACCACAGGCGTCAACATGCAGCGTGCTACCGTGTGTCATTTGCTCGACATTCCTTATGTGAAAGAGAAGGTGAAATATCCGTTCCGCTGCATAAAATTGTTGCTGCCACAAGTGGAAGGAAAGGTCGTCATTATGAGCGTCAATGGAGTAAACGAGGCGGAGCATGCGCTTTCATTAATCCGAATTGAAACAGCCTCCATCCAGCAGGTTCAATCTATCTGAGCACAACTTGCACGAGACTGTTCATTTGTATCGGGTCTGCCCAAGGGCAGACTCTTTTTTTGTACAAGAAAAAGTCCATCTTATAATCGTCAGCTTGGTTTTTTTTGTGAAAATATGGTCCAAAGGTCCTTTGTTCTGAACCAATTAATAAAAATATATAAAAAAGATAGAGAATTCCTTATCAAAGATATTGGATTTTGGTACTCAATTTTATTGTTTATCGCACAAATTTTAGTTGACTCGCTAGTACACAACTTTATTGTATATATAGAACCACATAATAAGCTAAAAACGTTGATACGCCAAGGGGTACTGGTACACAACTTTATCGTCCGAAGAGAGGTGTCATATTTAATGAAAAAATTTTCAGATTAAACGAGAAAAATCATCATAATTGACAAAGAAGAAGTTATACAAATTATTGATTGTATAAATACTCATTTTTAGAGTTGTGGATATTCTCATGAAATATGAAAATTAGGGCAGATCTAATAACTTCGAGTCAATGAGTTCTCATTAATTATGAAAATGATCCTCAAATAATGCATGTATTCTGCTGTTGTTTTCTCATTAATTATGACACCACACATGTGAGTAACTATTAGAAGAGGAATTACTGAATAAAAATTATCTGCAATTATAATTAAGATTAATTGTAGTATGCACCGAGTCTAAACGGGAGAAATAGTTTGTTTAATAATTACTAGTTTGTAAGATGTCATACTTGTTGGAAACATGTGATGATATTTTCCTTGAATTTATTGGATCGCTAAAGCAGCCTCCTTTTGTTTCCAAATATTTCATAGCTCTCTATGCTGTAATCAAAACCATGCGCAGTCATTTGCGCGTGGTTTTTTACGTAAAAACATTTACAATATACATTTGATTGTTTTCCCCTGAATGATTAATATAATGGACAATGTCATAAACCTGCCGTATTAAAAATAGAGATGAGGATTGCTATGAATAAAGCAAAGATTCTTATTATTGAAGATGATGCCCCGATTGCCGACTTGCTTTCGTACGGGCTTTCTATGGAGGGGTTCCAGACACGCACAGCGGCCAGCGGAGCAGCGGGAATGCATGAGTTGCAGTCGTTTCAGCCCGATTTGCTGCTGCTGGATTGGATGCTGCCTGACCAGAGCGGTCTAGATATTTGCAAAAAGGTGACTATGGACTATAACATACCGATTTGCATGATTACGGCCAAATCGGATATTACCGATAAGATTCTCGGCCTTGAATTCGGTGCCGATGATTATATTACCAAGCCTTTTGATCTGCGCGAAGTTGTTGCACGCATTCGAACCATTTTGCGCAGAGTGGAGCAGGCGAGCAGCCTGGACAGGGAAGAAGCCGCGAAAGCCGTCATTAGGTTTGAAAATATTGAAGTGATCGAAGAAGAACGGCTTGTCCAAAAAGAGGGCCGTCCCGTTGAATTGACCCCCAAGGAATTTGACCTGCTTATGATGCTGGTTAAACATCCGGGCAGAAACTTTACACGTTCCGAACTGCTTGATCTAGTATGGGGTTATCATTTTGCCGGAGATACCCGTACGGTTGATACGCATATCCAAAGACTCCGCAAAAAGCTGGATGCCACTGGATGCATTACTACCGTCTTCGGAATCGGGTACAAATTTAAAAAAATGGGTGGATAAGCATGATACGTAAAATCAGCATCAAATTTCTGATCGGTTTTTTTCTGATTTTTTCGTTTTCTTTTGTCGTGCTTAATCAGACAGTCAAGGAATTTATCCGGACAAGCAATCAGAATTTGGTTACCTCCGAACTGATCGGACTGAAAAACAATAGCAATGTGTATGTGCGCCAGGCTTTCCTGATTAACCATTTCAGCAGCAATGAGCTGTATTTTGGAGAGATTGCCAGGGAGATAGCAACTGATCTGAACCATACCACGGACAGCAGTGTTGGCGTATATACGGTGAAAGGCAAATTGCTTTATGCCCCGGACAGCTCCTTATTTCAGCAGCAAATGCAAAGCGATCTACAGCAGGCGATTGATGGCAATACAGCGTACAGCATTACTTATGATCGTAATAAGACGACTGTCCTTTTCTCCTATCCGGTTGTTATAGACGGTTCAAAGGTGGGCATACTGCGTTTTTACAAAGATTTCAGCTCACTCTACGAACAAACCGGACAGATTCGGCAGATTACTCTCTATATTGCCTTGGCGATTTTTGCGGCAGCCTTTCTGTTTTCCTATATTCTTTCCAGGCATATTACCATCCCGCTGACCAGACTGACGCAAGCATCCACCGAGGTGAAAAACGGGAATCTGGATATCCGCCTTCATTTTAAACGCAGGGATGAAATTGGCCGATTGGCCGAAAATTTTAATGATATGATTGATCAAATTAGTAGACAGATTCATATTATTGAGAAGGACCGGGACCATTTGAAGCAACTTCACCAGCAGGAAAAGCGCTTTTTTGACAATATCACTCATGAACTGAAAACGCCGTTAACCTCCATTCTGGGATATGCAGAGCTGATCAGGCTGAACGGTGAGAAAGATCGTGCTTTTTTTGATAAAGGAATGAATCATATTATCGAGGAGAGCAGGCGCCTGCATGCGATGGTGCTAAAACTGCTGGAAGTTTCACGCAAAAATATCATGATCAATGAGCTTGATCGGGTGGATATCGGGCTGATCCTGCGGGATGTGTGTGAATCGATGACGATCCGGGCACAGCGCTATAAAAAGACCATCGAATATGAGATTAGTGAGGAATTGATCATGTTGGCCGATGGGGACAGAATCAGACAGCTGTTCATCAATTTGATAGATAATGCGATAAAATACAGTTTGCCGTTTTCGGCAGTATCGGTAAAAGCGGTGCGGTCAGAAGAAAAGATCCGCTTGATCTTCAGCAATCCAAGCGATCCGATTGAGGCAGAACATCTGTCACGCTTGTTACAACCATTTTATCCGGCTTATTCCGACAGCGCGGAAGAAGGCAGTGTAGGCTTGGGTCTCAGTATTGTGAAATCCATCGTTGAAGAATTTGCAGGTTCCATCATGATTACAAACGAGCATAATGAAACAATCGTAACGGTGGAATTTAAAGCTCTGGAAACCGCGGGGAACGGAGAATGAATAATGGGCAATAAATATAAATATTTTGTAATGCTGCTGGTCGTATCTCTTGTGGTATTGCTGCTGTCAGGATGCAGTTCAGAACCAAAAACAGAGACCGTCGTCATCACCGACAGCAATGAAGTTTCCAGTGCTGATCAAAGCTCTCGGCCGTTTCAGGTCCAAAAAATATATCGGCTTCCGGATCGTTTTGCGAATACGGGTCAGCTGCTGGGCTGGTCGTCTGCAGATGCTGTCATCGCTTCGTTCGGAGCCATGACCATACTGAAGCGAGGCACGCTGGAACGTTTAACTTATCCGTATGAGCAGAGTAAGGCCATACCCGGAATCGGCAATGTAACTTCCAATACTATACTTTCTCCCGATGGTAAATATATTTGCGAATTTTCTCGTTCTTCCTCGGAGACAACCTTAAAGCTTATTTCCTTGCAGGATGGCAAAGAAAAGGAAATAGACAGGATCAGTACCAGAAACGATTCTTATGTACAATATGTTTCCTGGTCTGCCAACAGTTCGTATATCGGCTACCTGGTAGAAAACCCGGTTGATAATGGAGCTGATAGCCTGTATATCTACGATATGGGGGCTCAAACTTCCAGCAAATATCAGTTAAAAGGTATCCTAAAGGGAGACACGCTTTTGAGTGTTAACCTTGCAAATGATGGTCGCAGCGTACTGCTGCAGTTATTTCGTGCAAAACAAGGTCAGAAAAAGGTGTTAACCATGGGGAAGGTTTCCGGGAAGAATATTGAGTTTCAATACGAGCGTCAGTTTGGTGGAGATTCAGTAGCCTGGATGAATAACGACCAGTTTGTGTTTCTCGGAACGGATAGTTCATTGTACGAATATGATCAGCGAAACGGAGAGCTCTCCGTCATTCTGGAAAAAGTGCTTGATTTTGAATTCTCGCCTGACAGGAAAAATATCGCATACACCGTGTATGATCAAAATGTCACTTACGTAGGCAAGGTGCAAGGAAGAAATATAATGTACAACGAACCGGTGTATCGCGGAATTTTGCCGACGCATATGTACTGGAATCCGAACAATAAAAGTGTACTGCTTCAAGGACAAAAGCAATTGGATTCCTCGCAGACTGCGCCAACAGATTCTCCTAGCAAGGAGTCATTGATCATTGAATTGAAATAGTGATTAGGATCGCCATATTTGTATATGTCAAAAACCTTATTTCGGTTGTTCAGCCGGAATAAGGTTTTTCTTTTTGCAACCGTTGTGACAATTTGTTTACATGTTGATCAAACTTTAGCGACATCTTTTTTCTATAGTAAATGAAGCAAGATCATTAGCCTATAAGGACAAGGAATGGACCATAGTGAATGGAAACCGGAATTTGCACCTGAATCAACCCATAAAACGTTATATGACCGGTCTGGATGGGCTAAGGGCCATCTCCGTGCTTGCTGTTATTGCTTATCATCTTCATTTCAGATGGGCAGAGGGTGGGCTGCTGGGAGTGGAGATTTTCTTCGTCCTGTCAGGATATCTAATTACGGATCAGATCCTTTTTGAATGGAGGACGCGCAGCGGTTTTTCTATTGTGCAATTCTGGATAAGACGAATGCGCAGACTACTGCCAGCAATGATCTTTATGATGACTGCAGTGGCATTGTGGTTTTTAATTACCGATTTCTCCAGACTGCAGGAATTAAGAGGGAATTTTGTATCCTCGCTTTTTTACGTAAACAACTGGTATCTCATTTTTCATCATGTTTCCTATTTTGAGAGCTTTGGCCCGCCTTCTCCAATCGGGCACCTCTGGTCGCTTTCCATTGAGGAACAGTTTTACGTAATCTGGCCGCTTGTTCTACTGATCGGTCTGTGCCTTGCACCGCGACGAGGCAGACTGATGTTATACATTCTGGGTTGCGCCGCCGTATCCGCCATAGCAATGGCCGTTATATACGAACCCGGAACAGATCCAAGCAGGGTGTATTACGGGACGGACACGCGGGCGTTTGCCATTTTAATCGGAGCGGCTCTGGCGGTAATCTGGCCCAGCTGGAGACTGAGCGACAATGTATCTTCTTCGTCCCGGACCACGCTGGATATGACTGGCGTACTGGGCATTGTAATGCTGTTTATCCTGATCGGTCAGACCAACCAGTTTGATGATTCGCTGTATCGCGGCGGTTTTCTTTATTTATCACTCATTACTGCAGTTGTTATTGCTGTACTTGTTCATCCGGCCAATCGACTGGAACGATTGCTCGGCTGCCGGCCTCTAAGCTGGATCGGTAAGCGATCTTACAGTCTGTATATATGGCATTATCCGGTCATTATTTTATCAAGTCCCGCGGTAAGTACCGAAGATGCCAGCTATATGCGCATTGCTCTGCAGGTAATGGTCAGTTTCATAATGGCGGGTCTTTCCTACAGATACATCGAAGAGCCCATCCGCCGCGGGACCTTTGGGACCAGCCTAAAATCACTCCGCAGATCAGGCGCTAGCAGCCGACTAGGTCTTGTCGTAATTGTTATCGCCATCATTCTGGTCCTGACATCATGGAAGACGGATTCACCAGATCCTGTACCCGATGTGCCAGCAACCGTAAGCCGGGAATCCGTCCAGACAGAAAAGCTGCAATCCGGCTGTTCCGCTGAAAATCATTCCGCTGAAAATACAGGCCATTCCGCAGAAGGAGAGGGGGTCACGGCGATTGGAGATTCTGTCATTCTGGATGCCGCCCCGTTTCTGGAAAAACAGCTTCCCGGTATCATCATAGATGGCAAGGTGGGACGGCAAATGTCACAGGCCGAGGATGTGCTTGATGGCCTGCGGGCACAGGGCAAACTTGGCCATAAAATTATTATTGAACTCGGCACCAACGGCGTTTTTAACCAGAGTCAACTGAAGTCCTTGCTGGCTTCACTGCAGGATTCCCGGCACATTTATCTGATAACGACCAGAGTACCGAGAGGGTGGCAGAATACCGTAAATGACAATCTACGTGAAATTGCTGGTGAATTTCAAAATGTCCGGCTTATCGACTGGTATTCGGCCAGCGAAAACCGCAACGATCTGTTTTATGACGATGGTGTTCATCTGAAACCAGAAGGCGCTCAGTATTATGCCTCGTTTTTGATTGATGCTATCAAACAAGATAAAACCTACTAGCATGTTAAAGGGAAGGATGAACTAGGTATGAACAAAAAAAATGGATGGATGGTAAAAACATTAGGGGGTTTTATGGTTATCCTTATCGCTTTAGGAGCCATCGGCCTCCATATGCACGCAAAGCAAAATTCGGATGATAACGAATCACGCAGCAAGGATTCTTCTCTATACAATCTTGATGCGATGCAGCCCGCTGCACAAAAGCGTGCGGCTTCCAGCACCAGCGGAGAACAAGCTCAACCATCCGCTTCCTTAAACGGCGAGGGCGTCACGATGATTGGAGATTCGGTTACGGTCGGAATTGAGCCTTATTTAAAAGAGCAGCTTCCGAATATGACGGTTGACGGCAAGGTTGGCCGGCAGATGTCTCAAGCTATAAAAGTCATTAATGAATTGTCCGCCCAAGGCAAACTGGGAGACCAGGTCATTATCGAACTCGGCACCAACGGTCCGTTTAGCAAAGACCAACTGCGCGACGTACTGCAATCCCTTTCTGGAGCCAGACAGGTAATCTTGGTTACCACCCGGGTGCCGAAAGGCTGGCAAGACACGGCGAATGACACGATTGCACAGGTCGCTGGTGAATACAGTAACGTCAGCGTGGTGGACTGGTATTCGGCTAGTGTAGGCAAAGATGAATATTTTTATAGAGATGGCGTCCATTTAAAACCAGATGGTAGCCGATACTACACTTCACTTCTCGTAGCAGCCTTGCAAAAATCTTAAATACAGAAAGGGGCAGGGGCGTTCATCATCCAGAAAGGAAGAATGACATGACACAGAGGAAAAAGAGGATATTGACTGTAACATTGTTACTTGTGGTCGCTGCTGTAATCTTTGTCTTTTACTATTTCTTGTCCATTTACAAAGGATTAGAAGGACTTAACAAAACACCGGCAAACTCCTCGTTCATTAAAGTAAGCACCGATAATGCCGAAGCTCTGGAAGCTCCGGAGTGGGAGGGAACCGAGCCTGTCAACATTCTGCTGATGGGTGTGGATGCCCGTGGAAGTGACAAGGGCGAGGTACCCAGATCCGACAGCATGTTGGTCGTTTCATTGAATCCTGCCAATAAGCATATTCATGTATTTTCGATTCTTCGAGACACTTATACGGATATTCCCGGGTACGGCAAAAATCGAATTAATACCGCTGTTACGCATGGGCCAGATACGGCGATGAAAGCAGTCAGCGAATTGCTGGGGGTGCCTGTTCATTTTTATGTATATACGGATTTCCAGGGGTTTATTAAACTCGTGGATGCTGTAGGCGGACTCGATTTTTATGTCGAAAAGGATATGTACTATGAGAGCAAAGCCGATCAGCATGAGTATGATATTAATTTAAAGCAGGGACAGCAGCATTTCGACGGCAAAACGGCGCTTCAATATGTCCGTTTTCGTCATGATGCCATGTCCGATTATTCCAGAACAAAAAGACAGCGGCAATTGATTACGGCATTAGCCGAGAAGGTAAAAACAACGACTTCCATTATGAAGTTTCCTTCCATTCTAGAGGAAATCAGTCCGTATATCGATACCAATTTGTCAGTCTCTGATATGTGGAATTTGGCTTCGGTAGGGTATCAAAGTACATTACAGGGAAATGAACAAATACCGCCAATGAAGCTGTTAAAAGAAACCTATGTTGGCAGAGCGGCTGTTCTGGACGTAAAAAGTCGAACGGATTTGAAGCAATTTGTGCAAAGTATCATAAACTCCGACGCTTCTAACTCGATTACAGACAATCCTTCCGAACAAAAGTAGAAAACAGATTTTGAATAGGATTGGACAATATATAAAATCATCATTTGCCGGACAATAGTCTGTTAAATGCTCTTTGTGAATAAAGAAGAGTACAACATGGTCTTTCGGTTATAAATAGGGGGAAAAAGAATGGGTACAAAACCGATAGTAAAGTTCTGCTTGGCGTTAACCATATCCGCCGCCATGCTTCTGGAGATCACTGCTCCGCACATGGCTATGGCTGATGCTGCACAGCGTGCAAAAAGCACGTTATTGAACGATAAACAGAGTCAACCAACAAAAACAATTTCAACGCAAGGTGAAAATACCCGGACACTGAAATTGGATAACAATGTAGCATCCATGACGAAGAAAAGAACAATTAAAGCTAGATTTAAACTTCCGAAGGGGACCAATATAAAGAAAATACGCTGGACATATGGTGGAAAGCCATTATCGGAATGGAAATCGTACAAGAATGGCGATTATAATGGCGCCCCCTTTATCACAGTTACTCAGATAAAAGCAGAAAACGGAGAAGTCACTGCAAATATCAATTTCGGTCTTACTTACGGTACGGAGAATCTTGCCGAACCGAGTCTGCAGCGTCCGCTATACGCTTCCCTGATGGGGACCTATGAACTGGCTGCAGTAGTCAACGGAAAAACTGTTGCCCGTGCTCCCATGAAACTGGTCCCGTACGACAGCTTCCGCACGTATGACGAACTGAAGCCGGAGATTGATGCGATTACGGCACAGGCAGCTCAAAAAAACAACAGATACATTAAAACGATGTCGATCGGCAAATCCGTGGAAGGCCGCGATATTTATATGACTGTGCTTGCCAAAGATAAAGCAACGATTGACAAATATCAGAATGTAACTCATCCTGACATGCTGAATCATCCTGCAAAGCTGGAGAACGATATTAAATCCGGTGCATTCGGAGATTATCAAGTGCCCATCTGGATCAACAATATTCATCCAAATGAAGCGCCGGGCTTTGATGCGATTATCAATTATTTTAAGACCATGGCCCTCGATAAAAATGTTACGTACAAGACCACCCCGTCCAATGGAAAATCGAGTACGGTAACTCTGAATTTGGATGATGCGCTTGATCATGTATTTTTCCTGTTCCTGTATACGGAGAATCCGGATGGAAGGGTTCATACCGAACGTTCTAATGCTGAATATTTTGACTTGAATCGGGATAATTCATATCAAACTCAGCCTGAAACACGCAGTATAACAGAGCAAATCGCCAGATGGTCGCCGATTTCTTTCCTAGATCTGCATGGGTTTGATAAGAATTTTCTGATTGAGCCTACCACACCGCCTCACAATCCGAATATTGAATACGATTTGCTTATGGATAACATGGTAGAACAGGCAAAAGTGATGGGTGAAGCAGGTATTGCAAACACGAAGTATGATTACTACCATATTCCTTATGAAGAACATCGTAAAACGGCCGAAAATCCTAAATATGTTTCCAAAGGAACTGCTTCGGGATGGGACGATGCGTCTCCAGCCTATACAGCTGTCTTCGCCATGCACCATGGTGCAATGGGACATACGCTGGAAACACCTGAATCGAATGAGGAGTCGACCAAAGCATTGTACTATAGTGTCGCTGCAGCAACCGATTATGTTATGGAAAAGAAAGAAAAGTTATTTTTGAACCAGCTGAAAATATATGAACGTGGAATTAATAATATGGATGATCATGCCGTAGATCGGTATCTAGTCAATGCAAAAAATCAAGTCATTGGCCGCCCGCGTCACGGTAATAAGAATTTTTTCCCTGAATATTACGTTTTGCCGACTGATAAAAGTCTTCAAAAAAATCCGCTGGAAGCCTACCGGATGATTGAATATTTTATCCGCAATGGAGTAAAGGTTGAACGCTCGACAAAAGCTGTAAGTGCTGCTGGCAAGACCTACCCTGCAGGTTCATTTATCATAAATATGCATCAGGCCACACACGGCATTGCAAACATGGTTTTATATGATGGTATTGACGTCTCAGATTATGCTTCCGTAGCTGGCGAGATTGTACAGGACTTTCCAGTCCTACGAGGATTTGAATGTGATGCGATTAGAGAAGCCGGAGTGTTTGCGGGCAAAACTTCTCCGGTGACTTCCGTATCGATTCCGGCAACACAAATGCCGAATCATTCTGCCTATGTTTTAATTCGAAACACCAATAACGATGCCATCAAAACCGTTAATGAATTGCTTAAATCCGGCAAAGCGGTTACGATGCTATCCAAAAGCGGAACAGGATATGAAGCGGGTGACTTTGCAGTGGCCTATGATGATCTGCACCCGCTGGCCTCGAAATACGATCTTGATGTAACGGCATTCGGCAATAACAGACCTGTTGGCAAAGTTCTTAAACCTTCTACGGTAGCCGCTCTCGGCGAACCAGCTTATGTGCTCAAAAATCTCGGTTTTAAAGTGACCGATGATCAGCAGCATGCCGATGTGCTGGTGAATACATTCGATTCCGACAAACTTGTCGAGAAAGGGAAGCCTTACATTGCTTATGGAAATATGGGGATGGTTAATGTGAAAAACTGGATTCCCCAATTTGCGTTTGCTGGACCGACATGGGAAAGATACGAAGGGGTCTTCCTGGCGAATATCAAACAGGATCATGTGATTACAGCTCCTTACGATAGTGAAGAATACTTCTACACCGTTACAGGTTCTTACATTACGAAACTACCTAAAGCAGCAAAAGTTCTTGCAACCATAAGTAATAAAGAAAACTTCTTCAAAGCGGGCTGGTGGCCAGGTCACGATGCCGCAAGAGGAAAGATCATGGCCTTCACCTATAAGGAAAACAAAAAGAATCTTACTGTTTTCTCCAATGATCTAACCAATGGCGCTCATTCACAGCAGCAATTCCGACTACTGGCCAATTCAATTTTTAATGCCGTCGCCGAAAAATACTGAGTGACTTTTAATAATATTGCAAACAACCTTATTCCAGTGATCAACTGCGAATAAGGTTGTTTTTGCGATAAAACGGTTTCGCCTACTGTGACATTTTGTTTACAACTTGATCAAACTTTAGCGACATCTGCAGGATATATTGGACTATAGCGTGACATCAATCCTCTGCATAACCAGGTTGATAAAAATGTGAATTCAGTATTTTCAGGGAGGAATGCAAGTTGCTAAGCAGTATAAAGCTGATGAGCAGATTCGTCAGAGAGTATGTGGAGGAGACAAGAATTAAGGATACTGTTTATTCCAAAAGCGTTCGACCCGCACAATGGTTACAACAGCAGCAGTTTTGCTCGTGACGGCCCCGCCGCTAATGGTTCTTGGATCAAGCATTTTCTCGAGCGCCTATCTTCTTAGTGATATCGCGGGAGGTTCGATGTCTGCTCTCGCCTGGGCTCCTGCATTTGTTACTGGTATGGCCATTGGTCGCTTTGCTCTCACCAGGATGCGAACTGCTCTCTTACTCACAGGCAGCGGTATCGTTATGCTTGTTATTCGTACAACACTGGCTGCTTATGTACTTCCGAATTGGAGTCTGCACCTTGAATAATGGCTGGTAAGTGTGCACGGAGCTGCTCCTGCACAGCCGGATGAATACGCAATTTGGCCTCTTATAACGTTAAAAATATTTAGTATCATTCCATCTTATACTTTTAATATTGAGGAAAATATAAGATTCGTATAACAACGTATTTATATAAAGATATAAAAATTGGAAAGAAGGCGGTTCTATGAAAAAACACATGTTGATTTTATTGCTATTGGCCTTATCGGCCAGTTCTTTATCAGCGTCCTTTGTTCAAGCAGAAGAGGCGCAGCAGCAGTCTTCCAATACAAGTGTGAAATTAACACTGAGTCAAGCCCAGCAATGGGCGCGATCAAATAGCTTTAGCTTGAAGGAAGCCCAGCAAACGATAGATCGTAACCGGATTAACCTAAAAAATGCAGGTAAGAATTTGGATTTTATTCCGGCAGGTACAGGCAACGGTGAGGAAGATGCGGCTAGTAGCTCAGCTTGGAAGGGGTATGCCTCATCGACGGTTTCTTATTTGGAATCTAAGAAGCAAATTGAACTTGCCCAAGATCAGACAGACTACGCTACAATGAAAAACTATTACGATGTACTTCTGGCTGATAACAAAGTGAAGAGCAGTGAGGATGCACTTACGCTTGCGTTATTGGAGGAAAAAGCTGCTGAGGCGAAAGCCAACCGTGGGAAAATTTCTCCAGGTGATCAAAGCACCATTACTCAGAATCGACTAGAAGCACAAAAGAATGTAGAGATTGCAAAAGCTGCGCTTCGAAAAGCGATGGATTCACTAAATACGCAAATGGGGCAACCTCAAGGTACGGTGTATGAACTGGTTGATCGACCTGTTTACCGGAAGATGGATAACACGAATTTAGATACGCTGGTGACGCGTGCAATCTCGGCGAGTCCTTCGGTATGGAGGCAGGAGGAGGCTGTCAAGCTGGCAAAGATGGAAGTTAAATATTACACGTGGAACTCAGGAAATGATGATTATGAAATTAAACAGATTGAAGTAGATTCAGCAGAAGGCGGATTGGAAAATACCAAGGACCAATTAGCAGAAACACTGAAGAGTATGTACTTTAACTTACAGCAGAGTTATGAACAATACGAACAAATGCAAAGTAATCTGCAGAACACTAATAAAGTATTAGATATATCTCGTAAAAAAAAGGAACGAGGATTTGCTACAGGTACAGAGGTCGCCACGAATCAGTTAAAAGTGAAGCAAATTGAACGGAATAAGGATGAACTAATTGTTCAAATGACAATGCTACAACATGCTTTAAACAAGCCGTGGAGCGTATAGGTTTTAGAAAAAATACATTTTAAGGGGATATAACATTGTCGGAAACAGAAAAGAAAGATGCTTTGCAAGTGTTAAGAAGGAAAAAAAGATTGAAAGGGATCATAGGTATTCTTGTCTTGGTTATTATAGCGGGAATTGGAAGTTTTGTTTATATGAAAAAGGGGCAGGAAAAGCCCGTGGAGAGTCCTGTGAACCAGATCGTACAGGTACAGAAAACAAACATGACCGAGTCGCTTAAAGTGACTGGGACCGTTCAGGCATCTAAGGAAGTGAATATTAATTTTACAAATGTAGAGGGTGCCAAGCTCATTGCTGTCAATGTCAAAGCAGGAGATAGTGTCAAGGCTGGTCAGGTGCTGGCTCGTTTGGATGATTCCGATTCCAGGTTACAAATTAAAAATGCTGAGTCCAATGTAGCGATAGCCCGAGCCAAGCTGGAGGAAACCAAGCGTGGACCGAAGTCCAGTGATATTGAGCTCCAGAAGGCAAATGTCTTAAAGGCACAGATGGCGATTAAAACAGCCAAGGACGGGATGGATTTAGAGGAAGCCACTGCACAAAAAGAGGCGGCCAAGGTGACTTTGGATAAAGCACAAAAGGATTATGATGACCAGGTTTATCTAGTTCAGAATGATGCAGCTGCAGAAAGTGACCTGGCGACGGCCAAGCAAAACCTGGATAAGGAAAAATTGGATATGAATAATGTTGAACTTCAATATAAAAAGGCAAAGAACCGCCAAGCTCAGGCGATTGAGGAGGCGGAAATGGGCTATAAAACAGCTTTAATACAATTAAGAGCTGCACAGTCCCCGCCTGATGCTTCCAACATTCAATCCGCACAGGCTTCTTTACAACAGGCGGAAACGGAATTGGAACAGAAGAAAAGTGTCCTGAACAAATTACAGGCTACAGCGCCATGGGATGGAATAATCATGAAGGTCAACGGCGATGTGGGTACCAGTCCTACAGCACCTTTTATTGTTATGAACAACTCTAATACAGGCATTATGAAGGTTAGTGCCAAGGTTAACGAAAGTGACATTGCTAAAATGAGGACTGGGCTTCAGGCTACGATGCACACAAGTTCATTCCCGGACAAACAATTTAAAGGCAAAGTCCTCTTTGTATCTCCAGAGCCGGTTACTGAATCCAATGTGACTACATACAAAATTGAATTATCTTTAGATAGCCAAAAAATAAAGCTACAGTCAGGGATGAATATAGATGTATCGCTCCAGTTGGCTGAGCACAAAGATACGCTTACAGTGCCACTGTTCGCATTGAGATCCGAAGGTGGAGTGGATGGAGTATATGTAGCGAAGAACCCGGCTAACCCTGCAGATTATGAATTCAGGCCAGTGAAGCTGGGTGTCTATACAGCGGATCAGGCCGAAATCAAGTCCGGTGTCAAGGAAGGCGAGACCATTGTTATTCCACCTCAGAGTGGTAGTGCTGGTTCCAATGGCAGTCAAGAGGGTCAAGACCCTGATGGGGGTCAGGCACAATGAGAGAAAATCAATCCCATAAAGTTGTTATCGAAATTAAAGAACTGAAAAAAATGTATGAGGTAGGCGGTCAGAAGATTCAGGCTCTGCGCAGTGTTAATTTATCTATTAGCGAAGGTGAATTTGTTGCCATTATGGGACCTTCTGGTTCGGGCAAGTCTACCATGATGAATGTCATTGGTTGTCTTGATCATCCCGATACCGGAGAGTACTACCTGGATGGGTACTCCATATTGGATGCTCGTGAGAACGAGCTTTCGGAGATTCGAAATCAGAAACTGGGTTTTGTGTTTCAGAAATTCTATCTACTTCCCCGAACTACAGCATTAGCAAATGTAGAGCTACCTATGATGTATGCAGGTATACCTGCCAAGGAACGCCGGGAACGAGCCGTGGAGGCACTACGTAGCGTTGGTCTTGCAGAACGAATGTATAACAAGCCTAATGAGCTTTCTGGTGGTCAGCAGCAACGTGTCTCCATTGCCCGAGCATTGGTGAATAATCCTGTTATTCTGCTGGCGGATGAGCCTACGGGAGCACTGGATACGAAGACGAGCGTCGAGATTATGGAGCTGTTCCAAGGCTTGAATGAGCTGGGAAAAACTATCGTCTTGGTCACGCATGAGCTGGAAATTGCTGAATATGCCAAACGATTGATTAGTTTTCGGGATGGTAATATTGAACGAGATGAGCGTATTACGAATAGACGAATTTCATCAAGGATGGTAAGCCTATGAATTTGATGGAAACAATCCGTGTATCTATGAATAGCTTAACCACCAACAAGATGCGCTCATTTTTAACGATACTCGGTATTATTATTGGGGTAGCGGCGGTTATTGCCATTATGGCAATCGGAAATGGCTCTAAGGCCAGTATTAAGGAGGAAATCGACAAATTAGGAAATAACGTGCTTATGGTTGCTCCAGCCATGCCAATGACTGAAGAAGAAGTCATTGTGAGCAACTTGGCCTCATTTACGTGGGCTGATATCGAGGCGTTGGAACAAAAGAAGTCTATAGATGCATTAATGCCAAATATAACGAGCAATTCAAAAGCTACGTGGGGGCGATATAACTATAACGCCACTATTGTAGGGACTTCCGCTTCATTCTATAAGGTCAAAAAGGTTTCCTTTGCCGAGGGTAGAACATTTACCAACGATGAGATGGATAAACGCATGAATGTCGCCGTCCTTGAAAGCCAAGCGGTTCAACGTCTTTTTGGTGGAGATACCCAAAATGTATTAGGACGAACGTTTCAAGTTAAACAGATCCCTTTCAAAGTGATCGGAGTATTGGATACTCAGCCAGTTACGAACTTAAGCTACGGTAGTGATGATCAAATTTATATCCCTGCTACCACTATGATGAACCGTTTGGGTGAGAAGAATATTGTCACTCTGGATGTGTCCGCCAAGTCACCAGCTTTGATGGATCAGGCTCATTCAGACATATTGGAAAGCTTGCGTGTGACGCACCAGCTAAAACCTTCAGAACCGGATCAATTTCAAGTTACGAGTCTGTCCGAAGCAGTAGGTGCAGCTTTAGGTGTAGATAAAATCATGAGCAACTTGCTGGGAGGTGTAGCCGCGATATCGCTCGTGGTAGGGGGAATCGGAATTATGAATATTATGATGGTTTCAGTTATAGAGCGTACGAGAGAAATCGGGATTCGAAAAGCTATCGGTGCCAAGCCAAGAGATATTATGATTCAATTTCTGTCAGAAGCAGTTATCTTCGGTCTAATGGGTGGTATCCTCGGGGTTGTTACTGGTATAGCAGCATCCAAAATAATTGAAGCAACTTCTCATATGGCCATTCAATTTACGGTCTCGCCTATCATATATTCGTTTCTCAGCTCCGCAGGTACAGGCATTCTATTCGGGGTATATCCAGCTTATAAAGCAGCAAGCTTGAAGCCTATAGATGCATTGAGATACGAATAATTTTATTGGCACATGGTCGCAAAATAAAACGTAAACTGCTTCTAGATTTTGGAGAAACATATACTATGGAAAAAAGCTATACGCATAATAGAACCAGAGCTCATCGGATTAAGAGAAGAAGACTACTGTTTATTATTATCATTTGTATTGTTCTAAATATTTTAAAACTCTCTGACATCTTCAGTAGTAAACCACAGCCAGTAAAAACGATTGAATTTGCAGAAAAAATAAAAACAGTATCAACCGACAAATTAAATAACGAATCCAAAGGGAGCGAATCCTCTCTAAAAAATGTTACTGATATTGAAGATGCAGCCATTTGTTGAAAAGTACTTGAATCAGCAAATGCTCGTCCAAAAGCCTGAGGAGACAGATGATAAAAATTTCTATGCTATTTATGTCAAGAGAACACTGTAACCAAACAGAACGGAAGGAATAAGCAAAATATGGACATTAAAGGTTTAGAGGATCTATATTTATCTTATAAATCAGAACTCTTTGGAAATCCTTGAGAATAGTGCATAACAAACAGGATGCCGAAGATTTGTTGCACGAATGCTTTAATTCGGTTTATAAGTGCTTCCCTTGACTGGCCCAAAGATCGTATCCGTTTTATCTTTTGAGAATTGCCAAAAATCTTGCTATAGATTTATTAAGAAATGAAAAAAGATGGGAGGATACTCTTCACATAGAGAACTAATTGATTATCACTGGGATACCCTGGATTTGAAAATTCGAGAGGAAGTCGATCGGATTTTTTTGATGGTAAGTAATGACTAGCAAAGGACTGTACTTAATTGCGCCTAGTCCAAGGATACTCCATAAAAGAAATGGCTAATAATTTTAAACAAGAGTGAAGCTTCTGTGAAGTCGTTGCTGCACAGAGCTTCTTTTCAAGCACTAATCCTTAAATTTCTTTTTATTGTTGGGACTTTTTGGATCTGTCTGATTTCAATGCGCAGGTCAGGTGTCGGGCACCCAGGTAGGCCTTTCCGTAATCGTTATTGCCTTTGTTTTGATTCTGGCTTCATGGAAGACGGATACGTCAAAGCCCGACCTTTGCCTGATGCGCCGGCCGCTGTAAGCCAGGAACCGGTCCAGACGGAAAAGCTATGCTTCCGTAGTAGGTGAGATTGTGCAGGATTTCCTGGATCTGCACGGTTTTGAACGTGATGCGGTTAAAGAAGCTGGCGTATTTGCGGACAAAACCTCTCCGGTAACAGAGATGCTGTATCATTCCATCTATGTGTTAATCCGAAATACAAATAACGAAGCCATCTAAGTGGTCAATGAACTGCTAAAAAAAAGAATAAACGTCACCATGCTTATGAAGAGCGGAGCCGGTTATGAAGCCGGTGACTTCGCAGTGGCTTATGACGATCTGCATCCGCTGGCAGCCAAATACTATCTTGATATAACGGCATTCGGCAATAACAGACCCGTTGGCAAAGTTCTTAAACCTTCTAATGTGAAAAACCGGGTTCCTCAATTTGCGTTTGCTGAACCGACGTGGGAAAGATGCTAAGGGGTCTTCCTGGCAAATGTCAAACAGGATCATGTGATTACAGCCCCTTACGATAATGAAGAATACTTCTACACCATTACAGGTTCTTACATTACGAAACTACCTAAAGCCGCAAAAGTTCTTGCAACCATTAGTAATAAAGAAAACTTCTTCAAAGCGGGCTGGTGGCCAGGTCACGATGCTGCAAGAGGAAAGATCATGGCCTTCACCTATAAGGAAAACAAAAAGAATCTTACTGTTTTCTCCAATGATCTAACCAATGGCGCTCATTCACAGCAGCAATTCCGACTACTGGCCAATTCAATTTTTAATGCCGTCGCCGAAAAATACTGAGTGACTTTTAATAATATTGCAAACAACCTTATTCCAGTGATCAACTGCGAATAAGGTTGTTTTTGCGATAAAACGGTTTCGCCTACTGTGACATTTTGTTTACAACTTGATCAAACTTTAGCGACATCTGCAGGATATATTGGACTATAGCGTGACATCAATCCTCTGCATAACCAGGTTGATAAAAATGTGAATTCAGTATTTCAGGGAGGAATGCAAGTTGCTAAGCAGTATAAAGCTGATGAGCAGATTCGTCAGAGAGTATGAGGGAGAGGAAAATATTAAAAAACGAGCTTCTTCCGTAAACAGCCAGTTGAATGAAAATCAAGTAGATGAAAAGACGGTTGCTAATAAATTGGATGAAAAAGCAGTAGATACAGCAGGTATATCCAATACATCCTACGACGGTACACAAAGCGATATTCCTTCTCGAAGCTCTGTAGAAGAGTCGAGGAGAAGGCGGGGCACCGGGCGTCTTGTAGCACTTGATGCAGTACGAGGACTGGCGGTGCTGGGAATGTACTTGCAGCACTTCGGATCGAACCCAAACGTTTCTGCGATTGTTTCCGGAAACACGACACTATTATTCGTATTGTGCGGGGGTATATCTTATTCCATTATGGCACAGCGCATGATGGATCGGGGAGCGGATACGGCCGCTTTCCGTGCGCGAATGCTGGCACGCGCCGTATTTGTTGATATTATCGGGTATTTGCTTATTATGCTGAACACTCCATATGGTGTCATTTTGCCTGCCTATGCAGCTATGTTTGTGTTGGCACTAATGTTATTTCGCCGTTCGACCCGCACAATTGTTACAACAGCAGCAGTTTTGCTCGTGACGGCCCCGCCACTAATGATTCTTGGATCAAGCATTTTCTCGAAAGCTTATCTTCTTAGTGATATCGCGGGAGGTCCGATGTCAGCTCTCGCCTTGACTCCTGCATTTGTTGCCGGCATGGCCATTGGCCGCTTTGACCTCACCAGGATACGCACAGCTCTCATACTCGCAGGCAGCGGTATTGTTATGCTTGTGATAGGCAAAACGCTGGCCACTTTTGTGCTTCCAGGTTGGAGCCTTCGTTTTGAACAATGGCTGATCAGCGCACAGGGAATTGCTCCTATGCAGCCGGATGAATACGCAATTTGGCCGCTTAACACGGAACCACCGATGTGGCATATGCTTTTGCAGTCGGCTCCGCACACCGCTTCGTCATTCCAGACGATTATAGGCCTGGGAATCTCGTTTCTGGTATTGGGACTAGCATGCTTCGTGGCGAAGAAATTTTCCGCTGTATTAATGCCTTTTGCGGCAGTCGGGCGCGTGGCGCTGACCATGTATGCCATTCAGTTTGTGGTGGTCTGGATTCTTGATCTGATAGGAATCGGGCATAGTCTCGAAGGCGTTCCGTTCGGCGACCTGATTATCGGAGTGGCGGCACTACTGCTGGGCTGGCTGATTGCGCGGCTTCCTGTCGGCCCGCTTGAAGGACTGATGCGCCGTTTTGACCGAGTATTCAGTCCTACCCAACCAGTCTCACAAACAGTAAAGTAGATAGCCTTCTTGATACTCTATATTTATAGTCATAGAAAGTGCCGGGTTATAATTAAAACGGACTGATCAAACAGGATACCAGATAAAGAGAATACAGTCCGATTTTCGGTATTCATCGGCTCTGATCATGGTGCCTAAATAAACTGAGCTATAAGATAATCAATGAACAGAATTGAAAAAGAGAAACTAATCATGAAAATAATAGAAAATATTAATATTTAATTTCTCGGAAGGGGTGGGTTCAATTGTGAACCCACCCCTTTTTCATTGAGTACAGTTATGGGTCTTTCTGTAAACAAAATCACTAATTACTGGCTAGAGGAAAAAAAGCCCTACGACTACATACATGAAGTTTTCCGCAAGATCGATGGGTCTCAAGGAAATTATGAGAGAATACGTCTGCAATATGCCGATTTGAGTGAAAGTTCTTTTATCAATAGTGTTTTTACAGGAGGAAATTTGATTGGCTCCTGTTGGAATAAAGCATGTTTAATAGAAGCTGACTTTAGCGATTGTTTGATTCAAGAAGCACGTTTTGAAAAAGCCAACTTAAGAGGAACGTCTTTTCGAGATGCAGTAGCTGTACCTGGAATATACCAGTCTGAACGATGGGAAAGACCTGGTTTTCAACCCGTAAGTTTTGCAGGAGCAGATCTTACAGGAGCCAAATTTCAGGGCGCTTACTTACAGAATGCTGATTTCACCGGGGCTATATTGCAGGGGGCCGACTTCATTGGTGCAGCTATAGAGGGGGCCTGTTTCAAAGGGGCGGTGCTGGATGGAACCCGATTTAGTTTAGGGATGCATCCAGTTGCCCGGGATCTAACTTCATTTGGATGAAACCATGTGGGACAGACGCAATGGAAGGGACGTGGCATAGTGGAGTATTTTCTTTGTCAACATGATGATCGGATGTTGTATTCTGCTGTTCCCGTATGGGACGAAGAAGCCAATGCAGAGATGGTAAGTATTAATGATTGGACGGAATGGCCCCCTTCTTATGCCGCACAGTTTAAGGTGAAAGGTCACGATTATACGGTTTATCCTGATATTCTGATGGGTTCGAGGATGATGGTATCTGATTCTGTACATGAGTTGTTACAGGTCTATACGCCGAGCCTCTTCAGTCGTATGGCTTTGTTTCGGGATATGGAACGTTCTCAGCAAAAGTTGTACTGGATGATTCAGCCCCCTTTAGTGAATTGTGTAGGTGAGCTAAGTACATTTCATCCCGGAGGAACATTGATGAAGTTGGTAGTAGATCGAGAGCGCACCGAGGGAAGGCCCTTATTGCAAGTTCAAGGTTTGCGTGAAACCTGTACATTAGTAAATTTGGCATTAGCAGAAAGTCTGTTGCGGAGGGGAACGAGTGGTATCTCCTTTCAGGAAGTCGATATGCAGTAACGAAATGGGAGGAGATATTTGTGGAACATCTGGATAAGAAAATTGTTTCTTTGCTACATACGGTAACATCAGAAAATGCCGAAAATAATCCATCCTTAACTGAGGATGGAGCTTTAAGTCACGCACACGATAAGGAGCCGTTTGGGCAAACATTACAAACATTCATGCAGCTTGAAGGGGAAAGTCTGGTTTTTGCTCAGCGGTATTTAGTGGATGAACGCATCAGTATAACAATGCCAAAGAGCTTTCGGGATATGCCAATTGATGAGCAGCTATTAAAATATCCTTCTCACCATCGCCCAGATTTTATTTTCACTAATGAGGCAGGCACGATTAACTTAACCTTCAAGCATACCGAAAGCCCGTTGCAAATAGAAGAGTTGGAGGACTTTACGGATGAGATGGCTCAGGTGGTAAAACAAACCCAGAAGTTGACCGAATGGTTTGGCCATGAAGTGTTGGAGGTAGGAGAGAATCGAATAGGATACTGCGAATTCATGATGCCAGTATGGAATGCTCGTATGTATAATTTATCTTTTTTTACAGTATTGGAAGGACGGGCGCTAATGTGTGCGTTTAACTGTACGGAAGAAGAAATAGTGAGCTGGAAGCCCGTTGCCCGCAGTATGCTGCTAACATTGAAAATCGAACCCGAGCGAAAGGAAAGTAACTCTTATGACATTAACTAACATTACATATGATCGGCTGCAAATTACACCATTTGAATTGGTGAGTATTCAGGAATTGCGTATGACCAAGCGGTTGAATGAGCATACCCGGCTCTCTTTTACAGCTATTTTACCTGAAGAATTACAGGACAGTTATGTTCAATTGATCGAAGCCGATTCCCCGGTTTGTGTATCACAATTGGATGAGGCAGGAACACCAACACCGCTATTTAACGGAACGGTACTTCATATGGAAGTCAGAGCTGTCCGAGATGTGTATTACCTGGAGGTCGAAGCTATATCACACACGTATAAACTGGATATTCGCAAAAAAGACAGGTCCTTTCAAGATAAAAATATGAAGGTAGAGGAATTGCTGCGGGCTGTAGGTGGGAATTATCCCGGTTTTGACATTATTGATTCGGCTACAGGGGGAGCAGCTTTAGGTCGCATAGCGGTCCAATATCGTGAAACAGATTGGGAGTTCCTAAAGCGGATCGCTTCGCGTTATCATACTTCACTCACGCCTGCCTCTGTGTTTGATGTGCCGAAGTGTTATTTTGGTGTTGAGGAGACCCCGTCAGGACTTGATTTAACGAATTATCATTATACCGTCAGTAAACGAGTTGCGGATTATCGTTATTTTAACGGCAATGATACAGCACATGTAAACGAGCATGATTTTATTGATTATCTGGTTGAGGCGGAGCAAGTTTTGGAGTTAGGCAGCACCGTTACTTTTAAAGGTAAAAGCTTGTACGTGTACAAGGTAGATACTCACATGCAAAAGGGTGTACTGCAGCACGTGTATACCTTAACTTCTCACAAGGGGTTGAGGCACAAGGAAGTCTTTAACGAACAGCTTATCGGTCTGTCTTTACCGGGTAAAGTCATTCAGGTAGAGCGAGATCGTATCAAATTACATTTGAATATAGATGCCGTTCAAGACCCTACGAAGGCCCACTGGTTCACGTATGTTTCTCCTTATACTGCGGAAGGACATAGCGGATGGTACGTGATGCCTGAGTTGGGAGATACCGTGCTACTCTATTTCCCTGCCCATCGGGAAGAAGAAGGCATGGCAAGTACATCTTTGCGCCAAAAGAATCAGAGTGTAGAGCAGCATGCTCTTGCAAATCCCGACATCAAATTGTTTCGGACCGCCCACGGCAAGGAAATCAAATTAACTCCCGATGAAATTGTAATCACCAGTAAGGAGGGGGCTGTGTATATTCAGTTAAATGAGAAAGATGGTATTCATATTGTAAGCGACAAACAGATTCATTTCTCCGCAGGAGGAAATATCTCCATTCATTCTGGTAGTAAAGTGAAAATCACGGCAGGGAATGAAATTCAAATGACTAGCAAAGGCAGCACCGTATCGCTGGGCGGAATGACAAATGTTCTTGGCAGTGAAGTGAAGACGAACTAGGAAAGGAATGAAAGGGGGAATAGAAGAATGGCAAATAAGCCTCATTCCGATAAGGAACCTATTCAAGCTGGACGGGGAAGTAAACAAGGATATGTTGTTGCTGGAGCGATCTTAAGCTGCAGCTTTGGTACGCAACCGACACGTCTCAAACGTCCGTTCAGTCACGGAGTATATGTAAAAGATAAAGCGCAAATGAACGTTAGAGATTACTTGCCAGGAACCAATATCAGCAATTTCGGTCGTTGCTCCTGTCCAGCTAATCCAGCGGTCAAAAGTAGTGACATGGTGGATATCTACGGGGTGAAAAAAGCGAACTGTGTTCCGGTCATCACCGGACCCTGGATCGGCGGCAAAAGTGATGTGCTTGTGGAGGGAGAACCAGCCTTGCTGGATCAATGCTCGAATGGGGGAATGATTCGGATTACAGACGATGGCCAGACGCTGGAGTAAGGAGGTACAAGTTGAATCACACACAAACGATGTTAACGTATACGGAGTTGGAATGTACAGGTCCATATCCTCTTCAAACAATAAGCGAACTGCGTATTGAACGAAAATTAAATGACCATGCCCGGTTAAAGATCAGTGGATGGTTAGATGAAGAGCAGAGAGATCATTACATAGAACAGGATCAGGATAACGAACCGGTCATTATCCGTACCAAAACAGAGAATGGTCAGCCTGAACGCATTTTGTTCCATGGTTTACTGGTCCATGCAGAAACACGGATGGTGCGTGGCATCTATTATGTGGAGCTTGAAGCCGTTTCTCATACGATTCAGTTGGATATTACACCTGTAACGCGTTCTTATCAGGATACCTTAATGCCCTACGGAAATTTAATCAAGCAAATCATTCAGAAGTACAATCAGGCCGATGTTATTGATAACATAACAGATAGTACTATCTTGCATGAATTTACTTTACAATATCGAGAGACGGATTGGGCCTTTCTCAAACGGATGGCTTCCCGGTTTGGAACGGTGTTGATCCCAGAGATCTCATTGAATGGACCTAAATTCTGGTTTGGTATGCCTGAGGGGCAGTACGTTGAGATGAAGCATCCGGTTTACCGTACTCGACGTAGTTTTGATCCGAAAAGGACAGCGGAATTCAGCTACATGATGGAGAGTGAAACGTTTGCCAGGCCCGGAGACCTCACGAATTGGAATGGTGAGCAATGGATGGTGGCAGAAGTCACTTCTGAATTGCGGAAAGGGTTGCTATTACACGAATATGAACTGGTTCACGAACAGGGAATTCAGCAAACAGAGATTTTGTGCCTTCACCTCACAGGAGCTTCATTCGAAGGACGTGTAATAGAAGCCAAATCAGGCCGAATCCGTGTTCATCTTACAGTGGATGAAAAACAAGATCGGGATAAGGCGTGGTGGTTTCCGTATGCCAGTAGTTATACCGCCGAAGGACATAGCGGTTGGTACGTCATGCCGGAACGAGGAGATACAGTATCTGTCCGCTTCCCTACAGAGCAGGAGGCGGATGGATATGCGGCAAGTTCCATACGACAAGGGCGAAGCTCGTCCCCCAAGCTCACTGATCCAGCCACCAAGTATTGGGGGACTCCTCATGGCAAGGACATCAAGCTGAGTGCCAGTGAATTGAAGGTGACGGCTAAATCGGAACAGGTTCACATTTCAATGAATGGTTCGGGTATTCAGGTCGTCAGTGAACATGAATTGTCATTGTCGGCAGGTAAGACGCTCTCCTTGCATGCAGACGGGGAGCTGAATATTCAAGCTGCCGAGGCTATTTATTTCAAAGCGGGCAGCAGTAGCTTGGTGTTGGATGGGGAAACAGATATACGGTCCGCTAAAGTACAGCTTGAAGGCACGGTTAAAGGATCGGTTTTTGTTGCTGATTTAGCACCGATTTGGGAACCACCACTAATGTCTATGAAAGCTTATGCGGAGGCGCAGGCGGCAAAAAGTGCAGCAAACAGCAGTACAGGGGGAAGCTCCAATTCAAGCGTTACATCGAAAGATGGGGGAGCCGTTAAGTCAGCCGTAAACACTCCAAATTCACCGAAGGCTAGTCTACTCGATGGCGTATTGGGATTAGCCCAGAAAGTATGTGATGTGGCTGCGTCTATTCCTGTATTGGGTGCCATACCGAAAGCAGCAAGTCAAAAAATAGCTTCGATTCGTTCCGAAGTGGCTTCCTCTGGACCGTCATCCATAGTTAAATATGCGGCAGCAGGATTGTCCATGATTGCCAGCGTCCCTTCCCATGGTTGGGGAGTGGTGTTGGGGAAGACGGCCAAGGTTGCTGCTCAAACCTTACATGCACACGCGGAGGAACAGAGGGCCCGTGAACGGCATGCGACGATGGATTTTCTCGGCAAGGTATGGACGAGTGCCAGAGGGTATGGAGAAGTACAATCCATACATGACTTCATCAACTATGTAAAGGGAGTCAATCAAGCTTCAGTACAAGCCTATAGCGATATTCCTTCTGATATACGGGAACGATGGTATCAAAGAAATATGGATCAACAGTTTGAAAATGCGCTGGATGCTTATTATAATAATCAAGATCTCTCCACAGATATAGTCGCATTAATGGAACATCAGCGGCAGACGGACAACCATTTTCGATATAGTGACAGAGCTTTGATGAGCTCCAAGTATCGGGATGATATGAAAGGATATACGACGGAACAGAAGAAATATCTAATTGATTTTCTGAATTCAATTGACGAATATAGAAAAGAGTATGGGCCGTATAGGGAAAGTCCTTTTATGAAAGACCTGGATGAGACTGAGCGGATTGTGCTGAATGAAATCAAAAACTCTGCTTATGAGAGTGTAGAAGCGACATGGGAACGAATACGTAATTTTCCTAATCTAGATATCCGTCAAATGGTGGCCGATAACTTCCAAGCAAAGCAAGACGTAGCAGATAACATCGTTAATGTCATAACGGATCCAGATGCTGCTTATGAAAAAACGATAAACAGATCCAAACAAGAAAATGCCCATTTGTTAGTAGATACAGCATTTGCTTTTATTGTTGGAATGAAAGGAAAGAAGCATTCTAAAGATGACGGTGCTTCACCAGGAGGATCGCATAAGAAGGATGATCATTCTTCTGAGGGGACGGGTAAAGATAATCCAAGAATTCCACATTCTAAAGAAGTTGAAATTGCTGATAAAGCGGGAAACCCTTTAGGAGAGTTTGATGAAATAGATTTAGTGAATAAAGTATTTCATGAAGATAAAAGTGCTGAGGGGTTATCTGTTATAAACCCTAAAACAGGTAAACCGTTCCAAACTGCAGAGAAATGGGCAAACAAACAACTTTATGCAAAAACAAAGGAAAGAATACTAAATCTTCAAAAGGTAGATCATACTAGACCGACAAAGAATGGAAGCAGTGAGATACCTACACTGGATGAGATTAAAGATGTCAGAAGCTTTAACTTTAGAATGAATGCAGATACACCAGAATTAAGAGCCGCTGTTCAGAAAACTATTGAAAAACTCAAAGAAGAATTCCCAGATTATAATTTTACTGCTGAATTTGGTAAAGGAGGAAGTTGATTGTGGCTGTTTCAGCAATAATTCTCGAACCACAGAACGAGTTTGAACAACATTTTAGTATTCCAGTAGCTACACATAATTTTTTTGAAAAATATTGGATACCCGCAATAGAATCAATTAATACAGAGTGGCTTGTGGGTATTAGATACGGGATTGATGTCACAAAAGAAGATTCTATTCACTTGATACGTGAACTAGGCTTTCTTAAAGATTGGGCACAAAGAAACTTACAGGATGATGTTCAAGAACAAATATTATTAAGAATTGACCTTCTTGAAACTAAGCTTCCTACTGCATTTCAACGAGAAGATTCTGTGGTTTTTATTGGTTGATTAGAATTTTACAGGGCGGTTGCTCTAAAAGACCCTACTCAGTGTCGAATAAACCCATTATTCAACCGATAACACATATACCCCCTGTAATACCTATATAAAGATTTCGTCATTTCATTGTACGTATATTAATGCTTTAATTTTATAACCTAAATAACGCTATTCCGTCACATTAAACAGGTTGATTATGGTCAGATACCACCATTATTGACCTGTTTTTTGTTATCTTCGTTTTCTTGCGGTTTTACCAAAATCCATCGCAACCGTACAATACGTTCCCCCGATATGGCAGATGAGAAGGTATCATCTAGGATAAATCGACCGACAATGAATAGTGGGGGCGGCTAAAACGAATATATTTTTGATTTTGTCAGCAACAGAACGGTACAATTATTGCAATTGTTACTCCGAAGAAGGAAATATGGTGACGACCAGTTTACATAAAGAGTAGGTCATGTGGTAAGGCTAGCCGCTAACTCCCACCTTTCTATAAACGAGCGGAAAATCCATCAAAAGTTTTGCCTGTGGGGGAACGCATGAATGACGTACAAATTTCATTAGACAAATTTGCTATTGAATATCGTGGAGTGGCAGTGAACTTCTACAATCAACTAGCCCTGTCCTTTCGGGATTGGTTTGATATTAAGGTCGTTATTCGCCATTAAGAGTATGTTTACCACTGGAATTAGGGATGACGAGGCTCACCTGTACTTGTGTTATCAACCGTGGCGGCAAAAAAAATCAAGAAGGTACACATTTTAAATCGAAACCCATCCTGATTTTTTGGTGAAGTTATGCATGCTGCTTGATGTACTATGCGTGCATTCTTAAGAGGCTTATTTCAATCGATGCGAGTTGGCAAATGATATTTCAGCGCAAGCTCGGGGTGACGGAAGTGCTAGAACGCGTTTAGAGACATTAAAACGATCATGTTCTTGATAATAGGCGCAATGGGCAGAATTACGCAGGATGGAATTCTGTATATATACGAGATGAATATGGAAACAATGGTGTAATGCGAATTATTTATAAGCAAACTCCCAAAGGAATTAAGTGGCATGTAGTACAATGGCACTAGCTTTTCTATTGTAGAATTGCTTTTTTATTGCCAGTAATCTAAAGTCGTGTAAAAAGTTGAATTAAGTAACACTAACAATAAAAGGGGAGAAAGTCTGGTGGACGAGAAAGTTAAATATATTAATGAACTGTTCAAATATCTAACACAAAATAATGATACAAAAGAATATCAAACGTTTTTTGCTCTATTAAAAAATATAAAATATAATCCTAGCTTGCTAGAGTATTATGGAAAAGAATTTGTTGAACATATGATAGACCTTCTCCCGCATATAGAAGATAAGTATGATCAAGCTTCACTAATAGAAACGATCATTGAATGTTTGGATATTTACACATTGGTGAAAAATACCTCAAGGAAACTTTTGATAAATATATGTTATGTATAGCTGAAAAAGCTGTTAATGTGAAAGGGATGTCAGCTTGTTTAATAGGGTTTATAAAAGCGGGAATTAGTGAAAAAGAAATAATTAAGAAGTTGGAGGAGAATTTAGAGAAAGAACACTTAATAAGTGTTCTTTCAAGAATGTACATCAATTATCTTGCTGATTCTGTAGAAGACAAATCTTACTTAATGAAGGAAGTACAAGAAGCCTATTATATAAGCCAGCGTTCTGGAATCGTCGCTCAATTTTTATTATTAGTGCATCCACACGTTCGGAAATATGCGGGAATAAGTCAGATCACTTTCTTATATGATTCATACAGAGGTGTGTATGAAGATTGCTGGCCAAGAGGGTTACTTCCTAATATGAAAGACACGCTTATTAAGTCAAAGGTGTTGTCATCAAAGGAAGTAAGTATTTTAGAACAGTTGGATAGGTTAATCAACATGCAAGAAGAAGAATTAGATTCGATGGCAGTCAGAAAATTGTATGAAGATTTTTTCGAAGGTAAAGATCCACTTGAAGTAATCTTTACTTTGCCAATGTAGAAAATTAGGTAAAATGATTTCACCTAACCACTTGATAATATGTTCCTGTGGTTAAGCGGATTTAGCCCACCTTATTTAGAAGATGCTGGTTTTGTGGTAAATACCAATTTCGAATGAACCCAACCATACGACCAATAACACTTATGTAATATCCGTGGACGATAGTTAGGATGGATTACTGTCAATAAGTGGACGCTCTGAAACGAGAATCATTATGCTGCATTTGCATACTGGTTCGGTGATGACGGGTTGTAATATTTAAAATATTGTAGGAGTTTTGACCATTCCATTTAAGCTTGATACAATAGGATAAACTTAGTGGAGATACTTTAACATAGAATGGTGTGGTCTAAACTTGCAACATGAAAACGAACTTTTGGATGTATGGTTGTCTTTGTCTCACATCCATTCCACTTTAAATGATAAGTTAGAACAAGCTCTGCTACAAAATTATGATTTATCCTTGAAGGAGTTTTATGTGTTGGGTTTTATATCCAATTCCGAGGAAAAAAAATTACGACTGCAGCAACTTCAAGAATTGGTGGGGTTAAGTCAAAGTGCGACATCGAGACTCGTAGTGAGAATGGAAGCCAAAAACTGCGGGGCTTTACAAAGATATACATGCGAGGATGATCGACGAGGTGTGTATACTCGGATTACGGAATTAGGTGAAAATAAATTCCAGCGTGCACTTCAAACCTTTAATCAGGTGTTACAATCAGAACTTCAGAAAGATGGAGTGAAGTCACAATTTCAAAATCTTACGCAAAAGCTATTTTAGACTTTGCAACCTGTGTATATCGTTCTTAGTTTCCTTAGGGTAATATGTGGCTTGAACGTTGTGCCACGAAAGGCTCTTTACAGGGGCTTAGTTTATTACCCTAGACGATTCAATAGAAATGTTATGATTGGAAAGTGAACATTTACATGATTGTGCATGCATGTTTTAATTAAGCTCCCAACCATGTGCGCATAGAAACGCCCTTCCGAAACTCCTCCTCATAAGGAGGAGTTTATCTTCTGGAACCGCCGCCAGCCCCCTTTGCTTAAGAAACTGAGGCCGTATTGCGCTTTTCCTTGGCGTTGCCGCGGTCGCGACGACTTAGCAGAAATCCGACCAGAGATGCCGTGGATTGCTGGAAAATCATCCCGAGTACAACAGGCAGTGCTACCGGGGCCGGGAAATAGGTGATGGCCAGCACAGCTCCCGCGCTAATATTACGCATGCCGCCGTTAAAGACAAGCGCCGTACGGTCTGCATTATTCCACCGCATCAGCCCTGATATCAGATAACCGATCGCATATCCAGTGGAAGCAAGGACGACTATGGATAGGCATACTCCAACAAGCTTGAGATTAAAATCGACCAGATAAGGCGCGATGACAGATCCGTTAATCATGACGACAAGAGCCATAGCCAGCTTGGAGAACGGGCCTAGCCGAGGTCCCCATACCTGCTTGATCTTCCCTTTAGTCCATTCGTTCAATACCATGCCGATTAGCGAAGGAACGACAATCATCCAGAACAGACTCTGCATCATCGCCCAGGTATCGAGATGCACATCCGCTCCGATCAGCAGGGACATGATGCCCGGCACGGCGAATGGGGCCAAAATCGTATCAATTAGAATGATCGCCAATGTCAGCGCCGTGTTGCCTTTATAGATGTTGACCCACACGAAGCTGGAAATACCTGTAGGGATAGCTGCACCAAGAATAAGTCCAGTGATCGTATAAGGATCATTACTGAAAGCCAGATGCCCCAGCATCATGGCGAGAAGCGGCATGGCCAGGTGAAGAATAAACAGACAGGCGATCAGCGGACCAGGATGCTTTATCACATGGACAAAATCCTTAAACCCCATACTGATACTGCCCGCGAAGGTCATGAATGCAAACAGCCAGGGAGAGAGTTCGGTATATTGTGACAACGGCGTACCGATCAGGACGCCAATTAGAATACTGATTGGTGTAATTAGCGGCATAGCTGCATTTAGTCTACGATTCAACGTGAGGAGCATACAAAACTTCCTTTTTTAACCTTAAGTATAGACCTTGCACCCCCGATTCGTAAATGATCTGTGACCTTGCGGCAGCCCGATAGAAGCAAATTTGAACGCTCCTGATGAACATAGATCAACCCTTCAAATTATTTCGATATTCCAAAGGAGAGCAGCCCATTATTTTTTTGAATAGCCTGGAGAAGTAGTAAGGGTCCCTAAAACCGAGTTGTATGCTAATTTCTTTAATAGAAGCATTCGTCAAATCCAAAAGCTGACTGGCCCTCTGTATCTTCATTCTTAAATAGTAATCGACAGGAGAGTAGCCGGTGGATTGCTTGAATATCAAGTTCAGATGCTGCTTGGATACCTGAACATGCCGACTAAGCTCCTCAAGCGAAAGGGTGGATTCCAATTGTTCACTCATATAGCGTGTTGCCTTATCCACATGACTCTGGTACGTACTGTCTTCCTTGCGAAATGCAACCGATACAACAAAGCTCAGCAGATAACGGACCGTTTGCGATACTTGAACTAAATGTATGATGGAGTATGATTTGTTCAGTAAAAGGTCGTAACACTGATGAAATAGCTCCAGTAGTTTGACTTCATCACTGGCGGCCATTGAAATATACGTTTTAAAAGGCTCAAATAATGCCATAAAATCATCAGCTTGGTCCCCTTTAAGATGAAACCAGTAAATCGTCCAAGGATCTCCATCGTCAGCCCCATAAGCATGCGGCATGTCCCTGGGAATGTACGCAAAGCTTCGCTCCGTCATGTCAATCGTTAGGCCATCCTTTGTTCGTATCCAACCTTTTCCGCTGGCACAGTAGATGAATATATGAGAGTCACATCCGTGCATTCTTTCACGAAAATGATGGCGGGCATGGCTGAAGCAGCCTATATCCGTAATATATAGATTTTTTGTAAGCGGATTCATATTTAATTTATCCAGCATATAGGGTGGAAGGACATATAACTTTTCACCCTCAAATCCATCAGCTTTCTTATTCATAATCTATCCATCTCCTAGCCTTAGGCGGCTCTAATGATGAAATACGTATATAGTCCATCATAAACAGTGGATTGTCAATTGTCTGTACTGTCACTTACTTGTAAGCTCTGAATATAAGAGCGACTATGAGGGAGTGATGGAATTGAGCATCTTCGACGCTAAGGCACGCGTGTGGGAGGAAACCGTGCAGATCCCCACGTATGGAATTGGCAAACCCGACAAAAATCCAATGTTTCTGGAGAAACGTGTCTACCAGGGAAGTTCCGGTCGAGTGTACCCGCATCCGGTAATTGATAAAATTGAGGATGAGAAGAAACTTGAAAATTACCAAATTGTTTTTCTGGAAAATAAATACTTGCGCATTGAGATCATGCCAGAGCTGGGAGGCCGCATTTATCGTGCGGTCGACAAGACCAACGGTTACGATTTTGTTTATTATAACAGGGTCATCAAACCAGCGCTTGTGGGCTTATTGGGGCCGTGGATATCTGGAGGCATTGAGTTCAACTGGCCTCAGCATCACCGTCCCAACACTTACGGACCCGTTGAATACAAGTTGGAAGAACATGAGGACGGAAGCGCAACGGTATGGGTGAGCGAAATTGATCGTATATTCGGCACGAAAGTAACAGCTGGATTTACACTCCAACCGGACAAAGCATACCTTAAAGTTGGGGCCCAGCTATACAACCGGACTGCCGAGCCTCAAACGTTTCTATGGTGGGCCAATCCAGCCGTAGCGGTACATGAGCACACACAATCTGTTTTTCCTCCAGACGTATCAGCCGTGTTCGACCATGGAAAGCGAGATGTATCCCGTTTCCCGATCGCTACAGGCACTTATTATAAAATGGATTATTCTGAAGGCGTAGATATCTCCCGATACAAAAATATTCCTGTCCCCACTTCATATATGGCCTATAAATCGGATTACAATTTCATAGGTGGTTACGACCATATGAAACAAGCCGGGCTTTTGCATGTGGCTAACCATCACATCTCTCCCGGAAAAAAGCAATGGACATGGGGAAATGGCGAATTCGGCCAAGCATGGGACCGGAATCTAACAGACGAAGACGGCCCCTACATCGAGTTGATGACGGGGGTATATACCGATAACCAACCAGATTTCACTTGGCTTCAGCCGTATGAAGAAAAATCGTTCTCGCAGTATTTTATGCCTTACAAACATATTGGTATTGTCAAAAACGCTTCAATTGACGCAGCCGTTAATTTGGAATTAAATCGCAGCGAAGGGACAGCACAGATTGGAGTCTATGTAACTTCGTCATTTCGTGACGCTGTTGTGGAATTAAGTAGTCAGCGGAAAGTTTATATCCAAGAAACCTTAGATCTGACACCTAATAAGGCCTTTATGCAGAAGACAGTTATTTTGGCTGAGGATGAGGATTATGAACTATGCTTAACCGTCAAAGACGCGACCGGAAGGGAGTTGATTAGCTATCAGCCGAAGAAAAAGGAAGTTGAACAGATGCCGGCTGCTGCCGCCCCCCTGCCAGAACCGGAGGAATTAAGAACGAACGAAGAATTATATTTAGCAGGACAACACTTGGAGCAATACCGTCATGCTACCTTTGAACCCGAGGCGTATTATCTTGAGGGCCTGAAAAGAGATAAAAATGACAGCCGCATAAATGTGGCATATGGTACGTTGCTTCTTCGTAGAGGGTTGTATTCAGAAAGTGAAGAGTGCTTTCGTAAAGCTATCTCGCGGGTAACCTGGCGTAACTCTAATCCCTATGACGGTGAGGCCTACTACCAGCTTGGCTTGTCGCTAAAATACCAAGAGCGGATGGATGAGGCGTTCGCTGCATTTTATAAATCAGTATGGAGTGCAGCATGGCAAGACAGCGGGTATTTCTCACTGGCACAGATTGCGACAGAAAAAGGGAACTATGAAGAAGCGTTGGAGCTGGTGGAGCGTTCGATAATCCGAAATGCTCGCAACTACAAAGCACGCAACCTGAAGTCGGCTATTCTTCGTAAGCTTGGCAGCTACGAAGCGGCAATAGCCTATTCCAAGGAAACAATTAAGCTCGATATCGCCGATTTTGGAGCTTACCGTGAGCAAGCATTATCATTAGAGGCTCTCGGGTTACGAGATGATGCTAAAACGGTCTTCGAAGAGCTGGAAAAATGGATGCGTGGAGATGTGCATAATTATATAGCAGTAGCATCGGACTATGCAGCGGCGGGACTCTATGAGGATGCAGTATGTGTGTTGGAAGAAGCTCCAGAGCAGGCGAAAACATACCCTATGCTGTATTACGTTCAGGCCTTCTGCTATGCTAAAATCGGCAAGTATGAGCAGGCGAATAATGCTCTCGCGCAGGCCGCAGTTGCAGTTCCCGACTACTGCTTTCCTAACAGTCTGTTGGAGTTGGATGTGTTACAATTTGCAATTCGAACGAGACCGGGGGATGGAAAGGCGCATTATTACTTAGGTAATTTACTCTATGACAAGAAACGGCATCGGGATGCCATTTCCAGCTGGGAAACGTCTCGTTCCATTGACGATACTTACCCCGTTGTTCACCGTAATCTTGCTCTTGGATATTTTAACAAACAAGGCCAAGTAAAGAAGGCTCGCCATTCGTTAGAGCAGGCCTTTGCGTGCAATACTTCAGACGCGCGTGTTCTTTATGAGCTTGACCAGCTGTATAAGAAGCTGAACATCAAGCCCAACGACAGATTGAACCTAATGGAGAGTTATCCGGGAATCATAAAGCTTCGCGATGATCTGTTTTTGGAATATGTAACCGTTCACAATACGATGAAGCAGCATAAAATAGCGTTGTCCTTGCTGACAGGGAGAATATTTCATCCATGGGAAGGCGGAGAGGGGAAGGTAACTGGACAGTATAGGCTTGCCAAGGTAGAGCTTGCGAAGTCCGACCTGAGGTCTGGGCAGATTGAGCAGGCTGTAAAAGGGCTGCGGGAGGCTTTAGTGTATCCAGAGAATCTTGGCGAAGGTAAGCTAGAGGGTTCCCGAGATAACGATATCTACTATTATTTGGGCTGCGCGTATGAGCTATTGAAATTAACAGATGAGGCAAGGCAGGCTTTTTCCACGGCCTCTCAAGGACAGGGGGAACCCATTAACGCCATGTATTATAACGATCAACAGCCGGATATGATATTTTACCAAGGATTGGCCTGGCAGAAACTTGGTTATGCGAAGGAAGGCAATCGTCGATTCAACAAGCTCATTGATTACGCCGAAAGGCACTTGTTTGAACCCGTGAAAATGGATTATTTTGCGGTTTCGTTACCCGACTTTCTCATCTTTGAAGATGACCTGAATAATCGTAATCAGGTTCATTGTACTTATATGAAAGCACTTGGTTTGCTTGGATTAGGACGACAGGACGAAGCTATCTTGCATTTTGAATCGGTGCTTAAGCTGGAAGCTAACCATCAAGGAGCATTGAACCATATGGACTGGAGCTGGGAGGGGAAATCAAATGAGTAATCTCATGAGAAATGTACCGCGCAAATTGACGATCACCATGTGGGACTTTTCTTGGTATACAATGACGCAAGAAGGTGAGCCCTACAGCGATCTTGAAGCCCGTTTTAAAGAAGCGGTCGAAAGAGGGTACAATACGATCCGAATATGTGCTATGCCATTCATGTTGTTTACAGCGGATGGCAAACGTCCTGGACCCTTGGAGTTTGCTAACCTTGGGGAAGTAGGTCAGCGTACGCGTTGGTATAACTGTCGTGGCGGCGCAGTGCTGGACGGGCATGCTCATTTACTTGAACTGTTTAAACAAGCAAAGGCTCATAACTGTTACATTATGTTATCCTCTTGGGAATATCAGCAGAGTCCCAGCTTTCTGGCTCATGCTGAGCTTAGAGATGAATTAGCTGCAATACCTCCTAAGGAGAGATTCATGGCCATTGCAAAATCAATGGATCAGTTGATCCGTTTCGTCACAGCAGAAGGCTATAGGAACCAGATCATCTATACAGAGTTGCATAACGAAGTGGAATTTGGGCAGTTAAACGCTGTTGGGACGTCTGAAGGCATAGCCGAAACGAATGTACCAGCGCTTATTGAAGCCATGCAGCCCTATGTAGAAGAAGCGATTGAATATCTTCGCCAATGTCATCCCGATATTATGATGACGGCAAGCTATACGTTAAATGAAGCCTACCCTAAAGCTTACGTCGCGCGCAATATGCAGGTTGCCCATTTTCATCTTTATATTAAAGGGGTGCTCAATGAGCTTATGGAAGCGGCAGGGCTTTATGATGAGTTGGCGCCGTTCCCCAATCCATTCGTACAATCCCTATTAAGAGAAGATGCTCCTCCATTTGCAAAGTGGACCCTGCCTCCGGAGCAGAATTGGCGGATGGAAGGCAATCCAGTCGGCATGAGGCTTATTTATTTACACGACTGGGTAGATCCCGACCAATGGGATTTATTTTTGTACGATCGGTATGGAGACCATAAAATTGCCATGTTGCAGAAGGCCGACACCCGTTTGGAAGAGATTTATGAATGGACTCGTCATTCCGGAATTCCAATAGTCATAGGAGAAGGTTATGTAGGCTACACGCCGCTGTATGCCCAATTTGAAGAAGGCCCAGTCGGCAAATTTATCGCTGAATATGTGTTGCGAAAAGGAATGGCACTTGGATTCTGGGGAATGACCCTCTGTTCTAACTGTGCTCCCCATCATCCATTCTGGGATGATATCGCTTGGCAGCGCAAATGGAATCAATTTATCCTGAATTCAGATTAACGAGTGAGGGGAGTGAACTCCATGAGAAACTATCGAGTTACAGTCAAAGACGATCAAAAGCATATTGTTAAAGGACATATCAAACTTGGCGGCACCAATCCCAAAGGAGAGGAAATCGGATTCACCAACTATTTTATGGAGAAGGACGGAGAGCCCTTTTTCGGTATTTGTGGTGAATTCCATTATGCCCGTTATGATGAACGCTATTGGGAAGACGAAATTATTAAAATAAAAATGGGCGGCGTAAACATCATTGCCACTTATATTTTTTGGAACCTACATGAAGAAGTTGAAGGTATTTTTGATTGGAGTGGGAACAAAAATCTTCGTCGTTTCATCGAGTTGTGCGGCAAGCATCAGGTATACTCCATGATTCGGATCGGACCCTTTGATCATGGGGAAATTCGAAACGGCGGTATGCCGGATTGGTTATTCGGTCGACCATTTGAGGTTCGTTCTAATGATGAGGGGTATCTGTTCTATACAAGAAGAATGTATAACGAAATCGGTACCCAGGTTAAAGGGTTGTTATATAAGGAGGGGGGGCCAATTATCGGCACCCAAATCGAAAATGAACATAATCATTCATCTGCCCAGTGGGCCTTGACTGTAGGAATTAATGATATGTGGTTAAACAGTGGAAGTGACGGCAACTCGCATATGTTAAAACTTAAAGAAATAGCTCTGGAAGCAGGGATTGATACTCCGATCTATACGTGCACAGGATGGGGAGGAGCGACAACTCCTGTACCTGATATGCTGCCATTATGGGGCGGGTATGCCTATTGGCCATGGATATACTACGAAGAGGGACGGTTGGAGGGGATGAACGAGCATCCTGCGACACCGGAATACATTTTCCGAGACAAGCATAATAACAAGATTCCAAAGAGCTACAATTTTGAGCCTCAATACGCGCCTGAAGACTATCCGTACGCTTGCTGTGAAATGGGTGGCGGCATGGTTCAGTTTTATAAATATCGATTCGCATTTCCCTACCGCAGTGTTCCAGCGATGACTGTCATGAAGGTTGCAGAAGGCTGTAACCTGATCGGATACTACATGTATCATGGGGGTTCCAATCCTCGAGGTAAGGTTAACCCGTTCACAAATGATCTAGCCACTCCTAAAATATCCTATGATTTCAACGCTATGATCGGCGAATTCGGCCAAGTAAGGGAATCATACCAAAGAACAAAGCTGCAGCATTACTTTTTTTCAACGTTCCAAAAGCAATTCTCACTAACAAAGACAATTCTGCCAGGGGATACGTCCCAGATGGACCCTTATGATGTGGATACGTTACGATATGCAGTGCGATCTAGTGCCGGATCGGGTTACCTGTTTCTAAATAATTTTCAAGACCATGTCGAAAATTACGACCTGTGCGATTTTAATGTGAGTATTGAGCTACCCGAGGAAACAATTGTAATCCCTAGCCAAGGTGAACTGACGTTAGGACGTGATAGTTTTGCCATATTGCCATTTAACTTCAATTTAGATGGAATGAAGCTCAAATATGCTACGGCACAGCTGATAACAAGGATAGAAGAGGATGGAGAAGCATATTATTTTTTCTTTGTACCAGAGGGTATGAAAGGAACGTATGTAATGGAGTCAAAAGATATAATCAGTGCCACAATCGACAAAGGTTCGATAGAGCAATTGGATGGGAACACGATCATTAAGGTTGCTGAAGAGGAGGATAGTCTCATCCATCTGGTATCTGAAAGTGGTCAAAAAGTTGCCATCTATACGATGACTGATGAGCAAAGTCTTACATTTTGGAAGGTAAACATGCAAGGCCGGGACAGAGTCATTTTGACAAATGCCAATGTACTTGTATCTGAGGGCGATCTAAGGCTGGAATCAACGGACCAAGAAATGGTAACCCTGAGTGTATTCCCGGATTTTGACGCCTCATTCACATCGATTTCCGGTGGAGAACTGCTTGAAATAACAGAAAACAATGTATTCAAAACATATCGTTTAAAGGCTCCTAAGAAAGAAATTCATTTCAATTTGAAAAGGATAAATAACGATAAATTTACCCTTGATTTCGAATTAGATGCCTTTCACGGAATCAAGGAAGCTCTGCTGCGTATCCATTATACTGGAGATATCGGTTATGCTTTTATTGATGGCGAACTGATCAACGATAATTTCTGCAACCATACGACCTGGGAAATAGGTTTGAAAGCATTTGAGCATCGGCTCATCGAGCAAGGGTTGTACGTATATGTTTCTTCCATTCGAAAAGGTAAGGTTCTCAATAGCAATACGACCATGGCTGGCTGGAAAGAGACGACAAAGGAAAGTATTGTAGATATCGGTTCGGTTAGCCTTGTGCCTGTATATGAAATCAAAATCACCATATAACCCAGAAGGTTACATGGTGATTCCTTTCCAGACTAATTTCACATAAAGTAAGGGGCCAGTGAATACATGAGTATTTTTTATTTTCTTAATGTGTTTTTAGTAGATACCGGCTTTTTTCGATGTTTGTTTGATCCCGTTGCTTCCGTTAACTACAGTTTTTCCCCAATCCGTCAGATTGCCATTAGGTCCTGTTACAAGATCAAGATAGGAAAGGTTGGAACTATTACCATACCAGGACCAAGCTAACCATCCTATCCCTTTGGATTGGCCATATCTCATGATTTCTGTCTCGTCGACGTCTGCTCCCTGGTGGTAACCGCCAAATTCACCAATAATCAGAGGAAGTCCTTGATTCAGAACGTTATCAATATTGGTTCGAACAGTTTGAACATCTTTACCCGCGAACTCATACATATGGATGGAGAATACCGTATTCTTCAAAGAATCAGCTGCAAATACAGATTTACCAAAGTCATTGATAGACTGAGGATATTGTCCCCATCCGGCACAATCGACGATGAGCGTATTTTTGATACCTGCGTTTCTCAACTTGGGAATCGCTTGCTTGTATCCATCAGCCCAACCACTTCCATTCCAAGAACCATACCATTCGTTCGCAATGTTTACGATAACCCGGTCTTCCTTGCCGATCAGAGCATCCTTTATGCTAATCCAGTAGTTCACAGCTGCATCCAAAGACGCATAGTCGTCTTTGCCTGTAGCGTCATGAACTTCAAGCACAGCAATCATTTTGTAACTCGTGACTAGAGAGATAATATTTTTCACGGAATTAATGTCATCCTTGGTGTACTGGTTTCCGTTAGAAAGGACAATTCGGACGGTATTAGCACCTGTCTGGGCAATTGCCGGGATAGCTGTATAAAGATCATTTTTGTACCATGTGTGAGCATGATTGACGCCTCTCATAACAAATGGCTTGCCTGTAGAATCATACAATTTGGTACCGCTTACATAAAAACCTGAAGCAGCTTCTACCTTGGAGAAAACTCCTCCTAAACCAATCATGATGAGCAAGCCGACCAGTCCAGACAATAATGCTTTTCTTAACAATACCTTCATTTTTGTTCCTCCCTAAATATATTATTCAACTTCCTGCTATACAGAGATGAGGTAGGTATGTAAGTGTGTAAATAGCAGTAAGCTAAACACAAATTAATCGTTTTCAATTTGGAGAAAAGTTATTTTTTGTTATTCTATCATTTGAGTTTTTGTTATTCAATTGATTTTTTTAGTTATTTTTTGTGTTTTCTAATCATAAACACATAGATTTATTATTTAAGTGAGATTTTCTATGGTATCATTGTATTTATTGCTTATATTTGTTTGAAATTTAGTTTATTTCAATAAAACTAACCTAACTTTTTTGCTTTAATATATCTGATTTATGTAGATAAACCTAACGTTGTACTTGGCTAATTATCTTGAACAAAGGCGAGATCTAATCGGACAGCAATACCTAAGCTTCACCGCGATATTAAATTATAGTATGATATTCTTGTGAAAAATTTTACCAGAGTGAATAGGGGCAAGCTGATGAGAAAACCAATCATTGCAGTCGATATGGACGATACCATCTGTCATCTCGTCAAACGAGCCATATACCATAACAATAGTGAATTTCCCACTCATCCGCTTCGGTATGAAGAAATGTTAGATTGGAACACCGATCATCTACGTCATCCCAAAAGCACGCATGATGTATTTTATGGGCGACCGGGTTTGTTTGAGGAACTTGAACTGTATGACGAGTATGTTGTAGAAGAGATGGAGAAGCTTTGCAATGCTTTTGATGTCATTATTGTGACAGCGGCAGAACCCAAGACCGTCGTAGAGAAATGGAACTGGCTTCAAAGACATATGCCATTCATTCCGATTGAGAACTTTTTCCCATGTAAACGAAAGAACCTGATTAACTATGATCTCCTGATTGATGATGGTCCTCATAATTTAGTGCCTGCGCTAGAGGAGGGGAAAAAGGTGCTTTGCATTCCTCATCCATGGAATCTGAGAGTAAGAGAGCAATATGAGTTCCCCGTCATGACATCCTGGCAAGGAGCAAAAGAACGAATCGACTCCATTTTAGGAGTTCTGTATAAATAATAGAACCATTCGTAAAACAGCTGGCTCCTTTGGAACTGGCTATTTTGCTAGAAAGAATAGCACTTATGATTGAAATAAAATGGTACAATTGATATGCATTATCCATGAGGAGGGAACGTGTATGACCATGACTATGGGTCAGATTGTGAATCATCTGACCAAGGGAATAAGCATACCCAACACCACCGTAGATCTGCTGGACCCAGGATATATAGATACTGAGGTGCAAGGAATTGTAACCGCTTTCTCAGCTTCGCAGTATGTGATAGAACAAGCTATTTCTCTAGGTGCAAATTTTATCATTACGCATGAAGGCATCTTTTATAGTCATCAGAGAATGCATGAATGTTTACTATATGATCCTGTTTTTTTGCAAAAATCTCGCCTCATTGCCGATGCAGGTATAGGCATTTATCGGTTTCATGACGCCATACATCGTTATCAACCGGATGGAGTGATGGTTGGGCTTCTTCAGGCGCTTAGCTGGCACAACTACATTGTGAAACAGCAGCCGACGGCCGCCATTTTGACTATTCCGGCTATGGAGGTTAAGGAGATCGCTGAATATATCAAAGCCAAACTACATATTCGTTATGTACGGGTGGCTGGCGAGGTTTCCATGCCATGTGAACGAGTGGGAATCTCAGTAGGATACAGGGGAGGTGGTGAACTAGCCATTCCATTATTTCTAAATGAAAATGTGGATTTAGTCATTGCCGGTGAGGGCCCAGAATGGGAAACACCAGAATATGTTAAAGATGCTGTCTATCAAGGGCAAAGTAAAGCACTTATCATGCTGGGACATGCTGAAAGTGAAGCACCTGGGATGAAGTATCTCGCAGATGTACTTTCCGCCCAATTTCCAATGCTCCCCGTACACTTTATAGAAGATCGCCCGGTGTATCAAATATTGTAATGAGAACACGTCTTTTGTGATGGTCATCCCGCACTGTTGTTATATCCGTTCATCCACTTTATGAAATGGAGGCAAGATGATGGGAAGCAGAGTGATTATGCCATTCAAAATAGATTGGAAATTTATAGAAGGTAATTATGCAGGTGCTGAGAAAATGGACTATAACGATGAGCATTGGCGGCTCCTTCAAGTCCCTCATGATTGGAGCATTGAAAAGTCCTTTGATCCGCATATGCTGTATGGTGGCAATCAAGCTTATTTGCCGAGATGGTCTGTCGGGTGGTACAGAAAGCATTTTAATGTGAAGCCCTCCTCTCCAAAACAGCGCGTATACATACAATTTGATGGCATTCACAGTAACAGTGAGGTTTGGATCAATGGGCATTTTGTGGGCAAGCGACCCTATGGATATGTTAGCTTTCAATATGATTTGACTCCATATATTCGGTGGGATGAGGAGAATGTGATTGCCGTCAAAGTGGACAATACGATTCTTTCACCTGATAGATGGTATTCGGGGGCCGGTATTTATCGTAATGTTTGGCTGATTTGTACGGATTATATTCATATAACCGAATGGGGGACTTACATTACCACACCTGAAATTTCGCCAGATGAAGCCAAGGTGACTGCCAGAATCCAGGTCACTAATCATCACGCGCATGCCGTAGAGTGTACGATTATGACTGAAATGCTGGACCCACAGGGACAGATCAAAGGAAAAGTGGAAAACCGAGTAACTCTTTCGGGCTGTGAAACGGGGGAAATAGAGCAAAAAGCGCGAGTTTTAGAGCCAGAACTATGGTCACCGGACAACCCACTGCTCTACGAAGCTCAGACGACGATCTATTGCGACAATACAGAGGTGGATCGTTATTGTACTCCTTTTGGTATAAGAGAAGTGAAGCTGGACACTCAAAAAGGTTTATTTCTGAATGGGCACAGCTTAAAGCTAAAGGGAGTGTGCATTCACCATGATTTAGGTTGTCTGGGGGCTGCTTACCATGATACAGCCATGAAGAGAAGGCTGCAGAGGCTGAAAGAAATGGGCTGTAACTCGATTCGTTTTGCTCATAACCCGATGGCGCCCGAATTATTAGATTTATGTGATCAGATGGGGTTCTTGGTGGTTGATGAAGCTTTTGACAAATGGAAGTCTCTTTTCTATGAGCATTTGTATGATGAGTGGTGGGAAAAAGATCTGGAAGCAATGTTGCTCAGGGACAGGAACCATCCCAGTGTTTTCATGTGGAGCGTTGGGAATGAAGTGGAAAACCAAGGTCAGCCATCCATGCTCAAAATGTTGGAGCAGCTCGTGGGTTTCTGCCATGAAAAAGACCCAACCCGACCGGTTACATGTGCGCTTGAGCCTCATAATACACCGATCAGCTTGCGTGAGGGTTCGATTGAGGCCAAAGTGGAGCATACCAAACAGCTGGCACAACGAGTGGATGTTCTGGGGGTAAACTATCAGGAGCAGTGGTATGAGCACTATAGAGCGGCCATGCCGGATACGCTTATCCTTGGAACAGAAACATTCCCATACTATCGGGGTAAGGATAACCGGGTTAAAGGTTATTTGCCTATGAATCCCTGGTTTGATGTCGCTAATCATGATTATGTGATCGGTCAATTTGTTTGGAGTGGAATTGACTATTTGGGAGAAACGAGCTATCCCTCCAAAGGGTGGTCTTCGGGTCTGATTGATACTTGCGGATTCCGCAAACCAGTATCTTATCTCCAACAAAGTTTATGGTCTGATCAGCCTATTGTGCACATAGCCGCATTTAACGAACACATGAAATCGGAATTTAATCCGACATGGACGATGCACTGGAAATCTCCGGCCATGGAAGATCACTGGACATTTCCTGAATACGGTGGAAAATTGATACGGTTGGTTACCTTCACCAATTGTGAGAGCGTGGAATTGATCGTGAATGATGAATCATATGGTAAGAGGAAGCTAGTGGATTACCCTAATCATTTAATCCTATGGGAGCTTCCCTATACACCGGGCAAAATCCGGGCTGTGGGTCGCAATGGAAACGAGAAGGTTTGTGAGCATGAACTGACCACTGCCGGGGCTCCTTATGCTCTAAAGTTGGAGGCCGATCGGACGGTTCTACCTGCTGATGGGCATGAGATATCTCATGTGGAAGTAACGGTCATAGACCCAAACGGGATCATCGTACCTAACCAGGATTTTGATGTAATCTTTAAACTGCAGGGAGATGGTCGTATCCTTGGAATAGACAATGGTAATCTCACCAGCGATGAATCCTTCAAGGGGAATGAGAGACGAACACACAGGGGAAGGTGTCTCGTTGTTATACAATCCGGTTATGTGGCTGGTGAGTTGTTGCTTCAGGCGTCAGCAGATGGAGGGTTGCTGGGAGAAACCAGACTGAAAATAGAAGAAGAATCCAAAAGACAATTCAAGGCTGATTCAGTATAGAGCTTGTATAGTTTAATTAAAAGGTCTGAATAGGTGACGAGTGCTCATGCTCTACCTGCTCAGGCCCTTTTTAATATGTTTACAACTGACAGTCAATAGCCATCTATGACTATAATTCTCTTTTTGACAAATAGTTTGGATACGAATAGAATGACTAATTATAATATAACTTATTAAAAGATTAATAAAAAGTGGTGATAAGGAGATAAGTAAATGCCAGTAGAACCCTCCATGAATCCCAGGGTAATTCGTAACATTTTATTTTTGTTATTCGCTTTACCGGGTGTAGCTTTTGCTTCCTGGGTGTCTCGAACGCCTATTATCCGGGATATTTTACATGTCTCGACTGCCGAAATGGGAATTATAATTTTTGGCTTAGCCGCAGGTTCTTTAGTGGGACTACTTAGTGCAGGCAATATGATTTCTCGTATAGGTGGACGGGCGGTCATTTTGGTAAGTGCGATTTTGATTGTGATCGGTTTTGTCATTGTAGGGTTGGGAACTGCATTTTCGCTCACGAGCATCGTGTTTGCTGGTTTAGTCATCTTTGGAGGTGGCTATGGGACAGCAGAAGTAGCTCTTAATGTCGAAGGTTCTGCGGTAGAAAATCAATTGCAAAAAACGCTTTTGCCCGCTTTTCACGGTTCATTTAGTATGGGTACACTTGTAGGTGCGATCATTGGCTCTGGAGCAGCGGCGCTACATATACCTGTTGTGGTCCATTTTGGAGCTATGGCTATCATGATTGCAGCGGTAACCTTCTATTTTTATCGTTTTCTGCCCCACGATACAGGTATAGAGAAAGAAGTTTCTACTCAAAAGGTCGGATCTAATCTCAAGGCGCAGCTTGCTGTATGGAAAGAAAGACGGATTTTATTAATCGGTATCATCGTGTTAGGTATGGCGTTTGCAGAAGGGTCTGCGAATGACTGGCTGCCGCTAACGATGGTAGATGGTTATGGCGTGGATTCTTTAACAGGTTCCTATATGTATGGACTATTTGTGGCAGCGATGACCATTGGACGTTTTACTGGCGGATTCATACTGGATAAATACGGCCGTGTCCCTGTGTTGAAAGGGAGTGCTGTCCTGGCTGCTATCGGTATCATTCTAGTGATCTGGGGACAGCATTACCTCATGGCCGGACTGGGCGTCGTATTATGGGGGGTTGGAGCCTCACTTGGTTTTCCTGTGGGCTTATCTGCTGCCGGAGACGATCCTCGTGGTGCAGCTATCCGGGTTGGAGCCGTAGCCACGATCGGTTACATTGCCTTTTTAGTAGGCCCTCCAAGCTTAGGGTTTTTAGGTGAACATGTTGGACTTCTACATGCCTTGATTGTAGTGCTTGTTGGCGTTATTGTTGCTGGCTTGATATCGGGCGCAGCCCAACCTATTGGGATGAAAGAAAAAAATCAGATTAAAATATAAAGGGGATTGTCCCATGACTATGAAAACGGAAAAACAAAAGATGATGAATGGAGAACTTTATGTAGCTGCTGATCCTCAATTAACAAATGAAAGAGAGTATGCGAGAAGATGTGTACGTCTCTTTAATCAGACGGCAGAGACGGATCATGAGTACCGTGAAAAGTTACTTAAGGAGCTTTTCGGATCAACTGGTGAAAATATAGGTATGGAACCCAACATACGCTGTGACTACGGATACAATATCCATGTTGGGGAAAATTTCTACGCCAACTTTGACTGTACCATTTTGGATGTTTGCGAAGTGCGCATTGGAGATAATTGTTTCATGGCTCCAGGAGTCCATATTTACACAGCGACTCATCCCATAGATCCGTTTGAACGAATCGCTGGCCCAGAGTATGGGAAACCTGTAACGATTGGCAACAATGTATGGATCGGCGGTAGAGCAGTTATTAATCCCGGTGTTACGATAGGTAATAATGTCGTAGTAGCATCAGGAGCAGTAGTAACCAAGGATGTTCCAGATCATGTGGTTGTAGCTGGAAATCCAGCACGAGTGATAAAGCAAATTAAAATCTCCTAAACAGCATACAGGCAAATCATTTAATATTTGTACCGATGATCCTATTAAAAGCGCTCCTTATTTTAATAGGATCATTTAATTTAAAGACTTGTATACTTATGGTCTTCAAGATTGAACTATACAGAGTAATAAATAATCATATTCACCCGAACCAGGGTTTCTCCTAGATTATAGTAAATGTGTGGGCGGTCTGCTTTAAAGCGGATCGAATCTCCAGCTTTAACCGTGTATATTTCCTCACTGACTTTTACCACCATCTCACCCTCAAATACCGTAATAAATTCTTCTGTACCTTCACGATGCGGCGCTGAACTCAGTTCTCCGCCTGCTTCAATCTCTACGGTGTAGACCTCAAAATTTCTACTGCCTTCATAGGGGAAAAACGGATACAACCGATATTGATTATTTTCTTCAAGCACTTGTACTTTGCTTTTAGGAACGACTACTGCATCTGAAGGTGGTTCATTAATCAGAGCAGTGAAAGAGATTTTCAAGCCGTTCGCAATTTTCCATACGGTTGTAATCGAGGGATTAGATTCTCCGCGCTCAATCTGACCGAGCATCGTTTTACTGATCCCCGTCAGATCAGCTAATTTATCTAAACTTAATTTTCTTTCATTTCTTAGATGTTTCAAATTTTTACTTAAAATCAGATTAATATTCTCCATAATTCTTCGCTCCTATTGTGCTTTATAAAGAACATATTGTACAATCATAAAGTACAAATGTACGTCTCAACGTACATTTCATTCAATTATAACATACGGGAGTTGATTGTTGCATGCCGTTTATTCCGTTCCTTTCTTATGCACTTGTTAGCAGCTTTACGCCAGGTCCCAACAATATTATGTCTTTAGACAGTGCCAGGCGGTTGGGTTTGAAAAAAGCATTCCCATTCTTGCTGGGAGTAACAGCAGGTTGTTTCGCCATTATGCTGTTAGCCTGCTATTTTAATCTTGCTTTGTATCATTTTTTGCCACGGGTTAAGATCTGGATGAATGTTCTCGGCAGTCTGTATATGCTTTATCTGGCGGTGAAAATTGCAAAGAGCAAATCCTCTACGGAGGATAATGATCACAATGAGGGATATTCCTTCAAATCAGGACTGTTGCTACAATTTATCAATTTAAAAATCATTTTGTATGGTATTACGGTCATTTCAACGTTTGTAATGCCTTATGATGTATCGTATATAGAGCTTATTACGATTTCATTACTCCTGACTTGTATTGGTTTTGTAGCTGTAGTGAGCTGGGCGATTTTTGGCGCAGTGTTTCAACGTTTCTTGAATAAGCATGAGCGTTCCTTCAATATCATAATGTCCTTATTGCTCCTTTATAGTGCACTATCGATATGGATGTAAATGAGTACCTTATTCATCATAGAAAAGAAAGGTTCCTGACTATAGGCAGGAGCCTTTTTTCGTGTGAATTGAGCTTATTCTACGAGTCATAACATACAATCGGACAGAATGGATGAGTCTCCTGATCATTTAGCTGCAAAACGGGTATTCCTTAATAGATAAAGCTGTTGACAACTTGTATATACATGACTTAATCTTGTATATACAAGATGTTGAAAGCGTTATATTATTTTTTACGCTACTTCATTTCGCAAGAAAGGAATGAGCATGAATGGAAGCAATGAACAAGACTTTAATTCCTCAAGATAAGGACTGGTGGCGCAAATCAGTGGTCTATCAGGTTTATCCCAAAAGTTTTAACGATACAACGGGCAAAGGAACCGGTGATATAAGAGGACTGACGCAAAAGCTGGATTATTTGAAAAAACTGGGTGTCGATATTGTCTGGTTGCAGCCTGTATATGTCTCACCACAACGTGATAACGGGTATGATGTAGCCGATTATTGCCAGATTAATCCCGATTATGGAACAATGCAGGATTTTGAAGAATTAAGCGAGGGAATCCGGGCACGTGGGATGTACTTAATGATCGACATCGTGGTTAACCATTCTTCCACAGAACATGCCTGGTTTCAGGAGGCACGGCTTTCTAAGGATAGTGAGTATAGGGACTATTATATCTGGCGTGATCCAGCACCCGATGGTGGACCTCCAAACAATTGGGTTTCCAAATTTGGTGGACCAGCTTGGCAATATGACGAGGCAACAGGCCAATATTTCCTGACACTATTTGATAAGACTCAGGCGGATCTAAACTGGGAAAATCCCAAAGTCCGTCAAGAAGTTGTCAATCTGCTGGAATTTTGGGCTGAGAAGGGAGTTAGTGGTTTCCGACTGGATGTCATTAATTTGATTTCCAAGGATCAGCAATTCTCGGACGATGATAGAAGCACGGCTCCTGGCGACGGACGTAAGTATTATACGGACGGTCCACATGTGCATGAATACATCCATGAGTTACATGAGAAAGTATTTGCCAAACAGAATAGCGTCACTGTGGGTGAGATGTCCTCCACCTCACTGGATCACTGTATCCGTTATTCCAATCCAGAGAGAAAAGAATTGTCCATGACCTTTAATTTTCATCATTTGAAGGTGGATTATCCAAATGGACAAAAGTGGGAATTGATGCCATATGATTTTGAAATGCTGAAAAAGCTATTCTCGGATTGGCAAACGGGCATGCAACAGGGTGGTGGCTGGAGTGCATTGTTTTTTAATAATCATGATCAGCCAAGGGCAATCTCTCGCTTTTTGGATGATGGCGAATACCAAGCGGAAAGCGCCAAGCTGCTGGCAACCACGCTACATGGTCTTCAAGGAACGCCTTATATATTTCAGGGTGAAGAGATTGGGATGGCCAACCCGCAGTGGGCAGACATTGAAGAGTTTCGGGATGTTGAATCTCTGAATATGTATCGTATCTTACAGGAGCAAGGCAAAAGTGCAGAAGAAGCATTGAATATCATTCGAGAGCGGTCTCGTGATAATTCGAGAACACCGATGCAGTGGGATGGCACTCGCAATGCGGGCTTCACTTCAGGTACTCCCTGGATTAAGGTAGATGAACGATATCCACAGATTAATGTTCAGGCTCAGTTAGAGGACCCGAACTCTATCTATCACCATTACCGTAAGCTAATTCATCTGCGTAAGACGGTGCAAGTCATTACCGATGGGAATTATCTACGCCTGGACGAAGCTCATCCTCAGGTCTATGCCTATCAACGCAGCAATGAAGAGGAGACTTTGATCGTCATCTCCAATTTTAGCGGACAGGATACGCAATTCCGTATACCGGATTCATTTTATTCATGTTTAGAAAATCAAGCGTTGGATGCGGCTGAGTTCTTAATTGGTAATACTCAGCACGCCCCGGAGCTAAAACAAGTGATCTCTTTGACCCCATATGCTTCATATATGTGGATTGTTTGTAGACTTAGTGAATAGTATGGAGACATCTAGTAGCACCCCGGGCACGGGCACGTTATCTTTGATAACCGGGGTTGCTGCTTTAAAATGAGCGAACGTTAAGGGAGTGGGCTAAATGGCGATTGAAAGATCACAGGTAGAAGACATTATAAAAGCCGTTGGTGGCAAAGACAACATAGAGGCCTCTACGCATTGCGTAACTCGTCTGCGATTTGCCCTTTATGATGATAAGCTGGTAGACAAAGATGCACTCGAACAAAATGATCTGGTCAAAGGCCAATTTTCTTCACAAGGACAGTATCAGGTCGTAATTGGCCCAGGTCTGGTGGATAAGGTATATGACGAAATGATCTCCATTACAGGAGGTAGTCGGGCTTCTAAAGACGATGTCAAAAATGCGGCAAGCAAAAAACAAAATCCAATTCAGCGTGCCATCAAGACGCTGGCAGATATTTTTATCCCTATCTTGCCCGCAATCGTGACTGCAGGCTTATTGCTTGGAATAAATAATATTTTGACTGGTAAGGGAATCTTCTTCGAAGGAATGGCTTTGGTTCAGGTCTATCCTCAATGGACCGACTTTGCTGCTATCATTAACACCATTGCCAGCACCGCATTTACATTTCTACCTGCCTTAATTGGATGGTCGGCCGTTGTCAGGTTTGGCGGCAGTCCTTTACTCGGGATCGTACTGGGTCTGATTCTGGTTCATCCGGATCTGCTAAGTGCATACGGTTATGCGGATGCGGTTACAAAGGGCACCGTTCCGGTTTGGAATTTGTTTGGGTGGGAAGTGAACAAGATTGGTTATCAAGGACAGGTTTTACCCGTTTTAGTATCCGCTTACGTGCTCGCCCACATTGAGAAATTCCTAAATAAGAAGATAGCGGATTCATTTAAGCTGTTACTCGTAGCACCGATTACATTATTAATAACGGGATTTCTGGCTTTTACAGTGATCGGTCCGGTTACTTTTATGATTGGTAATGCCATTACGTCTGGTCTTGTATACGTTTTCGATTTGGCTCCTGCGCTGGGAGGCCTGATTTATGGAGGCTTGTACTCCTTGCTCGTGATTACGGGAATGCACCATACTTTCCTGGCGGTGGACGTGCAATTAATTGGTACGCAGGGTGGAACATTCCTTTGGCCGATGCTGGCGCTGTCCAATATCGCTCAGGGTGCCGGAGCACTGGCAATGATGCTGGTATTGAAGGAGCAAAAGGGAAAAGGATTGGCTCTTACCTCTTCAGTGTCTGCATTTCTGGGTGTAACCGAGCCTGCCATATTCGGAGTGAATATCCGATATAAATATCCGTTTGTATTCGCAATGATCGGTTCCGGTATTGCAGGTATATTGCTCACCGTAAATCATGTGATGGCTTCTTCCATTGGTGTGGGCGGGATTCCAGGCTTCTTGTCTATTTTCCCAAACAACTGGGGTGTATTCTTCATCGGGATGGCGATCGTGTTAATTGTGCCGTTTGCTTTAACTTTAATGTATGGCAAGTTGTTAACTAAGCGCCGTCAGGCTGCACCAGCCAATGATTCCGTAAGGAAAGACTCGCTTCCGCAAAATACCGCACTAGATGTGCTTGAAGTGAGGACTCCCGTACGAGGACGTGTTGTACCGTTAGAACAAGTTCCTGACCCGGCTTTTGCCGAACGGCAGATGGGTCAAGGTATAGCAGTGGAACCGAAGGATGGCAAAATTCTTGCCCCTTTCAGTGGGCAAGTCATTCACATCATGGTGAAAAGCAAGCATGCCTTGATTTTAGAGCATCCGACAGGTGTACAGATTCTGGTACATGTGGGAATTAACACGGTGTCCCTGAAGGGGGAAGGATTCACCATGCATGTGGAGACAGGTCAAACCGTAAAGCAAGGACAACTATTGATGGAATTTGACCGTGAGCTGATTCAGAAATCGGGATACCCCATTATTACACCAGTCATTGTCCCGGATGGTCAGAGCATGATTGAATCGGTTGAGGAACTGCCAGGTGAGGCAGAAGATTTGCAGTATACCTTAATGAGAATTCATTTGAATTCTTCATCAGACAATACGAATTAAGTCAGATTCATCGTACAGCCTATTTTAGTGAACAGGAAGTGAAAGGATGCTACAATGAACGTGGTGATGAAAATTGACAAAGAATATATTTTTGCAAATTTATCAGGAGTACTCGGGACGAATCCAGACAGGCGAATTGGCTCCAGGCACGAAAATGCCATCTGAAAATGAACTGGCCCGAGAGTATAACACTTCTCGCGAAACCGTACGTAAGGCACTTCACTTGCTTGCACAAAATGGGTATATCCATAAAATAAAAGCTAAAGGATCTTTTGTTCTGGATATGGGACGGATGGATTTCCCTATAGGAGGCTTGGTCAGTTTCAAGGAAATGTCTGAACGGATTGGGCGTACATCACGAACAATTGTACATGAAAATCATTTAATTCCAGTTCCAGATGACATAGCCAATCATCTTGAGATTAAGAAAGACAAGTATTTGGTCTGGAAAGTTATTCGTGCGCGTGAGATTGAGGGTGAATGCGTCATACTGGATAAAGATTACTTTCGATCAGACATTGTACCTGTGCTTACCGAGGAAATTAGTCGTGGGTCCATCTACGAATATTTGGAGGGAGAGCTCCATCTTCAAATCAGTTATGCCAAAAAAGTGGTTTCCGTAGAAAATGCAGATGAAGAAGATCATAGGCTGATGGACCTTCAGAACTACACTCATGTGGTCGTAGTACGTAACTATGTTTATCTGGAGGACACCACCTTGTTCCAGTATACCGAGTCAAGGCATCGGTTGGACAAATTCCAATTTGTCGACTTTGCCAGACGTTCCCACGGTGAAGAGAAAAGAACTGATTTTTTTAATAACGATCAATAAAACAGTTAAGAAACCCCGTCTTTTGAAGACGAGGGTTTCTTTTTTACCTTGGATGCAACTGCTGAGCAGCTTGTATACTGGCATTTGAGGGATTTGAATTTGCGTTTTATCCAAAAGCTGTTTATAGAATATTAAAAGGTTATATACTGTTTAGAATACAATTCCATGATCAATGCAATGGGAATGAGGTGTATGTTATTTATGTATAGAGTGGCTATCTGCGATGATGAGCACAAGCACAGAGAACTTGTTAAAAATATGCTGATTACTTTGTCGTTAAAGACCAATATAGAATTTAAAGTTGAATTATTCGACTCAGGAGAACAGCTGGTATCTCATTATCAAAACCATGAATCTCCATTCCATATCTTAATATTGGATGTTGAAATGAATGGCATAAACGGAATTCAAACCGCCCAAAAAATAAGGAATTTAAATCATCTGGATGAACAGATTGTTTTTTTAACGAGCTACCCTGAATATATGGTGGAAAGTTTTGACGTAGTTACATTTCAATATTTAATAAAACCGATTGCTCCCCATATCTTTGAGGAAAAAATGATAAAGCTGTGTCAATATTTTCAATCTCTCGATAAAAAATTCGTTATCATCAAGTCAGCTTATGAGGAAGTGCTTTTAAAATATGATGATATCATTAGTATTGAAGTGGCCAAAAGCTTAACCATAAAAAACAAGCTGCATTTTGTAACCTCTACTCAAACCTATGATAGCAAAGGGATTCTTTCGGACTATGCTTCAGCATTAAAAGAACATAATTTTCTACAAATTCATCGTTCGATTATTATAAACTTAATTCATGTGAAAAAATTTGCTGGCGGTGATGTTTTGATGTCAAATGATGTGAAGTTACCTATTGGGCGTTCTAAAATAAAAGAAGTTAAAGATCTATATACCAAATTTATGATCATGAAGATGCATTAATATGATGGAATATAGCTACCTGCTTCTTAACCTATGTGTTGTACTGGTGATGTGCTTTCAAGTGAATTTTTACTTTAACTCCGTTTTTGATAAGTCCAATCGAAAGCCAAATAGATTCATATATTTCATTATTTTCGGGTTGCTGAACATCTTATATTTAAGTGTTTATCTGTCTCCTACGCTATCCTCGATTTTGGCATTACTTGTCATATTTAGTTTAGCGCACTCGTATACAGTGGAAATAAAGACAAAGATCATTTTTTCTATCCTTTATGCTGTATTGATAACCATCGTTAATTTTATATCTCTTTATATTTTATATGCTGTAGGCTCCGTTAAAATTAGCAACTTTAGCCATTTGGGTGGGCAAGATCACTTGATATCCTCTAAGGTTATGTTACTCAGCTGCATTATCATGTTTGCTGTCATTCAGATTATACGGCTATTTGCCAAACGCAGAACCTTCCCTTTGCAGCATCGTTACTATATTTTATTTTTAATCGTTCCCATCATAAGTTTATACCAGGTCAATGTTTTATCTGTTTATAGTGAAAAGAATATGTATTATTTTGGTTCTATTATTAGCTTTATTTTTTTAAATGTTTTTATCATATATATTTTCGATAATATCATTGAAAAATTTCAATTAATGCATGAAAATGCTCAATTACAACATCAGATGGACTACCAAGATGCTAACTACGAAAAAACGGTTTACAGCTTCAAAAATATGAAAAGAATCATTCATGATACACACCAACAGTTTTTGTATATTGAAGAATGTATCAAGAGAAATGAATTGGCTGAGGCGAGTGAACATATTAAGGTTACATTAAATAAAATCGAAGGAGCCTATCAAAGGGTTAATACCGGTAATCTGGTTATAGATGCTCTTGTCACAAATAGTCTTAATATTGCTCAGGCCAATGGCATCAAGGTAGATACTCAGCTTAACTTGTATTCACAAAAAGTAAATATTGAACGTTATGACTTGTGTGTCGCTCTGGGCAATATGCTGGATAATGCCATAGAAGCATCTAAAAAGGTCAAGATTGCGGATGATAGGTACATTCTTATTAAAATACATTCCAATGAGTCCGCGCTTTTCATTCACATCCTGAATCATGTGGAGAATGAAGTGGCTCATTTGCATAGTCAAAAATCAAACCCGGATGTACATGGCATTGGCTTGACCAATATATCCAGAATATGTGACAAATACGGTGGGAATATGACCATTGAAACAAAAAATAAAGTATTCGATAATATGGTTTTATTGCCATTTTATAAGGACAATTCTTAGACATCTTGCTGTTTAGGGATTGTTTTTTTCGTTTCAGGGTGACTTTTCTATATAGAATCCTCGTTCATAGTATGATCAGTCCAGTAATAATTGGGGAACCCATAAGAGGAGGAAATATGGAATGAAGAAAATAATAGCTGTGTTCATTTCGGCTATGCTTTTTGTACTGCCGATGACGAATGCTTTTGCTCAAGACAATCCTGAACCCATTAAGGAAAAGGCTCGCAATCTGGCCTCGGAGCTGGTATCCAAATACGGTGCTAGCGGTGTGCAGTATGCCATTAGGGACCATGGAAACATCGTATTATCGGATAGCGTGGGTGTAAAGAATAAAGCAACCAACGAGCCAATCACCAAGGATACGATGTTCGGTATAGGCTCTACAAGCAAAATGTATGTATCTGCTGCAACGATGATGCTGGTGGATGCCCATAAGGTAGATATTGATCAGCCGCTAACAACATACATTAAGGACTTTACAATGGCTGATGAAAGGTACAAACAAATTACACCACGTATGCTGTTAAATCATTCGTCGGGTCTTTACGGTGCCCACTATAAAAATAGTATGTTATTTAATGACAATGATACAGAAAATCATGATGAGCTATTGCTGAGATTACGATCAGAAACTTTAAAATCCAACCCCGGCGAATATTCTGTATATAGTAATGATAGTTTTCAATTGCTTGAAATATTGGTTGAACGGGTGAGTGGTCTAAGTTATACCGAATTTCTGGCAAAGCATATTAGTGCCCCTTTGGGTTTGAACTCTACGAAAACACCACTCGATCAGTTTGACAGACAAAAGCTGTCCAAAACTTATTTTCCTGCGATTGAGGGGGCCTTACCCGTTGAAAATGCCAATGTCATCGGGACAGGGGGCTTATACTCTACCGCAGAAGAGGTGGCTATGTTTTCAGAAGTATTAATGGGGAACAGACCCGATATTTTATCTGCACAATCGGCGAAGTCCATGCAAAGTCATGAATATCGAAAAGGAATATGGGTACCTGAAGAGACAAACAGCTTTAATTATGGGCTTGGCTGGGATGCGGTTCAGTTGGCACCGTTTAGTGATTACGGAATAACTGCGCTATCCAAGGGTGGGGATACTGTTTTGTATCACTCTACTTTGATCACCATACCAGAGCATCAAATTTCTATGGCTGTGCTTTCATCTGGAGGGTCTTCCATCTTAGATAGTATTTTTGCTTCTAACGTTTTATTGGAAGTTTTAAAAGATAAGGGCATCATTAAAGACATCATACCGGATAAAACATTTGAGGCTCCTGTAAAAGTGGAAATGCCATCTGATTTACTTTCTTATTCGGGATTATACGGTTCTGTGGGTACAACCATCAATGTAGAGATTAAAAACGGTGAGTTTGATTTACCTGCTTTTTTGGATGGATTCGTCCCGGCGCAAAAATATGTGTATACAGGTGATGGACAATTCAAAAGCAGTGATGGCAGTGTAGCCGTAAGCTTTGACAAACAAAAAAACGGGAAAACGTATATTAAGGCTAACATTTATTTAAACTTTCCGGGATTAGGCCAAATGGTTATGGTGATTTATGAATATCAAAAGCTTGATGCCAATCCTCTAAATACTACAGTTAAAAAGGCATGGGAAAATAGAAACGGGAAAAATTATTATGCTTTGGATGAAAAGATATCTTCCATATTTTATCTGGCCCCCTCATTTATAACAAAAAAAATATCCGTTGATCATGATGGATACGCAAGTGGTACTAAAATTGTGGATGAGAATAAAGCAGTAAATGCCGTTGAGATTCCTGTTATGAGTGGAAGAGATGCATTTGATCTGAATTTTTATACCAAGGATGGTTCGGAGTATTTAACCATAGATGGACAATCCTATATCAGTGAAGATGCTGTTAAACCTATCTTGGGAGGAAAATCAGTGTACACCATACCATCTAATGGCCAAGCCACATGGTATAAAATAGATAAAAACTCAGCCAATAAAACGATGACCGTTGATTTTCCAAAAAGCGGAGGCTTCGCTGTCTATGATGAAAACGGAGCGGTTGTACAATTTTCAACTGCTAGCAATAACAATTCGGTTGTACTGCCCAAAGGTGGCTTGATCGTTTTAGGTGGCCATGCAGGGGATGTATTTAAAATCAATTTGAATTAAGCGTGTAGCCGCTTCTGGAAATTCAGGAGCGACCGTTGCAGTGTTGGATGGTTATGAAGACAACCGCGAATCTTAAGTCGAATTGGCTTTTATATAAGGCCAATTCGACTCTTTCATTCGGCAGATGAGCCTAAATCCGTAATAGATAATTTTATATCGAAGGTTACGGGTATTTTGCTGAATTTGTAATCCCAATCATCCTTTACTTTTTTCCACACTTGAGGCTGCTCAATATTTAAACGTTCACCAAAACTGGCGACATCGACTTTATATTCTGATTGTAATTTGTGCATAAGAGACTTAATCCTTCTAGTCACTTCTTTTTCAAATTCTTTCTCAGCCTCTTTCATGTTTCGTGTCTCTGTCGGGTTCACTTTCTCATCCCAGTTTTCGATTAAACGTCCTTTGGATTCAATTTTTACGTGAAACGAGATATCGTTACCCTCGGTCACCTTAGCTGTTATTTTGCTTTTTACCGATTTGATCTCATAAGTTATAGCTTCATTCCGCTTGTCATACGTTTTGACAGCTCCGCCCTCAACATCACCTTTAATCCATGCAATGCTCTCTACGTCTTGTTGTCCCAAACTACCGATCCAGTGACCGGTGTCTCCTTTAATAACACCAGCACCCGAAAATTCTAATTCTCCATCGGATTCAGAAATGTTTTGCAATATATAGCTTTTTTTGGAGTGCATCAACCCATCCAACTCAGACAAATTGACTCCCCTCATCACCTTGCTGGTTCTGAAATGATTACGAAGCATATATAGAATATGAATGGATGGGACCTCGTCCTTATATTTGGTAACTAAGGTATCAGCTGCACGTTCCTTACTTAAGAAAACAAAACAACTCGGACGAATATCATTATCACGAAGCACAAAATCCATCAATTGCTGCATCGTCTGTTGTTCTGCCAATTTGGTGGAAACCACCATGACCTTTAGATGGTGACCAATAATCGGGCGATCCAGACGGAGGGATAATTGCCGGAAGATTTCAAGTAAAGAATCCCCGGTGGCAGCTATATTAATATAGTTTGGCCCTTGTCCACCACCTTGTTTTGCCGTGTTTCCAAAAGTCTTTTTGGGGACGATTTGCACAGTGGCAGTAATTTTATTTTTCTTGAAGTAACGGCTGCCTTCCTTTTCCAGGTCCTTTTCCACTGTGCTGGGCTCACCCTTATCCAGAGCCAGTCCTGTATACATGCTTAGTTCTTCTATTTCTCTGCTGCTCCAGCAACCGGCTTGAGTTACCAGGAGAATGAAGGCAAGCAGCAAAGATAGGATTTGTTGCCTATACATTTTGCTTCATTCCCTTCTTCCTGATCATGAAAACGATGGAGAGAAGTACCGGGACCAGAAAAAATAAAATGATTCCCATGTATCCGATCGCATCGCCTAGGCTAAACACTTCCATCATACGAACAGGAGTCATTGTGGAGATAAAGATAATTGGGATTAAGCCGAAAATCGCATAACGATATTTAAGGCCAAATACCTGTGAGACACCTAAGGATGCATTGAAGAAAAAACTGCAGAAATTACAAAACATTTGCATCATCCAGATTACCAGCAACGGAAACTCAAGACGTTCAAAAAGAAATCCGGAGATTTCAAAGCTGCGCATTAAATTAATGGTGGGCCAGGTACTTGTCATAGTAGAGTCCACCGATAACCCGCCAACTACCATAACTACGGTCAAAAAGTATAATACCCAAGGGATGCTGATTCCCACTACCATGGCCTTTATGGCTTTTTCAGGGTATTGTAAGAAAGCGACCAGTGTCATGATGACTTCACATCCAGTGAAAACAAGGACAGTCGACTTTAGCCCCTTAACTACTGGAAGAATACCGCTACTCAATACAGGACGAAGATGGTCAATTTCAAAGATCCTTAGGCTAAGGACAAAACAGATGAGTAAAAAGAAGAGACTGATCGGGAGTACAATCTGGTATAACCGCGCAATGGGATTAATACCTCCAAAAACCAGATAACTTCCCACCCAGATGAATGGAATCACAATCGCCCATATGGGTGTCCCTTCAAGCAAAAAATAAATCGTCACTTCAGCTAAAACACGAATCTCAAAGCCAGCGATGATGATAAAGTATATGATTAATAATAGACTTAAAAATCCTCCTGGAATGATACCGACGATTCTCCTGGAGTATTGATACACAGTGTTTCCGGGAAATTGTTGGCTTAATTTTACCATGAGCAACACCACTAATATGACAATACATCCGCCAAGCAGGACAGAGAGCCATGCATCCGGAGTCTTTACCGTTTCAGTTACACCTCTCGGCAGTGTCAAAATCCCTGCGCCTAATACCGTATTGGTCAGGAATACTGCCGCCTGTTTGGATGTAATCTTATCATCAGAACGTCTAAACACAATCCTTCCTCCTTTCTCCGGGTGCTATGATTTGCGCTTGCTTTGCTGAGTTTTCATCATAACGGGTCTTCGTTTCATCAGAGATATAGGGGCTCGAATGTACACATCCTTCCAGTCGCTTGGACGCATAGGGGAGAAGGGAGTCACATACGGTACGCCAAAGCTTTTTAATTTCGTCAGATGGATACAAATTAACAGAAAGAACAATACGGTTCCAAACATGCCCAGGATTGCTGCAAATAGCATGCCGACGAAACGCAAAAGACGCAAGGTAATGCCCGCACTATATGTCGGTATCGAAAACGAAGAGATGGCAGTAACCGAAACCACAATCACCAGGAACGGGCTAACAATGCCCGCATTGACAGCAGCATCGCCGATGACTAAGCCTCCCACAATGCCCATGGCAGGACCGATAGGTTTGGGCAATCGTATGCCGGCTTCCCGCAGGATTTCGATAGAGATTTCCAGAATCATAACTTCTATGACAGATGGAAAAGGAACGCCTTGACGGGTCTCGATGATGCTAATAATCAGCTTGGTTGGAATCAAACCGGGATGAAACGATATGAAAGAGATATATAAAGCAGGACCCATAAGCGCTATAAAAGCTCCGCAAAATCGTAACACGCGTAAAAGTGTCCCTGGAATCCAGCGCTCATAATAGTCCTCGGGAGATTGGAGTAGCATACTGAAGGTCACCGGAACAATAAGTGCAAAGGGAGTACCATCCAGCAGAATCGCTACTCTTCCTTCCAACAAGGCACTCATGACACGGTCGGGGCGCTCAGTGTTGTGAGCCTGCTGGAACGGACTTAAATAATTGTCTTCAATAAGTTGCTCCACATAACCGGATTCAGCTAAAAAGTCCATGTCTATTTTTGAAATTCTGCTGTTTACTTCTTCGAGGAGATCCGGATTCACAATATCCTTGATGTACGCGACAACCAGATCTTTTTTGATTCGGCTTCCCACTTGGAATTTCTTCATTTCCAGACTTTTGTTTATGCCTTGGCGTCGAAGCATCGAAGTATTTTCACTTAATACCTCCGTAAAACCGATCCTGGGACCCCGAAGTAATGCTTCAGAGGTTGGTTCATTGACGGAGCGAATGGCGCCATTAGGCGAGCCTACCAGCAGTGCTCCCTTCATTCCTTCAATTAATAAGGCAGTATGCCCTAAAAGTATAGACTCCTGCAGGTCCTCCATATCAGCAACTTCACTAATTTGCGTAAGCGGCATCAAGCTTTCTTTTATAAAAGAGCTATTTATACTTTCCTGCTGTTCCTGTGGGGCCTGCTGGCCGTCAAACATCAAGACCTCCAATACCTGCTTGCTCATTAGCTTTTCATCCTGCATACCATCTATGAAGACTAAAACGGACCGTGCATGATATTTCTTTACTACAAACTCACGAAAATGCACATCACTATTTTCGCCTATAGCTTCTTGGATCGACTTTAAGTCGGAATCATAATTCCCTGTAATTTTGGAGCTTGGTTCATGCTGCTGATCAGCGTGGCCTTCGTTATGTTCGTCGGAAAGAGAACGACCAGAAGAATGCTTGGATTTCGCTCCCTTACTGCCAACAAACGAATAAATCGAGGTGTTTATATAATAAATCCCTAAAGGAATAATCAATGCGAGGCCTGCTTGAAAGAGTGTACTCCAGCTTGGAATATAAGAAATTATTTTAGACCACATGATGATCACCTCCATACGATTAATTCATTTTTCCTTAAGATACAAGTTGTTCCTAAAGTATTCCTTATAAAGGTTGTATTTACTCATTAAATGGTATGTTGACTTGTGGTCTCTTCGTATTTTGGCGGAAAACTCTTTCTATGCTAGTGTGTCAGTTGACACCCATATTAGGATTATGTTAATCTCCAATCAGGAAAACGTTTACTCAATATAATTATTTGAGGGAAATAATATGAAAAAAAATCAAGTGTCCATAAAGGATATTGCCAGGTTAAGTGGAGTTTCTGTAGCTACGGTTTCCCGTGTGATTAACGAGAATGGTCGCTTCTCTGAGGAAACACGGCAGAAGGTTGTTGAAGTAATCCAAAAGTACCAATATGAGACTAACAGCATCGCCAAAAGCCTGCGGATGAGTAAATCACAGACGATTGGCGTTTTGGTGCCGGATATTAATAATGAATTTTTTTCAGTCATTGTACAAAAAGTGGAAAGCTTCTTTTTTAAACAAGGATATTCTACCATTATATGTAATACTGCTAAAGATGCGGAGAAGGAACGAGAATATTTGAAAACTTTGGATGGAAAAATGGTAGATGGTCTGATCTGCATTTCGGGTCAGGAGGAGCTTTCTGCGGAATTGCTTAAACGTCCCATTCCGATTGTATGTATTGACCGACGACCAAAGATTAATACGAACGTAGCTTTTATTGAGTCCAATCATTATGAGGGTGGATTTTTGGCGACAGAGGAGCTGATTAACAAAGGCTGCAAGGAAATTTTGCTGTTGACCAAGCAAAACAATCTATCCTCTGTTAATGAGCGTCTGTACGGGTATAAAGATGCTCTGCAAAAGCATGGACTGCATCCATCCGAGGACCGCTTGGTTGCAGTTCGCAATGATGGGCCTACTCTGGAGACCGCACAGGCTGCTATTAAACATGTCTTGGAAAAAGGACTGCGGTTTGACGGTATTTTTGCAACTAATGACTGGTTGGCTTTGGGCGGATTACTGGCGTTACAGAAATTCGGAGTACAGGTCCCCGGTGAAGTCAAGATAGTGGGTTTTGATAATGACACAATTTCCCAATATTGTAATCCACCATTGACCACAATTGAACAGGATAAAGAAACACTTGCAGATAAAGCTTCCAGTATGCTGCTTCGTATGCTGAGTGGAGACAAGATGGAACAAGAGCAGCATTATTCCATCCCAGTACGATTGATACAACGCAGTACCACCTAGTTTCGTGGTCAGATATCATCTTGCATTAGCCAAGGGAGAGGTGAGCATAGGTACTGTTTTACCTCTCCAGAGTAAGATGGTCGAGCTGTGCTCTATTATGCTGTAAACTTTCCCGTTTAATATCCAACAAAAAAATGGTTTGACAACAATATCAGAAAATGATAACTTTAATTATGTTAAATGTAATCGTTTACCCAATCGTTTACCCAAGAGAGTTCAGAATCCATATGATGTGTGAGAAACCAACAAGTGATGGAGTTCGAGCCATGAACTGTTGTTATTTTTTCAATGGGTAAACGTTTTCTCTACTGATTTATTCAATACCAAAGGGCATAAAGATCAACTGCTGCTTTTTGGAAAATGGAAAACAGATTATGTCGTTTGAGTAATCGTTTACTCTATTTTAGAAGAAGGGTGATTATGAATGAGTATGCTATTATGTCCTTCCATGATGTGCGCTAATTTCAGCTCCTTGGAACATGAAGTAAACGCGCTGGAAGAAGCCAATGTGGATATTTATCATATTGATATTATGGATGGTAGATTTGTCCCTAATTTCGGAATGGGGCTTCAGGATCTGGAGTTTATCCGTAAACAAACTCAAAAAACAATGGATGTACATCTGATGATAGACAACCCTTCCGCCTACATTGATTTATTTGCTGATAAGGGTGCAGACATCATTTATTTTCACCCGGAGGCCGACATGCATCCGACGCGTACCATTGATCGAATTGTTGGAAGCGGGGTAAAAGCGGGAATCGCTCTTAATCCGGGAACAGCCATTGCTGCGGTGGAACCTTTACTTGGCATGGTTGACTATGTGCTGGTCATGACCGTAAATCCGGGTTTTGCAGGGCAAAAATATTTACCCTTCGTGAACGACAAGATTAAAGCACTGCAAGCTTTTAAACACGAAAAGGGATTGAATTATACAATCGTGGTTGATGGGGCTATCTCCGAAGAGAAGATCAACGAATTGACACACTACGGGGTTGAGGGATTCGTTCTGGGGACATCCACTTTGTTTGGTAAAGAAGAATCTTACAAAACCATCATTAACAGATTAAAAAATATCTAATTCGGGGAGGAATAAAGCCATGAAAATTGCCATCGGTAGCGACCATGTGGCTGTAGAGCTTAAGACGATGATTTCAGCCTATCTTAATGAACTGGGTCATGAGGTCATGGACTATGGACCACAAACTTCAGAAAGAACTGACTATCCGAAGTATGGAAAGCTCGTTGCAGAGGCTGTGGTCGGAAAGCAGGCTGACGCAGGTATTCTGATTTGTGGCACAGGCGTGGGAATATCCATCTCGGCCAACAAAGTCAAGGGAATTCGGGCTGTGGTATGCAGCGAGCCTTACTCTGCACAGCTGTCCAAGCAGCACAACAATACAAATGTTCTTGCATTCGGTGCACGTGTCGTTGGAAGCGAATTGGCGAAAATGATAGTGAAATCATGGCTGGAGGCTGAGTTTGAAGGAGGACGCCATGGTGACCGCATCAAGATGATATCCGACATCGAGGAACAGTATTTGTGCTGACAAACGACCACTTAAAACATAAATGACTTGGAGGAGATTACATTGGCAAAAAGGTTAATCGCGAGCACGAAAACGGATATTTTGAAATTTAGCGCAGCAGACCTAAAAGAATCCATTCTGGCTTCTGAAGGGCGTGTCATTATGGGACAGCATCATGTGATGCTGAATTCCGGCCTGGTCGATGGCGTTACCAATGCGGAGATCCAAGCAGCTTACGGCGCAGATATGGTTATGCTGAATGGCTTTGATATGATCAAGGAAGAATCCAATATCGGATTGCGTGAAATGAAGCATGGCAAGCTGGCTGATAAGCCGTATAGCCTGAAGCAAATCAAGGAATGGGCCGGTGTTCCGCTCGGTATTTATTTTGAGTGTCCAAGCCCGGATGCTCAGGTTGCGGGAGAACAATATGTGGAGGCCAAAGAAGGAAGAATCGCTTCCAGAGAGAACTTCCTGCGTGCCTTAGAGATTGGAGCTGACTTTATCGTATTGGGAGGAAATCCTTCCGCAGGTACAACCTTTGAACGGATCATTGAGGCTACCAAGCTGGCAAAAGAAACACTGGGAGACAAAATCCTGATCTGCGCCGGAAAATGGGAAGACGGAACCATTGAGAAAGTATTGGGTGATCCACTGAGCGAGAGACCTTCCAATGAAATTATTAAAGACTTGATCGATTCTGGTGCTGACGTTATTACGTTGCCTGCACCTGGCTCCAGACATGGTATTACAGTGGAGCACGTCAGACAATGTGTAGAATTTGTCCATTCATATAAACCCGGAACGCTTGCTCTTTCTTTCCTGAACAGCTCAGTTGAAGGGGCAGATGTTCAAACGATTGCCTGGATCGCACTCATGATGAAACAGACGGGCGCGGATATTCATGCCATTGGAGATGGTGGTTATGCAGGAACACCTCTTCCTGAGAACGTATACCAGCTTGCGCTGTCCATTAAAGGACGCAGACATACAATCAAGAGAATGGTAGGAAGAAGCCGGTAACGATTGACCCCGTGTAATTCAGAGACTCTATATTCTTTTCGTACTCCTTGGAGTGCGCGTAGAGTCTTTGAATTACCACCATCCATGTAAACGTTTACTTTTATAGAAAAATGCCAAATGAGGATAAAGGAGCGAGCAGTATGTCCGATGAAAAACTGGCAAAAGACATTTTAGCGTCCGTTGGCGGAGAAGGAAATGTCTCTAGCTTGGTGCATTGTGCCACTCGGTTAAGATTTAAATTAAATAGCAGGGATCAGGCCGACAAGAACCAAACACAAAATATTCCCGGGGTTATTACAGTTGTTGAAAACGGTGGACAATATCAAGTGGTCATTGGAAATACGGTAGGGGACGTATATAAAGACATTTTAAAGATCAGTAGCCTTGGAGATGACGACAAATCGAATGCATCCGCTGCTCCTGAAGGCAACTGGTTCAACAAAACGGTGGACATTATTTCCGGTATTTTTACACCATTTTTGGGGGCACTGGCAGCTTCGGGGATTTTGAAAGGGCTTTTATTAATGCTCGTCTCGTTAGGATGGCTCACCAAAACAGGTGGTGTCTATTCGATCTGGTTCGCTGCCGCAGACAGTATCTTTTATTTCCTGCCGATCGCGATTGCTGTGACCTCTTCGAAGAAATTTGGAGCCAATACCTTTGTTGCGCTTGCGGTAGCAGGGGCTCTGGTGTATCCGAATATTATTACTTTGTATAACGATAAAACGGATATTTCGTTCTTCAATATTCCTGTTGTTCTTATGAGTTATACTTCTTCGGTTATTCCAGTGATTATCGCAATTTGGTTGCTATCCATTCTGGAGAAATTCCTGAATAGAGTAATTCATGATAGCGTGAAAAATTTTATAACGCCACTTATCTGTCTGATGGTCATTGTTCCCTTGACTCTGATTGCGGTTGGACCAATTGGAATATATGCGAGCTTGGGGCTGGCTAAGGGTTACACTTTCTTATACAATTTGAGTCCGATTGTAGCGGGAGTCATTGTAGGTGCCGGGTGGCAGATGTTAGTTGTTATGGGGCTCCACTGGGCGTTTATTCCTATCATGTACAATAACATTGCGGTATACGGTCATGATACTTTGAAACCATTATTTGCGCCTTCTAACTTTGCACAAGCAGGTGCGGCACTGGGTGTATTCCTTAAAACCAGAAATCCAAAAGTGAGAGCGATTGCCGGGCCTGCAGCGATAACAGGTTTGTTTGGCATCACGGAACCGATCATCTACGGGATTAGTATCCGCTACAAAAAACCGTTCGTATGGGCTATTATCGGGGGCGCTATCGCCGGGGCAATCACAGGTGCGGCGGGTTCCGTGGCAATTGCTCCAGGTATACCGGGCTTGGCATCCCTGCCGATATTCTTCGGCACAGGATTTGCCGGATTCGTAATTGCCATTATCGTAGCTTATATATTCACAGCCATTACCACGTATTTCTTTGGATTTAATGATTCCATGGAAACAGAAATGATTGCAGTCCATGAAGAGAAGAAAGAAGCTGCAACCCCAGCTCCTGCGCTAACGAACGAGAATATTTCCAGCCCGCTGACGGGTACTGTCAAACCGTTATCCGAGATATCTGATGAAGTGTTCTCTACTGGAGCCATGGGTAAAGGCGTTGCTATTGTGCCTGAGGATGGCAAACTGCTCTCTCCATTCAACGGAACTATAGCTAATGCCTTCCGTACAGGCCATGCGATTGGTATTGTATCGGATGGAGGAACGGAGATCTTGGTTCACATCGGTATGGACACCGTCAAGTTGAAAGGACAGCATTTTAAAACGCATATCTCAGAAGGGGATCGGGTTACCAAAGGTCAACTGCTGGTCGAGTTTGATATTGGAGCAATTAAAGCTCTGGGCTATGACATGACTACACCGATTATTGTGACGAATACAGCCGAATACTCTGACGTTAAGGTGCTGGGAAATAACCGAGTGTACACAGGAGATTCATTGCTGGAGGTCAAGCTATGAAGACTACGGAAAGACTAAATCAAATCAATGCACCTTTGGTTATTTATGAGGTAATGAGCGAAGCATTCCGCCCGTATGGAAGGCTGCTGCCTCATTTTAATACCACAGAGCTTATCAAGTATGCAAAAGAAACGACCAGCGTACCCGATCAGGGAAACCATTATGTACCTTCGGTCGCAGAACTCGAAGACTTCGGTGTAATTCACCGGATTCAAGATGAGGTGTACGGCCAACTTCCAATTCAGGCTGGTTTTTGCGCAGGTCAGAATACGGGTCTGACCGGGCTGGAATATCATCAGGGCAGCGAGGTGGTGATTGCCGCTACAGACTGTATTCATCTTGTCGGCAGAGTACAGGACATTGAGGACAATTCCTATGACAGTGCAAATGTTCAGGTGTTTTTTCAGCCTAAAAACACGGTTGTCGAGATATATTCAACGACACTTCATTATGCTCCCTGTAAAGTTGACAGTGAAGGATATTTGACGATTGTGATCCTTCCGGCAGGAACGAATATGCCACTTGAAGCGGGAGAAGGTAGCCGGGGGAACCTACTGCTGACTAAGAAAAATAAATTTCTTATGGTTCATAGTACACAGATGGAAAAAATCGCGGCTGGCGTCCATCCCGGGCTGCACGGGAAGTTGCTGAATATTTCACCCATTTGAGTCAAAGTCCATCATTCATAAATTAAATTAAGGGACCAGCTAGCTGGTCCTTTTTTTTAACTCAATTTCAGCTGCTTACCTTTATCCCTTGAAGCAGAATAGGGAAATCCCTAAATATTTTTAATTTGAACTACATTGTGATTCTAATCACATATAGCTCTATCTGCTGCATTAAAATAGAAGCATAAGCAATATTCATAGGAACGTAGGAGATGTCGTCGGATAGGAAGCATCGTCGAATGAATGGAGGAACCGGTATATGATAAACAGTAAACAAAAACTTGTGGTTATAGGGAACGGGATGGCTGGTATCAATACGGTCGAACAAATTTTGAAATTAACGGATAAGTATGAAATTACGGTCCTGGGAAATGAGCCGCATCCGAACTATAACAGGATCATGCTCTCTTATGTGTTGGAAGGTAGTAAAACGATTGATGATATCATACTGAACGATTTGCAATGGTACGCGGATCAAGGGATTACTTTATATACAGGAAAAATGGTGAAAAGCATTGACGGTGAGAACAAGAAGATTCGCACCGAAGACGGACTGGAAATTGATTACGATGTAGCTTTGGTAGCTACTGGTTCACAATCATTTATTCTGCCTATTCCGGGTAAAGAATTACCGGGTGTCATCGGTTTCCGAGATATCGCCGATTGCTCGGCAATGCTTGAGGCAGCAAAGACCTTTAAAAAGGCAGCTGTCATTGGTGGAGGCCTATTGGGGCTGGAAGCAGCTAAAGGCTTGGTCAACCTGGGTATGGATGTTACGGTCGTTCATTTAATGGAGGATTTGATGGAACGCCAGCTGGACCGGGAAGCCTCTGCGATGCTGAAAGCAGAACTAGAACGCCAGGGAATCAAGTTTGCTATGCAAATGCAAACTGCGGAGGTGTACGGTCAAGATCGGGTACAAGGACTGCGGTTTTCAGACGGAAGCGAGCTGGAAGCGGATTTGGTCGTTATGGCCGTCGGGATCAAACCTAATATTCAGGTGGCTGTGCAAAGTGGCATGGAAACGAACCGTGGTATTGTAGTCGATGATTTGATGAGAACCTCCGTGCCGGATGTATATGCTGTAGGGGAATGTGTTGAACACCGCGGAACCTGTTACGGCTTGGTAGCTCCGCTGTTTGAACAGGGGAGTGTAATTTCCAAACATTTGGCAGGTGCGGATACTGAAGGTTATATGGGATCGGTGGTTTCCACCAAGCTCAAAATTTCAGGGGTGGATGTTTTCTCAGCTGGCGAATTCATAACCCAGCCTGAACATACGGTGATTGTTGCAAAGGATGAGTGGAAGCGCACATACAAAAAAGTGCTGCTTCGTGAAAATAAGATTGTAGGAACTGTACTGTTTGGCGATGTGAGCGAATCTGCTAGCCTTCAAAAATATGTGCGTCAGCAAACGTTGATGACTGATGAGATATATGGACAGATCATGGGTACTGGATGCAGCAAGGACGGGGCGAAATCATTATCCGCTGAAACGATGGCTGATGATGAAATTGTCTGTGGCTGTAACGGTGTAACCAAAAAGACGATTGTGGATGCGATTAATGATAATGGACTGACCACAGTCGATGAAATTAAGGCATGTACCGGAGCAACGCGTTCCTGTGGAGGGTGTAAGCCGGTTGTAGAGCAAATTCTGCAGTACGTTCTTGGAGACAGCTTCAAGACGTCAGCCAAGCAAGGAATATGTGGCTGCACAACTTTGAGTCGGGACGAGATTGTGGAAGCGATCAAAACCAAAGGGCTGACAACAACGCGTGAAGTTATGAATGTACTGGGTTGGCATAATGATGAAGGATGCTCCAAATGTCGGCCAGCGCTGAATTACTATCTGGGAATGATTAACCCGGATACCTATGAAAATGAGGGAGATTCCCGTTTTGTAAATGAGCGATTGCACGCGAACATTCAAAAGGATGGAACGTTTACAGTTGTTCCTAGAATGTACGGTGGTGTAACGACCCCAGAAGATTTGAAGAAGATAGCAGATGTTTCTCTTAAATACAACGTTAAGGTCGTTAAAGTAACAGGAGGACAGCGGCTTGATTTGATCGGTGTCCGTAAAGAGGATCTGCCTAAAGTATGGGAAGAACTCGATATGCCGTCGGGATATGCCTACGCGAAGTCACTTCGTACAGTTAAAACCTGTGTTGGATCACAATTTTGCCGGTTTGGCACACAGGACTCGATGGGAATGGGAGAAGTGTTGGAACGGAAATTCGAACGACTGGATTTCCCGGCAAAATTCAAATTAGCGGTTAATGGATGTCCACGCAACTGTGCGGAATCATGTACCAAAGATATCGGAATCGTAGGTAATGATGGGGGCTGGGAGATCTTTATCGGTGGTAATGGCGGTATTAAAGCGCGGTTGGCTGATTCACTCTGTAAAGTAAAAACCGACGCCGAGTTGATTGATATTGTAGGAAGCGTAATGCAACTCTACCGGGAAACAGGACAATACCTGGAACGTACTTCGGAGTGGGTGGAACGGATCGGTCTGGAGGAGATTCAGAAGGCTGTCGTTCATGATACAGATCATCGACAAGCTTTAGTAGAACGCATCGAATTTGCATTACAACAGGTCGAAGACCCTTGGAAAAAGATCATCAATGATGAGGATTCACGCAAAAATTTATTCGAGGTTGTCACCCCGTCTATTGTGTAATTGTATCTAAAATGCCTGAGGAAGGGAGCGATCAAACAAATGATCAAAAATGCCGAATGGCTTGTCGTCGGTCATAGTAAGGATTTTCCGATCAGAATAGGGCGTACCATCCATATCAAAGGTACTGAAATTGCTGTTTTCCGCACTTCGGAGAATGAGCTTTATGCCGTTGAAAATAGCAGTCCTCATCCCAAAGGAGGTCCTCTTACAGAGGCTATAGTATCTGGTCATTATATCTATGATCCTTTATATGACTGGAAAATTGATCTGCAGACAGGCATCGTTCAAGAGCCTGATCACGGACAAATTAAAACGTTCGCCGTTTGTGAAGAGGGAGAAGAAGTAAAAATATCGTTCGAAACGGTTTAGTTCGTCTGTTGGAATACAAATAAAAAGGGCTCGACAGGAACAATCCTGCTGGGCCCTTTTTTCTTTTTGGATCAGGTAATGGTGACGCCTGCACTTGCATAACCTACGATAGTGTTTACGAGGGAAATACCTGTAGCTGTGGCAGAGAAGACAAGGAGCAGACGAGTCTGTGCGGTTACGGGGATAGCCAAACCAGTAGTAATGCCGCTAGAGGTCGTTCCCAAAGCAACAATGCCATTCAGTGGAGGGGCCAATGTAACGATAGCTCCCGGAACTGCTGTGAAAGTGTTATTAGGTGTTGGGGAACTAAACAGCTGGGCAGTAATTGTCGCAGTTGAACCCACGAGAGTTAATGCAGCTGTTGTACTGAAGTAACCAGTAATAGATGTAATTACGCCATCCCGTGGTACGGAAAAAGCAAAGTTAATCAGAGGTCCTACAAGTGTACCTGTCAGGTCTATGACCCCGCCTACGAGGCTAATACCTGTTGCTGAGCTCCCAAAGCCGATCAAACTTGTGGTTCCTACCACTCCGCCAAGAACAGTTGTCAGTATAGCAGGTCCTCCTGAAGCAAACGGGATGATGGCTCCCGAGCCGGTGGCTCCGGTAATCCCTGTAACGCCCGCAGCACCCGTGGCGCCGACAGGTCCGGCCGGGCCTTCCGGTCCAGCGGCCCCGATAGGCCCGGCGGCGCCAACAGGTCCAGCCGCTCCAATGGGCCCCGCAGGCCCCACGGGCCCGGCAGGGCCAACAGGTCCGGGTGCTCCGATAGGTCCAGCGGCGCCGATAGGTCCGGGAGGCCCTTGTGGCCCTGGTCCACCTGCGGGTCCAGGCGCACCGCCGGGTCCCACAGGTCCAGGAGGTCCTTGTGCACCGGACTCCCCTGACAAGTATGTTTCACCTAATACGTTGCTAACCGTCGTTCCAGCGATTCTGATCGCGCTGATTAAGCTGTCTTTAAGAGCAGGATCAAGGGATTCTTGTAAAACGATGGACAATAGGGCATCCAGCAATTGTTGCAGTGCAGTACCTACGCCGATCGGAGAGAAAGGTGTAGCTTCTAACGCAACAATAGCAAGCTCCAGCGCTGCCAGCAAGTCTGCCTTAACCCCGCCTCTAAGTCTTAAGCTTTTCGCCAGAGACAACAAACGTCTTAAAATCTGTTGCAAGGAAGATACATTAGCCGCAGAGGGGTTTGCGAATACGACGGGGATGATCGCGGTCAATTCATTAATCAGTCTGAGAAGAGCTTCGATACTTTTATTTACTCTTGTTGGTTTACAGTCTTCGTCTTTTTTTGAAGCACCACTGAACCTGAACGGTTTTTTATGTTTCATGCTCAAATATCTCCTCCTTATCATTCTTCCTACTGTAGAGGTGATAGGTGGTTCATCGCCCCGCTTCGCAGATATTCATAATATATTTACTGAAGCGAAAAGGGTGAATAAACAAGCAAAAATGATTGTTGGAGGCTTGTACATAAAATATACATAAAAAAATACGGCCCCCGAAAAGCTTGGAGGCCGCGTTGTATTTGCTTATACTCATCTGATGTATGAAGCTTGAAAAGTCTTATTTAAGAATACGTACCAGCAGTTCAGCCATCTCACCTCTGCTGATGGCTGCTTTTGGCTTGAGTGTTCCATCTGGATAACCGCTGATCCAACCGGAGGATACTGCATTTTGAAATGCTGCGGAGGCCCATGCTGAAATCTGCTGCTCATCCTTGTAGGATTGCAGTGCAGTAGTACTGGAAATGGATATCTGATTCTGCATCGCGTGTGACAGGATCACCATCGCCTGCTCACGGGTAAGACTCTCATCAGGTCCGAAAGTTTGAGCGGCTAGCCCTTGAATCCATCCCTGACGATGAGCAGAATCCACGGCTGATCCAGCCCAGTGTCCCTGCATATCTGTAAATGAGGTAGAAGGGCTCTCATCTCCAGCAGTTCCCAATGCTCTGGTCAGTATGGCTACAAATTCTGCACGGCTTACAGCGCGCTCAGGGCGTATGTTGCCGTCTTTATAGCCTTGTATCCAGCCTTTGTCTGCAAGAGATTGCAGGGACTTCGCTGCCCAATGGCCTTGTACATCCGGCCATACCTGAGCTAGCTCTTGCGAATCTGACGAATTGATTTGGTCATTTTGCACACTGGCATTATTGGTTTGAGACTTTGCGTCTGTGGCGACGACAAAGGTACCTAACCCGGTCGTATTGACACTCACACCCGACAAAATCCCTTTTGAATCCATTACAGCAGTCCCTTTTAGAATCTCACGCTCGCCATTCTCATGAATAACAAGAATGGAGAACTGGGGCTCTGCATTGTGTAACTCACCTAAGGATTCGTTATCCAGCGGTAGAATGATCGACGAGGTTCCTGTCACATTGGCTTTGATGTCTGTAACCGGACCCATCAGCGTCAGGCTGGATTGTTGCTCAGCCCAATCACGGATCTGCTGTGCACGTTGTACATCCACCTGCTGGAATGACAATGTAACGTCTTGCTGGCCTGAGGCCATGCGGGTTAAGGTGTCACCGGATATCATCAGTGTACCATATCGGGATATTACCGATGCACCAATCTTATCCCATTTATTCAGTAAAGAATGAGAAAGGATAACACGACTCAGTTGCTTCTCCTGCTCCAAACGAATGTCTGCGTATGCTTTGCCTTCGCGAAGTGCTTGCTGTATCTGCTCATCCAGGAATGCCGGCGAAGGAACAAAGAGGGAGAACTCTTTCCCTTGTTCGGAAATTCCGATCTGTGGTACGAAAGCAGATAGATCCTCATTCTTATCTTTGTTAGATTTGCCTGTGTTTGCAATTACCTTGGCAGGGACGGTGACTTCTATGGCTTGCGTCAACGCACGAGAACCATCGCTTACCCTCATAACATCCAGCATGATAGTTACAACGGAAGGAGTATCTGCTTGAACAATAGTTCCGTCTGTACGCACGATGTCTGGCTGGCTACTGCTGCTGATGGTCACACGGAAACCATCAGGTACAACAGGCAACCTGAGCAGTGTGTCACTTGTTGTAGGAGCTGGTATGCTTGTGATGGAATCCGCAACGCGCTGCGCGGTTAACCCTTGCGGATATACTAGCCCTGACGGGGCACTCTTCATACCATTTACGTTCTGTAGCACATAGTAGCTGGCTCCTTCAGGCACAGGTGTAAATGTATATTTTCCCTCTCCCGAACCGATTCCTTCCGCTATAAGCTCCTGCTGGGCATTGTACAGTTCAAGCCGTGCGCCTGGTAAGGCACCTGTAACGACCACAGAGGCTATATCCCCATTGCCTGCTGCGGCTCTAACAGCACGGGGCAGCACGTTTATATGGCGCTCTGCTGGCTCCGCTGTCCAACCTCCATTGTCGCTATAAGCATAGTTCAATACATATACACCGGGTACATTTATATCGACATTCCCGTTACCTGAAAGCTCAGGGATCAGGATATTGCCGTATACGCTGTCCAGTACACTGGCTCCCGGATCAGTGAAGCTGTCACCGGCTTCCAGAACAATTGGATTACTGCCGTTCAATCGTACGTAAGGTGTATTCGGTAATGCCTTCAGCACTGTGATTGTGAATGTTCTTTGTACAGAAGCGGTACCTTTAGAAATAATGGCAATTAACTGTACATTCATATCACCGTCTGTATATTTAGGCCGATTCACCTGACCGCTATTGCTGAGAATATCTGGTTGATCCGAAGACCAGTCGATCTGGGTGTCAAATGCTCCTGTACGAGGCAGAGCGATGGAATCCTTAATCCCTTGCGGATAATCCAAATTCAGTGTATTAGCTGCCAAATTTACGGCTTCATCAGCGCTTACGGGCAATGCTGGCACGAGCAGGCTGAATGTTTTTCGTAGCTCAACCCCGCCTCGTGACACAACTGCTTCCAGCGTGATGGTCTGATCGCCCTGCACATAGCTTGGGAATGTTACATGCCCAGTATGATCCAAGAACTGGGGCTGAGTCGATGACCATGACACCTGAACACCATGCAGAGCGTCTTTTGGCAAATATACGTCTCCGGTTACTGTAGTCATTGGCAGCTCAAGCGCCCTGTATGCTGCGTCAACGGCTTCTGTATCGCTCATGGGCAGACTGAGTACATGCGCAGTAAAGTTCTTTGTTTTCGTTAAGCCTGCAAGTTGCAGGGTAGCCGTTAGGGTAACATCCGTATCTCCACTGTTATAAGAGGGTCTGGTGAGTGTTCCATCTGCTGCAATGACAAGAGGTTTGGACGAGGACCATTCGATCTGCGCTCCACCATAACCGGATAAAGGGAGAGAAATACTCTCTGTTACCGCAGACAAATTGCCAAGCGAGAGGGTGTCTGCTGCTTGATCCAATGTATCTTGTGCAGTTATCTTCGGTACGGTAACTTCGAAAGTTTGAGTATCCGAGGCGCTTCCCTTCGCAATCGTAGCTGTCAGTTTTACTTTTCGGTCACCCAGATCGTACCGCGGGCGTGTGACAGCCCCCTCGTTCGTAATGACGTCAGGAGTATCCGAACTCCAGCTCACCGTCGTATCATTCAATCCAGCGAGTGGCAGTGTCAGCTTTTGGGATACGGAATCAACTGTATCTCCAGATGCGAAGCCTAATGCAAGAGCAGCTTTGGCCTGTGCAACTCTCTCGGCATCGGTAAGTATGTTCACTTTAACTTCTGAGGGAGTGCTCTCCCCCTTAGCATTCACGGCCTGAACCGTGTAAAGGGCTTCACCTGGCGGCAATGCTGAAGTGTCTATGAATTGGGTTAAGTTACCTGAATAGAGCGTTACACTATCTCGTATGACTTTGTATGAAGTTGCATAAGGAACAGCATCCCAGCTTAACTCCACTGTATTTCCATTTTTGGTTCCTGTAAAATGCCCCGGAGCCTGTGGAACGGGCAATCGCTCCCCATAAGCTGCGAATTCCATGATGGAAGCCCACTGATTGTTTCTTGTATTTCCTTGATCAATATATAATCGCAAGTATCGTGTAGTTACAGGGGCAATGTTCTTTTCAACATTAGAGCTCTCATTATTCTGGACGGTATCAACAGTCACCCAATTACTTCCGTTGCTGCTTGTTTGCAATCGGAAACTGTATGGATCACGTTGATCCTGCCACCCGTTATGGATTCCCATACCTGTAACAACGTATCGATCTACGATATACCAGTCTCTCAGATCTACCTGAATCCATTTTTCACCGTTGCTGGCTTGATACCAGCGGCTTGTTGGTTCGATTGACCCATCCACAGCTCTGGAGGGATCATAGGGCTGGCTGTAGCCACTGGATGTGGCTGGCTTGTTAAGCACCACATTTTCCCAACCGGCAGCGTGAACCTCATTCGTCCCTATGAGCAGGAACGTACCGCCGATAAATGGCAGCAATGGAACCAGCAAGCGATAGGGTTTCAATTTGTTGCGTGTGAAGTTATTGCCTTCGAGCACGCCATCACCTCTTCTTCATTAATTAGCCCACCGATGAACACATTCATTAAGGGCGGGATGGGTAAACCCCTTCGGTTGCGATATAGTAGTTTACATTCGGCAACGGGGAAGCCCCGCGCAAGTCGGGTAATGCAAATGTGCTCATTCCATCGCCGCCAAAATTAGTGCCCAGCAGACTGAACAGTGCTGTATTTTGCGAAATAGATAAGAGCTGACCCTCGCATTTTAGCCAACCTTTAGGAGCGAACATGTACGGGTACACCGTAATTTCCCCAATATAAGGCTCATAACCTGCATGTGCCTGTTTGGGACTGATCGCCGTTCCCCCTAACAAAATGACCGCTAACAAACTCAACACAGCGGCTTTCTTCCAAAAATGATTCTTCATACCTACAACTCCTTTTTAGTTTCGAATAATGGCCCACGAATTCAACAAATTTGTGACATTAGTCATAGAATGAATAGATATTATCATGTAATTCCACTTTTGGCACTACAGTTCATCTATCAAATTCACCTTTTTATTCCTTTTGTGAGTAAAGAAATTTATTCCATTGCCCATGCATCTTTTTTCTAATCCAGGTAAATCTATATACAAATCCTATGGAAGTGAAGGAGGAAAGAGTGTGTGGCAGGTCATCGGAACTCATATGCCCAAATGGAACGTATGGATGGAAGCTTTCTTTTTGTTCCTCATCCCTTTGATTATTTTTCTGACGGTACGACAAATTAGAGCGATGGATGGTCGAGAGAGCAGACGTATGGAACGATTAAAGCTTTTAGAAGAAGAAGACCGTTCGCAGCATGCAGATCGTAATCCGTCTGTAAGTGAGGCTGAGAAGGTAAAAGGGACCTTTACCGAAGATTATGAAGCCAATGTAGCAAAAATCAGACAAGCAGTTACGGATATGTCAGACGTGAACGAACGATCTATTTTTCTGGAAAAATTGAACGCTGTAGGCACACTTTTTTTTGTGGATGGATTAACGGACAAGGTTGGCATGGATCAGAATATTTTAAAGCCGTTGATGGATTGGGGCAGCTCCGGGCAAGAGGGGGAAGATCTCCCGAGAGGAGAAGAGCTTCGGGATATGTTTATTCGTCAGGTTATGCTGGTATCGGAGACAGAGTATACGTTAGAGGTGCAGTTCTCCTTGCAAAAGGTGCTGTTCGGTTCAGTCATACTCTTGATTCAGGGCATACCGGGTGCTTTCGTGCTGGGTACACCCAAAGGGAATACACGAGGGGTGGAAGACCCCATATCGGAATCGGTGCTGCGGGGACCGCGAGTCGGTTTTACAGAGATACTCAGCGATAATACAGCGATGCTGCGCAGGCATGGAGAAAGTACGGAACTAGCCATGTCGTCCTTTAAAGTCGGCAAAAGAGTGGAAAAGCAGCTGATGGTGGTGTATTTCAGAGACATTGCCGACCCGGAGCTTGTAGATGAGGTAAAACGGCGGGTCAAAACCATTGATATGGATGAGGTGCTGGAGTCGGGCTATGTGGAGCAACTTATTGAGGATAATTTTCTTAGCCCCTTTCTGCAAATTCAAAATACGGAGAGACCGGATCGGGTCATGGCTGCATTGCTGGAGGGACGTGTGGCGATTCTGCTGGACGGTACACCTTTTGCGCTCCTTATGCCTGTGACGTACGGGATGATGCTCCAGTCTCCCGAAGATTACTATGAACGATGGATACCGGGGTCGCTTATTCGATTTCTTCGTTTTATGGCAACTACGATATCTCTGTTCGCCCCGGCGCTCTATATTTCCTTTATCTCGTTTCATCCCGGACTGATTCCAACCAAGTTGGTCATTTCCATTATCAGTGCGAGACAGGGAGTTCCGTTTTCGACGCTGATTGAGGCCCTGATTATGGAAATTTCCATCGAAATTTTACGCGAGGCAGGACTTCGGCTCCCCAAACCCATCGGTCCAGCGATGGGCATCGTCGGCGGTTTGATTATTGGACAGGCCGCTGTTGACGCCGGGATTGTGAGTCCGATTCTCGTTATTGTGGTAGCGGTCACGGCGATTTCTTCCTTTGCCTCACCTGTATACAGCGCCGGGATCTCTATGCGTGTTCTTCGTTTTGGGGCCATGTTCACGGCTGCTATCTTCGGTTTGTATGGAGTGATCATGTTTTTCCTGATGCTGAGCATTCATATGGCTAAATTACACAGCTTCGGCGTGCCATATCTTAGCTTAACGGCCCCCCGTTCATTGAAGGACTGGAAAGATTACTTTTTGCGAGCACCGTTACAATTTATGAAAAATAGACCCATTCTATTGAAGCATAAAGATCCTAAGCGACAAGGATGAGTTCAACAACACAGGAGGGAGCAAGATGGCCCGTGGGAAAAAAACGGATAAAATTACAACGTTACAGACGACGGAAATCGTGCTTTGCTTTATGCTGGCTGCCGGGTTGCTTACTCTTCCCAGAGTAGCCGTTGAAACTGCAAAAACACCGGATGTGTGGATGTCCGTCATTTTAGCAGGGGCTGCCACTTTCCTGTTCGGATGGATTATAGTCAAACTAAGTTCACGGTTTCCAGAAAGCACCTTTTACCAGTATGTTCAGCGGATAACTGGCAAAGCCATCGGCAAAGTGTTGGGCATCTTGTTCGTCATCTATTTTATTTGTATAGCTGCATACGAAATCCGAGCTGTGGAGGAAGTAACGTCGTTCTTTTTGCTTGAAGGAACTCCAGTGTGGGCTATTTCAGCCCCCTTTATGTGGATCTCTCTGTATCTCTGCTTGGGGGGGATAGGTACATTGGGTAAAATATGTCAAGTTATATTCCCGATTACGGCAGCTATCTTTTTATTGATATGTTTGCTGAGTTTGAATATTTTCGAATTGAATAATTTGCGTCCTGTTTTGTCCGAGGGTGTGATGCCAGTGATTAAAGCGCTCAAGACTACAACCCTGACCCTAACGGGGACAGAGTGCCTACTGTTTATTCTTTGTCGGATGGAAAAACCGGAGAAAGCAACTAAGGCGGTCGGACTGGCAATCGGGATCTCGACCATTTTTTATACAGCTACGCTGATCTTATGCATTGGCGCCTTTTCGGTGGAAGGAGTTATGACCAGAACCTGGCCTTTTTTAGACTTGGCCCGCTCCTTTGAAGTGGAGTATCTGTTATTGGAACGGTTCGAATCCCTATTGTTGTCCATTTGGATCATGCAAATTTTTGCTACATTCAGTATTGCTTTTTATTGCGCTTCGCTCGGAGTTTCTCAAATTTTGAATAGCTCTTATTCCAAGGCGCTGTTTATTTTGCTCCCGTTCATCTACGTCCTGTCCCAAATTCCCAAAAATCTGAATGAGTTATTTTCTTTTGGAACGATGATCGGGAATGCAGCTTTCGTTCTATTCGCTCTGCTTCCACTCCCTCTGCTGCTTATTTCTCATTGGAGAGGGGTGCGGTCATGAAGAGAGTCCAGTCAGGATTACTCGGAATGGTGGCTCTCCTGACATGCTGTACACTTTCAGGCTGCTGGAGCAGCTCTCCGGTGGAGGATCTAAATCTGGAGACGGGCATTGCTATGGATGTAGTGTCACAATCTTCACAAGAAGAACAAATTAAACGGAAAGGAGGAGACTATCCGAAAAAAGAGTTAATCACCGGAACCTTTCAATTTATCATCCCAGAGGAAAGCGGCGGCTCCAACAGCTCCTCCCCACAAGCTAAAAAGTTTTTTAATATTACGGAAACGGGGGATTCCGTTTTTGAAATGTTAAGAGAAATTTCATTGCGAACCAACCGACCGCCCATCGGACAACATTTGAAAACGATTATTATCAGCTCCAGTCTGCTTCGCAAAATTCCATTGTATGAGCTGCTGGACTTTTTCTTGGGGGATAATGACATTCGGCCCAGCGTCCAGCTGCTGATTAGTACAGACAAGGCGGGCAATGCGCTTCAGGAGAAAATTCCTGGTCAAATTCCTGCCTATATCTTAAAGGATATTTTCGAAAATCGTAAACGGAATGCCCGGTTGATAAAGCCCGTGGCTTTGGTTAAAGTGGTCGGGCCCATGAAGGGGAAAAGAAGCTTTATATTGCCCAATGTCATTACGGCGGAGAATGAAATCAAGCTCGCAGGTGCGGGAATCATCAAGGGAAAGACACAAACCTACGGTGGCTTTCTGAATGAGTCAGAGGTCGAGGGCCTCATGTGGATCAAAGGTCAATTGGTTGGAGGCGTGCTGAAAAGTAGTGATCCCCAAACCGGTAAAAATATAGCCTATGAGATCAAAGCGGTGAAAAGCAGGATCAAGGCCATCGTTCAGGGGGGCGACATTTCCTTCCAAGTAAAAATGACCTCAGAGGGACGCGTTTCCGAGGTTTTTAACAAGAAAGAAAATTTGCGTAGCAATGATGTGCTCGGACAAGAAGAGAGTATCTTTCAGGAGAGAGTTAATTCATTAGCTGAACAAACTGTAGCCAAAATGCAAAAGCTGCAGGCTGATGTTGGAGGTTTCGGAGAAGCGTTGAGGATTCAGCATCCTAAAGTTTGGCGTAAGGTTAAAGAGGATTGGGATAACATTTTTAGTACCATTCCTGTACGTTTTAGCACAGATATCCATATTGAAGATTACGGCTCTTCGATTACGACGGCAGACTAGTTTGCACCTATTTAGAAAAACCTTCAATACCACGAATCTACGTGGCGTTGAAGGTTTTTTAGGCTATTCAAACAGGGACAGTGTTTCTTCCAGCCACGTAATATAGCTTTCTTCCCGATTAATGGCACGGCTCAGCACCAGATAATGCCCAAATTGATTAGAACCGGGGGCTTGAAGGTTCTCGTCCAGCCGTTGGAGGGATTTTTTACTTTCGTACAGATACTCCAGCTTCTCTTTACGTTTGATTATCTGGTCCTCGAACAATCGCTTGTTCTCTTCCTTGGGGATGGCTGCTGAGAAATACAGCATGAGCATAAACTCATCCTTTTCCGTTTCCGGTAACTCTTTGGCGCTCAACAGCCATTCGGTCAGCTCTTGGGTTCCTTTGGGGGTGATGCAGTACAGCTTCTTTTCCAGCTTGGCTCCTGTAATGGAGGTGCGATATTCAATAAGCTCCTCTTCGGTCAGCCTTTTTAACTCAGGATAAATCTGACTGTGTTTGGCGCTCCAAAATTGTCCGATTTCCTTCTTGAATTGACTCGTAATATCGTAGCCGCTCATTTCCTCTTTATGAACCAGGCCCAAAATGGCGTATTTTAATGTGCGTTTCAACGTAGTTCTCCTTGTCAAACATTATTTGACACTAGTATACCATAGTGCTACAATTTATATGAACTTAACAACATGTTTAACATTACATGTTTTGAATTGAATATTTTTATTTTTGGTCTCCTATTCAATTCATAAAAACTTATAATTTAGGAAAGAAGGATGCAAGATGGACAAGTTTATCGGCAGCCACATGATCTACACCTATGAGAATGGTTGGGAGTACGAAATATATATTAAAAATGAAGATACGATCGATTATCGCATTCATAGTGGTATGGTAGGCGGCCGCTGGGTACGTGATCAGAAGGTCAATCTGGTGAAGCTGGTGGAAAATGTGTATAAAGTATCGTGGACCGAACCGACAGGCACTGACGTGTCTCTGAATTTTATGCCTGAGGAAAAACGTATGCACGGCATTATTTTCTTTCCTAAATGGGTTCATGAGCATCCGGAAATCACTGTGCGGTATCAAAACGATTTTATTCCGCTGATGGAGGAATCGCGTGAAAAGTATGAAACATATCCGAAGTATGTGGTTCCTGAATTTGCAGATATTACATTCATCGAAAATGCAGGTGTGAACAACGAACAATTAATTTCCCAAGCACCTTATGCAGGAATGACAGACGATATTCGTGCAGGTAAACTGCAAGTGTAATCAACTCTGTGCTGAAAGTGTAAAAGCCTGGCCTGTGATAAACAGTCTCAGGCTTTTTTACGTGAACTGGAAAGTGGATTGCTAATGGAGTTGTGGACGATATTTAGAATGAATAGTAGACCAGACCATGCTCGATAAGATATGAACGACTAATCCGAGGGGGGAGTATGGTCGCTGATGGGGAGAGAATGTGCAGGTTCGCATGGGTAGTCAGATCGGATAAGGCAGATAGAGCTAGCTCTGTTTTATCAGGCCCCCAGTGATCAGCATGGTGCTGAATATATTGCTCAGCCTCGGTTAAGGACAGACCCTTGAGCGAGGTAAACACGGAAGCCCAGCGGACGAGGTCAAAGGCACCTTTAATTTCAGGCAGCTCATATTCCGCCAGACCTTGAGCGCCGTTACACGACATAGTAAGCAAGCCACAGCAATGGTGTTGATAAGGTTTTGAGTCAGGAAATTGACGATAGTCGTATTGAATCATTTCCATGGAACCAATGCTTAATTGGGTCGCTTGGGATGTTGTGGGCTGGGCAAGCGTCATGCTCATGCTAGAACGGCCTCCTTCTCGGATTCACTGTAAATAGGGATGGAAGAATCATACGTCACAGCGGATGTAATGTAAATCACGAATACAAGTGTAAAATGAGGATATGTAGCGGAAAACGAGCTTTAATGCCAATGGAAACGGATACTTGCATCCATTTCTTTTATTATCTTGGGGAACGTCTTTATATCACAAAAAAAACAACCCCAGATCTCCCCAGGGTCGTCTCTACAAAAATATAGTTCAGCATTTTGCAAAATGCTTGTTTTGCTGGTCACACGGGTGTGACGTCCTGAATCGCTTCTTCTTCTTTCCAAATCACGTTCTCGCGATAGTTTGATCCCCAATCGTACATTGCTCTCAGTACCGGAATCAGGCTTTCGCCATGCTCCGTCAGTGAATATTCCACATGTGGAGGGACGACGGGATAGACTTTACGAAGAATGAGTTTATCTTCCTCCAGCTCGCGCAATTGGTTGGTCAGCATTTTTTGCGTAATATGGGGGATTAGCTTCTTCAATTCACCAAACCGCTTGGTGCCTTCCATACCGAGATGCCACAAAATAATCAGCTTCCATTTTCCACCGATGACCGCGAGAGTCAATTCCTTATCACAATTAATCAGCTTCAAATCAATCCGGTCTTTTACAGTAGTGATATTCATCGACCTCCTGACCATAGTTATTCCAAGTATACTATTTATAGCTACTATACGCAAAAGGATATACATCCATTTTGGAAACTATACATATGCTTGGACACTTATAGACCGGACAGGGATACCTAATGATGTGTGCAAGCTGGAAGAGTCCAGAAATCTGTGGCGTTAAGAAGGAATCACGATAGTATTAAAGGACTCCGGCTCCAGCTCCAAGCGGTGTGTTGTTTCACCGAGAGACAGATTCAGCACACGCGATTCCTTGAACGGATTGGCGATGACCACCACCCTTTGCCCGTCTGTATTTTGAAAAGCAACTGCATTTCCAGTCCATGAGCCACGAAGTCCGATGCGTCGGGCACCTGGTAATACAAAATGAGAAAAATGCTTCATGACATAATACTCTGGATTCAGGACAGGTTTTCGATCCGCGGGATCAACGGTAATCATCGAATTTTGCTCCCAGCCCCATGTGCTCTTGCCTTTCGGTTCCAAAACCATATTCCAGTAAATATAAGCATTCACACCATTGCTGAAGTAGTGCTGGTACAGATTATATACATATTTGGCGTAGTCCCATGAGTTTTCTCCGTTGCCGCATTCATTTTCTGTTTGCATGTAACGAAGCTCAGGATAACTGGCAACGGTGCGCTGAATGGCATTTTTGCCTGCCCACTGGTAGCCTACGCCTTTAATATATTTGTAGGCCTCGGGGTCACTCAATACGGTATGGGCATACTCATCGAATCCGGTAGAAGTCTTCTTCATTAATTCCTCCCACGGATCGGGAGCGTTAATGGTCCCCAGCCAAATTTCCGTATCTAGTCCGTGTTCCTCAAAAGCAGGGCCCAAATAGTCCCGAATAAATTCACGCAGCTGCTCCCCGGTCCATACACAGGAAGGGAACTTCTGATCGGCAATGACTTCATTTTGAACATGAATCTGATGGATCGTAATACCTGCCTCGCGGTAAGCCTGAACAAATTTGACAAAGTACAATGCATACGCTTTCAAAATATCCTTTTCCCAGCGCAGAGTGCCGTAATTGTAGGCTTTCGGTGATTTCATCCATGTCGGCGGGCTCCAGGGTGAAGCGAACAACTTCAGGTTAGGATTGAGTTGTAACGCTTCCCGAATAAAAGGAATGAGATATTGCTGATCACGCTCAATGGAAAAGTGCTTCATCTCCACGTCGCCGTCTGTTTCATTGTGGCTGTACCACTCCAGCGCGTAGTCACTCGCTCCAATAGGAAGTCGGCATATTGCAAATTTGTGCTCGCCCTCTGGATGAAAGAGAGAATGAAGCACCCGATCTCGTTCGTCCTTTTCCAAATGGTTCAGGGCTACATAACCCAATTCATTAAAACAGCCACCAAAACCTTCGACAAGCTGATGTGTTTCTCCCGTAAGGGTTAGGTTGGCACTATCTTGGGTATCGGTAAGATGATGAGCTTGGGATTGCCAAGCTTTAGCTTTAGAAGTGGAAAACCACTGAATGGTTTGATTACTCATGTATTACCCTCCTGTTCAGGCTTTTTGTATCTCTTCTTATTATAGGGTAGGATCACAGGAGATGAGATGGTCTGAGCCAAGACAAATTTGCCCTAATCCAAGGTCGAATTTGCTGATGAGAAGTTCTGCTGATAAGAGGTATCAAGAACACATAAAGTACACATGTCTTTGATATGCTGGTGTCCTAGAATGACGAAAGAGGGAAGTCGATTGAAGAAAAGGGTTCTTCTCGTGGAGGATGAAATACGTATTCGTGAAGTTATTGCTGATTATTTTAAACAAAATAATTGGGAAGTCTATGAAGCAGGTAATGGAAAAGATGCACTAATCTGGTTTGATTCGGTGCAGCCGGACCTGATTATACTCGATATTATGATGCCGGAGCTGGATGGTTGGGAGGTGTGCCGCCAGGTACGCAGCCGTTCAGGTGTGCCGATCATTTTGTTGACAGCCAAATCCGGTGATGATGATAAAATATTAGGCTTTGAACTGGGAGCCGATGATTATGTTACCAAACCTTTCAGCCCCAAGGTGTTGATCGCCCGCGCAAACGCGCTGATGAAGCGAGTGGAAGGACATGTGCAGCCGGAGTTGCATATTTTGCGATTCGGCACTGCCATTCTCAATACGATGGCTCATCGACTTGAGGTGGATCAGGCGGAAGTCGAGCTGACGCCCAAGGAGTATGAGTTGCTGCGGCTGCTTATACATAATAAAGGCATAGTCATTTCACGGGATGTGATACTGAACCGGGTGTGGGGCATCGACTTTGAAGGAGACACACGGGTTGTCGATACTCATATCAAAAAGCTGAGAAGTAAGCTAGGCCGTGAATCACGCCATATCCGCACGGTTTTTGGTACAGGCTACAGGTTTGAGGAGGAAGAATGAACAAACGGGGAGTTACCTTTAAGTTGTTCATTATGACGGTTGTGTTTTTCCTGTGTTTTTACGGTATGGTGATTTTAAGTCAATTTCTGTTTTTTGAAAATTTTTATCAGCAACAGAAGATTGGTCGTGTGGAAAGCCGTTTGAAAAGCTTCGGTCAAAGTTATGTCCAGGAGGCTTGGGGATCGGGCAGGGTTTCGCGAGAGGCAGCTCGCTTTATGCTTCAAAATAAGAACCAGTTGGCGATTGTTACGTTGGACGGCAAAGTAAAGCTGGATGATGCGTTTCATATCAGTCTCAGAACAGCAGATGGTAAAGTTGTTAAGATATCGCTGTCTCTGTTTATGAGCGAGTACGGAGATGAGTTGAGAGCTGCCCGGATTCAGCCCGGTGATACGGTAACGGTTGAAGGTGAGGTATTGGGGACTGACGGCATCACTTCCCCCAACTTAATTTATCCATTAGGCATTCAGAAGCCTGGTTTCAAAAATATAGGAACGACATCGCAAGCGGCTGGCACAGATGACAGTGTAAGGTTGTCCGGTACGGTGACAGAGATTGCACTGCCAGATCTGAAAACATGGAGTCAGCGACAAGGATTACTGTTTGGTGCGCTGGAGGAATGGTTCCCTTTATCACAGGCGCATCTGGAGAAACTTAAGAATTTCGAAGTGTTGGAGGAAGATTGGACGGAACCTTGGACAGGGGTACGTAATGCAGTCATAGTCCATCCTGTTCGTCAGGACACAGGCGAGATCGACCTCCTGTTCACAGTGACATCGTTGCAGGAAATTAGTGAGACGAATGAAGCTCTGCGCTGGTTTTATCTGTACCTAGGGATCGGGGGATTTGCACTCATTCTGATTTTGTCCCTGTTCTATTCCCGGATGGTGACCCGTCCGCTCATTGCTTTGAATAATACCGCCAAGCGAATGGCTAAGCTCGATTTTACAGCCCATACACCAATCCGGCAGAATGATGAGCTGGGCAGCCTGTCCTACAGCATGTATACCCTATCCCAGAACCTGGACACGGCTTTGCGCGAGCTTCAGGAGGTCAATCAACAATTGGTCGAGGACATGGAACAGAAACAGAGGATGGAGGCTGTGCAACAAGACTTTTTTGCCAACGCTTCTCATGAACTGAAAACCCCGCTGAGTATCATTAAAGGCTTCGCAGAAGGATTACAAGATGGGGTTAGCGCCGGGAAGCAGGATCATTATATGAAAGTCATTGTAGAGGAAGCGGACAAAATGGAGCGATTGGTCAAAGATATGCTGGACCTCGCCAAATTGGAATCGGGTACTCTCAAGCTCCGCAAGACGACCTTTATCTTGAGTGAGCTGGTGGAGGAAGTCGTGGACAAGCTATTCCATCTGTTGAAGGAGAAAAAGCTGGAAGTGGTCATTATCCCCGCCAATGAGATGCCGATTCATGCCGATGTAGGATGGATGGAACAGGTGATTATCAACTTTGTTGTCAATGCCATACGGCATGCTGAGGAAGGAAGCTCAATCACGATTCGTATCGAAGGCGCTGAGGAAATCCGTTTTTTTTCCATTGAAAATAAAGGTGAGACCATTCCTGACGATCAACTGGAGCAGATATGGGACCGTTTTTACCGGGCCGAGCTGTCACGTAGCCGCCAGACGGGTGGGACAGGACTGGGGCTGTCGATCGTCAAACGAATTTTAGATTTGCACGAATTCCGCTATAAGGTGGAGAATACCAAGGACGGCGTCCGTTTTGTTGTTATATTCGGAGGCTAAGCTACGGCAAAGGAGTTAAGGAGTATGAAATGGAATTGGTTGCCCTCACTATTCACGATTGCAAACCTGGGGGCAGGGGTCTTATCCCTGTATTTTACGATTCATGAGCAATACATGACCGCTTTTATTCTCGTGGTGGTGGCTGCTTTATGGGATGTATTAGACGGTTTGCTGGCAAGGCTGTTGCATTGCTCCAGTGATTTTGGCAAACAGCTCGACTCGCTGGCGGATGTTGTCTCATTTGGGGTTGCCCCTGCTTTCTTGATCTTGTTATACAAACTGGGAGATACCCATTGGATAGGACCGCTTGTGGCTGTTTTGTTTGTCATATGCGGTGCGGTAAGATTGGCAAGATTCAACCTAATGGCTTTTAGCAAAGGCTTTGTAGGTATGCCGATTACGGCGGCGGGTGTGATTTTGTCCTTTATGTTTTTATGGAGTGAGCATTTGAAGCCGGGGTTGTTGCTTGCATTAATGGTAGTGCTGTCGTTCCTGATGGTTAGCCGTATTCCCTTTCCGTCCTTCAAAAAATAATCGGTCAGGAGGTGGCTCTCCTATGGAATGGGTCATCAGCATGATTACACAATACGGATATATCGCTATTTTTGCTCTTCTTGCTCTTGGGATTATCGGTCTACCGGTTCCGGATGAAATTATTATGGTGTTTGTCGGCTATTTATCCTCTATCATGGTACTGAATTATTCGGTGTCTATATTAGTCAGCTTCATCGGTGCGATGACAGGGATGATGATCAGCTACACGCTAGGCAAAAAGCTGGGTCAGCCCTTGGTGGATAAGCACGGCAAGTGGGTTGGATTGACACCGAAGCGATTTGCAAGAGTTAAGGGGTGGTTTGCGCGTTTTGGGTTATGGACCATTTTGTTTGGTTATTTTATCCCAGGAGTCAGACATGCGACAAGCTATTTGTCGGGCATTAGTGCGATGCCTGTCCGAAAATATATGCTGGTGGCAAGCGCAGGTTCTCTGATATGGACGCTTATCTTTATCTCCATTGGTTATATTGCAGGGGCGAATATAAACTTTCATTAAGGTGACCTCAAAAGTAATGTAGCATTTTTCACGTATACCACCGATAATATAAATAAAGATACTGTACAACCAGTGAGGGGATCTGTATTGAATGCATTAATGAAGTATATTGAGAAGTTACCTAGTTTTCTGCAAATGATCTTGAATATCTCGCTGTTTCTGGTCGGGCTGATTTTAAGCTTCTTACTTCTAAAAGAAACATGGTCCATTTTTTCTTATGTTTTTTTGTACACAGAGGCCGACAAAAATTACTATGAATTCACGGAAGAGTTGCTTGTGTTTTTCTTGTATTTTGAATTCATAGCATTAATAGTTAAGTACTTTAAAACCAATTTTCATTTTCCATTACGTTATTTTATCTATATTGGGATCACGGCTGTCATCAGGCTCATTATTGTAGATCATGATGATGCTAAAAATACATTCTGGTGGTCTATTGCTATCTTAGTCATGGTAGGTTCTCTATTGATCGCTAACAGTAAATTGATAAAAAGAGAAAATTGATGCTCAGGAAGATTGCAAAGTTGACAGTCAAGTGGAAAGAGGGAATAAAGACGAATGGTAAGAAACTGGATGAATCATGCGGGCGTCAGGCGGGTAGCCGTCCTTGCGATAATCGTTTTGCTGTTGTTTATGTTAAGAAGCATGATGAATATTATGTTGTTAACACTGCTGCTTACGATCTTGATTGGTAGTATATATAACGGAGTGAATAAGCTGGTCAAGCGGTTCGTCAATGTGCCGTCAATGATCGTGCTGCTACTGGTGTATGGGCTGCTAATTCTGATTATGGTGTGGGGCGTTTACCGAATGGTGCCGCTAATCGTTGTACAGGTCAAGCAGGTGTATCTCATGATTCAGCAAGCGTATATGTATCCTGATCGTAATCAATGGAACGAAACGATTATCGAATTTATGGACACGCTGAATGTTCAGCGGCTATTTGAGCCTGGCCTGAGTGCAGTGATGAAGGTCAGTCAATTGGGAACACAGCTTCTGGTGTCGATTATTTTGAGCTTGTTCTTCCTGATGGAAAAATCATATATTACACGTTTTACAGCTACGTTTGTAGATAGCAAGCTGGGTTGGTTTTTCAAGGAAGTGGGTCATTTTGGCCGTATGTTTCTGGATACGTTCGGGAAGGTATTGGAGGCTCAACTGCTGATTTCACTTATTAACTGTATATTGACCACGATTGCACTCTGGATTATGGGCTTCCCTAATCTGCTTGGTCTTGCGCTCATCATTTTCGTACTTGGATTGGTTCCAGTGGCAGGTGTGTTTATCTCACTGGCACCGCTCGGCCTGATCGCTTTCAGTGTCGGCGGCATTCAATATGTGATTTATCTAGTTATTCTGATTGTGGTGATTCATGCGATTGAGGCCTATTTCTTAAATCCGAAGCTGATGTCATCCAAAACGAATTTACCGATCTTCTTTACCTTTGTCGTACTTATTTTCTCTGAGCATCTGATTGGAATTTGGGGCTTGATTGTAGGTATTCCGTTGTTTGTTTTCTTCCTTGATCTGATTGGGATAAAACGCAAGCAAGAGAAGGATACTTGATTCAGCACTACAGATTCCACCCTTGTATAGTGACTATTGATTCATCACGAATGCCTGCGAAGCCGCAGGCATTTTTTTATTGCCCTTTTGTTCATAGGAAAAAAATCGCTGACGCTCATCATCATGCAGAAGGTGTCCAACGGCATTATCAATGCATTCTCACTTGCTTTTTAATTCTCTTGTTAGTTATAGTACACTGAATATGCAAGATTAGATCAAGTTAAAAGAAATGAGATGATCGGATGGAACAGAAAATTAAGGTATTGGCTATATCGGGTAGCCTTCGTCAAAAGTCCTCCAATACAGCGCTTATGAAGGCTACTATTGGGCTGGCTCCTGAAAATATGATATTCACAGTCTATGATGGATTGGGGGATCTCCCGCATTTTAACCCTGACTTGGATGTAGATGAGGGGTCAGCTTCCGTAAAAGAGCTACGGGAGCAATTGAAACAAGTGGATGGAGTGCTGATCTGTACACCGGAATATGGGAATGGTGTGCCGGGTGCTTTGAAAAATGCCTTGGATTGGCTCGTATCTTCAGGTGAATTTGTAAATAAACCTACAGCGGTCATTAGCGCGTCACCGTCTCCTATGGGCGGCCATCTTGCGCATGCCTCGCTGCTGCTCACATTGCAAATGATCAATGCACAGATTGTGGAGAATGGAAAGGTCATTATTCCGCATATCACCTTGAAGCTAAATCAGGAAGGTGAAATTACAAACGCTGAAACTAGGCAGGAGCTAGAAGCATTACTTCAAGGGCTTGAGCAAGCATGCTCAAGCACAGGAACTCTTTAGATTTTTGAAGTTTAATAAAGGAAAAGCAGCGGCAGTCTAAGATTTCATTTTCACCTTCGAAGCTGCCGCTTCCTCTTTTAATTGATTTTAAAGTTTGAATTTTAGACAGTGTCCAATAAGCTCTCGTATACCTTTAATCGGGCATATACCGTTTCGAGTATGGGGTAAACAGTATTACTGGTTGCAGCCAATGCAAGCAGTGAACCATGTAGATGGCTGGCTTCAATCGGAAGCTTTTTAAGCATATCGCGTTGCATGGATGACATCATCTCTGGTCGTAAGGATTCCATCGTTTTCAGTGTATGAGCTTCCATCTCTGAATCAATCGGCATCCCCGCGTTGTGAGCAAGTGTGACAATCTCATGCAGCAGCTTTTCGTAAATAGCACGTGACTCTGCCGTGGCAAGTATAGTTCCAACCGAGGCATCCATCAGTGTTGTAATTGCACTCAAGCTGGCAACGAATATATATTTCTGCCAAACTTCACGCTGGATATCGTGGCTTCGTGCCACTGTGAAGCCTGCATGATCAAGATGATTCAGCAGCAATTGTGTACGCTCTGAGTGCACTCCGTTCCATTCACCGAAGACGATACGGTGGAACGGACTTGTCTGAACAACAGAACCATCATGATCCAGCGTAGTTTCAATATAACAAAGTCCGCCCAGCACTTTTTCAGAACCGAATTGCTTGCGCAAAAAGTCAAAATGTTCGTAACCATTAAGTAACGGAAGAATCATGGTATGATCACCGATATAAGGCTCAAGATCGAACTGCAATTGGGGAAGATGATACGCTTTGACCGAAATGATAATACAGTCGAACGGATCGGCGGCTTCACCATTTGTAATAGCACGGATTGGCGTCTGGAAATCTCCATGAACACTTCTAACAATCAGACCGACTTCTGCCAACTGAGATTTTTTTGAAGGGCGTACGAAGAAGGTCACGTCTTCTCCTTTTTGAACAAGAAGTCCCCCGAAATAGCCTCCAATCGCCCCTGCACCTACAATCAGAAATCGCATTATAGGGTCCCTGCCTTTACTTTTGCATTCCCGTATAATCCTTCTACTACGTTCTCATCTGCCTTAAAAACATGCTCCTCGCCTGGAAAAGAACGATTCTTCACGTCTTCGACATATTGCCCGATGCTGTTACGAATCAAAGCACCTATATCCGAATAGGTTTTTACGAACTTCTTCTCCCGGTAAGGAGCTGAGTATTGTAACATGTCATGATACACCAAAACCTGGCCATCACAGTATCTCCCCGCACCGATGCCTATGACCGGAATAGATATCTCTCGGGTGATGCTCTTCGCTACTTCCTCTGTCACCAGCTCTAACACGATGGCAAAAGCTCCCGCTTGCTCCAGGGCCCGGGCATCATTTAGAAGGCGCTCAGCGGCCTGTGAGTTTTTACCTTGAATGAAGTATCCGCCGATTTGATGCACAGACTGTGGTGTAAGTCCGATATGCCCCAGTAGTGGGACGCCGGATTGAACAATTCGCTTCACGGTGTCGCAAATTTCCATGCCCCCTTCTAATTTCACGGCATGGGCATGTCCCTCTTGCATGAGCCTGCGCACATTAGTAAGGGCTTCTTCACTACTCCCGTGGTACGTCATAAATGGCATATCAGCAACAATAAAAGTATGTTCCGCACCGCGCACGACAGACCGTGTATGATAGACCATATCATCCATAGTGACGGGCAGTGTGGAGTTATAATTAGATAACACATTACCTACGGAATCACCGACAAGGATGATATCGATCCCGGCTTCCTCAGCCAAACGAGCAGATGGATAGTCATACGCCGTAATCATACTTATAGGTGAACCTTCTCGTTTCATTTTCTTCAATTGCAAAATATTAAGTGCTTTCGAGGTTGCCATGGTTGCATTCAAATCCTTTCCTACCTTTATTTTAGATCACAAAAAAAACCTTTCAGCACATGGCTGAAAAGGTCCGAAAGGCAAAAAAAGAGTCAATTTGCGACCGTTCTTTTGTCTCGGTCCTTGCGGATCAGAGCAAAATCCAACGAGTTCACCTCCATAGGCTCACACATCTACATATTGAATTACAGTAACTAGAGTACCGTTCGAATGTATCGATACAGCCTCTCACGGAAGTATACCAAAATATAGGGCTGTTGCATAACATTCTCTACTATATGAACAAAACAAGCCCCTCCAACTTCCTATTCGGAAGTGAAGGGCTGTCAGCTTGCAGATACAGTATGTGAAATATTGCTAAATCATCAGGACGTGTATGAGGTCACGGACGGTCAATAAATTCATATAGAAAGGATTGACCCTCCCGATAGAATTCTAATTGTAGCATGGGACTATTGTATGTGGAGAGCGTGATATAATAGGGCACAAATCGTTTCATAGATGATGAATCAAGCAGAGGAGTGAAGGCTGGTGTATGAACAAATTGTAGCGTATGGTCTGAGCCAAAAAGAGGCTGTTAAGGATTATCCATTCGGTGCTGAAACGCTAGTACTGAAAGTTGGAGGCAAGATGTTTGCTCTATTATCTGAAAAGGACGGCATTAGCCACCTATCCTTGAAATGTGATCCGATCATTGCGGTAAATCTGCGTGAACAAAACAAGGCAATTAAGCCAGGCTATCATTTAAATAAAAAGCATTGGAATACGATTGAGGTTGACGCTACCTTCCCACTGGAGGATTTGTACAGCATGATCGACCATTCGTATGAGCTAGTCTTCAAGAGCTTAACCAAAGCGCAACGCGAAGCGATTACGATGAGAATACGGGCAACGGATTTGTAAAGGGCTGGTGAAGCCCTTAGGTTGTATCCAAAAATACTTACTAACATTATTATAGTTTTACTTGACAGAAAACACGAATAGATATATTCTTAATTTAAAGATAATTCATTTGAAAATAATATCAAGGAGTGGAACTTAACATGAGCGAACTGGTGAATATTATTCAAGAGAGAAGATCAGCTTCTAAATTTATTCCTGATGTTACTATAGATGCAAAAGAACTAGAAGAAATATTTCAGTTGGTGAAGTTTGCACCATCGGCTTTTAATTTACAGCATACGCGCTATATCGTAGTGCAGGATGCAGATACCAAACAAAGACTGCATGATGAGGCAAGTAAGCAGTATAAAATATTAACGGCTTCGGCGACCATTGTAGTGCTGGGGGATACAGAAGCTTATACCAAGGTAGCTGACCTCAACGAAGGCTTCCTGAATTTAGGTGTCCTGAGCAAGCAGGAATATGATAGTACAGTGGAGTCGGTAACTCAGTTTTATCGCGAGCGGGGACCTGTCTTCCAGAGAGAAGAAGCGATCCGTAATGCCAGCCTGTCGGCTATGCAATTGATGTTGATTGCCAAGGACAAAGGCTGGGATACTTGCCCGATGATCGGTTTTGATCCGGCGAAGGTGCAGGAAGTACTGAATATTCCAGAGCAATTTGTACCCGTGATGATGATTACCTTGGGTAAAGAGGACGAATCGGGTCAGCGGGCACGGGGATACCGCAAGCCGGTTGGACAATTTGTCAGCTACAATGGATTTTGAAATTTGTAAATCATTTGTGTAAATAAATCATCATGTTAATGAAGGAGTGATAAAGATGTCATTGAAAACCGCTGGAATTCACCATATCACGTCCTTTGCAGGAGACCCGCAGGGCAACGTTGATTTTTACGCAGGCGTACTTGGTTTGCGATTGATTAAAAAGACGATCAACTTTGATGCTCCAGAAGTATACCATTTGTACTTTGGTAATGAAGAGGGCAGCCCGGGAACGATCATTACCTTTTTTCCAGCTCCGGGTACACGCAAGGGTAAGATTGGAGGTGGACAGGTCGGGATTACGACGTATGTCGTGCCGTCCGGTGCTTTGGAATACTGGGAAAACCGTCTGCACAGCTTGAAGGTGTCTTTCACGAAGGCCACTCGTTTTGGCGAGTCATTCATCCAGTTCCGAGACAACGAGGGCTTGCATCTGGAGCTGGTGGAGCGGGAAGATGGCCCGGTGAACACGTGGACAGCTGGCGACGTGCCTACGGATAAAGCTATCAAGGGCTTTGGCGGGGCGGTACTGTACAGTGCGGATTCCAAGCATACGCAAGAGGTGTTGGAGAACGTCCTGGGGATGACTCCCATCGGAGAAGACGCAAATGCAGGCTACATCCGCTATCAGGCGACAGGTGATTTGGGCAACCTGATCGACATTCCGGTCAAAGATGTCCCGTGGGGGAATGGCGGCGCCGGTACGGTTCACCATATTGCCTGGCGCGCGCAGGACGATACGGAGCATCAGGCGTGGAACGAATGGGTTCATCAGCATGGTTTTGGGACCAGTGGTATTGTAGATCGCCAATACTTTAATGCCGTATACTTCCGCGAGCGGGGCGGTATTTTATTCGAGATCGCAACCGATCCACCCGGATTTACCGTGGATGAGGAATTGAATGAATTGGGGCACAAGCTGATGCTGCCTGAATGGTATGAGCCTCATCGCACCCAGATTGAGTCTAACTTGGTTCCCATTGAACCTAGAGTATTAAAACAGGATTAATCTGCTCGATCCAAACAATCATATTTAGAAGAAAAAAGGTCCAATGCGGGAAGATTTCTACCGTGATTGGACCTTTTTTTGCATGTGGAATTGTCATACTAACGTATAAATAAGCGTGGAAGAGTTGGCTAGATCATGAGCAGTTCACGAATCTCCAGCTCGGTCAGTGCCGAAAGGGTTTCTTGCCCCGGTTGAATGACCTGGTCGATCATGTTTTTCTTTTTTTGTTGCAGCTCATACATTTTATCCTCTACCGTGCCTTGGGCGACGAGACGAATAACCTGCACGACTTTTTTCTGACCCATTCGGTGTGCGCGGTTGGTAGCCTGCTCCTCTACAGCGGGATTCCACCACAGGTCATACAGAATGACTGTATCTGCTCCGGTGAGGTTCAGGCCAGTGCCTCCTGCCTTTAGGGAAATCAGGAACAGCTCGCGTTCTCCTTCGTTGAAGCGACTGCACAGCTCGACTCGTTCCGGAGCGGGAGTCTGCCCATCCAGGTAAAAGTAGGACACCCCTTCTCGAGCAAGCTCACGTCCGATCATTTGAAGCATCGTAGTGAACTGTGAAAAAATGAGTATCCGTTTCCCAGAGCTGAGACATTCCGTAATGATCTCCAACAGCTGTTCAAATTTGGCGGAGCTTCCCGTATATCCTTCGATGAACAAGCCTGGATGACAGCAGAGCTGACGAAGTCGGGTCAGACCTGCGAGAATTTTGATCCGATTTTTCTGAAATCCTTCCTCGTTGAGATGCTTCAATGTTTCATGCTGGAGCTTGGCCAGATAGGCTGTATACAGCTTTTTTTGATCTGGCAGAAGCCGGGATACCTGCACGGATTCGATTTTCTCCGGCAGCTCCTTGAGGACATCGCTCTTAAGACGGCGCAACAGAAACGGACGAACCCGCTTGGCAATCACATTTCGAGGCAGGTTGTGAAACACTCTTTTCCCACCGGGAAATAGCGCAGGAAATACAACGTCGAATATGGACCATAACTCTTCCAATGTATTTTCTATAGGCGTTCCTGTCAGGGCAAAACGGTAACGGGCTTTTACATCCTTAACAGCTTGTGCTGTCTGGGTGGCATGGTTCTTGAAAGCCTGCGCCTCGTCCAGTATGAGCGTATGAAACGATGGTTTGCTGTACACATCTGCATCGCGCCGTAGCAGCGGGTAGGACGTAATGACGACGTCATAACTGGCGGCATCCCGTATGATCCGGCCGCGTTCTTCCGGGCTGCCATCTGCGATAGTGATGCGGACGTGTGGAGCAAATTTCTCCAGCTCATTCCGCCAGTTGTACACCAGTGATGCAGGGGACACGATCATGGCTGGAAGCTGCTGGCTGCGAATCTCCGGCAATACTGAGACGAGAAAGGCGATACTTTGCAGCGTTTTACCCAGCCCCATATCATCTGCCAAAATGCCCCCAAAACGGTAATGCGCCAATGTCTTAAGCCATTGAAAGCCGTAAACCTGATAATCTCTCAAGATTGGAGCAAGCACGTCTGGAACTGGAAAGTCGAGATGGTCTGGGTTACGTATATTTTCCAGCAGCTGGCGAAAGGTTTTACCCAAAGTCAGGTTTTTCCCATGATCGTGAGGATCAATTAAGTACAGTCCTTGCGTGACGGGAACACGAATTTGCGCTGCATCCAGATCGCTTTTGCGGATACCTGTTTCATTCATGAACCGAATCAATTCCTTGTACTCCTCTGTTTCCAACGGCAGCAAGGCACCATTCGGCAGACGGTGATATCTCTGTTTTTCCTCTAACGATTTGAGCAGCTTGCGAATTTCCGGTTCCGGAATGCCCTCCATATCAAATTTAAATTCAAGCCAATCCGTACGTTCATCCCATTCCGCCCGTATCCTTGGGGTAGGCAGAGTATTGTTTATTTTCGCTTTGACTGCACCTGTAGCATAGACGTCCAGCAGCTTTTCCAGTTGAGGAACAGTATGGTACAAAAAATCATACTCTGCATCTTCATCTTCCATAAAATATCCGCTGTCTGTTCTGGCAAAGGAGCTATGCTCCATCAGTTCTAAAATCCGCTGCTCCTGTTCCCCATCACGTATCAGAATTCGGTCGTTACCAGGAGTTCGTGCATCTGTTTCCAGCGGGTTGATGATGATATCCCCATATTGGAACTCCAGCCCTGCCAGTAGCTTGTCTCTTACCCGGTCCAGATATAGCTTTGCCTTCAATGGCTGCTGTGTGACCCGATCTGAGACGGACCGAGTCATATGAACACGTCCGAGCTTCATTAACCCGGGTACAACCTTGTCCATAAAAGATTCCATCTGCTCTGGCGCAATCAGAACTTTTCGCCTGTGGTGTACCTCTACCATCCGTTTTAGCTCGGACAAACGCCGTAAGGGATCGGCCTTCTGTTTGACAAGCTTGCCATCGGCAATGACGACACCATAGTCCTCCATGATGGTCAAGTCATCCAATCCTTGTATGCTTAGCTGGTAGCCTTCGGTTATGGCCCCGGCCTCATCAAATTCAAATTGCAGTGGAAGCATCAGGTCGGACTGGGGAATACCCTCGCTCATGTTTCCGTGAATTTCAAAGTAGACGCCCTGTGCTGTTGTCAGCAAGGGGAGCAGCTTTTCCCAAGCCGCAGGCGGAATGAGGAGCATTCGCTCGCCGCTCATATGGCTACTGGAAGATGAATACGTGCCTGAGGTTTCCCGAATCATACGCTCATGGTGGCACACCTGGGATAATTGCTGGAGAATAGCGTCATGTTCAGGTCGGAAGCGGTACAACTCAGGCTCGTACGAGAAGCTTTTCGTGAACATGTAGCTATCCCCACGGTCAATACTATCCAGAAACGGACGAATTTTCTGGACGATATATAATCGTTTAGGGCCAGCTTTCATTTCTACACCAAACATATATTTTTGGTAACCGTAGGCAAAAGGCCGGATGACGAATTGAAAATCCAAGACTGCACGAGTATCCAGCAGGGTAGGCGTGCTGCGAAGCGGTCGCTTGCGGTCAAATAGTTTTAACATACTGTCGGTCAGCTGGAGATCCCCTTGTGTGATGTCAGAGGATCGTGCCGTTTTAGCAGTGTAATCATACGGAGCATCTGTAGATGTGTACATCCCGTCTGAATCCATGCTTCCTGCTGTATCTGGGGCGGTACCGGGATGAAGTCTGGAGGCATAGGAGCGCACAGACAGACTTTTTCCACGGCGTATATCATGGGCGTTAAGGAGAACAGCAGCGATATGTTTGCAATATCGTCCGGTGTTCTGAAATGTGCTACAGGTGCACTCTGCTCGGATACTTCCATTGGATCGGATCATCGCCGCAACAGCATAAAAGCTGCTTCCTTTGACCGTAGCTTCGTATACCCCTTCATCATGATCTATTTGTGTAAAGGCCACTCTTTTGGCCCGGTAATAGGCATCCCCGTCGTCATAAGCAGCTTGACTGCATAGTTGTCTGATGGCTCGCCGGGTAAGTTCAAAACTCATGATTCGTAATCCTTTCCTGAGTTATTCCGTTTTCTTACATGATAACAGAACAGACAGGAGGATGGACACTTGGGCGCGAAACGTAACTTTACAAAAAAAGGAGAGCAGAAAAAAACAGGCCTTGGTCAGTCATTGAACCAAAGCCTGCCAGGTGGCTACAGCTATATTATATGTCGGGCAGTCCTTCTTCTTGCTCATGGACACCCAGCGCGTTACGTGCCATCTCCATATATTCATCTAGCCCGGATTTGAGGGCGAATTCGGCGATAAGCACAGGGTAAGCCGCGGTCAGTTCAACGATATGTTCGCTCATACGCGGCCATACACGTCCGCCTGCTGCCTCGTAAAGCTTCAATAAACGAGTAAGCTCTACTTCTCCGAACAAAGTATAGTAACTCGTAAAATCAATCGCCGGATCAGCTACTTCGGCCTCGGTCCAGTCCAGCATTCCAGTAACCTCTGTATTCGAAGAGACTAAAATATGGCCTGGGTGCAAATCACCGTGTACAAGTACGGAATATTCCGGCCAGTAGCTATCGTCTGTCAGCCAGGTTTGCCATCGTTGCCATAGCTCGCCAGATACACCAAAGACGCTCCTTATTTCCTTCATCCGCTGGTCCATCAATTGCCGAACTTCGTCGTGTTGCCTTACGCGGACACCGAAATTTGCTGCCTGTTGGTGATCCGTCCGGTGCAACGCGGCTAGGGCTTTAGCGAGCGAAGCAACGAATCTTTCCGTCAGAGCCTCAGGATTGATGAACCATACGTAGCTTTTGGTTTCCATATCAATGGTAGCGGCAGGAGTGCCCTCCAGTTGAGGGTAGGCGATGAACTCTGGACGATACACTTGCCAATCCGGTACCGCTACAGGAAGAGTATCCCGAATCAACTGAAGCACTTTGTGCTCGTAAGCGGCTGATTGGACCACATCTGTTCGTCGCGGTGTACGTAGAACCCAAGGGGTACCCTGAATGTCTTTGGCGAATAGTGCCCGGAAATCTAGCCCGGACTCGTTGAGCTCTAATCCTTCATGTAGTATGTGAAGCCCGTTGCTTTTGGCAAGGGCCAATATATCACTAACGTCTTTTGAGTTAGTCAAGGAACGCTTTTCAGTCATATGAAACACACCTCATTGTTCAGATTTAGTTTAAAAAAAGGTAACTTAAACAAGCCTCAACCTTCCATATAAAAAAACGGGTTGAGCTTCATTGAAAAGCCTATCCTTTTATCTGAGACGCATGTAGTGAGTACACATGAAAGAGCAAACCTCCTTTACAAAATAGGGCATCTAACCCAGCACCAATATAACATCCTACATTGGAGGATGTCTACAATACGAGGAATAATATAAATGGCTGCCCCAGTTCGCTTATCTGTGGGTTAGAGAAGTTTTTACAAGCTGCACATAGCAGGATACAATGGAAGTGTTAAAGAAAGGAGGCGGATACTTTTGCAAAATGAAGAGAAAAAGAACGATTCCAAATCCGGCTCATCCAAATGGTACCTTGGTAGTGCAGCAGCATTGCTTCTTCTGAAAGGTAAGTCGTTACTTGCCCTTTTAAAATTCAGTAAATTTGGCGGTGCGCTGATATCTATGGCGATAACGATTGGCACATATGCGATCATTTACCCGTGGGGATTTGCGGTCGGATTCGTGTTGCTGTTGTTTGTGCATGAGCTGGGACATGTATTGGCCGCCAAGCGCAAGGGGCTTCCCGTGTCAGCACCGTTATTTATTCCTTTTCTCGGCGCGCTGATCACAATGAAACGGCAACCTTTGGATGCGCAGACAGAGGCTTATGTAGCCATGGGCGGCCCGTTACTGGGGACGGTTGGGGCTATGGCGGTATACGCAGGAGCCTATGCAACAGACAGTCCCCTGTTGTATGCGCTCTCGTATGTCGGCTTTTTCCTGAACCTGATCAACCTGCTGCCGATTCATCCGCTCGACGGAGGACGGATTTCCACGGCAGTGACGCGTTGGCTGTGGCTGGTGGGCCTATTGGGTGGAATTGTAGTCGTAGTATATTTAAAATCCTTTTTATTTTTCTTGATATGGGCGTTCTTTGCCTACGATTTGTACAAAAAATATGTTAAACGCAATAAAGAGGAGGTTAAGGTCCAATCCTTTTTGCAAAAGCCGCTGGTGAACGTACAGCATCTGTATGAGCAAGGATATCCGCTGCCCGGACCGGAGCACACGCGCAGATTATCTTTTAATACCTACTCGGATTTGGAGGGGCAGCAATATGTGACGGTGTATATGGAAAGTCTGGATGTGGAACAGACGCTTCTGCTGCCACAGCAGTGTCTTGTCCAGCATGTATGGCTGAACGGTGTGGAACATATACCGACGCCGGATGCGTACCAGCTCAGATTGCTGTGTGGGATTGATTACATTCCGTTTGAAAATGATAAATATTACGAAGTACCCGCATCATCGCGCTGGAAATTCGGCATCGGTTACTTGGCTTTGGCCGTATTTCTGATGGGGATGATGTATGTGGTGCACCAGCATATAGGGGATATTAGGCTGTGATTCGAGTAATGAGAGCTTAGTCAAGATTTTAGATCATTAAGGCAACGGTAGAGCTTATAGAAAATAGAGTCAAAAGAGCGCGACAACCGCAATATTCGGTGTCACGCTCTTTTTTTTTGTATGAATAGCAGGGTGGAGCCCTTGCTATCCGTCCTTATATCTTAAATCCTTTGTGCATCAGTAATCGGCTTTAACGTCTGACGGTATTTAAGTGGGCTGGTGCCTGTCCAGCGCTTGAACTGTCTGCTGAAATGAGCCAGACTGGAGTATCCGAGCAGGGAAGCTACCTTGTTGAGTGGCAGATTGGGCTGCTGGATCAGCACCTTAGCCTCATGCAGCTTGGTCTCCGATAGATAGTGACGTGGAGAATAGCCGTATACCTTGCGGAACACTTCCTGGGCATAGCCAGGACTGATCCCGAGGGAAGCCGCCACATCTTCAAGGCGGAACGCTTGCTCGCCAGATTCATCTTCCCGATAAGGCTTAAACCTTGATTGAATGGCTTCCATGATGGCCTTGGCATATTGAACGGATGAAGGCGCAATTCTGGGCTCCAAACCGGTAGATATCATTTGCGAGAATATCCCGAATAGCTCAAATAAGGCAATTTGCATACGAAAACGGTCTGCTGTCGTATATTCTCCGCTTTCCTGTACCATGCCAATCCAGCTATGGACGACCTTTTGCAGCTTGGTATTCGTTTCAGTACCCGCTGGGAAAAAGAGCTGATTGCTCTTAATCATTTCCTGACGGAACAATGGATCATCGACATTAAAATGAGAGCTAAAATAGTACATGCCGTTTGGGGAAACACACTGACTCACATGCTTGAAACCCGGCGGAATAATTAAAATATCACCTTCCCCAACCGAATATACGTTATTTTCCATAATCGTTTCCTGACGACCTTCTAAAACGAGTGCAATTTCAAAACCGATATGAGATTCCTCAGGCATGCACCAATCCGCTTTGACCCGGTGAATATGGGCGCCGAAAAATTTCACATTCCAGTCAATAATGGGTAGCCATTGGCAATCGTGGAATAGAGCTGGATCAACATCAGGATTTAATATCATCAGATCACCTTCGATTAGGGCAAATTTTACACCGCTTAGACAATCTCATTGTATCGAACATTTAACTATAATAAAAGAGCGTTTACAAATACTATAGTATAAGCTTTTACATAAAAGAAAGCGCTTATATGTAGATTTTTTGAAAGCGATGCCATATTGTAATCAGGAGGAGCTATGGAAACAACATCGAAAGAACGTGTATCGTATTACGTTTACTTTTTGGGGAGCAACGCAATTCTCTGTCTGGTCGCCTCTTTTGCGATGCTATTTTATACGGATTATGTTGGCATATCTGTTTCTATTATCGGTACTTTATTCGTACTAGCCCGTATATGGGATGCACTTAGTGCTCCGATCTTCGGCGTGATCATTGACCGGGCCAATCTAAAGGGCGGCTTGTTCAAACCGTGGACGAATCTGGCTTCCATCATTTTGCCGATACTTACTGTACTTATTTTTCTCGTTCCTAATGATGCGTCGCTTACCGCCAAGGTGATTTATATCGCCGTCACGTATCTGGCATGGGAAATGTGTTATACGATCAGTGATGCGCCTGGCTTTGGGTTGGCTACACTGATGACGAAAAATACGCATGAACGTGATCTGTTAATGTCCAGAGGCCGGACGATGGTCTTCTTGGGTTTTATGGTCATCTCCTCATCTTCGGTAGCTGTGGCCAATCAGATATCATGGCCAATTTTGGCACTGATTGTTGCCATAGCGGGTTTGATACTCATGAACTTTACTCGCTTTAATGTCAAAGAACGGTATTCCAACAAGGCGGAGAAGGTTACGCTCAAGCAAATTATGACGTATCCATTGCAAAACAAGCAGCTTTTATTTTACCTGATGTCGTTTATGATGCTGTCTATGACCAATCTGCAAGGGATTGTCGTCAGTTACTTTGCCTTATACAACTTGAAAAATCCTATTTATATTTCCATTCTCATGTTCATTTCCTTGGGTGTGCAGCTGCTCACTGCGTTGATTTTACCACCAATTATTAAAAGATTCGGCAAGTGGAAAGTGAATGTCGTCAGCTTGATTGGATTGTTTACTACGGGCTTATCTTTATTTGTAATCGGTTACAGTAACCCTGTTGTCGTATGTGTATTCGCGGTTCTTTTCGGTTTGTTCAGCTCTGCACCACAGCTCATGGTACCGATGTTTACGGCCGATTGTGTGGAATATGGCGCATTCAAAAAAGGCGTACGTGCCAGTGGTACCGCTTTTGCTACCCAAACGTTTGCAGGAAAACTGGGGGGAGCGGCAGCCAGTGGAATCGTCGCTTATGCGCTTGCCTTTGCAGGCTATGTCCCGAATGTACCGCAGACCGGACAGGTTCTCACATGGATATTCGCGCTCTATGCAGTAGTACCTGGAGTGGGGGCCTTAATTACGGCAGGTCTGTTTGCATGGCTGTACAAGATTAAAGAAAAAGACGTAGAAGGCTGGCTGGCAAGTGCGAAAAAAAATCTACAACAGGCAGATTCTGCGAAGCAGGGTGTAGCCGACAAGACGATATCCGTTCCATCCCTGAAAAAACCGCATAACAGCCACGGTGTTTGAAAATAACCTTATATAGCTCCACATACCCTATTACGAACCTAATTGGAGGACGACTTGATGAAAAAACTACTGTACGGTGTTGCCTATTATGATGAGTATATGCCATATGACCGTTTGGGCCAGGATATCCAAATGATGAAGGATGCGGGCATCAACGTGGTGCGGATTGCCGAATCCACTTGGAGTACGCATGAACCGCAAAATGGCGTGTTTGATTTTACCTCTGTGGACCGGGTGCTGGACGCCATGCATAAGGCGGGTATCGAAGTCATTGTGGGGACGCCCACCTATGCCGTACCCACATGGCTAGTGAAGGAGCATCCTGATGTATTGGCGACAACGCCTCAAGGTCCGGGCAAATATGGAGCTCGCCAGATTATGGACATTACGAACCCGGTGTACCTGTTCCATGCTGAGCGAATCATACGCAAGCTGATCGGACGGGTGAGTCAGCATCCGGCGGTCATTGGCTTTCAGACGGATAACGAGACCAAGCATTACCACACGAGTGGGCCCAATGTGCAATTGCAATTTGTAAAGTATTTGCGGGAGCGGTTCGAATCGCTGGAGGAGCTAAACCGCAAATTTGGTCTGGACTACTGGAGTAATCGCATCAATAGCTGGGAGGACTTTCCTTCGGTGGTCGGAACGATTAATGGAAGTTTGGGCGCAGCCTTTTCCCAATTCCAGCGCAAGCTGGTGACGGATTTCCTGGCATGGCAGGTCGCGCTGGTGAATGAATATAAGCGGGAAGACCAATTTGTTACGCAAAACTTTGATTTTGAATGGAGAGGTCATTCCTTTGGTGTTCAGCCAGACGTGGATCACTTTGCGGCATCGCAAGCCTTTGATGTGACTGGGGTGGATATTTACCATCCATCACAGGATGATCTGACCGGAATTGAAATTTCCTTCGGTGGCGATGTAGCGCGTTCGACGAAAAATAACAACTATCTAGTGCTGGAAACGGAAGCGCAGGCTTTTACCCACTGGGTTCCCTATCCGGGGCAATTGCGTCTGCAAGCGTTCAGCCATCTGGCTTCTGGAGCCAATATGGTGGCATACTGGCACTGGCATTCCATCCATAATTCCTTCGAAACCTACTGGAAGGGTCTGCTCAGCCATGATTTTGAACCGAATCCTGTGTATGAGGAAGCACAGACCATAGGGAAGGATTTTGCAAGATTGTCTCCGCATTTGGTCAACCTGAAAAAGAAAAATAAAACGGCGATTCTGGTCAGCAACGAAGCATTGACGTCGATTGACTGGTTTAAATTTAATATGAGCAGCCCGTTGAATTACAATGACATCGTACGCCGTTTGTATGACGAGTTGTATAAACTGAATATCGGGACGGATATTGTTCATCCGGGTACAGAATCGTTTGACGACTATGATCTCTTGATCGTCCCGGTCCTCTATTCTGCCCCAGACGCACTACTGGAGAAGCTGAACCGATATGTGGAGAAAGGTGGTCATATAGTATACACATTCCGAAGCGGATTTACTGACGAGCATGTGCAGGTGAGAACGTCCCGGCAGCCGGGCGTGATTAGCGAAGCCTGCGGCATTCATTACAGCTTGTTCGTGGAGCCGAAGAAGGTGACGCTCAAAAATAATCCTTTTGAGGTGGCACCAGAGGACAATCAGGTAGATACGTGGATGGAGCTGATTACCCCGACGACCGCCGAAGTGTTGGCCTATTACGATCACCCGCATTGGGGAAAATATGCCGCGATTACGCAAAACCGCTATGGTCAGGGAACAGCGACCTACATCGGCTGTATCGTCAGCCCGGCGGTCATCCGCGAACTATTCAGCTCTGTAGCCAAAAAGGCGGGAGTATGGGGAGTGGATCAGGAAACGTCTTATCCGATCATTGTTAAATCCGGCACAAATGAGCTGGGACGGACAATCCGGTACTATTTTAACTATTCCGAACAAGCAGGCTCGGTGGTATATCCACATGGAGACGGCAAGGAGTTAGTCGGGGGGCGTACAGTTATCCAAGGACAAACGCTTCCATTAGAGCCTTGGGGTGTTATAATTATCGAAGAAGCGTAAATGATGAATAATGAGCTGAAACCAACTTACGAATAATATCATATAGGTATTCTCCGGGATTATCCGGTAAATGAAGCGCCCCTGCGAATTGCGGGGCGTTTTCGCATATGGCTGAGTAGAGGAGTGCATCGCTATGCCAACCCGAGCAGTCCGCTGGTTCCGGGCGCTGACGGCCCCGTATCGACGCAGCATTCAGCTTAAGCTGATCTTGACGATGATTGTTCTATCTGTGCTGCCGGTCATTGCTGTCACGGTGCTGGCTGCGGAAAAAAGTAGAGCTTCCATGGAAACTGAAGTGGTAGAGACGAACATGTCCAATATGAAATGGACGGGGATCTATATCAGCGACCAGCTAGATCGTCTGAATCATCTGATTTACAGCATTCAGATCAGCCCTGATCTGAGCGATTATTTGAATGAGCGCGAGCCTGACAATCTTTCGAGCCAATTTAATGCTCAGCGAAAAATGCTGAATACGATGGCGAATGTGTATTATTCAGCCGGAAGTCATGTGATCGGCATCCAGCTTTATTTGAAGCAATCGCAAACCCTGTTTACCTTTAATAGCATGCAAAATGAAATTACGACAGTGAGCGGTATTCCCCCACAGTATGCCGAGATGTGGCAAGCGAATAAGGATTATTCGATTCGTCCAAGCTCTGCTGACCCGGAACGCTTTACTTTGACGCGCAGTATTCGGCGTTTCGAAGATCAGAAGCAGACGGGAGCTATTTCATTGGATGTATTGTGGTCGCAATTCGATCAGACGCTGGGCCTGCTGGGACGAGGGGATCAGCATCAGGTGCTTATTACAGATGCGGATGGCAGGGTCATGTATCCAGCACAGGCTCGGCAGTCGCCTCCACCTGCAGGTGTGCTGACAGCTCTTCGTGACGTTAAGCCGGGTCCTGGAGTGATTCAAACTGCTGAACATTATGTGTTCTATAATGATCTGGATGTAGTTGGGCTAAAGCTGGTCAAAATCGTACCCACTTCCTCCATTAACCACAGTGCCTTTTCAACCATGCTGTATGGTATTATCGTAGGCGTGATTTCAATTCTGGTTTCTATCTGCATTGCCGTTTTCATCGCATGGCGGACTGCACGTCCGATTGTTCATTTGGCGCGTTCCGTACAGGAGCTGGATATGATCAAAGGACCGATTGGACAGCCAAGTATACGCCCGGATGAGATTGGGCTGCTGGAAAGAAGTCTGCATGGGATGGCAGGCCGAATTCGCGAGCATATTCAGGCGGAATACAGTATAAATTTGCAAAAAAAGACGGCTGAATTGAAAGCGCTCCAAGCGCAGATTCATCCACATTTTCTGCAAAATACGCTGCAAATGATCGGAAGTATGGTATTTTCTCAAAAGCCGGAGGACACCTATGAAGTCATTCGGTCGCTGAGTGAGATGTTCCGTTACGTGGTACGGGAACCTCAGGATTTGGCCTCTTTACGCGCAGAGCTTGACCATGTGGGACACTATATGCGCATCCAGCAACGGAGATTTCCACAAAGATTGGTGTTCCAGGTGGAGACGGAAGAACAGGCGATGGATATTCGACTGCCCAAGCTATCGCTTCAGCCATTGTTGGAAAACGCGTTTCAGCACGGTCTTGATCGAAAGGCGGGGGCATGGCAAATAGGGATTCGGGTGGAGATTATGAAACAAGATGTGTGTATTACGGTTTGCGATAATGGAAACGGCATGGCCCCGGACAAGCTGGAAAAACTACGGGCAAAGCTGGAAAACGCGTCGGAGGAACCGATCTGGGCGCAGGGTAGTCATATCGGATTGAGCAATGTGTCTTCACGCATACGGATGAATTTTGGAGTGCACTACGGAGTGACGATAGATAGTGAGCAGGGAGTCGGTACACGTGTCACCATCCGCATTCCATTCACCTCAGCAGAGGAGGGAAAAGTATGATCAGAGTATTAATTGTGGACGATGAGCCGTGGAACCGCGATATTCTGAAGACATTTGGCACATGGGAAAAACTTGGAATGTTGGTAGTGGGTGAGGCTGAAGACGGGGACGAGGCGTTCAGGCTGGTCGGGGAGTTAGCTCCCCATATTGTGATTACTGATATGCGCATGCCGGGTGCGGACGGAGTGGAGCTGCTGCAAGCACTAAATAACCATTGTCCTGATGTGAAAATCATTGTCGTAAGCGGATATGATGACTTTGCATATGCCAAACATGCCATCCGTTATAAGGCCGTCGATTATTTGTTAAAGCCAGTCAATCCTGCAGAGCTGAATGCAGTGCTACTCAAATGCAAAAACGATCTGGAGGTCAAGGTGGCCGAACAGCAACAAGGAGCGACAGAGCTGGATTATGAGTTTTTTCACAAGTTGACCCGGTATAAGCAACTGCTGCGTCTTTATTTTAATGAGTTGAACCGTGACGGGGTGAACCTAACCTGCAGGCAGGTTATGCAGGAGTTGGAGAGTTATGGAGCACCAAGTCCACATATGCTGGGCAGGCTGGTGCAGGAGCTTCTTTCCCTGCTGAAAGAGCTCGCAGCGGATAACGGGCTGGATACTTCTACGGCAAAGGCAGGATTTCCACTGCCCCAGGATGCCGTGTCCTCTGTAGAACATGCGCTGGAATTCGTATCGTCGTGCTATGTTCAGGAACTGGATCAGCTCATTCGGCAGCGAAAATACAAAAACAAACTGAATTTAGAAGAGGTACGGCGATATATCGACGGTCACTTTGCTGGGCCGATTACACTGGAGCAGTTGGCGAAAAACTTTTTTGTGAGCAAAGAGTATATGAGCAAGGTATTTAAGCAGGAGTATGGTCAAAATGTAACGGACTACATCGTAGAGCGAAGAATGGAAAAGGCGCGGGAATGGCTGGCCAATAAACAGATTTCAATTAAAGCAGTTGCGGAGATGGCAGGATATGAGGATGTGTCTTATTTCTATCGGGTATTTAAAAAGCATTTTGGCATGGCACCCGGTGAAATGAGGAAGGAAGTTTAAAAAAGTCCAATTCAATAAGCTAAGGGTGTCCAATGGCAGAAGTGACCTCCCACTCTATAATGAAAGCGTATACAAAACGAGCAGCACAAAGGAATTTGGCCTTTATGAAGTTCGCACAGAGCTGAATAGAGGTTGAAGACCGGCGGCATAGCTGCTTTGAATAACAACTGATTTGCCGATGGGTAACAGTTATTTTCAAAATAGGGGAGGTCATTTTTCATGAAGATGTGGAAAGGTGTATTGAGCACGATGCTGGTTGGCACGTTATTGGCTGGGTGTGGAGCGAATTCTTCAGGCAGTGACAGCAGCGGTTCCGGTGGAGACGGCAAAACGGTGAATCTCAAAATGTTTATTGCTCAGCCCCGTTTGAAGGAGCACTACGATAAATACATTAATGCGTTCGTAGCGAAAGAGAAGAAAGATAAAAATATCGACGTTACGGTCCAACTGGAGATGCCGCCTGCTGACAACGCCGCACAAATTTTGAAGACAAGACTCGCATCCAACGATGCGCCGGACGTATTTGCATTGCACGCGGTGAATGAAATTCCTCCGTTTTATAAAGCGGGCTATTTGGAGGATTTGTCCGGTCAGCCTTTTGTTAACAAATTGATGGATAGTGTGAAGCCTTCGGTGACAACCAAAGACGGAAAGGTCGTAGCGGTTCCCTTGGAAACGATCTCATGGGGCTACTTGTACAATAAAAAGATATTTAAGGATTTGGATTTGCAGCCGCCGGGAACGTTGACCGAAATGAAGGCTGTGGTCGAGAAGCTGAAAGCGAATAATGTGAAACCGTTCCTGTTGTCCTACAAGGAATCCTGGATTCCACAGCTGTTTGTGCCACTTACGGCAGGTGCAATGATGAACACACAGAATAAGGATTTTATCGACCGGATGAATCAGGATAAAGGCTCTTTTTCCGAAATGAAGAGCATGTTCGATATTATTGATCTGGTGAATAGCAACGGTACTGACAAGGCGCTGGAAATCGGCGGGGATGATGGATCGGCTGCGTTTGCCTCGGGTAAAGCGGCGATGTGGATTCAAGGACCGTGGTTTGCGGAAACGATTTTAAAATCGGATCCGAAGATGGATTTTGGGGTAGCACCGCTGCCGATCAATGACGATTCCAATGCGACATTGATTAATTTGTCCACTTCGACTTCGCTGGCTGTATCCTCTACAAGCAAGAATAAGGAGGTTGCGCTCGATTTTGTTAACTATGTGCTGGATGACAAGGATTCTAGCGCGTTCTATGAAGCATTGAAATTTAACCCGATCTCCAAAGTGCATACGTTTAAAAGCTATCCTTGGGTTAATGACGCTACCGAATACGTGAAAGCAGGCAAGTCGTACCAAGATCCATCTATCCCGCAAGCGGTTAAGGACGAGGCAGGCAAATCGCTACAATCCTATTATGCTGGTCAGCTCTCGCAGGATGACGTAATTAAGGCGCTGGATAAGGCATGGAAATCGTATAACAAAGTGAACAAGTAACGGTAACCTACAGAATTACACCGGGAGGGAGAGACTCCATGCCTTTTAAAATCTATAAAAAATACGTCATGTTACTGGCGTTTACAGCCCCGGCGCTGATCTTTTATGCTATCTTCCTGCTCATTCCAACGATCAGCGGCATGTACTACAGCTTTACAGACTGGAACGGATTGAATCCTAATTACAGCTTTATCGGCTTGGGGAACTTTGTGGAATCGTTGAAGGAAGACCCCGATTTTCTCAATTCCCTTTGGTTTACCCTTAAATACGTATTGGTCATGATTGTGCTGCAAAATGTACTGGCACTGGCACTGGCAGTGTTGATTGAGTCGCGTACACGTACCAAAGGATTTTTCCGGACGATATTTTTCATGCCCAATATGATCAGTACCATTATTAGCGCATTTATGTGGACCTTCGTTTTTTCTTCCGTGCTGCCACAGATCGCCGAAAAGACGGCTATCGCATTTTTGGGCCAATCGTGGCTGGGCGATCCGAAAGTATCTTTCTTCTCAATTATTATCGTGTCGCTCTGGAATGGTGTAGGTTATATGATGATCATCTATCTGGCTGCGCTTCAAGGTGTACCACAAAGCTTGAAGGAGGCTGCTATTATTGACGGGGCGAACGCATTTCAGACATTGCGAAGCGTAACGATGCCAATGATTACTCATGCGATTACGATCTGTTTCTTCCTGACGCTGAATGGTGCCTTCAAAGTGTATGAGGTCGTATACGGACTGACTGGCGGGGGGCCGGGGCGCAGTACACAGGTGATTACGATGAACATTTATGAGGAGGCGTTCTCCAACAACTTCCGTTATGGTTATGCGAGCGCCAAATCCGTTATTTTGTTCGCAATCGTTCTCATTTTCACCCTGATTCAGCTGCGTGTCATGAAGAAGAGGGAGGTGGAGGCATGAGGCTGAAGAAAGCCAATTCCTTGTTGATTACGCTGATTCTGTGCGTGGGCGCAGTCGTGTCCTTCTTCCCAATCTACATGGCGGTAATTAACTCGTTTAAAACACAGGGTGAGATGTTTGCATCCTTTACGGCGCTGCCCACGAAGCTTCACTTTGAAAATTACAGTCAGGCTTTTCATCAGACTCATTTGCTGAACAGCGCCCTTAATTCCACGATTATTTCTTTTATCGGCATTGGTGGCATTGTGATCTGTTCGGCACTGGCAGGCTACAAGCTGTCTCGTACACAGGGGAAACTGAGCAGTGCGATTTTCTTCCTGTTTGTCGCATCGATGCTAGTACCGTTTCACTCTATTATGATACCGCTTACGCGAATGGCAAAAGATTTGTCCGTTCAGGGCAGTACGTACGGCTTGGCCCTGATCTATATCGGCTTGGGTGTGAATATGGCGATCTTTTTGTATCATGGATTCGTCAAATCCATCCCACGTGAGCTAGAAGAATCCGCGCAAATGGACGGCTGTAATGAGTTTCAAACATTCTTTCGCATTATATTTCCATTGCTGCTACCAATCACAGTTACCATTGCGATTTTGGATTTTCTGTGGATTTGGAATGACTTTTTGCTTCCATTGTTAATGCTGACGGATGTGAACCATTACACCCTGATTCTCTCGACCAATATGCTGTTTGGAGAGTACAACAAGGATTGGTCGCTTATTCTGGCCGCACTTGTGCTGACCTCCATCCCGGTTATCCTGATCTACGCCTTCTTTCAGAAATTCATCATGGAGGGCATTGCGGAGGGAGCGGTTAAGGGATAAGGTGGAAAGCCTTCCTATCAACAAGGAAGGCTTTTTCTCTGATTCAGCTTTTTTCGCGCCAACGTTTCAATAAAAAGATAGGAAGGGTTACAAACAAAATTGCAAAGGCTACAATGATCCACCACTGAGGGTCAATGATATACAACACGACTCCGATCAGCAGAACTGTTGTTATTATGGAAATTCTCACTTTCAACATTATTCTCTTACTCACCCTAGCTTCTAATTTTGGCAGCGTTATGAGGGTGATTGCAGTTAACGCAGCAAAAAATATGGAGGTAAATGAATTATAGATAATATCAGCTCCCTTGATTATTATGCATACCTCATATTCCACTGGGCTTAAAATGTTGAGAGTTTACTTGTAATAAGATATGCTTCTCATTTGAAGTTAGCCACAATTCCTTTACTTTTGAGTATATTGCAAACGCAACTCTTTATGGAAAGGAACGTTTATGTGAATTGTAAATGAACATCAAACAAAATCGATATAACTTGTTTAATCTATTGAGAGGGCACATGGAGATTGTTTGCCGCCCATAAAGTTAACAAGTAAAAGAAGAACAGGATGCCTATTATAACTCCAATTACGATAAAAAATTTCTTTTTCATCACTCTCTCCTCTTCATTACAATGAATAGGTCTTCCATTTGCAACAAGGGCTTTAATTTACGAATACCGTGACATAGTTTGTCTCATATACTATCTTTTCCTTTATCCAACTATAAAGGATGTGACCAATAACAAGCGCAGAACCAAGTACAAGGACTGTAGTGTGCCAAGTCCACTCTTGTATTCCACTAAGAAAGACAGGAGCGATACCTATGAGAACTCCGATCACTAAACCAACAATTATCACTACATCAGGTGTTTTGCTACCTTCACCTTTATTTTTTTGGAAAAATTAAATAAAGCGCCTTGGATTTAACTCCAAGACGCTCCCCTGCTTGTAATAACGGTTAGTTAATGTCTGATGGGTACTGACCAGTAGTAGCCCAAGCCTCGCCATCAACTTTGTTTCCGTCGGCTCTGAATTGAATTACGTATTTCCCTGAAGGCATCCCATTAGGGAATGAATTAAGACTATTCCACGTTAATGAGCCTCCTTTGCCAACAGTTTTATAGACATATTCTTTCCCGTTACCCTGCAAGCTCCAAGAGATAGTTGATGTTCCTTGATTCCGAACTTTAATCTTTACATGTCCATAACCTTTATCAACAGTTAAGTCCATCGTCGGACTTGTCCCACCAAGAACCTCATGTACCTCTTGACCAGTTTGTTGGATAACTATACCTCCATGATCCTTCGATACTTTAATCCCCGTAACTGGTGCGGCAGTAGCAGCCAGCGGAGCTACTGCCGTAAGAGCCAATACACCTGTAAGAATGATTACTGTGTTTTTAAACTTCATCAAAAATCGCCCTCTCGATTGGTATAATTTGTACTACTGACCAAGTATATCATTAAAAAAGGAATATAGTGTATATTTTTGTTAACAAAATGGTAAAAAGCATTAATATTCGAAAATATATATTTTATTCGAATATTGCATGACATATATTTCAAAGCTTATTGACAACTGTTAAATTATGGACAAAAATAGAATGCAATAATAAAAAGTTTTGGAATTTCTGTGTGGAAGGTGGATATGACATGAAGCATACACCTACGATTAGAGCAGAATTAGATAGTTACCTACAACAAAAGGGTTTGAGCTTAGCGCAATTCGGACAACTTGCAGGCATGAATAGGGGAATAGTAAGTGCTATTGTGACAGGGAATAAGTCAATGTCTGTTAACCAGCTTGACCTAATCACTGAGGCTATGGATTTACCAGAAGGGTATTTTTACGATCTGTTTATAGAAAACTACATCATCGACACCCCCCCGAATATGAGGCGAATCGAGCCATTTCTATTTCGTTGTGCGGAGTTGGACAAGTTGGATGCGATTAGTCGAGTGGTGGGAGCCATCATGGACAATCTACTGTATTCGCCCAAGCTATTTGAAATTGCAGAAGAATTGTTGAAGCAGGGAAGACATGCGGCTGCACTACTGCTCTATGAGGGTGTGGCTGAAGCGGAGAAGTATCAACATTCTGAACGATTGGCAGTCTGCCAATATCGTATATTCACGATTCAAGTTGGAAACGATCAAAGCCGGAATCTCAAGGCAGCAACGCTATTTGAATCCTTCGTGGAACGTCTGGATGAAATAGAACAGCTTGACGCGCTGAAGGATTTAGCAAACGTGTACAGGTCTTTGCGTAAATGGGACAAGGTTGAGGAAGTAGCTAGAACAATGAGAGCTAAAGCTGAAATCCAATATACTTTGGAACATCAACAGCAGAGTCGAATGCGTGATGAGTCTTCCAAGAAACTAAGTCGTCCACTGTTTGTGTACATCGCTTATGCTGATTTGTTGTGTTCAGGTTCTTGCGAAGCTAAAGGCGATTACCACCAAGCCCTACAGTATACATACGCCTACACTAATTTAGATTGGGTTTTGGAGAAGGACGAGGACACCCAATACTGGATGGGCTTGTTCCAAAACTGGGCAGAAGGTAACACGTACGTATATAAGCTTTTATCTGGAGATGTAAGCGTGCTAAACGATTATGTTCAATATATTATTGCATCAAGTGATAAAGTCGATAAGGAAATGATCGTAAAGCTTTTGAACGTAATGTTTGCAGCTAACCGATTTCAGTTAGACGTGAATGATATACTTAAACGGTTTGAAATGATTATTGATTCTTTTGTACAACAGCCATCATCGGATATGTATACCTATCAGGTAGTACCAGAGCAAACAACACGTTTTAAATATGAACTTGCTAAATACTACTTGAACAGAGGCAATTACTCTTATGGCTTCAGATACCTGCTAGACGTTTTATCTAAATCATTAGCCAATAACAAAGAATCCTTCTTCATTAGATGCATAAGATTATTTGAGCAGTTTAAACAATTTGCTGACGTTAGAACTTTTATAAAGTATGAAAGTTTAGTTAGTGTAGGGCAAAGAGAAAGATTATTTTACTATTAATATTTATGCCCTCTATTTTAGAATGAATGGTTAGACAATGTTAAAAAAATGGTACTGCTAATGATTGCAGCTAGTTTTTTGTTTATTGTTACTGTACCTGCCCAGACGCATGATATACAGCCTCATGTACAGCATGGAGGTGCTTAAGCGTAAGCAAACAAATCACCGCCATCCAGTGGTTGGCGGTGATTTGTTATTTTGGAGGAATTAACACATCAATCACCGAATACCTATCTTGAGGTGATCAGCATGAACCATACATATTGTATTTACAAATTTATCCAAACCAATCGTATTGATAAAACGAATACGGAAGTACTGTTGTGCAATCCGAAAGCATCGGTGACACCCTACTGGCTAAGCTGGTGGGGTGTTTTTATATTCATTTTTCAATCGATATCAAAATAAACAGTTGAAAAGCCGATATCATAATTACCAACTAATGAATACTTAGGAGGATTATAGATGGTCTTTTGGATTCTTTTACTTATAGTCGTGGGACTTATTCTTTCAGCGTTTATAGGCGGTTCTCGGATTGCGAGCAATAATCGTAAACAACCGAGAATAGAACGTATAGGTGAGGTGGTTGATAAGCGGGTAGATTGGACTGAAGGATCGTCTTCAAAAACATTTTATATAACTTGCGAGTTCGAAAGCAATGAGCGCAAAGAAATTTCAGTTAGTAACGATAAATATGGCCTTTTTGTCGTAGGGGATAAAATCAAAGTAACAAGCCAAGGTACTTGGAACTGGGTAGAACGTGTCATAATATGAGGGGATCAGCTTAATCTATATATTTATTTACATAATCACCCAAACGTTATATACTTCCCATATAAATCCGAAAGCATCGGTAGCACCCTGCTGGCATACGCTGGTGGGGTGTTTTAATAAGTTGGGAATTTAAATATGCTACGTAATATAAAAAGCCTTCCATTAATGGAGGGCTTTTGTTAGACGCTGAGTATGAGAATCATAAATCAATGTGGCTTATTACGCCTTTTCAAAAGTTTTATAACAAGTAGTATGCAGAAAAATACTGCAAAAGCAATCACAATCCACCACTGAGTATCAATTATATACAACACGACTCCGATAAGCAGGACTGTTATTATTGTAATTCTCACTTTCAACATCGTACCTTTGTCCACTCTTGTTTCCAATATTGGCATCTTTATAAGGATGATTGCAGTCAGTGCCGGAAAGAATATGGAGGTAAATGAATTATAGATAATACCAACTCCTTGATCTAATTACTCACCCCGGATTGTTCGGATTTAATGTATAAAACAACAACCTCCGCTAAGACAACTTTCACTTCGAGAAAATGCTGATAATAAAAATAAAAGTGAAATGATGATCAAAAATAGATATATACTGGAAATCCGTTTTCCGATTGTAGCTCCAAACTCCTTAGGATTTTTATATCCAATGATTAAACTGGGAATAAAAAAAATACTGGATAGAAAAATGGTGTAGTGAAACCTAGTATTATCAACACTGTTAGACCAGGCGGGCAATCCTAAAAAGGAAAGCAACTGGTCTCCCAATATGTAATTGCCAAATTCGAAAGAAACAGCCATACCAAGAAGAGATAAAAGCAGTGAAAGTGATCCCCAGCCTATTTTTTTTCTGTTATTTCTCAACAATTCAAAGATAATCAGTAAAATTACAATTGCTTGTATGCTATATGTCAACATGATTGAAAACATAAAGTACCTCCTTGAACACCAGAATCAAATGATAAGATGTCAATTTCGGAAATGAGTATACCATTTTTTGGAATGTTTTCATATGCCTTTCAATACAGCGATCGTATGATCAAATGGAACGCGAAGCGGCCTTAGCCATACAATATTTCATCTGAATGTAAAAGGAGATGATTATGTTGGCTACCTTCTCGGCCGCGCTTCAGGTGAAAAAGCGGATGGCCAAGCGAGTTTTAAAAATGTCCGGTGTCCACGGCATTGGCGTAGGGTACAGGGACCCTGCTCATCCCAAAAGAGGAGCCGCTGTCATTGTGTACACGGACCGTTTAGCGTCGGCCTCTACTGGACTCCTGTCGGCCACCGCATTAGGAAAGAAAACGAACGTTCCAGTCCGAATTGTAAAGACTGGAAAGATCAGAGCCAATGCCACGGACTACAAAGTGCGCATACGCCCGGTCATCGCCGGCTACAGTGTCGGGACGATTGAAGGCTCCGGTTCAACCGGACTCATCGTTGCCCCAACTGGAGCGCCGGCGACACGTTATCTTTTTAGCAATAACCATGTCCTCAATCCCTCCAATACAGACAATCGAGAGGCTACAATTCAGCCAGGCGGAGCCGATGGGGGGACGGTTGCCCAGGATCGTATAGGACGGCTTTATCGTTACGTACGCTTGAATCCCACCGGAACGAACCTGATTGATGCGGCGCTTTCGCTTCCGACCCGTAACAACTTGCTCAATCCGCGTTATGCTACAGTAGGAGCGATTCCGGGTCATGTGACCGCTTATCGCATAGGGGAAAGATTGAAGAAGGTAGGGCGTACGACCGGGCGGGTCAATGGCACGGTAGAGTCCGTCTATACGGACTTGCAAATCAATTATGGTGGAGAGTTGGGCTTACTGACCTTCGAAGATCAGACGGTTATTAGAGGTACGACTCCCGTATCACTACCTGGGGATTCCGGCTCTGTATGGCTCAGACAGTCAGATAATTATGCAGCTGCGGTCAACTATGCAGGCACGGCAGATGGTCGCTTATCCATAGCCTTTCCGGTGCAGTGGGCCATGCAGGTATTCAACACACGGGTAGCCCGCCCCAACGGGGCAGGCAGGGTGCTCAGGGTAGATACAGGATCTTCCCCTCGCTCTTATACTAGGCAGCTCACCAGTGAGGAACTGGTTCGCCTAAGACCAAGGACGACACGCATTAGACGGAGCTAAACGCCCTCCAGATGGAAAAGTTGCCGCTGATCGTCCCGGTAAGGCGGTCGCTTTAAATGCTTTCCATAGGGTGGCTCGCTCCGAAGCATCATCTCCCCGGATTTCTTCCCTGATTACAGACTTAACTTAAGAAATCCGGGGGTAGAGCTAATATAAGCAAGAATCATTCACGATACCAATCATTTACGACGCAAATGATTCACGACACAAATGATTCACAGTACAAATCATTCACAATCTAAAACGTTAACGGCATGAATGAATGCGTAAATGTATTCTAATCTGCTCCTTCGGCATATGAACGGGCTCCCTCATCATGGGCTGTAATGGTGCTGCTTGCCGAGGCCAAGCCCCGGATTTCCTGAGCGGTCAGGGCTCTGTTGTAAATGATCAGTTCATCCACTGCACCGTTCAGATAGGGATCATCAAACTGGGATTTCCCAATATAGTTCCGGTCTGTCAGTCCAAGGCTAGAAGGCTTCAGCGTCATGTTGGTGTTACGCGTCGCCTCTACACCGTCCACATACATCATTCCAGTATTGCCTGACAAAGTCACGGCGACATGCTTCCAAACCCCAGTTGCCAGCTCTGGCGCATTCAACTGTTGTTCCTCTCCGTTCCCCGAGACGGTGATAGCAAAGCGCATGCCAGTTCCCTCGGCCTTGGGTGTCAAAAACATATACCGATCCGTGCCTGCTCCAAAATCAAACAGGCGTGCCCAGCCGTTATGCGTGTTCACCCGTACCCACGCGGCAATCGTAAAGTCATTTATGCTGCTAACGATACCACCGGGCAGGCTAGCATAGGCGTCTGTACCGTTAAAGTGCAGGGCATTACCTTTTCGTCCGGCGCCCCACGCGCCTCCACTTACACTGGCCTGCTGTCCATAACCTGACGAATCGGCTGCGGTAGATCCGGCCGTTTCGTCAAATTCATAACGGGCTACAATGTCTCCGGCGGGAGACGGGTTGTCTGTACTCGACTGGATACGGATATCATAGTTGGCTGCCGTACCAATATTCAGTCTGACCGTGGTCGCAGAGCTGTTAGTAGCCGTGACTGACCCGGTTTTTGTGCCATCTACAAGCACGTCATACGTACCTGCCGCGAGTCCGGTCAAGCTCATAACGGTGGTATGAGTCGTGCCTGGAGTCATATTTTTCAGTGTCAGACGGATGTTGTTCTTGGACTTGGACACGATGGCCAAGCTATATTGATCCCGATTCAGCTCCAAACTCAGCTTTTGGGTGATCAGATGCAGTCGTTGGAATACACCGTCCTTTGGAGTAATCGCGTAGCTGTTACTGCTTTCTGTAACGTCACAGCCATAGCCGAACAAGCCGAATATTGGATCTACAGCAACATCCGAGCTTAGGATTTTGATGGCTCCAAACAGTCCCAGATCGGCTTCCCCGGACATGCCGCGCCATCCGTTAAAGAGAGGGCCACCGTCCAGACCGAGTGCGCCGTAATTGCCCTTGCCCGCCTGATATGTCCACGATACCGCCCCGATGTTGGCAGGATCAGAGCTGATCTGTCCCGAGTTAATCGCTCCGATGTTCGCCAGCTTGGCGGCATAGGATAGACGCTGATCCACTTCGGGCTTGGACGAATGCCGACGTGTCCAGTCATCCATCGCATAGCCGGCAAGTGAGGTGGTGTACTGGAAGTTCCACCAATTCTCTCCGGTGATGGTGACCGGATCGGCGTAATAGTACCAGACAGGCATATGACCGCGTGCAGCACGCGTTTTGGCGTTGATTTTGCTCATCATCGTCGTGTTGTTGTTCATTTTGGCGAGTGTATATACGGCTTCTTCGCCTGTATTGTCATAGTTATACTCAGAGCCATAAGGATAGGTGGTGTTTTTGAAATTGTTGTACTTGGTAGCCATTTTGCCAATCAGGTCGTTAGCCTCGGTGGTCAAGCCTTCTTCCTGAAGCGCTTTAATCATATCAGGTGCAGTTAGCTCACCCATGAGTCCCGTGTTCCAGTTATAAGCAACAGGGCCTTCATACAACGCTTTAAAAATACGATAAGCACGTAGCAAATATGTGTTTTTGCTATTGCGATAGCTGATCAGGTTGGGATACAGCTTGGCAATTTTATACATGCTAAAAAACGTATTATAAATGTGCGGATAGGCATAGCCACGGTACGTTGGTGTCGTGTTAGGCTGCGGCATCAGGAAATCAGGGACCAGATAATCGGTATGATGGCCTTCCATCAAATTCGTCCAGATGGCTACTTCCAAATAATCATCGACTGCCTTGATCTCAGATGCCACGGGCTTCTGAACGTTTTTCTCCGCCAGAAACTGGCCGTGAGTTAGTCCCCAATCATCACCCCAGCCCCAGTAACCAGCAAAGCTGTTGCGTCTAGCCTTGTACTGCATCATCCAGTCATCAAAGACCTTGTCCCTCAGGTCGCCCGGCACGTTCCATTGGGTGCTGTTGACCATGAAGGTAGAGTGACGCTGAAGTGCAGCTTCGACTGGCTCGATGGCATAGAACTGGAGAACGGTTTTTTCGCCGTTACCATAGTTTACAGTAATATTGTTATGTCCCAGTCGTCCCAGTGTGAGTTCATATATTTTATGGTTTGTAGGGGCTGTTTCCAGATAGCTGATGGTCGTTTCAGACGGATATTGCGCTGTGACAGAGGTAATGGATTTGCTGGTATGCAGATCGAATTTGGCCTTGAGATTCGTCGGGAAAATCATACCCGGAACCACGGTCACATCCACATGTCCCTCACTGTACAGCCTGTCCTTTACAGCCTGCTCGTCCGCTACCTTGTAAAATTTAAAGGCATACGTTTTGCTTTCACCAGGAGCCAGCGACAGACTGGTGCTTCCAAGATAGCCACGGTTGGTGCTCTTGATGACATTGGAATGGATATAGAACACATTCAGTCCTTCGGACCAGCCACCTTGCTCCATAGCCCATGTGCTGCCGGGATGCTCCTCAGTTCTCCAATGGTCCTGATATTCGAGACCAGCACCCGTTGAGGCATCAGGGATCAGCAGTACATACGGTCCGATGCCGCTAGGTCGTCCAGCGGTAATAAAGGAGCTGTTATGGCCTACAAAGGAGTGTGAGAGTACTCTGGTTTCATAAATTTGTTCATTATTGCCGCCGGACCAGTACTCGTTAAACGGAAGCGGCAGTCCCCAATCTCCGATCTCCAGTGTTTGATTAGAGGTGTTCGTTACTTTCATTTGCCAATGCAAATAATCGTTAACCAACGAATAAGTTTCATGTAAAATGAAATTACGTATTCCCTGATTGTTTGATGAATTCTGATAGGCTACCTGGACACTGTTTCCAGAAGAGGTGATCTGGCGCGCATCAGCAGAATTACTTGTCCATGCCCGAGTCCACGCTCCGTTGCCGAGACGATAGGTGAACATCAGTTCACCCAGCCACTGATGATCCGACGTATTCTGTTTAGGTGCGTTGGAGCTGTTCATGACATAGTTGGTATTAAAAGTGTCCCCTACCAGCCGTAAGGAAGAGAGATCGCCGTAATCTCCGACAGAGATGGAGAACACTTGATTAGATAGTTGTACTGCCATGCTATCAACCTCCTAACAAAGGTTCGTGAGCGTGCTCACTACGTTAATATATGTGTGAGAAATACTTTTGCTACCCTATGTATGAGAATTGATAGAAAATAGATTCATATAGATGTCCTAGAGGGCTCTCAATCGTGGAGGTAGAGTTATTATGAAAATTAAAATGGAGTTGCCGAAAATTCCTGCGGACTTGCCCGTACTAAACGAAGAAATGTATTCCTTACGGTCCAAAGGCGAATATAGTATGGGGTCTGTAGAAGATATGATTTTGGATAATGTGGAAGCGGTTAAGGTTTCATTAGAGAAGATGACTTTTAAAAATGTAACGATCATGGAATCGTCATTACCGGAAAGTGAATGGACAGACGTCATTTTTGATAAATGCGATCTGTCTAATGTTCATTTTTCCGGTTCCTTTATCCATCGGGTAGAGTTCAAAAACTGCAAATTGCTTGGAACAGACTTTTCCAGAAGCAGGCTCCAAAACGTTCGTTTTTCGGATTGCTTAGCGGATTATTCGATGTTCCGTTTTGCTAATTTTAAGCAAGTTGGTTTTGAGGATTGTTCTTTAATAAGTGCCGATCTGTATCATTTAACACTACAAAAAACCTTTTTTAACCGTTGCAATCTGGATCAAGCGATGCTATCGGGGTCCAAGCTCAACGGGATTGATCTGAGCGATTGTGAATTTGATGGGTTACAGGTGGATATAGAAGATTTGAATGGCTGCATCATCTCACCGCATCAAGCTTCATCATTTGTAGGGCTGTTGGGGCTAGTGATTAAATAAGGGAACTCCTCATTGATTTTTAATATGGTCCCAAGTCTGGCGCAGACGGTTAAACCCTTCAACAATTTGTTGCTCCGTTAAATGGGCAAAGATAAAGCAGGCTGATGGAGGTCCCGGTGTCAGTTGGTAATCGGCGGCATCACGCCATGTGACTCCGTAAAATTGTGCTGTCTGCATCAAATGATGGTACTGGGCAGACTCCTGCTTCCAGATGGCATAGGCATGTAGTCCACAATCGTTCTGATGCCAGTGAAATAGTTCACTTAACTGCTGTATTCCACGCTGGAACACGTCGTAGCGTGATCTGTATATTCGAGTCATCCGACGCACATGGCGAACGTAGTCGCCGCGCATCATAAAACGTGCCAGTGCGCGCTGTTCCAAGCGGGCAGGCGGCAGGGGATCGTATAGTCGTTTGGCAGCTGTCAGCGCTTGGGCTAATTCAACGGGCAAGATTGCAAACCCGAGTCGAAGGCTGCTGAACATGCTTTTGGAAAAGGAGCCGACATAGATGACACATTCTGTGCGATCCAGTGCTTTTAATGGTTCAATGGGTCGTCCTGCCCAACGGAATTCACTGTCATAATCGTCCTCAATGATCCACGCTCCCTTGGATGCTGCCCATTGCAAAATATGTTGACGGCGTGTTAATGGCAACACTGCACCGGTTGGAAACTGTCGTCCAGGTGTAACAAATAGGAGTTTGGAATCCCAATCCTGTGGGACAATTCCATGTTGATCCATCTCAGCAGCATGTATCTGTCCGCCTGAGGCAGTAACTGCACGGTAGATGCCGGAATAACAGGGGTTTTCTAATACAATTCGATCTTGTTCATGAATAAGCAACTGACTTAATAACGTGATCACTTCCATGGAACCACTGCATAATACGACTTGATCCGGAGTGGCTGTAATTCCGCGTGTTCTGCCAACATGATGGCAAATCGCTTCACGCAGCCATTCATCACCGCTCACTGGTGCAGTCGTCGCGTCAGCCGAGGGCTTTTGCAGATCTTTTCCAGCGGCAGTCATTGCGCTTTTCCATGCGATCTGTGAACTGCCCTCCAATACAACTTCTCCTGCCTGAAAAGAAATCAAAGGCTGTTGCGCACTGTCTCTATTTGTAGCAGAAGCAGGAGACGGCTGTAAGTTTCGTTCCCTTTCGATCTGCATGATTCGTTGTCCCCAAGCTGATAGAGCAGGGGCTTTTTGTTTTACAACAGGTGAATTTTGGTTCTGCTGGTTGATTAAAGATTTGTCGGGCAGCACCGCTGTCTGTTCCATAACAAAGGTTCCTCTGCCTACTGCCGAATCTATATATCCTTCTGCCAACAGCATATCATATGCCTCTTTAACGCTCCCTCGTGAAATTCCATACATCACAGCCAGATCACGAGTGGAAGGCAGACGCGTACCACTGGCAAGGGAACCATTGAGGATTCCCTCACGAAGAGCATGATACAATGCCAAATATTTTAAATGATATTTTTGAAGCGCACGCTGATAAGCAATCGTAATATCCATACTCTTCTCCTTCGATTGGGCCACTCATTTTCGTTCATATTGGATCTTTTTATGAATCCATTTTCAACATAATCTGAAATGTATCATTGGTCAATAGATGGAAGGAGAATTCCCTATGAGAAGAAAAGAATTTACGGTGGCAGAACTAGAGGAAATAGAGCAGTTTCTAAGCGAGGTCAGTTTCGGATTTTTAGGCATGAACAGCGAGGATGGTTTTCCGCGTGTGGTTCCCTTGAATTTCGCTTATGGAAATGGCGTTTTTTATATTCATGGCAGCCGTGCTGGAGAAAAGATGGAACGGATGAAAGAAGATAATCGAGTTACTTTTTCAGCCGCCAAAGAATATGCGCTCATTCCGTCTTATTTTACGGATGAACATATGGCATGTCCGGCGACTTCATTTTTTAAAAGTATTACCGTGCGTGGTCATGCGGAGCATGTAGTGGATTTGGAAGAAAAAGCATCGGCCTTTTCCATTTTTATGAGTAAGCTGCAACCGGAAGGCGGGTATGACACGATTGATGCCAGCGATTCTCGGTATGCTTCACGTTTAAAAGGGGTCGCTCTGATCAAAATTGTACCGGAGGAATGGACTGCCAAGTTTAAATTCGGTCAAAATGTTAAAGATCAGGAACGTCAGCAAATTATCGACGGCTTGCAACAACGGGGGTTGGATGATGATCTGACAACGATTGAGATGATGCGCAAATATTGTCCTCATCACTGATATATATCGAAAGTCAGGGTTGTGCAAAATCCTCAAGTATAAATATTTGAATTCGGCTTAATAATTCCTGCTCGCTCACCGTCAGATTGGTTAATTATACCTTGTAGGGAGATGCCCTTGATTTTCCAAAACGTTCAGTCCTTCTGTATTAGGACTTTTGAAGGACAGGTATATATCATCCTCAAGCCCGTTGTTCTTACTGCAAAGGAACTTTATAATACGATAGATTTGTGGCGTAAGGGGGCAAGACCGTGATGAGAGCAGGAGTCAGAAGTCGGGAGAGTCGACGGTTGTTACTGGAAGCGGGGGCTGAAGAGTTTGCTCAGACGGGGTTTTATCAGACAAAGGTAAGTTCGATCGCGGCACGTGCAGGATTGACGCAGCCGGATTTTTATATTCATTTTGAAAGCAAGGAACAGTTATACGAGGAGCTTGTGGAGAGCTTCGGTACTTTGGTGAATGATACGGTACAAAGCATGAAGATAGGCCCAGACCTAAGCGAGGCTGAAATTTTGAGACGGGGACAGGTGTTTCTAGAAGCTATTTTTCGTGTGTTGTCTAATAATCCGGCGATCACTCGTGTCGGTTTTTACCAGGCGACAGACTCGGTGCGTATTAAGGCGGAAATGGCTGAGCATATCAAAAAACATCTGCTGGCGGCGCAACGATGGGGCTCCTGCCGTGAGGAACTGGACCCTGAACTGACAGCAGAATGCGTGATCGGCTTGATTGAACGACTGACGTTAACTAAATTGCTGCCTGGACGTGAAAGTCCGTCTGTGCTTGCCAAGCAGGCACGAAACCTCCTGTATCACGGCATGCTCGGGTCCGAAGAATAACAGGACAGTACAACCCCAACCTAGATTTGGGCGGCAGGCGCGGCATTTGTCCCTATCATGGATGATGGCATAAGCATAAGATGCTCTTGTAAACCATGAAGGGAGGAATCACCATGTCTGGAGTAGGCGCTGGTTATGGAGCTTTTACATCTACAGGAGCGATTCTGGTACTTTTCATTCTGCTCGTTATTATTTCCAAAGCATTTATCATCTAATTCGTAGCTCAAGGATTTAAAATTCGGGAGATTTGCTGGAATCAGTAGGGAGGAGGAATACGAAATGGGTGAAGTAGATAGAGGTTGTGGCGGTTGTAACATGTTCACCTCCACTGGTGTTATTCTGGTTCTCTTCATTTTACTGGTTATCATCACTCGTACTTGTTTCATCTAAAGCTATATTCATGGGCTTGAGCACCGATGCTCGGGTCTATGACCGTACTAGTCAAAATAGGAACCGTCTCCAATTAGAGGCGGTTTTTTTTATATTGAAGTTTACGTTGACGTTAACGTTATAGAGGCGTAGTATTTATATATAATCTTTTTCATAAGGTGGGTGTCATGGTTACGTATAAAATTGATGAGGTCGCCAAACAAAGCGGATTAACCAAGCGAACCATTCGTTATTATGAGGAAATCGGCTTATTGCCCTCTCCGCAGCGCAGTGAAGGAAATATGCGCCTGTATACGCAGGAGGATGTGGACTTACTAAAAAAAATAGTGAGTGCCAAGGAAGTACTTGGATTCTCCTTGCAAGAGCTTCAGCGTTACATGTCCGCAGCGGAAATGCTTAAGGGTCAGCGGGAGGAATATCGCGAGCGAACGGAGCATTTGCAACCGAACGAGCGACGGGCCATGTTGGAGGATATGGAAAGTACATTGAACGAGCAGTTGGAATTAATGGAGGGAAAAATCAACAGCATCCGTATGCTCCAGACTGAGTTGGAGGAGTTACGGGTTAGGGTGCGTGAACGCAAGGTTCTTCTGGATGATGAACTTGATCACGACCCGTCATAACAAGAACATTTACATTCAGATGTGGAGGTAACATCATAATATGAGTTCACAACATGCATTACCTGAAGAGTTAAAAGAACGCTCAGGCTTGCTGTCTCAACCTAAAGCGGTCTGGGCAGTCGCCTTTGCTTGTGTTATTTCATTTATGGGTCTGGGATTGGTCGATCCGATTCTTCCGGCCATTGCTGATCAGCTTCATGCTACGAAAAGCCAAGTGTCATTGCTGTTCACCAGCTATAATCTGGTAACAGGCGTTGCGATGCTGATTACAGGCGTTGTATCTAGTCGATTGGGTGTCAAATGGACACTACTAACCGGGATTTTATTTATTATTGTGTTTGCTGGACTGGGCGGCACAGCCAGTACAGTTGGCGGAATTGTGGGCTACCGGGCAGGCTGGGGTTTGGGGAACGCTTTGTTTATCGCAACAGCGTTGTCTGCGATTGTAGGTCTGTCCACTTCTGGAACAGCTAAAGCAATTATTTTGTATGAAGCGGCATTGGGCCTCGGGATTTCAGTGGGTCCGTTGCTGGGCGGTGAGTTAGGTTCCATTTCCTGGCGCGGTCCGTTTTTCGGTGTAGCCGGACTGATGGTAGTGGGATTTTTGTTCATTACGTTTATGCTGCCTTCCATTCCAAAGCCCAAAAAACGCGGTTCCATTGCCGATCCGTTCAAAGCGCTCAGTTATCCGGCTTTGCTCACGCTCGGTATTGTAGCGTTGTTATATAACTTTGGATTTTTTACGTTGATGGCGTATTCTCCATATGTAATGAATCTGGACGAGCATGGTTTGGGTTATGTGTTTTTTGGCTGGGGAATTATGCTGGCCTTTACCTCGGTGTTTGTAGCACCGAAGATTCAAGCACGCTTGAGCGTGGTATCTTCCATTAGTATCATGCTGACGCTGTTTGCCATTGATTTAGGTGTTATGGCGATCGGGACGGTAGCTGGTTCACCAACGACTGTCATTGTCGCCGTCATTGTGGCTGGTATTTTTCTGGGGATTAACAATACATTGATTACAACTGCTGTTATGCAGGCTGCTCCAGTGGAGCGCTCGACAGCATCTGCGGCCTACAGCTTCATGCGGTTTTTGGGCGGGGCAATTTCGCCGTGGCTTGCAGGGAAGCTGTCAGAGTGGTACTCAGCAGAAACCCCATTTTATTTTGGAGCATTGATGGTACTGATTGGCGTAGCTGTGCTGATCGTACGTCGTCGACATATGCAGGATATTCAGGTGGATGCACACTAAGATCGAACTTCTGAGGAGGAAAAGAGTATGAGCGAATACAAACATATTCTGGTCGCGATTGATGGTTCGGAACATGCTATGAATGCGTTGCAGACAGCCAAAACGTTGTCTAAGCAGCTTCAGGGGAATCCACATCTGACTGTATTACATGTAAACCCAGCTTTATCCATGAATGAGCCCCCGGTTGGGGTTGATGTGGATGAGCGAATCGAAGAGGAAGGTCGTCATATCTTGGAACCAGCATCCGACTATTTGAAGGACGAGGGTATTTCTTACCGTATGCTGGCGGGTCACGGTGATCCGGCGAGTGTCATTTGCGAAAGTGCAAAGCAGGAAAAGACGGATTTGATCATTATGGGAACGCGGGGCAAAGGACTTGTTTCTGAAATGATACTGGGTAGCGTGAGCCATCAGGTGATTCAGCATGCACCTTGTCCGGTGTTGACGGTAAAATAGATGGTAAAAGGAACGTTGATATCAAGAGAAGGAGGAAAAAGCATGCAGCAGCATTTATTTATCGGTGGAGAATGGAAAGCAGCTTCATCGTACACGACGTTGAAATCACCGTATTCCGGGGAAATCATTGCTGAGGTGGCAGAGGCCACAGCAAAGGATGCCAAGGCTGCTATTCAGGCGGCCTCTGATGCACGCTCGGAGATGCGGACCATGCCAGCGCACCAGCGGTCAGCCATTTTGGAGAAGCTGGCTGACCTGCTGGAAGAGCGGCGTGAGGATGCAGCGCGCATCATTGCACGTGAAGCATCCAAACCATGGAAGGCTGCGCTGGCGGAGGTTGACCGGACGGTGCAAACCTACAAGTTCGCAGCTGAAGAAGCCAAACGGATTCACGGGGAAACCATTCCGCTGGATGCCGCACCGGGCGGCGAGGGCCGTATGGCCTACACGCTCAAAGAACCTGTAGGGGTAGTAGGAGCTATCACACCATTTAACTTCCCGATGAATCTGGTTGCTCATAAAGTGGGTCCCGCGCTGGCAGCAGGCAATACGGTCGTATTGAAGCCTGCGGAGCAGACGCCGTTGTCGGCTTACTTGATTGCGGAGCTGCTGGAGCAGGCTGGATTGCCTGCGGGCGCTCTTAACGTGATCAGCGGCGATGGTAAAACCATTGGCGACATACTTGTCACTGATCCACGCGTCAGCTATATCACTTTTACCGGTAGCCCGGCGGTCGGTACAGAAATTCGCTCCAAGGCTGGCTTGAAGCGGGTCACGCTGGAGCTGGGTTCCAACGCAGCCGTTATTATCGACCGTGATACGGATGTAGACGCGGTCATCGACCGTTGTGTGAGTGGAGCCTTTGCCAATCAGGGGCAGGTATGTATCTCAGTTCAACGTATTTACGTTGTCGATGAACTGTATGATACCTTTGTATCCCGATTTATAGAAGCAACTCAACGTTTAAAAATTGGAGATCCGCTAGAGGCGGACACGGATGTATCCGCGCTTATTTCAGCCAAGGATGTCGAACGTGTCCGTGAATGGCTGGAAGAAGCGGTTCAAGCAGGCGCAAGGATCGCTCTGGGTGGCCAAGCCAAGGGAGGTATTCTGGAGCCGACGGTTTTGCTTAATGTGGACCCGACCTCCAAGGTGTCCTGTCGTGAAGTGTTTGCCCCGCTTGTGCTGATTCATTCTGTTAGCTCTATAGATGAAGCCGTAAACCATGTAAATGATTCGATCTATGGCCTGCAGGCGGGAATTTACACTCGTAATATCACGACCGCGCTGGATGCAGCGGACAAGCTTGAGGTGGGCGGCGTGATGATCAATGACATTCCAAGCTTCCGTGTTGATCATATGCCGTATGGTGGTGTGAAGCAAAGTGGCACGGGACGCGAAGGTGTAAAGTATGCCATGGAAGAAATGCTGGAAACAAAGCTTATCGTTATTAAACGGTAGTAGTTATATAAAAGCCTATCTGATGGACATAGATAATACGTTTTGCGTATGTCTGCTCATTAGATGGGCTTTTTTTTCACCTTTTGCGTGATTGTCAGATGAAAATAAAGTTTTAGACCGTTGGAACTGTTCCACCGTCAATATTATATTCACTTCCTGTAATTGAAGCGGCCCGGTCGGATACCAGAAAAGCAACAAGCTCAGCGACTTCTTCTGGTAGTCCTGGACGACCAATTGGAATTCCTCCCAACGAGTCCATCAGTTGCTTTAATGCACTTTCTCGGTCACCTGTCATCTCAGCAATTCGATCAATCAAACTTTGTGCTGCCTTCGTTTCGATAAAGCCTGGCGCAACTGTATTAATACGAATGCCTTGAGGTGAAAACTGCTTGGATAACCCTTTGCTGTAAGTAGTTAAAGCTGCTTTGGCCGCAGCATAAGCCAATGTTGCATCATATAGCGGCAAGCGACGTTGAATGGATGAAATATGAATAATAACACCGGAACCCTTTTCCACCATAGCCGGCAGCAGTCCACGGTCTAAACGGACGGCAGCAAACAGATTGGCGTTAAAAGTTTGCTGCCAATGCTCGTCTGTCAAGATAAGAGCTCCCCCGGATGGGGCTGACGAGCCTCCAACATTGTTGACAAGAATATCTACACCGCCTAGGCGCTCAAGAACACTGTTTACTACTTTATCTACACCTTCAGGCGTACTAATATCGGCTGGAATAAACAGGTCTGGATTTTCTAAATTAACTGGAGTCGTTCGAGCCGTAGTTATTACGGTAGCACCTGCAGCCGTAAGTCTCTTAGCAATAGCCTCTCCCATTCCTTTGGTACCGCCTGTGACCAAGGCTCTTTTGCCTTTAAACTCACTTAATATGCTTTCTAATTGAAAACTCATGCGAATAATTCCTCCTAAATTTTACAATGTGGTTGAGGAATACCTCTAGGTATCTCCACTCCGAGAATAGAGTTGGAGTTCAGTTTGATCGGTACTCTGTTCACGTATAAAAACAACATAAGCAGGCATATTCGTTTTCCCTTTCTTATTTTTTAAATTCCTTTATGGAAGTGTAATAATCAGTTCTTTAATTTTATTGTTGTTTACTAGAAATTGATGTTTAAGGAGGAGTGGGTCGGGAAGATTCGATTTATCAAAGTCTCCGTCTACTTTCGCAATTACGACGATGGTATTATTACTGTCATCCATATCCACGATCTCGAAGGTGACATTCGGCTCCAATATTTCTGCTTCACACCATGATTTTATGGCTTCCATACCTTTGATTTCGCGATGATTATCCAAGATCAACGCATCTTTATCGAAAGCGGAAGTAAATACTTCAAGCTGGGATTTGTTCGCTGATGTAAAGTAAGTTTCTACTGCCGGTGGCATGGTTTTATGTGGATTCATTAATCCTTCAACCTCCTATGGTGAGTATGTTGTGAGCGATAACTTCAAACTCATCATAGCAGTAATAATATGACTACATGGTGTCATATTATAGAGGATCATTTAAATTTCTTTTCATCGTTTCTAAATGAGACAATATTCTTGTACGTACTTGTTCGGGGCTAACCTCTATAAGGAGGGGACCAAAGGACAGCAGATAACTGTCCAGCCAATTGCCTACAGGAAATTGTGCCGTGACGGTATAAGAGCCGTCTTCCTTCTGAGTAATTGTTTTCTCGGCAAATTCATCGTATACGCGGTAAGCTCCTTGAGCAGAAATGTGAAGAGTTACTTCAATGGTATGAAGCAAGTCGTTCATCTTTGTATCTGTAGATGCTACGACCGTTCTTGGCTCATAACTAATTTCGGTAACTGCAATCTCTTTCATTCGGCTAATCTTAAATACACGATGACTTTCGGTATTTAAACAGTAACCTTCCACATACCAGGATTTATCTTTAAACAAGAGCTTGGCAGGTTCGACGCTACGATAACTCTGTTCCCCGGCGACGTTATAATAGCGGAACTTTATAACACGGTTTGTGATTATTGCGTTGCGTATAAGAGTGAATAGCTGTCTCTGGCTGTTTTGGCTTCCCCATGGCGAAAAATCTACTTCGATCCAGTTTCCCATGTCTTTTTTAAAAAGCCTACTCAACTTGTTTAGCACTTCTTCTACCTGTGGGATGGTAGCTGTAGCCACACTCTGAAGGGCCATTAAGATATCATCTTGTTCCTGCTCGGACAGTAAAGAGGTGTTAAAGACATAACCCTCCATCAATGATATTCCGCCACCCTTGCCTCTACTGCTGTAGATGGGAATCCCAGCTGCGCTTAAGGCATCTATGTCCCGATAAATCGTTCGTGTGGAAACCTCAAAATGCTCTGCCAATTCATCAGCAGTCACTTTTTTCTTATGGAGTAACATATAAACGATTTCAAAATGTCTGCTTAACGGCATACGCTTCACCTCTCTCAGTAGCATACAACTTATAATATGACATTATAAAGTCATATTAAGTGATTGCTTGACATCACACCATGATGGACATCAATCTGTTTAAAACCAACTGGGGGACTTAATTTACTTTGAACAGCGATAATAACACTGTTTTGGGATCAGACCTTTTTACAATCTTTTATATAAAGTTGAACAAAAAGCACTTGTAAAGTAAAAAGGAATATACTATACTGAGGCCAATCATTAGTAATTGATCAATCACTAACTAAGCAACGGAGGTGATATTCATGAGCAGGATACCGCTAAAGTTTACTCAAACGTATCTTTATCCGAACTATGGATTGAGCATATTCAGTTGATTGAAGGAGTACGTAGTTAAGTAATTGATCAATCACTTATTTTAAAGTAAATGGAGGAGAGAACATGAAGCATCTTATTATTTACGCACATCCATCCGAGGGAAGCTTTAATCATGCAATTTTGACCACAGCAGTCGAGGGGCTAAAGCAAAAAGGACATGATGTGGTTGTTCGTGATCTATATGCAATCAACTTTCAACCTGTGATTAGCAGCAGCGAGGTCATTGAAGGAATCGGAGAAGATGTTGTACGGGAACAGGAATTTTTGCAATGGGCAGAGGTAATCACCTTTATTTATCCTATTTGGTGGACGGGGATGCCAGCTATTATGAAGGGGTATATTGACCGTGTATTCTCTTATGGATTTGCTTATAAATATGTAAATGGAGTGCAGATGGGAATGCTCAAGGGAAAGAAAGCTATTATCCTCAATACGCAAGGAAAATCACATGCGGAATATGCTAGCAATGGCATGGATCAAGCACTTCGCTTGACGTCCGACAAAGGTATATTTGAATACTGTGGGCTTGACGTCATGTATCATCTGTTCTTCGAGTCGGTACCCCAATCCGATGAGGATACACGTAAAGTGTGGCTTCGCCAGATTGCAGACATGGCCAGCAAAGCCTAATGGAAATATGTTTAGGAGCAGAGGATTAAGAATTAGGGGAATCGAAGTAGCCAGTGGCTAATCCAAAAGGCATCGCGTGCATTTGCAGGCGACGCCTTTTTGTTTGGTCCAATATTGAATGTGTTCCAATCGACACTCGCTCATGGCAAACGGCAATTGCTACAATAAGGGTTGGGTATTAGTTTTTCCGATTGGCGCTACGAGATCCACCGGAAGGCCACTGTGATCCACCACCTTGACCATGTTGAGGCCACCACTGTGATCCACCACCCTGACCGCCACCTTGACCATGTTGAGGCCACCACTGCGACCCACCGCCCTGACCGCCGCCTTGACCATGTTGAGGCCACCACTGCGACCCACCGCCCTGACCACCGCCTTGACCGTGAGGAGGCCAAGGCGATCCACCGCCTTGATGACCGCCCTGACCACTGCTTTGTCCTGGAATAGAAGGCATACTTGGATAAGGGCCTTGTGCCTGACTGATTTGAGTTACATCAATATATGATTGTGTACCATTAGGATATAGCACTAACATTGATTTGTTAGCGGGATCTACGCTTTTTACAAAAGCAACGATCTGTTGACCATTCACAGTAAATATTCCCCATAAATTAACAAAATTGCTCACTTCAGTAGTGGTCGCGAAATGTGGTTGTAACGGCCCCATCGAACGATGAGAAGAATGTTTAGACAAGGTGTGTATCTCTCCTTTAGATTGAATTTTGTGACATCATATGTGCAAACGTACTTGTTGGAATGGGCAATGTTGCTACAAGATATTTTTTTGGAAAAATTCATTGTCCCAAAAAAGTGTGCTTTTAGCGACTACTAAAAACATACCTTTACGAATGAAAAGCATTTGGTTTATAGCATCATGGATGAAATCGAGATAAATGCATCTTAGAGAATTTAGTTAATCAATTGAAACAATTTTCCATGCACCATCTTTATCTTTTTCTAAATAGAAGGTATATCGTATATCGGGTGAATATCCTTCTTCATTATTCAGCCGTTCCCCTACAATGGGTATCAATATCCGATTATTTTCTTTCATAGCTTCAGCAATACCAGTAAACTTCACCGGATGATCGAAGAGGTAATCGTGACCTGTTCCAACGTCTGGACCGAGCGCAGCATGGAATTGATCCAAATCTTTTGACACGAAGGCAGCTATTGCTGCTTTGAGTTTTGCTATCATGGCATCCTCAATTAGAGGGTCTTTAACATCATTCCATTTGATCTCGTCCAAGTTTTGCAGGGCGGCTGGTTGATCTGTTTCTTCTTTTACTACCGTTTCTGAGGTTGTTGGTATTGTTCCATTGGTAGATGTATCCGTTGTTTCCTGCTTTCCACAACCAGCAAACACACTTACACTTACGGAAAATATAAGAATAGAAATAATTTGAGCAGGTCTGTTCATATTAGATTCACCCATCCTTATTTACAACCATATGTAAAAACAGTTTTACTTTTTTTGTGATAAATCATAGTTGTAAAATTTTTTTTTACATTATTGGGGTTAAAGTGGATTAATTGAAAAATAACATTAGAAGTGTGTGGTGGTTTACTATAGAAAAATGAATAAATAAATGAAATGACCTTCTCTAATTAAAGAAGGTCATTTTTTAATTCAGGAACCATTATTAAATGTAGCACAGCCTTCTGCTTATAGGCGTTCTCGCTTGCAAGTCATTCACTAGTTCTTTATACCTAGTGTGGAATTTTCGTATGGACGTTCATGCGTTTTGTCGGTTAGCTATGATGCTGCGTATCACGGTTCAAAAGTAGCTGCACATGATGAAATCTCTGGTGTATATCTATGTAGGGTATCAAGCTGTAGTTAGAGCATTTTTTTGAGCTGGGATATACGGGCTTGGGAAACCTCAAGTATTTTGGCATATTCGTGCTGTGCTGCATTGGGGTGTTTTTGCATTAATTCTTTTAGACTTTCGATCATCTGTTGTGTCGATCGCCGCAGACGTTTGGACTCTTTATTAGATCGTTGTGAGTTGGATAAAGCTGACTTGGCTGGTCTTAGGATAGGGCTAAAATGTATTCCCTTTTTTAAACTTTCAATACATTCCCCGCAAATAAAGCTGTCTCTAAAATAAGTTAATTGTTCTGTTGAACCACACATTTTACACGTCACCCCAGTATATTTTCGAAAGGCGAGAATACCAGTTTCCTCATCTGCAAAAATCTCAACAGGATCACCCACATTATAATCCATGGAAATTCGCATTTCTTTGGGGATAACGATACGGCCTAACGCATCTAGGGGACGTGTCATACCTGTACTTTTCAAATGATAACCTCCTTTTTTATATCCTTATAATACTAAATAGTTATGATAAAAAAGAATAGGCTTAGAGAAGCAATCGCATATATTTAGTAAACTGTTGAAAAGTATACAAGTAATTTCCAAAATATGTTTTGTTATTGGGGGAAACGTGTTGAGGAGATTATAAAGAATTTCCGATATATATTCATAAAGAATATTCTAGTTGGCAATGAAATTGTTAGTAACACGGGATAAGGAGCTGTGAATTACATATGAGAATATTTCAGTTTTGGAAGAAGAATAAGAAAGCTGTAGTGGCAATCGATTTGGATACTGCTATTCGGTGTGTACGATTGGACGCAGTATAAGGCGGTGCGAATACTAACTCGATTAGCACGTGAAGGTCTTCAGACCGACCAGATTGTGGACGATATTATCAGCCATGTCGACGATTTTCGTTATGAGGCACAGATGCCCACGTTCTATTTTCTGTCTGGACTGACGGGCAATAAGAAGGTTGCTTCGCTGCTGCAAAGGCATTTCCTTGAGAATCTGGAATACGATCCGATTGATGCCTTTGATATTTTCGAGAATTTGTACCGTTGTTCGCCGGATGTTGCCATGAGGCATGCCGATTTTCTCAAAGCAATTGCCCGCGGTGAAGGCCTAGAAGGCCGTTCTCCCTTGCTGGATGGAGCTATAGGGACTACCGATGAGAATGGCAAGCAAGAGTACCACTGGCCCGACGATGAACCTGTCGAGGAGCATCACCAATTACGAGCTGCCATATTTTATTATCGGCTGCACCCTCTGGATGAGGAGGTTAATCGGCTGTTGGATCATTGGGAAGTGAACCATCCGGAGGAGAATGTTAGGAGTTGTATTGGGAAATTGAGAGAAGAAGGACAGGGAGAGGGCTAGCTTTTCTGCTAGACGAATATCGGAATCTTAATTTTGCACTCTTTACTATGAAAACTTATACTTATCGTTAAAGCTGACTTGAAGAGAAAATAAAAGAACGAGGAGGGGAATAACCATGTACTCCATTAAAGAAGTTCAAATCAAGAGCGGATTGCCCGCATCCACCCTTCGTTATTATGAAAAAGAAGGCATATTACCTGATGTCGGTCGGGATGAAGGTGGAAGAAGGGTATATACCGAAAAACAAATCGATTGGATTAGGTTCCTTATGGCTATGAAAGATACAGGGATGACTATTGAAGAAATTAAGGCATACCTTGAGCTAAATGTAAAAGGAGAAGCCACAATCCAAGAGAGAAGAGATTTCCTTGTAGCCCACAAAAAGAAAGTGGAAGCACATGTGGCACAAACGCAGCACAATTTGGAGAAAATTATTCAAAAGATAGCTTTTTATGATCATGTGGTTATGGGGAAAAACCTCTCTTAACTAAGCAATTGCTGCAAAGGTAAAAAAGCCAAAGCCGCCTGCTTACATAGTAAACGGCTTTGGAGGTAGCGGGGTACTATATATTTCTAGTAACCTCATAGGCGTCCCAGACAGCATACATAATATTTTGTACTTGCTTGGCATCGCCGATTAAGTAGGACTCGGAAACCTCATTTTGAATGTCTTCATAAAGCGATTGCTGAGGAGTATATCCTACAGCCAGAATCGCTGAATCTGCGTTTAGAATCGTTTCTTCACCATCTTTATTTTGAAGAACGAATTCTTGATCGTTGGCATCGACAATTTTGGCGTTGGTCAGGAGATGGATATCCTTGTATGCAACAAGGTCACGCAGCATATCTTCATTTGCATGGCATAGGGGGCCGCCGACGGTTAAAATATCTTCTTGCATTTCCACCAGCGTTACTTTTTTACCTTGATCAGCAAGCCAAAGTGCAGTTTCGCATCCCACAAGCCCACCTCCGACAATTACGGTGGAAGCACCGGGATCTTTTTTCCCAAGCAAAACTTCTTCTGCGGAATACACCTTAGTAGATGTACCAATGGAGAAGGTTTTGGGAGAGGAGCCGGTAGCAAAAATAACAACATCTGCTGCATATTCATTTACGGTAGTCCGATTAACCTCGGTATTCAATTGGACGTCAACTTTTAAATCCTTTAGCTCCCCTTCATACCAGGTCGCAAGTAAATGATCGTCTTCTTTGAAGTCTGGAATTCCACCCGGGATCAGATTACCTCCCAATCGGTTATTTTTATCGAATAAGGTAACGTGGTGTCCGCGAATAGCAGCTACACGGGCAGCTTCACATCCTGCGGGTCCTCCACCGATCACCAAGACTTTTTTGGACTGATCTGCTTTTCCGAGTGCATAGTCTTTTTCTCTGCCGCAAGCCGGATTAACGGCACATGAAATCGTTGCAAAAGATGCCAATCGACCCATGCAGCCCTCCTGGCAGGAGAGGCAAGGACGAATCTTTTCTATTTTCCCGGCCTTGATTTTGTTGGGGATGTCAGCATCAGCCAACAATGGCCGACCCAGTGCAATCATATCGGTTTTTCCTTCACGTATAGCCTTGCTGGCCAAGTCTGGATTATCCAATCTGCCAGCAGTAATGACAGGTACCTTTAGAATGGTTTTTAAAATTTTGTTATAAGGAAGATAGAGTCCTTTTTCCTGATACATTGGTGGATGTGCCCAATACCATGAATCGTACGAACCAACATCACCATTAAAAGCATCATATCCAGCTTCCTCTAATATTTTGGCCGCTTCAATTCCTTCTTCAATATCCCGTCCCTGTTCCTGAAACTCTTCGCCTGGCAATCCACCCTGACGCCAATCTTTAATAAAGCTTTTGATGCTGTATCGAAGAGATACCGGGAAATCCTGTCCACATTCGGCTTTGATGGCTTGGACGATCTCTATGGCAAATCTTAAGCGGTTTCTCAGATTTCCGCCGTATTGGTCTTTCCGATGGTTAAAGAAAGAAATCGCAAATTGATCCAGTAAATAGCCTTCATGAACCGCATGGATTTCAATACCGTCAAAGCCTGCCTTTTTGGCAATAGCCGCAGATTCCGCAAATTTTCTGACGTAGGTGTGAATTTCATCGATAGTTAGCTCACGACAGATTACATCGGGAAGCCAGCGATGAGGGATAGGAGAGGGAGCGACAGCCGTTTTACCTACAATTGAAGGGATGCTTACCCGTCCAAAGCCTGCGGATAATTGTAGAAATATTTTTGTGCCGTATGCATGAATCCGCTCCGTCATCATTTTACCCGTTTTAACAAAATTTAAGGGGTTTAGAGTAGGGCAGGGCATTGATGGCAGGGCACATTTCTCAATTTCATTCTCAACCATCGTTACACCTGTAATGAGCAGTCCTGTCCCGCCTTTTGCCCGTTCAACATAATATTCGACGCCGCGCTCATTAAAGGTGCCATCGGCATCACAAAGCCCACCAGGGCCCATGGGAGCCATGACAAACCGATTTTTAATTTCTAGTTTTCCAATTTTCATAGGCTCAAATAAAATTCGATGCTCTTCTTTCATAACAATGCCTCCTAATTATGAATCGACCATTTCAATGAATCCATTCAGTGAATGAATTCATTGAATGGATTCAGTATAGGACGGTAGCGGACATTATTATGTGATTGTTTTCACAATTAAACAAAATAGCATTTCTTATTATAATTAAGTAACATGGACAAGGCATCGAGGATAGGAATGTTTAGAATAGAAAGGAAGAGTAGGTAAATGCCAAACCAACAATTGAGTGGACGAAAGCTGCAAAGCCTGCAGACTAAAAAAAATATATATAACAGTACATTAGAGCTAATGTATGAAAAGAGTCTGGAAAAAATTAGAATTGAGGATATCTGCCGGAGGGCCGGAGTGTCTGTGGGCTCATTTTATAATCATTTCAAGACTAAAAGTGATATTTTGGTGGAGATGTATGCACAGGCCGATGACTACTTTGAATTGAAATTTAAGAATGAACCACCTTCAGAAAGTATTGTGCAGGATATTATTCAATATTTTGAAGTTTATGCGGAATATAATCAGAATATTGGTTTAGAGACGGTGAAACAGTTATATACAACTAATAACAAGCTTTTCATTACTAAGGGTCGTGATATGCAAAATATACTTCAACAGATTATAGAGAGAGGACAAGCTGCAGGAGAGTTGGATCAAAGCATGACATCCGAAGAGATGACAGACTACTTATTTATTGCAGCTCGTGGGGTCATGTACAACTGGTGTCTTCATGATGGCGACTCGAATTTAATTGTAAATATGCGTGAATATATGAGTCGTCTGATCACGATCTTTAAACAAAAGAATTGATTGTATCCTTGTCACAGGGACGGTTCATCACACGCTTAACGGGTAAAAGTGTAGTACCAAGGTGGGCAAGTGGGGGTGTTGACTCTCACGCCACGTGAGACACTAGACTGTCAAGCAAGGGAGGTGAAGCGGAATGGCCTATACGGTAAAGGAAGTATCTAATCTGTCGGGAATCAGCGTACGAACTTTGCATTATTATGATGAAATCGGATTGCTGAAACCGCATCATATTGGAAATAATGGATATCGCTATTACGAACAGGAACAACTTTTGAGGCTTCAGCAAATCATGGTGTACAGGGAACTGGATTTGCCTTTATCTGAAATTGGAAAGGTGCTGGAGCAAACCAAGGAACAAAAAGCCGAGGTTTTACAGGAGCATCGAGCCAAGGTCGAGGCCAAAGTCTTCCGCTTGCATACTCTCCTACAGACCATCGACGAAACGGTGGCTCATTTGAAAGGGGAACAAGCAATGAAACCAGAGCACATGTACCAAGGGTTTAACCCGGAAAAGCAGGAAATGTACGAACGTGATTTGACAGACCGTTATGGTCAAGAGGCTCAGGAAACAATTCAGGAAAGCAAGACGGCGACAAAGAACTGGAGCAAAGAGGATTATTTGGATTCACAGGCAGAGGCTGATCAGATTCATCGGCAGCTGGCTGAAGCCATGAATAAAGGATTGAAGCATAATAGTGAAGAAGTACAGGCGCTGATCCGCCGTCATCTTCAATGGGTAAGCCGATTCTATACTCCTACAGCAGAAATTTATAGCGGGCTGGGAGACTTGTATGTGGAGCATGAGGATTTCAGTAAAATGTATGAAGGCTATCGCCCCGGACTAGCTGAGTATTTGCGAGACGGGATGAAGGTTCTAGCCAAACGGGAATTAAATTAACAAAGCGGGGAAGAAGGGCTGTAAAAGGTCTGAAAAAGAGGTGAACAACAAGCCAATTCCGATGGCCTGCTGTTCACCCTTTTTGTGTGTAGAGCAGTTTACATGCTGCTTTGTGTCGCTCTCATGCCTTGCTGGCTGTTGTTACCGTACTGCTGCATGCCACTACCGCTTACATAATGCTGTCCAGTCGTCCCCATGTGTTGCGGGAAGCTGTGATTCATGTGGCTTCCTGCATTATAGGAGGATGGTTGCATACTGCGTGAGGCGTAGCTATCGCCAAATCCGGGCTGAGTCATTTGACTGCTGGAACGGATGGAGTTTTCCAACTGACTACACAGTTGAATAACTTGCTGGTACTGCTGCATAGCCTGCTGGTGATGCTGAATTGCAGTTTGGATCATTTGAGCTGCACTTCGTTCACGTTGCACCAGGCTTTCAAGACTGGATGCATTTTGTTGTTCCTGTTGCAGCAACTGCTGATACATGGCAGTTCCTTGCTGTGTTTGTTGTACCAATTGCTGCATGATTTGTTCACATTGATGAAGTTGTTGTTGTGGAGCCATGTTGTTGTACATGAATCATCAATCTCCTTCGCCGCATAATTTTGGGTTTCAGACCCTCATTTATTGTGGCGAAGGGAGACCATATATATGCACAATTTTGGTTACAAGCTAGACACCAGAATAGCCGTAAATTCCTCTAGGAATACACGATCTTCGTGATCAAAGCGGCCTTTTAGCGGGCTGTCAATGTCCAGCACTCCAATCAGTTCCCCATTCTTGACAAGGGGAATAACGATTTCACTATTGGAAGCAGCGTCACAGGCGATATGTCCTGGAAACGCATGCACATCATCTACAACAAGTGTTCGTTGCTCAGCTGCTGCGGTACCGCATACGCCACGTCCCAATGGAATCCGTATACATGCAGGTAAGCCCTGGAAAGGACCAAGTACAAGCTCAGTACCATCATAAAGATAGAAGCCGCTCCAGTTAATATCTGGAAGGAAATGACCAAGTAGTGCTGAAGCATTCGCCAGATTGGCAATGGTATTGGATTCATCATGAATAAGTGCCCGGAGTTGTCCGAGAACCGATTCGAATTGTTCATGACGTGTGCCCTCGTAAGGTATGGTTTGAAACATGTAGAGTTCACGCTCCTAACATTAAATTTTTACATTAACTGTTGTATATATCGTCAAAAATAGGTAATTATGCAATTCGCTTTTACCATTGGTTAATTAATTTAAGATATAACGATTGTATATATTCAGTCAAGTGAAAAATCACTCTGTAACCTTTTGGTATCTCCGTACTCTAACCTCTGTACAGAATCATTTTGGGAAGGGGATAAGCTATACGTTTTAGCGGGGCAAACAGTATAGAAAGTAATCCAGCAAGGGTTGCCCTCATCTGTTTCCAGCTTATCCTCTATGGGTAAAAACAGTGTAACATGGTTGGCCTAGGCCAGGGAGGAGTTGCAATTATGCATGCAGATGTTCAGAACTTGTTTATCCGTATACAGATGCTTTCTTATGCACATCAGAACGATCTCACGGTAAGAGATATTCAACCTGTGTTGGAAGAACGCGGTTACCGTGTAGGAGAACGTGAGGTCAAGCAGGAGCTTGAAAACTTGACGCAGGAAAACTTTCTGACACCGCATGATGATATGTTTAGCATTACCGGTGCAGGGATCGATGAATTACAGGAAATTCAGTCGATGCTAGGCGTACTGTACAAGGATGTTGTGAAGAAACCGACTCGCACCAATACCCGAGTCTCTTCTTAAAGGCTTAGAGGCTCGATAATTTTGATTTGGAAGACAAGCTCGCACAGTTTAATCTCTTATAATATAGAAGATGCCCTTCTAATTCCTAATCCTAGGAACAGGAGGGCTATTTATATATTTAAGCTTCTCAGCTTTAAATAAGGTTGTGTTTGTTAAAGGTGTATGCTTAAATGTAGCGTATATTTATTGTCATTTTAATGTTGGAAGGATGATTGAACATGTGTGCATATGCATGTAAGGGGCATATACCACCGCTGGAAAGTCCGCGTCTTCGGCTGCGAAGGATGGAAAGCGGGGATGCGGCTACGATGTTCGCTTGCTGGTCTGACCCGGAGGTTCACCGTTATATGAACCTTTCTGGTATGTCAGGACGTGAGGATGCAGAGGATATGATTGAGTTGTTGAATGAGCTGGCGAAGACGGAGGATGCGCTGCGCTGGGGAATAGAACTGAAGGAGAATGGGAAGTTGATTGGAAGCTGTGGGTTTAATTATTGGCAGACGGAGGGAGCTTATAAAGCCGAGATTGGTTATGAGATAGCCAAGCCTTATTGGCGTCAGGGTTACATGACCGAGGCGCTACGCTTGGTGCTGTCATTCGGGTATAACACGATTCGGTTGAATCGGATCGAAGCGCTGGTGGACCCGCGTAATACAGGCTCGCAAGCCCTGCTGTCCTCGATGGGCTGGACACAGGAAGGACTGTTGCGGCAGGTACAGCATACATCTACAGGCTTTAAGGATATGCTGATGTATTCTTTACTGCATGAAGAATGGCTCAGACTGGAGGCACAACGAAATGCTGTTTCAGTATAACGGCGGTTCGTCGCCGCTGCACAGGCTAGGGCCGTTAAGTAAGCTAATATGGGTGGGGTGCTTTAGCCTCCTGTCAATGGCTTGGGATTCGACGCTGCGGGAAGCAGCACTCTTGGCTGTACTGATTGCTGTGGCTGGCTTGGGCGCACGTTTGACCTTAGCACGCCAACTTCGGGCTATGTCGTTCCTGATTGGTTTAGGTATCCCGTATTTTATACTGTCTATCCTAGCGATTCGAGAAGGACATACCGTGGCTTCATGGGGACCCATTGTCATTACAGCAGAGGGACTGGATATCGCAGGGGCGTTAACGTTGCGGATTTTTGTGTTGTTTTTGGCATCTTATATCTATCTCTCGACGACGGATCCCCGAGATTTTGTGCAGGCATTGAATCTGCGCTTGCGTGTTCCTTATCGGTTTGCGTTCGGTATTTCAGTGGCACTGACGTTTCTCCCCTTATTGGAAGAAGAAGGGCGAACAATTATGGCAGCACGGCGTGTTCGTGGACAGGAACCACCACGAGGGTGGGGCAATCGGTTATCATGGTGGAGCGGGTATGCGGCTGCCGTGTTGGTGAATGCTGTAAGACGGGTTCAGCAGACGGCGCTGGCTATGGAGGGCAAAGGTTTCGGCGCTTATGCAGAACGGACATATCTTCGTACACTGAACAATGGGCGTGTAGGCAACTTATGTGCTGTGACTGCTGTATTAACTACGGCTGTTTTATGGTGGAGCTTATAAAGTGAAGCCTCTTATTTTTGTTCTTATTGTCAACCTGTAAAATATAATTAGGTTGACAATAAGGCTGCAAATGAATACATTTATACAGTAGCAGCTTGTACAAGGATCAGAGCTGTAATCTTATAGATTAGATAGGGAGAGGAGTCAAGAAATACATATGAAGGAATCTCGTATGTTTGCAAAGTTTACAACGCTGGATATCGTACTCATGGCGATGCTGGCCACGTTGAACGGCGTCATGACCGTGTATTTGTCGCTCATTAACAAAACATTAAACAGTCTGGGAGGGCCTATCGCAACTTCCGCTATTGTCGGGCTGTACATGATATACGGCTTGTTGGCCTATTATATTATTCGTAAGCCGGGTACGGCGGTTATTGCTTATGCATTTGGCGCGGTAGTGCAGTCTTTTATGGGCTCCGCCTATGGAATTGCTTCTATTATCGCGGCGGCTGTCTGCTATATGATTGCGGCTGAGTTGGTATTTGCCTTGTTGCGGTATCGGCGCTGGAACGCAGTTTCGCTGATGCTAGTGGGTGGGGCTATGGTTCCGCTGTGGTTTATTGTCGCAGCCAATATGTTTGGCTATATGCATTGGGGGTGGAAGGTGCTGACGATTGCACTGGTCGTTCGTATCCTGAGCGGCATTGTCCTGTGCGGTCTGCTGACGAAAGTGCTGGGCGATGCCTTAAATCGTACGGGACTGTTAAAACGGTTTGAACTGGGACGCGCTTCACGTGCATAGCCGTGGCTATGCATGTGGTTATATCTTCAACAATGGGGATCGAGGATATTTCAGTTATGATTGAACATAGCGATTATAATTCTAGCCGTAAAATAGCCGTATCCTTGAAGAATTTTGGCTATCGGTATGATGATCAGGTAGAGCCAGCGTTACATGGTCTGACACTGGACATTGCGGTGGGTGAGCATGTAGCCATTGTCGGAGCTAGTGGAAGTGGAAAGTCTACGCTATGTCAGCTGCTTCATGGTGGATTGTCCCGTTCCGGTGAGGGCGAACGGACAGGGGAGCTGACCGTGTACGGGATGGACCCCGATATCGCTGATCTGGCTACTGTCGCCACCACTGTTGGCGTCGTGCTTCAGGACCCGGATGCCCAGCTGGTGCAGGGAATCGTCGAAGATGAGATTGCTTTTGGGCCGGAGAACCTGCGCGTGCCTCCGGCAGAAATAGCGCAGCGCATTGCTGCTGCGCTGGAGGCCGTCGGCCTAGCTCCCGAGCGCGACTCCTTCGTGCGGCGCCTCTCGGGAGGCCAGCGCCAACGCACCGCGATTGCTGCGGTACTGGCGTTGGAAGCGCCGCTGGTCGTGTTCGACGACGCAGCTGCGCAGTTGGACCCGCCGGCTGTATGCGACTTCGTAGAGTTATGTCGGCGGCTCCATGCGGCAGGCCGGACGGTGGTTACCGCGTCCGGCCGCATAGACGATGGCGTGCGGGCAGCGCAGCGCGTCATCGTCTTGAAGGGCGGGACCGTACAACTACAGGGTCCGCCCGAAACGCTGCTGCGCGAGCATGGTGCGCAGCTGGTCGCCTTGGGGCTGCTCCCCTCTCCCGCAGGGAGGGGAGACATGCCGGGTGAGCCGGAGGTGAATCCCGGCTCAGCGGCAGACCGCGCTGGGCAGCCATTGTTGGAGGTGAAGGGATTGACCTTCACCTATCCCGGTAGCCAGCGGACAGCGCTAAAGGGCGTGAGCCTAGCTCTTGCGCCCGGTGAACGAGCCGTGCTGCTGGGTGAGAACGGCTCGGGTAAAACCACGCTCGGCAAGCTGCTCATGGGCCTACTCCCTGCACCGGAGGGGTGCATGCGGTGGGAGGGGCAGGATATGGCGAAGCTGCCAATTCACCAGCTGGCTGCCGGAATCGGCTATGTGTTCCAGCAGCCAGAGCACCAGTTTGCAGCTGCAACGGTGTGGGAGGAGTGTTTATACAGCGTGTGCGCCAAGCTTGGTTTACGGACCGGGGAGCCGGTTCCCGCCGCATATGTGGAACGGGCGCAGCGCTTACTGGCCGCCGCCAGGCTGGAGCACAGACTGGATGCCTCCCCGTACCTACTAAGTGGAGGCGAAAAAAGACTGTTGAGCGTTGCGGCACAGTTCATCTTGCCCAAAAAGCTATACATTCTGGATGAGCCTACCGCAGGAACGGATTACGAAGGGGCGAGAATTCTGCTCCGTATGTGCACAGAGCAGTCTGCCGAAGGTGCGGCTTTTCTGGTCATCACCCACGATATGCAGGTGGCTGAAAGCTTTGCCAGCGATGTTCTGTGCATGGAAGAGGGTCATCTCTATAAAGTGGAAAATAGTGAGATTTATCATACGATTACAGTTGACAAAAATTAACGACATGTAGACAATAATATATATACATCGTACAAAACAGGCGGCCTATATAGGCCGCCTGTTTACGATTATGCAGTGCGGGTAATAATCCAATCTGGAAAGGCAAACCGCGCACAGATACAACACAGTTTTTATAAGGGAAGGATTTGTGATTTGCTTGGCAAACGATAAACCCATGAAGCGCGGACTCGTGCTGACAGGTGTTCTATTGGCCACTTTTCTGGCCGCAATTGAAGGAACGGTTATCGGTCCGGCGGGACCGACGATTGTTAGCGAGCTGGGCAGCGTGAATTTGCTCAGTTGGATTTTTACGGCATATTTGCTGACTATGGCTGTGACCACACCCATTTTTGGCAAGCTTAGCGATTTGTTTGGCCGAAAACCCATATTTTTAATCGGCTGTTCGTTGTTTGTACTTGGCTCTTTGCTTTGTATGCTGGCTGGTAGTATGGAGCAACTTATTATCTACCGGGCCATTCAGGGTATTGGTGCGGGTGGTGTCATTCCCGTTACTTTTACCATCATCGGTGATATATACAAAATGGAGGAACGCGGCAAAGTCCAAGGCATGATTAGCTCCGTATGGGGGATTTCTTCCCTGATCGGGCCTCTCTTGGGTGGTTATGTGGTTACCTATTTTGGCTGGGAGTGGATTTTCGGTTTTAACGTTCCCTTTGGATTGCTGGCTATGTTCTTCATCGCCCGTTACTTGCGGGAACAGGTAAGCAAGCGTACTGCGCGTATCGACGTGCCGGGAGCGGTTACCTTTACCATCGGGATGACAGCCCTCTTGCTCGTATTGGCACTGGGCGGGCAGTATATCGGCTGGGCTTCTCCTGAATTGTTGGCCTTGGCTGCCGTAGCCATTTTGTTCCTGATTCTGTTTTTGGTTATCGAAAAACGCGCTCAGGAACCGATGGTGCCACTAAAGCTATTTCGGATACGGGATATCGCTTTTTCCTGTGCCGCAGCACTGCTAGTCAGCACCCTGCTGATCGGACTGACTAGCTATCTTCCACTATGGATTCAAGGTGTACACGGTGGAGATGCCGCTTCATCTGGTCTCGCGCTGGCTCCAATGTCCGTAGGCTGGCTATTTGGCTCCATGATCGGAGGACGCATTTTGCTGACCCTGGGCTCACGTCGAACCTCTTTGATTGGGCTGACCCTGATTGTTTTGGGGGCTTTCGTCATGACCTTGATGGGCCAAACGGCTCCGATCTGGCTGCTGTTCCTGTCTACATTGTTGTATGGACTGGGGTTTGGCTTCTCGATGACTGTGTTTACGATTATTGCCCAGTCCTCGGTCGGGTTCCAGTTGCGTGGCGCGTCTACAGCTTTGAATACATTCCTGCGCACGTTGGGGCAAACGATCGGGGTTGCAGCCTTCGGTTCATGGCTGAATTATCGCATTGCTGCCCAGACAGCAGACGGACAGCTTACACAGCAAGGGGTAACGCAGGAGGATATTAACGGTCTGCTTGCACCTCATGCTTCACAGAGTCTAAGTGACAAGGTTGCTGGATTACTTCGTTCTGTATTGGAAAACAGTCTGCATTCTCTGTTCGTTATCATGGTCGTTATTGCGGTTATTAGCTGGTTTGTCGTCCTCGGACTGCGGAACCGTCCGCCGGGCACTGAAGAAGAGGCAGATCAGCGCGTAAAGACACCACAAAGAGAACATGCATAAAAAATAATATTAATCTTTCATGATAAAGAGACAGTCCGGTACACCAAATAAGGGTCCGGGCTGTCTCTTTATGCAATGGTCTCTCCTCCTACTGATTCAGCAAAATAGCCACCTCGTATAGGACCGATAAATTCCCCAGCATACAAAAAGGAGATGAAAACCCCCTAGAGTTGCTATATATTCATAGGGTATAGGTAACAAAATGGTAAAAAAGTCTTAAGAAATTGTAACAAAAAATATGTTTCTGAATTGAGCTGTAGGGTACTAAGGAACCATTTTTTTGAACCCGCTTACAAATCGGGCTTTGTATGATTTATTTTAGAACGATTTTGCATGTGAATGAAGCAACCAACCTAGCAAAATGGGACACGGAAAAAAATCAAGTAGCAAATTTTTCTGAATGTAATAAAAATGAAAAATATAGGAATTTTCAGAAAATTACTAGGAAAATATGAGGATGAAATTCAAGAGGCACCTGTTTGCTTACCTCACATAATAGGGCTTTTCAGTCTATATCAATCGTTTGACATACCATATAAAATGGCCCTACCAACCAAAAAGTTGGGTTTCAAATCTAGAAGCATAATTAGATTAAGGGAGATGGAGTACTTGAAGTTTAACAAATGGTTCAGTAAAGCAGCCACTGCAACAGTAGCAACTACCTTGCTGTTAGGAGGCGGCGTTCAGGCTTTTGCCGAGGAAAATGATGCATCTGATCTCAAAACAGACAATGCATTTACCCAAATTACGCGTAATGACATGCTGAATATTTTCAAACAGCAAGGCAAAGAAAAATATGAGGTTCCGTCCTTCGATGCGTCTACAATTAAGAATATTCCTTCTGCTATTGGTCGCGACAGCTCAGGCAAGCTAATTGATTTCGATGTCTGGGACTCTTGGCCGTTACAAAATGCCGATGGCACAGTAGCCAATTACAAAGGGTATAATATCGTTTTTGGATTGGCAGGCGATCCTAAAAGAGGCGAGGATACATTCATATACCTGTTCTATCAAAAAGCGGGCAATACTTCACTGAGCGGCTGGAAAAATGCCGGCAGAGTATTTAAAGACAATGATAAATTGCTTGCCAACGATCCGATTCTAAAAAATCAGTCAGAAGAATGGTCAGGTTCAGCTACCTTAACCTCTGATGGACAAGTACGTTTATTTTATACCAGCAGACAGCCCTATGATCCGAATAACAAATTATACGGCAAGCAAACCTTGAGCACGGCTCAAATTAATGTCTCTCAGCCTGACGATAAGACACTGAAAGTAGATGGAGTCGAGGATTTGAAATCGATCTATGACGGTGGAGATGGGAAAACCTATCAAAATGTGCAGCAAAGCGTCGGAGTGGATATGGATAACCATACGTTTAGAGACCCTCACTATGTCGAGGATCAAGGCCACAAATATATTATATTTGAAGCCAATACAGGGACAGAGACAGGCTACCAAGGCGAAGATTCGCTTCAAAACTCAGCTTATTATGGCGGCAATAAGAAATTCTTCAGGGAAGAGCTTTCTAATCTGCAGCAAAGTCCTAAGAAAAAAGGAGCTGAGCTGGCGAACGGCGCACTGGGCATCGTTGAATTGAATGATGATTATACGTTGAAAAATGTAATGCCTCCTTTGATTGCTTCCAATCTGGTAACAGATGAAATTGAACGGGCGAATGTGTTCAAAATGAACGGTTTGTGGTATTTATTTACGAGTACGAGAGGTTCCAAGGTGACTGTAGATGCGATCGGAGACGATGATATTTACATGCTGGGTTATGTTTCTACTTCCTTGACAGGGCCTTATAAACCGTTGAATGGAACCGGTCTCGTTCTTCATCAGGATCTGGATCGTGATGATATTACCTGGACGTATGCCCATTTTGCTATCCCGCAAGGCAAAGGCAATAACGTAGTCGTTTCGAGTTATATGACTAATCGAGGGCTTTTCCCGGATCACAAATCTACTTTCGCGCCAAGCTTCCTGCTGAATATTAAAGGCTCGAAAACGTCTGTTGTGAAAAACGGTATTTTGGAGCAAGGGCAAATCACGGTTGATCCAACGAATGACAAAAAAGAATCTCCAAATGAGTATGGGAAGAAATAAGTAGGTATATGCAGTATGTCCGAAGGCGGCGGTTTGGTAGCTTACCGATCTGCCGTCCGTCGGACGATACATAACAATGCAATGAGAGGTAAGGAGGATCGTCATAATGAGAAAAAAAGCTCCCAAGAGCATTTGGATACGATCCGTTGTAATCATCACAGGCTTAACTATATTTATAGCTATGGGATGGAGTATGTACCAAAAGGATGCAGCCAAACCCCAAAAACCTGCTGCAATTCCCAAAAATCAAGCTAATCAAAGTAAGCATACAACACCGACCTATCGGGCATCCTATCATTTTACTGTTCCGGATAAGTGGAAGAATGATCCTCAACGGCCCATTTATTTTGATGGAAAATATCATTATTACTATTTATATAATCGTGACTATCCCAAAAAGAACGGTACAGAATGGCGACATGCCACATCAACCGACCTGGTACATTGGAAAGATGAAGGGGTGGCGATTCCCAAATATACGAACCCGAATGGAGATCCTTGGTCCGGTTCGGTCGTGATCGATGTTAATAATACCGCGGGTTTTGGAAAAGGCACTCTAGTAGCCATTGTGACGCAGCCCTCCGCAGATGGCGGAAAGCAGGAACAATTTTTGTGGTACAGTAAGGACAAAGGCAAGACGTTTACTTCTTACCGCAACAAGCCTGTGATGTCCAACCCCGGTACAAAGGACTTCAGAGATCCCAAAATCATCCGAGATACTCAACGTAATCAATGGGTGATGGTCATGGCAGAGGGAACAAAGATTGGCTTTTATGAGTCTGATAATTTAAAGAATTGGCGGTATACGAGTGGCTTTCAAACGGAAAATATCGGGCTTGTGGAGTGTCCTGACCTTTACCGGATGCGTGCGGATGATGGAACCTATCAATGGATTCTAGGCGTGAGCGCCAATAGCAAATCAACAGGCGGGCCCAACACGTATGCCTATTGGACGGGAGATTTTAATGGAGAAGCATTTCTCCCTGATCACAGTGAACCTGAGTGGCTGGATTATGGGTTTGACTGGTATGGTGCAGTTACGTTCGAGGAAGGAAAAGACAAAGATAAATATAGTCACCGTTATGCTCTGGCCTGGATGAACAATTGGGATTATGCCAATAACACGCCTACCCTAAAGGAAGGCTTTAATGGAATGGATTCGATTGTTCGCCAAATTCGACTGAAACATACGGCAGATGCTGGATATCGATTGGTTTCACAGCCGGTACCCAATTTGGAGCGATTCCAAACATCCAAAAAATCATTAGGAACGATTAAAGTAGAGGGTACTCACCGGCTTCCGGTAGCAGGCGATGCCTATCAGCTAGAGGCGGATGTCTCTTGGTCCACGTTAAAAAATGTAGGATTGAGGCTTCGAGAGTCGACAGATGGCAAGCGTCATGTCGATGTGGGTGTCTCAGTGGACGGTCAATACTCTTACGTAAACAGAGCGAACACGGGGCAGCCGGATCAGAGTGGAAAATATGTAGAGAGCAAGGCGCCTTTTGATCCCGATAAGAAAAAGGTCCACCTGAACATTCTCGTCGATAAAACCAGTATTGAAGTGTTTGTCGATGGTGGAGAAGTAGCTTATTCCTCTTTAATATTTCCACGGTTAGAGGATCAGAAAATCACTCTGTTTTCCGATGGCGGTCCAGCAATTTTTAATAATGTAGTGGTCAAACATTTTAGTCGATAGCAGGTACTTATGCTGCTCGTAAGCTTGGGCATATTTCGCTCTATTCAGGTATATGAAAAGTCCACCCATGAATATAAGGGTGGACTTTTCTGTGTAAATCTAAATTTTTGTTTAGCACAGCTATAAGATTGTTCGTTTATTCACAAACGATCAGTTGCTAAAATTACTATTCGTTCTATTTGTGATAAGGTGACAGGTTATCAGCGCTACGGCCCAATTTTTTGAGCAAGCCGATGAGTTGATCTCTTTCGGTTTCACTGATTCCGCTAAAGGCACGTTCAATCTGACGTGTATAATCAGGATAAATTTCGTCCATGACACGTTGTCCTTCGTCCGTCAATTCTGCATATATAATCCGACGATCTTGGTCGCACGGGTGACGGTGCAAATAACCGCGGCTTTCCAGCTTGTCAATAACATAAGTGACATTTCCGCTTTGCAGAAGCAGCTTTGCTCCAATTTGTTGGATTGGCTGCGCGCCCTTGTGATATAAAACTTCCATCACGGCGAAGGCCGTTGGGTTGAAGCCCACCGTTTTGATGCCAGCAACCGCATGTTCGTTTACACTTTTGAATGACTTGGCAAACACGCTATACAAATGCATGGATTGCTGTGTCACCAATGTTCGGTAATCTATCATCTTCATTCCGCCTTTATGTATGGATTTGGGCATCCTTTGACCGCTCGGCTCGGATGACCGGGCAACCATACCCTTGTTACTAGCATAAAGGGATTTACGTAGCGAAAACATGCGATTTGTCACAGTAGCTGCTTTTTTAACTATTTAATTTCAAAGCTTTAAAGTAAATTTTTGAAAAATAAAGGTTTTGAATGTAAAAATACTGTTCCGGTTGGTTATATTAAAAATAACATACCTAACCTAATGAACCCCAATTAACAAAATAAGCTACTTCAGAGGAGATGAAACACATGGATACGGGTTCTTTCCGTTTTCAATTTCGTGATCCGCAGCAAGCCACCCAAGCCTGTGAAACATTAAAGGAAATTGGATACTCCGCCAGCACAAATGGTGACACAGGTCTCAGTGTTCATATTGAGAACCAGGATGTGTTGTCTGCATTGGAGATTTGCCAAGCCTATGAAGGAAGTATGATTGAGGTAGGAACTCTTTTCTCTAGACCGGATGCAATTCCCGATCTGCAAGGAAATGTCGGTGTACAAAATCCAGGTTATAGCCCGGAGGACTGGATTATCCCGGCGCACACGATCAACGAGGATTGGAGTGAAGCGTATAAAAACGGTTCCTCTCGAACGTACAGCAACACAACTGGGGAGCACAACGTCAGCTCTGATCAACAACCGGAAGACGAAGTGGATGGATTTTCTGGAAGCATCCATATTTGACCCAAATGATGACGCTATGTCGATTAGGCGTTGTTTATGTTCCAAATGTTTTGTGAAGTAAAAAGCACCAGTAAACCTTGAGCGGGTTAGCTGGTGCTTTTTTATTGATAAAGAAGAGTCATTCATTCACATGAAATATATTGGAGAGGGCAATCTAAATAATGGAGAGATCTGTCTCAAAATTCAGGAGTAGGGTGATTTTTTAAATGGACAAACCGTCTGATATGCAAAAAGAACAAAAACTAAAATGGTGGCAACTTAGCTTGTTAGGAGTTGCAGGTACTATCGGTACAGGATATTTTCTGGGGTCCGGCTTAGCGATTTCTATTGGCGGTCCAGCCGTACTGATTGCATACTTTTTGGCAGCGGTTGGAACATATGTAGTGTTTGATGCTCTTTCGCGAATGACGGCAGATCATCCTGAACAGGGTTCCTTCCGTTCCTATGCCCAAAAAGCATTTGGAAGTTGGGCAGGATTCGGCAGTGGCTGGGTATATTGGTTTTCGGAACTCCTTATTAATGGGAGCCAGTTAACTGCGTTGTCTATATTCTCACGTTTTTGGTTTCCTCAGGTACCGATGTGGATCTTTGCGGCAGGCTTCGGGATTTTAGGGCTTGTGATTGTTTTTTTTGGCAATAAGGGTTTTGATCGAGTTGAAAATGTATTGGCCATCATTAAGATGGCAGCTATTGTTATGTTTCTGGTCTTGGCCGTTGCTCTTTTGGCAGGCTGGATCGGAGGAGGAAAATATAATCCAAAGTTCCCCATCAGTTACAAAGAGTTTTTCCCTACCGGCGGTATAGGATTGTGGTCATCTTTTATTTTTGCCTTTTATGCATACGGAGGTATTGAAGTGCTCGGAATTATGTCAAATCGGCTTCAAAAACCGGAGGATGCACCTAAAGCAGGAAAAGTAATGCTGGTTACACTGGTTGCAGTGTATGTGCTTTCGATTGGTCTGGCTGTGTCTATGGTGCCATTAAGTGCCTTTAACCCGAAAGAAAGTCCTTTTGTGCTTGCGCTCAGCAGCGATCATCTGGTTTTTATGCCTCATTTATTTAATGGAGTGCTTATTATTGCAGGGTTCTCAACAATGACAGCATCCCTATATGCAGAAACATCTATGATGATTACGCTCGCACAGGAAGGAGATGCCCCCACATTATTTTCACAGAAGTGGAAGGGTAAATATCCTCTTTATGCACTTAGTTTGATCTCCGTTGGATTAATCTCAGCCATCGTAATGTCGTTGCTACTACCGGGAAAAGTATATGAATATATCACTACTGCAGCGGGTTTAATGCTGTTGTATAATTGGTGCTTTATTTTGCTGTCTTCAGGTAAGCTACTGGAATCGAGTAGATCAAACCATATTAAACGTTGGATTGGATTATTGTTGATAGCTATGGCTGTGGTCGGATCATTTTTTCATAAGCTTAGCCGCCCGGGAGTTTACATCAGCTTATTGCTTGTCTTGTTAATTGCAATATGTGACCTTATCGTACAATGGGTTCGCCGAAAACACACGAAGGTATCTCGGTAATTTTGCCAAGAAGCCAAGAGTTAGCGTAAAAAAAGTAATTGAAATGCTTGTACACCAAAATAAAAGCCAAAACCGATAAGAGATAATCCAGACATCCAAGAGATGGTTTTAAGCAATCCGGTTTTTAGAAACCTACGGAAAATACTTGAAGCGGCTGCCATAGTCACATCCCAGAGTAACACACCTAATACAATCGCTCCGCTAAAGATCATTAGCTGTTGTACTGGATATGAATTAGCGACGTTTGCGAGTATGGACCCGTAAATCCCAAGCCAGAACAGGATGGAGAGGGGATTGAATAATGACATCAGGAAACCCGCTAGAAATGAGTTGGTTAGGGTATTACCATTTCCCCTTAATTCAGATTCTGAAATCACGCCAGCATTTTTAATACTTTCAAGACCTGTATACACAAGCACGAAAAAACCAAACATCCATAAAAAAGCTTTGACAAACGGGGCATTAAGAAGGTGGATCATTCCCAAATAGACAAGCAACATATAGATTATATCTGCGGTTATTGCACCAAGCCCAATAAACCAGGCATGCCAAAACCCATTCTTAATACCTCGATCCAACTGTGCGGCATTAATCGGTCCAATGGGAGCGGAAAGTGACAAACCAAGAAAAATATAACTGATAAAAGTATTAATGTCCTTTTTCCTCCTTGAGTAATATTGGATGTTATGTATTTGTCTATTTAAGTTTATTCGGACAAACTCATCTGTAAGACCATTTTTTTGTACGTATATTGCAGGAGTAGCCTCGTTATTGCCAACCACTATCAATGAATTAAAACTAAAAAAGGAGCTCTAATCCCTTACATAAAAGGATTAGAGCTTTTTTAATGACAGGTTATAAAAAAAGTCTATTTGATCGAATAATTGGGCTTGACACTTTTATTGAAAGCGCTTATATTTATCTCGTAAACAATACGTTATATAACGTTATATAAAAGGGAGAGATAACAATGAATGTACATCAGACGGTTCAAACGATTTATGAACAAGCGAGTGGGAAGATTTCAGAGGTTTATTTAGTAGCCTGCGGGGGCTCATTAGTCGATATGTATCCCTCAAAATATTTTCTGGATAGTGAAGCAAAGAAGCTGGTAGCAGGCATGTATACGGCGAATGAGTTTGTGCACGCGCTGCCAAAACGTTTAGGTAAAAACGCAGTAGTCATCGTTTGCTCCCATGGTGGAAACACGCCGGAATCGGTTGCGGCTGCTAAATCAGCCAAAGAGAAAGGCGCTTACACCATCGGCTTAACCCACAATAGTGAAGCGACACTGCTCAATTATTCCGATTATTCATTCCTCTACGAATGGGGAGATGAGAGCGATGTCAAAAATAACCCGATGGCTATTATTTTGGAGCTTACTGTTGAGCTGCTTCAGATCGCTGAAGGCTATGTGCATTATCAAGCTTTCCAGAACGGCTTGGGAGCAATCAATGGAATTATTAACCGGGCAAAAATACAAGTTGAACCCCGTGCCAGTGTATTTGCTGACAAATATCGCAATGAAGACCTTTTCTATATCCTGACCAGCGGAGCTTCTTATGGACATGCCTACGGATTTGCTATCTGTTCTCTGATGGAAATGCAATGGCTCCATGCGGCTTCAATCCATTCCGGTGAATTTTTCCACGGTCCGTTTGAAGTAACGGATAAAGAAACTCCATTTATTCTGATGATCAACGAAGGACGCACACGGGCACTGGATGAGCGGGCACGGACTTTCCTAAGTCAATATGCCGAGAAAGTGGAAGTGATCGATGCGAAGGAGCTTGGAATCGGAACCATTGCCGACGAGGTCGTCGAGTTTTTTAACCCGGTTTTATTTTACAGCATTGTATGTGTTTATCGTGAAGCACTCGCAAATGTACGCAATCACCCACTGGAAACTCGCCGTTATATGGGCAAAGTAGCTTACTAAGCGCTCTTACCAACAGGAGGAAACCATCATGAAAGTTCTAGGCATTGGCGATAATGTGGTAGATAAATATGTTCATCTGCACATGATGTATCCTGGCGGCAATGCGCTTAATTTCAGTGTATTTGCCAAAAAAGCGGGAGTAGATGCAGCCTTTATAGGAGTATTCGGAGATGATAACGAAGCGCAGCATGTAGAACACATTCTCCGTGAGCTGGAAATTGACATTTCACGGTGCAGATATCACAGCGGTGAGAACGGCTGCGCACGTGTAACCCTGGAAGACGGAGACAGAGTATTTCTGGGCAGCAATGAGGGAGGAGTTACACGTCTCCATCCGCTGGAGCTGAGTGAAGAAGACAAGGCCTATGTTGGCGGGTTCGACCTTATACACACCGGCTTGTACAGTCATACAGGGCACTTGCTGCCTGAATTGGAGACACTGGGAATCCCTCTTTCTTTTGACTTTTCGGATGATTTCGTAGATGCACAAGTGGAGAAATATATTGCGTATGCCGATTTCGCTTTCTTCTCTTGCAGCCATATGACGGATGAAGAGACACAGAACTATATCCGCTCCAATCGAAAAAAAGAGGGGCAAATCCTGGTAGCCACACGCGGCGGAGATAGATCTATTGCCTATGATGGTACTAAGTTCTATTTTCAAATGCCTGATTCCGTTGACGCTGTGGATACGATGGGGGCAGGAGACTCTTATATAACCGCCTTTTTACTGAGTTTTTTAAAAAATAGCAACATTCAGGACGCTATGGCAGAAGGCTCGAGGGTTGCCGCCCAGAGCTGTCTGGTAGAAGGTTCTTTCGGATACGGCGTCCGCTACTAATAAAATATTTTCAAATATCTTCACTTGTAAGAATATGTAACATTTGATACTCTAAGTGGGAGTAATATAACGTTATATGACAAGTGAGGGCACATTATGTTGAATTCAGACCAAGCAGAGCCATTATATATTCAATTACAAAAAGCAGTCAAAACCGCTATTCATAATGGAACATTTACGCAGGGAAGTCGTATACCTACCGAAACTGAGCTAAGCGAGACCTACAATGTAAGTCGAATTACCGTAAGAAAAGCAATTGCCGAATTGGTTCATGAAGGTTATCTGACCAAACGTCAAGGAAAAGGTACCTTTGTCAATGTACCCAAAATTGGGCGGAAGATTGAACATATCATCAGCTTTACAGCTGCCTGCAAATCCAACGGCCTCTCTTCACACAGTGTGGTCACAGAACGTGAAATCATAGAAGCAGATGAGGAAATTGCACATCAGTTGCAGCTGCCACAAGGAGAAAAAGTGTTATTTATTCAGCGCAAGAGATACGCCGGTGATCGACCGCTAATGCTGGAGAATAATCTTTATCCTTATGACCGATTTTCTTTTCTAATGGAAGAACAGTTGGAGGGCTCTGTATACGAACTGCTGCGTCATAAATACAGCATCGATCCTAACCAACCGGGAGAGACGATATTACAAATCGCTTTGGCGGATGAATACCAAGCAAAGCTGCTGGAGACGGCCATCGGACAGGCGTTGTTCTACATGCACACGATTATTTATGATCAGCATGGAAGCCCCGTTCATGTAGGTAAGCAGTACATCATTGGAGACCGTTATCAATTCTCAATATAAATCCGTTGCCTGTTAGGTAATGTTATTCAGGTACGGCGCAGCTTCTGCTTCCACTTCATAAGAGAAGCAGAAGCAATATTATAACGTTATATTACGTTATGTTATAGGACGGATAAATAATGAGGGGGTGAAATTGTGCAAGGGAAGAATGACACATTAGCGGACAAAGTTTTACTGTCAAATGCTATTTTTAATGGCTTAGAAAATGAAGCCTCGCCTGGGTTTATTGCACTGCGAGGAGAATGTATTGCAGCAGTGGGGCGTCCCGAGGAAGCACAAGCTTGGATAGGAGCGGGAACGGTTGTCTGTGATTTGGGTGATGCTTTTATCATGCCAGGAGTTCATGACAACCATGTATTTTTTACCGGATATATGTCGATGCATCGGGGCGTGGATTTGACTCATGCAGCCTCGATTGAAGAAGCAGTGGAATCAATGCTACAAGCGGCAAACAATCTTCTGCCAGGGAAAGATGTAACCGCTTACGGTTGGAGCGAGGAAGGATGGGGCAAGCTGCCTGAGCAAAGCTTGTTGGACGAGCTGTTCCCTGATCGGGCGGTAATTGCCATTAACCTAAATAAAAGCTACTGCTGGATGAACCGACTGGCTCAGGAGAAATATCAATTTTTGCCGGATCAATGCAGTGCTGAGGCACGCGCTTTGCTGCTCCAAGCTATGATGCAGGACCACAGTCTTGTCAAACAAGAGTTTATGGAGTTTTGCCGCATACTAGCTGCACGAGGAGTTACTTCCATAAAAGATATTGGCTTTGACCGGCATAGCGAGTTGCTGCCGATTCTAGAAGAATTGAAAGAAACAGGGGAACTGCCACTCCGATTTCATTTCTCGCTTGAACCCGTTGTTGAATCGCTTGATATTGCCACCGGTATGAAGTATAAAGCACTTTATAATGGAGACCTTATTCGTTTCCAAGGATACAAGCTGATGCTTGACGGTGTCGTAGCAGATCATACGGGGGACATGCTGGAACCTTACGCAGATATGCCCGGAGTAACGACTTTGAGGACGGTTGACTACAAAAAGATTGAAGCCTCTGTGCTGGAAGCAGACAGCCAAGGTATCAAATGTTGTCTAACTGCAGAAGGTGATGCTGCGATTCGCCAAGCGGTATCCATGATTGAAAAATGCCGCGAACAACAAGGTAATAACCTTATCAGACATTCTATCAGTGATCTAGAGTATCCTCATCCAGATGATCTGATCAGAATGGGCGAAAACGAAATTTTTGCCGAAGTCTACGCTCAAATCCTGCTACTGAATCCAACCTATGAAGAGGCCTATATGCCTGTTGTGGTAGGCAAAGGTAATGAAAATCGGTTTTATAATTATAAATCTATGCTGGAGGCTAATGTGCCAATAACCATTGGGACTGATCTGCCCTTATTTATCACGAGTGTTCCCGATTCACTGTACTCAGCTTCTCATCGGTTATTTCCGGACGGATCACCTGCTGGAGGCTGGTATCCCGATCGGGGGATGCCGCCATCCGAAGTTTTAAAGGCATGGACCATTAATGGAGCCAAACATTGTTATATGGAAGAGGTTACAGGCACGCTAGAGGCTGGAAAATATGCTGACATCGCCGTTTTTGATCGCGACCTCCTTAACGCATCCGCTGGTGACATCAGGGACGCCCAAGTGATATTGACCATTATGGGAGGGAAGGTTACGTATAACCATTCTTGGAATGAGGGATAAACATGAACATCAAGAATATGAAATGGAAATTATCCTTGCCCCATAGCTATACTTTAATATTTTTGATTATTATTACAGTCGCCGCATTGACATGGATTGTGCCCAGCGGACAATTTGAGCGTCATGAAGTGACAGTAAACGGCGTGACCAAAACGGCGATCGTTTCGGGAACCTATCACACTGTACCCAAAACTGGTGAGAACGGTGATTTAAGACAAGGACTCCCTCAAATCCTAAGCGCTCCTATTGAGGGGATTATCAATGCCGCGGATGTCGTCTCTTTTGTCCTTATTGTGGGCGGCTCCTTCGGGATTATACTGCAGACGGGAGCCATCGATCGTGCCCTGACAGCTCTTGCCAGACGGCTGAAGAATAAGGGGATTCTGCTTATTCCAATTGCCATGGTTATATTCAGTCTCGGAGGCTCTACCTTTGGGATGAGCGAAGAAATTATTCCGCTTTATGCGATTTTTATTCCGTTAATGTTTGCCCTAGGCTTCGATTCTATGACTGCTATTCTCATTCTATTTCTGGGAACGCAAATTGGCTATGTTGGTTCGACTGTTAATCCATTTTCAGTATTGATTGCCCAGGGGATCGCAGGAGTGGAGGGGAATCCTCAGCTCTGGCTGAGATTTATTGAATGGCTTGTATTTACTATGATTTCTATTGCCTTTACGATGTGGTATGCGCATCGTGTTAAGAGAAATCCGCAGAAATCCATTGTTTTTCAGAGTGATATTATAAATCGTGAGCAATTTATAAAAGAAAATACAGGTGAGGACGTCGTCTTCACGTTTCGAGACAAATTAATAATAGGTGGATTTATTGTAACGCTTGGAGCAATTGTCTGGGGAATTTTGGCTAAAGGTTGGTATATGACTGAAATTGGTGCCCTTTTCTTCGCACTCGGTCTTTTTGTCGGGGTAGTTACTAAAATGAGCCAGAAGGAAATAGCTGAGAATTTTGTAAAAGGGTGTGGAGAATTCATCTACGCTGCAGTGATCATAGGTCTCGCCCGCGGAATTCTGATCATCGCCGAGCAGGGTATGATCATCGATACCGTATTGAATGCACTCGCAAGCATTCTGGAAGGATTGCCAAGTTACTTGTTCACTACCATTATGTTGGTTGCACATAATATTATTACTTTCCTGGTCCCATCTTCTTCGGGGGAAGCAGCACTAACCATGCCTGTACTTGCACCACTTGGCGATCTTGTAGGTATCAATCGTGAAGCAGTAGTCACAGCGTACCAATTCGGTAACGGGTTAACCAATCTAATTTCACCGACAGGCGGAGTACTGCTGGCGGGATTGGCCATTGCCCGGATCAGCTTTGGACAGTGGCTGAAGGTAATCTTCAAGCTATTCCCGATCCTGTGGTTAGTTGCTGCTATTTTTGCTGCTATTTCGGCTGCGGTGGGTATCTAATAAATCAAGTGAGAGCCCCTGTCTTTTAGAGACAAGGGTTTCTTTTTGTGCATAAGTTTACGTGGAAAATGAATAATATGGATAGCATTTTCCTAAGGAGGAAATAAAATTGATGCATGCTGATAATAGATTACTCATTGCTGCTCTAGGCGGTGTTAATGAAATCGGGAAAAACATGTATTTTATCCAATACGATCAGGATATTGTCGTTATCGATTGTGGTTCCAAGTTTCCTGATGAGAACTTGCCTGGTATTGACCTCATTGTGCCGGATGTCACCTATCTGCTGGAAAATCAGGATAAAGTCAGAGCGCTCATTGTGACTCATGGGCATGAGGATCACATCGGAGGTATTCCCTATCTGCTGAAGCAGATTAATATGCCCGTTTATGGAACAAAGCTCACCATCGAATTAATTAAAATTAAGTTAAGGGAGCACAACCTTTTACGTGATGCTGAGCTTCATCTTATAGATGCGGATTCAACCGTTCAAGCGGGAACGATTCAGGCATCCTTTTTCACTACCGTCCACAGTATCCCGGATTGCCTGGGTGTCTTTTTTCAGACACCGGAAGGAAATGTGGTCCATACCGGGGATTTCAAATTCGATATGTCTCCCGTCAGTGGACCTTTCCCCGATCTTCATCGCATGGCTGAAATAGGAAAGAAGGGGGTAAAAGTGCTGCTCTCCGAAAGTACAAATGCCGAAAGGCCAGGATTTACTCCTTCAGAGCGTTTGGTTGGCGGACATATTTTGGATGCTTTTGCCAGAGCCAAACAGCAAGTATTTATTTCTACGTTTGCATCCAATGTGAACCGTGTCCAACAAGTCATTGACGCGGCTGTAGAAACAGGCAGAAAACTCGTTCTACTGGGTCGCAGCATGATAAATGTGGTGTCAGTGGCTAAGGAGCTGGGTTTCTTGCACATGCCTGAGGACTTGTTGATTGAGGCGGGAGAAACAGAACGGTTTCCTGCAGAAGAAATTGCTATTTTATGTACAGGAAGTCAGGGTGAGCCAATGGCTGCACTGTCCCGTCTAGCCAATTCCCTGCATCCCAGAATCGAAATTTTGCCTGGTGATACTGTAATCATTGCTGCAGGAGCCATACCCGGGAATGAACGGAATCTTTCCCAGGTCATTGATAACCTGTACGTACTGGGCGCCAACGTTATTTATGGATCAGGCAGCACCACAGGGATGCACGTGTCCGGTCATGGCAGCCAGGAAGAATTAAAATTAATGATGACCCTGATGAAACCCGAGTTTTTAATTCCCATACACGGCGAATTCAGGATGTTGTATCAGCATCGTCAGCTAGCGGAGTCTGTGGGGATTCCGATGGAGAATGTATTTATCGTCCATAACGGTGACACTGTTCAAATCGAAGAGGGAAGGGCATCCCTAGGCCCCAAAGTAGCAGCAGGCAATAGCTTGGTAGACGGGTTGGTCACAGGGGACGTAGGTAATATTGTACTGCGAGACCGTAAAAAGCTTTCATCAGACGGAATGCTGATTATTGTGATGACGTTGAGCAAAAACGAGAAGCAAATGCTCGCAACACCAGAGGTCATATCAAGAGGGTTTGTATATGTTAAGGATTCCGAAGAGCTCATGAGCCAGATCCACGACACGATTATGTCCACAGTGAACGAGTTAACCGAAATCGAAATGAGTCAGTGGGGACTGATTAAGCAGATGTTAAAAGATGATGTTGGCCGGTTTATTTACAGTCAGACGAAGAGAAGACCCATGATTTTACCTATCATTATTGAGGTTTAAATAGCGGCAAATGTCAAAACAAGATGGAGCTTGTTCTTTACGCCATTTTAAAAAAAAGGCTTAAATCAGTAACATGACTGATTTAAGCCTTTTTGATTTCCTTCCTACTTTTCCTATAAGAATGCGGATGTAATGGCGGTTTGCAGCGCAGCGGAGGATTTGAATCTGGAGAAGCGACAGCGTTCGTAAGATCAAATCCTACGCGCAGCGTCTTAATCGCTTACGGCCGCTTGGGTTCCTGCTGTATGCCCTGTCGTAAACGCCGCTGTAATATTATAACCTCCAGTGTAACCGTGAATATCGAGAATCTCACCGCAGAAGAACAATCCAGGCATCAGTTTGGACTCCATTGTTTTCGGATTAATTTCCTTCAAATTCACACCGCCCCCGGTAACAAATGCTTCCTTCAGAGAGAGCGTACCGTTCACACGGATTGGAAACGCCTTAATGCGATGAGCAAGTTCTTGCCACTGCTGCTTAGGAATATGATCATAGGTCAAGTCCTCACGCAGTTCGGCTTGCTGGAGCAACAATGGAATCAAGCGTTCCGGTAAATAAGGCTTAAGCACGTTTTTGATCGCTTTTTTAGCATCGACCGATGCCAATTCCAGCGTCTCACGGTAGACTTCATCGGCATGTTTGTGAGGCTGCAAATCGAGAGTCAACAACACCGTGTTCACCTTATCCTTTTTCATTCCCTTGACGACAAACTGACTGCACCGCAAAGCAGTCGGGCCAGATAGACCAAAATGTGTAAAAATCATATCTCCTTCATGGACGACAACTTTCTTTTGCTTCGCATTCCATACGGTCAGACTGATGTCGCGTAAGGATAGTCCCTGAAGCTCTTTCGTCTGGATAAACGTCTCGCCTGAGGTCAACGGCACCTCTGTTGGATATAGCTCCGTAATGGTATGCCCTGCTTGTTCTGCCCATGCATAGCCGTCACCTTCCGAGCCTGTATGCGGGACGGATTTGCCACCAACGGCTACAATGACATTACGGCTATGTAGGATTTTACCGGAACGCAGTCGCACCCCAGCTGTATGACCTTCAGTGTAAATAACCTCTTGAACAGGACTGCTTGTCCGAATCTCGACTCCTTGAGAGCGTACCTTGTTGATCAAAGCATCGACAACTGTTTTGGCTTTGTCCGTCACTGGAAACATACGCCCGTTGTCTTCTTCCTTTAAGGCTATACCCAACTGTTCAAAAAAGGCGATGATATCCCGATTGCCGAAAGCCGCCAGTGCACTGTGCAGAAATCGGCCATTGCCGGGAATGTGCCGAATGAGTTCGTCCAGCTCTTTGGCATTCGTGACATTGCAACGGCCTCCACCAGAGATCCCCAGCTTACGCCCGAGTTTATTTCCCTTTTCCAGCAAAATCACCTTGGCACCTTCACCGCTGGCAGCAGCAGCAGCCATTAATCCGGCTGAGCCGCCTCCGATCACAATAACGTCGTAAGTCATTAACCTCTTCCTTTTCGTCGACAAATTTTCAAAATCATTCAGAACGGCGTAACCGATTGTTCATCATAACGTAATACCGTCACTTTAGATAGTTTTCGAGTACAGTAACGCGTATATCTTTCAATTGTAGGGATATGGATTGCGTAAAAACGCTCCTCTTATAAACATCTAGTATTTAGCAAATTTTGTCGTTCTACACCGGGATTTTAACACATATATTGTAATATATTGTAGCCTGTGCTTTAATTCAACTAACGGCGTCAAGGAAAGATGATGAGGGGGAGAAGTCCTTGTTAATTGCGTTGAAGGAAAGTGTGCTCCAAGTTCTCCTTGCCGTTATATCGGCGGGTTTTTTCTCTATATTAACGGATTATGGGGATAAGAAAAAGGTTTGGGGTGGCAATCTGCTTCCTGGACCCAATCAAGGAATACTGTATTTGTGTTGCTTGCCAGCCATATTGCTATGTACACTCTTTCAATATCAGTCTCCATATGGTCTACCTTCCAATCTCGGTATTATTCCCCTTGCAGTTGGCATCATGTACGGTAGACGTCGCACTGCCTTCGTGCTCGCCGCTTCCGCACTGATGGGAGTCCTAATTATAGCCCAGTCGACAGAAATGTCCCCGATGTATGTGGGCACGGGTTTTATCCTTTTTCCTTTTATGCTCCTGCATGTCAAGTTTTTTCAAAGAGGAACAATGTTGGACAAAAAGCTCCTGATCTCCGCATATGTTGTGGCTGATATGCTGTTTAAGGCGATATTTCCGCTACTGTGGGGCAAACAGGATATTGCGGTATACATTCCTGACTTACTTACAACGTTTTGGAATATTGGTGCAGGGGTACTGGCAAGTTTTACGGTCGTGAGCCTGATGCATAATGCCTTTGAGAAGCTGGCGTTACGGCGTGATGTGACTGAGTTTACGAGCAAATATTTAATTGAAGTGGATAAGCTGCGTCAAGTTATGGATTTGATGCCGTTATCTCTTGTTACTTTGGACAGCGAAGAACGAGTTATACATATGAACAAAACGATGCTGGAACTCTATCGGGACTACGATCCCTACATTACGCTGCCTGAGGTAGTAGGTCGTCCATTCACCTCGTTATATGGTTTTAGCGCTTTGCCTGCGGTTAACGAACGAGTTGCGAAAGCGTTGGAAGGAGAGGCGGGGGCTGATTTTATAAATGTTACCCCAAAAGTATTCTTCTCAAGTTTCCTTCCTATTCGGGATAAACATGCAAACCAAACGACAGGTGTCATTATCGCCTTGCAAGATATTACAGAGCTGGAGACGCTGCGTAGTGAGCTAGGCAATTTTGAAAGGCTCAGTCTGGTTGGACAGATGGCAGCAGGCATTACTCATGAAATACGTAATCCGATGGCGGTTGTGCGTGGTTTTTTACAGCTTATGCGTGAGAAAAGCCCAGAATCCCTCAACCATTATTACCGCATTGTGATGGAGGAACTTGACCGGGCGAACGGGATTATTAACGATTTTCTTTCACTGGCCCAGAATCGAATTGTTGAGAAGGAGCAATGTCATCTGCATGATATTATTCGCGAACTGACGCCTTTATTGTGGGCAGATGCGAATCTGAGGGGACAGACGATTGAGCTAAAGTTAGAGGATCATGTGACGATGCTGCATTTGAACCCTAAGGAAATGAAGCAATTGCTGCTTAATTTATCGCGTAATGCGATGGAAGCTATGGGGGAAAAGGGAGTGCTGACCATTTCGACTCATGAGGAAGGGGATTTCGTGGAAATGGAAGTAAAGGATACAGGTCCGGGAATTCCGCAAAAGCAGCTTGAAAAGCTGTTCCAACCTTTTTACACGACCAAAACGAAAGGTACAGGTCTGGGTCTGGCCTTATGTCAAAGTATAGTGGAGCGTCATCACGGTACAATTGCCGTAGATTCGGTGGAGGGAATGGGCACGCAGTTTAAAGTTCGATTGCGTAGAACCGTTCCGACTTACCGGGATCATTCTGAGTTTCCTGTCATGAATTCGATACAGAAATAATCGTGCAAATATATAGCCGGATTTTTGCAAATTACGTGAAAAAGATTGTATAATGAAGTTTAGATGTCCATGCCTTTACTACGGCAAAGGATGAAATTAGAAACGTAGTATACATGATTTTTGGAAAAGGAGTGAAAGAATATGTCTATGTCTTTCGATCAATATATGAGAGATTCAGTTCAGCCAATGCGTGATGAACTGACGAATCTTGGGATTCAGGAACTGCGTACTTCTGAAGATGTGGAGGCCAAGCTGCCTAATGCTAAAGGTACAGTGCTGGTTGTTGTGAACTCGGTATGTGGTTGTGCCGCAGGCCAATGCCGCCCAGGTGTTGCTGAAGCACTGAAGCATGATCTTACGCCAGATCATCTGTATTCGGTTTTTGCCGGACAGGACAAGGAAGCAACAGCAAAGGCTCGCGAATTTTTCGCGCCTTACCCACCGTCTTCCCCTTCTATCGCGCTGTTGAAAGACGGCGAGCTGGTTCACTTCATCGAGCGTCATCAGGTGGAGGATCGTTCGGCAGATCAGATCGCTGCTGATTTGACCAGTGCATTTGATCGTTTTTGCCGGTAAGACTGCTCAAGCTATGCCCCGCATTTTTCGCCTGCGAAACTTGCCGGGGCTTTTGCATGTTGGCTTGTGAAGGAAATTCCTAAAAAAGAGGTGCTTATCTGATGAGTTTGCAGGAACAGATTATTGCTGAATTGGGAGTACAACCTACGATTAACGTAGAAGCGGAGGTCCGCAAGCGTGTGGATTTCCTCAAGTCGTATGTAACGAAAACGGGAAGCAAAGGGCTGTTGATCGCCATCAGTGGCGGGATTGACAGTGCCGTAGCAGCCGCTTTGTGCAAGCGGGCTACAGATGAATTGACGCAGGAGCAAGGGGACGAATACAAAACGCTGGGTGTATTCCAGCCATATGGCCAACAGGAAGATATCGAGCATAGCTACGCGGTAGCCAAAGCGTTCGACCTGAAATATGCTGGGGAAACGAACATTAAGGAAGCCGTGGACAAGGTTGCCGTGGAAGTGGAGCATACGTTAAAGGATATCGGTCTGGAGCGTTCCATTACTCCGCAAGTGAGAGGGAATGTAAAGGCAAGAACACGTATGGTGGTTCAGTACGCACTCGCGAATGAGCTGAATCTGCTCGTCGTTGGCACAGATCACGCTTCAGAAGCCATCACAGGCTTTTATACCAAATGGGGCGATGGAGCGGTCGATATTACGCCACTTAGCACGCTTAACAAACGTCAGGTGCGCTTGCTGGCCAGCTATCTCGGAGTTCCGCAGGCCATTTTGGACAAAGCGCCTACAGCAGGATTGTGGGAAGGCCAGACGGATGAAAAAGAACTGGGGATCTCCTACGAAGCAAACAGCGACTACCTAGAAGGCAAGGAAATTGACCCCGCGGCACGCGAAAAGCTGGAAAGCTTCTTTACACGTACAGCGCATAAGCGGACAAGCATCCCAGGAGTGTAAGCATTAATCATTATGGAATTGTAAAATGCTCAAGTGAGGATTTTGCAAAAATCCAATAAGCGATTTTCAATAAATAATATATAGATCGAAATGGTCTAGTTCGTCTATATATTGCACTTGGAGCGAATGGAATCGAATTTTGCAAAATCCTGAAGTAAATAAATGCGGCGATCCGCCCGGCGGATCGCCGTTTGTATTGAAGGGGCAATAATTAATTGGCGATCCACTCAATGAAGCGGCGAGTTTCGGTAATCGCTTGATCGAGTGGAAGACTGCCTCCCTGGAATGGATGAACGGTATTAAAGGTATGAGTGCCGCCTTGAATTTGTACCCATTCGATGTCGGGACGAACGGAAGTGAGCAGGGCAGAGCCTTCCCGTAGACGTTTGGAATCTTCGGTTCCCTGGATCAGTACAGCTGGGAGCTGGCTGTTGGCAAGTCTGTCTACAATGGCAAAACGCTGGCGATTTTGTTCCAGGTCTTCCAGAATGACAGCATCCAGCGGAAGCTGTTGTCCGGTTCTGGCGTTTTCCACATAGCTGCGCCCCTTGGCGCGCATTTCTTCTTTTTGCGGTAAAGTAAACAGATCAAGATCTGTCACGCCATTCCATGAAATGACGCCAGCAATCTCACCGGGATGATCTAGAGCATATACAAAGCAGCTCCCCGCGCCTCGGCTATGTCCTAACAGAAACAACGGCAATTCTCTGAACTCATGACGTGCTCTCAGATTGGATAGCAATAGTTCCAAATCCTCTTGTTCGCGGCTATAGGTGTTGCGTGCGAACTTTTCCAGCTCGGTAAAATTCTCTAGATCCTCACCTATGCCATTATGTGAAAAGTTGAAGGTCACAACATGGTTATCCGTACTCAATGCTTCTGCTATATAGGGGAACATGCCCCAATCCTTAAATCCTTTGTAGCCGTGAGCGATGATGAGCAGGCTTTTGGCTGTATTTTTAGCGGGAAACCAGGAAGCCCGGATCACCGCATCTGTTCCTGCTTCGGTACCTGCTTCAACAATAATGGTTTCTGACATCCAATCCTTCCTTTCTACGGGAATTTTTTTAAATGGGCATATCAGCTGAATTTCAAAACATTCACCTATAGCCTTTCTTATTTTAACATATTTTGGTGCCGGTTTTACGCCTTTGTGACTCGCCAGGGTGTGGACGCACTGTTACAATAGATCCAGTAAAGTAAAAAGGACGGGGAATACCCAAATGATCTACGGAATTGGACATGATGTGCTGGAAATAAACCGTATGGCTAATATTTTGGCAGGTAAATATGCAGATTCGTTTTTGAATCGGGTGCTGACCCCGGCAGAACGTGAGCTTGCTGTGGAACGCAAGGGTAGACTAACGGAGTTCGTAGCAGGGCGCTTTGCCGCCAAGGAAGCGATAACGAAAGCCTTCGGTTGTGGAATTGGGCAAATCATCGGGTTCGGCGATATGGATATTTTACCGGAACCTGGGGGGAAGCCAGTAGTTTATTTGTCTTCATCCGCGTGGGATAGACTGAGGTTGCCGTCTACAGGTGACTCGAATTACAGCATTCACTTGAGTATTACACATCAGCCTAACATTGCCTCTGCTTTTGTGATTGTCGAATATAAGGAGATGTGATGTGATGACTACAAATACATTGGAACAAAAGCGTTATTTCAGCTTTGAACTGTTGAATTGGTATACACGTAACAAACGCGATTTGCCGTGGCGCCGCCATCGGAATCCTTTTTATATCTGGATCTCGGAAATTATGCTTCAGCAGACGCGTGTGGATACGGTCATTCCGTATTTTAACCGCTTTATTGCACGTTTTCCTACAATTGAAGCGCTGGCGGAAGCACCCGAAGAGGATGTGCTTAAGCTGTGGGAAGGGCTGGGTTATTATTCGCGGGCCCGGAATTTGCAAACTGCGGCAAAACAAGTAGTTGAGCTTCACGGCGGGCAGGTACCGGATGATACACAAGCTGTCGCTGCACTGAAAGGAGTAGGCCCATATACGACGGGGGCGATTATGAGTATCGCCTTTAACCGACCAGAGCCTGCTGTGGACGGGAATGTGATGCGTGTGCTGTCGCGTTATTTTCTCATTGAAGAGGATATTATGAAGGGTAGCACGCGGGCGCATATGGAAAGTCTGGTACGGGAGCTGATTCCCGAAGGAAGAGCCTCTGATTTTAATCAGGCTCTGATGGAGCTGGGGGCGCTGGTCTGCACGCCGAAGTCGCCTCATTGTCTGACCTGCCCGGTCATGGAGCATTGCTCGGGCAGATTGGCAGGTCGCGAGGAGACACTGCCAGTCAAGACCAAGGCGAAGCCGCCGCGGCTGGAGCCGCGCTCCGTCGCTCTCATCGAGGGCAGCGGAGCGAACGCCGGCCGCCTGCTCGTACGGCAGCGCCCGGCCAAGGGCCTGTTGGCCCGCATGTGGGAGCTGCCGCATGAGCTTGCCGGGCCGGAGGGCTACAACGGCCCGGTGCCGGATGAGCCCGCCATGGACCATTTGGCGGCTCATTTGCTGGCAGAGGGCGTGCTTGCGCGCCCGGTGCGGTTTGTACGTGAGGCGGAGCACACGTTCAGCCACATTCACTGGAACCTACGTGTGTTCCAGTGTGAAGAGGTCGCCGCCCCTGCCGGGGAGGCGGGAGGACAACCGCTGGCTGCCGAGCAGCGGGCCAGCTACAGTACCGGAGCGAAGCCGGGGGCGTTGATTACGCTGGCAGAGCAGGCGGAGTACACGCGCAATGTGCTGCCAGCGGGGTACCGCTGGATCAGCGAGGCGGATATGGCCACCTTGGCATTTCCCAAGGTGTTCCTTGATCTGATCACCGAGTATTATGCGAATCAAAAAGAGAACTGATGTTAATTGAATAGCTGTCAGCAAAAAATAAAGTATTAGACTGAGCCTAGAAAATGGAAACAGTGACAACCAAGGACGAGAAAATAAAGTACGAGACTGTCGCTGTTTCCATTGAACTAACGTTTCCCGTTAGCGGAATGCTCGCTAACCGTAACAACATTAGACGTACCTTTCTCGCGTATTGTTCTCTCCCCCCCTAGAGTCTTCACTCTTGTCCCCGATGGGGTTAGATTTGATTTCACATAACAAGCTATCTCCCCCTACCTGAATAAATAATATTCCTTAACTGGATGACCTGACTTTTAAGCTCTTTCTCTCTCTCCAAAAAGTAGAGCGAAGCTTGCAGCAACGGGAAGTTCGGTTCCGCTTTACGAGTTTCGTTCTGGATAAAATGGTAAACCTCTTTCAACTCCGAACGATGTTTTGCGCCGGATGGAAGAACATTAAGGGCCGAATCCATCTCCCGGAACAGCTCGGTAAGGAACTGCTCTCTCTCCCCTTGGCGGTCCTCGAGCCCCCAGCTTAAATACCTCTCGAACGAAGCCTGTTTCAGCAGAGGCTTCAGGTTAGAGGCCATCATATGCTTAACGAGCACATTGAGCTTATCCAAAATGAACCTTGCCGTTTCCTCAAGCGATAGAGACTTTTCTTCATAAACGATCCAAAATAAGTACTCCTTCAGAATCGCACGATAGATGGAAACCAAATCCCACAGGAACGGATAAATTTCTTCGCCATAAACCTGTATCAAGCACTCTTTATGCCATCGGATGAGCCGCCCTCTAACCTTGTGTCTAAGCGGCTGGAACTTGGGATCCTGTTGGATGGGGAGCTCCGTGAATTCGACCAGAATATGCTTGTATTCCATAAAATAACGGAATCGCAGAATGATCTGCTGCAGAAACTGCTCTTCTGGCGAGAGTTCGGGAAAGCGTTTCAGTTCATCGACTTGATCAAAATAGGCGTTATGGCATTGATCAAACACCTCGCTGAAGAGGTCTTCCTTGGAAGGGAAATATTTATAGACTGATCCTTTGGCAATACCGCAATCCTCGGCAATATCCTGTATCGTCGTCGAAAGAAACCCATGTTCCTTAAAAAGCTTCATCGCCGATTTTAAAACCTCTTCCCTTGTCACACTCATAAGAAAAATCTCCCCCTTGACTATTCATGAATGATAGTACAAAATACGAAACATGAAGTCAAATGACTATATGTTCGCGTAATTAAACATACGGTCAAATCGAAGAGATGAGGAGAACATACAGAATGGAACGATTATGGGATCCACAAAAAACAGCGTTGGTTGTTATTGACTTGCAAAAGTGGATAGGAAATCAATACGCCCCTTATTCTGCTGAGCAGGTAGTGTCTAACGCCGCAGCCTTGGCAGATACTTTCCGTGAGCAAAGCTCAATGGTTGCACTGGTCCGGGTATCTAGTAAAGATTTGAAGGATATCCCGCGTCCTAAGTTGGATTCGCCTGGACCACCCCTGAATCTGCCTGAAGGATGGGATCAAATCGTCCCGGAAATGCGGGTCACCGAGACAGACCATATCATCACGAAGAAGCAATGGGGGGCTTTTTACGGAACGGAGCTCGACCTTCAGTTGCGCCGCCGGGGAATTGATACCATCGTCTTATGCGGCATCGCTACTGAGTTGGGCGTTGATACGACTGCGCGGGAGGCGTTTATGCATGGGTATCAGCTGATTTTGGCGATTGATGCTATGACTGGATTTTCCGAAACCGGGCATGATTACGTAAAAAATTTCATTTTTCCACGCATCGGGCGTACCCGGACAACACAGGAAATCCTCTCTGCCCTTTCAGGCAACTGTTTATAGTTGAAAAAATGACTTTCCCATTCCCCGTGTATTATTTGACCGAATACACGAAGAACGCCACTGCTTGAAACTCGCTTTGCGTTTGCTGGGAATCTCATCTGGCCATACTTAAAGGACGATTATGTGTTCTCAGGGTGCACATATTGGCTGACGGCATGGGATACGACCTGCTGCACCAAATATACAAAGTAACCGCTGAATGATATAGAGCGAACGGCTCGTCGCAATTGGCACGCGCTTCTTGTATAGCAACCAGCATGAGTTCCGCAGTGCCCAATGGGACGAGTACGCCTAGTGGCGCAGCGCTAATGCTAATAAATTTGCATAATTGCCAGTGGAATTGGTGGTGCTCTTTTAAACGGTCTTTTCCAATCATGAGCTGCGCTTTTATTGTCTTTCGTAAGGCCATACGATTTATCGAAAGCTTTAAACTATCCTGCCCGTTAGCTTAATGAAGCAACGTCAGTCTAATACTTTAATTTTCAGTCTAGAACTTTATTTTCTTTTGACAATAGCGGCAGTATGGACATGAGGTTGATCCATGCTGCCGCTATTTTTCTGTTTTTGGAATGAATATGCCTAATTTAGTTGCGAACGAAGCGTGTTATTCCTGGGGATTTTTTCGGTATTCGGATGGAGTCACCTTGTTGACCGTTTTGAACATTTTGGAGAATAGGAGTACATCTTTATACCCTACAGACCGCGCAATATCTCCGATTTTAAGGGAAGTATTTCTTAATAGGGAGCACGATTTTTCAATCCTCAAATGTAATAAAAATTCCTGCGGTGACTTATTTAGTTGCTGTTTAAATAAACGATGCAAATACGAACGGTCAATTGAAATGTACTTGGCAATGTCACTTACGGTAATGAAGTGTGAATAGTTTTGCTGAATGAAGAGAAGCGCTTCTTTAATATACCGCTGCTGTCTTACCTCATGGTTGACTTCCTGATTAGGGTAATGTTCAAACATCAAATACAGAAATTCATATAGCTTGGATGCAAGCAGTAGGTCTTTGTTGGATTTCAGTGTAGAAGAAACGACGATGCTCTCCATACAGCGGGCAAGGCTGCCCTCTGCTTCAAACCGGAAAATGGGATTGTCCCTATTGATACAGGTCCGGCTTAGATATTCTTTTGCTTGCACCCCATTAAAACCAATCCAGGCATATTCCCATGGGTCGTCTTCGTCCGCTTCGTAGTAAATTAAAACCTTCGGCTCAATGAAGAAAGCATCGTTTTTCTCCAAATGATAGATTTTATCGTTGACTTTAAAGATCCCTTTTCCTTTTAAAATATAATGCACCATATACCCGCTTCGAATGGCTGGACCATAAGAGTGCTTGCTGGTACAGCTTTCTTTGCCACATGTGTATAAATTGAGATCCAGGTTGTTATAGGAATGATTGGAAAAGTGCGAACTCATTTGTTTTCACCCCTTAATTCATCTCTGTATATTATCACACCGTTTCATATAGAGTCTACATTATTCCATATAATTATTAAAACTATTCAATTATTATTAGGATGTAAACAATAAGAAAACAACATAATTTATAATTTTGAAAAAACGTACTATTGGCGCTATAAGGGGGTTGCTATGACTATACACATCGATAAAGAGAATCTTTTATTCCATTTACAAGGCAGCAATACGAGTTATGTCATGCAGGTTATACGAGATGGTTATTTAGCCCATCTGTATTGGGGAAAGAAAATTCAGAACTATCGGGGAAGCAATAAAATCATCTTTATGGATAGAGGATTTTCACCCAATCCGGATGGCTCGGATCGAGCCTTTTCACTGGATAACATCCCACAAGAATATCCGTCATTTGGAAATAGTGATTTCAGGATTCCTGCGTATCAGCTTCAATTGGAGAATGGTTCTACCGTGACAGACTTTCGGTATAAAGAACATCAGGTTTACCAAGGCAAGCCAAAATTGAAAGGGCTTCCTTCTACTTATGCAGAGGATGATGGCGAAGTAGAAACTCTGGAAATCGTCCTTGAAGACCCATTAATTGATGTAAAGGTTGTACTATCCTATAGCCTATATCAAAAGTGGGATGTCATCACCCGTTCAGTCCGGTTCGATAATGAAGGTCGGCAGCAGCTAAAACTGCTTAAAGCGTTAAGTGCTAGTGTGGATTTTCGTGATGATGAATACGAACTAATTACCTTGTACGGTGCGCATAATAATGAAAAAAATATAGCAAGGCGAAAAATTTTACCCGGAATTCAAATGGTAGACAGCTGCCGTGGAGCCAGCAGCCCTCAACAGGCACCCTTTATGGCACTTGTAAGAGAAGGAACAGATGAAGAACAGGGTGAAGTGTACGCCTTTAATCTGGTGTACAGCGGGAACTTTACGGCACAGGCTCAGGTAGATTCCTATCGGAACACAAGAGTCGCGATGGGGATTAATCCTTTTGATTTTACATGGCTGCTTGAACCGGAGGAATCCTTCCAAACGCCAGAAGTGGTCATGGTATACACCGAAAATGGATTGGGCGGCATGTCGAGAATTTATCATGAATTATACAGGAGCAGATTATGTCGTGGGCCTTTTCGTGACAAGGAGCGGCCGATCCTGATTAATAACTGGGAAGCCACCTACTTTAACTTTGATGCCGACAAGATTGAGCAGTTGGCGAAGGAGGCTCAAAGTGTAGGAGTGGAGCTGTTTGTACTGGATGATGGGTGGTTTGGAAAACGGGATGATGACAATACTTCATTAGGCGATTGGGTGGTGGATCGTCGCAAACTTCCAGATGGATTGCCGGATCTTGCAAACCGCATACGAAATCTGGGTATGGAGTTTGGTTTGTGGTTTGAACCTGAAATGGTATCCATAGACAGCAATTTATACAGAAAGCATCCAGATTGGTGTATCCATGTCCCTGATCGTCCGTATACGTTGGGAAGAAATCAACTGATGTTGGATTTATCGAGGAAGGAAGTGTGTGAGTACATTATTAAGTCGGTTTCCGATATTTTATCGGACGTTCCAATTACTTATGTAAAATGGGACATGAATCGTCACATGACGGATGTGGGTTCGGCAGCCTTGCCGCCTGAGAGACAAAGGGAGACTGCGCATCGTTATATCCTGGGACTCTATAATATTATGGAAGAGCTTACATCAAAGTTTCCCCATGTCTTATTCGAGAGCTGTTCTAGTGGAGGAGGCCGTTTTGATGCCGGTATGCTCTATTACATGCCTCAGACCTGGACGAGTGACAATACGGATGCCATTTGCCGATTGAAAATTCAATGGGGAACAAGTCTTGTCTACCCTCCAATTACCATGGGGGCACACGTCTCCACAGTACCCAACCATCAAGTGGGCAGAATAACTCCCTTGGAGACAAGAGGTTATGTCGCCATGGCCGGGAATTTTGGATATGAGCTAGATTTGACGACATTAACCGTTGAGGAAAAAGAAATAGTAAAAAAACAGATAGCTCTATATAAAGAAATGAGATCGCTCATTCAATTTGGGAAGTTTTACAGAATAATTAATCCGTTTGATGAAAATGAAGCCGCATGGAGCTTTGTATCAGAGGATCAAATGGAAATGGCGGCCAGCTATTTCAAGATTTTATCCCAACCTGCTGCCGCGATTAAAACATTAAAATTTAAAGGTCTGAATCCAGACTACGTTTATAGAAATGTAGAAACCGGTGAGCTGTTCGGCGGTGATGAATTAATGCATGTCGGCATAACACTTGCCAGGGTAAAGCAGGACTTTTTAGGCATGTTCTGGAGATTTGTTAAAGAAGACATCTGACTCAGCTAGAGGAGGTTTTACTAGATGGAAGCAAAAGAAAAGCAGTATAAGCAAATTTCTCAAGAAATTTTAAAATATATCGGTGGTGAAGAGAACATTATCGGTGTGGCCCATTGTGCCACAAGATTAAGAATTGTACTTGAGGACAATGAAAAAGCGGAATTAAAAAAGATTGAAGATATTGATCTGGTTAAAGGCGTTTTCATAGCGGGGGACCAACTGCAGATCATTTTTGGAGCAGGGTTGGTCAATAACATCTATGCCGTGTTCTCCAAACTGACCGGAACAGAAGATATGTCATTAAGTGATGTCAAATCGAAGTCCGCACAAAAGCAAAATCCTTTTCAAAAGGCCATTAAATCGCTGTCAGATGTCTTCATTGAGATCATGCCGGGAATTCTTGCTGCCGCATTGTTAATGGGGATAACCGGGCTGTTAGGTCAGAAGGGGTTATTCGGTCCTAAGTCAATTGTGGAGATGTATCCAATTTTTCAAGGGATCAATCGCTTCGTTCAAATCGTTTCCACGGGTATTTTTACAATCCTGCCGCTGCTTGTTGTTTATTCCGCAACCAAGAGATACGGCGGTCGTCCTATTCTGGGGCTTGTGCTGGGTGCGATTATGCTTCATCCGGCACTGGCAGATGCTTTTGAGGTAGCTAAAGGGAGTCAAAATCCGGAATCGATCAGTCTTTTCGGCCTTCCCGTACAGTTGGTTGGATTTCAGGGCGGTATTATTATTGCTCTAATGATGGGATATGTGGTAGCCAAGTTGGATCAGTTTTTTAACAAAAAGGTTCCAGACATGATTAAACTATTTTTGGCTCCGTTGCTGACGGTCTTTATTTCTTCCCTGCTATTGTTTACGATTATCGGCCCTCTTGGGCGAGAGCTAGCCAGTCTGGTCACCGTTTCGCTGCTTTGGATGACGCAAAACCTTGGGATATTCGGTTTTATGTTTTTTGCAGGCATTCAGCAGATCATTGTTATTACAGGCTTACATCATGTTATGGGTGCGGTAGAAGCGCAGCTGTTAACCGATACAGGCAGAAATTTTATCAACCCATTGGCATCAGTAGCTTTGATGGCTCAAGGGGGCGCCGTTTTGGGGTATATTCTTTTGAATCGCAAAGACACCAAGGTTAAAGAAATGGGTTACTCTGCATTCGGGTCTGTACTTTTTGGAATCTCCGAACCAGCGATCTTCGGGGTCACTTTAAAGTATAAGTTCCCCTTGGTTGCTGGATGCCTTGGAGGAATGATTGCGGGAGCATATGTATATTTAAGCAAGCTGACAGCCATAGGATTCGGAACCACGGCTCTTCCTGGCTTTGCAATTGCAGCGTCAGAGAACCATGGTCATATGAATTATCTTATCGCTCATCTTATTGCCCTGTTATGTGGAGCATTATTTACATTGGCTTACGGTGCTATCAAGAGCAAGAGGTCAACACTCTGAACCAAGAGAGTATTGATAAGTTGAATAACTTAATCAGTTACAATCAGGCTTTATGAAAACGGTTAAAAGAAGAGAATATGCGTGGAATGGACAAGAGAGTATAGATGAAAAAGTAAAAGAGCCGTCCTCAGTCGTTAAAAAAGACCGAGGACGGCTCTGAGTCACATGAATATACTTGTATGTTCGTTAAAGCTAATCGATGCCACCATCGCTTTCAATCAGCCCTTTGCCGATTACATTGGCCGAAACCGGAGGCTTGCCTAGCTCCCGAGACCATATGGACAACTGCCCAATATGGTGGATTTGGTGGGCGATGACATGACGCATCACCTCGCCCCAGGCATCAATTACAATCCTGCCGTCTGGGAGGTGATCTTCAAACCTTTTCCGTTCCAGACCATCATGCCAGGCGAGCACGAACGGCTCGACATCGAGTCGAAACTTTGCATCCAGCTCACGGACTTTGTCGAGCGTATCATACAGAGAGAAGTCCTCCTGAAAGTCGGGTTTGCCCTGAATCGTTTGAATCCAGCTCCACTCCACATCAACGATATGAAAGAGTGTCTTTAGAATGCTGCCGACTCCGCCGACGCGTTGTTTCAGTAATTCCTCCTGCGACACCTCTTCACACCAGCGGTACCATTGTTCCCGAATCATCCAGTTGTAACGAAAAAAAGTCTGCATCCATCAACCTCCAGAGCTGTATTCGAGAATCATCTCCACCAGTTTACCATGGTATGCCAAAAGGGCTGTCTCATTCGTAGAAAATCTACTTTTGAGACAGCCCTTTATTATAGGATAGAGATGTTGTTACTGGCTTATTTCTTTGCAGCCGCGTAACGTTTGTTTACTTCATCCCAGTTGATTACATTGTAGAATGCTGCAATGTAGTCTGGGCGTTTGTTTTGATATTTCAGGTAGTAAGCATGCTCCCAAACGTCCAGTCCAAGTACCGGAGTCAGACCTTCGGACAGCGGGCTATCCTGGTTTGGAGTGCTAGTGATCGCCAGTTTGCCGTCTTTGCCGACAACCAACCAAGCCCAGCCGCTACCAAAACGTGTTGTAGCTGCTTTAGTGAAGTCTTCTTTAAATTTGTCGTAGCCGCCCAGCTCGTTGCTGATTGCTTCAGCAATAGCACCTGTCGGTTGTCCACCGCCGTTAGGACCGATAACTTCCCAGAACAGGCTGTGGTTGTGGTGTCCACCACCGTTGTTGCGAACCGCAGTGCGGATGCTTTCAGGAACGCTGTCCAGATTGGAGATCAGATCCTCCAGGCTTTTGCTTTGCAGTTCAGGAGCGCTCTCCAGAGCTGCGTTTAAGTTCGTTACATATGTGTTATGGTGACGATCATGGTGAATTTCTACTGTCAGTGCATCAATGTGCGGTTCCAGTGCGTCTTTTGCGTAAGGAAGTTCTGGTAATTGAAATGCCATAGTAAAATCCCTCCTGGTTATATGGTTGGGTAAGTGTTCCTATGTAATAATACCCTCGACAGTTATATTAAACCGCATTCAGCCTATTTAATCAACATTTTTGTTTGTAAAATAGCAAACTGGGCAATACGGCCTGGTAGCTAGCATGTCCAAAAACCCGATTTGAATACATAATACCTAGGTAATAAGAGGTAAATTGTGAACATTAAAATGTAAACGCTTTATATACAGCGCTTACATGAGAAAAAGGGATGTATTCCATCAAAAAGTATGGTTTAATGGTCAAGGAAGCAGAAATTTCGGCTTTTTTGTCGTCTGCTATAATCTGTCATGTCTATGACATGACGAACTTGAGGGCATACACCCTTTTCCTGTTCTTCATTTCATATATAGCAGATCGTATGCATTTTTATCATAATGCCTTGTGATTAACACCATGATAAGAAATTTAAGGATTTATGTAAAAATGACGGTGCTGTCTCAATTTTTTTATTATGCTTACGAAAAGGGAGATATTACTTATGCACGTTCGTTCCTTTCAATTAAGTGATGTGAACTCAGTAACGGAACTCATGCAAATTGCCTTGTCAGAGGAGTGCTACAAAGAGACGGTGAGTGCGTTTGCCCGTCAGCTTTCGTGGGATTCCGGTTTGATCATCGTTGCAGAAGAAGAGGGTGAGATCGTTGGTGCTTTGATCGGCACGATCGATCAGAATGATGGTTGTTACTATCGTATCGCTATTCATCCGGATCGTCGTCGGATGGGAATCGGCAAATCGCTTGTGGAATCCATGGAGCAGCGTTTTCAGCAACGTAAGGTTAGCCGTATTTGGGTAGCAGGGGACAAGCATAACAGTGCGGCCATGCCTTTGTACGAAGCGATGGGCTATGGAGCAAGCCAGATTTTACAGGCTTTTCAGAAGCTGAGTATTTTGGCGCCTCATTAATCGGGAATCGAAATAAAGAGAATTGAATAACATTAAGTATAATATTTACATTTAGAGCATATCTGAGTAACCGTTGCAATCGGGTACGGGATATGCTTTTCTATTTATAACAGGGTTGAGGAGGTTTAATTATGGACGCTTTGGCTCCTTCGTCAGGCCCACTTCCCTCGCCGGAAACGTCCAAACCAGCAGGTCGCTCTGGTTACATACGCGATTGGTTAGTCACCCTTCTGATTGCCATGGTCGTCTTGCTGCTTCTGAACCTGTTTGTATTTAACTTGTCCACGGTCAGAGGACATTCGATGCAGCCGACGTTAATGGAAAGTCAGCATTTGTTCGTCAACAAGCTGGTTTATAATTTTCATGATCCGGGCAGGGGGGACATTGTGATTTTAAAAGATCCCGATTCCAAGCTGTCGAGTCCAAGATTTTTAGTGAAAAGAGTCATAGGTATTCCCGGAGATGTAATCCGAGTTGAACATAATCATTTGTATGTGAACGGTGAACTGCTAAATGAACCTTACACCAACTCTGACGTGGAGGATGGTGATTATGGTCCTTTTACGGTGGAGCAGGAGCACTTTTTTGTCATGGGAGATAATCGCCATACTGCAGCAAGCAAGGATAGCCGCTATTTTGGCAGCATTAAATCTCAAGATTTACTGGGACGTGCAGAATTTATATTTTGGCCGATATCTGAGTGGAAATGGCTATAGAGCAACTAAAGTCTGAAATTAATGCGGAACACGTCCGAACCGATCTGGACCATGACGGAGCAGGAGGTTACCGATGAGGAAAGGAAGAGGATGATGAAAGAAGTGATGGTATATACCGACGGTGCTTGTTCGGGAAATCCGGGTCCTGGGGGCTGGGGGATTGTTTTGCTGTATGGGGAACATCGTAAAGAGCTGTCAGGTGCCGAGAAAATGACGACAAACAACCGTATGGAGATCAAGTCCGTGATTGAAGCACTGAAGCTGCTCAAGGAGCCTTGCCATGTGAAAGTACATAGTGACTCTGCCTATGTGGTCAATTGCTTCAAACAGGGCTGGATTAAGAACTGGCTTCGTAATGGCTGGCGCAACAGTAAAAATCAGCCAGTGGAGAACAAGGAACTATGGGAAGAACTGTGGGAACTGATGGGTAAGCATGAGGTTGAATATGTGAAGGTTAAGGGGCACAGTGACAATGAACTGAATAATCGCTGTGATTTTCTGGCGACCAGTGCTGTTAAAAATTTACGGTAGCATCTGCTGCTGTTTTCTGTTGAAATTTGAGATATGAGAATTTTGCAAATCCTCATATCTGTAATGATGAAAAGTGGAAGAGAGGTGAGTATCGGATGCAACGCGGATTGACTCAGGCGGCTGCCGGAACCGCTTCGACTTGGGCTTCGCTCAAGCAGGAAATTATTGAGGCAGCTCCAGGGCTGGGTATCGACTCCATCGGGTTCGCATCCGCCGACCCCTTTCTGTCTCTGAAAGCTATATTGGAAGAGCATCGTGCGAAAGGCTATGAATCCGGCTTTGAGGAGCCAGATATTGATAAGCGGATCTACCCGGAGCTGTATGGCTCACAGCCTGCATCTCTGATTGCTATTGCGGTGGCGTACCCTTCCAAAATGAAGGACCCGCCGAAGTCGGACAAGGGGAAGTACCGTGGTATTTTGGCACGTTCAGCCTGGGGGAAAGATTATCATCTGGTACTACGCGAAGCGATGGAAAAGCTTGAGGCTTTTATAAGTGAGCGGGTACCTGATGCCATATTGAAAAACATGGTGGATACCGGAGAATTGTCGGATCGAGCCGTTGCGGAACGCGCAGGGATTGGCTTTAGCGGCAAAAATACGATGATGATTTCACCGACGCTGGGATCATGGATTTATCTAGGTGAGCTGTTGACGAACATTCCTTTCCAGCCAGATGAACCGGTAACGGATGGTTGCGGCGAGTGTACCAAATGTTTGGATGCCTGTCCTACGGGCGCGCTTGTGGGTCCTGGACAGCTGAATGCCCAGCGGTGTGTGTCCTTTTTGACGCAAACGAAGGGCTTTCTGGATGAGGAGTTTATGCGGAAGATAGGGAATCGGCTATACGGATGTGATACCTGCCAAATGGTATGCCCCAAAAATCGGGGTCTCAACTGGGATCACCATCCCGAGCTTACACCCGATCCTGAAATTGTGAAGCCGTTGCTGCTGCCGTTATTGGATTTGAGCAACCGTGAATTCAAAGACCAATTTGGACAAAGTGCGGCGGCTTGGCGGGGGAAGAAGCCCATTCAACGCAATGCAGTCATTGGACTGGGCAATTTCAAGGATATCAGCGCGGTGCCCAAGTTAACGGAGGTTTTATTGGATGATCCGCGTCCCGAGCTACGAGGCACGGCGGCGTGGGCTTTGAGTCGAATAGGAGGGGAGAACGCTATGACAGCGATCAAGCAAGCATCAGAGAAGGAACAACATGAGCAAGTACGCGAAATGATCGCGCAAGCGCATTCCAAACTAGAGGAACAAGAGCAGGCAGAACAGCAAAAGGCGTCTGAATTACCAAAATCAGAAGTAACGGCCGGAGATTCACAGGGTCCAACCACCATTTATTATGATGAGATGGAGACACCTGTGGGCACGTTGACGCTGTGCGCTACGGATCGGGGGCTGTGCCGAATAGACTATGGCGTTTTTCATGCAAAGGAAGCACTGCTTCAGCAATGGGCCCGAACATGGATTGGGGAATATGTCTATGTGCAGGAGCCGGAAAAACTGCGCGAAGCCGCGGACCAACTGCGTGAATATTTTGCGGGAGAACGACGGGAATTCAGTATAGCCTATGATTTGAGGGGCACTCCTTTTCAAGAGCAGGTATGGCGTGCATTACAAAATATTCCGTACGGACAAAGTGTGTCCTACAAAGATATTGCAGAATCGATCGGACGAGCCAAGGCGGTACGTGCTGTGGGTGGAGCCAATAACAAAAATCCGTTACCCATTCTGTTTCCATGTCACCGGGTATCGGGTGCAAACGGAAGTTTGGTCGGTTATGCTGGAGGCTTACCAGTCAAGACGAAGCTGCTGGATTTGGAGAAACAATAAGGACATATGTTTGCAAAAAGTGATTTGCTAGCTGTCCCATGTTTTGCTATGATAGGTTCGTGCAATTCAAGATGTTTCATATAAATATACAGAGGTGACGACTTCGTGGTGTGGAATATTGTCATTCCGATTATTACCCTGATTGCTGGTTTGGTTGGGGGATTTTTCATCGGTGCTTATTATCTTCGTAAACAGCTTGAAAAGATGCAAAACGACCCTGAAACGCTGCAAAAAATGGCCAAACAGATGGGTTACAACCTGAATGGGAAACAAATGCAAAAAGCCCAGCAGATGATGAAGAACCAACAGTTCTCCAAAAATCAGCCTGGTCCGCGTAAAAATCAGGGCCGTCGGAAATAATGAGCAACGTGAGCACGGATGCCGCATGAGGTTGCTGCATAGAGGAGGATTACTGTGGCTGGCGTAAAAGATTATATTAACCGCAAAGCTGCGGATAACCGGGATAAAATCGAGTACCATGTGGAGCAGATTTTACAACTGATCGGTGAGGACCCCAAGCGTGAAGGGTTGTTGGAAACACCGGCACGCGTTGCGCGCATGTATGAGGAAATATTTGCGGGTTATGAGGTTGATCCCCGGGATGCGTTGGGTGTGACATTTGACGAGAATCACGAGGAGCTTGTGATCGTGAAGGACATCGTCTATTACAGCCAGTGTGAGCACCATATGGCTCCTTTCTTCGGAAAAGTGCATATCGGCTATGTACCCAGCGGCAAAATTGTAGGACTGAGCAAGCTTGCACGCCTGGTAGAGGCAGTAACCCGCCGATTGCAGGTACAGGAGCGTATTACATCACAGATCGCTGATATTTTAAATGAAGCGGTCTCCGCTCACGGGGTTATGGTGGTCGTGGAAGGTGAGCACCTGTGCATGTGTGCAAGAGGTGTCAAAAAGCCTGGTAGCAAAACGGTAACGTCTGCGGTACGCGGTACGTTTCGTGATGATGCAGCGCAGCGCGCAGAGTTTTTGTCGCTGCTCAAGGATTGATCGAACATCGCAAGACGTTTATGTGATGAACAAAAAAAGGGTGGTTTACGCATAGGCGTAGCCACCTTTTTTTGTTAACATCAGAAATAGAGACGACGGGATAGCTGCCTTAAAATTACGATTTGCCTATGGATAACAGTTATTTTTATAGATAGGGGATAACGTATGGAGAATGTACATAGATCAATGGAAAAAACAACAGCTTTGCCTGAGTTACAGTGGTTTGAAACGCCACTCGCGGCCACTCAGGAGAATGTTTTGTCTCCGCTGGCTTGGGAGGAGCTGGCTTGTCGGCAAGTAGGGAAAGGAGCTACACCCATTTTGCATCTATGGCGGCATCCGTCAGCGCTTGTGATCGGTCACCGGGACCGCAGGCTTCCCTACGCCCCACAGGCGATGGAACGAGTGCGCAACGCGGGAACCTCGGTATGCGTACGCCCCTCGGGTGGAGCAGCCGTCATGCTGGACAGAGGGGTACTGAACCTGTCCTTAATCCTGCCGAATCCACAGCGGGCCATCAGCCTGCATGAGGATTTTCGGCTCATGGCAGCGCTAATTGCCGATGCGCTGGTTCCGTGGTCTGGCGAGGCGCAGACCGGAGAAATCCTCGGGTCCTTCTGTCCCGGGGATTACGATGTCAGCGTCCGGGGCCGCAAGTTTTGCGGCATTGCACAGCGGCGCCAAGCCAAGGCGTATATCATCACAGCCTTCGTGATGATTGAGGGCAGCGGTGCAGAGCGTGCACAGGCGGTGCAGCATTTCTATACAGAGGCAGCCGGGGACACATCGGCAGGCGTGCAGCAGCAGGATTACCCCCGGGTGAATCCAGCAACGATGGGTAGCCTGGCAGAGCTGGCTGGAGTGCCATCTGTTGAGGCGTACACGGCATCTCTGCGCCGTGTCGTTGAGAGCCGGACAGCCATTTTACCTGCCGATGGCTGGGTGGTACAACCGGAAGGATTGACCGAACAAATGGCAGCGCTCAGAGAGCGATACGATTTGCAGGTGTAGTTTTTCTTTAGCTTAGAAGCTTAGAAGGGTTGCCATCTCAGTTTGGAGGCTTGATCGTAGCGCGCTTCCACTTCAGGCCAGTTAACGACATGCCACCAATCCTCAATGTATTTGTTACGCTCATTTTGATGCTTTAAGTAATATGCATGTTCCCATACATCTATCGCCAGCAGCGGAATGGACTCCCATTGAGTCAGATTTTGGTGCTTTTCGGCCTGCAAAATTTCAAGCCGTCCCGCGCGTGGACTCCATACCAGGATAGCCCAGCCGCCACCCTCGACCTTTTCGGCTGCCGAACTGAATTGCTTTTTGAATGCATCGTAGCTGCCAAAATCCTTTTTAATCTGTTCAGCCAGCGGTCCGCTTGGGTTTCCGCCACCTTTAGGACTCATGATCGTCCAAAAAAGAGTATGCAGATAATGGCCTGCGCCGTTGAATGCCAGTTCGCGTTCCCAATGTTTTACGAGGTCAAAGTCACCTGTTTTTCGGGCTTCTTCGAGCTTCTTTTCCGCTTTATTCAGGTCATTCACATAGCTCAAATGATGCTTATCATGGTGAATACGCATCGTTTTCTCATCAATATACGGTTCAAGCGCATTATAGGGGTAAGGGAGCGGCGGTAGCCGATGTCCCCCAATAGGAACCGAGCGGCCGATTGAGGTTTTTTCCGTTGCCGAAGGTTGTGCCTGGCTGGACTTGACGCTTTTAGTCGTCCATGCGCCTTCTCCCCTTATGCCTGCCTGCCGTTCTCGAAACGCTTCCTCTGGGTAATTCTCACCCTCTGCCGCTACATGATACAACCTAGCAGCCCTTGCGATGGAGCCTGGTTCTTGAAAGGGGGTTGTCGAGATTAGGAAATATTGGCTTTCATGTGCCGCGTGTAATACAACTCCGGCGGATTTTGGCTGCTGACGCAATGCATGACTGTGCTCGCTCAGCAGACCGAGCTGTCGTACATACTCCTGTGACTGACGGTTTGCGGTTTGCAGCAAATCGTCCAGTCGACGATTTAATTCTTGTGAGTCAGGCTGAGAGTTTAAGGCTGACTCTGACAATGGCATCTTTACAGATGATGATACGTCTAATCCCCTTGACTGTTTTGAATGTTCAGTGAATTCGTGTGTATGTGCTTGTGGAGCAGCCGACATCTGTTTCCATTCCTGATGCCACGCCTGATCTGCCGGATCGAGTACGCTCCGTTGCTCTTCTAGCAACTCTATGGCGGTACGTTCCGTCTGTTCGAATACAGTCCGCCAATCATCCAGCAACCGTACATAAGTTGGCTCCAATCCCTCGGTAGCGGATTTAATCACTTCCACATGCCAACTTTCCTGCTGCTTCCAATGCCGAATTTCCTCCAGCACACGTAAGGGCAGGAAAGACCCATAAGTACTCAGCATCGTTTTTTTACCTCCCGTATCCTACTATGGCTATCCGGCGGATCTGGCAGATCTGCCCTGGATGCATACGTACCCAGTATATTCGCTGTCTCATCAGGAATATGTCTATGAACTCCCTTAATCCGGTCACATCTGTTACGTAAAACAATGAATACCCATGGAAAACGAAAAAGAAGCCCAGCTACGGCACGGGTTAAGTGTCCATAGGCAGGCTTCTTCCAGGCGAAGAATAGAATACAGTTCTTCGAAAAATTTACTTCGTAGTCGTTTGTTTGTGGGCATCAGCGATGGTTTTCTTGTCCTCCAGCTCCTGTACACTGCTTAGAAACGTCGATACCCGTCGCAAATATTCACGAGGGTGCTCTCTGAAAATAAGCTCATGTATCCCGTTTTTAACAATCCATACACTGGAAAGCGGGTTGGTTTGATTGGCAGCGAGCTTTTCCGCAATAGGATAAGGAGCTTTTTCATCCTGTGTACCATGCACAAACATGATCGGGAACGGATAGTTTTCCTTTTTAACTTCCTGATATGGAATTTGATGCAAGCTGGTTCCGTTCAAGACTGGAAACAGCAACTCCAGAATTTCCAAAGACGGATGTCTTGGCAGATTAATTTGATTGTGAATGTTATGGTACAGCGTATCTGGCTCCAGCAGGAAGGTGCTGTCCAAAATCATTGCGTCCACATCCTTGGTTTGCAAGCCCGCCTGAAGAGCGGTTCCTGCCCCCATGGAGAAGCCCCATACGATAATCTCCGACGAGCCGCGTTGCTTCGCAAGCTGAATTGCTCCGAGGAGCTGTTGGGATTCTGCTTTGCCTCCGGTTGCGACTGCTTTGCTGTTTTGTGACGCGAATCCATAATCGAACATGACCACATTAAAGTTCAAACTGTGGGCATAATGCGCCAGATCATACATGGGAATCCAGCTTTCTTCGCGGTTAGCCCCATAGCCATGACTGAAAATAATCGTTTTCCGCGATTGATCCGCCGGGATATACCAGCCTTGTACCATGCGGCTACCATCCTTGGCAGGGAAGCTGACTTCCTCATAAGGCATGCTTTTGGCCTGCATCGGATTAGAGTACAGTGGTGCAACGGTGGGATTCGTAAGTACCCATGCGATGTAAGCATGCAAGGCAATAAAACAAAACAACAGAAAAAAGACGACCGACAGCAGCAGAGCAATCACAACGTGCTTGAACCGCAGCAGACGGGGATTAAAGAGTGGGGTGGACGGCTCCTGAACAGCGGTCTGTAGCTGAGCGTTGCGCTGGGATGTCGAAATCATGCAAGAGCCTCCTTATATAAAATTGATCTTCGTTTCATAGAATTTAGGTATAATTCCACTTGAAAATAGTAGTGTAGATCCGTATAGATACCTATTATCGTATGATGGGGATTATCCAAAGTCAACGCCTGAACCGGAAAAGTAAAAATGATGCAAAGAATTGTCGATGTTTGTTCTCGTTCTGTAATATGGTTGTCACAAAAACATCGGTTTACAGTAGCCGCGACTATTCTATATAATTTATGTAACCATGTTTCATAGTGTGAAACGAATATGGATACAAGAGGAGCGGTTCACGATGGAAGACCGTAAATTAACCGTTCGCGCTGTAGAGCGTGCACTTGATATACTGCTGTGTTTTACCGCAGATTCGGATCTTGGCCTGACGGAGATTGCCTCCAAAATTGGTCTACATAAAAGCACGGTTCATCGGCTGCTGACTACGTTGGAGGATCGGGGCTTTGTCGTTCGGAATGCCGAAACGGAAAAATATCGACTTGGCTTCCGCATTTGGGAGCTATCCACGCACTTGTCCCAAAGCGACGAGCCGGCGGTGTTGTTACAGCCTGCAATGGAAGGACTACGTGATCGTCTGGGCGAGACGGTCAGCTTGTACTTACGGGACGGCAGCATGCGTATTCGCATACAAGCCGTGCAGAGCAATCAGGCGATCCGCAGGGTTGCGCCTGTAGGTGCGCGTATGCCGCTGGCTGTAGGGGCCTCCAGCAAAGTGCTGGCAGCCTTTATGCCGCCGCAGGAGCTGGAAGCCCTGCTAAGCGGGGATGAATGGCCGTCCTCAGTAGACCCGGAGGTCTATAAAGCCCAGCTACAGGACATTCGCGAGAAGGGCTATGCGACCAGCTATGAAGAACGGGAGCCAGGGGCTGCTGCTGTGGCTGCCCCAATTGTAAACCGGAAGGGACAGGTCACTGCGGCTTTGTCTGTATCCGGTCCGGTCAGTCGGCTTGCACCCGAGACGCTACATGACTTTGCTCCGATTTTGATTGAAGCGGCGAAGGAAATGGGGCTTATGCTTCCGTAACAAGAATGAACACAGTTGAAGCAAGCAGAGTGATTTGATGGGGAGCGTCTCCTTGGTAAAGGGAACCTAGAAGGGTTGCCAAAGCCATAAATTTAAAGTAGTCTGGTAAGGATGGCGGGATATCTGTTATAGCCGCCTCATGTGAATAGAAGTATCACAGTTACTGGGGGAGCCTGTAATGCCGGGCTGAGATGGAATCGTGCAAGATTCCGGACCCTTTGCACCTGATCTGGATCATACCAGCGTAGGGAAGTAATCGGCCATTGAAATGTATACGCGGCTGCTGTCTACGGTGACGCATTGGAATAGGATTATTCCACATGCGTACTGTCTGGATAGCTGCCTCGTTAGATTAGCCGGTTCCCTGGGGAACCGGCTTTTTTGCATAGATCAGCGCCACCCTGGGAATGGTTCCGGATCGGTGTGTCATTTCATCGAAACGGGAGGAATGGACAATGAAGCAGACAGAAGTAGAAGGAACAAAAGGAACAGAATTGAAATCAACAGAAGTAAGATTGGTAGGAACAAAAGAAGTTGAGGTAGAGAAGACAAACGGGGAGCAAGCCAGAGGGGTAACGCCCTTTCCAGGGAGCCGTAAGGTATATATTCAAGGCTCACGGCCGGACATTGCCGTGCCAGAGCGCGAAATTGCTCTTCATCCTACACATACGCCGCAGGGCACGGAGCATCATGAGCCATTGCGTGTGTACGATACGAGCGGTCCCATGACCGACGAAGCCTATCAGGTCGATATCCGTCAGGGCCTGCCTCCATTACGGCGGGCTTGGGCCCTGGAACGGGGCGATGTGGAGGCTTACGAGGGACGCGCCGTCAAACCGGAGGATAATGGACTGAAACCTGGCTCCAAACGGGAGACAGTTGAATTTCCCGGCGTGACCAACCGTCCGCTTCGTGCTTCGCAAGGTCGTACAGTGACGCAAATGCATTATGCGCGGCAAGGGATCATTACGCCCGAAATGGAATTTGCGGCGATCCGCGAAGGGGTGGAGCCTGAGTTTGTACGGCAGGAGTTGGCGGCTGGACGAGCCATTTTGCCTTCGAATATCAATCACCCGGAAAGTGAGCCAATGGTCATTGGGCGTCATTTTCACGTGAAGATCAATGCGAACATTGGTAATTCTGCGGTTACCTCCTCCATCGAGGAGGAAGTGGAGAAAATGACCTGGGCTGTGCGTTGGGGCTCGGATACAGTTATGGACCTGTCCACAGGCCGTAATATCCATACAACACGTGAATGGATCATTCGGAATTCTCCTGTACCGATTGGGACTGTACCGCTGTATCAGGCACTTGAAAAGGTGAACGGCGAAGCAGAAGCGCTGACGTGGGAGCTGTATCGCGATACGCTGATTGAGCAGGCGGAGCAGGGAGTGGACTATTTTACAATTCATGCGGGTGTATTGCTGAGGTATATACCGATGACGGCGAATAGAATGACGGGAATTGTATCCCGTGGTGGGTCGATCATGGCAGCCTGGTGCCTTGCGCACCATCAGGAGAATTTTTTGTATACGCATTTTGAAGAAATCTGCGAAATTATGAAAGCCTATGATGTGGCCTTTTCTCTCGGGGATGGTCTACGTCCGGGTAGCATCTATGATGCGAATGATGAAGCACAGTTTGCAGAGCTGGAAACGTTGGGCGAGCTAACGCAAATCGCCTGGAAGCATGATGTTCAGGTCATGATTGAAGGGCCAGGACATGTCCCTATGCATAAAATCAAAGAGAATGTGGATTTACAAATGGAGATTTGTAAGGAAGCTCCTTTCTATACCTTGGGGCCGCTCACGACGGATATTGCCCCCGGATATGATCATATTACCTCAGCCATCGGGGCGGCGATGATCGGTTGGTTCGGGACGTCCATGCTGTGCTATGTTACGCCTAAAGAGCATTTGGGTCTGCCGAATAAGGATGATGTCCGCGAGGGTGTCATTACCTACAAAATTGCGGCACATGCTGCCGATCTGGCGAAGGGTCATCCACGGGCACAGCAGCGGGATGATGCTTTGTCCAAGGCACGCTTTGAGTTCCGCTGGCGGGACCAGTTCAATCTGTCGCTTGATCCCGAGCGGGCCTTGTCCTACCATGATGAAACGCTACCGGCAGAGGGCGCCAAGGAAGCACATTTTTGCTCGATGTGTGGTCCCAAATTTTGTAGTATGCGCATCACGCAGGACATTCGCGCTTATGCAGCGGATAAGGGGCTGAACACTCAAGAAGCAGTAGCTGCCGGGATGCGTGAGAAGGCAGAGCAGTATCGGGATGGCGGTCAGTAAAACGAACGTGTGAGTTTAGGAACAAATGAACTAAAAAAAGCCGTGGTTCTCTACAGTCGATGTAGGAAACTACGGCTTTTTAGCTTATGTAAAGCGGGATCTTGCAACCGGATAAACGGCGCCTTATTTTTTACCCATTTTTTCATTCAAAATGTCCTGAAAGCTGAGCTTCTTCTCCGAGCTATCTTCTTTCTTCTGCATACTCACCGCGTTGGCACGTTGGTATTGGTGGTGAAAGGGCATCAGGGTGTGGACGGTTAAGTTCATTGTATTCATGTAGGTCATTCCTCCAATTCCATATTGTCAAATTCAGATTGAGTTGCTTAGGACGTCTGTATAGGACTATTTGTATGTACTTGATGTCGTGATGCTATGTAGGTTGCTTGGTAATGTTTCAATCATTATACCCACATTTTTTCAAAGTAAAACGCTTTTGACATAAAACAGGAAGATGGTCATATGTGTCCAAAATGTTGATTAGGAGGATGGTCGTTTTAGAGGAAAATGTGCCTAGGTCTAAAACAAGGGCTAGAGGCCCGTTTTCTTAGTTTAGTAGTCGGGATTGTGTTATTTTGTCGAATAACCTTGTAAAAGGAGAATTTTGCGGAATCCAAGTCAGGATTGAGGCAGTCTGGTGGCGAATTAAAGTGTCAAAGTTGTATTGACTTTATGTTTGGTAGTAGATACCATGAACTGGTTGTCAGCGTATTTTGGCAACAAGAGTCAGCCAATCCATCTGGCGATTCATCCTTTGAAATGTTAGAGAAAGGATTAGAGCATATATGAAAAAAAGTATTGCAGATATCGCATTTATTATTCTGGGTGCGTTTTTTTTCGCGCTAGCTGTTAATCTGTTTGTGATCCCGAATGAGTTTGGTGAGGGGGGCGTTACAGGGGTTACGATCATTTTGTACTACCTGTTTCAGTGGTCTCCCTCGATCGTCAATCTGGTGATCAATGGCTTGCTGTTGATTGTCGGATATAAATTTTTGGACAAGAGAACGACCCTGTACACTATAATTGCGGTCGCTTTTAACTCGCTGTTTCTACATTTAACGGTCAACTGGCGGATTGATTCGCATGAGCCGACGATTAATGCTGTATTTGCCGGAGTTTTGGTGGGGGTCGGCATTGGCTTAATTGTACGTGTAGGTGGCACTACGGCGGGAACGGTCATTTTAGCCCGAATTGCCAACAAATATCTGGATTGGAATATCAGCTATGGCCTGCTGTTTTTTGATTTGATTGTCGCGTTCTCTTCCTATTTTATTATTGGTCCAGAAAAATTGATGCTAACTATCGTTATATTGTACGTTGGTACGAAGGTGATGGACTTCATGATCGAAGGACTAAACCCTAAAAAAGCGGTCATGATCATTTCGGAGCACCAAGATAAAATTGCTGAGATGGTCATCACGAAAATGGATCGTGGAGTTACCGTCCTGTCAGGCCACGGATATTACACTAAAAATCCAAAAGAAGTGCTGTATATCGTCATTAGTAAACAAGAGGTATCAGCGCTTAAAAAGATAGTGAAAGCCATCGACACAGCAGCATTTATCACCATTCATGACGTGCGGGATGTGTTCGGAGAGGGTTTTCTGGATATTTCGAAATAACTCGCGTGCGAAGGTAAGGTTATAAGAGAACATAGTTGGAAGTCGGTCCTGAGGGATCGGCTTTTTTGTTTTTGTGATGTTTATTTTAATAATCGAAATAGAGTAGATAGATAATAAGTTCTTTTCGAAATAGAAGAAAAGATATTTTTTTTAAAAATATATTGAATGTGACTTTGATCTCTTATTTTTTTGAAAAATATGTATTATGCTCAGACAATGATATATATTTTATGCAAATATATTAATTTTTTACCATTAAAGTGTTATAAATCTAAGTAAAGAATCTTATTGCATCTACTTCTAAAATCAACTGAAAATCAGTTCGAAGTGAGGTTGTTTTGAGTGGAGAATAACTATGATTTAAAAAAAGAATTTAAAAAGCCGTGGATTCAGATTTCTATTTTATTTATTATATTGCATTTCATAAATTCATTTATTGTATTGCCTTCAATGAACCCTCTAAAGCTCCCTCTAGCTTTTTTATTGTGTCATCAGGAGCGATGATTATCTCTTTTCTTATTGTTGTCTTGTACCCAAAATTCTCGAAACATAGAGAACAATTTTCTGAAAAAAATTTGGTTCCATATCGTAAATTATGTTCCAGTGTGTTTGTTGTTCTAAATTTTATTTTTCTTTTTTTAATGTTACTGTATTCAAATGCTATTTACTTCAGTCCCTTAAATATAGTTTTACTGGTTTCAGCGATATCGCACTTAACAGTAGGTGTCACATTCCCTAAATTAACACCTAACCGTCTAATTGGTTTGAAGTTCCCTTGGCTACTTTCGAATGAAATGGCATGGAAGAAGACGCATCGTATCTCTGCTTATATTTGGATAGCCTTTGGCTTAATCGGGATCGCTATAGGATTAGGACAAGAAGTTAATGTGTATATGGTGCTCGCTTCTTGTTTACCGACGATGATTAGTTTTGTTACTTCTCTCTTTCTAAGCCATAGGTATAAAAATATAGACTGCTGATATCTGTATAATGCGGATCGATTTAGCATATTAGGGGGATTTCCATGAGAAGTAAATTAAATTTTTCTAATGTATTGTCTTTTCTTATTTCTGTTTTGCCTTTCATTATCTACCTTTTCATGTATCCGAGAATGCCTAGGAATGTAGCAATCCACTACAATTTCAATGATGTGGCTGACCGTTTTGTTGACAAATCCTCCCCTGAGGTATGGTTGTTGTGTGGAGTTAGCCTCATATCTTTTATAATTATGCTTATGCTCCAACCCTATTTCAGTCGTCAGTTCAAGAGCGAAGAAGGCTCTGCAATCATGGAAAGCCTGCCTGGTCTCTTCACACTTCTTATAACCCTCGTATTTGCAATCCTGGGTATATGTTTTCTTTTAAAGGCCTGAAGCATGTAAAAAATCCCCTCTCAATGTGCAGTTTCCACTGCATTTGGAGGGGATTTTGTTATTTATACGCTCTTTACTCTTGAATCATTTGACGCAATACGGTTTGCAGAATACCACCGTTGTGGTAGTAGTCGATATCGACAGTGCTGTCCAGACGGGCAATTACCGGGAATTCGAACTTCGTGCCATCCTCGCGTTTAGCCACAACCGTAAGCTCTTGACCAGGCTTCACGTCATTGTCGATGCCAAGAATGTCAAACGTTTCACGACCGTTCAGACCCAAGCTGGACCAGCCATAGCCTTCCTGGAATTGCAGAGGCAGTACACCCATGCCGACCAGGTTACTGCGGTGAATCCGCTCGAAGCTTTCGGCAATGACAGCCTTAACGCCCAGCAAAAGCGTACCTTTGGCCGCCCAGTCACGAGAGCTGCCTGTGCCGTATTCCTTACCAGCAATGACGATCAGGTTTTGATCGGCTGCCTGATATTTCATGGATGCATCATAGATGGACATTTCCTCATCCGTTGGCAAGTATTTGGTCACGCCGCCTTCAGTACCTGGAGCCACATTGTTGCGGATACGGATGTTGGCGAATGTACCGCGCATCATGACCTCGTGGTTACCGCGACGGGAGCCGTAGGAGTTGAAGTCCTTGCGTTCCACGCCATGCTCCTTCAAGTACAGTCCTGCCGGGCTGGAAGGAGCAATGTTGCCTGCTGGTGAGATATGGTCGGTTGTGACCGAATCATTCAACAGGGCAAGCACACGGGCATTACGGATTTCCTTGATATCCTGCACGCCATCCTGAAGTTTTTCAAAGAATGGTGGATTTTGAATATAAGTTGATTTTTCATCCCATTCATATAGTTCGCCTTCAGGAACCGGAATGGAGTTCCATTTTTCGTTGGCAGTAAATACATTCTCATATTTACGACGGAACATATCCGGGCTGAGAGACAGGCTGATGGCTTCCTTGATCTCCTCGGAGGTTGGCCAGATATCTTTCAGGTAGACAGGCTGATTGTCCTGATCGTAACCGAGCGGATCATTCACCAAATCAATGTTCACTGTGCCTGCCAGCGCATAAGCGACAACCAGTGGCGGTGAGCCGAGATAGTTGGCTTTTACTTGCGCATGCACACGACCTTCAAAGTTCCGGTTGCCGGAAATAACTGCGCCAACCGTCAAATCATTGTCAGTGATGGCTTGACTCACTTCGTCAGGAAGTGGGCCGGAGTTACCGATACAGGTTGCGCAGCCGTAGCCTGCTACATGGAAGCCGAGGGCTTCGAGCGGTCCGATTAATCCGGCTTTTTGCAGGTATTCCGTCACGACGAGGGAGCCTGGTGTCAAGCTTGTTTTAACATAGCCTGGTTTTTTGAGCCCGCGCTGCACTGCTTTTTTGGCCAGCAAGCCCGCACCGAGCATAACGCTTGGATTGGAGGTATTCGTGCAGCTTGTGATAGCTGCAATAACGACTGCTCCTGTACCCAACTCGCTGGTGGAGCCGTCCGGATGGGTCAGCGGAATCTTCTGTGCGATTTTTTCATCGCTCAGTCCATAGCCGCCCTTGTCCACCGGGGTACGGATAATGCCTTCAAACGTTTCTTTCATGCGGCTAAGCTCAACACGGTCCTGCGGACGTTTGGGTCCGGCGAGACTCGGTACAACCGAAGCCAGATCCAGCTCAATGGTATCGCTGAACACAGGGTCCGGTGTATCGGATGTGCGGAACATGCCTTGGGCTTTGTAATATTCCTCTACGAGGCTTACTTGCTCATCGGAACGTCCGGTGCTGCGCAGGTAGGCCAGCGTTTCCGCATCGACCGGGAAGAAGCCAATCGTTGCGCCGTATTCCGGTGCCATGTTGGCAACTGTCGCACGGTCAGCCAAGCTGATGTTAGCCAGACCAGGCCCGTAAAATTCCACGAATTTGCCGACTACGCCTTTTTTACGCAGCATTTGCGTTACAGTGAGCGCCAGATCGGTGGCGGTAGAGCCTTCCGTCAGACTGCCTGTCAGCTTGAAGCCAATCACATCGGGAGTGACAAAATACAGCGGTTGCCCCAGCATACCCGCCTCTGCCTCAATCCCGCCGACACCCCAGCCAACAACACCAAGGCCGTTAATCATCGTGGTATGGGAGTCTGTTCCCACGAGGGAATCTGGAAAGACGACCGTTTCGCCGTCAATGGTTTTGGTGGCGGCCACGGAGGCGAGATACTCCAGATTGACCTGATGGACGATACCGGTGGATGGCGGAACGGCGCGGAAGTTGTTGAACGCCGTTTGCGCCCAACGCAGAAAACGGTACCGCTCCTCGTTGCGTTCAAACTCTACATTAATATTGTAATCCAGCGCATCACTGGTACCGAAAGCATCGACCATGACCGAGTGGTCGATAACGAGATCGACAGGAACGAGCGGATTGATTTGTTTCGGATCACCGCCCGCTTTTTTCACCGTATCACGCATAGCTGCCAAATCGACAACCACCGGGACGCCGGTAAAATCCTGTAGCACGATGCGTGCAGGAATGAACGGAATCTCCTTGTTGGTGTCACGATCCTCAGCCCATCCTGTCAGCTGTTGCACATGTTCTTCTGTAATGGCGCGTCCGTCAAATTGGCGAACCGCGGCTTCCAGCAACACTTTAATGGAGAAAGGCAGCTTGGCAATACCGCTCTTTCCTTGTTCCTCCAGTGCCTTAAGACTATAGTAGCGATAAGGCTTACCGTTAACTTCGAGACTACGGGCAATGGAGAATTGATCTTTTCCTGACATAAGTATTACCTCCTTGAAGTGGATGCTTGGGGGAAAATAGGGATGTCGTTTTTTCGACGTCTTGCACAGTTGGTTTAAATTGGTTGCGTTCTCAATTACATCTTCAGTGGTTCATTACGTGTTAGAGGTTGCGATCAATGTAATTTGTTTCATTAGATGAAACGTGATTTCAAAATGATTGCTTTTGGATTAAGTATACCGTTTTCAGACGGTTCCGTAAAGTTTTTTTGGCCTAAATGATGCGTTGCAGATTGGAAAATAAAACGTTCCGCTCCCTCGCGTTTCGATGTTCATACCAAGCTTTAGAGATTCATACTTATAGATAGAGAGCATTTCAGACCAGAGAGGCAAGAAAGGAAGTTATACATGATTCCGGTTATCCCCGGAAAAGGATAGCGGGACGAATATGGAGGGATTGGGATGGGGGAGCGGGAATGGAAACAGGCCCTTTTTGCTTACGTGAATCAATACAATCGCAGTGAAGTGAATGGTGTACCGCAGCCAGATGAGTATCTGGAGGTGGGGCAGCGGATGGAACGAGCAGCACGTGCGGCCAGATTGGAGCAGTGGTACAACGAACGGGACGCTGTTCCCCTACGCAGCGAGACACGCGCCAAGCCGCTACGAATGGTGCAGGATACTCCGGATGAGGCTGTGGTAGATGTACAACTGCATGTCCGACTCTTTTATGAGAAGGGCGGGATGACTCACCGGGAGGATCGGATTGAACGGGAGCGTCTGACGTTCACACGCGAGGGTGAAGCCTGGCAGGTAGCGAGAATTGAGCGCGATCCGGCAGAAAGGAAGCCAGCAGGGGGAGAGGTTCCTTTTGAACAGGCTTCGTTTAATCAAGGAGGAAATCTGCCGCTGCTGAATCGCGGTGTGCTGGGCTTCGGCTCATCAGCACGTCCCAGCCGATATCGCCGCGAAGAAGCAGCGGCCTATGCAGATCAGTGGTGGGATAGCTTCAATCCGGAGTTTGAAGGTTTTGATGTGGATTGCACCAATTATATCTCGCAATGCCTCTTTGCAGGGGGAGCACCGATCCACTATACTGGTAAAAGAGAATCGGGCTGGTGGTATAAAGGACGGGTTGCCGGACGTGAGCTGTGGAGCTACAGTTGGGCAGTTTCCAACAGTCTGGAGCGGTATTTGGGCTCCAGTTCATGGGGGTTGACTGCTGAGCAAGTGAGTCGCCCAGAGCAGCTCATGCTGGGGGATGTCATTTTTTACGATTGGGATGGTGACGGAACCTTCCAGCACAGCACGGTGGTGACGGCCTTTGATGCGGGCGGCATGCCGCTAGTCAATGCACATACGGTAAGCTCCAGACATCGTTATTGGGACTATAAAAATTCGTATGCGTGGACCGACAACACGGTATATCGCTTTTATCACATCGCCGACTATTTTTAAATGAGATGATGGATAACAGGTACAGTGATGCAAATCAGTCACAATGACGAAAGCAGGAAAGCGGAGGATAGGCATGGCAAATCAAAAATTGACCGTAGGGCTGGTGTACGGTGGCAAATCGGGCGAACATGAGGTTTCGTTGCAAACAGCGTATGCGGTAATGAACGCTTTTAACTATGAGAAATACGAGATTATTCCTTTTTATATTACGAAGGCTGGCGATTGGCGTAGAGGGGCGCTATTAAGCGCTCCTCTGGCTTCTGTAGAGCAATTGAAGCTGGAACGCGCAGAGGGTGGCACCAAGGCGGCATTAGATACATTGTTCGGCAAGCTGTACGGAGAGCAGACGCTGGATGTGCTGTTTCCGTTGCTGCACGGTACCTTTGGCGAGGACGGAACGATTCAGGGTCTGTTCGAAATGGCGGATATGCCTTATGTCGGTGCGGGAGTGCTGGCTTCGGCAGCAGGTATGGATAAAGGCGTCATGAAGAAGCTGTTTGAGCATGCAGGATTGCCGCAAGTGAAATACTGTTATTTTAATAGTACACAGTGGGCCCAAACCAGTCATGATCTGGTACGTAACATGGAAACCGAGCTAGGTTATCCTTGCTTTGTCAAACCAGCCAATCTGGGATCAAGTGTCGGTATTTCCAAAGCCAGCAACCGAGAAGAGCTGGAAAAGGCTGTAGATCTGGCTTTGCAATTTGACCTAAAGGTGATTGTTGAGGAGTACGTCGATGCCCGTGAGATTGAGGTCAGCGTACTGGGCAATGATGAGCCGATTGCCTCGGTACCGGGTGAAATTGTATCGGCGAGTGATTATTACGATTACGCTGCCAAATATACGGATGGCCAATCGGAAATGCTTATTCCGGCACCGTTGGATGAGGAAGTGGCAGATCGTATTCGTGAAGCCGCATTGCAAGCATTCCGCGCTCTAGAAGGCTGCGGGATTTCCCGTGCCGATTTCTTCGTCAGACGCTCGGACGGGCATATCCTTATTAATGAAGTGAATACAATGCCTGGTTTTACACCATTCAGTATGTATCCATTACTGTGGAGAGAAACAGGCGTATCCTATGCAAGTCTGCTGGACCGCATGATTGCCCTTGCACTGGAGCGTTATGAGCGCAGGTCGGCACTGCACTACGAGAACTCATAAACGAAACAAAGGGGAGCTGATCACTCTCCTTTTTGTTCATATAAATGGCATATCTTTGAGCACAACACTAAACCCTTAATCATGAAAGGTGGCGGCTACACATGGGCTTTCAAACTGAATTTAACTCAGTGTGCAAATTCAAGAGCGAACAAGAACTTTACGAACTGCTGGAATACGGACGTGGCAAGATGGTTAAATCCGGGCTGCGCGTGTTTCCGACAGGCCAGAAGGTCATCGCTTACAGCGTGGATAACGTGGCAGTAGCCATCGTGCAGATTGTGGGCTGTATCGCCGAAATTAATTTCCAGGGCGATGAAGTGACCGAAGTTGAAATGATTCTCATTCGTAAGCTGAATGAAGAGGAAGCGAGAATTCAGACCGCATTGGCGGATGAAATGTTTTTTGGAGCACAGCAGCAATCCTAGCTGATTCCTTCTTGCAATTTGTGCGATAACACCGAATCAGCAGGTGCTTTTCCGGGTATGATCAGTAGAAAAGGGTTTTAGGTCACAGAACGAAAGCGGCCTTACCATCTACTGCGACTGCTGAAAGGAAGACACCCTATGATCGTAAGGTTCGGTTATGTAGCCATGTCGGTTACCGTGCAAAATGCATCCCCCTCTAAAACCATGACAATGAGCAGCTTTAACAAGATTGGAGACCGAGAAGCTGCGATCCGCAAGCTAGAACGGATAGCAGCCGAAAATCTCCATAATACTTTGAGGCTGTTGCGCCATAATCGCGCGAGTGATATCCAGGTCTATCGTTTCTCATCTAAGCTGATTCCGCTCGCGACCCATCAGGATCTGCGGGATTGGGACCCGTTTCAGGCGCTTGCTGCTGATTTTGCAGAGGTAGGGAACTATGTCAAGGCGAATAGGATGAGGGTATCGTTTCACCCCGATCATTTTACAGTGTTAAGCACTCCCCGTCCTGAGGTGTTGCAGAGCTCCATTAATGATCTGAAGTACCACAAAGCGATGCTGGAGGCCATGGGGCTCGGTGCCGAAGCCAAGAACAACATTCATATTGGTGGTGCATACGGAGATAAGGTGACCTCAGGTCAGCGTTTTGTAGAGCAGGTTAGTTCGCTGGATCTTTCGTTAAGAGAACGGTTAACGCTGGAAAATGATGATAAAACGTTCAATGCGGTGGAAACGCTGGAGGCTTGCAAATTGACGGGGTTGCCGATGGTTCTCGATATTCATCATCAATGGGTGAATAATGAGGGGGAAAAGCCGTGGGAGCTATGGCCGGGTATTTTGGATACTTGGAAAGGGGAGTTGGCCCAAGCCGGATCTTCTGCTGATTATCCATTGCCGCCCAAAATTCATGCGTCCAGTCCCAAAAGTGAAAAAGATCCCCGGGGCCATGCGGAGGGTGTTCTAGTGGAGCCGTTGCTTACCTTTTTGCGCAATATTGCCGGATATACGGATCGAATTGATGTCATGCTTGAAGCCAAGCTTAAGGATGAAGCGTTATTCGGATTGATGAATGAACTGCGCCTTCAGGAAGACAATGGGGTTAAAGTGCTGGATGGGGCTTCCGTAGAAATTATGCCTTAGAAAGTGGCATTTCGCGGATAAAGCTCCCATTTAGAGAAACTTTATGCAGTTTATTGTGTATACTAGAATGTGTAAACTAGCAAACTTGTAATGAAACAGAGATGGTTAAGAGACTGTGCTGTAGGGCAGCTTCATAAACCACGTAACAATGATATAGAAAGTAGAGTGAACACGTTGAACGAACATGAAAACGAAAAGGTTCCCTATATCGTATCAGGAAAAAGCTATACTGCCGTGGCTATTAACGCGGCATCCAAAGCCGGGGAATGGATTAAGAGCAGACTGGGAACTGTTGAACATTTGAATACCAAACAGTCTCCTACGGATCTAGTGACCGAGGTAGATAAAGGTGCAGAGCAGATGATTCGCAGACTGATTCTGACCCATTTTCCCGATCATGCTATTTTGGGTGAAGAGAGTGTAGAGCCGGGAGCCGAAGCTTCGGCCCGCGCATTAGAGGCTGCCCGTGAAGAGGAATATTTATGGATTATTGATCCGGTAGATGGCACTACCAATTTTGTACACAGTCTGCCGTATTACAGTGTGTCTATTGCCTTGGCCCATCGTGGAGAGGTGATTGTCGGGGTCATTTATGATCCGTCCCGTGATGAAATGTTTGTAGCGGAAAAAGGAAAAGGTGCGTATGTGCATGGCAATCGCATGCAAGCATCGAGAGAAGAAACACTGGGAGATAGTCTGGTCTGCATCGGCTTCCCACCGGACCGTACGTATGCACAACCGCTAAATATGAAAATTACGCAGGTTCTTACACCTCAAGTACGTGGCATTCGGGCGCTGGGATCGGCAGCACTGCATCTGGCTTATGTAGCGTCAGGACGGCTGTCGGCTTATTGCGAAATTGGTTTGAATGCGTGGGATGTAGCAGCGGGCGCTTTGCTGGTACAGGAATCAGGCGGTACCATCACCGATACATTGGGCAGACCTTATGACCTGAGTGTACGGCATATTGCAGCTACGAATACAGCTATTCATTCTCAACTTATTCAAGTGCTGAAAGAAGCAGACGCAACCGGGTTATAATTCTACGTAGACCATCATCCTGAAGGAGGAAATCGCGATGAGCCAATCCGAAGAATTGGAACGCCAGCTCAGTGAACTGCTGACGGAAGGCGAAATTCGTGAGAATGAGGCCAAAAAGCGGGAACGGCTCAGCCCTAAATATGAGGTGCGGGTTCAGACTCATATCGATCCCATTGTTGAGGAGACGCGTAAATACCGGAGTATGGCACGTGAACTTGATGACCGATACGACGAATATATGAGCAAGGCGGACAAATCGAAACCATCCGATCAACGCTAAGCAAATACAAATACCTCTTGCCGAATGACCAAGGCATGGGGTATTTTGTATGTTATAAAGGAGGCGACATTCACTGATTACCTACTTTAAAAGCGCTTACAAAAATGCTGGAATTCATCATAAAATGGTACTACTGATTACGGTGCTTATGCTGGTTAATTTTGCAGTAGTTGCAGTCATACTTAAGTACGTATTTCATATTTATGATAATCAAATGTACAAAAAAACATCCGAAGTACTCAATATTTCTTCAATCGGTATAGAAAATGAGTTGAAGGATGTGGAAAAAGTTACTTTCAAGGTAACAACGGACGAGCAGCTTCAACGTTATTTGCTGCAATTGGAAAAGGAAACGTCACCTTATGCCAAAATGGTGCTGCGTAAAAAAATAACGAATAGGCTCGTCGCCTTTGCCGGCTCTGAGACCTATGTCTATTCTATGATAGTGATCGATAAAGAGGGACAGGTCATGAGTGCGGGCAACCGCGAAGGTATTCCCCAAGAACTTCGATCCACCCTGTCGGAGCTGGCAGACGAACATGACGGTTCCAATGCATGGTATGCGGCAGGCCATTCCTCCTTGCTGGCAGCTCGGCAGTTCAAATCCTTTACCGATTCCAATTTTACGCTGAATGGGCTCGGAACGCTTGCGATTCGTGTGCGAATTGACCGGATTGTAGCGGACCGCGTGCAAACCTCCGGCCGTGACGGACAACTGATGATTACAGATGGAAGGCGGATGATTTATCCCGAAACACCACTATTGAGTGAGAGTGATATTCAGGCCGAGCTTGGTCGGAAGCAGCCTTACGGGATTGCGACCTACTCAGGAGGAACCTTTTTCGCTGCTCAAATCAAATCCTCTTATACGGGTTGGACGTATTTGCATATGACCCCCTTCGATGATATGTTTCGCAGCATTACGATCATTAAAGAAGTTGTAAGCGCTATTTTTGTCATTATGCTTCTTATTGCATTGGCACTGGGAGCTAGGTTGTCAGGCAGCATTACCAAACCGATCGTTCAATTAATCCAGAACATGCGTAAAATAGAAAAAGGCGATCTCGACCGTTTGGAGGAAGAAGCACTTGGCGCGGTCCCCCTTTCCACACAGGACGAGGTAGGCTTGCTACATCGGACATATAAGAAAATGATTCGCCGCATTCGTGAGCTCATTAATGAAAATGTTGCCAAGCAGCTATTACTGAGGGAAACAGAGCTAAAGGCACTACAAGCACAGATTAATCCACATTTTTTATACAACACGCTGGAATCCGTGAACTGGCTCGCCAAGGCCAACAAGCAGGATCGGATTTCAGAGATGGTGGAAGCACTTGCTTTTCTATTGCGTAGTGCGGTCAGTTTTGAAGAGCAACTGATTCCGCTTCGAAAAGAACTGGATATTGTAAGGAGCTACGTAACGATCCAAACAACACGTTTTGATGAGCGTCTCGTTTTCCATCTGGATGTCCCGGAAGAACTGATGGATGCGCAAATTCCGAAGCTAACGCTTCAGCCTTTGGTGGAGAATGCCATCCATTATGCGTTGGAGCCGCGAATTGAACCCTGTCGGATTGCTATTATTGCGAGAGAAAGCGAGGGGGCTCTATTTCTGCGAGTTGAAGATGACGGACCGGGAATGACGCCGGATTTCTTGGAAAAACTGCGGAGCGGGCAGGTCACGACCCGTGGGCAGGGCATTGGACTTACGAATATTCAAGAACGGATTAACCTGACATTTGGTACACCTTGGGGGATAGAGCTGCATAGCGAGTCAGGAACAGGAACGTCGATTCATGTCTGTATTCCATATGTGAAAGGGGATCAGGGTCGTGTACAAGGTGCTACTGGTTGATGATGAGCGTATGATTTTGGAAGGCATATCGCAGGTGGTTGATTGGGGTAAAGCGGGAACGAGATTGGTGGGTACGGCACGTAACGGGATTGAGGCTTATGATCAGATTCAGGCCAGCCCGCCTGACTTTGTGATTAGCGACATCTCTATGCCTGGACTAGACGGTATCGGACTGGTTGCCAAAACGACGGAGCACTTTCCAGACGTTCGTTTCATTCTGTTGTCTGGTTACAAAGATTTCGACTATGCCTGTCGGGCCATGCAATACGGGGTGAAGCACTACTTGTTGAAGCCATGCAATGAGCGGCAAATTCATGAGGCTCTGACCGAGTTGGGGCAGGAGCGGGAGGAGCAGGAAGAACGCAAGCAGTTTGTAAACCGGATGAAGCTAGATTTTCAGCGTATGCTGCCTCATGTGAAGGAACACTTTTTGAAGGAGTTTATTTCCTATAAAACTTACGGTAGCCGCGATATCGCATTTTATGAGCGGTTATTCGGACTTGAATTGCAAGATAAGCAGGTTCGAATGCTACTGCTGCGGGTGGAGGAATCACATGAGCCGGAGCATTTGTTTGCATTGCAAAATATAGCGGCAGATTTGATGGATGATGTCTTGCTCAGTACGACCATGCAGGGGCAATTGCTCATCGTGCTGGAAAGTGAGGATGACACGTCACGGTTTATGAAACAGATTGAAGCGGTACGTGCGACATTTCATCGCTTTTACAAGCTGGAGGTAACGGTCGCAGTTAGTGAGTCGGATAGTATGCAGCATTCACGGGGGATGTATCGGGAGACACTGCATTGTATGAATCACCGGTTTTACACCGGGGAAGGCAGTCTGATTACGAAGGAGGATTTAGCGGCTGAGGATACCCGGGAGATGGCAGATTTGGAGCTGGACGAGGAGAAGTTCGGTCTGCTGATCAAGGCTGGAAATACGGTGGAGGTTGCACAGGAAGTGGATCGGTTGTTCGGTATTCTGTCCCGTATGAAGCTGGAAATTTCCGTGACCCGCTCCTATGTGCTTCAGCTCTATGCCGCTATGATCCGTATATGCCCCGAAGAAGAGCGTGCGGCGTTTACGAGCCGAATGGTGGTGCTGGCAGAGCAAAAAACGCTGGCATGTCTCAAATCTTTTGTACAGGAAGCTGCCGAACGAATGACCGCAATCTATTATAAAAGTAATGTGTATCGCCAATCTTCCACCGTTGATAAAATGATCACTATTATTGAGCAAAACTACAGAAAATCCGATTTGTCGCTGAACGGAGTGGCAGGTCAAATGCTGTATATGAATTCCGACTACTTAGGGAAGATATTCAAAAAGGTGACGGGCGAAAACTTCTCACACTACGTCAATCGTTATCGGATCGAACGTGCGGCTGAGCATATTCGGGAGACAGGAGACGTGAAGGTGTTTGAGCTGGCGGAATGGTTCGGCTTCGGTGGGAACGCACAATATTTTAGCCAGGTGTTCAAAAAGTGGGCGGGTATGACGCCTTCCGAGTACATTAAATCACATGAACGGGGATGAGCGTATGGAGTCCCACTGTTTTTTAAACCCAGGAAACCTGATTTGTGTATTCCAATGTTTCTCGGCTTTTGGGAAAATAACAACAGGAGCTAATGTAAACGCTATCAAAATTGCGAAAGTGCGTTGTCACTCGTAATTTGGCTCCTTTCTAGAACAGCGAAAAGGGGAGAGATAGGTGGGCAAAAAGGGATGGTTTCTGATCATAGCTATGCTGCTCGTTTTGACGACGGCATGTAGCGGAGCGGGCGGCGGCAATTCGGGCACAAGTGCAGACGGGAAAGTAAAGTTACGTATCGCTTGGTGGGGATCGGATACGCGTCATGAATACACGCAAAAGGTCGTTGATTTGTATAAGCAGAAAAATCCAAATGTAACGATTGATGTGGAATATGCCTCTTTCGATGACTATTGGAAAAAACTCGCTCCGCAGGCTGCGGCTAATCAGTTGCCGGATATCGTGCAAATGGACATTTCGTACATTAGCCAATATGCAAAAAATGGTCAACTGGAGGATCTCGCGCCCTACTTGAATCAAAAAATTCAGGTTGCTGATGTGACCGAAAATGTACTCAAAACCGGCGTAATTGCTGGAAAGCAATATGGTATCCCAACCGGTGTTAATGTTCTGGGTTTCCAGTATGACCCGGCGTTGCTCAAAAAAGCGGGTATAGACAAAATTCCTGACAACTGGACATGGGATCAATACAAAGAAATGGCTTTAAAGGCTGGTTCCAATAAAGTATACTTTGACAGCTCGATGGCTGCCGATATTTTCTTCCACTACTATTTGCGTACTCAAGGAAAGACTCTCTACAATGCGGAAGGAACAGGATTGGGGTATGACGACGATAAGCTGTTTGTTGACTTCTTCAGCGGATTGGCTGATCTGATTAAGAAGGGAGCGACCCCGCCTCCTGAAATCATGAACCAGACTAAGGGGATTCTTGAGGAATCCGATATCGTAAAAGGAACAGGCATCGGTATTTGGCAGTGGTCCAATCAGTATGTGGGCTTACAGCAGGTCGTTAACCGCCCAATGGCACTGGCTCCGATGTTTGGGCCGAATATGGAAAAAGGCGTATATATGCAGCCTACGATGTACTGGACGGTTGCTTCCCGTTCACAGGTGAAGGATGAAGCCGCTAAGTTTATTGATTTCTGGATGAACGATGTAGAAGCGAATAAATTGATTAAAGGCGAACGGGGCGTGCCGATTTCCGCCAAAATCAAGGAAGCTGTTGCACCAGAGTTGAGCGAGCCTACGAAGCAGGTGTTTGAATTTGTAGCTTCCATGGAGCCGATGGCTTCTCCAATGAGCCCGCCGCCACCAGTCGGATCGCCGGAAGTGATTGCGACTCTGACCGATTATATTGAGCAGGTCAATTTCGGACAGATGACGGCTGAAGACGCAGCGACCAAATTCCGGGCTGATGCGAATACCATCCTTGCGAATAACAAGCAATAATAAGCGTAATGAGACCTTTAGGATATCTGACAACGTTTTAGCATAAGAATCGATAGGATCGAAGGAACATTTCGTTAAGTTAACCGTGCGTAGTCCAAAGCATGATTGCGCACGGTTGATTCGACGAAGCAACTGCATAAGCACCCTTTGCAGACATCACGATATTATTCTCATAACAACGAATTATTGACATCATAAAGTTTTACTAATTCTTTAAATGCAACAGAAGGGAGGCTTGATGAGCTTGCGAAATCATCAGAGCTTGAAAGCCAATATGACCGGATATGCGTTTATCAGCCCTTTTATTGTGGGCTTTCTGGCGTTTACGTTAATTCCAATGTTTATTTCGCTGTATCTGTCCTTTACCACCTACAACCTGTTCACCCCGCCCAAATGGATTGGTCTGGGTAACTTCGAAAAGATGTTCACAGGCGACCCGAAATACTGGAATTCGATCAGGGTCACGTTTACGTATGTATTGGTCGGTGTACCGTTGCGACTGATTTTCGCGCTGTTTGTGGCTATGATTTTGAATACCAAATCGCGCATGGTCGGCACCTATCGGACGATGTACTATCTGCCATCCATTATCGGAGGTAGCGTTGCGGTATCGATTATGTGGCGGAACATTTTCAGTAATAACGGCATAGTGAACAGCCTGCTTTCGACTCTAGGGGCGACCCCGGTGAAATGGTTTGGTGATCCGGATGCTTCGCTTACGATGCTGATCACCCTGTCCGTATGGCAATTTGGCTCCTCTATGCTGATTTTTCTGGCAGGTTTGAAGAACATTCCTGTTGAATTGTACGAGGCGTCCAGTGTAGATGGCGCTAAGCCAGTACGAAAATTTTTCAGTATTACGCTGCCGTTGCTTAGCCCCATTATTCTATTTAATCTGATTATGCAGACGATCAGCGCCTTTATGACCTTCGTCCCGGCTTATGTTATTTCTAAGGGCGAAGGAGGCCCGATGGATGGAACGATGCTGCATTCACTGTATCTGTTCCGGCAGGCGTTTATGTTCAGCAACATGGGATATGCGGCAGCCATGGCTTGGGTCATGCTCATTATGATTGGGATACTGACAGCGATTTTATTTATAACCTCCAGATACTGGGTATTTTATGAAACGGAAAAGGGGCGCTGATACTGATGGCATGGAAAACGGTCAAATGGCCAATTTATCACATACTGGTTGCTGCACTGGCGCTCCTGATGCTGTATCCCGTTTTTTGGATGCTGTTCAGCTCGTTTAAAGAAAGTCGGACGATATTCGTCACGGCATCCTCGCTTTTCCCTACAGAATGGATCTGGCAAAACTATGTAACAGGCTGGAAAGGGACGACTGGCTACAACTTTGGCACGTACATTCTGAACTCGCTCACGATCGTGGTGATTTCAACGATTGGAGCTGTGCTTTCCTCCTCATTGATCGCATTTGGCTTCGCACGCTTGAAATTCAAAGGGCGTAACTTGTGGTTTGCTTTGATGATGGTGACGCTTATGCTACCAGGAGATGTGGTACTGGTACCGCAATATATTATTTTCACCAAGCTCGGTTGGATCAATACGATCTTACCGTTGGTGGTACCCTCCTTTTTCGGGATGCCGTTCTTCATCTTTCTGATGGTGCAGTTTATACGGACGATTCCAGCAGAGCTGGATGAGGCGGCGACGATTGACGGATGCGGCAAGTTCCGGCTGTATTTCAGAATTATTTTACCCTTACTTAAATCGTCGTTGGCTACAGCGGCAATCTTCTCTTTCTACTGGAAGTGGGAGGATTTGCTTGGTCCGGTACTGTATCTGAATTCGCCAGAGAAATATACCGTATCTATTGCACTCAAGATGTTCCTCGACAGCGAGTCGGCTTCCAACTGGGGAGGAATGTTCGCGATGTCTATCCTAAGCCTGCTTCCAGTTATCGCTGTATTCTTCGCATTCCAGAAGCAAATTGTAGAAGGAATGAGTACGAGTGGTTTGAAGGGGTAAGATCCAAAATCCATAGCGTGAGGATATGAAGCTTACGTGTGGAAATGGAAGGCATCCGGGATTGTACGATTGAATGGACGGGATTTGAGGGCGATGGCTGAGAGGTGAGTAAATTGTGGAAGTTTGATTTTGGTCCGGGGGAGCCTGCGGATGGCTACAAGGGAGTGTCTCCGGATTGCTTATATACAACTGAACAGGGCTATGGCTTTGAGACTACGGAGCATGTGTACGGTCGGAAAAGGCAGAGTGCAGCCAAGGATGCACGCACGCGGCTGCGAAGCAGCTTTTGTATTCCACTAAACGCTGCATTTGTTGTAGATGTGCCAGACGGGCTGTATCTTGTCACTATACTGGTTGGCGATTCGCAGGCGGAAACGCTCACGCGACTCAAGGCTGGTGAAGGCAAGCACATGCTTCCCCCAGTGCACACGCTGCCGGGCCAGTTCACCGAAGCCCTGTTTGCGGTGCCTGTCCGGGGTGGCAAACTGCGCCTCACCGTGTCAGGCACCGCGCCACGGCTCAATGCGCTGGAGATTGCGCCAGCGCCACAGACCCTCCGGCTATTCCTAGCCGGAGATTCCACGGTTACGGATCAGGACGCATCCGGCTATCCGTATACAGGCTGGGGTCAGGCTTTGCCCGCCTTGTTCAAGCATGATGTCTGCGTGGATAATCATGCCGTATCGGGGCGAAGCTCCAAAAGCTTCATGGACGAAGGACGGCTGGGTGTCATTTTGGGCGAAATAAAGGCAGGAGATTTCCTGTTCATCCAGTTCGGTCATAATGATCAGAAGCCTGATCCGGAGCGGGCTACAGAGCCTTTTACAACCTACAAGGAGCATCTTCGCCTCTATATCGACGGCGCAAGAAGCCATGGGGCAACCCCGGTACTGGTCACGCCCGTACATCGTCGCTATTTTAGCGAGGATGGTACGCTATCTGACACACATGGTGACTATGTAACAGCGGTTCGTGAGCTGGCGGAAGAAGCGAATGTACCGCTGATTGATTTGTCTGCCCGCACGCAGGAGTTATATGAGCAGCTGGGTCCCGAAGAGAGTAAAGAGCTTTTTATGTGGTTGCTGCCTGGTGAATACATGAACTTTTCCGGCGGCTTAGAGGATAACACGCATTTTCATGAGAATGGCGCGGTTCGTATTGCAGACATGGTGGTGGATGCTGTGAAGGAACTGGATTTGCAACCGCTGCGCATGTATTTACGTTGAAGGACGACCTTTTCATGTACGGGCGTCAAGGAGGTAACTCACGTGAAACTTACCAAAGGGGGAGACGTGGAAATGCCTGCATTGATTTTTGATGAAGAACAAGTTAAGCAGGTGATCGACCGGGTAGTAGAACGCACCTTTCAAATGCACTACAGCTGGGATTGGCCGGGCGGAGTAGCCTTTTACGGAGTATGCGAAGCGTATGAAGCGACAGGGAACGAAAAGTATCTGACCAAGCTAAAAGAATGGGTAGACGAAAATATCGAGGATGGGCTTCCGTCTCTCTCGGTGAACGGCGTTTCTGTCGGGCACTGTTTGTTGACGCTTTATCAGGCCACAGGTGAGCAAAAATACCTTGATATTGCCATCGAGATGGCAGAATTTTTGGCCAAAAAAGCGGAGCGGTTTGCCGACGGCATTTTCCAGCATACGGTGAATTCACTTCATGATGTATTTCCGCAGCAAGCATGGGTGGATACGATGTTTATGGCCGGTTATTATTTGCTGCGCATTGGTCATCTGTTAGGCAACAAGGAGTATTGGGAGGATGGAATTCGTCAATATCACGGGCATGAAGAATTTTTGCAGGACCCGGATACGAATCTGTATTATCACGGATGGGATCATGCGAATCAAAGCCGGATGTCAGGAATATATTGGGCGCGCGGCAATTCATGGGCAGCCCTCACGATGGCAAAAGCGCTGAAACTTGTGGAGGTGCAGCATCCATCTTATATGATCATCGACGGCTCGCTGCGTGACCAGCTCAATGCACTGGTGCGGCTGCAATCCCCAGAAGGGCTGTGGCATACGGTGCTGAACGATGATACCTCTTATCTGGAAACCTCGGGCTCGGCAGGAATTGCGACCGCCTTGCTTATGCAAGGAAGATTGTTTAACAAATACACCCAAAAGGCGATCGAAGGTATTCTTTCCCGCATTAAGGACGACGGCACAGTAACGGGTGTATCCGCGGGAACTGCTGTGATGAACGATATTGACGGCTATCGAAACGTTCCATATAAACGCATTCAGGGATGGGGTCAGGGATTGGCGCTTGCTTTTCTGGCTCAACTGTTGCGTACCAAGGAGAATCCGTACGGCTAGAAGAAGGGGGATAAGCGCCAAAAAGTATTATGAGTAAAGGAGGCCAATAGTATGGGAAATGCTGAACTTTCTCAGAATAAGGTGGCTAATCAGCCGCGAGGTAGCCTATTCTGGGTCATCCCCGATGGGTATATTCCACCGGAAAGCCGGGGAGGGCTGCTCAGTCATGAGAGTATATGCGTGCTGAATTGTGGGAGCCGTGTGGCAAATCTGAGTATAGACATCTATTTTGAAGACCGCGAGCCATTGGAGGGATTGATCGAGGTGGTGGAAGGAAGACGAACCCGTCATATCCGAACAGCCTCGTTGGAGAAAACCGACGAACGGATTCCGGTAGGTATTCCTTACGCAATTACGGTCACTAGCGATGTGCCCATAATCGTACAATATAGCAGATTGGACACGACACAGCCGGAATTGGCGTTAATGAGTGTCATGGCGTACCCTATCTAATGCGACGAAGACTAAGAAATGAAAAAAGAAATCTCTCGGCTGGAATTGCGCAGCCTGGAGATTTCTTTTTTTTGCAGGCAAATGAGTGTCTATTTTTAGCCCGTTTTTTGTGATTTTGCCAAAGTTGTTTTGATTGGCGTGAAGTTTTTTCGTCCTCCGAAATTGGTACCCAACACGCCGATAATGATCATCACAGCCCCAATAATGTGATAGTAGGCGAGCTGCTCCTTCAAAATGTAAGCACCGGCAATCATGGAAATGAGGGTGGATAAATTGCCGATCACACTCATTTTGGAGGCTTCGATCCACTTCAAGGCAAAGCTCGATAACAGCGAGGTGACGAGGGTAGACAGAATGCCTAGATAAATCAGTGCCATCCAATAACCAGGCTTCACCAGTGGAGCGGTATAGGCGCTCATGGAGCCGTCTATGGCATGATATCCCAGTGCCACCACGTTAAAAACGATACATCCCAAAATAGAGGTAACGTAGGTCAATTCCATTGGGTTGTACTTTTGTGTTAATGGTCGTGCCAGCACATTATAGCCAGATAGGCATATCGCAGAAAGCACGAGCAGAAGAATACCGCCATAGCTATTGGATGCTAGCGGTGCTCCGCTTTTCATCACAAATATAAAAACCACGCCAAAGACAGAGAGCAGTAAGGAAATCTTCTGGACTACCGTTGTACGCTCTTTAATAAAATAGGAAGCTAACAGCAGCGTAAAGATGGGAACGGTTGCTTGGATAATTCCACCTTCCGATGAAGAAGTGCTCATCAGCCCGAAGGCTTGCAGTGGAAAATACACTAATGGCGAGAGCAGCGCCAGTGGTAAAATGCGCAGAATGTCACGCATCTTGATGTTGATCTTGATCCAACCGAGCAACACGGGAATGGTCAAAGCGATAAAAGACAGCGCAAAGCGGTGGGCGATCACATCCAGCGGGCTCGCCTCTGTGACTGTCAATTTTACAAATAAAAATGAAAATCCAAGTATAGCTGCATAGCTGAGAGCTGCCAGATAGGCGGCTCCATTTCTGGAACGACTGTTCATAATAAACCTCCGTAATAATGACCTTAACCTGTGGTTCTCTCAATATACCCGGATGGCATAACTTGATACAATCCATAAAATCTGCAACTGTACGGGTACAGTTGTGAAATGAAAAAAAGCCGGAACGAAGTCCCAGAGGTCGGATACCCATCCCTAAGACTACTTCCAGCTCTTATCCTATTCATATTTTATCAACTTACTGTTTAGTTTACTTACCTTGTGACATCGCCCGGAACGAATCGTCCGCCGCTTCCAGCGTAGTATCCACGTCTTCATCCGTATGCGCTGTTGTGAGAAACCAGGCTTCGTACTTGGATGGTGCCAGATGAATACCGCGATCCAGCATGTGACGGAAGAAGGATGCAAACGCTTCGCTATCCGTATCCTGCGCCTGCGCGTAATTCGTGATCGGATGATCACAGAAATGCGTCGAGAACGCTCCACGAATTCGGTTGATCGTCAATGGCACGCCGTAGCGTTCGGCAGAGGACTGGATACCGTCCGTCAGCCTCACAGCTAGACGTTCCATCTCTTCATACACGCCTTCCCCTTGAAGGACTTCAAGGCAGGCGATGCCTGACGAGATGGACGCCGGGTTGCCCGCCATCGTACCCGCCTGATAAGCTGGGCCGAGTGGGGCAACCTGCTCCATGATGTGCTTGCTGCCGCCGTAGGCACCAATCGGCAGACCACCGCCCATGATTTTGCCCAGCGCGGTCAAATCTGGCTGAATCGCATCATGGTTGTCCAAACCTGCATACGTTTGGGTGGAACCGAAGTGGAATCGGAATGCGGTAATGACCTCGTCATAAATGACGAGTGAGCCGTTCGCACGCGCCATGGAGCACAACCCTTCCAAATAACCGGGTTGCGGCATGACCATGCCAAAATTACCGACAATGGGCTCGACCATGACTGCCGCCACATCGTCGCTCCAACGCTCCAAGGCTTGGCGTAACGCGTCGAGATCATTGAATGGTACGGTAATAACCTCGCTCGCAATGTTGGTCGTAATGCCTGCACTGTCAGGTATGCCTAGCGTGGAAGGGCCGGAGCCTGCGGCAACAAGTACCAGATCCGAGTGACCGTGGTAGCAGCCGGCAAATTTGATGATCTTGTTCCGTTTCGTATAGGCCCGTGCAACACGAATCGTTGTCATAACCGCTTCTGTGCCAGAATTCACAAACCGGACCTTGTCCATAGAAGGAATTGCTTCCTTCAGCATCTTGGCCAGTTTGATTTCCAATACCGTTGAGGTTCCGTACAATACGCCGTTCGCGGCCGCTTCGCTGATAGCCTTAGTAATATGGGGATGGGCATGTCCAGTAATAATAGGGCCATAAGCCGCCAAATAGTCGATATACCGATTATCATCCTCATCCCAGAAATGAGCACCTTTAGCGCGTTTCATGAATACTGGAGCGCCGCCGCCCACAGCTTTAAAGGAGCGTGAAGGGCTGTTAACGCCCCCGACAATATGCTCCAGGGCTTCTTTATATAGTGCTTCGGAGTTTTCCCGTTTCATCATCAAAAACTTCCTTTCCGTTCATTAAAATAGGGTATACACACGCCAAAGGGCAGCGTTCACGGCTGCCCCTGCATACATCATTATAGCTCTTTTTGTCCTGTCTTTGTTGTTGATTGTGTGGAAGCATCCTCATTACTGGTTTTACTGCCCCCTGTAAAAGAAGCTTTATCCTTCTTAGTAGACGATGCACTGTCTGGCTGTTTCGTTTCATTCTGATCCTTATTTTGTTCCTGTGTTTGTACGGGTGGATTATTAAATATATCCTGCACATACGTTTTCAGTTCTTCCGGATCGCGGACAGTAAGAACTGCCGCGCCGCCCACATTCTCTTCTCCGAGCATCTTCATCGGTGGAACCTGTTCGCTGCCTGCAAAGTTGCTTTGGTACCCCACATTTGCCAGCTTCCACATATCGTTAACACTGAGATTCGTGTCAATGAACGGGTTAACCTGCTCTAAAATATTTGGCAAGTTAGCGATGGAAGTCGTGGTCTGCATTTTCTGGGCTATTGCCTCCAAAAATGCGCGTTGCCGTCCTGATCGGGAGAAGTCGGACATTGCATCGTGGCGGAACCGCACATATTGAAGCGCCGTGTTGCCATCTAGATGCTGCATGCCCTTTTTCAAATCAATATCGTACTGATGTTTATCCGCATTACTTGTATAATGCATATCCTTTTCCACTTCAAAATCAATCCCGCCTACGGCATCCACCAGTTTGATAAAGCCCTGGAAATCCGTGTACACATAATATTGCACCGGGATGCCTAACAGATCGCCAGCCGTCTTCATGGCTGTGTTGGGTCCGTGAGTAATGGCGGTGTTAATTCGATTTTTTCCATAGCCGGGAATATCCACGTACGTATCACGCAAAATAGAGAACAGGTGGATTTTTTTCTTAACGGGGTCCAGCGATACGACCATCATACTGTCTGATCGGGGAACTTCCCCTTTCTGGATACCGCGCCCATCGACACCCATCAGCAAAATGTTAACCATATCGGTACCTTCCCACTTGGGCGGTTCTGGCGTACGAACCTGATCGACCTGCTTTACATTTTTGAAGGGGGAGTTAGCGCCCTCTTTATGCAGATTATCCAGCTGATTATAAATGGATGTAAAATAGTACACGGCAAAGCCGACAATCGCGACGATTACCACGGCTAGAACCGACCATATCGTCCTTTTGGTTCTGCTTGTCATGGATGCTCTCCCTTTCGCTTTTCAGTTCATTACATTATAATTTCTTTTTGGAGCACAATCAATTTAACTATGGATTTTACAAATCCTGATTGAGAGGTATAACATGCTGGCAATTGATGTGCAGGATCTGCGCAAAACATTTAAGGTTCAAAAAAATCGCGAGGGCTTAAAAGGTGCCTTCCTTGATTTATTCGCCCGCGAATACAACGAGGTAGCCGCGGTCAAAGATATATCCTTCCGTATTCCGCAAGGAGAAATATGCGGTTATATCGGTGAGAACGGCGCCGGAAAGTCCACCACGATTAAGATGCTGACAGGCATTCTCGTGCCGACATCGGGACATCTCAAGGTGGGCGGTTATGTCCCCTATGAGGAACGCGAGAAATTTGTAGGCAACATTGGTGTTGTTTTCGGTCAGCGCAGCCAGCTTTGGTGGGACATCGGTGTGATCGAGTCTTTTCAACTACTGCGGAAAGTATATCAGGTTCCGGCCACGGACTTCAAACGTAGGCTGGATGAGCTGGTAGAGAGACTGCAATTGCAGGATCTGCTAAGCCGCCCGGTACGCAAGCTTAGTCTCGGGCAACGGATGCGCTGTGAGTTAGTAGCAGCCTTGCTGCACAATCCGTCCATTGTTTTTCTGGACGAGCCGACCATTGGCCTCGATATTATGGTAAAGTCCGAAATCCGCGAGTTTCTAAAGGACATGAACCGGGATTATGGTACGACTATTTTGCTGACAACCCATGATTTGCAGGATATTGAAGCGCTGTGCTCGCGCGTCATTATGCTGGATGATGGGAATATCATCTATGATGGTGGTCTGGAGGATCTGAAGGCACGTTGGGGTACAGGTCGAGAAGTACGGTTTCAGTTCGGCACACCGACCCAACTGGAGCAATTACAGGCATGGACTGCTGATATGCCACTGGCTTGGACGGCGGATAACGATTTGGCTGCCAAGGTATGGATTCCTCTTCATATTAATGTATCGGATGTTCTCGCTTGCGTAGTCGGTCGCACGGATATTACGGATATCAAAATCATTGAAACCAACACGGATGATATCGTCCGCAGTATCTATCAGTCTGGTTCGGCTGAACGCCAGGGCAATCCGATAGTGGAGGCCAAAGTTCATGCTTAGCGTATACACCGATTTTATTCGTATCCGATTTCTCACGATGCTTGCGTATCGTGTGAACTATTATTCAGGAATCCTTATTTATTGCATGAATATTGGCGTATATTATTTCACATACAAAGCGATATATGGCGATGCGGGTAGCATTGGAGGTTTTACCGCTGCTCAGATGACGACGTATGTAGCAGTATCGTGGATGGCGAGAGCCTTTTATTTTAACAATCTGGATCGTGAAATCTCGACGGATATACGTGATGGAAGCATTGCAATTCAGATGATCCGACCTTATAACTATGTACTTGTTAAATTTATGCAAGGACTCGGCGAGGGAATGTTCCGTTTTCTGCTGTTTATGATTCCAGGCATGGCGATTGCGATGCTGCTATTTCCGGTAAAGCTTCCCACGGATCCGGTAGCCTGGGTTGGTTTTCTGGTCATGCTGTTTTTTAGCTTTATGATCAACACTCAGATCAATATTATTACGGGGTTAACGGCCTTTTTTATCGAAAATAATGAGGGCATGATGCGTATGAAGCGCGTAGTTGTAGATCTGTTTTCTGGGTTGATTTTGCCAATCAGTTTGTTTCCAGGCTGGCTGGCGACGATCGCCCAATGGATGCCGTTTCAGGCGATTACCTATTTGCCGGGCTCTGTATTTACGGGACGTGTAAAAGGCGTTGGCATCTGGAATGTACTGGGTATCCAAATCATTTGGCTGGTCGTTCTGCTCGTGCCGATGATCATCATTTGGCGACTGGCGCGCAGACGTCTGTTCGTGCAGGGAGGGTAAGCCGATGATGTACTATTTGGGTCTCATTAGCGAATATTTAAAAAATTACATGAAGTCACGGCTCACCTATCGGGCCGACTTTTGGGTAGAAGTGATTTCAGACCTGCTGTTTCAGGCCACAAATCTTATTTTTATCCTGGTTATTTTTATGCATACAGACAGTTTGGGCGGCTGGAGTGAAAATGAAGTCGTGTTCGTTTATGGATTTTTCATGGTTCCATACGGACTATTCAGTTGTTTTGTAAATCTTTGGAACTTTAGCGAGCGTTACATTGTGAAAGGTGAACTCGACCGGGTAATGACCCGTCCCGCGTATAATCTGTTCCAGATTTTCCTTGAAAATGTGGATCCGCCTGCGCTGGTGGGTTCTGTGATTGGCCTGATTATCATGGGGATCAGCGGGGCACAGATGGACTTGGCTATGGAGTGGTGGTTCGTACCGGCGCTGATCATTTTGAGCCTAAGTGCCGTGGCGATCTATACGGGCATCTACACCATATTGACATCCCTTTCGTTTTTTTCGGATGCGCCGACAGGAATTATCCCGCTCATGTACAATATTCAGGGCTACGGACGTTATCCAGTGACGATCTATAACCGTGCTATTCAGGTTGTGCTAACTTGGATACTGCCTTTTGCTTTTGTTGGTGTATATCCAGCCTCCCTGTTCCTTCACCGAGAGGATATGCGCCATATGGCCCTGTTAACTCCTGTGATGGGAATTGTCTTTCTGACTTTGGGTTTACTGGCATGGAACTGGGGAGTTCGCCGTTACAGAGGGGCAGGCTCATAGGGCGGATCACATAAGAACTCCCACAAGATAGGAGATGATGAGATGTCCACGACATCTACCATTATTGGACAAGAGGCACCGGATTTTGAATTGCCTGGGAGTGAGGGAAAGCATGTTAAGCTGTCTGATTATCGAGGCAGTAGGGTATTGTTGTATTTCTATCCCAAGGATTTGACCTCTAGTTGCTCGACTCAGGCTTGTGATTTTCGGGATAAACATACGGAGTTTGAAGGCTTGAACACGGTGATTCTGGGGGTAAGCCCTGATCCACTCAAGCAGCATGACAAGTTTATTGCAAAGTACGGACTCCCTTTTCAGTTGTTATCTGATGAAGAGCATCAGGTGGCTGAGACGTATGGTGTATGGCAGCAAAAACAGATGTACGGCAAGCAGTACATGGGTATTGTTCGGTCTACGTTCCTTATTGATGAAAATGGAATTTTAGTTCATGAATGGCGTGGTTTAAGAGTAAAAGGACATATTGATGCTGCGCTGGCATACATTCAGGATATGGCGTAAGTGAAGAACCAAAGAAAACCTTTTGAAACCGGATCGTGCTTTCAGGCGTGTCGGTTTCAAAAGGTTTTTTTTAATTTTTAGATATATTTTGCCGCTGCTTCCACTTTTGCTTGCAGAGATAAACACCCCATAATAGAAGCGGAATGATCAAGCCGTTACCACAGAAAATGAATACATATACAGATAACAGCATCTCACTAACGCGACTAAAAGCCTCTATTCCCGATAGTACAGTAAACACCAGTAATATCCATTTCCTCCAAACTACCTGAGTTACCAGCAATCAATACTTGATCCTTTAAATAGTCGAATGGTTCCGCGCCCTCTGGTACATGATGTTCGTTTTCCCGCATTAATGAACGCAGAACGGAATCATGGAGTAATTGAGTGTTAATCAGACCATTGATATAAAACAAAGCCGCTGGCCATTTTTGCATCCATAATAGCTCTTTAATGATTAAATCTCCGCTGTTTCCAAAGGAGCTTTCAATATGGTTTACATTATCCCTCAAGTTAGAGGACACATGAGTAACTGGACAACTTTTATTCTGATTTGGCATACGTAAAATCCTCCGATATTGGAGTTTCTTGGCTTAGTATGCTCTGAATATATGGATTTATGCCTTGACGGTTGTATAGTAAACTTATAAATTAGACAAATAACTAATTAGATTTATATATAATAAAAGAATTCTATCGATATGGAGCTGTTTAAAATGTTAGACAGGCAATACAGGAAGTTATTTGCCGCAGACATCATTAACGGAATTGGAGACCGTTTCTGTCAGATCGCTTTGTTGGCTTTGATTTATCGGCTTACTAGTTCAGGATTCAGCGTAGGTATCATGCTGGGATTGCGAGTGATTCCTTTTTTAGTCCTGTCACCTGCGGCGGGTGTGCTTATTACCCGCATATCCCGGCGTACACTTATGATGACCACGGATCTATTCAGAGGCTTGGTAGCCCTTGGTTTTTTAAGTGTTCATAGTCCTGAGGATATATGGATCATTTATGGGGTTAGTACCCTTCTAGCTTGCGGAGAAGCGGTGTATGCTCCTGCTCGTAAATCATCCATCCCGCTGCTTGTTCGTCCGTCGGAGTTATTGAAAGTGAACAGTCTTGAGCAAGTGATGAGTGGGCTGGTGCTGGTCGTTGGTGCTGCTGCCGGAGGCATCATATCTGCTCTCTTTGGACCACAAGCCGCATTTATACTGAACGCAGCAAGTTTTTTTGCCGCAGGTCTGATCGTTCGCAATATTGCATTCCCACCTGTCATGAAGGAGAAAATAAACAGGGAGGATTCCTGTGTTAAACCACATAAAAGCCCTTCGTTGTTAGATCATCCAAACCGGAGCAGATCGCGAATGTTGGACTGTATTCGTGCATCCGTTCCTCTCCAAGTCGTTGTTGCATTTGAGTTGCTGGTTCCCATGCTCAATGGCATTGATAATGTTCTGATCAGTGTATATGCAGTGCAGGAATTCAGGCTGGGCGATGCCGGGATCGGATTGTTTTACGCCGCTTTGGGCGCGGGTCTGGTTGCCAGCTATGCAATAGGGCGTTTATTCAGTCGTTCTTTGTTGAAGGGAGGACTGGTGTGCCTTTTGTTGGAAGGGATTTTACTTATGGGATTAAGCGGTATTTATCACGTATGGGCGGCGGTTGCCATTTACTTCTTAATTTCGTTGGCTGGCGGGGTGGGGGCGATTTGTCTGGATACATTATTAATGCAGGAGACCCCATTGTATTTACAGGGTCCATTGTTGGGCATGCTGACGGCGTGGAGCCAAGGTATCATCGGACTGTCTATGTTTGGAGCAGGGGTGGCGATTGAAATGATGGAGCCGCGTATGTTGGGCTTGGGTGGAGGCGCGGGGTTTGTTGTGATATCTATCGTGATTTCAATGTATTATGCAAGGACCCGTAGTCGTAAGGCAGCAGGAGTTTGACTACTCCGTGTCATCCTTGTTGCTGGTTTTCACTGATTTTTCGGATTTGCGTAGCCAACTAAACAGGAAGCTTCTCCACCGGTAAATAATATACAGCAGGATCATAAACCCAACGACTCCCGCAATTCGCAGTGCATACAGCTCTACCAAATGGAAAATGACATCCCATTGGGGACCAAACAGCTTGCCGATGCTTAGAAAGAGGATGACCCAGAATAAAGCGCCGCTGTAAGCATACAAGACAAATTTACGGAAAGAAAGAGCAATAATCCCGGCAAAATAACCGGTAAAATGCCTGACACCGGGGATGAAATATCCAAGGAAAATAAGCCAGTATCCATATCGTTGAAACCATTTTTGTGTTTTCTGAAGCTTGTCCGGCGATAACAAAACCCATTTACCATATTTCTGAATAAAGGGGAGTCCAGCCCACTTTCCGATAAAGTAGGTAATAGTCATACCGATGGTTGTGCCCAAGAAAGCTAGTAGCACCAGTTTACCGTAATCCAGGGTACCGGCATAGGAAAGATATCCCGCATAAGCCATTGTGGTTTCCCCGGGAAAAGGTAAAGCAATAAACTCAAGCAGCAAGCCGAAAAAAAGGACGCCGTAGCCGTATTCTTCGAACAATTGCGCGATCCACTTCAGCACATCCATCGTTTACACTCCTACGAACAGATTGAGTATTTTAGAATCAATTCATTTTAACAATCTTTTCATGCCCACTCAACTCCGGTTGATTTCTTGACGTCTTGTTTTATCGTTGCGTATAATGAAACGAACAATTGAGGGAGGCACGGTAATGAATAAGCCTAATGAAATCGTTGTAGTTCTCGATTTTGGAGGACAATACAACCAGTTAATCGCAAGAAGAATTCGGGATCTCGGTGTATATAGCGAGCTCCTTCCATACAATACGCCTGCGGAGAAGCTGAGAGAGCTGGCGCCAAAAGGGATTGTTTTCTCAGGCGGACCTTCCAGCGTATATACAGACAATGCTCCTCAGGTGGATCGGGCAATTTATGATCTTGGCATTCCTATCTTTGGTATTTGCTATGGCATGCAACTGATGGCTCACCAACTGGATGGTAAGGTAGAACGTGCGGGCAAGCGTGAGTATGGCAAAGCAGACGTGCAATTCAATCAGGATGCTCGCTTGGCTAAAGGATTGGATTCTCGTCAAACCGTATGGATGAGCCATGGGGATCACGTTACAGATCTGCCAACAGGATTTACACTAGATGCAGGAACAGAGAGTGCGCCGATTGCCGCGATGAGTAACCTGGAGCGGAATCTGTATGCGGTGCAATTCCATCCAGAGGTACGTCATTCCGTTCAAGGTAACGAGATGATCAGCAACTTCCTTTATGAAGTGTGTGGTTGTGAAGGCAACTGGACCATGGAATCGTTCATTGAAGATCAGATTCGTGAGATTCGTCAACAGGTTGGCGACAAGAAAGTATTGTGTGCCTTAAGCGGTGGCGTGGATTCTTCCGTTGTAGCGATGCTCATTCACAAAGCGATCGGTGACCAACTGACGTGTATGTTCATTGACCATGGATTGCTGCGCAAAGGTGAAGCCGAAAGTGTAATGGAGACGTTCGTTGGTAAATTTGATATGAAAGTTGTCAAAATTGACGCACGTGAGCGCTTCTTGTCCAAGCTGGCAGGAGTCGATGATCCAGAACAAAAACGTAAAATCATCGGTAACGAGTTTATCTATGTGTTCGAGGAAGAATCTTCTCAATTTGACGATTTTACTTTCCTGGCACAGGGTACGCTGTATACGGATATTGTAGAGAGCGGAACAGCAACGGCACAGACCATTAAATCCCATCATAATGTGGGTGGTTTGCCGGAGAACATGAAGTTTAAGCTGATCGAGCCGTTGAATGCCCTGTTCAAGGACGAAGTGCGTAAAGTCGGAGAAGAATGCGGACTGCCACCTGAGATTGTATGGCGTCAGCCGTTCCCAGGTCCGGGTCTTGCCATTCGTGTGCTGGGTGAAGTGACAGAGGACAAGCTAACGATTGTTCGTGAGTCGGATTACATTTTGCGCGAGGAGATTGCTAAAGCCGGTCTGGACCGGGAAATCTGGCAATACTTCACCGCTTTGCCGAATATGAAGAGTGTTGGCGTTATGGGCGATGCTCGTACGTATTCTTACACTGTAGGTATTCGTGCAGTAACCTCCATCGACGGTATGACCGCCGACTGGGCGCGTATTCCTTGGGATGTGCTGGAGAAAATTTCGGTACGTATCGTAAACGAAGTGGATAACGTGAATCGCATCGTGTATGATATCACCTCCAAACCACCAGCAACGATTGAGTGGGAATAAACGCGGAGACTCCCGCGCCGTAACCATCAATCCTTTAAGATTTACCAATACAACATCAGGACTCCTCCGTATCGGCGAAATATCGCTATGCGGTTGGAGTCTTTTTTACGGGTGCCAGGTCGAACCTTTGCTCGGGAAAGTTTACTGTACGGCAACCTCAATCGACGGGGGTTAGCTAAAGGCGAACAGCATTGCCTCATGCGGCGGAGATATGAAGTCATTTATTGTTGCAAAACGGAATATGAAGCTGAAAAAAGGAGATATTATTTAATGGTAATGTCTCCTTTTTTTATATGGTTTTATTAGATTCAAGCTATAAATAGCTTAAATCAAGTATGAAATTAAACGTTCACTTCTTTTTCATGTCATGCTCTAATGGTGTCATGTTTTGATACTAATATATTTTATAATGTACCTAGATTAAAGTGTTGCATATCTCGTTTTATTAAACGCTGTTCTAAGGAGAATAAAGAGATGAAAAAATTATTTCTGTCGTCCTCATTTAAGGATGTTGCACCATGCTTAGTCCATTTCGCTGGGGAAAACTTAGAAGGAAAAAAAGTCACCTTCATCCCAACCGCAAGTATTCCAGAGAAAGTTAAGTTTTATGTGGATTCAGGGAAAAAAGCATTAGAGAATTTAGGATTAGTCGTGGATGAAATCGAAATCGGCACAGCAACATTGAATGAAATAGAGAGTAAAATTAGAGAAAATGACTATATTTATATTACCGGAGGCAACACATTTTATTTACTTCAAGAGTTAAGAAGAACCGGGGCTGACAAAATCATTGCTGATGAAGTTAATGCAGGGAAGTTATATATAGGCGAATCGGCAGGTTCGATGATTTTATCACCGAATATCGAATATGCCCGACTTATGGACAATGTGGAGGAGGCGCCTGCTTTGGATTCCTTTATTGCGCTCGGGATAATTGAATTCTATCCAGTCCCCCACCATACGAACATCCCGTTTAAAAAAGCGGTGGAGAGCATCATTGAGGAATATGGCAGCCAATTAAATTTATATCCAATCAGCAACGCGGAAGTTATTTTGGTTGAAAATGACAGTATAAAGGTCGAGAATGCATGATTTTAAAAGATCAAGAACCTTTAGCTCCACATCTATCGTGGTGTTAAAGGTTCTTTTTTATAATACTACCTTACCATACGATCTTTTTCCCAGTTGCAGCCGATTCCTCAATGCGGTCCAGTAGCTGATGCAGCTTTAAGGCATGGTTGAAATCGGGAGCGAGACGGGTGTGTGTCAAAATATCCTCGGCAAAAACATAATGAGCCTTGGCTACATTTAGGGTTACCCCTTCTCTTGGGAAATCCAGGCTTATATTAGGCTCTCTAGTTATACTTATTTGTTCAAAAGCACCATTAGGACCATGACTCTGCGTACTGCTTGGATCGTACACAAGTTTTTCGAGCGTTAGATTCCCGAATTGAACATGCCCAAGCGAAGGATTCTGTGACAAACGCAAAATGCCCTTTTTTCCTTGAATCTCTATCTCAAACTTAGAACTCACTCCACCTTGAATGTGAACGGATACCGGTGCTCCTTTTTCCAATATTCCTTGAATCAGAATCTGATCGGCTGTATCCTTGGAAATGACTTCACCCGTTTCCTGAATAGTGGCTTCGTGATAACGAGATGATGTGATGGCCGATAGCTCGCGGAATTCGCCAACGATGTATTGCAGCGCATCCAAGGAATGCCCGCCATTAATCGTGAGCAGATTAGCCCCATTGGCTCTATTCAGCAGATAAGCAGTGTCCTGATTTACTTGTCCTCCTTTGCCGGGAGTAGCTACTTGCATATGACAGGATATAATTTCACCAATCTCTCCGCCCTCCACGAGCTTTTTCATCGTTTGCACTTCAAGATCCTGCCGTGCCTGCAAGCCGACGGTATGATGAATGCCTGCCAGTTCCGCCGCTTTGGCCATTTCAGCAGCTTCCGCAGTGTTTGCCCCCAAGGGCCATTCACAAAAAATATGCTTTCTCTCTTGAATTGCCGCCATCACCGCCTCGTAATGATGGGGAACTTTTACGCTCACCACGACCATGTCCACATCCTCGGAAGCTGCGAGCTTTTTGGAATCATCAAAAGCTAGTGCCGCACCTACTTCTTCTGCGCTTTGTCGCGCACTCTCCATACGAGAGGTACCGACGGCAGTGATATCCAGGTTCGAGTGCTTGAGCAAAGCCGGAATATGCGTTTGACTGGCCCATTTATTATTCATCGAACCTCCTACGATACCTACACGAATCTTCTTTTTGATCATGTTGCCATACCTCCTGATTTTTAAAATGAGGGTGGAAAATAGCATCCAAGGCCAATATAATACACTTAACTCATAAATAATAATGCTTGTTTATGATACAGGTATCATTTTATTTGATGGGAGGTGAAGGGATGGATATTGAAAATATGCAGGCATTTGTTTCGGTGGCAGAGCTGAGAAGCCTGACAGAAGCAGCACAAAAGTTGAATCACCTGCAATCGAATATGACGGCCAAAATAAAGAAGCTGGAGGCCCATTACGGCACAGCGTTATTTTACCGAAAGCCCCGTGGTATGGAGCTGACACCCGCAGGAGAAACCTTGTATGCTCAGTTCAAGCAAATGTTGTTGCTATGGCAAGACACGGAGATGAAAATGAGACCGCAGGAGGAAAAGCTGCGCATCGGTACCATGCAGTCCATCGTGGCGGGCGAAACAACGAGGGCGCTCACGAAGGTATATGAGCTGTATCCGCAGGCTTCGGTTACATTAAAAACCGGAACCACGACGGAAATGGAGCGATTGATCCTTGACGGCGAACTCGATATTGCTTTTGTTACAGGGTATCCCGCCAACCCGTATATTCATTATCAAAAAATATGCCGTGAAGAACTGGTGCTGGTGGGGAAAGGCATACATGAAGGCTCGGATCTCAAACAGGTACTCCAAGGAGCGTCTATTATCATATTGTCGGATGGCTGCCTGTATCTCACGTATTTAGAGAAGATGTATCAGGACATGCAATTGACCCATGGCGAGGTGGTGGAGGTCGGTGTGTTTGATACGATGGTGCAATTTTCCTTGATGGGAATGGGAATCACCCTCATGTCCAAAAAGCTGGCGCGGCAATTTAAAGTAACATCCTATTTGCCCGCTCCCCCAACCTTCGGCTATATGGATACATATTTAATAACCCGGTCAAATCACGAAATGACAGCGATTGAACATAAATTTATCGAAATCAACAATACGATCTAATAGATAGGAGAGATATCGAATGACAATCAATCAAGGCAAATACCAAGGCAGCCATGCTGTATTTCTGGGCGATAGCATTACGTTTGGATATGAATTGCGTGATGGAGAAAAGCCTTACCCCCACCTTGTGAGCGACGCACTGGGATTCCTAACCTTTGAGAATCACGGCATATCCGGCAGCAGTGTAGCCAGCGGCGGTTTTGAACCGATGTGTGAGCGTTATGAGAAAATGAACCCTCATGCAGACGTGATCTTTTTTATGGGGGGAAGAAACGATTTTTCGATGGGAGAAATACCGTTCGGTAGCTTGGATACGCCATCGACAGAAACGCGTACGTTTTATGGTGCGCTCAAGCATATTGCCGAAGGACTAATTAACCGTTACCCGGACAAGCTGATCGTCTTTTTGACTCCGCCTCACGGATCAAGTGATACGGTTCCTGAGCATCTGCCTAATGCCATTACTGGTCAAGTCTATAGCGCGTATGCACAGGCCGTGAGAGAAGTGGCCTCACTTTATTCTTTCCCGTGCTGCGATCTGTGGAATATCGCCGGAATTCAACCACTATTGCCTGTACATAAACAGATGTACTTTACAGGGGAAAATGGTGTTCCTGACGGCCTGCACCCGAATCAGGCAGGCCACGAGCGGATGGCGGCCCGTATTATGGGATTTATGAATACACTGTAATTTGGACCATTTCATCGTTTTATCGAATGACCCTACTAACTACAAAATTCTAGAATGCTCAGGCTATTCGTTTAGCTTGAGCATTTTTTTGTGATTGTAGGATTTGTATATATAGACTTGTCTCAGGGCTTGTTTATTTTTAGAGGGGGTGTATAATACTTGATATATCAATTGATAGGTCAAGTATTAGGAGGAGGGTTTGTCATCGAACATTGCTCTGAAAAAAGCCAGTTGTTTTATCGCATGCATCTTTTGTGTAAAGAAATGAATAACGCCTTTGAAGCACAGTTAAAAACCAGCTTTACCAAGGTTGAAATTTTGTATCATATTGATCATCGTCAGGAACTAAGTCAGCTGGAACTCCAACACCTGCTCGTTCTGGATGGTGCAGCAGTAACCCGACATCTGAGAAGGCTGGAAGAGGAAGGTCTGATTTTACGTAGTAAAAAAGAGCAGGATAAGCGTGTGACCTATATATGTTTGACCGAATTAGGGGTTCAAGAGCTGCAAGTTTTGTCAGAGCAAAGACAAGCCTTTCAGGAAAAGCTGCTCTGTAAGTTTACAGATGAGGAAATTGTGGCTTTGACAGATGTGCTACAGCGTATGTCTAGCAATGTAAAGAATATGTAAATGTGCGAGGAGGAAATGAATATGAAAGCCATCGTTATAGATCAGTATGGAAGCAAGGATGAATTGAAAGAAAGAGAAGTGGCTACTCCTACACCACAGGCTCATCAGGTTGTAGTCAAAGTGGCGGCTACCTCCATCAATCCAATTGACTGGAAGCTGCGTGAAGGTTACTTAAAACAAATGATGGATTGGGAGTTCCCGATTATTTTAGGCTGGGATGTAGCCGGCACTATTTCGGAAGTAGGCAGCGAGGTCACCGATTGGAAAGTGGGAGATGAAGTGTTTGCACGCCCGGACACCACACGGTTCGGTACCTATGCCGAGTATACCTTGGTGGATGATCACCTGCTGGCACGTAAACCTGCCACAATTTCTTGGGAGGAAGCCGCTTCTGTACCTTTGGCGGGGTTGACTGCTTGGCAGGCGCTCTTTACACATGGTCAACTGACCAAAGGGGAGAAAGTATTAATCCACGCAGGTGCAGGTGGCGTAGGCATGTTTGCTATCCAGTTTGCCAAACAGGCCGGAGCCTATGTCATTACTACAGCCAGTGAGCGTAATCATGAATTGCTTGCTTCATTGGGAGCCGACCAAATCATTGACTATCGTACAACTCGTTTTGAGGAAGTTTTATCTGATGTGGACGTGGTGTTCGATACGATGGGTGGGGATGTTCAGAAGAATAGCTTTAAGGTAATGAAAAGGGATACCGGACGGATCATATCCATTGTCAGCAATTTTGACGAAGAGCTGGTGAAGGAGTACAACGTAACGGCCAAAAATATATGGCTGGAGCCCAACGGACAGCAGCTACAGGAAATTGCCGACCTGTTGGAGCAAAAGAAAGTAAGATCGGTAGTAGGAGCTACGTTTCCTTTTTCACAAAAAGGTTTGTATGACGCACACGCTTTAAGCGAAACCCACCACGCTGTCGGTAAAATTGCAATAACCTTCTCATAAGGACAGCACGAAAGGAATTGCACACGATGAAGATTTTAGAAGAATATTTTCACTACTATGATTTAGCAAAAGATGACGAGAAGAGTAGAGAACGATTAATTAGCCTTTTTTCTGAGAAGATTGAGTTTGTATTGAATGGTGATCGAAAACAAGGTATGAGCAGTTGGAAAAGCTTCTTGAATATGTTCTTTGAGGGATCGCTCGAAATCAAGCATATGTATGAAGGTTGGAAACCTGTACCCAGAGAACCTGATACCTATCAAACCAAATGGGCAGTGTGTGGTAAAAAAGCAACAGGCGAAGTTTATACACTTACTGGAGTGGACAAGGCCCGGCTGGATGCGGAAGGTAAGATCGTTTATCTGGAAAATATACCAGACACAGCGAATGCCTTTGATAAGTACAAAAATCTCTGATTCCTCTAAATCATAACCCGTCAGCTGCATAATAGCTTGCGGGTTTTCTGTTTTCCGAACAATACATATGTGTTCAATTTGTAACATTCGCTTTTTCTGTTGACAAGCAGTAGGTGAGAGCCTAAAATAACGAATGTAATAATATAGCGCATATGAATGCGAATATTACTTCAAACGAACGATAACAATACGAGTATGCTTTGCGTAGGAGGAATTACGACTCATGGAGCGTTTCTTTAAATTAAAGGAACATGGCACGAACGTCCGCACAGAGATTATTGCGGGGATTACTACTTTTATGACCATGGCTTATATTCTGGTGGTCAACAATACTTTTTTAGGTCCGACTGGAGCAGGTATGCCCAGTGAAGCTGTCTTTTTTGCGACGGCGGTAGGTGCAGGTTTGGTTACCATACTGATGGGTTTATTCGTTAATGTGCCGATCGGCATGGCGCCGGGTATGGGCTTGAATGCTTATTTTATGACTGTAGTCCTGAGTTCGAATGGCATGATTACTTGGCAAGCGGCACTTGGCGCTGTATTTATATCCGGTATCGTCTTTCTGATTTTAACCGTGACACGAGTAAGACAGATGCTGCTTGTTGCGGTTCCGGAAAATTTAAAGACAGCCATTACAGTGGGTATCGGCTTGTTTATTACGATTGTCGGCTTCAAGCTTTGCAATCTGGTTATGGTGAGCATCGTTCCAGGGACAGATGTTGGTCAGCCGGTTCCGGGTCATGCTTTTAATTTGATTCTGGGAAGTCTGGTACATCAAAAGGATGCACTGCTGGCGCTAATCGGATTGCTTATTATCGCAGCACTGATGGTCGTTCGGGTCAAAGGTGCATTGCTGATTGGGATCGTAGCTACTACATTAATCGGTATTCCGATGGGAGTAACAAATCTGAGTAGCTTGACAACAGGCAACTGGATTCCTGATTTCAGTAATTTGGCTGTAGGTCAGTTAGACTTGAAAGCAGCTTTGCATATTGGTCTGTTTGATATCATTTTCATTTTCACATTTGTAGAGTTGTTTGATACGTTCGGTACCTTGGTAGGTACAGCTACACGCGCGGGTATAATGAAAGATAAGAAAAAAGGCGAGAAAATTATCGGTAAAGCGATGCTGGTGGATGCTGTTGGCGTAAGTACCGGCGCAGTATTGGGTACAAGTACGATTACAGCATTCGTAGAAAGCTC
>NZ_JBBOBY010000002.1:465000-702537 GCF_038002205.1 Paenibacillus sp. FSL R7-0340
AATATCCTTAACTTACTCACTCGTTGCTCAGTTTTGAGAGCTCAAACTCTCAAGCTTCGACGAATGTTTCATTCACACATCCGTGTGGAACCGAAATATTCATCGGGTTTCGCTTCGAAGAAGCGAATTGCACCTTGAAAACTGGATACCGAAACGAAATTGCGTTTTAGAATATTCCTTTAAGCTGATCTTGTGTAAACAAGTGAAATAAAGGTAGCTGCCTTGAGTTTCATTCACACGTAGGTGTTGAACCGAAATTCAAAGCGAATCGTATTTACCATGTAAATACTAGGTTAAGCTACAAAGAGCACACGGAGGATGCCTAGGCGCCAGGAGCCGACGAAGGACGTGGCGAACAACGATAAAGCCTCGGGGAGCTGTAAGCAAGCTTTGATCCGGGGATGTCCGAATGGGGAAACCCGGCTGTCTTCATCGACAGTCACTTTCTGCTGAATACATAGGCAGAATAGAGGCAGACCAGGGGAACTGAAACATCTAAGTACCCTGAGGAAGAGAAAACAATAGTGATTCCGTCAGTAGCGGCGAGCGAACGCGGATTAGCCCAAACCAAGGAGCTTGCTCCTTGGGGTTGTGGGACGTCTCACATGGAGTTACAAAGGAACCGGTTAGATGAAGAGGTCTGGAAAGGCCCGCCAGAGAAGGTAAAAGCCCTGTAGTTCAAAACTTGTTCTCTCCGAGACGGATCCCGAGTAGTGCGGGGCACGTGAAACCCCGTATGAATCCGGCAGGACCATCTGCCAAGGCTAAATACTCCCTGGCGACCGATAGTGAAGCAGTACCGTGAGGGAAAGGTGAAAAGCACCCCGGAAGGGGAGTGAAATAGATCCTGAAACCGTGTGCTTACAAGAAGTCAGAGCCCGATCTATGGGTGATGGCGTGCCTTTTGTAGAATGAACCGGCGAGTTACGTTCCCGTGCAAGGTTAAGGTGAAGAGCTGAAGCCGCAGCGAAAGCGAGTCTGAATAGGGCGACTTGAGTACGTGGACGTAGACCCGAAACCGGGTGATCTACCCCTGTCCAGGGTGAAGGTGCGGTAACACGCACTGGAGGCCCGAACCCACGCATGTTGAAAAATGCGGGGATGAGGTGGGGGTAGCGGAGAAATTCCAATCGAACCCGGAGATAGCTGGTTCTCCCCGAAATAGCTTTAGGGCTAGCCTCGGAAAAAAGAATCGTGGAGGTAGAGCACTGATTGGGTGCGGGGCCCGCAAGGGTTACCAAGCTCAGTCAAACTCCGAATGCCATAGATTTAGTTCCGGGAGTCAGACAGTGAGTGCTAAGATCCATTGTCGAAAGGGAAACAGCCCAGACCATCAGCTAAGGTCCCCAAGTGTGTGTTAAGTGGGAAAGGATGTGGAGTTGCACAGACAACCAGGATGTTGGCTTAGAAGCAGCCACCATTGAAAGAGTGCGTAATAGCTCACTGGTCGAGTGACTCTGCGCCGAAAATGTAACGGGGCTAAACACACCACCGAAGCTATGGCTTGATGCTTGCATCAGGGGTAGGGGAGCGTTGAATGCGGGTTGAAGGTGTACCGTAAGGAGCGCTGGACTGCATTCAAGTGAGAATGCCGGTATGAGTAACGAAAAGATCTGTGAGAATCAGATCCGCCGAAAGCCTAAGGGTTCCTGAGGAAGGTTCGTCCGCTCAGGGTAAGTCGGGACCTAAGGCGAGGCCGATAGGCGTAGTCGAAGGACAACAGGTCGAAATTCCTGTACCACCGTAATCCGTTATGAGCGATGGGGTGACGCAGTAGGGTAGTGACGCGGACTGATGGATGTCCGTCTAAGCAGTGAGGCTGGTGTGTAGGCAAATCCGCACATCGTAAGGCTGGGCTGTGATGGGGAGCGAAAATTATAGTAGCGAAGGTCATGATCTCAGACTGCCAAGAAAAGCCTCTAGCCAGGAGAAGGTGCCCGTACCGCAAACCGACACAGGTAGGCGAGAAGAGAATTCTAAGGCGCGCGGAAGAACTCTCGTTAAGGAACTCGGCAAAATGACCCCGTAACTTCGGGAGAAGGGGTGCCTCGGTAGGGTGAATAGCCCGAGGGGGCCGCAGTGAAAAGGCCCAAGCGACTGTTTAGCAAAAACACAGGTCTGTGCGAAGCCGCAAGGCGAAGTATACGGGCTGACGCCTGCCCGGTGCTGGAAGGTTAAGGGGAGTGGTAAGCCTTCGGGCGAAGCTATGAACCGAAGCCCCAGTAAACGGCGGCCGTAACTATAACGGTCCTAAGGTAGCGAAATTCCTTGTCAGGTAAATTCTGACCCGCACGAATGGCGTAACGACTTGGGCGCTGTCTCAACGAGAGATCCGGTGAAATTTTAATACCTGTGAAGATGCAGGTTACCCGCGACAAGACGGAAAGACCCCATGGAGCTTTACTGCAGCTTGATATTGAATTTGGGTACGATCTGTACAGGATAGGTGGGAGCCGTTGAACTTTGAGCGCCAGCTTGAAGGGAGGCATCCTTGGGATACCACCCTGATCGTATCTAGGTTCTAACTTGGTACCGTGATCCGGTGCGAGGACAGTGTCAGGTGGGCAGTTTGACTGGGGCGGTCGCCTCCTAAAGAGTAACGGAGGCGCCCCAAGGTTCCCTCAGAATGGTTGGAAATCATTCGAAGAGTGCAAAGGCAGAAGGGAGCTTGACTGCGAGACCTACAAGTCGAGCAGGGACGAAAGTCGGGCTTAGTGATCCGGTGGTACCGCATGGAAGGGCCATCGCTCAACGGATAAAAGCTACCCTGGGGATAACAGGCTTATCTCCCCCAAGAGTCCACATCGACGGGGAGGTTTGGCACCTCGATGTCGGCTCATCGCATCCTGGGGCTGAAGTAGGTCCCAAGGGTTGGGCTGTTCGCCCATTAAAGCGGTACGCGAGCTGGGTTCAGAACGTCGTGAGACAGTTCGGTCCCTATCTGTCGTGGGCGTAGGAAATTTGAGAGGAGCTGTCCTTAGTACGAGAGGACCGGGATGGACGTACCGCTGGTGTACCAGTTGTTCCGCCAGGAGCACCGCTGGGTAGCTATGTACGGAAGGGATAAGCGCTGAAAGCATCTAAGCGTGAAGCCCCCCTCAAGATGAGATTTCCCAGTATGTAAGACCCCTTGAAGACGACGAGGTAGATAGGTTGGGGGTGGAAGTGCAGTAATGCATGGAGCTGACCAATACTAATCGGTCGAGGGCTTATCCTAAATAAAACGCAAATGAGTTTCGGATCCAGTTTTCAGGGTGTAATTTTTGTATTGTATAAGCTCAAGTAGCTTATATGAAACAAGCGAACACACAGCATTTGGCGATGCTGATTCCTGTTAAAGAATTTACGATGTAAATTCATGTTTGGTGGCGATAGCGGAGGGGTTCCACACGTACCCATCCCGAACACGACCGTTAAGCCCTCCAGCGCCAATGGTACTTGGACCGCAGGGTCCTGGGAGAGTAGGACGTCGCCAAGCAACAAACAAAAGAGACCATGATCTTCAGAAGATCATGGTCTCTTTTTTGCGTTAAAAGGCAGAGGGATTTTATTTAAAGTGAGTTTGTTATAAGTTCAACTGGATAAGTGGATATTAACTAGTAAATAAGAAGACGTTTTTAAAATAATTTAGTACCAGGTATTAGTATCTGGTGTTATAATGTGAATAAGGATTACAAAGGAGAGTGATCAAATTGTTGAATTCAAAAGCAAAGCTTACGGCCTTTGGCACTTATGTGCCTGAACGTATTTTGACAAACGCCGATTTGGAGAAGCTTGTGGACACTAGTGACGAGTGGATTGTACAAAGAACGGGTATGCGTGAAAGACGAATTGCGGCTGAAGATCAATATGTATCTGATTTATGTATACAAGCTATTACACGTATGATTAACCTATACGACGTAAATATAAACGATGTTGAGATGATCATTGTAGCGACTAGTACACCTGATTACTACTTTCCAAGCACGGCTTCACGTATTCAGGCTCATTTTGATATTCCGAATACGGGGTCAATGGATATTAGTGCAGCATGTGCAGGTTTTTCCTATGGACTTCATTTGGCAAATGGCCTTATTACGAGTGGTCTGCATCGTAAGGTGCTAGTAGTGGGAGCCGAAACGTTATCCAAAATTACAGATTATACGGATCGGACGACGTGTATACTTTTTGGAGACGGTGCAGGAGTTGCACTTGTTGAATATGACGAGGATGAAGGATCATTTTTAACTTCTGATATAGGTACTTATGGGCATGGGGGAGCACATCTTTACCGTGTGGGATTATCTGATCATTTGGATGGAGAGAAGCTGCAAGACCATGGATTTATTGCTCAAAATGGACGTGAGGTTTATAAATGGGCTGTTCGCTCTGTTCCAACGGGAATCGAACGATTATTGGATAAGGCAAATATGAAGAAGGAGGATCTTGACTGGTTTGTCCCTCATAGCGCTAATTTGAGAATGATCGAGTCCATATGTGAAAGAAGTACAGTACCTTTGGAAAAAACGCTGACCAGCGTAGAGTTGTATGGTAATACATCGGCGGCATCCATCCCGTTGGCTTTGCAGTGTGGTTTGGATGATGGACGTTTACGGTATGGACAACATGTGTTGTTATATGGATTTGGGGGAGGTCTCACCTATGCGGGTCTGCTATTAAAATGGAGTGTGCCTGATTTGTAAGTTATCCTAACCGATGTAGAAGCAATAGCAATAGTATGTACGATCATGTTAATAAGAGCCGTTGGCATTAGAATTTATCGTAAGATGGCAGGATGGTATAATTAACACTATGAGAGAAAGGAGCGTAACATGAAGGTATTGGTATTGGCAGAAAAACCGTCCGTGGCCAGAGAGATTGCACGTGTGATGGGTAGCCGCGAGAAGCATAAAAGTTATATAGAAGGACCCCAGTACGTGGTGACGTGGGCACTGGGACATTTGGTCGGCTTAGCAGAGCCGGAGGATTACGATTCTAAGTATGCGACCTGGAATTTGGAGGACCTGCCTATTCTTCCGAAGAGTTCAAAGTTAAAGGTGCTGCGCGAAAGTAACCATCAGTTCAAAGCTGTTCAGCAGCTCATGAAGCGGCAGGACATTGGAGAGCTTATCGTGGCAACAGATGCTGCTCGTGAAGGAGAATTGTTGGCACGCTGGATCATCCAAATGGCAAACTGGAAAAAGCCCTTCCGGCGCTTATGGATCTCCTCGCAGACGGACAAGGCGATTAAGGCAGGTTTCGCAAAGTTATTGCCTGGTCAGCAGTTTGATCGTTTATATGAATCGGCTCGCTGTAGAGCTGAGGCAGACTGGATGATTGGTCTCAATGTAACTCGCGCGTTGACTTGTCGTTATAACGCCCAACTTTCGGCTGGAAGAGTGCAGACGCCAACGCTGGGGATGATTATGGAGCGTGAGAAAGAAATTACTGAATTCCGTTCTCAGGAATATGATACTTTGACGGCGGATTTCGGCGATTTTCAGGCAACTTGGCGGGCAGAGAGCGGGGATTCACGCATGTTTGACCGCACTCAAGCAGAGGCTTTGCGCCGCAGGCTTGAGGGGGCCAAAGGCACAGTTGCGAGTGTTAAAAAGAGCGAAAAGAACGAGCCTCACCCGCTAGCGTATGATTTAACGGAGCTGCAAAGAGATGCTAATCAGCGCTATGGCTTTTCGGCTAAACAGACGTCTAATCTGCTTCAGCGTCTGTATGAGCAGCATAAGCTAGTGACGTATCCACGTACAGACAGCCGTTATCTGACATCCGATATGGTGGACACACTTAAGGAAAGGCTCAGTAGTGTAGCAGTAGGTCCGTATGCTTCCTTGGCACGTCCGCTATTGCGTAACAACCTACCAATCACAAAGCGAATTGTGGATGACAGTAAAGTCACGGATCATCATGCGATTATTCCTACTGAGCAGACATTATTGCTTAATCAATTGAGCCCAGAGGAACGTAAACTGTATGATCTGATTGCACGACGTTTTATCAGTCTATTCTATCCACCTGCACGTTATGATGCTGTAGCCGTATCAGTAACGGTGGAGCAGGAGACGTTTCAGGTAAAAGGCACAACGGTAAAAGATAGCGGATGGCGTGCTGTATATGACGCGAACCATTATGATTTGGATGATGAAGAAGCAGAGGATCGGGAAAACAATGGACAAGGCGTTATTTTACCTGAGCTGCAAAAAGGAGATTCAGTCCGGTTACAACGTTGTCTTGTACGAGCTGGGCGAACGATGCCGCCGAAGCGGTATACAGAAGCAGCCCTGCTCGCTCAGATGGAAAAGCATGGACTGGGTACTCCTGCTACCCGTGCCGATCTGATTGAGAAGCTTGTCAGCTCGGATACGATTGAGCGTCAGGGGAACGTGATGCATCCCACAGGGAAAGGTAAGCAACTGATTGAACTGGCGGCTCCACAGCTTAGAACGCCCGAACTGACGGCACGTTGGGAAGCGGAGCTGGAACGGATTGCTCGTGGTCAAGGACAACCGGAACCGTTTTTGAATTCTATTCGTGCTATGGCGAAAGAGTTGGTTTCCACTGTAAAAAATAGCAGTGCGGAGTACAAGCCCCACAACGTGACGAATAGTCATTGTCCTGATTGTGGTACAAAGCTGTTGGAGAAGAAGGGGAAGAAAGGAAAGTTCCTTGTATGTCCAAGTGCGGATTGCGGTTACCGTCGTTCAGGGGAAAAACGTTTGTCCAATCGACGTTGTCCGCAGTGTCATAAGAAAATGGAAATGAAAGAGGGCAAGGCAGGGCTATATGTAAGATGCCTGCCCTGCGGCATTACTGAGACGTTGGATAATGACAAGCAGCGGGTAAACAAACGGGAACAGCAAAAGCTAGTAAGACAATTTGAAAAGCAGGAATCTTTCGGCTCCAGTTTGGGTGATTTGCTAAAAGCAGCGATGGAACAAAAGCAGGGCAAATAACGGATGACCAAAAGTGCTGTAGTCAACATAATCAGCAGGTATACGTCGGTATAAAAACGATCACTCCTTGGCATGGTAATCCGAGGAGGTGAGTATTTATGCCCAAGCATAAGTCGCTTAAAATCAATAATCAGCAAAATAAATCAAGTATTCTGGAGGAAGAAATCGCTCCTCATCCAGAGAAGCAAGCGAAATATCCTCCAAGCTTGAATGGGATTCCCAAACAGCAGTCTTGATGCTACATGGGAGGAACAACGAATTACTGTTTAAGACCAAGAGGATTGGATATCAGATGAAATAGTTACTAATGCTAGAATTGTCTCGCAAAAAAAGAAGCAGCAGTTACGGTGGTTAACCGTAATCGCTGCTTCTTTTTCATAATAAAGATGATCTATTTATTTGATTTGGGATGACTGCTTTTAGTATTCATTAAAAAAGGATTGAATTTGGTTAACATCGTGAGTTTGGGTCAAAGCAAGCATGAGCAAAATCCGTGCTTTTTGCGGATTAAGCGAATCGGTCGACACAAAGTTCGATGCCGCGTCTTTTGTTGACGGGGACACAACTCCACTTCCCACGCGGCTGGAGCGGGCAATGATCACTCCTTTTTTACCTGCGGCCTCTGCGCCCTCTGAGGAGGTCTTGGACAAGGAACCATTACCGGAACCAGCTACGACAATACCCTTGGCACCAGCTGCTACGGCTGCATCATACAGATAGCGACCATTGTTTTGATACTCGTATAAAATATCTACTTGCGGCAGTTGAGTCAGGTTAGAGATGTCGAATACAGAAGAAGTCGTATGCTTGTGCGTGGATTTGTTGTAGTAGTACACTTGATCACCCACAACAGCTCCAAGGTATCCCTGCTCCACAGACTTGAACGTATCGACTGCTGTTGTGTTTGTTTTAGTAATATATCTTGCTGCACCGATACGGTCGTTCAGCAGGACGAGTACACCCTGACCTTTAGAGGCCGAAGCCCCGGCGACTTTCACTGCATTATACAGGTTGAAGGGACCATCGGCACTGATGGCAGTAGCTGGACGCATAGAGCCAACGACAACTACTGGCTTATCGCTTTTGATAACAAGATTGAGGAAATAAGCGGTTTCTTCTAATGTATCTGTGCCATGTGTAATGACAATGCCGTCTACATCGTCTCTGGCAAGCAGTTCATTGGTACGTTTGGCAAGTTTTAAGAGGATCTCATTATTAACGTCGGGGCTACCTACATTAACAACTTGCTCACCACTGACATTTGCAATACTTTTCATCTCAGGAACGGCATTGATCAGAGTTTCCACACCTAACGCTCCTGCTTTGTAGCCGGTCGTATCAGTATTGACGGAAGATGATCCTGCAATGGTCCCTCCCGTGGCAAGTATTTTAATATTGGGTAAATGATTGGTTTGAGGATTTTCGGATTGGTCCGACGTTGTAGTGGCAGAAGTAGGTGCAGTTGTGCTGGTTGTAGCTGCTGCCGCAGCATTGGCGGTAAATCCACCACTCCACAAGGTACTACCGAGAATAAAGCTAGCCAACAGGGGAATCATCGTCATTTTTTTCATGTTAGTCATATAAAGCTCCTCTCCAATCTTAAACCTCAAATATTAATGATAGATTAACTGACAAAAATTTTGTCGAATTACGTTAATATCACGAATTATAGGGTGTAAAATTGTTTTTAGTCAACACTTATGTTAGGAAATATGACTTTAGAACTTATTTATTATAAATGTAATCGATTTCAAAAAAAATATTTGCAAAACAAAACAACAAGCAGATATCTCATAATGAGTCTGCTTGCTGTTATTGTGGAAGCTAAACAACGGAGTTTACCTTGTACTCAATTCACATAAAAGGCTGCAAGGTTAAGTTGATATTTTACGTTAATTATGTGGTTCCACAGCTTAACACAGATTCCTTGATCAAGGATTGTTGGTATGCTGTTTTGTCGGCAAGCTGGCGCTGGGAGTTCCTTTTCCTCGTTTACGGTTGCGTTCTGCCTTTTTTGCATTTTCTCGCAGCTTTTCAACGTATTCATGGGTGCTTTCCATCGCAGTTCCTCCTTTAAGACGAAATAGATGCACTCGGGGATCGCCCTTATGCCACCTTACTATTTCCGCAAAAGCACTATCCAAGTCAGGGGAAGCGTTGTTTCTGTAAAAGGGGTGGGGTTATAATGAGGGGGGAGCGCTATATAAGGCCTAATCCTGAACTTGGTACGGTGTGCAAAAGGAGGAGAGACATTGCAGACAGGCTTGTTGGTATGGCTGCTGTTTATCAATGCAGTAGGCTATCTGGTAATGTCGGAAGATAAAAAGAGAGCACGTAAACATCGCGATCGTGTACCTGAACGGACGTTGTTTTTCCTGGCCCTGATCGGGGGAGCATTAGGCGTTCTAATTGCCATGTACCGTAAACGCCATAAAACACGGCATATGAGCTTCAGACTAGGTATTCCTGCGTTGCTATTCATGAACGCATTGCTGTATGGGTATTTTTTACGGTAAAGGGGAGGAGTTTAGGTTCTCATAGGGAAGTTTAATGATGAGTGAGAAGACTACTCCAGCCATCCAGTGATGACATGGCATGAACAACAACAGGAATACATATTTATGCTTTGAATCAACAAACTGAATGAGGAAGAGGTGCGTATTATGCTATTTTCAAAAATATTGCTTGCTTATGACGGTTCGGATGCATCCAACAAGGCTTTGTTGAAGGCGACTGAATTGGTCAAGGCATCACCGTCCTCGCAGCTTGAGGTGGTAACAGCATTTGATTTTCCACGGATTTTTATGGGCGAGGGTTTGGCTCCTATTCCAGCTTCGGTGAATAAAGAATATTATGATTTGGCCGAACAAACTACGGATGAAGTTAAAAAGCGGCTTGCTGAGCAAGGCGTAGATGCCAAGGTGGAGCTCATTCAAGGTTCGCCAGCCGAAGTCATTTTGGATTATGCCAATGAGAATGACTTCGATGTGATTGTGATTGGTAGCCGCGGTTTAGGTGGTATCCGTGAATTCGTATTGGGTAGCGTAAGCCACAATGTGGTGCAGCATGCGCGTATTCCTGTGCTGGTCGTAAAATAACTGAATAAAAAAGTAAAAGTCGGTTTACTGCCTGTATAGGGAGTGCCGACTTTTATTTTTGTCAGTGGAATGCAGTGCGCCCGCCGTTATCAGGATAGGTGAGAGATAGCTAAATGTAATACAATAGTCCTGACCTATGGGTATATAAGGGTGTTGATTTTGTTAAACACGAACATTCTATTGTATGATTATTCTAATGTTCGTTTTCAAGTTGACATAAGGTGTAGGGAATTGTTAAACTAGGAAGTGTATTGTCGATAAAAAATGAACTTAAGGTGCAATTTAATAAGGTACACATGTTTGAGCCGAAACTGACCACGATCATACTTGTAAAGAATATCGTTGGGTATGGAATAGGCACAATGCTAACTCGTATAATGCCGGGGATATGGCCCGGAAGTTTCTACCTGGAAACCTTAAATTTCCGGACTACGGGAGACATACGGCTGAAGCCGCATTGGATGCGGTGGAAGAGGCTTGCTTTTGGCATGCCTTTAAGAGGCTCTGTCGTTTGTTTTTTCGTAGTCCGGTGTCTTGAAAATAACGTTATTTTCGAGTGCCGGATTTTTGGCGCTTATTGATAAACAGGGAGTGAAGGACATGTCAGTGCAGGTCGCTGTCATTATGGGCAGCACATCAGACTGGGACACCATGCAGCATGCATGTGCTGTGCTGGACGAGCTTGAAATCGGATATGAGAAAAAAGTAGTTTCAGCCCATCGTACACCGGATTTAATGTTTCGTTTTGCAGAAGAGGCCGCCGGGCGTGGACTAAAGGTCATTATTGCTGGAGCGGGTGGGGCTGCGCATCTGCCAGGGATGGTGGCTGCGAAGACATCCTTGCCGGTCATTGGTGTGCCTGTTCAGTCGAAGGCTCTGAACGGTCTGGACTCCCTGCTCTCCATTGTGCAGATGCCGGGTGGTATTCCGGTTGCCACTGTGGCAATCGGTAAGGCAGGTGCTACGAATGCAGGGCTGCTGGCAACACAAATATTAGGCGCTTTTGACGAAAAGATAAGCCAGCGGGTTTTGGCGAGACGCGACCGTATCCGTGATGAGGTGCTGGAAGGCAGTGACTCGCTATGAATGGGGCATGTGAACCCACAGGCCGTATCAGACCTCCTGGTACAACGATTGGACTTTTGGGAGGCGGGCAATTAGGAAGAATGCTTGTACTGGCGGGAACCAGTCTAGGATATCGCTTTGTGACACTGGACCCTACACCGGATAGCCCATGTGGACAGGTGTCAGAACAAATCCGCGCTGCCTATGATGATGAGCATGCAGCCAGAGAGCTGGCTGCGCGGTGCGATGTGATCACGTATGAGTTTGAAAATGTGGACGCGGGTGTGGCTGCACTTTTGGAACAGGAATCCAGCGTTCCGCAAGGCAGCAGTCTTTTGTACACAACCCAGCATCGTCTGAGAGAGAAGCGTTCTATTGAAGCTGCTGGTGTCCCTGTCGCTCCGTATCGTGAAATCAGTAGTCCTGCGGATATGGTTCAAGCGGTAGCTGAACTGGGTGTACCGTGTGTGCTCAAGACAGCAGTCGGTGGTTATGATGGCAAGGGACAAGTGGTCATTCGCCAACCGGAGGAAGCCACGGCTGCCTACGAACAACTGGCAGGAGGCGGTGCAGAACTGGTATTGGAACAGTTCATCCGTTTTCGCTGCGAAATCTCGGTGATTGTAGCTCGCAGCACGAACGGTGAAGCCAAAGCCTTTCCACCTGCCGAAAACATTCACGTGAACAATATTTTGCACACGTCGATTGTGCCTGCGCGTGTGCCAGAACCTGTCCAGGAGGAAGCGCGAAAGTTAGCGCTGGCTGTGGCAGAGTCGCTGGGTGCGGTGGGACTGCTCGCTGTGGAGATGTTTGTCACCGAAGATGGACAATTGTACGTTAATGAGTTGGCACCACGACCGCATAACTCCGGCCATTACACGATGGAGGGATGCGCGACGTCGCAATTCGAGCAGCACATACGTGCGATTTGCGGTTTACCCTTGGGCAGCACGAAGCTGCTGACTTCCGTCGTGATGGTCAATGTGTTAGGTGAGCATTTGGAGGGCGTGGTTCGGCGGTTTGCGCAATCGGATGTTGAAGCTGAAAGATTGGATGTTGTACCCAAGCTGCATTTGTATGGAAAAAGTGAAGCCAAGCCAGGCCGAAAGATGGGACATATTAATCTATTGTGCCAGGATGCGGAACAAGCGCTGGAATGGATTGAACAAACCAATATTTGGGGGAATAAATAGTCATGATCGAACGCTATAGCAGACCGGAAATGAGAGCGATTTGGACGGAAGAAAATAAATTTAAAGCGTGGCTGGAAGTAGAGTTGTGTGCCTGTGAAGCTTGGGCGGAATTAGGAGTTATTCCCAAAGAGGATACTGTGGCTCTGCGTAAGAATGCAAGTTTTGATATTGAACGGATCTATGAAATTGAGCAGGAGACAAGACATGATGTCATTGCTTTTACCCGCACGGTGTCCGAAAGTCTTGGAGACGAGCGCAAATGGGTACATTATGGTTTGACTTCCACAGACGTAGTTGATACGGCACTGGGCTACCTGTTAAAGCAGGCGAATGAAATCCTGGAGCGCGATATCTTGAATTTTATTGAAATTTTGAAGGAAAAGGCATTGGCTTACAAGCATACACCGATGATGGGGCGAACACACGGAGTACATGCTGAGCCAACAACGTTTGGACTGAAGATGGGATTGTGGTACGAGGAAATGAAGCGCAATCTGGAACGTTTTCGTTTTGCGGCTGACCAAGTACAATACGGTAAAATGTCCGGTGCAGTGGGAACATATGCCAACATTGACCCGGCTGTAGAAGAATTTGTATGCCGCAAGCTGGGCACCAAGCCTGCACCGATTTCTACACAGACGCTACAGCGCGACCGTCATGCCGAATACATGGCAACATTGGCGTTGATCGCCACATCATTGGACAAATTTGCTACAGAAGTCCGTGCTCTGCAAAAGAGTGAGTTCCGCGAGGTGGAAGAAGCCTTTGCCAAGGGTCAAAAAGGATCTTCCGCGATGCCGCATAAACGCAATCCGATCGGAAGTGAAAACATCTCCGGTCTGGCACGCGTGATTCGTGGGCATATGGTATCGGCGTATGAGAACGTAACCCTGTGGCATGAACGCGACATTTCGCATTCTTCCGTAGAACGCATCATTCTGCCGGATGCAACGATGCTGTTGAACTACATGCTGAACCGTTTTGGTAATATCGTAAAAAATCTGACGGTCTTCTCTGAAAATATGAAGCGCAATATGGCCCGTACGTACGGCGTACCGTTCTCCGGTCGTATTATGACCAAGCTGATCGACAAAGGCTTTAGTCGTGAAAAAGCTTACGATACTGTGCAGCCGCGTGCTATGCAGGCGTGGGAAGAGCAACGCCAATTCCGCGAAATCGTCGAGACGACCCCGGAAATTACTGCCGTGCTCAGCGCAGACGAAATCGAGGACGCGTTCAACCCAGCCTGGCATCTGAAGAACGTGGATACGATCTTCAAAAAGCTGGGATTAGGGGAGTAGGAGGGAAGGTTGGTTGGCGCTTGGGAGGGTATAAAGAGCGTGGTGAGGCCGCTGCGCGAACGGATCATTCTTCCGATTGCTGTTGCCACTGGATTCCTGTGATTGTATAAGACCAGATATTGGTTGGAATCTAGAGGCAAAGGCAAGCGCTACGCTTCTCCAGAACGATTCCGTCCGCTCCGCTGCTTCCAGCACCAACCTTCATGAGGGAGCAGAACTAGGGGTGGTGCGGCACATAAGATGCCGCACCACCCCGAAGAACGATAGAAAAGCGTGTTCCACTGCTTTTCTATCGCAGGCAACGTTCTCGTGAGGGCTGCCGAATTTGCGTAGCAAACAGCCCGCGGTCCTCACGAGCACGCGCAGGCTCAAGAAGCGAAGCCTTGAGCCACCGTATCCGTGCGCATGCGTAGCATATGCGCACAACAGGCGAAGCCCAATGCTCGCTGCACGGCATGCCGAGCTACGGCCACGGGCAGAATGGTTTGGCGGTATGTAGACGCTGAACCACGATCGAGCTGTAAGCGGCATAAAACTTGTCGCTTAGAGTCGGAAGCGTTAATACATTGTTAATACGTAAAAACGTCGATCTGTACTAACGTAAAAGCGTTGCTGGATGAGGGCTTGTGCCAACAAGCCTTCATCCAGCGGAACGCGCTCACTCCACCGTAGCTCCAGTAACCCGCCATCCCCTGCTCACTAGCCAACCCTTGCGGGAGTCCCGAGGGTAGCAGCCCTGTGGGTCCTCCCTGAGGGGAGGATTTAGGAGGGGCAAGGTTGATTTAGGAGGGGTAATACTCTTTTGAAAGAGGTGTAATGAAATGTCATTGTCTACTGCCGAAGGTCTGATCCATGCGCCGCTCTTGTACAAAGGCAAGGTGCGTGAACTGTATGATCTCGGAGAGCATTTTCTGATTGTCGTGACGGACCGAATTTCGGCTTTTGATTATGTGTTAGAGCCGCCCGTGCCCGAAAAGGGGAACGTGCTGAATAAGCTCAGCGCTTTCTGGTTTGAGCAGACGAAAGACTTGTTGGAAAACCATGTCGTGCACACCGATGTGAACAAGCTCGGGCATGTGATCGACGAACAGAATAAAGAGTTGCTGAAGGACCGTATCATGGTCACGCTGAAGGCTGAACGCATCGACATTGAGTGTGTGGTGCGCGGATATATTACCGGAGGCGGCTGGCGTCAGTATGAGCAGAACGGTGAGGTGAACGGCATTCCATTGCCAGAGGGACTGCGTAAAAATGAGCGCTTTCCCAAGCCTTTATTTACACCGGCTGCAAAAAATGATGTTGGACACGACGAGGACATTTCTCTCCATCAGATGAAAGAGCTGGTCGGGGTTGAATTGACAGGCGAGCTTGAAGAAAAAAGCCTGGCGTTGTACGAATTTGCACGTGCTTTCTGTGAGAAGCGGGGGATTATTTTAGCCGATTGCAAGTTTGAGTTTGGTCTTGTTAACGGTAAGGTGATTTTGATTGACGAAATTTTCACTCCAGATTCATCCCGTTTTTGGGCTCAGGAAAAGTATGAGCTGGATGTTGAGATTGACAGCATGGACAAGGAGCCGGTACGAAGCTATTTGGCATCATCCGGTTGGGACAAGAATAGCAAGCCCGATCCGTTGCCTGCTGAGGTCGTAGAAGAAACAACTGCAAGATATACGGATATTTGGCGGCGTCTGACGGCACAGTAAATAGTAATCATAATTCAACCAAAAGGATTCACTCATTCGGAGGAGGAACTGAAGGAACATGATGAAAGCAACAGTCTATGTCACGATTAAGCAAAGCGTTTTGGACCCGCAGGGGGTTGCGGTGCAAGGCGCACTGCATTCTATGGGTTTCGGAGAAGTGGACAGCGTCAGAATTGGTAAGTATATGGAATTGAATCTGGATACAACAGACCGCGAGAGTGCTGAAAAGCGCATCATTGAGATGTGCGAAAAGCTGTTGGCCAACACGGTCATTGAAGACTACCGCTACGAACTGGAGGGCTGATTCCATGAAATTTGCAGTTCTGGTTTTTCCGGGCTCCAACTGTGATATTGACTGCTATAAGGCGGTAGAGGACACGGTCGGTGAACCTGTCGATTATGTTTGGCATACTGCGACGGATCTGTCGCCTTATGATTGTATTCTTGTTCCAGGAGGCTTCTCTTACGGGGATTACCTGCGTTGCGGCGCGATTTCCCGGTTTGCTCCGGTGATGAAGGAAGTAGCCAAAGCGGCTGCTGAGGGGAAATACATTTTAGGTATCTGTAACGGTTTTCAAATTCTGACTGAAGCTGGGCTGTTGCCAGGCGCTTTGCGCCGTAATCTGTCGATGAAATTCCGTTGCCATGATACGGTGTTGAAGGTTGCGAATAACCAAACACCTTTTACAAAAGATTACGCTGCTGGTGAAGAGATCGTCATTCCGATCGCCCACGGCGAAGGCAACTATTACTGTGATGATGAGACGCTGGCTCGCTTGCAGGCGAATAACCAGATCGTATTTACGTATAGAGATAATCCAAACGGTTCCGTGACGGATATCGCAGGGATTTGTAATGAACAAGGAAACGTGCTGGGCATGATGCCTCATCCGGAACGCGCGGTGGACGCATTGCTCGGAACGGATGACGGCAAACGTATGTTTACATCTATTTTGAATGCTTGGAGGGATCGACATGGCGCAGCAAGTGTCCGCTAAGGAACCGACGGCAGAGCAGGTTGCCGAACATAAACTGTATCAGCAGATGGGTGTATCGGACAGTGAATATGCGTTGATCTGTGAATTCATGGGACGTCAGCCGAATTATACGGAGATTGGCGTATTCAGTGTCATGTGGTCAGAGCATTGTGCTTACAAAAACTCTAAGCCGTTGCTGCGTCGTTTTCCAACGAGCGGTCCGCGAGTTCTGATGGGACCCGGCGAGGGCGCAGGCATTGTAGATATCGGTGACAACCAAGCGGTTGTATTTAAAATCGAAAGTCATAACCATCCGTCGGCTGTGGAGCCTTTTCAAGGGGCAGCGACTGGGGTAGGCGGTATCATCCGTGATATTTTCTCCATGGGTGCAAGACCTGTCGCGGTGTTGAACTCCCTGCGTTTTGGCAAACTGGAGAGCGACCGTGTGAAATATTTGTTCGAGCATGTGGTATCTGGTATTGCGGGATATGGGAACTGTATCGGTATTCCGACTGTAGGTGGCGAGGTTGTATTTGATGAAAGCTACGAAGGCAATCCGCTCGTTAATGCAATGTGTGTCGGACTGATTGACCATGATAAGATCCAGCGTGGTGTTGCTAAAGGGGTCGGTAACCCGGTGTTCTATGTGGGCCCGCCGACAGGTCGTGATGGGATTCACGGAGCGACATTCGCATCGGTTGAGTTGACAGAAGAATCTGAGGCGAACCGGACTGCGGTTCAAGTAGGCGATCCTTTTATGGAGAAGCTGGTTATGGAATCCTGTCTGGAACTGATCGACAGCGGTATTGTGCTGGGTATTCAGGATATGGGTGCCGCAGGACTTACCTGCTCCAGCGCGGAGATGGCGAGCAAGGCTGGCAACGGCCTGGAGCTGTATCTGGATCAGGTACCGCAGCGTGAAGAGGGTATGACACCTTATGAAATGATGCTGTCCGAATCACAGGAACGGATGCTGTTCGTAGTAGAGCCTAAGGATGAAGCACAGGCACTGGAAATTTTCGAGCGTTGGGGTGTTATTTGTGCCAAGGTCGGTAAAGTGACGGATGACGGTCGTTTGCGTTTGTTCCATCACAATGAAGTGGTCGGAGATATGCCAGTGACGGCGCTGGTTGACGAGTGTCCGATTTATGACAAGCCTTCCGAAGTCCCTGCTTATTATGAGCAAAATGCTGCTATTGACACACTTCGTTACGCTGAAGTGACGGATTTGAACGGTGCGTTGAAAAAGGTGCTGTCTTCACCAAGTGTAGCCAGTAAGAAATGGGTATACGAGCAGTATGACTACATGGTTCGCACGAGTACAGCCGTTCGTCCGGGATCGGATGCAGCTGTAGTGACTGTGCGCGGAACTCGTAAGGGACTCGCCATGACGACAGATTGTAACGGACGTTATGTATACCTTGATCCAGAGGTAGGTGGACGGATTGCAGTCAGCGAAGCAGCGCGTAACATTGTATGCTCCGGCGGCGAGCCGTTGGCGATTACGGATAACCTGAACTTCGGTAACCCTGAAAAGCCGGATATTTTCTGGCAAATGGAAAAAGCCGTGGACGGTATGGCAGAGGCTTGCCGTGTACTGGATACACCTGTTATCGGGGGCAATGTCAGCTTGTACAATGAAAATGCTAAAGGCTCCATCTATCCGACGCCTGTTGTCGGTATGGTAGGTCTGGTACATGATACAGATCACATTACGACACAAGGCTTCAAAGCCGAAGGTGATGTAATTTTCCTAGTGGGGGAAACGAAGGCCGAGCTGGGAGGCAGTGAGTTCCAAGCTGTCGTACACGGTGTATCCGAGGGACGCCCACCTGAGCTGGATTTGAACGTAGAGAAAAAACTGCTGACTGCGGTACTGGGAGCGATTCAGACCGGATTGGTACAATCTGCGCATGATTTGGCAGAGGGCGGATTGGCTGTAGCGCTTGCAGAATCCGGGATTAGCGGCGGATTGGGAGCACAGGTCAACGTAGAAACGAGCTTGCGTCCTGACCATGCGTTGTTTAGCGAAACTCAATCCCGTATTTTGTTATCTGCATCGCCGGATAAAGCGTCTGCTCTGGAAGCACATCTGCGTGGTTTGGAAGTGCCAGTTACCGTATTAGGAAAAGTTGAAGGATCACAATTGACAGTTGAGGTGAACGGACAACCCGCTTTGAACGAGGCAGTCGCCAGTTTGAAGCAAATCTGGGAGGATGTCATTCCATGTCTGATGAAATAACAGCACGGACGTTGTGGACTGGAGATTATTATAATGAAGGCTCTGGTAAAGAGGGGCTGTTTGATAAATTAAAAGAGGAATGCGGCGTGTTTGGAGTATATAGACACTCCGATGCCGCTTCCCTAGCATATTACGGATTGCATGCACTCCAGCATCGCGGGGAGGAAAGTGCGGGCATCTGTGTGAGCAGTGGCGACGAGTTCCATTATCATCGTGGAATGGGGCTTGTAAAAGAAGTATTCAATAAAGATTTGATGGCTTCGCTGACAGGCGATATTGCCATAGGACATGTGCGCTACTCGACAAGTGGAGACAGTAAGCTAACGAATGCACAGCCTTTGGTGTTTAAGTATCGTGATGGGGATCTAGCGGTAGCTACGAACGGGAATATCGTGAATGCTTTGCAAATCCGGCATGAGCTGGAGCAGGGCGGGTCTATTTTTCAAACGACCAGCGATACAGAAGTAGTGGCGCATTTGATCGCACGATCGTCCAAGGATTTGGTGGAGGCTGCCAAAGATGCATTGAAGCGTATTGTCGGCGGATTTGCTTTTCTCATTATGACCAACGATAAACTGCTGGTCGCTTCTGATCCCAATGGCTTGCGTCCGTTGACGATGGGCAGATTAGGTGATGCATATTTGTTTGCCTCCGAAACCTGTGCTTTGGAAACGATTGGAGCAGAGCTGTTGCGCGATATCGAGCCGGGTGAACTGTTGGTGTTGGACAAAAATGGTCTGCACGAAGACCGTTACAGTGAAGGCAAGCATCGTAAAGCACTGTGCGCGATGGAATATATTTATTTTGCCCGTCCTGACAGTGATTTGAATGGTTCTAATCTTCATGCTGCACGCAAAAGAATGGGGAGCCAGATGGCGCTGGAAGCTTTTGTCGATGCGGATCTGGTGACAGGAGTGCCGGATTCCAGTATTTCGGCTGCGATTGGTTATGCAGAGCAGACAGGTATTCCTTATGAGCTGGGTATGATTAAAAATAAATACACTGGACGTACCTTCATTCAGCCGAGTCAGGAGCTACGCGAGCAGGGTGTGAAAATGAAGCTGAGCGCTGTACGCCGTGTTGTTGAAGGTAAACGAGTCATTATGATCGACGATTCTATCGTACGGGGCACTACATCCCGTCGAATCGTGAATATGCTGCGGGATGCAGGGGCACTGGAGGTACATGTACGTATTACCTCACCGCCTTTCAAAAACCCGTGCTTCTATGGCATCGACACGCCGGATCGCCGGGAACTGATCGCTTCGTCCAAAACCGTCGAGGAAATTCGTGAGGAAATTAACGCCGATTCGCTCTACTTTATGAGCGCCGAGGGTTTGATTGCCGCTGTAGGAGGATATAACGAACAGGATTACAAAGGCGGCTTGTGCCTAGCCTGTTTCGATAATGATTACCCGACTCAGGTAGATTTCAAAGGTGAAGAAAAGTTCGGATGTAGTTGTTGAGAAAAGGGAACAAAAGAAGCACAGTGGTGCATGGCAGGAATGGGGATGTCGGTTTTGAGGGGGCCACTCCGCGTGTGGAAGGTTCTTCCGATCGCTGTTGCCGCTGGATTCCTGGATTGGAATAACCCATTACAGGGTTAGAATCCAGCGGCAAAGGCGAACGCTTTCGCTTCTCCAGAATCCTTCCACCCGCTCCGTTCCTCAGGTGTGCAGCATTTTGCAGCAGTGACTGTACCTCTTCTGTTCCCACGGGGAAGAGGATAGGTAAGGCAGTTAAAAACTCATGGCATAACTATTTCATGCCATGAGTTTTTAACGGAGCGGTGACTCACAAAAAGTCACCCTGCTCTTATAAGGTTGAGCCAGCGAAGCGAAGCTCAACAGCAGGCAAGGCGAAGCTGCCTGCCTCAATGGTCAAATAAGTAAGCCGCCCGTTGGCGCTGCTCACTTATTTGACCGGCACGTCCCCGCCTTTGCGAAGCAAACAGCCCGGGACGTGCCCCGCCGCCACTGCATAGGCGGCCTTGCACTAAAGCGTGTCCTTTGTATTCGCGGGTATAGCCCACGAATACAAAGGACAACACGCGACTCACAGCACGAACCAACCACCAAGCAGCACCCAACCTTACACATCTGACCGACTCTTGAGGGGTCCAGGGGGAGCAGCCCCATGGAATCCTCCCTGTTAGGGAGGACTTAGGAGGGTCAATCATTTGAAGGAGTGTTCATGAATGTCCGAAGCATACAAAAACGCAGGGGTAGATATCGCTGCCGGTAATGAAGCAGTAGAACGGATGAAAAAGCACGTTAAACGTACCTTCCGTCCCGAAGTGCTGACGGACTTGGGCGGATTCGGTGCGTTGTTCGGCCTGAATAAGGATAAGTACGATGAGCCTGTACTCGTTTCCGGTACCGATGGTGTCGGCACGAAGCTGAAGCTTGCTTTCGCAATGGATCGTCATGACACCATTGGTATTGACGCGGTTGCGATGTGTGTAAACGACATTATCGTCGGGGGCGCGGAGCCACTCTTTTTTCTGGATTACCTCGCTTGTGACAAGGTTGTACCCGAGAAAATTGAAGCTATAGTCGCTGGAATCGCAGAGGGTTGCCATCAATCGGGCTGTGCGCTGGTCGGCGGTGAAACCGCAGAAATGCCAGGGATGTACAGCGAGGGTGAATATGATATTGCCGGATTCACGGTAGGGATTGTAGATAAAAGCAAAATCATCAACGGTAGCTCGATTGCTCCCGGAGATACCGTTATTGGACTGGCTTCAAGTGGAGTTCACAGTAACGGCTTCTCACTGGTTCGCAAGCTGTTATTGGAACAGCAGGGCTATGATTTGCATGATGGAATCGAAGGCTTGAACGGCAAACTGGGCGATGTACTGCTGGAGCCGACGAAAATTTACGTGAAATCCGTTTTGGCATTGCTGGACAAGGTAAAAGTAAAAGGCATGGCGCATATCACAGGTGGCGGTTTTATTGAAAATATCCCTAGAGTGTTACCGGATCACGTCAATGTGGATATAGAATACGGCACTTGGCCGATTTTGCCAATCTTCCAGCTCATGCAGGAAAAAGGCGCAATCTCCAACAAAGACATGTTCACAACCTTTAATATGGGAATTGGAATGGTAATCGTTGTAGGCGAAGAGCATGCACAGACTGCACTGGAAGTTCTGAAGGAACAGGGCGAAGCTGCATATGTGATCGGAAAAGTAACGGAAGGCAGTTCTATCGTGACCTTTACGGGAGCCGAGGTGTAATGAACGAGTACCGGATTGCTGTTTTTGCATCAGGCGAGGGGACGAATTTTCAGTCATTGGTGGATGCGGCTGCACGAGAAGAACTGGGCGGCGCCTCGGTAGAATTGCTCATCTGTGACAAGCCTGCGGCTCCTGCCGTAGCTAGAGCACAGAAAGCTGGAATTGCGTGCCATACTTTTCGACCCAAGGAATATCTTTCTCGAGAAGACTATGAGCGTGAACTGGTGACTTTACTGGAGCAGAAATCGATTGATCTCATCGTGTTAGCTGGCTACATGCGTTTGCTATCCAGCGTCATGGTCGATGCCTACGCAGGAAAAATCATTAATATTCATCCGTCACTACTTCCGGCATTTCCAGGGAAAGATGCTGTTGGACAGGCATTGGCCTATGGGGTCAAGGTAAGTGGCGTCACCGTTCATTTTGTGGACGGGGGCATGGATACGGGTGCCATTATTGCCCAGCGTGTCGTGGAAGTTGACGACCATGATACAGCGGAATCCTTATCCGCAGCCATTCAATCCGTGGAACGTCAGCTATATCCAGAGGTAGTTGGCAAATTGGCCCAAGGCAAAATCCAATTAAATGGTCGCAAAGTGATTTCACTTCTCTAAGAATGATTGTAATTTGTCATATCATTGTCATATCAAGGATGCTGTACAGGCATTTTCCGATATTTCTCGGGAAATAAAATGATAAAAGAGAATTTTGCAAAATTCTGAAAGAGCTAAAGGAGGAGACAGGGTGAGTATTAAAAGAGCGCTCGTCAGCGTATCGGATAAGCGGGGGATCGTGGAATTTTGCCGCGAGTTGTCCAAATTGGGTGTGGAGATCGTTTCGACAGGGGGAACGAGCAGCTTGTTGTCGAAGGAGGGCATTCCCGTCATCGGCATTTCAGAGGTAACGGGTTTTCCTGAAATTATGGATGGACGTGTTAAAACACTCCACCCTGCGGTACACAGCGGCTTGCTGGCTGTTCGGGATAATGAAGAGCATCAGCGTCAGATGAAAGAACTTGGATTGGGTTATATAGATCTGGTCGTTGTGAATCTGTATCCTTTTGCGGAAACGATTGCCAAACCCGGTGTAACTTATGAGGACGCGATTGAAAATATCGACATCGGCGGTCCAACGATGCTGCGTTCTGCGGCAAAAAATCATGCTTTTGTCAGTGTGGTGGTCGATGCTGATGACTATAGCACAGTGCTGGAGGAAATCCGTAAGGATGGCGATACGGAACTGAATACCCGTAAGCGTCTGGCCGCAAAAGTTTTCCGTCATACGGCGTCATACGACGCTTTGATATCCGATTATTTGTCGAATGTGACAGGCGAGCCGTTGCCTGAGCGATACACCGTAACCTATGAAAAAATTCAGGATTTGCGTTATGGCGAAAATCCGCATCAGCAGGCGGCATTTTACCGTGAGCCATTGGCGGCAAAGGGTACACTGACAACAGCGAAACAACTTCACGGCAAAGAGCTGTCTTACAATAACATCAATGATGCTAATGCTGCTTTGCAAATCGTTAAAGAATTCAGCGAACCTACAGTAGTAGCAGTTAAGCATATGAATCCTTGCGGTGTGGGAATCGGCGGCAGTATTTATGAAGCGTACAGCAAGGCGTATGCAGCTGATCCAACCTCGATTTTTGGTGGCATCGTAGCGGCTAACCGGATTATTGATGGTGATACAGCGAATAAGCTGAGTGAGATCTTTTTGGAAATTGTACTGGCACCGGGATTTACGAAAGAAGCATTGGAGATTTTAACGAAAAAGAAAAATATTCGTTTGCTTGATCTGGGTGAGCTTTCCCGGTCTGAACAGGCAGAGAGCCGTTTCGTCGTGACTTCCATTGAAGGCGGCATGGTAGTTCAGCAAAATGACATTCACGCTGTAGACTCGGATGCACTTACAGTTGTAACGGAGCGGGCACCATCCGAGGAAGAACTGAAACAGCTTTTGTTTAGCTGGAAAGTGGTTAAGCATGTGAAATCCAACGCCATCGTACTGGCGGCAGATAATATGACCATTGGCGTAGGCGCAGGACAAATGAACCGTGTCGGTGCGGCCAAGATTGCTATCGAGCAGGCCGGTGACAAAGCAAAAGGTGCCGTACTGGCATCCGATGCATTTTTCCCGATGGGCGATACGTTGGAGCTGGCAGCTAAAGCAGGCATCACAGCAGTTATTCAGCCGGGCGGCTCCATCAAAGACGAAGAGTCCATCAAGGTTGCTAACGAATACGGCATTGCCATGGTCTTTACAGGCGTACGTCATTTCAAGCACTAACTTGTATGAGTTGAGGATGCAGCAGCATTTTCACCTGAACAATCTAATGGGAGCGGGAGGAAACACCTGAATGGATATTTTGGTTATCGGAGGGGGCGGCCGCGAACATGCAATTGTGTGGGCGCTGAAGAAGAGCCCCAAGGCCGGGCAAATCTATTGCGCACCAGGCAATGCTGGTATCGGACAGTTAGCGGAGTGCGTGCCGATTCCGGTGAGTGACTTTGACGCGCTGACAGAGCTGGCGGAATCCAAAAAGGTAGGACTTGTCGTGGTTGGTCCCGATGATCCGCTGGCAGATGGCATTGTGGATGCTTTTGAAGCGAAAGGCATTCCAGTATTCGGACCGCGTAAAAATGCAGCTGAAATTGAAGGCAGCAAAATCTTCATGAAGGATTTGCTCCATAAATATCATATTCCGACAGCAACCTATCGCAAGTTTTATACTTACGAGGAAGCACATGCATACTTGAAGGAGCAACCGATCCCAGTCGTCATCAAGGCAGACGGACTGGCGGCAGGAAAAGGGGTAACGGTCGCGTACTCGATGGAGGAAGCGGAAAAGGCTCTCTCTGACATTATGGTGGCCAAGGTGTTTGGTGAAGCCGGGGCACAAGTCGTGATCGAGGAGTTTCTGGCTGGTCAGGAAATGTCGATTCTCTCCTTTGTCGACGGTGAAACGGTTCGTCCGATGGCTGCGGCGCAAGACCACAAGCCAATTTTTGATGGTGACAAAGGGCCGAATACAGGTGGCATGGGTACGTATTCTCCGTTGCCTCACATAGCCAATTCCATTATTGAGGAAGCTATTGAGACGATTATTAAGCCGACGGCCAAGGCCATGGTTGCTGAAGGGCGTCCGTTCCGAGGTGTATTATTTGCTGGATTGATGATTTCGCCGGACGGCAAGCCAAAGACCATTGAGTTTAATGCACGTTTCGGTGATCCGGAAACTCAAGTGGTTCTGCCTCGTTTAAAATCCGATCTGCTCGATATATTTCTTGCTGCTGTAAATGGTACGCTGGATCAGGTGGAGATTGAGTGGAAGGATGAAGCGGCGGTGTGCGTGGTGCTGGCATCCGGAGGTTATCCTGCAGCTTACGCCAAAGGCGTACCTATCCACGGATTGGAACAGGTAGACGAAGCCATTGTGTTCCATGCTGGAACAGGCATCAACGAACAGGGTGAGTGGGTAACGAACGGCGGACGTGTATTAGGTGTGGTCGGCTTGGGACGTGATATTGCCGGAGCACGGAACAAAGCTTACGAACAGGCGGATCGTATTACCTTTGAAGGTAAACAAAACCGTACGGATATTGCGGCAAAAGCATTGCTGTAGCAGTAATATATAGGATAAAGAGGACCTCTGTGGAGGTTCTCTTTTTTCGTTTGACAAAAGTATACTTATCCTATAGGATTAAAAATACAAAACTGACTGACTGATCAATCGGGAGGAGGAAACCCATGCAGCCACGGAAGGCGAAGCAGTCCAAGACCGTCTCAAATGACCAACCTGCTGAGCACGCGGGAGAAGAAACAGACCGCAGAACACAGCTTCTTCACATTGCATTGAAGCGGTTCGCCGAGCAGGGTTACCATCAAACGAAGATTTCAGATATCGTGGTAGAGGCGGGAGTAGCCCAAGGCACGTTTTATTGGTATTTTAAAAGTAAAGAGGCACTGGCGCTGGAGATTATCGCTACTGGTCGTGAACAACTACTGTCAGCGATCGGACAGGGATATCGCCGTGACGCGGGAACGCTGGCTGATATGGTTAAGGCATCAGAGGCGCTGTTTGTTCGGTTATTTGATTTTGCATTGGAGAACCGCTATCTGATGGGTTTGCTGCTGATCGGCAGCGGTGTCGATGAACCGGTGCGCCAGAGTATCCGAGAGACAAGGGCCGCGATGGAGCAGGCATTCCGGCGCAATATGGAAAGAGCGATCGAGCTGAACATGTTGCCTGCTGAATTGGATGTCGAATTAAGGGCGGCACTACTCATGAGTATGATCGAAGGTGTCATTACACGCTGGCTATTCGGTTCAGAGGGAACACATGACCACATCACGCAGATAACTGCTAAAAGATTGGCAGCAGAGGCGGCTAATTTTGAGTTTTATGGACTATTAGGTCAAAGCTAGATGTGCAACATCGCATGAATGGGGCGTTGGCAACAAATAATATAGCCAAATCACATAGAAGAACTCAATCATTTACATCCAGACAGGAGAGAACGATACATGAAAACACGTAAAAAAGGGTTCTTGGTAACTACACTCATGGCTCTGGCATTGTTCAGCCTTGTGCTGAGCGCTTGCGGTACTAAGCCAGAAGCTTCTAATACTAGCAATGGAGCGGGTAGCAGTAATGTGGCAGCGAGTAACCAGCTCGAAGCAATCAAGAAGGCTGGTGTAATTAAGGTAGGCATGATGGGCACCTATCCGCCGTACAATTTTTTGAACGACAACAAGGAATTGGACGGATTTGATGTGGATATCGCCAAAGAATTGGCGAAGCGGATTGGAGTGAAACCGGAGTTCACGGCACAAGAATTCTCGGGACTGGTTCCAAGTTTGCAAAAGAAAAAATTCGATGCAGTGATTAGCCAGGTTACGATCACAGAGGATCGTAAGAAGGCCATTGACTTCACAGAGCCTTATATCACAAACAATGTAAACATTATCGTAAACAGCAAAACAAATGATATTACCAAGCTGGAGGACTTTAAAGGCAAAACCATTGGTGTCGGCTTGGGAACGAATGATGAATCTTATCTGCGGAATGAAGTACTACCGAAGGTAGGCGATTTTGAGATTAAAACGTATGATGATGTCATTACTTCCTTAAAGGATCTAAACTCTGGTCGTATTGACGCAACAATCAACAATCTGTATGCTCTCAAGCCGATTATCGATAAAAACGGGTTCCAAATTAAAGCCGTAGGCGAGCCGATTAAATCGGATCAAGCGGGTGTAGCCATTAACCAGAAAACTCCTGAGCTCAAAGAAGCCTTGAACAAGGCTTTGAACGAAATGAAGGAAGACGGCACTTACAAAACAATTTTCAAAAAATGGTTTGGCGAGGAGCCAAAAGAATAACGTAAGCCTGTTAGAGGCGTTTGGCTCCAGTCTTGGCTTTTATGCTGACATGGGGCCACTCGTCTGAAAGAAGGGAATATAACCGATGCTTGAATTAATGTGGGAGAACGTCCCTTTTTTATTAAAGGGTGCTTATTATACGCTTTATATCACGATTGTCTCTATGTTTTTTGGCCTAATCATTGGTTTGGTTGTTGCTGTGGCCCGGTTGAAGGGGAATCGACCCGCTCGATGGCTGGCGCGCATGTATGTATCGATCATTCGGGGGACGCCGGTTTTGGTGCAGATTGCGGTCATTTATTACGGACTGGATGATTATGGAATATCATTCGGATCGCTGACGGCTGCTTGTCTGGCACTCAGTATTAATACAGGGGCGTACTTATCGGAGACGTTCCGTGGAGCTATTTTAGCCGTACCCCAGGGACAGACCGAGGCAGCTTATGCGACGGGAATGTCGCCCGGTCAAACGATGTGGCGCATTATTCTTCCTCAGGCGGTACGCATTGCAATTGCACCGATGGGGAATACATTTGTAGGTATGCTTAAAGAAACGTCGCTGGTGTCGGTTATCGGGGTCAGTGAATTGATGCGACAGGCACAGCTTTTACAGGCACAGTATTTGCTCTACATGCCGTTTCTGCTCGAAATTGGCCTGATGTACTGGATTATGAGCATTGGATTCTCCGCTATACTGGAGCGGGTGGAAAAGCGTCTGGCTCGAGCTTATTAAGGTGGAGATGATAGATGATGATAACAACAAACGGATTAGGTAAACGATTCGGACAGGTAGAGGTTCTGAAAAGCATTGATTTTCAGGTTGCCGCTCGTGAAATCGTCGTATTACTCGGCCCGAGCGGCTCAGGTAAAAGTACCTTGCTGCGCTGCCTGAACGGTCTGGAAGAGCTGTCTTCCGGCAAGTTTGAGGTGAATGGGATTGAGGTAGATGCTACGGCTCCCGTTCGTGTCCGCCAAGCAGCCATTCGTGATATTCGCAAACAGACGGGGATGGTGTTTCAGCAATTCAATCTGTATCCGCACAAAACCGCAATCGGCAATGTCATTGAAGGACTGCTGACAGTAAAAAAAATGCCGCGCGACAAGGCTATGTCCATCGGACAACGGTTGTTGGAGCGGGTGGGGTTATCGGATAAGCAGGATGTACATCCTTCACGTCTGTCCGGTGGACAGCAGCAGCGGGTAGCCATTGCACGTGCGCTGGCGATGGACCCGGCGATTATGCTGTTCGACGAGCCGACATCGGCGCTTGATCCCGAGCTGGTAGGGGAGGTGCTGGGTGTTATGCGAGAGTTGGCTCAAGACGGAATGACGATGGTCGTCGTTACTCATGAGATGAAATTTGCTCGCGAGGTGGCAGACAAGGTTATATTTATGGCAGATGGTATCATTTTGGAGGAGGCAGCGCCACAGGAATTTTTTGACACTCCCCAGCATGAGAGAACACAGAAATTTTTACGCCAAATCAGCGAATTTTAAAGTAAGATCGAGGATAAATCATAGATTATTAAGATGGAAAGAAGGCCTTTGAACATGAAAGTATCTACAACTTGGCACGGCAAACGCGCGTTTACTTCGGAGGGACCATCCGGTTATTCTGTAGGGATGGATGCTACGGCGGCTTATGGCGGTGATGGTAAAGGGATGACTCCCATGGAACTGCTGTTGGCAGGTCTGGCAGGATGTATGGGGATCGATATCACAATGATTTTGGATCGTTTCTTGTCGGACATTACTCGTATTGATATTGACGCAGAAGGTACGCGCAAGGAAGAAATGCCGACAGGCTTTACAGCGATTGATCTGACATTCCACGTAGATGGAGATATTCCAGATTACCGCGTATGGAAAGCGATTCAGATGGGTAAGGAAAAATATTGTGCAGTATCCGACTCCTTAAAAGCGGAAATTCGGATGCACCTCATATTGAATGGAACCGAAGTACCCTATCCAGCATAAGTGTCGAAGGGTAATGAAAGAGAGTCAGCCTGTGTTATGTACAGGAGGCTCTCTTTTTTATGTTATTTGAAAATATGACACGTAATGAAACTTTTTGTACTGTGTTTTCGTTTAAAATAGAAATTGAAATATAAAAATGGGAAAATAAACCTGTGTATGAAGTGTATACAGGGGGAGGTTATAGTGAAACGAAAGCGCCTTATCATAGTAGCAACTATTTTGGCTACAGTGCTCATCGTTATGGGAGTGGCAACAGGATTACTAACTTTCATGCAGAATCAAGTGGCTAATCCCCCGAATACCGTCCGGCCCACAACTGCGATTGCAGCCGAGGTTGAGGGTGAAACAAAGGAACAGGATGCTGCCACGCGTTTACTTCATTTTGTGGAGGAGAATGCAGAAAAAGTTTCGATTACGATTCTGAGAGATGGAAAAAAGCTGGCAGGCCAAGAGGAAAACCGGATGATGCCTTTGGCGAGCACCGTCAAAACAATCATTGCGATCGAATATGCCAAGCAAGCGGCGGTGGATCAGATCAACCCGGATGACAGAGTGAAGCTGATTTCGCTGGAAAGGTTTTATTTGCCGGGTTTGGATGGTGGTGCTCATACGGCGTGGCTACAGAATATGGAGGCTAAAGGGCGGATACAGAATGAAACTGTATCTGTACGAGACGTCGCCAAGGGGATGATTCAATTTAGTTCCAACGCCAATGCGGAGTATTTAATGGACAAACTGGGGGTGGATGCGATCAATCGGACGAGAGCCAAAATGGGGCTGCAAAATCATGATCCCATTTATCCGTTTGTATCCTCCATTTTGATTCCTTACGAATGGATGAAGGAGAGACAAGGTGAGAATTGGAATAATACAAAGAATAAAATTTCTGCCAAAGAAGCCATTCAGGCGATGTCGGACACGGAGTTTCGCCGATATGCCCGCGTGATTCATAACAAGCTGCGCCGTGATGTGAGTGGTTCTTACAAGAAAAACGCAGATATTGAGACCTGGTATGATCAGGATTATGACCGTATTAATACGGATCGTTTTATAGCTTCAACGACGGCCGATTATGCCTCTTTAATGAGTAAGCTGAACCGCCGTCAAGGGTTCACAAAAGCTGAGCAAAAGTTATTGTCCGAGGTCATGGAGGAACCATTTATGGTTCTTCCTGAAAACCAGCAATTCCTGAAACATACTGGGCAAAAAGGAGGCTCCACGGCTTACGTTTTGACACTGGCAATGTATGCGACAGATAAGGAAGGGCATTCGACAGAGCTAGCTGTCTTTTTTAACGATTTGGACCCTAGCACAAATGCCAGCTTTCCTGAAATGATAAATGTTTTTAAAAAGAGGTTACTGCATGATGAATCGTTTAGAGAAGAAGTTAATCGGCGTATCGGTGTACAGGTAGCGCTGCTAAACGCTAGAGTATAGTACTGCGTTTAGCAGCGCTGCGCAACTTCTTATCCTAATCCTATCCGCTGCCTTTTTGTTTGCGTTCCCGCAGCAATAGATACAGAAAATATGGCGCGCCAATGACGGCTGTCACGATGCCAGCGGGAATTTCTAGCGGCGGCCTCAGCCCCCGTCCCAACGCATCGGCGAGGACGAGAATCAGGGCGCCGATCATCGCCGAGCCGGGCAATAGATAGCGGTGGCGATTCCCAAATAACCGCCGTGCCAGATGCGGTGCCAGCAGTCCGATAAAGCCGATGGAGCCGATGGCAGCAACACAGGAGGCAGCCAAGGCGACTGACACGGCTAGCAGTCCTGTACGCACGCGTTTCACGCTAAGTCCCAGCCCAGCAGAGCTTTCTTCATCTAGGCTCATAATGTCGAGCTTACGCTGTAGGGTATAGGCGAGAGGCAGCAACACGATTAACCACGGCAGTAGCCCATACACTTCGTCCCAGCCTTTTCCCCACAGACTTCCAGCTAGCCAAGTGAGCGTGTCGCTGGCTTCGAGTGGATACTTGACCAGTATATAATCGGTCGCAGCCTGAAAAATAGCGCCCACCGCCAGTCCGGTCAAGGCTAGCATATTGGGACGCATGCCTCCCTTCATCGAAAGCTGTACGAGCAACAGTGCAGCTAGTCCGGCACCGACAAAGGCCGCTACAGGCAACAGCGCCACTGGGGATGAGGGTAGCAGTACGATGACGAGAACCGCCGCAAAGCCGGCCCCCTTGGATACACCTACCACATCTGGCGAGGCTAGCGGGTTGCGGATCATGCCTTGTAGCAGAACACCGGCTACTGCCAGCCCAGCTCCGGCCATGATGGCCAGCAGACCACGTGGCAGCCGATAGTGGTGAACGATGAACCAGGAAGAGGCATTCTGGTCAGTCAGAGCTGTGATCAGCTCAGAGGGCGTAATGTAGGTGCTGCCCACGCCTATAGCTATAAAAGCAACACCCAGCATGAGCGCGAGTAAAATCCACAGTTTTTTCATCGTGAAGCCCTCCCGTTCTTATGCGCCAGATATAAAAAGAAGGGCGCACCCACCAGCGCCGTTACAATACCAACGGGCGACTCATAAGGAAATGCAATGAATCGTCCAAGCACGTCTGCATATGTCAGCAGCAGAGCTCCGCAGATTGCAGACAGGGGAATGACCCGCTTGTAATTGTCACCTGTAAACATCTTGATGATATTCGGCACCATCAGGCCCACAAAGCCGATGGACCCGGCTACCGCTATGGCAGAGCCTGCCAGCATAATCACTGAGGCCGAGGCCAGTAGACGGACAAGACGTACGTTTTGTCCCAATCCTTGTGCGACTTCCGTCCCGAGGCTCAGCACAGATAGCGAGGGGGCCAGCGCCAGCGCAAGGATCATACCCACGGCGAACCATGGCAGCACCAGACGCGTGTCGGCCCAAGTGGAACCATCGATGGCTCCGGCGAGCCAATACAGCACATCGGATATTTGCTCGTTGAACACGAGCAGTCCCTGGGTGATGGAGGCCAGCAACAGATGCACGGCCATCCCGGCAAGGGCCAGCTTAACCGGCGTCATGCCCGCCGTTCCGGCCAGCGCATATACGAAGGAGCCGCCTGCGATGGCCCCGGCAAAAGCAAAATAAATGCTGCCGGACGATCCGATATTCGGCAGCAGCACGACGGACAGCACGACAGCCAGCGAAGCGCCTGAGCTGACCCCGAATACCTGCGGCGAGGCCAGCGGGTTGCGTGTGATGGCCTGCATCAGGGCTCCAGCCCCGGCGAGCCCCGCCCCGACGATTAGGCCAATAACGGCACGCGGTAGGCGTACCGTCAAGACAATGAGCTGATCCTTGGACGGATGCTCGGTGAACAGCGCAGTCAGCATGGTGGGGATGTCCATCCTGACTGGGCCAATCGCCACGCTGAGCAGCAATCCAGCCAGCAACGCAGCGATAAGTGCAAAGAAGACCGGCTTATTCAGCCGGTCGCGTGAGACTTGTCCGATCAACGGGAGCCGTCTCCTTTACTTTGCGCGGGATACAGAAGCGAAATGGCTTGCTCCAGTATTTTCTCGGCTGAGCCGAGTCCACGGTACCGGGTCCATAGTGCCCGGTTCACTTCGTAAACTTCCCCTTTTTTGACGGCCGTAATGTTTTGCCAAAGCGGGTTTTGCTTCCATTCCGCAATCAGCTTCTCATCGGCTTCCACCAAAAAGATCACATCAGGATCCGCTTGTGCAATCTGTTCCAGCGTCAGCTTGACGGTAGGCTCGCTTGTATTTTGAAGGGCATTGTGAATACCCGCTTGCTCCAGCAGTTGTCCATCAAAGGATGAAGCACCGTGAGCCGATAGTGAATCAGAGCGGAATACCCCTAGCAATACGCTACGTGACTCGCCAGCTTTGATGCCTTCTTTTAACTTTTCCATGGTAGCTTTATGCGCAGTGAGAATTTGCTTCCCTTTTTCCTTCTCGCCCAACGCATCGGCGATGACACCGAAGGATGCCAGGTTTTGTTCATAGGAGGAATTGCGGCTCTTTAGAACAATGGTCGGAGCAATCTCGCTTAGTTCTTTGTATATGCTTTTATGACGATTCAGATCGGCAATAATCAAATCCGGCTTCAGGGAGCTGATCGTTTCCAGGTTTGGCTGTTTGCGCGTGCCTACTGGTGTGAAGTTGATTTTCTTACCGAGCAGCCCATCAATATCATCGTCATTTTCCTGAGCTATGCCGACAGGAGTAACGCCCAGTTGGGTTGTGGCATCGACAAAAGAGAATTCCAGGGTTACGATTCTTTTGGGTGTACCTGTAACCTTGGTTTCTCCCATCTCATGTTTAATCATTCGAGTGTCGCCTGTTGCTTGAGGTGCTACTGCGCTGTTATCTTGTGACTGGCGTCCACATCCCGCCATAATGACCGTCAGTAGTGCCAGGATCGCTGCAAGCAGCATGCCTGTGCGCAGTGGTTGTTTCGGTGTTGCCATACGTTATCCCCCGTTCCAGTATGATTATCAGAGAAACTGATAATCATTATCAATCAACTAACTGTTGATCATTCTAGCAATCGGGAAGGAGGACGTAAATAATGTGGTCATTTAAACCGTTTTGATCGATTAAGTGAATTAAATTCAATAAAATTATGAATAGGAAGAGGGGGAAGTAACAGGACATCAGAGTTGGGCGGTTTATGCATCCCTCCGCTGTCGCCGATAGATACGCTCCGGTCTGCCGACGGTTCCGTACACCTGATCGTGGTGCGCGTCGCCACTTTCCACTAAATACTCCAGATACCTTCTGGCTGTAGAACGGCTCATACCCAGCTCAATTCCCACTGTACCTGTAGTCACCTCACCCCGTCGATTCAGGAGATCTAGCACTTTGTCGCAAGTTACTTTATCGATGCCTTTGGCCCATAATTCTCCGACTCCGTTCCCCGCCATCCGACCGGTGCCCGCGCTTTGAAGCAAACTGTCAATTTCAGATTGTTCGACTGTGGATTGTTCCTCTTGCCATGTTGTGATTTGTCGCCGAAACCGGGCATATTCCTCCAAGGTCGCACGCAATCTCTCGAATATAAGCGGCTTTACGATAAAATCAAACACGCCTGCTCGAACGGCTTGTACCACTGTTTCAGCTTCTTTGGCGGCAGTCAGCATAATAACATCTGTACCCGGATAGTGTTGCTTGATGAACGATAGCAGGGTTAGACCATCTGTGTCGGGAAAATAAACATCCAGCACGACTAGAGGAGGACGGAGCACGTCCAGTTGAAGTTTTGCCTCAAATTCGTTCGTGGCGATTGCACATACGGTGAACCCGTCTACCTTTTCAATAAATCGACGGTTAATCTCCGCAATTCGCGGATCGTCTTCAATAATAAGAACCTCAATGTCCGATAAAACCCGCTCATTCATGGGCATAACCTCCTTTTGCATCATTATTCATATCTGTCCTATGTAAGGGAATGTATACCTCAAAAATACTTCCACCACCAGGCCGTTCATACACTTCAATAGAGCCGCCCATTCGTTCAGTGTACTCCAGCACGAGAGCAAGGCCATATCCATGTCCTGCTTCTGCTTTGGTCGAAGCTCCCCTGACAAACAGCTTTTCTTGGATATCGTCCGAAATTCCCGATCCGTTATCCGCAACTTCGACGATGATGGCTTCAGTCGTTTCTTCAAGCCGGAACCAGACCTGTCCGTCAGAGATGGAGGACATCGCAACAGCTTCCATGGCATTGTCCAGCAGGTTTCCGGCTATGGAAGCGAGAAAGGACCACTCCAACGTAGGAGACTGGGTTGAGAATGCTCCTTTAATATCAAAATGGAGTAAAACCCCTTTTTCCAGCGCCTGTTTCTTCTTACCGATCAGTAGGCTGGCGATGATTGAATCGGTTAGGAGAGCTGTGCCAATCGGCCTGTGTACACGATATTCCTCTGATTCCTGGGTGATAAAGTCCACCGCTTCGTCATAACACTCCAACTGAATCAGGCCGGATATGAGATACAGCCGATTGGCGTATTCGTGTGTTTGTGATCGAAGTACTTCCGCGTAATCTTTGACCTCTGTCAACTGTTGTGTCATGTGGAGCAGTTCGGTCTTGTCACGCAGACTGGCAACCGTGCCCATGATGCGACCGGAACGATCCTGGATCGGCACACGGCTGACGACTACAATTCGCTGCTGGACCTCAATTTCCTTATTCCATATGTCCTGTCCCTGATCTGGCCCCATCGTTGAATGCTCTACTGTGTAATCGGCAACAAGCATATCAACCAGTACATCTGGAACACCTGTCAAGTGACGAAGGTCGCATCCGTAGATAGAGGTTTCCGCGGGGAGTCCGATCAAGCGAGCTGCCTGTGGATTGGCAAGTGTGATTTGTCCGTTACTATTAACCGCGATAATTCCTTCGCCGATGGACTCAATAATGGCTTGCTTTTCCTGGTACAACCGTCCGATCTCCACTGGCTCCAGTCCATGCAGTGCGCGTCGAACCCGTTGCGCTATAACCAGGCTTCCCAATATGCCGATCATCAGCGCGCCCACCATAAACCAGAGCCATGCATATGTGTATGTACGAATATTTTGCTGCACATCTGTCATTAAAAAACCTACAGAGACGAGCCCGATGGCCTTACCTTGCGTATCATAAACGGCTGTTTTGGCGCGTATTGACGGTCCGAGAGAACCCGTCGATTCAGTGATAAAGGACTGCCCTTGCAGTACCTTATCATTCATGGGGTCTATCATAGGCGTGCCGATGCGCTCCGGGTTTACATGCCACTGTCGAATGAGATGACGATCAGCAATAGTAATAAAATCAGCGCCGCTGCTGGCTTGGACAGGCTTTATGACCTCGTTGATACGCGAACGCAATTGCGTCGTCTCAGTCTGCTCCAGAGCGTCTCTGACCTGCGCATCTACGGCGAGGGTATTGGCGACGGTGAGCGCCCTTTCTCCGATTTCATCATATAGAGCGGAGGTGATCATATATCGAAAGGATAATCCCAACAGCCCGGTAACTACCAGTACTAAAAGAGATATAAATACCATTAGTTTTGTCTGAAAACGCACATGCCTTCACCGCCGTTAAACAAAATATAGGAGGAACGGATCAGCTGATCTTCTCCCCCATACGATCTATTTTACTGTATTACAGAAACGCCCGCACTTTTATTCTGTCGAAAGAATGGTCTATAATAGAAATAGTTACATAATACGAGGAGGAACATAATATGATTATTATTCATGCCGATATGAAAGTTTTACCTGAAAAAAGAGAGACTTTTCTGCAACAAACCCAAGGGCTGATCAGCGCATCCCAAGCTGAAGAAGGCAATGTACGTTACACGTTAATGCAGGATCTGAATGATCCCAACGCATTTACGATGGTTGAAGAGTGGAAAGATGCTGCTGCTGTAGATTTCCATAATAATTCTGCCCATTTCCAGGCATTTGTTGCCGCGGCTAAAGAATTGTTGGCTGCTCCACTTCAAGTGAATGCTTTTCAGGATGCAACTAAACTGTAATCATCCCGTTGAATAATTCATAATCAGGAACAGGAGGAATAGACATGGGGAACATTGCGGATACAACTGTACTGAATAACGGAGTTCAGATGCCTTGGCTCGGTTTCGGTACTTACAAGGCGGAAGGCAATGAGGTCTACGAAGCGGTCAAAACAGCTATTGAGGTCGGTTACCGTCACATTGATACAGCGGCGATCTACGGCAACGAGGAACTGGTTGGACAAGCCATTCGTGATAGTGGAGCGGCTAGAGAAAACCTGTTTGTAACTACCAAGCTATGGAATCAGGATCAAGGCTACGATTCAACACTGCGTGCCTTTGAGGAAAGCCGTAAGCGGCTGGGTCTGGATATCATTGATCTGTATCTCATTCATTGGCCTGGCAAGGATAAGTACAAGGAAACCTGGAAGGCATTCGAACGACTGTATGAAGAAGGAAGCGTACGCGCTATCGGAGTTAGTAACTTCCAAGTTCACCATCTCGAAGACCTCCTCAAAGACAGCAACATGGTTCCTGTCATCAACCAAGTGGAGCTTCACCCTCGTCTGACTCAACAAGAGCTGCATCAATACTGCCGGGAGCACCAGATTCAGCTTGAATCGTGGAGTCCGCTGATGAAGGGGAAATTAACCGAGCAAGCGGACATCGTTGAGATTGCTGCCAAATACGGTAAAACCTCTTCGCAGGTTATTTTGCGTTGGCATCTGGATCGGGGGATTGTGACGATTCCCAAATCTGTAACCGCGCATCGTATTCGCGAAAATGCTGATTTATTCGACTTTGAATTGACGGCTGAGGATATTGAACGAATCAATGGTCTTCATCTTGATGAGCGTGTAGGCACGCATCCCGATAAGCTGCTGTTCTAATATTAAGATTAAATGTACAAAGAACCTCCTAATTCTACGTTTACGTGGATTGGGAGGTTCCTTTTTTAGGTTCAGGTTTGGCTTTGTCTGCTTACTGGTTTAGCTTACGATACAACAAGAGAGAATAGAGTATGGGAGAGATGACGGATATGATCAGCATGGATAGAAAAATGACCGTTCCCGCCACTCCATCGACCCATGCCGCCACCAAACCCGAAGCACCACCGAGCATCATCATAGGTCCACCGAAACGGTGCGTTTTACGCCATACCTCGGGGTTAGACAGAGTCCACGGAGTGCGGATACCGAAGGTATAGTTCGGCTGCACCTGAGTCATATAATTACCCATCACCAGCAGCAGCAGGCCTATTACCCCCAAAATTATAGTATTCATTTGCAGTCGTATGTTCAGGTTATACAGCAGCATCCCCCATCCAGCTACAGCCAGAACCAAAGAAATACCTGCACGCGTAACTTCATAGGCTTTTGAAAATTTCTCATAATTAGCTCTGTTGGGGTCCATGTAGCGTGCCAATCGAATGACCAGCGGTACTAGACCCAACAGCACGAGCATGATAATAGAACCACTTTTGCTCATATACCCGTCTGCTGTATTGTCAAAGCCAAAATGCGAGGCTAGAACATTGGGAAGTCGGTCGTACAGCAATATAGCTCCTATCGCAGGTGATAAGGCAATCAAAGTCGTCAAAACATCTGTAAAGCTCCAATGTATTCGAAATTTCATTCAGATCCCTCCGTATCCTTGATATGATTCACATTTTTCTGGGCAGGGGTATCGGAGTGGGCGATGCTGAACATCCAACCGATGACATCCGCCACAACCGTTGTATGCAGGGTGTAGATAATGTTTTGCCCCTGTCGTTCATCCAGCACCAGCCCAGCCTGCTTCAGGATATTGAGATGGTGGGAGATGCTGGGCTTACTAATTTGAAAATGTTCAGCCACTTCACCTGCGCTCATACTTTTCTCCTTTAAAAGCTGTAAGATTGTACGCCGGGTCGGATCAGCCAAAGCTTTGAAGGCATCGTTCAAAATACATTTCCTCCTTTAGATATTTAGATAATATTCTAAATATCTAACATCATAGTAAAATAGAGCTATACTGCATGTCAATGGAACAAGACATCATTTTAGAAAAAAGATGTAGATCAGGCTAATTAGGTTTGTAAAAGGCAGCGAAGTTGGCTATAATTAATTTATACTAAAAATAAGAATCTTAATTTAAAGAAAAAATGAGGAGGAAATATAAATGAAACACGTATTTCGTAAAGGAAATCATCCGCAAGCCCCGGTTATTTTGCTGTTGCATGGTACAGGCGGGAACGAACAAGACCTGATACCTTTGGCCGAGATGGTAGCACCGGGAGCTTCTGTGTTAGGCGTGAGAGGAAATGTGCTGGAAAATGGGATGCCACGTTTCTTTCGCCGTTTGGCAGAAGGAGTGTTCGACATTGAGGATCTCGTATTTCGCACCAAAGAACTGAGCGAATTTGTGGACACAGCTGCAGAGCAATACGATTTTGATCGTAATAACGTGGTGGCTCTTGGCTATTCCAATGGTGCAAACATAGCCGCCAGCATGCTCTTTCACGATGCAAAAGCGTTACGTGGAGCTATTTTGCACCATGCAATGGTGCCGTTGCGTGGCCTGGATTTGCCAGCTTTGAATGGTATCCCTGTATTTTTGTCTTCCGGTGAGAATGATCCCATTGTTCCGATTTCGGAATCTCAGGAGCTGCAAGCATTATTGGAAGGGGCCGGAGCGCAGGTGGAAGCATATTGGGAACGCAATGGTCATCAATTGACTCGGACTGAAGCCGAAGCCGCAGGAAAGTGGTTTGGGGAGCATTTTAATGCATAAAATGATCCGATAGCGATCAAGCTACGGATTAGCGCTCTACTGAGCGACCCCATAATTAGGAGGCGACAAACGAATGGCAAAACCAGATAATCGAGCCGATAATGTTGAACATTTGCAACAAAGTATTCAGAACACACAGCAGAACCTGCATGAAGCTGAAGGATATCTAAACGAATTTTCCTCTGAAATCAGCAACGAGGAGCGTAAGCAGATCGAAGAAAAAAATAATCGTCGTAAAGAAAGTATTAGATCATTTCGGGAAGAAGTGAAGGACGAAGCAGCCCATTCCCAAGAGTAGTTAAAATAGCGAGGCCCAACTTCGAGTTTCAATTCGAGTGGGGCCTCTTTTTTATGCAAAAATCATCATAGCCTCATTCAATTCATTTTCCCCCTATAATGCAAAGGAGACGCTAATCTGCGTTGAAAATAAATATTTTATAAATAATGTTGTTGTAAACTAATTTGTGTTGATGTTAAATAATAAAAGAAAGCGCAATCATTTACGAATTAGGATTTCATCATGCGAAGGGGGAAGGATATGCTGCTGCGAAGAAAACGCATGGCTTTGATGCTTATGGCGGTGGTTTTGATGGCTGGACTGCTGCAAGGCTGTTCTTTCAAGACCGATGAAAAGGATGGGCCGGGAACAGAACTTGTATTATGGACGTTCAATGAACTGCATGAGAAGTTTTTTCTGCAAATGGCTGACCAATGGAACCAACAGCACCCTGATGAATTGATTAATTTGAAAGCGAATACATTTCCTTATGATAACCATCACAGTAAGCTGTCGATTGCGCTGCAATCGGGGGTGGGAGCGCCGGATATCGCGGATATCGAGGTGAACAAGATCGGTAATTTCCTCAAAGGCATACCGCAGCTGGTCCCGCTCAATCCGGTGATTGACCCCGAGATCAATAACATTGTGCCTTCCAGAGTACAGATTTACGGCAAAGACGGTAAATATTACGGCATTGACTTCCACGTTGGGGCCGAAGTGATGTACTACAATAAAGAGATTATGGACCAGGCGGGGGTAAACCCGGATTCCATCGTCACCTGGGCAGACTATGCTGCTGCAGGCAAGCAAGTACTGGCGAAAACAGGCAAGCCCATGGCGACCTTAGAAACGAATGACCTATGGAGCTATTGGCCGATGATCTCCCAGCAAAATTCAGATTTTCTGGATGACAAGGGCGAGTTGACGTTGGATAACGAAACCAATATTAAAACACTCGAGTTTCTTCAACAGATGATAAAAGACAAAATCGCTATTCCCGCACCGGGCGGCGGGCATCACATGGAGGAATACTACGGATTTATGAACAAAGGTGGGGCCGCTTCGGTATGGATGCCGATGTGGTATATGGGACGTTTTACGGATTACATGCCTGACCTAAAAGGTAAAATTATCATCAGACCCATGCCAGCGTGGGAAAAAGGTGGTTTTCGCTCAGCGGGTATGGGTGGAACCGGAACAGTAGTCACGAACCAATCAGAGCACCAGGATCTGGCGATGCGCTTTCTGGCCTTTGCCAAGCTATCCAAGCAAGGGAATGTGGAGATCTGGAAGCAGCTTGGTTTTGATCCCATCCGTAGTGAAGTGTGGACCATGCCGGAAGCCAAAGCCAAGAATAAATTTACGGAGTATTTCGGAACGAATATTTTTGACACGCTCATCGAAGTCAAAGATGAAATCAATGCGGTGCATATCGGTCCGAAAACGCCTGATATCGCCAGTGCTGTGCGCAATAAAATACTTTATCGGACACTACAGAATGGCGAAGATCCAGCCACGGTGCTACATGAGCTGGCAGATGAACTGAGATAGACCCCAACAGGAAAGGGAGTGAGATTCATGGCAACGCCCGTTCATACGAACGCTAATGTACCGACAGGTCAGCCGCCACAGCCTCAGCGTCCGACCAGAAGCCGATGGAGTCGCTTTATTCATTCCAGCCGTACGGCACCGTATGTGTTTGTCCTTCCATTTTTACTGTCCTTTGCGCTATTTTTTGCCTATCCGGTCATATCGACGGTCATTATGAGCTTTCAGGAAGTCCTGCCAGGGATAACAACTTATGTTGGACTGGAAAATTATAAGGACTTAATCAATCCTACGTTTGGAAAGGCGATATTGAATAGCGTCCTGTACACGCTCCTTACCCTGGTCGTGCTGATTCCTCTGCCGCTGGTATTGGCGGTATTGCTGAATTCGCCTAAAATGCCGGGCAGAGGGTTGTTTCGCTCCGTGATGTTTATCCCTGCACTAACCTCAGTGGTGGTAGCAGGAACGATCTTCCGCCTCATGTTCGGGGAATTGGATGGTTCGCTGATGAACTCCCTGTTGGGGGTATTCGGTCTGGAGCCTTACAAATGGCTAATGAACGCGAACACCGGCTTTTTAGCGTTGATCGTGCTGGCCTTGTGGAGATGGTTAGGCGTGAACATGCTGTATTACATGTCGGGACTCCAGAACATTCCTCCCGAGTTGTATGAGGCTGCGCAGATTGATGGAGCCAGTCGTTTCGATTCATTTTGGCGGATTACGATTCCTATGCTGAAACCGGTGACGATCTACGTATTTACGATTAGCATTTATGCGGGGTTATCCATGTTCACGGAGAGCTACATGCTGTGGAACGGAAATAACTCCCCGAACGATATTGGTTTAACGATTGTTGGCTATCTCTATCGCCAAGGTCTGGAGCAGAACAGTATGGGCTTTGGAGCTGCGGTAGGCATTGTATTGCTTGTATTTACACTCGTGCTGAACCTGATCCAGCTCAAATTTTTCGGCATGTTCCGGAAGGAGGATTAAGCGATGGCTCAGAAACAAAAAGGCTCGTTATCCGCATTGCTCGTTGTCCTGTTCATTCTGTTTGCCGGGTTTGCCCTGTTTCCGCTATTTGCCGTGACGCTTGCCTCGTTCAAGCCATCGACGGAGCTGCTGCGCTACGGCTTGAATCTTAAGCTGGAGTGGGGCATCATGTCCTTGAAAAACTATGCGTTCATCTTTCAGGGGACGACGGATTATTTTCAATGGTACTGGAACAGTATTGTTATTACCGTCTTGTTTACGGTGTTATGTCTGATATTGTCCGCGATGGTAGGCTACGGTCTGGAGATGTACCGTTTTAGATTGAAAAATGTGATTTTCACACTGGTGCTGGTCGTGATGATGATCCCGGTAGAAATTATCATGCTGCCGCTCTACAAGCTAATGATTGGCATGAAGCTGATTAATACAGTATGGGGCGTAATTCTACCCTTCGTCGTCGCGCCGATCCCGATCTTTTTCTTCCGTCAATATTTGAGTGGTGTTCCCAAGGACTTCATGGATGCTGCGCGGGTTGACGGCTGTTCAGAATATGGCATTTTCGTACGGATTATGATGCCTCTGATGGCGCCAGCATTTGCGGCAATGGCTATTTTGCAGGCGATGAACAGTTGGAATAACTTCCTGTGGCCGATGATTGTATTGCGTACCAATGACATGCTGACACTACCGATTGGTTTGTCCAGTCTGCTGACGCCGTATGGCAACAATTATGATGTGCTGATCGCGGGATCCGTTTTGGCTATTTTACCGATTCTCGTCGTGTTCCTGTTCTTCCAGCGTTATTTTATTGAAGGAATGACGGCAGGTGGAGTAAAAGGGTAATCGGAAAGGTATTAAATAGAGCAATGGAATACAAGAAATGTGCAACGTCAGAAAAGGCTGATCGGGCATTGTCCCGGTCTGCCTTTTTTTAGATTCGATTGATTTTCATTCTCATTTTCATGACTATCATCTGCACAAGCTATGGGTAAACGTGGTATGATATTTGAAAGATTTCAAATACAGTACTTTGCATAATTCGATTCCTAACGCTCAATAGTACAATATATAGACGAACTAAACCGTTTCGATCTGTATATTGCTGATTTGAAATCGCTCTTGGGATTTATGCAAAATGCTCAAATACAGAAATATTCAGGCGGAGCGTGGAGAACCTATGGAACCAACAGAAACCCAGAAAACTGACCCGACCATGGCGTCAACCGTTGGCATGGAGGATATTGTACGGGCGCATCATATGCTGCGTGAGGTGATTGTACGTACACCTTTACAGAGGGATGCCGTCCTATCGGCCAAATATAACTGTAATGTGTATCTGAAAAGAGAGGATCTCCAAGTCGTGCGGTCCTTTAAAATCCGTGGAGCTTACAACATGATCCGTAGCTTGACCCCTGAGCAAATGGAAAAAGGAATCGTGTGTGCGAGTGCAGGGAATCATGCGCAAGGTGTGGCTTTTTCATGTAATGCTCTTGGTATCCACGGTAAAATATTTATGCCGAGTACAACGCCCAATCAGAAGGTCAAGCAGGTTCGTCGCTTTGGCGGTAACAGTGTAGAGGTCATTCTGACCGGAGACACGTTTGATGATGCCTATGACGAGGCCATGAAGGTGTGCAGCGAGCAGGCAATGACCTTCATCCATCCGTTCGATCAGCCGAAAATTATTGCGGGCAATGGTACGATTGCGATGGAAGTGATGGAGAGCCTAGATACACCTATGGACTATGTGTTCGTAACGATTGGCGGCGGCGGTTTGGCGGCAGGCGTAGGTACGTATGTTAAAACCGTGAGTCCGTCCACCAAGGTAATTGGCGTGGAACCCCTCGGCGCGGCGTCGATGACGGAAGCGATGCGTGTGCACAAGGTGGTTACACTGGATCAAATAGACAAATTTGTTGACGGAGCTGCAGTGAAGCGTGTGGGTCAGCTGACATACGATATTTGTAAGCATACCTTGGACGATATTGTGAAGGTACCGGAAGGCAAAGCATGTACCGCGATTCTGGAGCTGTATAATGAAAATGCGATTGTTGTGGAGCCTGCGGGCTCACTGCCTGTTGCAGCACTTGATCTGTATCGCGAGCAGATTCAAGGCAAAACGGTTGTCTGTATCGTCAGCGGTGGTAACAACGATATAGATCGTATGCAGGAGATTAAGGAACGGTCCCTCATTTACGAAGGACTGAAGCATTATTTTATGGTGAATTTCCCGCAAAGAGCTGGGGCACTGCGTGAGTTTCTACAGGATGTGCTTGGACCAGACGACGATATTACTAGGTTTGAATATACGAAAAAGAATGATAAGGAAAATGGACCAGCTCTGGTCGGCATTGAGCTGTTCCACAAGGAAGACTATCTTCCTTTAATTGAACGAATGAACCGCAAGGGGCTTAAATACACGGAACTGAACAAAAACGAAAATCTATTTAATATGTTAATTTGAAAAGGAGCCTATGGGCTCCTTTTTTGTATCAGAATTTTGCAAAATCCTCGTATGTATATTGTTATGCGTAGTTTACGAATTTCTTTTTATTTGAAATAAAGCGTTTACAAAACTGAATGTGATAGGTTAATATATGGGTAACTTCATAAGTATAAACACTAATGTAATAGGTGTGTCACCTGAATTTTATTATAAGATACTCATTCGGAGGTGCGAAAGAATGTTGAAGGCATGGAAAAAATCAGTACAGAGTAAATTGACCCGAACGGCGTTTGCTGCCGTAACCTCGGCTGCTTTAATGCTGTCAGTGATGCCATCTGCATCCGCAGAGCATTGGGCGTTAACTGGCGATGTGGCAGTGCATGATCCGTCCATTACGAAGGAAGGCAACGCATGGTATATTTTCTCCACAGGGCAGGGGATACAGGTTCAAAGATCGGACGACGGACGCAATTTTTACAGATTGCCGCAAATATTTCTGTCGCCGCCATCATGGTGGAAAACGTATGTACCTAAGCAAAAGACTAACGATGTATGGGCACCGGATGCTCAAAAGTACAATGGACGGGTATGGCTGTACTATTCCATTTCTACTTTTGGTGCCCGGACCTCGGCTATCGGACTAGCTTCCGCAACGAGCATTGGCGCGGGGAGCTGGAGAGATGATGGACTAGTGCTGCGTACGACGGATGCTAACGATTATAATGCTATTGACCCGAATCTCGTCATTGACGCTTCCGGTAACCCGTGGCTTTCCTTTGGTTCATGGAATTCAGGCTTGAAAGTGACTCGACTGGATAAAAATACGATGAAGCCTACGGGCCAGATCTATTCTATCGCCAAGCGTACGGCTGGTGGTTTGGAAGCGCCACATGTTACATACCGCGACGGCTATTATTATCTGTTTGCTTCCATTGATAACTGCTGCAAAGGCGTAGACAGTAATTATAAGATTATTTACGGTCGCTCTACTAGTATTACCGGACCGTATGTGGACAAGAGCGGCAAAAGCCTGATGGATGGCGGTGGAACGATACTGGATGCAGGGAATGACCGTTGGAAGGGACCGGGTGGACAATCTGTCTATAACAACAGTGTGATTGCACGTCATGCCTATGATGCCACTGATGGTGGAAATCCAAAGCTTCTGATTAGTGATTTGAAATGGGATTCGGCAGGCTGGCCTACGTACTAAAGAGAGGACCGTTTGGAGTCATTTGTGCAGTAAAATCATATAGATATATTCAAAAACTGTTCCTCCTAAGGGGAACAGTTTTTGGCTTGCAATGTCATAGAAACATGCTATTATGTATCAAGTTGATAATAATTATCATTATCGTTATAAGAGACGTGATGATTTTCAGGTATGGAGGGAGTGACCTCACCAAATGCAGTCCAAAGACAGCATGGACAAACATACAGCTCTGACAGAGAGGGCAGTTCCTGAAGTAGACATAACAGCACGTCCAGTGCTTCGAGCGGGTAGGGTTCGGCAGGCGTTGTTGTTCACAGCTTCGGCTGTATTGTTGGCTTTGGCCATATTCGCCGCCATTTCTCTCGGAGCCAAGGATTTGACCGTAAGCACCGTGTGGTCGGCAGTATTTCACTATGATCGTTCGCTAATGACCCATCAGATCATTCACGAGCTGAGATTACCGCGTGTACTCGGTGCAGCTGTTATTGGAGCTGCGCTGGCGGTGGCAGGCTCTCTGATTCAGGGTATTACACGAAACCCGCTGGGAGATACAGGTGTGCTGGGCATTAACGCAGGAGCGATGTTTGTAGTTGCAGTGAGTTTTGCCTTTTTCCCCAATCTACCTTATGGGACGTTAATAGTATTGTCGTTCCTGGGGGCGCTGATGAGTACCTTACTAGTATTTGGTCTGGGAGCATCTGCACCGGGAGGATTGACACCTATGAGATTGACGGTGTCTGGAGCTGTGACGGCTGCCTTGTTAGGTTCCATGACTTCGGGGATTGCGATTTATTTTGATCTAAGTCAGGATTTAGCCTTCTGGTATGCGGGTGGCGTAGCCGGGATTAAATGGTCGCAGCTTGAGATTCTTGCACCGATTTTGCTTATTGTGATCGCCTGGTCTATGGGGCTGGCACGTTCCATTTCGCTGATTTCGATGGGCGATGAGGTGGCGTTAAACCTTGGGTTGAATCTCAGGCGTATCCGGCTTTTGGGTCTGCTGACTGTAGTGGTACTGGCCGGCCTATCTGTATCGGCTGCCGGAGCCATCGGCTTTGTAGGTTTGGTTATCCCACATATCGCTCGCAAGCTAATCGGTGTGGATTATCGCCAGATCGTGCCGTTGTCTGCGTTATTGGGAGCCGTATTACTGGTGCTGGCAGATTTGGGAGCGAGAATGGCAAATCCGCCAGAGGAGCTAGCTATTGGGATTATGGTGTCTTTTATCGGAGTACCCTTTTTCCTCTTTCTCGCCCGTAAGGAAAGGAGGGATTTATAGTGAGTCGCTCTTTAGGGATTGGGGACACAAGAACGAAAAAGGCTTGGCTCGTTTGTTTGGTATTGGCGGGGATCAGCTTTGCTGTCCTTGTTTTGGGTTTGAATACCGGAACGATTCGTATTCCACCGCTACGTGTGCTGGATACGTTGTTTGGCGGTGGCAACGGACGTGATCATATCGTTCTGTTCGAATATCGTCTGCCACGTATTGCTGTAACGGTGCTAGCTGGAGCGGGACTAGGCGCAGCCGGGGCGGTCATGCAAGGCTTGTCACGGAACGCACTTGCTGATCCGGGAGTGCTCGGTCTTCATGCGGGGGCTGCGTTGGGACTGGTGATGTTCGTTAGCTTTTTTCGCGACCTGGACGGATCGGCCGCCGTTCTGATCCCCTTGTTTACCTTTGCAGGAGGTGTCATTGCGGCGGTGCTAATTGTTTTGTTGTCCTATAACCGCAGCAGAGGAATCGTGCCGGTGCGTCTGATTTTGTCCGGCATCGGTGTAGCCTCGGGTCTTAGCGCCATAACGCTGTATTGGTCGTTGCGGCTGGATGAGGATACGTACGCATTTACTGCACGTTGGTTGGCTGGCAGCGTTTGGGGCCGGGATTGGATACACGCAGCGGCTTTGTTGCCTTGGATAGTCATTGTATTACCCTACGTTCTGTCGCAGACGCGCAGTCTGAACAATCTGTCGTTGGGCGACGAGACCGCAGCTGGAATCGGCACAAATGTGAAGCGCCAGCGTCTATTACTGCTGGGCGCAGCCGTGGCTCTATCCAGTGCCAGCGTATCCATGGCTGGAGGCATCGGTTTTATTGGGCTGATTGCGCCTCATCTGGCTCGCCGTCTGGTTGGGCCGATGTACCAGCATTTGCTGCCAGTAGCCTGTTTGGTCGGGGTCGTTATTCTGGTCACCGCAGACACGATTGGGCGTTCGGTGTTTCAGCCGAATGCGATTCCCGCAGGTGTGGTGGTTGCTGTGGTAGGAGCTCCATACTTTTTATTCCTGTTGTCCCGAACAAAATGACAGAAGGAATAGGTACATATGAAATCATATGATGCAAATGATGCAACCCGTTGAAATTAATAACTAAGCAGAAGCCTTCTATATTGATCATTATAATGTAGAGTTTCTGTAGCATAGGAGAGAGTAAACATGAGAAAGCACAAATTTGAGGGTTCAGATTTTAAACGTTCATGGGTAGTCACAACTCTTGTTGTATGCATGATCATGCTGTCCGCTTGCGGACAAGCAGCCGACAAACAGGCTACCGATACGAAAGCGGCTGGCAGTGCGCAGACAACCATTAGTGCGGATTCGCGCATTGCTTCGATGTCTATTCATTTGACGAACAACCTGCTGGCATTGGGCATTACTCCGGCTGGTTCGGTCATTGGTGGAGATGTGAAGGATTTTCTGCCCCATGTAAAAGATCGTCTTCAAAGTACCCGTAAGCTAGGTGTTGTCACAGACCCGGATATGGAAGCGGTATTGGAACTTCAACCTGATCATATTTTTTTGGACAAAAAATATTCGGGAACCGATGTGGCCAAGTTTGAAAAAATTGCGCCGACCGAAGTTTTTGATCTGGATGAAGGCACATGGAAGGATCAATTGAAAAAAATAGCCGTTATGGTCAAACATGAAGCACAGGCAGACGCATTTCTAAAAGATTATGATACACAGAAGGAACGAGTCAAAAAGCTGATTCATTCAAAAATTGGGGACGGAACGGTTATGGCTGTACGTGTGACGGCGAAAGAGGTTCGTGTTATGGGGATGAAGCGTCCCGTAGGACCGCTGTTGTATCAGGACTTGGGCTTGAAGCCAGCCAAAGGTGTAGAAAAGATCAACAAGGCTTATCAAGTTGTTTCCCAAGAGGTTTTACCGGATTATGATGCCGATGCGATCCTTGTTATCATCAGTAAAGGCGCGGATGCCCAAAAGGTATACAAACAGCTAGAAGGAAATACAGTATGGCAAGGTCTCAAAGCGGTGAAGCAAGGGCATGTCTACATGTTGGACGGACAGCCTTGGCTGGACTATTCCGCGATGGGACATAAAATTGCTCTGGATAATGCAGAACAACTATTTTCCAAATAAGTTCTAAAGTATATCAAGCCGTATTCCCCCATGCAGCTTCTTACAGGCCAGGAATACGGCTTTTTGGCGCACGCTCAAGCTGTAAGTCGGTTGCCTGATCGAAATGAAAAGGAGCTGCTATGATCCAAAATGAGGCAGCTCCATATAATGAGAATTGCGGGCTATGAACGTTTTTTACGCAGAAAAATCGGTTTGAGTCCAATAAAGCCGATGGCGGCGAGAATTAAATTTACCCAAGGTGAGATCCTGAATACCGGCAGTACACTGCGCAGCGCTAGTCCGGCGACAAGAATCACGACAACTAACACAACATACATCAAGATGGATTTAAGATTCATCTGGGGCTTTACAGGGGCATGGTCTGGCTGTTGTGTCTCCTCGCCTTCTTCGGGACGGTCCATAAAATTCATCAGGGCTTCAACGAGTAGAATGGCTCCTGCGGCGATGATGATAAGGGTGGATAGGCTGATTTTTTCAAAGGGTTTGATATCCCCACCTGTAAAGGTGACAAACCATCCGATAATTGCCTGTGTCAAAAAAAACATAGACAAGGCAATCCATGCAATAAGCGTATAATTTTTTGCTTTATTCATTTCTTCCTCCTGCTTTATGAGCGTATCCCGAGCTGATGGAACCGCCATTTCGTAACAAAGACAGTATACGTGAGGAAGCGTCGGATGGCAAAAGACTTTATCTATAAAATGTATATTACCGCTGCATTCTCCTCAAACTGGATACAGGGTGAGCACATAGAGCAACCTGAATATAAACGTTAAGAGGGTGTGGCATCATGAAACTGGAGAACCAGGCAGATTATTCAGTCCAAAAACGATTAGCAAACGCTTCGAACAGGAATAGCGGGGTGGCCTCGTCTACAAATGTGAGTCACCGGAGTGTTCAAGGAACTTCTCCAACCTACCGTATACTGGACGATATTGAAGTGGCTGAGGATACAGAATTTGCAGGTGAACTAGGTGCACAGAACTACCGCAGCCTGTGGCATGAGGATGAACATAACGGCGCCTCTTGTAAGCTGGAGTGGGAGGGACGAACGGAGACCCACCAAATGTTTAGGAACAGCTACGAATAACGAATGTCTACTTTAATGTAGTGGATTCACTCTAATAAGTGTAGTATAGCGTTCTCCGGAATCGCATCGGGGAGCGCTATTTGTTTACTTTTTTAACGATGTGAACTGACAGGTTGACAAGGAAGCAGGGCGATGATAGACTGACTTTACTATAAAACTTATTAAACTTATCGGAATTAAAGTGAATGAATATCCTGGATGGATATTCCACGTTACTATATGAGTTTGAATTCATAAATGTGTAGTGAAGCTTGAAACAGGGGGAATCAGGATGGAACGGCAAATTGGAATTCGCTTTGAACATGAAGAACTGGCCGCAACAATTCATTATCCAAACCGTACAAATGAGGGAGATCGTCAGAGACGAGTTCCTCTCGTTGTTATATGTCACGGTTTTGTGGGCAATCGTATCGGAGTAGATCGATTATTCGTCAAGACTGCGCGTGAACTGGCCGAAGGGGGATACTTTGTCCTGCGCTTTGATTTTGCCGGTTGTGGGGAAAGCACAGGTGAATACGGCAAGCAGGGGCTCGAGTCCATGATTAATCAGACACGTACCGTATTGGATTACGCCGTCAATTGCGCGGACATTGACCCGACCAAGGTGACGCTGATCGGTCACAGTCTGGGGGGCGCGGTTGCCCTTCTCACAGCCGTACGGGATAAGAGAGTACAAAATCTGGTTCTTTGGTCAGCAGTGGGCTATCCATTCAACGACATCGTCAAAATTACGGAGCGAAGCGTGTACGATGAGTCTGTTAAAACCGGTCATGCCGACTATTTGGGCTATAAATTTACGCCTGCTTATTTTGAGTCGTTAGCTCTATTTCAGCCGTTTCAGGAGGCCGTTAAATTTAACGGAGATGTGCTCGTTGTTCATGGCACCTCGGATGATATTATTCCTGTGGATTATGCATTTCTGTTTCAAAAGATATTCTGGATGCGTCCAGAGGGGCGCTGTGATAAAGAGATTATTTTCCAGGGGGATCACACTTTCTCGTCAGGTAAAGAGCGGCAACGGCTCATTGATCGGACACTTGAATGGCTGGATGAACAGGAAAATATTCAACGGGATTGGCAGCACTGGATGATCTGATTTCAGTGTGTAACGGATTGTATTGGAAATTGCGCCTCCGCCGGAGTAAAATGGAAGAGTAACACTATACTGGCGTGTGGAGGTTGGCAGCGATGACATTACCCTCAATTTTTGTTGCGCATGGTTCACCGACACTGGCTGTAGAAAATAACGCATATACCAGCTTTCTTGCAAAGCTGGGCGCGAGCCTGCCCCGACCCAAAGGAATTGTCATTTTTTCCGCGCATTGGGATAGCCCCGATCAATGTATTGGCGCGGATGATCAGCATGCAGCGTTGCACGATTTCTATGGCTTTCCCGAAGAAATGTACTCAATCGATTACCCTGCACCAGGCGATCCGAAGCTGTATGAGGAGATAGAGCATCTGTTCAGTCAGCATAACCTGTTCCACCAGCCGGTTCGGAACCGAGGACTGGATCATGGAGCATGGGTGGTTTTGCGGCATATATATCCTGATGCGGACATACCGGTCGTACCCTTATCCATTGATTCTCGGCGCGCTCCCCAGGAGCAATACGAGATTGGACGGATGCTGGCGCCGTTGCGAGAACAAGGGATTTTGGTTATCGGTAGCGGCGGATTGGTCCACAACTTGCGGACACTCAAGCAGACGAGTGAGCCAGCCGATTGGGCCGTTCAATATGATGACTGGATTGCACAGCAGCTTCAAGACTGGAATTTGCGCCACCTATTCCAATATGACAAAAAGGCTCCATATGCCAAACAGGCGGTACCTTCTTATGGAATAGAGCATTTTTCACCTTTGTTTTATGCGATGGGGGCTGCGGATCATGAGCGCTCTGCGCATAAGCTTTTTCAATCGTATGTCCTTGGCTCGTTGAGTCTCAATTGTTGGGCTTTTGGTCAAGAAAGTGATACGTAAATGTAAAAAAAGAACTTCCGAATCCACATGGTGTGTGGGAATGGAAGTTCTTTTGTGTATTTTGCGTCTTTGATTAATTAGAAGGCACGTTCTTTTTTAGCCAAGTGGATACCTGCGTAGTACGCTGATCTCCATTTTGATCCAATAGTGTCATAAATGCTTTCAGCTTTTGAATGTAGGTACTCTTCGAATCCATATTACGTTGAACGACGAATTGATACCCTTTTTTCGCATTCGGATGAATCTTCCCGGTATCATAATCGAATAATGGCGTATTGTTCGTGCCATAGAAAGTATAGAAGAAGTACAGATCGTGCAATTTTTTTATAGCTTGTGTACGGTTGGAATGAGGATATTGGTTTAAAAATGCCTCCTGTGCCAGCACTCGTCCGGCTAACTGTTGATAGCCGATACGGAGCGCGGCATCCTTGGTAGCCGCCTGTCCGGATTCCATCGCCATGATGTCAATATAGCTGCGGATATCTGTCGTGGTGTGCTTCCCGAAGACTTTATATTTTTCATAGTTGATGACTGGGTAGTACATGCCTTCTGCAGTTTCAAGTTTGTAGCCGGCATCTCTTGTTTGAGTTAGCAACTTTTTCAGGTTCACATCGCTTGAACGGCTGATTACATTTGTGAACGAATCACCGGGTTTATAGATTTGATTTATTTTGGTTTGAACAGAGGCCGGGTATAAGGTCTTTGCATAGGAATCCAATTGCTGGTTCTGTGCATTTTCCAGATGAAGCACCATGATGGTAGCTTGAGAGGCTGGAATGGTTTGAATATGCTTTTGCAAATAAGTGAATGCCTGAGGTAGCTTGCCGGGTTGGCGTAGTAGCTGCTCGAAGGTCTTGGAGATATGTTGTACACTTTCTGCCTGAGATGTCATAGTAGACGTCGCTGCTTTGGCTGATGTCGTATATCCCAATCCCATAGTTTGCACTGTGAAAGTTACGGCTGCGAGCATGAGATAGGCTTTGGTAATTTTTTTCATGATATAACCCTCCATTACGTTCTTTGATGTAACTGTAGTGTATAGGGTAAATGTATCGTGAGCATTCCATGTTGTATCCAACTTGTAAACGTTTGGAGGGGATGATGAATCCGATAAAAGAGTCCGAGTTAGAAGGAGCTGAAAGACCTCTTGTGAGCATAACAGCACAAAAAAAATAACCATTACCCCGGAGGATAACGGTTATTTTGGGATGTTTAAGCTATTTTTCGACTAGGGTCCGCTGGAAAGGTATCTTTATTTTTACGAAACAGTCCACGCAGGAAGGGCAGTACCCAATGGTCAAAGCCAATTCTTCCGGCATTTGCACCAGCAACTACAAGGAAGATTTCAAACAGCAGGTAGATTGCATTGGTGCTTACTGTACCCGAGAACAGGAACGAGAAGTTCATAACCATAGCCATCAAAGCAGCCAGTGTAGTCAATGTACCGAGAAGCAGGCCAACTCCTACCAAGAACTCACCCAATGGGATCAGGACGTTGAACAAACCTACATTCGGCAGGGCAAAGGCTTCCAGGAACGATCCCCACCAGCCTTGTACAGCGGGATGGTCTCCACCTGTTTTAGCAATGGCCCCCGAGATAAACCCGCCTGCATCAAATCCACCTGTCAGCTTTTCAAGTCCGTGGGTCATCCATTCATACCCTAGATAAACCCGTACTACAGTCAGCAACCACATTGCGACTTTGTTCTCACGTAACCAGCTGTTAAACATTCAAACCACTCCTCTTTCTTAATCTATAATGTTGGTTGTATTTCATTTTGTTGGGATGATCATCTTTGCTACACCTTTATTGTAGTAGGTTCAGTTACAGTTATTTGTGATAAAAATCACAAAGTCTAAATATTTTTTAAATTTTAATGTCTTCAGATAAGTATTCTATAGATTGGTCATGCTTCAATCAAGACAAAAACAGGAAATAAAGCTTATAATGAGAAAAATAACTAAGTGGAGGGATGAACTTGTCCGGGCCCATTTCCCAACGAAATCATTGGTTGCGTGTGATGGCCTCAGCTCTGTTATGCATGACGCTGATGTCTTGTTCTGCTATGTCCAATACGGGTGAATCTGAATCCGTTCCCCAACTGACCAAGCAAGAAACAGAGAAGGAGGCACTTGAACCGTCGAAGGAGCAGTCTATTCCGGCATTTACAGCTCCGCTCACCGGTCTTCCGGTGGAGCAGCCAGTTTTGGAGCGACCGCTCGCTGTCATGATCAACAATGCTCCGGCTGCACGTCCACAGGCAGGACTTAGCCAGGCAGACATGGTATATGAAGTTCTTGCAGAAGGTGGGATTACCCGTCTGGTCGCTTTTTTCCAAAGTCATGGCGGAGATGTAAAGATCGGACCGGTCCGTAGCATTCGGCCGTATTTGATTGAGCTGGGCGAAACCTATGGTGCGTTGCCGATACACGCAGGGGGAAGCACAGATGCCTATGCAATTTTACAGCAGCAGCGGAAGGAACATCTGGATGAGATTTCAAATGGAGGGGCTTACTTCTGGCGAAGCAAAGATCGTCGTCCTCCACATAATTTATACACAGACGTGAACAGACTGCGCAAAGGAAGCGATAGTAAAGGGTATGCCAAGCAGACGGACGTTCCAGTATATTCTTACCTCAAATCCGGTGAAACCCCAGTTATGGTGGACGAGACTGCAGCATCTTTACAAATCCGGTTTTTGCTTAAAAGCTATCGGGTATCTTATACCTATGATCCAGCGGATCAACAATATAAGCGTTTTGTGAACGAAAAGTCACATGTGGATCAAAATAATAACCAACAGCTCTCAGCAGCCAATGTCATTGTGATGAGCGCTAGACATCGAACGTTGGATGATGTAGGCAGATTAAGTGTTGAGTTGGACGGTAGCGGAGAGGCCATGGTGTTTCAACAAGGACGGTTAATACAGGCTGAGTGGCAACATACACCAGGCGATGCGATTCGTTTTATGAAAAATGGGGTTGAAATCCCGTTAACACCAGGTACATCCTATATACATGTGGTACCTGCAGATACTTCACTAAAGGAACATGTAACCATAGAAGCAAATTAGAAAACGAAATACACCTTTTTAGGGAAAAAATGTCGGATAATGACCTTCCATGTCGGGCAATGTATACGTATATCATGAAATTTGCTTTTACAAACATTACAAAAACATTGATGAGTGTGATAAGATAGCAAAGGTTGTCTATTGCAGTCGAAACAGGTTGCGGATATTTTCGTAAAGGGGTAATCGTTATGAGATTGAAGAAAAAGGATATATTCTTCGAGACGTTGGAAAATATGGCAGATACGATCGTGCAAGCAGCTGATTATTTTGCCCAACATACTTCAAATCTTCAGGATGTAACTTTGTTTACAAATGAAATGAAGAAGTATGAAAATAAGTGTGATGATTACACACACACGATTATTACTGAGCTGAACAAGACCTTCATTACGCCGTTGGAACGCGACGACATCATGGAACTGACAACAACCATGGATGATGTGTTGGACGGTCTTGAAGCGACGGCTTCTCGTTTTTATATGTACAATATTACGGAGCCGGACGAGTATATTGTGCAGTTCGCTGATATTTTGCGTCAATCAGCTTACGAAATTCAGAAAGCTGTGCATTTGCTTTCACAGAAAAAATTGCTGGCCATTCGTGAATACACTATTCGCCTGAATGATTTGGAAAATCAGGGGGATGAATTGTTGCGTATTTGCATTAAAAACCTGTTTGCAACTGTAACTGACCCTATTGAACTGATTAAACGCAAAGAATTGTACGAACGCCTTGAAACGACAACGGATTCATGCGAGGATGTTGCAAATATGCTGGAATCCATCATTATGCGTAACTCGTAAGGGAGTCCTTTTACATGGATACAAGTTTATTGGTATTAGGTATTGTTATTTTTCTTGCTCTGGCATTTGATTTTATTAATGGTTTTCATGATACGGCGAACGCGATTGCAACTTCGGTATCGACCCGTGCATTGACCCCGCGACGTGCGATTATTATGGCTGCGGTCATGAACTTTCTCGGGGCAATATTGTTTACAGGGGTTGCGAAGACCATTGGTGGAAGTGTCGCTGATCCAACCAAGCTTACGAATGGAATTGATATCGTCATTGCGACGCTGATCGCTGCGATTATCTGGAACCTCTTAACCTGGTGGTTCGGTATTCCTTCATCCTCTTCTCATGCATTGATTGGTGCATTGGCTGGAGCGGTGTATGTAGGTGCAGGATCGGATAAATTAAACTGGAGCGGCTTCATCGGGATTGTCGAAGGACTTATTTTCTCCCCGTTGATTGCTTTTGTTGTCGGTTACATCGTGATGATGATTTTAAAATATATCTTCGCTCATCGTAGTCCGCATACGGTGAACAAAGGGTTTCGTACAATGCAGGTCATTACAGCAGCGCTTCAGTCGTTCACGCATGGTACGAATGATGCTCAAAAGGCGATGGGGATTATTACATTCGCACTCGTTTCGGCGGGGTATCAGGACCATTTGGAAGTACCCATGTGGGTAAAAATTTCAGCCGCAACAGCGATGGCGCTGGGTACGTCTATCGGGGGCTGGAAAATCATCAAGACGATGGGAACCAAGATTTTTAAAATCGAGCCAATTAACGGATTCGCAGCTGACATTTCGGGAGCCTCTGTTATTTTCACAGCTACATTGCTTCATTTGCCCGTAAGTACTACTCATGCCATTACTTCGGCTATTTTGGGTGTGGGTTCTGCGAAGCGCTTTTCCGCTGTGCGCTGGTCGCTGGCCGGTCGAATTATTATTACTTGGGTGATAACCATACCGATTGCTGCACTGTTATCTGGATTGATTTTCAAAATTCTTTTTTAGTTCATTATTATTTCTTGAAAAAAAGGTACACACTATAGAATACACAATAAGCTTCCGTCCGCTTTTTGCGGCAGGGGCTTATTGGCATTCTGGGATAAAACTGCTTCTTCAAAGTTCACACATCCAGATAGTTCCATGAAACGTTTTTCAAAAAATACCTGACATCAAAGTAGTCAATTTTTAATAACTCCTGTAGAATAAACAGAAAACTTTGAACCGTTCAACTGACTGGAGGAAATTATGCAAAAATCTAGAAAACTAATAGCACTCATGATTTGTTTGTTTTTTGTGGTTGCCCTGGCCGGTAATTTCGGTGTAGTGGCACATGCAGAAAATAAAACAAAGTATGATATCGGCACGGATACAACGTTCGCGCCTTTTGAGTTTGAAGATGTAGATGGTAAATTTGTCGGTATCGACATGGATTTGCTGGCAGCTATTGCCAAGGATCAGAATTTTGAATATACCATTAAGCCCCTTGGCTTTAACGCGGCAGTGCAGGCCCTTGAAACGAATCAAGTGGATGGTGTCATTGCCGGGATGAGTATTACCGATGAACGCAAGCGGAAATTTGATTTTTCCGAGCCTTATTTTGATTCAGGCGTCGTCATGGCGGTCCGCAAGGATAATGATACGGTTAAACGCTATGAGGACTTGAAAGGACAGCGTGTCGCTGTCAAAACAGGAACGGAAGGTTACACATTCGCAGAATCCATTAAGGCCAAATACGGCTTTACTACAGTACCGTTCGACGATTCTTCTCAAATGTATGATGAAGTTAAAACAGGTAATTCGGTTGCCTGCTTTGATGACTATCCGGTACTGGCATACGGTGTAAACCAGAATAACGGCCTTAAGCTGGTAACAGATAAGGAAAAAGGTGCTTCTTACGGGTTTGCTGTTAACCAAGGCAAGAACCAAGAGTTGCTGGAGAAATTTAATGCAGGGCTTGTTAATCTGCGCAATAGCGGGGAATACGATAAAATTTTGGCTAAATACCTTGGCGAATCGGGCAAAGGTGTGGCGCCTGTAGAAACCAGCCGCTGGGGCCTGATTTCCGCTTCGCTGCCTTCGCTGATTAAGGGCATGGGAAATACGTTGCTGTACACACTTGTATCTTTACTCGTAGCCTTTATCCTAGGGTTGGTGTTTGGCTTTATGAAAGTAAGCCATAACAAGGTGTTCCGTGGTATTGCAACTGTATTCGTCGATATATTCCGCGGTATTCCGCTGATCGTGCTTGCTTTCTTTATTTACTTTGGTATTCCACAGGCACTGGATTTCAAAATGCCGCTTTTTGTTGCGGCTGTATTGACGTTATCCCTGAATGCGGGTGCGTATGTAACTGAGATTATCCGTGGTGGTATTCAGTCCATTGATCCGGGACAAATGGAAGCAGCTCGTTCGCTTGGTCTACCCTATCGGACGGCTATGCTTAAAATCATTTTGCCACAAGCTGTGAAAATCATGATCCCGTCGTTTATCAATCAGTTGGTTATTACGTTGAAGGATACGTCCATTTTGTCTGTTATCGGTTTGGTCGAATTGACCCAATCGGGTAAGATCATTATTGCGCGGACATTCCAATCCTTTGATATTTGGCTGGTAGTAGCGGTGATGTATCTTATCGTCATTACAGTCCTGACCAAAATTTCCAACCGTCTTGAAGGGAGAGTTCGCCGTGGGTAAAATAATCGTTAAAAACCTGAAAAAAAGCTATGGTAGTAATCAAGTGCTAAAGGGCATCGACATGCAAGTACGTGAAGGCGAAGTTGTGTGTGTCATTGGCCCGTCTGGTTCGGGGAAAAGTACGTTTTTGCGTTGTATGAACATGCTTGAAGAAATTACCGCAGGTGAGGTCATTGTCGATGACTACAACTTGAGTGACAAAAACGTGGACATTAACAAAGTCCGTGAAAATATAGGTATGGTATTTCAACATTTCAATCTGTTTCCGCATATGACCGTGCTCAAGAACATTATGTTCGCGCCGACTGAACTGGGCAAACAGTCCAAGGCAGAGGCCCGGGAAACGGCTATGAAGCTGCTGGATCGTGTAGGTTTGGTCGATAAGGCAGATGCATTGCCAGGACAGCTTTCCGGCGGTCAGAAGCAGCGTGTGGCGATTGCACGTGCGCTAGCAATGAATCCAGACATTATGCTGTTCGACGAGCCTACCTCGGCGCTCGATCCTGAAATGGTGGGCGAAGTGCTCGGCGTAATGAAAGATCTGGCGCGTGAAGGCATGACGATGATGATCGTAACGCATGAGATGGGTTTTGCACGCGAAGTAAGCGACCGTGTCGTGTTTATGGACGGTGGTTACATCGTAGAAGAAGGAACGCCACAAGAGGTATTTGGTAATCCGAAAAATGAGCGGACCATTAGTTTCTTGGAGAAGGTATTGTAAGTGGGCAAGGTTTGCCGTGAGTGCAGGTAAGGACGTAGTGTGCGATCGCTCCGCAGTGCATTTGATCTTTCGATCGCTGTTGCTTCTACAAATTCAAATGGACCACTGCGCTACGACTCGCTGATTGCTCCTTTTCGTGCAAAGAGCCTGCCTCACTCTTGAATGAGTGGGTATAGGGGAAGAGAGCGAGATGAAGATTACGCGCGTATCGTCGTTTTTGTGATGGATTCAAAACATCGTAATAAAGGCATCGGCAAGGCGTTAAATCAGGAAGCGGAAGCTCGGGCTAAAGGAACGGTTTGGATATGAAGCGACAAGCACGGGGGTTGTGAAAAAGATTTAATTATAATGAATTGATTATTTTATAAGGATATCTTGGGAGGCATGTTGGCCCGGAGATATCCTTTTCTTTATTAAAAGGAATTTAGAACTTGAGATTTGTATAATGTTAATTGGCTTATATAAAATATAAATAACATATCAGACGGAAGTGTAAGCGAGGGGGACGTACGGTGATACGTACATTGGCTATAGGTCATGATCATCAGGTAACAGTGGGAAAACCATTGGATCAGATCGTCATGGAGGATTATATATGGATGTGGGTAGATTTTAGCAAGCCTACAGATCGCGAGACGGAGCTGCTGACGAGTTATTTTCATTTTCACCCACTGGCTGTGGAGGATTGTATGCATGTTCTGCAACGTCCCAAATTGGATTATTACGAGGATGTGCAGTTTCTGGTCGTGCATGCGCTTGATGTAGATACGTTAGCTGCGGAAGAAGTGGATATGTTTATTAGCAGTCGTTTTTTGGTTACATATCACCATCATGAGTTAGAGGAGCTGGATCAAGCCTGGGAGCGGATTGTCCAGCATGCGAATGAACGCAAAATATGGTCGCGAGGACCGCTGGCTGCAGCCTACACGGTGATGGACAAGCTGGTAGATAACTATTTTCCGAGCCTTTTTATGATTGAGGATGAATTAGCCGAGCTGGAGGGCTTGGGCGGTCGCGAATCCGTAGAGGAATTAATGAAGCAGGTGTTTGACCTGCGTGGCAGGCTGCTCAAGCTGCGCCGTACCATCGTACCCATGCGTGATCTGATGTACCGAGTTTTGAATTCGCAGCATGTGCAGGGCCAAGGAGATCATATGGCTTATTTTACCGATATATATGATCATTTATTGAAGCTGACAGACATGCTGGAGGCCGACCGCGAGATGACAGCCGACCTGAGGGACAGTTATATATCGCTCAATTCCAATCGCATGAATTCAATTATGAAGACGCTGACCGTAATTACGACCGTTTTTATGCCCTTGACGCTGATTGCAGGAATCTATGGTATGAATTTTTCGAATATGCCCGAGTTGGGCTGGAAATATGGATATTTTGGCGTACTGTTCTTCATGTTTTTGTTGAGTGTTGCAATGGTGGTCTGGTTTATGCGCCGAGGCTGGTTCAAATAGTATAGTCTACTTTCTTTTGCGCTTGCGCGGACGTCTGCGCGGGGTAGTGGTGCTTTTGCGCTGTGTCTTTTTCCGACGTGGGCGTGGTGGTGTGTATTCATCCAATTCCTCGGCGATATCTGTTGCAGAGTTTTTGCTCGCGGATTTGCCGAATGCTGGGAGAGAGCCCATAATCAGCTTCGCCATTGGAGCAAATTGCTGCACACTGGACATGACCTTTTGCACCTTGCCGACCGTAGCAACAATTCCATCAATACCACCCATACGGTCAATGAAGCCTTTGATTTCGTTGAGATTACTGAGGTTGCCAAGACCTCCAAGCAGTCCTCCTTTGGCTGGAACCGGGTCTGGTGTGACCACGGCAGAATCCGTAATACTCGCTGGCGCCTCGTAAGGAACCAGCCCGGAAGAACCGGCTTGCGGAACCTCGTTGTATGGATCGAGTCCGGGATAAGGAGATGAACTATACGGATCGGAAAGGGAGCGCTGTAGCGGCCTCCGATGATAGTAGTGTCCAGGCATGAGATCACATTCCTTTGCAGGTTGATACTCTACTGTATGTTACAAACGCACAGTGGGTTTAGGCGCGTGTCCCGAAATCAGGTATAAAAGCGGATTTGGGCATTCGTACGGTACGTTTCTATGGTCATAATGTTGTTCTGTAATGCGTGAAACCGTTAATGCTTGAAAAAGCGACTATTCCTCGGGTACAATGAGGAGAGATCGTAACCTTGGGAGATGATAATCCATGCAGCTTAAGAAGCTTAATGATAAAAGTATTGATCAATTGTTCGAAGCTATTTTAACTCTTAAAAATTTGGAAGAGTGCTATGTATTTTTTGATGATCTGTGCACGATTAATGAAATTCAATCCCTCTCCCAACGTCTAGAGGTTGCCCGTATGCTAGGCAAAGGCAGCACATATAATCAGATTGAAGCAGAGACAGGGGCCAGTACAGCCACCATTTCACGTGTTAAACGTTGTCTGAACTATGGTAATGATGGGTATAAAATGACTCTGGAACGTCTGGGACGCTAATGCGGAGCCCTGGGATACTGGTAATCAGCCACGGCTCTAGGGAGCCATATTGGGTGGAACAGGTGGATCAGGCAGTTGCAAAGCTTCATTTGCCGGAAGAAATACCAGTAGAGGTTTCATTTTTGGAAACGGTTAAAGAAAGATTGATTCAAAATGGTATTGACCGTCTGGAAGCCTTGGGTGTAACAGATATATTGGTTATACCTTTGTTTGTGTCATCAGGCAGTACGCATGTAGATGAGATTAGCTATGCACTGGGTGTCAAAGATGCGCCGGACAAAGAAACAGATTTGAAGCCGTTTCGAATGAAGGCGCGAGTGCATTTTGGCAGCCCGCTGGATGACGGAGAAGATGTTGCCCGCATGGTGTGGGACAAGGTTCGCCCGCTATCGGCCGACCCTGCGAGAGAGGTTATTTTACTCGTAGGTCACGGCAGTGTGCACAACGGCTTTTTTCAGCGCTGGGAGCAGGGGATTTCTTCGTTGGCCCGTACGGTGCAAAGCGTGAGCGGTATCATCACGGACCACGCTTTGCTAAATCCCGAGAGTGTGTACGACAAGGCAGCGTATTGGAATCAGGAGCGGGGTCATGATGTTATTGTGGCACCGCTATTTTTGAGTTCTGGATATTTTACAAGCCACATAATTCCTAAACGCTTGCAGGGGCTCGAATACCGTTATTCAGGAGATCCTTTATTGCCGCATCCTTTGCTCACAAGCTGGATGGATAGACAAGTTCGTGAATTATTGCAAAGTGTGCAGAAGCAAGCAAGGTCAAGTCATAGGTAGTCTAGTTCGGCTATAGCGTCATCTTAGCCTTAAATTTCCTTATTTGGGCAAAGTCTGGCTTCTTTTATTGTAAAAGAGGTCTTTTTCCAGTATGATGATATTTTGTACAGACTGAATGTGATGAACTGCTATGTGAATATAAATATCATTAAATATACGGGTGGCGTAACGGAATGAAAAGAGCTAGATTAATCTATAATCCGACCTCTGGGCGTGAGGAAATGAAGCGTCGTCTTGCGGATGTTTTGCAGCGCCTGGATGAAGGTGGTATTGAAGCCTCTTGCCATGCAACTACGGGTGAAGGGGACGCAACGCGTGCCGCAATAGAGGCCATTGAGCGTGGGTATGACATGATTATCGCCGCGGGTGGCGACGGTACATTGTATGAGGTCATTAACGGGATGGCTGAAAGAGAAAACCGCCCGCCCCTGGGTGTGTTTCCTTTGGGGACGACGAATGATTTCGCCAGGGCACTAGGCATCCCCAAGCACTGGGAGGATTATTGCGACCTAGTTATTCGTCAAAATCCGAAGCCGCTGGATATCGGAAAAGCGAACGACCGCTACTTTATCAACATTGCAGGCGGGGGAACTTTAACCGAGCTTACGTATGAAGTTCCGAGCAAGCTAAAAACGATGATTGGCCAGTTGGCGTATTATTTTAAAGGTATGGAGAAGATGGTCAGCCTTGCTCCACAGGAGCTGATCATCAAGGCATCGGGTCAGGAAGTGATTCACGACGAGTTTATGCTCTTCCTGATTGCGAATACGAATTCGGTGGGCGGGTTTGAAAAGCTTGCTCCCGGGGCGACAATAGATGATGGGCTCCTCGATGTCATCGCTGTGCGGAAATGCAATCTGGCGGAAATGATCCGGTTGGTAACACTTGCGCTGCGTGGTGAGCATTTGCAGGATAAGAAGATTGTTTATTTTAAAACAGATTACATGGAAGTGACCTCACCCGGCTACGTCCAGCTTAATCTGGATGGCGAACTGGGCGGTACCTTGCCAGCGACTTTCCGGAATTTACCTCATCATTTGAATGTTTTCCGGTGAGGAATGATGAGGAAATACTTCTGCTTCCGGGCGGCAACGCAATATAGTATATGGAATGAAGAGTAGGTAGTTGTTTTTGTGAACATATTGGTTCTTGCCGTTCTCCGTAGGGAGTAACGGCATTTTCGAGTTGATGTTTGTATGTTTAGATGACCATTCTAATTAGACGTCCGAAGGAAAATACCGCATAAAAAGAAGATCAGAAAGAAGTGACAATCATGATGAATAACCGTAGCGGACGTGGAAAAAGCCGCCGGAATGCAGCGACAGCAACTCCTGTTCAAGGAAATCAGCACAAAAAGACTATGAAGGCGACAAGAGAGAGAGAACCGGAACAGTCTCGAGTTAGAGCTGGAAATGGGCTGCTTCAAGCCGAAATCAAACATAAAAATGGAAATATGAATGAAGTGGCTCAGAAGAAAAGGGAAAATGGACGAAATATTCGTCGTTCTTCCAACGGTGGACGAAGTCAGGAAGCTTCCAATCGTAACCGGTCTAGTGTAGAGCGTAGCGATCTGCCTGTGCAAAAGAACGATGAGGCCGTGATAGACATCATCGGCATGAACCACGATGGCGAGGGCGTAGGACGTGTCGAGGGTTTTACGCTGTTCGTTCCAGGTGCGTTACCGGGTGAAAAGGTTCGAGTAAAGGTGTTAAAAACGAAAAAGCAGTATGGGTATGCCAAGCTGCTGGATATTGCGCAGGCTAGCCCTGACCGGATTGCAGCTCCGTGCGCCATCTACGATCAATGCGGTGGCTGCCAGATCCAGCATATGAGCTACGAAGCGCAGCTCAGCTGGAAACGCCAGCATGTCGTGGACGTGCTGGAGCGTATCGGGAAGCTGAGTGTGGCTACAGAGCCAAGTGAGCATACTGCACAGGTTTTGGCTGCTTCTGCGGATACAGATGGTGAGGCCGATACAGTCACGACTTCTGATTCGGCCATGAATGCGGATGGAAATGCCGACAGCATGTCGCGTGTACATGGCGTAGTCGTGCATCCTACACTCGGTATGAGTGAGCCTTGGCGATACCGCAACAAAGCCCAGGTGCCGATTGGTGTCACCGAGGGTGGGCTTGTCGGCGGTTTCTACGCACGTGGCAGCCATCGAATTGTGGATATGAACACCTGTCTCATTCAGGATGAGCGTAATGACGAAGTTGTCGCACGTGTGAAAGAGATTGGCCGAATGCTCGGCATCAGTGCATATAATGAAGAAACCGGACGCGGGCTGCTGCGCCATGTCGTTGTAAAGACTGCTTTTCGCACGGGTGAAATGATGCTGGTGCTCGTGACGAATGGGCGAGATATTCCGCATGCAGATGCGTGGATCGGCAGTATCTGTGAGCATATCCCACACGTGGCAAGCATATGCCAGAACGTGAATACGAAGCGAACGAACGTTATTTTTGGCGACGAGACTCGTGTACTGTGGGGGCGTGACGTGATCTACGACTACATTGGAAACGTCCAGTTTGCGATTTCCGCGCGATCCTTTTATCAGGTGAATCCCGTACAAACGGAAGTGCTGTATAGCAAAACTGTCGAATATGCCGGGCTCACGGGCAAAGAAACGGTAATTGATGCGTATTGCGGCATCGGCACGATTTCTTTGTTTCTCGCCCAGCATGCGGACCAGGTGTATGGGGTCGAAATCGTCAAAGAAGCCATCGACGATGCACGGAGTAATGCGCTATTGAACGAAATGCGTAATGTGAAATTTGAGGTAGGCGCGTCCGAGGACGTCATTCCTGCATGGAAAGAGCAAGGCATCACCGCCGACGTTATCGTCGTCGATCCACCCCGCAAGGGCTGCGATCCACGCCTGCTCGATACCATTCTGGAGATGAAGCCAGAACGCGTGGTGTATGTATCCTGTAATCCAAGCACACTGGCACGGGATTTAAGAATATTGGAGGATGGCGGGTATAGTACAGTGGAAGTACAGCCTGTGGATATGTTCCCGCATACGGTGCATGTGGAGAGTGTGGCATTGTTGGAATGGCGGGGTTTGGAATAAGTGAATGTTTGAGTTGGGGACGGATTGGGGACGCGTCTGATTTTGTATTCTTACTTGTTTCTTGGATTAGTATTTTGATAAGTAAAAATTGAACTTATGAGCAAGATTAGGGATTCGCATATATCTGGTAATTCTATAAGAGCTTTGCACTTCGCTGAATAAAAAAGAAAGTACAACCGGCTAGCCTTTAATACTGAAGACTTTTACGCTTAAACTCGTGCGTTGGCAGTTTTGCTCTAACTTACGCTTTTCATTAAAATGCCTTGCACTCAGGTAAAGTCATGAACCACTCGCTAAAGCATAAGGGGCTATTCGTTTTAAATTGCCGTGCATGCATCTTTGGTTGTAAAACTTTATTTAGTCATCCAATGACGAATACTCGCGTCGGCGAAATAGGTTGTACTCCAAAATGCTGTGGAATGGTTCGAATTACTAAGCGTTTTGCCTTGTTTTAAGTAGGACGTAGCATCCCGCGTCCAAGGTTTTTTGGAGCATTTCGCAGATCCATGGCAGCTGTACACAACGGCTCTCATTAGCAGCCCACAATCGAACGGCCGAAGACATCTCGTTTCATTTGGTATAATAAATTCGAATGGAATTCTCTATTCTAATTAGGGAACTTAAGAGATGATAGATGTACAAGAAGAAAATATTAAGAAAAGCGTCTAGAAAAGCAGGAAAACAGAGAAAAATCGGGCTTTTGGAGTTTCGAGAATGCTTATTGTAAAAATCGGAGGTATACAAATGTCAAGTGCAGTACAACAACAACGTGCAGGATTACAATCTCAAATCTGGAAAATAGCCAATGACGTTCGTGGCTCAGTAGATGGATGGGATTTTAAGCAATATGTTTTGGGAACTCTTTTTTATCGTTTTATTAGTGAGAATTTTTCTAGCTATATTGAAGCCGGCGACGAAAGCATCAATTATGCAGAACTTGACGATAGCATTATAACTGAAGAGATCAAAGAAGATGCCATCAAAACAAAAGGTTATTTCATATATCCGAGTCAATTGTTCTCCAATATTGCAAAAAACGCCAATGTTAATGAAAGTTTGAATACAGATTTAGCTGCTATATTTTCTTCTATTGAAAGTTCAGCAAACGGTTATCCTTCTGATCTGGATATTAAAGGGTTATTTGCTGATTTCGATACGACAAGCAATAGATTAGGAAATACGGTAAAAGACAAAAACAGTCGTTTAGCTGCTGTCATTAAAGGCGTGGAAGGGCTTAATTTTGGTAGTTTTGAAGATAGCCACATTGACCTTTTTGGTGATGCTTATGAGTATTTAATCTCTAATTATGCTGCTAATGCAGGGAAATCCGGAGGAGAATTCTTCACACCGCAGCCTGTATCTAAACTTATTGCACAATTAGCGATACACAAGCAAACTACTATTAATAAGATTTATGACCCGGCTGCCGGTTCAGGTTCCTTGCTCTTACAAGCCAAAAAACAGTTCGACGCTCATGTTATTGAAGATGGTTTTTATGGACAGGAGATCAACCATACGACGTATAACCTTGCTCGTATGAATATGTTTTTACACAACATCAATTACGATAAGTTCAACATTGCATTGGGAAATACGCTTTTAGACCCTCAATTTGGTGACGAAAAGCCTTTTGATGCGATTGTATCGAATCCTCCTTACTCCGTAAATTGGATCGGTAGCGATGATCCAACGCTTATTAATGATGAACGATTTGCTCCTGTGGGCGTATTAGCCCCAAAATCCAAAGCCGATTTCGCCTTTGTCCTTCATGCGCTTAGTTACTTGTCAAGTAAAGGACGTGCAGCGATTGTTTGCTTCCCTGGCATTTTTTACCGTGGTGGCGCAGAGCAGAAAATCAGAAAGTATCTGATTGATAACAACTTTGTTGAAACGGTTATTTCATTGGCGCCGAACCTATTTTATGGGACTTCAATTGCGGTTAATATTTTGGTTCTTTCCAAGCATAAAACGGATAATAAAACTCAATTTATAGATGCTAGCGGTGTGGATTTCTATAAAAAAGGAATCAATAATAATGTACTGACAGATGAACATATTGAGAAAATTATGAGCATGTTTGATTGCAAAGAAGATGTTGAGCATGTTGCGAAATCTGTTGATTATGATGCAATCGTTCAAAATGATTACAATCTGTCTGTAAGCTCCTATGTGGAAGCAAAAGATACAAGGGAAATTGTTAATATAAATGAGCTGAATGCAGAAATAAAAATGACGGTAGCCAAGATCGATCAGCTTCGTGCGGAAATAGATAAGGTTGTTGAGGGGATTGAATCATGATTAAGCCCAATTTTATAGAGGAATTGCTTGATGGGGTTCAGGTTGAGTGGAAGACTTTGGGGGAGATTGGCGAATTCACACGTGGCAAAAGGTTTGTAAAAACCGATATGCTCTCAGAAGGTTTCCCATGTATTCATTATGGAGAAATGTATACACATTATAATATCTGGGCAGATAAAACTAAATCATTCGTGAGTCATGATCTAGCCTCAAAGCTACGAGTTGCAGAACATGGTGACGTAATAATTGTTGCTGCTGGGGAAACAATTGAAGATATTGGGATAGGTACTGCTTGGCTTGGTCCTACAGGAGTTGTTATTCATGATGCTTGTTTTGCATATAGAAGTTCTTTGAATCCTAAGTATGTTTCATACTTTTTGCGAACCAAGCATTTTCATGACCAAATTAAGAAATATATATCTTCAGGGAAAATTTCTGCGATTAATGCGAACGGCCTAAGTAAAGCCCAAATTCCCATCCCACCTCTAAAAGTACAGGAAGAAATCGTCCGTATTTTGGATATCTTAACAGAGCTTACAGCAGAGCTTACAGTAGAGCTTACAGTAGAGCTTACAGCTCGTAAAAAGCAATATACCTATTACCGTGATAAGTTGCTGAGTTTTGACGAGGATGAAGTTGAATGGAAGGCTTTGGGGGAAGTTGCTGAAAAAATTTATTCAGGTGGGACACCTAAAACAGGTGTTACAGAATATTGGGAGAATGGTACAATTCCTTGGATGAGCTCAGGAGAAGTTAATTTAGAAACTGTATATGCTACAGAGAAATATATTACTAAATCAGGTTTAGAAAATTCTAGTGCTAAGTTTGTTCCCAAAAACTCAATTGTTATTGCATTGGCAGGACAAGGTAAGACCCGTGGAAAAGTTGCAAGAATTAGAATTGATTTAACAACTAATCAATCTCTTGCTGCATTAACGTTTGATGAAAGTAAAGTTAATACGGATTATATTTTTCATTATTTAAAAACTCAATATGATAATTTACGTCAAATATCCTCAGGAAGTGGAACTCGTGGTGGTTTAAATTTACAGATGATTTCAAATTATAAAATACCTATTCCCACTACTTCTGAACAAGCACGCATCGTATCTATTTTAGACAAATTCGACGCCTTGACATCTTCAATCACTGAGGATTTACCTCGTGAAATAGAATTGCGTCAAAAACAATTCGAATATTACCGTAATATGCTTCTTAGCTTTCCAAAAGAGGAGGTAGAAGCATAGTATGGGAAAGAGTTTAAATGAAATTGCACAACAGTTAAAAGATAATGGAAAAAACGTTCAATTAATTTATGCTTTTAACGGAACAGGTAAAACAAGGCTCTCACGAGAATTCAAATTGTTAATTGCACCGCAAGGAAAAGAGGATACTGAATTTGAGGAATTAGAAGCGGTTAAATTTCTTTACTATAATGCTTTTACGGAAGATTTATTTTATTGGGATAATGATCTACAAAATGATACTGAACCAAAACTGAAAATCTATCCGAATTCTTTTACAAAATGGATATTTGAAGAGCAAGGACAAGATGGTAATATTATTAAAAATTTCCAAAATTATTCGGATAAAAAATTAAATCCGCGTTTTAATGAAGAATATAGTATTAAAGATAAAGATGGAAAAGATATAACAATAGGTGCTTTTACAGAAATAACTTTTTCATATGAACGTGGTAATGAAGAACGTTCTAATAACATTAAAATTTCAAAAGGTGAAGAGAGTAATTTTGTATGGTGTGTTTTTTATACTCTGCTTGAACAAGTTATTGATGTATTAAACGTAGTTGAACCAAGTAATAGAGGAACAAATCAGTTTGACCAGTTAGAGTATGTATTTATAGATGATCCTGTAAGTTCATTAGATGATAATCACTTGATTGAATTAGCAGTAGATTTAGCACAATTAATAAAATCCAATATACCAAACCTTAAATTTATTATAACTACACATAATCCCCTTTTTTATAATGTACTCTGTAATGAATTTAACAATTCTAACAGGGAAACAGGCTACAACAATAATAAACACTTTAAAAAACATAGGTTAGAAAAGAAAGAAGAAGGCATTTATGAGCTCATATCTCAGCCTAATGATTCGCCTTTTTCTTATCATCTTTTTCTAATAAATGAAATCGACAAAGCTATTGCATCTGAGCAAATATATAAATATCATTTTAACTTTCTTCGAAACATTTTAGAGAAAATGTCCACCTTTTTAGGTTATTCTGATTGGGGAGATTTGTTATTACCTGTTAAAGGAAGTCATGCTGCATATGAAAAAAGGATTCTGAACTTATCCAGTCATTCGAAGCATTCAGGTGAAGAAATCGTTGAACTAACAAATGATGACAAGAATGTTTTAAGGCATCTTATTAGTGAAATTAAAGAGATATATAGGTTTAAAAAATTAATTAAGGGGGGAAATGAATGAGCGATTTCAAACCCATTGTAGAATCAAACAACTTCATCGTTCTGGATAAATATACGAAGATCGATCAGCAAGGAGCTGATTATCAGACAGAAGCTGATTTGGAACGAGAACTGATTCAAGATTTGGACAATCAAGGTTATGAACATCTACCAAGTTTAACCACTCATGAAAAAATGCTTGCTAATGTCCGAGTGCAACTGCAAAACCTTAATAATGTACAATTTTCAGAAGCTGAATGGTTTAGATTTTGTGAACAGTTTTTAGATAAACCCAGTGATAACCATATTGATAAAACACGTAAAATTCATAATAATTACATTTATGACTTTGTCTTTGATGATGGGCATATTCAAAACATCTACCTAGTGGACAAAAAGAATATCGCCAATAATAAAGTGCAAGTCATTTCCCAATTTGAACAAAAAGGAACGCAAGCCAACAGATATGATGTTACCCTTTTAGTCAATGGCTTACCTTTAGTACAAGTAGAGCTTAAAAAACGTGGGATTGCCATACGTGAAGCCTTTAATCAGGTTCATCGATATAGTAAAGAGAGTTTTAATTCAGAAAACTCTCTGTTTAAATATTTACAGATTTTCGTGGTTTCTAATGGGACAGATAGCCGTTATTTTGCTAATACGACTAAACGTGATAAAAACAGTTTTGATTTTACGATGAATTGGGCTAGATCAGATAATACCCTGATTAAAGATTTAAAAGATTTCACAGCTACATTTTTTCAAAAAAATACTTTACTGAATATACTACTGAAATATTCCGTTTTTGATGCGAGCGATAATCTACTGATTATGCGTCCTTATCAAATTGCGGCTACAGAAAGAATTTTATGGAAAATTAAAAGTTCACACTTATCCAAAAATTGGAGAACCACTGAAAGTGGCGGATATATTTGGCATACAACGGGTTCAGGGAAGACGCTTACAAGTTTTAAAGCAGCTCGTTTGGCTACTGAACTGGATTTTATAGATAAAGTATTTTTTGTTGTAGATCGCAAAGACCTGGATTTTCAGACGATCAAAGAGTATCAGCGTTTTTCTCCTGATAGTGTTAATGGTTCAGAAAGTACCGCAGGATTAAAACGTAACATTGAAAAAGATGATAATAAAATTATTGTGACGACGATTCAAAAACTGAATAACCTAATTAAAAGCGAAACAGAGTTACCTATATATCATAAGCAAGTGGTATTTATTTTTGATGAAGCCCACCGTTCACAATTTGGTGAAGCTCAAAAAAATATCAATAAAAAGTTTAAGAAGTTCTATCAATTTGGATTTACAGGTACGCCTATTTTCCCAGAGAATGCGTTAGGTTCTGAAACGACTGCTTCTGTCTTTGGTCGAGAGTTACACTCTTATGTAATTACGGATGCCATTAGAGATGAAAAAGTTTTAAAGTTCAAAGTAGATTATAACGATGTACGTCCCAAGTTCAAAACGATTGAAAAAGAACAGGACGAGAAAAAGCTATCGGCCGCAGAAAATAAAGAAGCATTACTACATCCTGAACGGATTAAAGAAATTTCTCAATATATTCTTCATAATTTTAAAATAAAAACCCACCGTTTAAATGCGAATGGAAAAGGATTTAATGCCATGTTTGCTGTGAGCAGTGTTGATGCAGCCAAACTCTACTATGAATCATTAAATAACTTACAACAGGGAAGCAGTAAACCCCTTAAGATTGCGACAATCTTCTCCTTTGCTGCTAATGAAGAGCAAAATGCTATAGGTGAAATTCTTGATGAAACTTTTGAACCTTCAGCAATGGATAGTAGTGCAAAAGAGTTTTTAAGTTTAGCCATTAAAGACTATAATGCCATGTTTAAAACCAATTATGGCGTAGAAAGTAAGGAATTCCAAAATTATTATCGTGACCTTGCTAAACGAGTAAAAGACAAAGAGATCGATTTATTGATTGTTGTAGGCATGTTTTTAACCGGGTTCGATGCTCCTACATTAAATACTTTATTTGTTGATAAAAATCTCAGGTATCATGGTTTGATGCAAGCCTTTTCGAGAACAAATCGTATCTATGATGCAACTAAAACCTTTGGAAATATCATTACGTTTAGAGATTTAGAACAAGCCACTATAGATGCTATTACTCTTTTCGGGGATACAAACACTAAAAATGTAGTGCTGGAAAAAAGCTACAAAGAGTATATGGAAGGGTTTACTGATATCGCAACGGGGGAAGCCCGGCGTGGTTATGTAGACGTAGTAAAAGAGCTGCAAGAACGTTTTCCTGATGTTGAAGATATTTCTACTGAAAAAGATAAAAAAGAGTTTGCCAAGCTTTTTGGTGAATATTTGCGTGTTGAAAATATTTTGCAGAATTATGATGAGTTTTCAAGTCTAAAAGCTTTACAAACAGTAGATCTCAATGACTCTGAGGCTTTGGAAAATTTTAAATCTACTCACTATATGAATGATGAAGATATAGCTGCCATGCAAGAAATTAATGTACCAGAAGAAAGAACGATTCAAGATTATCGTTCATCCTATAATGATATTCGTGATTGGCTTCGTCGTGAGAAAAACGGAAAACAAAAAGACAATTCCTCTATTGATTGGGATGAGGTTGTCTTTGAAGTAGATCTTCTAAAATCACAAGAGATCAATTTAGATTATATTCTTGAACTTATTTTTGAAAATAACAAAAAAATAAAAGATAAAGAATCGTTGGTTGAAGAGGTACGTCGTTTAATTCGTTCGAGTGTAGGGAACCGTGCGAAAGAAAGTTTGATCATCGATTTTATTAATCAAACAGACTTGGATAATATTCAAGATAAAGCAAGTATTATTGATGCCTTCTTCTCATTTGCTCAAAAGGAGCAAAAACGTGAAGCAGAAGAATTGATTACTACTGAAAGCCTTAGTGAAGAGGCCGCAAAAAGATATATTTTAAATTCATTGAAAAAAGAATATGCTAGTGAAAATGGAACGGAGCTTAATGAAATTCTTCCTAAAATGAGTCCTCTTAATCCTCAGTATTTAACAAAAAAGCAGAGCGTTTTTCAGAAAATCTCTGCCTTTGTAGATAAGTTTAAAGGAGTAGGCGGAAAGATTTAATAAATCTAAAATAGCATGGTGTCTTGTTCCGTGGTATAGCAGAAGGTGCGATTCGCCAAACGATCATTGAGAAAAACTATCTTGATACAGTTATAGGATTACCTGCTAACTTGTTTTATGGCGTATCCATCCCAACTACGATCTTAGTATTCAAGAAAAATCGTAAAACAAAAGACATCTTGTTTATCGATGCAAGCAATGAATTTGAAAAAGGTAAAAATCAAAACAAACTTACTGATAAAAACATTAATAAGATTATTGAAACGTACCGAAATCGTGTAGATGTTGATAAATATGCTCACGTGGCATCACTTGAAGAAATCAAAGAAAACGAGTTTAACTTAAATATTCCTCGCTACGTGGATACGTTTGAAGAAGAGCAAGTCATTGACCTTGCCGAAGTGAGTAAGCTTTTAGAGCAAGATAAACAAGAAATCGCTGAACTTGAAGCCAAAATCAATGAACAGCTGAAAATTTTGGGTATTCATGTGTAGAAATTGACGAAAAGGGTCAAGGATATTATTCCTCGGCTCTTTTTTTAAGCCATTCGCTTGGGAACGGCGTAGGCTGGGGGAAGTTATGCCGTGCAGTATTTCTATGAACTGCGGCGCAGTACGTTATAGAAGATGGCAAGGAGGGGCGGCGCTCTTCCTTTTTTTGCGAGTCTTTTGGGGAGTCTGCTCCTCTATTGGGTATGATATACTCATTTAGATGTCTATGCTTAACATATACTGCCGTTTGAACTACGTTGCTTAAACATGTTTTATGTGAAGAAGAAGCAAGGACATGAACAGGTTAGCTTTACCATTTTGGGACCAAAGATTTGTCCTGGTATTTATAGAGGAGTTTTTGATATGACGAATAATTTTTGGTGTGATTTGCCACGACCTTTTTTTATACTGGCACCGATGGAAGATGTGACGGATGTTGTGTTTCGCCATGTCGTAAGTGAAGCAGCCAGACCGGATGTGTTTTTTACGGAGTTTGCGAATACAGAGAGTTATTGTCACCCGGAGGGGAACAAAAGTGTACGCGGGCGTTTGACTTTTACAGAGGATGAACAGCCCATGGTGGCCCATATCTGGGGAGATAAGCCAGAATACTTTCGTGAAATGAGCATCGGTATGGCGAAAGAAGGCTTCAAAGGCATCGATATTAATATGGGTTGTCCTGTAGCGAATGTAGCCGAGAATGGGAAGGGAAGCGGCCTGATCTGCCGTCCCGAAATCGCAGCGGATATTATCCAAGCCGCGAAAGCCGGGGGACTGCCCGTCAGTGTGAAAACAAGGCTCGGTTTCACTACCGTAGACGAATGGCGCGACTGGTTGACCCATATTTTGAAACAAGACATCGTTAATCTCTCTATTCATCTGCGGACCAGAGAGGAAATGAGCAAAGTAGACGCTCACTGGGAACTGATTCCGGAGATTAAGAAACTTCGTGATGAGGTGGCACCAGACACACTGCTGACCATTAACGGAGATATTCCGGACCGTCTGACCGGCTTGAAGCTTGCTGAGCAATATGGAGTGGATGGCATTATGATTGGGCGTGGTATTTTCCAGAATCCATTTGCGTTTGAGAAGGAGCCGAAGGAACACAGCAGTGAGGAATTGCTTGAACTGCTGCGGCTTCATCTAGATCTCCATGATCATTATTCAGCGCAGGAGCCACGTTCGTTCAGCCCTCTCGCTCGCTTCTTCAAAATATATGTCCGTGGATTCCGAGGGGCAAGTGAACTCAGAAACAGCTTAATGAACGCCAAATCAACAAGTGAAGTGCGTACATTGCTTGATGAGTTTGGAAGCAAGGATCATGATGAGGTAGAGGAACGCGGAAATTAAATTACCAAGTTGGGGATGGGCTGTTAGTAGACATTGAAAACATAGGAGGATATATGTCCTGGAGTAAATTGAAGCAACAACTGGAGAGCTTCCTCTGTCCTGCGTTAGACGGAAGGGTCGAATACCGAGCGACCAGTTACCGTTATTTGCTTGATAAACCTGGAATTTGTTATATAACTGTAGATAAGAAGAACATACTCAATATGAATGATATCATTAGTCCAATCAAATGGTATCAGTCGGAGCAGGAAATTAAGAATGATCCAGATATCCAAGTTCCTATCAGCAATGAAGAAATTGAAGCGGTCAGAAAAGATACTAATGGGAATGTTCCGGAGGCTCGTCTACAAGTAATTGCAAGAGGTAGAAAAATATCAGAGCATGCAAAGGAGCTTTTGTCAGCACAGGCCTCATTAAGCAAGTCTAATTTTAATGTTGTAGCTAATAAGTTTTTAACTACTTCTATAGAGGAAAGCTTAGAGAGTAATGATATCTTATTGAATATTCTAGCTTTAGTGGACAGACGAGTAGGAAAAAAGCGAATTTTAAACATGACCGGGAAGATGAAGTTAAAGCATCCCATTGTGCAGTATTTTTATGAACTACGGCGCAGTACGTTATGAAAATAAATAACTTTCATTGATGTTGGCACGTCGTGTCAGGGTTTGTGACAAACTTGTGCTGAAAACATGAATGAAGATTTAAAAGAAATCGGGGAACAGGTTGAATGGAGAACGGGGCAAACCCGCTTCCGTCATGTCTTTTCCCTGTTTTTTTATATCGTCTATATTTTGAAAATAATAATGTCGTTGTTTTGCTCGGGTTTGACAAATCAAAACCACTAAACTACACTAAAAATGAATGAATTATTCATTATTGAATGAGGGTGTTTATTATTCAGGCGAAAAAAGATGAAGTGAAAAAAGAAATTGAATCCGCCGCTTTAAAGGTATTTTTTCGAAAAGGCTTTGTAGATGCCAAAATGAGCGATATTGCGGATGAAATCCAAATTTCTGTCGGAAATATTTATACTTATTTTAAAAATAAAAAGGAGTTATTTTATTCGGTTGTTCCGCCGTCTTTAGTAGATTATTTGAAGAATGTGTTAGTAGAAAGCATTTATATCGATAACCAGACTTTTTTTGAAGAAACCAATAACGAAAAAAAATCGGCCATTGTTCAGGAACAAATCAACCTATTAACTCAATATAGCATGCAGATCGTCATTATTTTCGAAAAAAATAAAGGGACGATTTACAGCGATGCAAAAAAAGAACTGATCGATCTGATGATCGAAACCAAGAAGCCTTATTTGAAAAAAAATTATAAAAGATATGAAATCGGAACTGATGAAAATATGATTTTGCTGAACATCATTGCCAATAATGTCATCCATATGACTTTGGATTTATTGAAGAGGGATATGAGCGCCGATAGCCGGAAACGGGTTTTTGAGGCACTTAGCCTATACAGGCTGCATGGACTAAAAAGCTTGAATGAATAATGTCGACAAGTAGGCGGATATTTGCGGGACGGTCCATCATTTTTCTGGCATCAAGACAGTCCCTATATTTTTTTATCCCAAAAATGAATAGATAATTCATTATTAAACACCATGAGCGTAAACAGGAGGGAGAAACGATGAAGACAGGTTATGCACTTAAGAACTGCAATGTGATTTATGGAGACGCGAAAAAAGACGTTGAAAAAATGATGACGATTTTAATTCACGAAGACGGGCTGATTCAGGAGATCGGGAAGACAAGCGGTTTGGTTATTCCCAGCCATTATCAAACGATCGATGTATCGGGGAAATATGTGATGCCTGGCCTCATTAATGCGCACGTCCATCTTTTTGCAGATGGAAACCCATTTAAGCTGTCTGCAAGCGAAGGGCTGCTGAATTTTGCATTCCGTCATATTTTGGATACGAGGCTGGGCCGAAGTGTGTTAAAAAAACGGGTGAAGAAAAATGCACTGACGGCACTGCATTCCGGTGTAACCACGATGCGCAGCGTCGGCGAGTTTTTTTATACTGATGTACAGCTTCGAGATGAAATTAATGCAAACCGGTTTGTTGGCCCCAATCTTTTGGTGTCCGGGTATTTCCTGAGCGTAACGGGTGGTCATGGGGCACCCTATTTGGCTTTGATCGGCGATTCGCCATGGGAAGCGAGAAAAAATGTAAGACTCAATGTGAAAAACGGAGTAGATCTAATCAAAATATGCGTGACTGGCGGGGTTACCGATGCCAACATGGTCGGTGAAGCAGGCCGCTTGCAAATGACGGAGGAAGAGGTTGCCGCCATCTGCGAGGAAGCCCATAAAATCGGTATGCGTGTAGCGGCCCATGTGGAAAGTACCGAAGGCGTAAGAATCGCGCTAAAGGGCGGGGTGGATACCATTGAACACGGTGCGGAGATGGATGAGGAGATCATAAGTCTGTACAAAAACAATCCTAGGGCATTAAAGGGCTATACCGCCTTGATTCCTACGATGCAGGCTGCGTATCCCACTGCAAAATTGGACACGGGCCTAACGAAGGTGAATGAGACTGTTAAGGAAAATTCCCGGCTTGTGTACGACTCGATGTTGAAGGGACTGCGACAGGCTGTGGAACATCATATCAAAATTGGGGTTGGAACGGATGCCGCAATGTCTTACGTCACCCACTATGATATTTGGCGGGAACTGGACCACTTTATGAGACAAACGAAACTGAACGCGGGTCAGGTCATCGAACGGGTAACAAAATCTAATGCGGAAATCTTAGGCATTGATCACCTTACAGGGAGCATTGATGTCGGAAAACAGGCGGATTTAATCGTGATGGAGCAAAACCCTTTGAACAACATAAAAGCTTTGTCGGATGTAGCTATGGTCATGGTCAAAGGCAATCTTATACAAACACCATCGGTGACCCGAATTCGAGAAGTGGACGAGCTGCTTGATTCCGTTTGGTAAAATTAAACCCACCCCGTAAACTCCAGTATAGACGCTTTCGCGGATTGGGCTTCGGATTGCGCCCCTTTACGCCATTCTTTGGGCGGCTTTCCCATAAGCCTGGAGAAGCAACGGTTGAAGCTGGAAATGGAGTGAAAACCGACTTGTTCAGAGATCGAAAGAATAGAATCCTCCGTGCTTTTTAACTGCTTGCAGGCCTCTTCGATTCGAGTGCTGTTTAGGAAATCGAGAGGCGACGTCCCCATAATTTCATGGAATTTTCTTCGAAAATGAGTTGTACTTAAATGGCACAGGTCGGCCAAAAAATCCATAGTAATGGGGTTCATATAGTTTTTCGTGATGTACTCCAGAACCGGAGAAATGACAAAATCGCTTTTCAGGCTATGCTCTGTTTCTTGATCTGCCAACAGTTCATTCCTGGAATGAATTCTAAGGAGTTCTATGTAAAGGGATAGCAATAAGCCGTAGGCACTTTCCTGATAGTAAGGATTCTGCTGTTTTAATTCCTCTACGATTGAAGTCGCAAGTGTATAAACCTTGGGATGTTGCTCCTTATTCAATATACAGTTCATACCCTTCACTACCCACAAATTCGGCTCGAAGTTGCTATAAGCACTTTTAAATGAATGTTGAAAGAGCTCCTCTGGCGAAAAAAAGATATAAGACCAAAGACTGGCTGTATTTGGCGAACTATACGTGGTATGAGGAAGATACCTGGGGATGAAGGTCACATCGCCAGCTTTGAAGGGTACAGATTCTCCTTTGATCTCCATGATGCCGCTATCCGAATAGCATATACCAATCTCCAAATGGTTATGGAAATGGAGATGTTCACTTTTAATATCGGAAATCTTCCAACGCTCACCGCTTAATAGCAAGACAGGGAAATTTATGGGCAAGCTGTAGTGTCGGTATTCTATAACGGGCTTCTTTTTTCTGGGCATATCCAATACTCCCATGACTTTGATTTTAACCAGCCTATATATATCAGGATTTTGCAAAATTCGATTCCAATCGCTCCAAGGTGCAATATATAGACGAACTAGACCATTTCGATCTATATACTGTTTATTGGAAGTCGCTTATTGGATTTTTGCAAAATCATCACATAAATGATTGGAATTGCACAGTTTTGTTGCGAATATGCTTAGATGGAGACTATTTTACTGCGTACAATGGAATAAGTAAAGCGTTTTCAAAACAGTGACGAACAGCTCTCAAGCGCCTTTGGGGGCGTGTGCGAAAGAGAGGAGAACATAGATGCTTCAATTAACTTATGACAAGAAAGAGATGTTAATAGTTATCGACAAAGTCGTCAGAAAAACAATGGCGATGGATTTGACGTGGGACTGGCCTTGCGGTGTGGCTTATTATGGGGTATCCAGAGCCTATACAAAAACTGGAAATAAAGAGTATTTGAATATGCTTGTGCAATGGGCAGATGAATATATCGAGCTGGGGCTGCCGCATTGGACGGTAAACACATGTGCCATGGGTCATATGCTGATCACATTGTATGAAGAAACAGGGGACCAGAAATATTGGGATATTGTGATGAGCAAGGTGGATTATATTCGGAACCATGCTCTCAGGTTCGGAGACAATGTTCTGCAGCATACGGTATCCGTTGCTAATGATTTTCCAGAACAGGCATGGGCGGACACATTGTTTATGGCGGCATTTTTTCTGCTCCGTGTAGGAACCAAATTAAAGGATGAGGAAATGATCCAGGACGCCTTAAACCAATTTTACTGGCATATCAAATACCTGCAAGACCCTAGTAGCGGTTTCTGGTACCATGGCTACAATAATGTCAAGCAGGATCACATGTCCGGATTTTTCTGGGGGAGAGCGAATGCTTGGGGAGCCTATACCATGTCGCAAGTTAAAATTCATTTGAAGGACTGGTATTTATATCCGCAGTGCATGGACGTGGAGTGTTCGCTTCGGGATCAACTGGCGGCACTAAAGGGTGTTCAAACGGAGAACGGCCTATGGCGGACGGTACTGGATGACGAGGAGTCCTACGAGGAGGTGTCTGCATCTTGCGGAATCGCGGCAGCCATGATCAATAACGGCAATCCGCTGCATACCAAATACGTGCAAAAGGCATTGGACGGCATCTTGAACCATATTAGCGAGGACGGACGGGTACTAGGTGTTTCTGGCGGCACAGCGGTTATGAAAGATCGGGATGGGTATCGCAATATTCCAAAAGACTGGATTCAGGGCTGGGGTCAAGGCCTGGCATTGGCTTTTCTGTCTGATATGTTGAATTAGGAGGGAACCAAGTTGTCTAAACAAACAACGGGGGCCTTTACACTACCGGGAGAATCTGGTTATGAGGCGCTGACCCTAAAATTAGCTGAACGGTGGGGTGCCGATGTCATCCGTGATAGTGACGGCACGCAATTGTCCGACGAGATTATTAACGCTGGGTACGGCATATATTCGACAATCTGTATCATCAGAGATCATAACGAGTGGGCGTCCCACAATCTTGATAAGCTTCAGCAATGTTTTTTAATTACAAATCCGAAGGTAGCTGTACAAGATTATGTATCCATCTATCTGATGGAGGATTTTTTTGCTGAACAATTCAAGGTTAATGATTCCAAAGAGGCGTTTAACTATTGGCAGGTTTTTGACAGAACGACCGGGGAGGAAGTTCCAAGAGAACAGTGGAATTATGAAAGGGAATCCGGAAATGTAGTCATTACCGGAATTGTTCCTTGGCATAAATACACGGTAAGCTTCATGGCCTACCGGATCTGGGAAGAGATTTCCATGTACAATCACACAACGAATCATTGGGACAAAGAGCATTTGATGCAGATTGATCCCATCTATGCAGAAACGCAAAAATATCTGCTGGATTGGATGGAAGATTGGTGTCTCCATCATAAGGAAACCACGGTTGTTCGGTTTACCTCCTTATTTTATAATTTCGCCTGGATCTGGGGCAGTAATGAGCGCAATCGCCATCTGTTCTCTGACTGGGGTTCATACGATTTTACGGTAAGTTCAAGAGCGCTTGATCTGTTTGCCAAGAAATACGGGTATTCGATGACAGCCGAGGATTTTGTGAATGGCGGGAAATACCGCGTCAGTCATATCCCGGCTGAGCAGCGCAAGCTGGATTGGATGGCATTTATCAATGATTTTGTGATTGAATTTGGCAAGAAATTAATTGACATTGTGCATAGGCACGACAAGCTGGCCTATGTTTTCTATGATGACAGTTGGGTTGGTATGGAGCCTTACAATGACCGTTTTCAAGAGTTTGGATTTGACGGGTTGATTAAATGTGTGTTTTCAGGTTACGAGGCGAGGCTCTGTTCAGGTGTAAAAGTGAATACGCATGAGATTCGGCTGCATCCATACTTATTTCCGGTTGGTTTAGGCGGGCTTCCTACCTTTATGGAAGGGGGGAACCCCACGCTGGATGCCAAAAAGTATTGGATTAATATTCGGCGCGCCTTGCTGCGGGAGCCTATTGACCGAATTGGACTGGGCGGATATTTGCACCTTGTAGAGCCTTACCCGGATTTTTGCGATTACATCGAAAAGATTGCCAATGAATTCAGAGAAATTAAGGAACTGCACCATGAAGGCAAGCCCTATCACATGAAGACGAAGGTAGCTATTCTGCATAGTTGGGGAAAATTGAGATCGTGGACATTGTCCGGACATTTCCATGAAACGTATATGCATGATTTGGTTCATGTCAATGAGGCTTTATCCGGATTGCCGATTGAAGTGAAATTCATTGATTTTGAAGATATCCGTCAGGGAATTCTACAGGATTGTGATGTAGTGATCAATGCCGGCTCTGCTGGTTCAGCATGGAGTGGTGGGGAGTACTGGAATGACAACAAGTGTGTGGACTTACTGACCCAATGGGTTTATGAGGGTGGTACCTTTATTGGCATCAACCAGCCTTCTGCGATTGAAGGCCACGACAGCTTTTTCAGAATGGCACATGTTCTCGGTCTGGATGAGGATACAGGCTCCAGAGTAGGTCATGGAAGATGGGTATACGAGGTTAGGGATGAGCATGGTTTGGTGCCTGAAGGAGCCAGTATAACGCCAAAGAATAGCATTTATCTTACCGATGGGTCAGCGGCGGTAGTTGAGGAAACGAGTGGTATGATAACACTGTCTACACATGCCTTCGGTAAAGGAAAGGGGATCTACCTTCCTTCTTTCGAATTCAGCTGGGAGAACACAAGATTACTGCTGAATTTGATTCGCTTTGCAGGCAATGAGTTACATGAAACGAAGTACATTACGGATAACCTATATACAGAGTGTGCTTATTATCCAGAAAGTAAAATGTTGGTTGTTATTAACAATAGCGATCAAGTTCAAAGAACGACGATTGATACGGAATATGGCAAACAAGCCATGGAATTAGAACCGTATGACACCATGATCACCCATATCGGCTTAACAAAATCGGTATAGGAACGGAAAATATGAGAAGTAGCGGTATCAAGCCCTCCTTTATTTTAAGGAAGGGCTTTTTGTTTCAGCACCTCCAGAAAATCAAGCCAATTTACCGGGGATTTTGTCCATTCAAAAGTATCTACTCCATCATTAACTATAAGTAAAACAATTAAGGAGATGATTTCTTTGAGAAAGGCAACCTTAATGAAAATTAAAAAAACAGAAGCAAAGTTGGGAAAAAAACTGAAAAAAAATAGTCACGTGATTATGAATCTTAAAAAAGCCATTCGTGTAACTCAACTTGGAGATGGATTCGCACGCTTCACCTTCGCACCGATCACTATTTCTCCTAATAGCTTTAGAAGCACTACGATTAACGGTAACGCCTACAATCTGATTAGCGGTTCATGGACTTTCTCTGGAAATGAACAAGGGTTTCTTCTCAATAATTATTCCGCGGCCGAAGACAGATGGGTATTTACTGCATGGAATCCAACTGGATTCACAAGAACGGTATCCTATGCCGTTATCGCCAAACGGAAGCCATGATTCAAATGTCATAGCTAGTAAAGAAAAGGAGCTTGCAGGTTCCTTTTCTTTACTAGAATGTAAATGAAATAGACCAAAGATCTCCTAAAGGGTGTGAAGTTTTCTGCATTCTGCCTTAAAAGCCTTTTTACCTTATAATTTTTGATAGTGGTTTAAGAGGTGCTCAACTCTATCTTTAATAATCTGTTTTAAAGATTCAGGCTTCACTGATCGTACATAATGACCATATCTCATAAAATAATGAGCGATAAATTCTTCTTCTCCTGGATTATAGAATCCCTTAATGACTGTCTTATCACCATTTTCTATTTTCATAGAAGGATAATGTTCTTTATAAAAAATATCCTTGGCTTGTTCTACAATCTCTACTTCAAAGTCAATGCTCTTCTCAGTTTGATACATTTCTAATGAACGACTAAGAAGTTCATCTATAGAAAAGCGAGAATTGTTCTCCTCTTCTATAAGGGTTATTCGATCACATCTGAAAACTCTATATTTATTCGTATGTAACTCTATTCCAGTAGCATACCATTGACCAAACTTAGCGGAAATTTTGAAAAATTGAATATAGTAACTTTTTTTCTGATTATTTTTTACATATTTAACTTTACAGGTACTCTCATTAAGAATGCTTGTTAGAATTTTATCTAAATAACGACTAACATGATTATGCTGATATGTTTCAAATTGTAAAACCTTTTTCATTTTATGAATCTGGTTTATTTGTATTTTAGAAAGACAGTGTTCAAACTTTTCATTCAGTTGATTAACACTTAAATGAAAGGGGGTGGATTGATAAGCTTCTAACGTCAACATTGCAAAGTACAGAGCATACACTTCATCCATCGTAAAAATAATGGGGGATAACAATCTATTTTTTAGGATACCATATCGTCCATGTCTGCCATGTTCCGAAAAAATAGGCATACCTAATTGTTCCAATGAACTAATATCACGTAGAGCTGTACTTTTTGAGATATGGTATTTATCCATTAGGTCATTTAAATTAAAAAACTCTCGACTGTTTAAGTATCTGATCATGTCATTTAATCTTTCCGATTTCTTCATCTAAATCTCCTTATAAAGGTGTCATGTTTTGATACCTTTTTATATGATAATAAGTTCAAGGAAATATATCAAATTCATAAGATATCTACACATATAAAAGGAGATTGATACCATGAGTACAACACTGGAAGTAGCTATTTTCTTATCCATGAACGGAAAGGCAAAAGAAGCTATACATTTTTACAAAAAACACTTCAACGCAAAGGAATTGTTTCTTGTTACCTATCAAGACATGGCCCAACGTGACAGCTCCATACAGCTTACTGATGAAAATAAAAATTATATTTCTCATTCTGTCTTAGCAATCGGAAAAACAAAAGTAATGATAGCAGAAGATACAATGAATCCCAGTGAAGAATATACAGTAGGGAATAATACTTCATTATGTATTCAAAGTGCTGACCTAGAAGAAATTAAACGTTTTTATGATAGCTTAATTACAGATGATCGAGTGAAAATTATTGTGCCTTTATCTAATAATGTGTTTAGCCAAGCCTACGGTATTATTGAAGACCCGTTCGGTATTCAAATACAATTAATGTTTGATAATCGATTATAATAAAAAAGCATGTTAAAAGCTGAAAGGCACAATAGCATGGTGAAAAGTGGATAATAAATGGGCAGAAGTAAAAACTAAAATGGGAAAACCTAAGATACCGCAGCAGAAAAGGAGCCATTATGACGGAGAAAAAAGAAATAGCAGATCAAATAGGGTGGAACTTCGACAACCGTTACTCGCGTTTGCCGGAATCATTGTTTACAAAACTCAACCTAACTCCTGTCCGCTCACCAAAGCTGATCATTCTTAATCATCCGTTGGCAGGATCACTGGGGTTGAACGGCACGGCGCTGCAAGGGAATGATGGTGTAGCGGAGCTGGCCGGCAACCAGGTTCCTGAAGGGGCTACGCCTCTTGCTCAAGCTTACGCAGGGCATCAATTCGGGCATTTTAACATGTTAGGAGACGGACGTGCTCTGCTGCTTGGCGAACAGATCACTCCCTTGGGTGAACGGGTTGATATTCAGCTCAAGGGCTCAGGCAGAACGCCATACTCCCGTGGTGGTGACGGTCGTGCGGCACTTGGGCCGATGCTTCGCGAATACATCATCAGTGAGGCGATGCATGCGCTAGGTATTGCTACCACCCGCAGCTTGGCGGTGGTATCCACGGGTGAGTCGATCATCCGGGAAACCGAGCAGCCCGGAGCCATTCTGACCCGTGTGGCTGGCAGTCATCTTCGCGTCGGCACCTTTCAATACGTCTCAGCATGGGGCACGTCCCAAGATCTCCGTGCTCTGGCTGATTATACATTGGAAAGACACTACCCGGAAGTTGCCAATGACGAAAACCGTTACCTTTCACTTCTTCAGGAAGTGATTAAGCGTCAGGCCGAGCTGATTGCCAAATGGCAGCTAGTTGGTTTTATTCATGGGGTGATGAACACCGACAATATGACCCTTAGCGGAGAAACCATTGATTATGGACCTTGCGCCTTCATGGATACCTATGATCCTGAGACGGTGTTCAGTTCCATCGACAGGCAGGGACGCTATGCTTATGCCAATCAGCCGCATATTGCTGCGTGGAATCTCGCGAGATTTGCTGAGACGCTCTTGCCACTGCTGCATGACAACAGGGAGCAGGCTGTCACACTGGCTGAGGATGCAATTTCAGATTTTGTAAAAATGTTTCACCATCATTGGCTTGCAGGAATGCGGGCGAAGCTAGGGATCTTTAACGAAGAGCAGGAGGATGAATCTCTTATTGAGGAGCTTCTGAGTATCATGCAGAAGCATCGTGCCGACTACACCAATACCTTCCGTGCCCTAACTTTGAACAAGCTGGAGGATACGGTTCTGTTCAGCACTGCGGAATTCACCCAGTGGCACGAGCAGTGGCAGGCGAGGCTGGGCAGACAGCAGGAATCACAAGCCTCCTCGTATCAGCTGATGCGCAGCAGCAATCCTGCAATCATTCCACGCAACCACCGGGTAGAAGAAGCACTGGAAGCTGCGGTGGAACGAGAAGACTACCGTGTGATGGAGCGGCTTCTTGAAGTTCTTTCGAACCCTTATGCCTACTCTACCGAACAGGAAATTTACTCTACATTGCCTGAGGAATCCACCTGTCCTTACCGAACCTTTTGCGGTACCTGATGTGGAGCGAACTATTTGAAGATAACCTATATTATGCGTTGGTGGAGAAGATAGCCAATCTCTCACCAACGCATTTTGTTTTTATAGTGGTAGGTTGCGACTGATTAATCCAGTTCCTGACCGTCATTTTCGATCTGTATGTGTCCGCAATAAAGACATTGATGCGTACAGTTCTGCGTAAGAGCAGGCTGGCCTTCGATGCGCATGTCGCTTTTTCCGTTCAGCCAAGGCATCGTAAGGACAGGAATACACGGTGCCTTTTTCACCCCATAAATATCGACCATCTCACTGGCTTGCACAGCCGGATTCAGCGGACTGGAGCAATTCCCAAAAGATTTTATGTTCACTCCGGGCACATAATCTCCAATATTCATCTGAGCTTTATTTTTGACATACACCCCATGGCTAAAAGGGCGCTTCAAACGCGTGGGCTGTGTACCGTAACTACAGCTTAAAATCGCACCTGCCACGACATAGCTTTTTTTCGCACCTGTTCCAGGCTGCACACTTGCTTCTTCCATACGGATTATTCCTCCTTTGTGGCCATCTCTACTTTTTGCACACGAACACCTGTAAATGGACGACGCAGCAGACTTTCCGCTACCGCGAGATTGATATAGATATGTGCTTCCAACAAGCCGGCAATCCGAAATATAGAGGATTCGATTTTCCCGTGTTTAAGTACCAATTGCTTCAAGGTGTGGTCGGGATACCACTTGGTTTGTGAGGAAAGACAATCCACCACAGGTGGACGCAGTATCCAGTACACATCCTGCCTGGCTTTCTGAAAATCGGTAAGTATAGCGGCCTTCCATTCCATCTCCGGCATATATTTTTCCAACAGGGCTTTCATGGAGTCTGAAACCAGTGGCAAAGGGAACTCCAGAAAATCCGGATATACGGTTCGTGGATCTGTATGTACAGCTAAAAACAGGGGAGTATCCTCCTCCTGAAGGGTATGACCCGAAAGGATATCTTCCACCTGCAAGGGAGACAGGGGCGCAGTCTCCACCCGATGCTTTACGCGCTCGTCCACCATGAGTCGGTAATACCTCATGACATCCACTCCCCTTTACTCATTGCATCTGTTATCTGTGTAGCCAGGGGCGTTTCCACAGCAGCAAGGCCAATGGCCTCGCTTAGTTGGTCATCTGTAAAGATTGCCCGGTGTAGTTTTGCTCCTGTAAAATTAGCGTTTACTAAACATGCACCTATAAAAGAAGCGTCAGTAACATCGGCTCCTACAAAGCAGGCACCTGTTAGATCCGCGCCGTTAAATAAAGCTCTTTGCAGCGCGGCATCTTGGAAAGTAGCTCCTTGAAGCTGTGCATGTTGAAAACTAGCTCCCTGTAAATTAGCTCTTGTAAAATTCACTCCATCCAATCCTAACGGTTCCCAATCCAGCCAAGCATCCGATCCATATTCGCTATTGCTTATTACTTCGTCCAGTACAGCCTCTTGCAGGGAACAGCCACTGAAATCGGCTCCGTGAAGCAGGCTGTGTGAAAGGTCGGTTCCATCTAGCTGAGCTTCTTGCCATACCGTGCCTACGAGGATACAGTGATGCAATCGACTTTGTTGCATCCCGATCTGGCGAAAGACTGTATAGCGAAAATCCAAGGAACTGTAATCTCCATCCGACAGTTGAACTTGAGACAGTGCTTGGTAGCTGTAGGCCGATTCTTCTTTTTCCTCCAGCCAAGACTTTACTATGTTTGCATCCATGGGTCTCCGATCTTCCCGATACACGGAGACACTATGATCCATATACTCTCCGACGCGAATCTCAAAAGCTTCTTCACGATCCAACGCCTCAAACTCTGGTAGGTGGACTGCTTGCTTCATAGCCTGACGAACTAGACTAACGATCATCGTATGAAGATATCCCGCTGCTTCCAGCATGATCTGTTCCAATTCAAGTTCGGAAAGGGAGACTTGTTGCTTCAAAGTTTCAGCCCCAAGTTGTTCACGTAATTGAGTCCAATAGAGAAAAATCCAACTTGCATCGTACTCCAACTGAACGGGCTCAGCATCAAGCATCCATAAGGCATCCGTAGCTTCAACAAGATAAACGGGCTTCTGTTCAAGCCATGTGGTGCGCAGCATAGAGTAGGTGATGTAACCGATATGACCTTTACGGCCTGTAAATTGTTTTTGCCGAACCAGCTCACAAAAGGCGCGAAAATGTTCTACTATATGCTGTAATCTTTGTGTTTGTGTTGATTTACATGTCAACGCCCATTCTTTGCGAATGAAAGACCAAGCCTGATGAAGAGCCGTTTGTTGTTGATCTAACACATCTGTTTGCTTTTCCATTTCTAATCATCCTTAATTCGACTTCACTTCGCTGCCTTTCATATCCGCCGATCCGCTTAATTCAATATGACTGCCATTACAATCCATACGGAGCTGACTACCTGCGGATAGACTCATCGTCTTCCCCGCAGACAGGCTGAGATTGCCTCCCGCCGTAATATTCACCTGTTTGCTGCTCGCAATATGAATGCCTTCTTTATCGTCCAGTTTGATATAAATAGCGCCGTCCTTACCTGTAACGACCAGTTCATCCGGTCCCAGTCGAATTTCCTTGCCATGCGGGGTACGCCATATTTTCATTTGCGGATTGGAAAAATGGTTATGCGTACTCTTGCGATCTGCCCTTCTCACGGCACTACCTGCAACGCCGTCTTCTTCCCGACTACCGGGGAAATAGAGGGAAACTGAATCGCCTTTTTCTGGCATGACATACCAGCCGGTATGGCCACCGCCACTGTACACAGTAGAATAGTTGAACCAGTGTGCTTGGTTTGTGTCCTGTTGTTCATCACAATCCAGATGAATGCGCACCTGATCCTGACGTACGTCCAGCACAATACCGTTTAATGAGGCTCCTGCCAGCTTATCCTGGTAGTAGCTTTTTTGCCGAAATCCCTGGTAAGAACCCAACACATACTGATGCCGCAGCAGTCCTTGACTCATGGCGGTGTAGGCTTCCATCACATACAGGTTATGCCCCTGAAAATTCAACTGAGCGCCCAAGTCGAGTACCTCATCCGTTTCTACCTCATAAAAAATAAAATCGTGTTCGCTCAGCTTGGTTTGCTCATTCTCCTGAAAATAACGAAAAGGAAGCAATTGCTTACGTACGGTATAACGGGTATGATCCAGTATCGCCTGTGCAGGGCTGTCCTCAATACCAAAATAAAATTTGGGACTGTCAAAGCGGGCTACAGGCATCAGACTCGTATGATAACGGGAGGCTATGCGTCTTAAAAACGCCCAGTCTGTCTCCTGATACTGAATGGCAAGCCGTCCGATGGCTTCTCCGCCGGTAGCCCCGTCGATCACATCCAGTCCTTCATAGTCCTTACCTATGTGCTCCAGCATTTGAGGAATCGTCATTTTCGTATACTGAAAAGAACGAGTACGCTGCTTCATGTCCATCCGGTACGTATGGGAAATGGCTTCCACCTCCAGATAGTACACACCTCGCACGACTTTTACCTCGACCGAGAGGGCAATCCCACTAAATAGCGGCTTGCTTGCGCCAGATTCATCTTGTTGACTGACTTCAATGATGGTATTTTTTTCTGTCGTTTCTACGTAACTGTCTTGCAAGTCATCGGGGATAATACCTGTAAAATAAAGCCGAGTATGCTCGTTAATTTTTTTCGTTAAGGTAAGCTCCTCCAGATCAATTTGTTCATAAGGGTGAATTTGAATTTGATCGTATCCCAGACTCATGGTGTAGTCATTCCTTTCTCATTTGTACAATAGGCAGGGGGTGGAAGGACAGAAAGGGATTGAGCCCAGTATTCTGCTACAGGTAACCAGACTTCGAGATCTGCCTCCAGACAGCTAAAGGAACCTATGACAACTCGTCCATTATGGATGAAGAGCAGCATTTTGTTGTATAGATTACCGTCGATCCCCGCCGCCACAAAACGAATCTGCCCAACTGAAAGTCCGGAACAGTTGGTGACCATTTCGGTACCTAACCAGTTGCGAATCGGTTGTACAGACCGTAAAATATCCGCCATTTGCTCTACAAAATCAGGCAGTTCTTCCGCTTCCAGAGCGGTATCTGTAGGATTAAAAGTGATATTGATGGTCTCCTCAGATGAGGTATAAATGACCTTTGGTCGATGCTCTGAAGGATATTTGATTATAGCTTGCTCCATTGGCATAGGAGTGAAGGACTTGGGGATGTAGAAACCAATCTCTCCGTGTAGTATTGTAATGGGCTCCAACGTGAGATAATCATTTTCAACATGAAGTAGCTTTGTTTCTTCAAACATGGAACCGTCCAGTTCCGATTTCTGGGTTTGAGCTGGGATGGATTTCACATTATCGTTATTAGCTGTCTTCTGATCCACCATTTTAGCTTTGAGGCTAAGTATATGCTCGTCTAGATAGTTCATAGAAAGCCCCCTTTTAGAAAAATACACGTTTGTACTTGAATATGTAAAGATGGGAGGAGATATTTAAGTACAGAACCAACATATGTATTTATCGGTTAAAAGAGAGATTTAGTTTACAAAATGAACCATTCGTTGGGGGGACATTGTTCGATTTTAGATTCTATTTCATTCCATAACGCCTTTTTGCCGTAATAATTCGGTTGTAGTACTCCAAAGTAGGCGTTGCATCTTGCTATCCCCACCAGGATATACCGGCACAATCAGCTTACCAGTACCAACATTAAAATACCCGCCTGTCACTTCTTGATATTGGGATTCTGTTGCTAAACGAATAATAATTTCTGCTCCTCTCCGTGGGTCTCCGATATGCAAAACGTTCAATATTTTTGCAAGTACCGAAGAAAATCCTAACTCACGGCCAAGGCCGGTAACGTTAAAGCCTGGATTAAGTGCGTTAACTACGATTCCGGTTCCATCCAATTGACGTCCAAGTTCTTCTGTAAACATGATATTAAGAAGTTTAGTCTTTCCGTATATCTTAGATGAACCTCTTGCGGTAAATGCAGATGTATCTATTAAATCCTCCGGTAATTTTAATTCACCATGGTTGCGTGACGCTTCAGAAGCTACATTGACGATCCTAGCATTTGTGGATTCCATTAGTGAATTGAGTAGTGTATGCGTTAACAGCCACGGGGCAAGATAGTTTACGGCTATCATTTCTGCCAAACCCTCTGAGGTTATTCGCTGTTCAAATCCATGTAATCCAGCATTGTTCACTAATACATCAATCTTTGGATAATTAGCTTTAATTTCATCCCCAATACGTTTGACATCTTTCATAAGAGACAGGTCCCCGAAAAAAAAGTCTACCTTTGTACTTGGCGCCAAGTCTCTCAGAATATTTCTAGTCGTTTCAGCACGCTTTTCATTTCTGGCTGTTAAGACTAGATGTGCTCCGCGTTGGGCTAATTCAATTGCTACCCATTGTCCAAGACCGTTAGTAGCACCAGTGATTACAATAATCGGGTATGTCGACATATAAATCATCCTCCAAATTCTCGATCTAATTACATTCTTATTCATGTCCACGCTTTACGGTTGTGGATGCTTTATATTGTAGATCTTCTGCTTGACACTTACCAAAGTTGAAAATATGATTGACATATATCAAGTATATGTATTTTGATTGATATATGTCAAATATATTCATACTAATTTAAATAAGGTGGAGACATATGGATAATAAAACTCAACATCCAAATTCTACAAGAGAGAAATTAGAACTGAATCTTGGTGAACAACTTAATGCACTTATAAGCGCGTCACATGCACTCAATGTAAAAACTGCGGCACTTTTCGATCCATCATTACAACCTGCGGCTTTTCTGATCGTACGCTGTCTTCTTTCATACGGCCCGGTAAGCGCTACATTTTTGGCAGAATCCACCGCTATGGATCGAAGCTCTGTCAGCCGTCTTGTTACTCAGCTTAAGCAATTGGAATATGTAAAAAGTGAAACTCACCCTGAGGATCGCCGGGGTGTGTTGATATCCCTGACAGCTAATGGTCGTGGAAAAGCCTTGGAAGCTTTAAAAGAAAAAGAAAAAGAATTTTATCAACGTATTTCAACATGGGAGGATTCCAAACTTGAAGCATTTATTGGGATGCTGAATTGTTTTAACGGTCAAGATTGTGAGGATTAATGAGTTTAGACATAAAGCATCGTATGATGAAAATAGGAGGTATTCAAAAGTGAAAGAAAAAAATGTTAGGGAAATTAGGGTATCTGATTATCATGACATTTATTTGTTGAACCAAGATTTTAACCCCAATCTATATCTATTTCCTGAAGAAAAAGTAAAAGAGAAGATTGAATTGATTACAAAGGAATCAAAAGATATGATCTTTGTTTATGAAGAAAATAACGAGGTATTAGGATATATTCATGGAAGCCCATATGAATTACTTTTTTCTGAATCTTTGGTAAATATATTAGGATTTGTCGTTAAAGAAAAGTATAGAAATCAAGGTGTAGGTAGCATGTTGATTGAGCGTCTTGAACAGTGGGGAAAGTCCCATGGATTTTCTGGGATCAAACTATTATCTCACCCAAGTCGGATACAGGCTCACAGGTTCTATGAACGACGTGGCTATATGTTTACCAAGGATCAGAAAAATTTTATAAAAAATCTCAAATAAATACATATTCATTCATCATTGAATAAGCGGGTTCAAAAGCCTGATCTTTAGCTAGGCTTTGAACCCTTCAATTTTATAGATGAGATCCGCCACTTGCATCAATCCATTGACCAGTTATATCTTCATCTCGGATTTCAAATAGACTTAATATCGTGATATTTATCATTGAAGAAATATGTTTGTTTAGCACTCTAATGCATTACATTAAATTGACCATTGTTCAGAAAATATGAATAGCCTTCCTTTCCATTTCATGCATAAAAATGTCTGCTAATTAGCAGTTGTATTTAGGCGTTTTTTGTCATACAATGCATCTAATGCTACGGACTCGGTCTTAGAAACAGTAAGGTTTGGACGGTAAATAGGACGTGGTTTTCTGGTATATTTACGAATCGTGGAACTACTTTGTTGTCGTTCACTCACGACCACGTCAGTCTGAAAAGTTAATAATGTTTGGGGACAGTTTTCCGGATCATTAGCGTTTGATGATGAACATATACGAAGGGGAGCGTTCTTTTGGAATCGAAACAATTAACGAGAGGGCTAAAGCCACGGCACGTTGAGTTGATTGCGCTTGGAGGTACGATTGGCGTCGGTTTGTTTATGGGATCGGCAAGTACGATAAAATGGGCAGGTCCCTCAGTGCTGCTGGCTTATCTCTTAGCGGGGATTATTATGTTTTTTGTCATGCGGATCATGGGGGAAATGCTGATTCTTGAACCGGTGACAGGCTCATTCGCTACATTTGCTCATAAATATATCAGCCCTTTAGCCGGTTTCTTGACCGCCTGGAGCTATTGGTTTTTATGGGTTACCGTAGGGATGGCGGAAGTTACTGCGATTGGGGTATATGTGGGCTACTGGTTTCCAGATATCCCGCAATGGTTGCCGGCTTTGGCAGGTGTAATTATTATTGCATTGGCCAATTTGGCGGCTGTGAAATTTTATGGGGAATTTGAGTTTTGGTTTGCGATGATTAAAATTGTCGCCATTATCTTCATGTTAGTAGTTGGTACGGGGATGATCTTCTTTGGACTCGGTAACGGTGGACAACCGATAGGTCTATCCAATCTGTACAGCCATGGCGGCTTCTTTGCAGGTGGTTTGAAAGGGTTTCTGTTTGCACTCTGTATTGTAACAGCGGCTTACCAAGGGATAGAAATGGTGGGTATTACGGCAGGTGAAGCTGAAAATCCAAAAACGACACTGCGAAAAGCCATTAAAAACATCATCTGGCGTATTCTGATTTTCTACGTGGGTGCAATCTTTGTCATTGTTACGATTTATCCTTGGAACCAAATAGGCGAGATCGGTAGCCCATTTGTTCTGACTTTTGCCAAGGTAGGAATTGTGGCTGCTGCGGGTATCATTAACTTTGTTGTACTTACAGCTGCGATGTCTGGTTGTAACAGTGGTATTTACAGTGCGGGAAGAATGTTATACACGTTGGCTAAGAACGGACAAGCTCCCAAGTTTTTCGGGAAAGTTTCTCCAAGCGGCGTCCCTAGAAATAGTATAATAACGACCATTTCCTTGCTGCTGGTAGGGGTATTATTTAACTATTTAATGCCTGATTCCAAACTGTTTCTGTATATTTACAGCGCCAGTGTTCTTCCAGGCATGGTACCGTGGTTTGCATTAGCCATCAGTCAATTTAAATTCAGGAAAAAGTGGAAAGACGAAATGAAGGATCACACCTTTAAATCTCGTTTTTTTCCGATCAGTAATTACATTACCATTATCTTTTTGTTGCTGGTGATCGTTGGAATGTGGTTTAATCCAGACACACGCTTGTCGTTGATTGTCGGGGCAACATTCATGGCGATCGTCATTATTGGATATTTTGTCTTTGGCATAGGAAAGCGGCAGAGAATTGAAGAATTAGAGGAAAACTAAAAGATTGCTAAATACGTAACATTTGCCGAGCGCAATTCAGATGATCCTGAGTTCGCTCGGCTTTTCTTTTACATGACGAGGGAGAGGGCTATGGGAGGGTTGTTACTGAGGTATAGAACCGTGTGGTTAGCCTGTTCGCACTACAAGTGTAAATATAGAGACAAAAAAAGTGAGAAGGGAAACTGAGAAGTTCATTATTGCTATACTCTTACGGTTAGCCTTAAACTCTGTAATTCCAGAAAATAAAAATATAAACCCTAGAAAAAATTGCGCGATTTTGTATGAGTCCCTATAGGTGTCTGGGTATGCGAGTGATAAAGAGGAAGAGATCATAACAACTACAGCAAATATTAAAGTGAGGATTCTGTAAATATCCATTTTCTTGAACATAGATAAGTTCCCCCTTCCTATTTATTCCTAATGTATTATATTCTAAGGGTAGAATCTTTGAATTACAAATAAATACAAAAAAGAGGAAATAGACAATAGGATGGTACACAGAATAAAGTGAAGGTGTCCCAAGTAATACTTTGGGGACACCTTCAAAATTAAAATCACTTGTACAACTTATGATTTACATAGCTTACATTGTGCTAATGTCAATCACGAATCTATACTTCACATCAGAAGCTAACACTCGTTTGTAGGCTTCGTCAATCTGGTCGGCCGATATCACTTCAATTTTAGGAACAATATTGTGTTTTGCACAAAAATCCAACATTTCCTGTGTCTCACGGATGCCTCCTATCATTGAACCAGCAAATGAACGGCGATGTCCGATAAGGGACATCACATTTAGTGACAACGGCTCCCCAGGGGCACCGACATTCACCAAAGTTCCATCTAGATTGAGTAGTGCAAAATAAGCATCCATATCGATGGCAGCACTTACCGTGTTAATAATCAAATCAAAGTGCCCAGCAAGCTTTTCAAATGTTTCTGGTTCGCTTGTAGCATAATAGTGATCCGCACCAAATTGCAAGCCATCATCCTTTTTCTTTAATGTTTGTGATAGAACGGTTACCTCAGCACCCATAGCATGTGCAATCTTGATAGCCATATGGCCAAGGCCTCCCATTCCCACAACGGCCACTTTCTTATCTGGACCAGCACCCCAGCGGTTCAACGGTGAATAAGTCGTAATACCTGCACAAAGTAATGGAGCAGCCACGTCTAGCTCAATGTTATCTGGAATTTTCACTACAAAATCCTCAGTTACGACAATGTGGGTAGAATATCCGCCTTGTGTAGGCTCGCCGTATTTGTCAACACCAGCATAGGTAGGGACATTTCCTTTAAGGCAGTATTGTTCCTCTCCTTTACGACAGTTCTCACATTCTCCACAGGAATCGACCATACAGCCAACCCCTACCCGGTCACCAACTCTGTACTTTGTAACCTCAGATCCTACCTCCGTGACAATCCCTGCAATTTCATGTCCAGGTACGAGAGGGTAGTTCACTGGCCCCCATTCGCCGTGAGCAGTGTGGATGTCAGAATGGCATATGCCGGCATATTTAATTTCAATCAGAACATCGTGTGAAACAAGATCCCGTCGTTTAATTTCAGCCGATCGAAACGGTTTGTCTGGGCCATCGACAGCTCGCGCTTTAGCAGTTATCATAAATAGCCTCCAATTATTTCTATTTTTCAAGAGAATGCAGTTATATCGGTATAAATTGAAAACTAGCTGAAGTCAGTTGAAGTTACCCTTCATTCATTTCCATTTATACTTTTTCTCTTGCAAATCAATGTTAATCCTTATAGTTAACTCTAAGTCAAGCGCAAGTTTATATTCCTTTTGGGAATTTCTGCTCGTACAGGTTCAGGTTCATTACAGCTAATTATATTTCGTTAGATAGCATCTGATTCTACTTTTCCTATAAGGGGACTTTGACATTCTACAAATAACTTGATAGAATCCCCCTTATATCATAGAGTTAACTCGAAGTCTATGTCATTAAGAATAGGAGATACATGATGAAGACATATTCTATCAGCGAAGTTGCAAAAGAATTGAATCTTACAGCATACGCTTTGCGGTACTACGACAAGGAGGGACTTATGCCTTTTGTAGAACGGACATCTAGCGGAACAAGATTATTTAAAGAATCCGATATCGACGCTTTAAAAATAATTGAATGTCTAAAATCCACCGGGATGCCGATCAAAGAAATTAAAAATTTCATTGATTGGTGTTCTGGTGGGGATTCCACACTACAACAAAGATATGACATGTTTATGGAACGAAAAGCTACTGTAGAAGCACAAATGGAAGAACTTAAAAAAACAATGGAAGTTATTGAACATAAATGCTCATATTACAAAACTGCATTGGAAGCCGGAACGGAAAATATTCATAAAAATAATAAAATAGGGAGTCTCATTACTAACTAATAGAAAAGCACCTGTAATTCATCTATTTCTATATGAATTACAGGTGCTTTCGTTTGTAATATTCGATTTACACAACCTACTGATTTAAAACAGCACGATCGGCTTTTGAAAACTAGGAACCAACTATAATGTAACTTGAACAGGCAGGAGTAGTACCGAGGATCAAGTATTCCGAAAGTCAACGGGCAATTTGCCCATTATATAGGTTGAGAGCCACGACTTTAGTTCAGAAAACAACGAATTACTATAGAATCATCGAAGATAATCAGGAGTATGGTCCAGTATTCCCTCATTTTTATTTTTGATAAGATTAATTCCATATTATTGAAGGCTACAATCAGACCGCAAAGGTATAAAGAATGATACATAAGGAAATGAGGAAGGTACTAATGAAGGCAAAAGCGTATATTATTTTGTTGACTGCTGTAATAAGTTTAGCTGCTTTGCTGACTGCATGCGGTGACTCCAAGAAGCAAATTGAAGGTGAATCTACGACTGGAGCAGCAACGGCAACGACTACGACTACACAGAATGCCAAGGTGGACAATGCGGAACAGGCTGGTGTGGATGGTGTTGTGAGCAATACTACAGACCAAGCTACAAAAGGTAATGGGAAGACGTATTCCGACGTGGCTAAAGAAGCAACGAAGCCCGATCGGCCAGCAGGACAAATAGGGTTAAATACGACGCAGGAGCAGCTTCTTACCTTTGCAGATCGTTATGGGCTGGTACGAGTACAGGATCATCCGATTCGGCGGGTTTCCGATCCAACCGGGAAACAGGTAAACATTGCAAATTACAGTGATTCTGTCGTGAATTTATATACAGAAGAACCCATCCACCTGAATACAGATGAATTTATTCATGAAGCTTATAATTTTTTTACAGAGGGAGTTGCTCCAGGTGAGTCCTACAAGAAGTGGGAGGAAACCTCTAATACAGAAAGAGGACTCGTCAAAATGCTTTATTTGTCACGCGAGGGACTTCATATTTTAGAAGAAGCGATGAGGACGCATGATTATTCTAGTCCATCGGTCCAAAATACGCTGGGATTTTTTAAGGTTGCCTCGAAATTTGAGTCTATGATGCCTGTTGCCCAGACACCTACAGACATCAGCTTGTATGATATGTACGATCAACGTGTTAAGCCCGAGTGGAAGAAACTAAGTGACATTAAAAACCCTGCCGCGAATGAAAAAGCCTTCGCTGCGGCCTATCAAAAAGCAAGGGATGAGACCAATAATCTTATGGGGCTATTAAACATTATGGTGTCTACAGAAATGGAAAAACGTCTCAAAGCAGCAACCGATCAGCAGAATACAGGGAAATAGCTTATTCAATGCATGTTTTAACTTGATACCAATACGTATAAATTTCCGAAAATCCTAGCTTGGAATAAAGCCGTTATAGACCCCAGTATTCTCTCTCCATAATGCCTTTATTATGTTCTGCTACCCATCCATCATAAAGTAAAGTGGACAGGGGCTGCCAGTTGTTCAAGGAAATTTTGTAGCTCATAGGTGACAAAAATCATCCACACTTTTTTCTAATATTTAACTGTTAATAGAACTATTGAAAAGCTATAATGCTAATAATGATTTGAGTGTACTTTGAGAAAGAGGTTGAGGGTATGGTGTTGAAAAAATGGCCATTATTATTGATGATAGGTATTCTCATGGTGGCATCTGTGAGCTGGAACAGTGGAGTATCTTATGCAGCTACAGAATATACTTGGGATAAGTACAAGGGCACTGAGGTCAAGACATATAGATTGACTGCGGTACCTGGAAGAGTCGAATATATGGATCAGGAAAGGTTTTTTGCAGCTTTAAGTCAAACCCCAAATGTGTATGGAGATTTCAGTGGCTATAAAACAGGGAAAACAACTGGAGTTGTAACCGAGAGTATAACGGATGATGTGTACAAATTTACAGTTACTGATTTTCTTCGCGATCAGGAGCCTGAGGTTGTAGAGTATATCAATCCCAGAGGCGGAATTCCTCATAGATGGAATGGAACTAGTGATATTCAAATTTTTATGAGAGGATCAGAAGCGGCTTCTTTGTCTGAGCTGTTTTATGAGGGGACACCCAGTGAAGGACGCTTTCAATTTAATGCTAACGATATATATTTAGTTACATTCTGGTCCAGTACCGTAAGACTTATCAGTGGGATGTCTGCTGAGGCGCTAATAGAGGAAGGTCCTCACACGTTTAAGAATCGGGAGCTTGTAGGTCAAGTAACCAGCGAAGATCCTGCAGCTTATCCGCAAGACGGGATTTCAGAAGGTTATTATTATGTTTTTAAGGGTGCTGGCAACAAAGAATCAACAGCTGATGGAGATAGCCAATAAAAACAAAAGAAGAGATAACATTGTGTATGGTGCTTTATACATGATGTTATCTTTTTTATTGTGATGCTCGCATTAGAAAATTTAGTAATGAAAAAATGCTGGAAATTTAATTCCCAATGAAAACCATTTTAAAAGATCGGGATATATGCCTTTAAAATAATGACAATTTTACGGATGGAACCGTAATCTATAACTACTTTTTTTGCTGTCTTTATTCAATCCTAGGGATATTATTCCGATAATTCAAGTATATACAGTTTGGTGTTAATTGAAATGAAATCCGTTTGAAAACAAAAGAGATAATTTTCAGAGTTGAAACAGAAGTGCAGGTGGAAGTGACCTGATGCTATATCGTAAAGGAGGTGCAAGGATCCAAATAATATGAAATGTGAAAAAAAGTTAAAACAAATTAGGCAGTACATCGCTGCTTTACTGGCTGTTTGGTTGTTCTGTATACATACTGTGCCTGTTTTTGCAGACAGGGTCTTTAACGATATCGAACATTCCTACGCAGCTGATGCAATTGAAGCCATGGCTGCTCAAGGGTATGTTACGGGTTATCAGGATGGTAGTTTTCGACCTGTGCATTTTATTTCGAGGCAGGAATGGGCGAGCATTTTCGTTAAAACCTTAAAACGAACTTCGGTTAACAAAAGCGTTGCTTCTTTTAGTGATGTGTCACCGTGGGCTCTACCCTATGTGCAGACCTTGCAAGCAGAGAACATTACCAAAGGAATTAGTGATCAGTTATTCGGTGCAAAGCATAATATGACCCGTCAGGATATGGCGGTGTGGTATGCCAGGTATTTCGGCGTTTCTGAAGATACCCGCGCTTCCGATAGATCTAGTTTTGTGGATCAGGCTGATATATCAGACTATGCACAAACGAGCGTATGGCTGATGGAACGGTTGGAGCTGATCGAGGGGGATACGAATCATTATTTCCATCCCAAAGAGTCTGTGAGACGGCAGGATGCTACACTGGTAGCATATCGGATATGGCTAGGCGGTGACGGTCTGAGAGAACGTGCTAAGCGTTTGCTGGAATCATTAGGAAATGGAACTGCAATGACGAATCAGCCAGCCAGTCCAACGGAATCGAGGAAGATCGTGGTCGACCTGGCGCCGGAAATCAGTCACCAGCGTGCGAATCCGGAGATCGAAGAGCCTAAAAGCCATAGTCCAAGACCCGATCCACCGGTATCTCCGGTAACACCAACAGAGCCGAAGCCGGAACCGCCAATTATACGACCAGAACCTAGTCCCAAACCACCGGTGATACCACCAGTGACACCGCCAGTGATACCACCAATCATACCGCCAGTGACTCCGTCAGAACCACCGGATCATTCGTCGGATTTCGTGGTGGATGAGGTAGTAATCAAGGCGCCCGAGTTGGTCAATCAACCGGAAACGTATCCTTCGTATCAGCTGTCCTTTGATCTCTACAATAAAGGGCACTTGGTAAGCATTCCCGCTGTTAGCGTCACAAGTGTCACCTACACATTTAGTGATACATTAGGTGTATTTGATGAACATGGGAAAATTGCGCATTCCGAAAATATACCTGCTGCTGATGGTTATATTCCTGTAGAGATGGAAGTCACCATTGCTAAACCTTATCGGGTACTTAAAGCACAGACCAAGCTGATCGTGAAAGGGAAGACTCCTCCGGTAGAGGACCCGAGTGTAATCAGGTCCGTATACTTGGCGACGTACACCATTTCACAGGCCACTACTCTAGACCCTACAGCCTGGAGCATGCCCTATGTATTTCAAAATGCAAAGGGAGAGGTCATACCGTCCGGTCTATTGCCGTCAGACTTGAAGCTTCGTATAGAGGATTCCAGAGGGATATTTGACGAGGATGGACATATTGCCAACCTGCATCTGATTCCTGCATTGAACTCTGTCATTCCATTCAAGATTGAGGTTGAATCACCCTCTCAGGGAATTCACTTCATATCCGATGCCGAGTTAACTGTAGTACCAGGAGCACGCAAAAAGCAATATTTTGCTATCTCCATGATGCTACAGGGAAAAGATGCGGGCAGTACGACCACGGTAGAGCAAATTGAGCAGTCGCGTCAATTGCTGATGGATCACTTTGGTACCAACTTAAAAGTGACGTGGGCCATGGAAAATAGATTTATTTTTGTGGAATCAAATCGTCCGCAGCTTAAAAAGGTTTTGGAATACGTGGATCAGTATGGCGATGAAGTCGGGATTTTGGATGGGTATCCGAATAATCTGTTTGATCTTCCTGAATGGGAAGCACAGATGAACGAGTGGTTGTATATGTATCGTTATAATGCCCTCAATGAGCTGCACCAATCTGGTTCGTTGGGATCACCTTCGGTGTTTGAAAGTATGGATACAGACCAATATCGGAAGTATCTGCCTAAATCATTGACCGGCTTTACGGTGAATCCTGAGCAGGCCCAATGGCTTAAGGATCATTTTAAGATTACCTCAGCGATGGGGTGGTCGGCTACACAGTATAATGTGAACAACATGTATGGTGAGGGTTCACCTTTGATGCCTTACTGGTCCCATAAGGATAATCCGATTGTTCCGGCACAGGGGCTTACAAATAATAGCGGTATCGTATTTATGAACTCGATTTCGATTGATCCCATCGGGTCGCGTTATACCAAAGATTCTTCACGCTGGACTCTCCATCCAGGTGATCCATATGTGACGGAAACGGATGCGGCACCACAACTGTATATAGCACAGCAATATTTAGATAACCCGTATCAACGTTTGAATACAGTAAATTACATGTCCATTATTTTGGATGTCAACTGGCTTGCCAAAAACCATAACATGTCTCAAATATGGGAAAACTTTGTGAAGCACTTCCCTGTTGACCGTGAGGTTGAGATTGTGGGCGTGGACGGGCTGAAACAGATTTATGAATCGATAGCTGGATTGAGTAATGATCATACGGAGTTTTCACTCATGTTTAGAGGCTCAGGTTTTAAGGCAGTTATGGACTCCAATAATTCACCAGCCAATCTGCGTTACTTGTGGACTGAAAACGCCTCACAGCGGATTATTTTATCCAAGGAGGATGGAGATGCGGCATGGTCCATTATTGACTTTACTGACTATACCCGAAATCCGGTTCCGAAGATGGCCTACAATCTGGGTAAGAACACAGATGTAAGCTATGTCACTGGAAGGAACTTTAAGCTGCATCCTACAGCTCCGTTAACAGCAGATGAAATTCAGCGCGTAAAGGATCGTTTAAAGGAAATCTATTTCGCGGAAGAAGTAACTTATAAGTAAGGGTTTGGAATGACAGAATTTTTAAGACTTGAGGTTTTATGAAAAGGGGGTGTCCCAACAGCCATGGAAATGGTTGCGGGACGCCCCTTTGTTTTAGAAAAAAGGTTTTACACCCATTCAATAACCTGATCTACAGATCGCCGAGTTTTGCCACGCGGTTCGTTGAGACGGTATCCAAATGCCACCATACAAGAAATACCGAAATGCTCGGCATCCATAATGCCTTCCTCGGAGAGGATGCGTTCGATTTCCTGTTTATTAAAACCTTCGATAGGGCAGGAATCAATGCCGATTTGAGCTGCGGCAGTCATCATGTTGCCAAGTGCGATGTAGGTTTGTCGGCAGCCCCACTCGAACAAGGCTCTTTTATTTTCCTCCAGCCCAAAATCTGACTTTAGAAAGGCATCATACACTTTCTCTCTGCCTTGAATCACTTCAGCTGGTAATTGCTGCACGTTCTCCATCATACTCTTGATATAATCGGATGAGGCTACCATATCTTCAGGAAGTCTAGAGAGGATGAGTACAAAATGGCTGGCTGTTGGCAGTTGTTTTTGGGCCCCCCAAGAGTAAGGCAGCAGCTTCTCACGCATAGCGTTACTCTGAACGACAACAAATTTCCAGGGTTCAAAGCCAAACGAACTCGGGGATAAACGGCCTGTTTCAAGAATAAAGTCGAAGTCAGAATCGCTAATTTTCTTATGGCTATCAAATTCCTTCGTTGCATGTCTGAACTCGTATGCAGATAAGATTTGATCTTTAGTAGTAGTTAAGGTTTCCATCGTTATTCCACTCCTTATGGATGTGATTAAAATTGACGCTTACCAAGTAACATGCTTAATATTAGAATATACATGATCGTTTTTGAAGTACGCACATTAATGTGCTGTAGTATATAAAATGATACCAAGGAGGAGAAAAGCCTATGCGCAATCGGAAAGGCGGCTTTGGGGAATGTACCGCTGGAAATGATCAGGCGTGTCCTGTTGAGTACACGCTGGACGTGATTGGGGGCAAATGGAAAGGGATTATTTTATATCATCTCATGTATGGGACTAAGCGATTTAGTGATTTTCGGCGGATCTGTCCGGGCATTACCCAGCGTATGCTGACACTCCAATTGCGCGAGCTGGAAGAGGACGGAGTCGTTCACCGTGAAGTCTACCAACAGGTTCCTCCCAAGGTCGAATACTCTCTAACTGAATTTGGAAAAACGCTGATCCCGATTATTAACCTGATGAAGGATTGGGGAGAAGAATATAAAACAAAACAGCGATCACCAGAAAGCAGCCTCCAGCAACCTAGCCCCAATGTGTAGGTTTTGAGACGGCTCCACAAAGAAGACCTGGCCATCATTTTGGCAGGTCTTTTCATTTTAAAGTGAAATGATGCAAAGTTCGTTTTTCAGTTGACAGTAAGGACGACGCTTGATATATTTCTTACGATATTGATAATCATTATCATGTGTATCGGGAAGATCATCTTTACAATATATAGGGGGCTAATCAGTTGAAAAGAAAATCGTATTTTATGATGACAGCTATGTTACTTGTATTGTCTGTATTCATCAGCGCTTGCGGCGGAAATAATAATGGAAGTAATCTGGCTTCATCTTCAGGAGATAAGCAAGAGTCGGCAACTACTGGAGAGACTAGAAGCTTTAAAACGGTTAAAGGGGATATTCAAATTCCTGCGAAGCCACAGCGCATTGTAACGGATTTTTACGGTGGAGAATTGCTGTCCGTGGGTGCTAACGTGGTGGGTGTGGAGCCGACTGCGTTTCAAAATCCTTTTCTGACCGATTTGCTGAAGGAAAAAGGAACCAAAGAGGTGGGTGATCCGACCAATTTGGAAAAGACGCTGGAACTCAAACCCGATCTGATCGTGGTTATGAAGGATACGAATTATGAGGCTTTGTCTAAAATCGCACCTACCCTATACATTCCGTACGGTACGACGACTAATATCTATGATACGGTCAAGCTGTTCGGAGATATCACCGGGGAAAAGGAGAAGGCTGAGCAATTTATTGCTGCATTTGATAAAAAGGCCGCTGAAGGTCGCGCACGTCTTAAAGGCGTGATTGACGAAAAGGCAACTTTCGGTCTGTATGAGCTGACGGACAAGCACGCACTTTGGATCTTTGGCGACAATGCGGGGCGGGGCGGACAAGCCGTGTACAATGCGCTTAAACTGAATATGCCAAAGAAAACAGCTAACTCCAAGGAACAAACGGTGCAGCTTTCGATGGAGGTATTGCCACAGTATGACGCAGATTATATGTTCCTGACTACGTATGACCCGGAGAAAAAGGGTGACGCGCTCAAGCAACTGAAATCGTCCGCTGTGTGGGGGAATCTTCCTGCGGTGAAGAACAATAGAGTGTTCTTTAACGATTTTGATACGTATTATCGCTATGATCCAATCGCTATTACCGGGCAAATTGATATGATCGTAGATATGCTGGTCGAAAGAGAAAAAGAGAATAAAGTTAAACAATAGGTGTGAGATTCTGCGTTGTGACGAATTGTCCAAAACAGATGGGAAGTCGCATAATACACGCAGTATATAGCATAAAAAACCAGTCCAACATGAATCATGTTTGGACTGGTTTTTTATTTACTATTTCGTCGTAATTTCAATAGTATCTTCTTTTTGTATCCAATCTACCTTGGCCCCCAGCGTTTCGCTGAGTAGCCTTAGTGGAAGATAACCAATTCCATTCACCATGAAGGGCGGATTGGTGAGTTTTACGGCTTTACCGTTCACTTTTGTTTGGCTGGTTTTGAAATTTACTTCTAGAGAGACAGGATGGTCTTCTGTCTTAGACTGATTCATATTCGCTATTTTGCTGTTGAAATCATAAGCGATCTCGGCCCCCAGTTTGTCAAAAACAGAACGAAGGGGAATAAAAGCCTGCCCGTTGCGGGTAATGGCACCATTACTCAGAGGGACAGGCGAACCATTGAGACGGACAAGAATCGGTTTTTGTACAGGAACTGGTGAACTATAAAGAAACTCATAGTCCCCTATACCGAGCTGCGCGTGTTTGTTGACACCCCAGCCCCATAGGGCGCCATCTGCTTTTTGCATGATTACGTGCCGTGGACCTGCTTTGATGCTTTGAATATTTTTAGCAAGTAATGTAAAGGGGGCATTGGATGATAACTTTTCACCATCTAGAGACGCAACATATACATTCCCAGCAGTGGTTAGGGCAAGTATGGAGCGTTCAACGAAAAAGGCGTCTTTAACATCCTTTACTCCTGTTAATAGTACAGGGGTATTTTCGTTGTGATAGGTTGTATTATCTGAGGAACCTGTAACTGTAGCACCCCAGAACCAAAGTCGACTTTGCTGATCAATCGCGAGATTGGAATACCTATCGGCCTTGATTGTCTTGATGCCCGATAAGGCTTGAATTTGCGATACGGATAGAGTTTCGGACGGAGTTACATTTTTATCAAATTCTTTGGGCCACGTCCACACGGTGCCATCTTTTTTTAAGGCTATGTTTTTAGCGATTGCCGTAATATCTTTTAATGATGAAATAGGTTCGAAGCCCTGCAAGGCTTTTGTATTTTTCCACACACTGCCGTCTTTCTTTAGAAATATCCAGCGTTCCTCATAATCCGGTCTTTGCTCATAGTAACTATCTATATTGGCAACCTCGTCGAGGCCAGATAGGGTTTGAAAAGGACTAGAGATGTTTCCATTGTCGAGTCGATCAGCGGAAGATATGCTGCCTTCGCTGCTCAGAGCGAGCACATGATCATTCAAACTACTTACAGCTGCGAGGTTCTGTAATCCTTCCAGAGGAACGAATTTCACGGATTCAGCAATATTATTTCTAGGCACATACCAAGCAGAGTGGTCTTGTAAGGAAAATACCAGATCGCCCTCGTTGATGATATTAGAAAATGTTTTTACAACGTCCGACTTACCCTCTACACGAGTCGGTACGGATTGATTATAGCCCCACAGCCACAAGCTTCCATCGGATTGAATCAGACTCCCAGAATCATAGGAACGAATATGGGATGTAGACTCCTTTTCGTTCGCCCACGCGTTAGAACTGAATAACAATAACGTGATTATACTGAGTAATAGAGTCCGTCTTTTCATACGATTTTCCTCATTTCTTGATCAATGTGTATAAGATAAAAAATGATACCTTCGAGAATATCCCCTTATCCATAGACGTATATAATATAGAAAAGTTTTCCAAAATGTATGAATTTCAATAAAATAACCTCCAAACCCACGATTAGAGATGGATTTGGAGGCTATTTCTTTTAACGAGTAAGCAGAAATATGTTGGTTAGAACAGGTTAAACACGGTTATGAGCAGACTAATTCGCTATTCGACTGCGCACCATCAACAAGGTTTGGTCTTTGATTTGTCCGATTTCGCGGATGAGTGCGGCTGTCTTGGTCTCATAGGAGTATTTGACATCCAAGTCTTTCAGCGAAGCAAGGTTAATGTCGACGGTAAGCAGGGCAGATTGAGCTGCTGCTTCGAACAGGATCGCGCCGATGCCAAGATCTGAAATCACATTTTTATTGGACATTTCCACAATGTTATAGGCTTGCGACAATCCGTCCCGGCATACTTCCAGCAGGCGCATGGGTACCTCAATGGCAGCGATCACCGCTGTCTGTAAGGAATGGGTACGATAGCGCTTTTCTTCATCTGTTTCCTTGGGCAAACGCAGCGCGGTCATGTACTGTTCAAAGGATTGGATGTCTGCGACCATTAGTTCCTCACAATGTGTAGACAATCTTTCCATGCTACTAATGACATCCGTGATTTGTTCATGGATGTGCGCATATTTTTCTCCTTGTGAAAGGTTGGCGGTCATGGAGGTCATAGCCGCGCCTAGTGCCGCAGCCAATGCGGATACACTTCCTCCGCCGGGGGTAGGCGCTGCACTTGCAGCCTCTTTCAGAAAATGTCCGATGGAATTGTTCCAAGACAGTTCACTCATGAATAGACCACCTCTCTGGAGTAGTGTTGCAGATGTATCGCTTTGAGCAGATTTTTGTACAAAATCGCAGTCGTTAAGGTGCCAACACCGCCGGGAACCGGAGAAATGGCATGTACCTTTTCACCCACGTTTGAAGCAGCGTCACCCACGATTTTTCCTTCCAGTGTCTCGTTAATTCCTGCATCCACGAGAATCAGACCGGGATGGACCATATCCTGCGTAATCACATCAGGGCATCCGACTGCGACGAAGGCAATGTCTGCATGGCTCAGATGCTCTGCAATATCACGCGTACCTGCATGACAGGCGGTAACGGTGGCATTTTCTCTTTGCAACATGTGGAAAAGGGGAAGTCCCACTGTCTGCCCGATGCCCACGAGCGTGACATTTTTGCCTGCCAAGGTGTGACCGTAATGCTTGAGCAGCTCGATACAGGCTTGAGGTGTTGCGGGATATAGTCCGGCGTCACCTGTTACGGTAGCCAGCTTGTTATCAGGTGTTATTCCATCAATATCCTTGTAGGGGGCGATGGATTGTTTAATAACGGAGGCAGAAAGATGTTGGGGAAGCGGCAGTTCCAGCATAATGCCATGTACATGGGATGCATCGTTCAGACTGCCGATCAGGTGCAGTAGCTCGGCTTCGCTAACATGACGGTCAAAAGTATGGAGATGAAATGAGATTCCCAGCTTCTCCGCTATTTTTTGCTTGGTCCGTGCATAGTATGCAGATGCCGGATCGCCTTCTACCAATAGGGTCGCCAGATGGGGACGGTGTCCTTGCTGCTTCATTTTTTCTACCTGTGAACGGATCGTTGCATATACTTGCTCAGCTGCTTCTTTGGATTTCATGATTATAGCCATAGTCCGTGCCTCCTCTGAATTTATCGCATGATTTATCAACAGGGTGTCATGGTCTTAAAACGAAAAAAAGTATTTGCACAAGGTCGTCAAGACAGACGAATCCTCTGCAAATACTTCTCCCAGGCGAACGGTACGCTTTTTTTGTATGCTCCCTCGTGGTTCATTCCACTGACTTCGCCAGTCACATACAGCGTTATTATGTCTTATATTTTAACAAATAATCATCAGAAAAGAAACCCGCGAACATTTGGAAAACGGGTTGTGTTACTTGTCTATATGACAAATGTCATATACCCGAGCTGACGTTTATGACTACAGCGCCTAGAGGCTTTACCTTATACTGAGATTAGATCAACATGTACGCCTAACAGGATCAAGGTATAGGCGTCATTTTAAAGGAGGATCATAATGAGTATGACACAACTCCCATTAGCCCAATTGAAAAAAAATATGGCTCCCTACGAGAAAATAAACACAAAATCCAGCGTTCTGCAACTCATCAATACCTTGGGTCCACTGATCCTATTGTGGTATGCTGCTTATCTTAGTCTGTCGGTTTCGTACTGGCTGACACTTCCAATTGCCATTGTTGCATCGGGGTTTGTGGTACGGACATTTATTATTTTTCATGATTGTGGTCATCAATCCTTCTTCAAAAGCCGCAAGCTGAACGACATTGTGGGAACGATTACAGGTATTATTACGCTCTGCCCTTATCACCAATGGAAAAATAGTCACGCAATCCACCATGCAACCAGCAGTAATCTGGATAAAAGAGGCACAGGTGACATGTGGGTGCTTACGGTAGAAGAGTACACAGAGGCTTCCACATGGACACGGCTGGCCTATCGCATATATCGAAATCCTTGGGTTATGTTTGGACTAGGTCCGATCTATACTTTTTTGATTTCCTATCGCTTTAATATCAAGACAGCCAAACGCAAGGAAAAAATGAACACCTATGTGACGAATATATCCATCGTTGCCTTGTATGCACTGTTGTCATGGGCTATTGGATGGCAGGCCTTCCTTCTCGTACAGGCACCTATCTTTTTTGTATCTGGTATGTTGGGAATCTGGCTGTTCTATGTACAACACCAATTTGAGGATTCGTATTTTGAGCACGATGAAGAGTGGAGCTACATTAATGCGGCCGTAGAAGGCAGTTCTTACTACAAGCTTCCTAAAGTATTGCAATGGATTACGGGCAATATCGGATTTCATCACGTTCATCACTTGAGCCCAAAAGTGCCAAATTATAATTTGGAAAAAGCACATGAAGCGACACCGTTACTTCAAAAGGCGACCACGATCACAGTAAGTAGCAGTCTGCAATCTTTGAAGTTTCGACTTTGGGATGAAAATACGAAAACCTTTTTGACCTTTAAACAAGTGAGGCCGCTCCTCAGCAAACGTGTTGCAGTTACGAAACCCATCCCTACACCTGTTGTAAGCACAGAAAGAAAATAACTTTGTACAAAACTTTTCTGAAGAGATGTTGAAAAATTGCAGTTTACTTTGAGAAATCTAAAGGGATAACATCCTTTTAGATTTTTTTGTTTATATTGAAAATGCAGTACTTTCATTCTTTGTTTTAGCAAGCGCTATTGACAAATCGATTGTCAACCTTTACATTCTATATATCGAAACGATATATATCGATTATATATAAAATAGCTACATGTAAACAGAGATAAGTTCCCTTTGATTTCAGAAGGATAATTCACTATGCCAGGAAAGAAGGAATAGATTTTATGTTGATTTATGTAATACTTGGGTTCCTCTGCGAAAAGGATATGACAGGATATGAAATCAAGCAGAAGATGACGATAAGCACTTCCAACTTTATTGATGCCAGCTTCGGAAGCATATATCCTATGCTGAAAAAAATGGAAAAGGGGGAGCTTATCAAGTATGAAGAAGTGGTAGAGGAAGGCAGATTCAAAAAATCATATGGTATTACGGAAAAAGGGAAGAGTGAATTTATAGAATGGTTAAAAACACCATGTACTTTTTCCCCTTTTAATTATGAGTATTTGAGTAAGCTTTTCTTCTATAAATATCTTGACGACATTGAGGTTGTTCGTTTGATTGCCAGCTTTCAAACTACTGTCGCCTGTGAATATAACAAGCTTGCCTTGATAGAAGAGAAGCACGTTCATGAGATGGGTGTATATGAGCACGCGACGTTGATGTTTGGCAAAGAATATTTTCAAATGATTATGAATTGGCACGATGAACTCACAAGAAAAATTACAGGAAAGAAGGATAATGAAGATGAGAATGACAAAGAAATTTAAATTGCAGATTGCAGCTAAAAATGTGGATTTGTACAAATGGGTAACTGAGATGACTCCAGCTGAATATGAATCATTTTCAAAAGCTCACAAGGCAATGGGCAGTTATTTTGAAGATGGTGAATTCTATATGGTTAATGTGGAAAATATGGGGAATGAGATGATTGTTCAGCACTATCAATTAAAAGAGCACACAAAGGATCATTTGCGTTTCTACTCTGACAAGACAGAAGCATATATATGGCGATGGATACCCGCCATCGTTGGAGTTCCATGGGAAATGAAGGTCACGCCTGTTGATAACAACTCTTGCGAATTTAGTTGTACGATTGGAGCGGACTTTCCATCTCGGCTACTGGCTTTTGCAGCATGGGTAAATGGTTTTGGTGGATTCTTTATGAGAAAGCATTTAGCCGATGAGGGCGGAAAATTTGCTAAAGATATAGAAAAGAAATTTAATAACGTCAGGTATGTATAATTCATGAACGAGCTGATCAGAAATATAGACCAGTCCCATTTCAAAGCACGACCTGGTGCAGTGGGTGGAGTGTACAGCGAATGGCTTAAGCTTGAGATCAGTTCCCGCAAAATGGACGGCTTCTAATCAAAGTGTTCATTTGCGGTTCACAGGAAAGGCTTCACCTTTGGTGCTTTCGAGCAGACGAGACCAGTGGTATGATAAGATAAGGGATATAAGTCATGTGAAGTAGAAGAGGGTGGCAGAATGCAAAAGTGGTATCAGATTTTCCAAAGAAATACAGGGCTTAGTCCTTATGTGTGGGTCGTCTTTTATATCCTGCCCTTTTACTACTTTAGCTCTTCATCTACAAGTCATATTATTCTGGGTACTGCTATTATTTTGGTATTCTTTGCATGTTATGTACTGGCTTTTGTCTCGAAAGGCTGGCTCATATACTTTTGGACTAGTGTACAGATTGCCATATCGATTACCATGACACTGCTGTTTAGCTATATGTATTTTTCCATATTTATCGCCTATCTGATCGGTAATATTAAAAGTAAGGCTGCATTTACGACGCTGTATATTATTTTAATGGTTATTACGATTGGATTGATCAATTACGGTTTTGTATCTCAGAATCCCGTTTTTATTAAACAGATTCCTTTTATCCTGCTCAATCTGATCGGTGTGATTCTCCTTCCGATTACGAATTTTAATCGCAACAAAAGCGATCGGCTCCAAGTCCAATTGGAGGATGCCAATAAGAAAATATCGGAATTGATTAAGCTGGAGGAACGGCAAAGAATTGCGCGTGACCTGCACGATACCTTAGGTCAGAAGCTGTCACTCATTGGACTGAAGAGCGATTTGGCGGGCAAACTGATGGATCAGTACCCGGAGCGGGCTCATGCTGAAATTAACGATGTTCGTCTCACGGCGAGAAGTGCGTTAAAAGAGGTGCGGGAAATGGTTACTCAAATGCGCGGTATGCGGCTAGAGGATGAACTGCTACGTATTCGGCAGATTTTAAAGGCTGCTCACATTGAATTGACTCTAGAGGGCGACCCGAAGCTGGAGCATACATCATTAATGAATGAAAATGTACTTAGTATGTGTATGAAGGAAGCAGTGACAAATGTGGTTAAGCACAGTGGAGCCACCGCTTGCTCCATCACCATTGAGCCGTCTCGTAAGGAATTAACCCTTCGGATTCAGGATAATGGAGTCGGTGCTACGGGGGAAAATGGGGCCTTTCGGGGAAATGGCCTGAAAGGAATGAAGGAAAGGCTCGAATTCGTGAACGGATGTATGGAGCTGCGTTCAGATCAGGGAACGACCTTGGTCATTAAAGTGCCCAATATCACTGAAAAGCCGAATGAGGAGGTGGGGCCATGATTCGAATTGTTATCGCGGAGGACCAGCGTATGCTGCTGGGTGCTCTAGCCTCCCTGCTAGACTTGGAAGAGGACATGAAAGTAGTCGGAAAAGCAAGCAACGGGGAAGAAGCTATAGAACTGGTGAAGCTGCACCAGCCGGATATATGCATTATGGACATCGAAATGCCGATTAAGAGCGGATTGGATGCGGCTGAGGAACTCAAAGCCTTGAACTGCAAGGTACTGATTTTAACTACGTTTGCTCGCCCCGGGTATTTTGAACGAGCGATCAAGGCGGGGACACACGGTTATCTGCTCAAGGACAGTCCCAGTGAAGAGCTGGCTTCCTCCATTCGAAGTATTATGGCAGGTCGACGTATTTACGCTCCAGAACTGGTCGATGATGCTTATGCCGAAGTCAACCCGCTAACAGAGCGTGAAAAGACCGTTTTGGCGCTTATTGCTGACGGAAAGAATACAAAAGAGATTGCTGGTGAACTGTATTTAACGACAGGGACGGTGCGCAATTATATTTCAGTCATTCTCGATAAGCTGGGTGTCAGTAACCGGATCGAGGCGATTACACGTTTTAATGAAAAAGGTTGGTTTAAGTGAGAAACAGGGACGCTATGAAGCAAAATGTAGCGCTCTGTTTTTTTTGTTTTATCCATAGATTTGGTATGCCTTTAGCGTACTACCTTGTGATACAATAGGATAGTTGTCCACAGGATGGACTGGAGTACAAGGAGGAGCAGAACTGCATGAAACAAGCCCCATTTATAGCCGTTGAAGGGCCAATCGGAGCAGGTAAAACGACGTTGGCTTCGATGCTTTCAACCGAGCTACATTTGCCGATAATCAAAGAGATTGTCGAGGAGAACCCATTTCTCGATAAATTTTATCAAAATATAGATGAGTGGAGTTTTCAGCTGGAAATGTTCTTTCTCTGCAATCGGTATAAGCAGCTGGAGGATACTGGTCTGCAATATATCGAGAAAGCTCAGCCCGTTATTTCTGATTATCATATCTACAAGAATTTGATTTTTGCTGAACGTACGCTTAAGGGTGTGAAGCTCGAAAAATATCGTCAAATCTATCATTTGCTCACAGATGATATGCCTAAGCCGGACATTATCATTTATATTAAAGCAGATTTGGATACCTTACTGGGGAGAATTCGCAAGCGTGCACGCTCTTTTGAACAGGAGATGGACCCCGCCTATCTGGAGCAATTAATAATAGATTATGATAAAGGCATTCAGTTTCTCGCTGAACAGTCCCCTTCCCCTCGTATATTGACCGTGAACGGGAATGAAATTGATTTTGTAGAAAACCAGGCACAATTTAAACAAATTGTTTCCGATGTAAAGGAGCTTATATAGTGAATAATTACAACATTCCTGCGAATGCCCTGATTACGGTAGCGGGTACAGTGGGTGTAGGTAAATCCACGCTGACTGGTGCTTTGGCCGGACGCCTTGGTTTTAAAACCTCTTTGGAGCAGGTCGATCATAATCCCTATCTGGAGAAATTTTATCACGATTTCGAAAGATGGAGCTTTCATTTGCAAATTTATTTTCTCGCGGAACGCTTCAAGGAACAAAAGAATATTTTCTTGTCTGGTGGAGGTTTTGTGCAGGATCGTTCTATTTATGAGGACACAGGCATTTTTGCGAAAATGCATGCCGATCAGGGAACGATGAACCCTACCGATTATGAAACGTATACTAGCCTGTTTGAGGCGATGGTGATGACACCGTTTTTCCCGCACCCTGATGTGTTGATCTATTTGGAAGGCAGTTTGCCCTCCATACTGAGTCGGATTGAGGAGCGCGGTCGCGAGATGGAGATCCAGACCGAGCGTTCTTATTGGGAGCAAATGCATCGCAGATATTCCAATTGGATCAACGAATTTGATGCCTGCCCTGTACTGCGTCTGAACATTGATGAATATGATGTACACGACCCAGCTTCCATGGATGCCATTTTGGAAGAAGTAGGAAAAGTAATATCAAAAAAATAGAGATATAACCCCAAATAAATAACAGGGACTGTGGTACAATCAGTATAAATTATGCTGATAGACTACAGTCTTTTTTTGTCGAATGAACATGTTAAAGCATGAGATATGACTAACGGTATAGTGGACAAGTTTAGGCTGGAATGCGAGAATAGGTACATATGAATTGTAATGACTCACGGGAAGGATGGGATACTGTGATGCGTTTTGGTATTGTTGGAACCAACTGGATAACAGAGAGGTTTATTCAAGCTGCGATGGAGACGGACGAATTTTCCCTGACGGCGGTGTACTCACGCACAGAGGATAAGGGCAAAGCTTTTGCTGACAAATATAACAGCCAGCCGGAGGTTTTTACAGACCTGGCGCAAATGGCCGCAAGTGATCAGGTCGATGCCGTATATATTGCCAGCCCCAATTCCTTACATGCGGAGCAGGCGATCTTATGTATGAATCACGGAAAGCACGTGTTGTGTGAGAAACCTTTTGCGTCTAATACAGCAGAGGTGAAGAGCATGATCGAAGCCGCGCGCAACAACGATGTTCTGCTGATGGAGGCCGTTAAATCCACACTTATGCCTAACTTTAAAATAATAAAGGATCATATGTATAAAATAGGCCGGGTTCGGCGTTATTTTGCAAGCTACTGTCAATACTCCTCACGCTTTGATGCTTTTAAGCAAGGTAAGGTATTGAATGCGTTTAATCCAGCCTTTTCCAATGGTTCCTTGATGGACCTTGGAGTGTATTGTTTGTATCCTATGGTGACTTTGTTCGGCAAACCTGAGGAGGTTCGGGCGGTTGGTGTACTTTTATCCTCTGGTGTCGATGGCGAGGGCAGTATCGTGATGAAGTATCCTGATATGGATGCTACGGTCATGTATTCCAAAATTACAGATTCCTATCTGCCTGCTGAAATTCAGGGTGAGAATGGAACGATGGTGATCGACAAAATCAGTCAGCCCTATGAGGTGAAAATTCATTATCGGGACGGCACGATTGAAGATCTGACCAAAGCTCAGACGCGTGAGCCCATGTATTATGAAATTCAGGAATTTATTGATTTGATCAAGAGTGGTGAACGCAACAGTTCCATTAACTCCTTGGAGTGTTCACTTACAGTCGCTGAAGTGATGGAGGAGGCAAGACAACAATTCGGCCTTCGTTATGAAGCAGATTTGAAAAATACTTCTGCACATTAATCAGTGGAATGATCAAGATTACAATGCACAAAGGGCTGCCGATTTTGCAAACTTTGCAAATATACGGTTAGCCTTATTTGGCTTTGTAGCCCTAAAAGTGTAAGCAATTGTAATGACAGGAGTCAGAAGGCTATATTCATTTTTTATTGACAGATTCTCCTTCTTGTCTTAAGGTGTTAACAATGCAATATACAGTTAAATAATCCCACCTTCGTTCAAACGAAGATTAGGGAATTTTTTTAGGGTATAAATCCGATTAAATCCACCGGATTACTAAAATAGGATGGAGGAATACATACATTGTAGACGTAAGGAGGAAGCAGTTTGATAAAGTTTGAACAAGTTAGCAAAATATTTACCTTACCCAATCGTAAGGTAAATGCACTCGAAAAGGTTTCGTTATCGGTTAAAAAAGGAGAAATTTTCGGCGTGATTGGCTTTAGCGGTGCAGGTAAAAGTACGCTGCTGCGGCTTGTCAATTTACTTGAACGCCCCTCAGAGGGACGAATTGTCGTTAATGATCAGGATGTTACTCAGATACGTCCTAAGGAACTAAGGAATTTAAGAAGACGGATCGGGATGGTATTCCAAACCTTTAATTTGTTTAACTCTCGTACTGTATATGGGAATCTGGCTTATCCTCTAAAACTGGCTAAACTGCCCAAGGCACAGATAGATGCTCGTGTTAAGGAACTGCTGCAATTTGTTGGATTGGAGGATAAAGCGGATTCCTATCCGGAGCAGTTATCTGGCGGGCAAAAGCAACGGGTCGGCATTGCCAGAGCACTAGCGAATTCGCCCGATATTCTCATCTGTGATGAAGCGACCTCGGCCCTCGATCCGGAAACGACAGAAGATATATTGAGGCTGCTGAAAAAAGTAAATGAAGAGTACCAGATTACGATCTTGCTCATTACCCATGAAATGAATGTGATTCGCAGTATTTGTGATCGTGTGGCGGTGATGGAGAATGGTAGGGTGATTGAGCAGGGCAGTGTGTTCGATGTATTTGCCAATCCACAGACGAAGACGACGAAAAATTTTATTCGCTCTGTACTGAATGATCAGCTTTCACCCAAACTGCTGAGCAAGATTCGGGAGCATCACGCTGGCCGATTGTACAGACTTGTTTTTCGGGGTGGGGCGACCAGTGAACCGGTGCTTTCTAGAGCGACACGGAAGCATAATCTGGATTACAACATTGTATATGGAAGTATTAATGAGCTACAGGGAGCGCTGTTCGGAAGCTTAATTGTCGAGTTAATCGGTGCAGACAATGAAGTTAACAAGGTCGTGGAGGAACTACGAACGACGGTGGAGGTCAGGGAGGTCGTCGATCATGAGAGTTAATTGGGATACATTTTGGCTCAAGGTAGTGGAGGCTACAGGGGAAACGCTTTTGATGGTTGTTGTCACGCTGATTTTTGCCAGTATTCTGGGGCTTATGATTGGTTTAGTACTGTATGTGACACGTAAAGGGAGCTTGTTTGAAAACAAATTTGTGTTTATGTTTCTGAATTTGCTGATTAATATCATTCGCCCGATTCCGTTTATCATTTTTTTAGTGGCGATTAGCCCGTTTACGCGTTTAATCATGGGAACCACGATTGGAACCTCGGCGGCTATTTTCCCAATGACTATTGTAGCGGCCTTTGCTGTAGCGAGAATTGTGGAAAATAATCTGGTCTCCATAGATCCGGGCATGATAGAAGCTGCCAAGGCACTGGGAGCGACTCCATTTCAGATCATCACGGGTGTGTTGATTCGGGAAGCGCTGGGACCTTTGATTCTAGGGTTGACGTTTATTACCGTGGCCTTGATTGATTTCTCTGCCATGGCTGGTACGGTGGGCGGAGGAGGCCTTGGGAACCTGGCAATGACCTATGGTTATCAACGATTCGATACTTCGGTCATGATTGTCACGATTGTTTTGCTGATCCTTTTTGTACAGGTCGCCCAATATACGGGGAATTACTTGTCTCGTAAATTTCTACGGCGCTAATGGGAACAGAGTATTATACATAACGATTAAAGGGGAAATGAAAATGAAAAAAATATTTCGCTTGGGTTTATTGGCTATTCTTAGTGTAGCGGTTCTATCTGCTTGCTCAGCTAACGGTTCGGGCTCAAATGCAAATGAAAAAGTACATGTTAAAATCGGGGTTTCAGGATCTGAGGACACGTATTGGGATGTGCTCAAGAAGAAAGCAGAGGCCAAAAATATTGAAATTGAGCTGATCAGTTTCTCGGATTATACATTACCCAATAAGGCGCTCGCCAATAAAGAGGTAGATTTGAATTCCTTTCAACATTTGGCCTTTCTCAGTCAGTTTAATGTAGAAAATGATGTGAATATCGTCCCTATTGGTGCAACGATTATCGCTCCAATGGCACTGTACTCTGAAAAATTCAAAAACGTATCGGATATTCCTGACGGCTCCAAAATTGCTATACCGGATGATCCGTCCAATCAGGGACGGGCTTTAAAACTTCTCCAGTCTGCAGGGCTGATTAAATTGAAGCAGGATGCGGGCCTGTATCCGACCACGGATGAAATCGAAGGGAATCCTAAAAAGCTGGAGATTGTCCCAGTTGTCGCCCAGCAGACGCCGCGCGTCTTGTCTGATGTAGCCGCCTCAGCTGTGAACAGCGGTGTTGCTACAGATGCCGGGCTCAAGCTGGATGGAGCCATCTACAAGGATGATGCAAGCAGCGAAGAAGCGAAGCCATATGTGAACGTGTTTGCTGCCCGTGCGGAGGATAAGGATAATGCGACTTACAAAACGATCGTGGATTTGTACCATGATGCTGATGTAGCCGAGGCGGTAAAACAGGATTCCAAAGGAGCTAACGTCGTGGTAGACCAGTCTGCCGAAGAGCTACAGGCCACATTGGATAAGCTGGTAGCAGATGTTAAAGCGCAAAAGAAATAAGAATGTTGAACAGAAGTAGGGTTGGAAGCATACTAATCTATTTTCGAAACGAGGAGAGATTGCGATGAGTACAACGAACACGGTCGATACACATAGACAGCGGATTATTGAGGAAATTGAGGATTCTCGTCAGCTTTACACGGAAACGAGCCGGTTTATTCATGCTAATCCCGAAATCGGCAATCAAGAATTTCAGGCTTCCCAGGCACTGACGGGCATTTTGGAGCAAGCGGGGTTTGAGGTAACTCGGAATGTAGCGGGACACGAAACCGGATTTGTTGCCCGTAAGGCTTCTGCTAGACCAGGTCCGAAAATCGGATACTTGGCTGAATATGATGCATTGCCCGGTCTGGGCCATGCTTGTGGCCACAATATTATCGGAACCGCAAGCACGGCAGCAGCCATCGCCTTGGCGCAGGTGATCGACGAAACGGGAGGTGAGGTGTATGTGTTCGGTACACCAGCGGAAGAAGGCGGTCCTAATGGCAGTGCAAAAGGCAGCTTCGTGAAGCACGGGCTGTTCGAAGGGATTGATGCTGCACTGATGGTTCATCCATCTGGTGTGACCCGGCTGACCTCACCAAGTCTGGCAGTTGATCCGCTAGATTTTCATTTTTACGGCAAAGCGGCTCACGCCGCAGGATCACCAGAGCAGGGAATCAATGCGCTCGATGCGGTGCTGCAGTTGTTCAGCGGTATCAATGCTTTGCGTCAGCAACTGCCGACCGATGTGCGTATTCATGGCATCATTACGCATGGAGGAGACGCGCCCAATATCATTCCGGACTATGCGTCGGCACGCTTTTTCATTCGGGCAAGTACTTGGCAGCGCACAGAGGAGGTTTCCACGAAAGTTCGCCATATCGCAGATGCTGCTGCTTTGGCAACAGGAGCCACTGTGAAAATCGAACGTTTTCAAAATGAAGTGCGTGATTTCATTCTGAACGATACCCTGGATGAGGTAGTAGGTCGTGAACTGGAAGCGCTGGGAGAACAGCTGGATCGTGGCCCTCGTGCCGGACTGGGTTCGACGGATGCGGGAAATGTAAGCCATGTTATCCCGACTGCACATGCTTACATTAAGATCGGTCCGGATGATCTCATCGCTCATACGGTGGAATTCAGGGAAGCGGCTGGCTCTGAGAAGGGTGAGGAAGCCTTAGTGATTGGAGCCAAGGCGTTAGCCTTGTCAGGCTTGGAGCTACTGGTGAATGAAACACTACTGGTTGCGGTGAAGGAAGATTTTAAGCGTACGCATTCAGCGGCACAGTAAGCCAAGTCCACACATGGCATAGCAGAGCCGTCTAATATGAGTGTTATAGTTGAAGAGGATATCCTACAGTCTGTTTGGCTGCATGGATATCCTTTTTCATTTTCTTATAAGCTGCTATCATTGCTCCTCAATCGCTAGGTCACTCATAACCTCATTTTTACAAAGTACTATATTTCCAAAAACAACGTATTAACATTTGATTGTTATGATTATAGTTATAACTTTTACATATTAACTGCAAAGAGGAGTGTACACATGTTTAAGAAGTTTCAAAAGTGGTCAGCAACATCTATGTCTGTTGCTCTTGCACTAGGTTTGATTACTGGCATGTCAGCCTTACCTGTCCATGCTGAGTCACCAGGGAACACAGATCAAGGGATTAGTAAAGTTACAGCTACATTTTATGGAGACACAAAAGTCTCCAAAGGATTTACTTGGTATACTTCAAAACTTTTCACGAACAGCACTGTTCAAGTAATCAAGAAAACGGCTTCTGAAGCTGATTATACGAGTGCTCTTACATTTGAAGGCACTTCCTCTCCATCGACCAATTCTGCAGAAGAGCTTGTCCATAAAGCTGTAGCTACAGGTCTTCAAGCGGACACAGCTTATTATTATCGTGTGGGTGATGCAGCGCGCGGGATATGGAGCGAAACAGGTACGTTTCAAACGGCTCCTAAGAGCGGTGAATTTACCTTCATCGATCTAGCTGATACACAAGCAAAAAGCGAAGATGAAGCCATATTGTCTTCACAGACGCTCGAAAAAGCACTTCAAACCGTAGAAAATGCTCAGTTTGTAGTCCACAACGGAGATATCGTAGATACGGGTACCAAAGAAGAGCAGTGGAACTGGCTGCTGGGGCATTCACAAAAAAGCCTTTTGAATACAACCATTGTTCCTTCAGCGGGTAATCACGAGGATGAGAACTACGCTTTTTATGATCACTTTAATATTAACGAACCTTCTGGTTCCGCTACTAAAACAGGAGCGTACTACTCTTATGATTACAGCAATGCTCACTTTATCGTACTGAACTCCAATGAGGACTCAGAGAAATATGCCAATTTTTCTGAAGCTCAAGTCGAATGGTTAAAGAAAGATGCGGCAGCAGCCAAAAGGGCAGGTGCAAAGTGGATCATTGTTAACATTCATAAAGGTCCTTACACTACCTCTAATCATGCAACAGATTCTGACATCATGGATAAGAATGGAGTTCGTAACCAAATCGCTCCACTAATGGCCGAACTTGATATCGACTTTGTCGTGCAAGGGCACGATCATATTTACGCTCGTACGAAACCAATCAACCAAGAGGGTAAAGCAACAACGCCAACAAAATTAAAAGATACATTAAATGATAAGACGATTGAATATAGTGTGAATCCAGATGGAAGTATCTATGTCATCCCAGCAACCGCTGGCCCCAAAGTCTACTACAAAAACCCAAGTGAAAAACTTGGAGATAAGTACTATAATCTCTTTGAATTAGCTGAAGAGAATCATGCGGCAGTATATGGCCCAGATCCGAGTGACAATCGTAGACCAACACGTGGACAGGTACAGAATTTTGTTGGCATTACTGTAGACGGAAATAAACTTACAGCCGTAACGTATGAAATTGATCAAAACAAAAATGATTCCAAACCTTTTATTGTGGATCAATTCGGAATCATCAAAAAAGATTAGTATAATTGATTTAATAGTTTCTAAATGATCATAAAAGGATATCCTACAGTCTGGTTGGCTGCATGGGTATCCTTTTTCATTTTCTTAGGGGATATCTACTATTGTACTTGTAATACTTACGCCCTGTTCGGAAGCTGGTAAAACGTACATAATGCAATTAACGACTTTACAAGTTTAAACATGGAGTGACTTACAGGAGGATGAAACGACGATGGCTTATCAAGAAATCAATGGAGTACGAGTATGGGGATCACCTGATCCAGGGGCATTATCTCAAGCTCGTACATGTGCCGAAAACGGTAATGTAATTCAAGCGCTGCTGATGGCAGATCATCATAAAGGCTACAGTCAGCCGATTGGCGGTGTGATGGTGTATGACGGACAAATTTCGCCTTCAGGTGTCGGGTATGATATCGGTTGCGGAAATAAGGCGGTAAGAACCAAGCTGTTTGCAGCAGATATTATGCCGCGTATTTCAGCCGTGATGGATGAGGTTGCATGTCATATTTCGTTTGGCGTAGGTCGTGTGAATGCAATTCAGATAGACCATGAACTGTTCGATGACCCGGATTGGGCAGTATATGCGGCGATTGGGAAACAAGAACATGACAAACTGAAGTCCTTGGCGAGAGAACAGCTGGGTACAGTAGGGAGTGGTAATCATTTTGTTGATGTATTCGTCGAGGAAGCGACAGGACAGGTCTGGATTGCCAATCATTTCGGCAGCCGGGGCTTTGGACACAAAACAGCAAGTGGGTTTCTAAATTTGGCCGCTGGACGAGAGTTTCTCGGAAAGGCGCCGGGAGAGCATATGGATCAGCCGCCTGTGCTGCTGGATATGAACAGTGAGTTGGGGGATATGTACTACCGTGCGATGCGCCTTGCCGGACGCTATGCGTATGCGGGACGTGACTATGTGATTGAACAAGTGCTTGGTATTATGGGGACCGAAGCGGACTTTACTGTGCATAACCACCATAATTACGCATGGAAAGAACAGCATGATGGGCGTGACACCATTGTGGTCCGTAAAGGCGCTACTCCCTCGGCACCTGGCCAGATGGGCTTTATTGGAGGAAGCATGGGCGATATTTCGGTGATTGTACGCGGAAAAGATTCGGTAGAAAATCGGGATTCCTACTATAGTACAGTTCATGGGGCAGGTCGTATTATGAGTCGTACCCAGGCAGCTGGTAAAATGAATTGGAAAACCCGCACACGGAGTGGTGGACAAATCACGGACGTACAGATGAAGGAGGCCGTTCTGAACTATAGTGTCGAGCTGCGCGGAGCCGGTACAGATGAAAGCCCGTTCGTCTACCGTAAACTGCGCGAGGTACTGGATGCTCATTCCGAGACCGTGGAAGTTATGCATGAACTGAAGCCTATTGGGGTATGCATGGCTGGGGCTAATGAATTTGACCCTTATAAGGATTAATAAAAAGACTATGCCAGGCAGAAGTGTTCATTCGCCGAGCATAGTCTTTTGAGTACATAAATGAGTATATAATAGAAGGAATTCATTGCTTGATGCGTTTGTTAGTAGCTCTATGTTTACAGCTTGTCAGCAAAAAGCTGTTCTTTAATATAAGCGACTGGCATTTCTTGGCCTGTCCACAGTTCGAACGCCAATGCACCCTGCCACAGCATCATGCCCAGACCGTTAATGGCAGTTGCACCTACGGATTCGGCTTGTTCCATCAGCTTGGATTTAGCTGGGCTGTACACTACATCGGTTACGATCAGATCGGAACGAAGCATGGACACATCTTCAATCACACTTTTGCCTTCTAACGGTTTCATACCAACCCCTGTACCGTTAGCGAGAATATGACTTGTGCGGATCTCTTCACGTAGCTGTTCTTGATTTTCCAATGGATAGATATTCGCCTTAACTTGGGTGTGTTTCATATCTTCATTAATAATACGGACATTCTCTTCTGCACGAGCAAAGAACTGATCGTTACGGGCAAAGATTGAAATTTCAGCCAGACCTGCTTGAGCCGCTTCAATAGCAATCGGTGTAGCTGCGCCGCCAGAGCCGACAAGTGTCATTTTCTTACCTTTCAGGTCAATGCCGTGTTCACGCAAGTTACGAACATAACCAGATCCATCTGTACTGTAGCCTTTCAGTTTACCATCTGTGTTCACGACGGTGTTGACGGCACCTGTAAATTTAGCGCTGTCGTCCAGCTCGTCAAGATACTGTAGAATAGCTGTTTTATTAGGCATAGACACGTTATAACCGCGTATGTTCAGAGCGCGCATCCCCCGTACCACTTCTTCAAGTTGTTCATTTCCTACTTCAAAGGCCATATACACGTTATTTAGACCCAGCTTTTCAAACGCAAGATTATGCATAGCCGGGGACAAAGAGTGTCCGATTGGTGTAGCAAGCAGTCCGATTAGTTGTGTTCTTCCGTCAATACGTCCAGCATTTTTCATGATATAAGCCTCCAAGTAATCTGTGTAGTTTAATGAAATACTTTTTTATATCGATAAGCAACAAACACGGCCAGCAAAATACTGACTACAGCAATCGCAATATCCAGAATGAATACCGAGGTAATTCCCAAACTTTTGGACATGCCCCCGGTAGCCAAAGGCATCAGGATGAACGAAAGACTGGCTGCTATGTTCACGAGAGAAGTCGTAGTGCCTTTGTTCTTGCGGAAAAATTCCGTCATAACCGTGAGGGCAATTTGGAATATGCCTGCGGTAGACAAGCCGATCAGGAATGAACTGATCAAAGTAGCGACAGGATTGTGCCATGTAATTAAAGCTAGCAAAGAAAGTAGGGCAATAAGCGGATATACAATCATGACAGTAATCGGTTTAATGAATTTACCAAGTACCACTGCTAACAAAATAACGGAAACCAATGAACCTATACTATAGTAGCTCAGCAGTTTAATGGCACTGGCTTTGTCCATGCCTAGGGCCTCTTGTCCAAAGGTAGGAAGCCATAGCTGCACGATCATGAACAATACAGTAGAAGTAAAACCGATAATAATCAGAGATAAACCTTCTTGCCAAAACTTAGGCTCGCTGCGGAAAATATCTGTGGATTGGGCAGCCTCGGTTGGAGCCTTTTGTTCCTCAGCTTTGTGGTTGGGGAAAGCAGTCATCGACAAGAAGATACCGTTCAGCAGATAAATCCCTGCTGGAATAAAGAAGGAATATCCATAGAACATATCGTGATTAATAAAGAATGCAATCATGAACGGAATCACAATAGCACCGATAGAGATGGATGCTTTGACCAGTACAGTTGCAGATCCTGCTTTTTTTCCAAAGCCTTCAATTAATGCAGGATACGTTCCTGAATCCATCATAGAGTTGCAAAGCCCTGCGATAATGGCAAATACGAATGCCAGCGAATAGTTAGGTGCAAGCGGAATGCCAATCAGAAAGATTAAATAAGCAAATGATGCAATAACAATGAGTGGTTTTCTTCCGTATTTGTCTGACATTTTTCCGGCTACCCCGAGAGCGAGCAGCTTACCGATCCCAATCGCGGACACCAGATAGCCGATGGCTGCTTTATCCGTGTTCAATTGGACGGTCAGGAAGCTCATATTCGACGAGAGAATAACATTGATCATACCCAGAAGAAAATAGTTGATGTAAAGCCCTGCTGCCATTCTGATATAAGGATTTTTCATAAGTGTAACTCCCAACTTAAATTTTAGATCAATGGCCTAGGTAGGCATCGTCCAGCGGTATTGCATTACGCCTACAGATAAGTGAAATTATTCACATTCTTTCTATGTCATTATTATATAAGGAGTGTTATTATAAATCCAATGCATATTTCTATCGTTTTTCATAGTTTGGGTCTATAATTTAAAATATGAATTAAAGAAGGAGATTACATAATTATGAACCTGAAGCACTTACAATATTTTCGTGTACTTGCGGAGATGGAGCATTTTACCCAGGCAGCTATGCGACTATGTATTACTCAGCCCAGTTTAAGTCATGCGATTTCAGAATTAGAAAAAGATTTGGGAGTTCATCTGTTTGAGAAGCAGGGGAGAAATATTCGGTTAAACAAATACGGACGATTTTTCCTGAAGTATGTGGAGCACGCGATGGATGAATTAGAAAAGGGAGAACACAATTTACGGGAGCTAGTGAGTCCAAGCCATGGAAATATAGATTTGGCGTTCATTTACACGTTAGGCTCACACTTCATTCCAGCGATCATTCAGGCCTTTTCAGCTCTAGATGCCCGTAAAGATATCTCCTTTTCGTTTCACCAAGGGAATACGAACGATATTATCAAGGGGCTGAAGCAGGAACATTATGATGTGGCGTTCTGCTCTCACATGGAAAATGAACCGGATGTGGAGTTTATTCCGTTGGCTCAGCAGGAACTGGTTGTCATTGTTTCGCCTGATCATCCACTGGCGACTCTAGACCAAATTGATCTCAAGGATACAGCGGATTATCCGGTGATCTTCTTCAACAAAAAGAGTGGGGTTCGGCCCATTATTGAGAATTTGTTTGTCAAAGCGGGCGTCACGCCACAGATTATTTGCGAGATTGAAGAGGATACAGCAATGGCAGGGCTGGTGTCTGTCAATTACGGAATTGGGGTTATGCCTCGAATTTCATCGTTAGATTATTTTAACGTCAAAACATTGCCTATTGTAAATCCAGAATACGAGCGTTTTATCTACCTGGCCAGCATCAAAAATAGATATTTATCCCCGGCAGTAGTGGACTTTCGGAACTTTGCACTAAGCTACGGCAAGGAGTTTTATCTGAAAACGCATCAGCGCGTCTAGGTTGGGGTCCCGCAATATTTAAACTTGATAAATCTTAAAATGTGTTCTATACTTCATCATCGACACAGGTAATGTGAAATGATTCACATTTTTAATACTACAAGACTTACTTACAAAAGCAGGTGAATTCATGATGAAACGTTCTTCTTTTCCAGTGGCGACAGGCCTTTATGTAAACTATCTTTTGTTCGGCATGTTTAATATTATGCTGGCGTCCCACATGTCCTTTTTAACAGAGCATTTGCATACAGATCAGGCGGGCATCAGTCTCTTGGTTTCTGCGATGGGATTTGGCAGGCTGTTTACGCTGTACATATCCGGGGTGCTCTCCGATCGTTATGGTCGTAAGCCGTTTATTGTGGTAGCAGGGCTACTAATGGCTGTATTCTTGGTCGGTATACCGCTAAGTCCCAGCTTTGAGATGGCGATCGTACTGGCTGTGCTGGCAGGCGTAGCGAATTCTTTTCTTGATTCAGGTACTTATCCAGCGCTGATCGAAGCTTTTCCCCAATCCTCTGGTTCGGCTACAGTGTTGGTAAGAGGTTTTATATCCATCGGGGCGGCATTTTTACCGTTAATGATTATCTTTTTTATGAATCACGACATTTTCTACGGATTCTCTTTCTTTTTACCAGCCCTCATATTTACTTTGAATGCAATCTACTTGTTCAGAATGAAGTTTCCAGACATGCGGGTTCAGTCACCCAAGGAGCCAGTTGGTGATACTTCTGTATCGAGCGTTGAGCAAGCGGGAAAATTGGAGGCAAATGATCGGAGTAAGCCGCGGTTTTGGCAGGAAGGAGTATGCCTTATCTTGCTCGGATTTACCGGACCTACCTTGCTTTATATTGTGCAATTATGGTTGCCTACTTTTGGACAACAGTTTATCGGTATGACCCAATCAGAGTCTCTCAGATTATTAGTTTATTACAATGTCGGTTCACTGATTTCCGTGTTTGTATTGGTAATTGTGTTAAGAAAATGGGTTAAACCTGTTCACATTATTCTTATTTATCCATGTATTTCCCTGTTGGCTTTTGGAGCGCTTCTCCTATTCAAGTCAGGGGCGGCGGCCATTATTTGTGCGAGTGTCATTGGGTTTTCAATATCAGGTGTACTTCAGCTGACATTAACCGTAATGAGTGAATTTTTTAGTCAACGAAAAGGACAGATTACCGGGTTTGTGTATACAGCAACCTCGCTGTCATACACGGTCATTCCTGTGTTTACAGGCTTTCTTTTGAAACATTCTCAGATATCGAGTGTTTTTATGCTAGCTATTATTGTGAATGTGCTAGGGATCGTACTAGCGGTGTTTGTTAATTTTCGGTACAGTTTAGTTTTTCCAGCAAGTCGCAAATTGTCCCCTAAAATCGTACTTGATACCAAATAAATGACGACTGGACCTAATCATCTGCATGCTTATTCAGAATGCGTTATACTATGAATTATTGTACATGTTCGACTTGAAACTGTAATTTGGGAGTGAGATAGAGATGGCTAAAATCGTAAAGGTGAAAGATGTTCTGATCGGTGAAGGAGCGCCAAAAATTTGTGTGCCCATGGTGGGAGAAACGTTGGAGCAGTTGAAGGAAGAGGCCACTTATTTACGTACGCTCGACCTGGATATCGTGGAGTGGAGAGTCGATTTTTTCGAGCATGTGGAGGATCTGGAAAAGGTTAAAGCTGCCTTACATGAAATTCGGTCTATTTTAGCAAATGTTCCGCTCGTATTTACGTTCCGTAGCGCTCGGGAAGGCGGAGAAAAGGAAATCAGTGCAGCGAGTTATGTGGAATTGAACCGTACAGTAGCCGAAACGGGGCAAGTCGAACTTATTGATGTAGAGCTTTTTAATGAGGAAGCTGATGTGAAGACGCTGGTAGAAGCAGCACATAAGCATAACGTATATGTGATTATATCTAATCATGATTTTCATAAGACGCCGTCGAAGGAGGAGATTGTGTCCCGGTTACGTAAGGCGCAGGAATTGGGAGGCGATCTGCCTAAGATAGCAGTGATGCCAACCAATACAGCCGATGTGCTCACTTTGCTGGATGCCACGCGTACCATGGCAGAAGAGCATGCAGATCGGCCGATTATTACGATGTCGATGGCGGGGAAAGGTGTTGTGAGCCGCCTGACCGGAGAAGTGTTTGGTTCGGCTCTGACCTTTGGTGCTGCTAAGAAAGCTTCCGCACCGGGGCAGATTCCTGTCACTGAACTGAGAGAGATATTGACGGTGCTGCATAACCATTCTTAAAAGATGGATAGGCATTACTCGCTAGTCAGTAATATATCCGCAGTGAACCAAAAAGGAAGGCCCCCATGCGGTAAGCATGCGAGCCCTCCTTTTTGTGTAACTCTTAATTCAATCCCCGAGTAGGTTCATACAACTCCCAACCTAGATTCAGCGTTTGAATAATATAGTCTGCGACTTCTTCCGCATCCAACTGATCCGTATCGATCTTGGAGTGATTCACCGCGTAAATGTCCTGTCTGGAACGGAAGAGATCCTCAATTTCCCCTAAAGTCTTGTTTTGTAGATTGGGACGGGTGTCAATCAGCATCTTGAGCCGATCTTTCCAGGAATCCCAATTTAAATCCAAGAAGAAAACAATCGATGAAGCCAAACAAGCTTGCTTCACCTCTTCCTGTAAAAATGCACCACCGCCAACGGAAATGATTTTGAGGCGTGTGTTGCTGCATAGCTTCAAAATATGCTCTTTTTCAATCTCACGGAAACGCTTCTCTCCATAAGTTTTGAAAATCTCTGTTGTTGGCATGTTGTATTCTCGTTCAATCTCCTGGTCAATATCCACGAAATCGCGATACAGCTTGCGCGCTAGATGGGAACCGATCGTTGTTTTGCCTACACCCATAAAGCCGATGAGCACAATATTTTGTTCTTTTAATGGAATCTCACTATTGTTTTGCACGATAACCACTCTTTTCTCACCAGTAATGTTGAGATGTGACGCTTCAAAGCACTAAATACATTATACGTTCATCAAACGTGTCATTCAATAGTATAGACTACATCAAAAATGAGGTATAGAACGAAATAAGGTTCTGATTACCATTGTAGTGACATAGAGCACGCATTAGAGACTAGATACTCAGTAATTTGATGCGTAAATTGTCAAAAAATAAACTTGTACAAGTATAAAAGAGGCAATATTGTGTACTTAATTGAAAAAAAGGACATATTTTGGCGGAAAATATATTGAAATTACTGGAAGTATGATTATAATAGAGTTATGCAAATTGTAAATGTAATCGCTCTATTTACAATTTGTGCTTTATATTAATTAGGAGACAAAATTGCTTTGAACCAAAAACCAAGTATACATATGCAAATAGTTAAATAACGACTTTTAGACGTGTATCGGTCAATGGGTTCATTGTACGAAGGTGGTGATACGGTCTACGCGCTCTAGTCAACGAAGAATTGACAAGAATAAAAAAATATCTACGAGAGGGATGAATTGAAATGAAAACAAACACAGCTAAAGTATTGAAAAAGGGAATCAGTATCGCTTTATCAGGAATGTTGGTCGCTTTATTTGTCGGCAATTATTCTGCACATGCAGCTCCAGAAGTCGTTCATAAGACCATACTTGTTAAAGCTGGAGAAGTATACGATGGTAAAGGCAAGACTGTAGTGGCTGATCCCGATACCTTGGGAGACGGAAGCCAGAAAGAGGCTCAAAAGCCTATTTTCAAGCTTGAAAATAATGCAACTTTGAAAAATGTGATCATCGCTGCCCCTGCTGCGGATGGTGTACATGTGTATGGCAACGGAACTATTTCCAACGTAACGTGGGAGGATGTAGGTGAAGATGCCTTGACGCTTAAAGAGCCAGGCACGGTAAACATTACGGGCGGTGGAGCGTTCCATGCGTACGATAAAGTATTCCAAATTAATGCCGAAGGCACGATTAACATTAAGAACTTTAGAGCCGATGATATCGGAAAGTTGGTTCGCCAACTTGGGGGCTCTACATTCAGAGTGAATATGACTTTGGATAACTCGGATATTTCCAACGTTAAGGATTCAATTCTGAGATCGGACGGTCCTAACAGCAAAGCTAAAATTACGAACACTCGTTATCACAATGTGAAACAATTGTTCAAAGGCTTTAAATCCAGTAATACGAGCGAGTCCGGCAATACTCAATATTAATCGGAGTAAGATAGGAGTAGAGATATGATAAGGGGCTGTCCAACAGGTCTTGTGATCTGATTGGACAAGCCCCTTTTTTGGTACGGCGAGTTTCCCCAAGATGATCTGGACTTCGTTCGGAACGAGGACTGTGATATGATCGTGCTATTACATTTTATACAAAAAAGTTGGGTAGCTATGAATCCTTTTCATCAATATGTGAATGTTGACGGCACTTTGAATGATACGCTGGCGCGGAATCGTGAAATTTTATATACAGGTACGAATGGTCGGCATGTGGAACGTTTTTACGTGTCTTCCTCTGAAAGTTATATATTCAAACCTCTAACCAACGATGATCAGGAGGGGCGGGAGAGATGGGTGTACGAGCATGTGCTTCCTGCGTTATCACCAATCTATCCCCGATTGCTAGCCTGGTCTGACGCAGACGCGGATGGCGGAGGAGAATGGATGGTTTTTGAGGACCTTGGTCCGTTACATCATCTACACGCAGACGAAACCCTGTTACGGGCTATTGGACTTGTTGCATGGTGGCATGCTTTGCCGACGGATCGTTTTGCTGGAATGCCGCTGCGGGGACCGAAGCCACTCATTCAGGAGATGGTTTCCGAGCTATACACGCGCAAGCCGGATGTGTTAAAGCTTTGCAGCTCACTGGGATTATCTAAGCAACAGATGCAGCGTATGTATGTACAGCTGGAGCATTTATCTTTTTCACAGCAGCTAGTACTGTCTCATGGTGATCTTCATCCGGGGAACTATGCGCTGAGCGGGGAACGGCTTATGGTACTGGATTGGGAGCATGCTCATCTGAACACACCGCTGTGGGATGTATATCACCTGATCGACATGTCCCATCCGTTGTTTCCCCGACGGATGACGTCCGAATTGCGTATTCGTATACTGGACACATACGTGGAGCAGCTGGAGCTGTTGGGGATAAGAGTGGATCGAACGGCATTTATGCTGGAATATGGCATGTTTGCGGTGGTATTTTCGCTCTGGATGCTGTTGTTAATCACAAGTGATTTGCAAAGGATTGGAACGAACCTGCATAGAAACGGCGATAAATGGTCAAAAGAGCAATTAGAGTCCCAGTTGGATGAAACGTTAGCCTGTTTGAACCAATGTGCAGCGATGATGGATTGGGGACAAGCCCAACAATGTAGATAGTAGCTTAAGACATAGACTGTATTTAGTTAGTAAAAGAAGGTGGGAAATAAATCCATGAAAAAAGTCGGTTTGGTCATGAGAAAAATACAATTTGCTGAAGCACAGGGTCCTCGTATTTTTGCAGAACGTCTGAAGCAGATCGGGTTGGAATTGGGGGTGGACATCGTATTTGTATCACCAGAGCGCCATGTGAGCAGCCATGACTGGCTTCCGGGCTATGAGCACGAAAAGGGCGACTTGGTCAACTATGACGTCGTACTGGACCAACTCCATGAGCAGCAGATTGAGCACGTTATTTATACGGTATCTGGCTTTACCTATTTGAACATGTTCTTTAAAAACAGCGTGCTTTTTCCGCATAGTTTTCCTGATCCGGCACTTACAGGCTATGAGATGATGAAGCCTTTTTATCAGATCGTGGACAAGGCTATTGTACAGACTGCCTTTCTCAAGCAGGAGATGGCTTCGAAGTTTGGCGTAACCGACGTGACAGTCATCCCGATCGGATTTAATGAGCGGCTGGTTGAAAAGCATTTTGATCCCTCGCAAGTGGTAGAGAACCGGGTGATGTGGATTGGTAGAGATGAGGAGAACCGACGTCCGGATTTGGTGCTGGAGTATGCGAGGCATAATCCTGACAAGGATGTCTATATGGTATTTGGCGGTGAACGCTACAAGGAAAGTATGAAGAAGTACGATATCCCGGACAATGTTAAACTTCAATTTGCGTTGACGCAAGATGAGGTGTTTGCACTGATGAACACGGCAAAGGTGTATTGGAGCTGCTCCAAATTCGATACGTTCGCGATGCCACTGACCGAAGCGCTGGCTATGGGTAAAATCGTCGTGAAGCCAGAGCATCCTTGCTATGGACATATCAGCTCTACGCATTCTTTTTCAGGGAATGAGAAAAACTGGTTCGAGCTGGTCAATATGGCTGCCGCCTCACCGCGCCGGGTTTCTACAGAAAATCAGGCATACGCTATGGAAAAGTTTTCAAGTCAGGTGATGAAGCAGGGCTATCGGGACTTTTTTGATCATTGGTTAAGCTGAACGGCGAGGCAAAACACTGTGGTTGCAACAAGCGTCTGAATGTCCAGAGTGAAATAAAAATAACCCGCAAGGTGGTCACTTTTTTTCAAATATCCATCATGCGGGTTACGGTTCTTTGACTTATCGTTTGGACTTTACTGGAACCGGGGTTCCTTTTTTAAAGCGAGCCGGTCTTCTCGGAATTCTGCGAATGCCGGAGTCCTCCGATTTAGAAGGTAATGCTTTATGAGTTGTCTTTGTTGACAGTTGGCTGGTTCTGCCGAACTCGACAGTGTAACTGTCTACAGATGAGTCAATGGAAAGTCTACGCATCCCCACTCGTCTGGATGATCCGCTACTATAGTTCCAACACCAATGAAAATCACTGCTAGTGCTTCTCGGAAGCCGTGTGCGGTACGTACCACGCCACGAATTGGAGTGATCTTCAGCATAATAATAGAATGTGGTTCCCCCGACAGAACCACTCCATACTTCTCTCGTATCACCAGGTTCTATCCGATACCAGCCCATTTTAGAATAATTGGTGGGATGACAGTCGGAACTAGGATAAGCATAGGCGGCATAGATGGTATTACTCGTGTTGTTTGTAAAAAAAAGGCTCATCATACACACTTCTTTCCTCATAAATTTGTATTACAATGTCATACTATGAGGAATTTAGAAGAAGAGAGTGGACAATATCTCTCAATCTATGAAAAATGAACCAATCGTTTACGTCCAACTTGCTAAATGATTCTATGTCTGTATCTCCGCTATCGCTTCAGTATGAGCCGTCTTGCGATCCTCAATGTAGCTAACTATCATGAGTAGCAGACCGCCGACAGTGATTAGCGATGCAACCCATGGAATAGCGGCTAGCCCCATTTGATTAATAACAACTCCCCCGATAAAAGCACCGCCTGCGTTGCCCAGATTTAATGCGGAATGGCTGGAGGTAGAGGCAAGTAAAGGAGCCTCATAGGCCAGATTCATGATGCGAACCTGAATACCCGGCATGATGCCGAACGCAGCAATGCCCCAGATAAAGACCGTGATGACGGCCAATACCTTGCTTTGAAGCGTAAATGTCAGAATGGCCAAAATAATAGCCAGCACAGCATAGTTTGCGATCAGGGATGGAAGTAGTTTCCAATCTGCGAGCTTGCCGCCAACGATGTTGCCGATCGTTACCCCTAGGCCAAACAGGACGAGAATCCAGGTAATGCTATGCTCGGCAAAGCCACTAATATCCGTAAGCAAAGGCGTAATGTACGTAAAGACAGTGAACAGGCTACCACAACCGACTGCACCTGTGAGCAGCATCAGTAGCACTTTTGGATTAAACAGGCTTTTGACTTCTTGTTTGAGACTGGAAGGCTTGTCCTGATGAATCACCGGAATGTAGCGAATGATACCAAAGAGAGAAATCAAGCCGATGACCACAATGGCTCCAAAGGAAGCACGCCAGCCGAGCTGTTGTCCGATAAAGGTACCAAAGGGCACGCCAATAATGTTCGCCACGGTCAAACCGGTCAGCACCATAGAAATGGCACCCGCGCGCTTGTCAGGACGAACCAGTCTGGCAGCGATCAGGGAACCGGCTCCCAAAAAGGTTCCGTGCGATAATGCAGTAGCCATACGAGCGGCAATCAGAAGTTCGTAATTGGGAGCAATGACGGAAAAAAGATTGCCTAAAATGAATATAGTCATTAGTAGGCATAGCAGCTTTTTCTGCGGAACCTTATGGGTTAATACAGTAAGTACAGGTGCGCCAATGGCCACACCAAGCGCGTAACTGGTGATTAACTGCCCGGCTTGCGGAATCGTAACATGAAGATCATGGGCTACATTGGGCAGAAGTCCCATAATGACGAATTCGGTCATGCCGATGGCGAAGGCACCAAGGGTTAACCATAGCAAGGAGGGGGGGAAGCGATTTGCTGTCATATTTTCTTGATTACTCATAAGTGTCTTGTATCCTCCTGAAAAAATAGTAATGCGAGTATATCATTACAGGCGATATCTGGCGACCCATTTTGCAAGAATTTTACATACTAAGTTGATAAGTTTTATGTAATTTACAAAAGCGACAGGTAGGAAGGAGGCAAGTATGTTATTTTGGTAGTATGATATGAAGATCGTAAAATGACGCTGTAAGGAACGATCCAAGGAGGATATAACGATGGCACCTAAAGTGGTACATAGTATTACAGATTTAATAGGAGATACACCTTGTGTAAGACTCCAACGGCTCACACGGCCGCAGGATGCGGAAGTGTATGTGAAGCTGGAGTATTTTAATCCAAGCGGCAGTGTTAAAGATCGGGCGGCGGGCAATCTGATTGCCGAGGCGGAAAAGGCAGGACATCTAAAGCCGGGAGGCACCATTATTGAGCCGACGAGTGGCAACACGGGAATTGGTCTTGCGATGAATGCGGCAGCCCGAGGTTACCGTGCAATTTTGGTGATGCCTTCGAATATGACGAAGGAACGGATCAATATTTTGAAAGCCTACGGGGCTGAGGTCGTACTGACACCAGCGGAAGAACGGATGCCAGGAGCGATTCGCAAGGCACTCGAACTGGGGGCTGAAATTGAAGGGAGTTTTATCCCGCATCAATTTGAAAATGAGGCAAATCCGGATATCCACCGTACGACGACGGCACTTGAGATTTTGGAACAGACAGAAGGGAAGCTGGATGTGTTCGTCGCTTCTTCGGGAACGGGCGGTACCATTACGGGAACAGGTGAAGTGCTGCGTCAGCATTTGCCGGATCTGCGGATTGTTGTAGTTGAGCCTAAGGGCTCGCCAGTGCTATCTGGAGGAAAACCCGGTCCACATAAGCTGGTTGGCACCAGTCCAGGCTTTGTTCCCACCGTGCTGAATACGGAAGTGTATGACGAAATCGTGCAGGTTTCCGATGAGGATGCGATTGCAATGACACGGGCGATTGCTGCCCAGGAAGGGATTCTGGTTGGCCCCTCTAGCGGAGCTACGATATGGACGGCGATTCAGGAAGCTCGGCGTTTGGGAGCAGGCAAACGGGTACTTTGCATTGCCCCGGATACCGGAGAGCGTTATCTGAGCATGGGGATATTCGGATAAAAAGATGTGGATTGGGACCAAAGTGATACACGACCGTAAGTAAGTGGTAAAATAGGTGTGTGATAGCGGTTTCACGAACTATTCATATGTGGATAAAGCAGGGAATATTTTGAGGGTTGAAGGAGGAGCAGCATGAAGATTATGCCTTTACAGAAACGTGGAATCTCCGATAGTCGGCTGGCGCTCGGTTGTATGCCTTTTGGTGGAGAATGGAGCCATGCACCGTTTACGCAGGAGCATGTCGTTGAAGCGGAAAGAGCTGTAGAAGCTGCACAATCCATTGGGATTACGATGTTCGATCATGCGGATATCTATCGTATGGGGAAAGCGGAAGAAATTTTCGGTCGGGTTTTAAAGGGACAGCCGGGCTTGCGTGAACAAATCGTAATTCAGTCCAAATGCGGCATTTTTCTGCCGGATGGTACGCTCCCGGGTCGTTTTGATTTCTCATATGCTCATATTATGGAGTCCGTGGATGGTATTCTGAAGCGCTTGGGTACGGAATATTTGGACATCCTGCTGCTGCATCGCCCCGATCCACTGGTAGAGCCGGAAGAAGTAGCGAAGGCGTTCAGCGAGCTTAAGACATCTGGCAAAGTACGGCATTTTGGCGTCTCCAATATGAATGTAAGCCAAATTCGGTTTCTGGAGCGGAGCCTAACGGAGCCGCTGATCGCTAATCAGCTGGAAATGAGCCTGGCGCATCTACATTTTGTAGATCAGACAGTACATGTGAACCAGCAGGCGGGGACGAATGTACATTTTGGCGAAGGTTTGCTGGAATATTGCCAAACCGAGGATATTCAGCTCCAAGCCTGGGGACCGCTGGCGCAGGGACGTTTTAGCGGAGGTTCTTTGAAAGGGGAGCCTGAGCGTGTCGTTAAGACGGCAGAGCTGGTGCAGAAGCTGGCTTCTGAAAAGGAAACGACACGTGAAGCGATCGTCCTTGGCTGGCTTATGAAACATCCGGCACGGATTCAGCCTGTCATTGGCAGCGCCAATCCTGAACGAATCAAGGCATGTCAGGATGCGGAACGCCAGAGTGAGCTGATGACCCGTGAGGAATGGTACGAATTGTACGTCAGTGCGCGCGGACAAGCCTTGCCATAACTCGTATAGCGGACCAGCTTGTTACAACAGGCGTATGTGGATGTAAGTGTATGACTTCGTTTATACGAACCGTAGTTTAATAGCCCCTCCCTTCGTCTCATTAACAGACGGAGGAGAGGGGCTATTTACATGGCTGCATCTCATATTGTCTCAGCAGCTATTCCTCTTCGTAGCGTGCAAGGGCCTTGGCCGTTGTTTCCTTCATTCGTGAAATCAGCCGGGAGCCTTGGACGACCTTGACACGTTTGCCAAGGAAACGGATTTTAGATAGTACATATTCACATTCGTCTGCCTGGAAAGTGAGCGTAATACGATAGGTATCTGCTTGCTGAACATATTCGACCTCTTTTTCAAAGCAGGAAAAAGCATATAAAATACGAGACATTTCCCCGTTGTATACAGGAATAATTTCGATGATGCCCTGTTCTTTTCGCGACTCCAGTATACCGAGTATACGTTGGGTGAATTTTTCGGCCTCTTCAGGCAGAAGCTCATCTTCCGTGACGTTCACGATATTAGACAGCTTGGTAGACATGAGCGTGCGGTGTCTGCGGTTATACCACAGCAGGCTCCAATCTTTTTTGACCATGGAGAACTCCAGCTTATATGGAAAACCGGACATTCGCTCATGCATGTGTCCGTTGCGCAGTTTGTAGGTCATACAGATGCCAGAACGGGAGCGTAGGATCGGACGCAATGTGAGCAGAAGCGGATGATATACGGAGACAGCAGGGATACCTGCTTTTTCCCGCAAACTTCCATCGGCCTCCAGAGGCTCGTCGTCTGCGAGCATCTGCCGAAGCTTATCAAGCGTAGACGGGGTGAAAGCCTCTATTGCTGCCGAGTCTGTCAGCATAGATTGGAGCCAGACTCTTTCCTGCGATGTGGTGGCAAAAGCGCCCGATTCATCCAGCCGAGAGACGATCTGATAGTTAAATATTTTCTCGAACAGACTCATAATAGGCTTGCAGCTCCTTCCATTCCTGTCTGAATTCCTTACGTAGCCGCTGAGGCTCCAATACCTCACAGCTTGATCCGAAGCTGCGAATCCACGGTTTAATCTCGGTGATTCCATTCACTGTGATTTCATAGATAAAGGATTCACTTTCTTCCTCCGCGATCGTACCCCATTGTCCCTGTGACAGTACACGTTCCCGAATAAAGTTGCGCTTCGCGCCCTCAGGATTAAAAAAACGTACCCGTACCTTCACAGGACGACCTGTATCAACAAGCCAGCTGTACCGCATTTTTTCTTCCAACACCGCTAGCAGATCGGCATGAAACTGCTCTGGTACAGGCTTGCCCACCACCAATTGAGTCATGCCCTCCATACGAAACTTCATGATTCCTTTACCGCCTACATGACCAAGAACATACCAACGTCCATATTGATGATCATAGATGACTTGCAGGGGCAGAATGGTATGTTCACGGCCCTCCGTCTCTTTTTCAAACAGCGGGTTTGTGTTCTGTGACCCGTACATGCTTCGTTTGGACGTCGAAAAATATAAAAAAGTTACACAGCGACGTTGCCGAATGGCGTGTAGAAGCGGATGAATATGGGCTTCGTCCAGAATGCGTGAATAATAGTGGTATTTATATAAAAAAGGTTCAGCCAAATCCCGATCTCCGGCTTGACGGCGCATGGCTTTTTTTAGATGATCTCGCAACAGATATCCCTGAACAGAGGGAAGCTGGGTGTTGGCCATAATGTCTACAAAATCATATAAGTCCAGTAATTCCTCGTCCGTCAGTCCTGTCACCAGATCGTTGCGGACAGCATAGCGATAAGGTCTGCCGCCGGGTTCCTTGCGAACCACGCCGACTTCGACCAGATATTTCAGATCGGAACGAATCGTTTTCTCATCCGGCAGCGAACTGTCGGAAGGTAGCCCGTTGCAGCAAGCATCCAGCAATTCCATAGTGGTCAGAGGCTGTGACTGTAGCGCTGTCAGCAGAAGAGATAAGCGGACGCTTTCTGATTCCTTGAGCGATTTGGCCCGAAACAAGAATAGTAGTAATGGATCAGCGGATTCATAATAATTAAAGCGCAGCATTTCATTAAAATCATGTCCCTGGTCCTCAGGCAACTGCTGTTGTACGGATTGGACGATTTCCTTGAGACGCCGGATTGTTTTATCAAAGGTATGCACTGAAATGCCCAGTCTGTCTGCAAATTGCTGCCGATTATAAGCGCCGCTGGTCAGTGTGAGCATGCGCAGGAATTGAATTTCTTTATCAAAACTCTCTCTCGCCATGATGCATTCCCCGTTTCTGTTGCCGTTCTCCGAAAGCAATTATCCCTTTATTCTAACAGGGAAGGGATGCTGGAAAAAGGGAAATTATTCTTCTTTGTAATACTTTCACCATGTTCACGACTTCCAAAATAAAGCATCATAGAAATATAAGATAGCACGATGAAATAAGAAGCAATACATAACAGAAGGGTGATGCAACATGTTTGGACGACGCAAAAATGAAGTGTTATATCCATGGGTAGGCAAGCTTTCGATTTATGAAACGATTATGCAGGGAATGGATACTCAGGGCAGGCTTACTGATGATCAATTACCGGACGATGAAGAATATTGGGCAGGTCACACGATGCGTTGGGTGGCAGGAGGATTAGATGGAGCATTTGGGCATCATGGTGCTGGCGAGCATGTAGCCGATAAAATCAAGGATCTGGTGCAGCTGTTGTCCAGACAATGTCGTAAGCCAGGAATGAAGACGAGACGTGAGACGTATGTACGCTTGATGGAGGAACATGCGCTCAGTCTGATTGATCCGTTGCTGGATGCGGTGCGCCAGCATCCAGCAATTCAGCCGGATCGTTTGTATGAGGAAGCGCGTTGGCTGGCTGAACACGGAGCACACCGCAATGTGGTGAAGATTGGTATTGCGTTGCTTGGATTGCTGGAGACAGAGCAGCATCACGAGCTTATTTTAACGCTGGCAAAGCATGATGAATTCACGCTATATGCGGCTGTAGCTATCTGTAATATTTCGGAGCAAGCCAACGAACAGTTGTATACGTTAGCCCGCCAGGTACATGGCTGGGGACGTATTCACGTAGTGGAACGGCTGGAACCTACGCGTCAGGAAATACGTGATTGGCTACTGCGGGAAGGATTCCGCAATAATGTCATGTATGAATATCTTGCTTATGAGTGCGCTCATAAAGGCGAGCTGCATACAGCCATCGCCGTTCCGCAGATTGATCAGGAGTTGTTTGACGGAGCAGGCGAAATTCTGTCGGCTTTGCTGGCAGCAGGCGGACCTGCGGAAAGTATAGACGATTATGAGCATGCCGCTATGGTTATAGGTAACTACCTTCGTCATGCCAAGGCCATGTGCACGACGGTGCAACATTTTACGATCATCATGGATATTGCAGACTTTCTGGATGAAGAGGACGATTCATGGGAGACTCGTTATGAGCATGAATGGACACCGGAATTGCGTAGACGTTACGCGTCGCTGTGCCAGCAGATGATGGACGATCCGCAGTGGGTGAAGCTGGTAGAGCAGGAGCTGCAGCATGCAGATTCACCGCATCTCCACTGTGCCATTCGCGCAGCTCAAATGCTAACACTAGATGTATGGCCCGTGCTATTTGATCAATTAAGCAGATACCCAGTCAAGCCTAATCTGTACTTTGAACTCATCAAGACAGAGGATGAACAGCGGGTGCGCAAGTTGGTGGCTTTTGCAGAACAGCACTTGCCCTTGGGAGAGATTGCTTCCGGCCCTGCTAATCTACCTGGGTATGGACTGGAGTATGAAGCGCATCAATGTCTGGGTATGCTGTTGCAACTATTGTCTTCTCACGAAGGAATGGGACAAGAGCTAGTTGCTGCTGGGCTTTGGAGTCCGGTGACCTCCAATCGCCGTGCAGCGCTTCATGTACTCAAGGTATGGTCTTCTGAGATGTGGGGAGAGAAAACGACAGAGCGCCTTCGCCGCTTATCGGTAGCTGAAACGGAGGAGTCGATTAGAGAACAGATTCGGGAAATACTTTAATGATAAGGGAGGGAACAACATGACAGATGTGAAGCATGGGCAGGGTTTCATTCAACCGGACATGTGCGAGACGATTTTGCGTGAGCTGCGCGCGTTGGAGCAGGAGGAGCAGGTGCGCATTGTATACGCTTGTGAATCAGGCAGTCGGGCATGGGGGTTTCCTTCACAGGACAGTGACTATGATGTACGATTTATCTATGTAAGACCCGTAGAATGGTATTTATCTATCTTTGATAAGCGGGATGTGATTGAGCGACCCATCAGCAATTTGCTGGATATGAACGGCTGGGATTTGAAAAAGGCACTCCATTTGTTTCGCAAGTCCAATCCGCCTTTGCTGGAATGGCTGCAATCTCCGATTCCCTATCTGGAGCAGTATTCAGTGGCTGACCAGATTCGTGCGATATCGCCGTTAACCTTCTCTCCGAAGTCCTGTGTGTACCATTACCTGAATATGGCGCGGGGGAACTATCGGGATTATTTGCAAGGAGAACAGGTGAAGATTAAAAAGTATTTTTATGTACTGCGCCCACTGCTGGCCTGTGGCTGGATTGAACGTTACAACATCATGCCTCCGATGGAATTCGTAGACTTGCTAGAGGAATTAATTCCGGCCGATACAGAACTTTATCAGGTGATCGGGCATTTGCTACAACGTAAAAAAGCGGGTGAGGAACTGGATATGGAGCCACGGCTTTCGGTGGTGAATGATTTTATCCAGCAGCAAATTGCTTATTTTGAACAAAAGGCGCCCTTGCTTCAGCATATGGAGAGTGGCCGGGATCAGCAGTTGGATGATTTGTTCCGCGCTGCGGTGAATGAAGTATGGAAAGCATAAGCTGGGAAGGAAAAGTGGAGTATGCACATTACGCTAAAAGCAACCGGAACGAATGCAGGGATGATTTCGCATTTGCTTGCTAAGAATCCTTACAATACGTATGATCGCACAGAAAAAGGCGCACGTGTACGCATGGTGTACACTGTTTTTACCGAGGAAGAGGCTGAGATCGTCATTCAGGCTTCGCCAGATTCGATTGATTTGGTCAAAAACAGTCCAGACAGCTATGATATTACACAATATATAAATGATCGGGAGTTTGTAACCAGCAGCTTATTTTGCACCTATATTCGTGGCTCGCTTGGCACAGCCCTGAACGGTAAACCCAAAGAAGATTATGCAGGATGGGTGACGCACCCTTTTGCGCTGGAGTTATCGTTTGGGCCTGTTGCTTCGGATTTGCCGGATTCTGTGGTGGAGGGACTATTTGCTCCGCTGGGCTATCAAGTGGCCATAGAACGAGGGGAAGCAGATTATTCTTTTCAGCTGAAAAATCGAAGCACCGTCAGATATGTCACGTTAAGTGGCCACCAGACGGTGCAGTATGCGCTGCGTCAGTTATTGCTGTTGATTCCGGTGCTGGATAATTATAAGCATTACTATATTAGTGAAGAAGAGTTTGACAAGCTGAGACGTTACGGTGAAGGCTGGCTGCCAGAGCATCCGCTACGCGAGCTCATCATTCGACGCACGCTTCGTTTTACCAATCTGATTGAGCAATTTGAGCAATCAGATTCTGCTGAAACAGGTACTCAAAAACATATTGAAAAACATACTCAAAAACATACTGTCCAAGCTCAAAATGATAAGCACAAACAGATTCAACAGCCAGAACAGCCACAGGAGGAAGGGAAGCAACAGCCTACTGTACGGCTGAATGAACTGCGATATCAAGCTATTATGGACGTGATTCGCAAGCTGCCTCGAAGACAGAAAATCGTAGATTTTGGTTCAGGAGAAGGGAAGCTTTCGGCTCGGATGGCCCGAATGACGGGCATTGAAGAAATTTGGGCGGTGGAGCCGTCTGCGTATGCACAGGTGAGAGCCATGGAGCGTTTTGCCAAGCTGGAGAGGCATACCGACGCGATCATTCCTACACCCATGATGGGCTCTCTCTTTTATTATGATGAACAATTGCGGGGCAAAGATGTGATGATCCTATGTGAGGTCATTGAGCACGTGGACGAGCATCGTCTGAACCGGGTGATGAAGACGATTGTGACGGAGTATCAGCCAAATGTGCTGATCGTGACGACTCCCAATCGTGAATATAATGAGGTATATCGTATGAACCAGCAAGAGCTGCGGCATGGCGATCACCGTTTTGAATGGAATAGAAGCGAGTTTCAGGAACAATGTGAGCAGTGGATTGAGGAAGCTCCTTATTCGGTAGCGCTGAAGGGGATCGGAGAAGAGATCGAAGGCTTTGGACAACCGACCCAAATGGCTATATTTACGCGCAGAAAGGAGCAGAAGGAAGCATGAGCAATTCATCCAAACGTACGATTCATTTACCGCATGCTGGACTGGTTGTGTTGGTGGGGGCCTCCAACAGTGGCAAAACCACATTATTGGACAGGCTGGTGTGCGAAGGGATTCTACTGGAGACAGAAGTGGTATCCTCGGATCATTTTCGCAAGCTGGTCGGAGATACGGAATTTATAGACTGGAGTGGACTTCCAAGGCTGGAATCGGACGTACTGTTCTATGAGTATCAGCAAATGTCAGCCAAGGCGTTTGAGGCGATGGATACGATTCTGGCTATGCGCTGTCGCTTGAATAAGCTAACGGTTGTGGATGCCACTCATTTGTACGCTGAGGATCGCCAGAAATATGTACAGCTGGCAGCCAAGGCGCACGTTCCTGTTATGGCCTTGGTACTGGATGTACCCGAATCTGTGCTGCTGGAACGTGATTTAGGCAGGGAGCATCCGCGTGGCCGCCAACGGGTCAAGCAGCAGGCACAGCTGTTAAAGCGGAACCTGCGTGGTATCCGTGAGGAAGGCTTTAACGCTTGCTATGTTCTTAAGGATGTAGAAGAAATGAACTTTGTTCGCCGTGTGCAGCCACTGTTTCATGAGATTGGCTCAGGTATTGACATCATTGGTGATATCCATGGGTGCTACCGTGAGATGCTGGAAGTGATAGAGCGGCTAGGATATACGGAAGATACGGAAGGACTATACCATCATCCAGATGGTAGAAGACTAGTATCTGTCGGGGATGTGATGAGCCGTGGCCCAGAATCGTTACAAGCGGTGCAGTTCTGGAAAAAGCACGTGGATGCCGGACTAGCGTATATGATTGACAGCAATCATGGCTGGAAAATCGGCCGTTACCTCGATGGGAGAAAGGTGACTCTCAGTCATGGCGATGAACGATTTGCAGAGGAACTGGCCCAATATGAACAAAAAGCGGGCAAGACAGCGGCGGAACAGCTTAGAAGCGAGTTGAGAGATTTTCTGCTACATGCACCCTCTCATCTTATTTTTGGCAGAAATGGATTGCGACACGTGGTCGTGGCTCATGCCGGGATTAAGGATCATTTTATTGGCAAACAGTCGGCACGTATTTCTGATTATTGCCGCTATGGAGATACGGAAGGACAGGATGCGAACGGAACACCGATCCGCAAGGATTGGTTCGTAGACCATGAATCGGGAGAAATAGTAGTATGGGGACATGATCCGAGACCGCAACCTACCCTTGTGAACCAGACGGTGAATATTGATCAGGGTGTGGTATTTGGCGGGATGCTGACCGCTTATCGTTATCCGGAAAAGGAATTTGTCAGCGTTCCGGCACATGAGAATTATGCGAATGATCCAGATAGCCCACTTGTCCGGTGGCAGAGAAAACGGTTTTCCCCGCCGAATTTACGCAAGCTAATCGCTGGTTACAGTGTGTTGACGGAATCGTATGGCGAAGTGCGCGTACAAGGAGAATGGATCAAATCCGCTATAGATACCGTGTCACATGTGACTGTACCCATGGAGGAGCTGGTGTATATTCCACCGACGATGAGCCCTGCTTCAGCGGTGTCTGCAGAGGAAGGATATCTGGAGCATCCACGTGAGGCGCTAGCTTATTATCGAGGACAAGGAGTACAAACGATGGTGGCCGAGAAAAAACATATGGGTAGCCGAGCTATTCTACTGTTATTCAAAAACGAACAGGCCGCTGTTCAATATGTAGGCTACCCGACATTGGGCGCGATCTACAGTCGGAGTGGGAGAGCTTTCTTTGAACAAAGCCTTGGGAAGCAAGTGGTGGAGAAGCTGAATGTGGATCTACGGACTGCTGGATATTTTGAACGGAACCAGACGGATTTTGTATTGCTGGATGCGGAAATTGTACCGTGGAATCTCAAGGCTAGGGAACTGATTGCTGCACAGTATGCGCATGTGGGGGAGGCAGCCCTGCTGGATCGCAGTAAGCTGGTAGACAAGCTGAAGCAGGCGAAGGTTGCAGGTCGAGAGGTTGGAGACTGGTTGGAGGAAATGGAACAGAAGTACGCGAATGCCGTAACGTTTCAAGAGGCTTTTCAAAAATATTGCTGGGATGTGGACGGTCTGGATGAAATTCGTATTGCACCGTTCCATACACTGGCACACAGCGGAAAGACTTTTTTCGACCATTCTCATATTTGGCATATGGAGCAAAACCGGGAGCTGGCTGGGCTGTCTTCCCTGTTTATGGAGACAGAGTATCGCGTTATCACGGACGAAGCAAGCGAGGAAGAGGTCATTCGCTGGTGGAACGAGATGACAGAGGATGGTCATGAAGGGATTGTGATCAAGCCGGAACGCTTTTTGATGAAAAATCGGGACAAGATGATTCAGCCTGCAATCAAGGTGAGAGGCCGGAAGTATTTGCACATCATTTACGGTATGGATTATCTTGCCCCTGAGAATTTAAAGCGTCTGAAGCAGCGTCGAACGAACAAAAAGGAGCGTCATGCCCTGATGGAAGGAGCGCTTGGTATGGAAGGCGTGGAACGTTTTGTCCGCAAGGATACGGTAGATCGTATTCATGAATGCGTCCTTGCCGCGCTATCTCTGGAATCGGAGCCGATTGATCCGAGATTGTAGTTTGCGAAGGAGGGATTGAGATGGAAAGGGGTACACCGTTAATTGATATTGGCGTGAACTTGATGCACCGTTCGTTTCATGCGGATCGGGAACAGGTGGTAGAGAGAGCCGCAGCTGTAGGGATTTCACCCCTGATTATTACCGGGACCAGTGTCCGCAGCAGTCGGGAGGCTTCTCAGTATGCAGCACGTTATCCGGGCAAGCTGTATGCGACAGCTGGCGTGCATCCCCATGATGCCAAAGACTGCAGCGCAGAGACGGTTCAGCAGCTCCGTCAGCTGGCGAGTCAGCCGCAGGTCGTATCCATAGGGGAATGCGGATTGGACTATAACCGTGATTTTTCGCCGCGTGATGTGCAGCGCCGATGGTTTGGCGAGCAAATCCAACTGGCGGGTGAGCTGAATATGCCGTTATTTTTGCATGAACGAGATGCACATGAGGATTTTGCCGCTATGCTGCGGGAGTATCAAGGGCTTGTCGATAAAGCAGTGGTGCATTGTTTTACAGGCACGGAACAAGAATTGCATACGTATGTAGAGATGGGACTGTATATCGGGATCACCGGCTGGATTTGCGACGAACGGCGTGGCAAACATCTGCGTGAACTGGTCAGAGATATTCCCTTGGACCGTCTGATGATTGAAACGGATGCTCCATTTTTGACCCCGCGTAATTTGCCCGTGAAGCCCAAAGAAGGGCGTAATGAGTCGATGTATCTCGCTCACATTGCTGCTACGATAGCCGAATGTACAGGCCGAAGCATGATGGAGATCGAAATCGCCACGACGGAGACAGCCAAACGTTTCTTCGGATTATAGGATTGTCAAAGCCATAGATGTGGTATATATTATAGTGAATTAAAAAAGCATTGTCGGGAGCTTGAGAAAGTCAGGCTGAGAGGGTGGCCCTTGCCACTGACCGTGAAATCTGATCTGGGTAATGCCAGCGTAGAGAAACCAAGAACACTATACAGGAATGCCGCTTGTTTTGCGGTTGTCGATAGATACAATGTATGTCCTAGCATTTTACCTTGACCCTGACTTTGGCTTGGTATCAGTGTAGTAGCTTAGACTACTGGTTATATAAGGCATATCGACGAATGATGTTTTGTATGGTGCTTCACCTTTTACTGCGCATAAAGCTTGCCTGGAGATTCAGCTCCAGACAAGCTTTTTTTTATGTCCAAGAGGCCAATTATAAGGATAAGGGGAGCACGCAATAATGAATACTGCTGTAAGAGCGTCCAAAGGGTTGAAGCTGACTGATATTTTGGTCACGATTGTGATCGCTGTTGTGTTCGGGTTAGTCTACAAAATATGGGGACCTGCCTATGATTTGATGAAACCATTCGGTCTACACACCGAGCAACTGATGTATGGCATGTGGTTTATGGCAGGCACCTTTGCTTATCTCATCATTCGCAAGCCGGGTGTTGCAATTTTGGCAGAGGTGGCAGCGGCAACGGTCAGTGCTTTTTTGGGAAGCGAATGGGGGATGTCCACTTTGTACTATGGCCTGCTGCAAGGCTTGGGAGCGGAGCTATTTTTTGCGGCTTTTCTGTATCGGAACGCAAACCTGTGGGTTGCTTCGCTAGCTGCGGCCGGGGCGGCTGTCGCTTCTCTGATTTTAGACTTCAGCTACGGGTATATTGATCAGCTTTCGACCTGGAACTATGTTTTGTATATTGGTTTTCGCATGATTGGCAGCATTGTGATTGCCGGGGTATTCGCGTTCTATCTGGCTAGGGCATTGGAGGTAACCGGAGTCACGCGAAGTTTGAGACCCGCAACGGAACAAGATTATAAGGGGCTGGATTGATGAGCCAGGCAACCGAAGATGTGGTGGCTTCGATCACCCGTCTTCGGTTGAAATTCCCCGGTGAGCAGGAGCTGCTTTTTCACAATATGTCTTTGTCTGTCCGCAAGGGGGAAAAGCTGCTGTTGCTGGGACCGAGTGGATGCGGTAAATCAACGCTGCTCCAAGTGTTAAGCGGTCTGATTCCACGCACGATAGAAGTGCCTATGAAATGCGATGCTGCTGTAATCCCAAGTGTCTCAGGTATTGTATTTCAAGATCCTGATACGCAGTTTTGTATGTCATATGCAGACGAGGAACTGGCTTTTGTGTTGGAAAATAATCAGGTTCCTCGTGAGCAGATGCGATCCCGTATTCGCGAGCTGCTGATACAGGTTGGTCTATCAACGGATGATATACACATGCCCATTGGCAGCATGTCACAGGGAATGAAACAGCGGCTGGCGATTGCGTCTGTGCTGGCTATGGAGCCAGAAGTGCTTTTTCTGGATGAGCCCACGGCTTTGTTGGACGAGGAAGGCACTACACAGGTGTGGGATACCATTCGAAACATTTCGGTAGACCAGACACTGGTGATCGTGGAGCATAAAATTAATGAAATTGTCCATGATGTGGACCGGATTGTGGTGCTTTCTGCTCAAGGGGAGATCATTGCGGATGGAAGGGCGGAAGAAGTATTTCATGGGCAGCGGCAGGCATTGTCCGAGTATGGCGTGTGGTACCCGGGAGTATGGAGTGAATCGTCTTCGCCGCGTTGGAGTGAATCAGTGACACAGCAGAATGGTACGGGGAATGGTACAGGGATTGATTTGCTGGAGCTGGAACATTTTAGTGGCCTCCGCGGTTTAAGTTCAGTGATTTATGTGGAGCATGCGCAGGTGAAGCCTGGCGACTGGATTGGCGTGGTCGGTGAAAACGGGGCTGGCAAAAGCTCACTGCTGCTCTCCATGATGCGCTTACTTCGCACACAGGGACGTTATAGCGTGCGCGGAATTGAGGCAGGCAGTACAGAACAACTGGCAGAGCGTATCGGGTTCGCATTTCAAAATCCCGAGCTGCAATTCGTAGCGCATACCGTACGAAAGGAACTAGAGTATTCGTTACCGAAGAGCTTGTTTAGTGCTGAACAGTGCCGGGAGCGGGTGGATCGGATGCTCGTACAGTTCGGACTGGAGCGGCTGGACGAGCGTCATCCGTATCAGCTTTCATTGGGCCAAAAAAGGCGGTTGAGTATTGCTACGGCTATGATCCGTGAGCCGGAAGTGCTGCTGCTGGATGAACCGACTTTTGGGCAGGATGCGCGTAATACCTTTGTCATGCTGGATATGTTGGAGCAGCTGAGAGCGGCAGGCACGGCCATTGTGATGGTCACGCATGACCCAGAAATTGTCCATCGATATTGTACCGATATATGGCGGATTCAGAAAGGGGAACTACAGTATGAACCTGTCCTTTCCCCATCATAAAACATGGCTGCATCGTGTGAATCCGGGCCTAAAGCTCGTTATGTTTTCCATACTGTTTGTGGTCGTTATAGTCATTCATGATCCGAATGTCATGTTTAATGTTGCGTGTGCTATGCTGCTGCTGCTTGTCTGGTCAGGCCATCCATGGAAGCGGCTGCTGCTGTATGGATCTCCCTTTATATTGGTGTTTATTTCAACCTCAACGGGCATGATGATGTTCGGCAAAGGGGTGACGACCTGGTGGACATGGGGCCTGATCCATATTACGCAGGAAAGCTTTTATCGGGGTATACATCTGGGCTTTCGTGCGCTGAGTATGGCGGCGGTAGGGTTGCTGTTTGGTTTAACGACTCGTCCAGTGAACCTTTTTTATTCACTGATGCAGCAATGGAGGCTCTCTCCGAAGTATGCGTATAGCTTTTTGGCAGCCATGCGGTTGATGCCCATGATGGTGGAGGAATTCCAGGCATTGAGACAAGCCCATCGTATTCGAGGTTTACATCAGCATGTGTCCAAATGGAATATGTATGCCACGCTTCGCAGGTATGCAATTCCGCTGCTCGCTCAAAGTATCCGGCGTGCACAGAGAATTGCTATTGCCATGGAAGCCAAGGGTTTTACCAATGAAACCAAACGCACGTATTATTATGCGATTGGCTATTCGGCTGTAGATATTGTGTTCATATTCTATTTTGTCATCATGCTTACGCTGGCTTGGGGACTCGGTATCTGCTTTCCTTACGTGGGGGTGTGGGATGTGCGTTAATTGTTGTCAAAAGGCTTTGCCCGTTTTCTGCTCTGTGGTATATTAATGCAATGGGAATTGACGGCTCGTACAGACCCGCCTGGGCTGGCGGGCTTATTACATTTTCCCTGAGAAATGGATCATCAGGAGGCCAGGTTTCATGATTACGCTGCATCAGGTAAGCAAGCATTATACCACCTCAAGCGGCCAATTTCATGCGGTTCAATCCGTGTCCCTTCAAGTGGAGGAGGGGGAAATTCACGGTATCATAGGTGCCAGCGGTGCCGGTAAGTCTACGTTGCTCCGGTTGATGAATGTATTGGAAAGGCCGGATGAGGGAAACGTGGTTGTGAACGGGGAAGATCTGACTCGCATGCCGGAAAAACGTCTCCGTGAAGCGCGGCGATCCATAGGGATGATTTTTCAGCATTATCATCTTGTTCACAATCGGACGGTCAGTGGAAATGTGGCAATGCCGTTGGAGCTGGCAGGTGTCGGGAAAAAAGAGAGAGCGGAACGTGTGCGCGAATGCCTGCAATTCGTCGGTTTAGCTGATAAAGCAGAACAGTATCCGGCACAACTGAGCGGAGGCCAAAAGCAACGTGTGGCGATAGCCAGAGCGCTGGCGAATCGACCTGCGGTGCTGCTGTGTGATGAGCCGACCTCGGCGCTTGATCCGCAGACGACCGCGGATATTCTGGGCGTGTTACGGGAGATCAACCGGGAACTGGGAGTTACCATTGTAATCGTAACGCACGATATGGACGTGGTACGCAATATTTGTACCCGTGTATCAGAAATGCGGGATGGGCAACTGCTTTCAACGCAACGTGTAGCTGACACTGCGGTAGGTTCAACAGCGGGAGCAGGTGAAGCTGATGAATGAAATGCTGAGCATCATTGCGCAATACCAGTCTGAGATATGGAAAGCCATCGGAGAGACGTTTATCATGGTGGGGATTTCTATCGCAGCAGCTGTACTGTTAGGTCTTCCGGCAGGAACGATTTTGTATTTGTGCGGCAAAGGGCAAAAATATGAAAATCGACTGCTGTTCACCCTATTGAACAGTGTGGTCAATGTCATCCGCTCGTTCCCATTTTTGCTGCTCGTCGTGTTCATGATTCCATTTACACGTCTGGTCGTAGGGACGGCGCTGGGCACGATGGCTGCAACGGTTCCCTTGTCAGTGGTGGCCATCGCCTATTATTCGAGGCTGGTGGAGCAATCATTGCTTGAGGTGCCCAAGGGTGTAATTGAAGCCGCTACTTCTATGGGGGCATCCACCCTCCAGCTTATTTTTAAATTTCTGTACGTAGAAGCTCGTTCCGGGCTTGTACTGGGTTTGACCACGTCCACCATTAGCTTCATCTCCTACTCCACGGTGATGGGCATTGTGGGCGGCGGCGGGGTAGGCGATTTTGCCATCCGCTACGGTTACCAGCGTTTTGAAACAGGCTTGATGGCGTTCACCATCGTCGTCATGATTATTTTCGTACAAACGATCCAGTTCACTGGAAGCACCATATCCCGTCGGATCGACAAGCGATAGGGCAGAAATGTAACTTTTCGCTACACTTGCACCACCCACTATGGGAAATAAAAATGACTTTACAGTACCTCAAAAGCGGAGCGGACAGAATTGTTCTGGAGAAGCGTCAGCGTTCGCCTTTGAAATGGGATTCTAACCTATAAATTGTGTTATAAATCAGAGAGAATCCCATTTCAACAGCGATCGGAAGAACAATCTGCACGCGAAGCGGCTGCGGCTGTACTGTAACTCATTTTTATCTTCCCAATCACAATTTACTTGGAGGTTCCTCATCAAATGAGTCGGAAAAACAACATGAAAACGAACTTGAAACTACTCACACTATTTGCTGTCGTTATGCTACTGGTTGCCGGATGCGGTGGTCAAAAGCAGGCTGCTCCAGAAACACAGTCTAAAGAAGCAACTTCCCAAAAAGAAGTGACCTTGAAAGTAGCAACGCTAATCCCACCGATGACAGATGTGCTGGATATCGTGAAGCCGCTGCTTAAACAGGACGGAGTCAATCTGGAAATCGTCGTGCTTTCAGACAATATCCAACCGAATAACGCATTGGCAAGCCATGAAGTGGATGCTAACTTCTTTCAGCATGCTCCTTTTATGCAACAATATAATGAAAGCAACAAGTCCGATTTGGTAGCGGTAAAACCAATTTACAATGCCATTTATGGCGCGTACTCCAAAAAATACAAGAACATTAAAGACCTGCCCGAAGGTGCGACCATTGCTATTGCCAATGACCCGGCCAATACCGGACGCTCTTTAGTAATGATGGAGCAAAACGGTTTGATCAAGCTTAAAGAAGGCGTAGGCTATAATGCTACACAGGCTGATATTATTGAGAATAAGAAAAAATTCGTGTTTAAAGAAGTGGATTTGTTGATGCTGGCGCGGTCACTGGATGATGTGGACATGGCTGCCATGTATCCCGCATATGCCAAGCCGCTCGGTCTGACACCGAAGAAGGACGCGCTGATTACCGAAAAAGACGATACGCACTTTGCCATTAATCTGGTAGCGCGTAAGGATAATGTAGATTCCGATGCTATTCAAAAGCTGGCAAAGCGAATGACTGGACCGGAAGTACGTAAATTTTTTGAGGATAATTACAAGGACAGCGTTGTTCCAGCATTTTAAATAAATGAGGATTTTGCAAAAATCCAATAAGCGACTTCCAATGAATAAGATATAGATCGAAATGGTTTAGTTCGTCTATATCTTGCACGTTGGAGCGACTGGAATCGAATTTTGCAAAATCCTGAAATAAGTATGTTGAAACATCGTTTTATGATGAAATACGACCTGTATAATGGAAGGAAGTCTGTGAAGAACAGATGGTCTCCCTTGTGCAGGTCTTTTTTTCATCCTTAATATGGAAAGGAATGATCGAAAACAGGGTATAAAGTCTTATTTTTTAAGATTTTAGGGTGTTACACCGCTGCGAATTTTGGTCATAAAGGGCGATGGAGTAATGATAAGGAACATATTAAAATAAATATACGAACAAACATTCGTTTTCGATTTCGTTAACGGTGTTTTTATATGGGTCAAAAAATTCAGCTGACAACGGGCCAAAAGCGTGAATAAAAAGGAAGGGGAACGACATGAAGCTGTTTGTAACTGTAAAAAGTCTGGGAAAGCGCAAGCCCGCACTCGCACGACAGGAATTAGAACTGAGTCCTGCTCCAGAAACATTGCGAGATTTGATTACTGCAACCGTTGCTCTGAATGTTCAAAAGCTACGGGAAAAGCAGGAGAGTGTCGCGCTGATTCCGTTCCTCACGGGAGAGGAAGTTCAGGCACAAGGCGAGATAGGCAAAGTAGGATTCGGTTCCATATATAATGAGGGTGTCCCGGATATTAAGGATGCTGTGAACACGGCGATGCAGGCTTTTGAAGATGGTTTATACAGAGTTTTTGTATGTGACGAGGAAATTATTGAACTGGATGCTCCTTTGTCACTTAAGGATGGGAATGAGATTGTATTTATACGCTTCACAATGCTGGCTGGAGGCCTATGGTAGAGGGGGAAACGAAATATGCATCAAGAGAACAATGAGCAAGAATATTTCACCACACTGAAGGAGCGCGCGGCGCAACTGGATGGACAACAACAGGAGTTAGCCCAGTATGTTGTGGAACTGGGGAAGCTTCATTACATACAGGAGAACGAGGAGCCATTTAACGAATGTCAGCGAATATTAAAAGAACGGGCGACAGAAAGCGGAGAACCGCTGTTTAAGCCACTGACAGAGGTATTACGTGCTCTAATTGGACAAACAGCGGGCGATGTATTCGCCCATCTAACAGAGCATGTGACTGAATATCCATACAGCACAGGGTATGCGCGAAAACCGTTTCGCACTTCGGATATTACGGCCCATACTTCCCGGATTTATAAAAGAATGGTGCAGTTGATTCGAATGGACTGTATCGGGTTCTCTGTAATGGATTATTTAACAAAAAAGGATTATGAACCAGGCAGGGATTACCGGATTCAGGAAACGATTGGTGACTGGATTGCTTATGAGCTGGATAACGATAATTTACAGGTGCTTGAGGCGTTAAAAGCTATTATTTATGGAGATAATCAGGCTGCGTTACTTACGCGCAATATGATTAAAGGCATGCTCCTGAGTCATCAGGAGGAGAATTATCGCATGATCGGCGAGCTCTTGGCAGCCGCCAAGCTCCAGGAGGGATTGCGCCAAAGTATCGTGGAACAAATGGATGAAGGAACCCCGGAGGCTCTAATATATCTGTTAAAGGTGATCATCGACCAAGGCTTCATTCGTTACAGCTCGGTAGTGCGGGCGCTTGCAGTATGGACGGGCATGGGGCTGGAGTCCGCCAACCAGCGGGTCGTTCGTCAACTGGTCGAGCAGGCATATGAAGCATTGACTCGTAGTGAACTGCGCCAAGAATGGCTGACCAGCTCAAATGCTAATGAAGTATATATGAGTTTGTGGGCTACTGCAGTACATGAGGAACGTGATCTGTATGGACAGGTTCAGAAACTCATGGAGCAGGGAGCACCCTACCAGAAGATCGTAGCGCTTTATGTACTGTCTAACAGTGACAACAAGGATGTGCGCCTCGGAATCGCGAGAGAATATCTGGATGAAACGGACCCGGAGCTTCAATATTGGATATTGACGAACTATACAAGCAATTATTTTTATGAATGGATAGAAGGCGGGACGGTCGCGGATCGGATTGTTAAAGTGGTGCGCACTCCTTTGCTGGAGAGCAAAGAGGAGCGGCGTAAGGATTTTGAACGACTTCATAACCTGTTTGTACATATGAAAAAGGGTGAGTCCACCGAGCCCTCCAAGGTGCTGGATTTTGTTAATCTGTATCACCGCTCAGATGCACCTATTCAAAAAATGCTGTATCTCGCTGGTTATGATATGGACGCTTCCTGGATTGGGGAAATCATAGCCTTAAAGGAACAGATTAGCCCTAATCTGCGTGGCGAACTGTTGAACCATTTTGTGCAAAACCCTGAGGATACGGTACAGCGTGATTTTATTTTTTCCAGTTTGTCTGACAAAAGTATGAGTATCCGTGAGTTCGCTGTGGCCAAGGCGCGTAAGCTGACGCTGTCGGAACCAGAAATGCAACAAATGGAAGCCTTATTAAAGCTCAAGACGGGATCGTTGCGACAAAGTGTCATTGGTGTGTTGCTCTCACAATCGGAAGGGCCGCTGGCTGGCTCATTGGAACGCTTGCTTCGTGCTAAGGCGGAGCTGCAACGATTGGGTGGACTGGAAGTATTGACGAAGATATATGCAGACCCGGATCGTGCCGAACAGTATGAAAGCCTGCGGGCTTTGGCGGATATCATTCAGCAACCCACAGCCAAAGAGGAGCAACTGCTGTCCAAGCTGGGACAGGAGGATGCTTATACAGGGGCTAACGGTTTTGGCCTGTACGATCCGAATGTCAAGGAAGCTTGGTTGGAAGAGAAAGTTGATCTGGGTGATTTTCGATTGTCCGATGTTTTTGTTAGTCCATTGGAGAAGCTCAAGCAGTTCTTGAGCGGACTGGATGAGCTTGTTCATCATCATCGTGATGTGGAATATACTGCGGAGTATTATTCGGGCTACAAAGATACATTGCTTATTGGGACGAACCTTCGTCCTCTACGGCTGGTTCAGGTCGATGAAGAAGTAGATTCTAGACTGTCTTTATATCCTCTCTATGAGGAGTGGGACCGTTATTTGCAGGAAAGCGGCATGGAAGCGCGTGAACTGCTGGAGCTTGTTTTTTATGACCGATTGGAGCCTATGGACCGAACGCTGGATCGCTACTATCGATACTTTTCTTTTAACATGAACTATTCAGAACAAAGCAAGCACAAGCTGCTGGAAGGATGGCGTAAAGACTTCGCTGAGCAAATGTATCCTTTGGATCGGATTAACGAGGTTCAGAAGTGGATGGCAGAGCTGACCTATTCCGATCAGGTAAGTACATTAGTTAATGCTTATTTTATGGACACATCCGGTGACCAAACATTTGACGTAATTGACCTTGCTTTAAATTCACTAATGCAGGGCGTGCCTAAGGACAGACCTGCTGAGGATATGGGAATGCTCCATCTATTGTCCGGCCCGTGGGTGGCACTGGAGAAGGGGCAGGTTCATGATGGTGAGTCCTTTAAGCGCTTTTTCCATACCTTTGTGAACTACGCAGAACTGCCAGGAGCGGAAAATCGTTTTTATTCTCCGCTGGATCTGGAGGATTATTTCAAAGCATATGAAAAAGGGTTGATCGGTGTAGGGGAAGTCTATCGGGAACTGCTGGCCGGTAGGGAAAGCAGAAGACATATGAGTTCCTTAACCAATGCCCGCAATACATGGATTTCTAGCAAACATGAATTTTTGGAAATACGTCGTACGGTTATTGATCGACTGTTAGAGGTTGAATTGGTTCGAGGCGATTTGCCTACCGAGGCTACGCCAAAGGTTATGGGATTGAGCCAATTTGAAGGTATGGATTATTTCATCCGTATTTTGGAGGGTCTCGACAAGGAAACGTTTGTGCGTGGTTATGTGTACGGCTACGGTGATCGTATTACCAAAAAAGAATCGTTCAGCCACTTGCTCAAAGCATGTTATCCGAGTGATGGCGAGAATGCCACGTTGCTCAAGGAAAAGCTGAAAAACACTAAAATTACGGATAAACGTCTGCTGGAGGCTGCTATGTATGCTCCACAGTGGATTGAGATTGTAGCAGACTATCTCGGTTGGGAAGGGCTTCGCAGTGCCGCATGGTATTTCCATGCACATATCAATGAAGGTTTTTCGGCCGAGAAGGAAACGATTGTAGCCCATTATTCGCCGATTGCTCCGCAAGATTTTAATGATGGTGCCTTCGATATTCACTGGTTCCATGAGGCCTATGAGACGTTGGGCGAGGAACGATTTGATCTGCTGTACGATTGTGCCAAGTATATTTCGGCTGGAGCCAATCATCGTCGATCCCAGTTGTTTGCAGATGCGACGCTAGGCAAGCTGAAACGAAGTGACATGGAAAAATCAGTGGAAGACAAGCGAAACAAAGACCATTTGCTGACCTACAGTCTGATTCCACTTGCTCAGCCGCCTGAACCAGATGTACGCGAACGTTATGATTTTATCCAGAGGTTTCTGGAACAAAGCAAAAAATTTGGGGCACAGCGTAAGGCCAGTGAGGCACTGGTTTCACGGATTGCACTCGGGAATTTGGCACGTAACGCAGGTTATGATGATGTAACCCGTCTCGTATGGGACATGGAAGCTCGTAAGCTGGATGATCTCCGGTCTTATTTTGAGCCACATGCTTTGGACGAGGCTACAACGGTGCAGCTCGTCATTGATGCTGAAGGAGCGGCAGATATTGAAATTGTCAGCAAAGGCAAGACGCTGAAATCCATTCCGGCTCGTTTCAAGAAGGATGAGTATGTTACGTCGCTGAAGGAGCTTAAAGGAGATCTTGTGGATCAGTATCGCAGAGCTCGCAAAGAATTGGAACGCTCTATGGAGTCTGGTACGACCTTTATGGTGAAGGAATTGAGAGGATTGCTGGGTAATCCTGTGCTTGCTCCGTTGGTGCGAACACTGGTTTTCAAGGCCGATGATCACCTCGGATATTTTAATGAGGAAACGTTGGTATTGACGGCTCCTTTTGCTGAACAGCATACTATAGGAGAAGAAGACAAGCTGATTATCGCTCATCCCCTTCATTTGTTCGAAAGTGGTCGTTGGAGCGACTTCCAGAAGGACTTATTCGACCGCCAGATACGCCAACCATTTAAGCAGGTGTTCCGTGAGCTGTACCTACTGAATGCTGATGAACGTGCAAACGCGACCGTTTCCCGTCGATATGCGGGACACCAGGTACAGCCGAATAAAACGGTATCCCTATTGAAAGGTCGCCAATGGACAGTCAGCTATGAGGACGGACTCCAGAAGGTGTACTATGCCGAGAATCTGATTGCGAACCTGTATGCCATGGCAGACTGGTTCTCACCAGCGGATACTGAGGCTCCTACGCTGGAGACAGTACAGTTCTTTGATCGGACAACGTATAAGAGCGTACCGTTGGACGAAGTTCCTCCTGTTCTGTTCTCCGAAGTTATGCGGGACGTGGATCTGGTCGTCAGTGTTGCCCATGTAGGCGGCGTTGATCCGGAGGCCAGTCTGACGACCATTGAAATGCGTAGGGTGATTGTGCAGGAATCACTTCGCCTGCTGAAAATTAGCAATGTACGCTTGGATGGGAATTATGCACGTGTAGATGGGACTCTTGGCGAATATGCTGTGCATCTGGGAAGCGGGGGTGTCTATAAGCAAGCGAAGGGAGCACTGCATATTATTCCGGTGCATTCGCAGCATCGTGGACGCATCTTCCTGCCGTTTCTGGACGAAGACCCAAGAACAGCGGAGATTCTATCTAAAATTGTCTTGTTGGCTGAGGATCAGAAGATCAAGGACCCGCAAATTCTTACACAGCTTCAAGCGTAGAATAGAATTCTGATATATAGAGATTCATAATTAACTCAACGTTCGCACCTAGACAATGGTTTCAAATCCTCTACTGTGTAGGTGGAAACTTAGTTTAGTTGCGGAGGTTGAGTTATTTAATACTGAGCGTGTATCAAGCGCCAATAAGGAGATATGGGTAATATTTTAGGTTCTGTGGTTTGATGAGAATCTAATAGTATAACAATTGACGATAATAGGAGAACACAACGATGATTAATAGTATCTTTCTAAAAGAGTACTCAACCGAGTATCAATCACAAGTTGTCGATTTAATTTTACATATTCAAAAAGATGAATATAATATCGCCATAACCAAAGAAGATCAGCCAGATTTGCTTGATATTGAAAACTTTTATCAGCGTGGTAACGGCAACTTCTGGGTGGCTCTTAGTGAAGAAACCGTAGTAGGGACTATAGCTTTGTTAGATATTGGGAACCGTAAGACAGCACTCAGAAAAATGTTTGTAAAACAAAACTATAGAGGTAAAACATTCAATGTTTCGAATCAATTATTGCATCATGCCATAGGATGGGCCAGGGTAAGGTCTATTGAAGAAATCTATCTTGGAACAACACCACAATTCGTAGCAGCTCATCGTTTCTATGAGAAGAACGGCTTTGTTAGTATAGCTCCAGGAGAATTGCCGATTGGTTTTCCAGTCATGAAAGTGGATAAAAAGTTTTACAGATACGTCATTCAATAATGGGTATAAATGAAGATACTGCTGGGTCACAAAAGAAACCGTCGTCTAGCAAATGTTTCTTTTGTTTAGGACAGGCGTTTGCTAGAATAAAAGGGTATGTTGCAAGTCAACGTTAACCAAATTGCTGGGAGGGACACAAGTATGAGCAAAAAGATCAAATGGGGAATTGTCGGCACAGGCTGGATCTCAGATCAATTTGTGGCGGATTTGGCGCATGTTTCGAATGGAGAAGGGTATGCTGTTGGATCACGCACTATTGAAAGCGCTACCGAATTTGCAGCTAAGCATCAAATATCAAGGGCTTACGGGAGCTATGAGGAATTAGCACAAGATCCCGAGGTAGATGCTATTTACGTAGGGACTCCCCATCCTTTTCATAAAGAAAATGTTCTGACGGCTCTTCGGGCGGGCAAAGCAGTCTTGTGTGAGAAACCCTTCACCGTCAACAGCAAAGAATTGGAGGAAATGATCGGCTTTGCACGTGAGCGTAAGCTATTCCTGATGGAAGCAATGTGGACACGTTTTTTGCCTCCGATTCGCCAAGTGCGGGAGTGGATACATGCGGGACACATTGGCGAGGTAAAGCTGGTTAAGGCGGAATTTGGTTTTCGAATAGATTGGAACCCGGAGGGGCGGCTTTTGAACCCTGAGCTGGGCGGAGGTGCTCTATTAGATGCAGGAATTTATCCGGTTTCTTTTGCTTCAATGGTCTTCGGTCCTGAACCTGAGCATGTATGGAGCACTGCTCATATCGGGGAGACAGGCGTTGACGAGACATTTTCGATCTTGCTGGATTATGGAAAAGGACGCACGGCTATGCTTAACGGGGCAGTCCGTCTCGGATTGACGAATGAGGCATACATCCATGGAACAAAGGGTTATATCCACATTCCGTCATTCCTGAACAGCACATCTGCTACTTTAGTTGTGGACGGTGAAGAGGCACAAAACTTTCAGGATGACCGATCCTCTACAGGCTATGCCTTTGAAGCAGAAGAAGTCGGGCGTTGCTTGAACGAAGGTTTGCTCGAAAGTTCTACTATTTCTTTAGATGAATCGTTAGGAATTATGAAACTGATGGATCAGATTCGTTCACAATGGGGGCTTCGGTATCCGTTTGAATAATCACATTAATTCCAGGGACCTTTCAGGTTCTCTGGAATTTTTTTGTTTATGAGCGTTGTTTTTTATACCAGGATTTTGCAAAATCCTTATACATAAGTATTTCCAATTCCCAAATAGCGACTTTGGTCGCACGCTAGGTAACGCCATATGAGTAAGTCAAGAGTGGGACATATGAATCATTTTTATGGATTGAAATTAGTTAAAAAACCGTCATTAAATAGTTACAAAAGTGTAATTTTATTATCGGTTAACTGAATTGTTAACGCTCTCTTTTCATGAAAAAGAATGAAGGTCCTAGTGTTGTACTTCCAAAAACTTTCAATGAAATTTTCGAAAATGTACGGTAGGGTGGTAAACGTGTCACTTGAGCCATTGCGGCTTTTGCTGACTTGCTTGCTTATCCCGTGGCTCTGGATTCTTGTCGGAGCTCGCAGGATCGAGAGCCTTTGCAAGCCTGTGAGAGTTGAATAGGCATTCACCTCATGATCTAACATCAAGGAGGAATTACAAACGTGAAAGTGAAATCAACATGGTTGTTCCGTATGGTGATGATGACAGTTATCGCGGCTGTTGTGATCGGACCTATGAATATTGCAGGAGCGGCAGGAAGCCAGACAGATCGGCCTTGGATGAACACGGCCCTGTCGGCTGAGAAACGGACAGCGTTGCTGCTGCAGGAAATGACGCTGGAAGAAAAAATAGATTTGGTGACTGGCAAGGTCAACAATTACTATGGATTCTATAATAATTCGATGGAGCGGTTGGGCATTCCGGCGCTGACGATGGCAGATGGACCAGCGGGTGTGCGCATCGCTAATCCAGATGTGCAGGACAAGCAATCTACTGCGTTGCCTGCTCCAATTGCGTTGGCTGCAACGTGGGATACCCAAGCTGCCAAACAGTATGGTGATTTGATTGGAGACGAGGCTTTTAATACAACTCATAATGTTGCGCTTGGACCGGGGATGGATATTGCCCGTATTCCATGGGGATCGCGAAACTTTGAATCTATGGGTGAGGACCCGCTACTGCAATCGCAAATGGCGACCGCTTATGTCAAAGGTATACAAAGCCACCCTGTTTTGGCGACTGCGAAACATTATCTTATGAATAATCAGGAAACAGAGCGCTTCACGACGAATGTCAAAGTCAGTGACCGTGCGTTGCATGAGATTTACATACGCCCGTTCCAAGAAGTCATCGCCGAGGCAGATTTGGGAGGGGCAATGTGCTCCTTTAACAAGGTCAACGGCGAGTCTGCTTGTGAGAACAAAACTCTTTTGACGGACCTCTTGAAGAAGGAATTGCAATTCAAGGGCTTTGTGATGAGTGATTACGGTGCGAACCTGAGTACAGTCGAATCGGCAAATAGCGGATTGGACCTGGAAACACCGGGGACCCCTTATGGTAAATGGGGAGATCAGCTGCTGGCGGCTGTCAAAAATGGTAAGGTAAGTAAAAAAACGATTGATGATAAGGCTGGGCGCATTTTGGTGCAAATGTTCAGCAAAGGTTTATTCGATCACCCGGCTCAAAATAATCAAATTGATGCCCGTGACCATGGCAAGACAGCCCGTCAATTGGCTGAGGAAAGTATGGTACTGCTTCAAAATAAAAATAATGCATTACCGTTGTCTAAAGATAAACTCAAGTCCATTGCTGTGATTGGCCCCGATGCAGATAACGGCACTGTGGCAGGCGGAGGCAGTTCGTTGGTGAACCCGACGTATACCGTGAGTCCGTTAGAGGGCATCCGCAATCGTGTCGGCAAAGGTGTTACCGTCCAATATGCACCGGGTACAGACCCGATCTCTGCAGGAGACATTATGCCTGGCCCATCGGCTGTTCCGTCTTCACTGTTGACTACATCTGATCAGAAGGAGGATATCAGTGTTGGATATGCGACTTATGGAGATGGCGAACAGGGGCTTCGAGGCGAATACTGGAAGAATAACAAGATGGAAGGCAATCCGATTCTTGTACGCAATGATGACCAAGTCAATATGAACCTTGGATTTTATAATTATCAGGGCTTCAATGCGAAGTCCCCTAAAGTTCCAAATACACCAACGACACTGAACGGCTTGATATCTGCACGCTGGACAGGGGCAATTGCAGCTCCCAAGGATGGTGACTATGCATTGTCATTAACCAGTTTGGGATCAAGCAAGCTGTATCTCGACGATAAGCTTTTCGTGGACAATCAAGGTGAAAAGCTGGGCACTACGAAGAAAAGCATCTCCCTTAAAGCGGGTGAAAAGCACAAGATACGTATTGAATACCGCGCTGATTATCCGACAAATGGTCGTGATTCCGGGGGTATGGTTCGTCTGGGCTGGGAACCTCCGGCAGATACGTCAGATAAGTTGATTGACAACGCTGTGAAATTGGCGAAAAAATCGGATGTTGCGATTGTTGTTACGCGTACGTATGAGAGCGAAGGATATGTTGAGCGTTTCGATATGGAGCTGCCGAACAATCAGGATCGGCTAATCCGTGCGGTTGCGGCTGCAAATCCGAAAACTATTGTCGTACAAATGAGCGGCAGAGCCGTGCAAATGGATACCTGGCAGGACAAAGTCCCTTCCATCGTACAAGCATGGTTTGCTGGACAAGAGCAAGGGAATGCTATAGCACGCGTCTTATTCGGGGATGTGAATCCTTCGGGTAAGTTGCCGGTAACCTTCCCGGTTAACGAGCAGTCTACACCCGTGTCCTCACCAGAGAAGTTTCCGGGTGTGAACGGTATAGGTGACTATTCAGATGGTATTTTTGTAGGCTATCGTGGGTATGAGAAATCGGGTATTCAACCGGCGTTCTCCTTTGGACACGGTTTATCCTATACGACATTCGGATATAGCGATCTGAAAACAAAACAGCATGCGAGTGGAAAAAAATCCGATCGTACGAGTTCCGTCGAAGTTTCGCTAAAATTGAAGAACACGGGTAAAACAGCCGGAGCTGAGGTTGTACAGGTGTACAGCGGTAAGCTTCCGACAAACGTAGAGACTCCATCCCGTCAACTGGCAGGCTGGTCCAAGGTAGAGTTAAAGCCGCGTCAAGAGAAGAAGGTTCGCATTGAGCTCGACCCGAAAGCTTTCTCATATTGGGATGAAAAGTCCAAAGCATGGGTTATGCCAGCGGGTGAAGTGCCCATTTATGTGGGCAGTTCCTCTCAGGATTTACGACTGACAGGAAGTGTTACGATTCCGGCAACCTCTACAGAAAAGGCAAAAAAGTAATCCCGTTACATTTGTTTTAAAATGGTTATATTCAAGAGAGCGCGGGCACAAGCACCGGCTCTCTTTTTGCCATATGTATGCAAAGGGAAACCCAAGTGAAAGCTGAAATAGTAGGGAGGATGGGGATAGGCTAATGATAGGGAGAGGAGGACATGCTAATGATAGGGAGAGGAGGACATTAGATGAAGAAACTCCAAAAGCAACGACGTACTGACATCTGGCTGCTTATAGCTGCAGTAGCCATTTTGATCTGTGCGGTCCTGGCCAGTATGGCTATACGGAATGTTCCGGGGCCGAAAGCAGAAAATAACGTCAACATGTGGCTAACAACACCCGATCCGGCGAATCGCCTAACCCAACAAACCCCGATCCGTTGGGATAAGGATAACAGTAAAGAAAATGCAGCGAATGCGGATACACTGACGATTGAGATTAAGCCAGATATTCGTTACCAGACGATGGAAGGGTTTGGAGCAGCGGTGTCCGGTTCGTCCGCATACCTGATGAATTATGGCATGTCTGCCAATCAGCGTGATCAGCTGCTAAATGATTTGTTTACAGCCAGTGGCATTCAACTGAGTTATATTCGCCATACCATTGGAGCCTCAGATTATTCCGTAGATGAGCAGGGACAGCCTGGCAGCTATACCTATGACGATGTGGCAACAGGCAAGGACTATGAGCTGAATCATTTCTCCATCGCCAAGGATCGGGATGTGATCGATGTGTTGAAGCAAATCCTGAGAAGAAACCAGGATTTAAAGATTATGGGAACCCCATGGACAGCTCCGCCCTGGATGAAATATGGGGAGCAGATTTATAACGGCTGGTATTTGGACTATACCGATTCGCGCGTCTACCAGGCGTATGCTGACTATTTTGTTCGTTATCTACAGGCGTATGCGAACGAGGGAATTCCGATTCAGGCGATTTCCATTCAAAATGAGCCAGAATTCACTACGCCCAAGTATCCCAGCATGAGTATGGGAGCAGCAGAACAGGCGAATTTTATTAAACAATATCTGGGCCCGACCCTAAATCGAAACCATTTATCTACTCACATTATTGCCTTTGACCATAACTGGGATACAGGAAGCGATTATGCCAAGACCGTGTTAGGAGATGAACAGGCTCGAAGCTATACGCACGGAACGGCCTTTCATTGCTACAAAGGAGAGCCCACGGCGATGACAGATGTGCATAATGCTTTTCCTGATAAGCCTGTATATATGACAGAATGTAGTGGGGGGGCGTGGAGTCCGGGCTTTGGAGATGATTTGAGCTGGGATATGTCCAAGCTGATCATTGGTGCACCCCGAAACTGGTCGCAAAATGTCCTCTTTTGGAATATCGCACTTGACCCGTCCGGGGGTCCGACCAATGGGGGTTGCGCCAACTGTAGAGGTGTAGTGACCATCGACCCGTTAAGCGGTGCAGTTACGAAAAATGTGGAGTACTATGCGATTGGGCACGCCAGCAAATTTGTCCGTCCAGGTGCGGTACGTATTGATTCTACACATTATAGTGGAAGTATCGAAACGGTCGCTTATCGCAACCCCGACGGTACGCTTGTCCTGATTGCCGCCAATACGGGAGAGAACACAAAGACATTTAAGGTTCGGCAGGGAAATAAGGTTTTCAAATCTACCCTTCCCTCCAAGTCCGCAGCTACCTTTCAATGGAATCCTACGGTTTCCTGATATGGCATGTACATCAACGTTTTATAGAAGTTTTAGAGCGCTTAGCCCATCTGGCTGAGCGCTCTTTTTTCATTTGCTACAAAGTCCAGACTGTGAAAAAGATAAAATTTTAATATTGTTCAGAATTGGTTCAGAGGCGGATGATAAGATATTTTCACTAATAACAAGAATGAACCGTTCACGGGGGAGAGTCTGATGAATCAAGAAACAAATAAAGAATGGCAAAAAGTGCTGATGGTGACGTTGCTGGCAGGTATGGCATGGGGGCCCCAGCTTGTTCATGCGGAAACGAAAGGGGAGACGTCAGCGATTGTGACTAAAGCCAGTACAGTATCTTTTACAGATCAGTCCACTATGTCATCCCAGGCATTACAGGCGGTACAGGAGGCTGTGAAGCAAGGACTGATCACGGGTTATCCAGATGGTTCTTTCCGTCCAGATCAACCGTTAACGCGTAAGGAAATGGCAGCTTTGCTGGCTAATGCACTTAAGCTTGACGCAACGGAGAAAGCAGTAACTTTTAAGGATACGCAGGGGAGTTGGGCAGCTTCTTATATAGAAGCTGTACGTGCGGCAGGTCTAATGACCGGAGATGAATCAGGTGCTTTCCGCCCGGATGCTGCAGTGAGTCGTGAGGAATTGGCAGCCATTCTGGTGAGAGCGATTGGAGGAACCCATGTTCAAGGCGGAGATGTTCAGGACATTTCTGATGGGGATCAGGTGAGCGCATGGGCCAAAAGCAACGTAGAGGCAGCTCTCAAACTGGGATTAATGGATACGCCGGATAATCGGTTTGACTCTAAAGTACAGGTAAAACGTCAGGATATCGCAGCCTTTTTGGTGAATGTATTCCAATCGGGTGAACGGACGGGAATCCTTTCTCGTATCGACGGGGATATCGCCTATATGGATGGAAAGCCCTATTTGATCGGCCAGCAATTGAAGCAACTGTTCGGAGCAGACAATGTGCCGGCGCTTCAAGGGGCTACCCTGACCTATCAGACATCGAACCGAAACGTAGCTGATCTGTCAGCACTTCAAATTGTGCAAAGTGGTACAGCCCAACAACCGGTGACTTTGTATAGCAAAGGGACAGAATTTAAAGGCAAGTTAGCTATTGCAGCGGATTATGTGCGTATTCAAGGTGATACGTTACCTCAGGTAACCTTGATGCAGGGTGCCAAAAATGTAGAGATTCATGCAGATGTAAACGAAATGATCGTGGATACGCATGAGCCTATTCAGATTCAGGGAAGTGGTGTATGGCAGCAGCTTAAACTGAATTTTGCCGATACACAGGTACGTCTCGCCAATGGGATACAGACTGTACAGACCCGTCTTGCGGAGCGGGGAACAGAGACTCAAATTATACGTGATACCACGTTGGGTGCATCTTCGGATACATCCTCAACAAGCACTAAAAAAAGTTCATCTGGTGGTGGCGGTGGCAGTTCTACAACGAATCCAACGCCAACATCTAATCATGTACCTGTCTCAGCTATCGTTCCTGCCGATCAATATGCCATTTTGGGTTCTGGAGATACGCTAGTGGATTTGAAAAATGTGTTTTACGATGCCGATCAGGATGAACTGTCGTACCATGCGGTCACTTCGGATGTATACGTAGCAGAAGCAGAAGTGGCAAATCAACAGCTTACACTAAAACCTAAATCAGTAGGAAGCACACAGGTATTTGTTACGGCAGAGGATGGAAAAGGCGGTAAAGCGAGCGTGTTTTTCAGCTATACAGTGACCAGTTCTACTTATGAGGAGGACATTAATCACAGTCCTGTCGCGAGCAACAGCCTAAATGACATTCCTTTGCTCTTAAATGAAGGTGGCAAGCAGATTAGCCTGTCTGACTTGTTTAACGATGAGGATGGCGATGCACTGACCTACACGGTGGAATCGGCTTCGCCAGAAGTGGCCACAGGAGAAGTAACAGGCGATCAGCTTATGCTTACGCCGCTTCAAGCCGGCATTAGTCTAATGACGATAACAGCCCATGACGGCAAGGGAGGTACAGCCTCGCTTCAGTTTACTGCTATGGTGAATGCGCCTTTGCCTGATCCGCAGCCTGAGAATCACATACCTGTGGCTTTGCCTCATTTACCTGTCGTAGTTGCTAATGTGTTGCAGGACAAGCTGATGCTGTATCCGGGCTCGTTATTTATGGATCAGGATGGCGACACCTTGACGTATACCATAACTTCCTCCAACCCCCTAGTAGGCAGTGTGGTAGAGAATGGAGAAGATTCCTTTGTAACACTGCATAATGCTGGTATTACGATGATTGGAATTACGGCGAATGATGGTCGTGGGGGCGTTTCTTTCACTTCATTTATGCTCCAAGTTGAAGCTCCTCAACCAGTAAATCATCGTCCGGTAGTGACCCGTGTGCCTGAACCTCAATATTTGGACCCGGGAGATGGTCAGCAAACATTGCAGCTGAATGATATGTTCTCTGATGAGGACGGAGACACGCTGACCTATACTGTGGTGTCTTCTGATCCATTGGTGGCAGGGGGGCAGGTAGAAGGGAATGCACTTTTCATACAACCTTTGCGTAATGGTATGACGTTCCTTACGATTACAGCAAATGATAATCGTGGTGAAACGACATCTTTTACAATTCCAGTGATTGTTGAGAAAAGAGACTTGTTCATTTCCGAAGTCGTGTGGCAAGGCGAACCGGATTATCTGGACCAGGCGATTGAATTGTATAACCCTACAAACAGACCGTTGGAGAAAAATAGAATATGGATTGAGCGATCCGACCAACCAGACCCGATTATCATAAACGCCAATGACGGGGATGTGATTATGCCTGGGCAAACATTTGTTATTGCGGATGATCTGAGTTCGTTCGTATCGGAGGAGTGGTATTTTACCTTCCTGCAGTTACAAAATAACAATTCGGAACCTGTTACGCTTAAGCTGTATTACAACAACACGCTTATAGATATCGCAGTTATTGGTCAAGGGCAGGCTTTGGGACGGAATAGCGGTACGGTCATTGGTAATACAGATCCATATCAAGCTGGTGAATGGAATGTTGAGGGGACGAACTACCCTGTTAATTTAGGAGTCTTTATCGGTCGTCCTCGGCCGTAAAACATACGTATCCTATGATTTTAAATACATGATTACATTTATCGGTGGGGAGAGAATTGCACCATGAAAAATAAGAAGTTAACCGCTCAGCTGGCAGCTGCTTTGCTGCTGCTGACCCCCTCGTTTCCTGCCGGAGCAGAGCAGGCTACCGTGATAGATACGGCTTCCGTATCCAAGGGGTCCACACGGAACAATACTGCTGCCTGGACGGATGTACAGAAGCTTACAGCACAGCAATTGGAACAACTGCAAAAAGCCCGTGAACTCGGGATTATCCAAGGCGATCCCGCCGGAACGCTCAGACCTGAGCAGAAGCTCACACGTCAGGAGCTAGCCGTGCTGCTAGTCAAAGCGTTGCAGCTTCCGACGGGCAACTTGGACGGCGCTGCCTCCTTCACGGACGTGCCCGCCGATAGCTGGGGGCGCCCGGCTATAGAGGCAGCCCGTAAGGCCGGGCTGATGCAAGGCGACGCCAACGGACACTTCCGTCCGAATGACCTGATCAGCGCTCAGGAACTGATCGCGCTGTTGGTCAGGTCTGCTGGGACGGGGACGTCTGCGGGCACACCCGCCAGCACAACCGACTCGCCGTCGGCGCAGACGCTGCCGACGGCGTGGAAGGACGCCAGCCCGTGGGCGACCCCGATGATTTGGGCGGCGCTGAATGACGGGCTGATGAGTGAATTTGGCGGAAATCTACACGCCAAAGACTCGGTAAGCCGCGTAGATGCGGCCAGCCTGCTCGTATCTGCTTTGTTTCCACAGGAGCGTGCTTCGCAGCTCCAGGAAATGGACGGCAAGCAGATATGGATCAATGGCATCGCTTATGACGTGGCAGAGCCGCTGCGCGGCATTTTTCACGCGGATAATCAGGCCGCGCTGCGCAACGCAGGCATTCGTTTCCATGCCACAGGCCGGACGGTGGACAAGGTCACTTGGCTGGAGCTTCGCAGCAGCGGGACTTCGGCTCGTGACGGCGAAGCGGAGTTCAGTGGCAACGTTGTGCTGAACGGACACGGCTCCACGCTAAACGGAGATTTGGTGATCGCCGTGGATTTTACATCCGTACTGCATTTGAAAGTGGAACAGCAGTTAACGGTGGATGCCCGAGTACAGCAGGATTTTTATGCACAGGATGTACAGGTGCAGGGACAGACCCATATTAACGGCGGAGATAACAATACAGTCGTATTTGATAGCTCAACGTTGACGCAAATGGATGTCACAAAGCCGGACGTTCACGTTGTACTTAGTGGTACCGCAAGCGCGACGGTCATGAACGTGCAATCCAGCGCAAGCATTGAGGTTAGCGCGGATGCTTCCTTGCCGCAGTTGAATGTTAATGAAGGGACGGACAAAGTCAATCTTCAGGGAACGGTTCAGACCGTTCAGGTAACTGGCAGCCAATCCGTCGAGATGACAGGTAATAGCACAATCCAGCAGCTGACCGTCACCGGGACGGGTGCTTTGGAATTGAAAACTACAGGTAGTATTGAAAATATTCAAGTCAGCAACCCGGCAGCTAGAGTAAATGTGAGTGGAAATGTACAGGTATCTGCGGTCACACTGGGTACCGGAGTAGCTTCCAACGCTGTTACGGGCCTAGCTGTGGCAAGTGTAACAGGCACGTCCTCATCTTCTGGAAGCTCATCTGGTTCATCCAGCAGTGCTAACCGTTCACCGGAAGTTGTAAATGCTTCTGTTGAGCGTGTAATTACAGAAGGCACTGGTGAACAATTGTACGATTTGCGCCAATTCTTTACCGATCCTGATGGGGATACCTTGACCTTTTCGGCAGCTTCTCTTCAATCCGGCATCGTACGGGCGTCCGTATCGGGCAATACATTAAAGCTTACGCCAGTCAGTGTCGGAAAAGCATCCATCAGTGTATCGGCTAATGATGGACGGGGAAAAAGGGTGTCGTCTACCTTCAAAATTATCGTGAATGGCAATCCTGTATCTGCAGATATACCAGATCAGGCGCTTACTGTGGGACAGTCCGACTCGGTACTGCATTTGAACGACTATGTTCAGGACCCGGAAAATGCTAGCTTAACGTATCAGGTTACTGTTGATAATCCTGCTGTAGCGTCGGTGGTGCTTACAGGAGATGAATTGCGTTTGAGTCCGCTTCGCGCGGGCAGTACGATCGTTCATGTCACTGCCAATGACGGACAGCAAGGAGAAGATGGCAGCACAGGCCAAAAGCAGATTGAATTCAAGCTAACGGTTCAGGGCACTCCTAACCATGCTCCGCATGGACAAGACCCTCAACCGCTAACCGTCACATTGGGTCAGCCGAATACGACGCTGGATCTTTCCACGATATTTACGGATGTAGATGGTGACCCGCTGGTGTTCACAGCGACCATTTCGGATGCTTCTATCGTGCAGACTGCCATAACGAGCGATCAGCTTTCTTTGCAGTCGCTGCAAGCGGGGAGCGCAAGTATTACCCTGACGGCAGACGACAGCAAGGGTGGAACAGATACAGTTACCTTGATTGTAACAATTTTGCCTATACCGAACAGTAGCCCGGTAGTAACCCGTGCACCAGACGCGGTACATCTGATTTTAGGCAAGGCTGACGGAACCGTGGATCTGTCCACCATCTTTGTCGACCCGGATCATGATCCGATTCGTTATGAAATCAGTTCGTCTGATCCAGCCGTGGCAGCTGCTACAGTTCAAAATGATCAGCTTGTCATTCATGGACTGACTAGCGGCAATACCGTGATTACCATCACGGCTAAAGACGATAGAGGCGGAGAGATTAGCACAGACCTACAGGTTCATCTATTGGAAAATGCAGTTATTACAGCAATTCCTGAGCAGTTGCTTCAATTGGGAGATGCTGCATCAGAACTGGATCTCTCACCGTTCCTGTTGAACTGGGATCTAGCATCCCTGTCAGTGACAGCAGACACGTATGATCCAGGAATTGCTACGGCCCATATGAATGGTCAGAAACTACAGTTAAACCCAGTGAGTGTAGGAACCACAAGTGTAACACTCAGTGTGTATGACCAGTACGGACGTGCAGAGGGAGCGACGTTCCCGGTTACCGTCAGCATGCCTCAGCTTAATCAAGCTCCTCAAGTCATAGCGGCTATAAACGAGCAGGTATTGACTCCCGGAGTTACACAGCAAAGGGATTATGATCTGCAACAACTGTTCTACGACGAGGATGGGGATGAGCTGCGATTTACAGTCAGCTCCAGTGATCCGACGTTGGTGAGTGCATCGCTTAATGGCAGCATTTTAACACTGGCTTCGGGTACAGGCAGCGGCCTTGCTGAAATTACTATTACGGCTGCGGATGATCGGGGTGGCTCAGTTCAATACACGTTGAATACACGCAACGCGGAGCTGGTTTCCGGCGGTATCACTCCGATTGGGGTTAAATATGGCTTGCCGCACAGAACCGTGGATCTGTCCAGTTATTTCCCAGGACAATCTAAATTCCTGGTATATAGAGGAACACCATCATCGACATTCCTCGGTCCTGTAGAACTCATGGGCACCTCCATCCCCCTTTCCCCCGAACCTTTACTGGTATGGGTAGTAGGAGCAGATGGAAGGGCTGCTGTGTTTCAGGTCCAACAGGAACCACAGCAAGCGCCTGCTGTATATTTCTCGCAATATGTGGATGGCGGGGATGGAAGAATTGTTTTGCAATTGCATTATAACGGGAATGGAGACCCTTCCCATCGGGCAGACGGTTACTCACTTGAGTTTCATCAATGGATGAAGAAAACAAACCAAATGAAAGTTACCACTTTACCGATTAATCCGCTTTATCCTGCCATGCCATATATAATCATCGACAGTATCTTTTATGATTTCATGGATATTACGAATGCTTGGTATTTCAATGATGAGGGCGATTTCTACAACCCGAGCGAATTTAATACCGTTGCATATGTTTTAAAATACCAAGGACAAGTGGTAGATGTATTAGGAAATCCAAATTCGCATGAGCAGTTTGCACCGCAAGGAGGAACGTTCGTCCGCAAGCCAGGAATATCCTACGGATCGTCTGCCTATAATCAGCCAGATGAGTGGAATGCGTTTCCGAAAGGGACCTATCAATATGTCGGCGCTCATACACCATAAACGGTATGCTTTGTAGCACCAAGGAGACTCCTGTCCCCTCGAGAATGATTATTTGACTTTTTTAAGAGTCCAGCTTAAGTAGGTCGTAGGAGTTGCTGGCAGAGCGACTATATTTCAGGTTCATCAGGAACCACAGGAGGCATTTCTTTTGTTTTTTTCACAATATGTCGATGGTGGAGACGGTCGCATCGTGCTGCAATTGTTTTACAACCGAGAATGTGACTTCTCTCATAAAATAGAAGGATATGAGCTGGAGGTTCACCAATTCATGAAAAACACGAACCGCATGAACGTATCCAGCATAGCGCTATATCCGGTTAATCCAGTAATTCCGTATCTGATCATAAACAGCATCTTTTACGATTTCATGGATGTCACGAATGTTGCCTATTTTAATCAAGAGGGTCATTTCTATAACCCAAGTGAATTTAATACGGTCGCATATGTACTGAAATATCATGAAACTGTGGTAGATGTGATTGGAGAGCCTCATTCGCAGAATCAATTGTTTCCTCAAGGTGGGACATTTGTTCGTAGACAAGGTATATCAGGTGGCTCACCCGTTTTTAATCAGCAGGATGAGTGGATTGTATACCCGAAAGGTACTTATCAATATGTAGGCAGGCATACACCTTAATCGGTATGTTTGTCCGCGATCGCTGTCTTTTGAAGACAGGTCATAAATTCTTATAAAGGTGTAACCCAACAACTATGGAGGGTTACACCTTTTTGTATACTGAGCATTTTGTATTCATCCAAGCCTTTACTGTACAAGGAGATTTTCAACATGAAACTAGAGGCACGGGGAGTTCTTCCACAGCAGTATCAATATGCTTGAACAATGTACTCAACTGAATTACAATACAATTGATAATGATTTTTAATATCAATTAGGATGAGAAGGGGGAGTTGAACTACATGTTTGGATTGACAAAAAAGCTACATATTTATATAGCACTTATTCTGATGATATCGGTGCTGGCTGGTTGTGCCTCGGGTGGAACTACAGGGACAACTGACCCTTCAAGCAAGTCTGCAAGTGGTAATAAGAGCAATACAGTAGGCAGTGGTGCGGACGAGCAGACCAGAGTTATCAAACATGCCATGGGTGAAACGACAATTAAGGGAACTCCGAAGAGGATTGTAACCTTGTTTCAGGGTGCCAATGATGTTGTTGTTGCACTTGGTGTGAAGCCAACGGGTGTTGTGGAATCCTGGGTTCAGCAACCCGTATATAAATATTTGAAAGCGGATCTGGATGGCGTGACGCAGGTAGGTCAGGAATCACAGCCGAATCTGGAAGAGATCAACAAGTTGAAGCCGGATCTAATCATTGCCACCAAAACAAGACATGAGGATATCTATGATCAACTGTCCCAGATTGCTCCAACGGTAGTTACCGAGACGTTGTTTGACTGGAAAGAGACGGTAAAGACGGCTGGTGAAGCGATGAATATGAAGGAACAGTCGGACAAGTTGCTTGCCGATTGGGATGCAAGGGTAGCGGATTTCAAAGACAAAATGGGTGACCGTCTACCCATTGAAGCGACTATTACGAATTTCAGAGCCGATCAGGTTCGCATTTTCTATATGGGATACGCCGGGAAAATTTTGAAAGAGCTTGGATTTACCAGACCGCCTGGACATGATGAAGACACCTGGGGTGTGGAGTTGACTTCGAAAGAGAACATCCCGGATATGAACGCAGATATGATCTTCAACTTCAATTCAGGTACGGAAACAGAAGCTATTGAGAAAAATTATAAGGATTGGACCAGCAGTCCGCTCTGGAAAAATCTCGATGCGGTAAAGAATAACCAGCTGGTACAGGTTGATGAAGTGGCCTGGAACATGGGAGGCGGATACACATCGGCCAACATGATGCTGGACGACCTATACAAGCAGTTCAATCTGAATTAATGGGAGCAAGACCTGCCATGCACCAGGACATCGTATACGAAGTGTATGGGCAGGCAGGTCTTTTTGCATTTCACGAATGAAAGAGTGAGAATATGTTTCCCCTTTTTACGAAGGCAAGTACGAAGATGTATGGACTATCCGGCTTATTCATTTTACTATTACTCGCCTGTGTAGCCAGCATGATACTGGGACGCACACACATAACATTTCAAATAGCAGTGGATGCACTACAACACTATGACGAAAGCTCAGTGGAGCATGTCGTACTTCTGACAGAACGTTTACCACGCACAATTATTGCCGCTGTTGTTGGTGCAAGTTTGGCGGTGGCGGGAGGACTCATGCAAGCGCTAACTCGTAATCCGCTCGCTTCACCAAGTGTGTTTGGGATCAATGCGGGCGCCATCTTTTTTATCGTTATTGCCATCGTGGTGCTGTCGGTGTCCTCGCTCAGTACGATGATGTGGTTTGGTTTTGCCGGGGCAACCATTGCAACAGTGATTGTGTACGCGCTTGGGTCCATCGGTCGTGATGGTCTGACTCCCATCAAGATTGTGCTGGCGGGTACCGCCATCTCTGCACTTTTTGCTTCGTTCACGCAGGCAATCCTGGTGCTGGATGGAACGGGATTACAGGACGTGTTGTTCTGGCTTGCAGGTTCAGTGAGCGGTCGGACACTCGACATGCTGTATCCTGTACTGCCATATATGACGGTTGCCACTGTAGTATCCCTGTTTATGGGCCGGGCGATCAATCTGCTACTGACCGGTGATGATATCGCCAAAGGCATGGGACAGAACGTGCTACTGGTTAAGCTGCTTATGGGAGTCGTTACGGTATTGCTAGCCGGTGGTTCTGTTGCGGTGGCCGGTTCAATTGGTCTGGTAGGATTAGTTGTACCGCATATCATGCGGGCGTTTGTTGGCAACGACTACCGCTGGCTTGTTCCCTACTGCATTCTGGGCGGCGCCATTTTGTTATTGGCGGCGGATGTTGTTGCACGGCTGATCATCATGCCGCAGGAGGTTCCGCTTGGCGTTATGACAGCGCTCATTGGTGGTCCCTTCTTCGTCTATATTGCCCGCAAAGGGGGGACGAAGATATGAGGAAGATGATTACTTTTCGCAATAAAAAAGATACGTTATCCTTGCAAATGGAGCGCAAATCGCTGTTCATCATCGGAATCTGTATGGTTTTGGTATTGATTGCATCCATTCTAGGAACTAGTGTGGGTAATGATTTCATATCTCCGCTGAATGTGCTGCAGACGATTTTCGGTCTGGGCGCAGGCGATCATGACTTTGTCGTGTTGACGCTAAGGCTGCCGCGTGTGCTGTTATCGTTGCTTGTTGGTGCAGCACTGGGCATGTCCGGTGCCCTATTGCAGGGGATTATCCGTAATCCGCTCGCTTCACCAGATGTGATCGGGATAACGGGAGGAGCTGCCGTTGCCGCTGTAGGTTTTGTCACCCTGCTGGGTGGAACCATCAGTATCAAGCTGTTGCCGCTGTTTGCCATTATGGGCGCGATGATTACCACAATCATCATATATCTTCTTGCCTGGAAAAAAGGAGTAAGCCCGATTCGACTGGTGTTGATCGGAATCGGAGTGTCAGCCATTACGGGGGCCGGGACGACCTTCATGCTGATCCTTAGTCCATTCTATACGGCTGGTCAGGCGTATATCTGGCTGACGGGGAGTGTGTATGGAGCATCGTGGACCGATGTCAGAACGATCATCCCGGTGATTGTAATCGTGCTTCCGTTGGCGATCTGGTTTGCCCGTAGTCTGAACGCACAGGAATTCGGGGATGATCTAGCCACCGGGCTGGGGGTCACTGTACAGCGTCATCGTTCAGCACTGCTACTGTGCAGTGTACTGCTGGCCGGGGGTGCTGTAGCTGTCGCGGGGACGATTGGTTTTGTCGGTCTGATTGCGCCGCATATTGCCCGGAAGCTGGTAGGGCGTATGTTTGGCAGCATGCTCATCGTTTCGGGACTGGTCGGTGCCCTGCTTGTATTTGCTGCTGATCTGATTGCCCGTACGGTATTTCTGCCGCTCGATGTTCCGGCAGGGGTATTTACCGCCGGGGTAGGAGCACCGTTTTTCCTGTATCTGTTGTTCAAGAATCGAAATCAGTTTTGAGGAGGAGAATGCTGTGAGTATTCTGGAAGCCAAGGACCTTACGATCGCCTATGGCGCAGAGCCTATTATTGAGAATCTGAACCTGACTATTCCCAAGGGGAAAACTACTGTCCTGATTGGCAGCAACGGTTGCGGGAAGTCCACCTTGCTGCGAACGATGGCGCGGCTGCTGAAGTCCAGTTCAGGCTCGGTGCTGCTGGATGGCGAGGAGATTGCGAAGTTGCCTACCAAGGAAATTTCAAGACGTATGTCCATTCTGCCGCAAGGCCCTTCTGCTCCAGAGGGACTGACAGTGAACCAACTAGTTCGGCAAGGACGGTACCCACACCAGACCTGGCTGAAACAGTGGTCCGGTGAGGACGAACGCATGGTCAGGCTCGCGCTGGAATCCACACATCTGACTGCTCTGGCTGATCGGCCCATGGACGCATTATCCGGCGGACAACGCCAGCGTGCCTGGATTGCGATGACACTCGCACAGGGAACAGAGACCCTGCTGCTGGATGAACCAACGACTTATCTGGATATGACCCATCAGATTGATATTCTGGATCTGCTGTTCGATTTGAATGAACGGGAGGGGCGCACCATAGTGATGGTTCTTCATGATCTGAATCTTGCGTGTCGCTATGCTCACCATATCGTGGCTGTCCACAACAAGTCCATCTACGCGGAAGGAAAACCGGAAGACATTGTTACGCAGGACATGGTCCGCGCGGTCTTCCAGATGGAGTGCGACATTGCGGTTGATCCGCTGTTTGGCACACCAATGTGCATTCCGCACGGGAAGGGAAGGAAGTTAAATGAAACCACACGCTACAGCCACTTGGCTTGATGATCAAGAGATGCAGGCCTTGGCTGCCGAATACCGTTTGACCTGGGAGCCTTCGACAGATCGTACATTTTCGATGCCATTTACGGACTTGCTGGACCCGTCCAAAAGCCTGAACTATTTGCAAGGGGTGAGTAGCATCTTTGAGACGGATTCTGAAACGGCTACTGTATCTCTCTTTGCTAAACGGTATGCTTACTTGATTTTGGCTTCGGGTCTCTATGCCATGTCACGCTTCAACAAAGGCCTAAATTATGAGATTGCCAACGGCACGATCGAATCCAGTTATCAGGGGGAGACATGGCTCCCCAAGGCTCGTCTGACTAATTGGCAGACGACCTCACCGGAGGCGGATCAGCGTGGCGTATGGAGAGATCAGGTGATTGAACAGATGTTCGCCGGTAATCTGGCCAAGGTGTGGCAATCGCTGTCCAAGGCAACGCGGGTTTCACGTTCAGTCCTGTGGGAGAACACGGCCATTTACGTATACTGGCTCTATGAGAACAAGTTTGCTGAAGGAGCCACGCCTGAAGAAAAGCAGCGTGTCGAAGAGGACTTCCATTATCTAATTCGTGATGCACCTGCACATCTCTTTGGTGAATCCCGTAATCCGCTCAAGCAGTTTAACACGCCCAAGCGGGCAACAGCTGTCTCAGATACACCCATTCGTGTGCGCAAAACCTGTTGTTTCTATTATCTCGCTGCAGATGATCCAGAAGATTACTGCCCAACCTGCCCCAAATTAAAGCATTAATGCCGATGATCATCATCCACATCCCCAGCCTATACTTCATTGCATCTCAATACAGCGAATAGCACAGGCAAGCTTATGACATAACGAAATTCAGAGCTTGCCTTATTTGTTGTGCCCATTGTTCCATGAACACTCCTTCATTTGGGGATTCTCTCCCTGCAAAAACCATCTTATTTTTCCTAAAAAGCTTATTATTGACAAGGTGACTGAAATTGCCATAAAATAGATTTTGTTTGAAACTGATAATCATTATCAATATTATTTCCATCAAATCAATCCGATGAAAGCACAACCAGGAGCGAACGCCTTCATTCGGTCGGGGAGGATTTTCATTGTTTCCGAAAGGAATTCATAATCTGCAAAACCGACTCATCATAAGCAAAGCAAGAGAAATGGGAATGACCTGCGAGCCACTTCTCGCAGAATGTGAAGATTTTTTGGAATTATCCTATGGGGATAAGCGCAGAGTCATTAATAAAACCAGATCGCATCGTCTACCCTTGATCGCTGGACTGCTCGCCAAGAACAAGCAGGTTTGTAATATGCTACTGCATGAGCGGGGAATGCCTGTGCCGCCGTTTATCGTTATCGAGGCAATGGGTGACAAGGCAACGCAGTTTCTGAAACTGCATCGTTCCGTTGTAGTGAAGCCGCTGGACGCAAGCGGCAGTGCAGGTGTGACACTGGACGTTCGAACAAACGAGGAACTGGAAGCGGCTATTGCCCGGGCGGGTACCCATAGTAACAGCATCATGCTGCAGCAATTCGTAACGGGTGTGGATTACAGGGTACTGGTCATTAACGGGGAAGTGGCGGCAGTAAATGAGTATCGACCTGTCTATGTAGAAGGAGACGGCACCTCAACCATCCGGGCGTTGATTCGAATGTTGAATCAGCAGCGAATCCAGCATACCAGTATAGGGAAGTTCGAGGCCTTTCCCAAGATTAATGAAGACGCAGAGCCTTTGCGAAAGGTTCTGCTTGGACAGGGAATCACACTGGAGGAGGTACCTGCGGCAGGAAGGGAGATCGAGCTATATGATCTTCGCAATTCGGCCGCCGGGAACATCAGTGAATTTTATATGGACTGTACGGAAGCGATTCTTCCTGACAATGCACAAATGGCAATTGAGGCCGCAGGAGCCCTCCGGATTGATGTGGCTGGCATTGATATCCGTTGTGAGAATATCCGCCAGCCGCTGACAGGAGATCAGGGAGGCATTTTGGAAGTCAACGCATTGCCGGACCTGACCCACCATGTCTTCCCCTTTGGGGGGACCACACGTGATGTCGTCCGGTTGTACCTGGAGTATCTTTTTCAGATGGAACATCATTTCGAAAAGTCGATTGCAGAATAAGGGCAAATCATTGCTTGTTCTGGCTCAATAGCCCGCTTGCGTTTTGCGTTGTTCTTGCTCCTATGGTGTGATCGGTATATTCGAATGGACGTGCCTGCCCGCCGCAAGCGGTGGCATCCATCCAGCATTCCGCTGCTGGTCAGCAGTGTAGGTACTCTGGATGATTAGTCTGCTAATGGTTCAACGGGTCAGAACACCAGCAGATACGGCCAGATGGGCGGCACTGAAAGAGATTAGTATGGGTCTCGGCTGTGCCATCCTGTGACCTTGTCCCTTGTTTTATTTATAACCCGAAAGAAGGTTGGCAACATTGTTCGAGATGGAAAACAGGCTCAGGTCTGAAGCAGAGCAGCAGGCGAATATACACTCTTGTAAGCTGCTGCTCAATTGTTATATCCGGGAGCTTGCGGTGGAGAAGGAGGGCGACATTCGGATTGATCCGAATGCGATGACGTACGCAGTTGCTTTTCAGGCCAGCGGGGTGATGATAACCGGACAATTAGCGTATTACTCGGCTATGGGAGAGCATGAGTACCGAAGCGTACAACAGCACGGGCAAGCGGTGCATTATCAGGACCTGGTTCGCTGGATCACACGGGAGTTGAGTGAAGACACGGCGTATGGAAACAGCCGGCATGAGCAAGGCAGGTTGACCCATGCGGCTGATGTGCGTGATTTTGCGGAAAAGGTAGATAACAGCGTGAATAATCTTGCGCTGTATATCGAGCAGGCTGCTGGACTTGGCATATATGATTACTGTACTTCTGAACAGTCTCTGGTATATGGTCATCCCTTTCACCCGTTTCCGAAAAACTCCAAAGGCTTCACCGAACACGACGTACGGATGTACAGCCCAGAACTGCGTACCTCGTTCCAACTCTGTTACGTTGCTGTGAGGAAGGATGTGTACATGCAGGAATGGGTGGATGATTACACTAGGATCAATCTGCATGCCAGCCTGCACGGGCATGTGGAACAAGCTTGGGAAGCAGAGTGGGGTGAGCATGGGGATGAGTATGAACTACTGCCTATCCATCCCTGGCAGTATGCGTACGTGTTGGGCTTGTCCGAGGTCCAGCAGTATATTCTGGATAAGAAACTCATTCCGATGGGCAGCGGCGGGCCGAAGGCCTACCCGACCTCCTCGGTACGCACCGTTTATATTCCAGAGCTGAATTGCAATATCAAGCTGTCGCTGAACATGCAGATTACCAACATGATTCGCACCAATAGTGCGGAGCAGATGCGAAGGACGCTGGACGCCTCCAGGTACATCAAGCAGCAGAATTGCTTCGGTGCAGATCAGCATACGCAGATTGCCTATGAGACAGGTGTAGCTACTTGTGACTTTCAGGAGGGAGAATTAACGAGTCTGTTTACCGTCGCATACAGACCGATTGAGTTTGACCCGGAATGTACATATGTCCTGTCGAGTCTGGTAGAAGCCCCCTTGCCGGGAATGCAATCACGACTTATGACGATGCTGGGTGGCGTACGTGCTGAAGCCGAGCGCTGGTTTGCACGTTATCTGACCTTGTCTTTGCTGCCCATTGTACGAGCGGCCGGAGAGCGAGGCATTCACTTTGAAGCTCATTTGCAAAATACTCTCGTGACGCTAAGAGACGGAATGCCTGAGGCATTTATCGTGCGTGACTTGGAAGGAGTCAGTGTCGATGAGGGGCTGATCCATGAGGTGGATACCGCTCCCTCTAGATTGTTGTTTTATCCACGGGACAAGGCTTGGGCGAGGACATCCTATTACTTTATTATCAATCATCTGGGTTCCCTCATTCATGCGATGGCAAGGGATGTGAACGTATCGGAGGAGCATTTCTGGGCAAAGGTCCGCGAAGTGCTTGTGAAGGAACTGGATCGAACTGGAAACGTGTATGTGCAGCATTTGCTGACCGCGGACAGTTTTCTGGCGAAACAAAATCTGGTGAGCTGTCTTAGGGGGATCAGTCAGACCCCGGCGTATGTGCCGGTGAGCAATATAATGAACCGAATAGGGAGTGAAGTGGCGTGGGGTTCATAGGGTACAGGGCTGAGAAAGGTCACAAGACGGCAGTATACACGGATGTACAGGAACGGATCATGCGGCAGGCGCTGGAAGCCATGTGGTTCGAGGGTATCCTTGACTGTAAGGTGGGGGAAAACGAATGGTGTACTGTGGGGCGGAGTACGTCAGGGCAGGCTGTGACATACAGCTGTGAGGCGGAGCGAAAATTTTCATTTGGCCGAGTGAAGGTGGCGAAGGGCTCGATTCGAAGAGAGGGCGTTCCCTGCACCGATCTGGATCTGTTTCTGGAGGAAATGGTACTGAACCTTCTGGAGGGTGCGAATGTGACGGCCTTCATTCAGGAATTGCTGGAGACGATGGCGAAGGACAGTCAGTGCCGGGCTTTGCTGCCTGAGAAGATTCCGGATGAAGACCTGCACTATGATGCCCTCGAAAGCCATATGAGCGATGGTCATCTCTACCATCCAAGCTACAAATCGAGGCTTGGCTTCACCCTAAAAGACAATCTTGCCTATGGTCCAGAGTTTAACTCGGATGTGACCGTATACTGGATTGCCGTGAAAGAAGGACTTGTGCAAACGGCTCTTTCCACAGGCTACACGTCAGAACAGTTGGTGAGACAACATCTCACAGAGGAGGATATCAGCCGATTTAATCAGATACTTCAGTCGGAAGACACGGAGGGTAAACGCTATATATTCATTCCTGTTCATCCGTGGCAGTGGGAACACCAGCTGGAATCGGTGTTTGCCCGGCAACGAATGGACAGAGATATCGTTTTTCTCGGCCCTTCGGACTCAACCTATCGCGCCCAGCAGTCCATTCGTTCCCTGTCGAACCGGATGAATTCGAAGGCACCGTATCTCAAGCTGTCGCTGAGTATTACCAATACATCGAGCATACGCATTTTGGCACAGCATACGACCCAGAATGCACCGCTAATCAGCGACTGGCTGGAAGCACTCATTCGAGAGGATGAGTTGTTGCAACGGGAAGAGTTTTCCATTCTGAAAGAGATCATGGGACTCTCGCTCCGGTACGAGAATTTGCCTGCAATCCAGTATGGACGGGCGTATGGCACAACAGGGGCGATCTGGCGTGAAAATGTATCTGTTCATCTGCAAGAAGGCGAGACTGCCTGGCCCTTAAATGCACTTATGCTGGTACAGTCGAACGGGGTACCGTTTATCCAGGGTGCAGTTAAGCATCATGGCATTCAGAAGTGGAGTGAAGCGCTCGTTAGAACGGTATCGCTGCCTATTATTCATCTGCTCTATGCACACGGCATCGCGCTGGAATCGCATGCCCAGAATATCATTTTGGTGCTGGAAAATGATCTGCCGAAACGGATCATCATCAAGGACCTTCATGATGGTGTCCGCTATGTACCCGAGAAGTTGCTGAATCCAGAACGAGCCCCGAAGCTGCACCCCGAACCGGAGACCCACCGCAAGTTCAATCGGTATTCCTTTATCTACGCGGGTGACGTGTCGGAAGTCCGGGACTATACGTATGATGCGTTCTTTTTTATTTGCATGACGGATATTGCGCTGACGCTGGAGAATTTCGGTCTGACGGAAGAAGCGTTCTGGCAGCTGTGCGCGGCCACGATTGTGGACTATCAGCGGGAGCACCCGGAGTACGAGGAACGGTTCGAGTGGTTTGATCTTTTTGCCGAGGATGCGCTGATTGAAGAGATGACCAAGCGCCGCCTGTATGGGGATGGGGAACTGTATTTCCGTAAGGCCAGTAATCCGCTGAAGTTGGCGAAGGACGTTCTCAGATGAGAACCAACACGCTGAAGGAGAAAATTGAACGTAAACAGCCGGTGTTTGGCCTCTTTGTCTCTATCCCACATCCGGTCATCATTGAGATGATTGGACATGCGGAGTATGATTTTGTAATTATCGACCTGGAACATGCCGCAACGAATATGGAATCGGTGGAAGAGCTGGTTCGTGCTGCGGAGCTGGCAGGAATGACCCCGCTGGTACGCATCTCGAAGGTAGAGCGAACAGAGATTCTAAAGGTATTGGACTGCGGCGCACAAGGCATTGTCATACCTCATGTGGAACAGCGGGAGCAGGTGGAGGAAGCGGTTCGTCATGCGTATTATCATCCGCTTGGCATGCGGAGTCTGAACAGTGGGCGACCGGGGGTATTCGGCAAGTATCCACTCACCGGGTATATTCAGGAAGCGAATGAACAGGTGATGGTTGTACCGATGATCGAAAGTGTGGAGGGCGTCCGGCAAAGTGCGAGCATTCTGTCTCATCCCCAGGTGAGCTGGGTACTAGAGGGGGCGGCAGACCTGTCGCAATCACTTGGTGTACCGTGGCAGACGGAACATCCAGACGTGCAGCGTGCGCTAGGCGCATTATACGAAGACGCGAAGGAGTGCCAGGTACCGTATGCAACGGTGGCCAGAAGCCAGGAAGGCATGGCGCTGTGGGCCGAACGAGGGGTATACATATACGTGTTGGGCGATGACCGGAATACGGCTTTTCGGGCATACGAACAGAAACGGAATGACTATGGAAATGCGGGTGGACTGATATGAAATCAAGCGTATGGAATATGATCCATGAACTGCAAAGGGATAGTGAAGACCCGGTATGTGCTTATGTCTACGATCTGGCTGGTATTCAGGAGCAGGTCCGTCACATGCTGCACACGCTGTCCAGAGGCACGCGGCTATTCTATGCCATAAAGGCCAATCCGGATCCTCGAATTATTGAGGCTTTGCTGCCCTGGGTTCACGGGTTCGAGGTAGCTTCCATTGGTGAGTTGCTCAAGGTGAGGAGTGTAAGTAGCGAGGTTCCAATCCTGTTTGGCGGTCCAGGGAAAAAGGAGAGTGAGTTGAAGCAGGCTATCGAGCATCAGGTGAGTTTCATTCATGTGGAGAGCCTGCTGGAACTGCGGCGTGTCATCACCATTGCTACAAGGAGAGAACAGGAAGTCCGCATTCTGCTGCGGATCAATCTGAGAAGCAGCACATTGCCGCGGACCCGGATTGTAATGGGCGGCGGTCCGAGTCCATTTGGCATGGATGAGGAGAGCGTGGAAGAAGCAGTCCGGGTCATTCGTGAGGAAGGCGCAGGTTTGGTGCGTTTATGCGGATTTCATTTTCACTCGTTATCGAACAATGTGGACGCGAGACTGCATGCCGAGATGATTGAGATGTATTTGCAAAAGGTGGAGATGTGGCAGCAGGCATATGACCTGCATCTTGAAGTAATTAACGCCGGAGGCGGGTTTGGCGTCACATATGATGGTAGCCCCGGGTTTGACTGGTCCCTGTTCACATCCTTAATTGAGCGCAGTGAAGCCAGAGGGCGCCTTGCTTCACGCGGCATACAGTTGTATTTTGAGCCGGGTCGCATGCTTGTCGCTGACCACGGTTATTATGCGGCAGAGGTTACGGACATCAAAACATCGCATGGTCAGCATTTTGCCGTGTTAAGAGGAGGTACACATCATAATCGTTTGCCCGCATCATGGGGACACAACCATCCGTTTCACATTATGTCTACGGACCGTTGGGGGCATTCGTTTGCAAGACCAGAGGTACGGGACAACAAAGTTCACGTGGTCGGAGAACTGTGTACACCCAAGGATCGTATGCATTCAGATGCGGAAGTAGAGCGGCTGCGGGTAGGCGATATTGTTGTATTCGAGAAGTCGGGAGCCTATTGCTGGACCATCTCGCATCATGATTTTCTGGGTCATCCGCACCCGGCATTCCATTATTTGACGGAGGACAATAACCATGTCAACAGTGATGAAGCGTGCCAGTCTGCAAGACGCTGAGCGCCGGATTATGGAGGATCTGATCAATGCATTTCTGGCCGAGCAATTGCTTCCGCTGGAAGGGCATCCGTTCATTGAACTCTCTACTTCACCAGAACCGTTCCGCCGAATGTTTCTGGGGGATGGTAATGGAGGTCCTTCGCAGAGCAGATGGGGAACGGGGAACGGAACCGACGGCAATGTCGCAGGTAAGGATAAGCAGGATGAGAATGGGGCAGGTAGACATAGTGGACAGCTTATGCTGCATCAGAAAGGGATTTTGTTTCTGGTGAAAGCAGGCAAAAGGCAGGGATATCAATGGGTACAAGGTTCACCCGTCTATGGAGAGACACCGGATGGAGGCTGGAAGCTTCTTGAATCTCCGGCAGTCGTAGGACAGGCTGTGCTTCGGATGACGCTTTCGGATGAAGCATACGCGCATCCCGGGGTTGCGGAATTCTTCGCAGGCGTGAAAATAGCCACCGAGCAATTGGCACTGGGACTCCAGCAGGTACAACGTCTGAGAGAACAAGTTCCGTTCAATGCCTACGATTGGTTTATCAAGGGAGAGCAGGTTGCAGCGCTGCGAGATCGTCCATTTCACCCCACCTCCAAGGCCAAGGTGGGGTTCACAGAAGCGGATGTGACCCGGTATGCAGCGGAATTCAGGAAGGAGATCCCGCTGCGATGGGTGGCGGTGCGTTGGGATGCCGTACAACAGGGATGTAAGGAAGGATTGTCCACACTGGATGTACTGGATGAAGAACAGCGGAGCAGGCTGGAAGCAGAATTGGCCCGGAAGGGCCTGAATCTGCAAGAATACATGCCCATGCCAGTACATCCATGGCAGATGGAACATATCATCTTGCCACGTTTCAACGGAGAGATCGGGGACGGTACCATCGTTGTACTGGATATTGAATTGGGAGAGGTTCAGGCGACATCGTCCCTGCGCTCGATGGCCCCGATGGAAGAATCCACACAGATGCTCAAGCTTCCGGTCAGTGTGTTATCTCTCGGGGCCGCCCGCTATCTCCCGGTAGTGAAGCTGCTGAATGGTCTGGCTGGGGAGAAGATGTTACGACAGGCGGTGGCCTGCGATGAATCGCTTACAGGTAAAGTGTGGCTCTGCGAGGAACGGAACTGGTGGGGATACATGCCGGAATCCATGGGATTGTTCGATGATCATCCTCGCCATCTGGCCGCCCAGATTCGCATTTATCCGCCAAAGTTGCTGGAAGAAGGTATGCAGGTCATTCCCATGGCTGCGCTTGGGGTGACGCTGGAAGGTCGCCATATGTTATCCGACCTGCTGGGCAGAGAGTTAACCAGTGAAGAGGTCATGGGATTCTACACCGATCTGACGGCGTTATTCTATGATGTGGTGATGCGGCTGTTCAAGATAGGCGTTGTACCCGAAATTCACGGTCAGAACTGCTGCGTGGTACTGCAGGACGGACAGGTGAACGGTCTGTTATTCCGTGACCACGACTCCGTTCGTTTGCATCAGCCGTATCTGGACAAACACGGCATTGCAGACCCGGGTTATCATATCCGGCCAGGATACTCGAACAGCTTGTATAATGAGACGATCCGCAAGCTGATCTTCTACGTGCAGTCGCTGGGCACACAGGTGAACCTGGCTGCGATTATGGAAGCGCTAAGCGAGGTGTATCCTATCCCGGAAGCGAAATTATGGGATATCACCGAGCAGGCGTGGAAGGAAGCGCTACGGGTGGTGCCGCTTCCCGAAGCTGACCGGGCTGAGCTGTTCCAAGCGGTATTCGAGAGCAGGGAATGGCCGGTGAAGCTCATTGTCCGTCCGCTGCTTGAAGCGGACGGGGTGCCTGGGGCGATGCCATCGGGCAAAGGCACAGGTCATAATCCTTTTTACAAAGGATAGAAGTTGTGACTAGAATGTTGGTTTAGATAAGATGAGAGATGACGGAGGTGACCCGGTGTAATCGGGTTGCCTTTTTATGTAAGAGTTCATTGATAGCAGTGAGTGCAGTCACATAGACACATACGAAAACATGACTATAATGAACACATAGTTAAAATTTAGTCTTTATGGAGCTGACGGCTCCAAACATCTCATTTACAAAGGAGAGAATTCATCTCATGAGCATACATTTAGAATTGGATTCCTTGTCCGTTGAAAGACTAGAATTGGCTCTTTCAGGACAACCGGGAATGTTCAAGTTGTTTTATGACACCGAGGATTGTGGATGCAATGGCGTACTCGTCATCTTGGTTGTCACTACACCGAATACAACTGATAAAGTAGTTCAGTCTGAGCCTTATTCTTTTTGGGTAGATCAGCAGCAGGAGCAGCAGTTCGATAGCAGAATGCGGCTTGAGGCAGACCCTAGTTACCCGTCATTCAAGCTAAGTAGTGATGCCGGTTTATTTAGTAGCAACATTAGAATTAAAGATGTCCGCATAAAATCGTCTGAGGAGTGATAGGGAATGGAAAAAAATAATCTTACCCAATTTCAATAATATCAGGAGAACAAATTCAACAAACGTATTATTCGTAAGGAAGCGGCGGTAGTCAAAGGGGATATCATTCATATCACTGGGGACGAGCATTTTGCTTATCGCAACGGCGCAGATACTACGTCTAGCTGTATGTCGTTTTAATGAAAATACCAAGTGAGGATTATGCTCAGAATAGATAATAAGAATTCATTAGGCACCCAAAAAGCATGAATGAATACCAAACTCCAAAAGACGAACCTGATCCAGCCCAATTGGAAGAGGTTCGTCTTTTGCGTTATATTCAATTCGTTCCTCCAAAAAACGAAGTGTTTAGTGGTCTGCTCTGAAGTGGTACAATAACCTTTATGATAATCGGAGAAGGACGTTGAGAAGATGAAAAACTTGCTTGTTTCGGGCTATCGTGCCCATGAGCTGAATATTTTCAGTCAGAAGCACGAAGGCATTCCATATATTAAAAAGGCGATTGCAGGCAGGCTTATTCCCCTGGTCGAAGAAGGGCTGGAATGGGTGATTACCCCCGGCCAATACGGGGTGGACCTGTGGGCCTGTGAGGTCGTTACTGCACTAAAACAGCAATATCCCCACCTCAAATGCTCTATTATGATGGCTTATCAAAATATGGAAGAAAAATGGAAAGAGGACAAAAAGGAATATTTTCAGCAGATTTGTGCCGAAGTTGACTATGTGGGAGTAGTCAGCCGCCAGCCTTATCAGGGAATATGGCAACTTAAGGCACGGGATGAACTCCTTTTCCGCAAAACAGACGGTTTATTGCTTGTTTACGATGAGGATGCGGGAGAGGGCAGCCCACGTTTTATGAAGGAACTTGCATTGAAAAAACAACAGGCAGAGGGCTATCAGTATATCAGCATCAGCTCGGAGGATATCCAGAGCATTGCGGATGAAGAACGATTATTCATGGACCTCTGATTTTTAAAGCATTAGCCCGGATTTTTGAACAAAAAGGACGTATTCGTCCCTTTACATTTATGTAAGCGCTATCATAAAATTTAAATAACAATAACTTATCAGTCACATAAAATAAATCTATTGAAAATACAAACCATGAAAGGAGCTAATGATTCAGATGAACAAAAGGTTTCGGTATACTGCGTTGCTCTGTCTCGGTGTAATGTTGAGTGGAGTGGTCACCCCGATGGATAGCCAGGTCTCTGCTGCCTCTACGAGGCAAATGGAAAAGCTAAGCCGGGGAGCTGTCGCTGTAAAGGTGCCTGAGGGTGTACTGGTGAGCTGGCGCTTGCTGGGCACGGAAGCGGATTCGGTCGGCTTTAATTTGTACAGAGGGACAAGCAAGGTAAACGATGCGCCGATTACATCGAGAACCAACTTTTTGGACAAGGCAGGTACGACCTCATCTTCGTATACCGTTCGTGCCGTGGTCAATGGAGCAGAGCAGGGCGCTTCTCCTGCGGTGAAGGTATGGAACAACAACTACCTGGATGTTCCGATCCAGCAGCCCGCGGGAGGCACAACTCCGGATAATGTGAATTACACATACCATGCCAATGATGCCAGCGTAGGGGATCTGGATGGGGATGGCGAGTATGAGATTGTGTTAAAATGGGACCCTTCCAATGCCAAGGATAATTCGCAATCCGGTTATACGGGAAATGTATTTTTGGATGGCTACGAGCTGGATGGAACACGCAAATGGCGGATCGACCTGGGACGGAACATACGGGCTGGAGCTCACTACACGCAATTTCTCGTCTACGATTTTGATGGAGATGGTAAAGCAGAGATCGTATGTAAAACAGCAGACGGCACAGTGGATGGTGCAGGTGTAAAGATTGGGGACGCTTCGGCTGATCATCGAAACACGAGCGGATATATTTTGAAAGGTCCCGAGTTTCTAACTGTGTTCTCAGGTGATACAGGCAAGGCTCTTAGTACGATTGACTACGTGCCACCGCGCGGAACGGTATCGAGCTGGGGAGATAATTATGGTAACCGTGTGGATCGTTTTCTCGCCGGGGTTGCTTATCTGGATGGCGTGAGACCCAGCATAGTGATGGCACGTGGTTATTACACCCGCACCGTTCTGGTCGCATATGATTGGCGGAACGGTAACCTGAGCCGACGCTGGACCTTTGACAGCAACAGCTCCACCAATGCCGGGACGGCTGGACAGGGGAACCACAGTTTGAGCGTGGCGGATGTGGATGGAGATGATAAGGATGAGATCGTGTATGGCTCGCTGGTTGTAGACGATAACGGAGCGAAGCTGGCTAACACGGGGATGGGACATGGAGATGCACTTCATGTTGGCGATCTGGACCCCGACCGTTCAGGTTATGAAGTGTTCAAGGTGAACGAGGACAAAAATGCCACCTACGGAGCTGCCATGTACGACCCGCGTAATGGAAATATTTTATGGGGCGTAAATACAGGCAAGGATACCGGAAGAGGCATGTCGGCAGACATTGACCCGCGGACCAAAGGGAACGAGCAGTGGGCACCGGGTATTGGTTTGCGTTCAGCCAAGGGGGAGCTCATCACCAACACGCTACCGTCTTCCATTAATTTTGGCATCTGGTGGGATGGGGATCTCCTCCGTGAACTGCTGGATCATACCTCATCAAGCGCTGGAAAGATAGACAAGTGGAACTATACGAACTCGACTACTTCCAACTTGCTTACGGCAACAGGAACGAGTTCCAATAACGGAACCAAAGGAACACCGTCCTTGCAGGCCGATCTCTTCGGTGACTGGCGTGAGGAAGTCATTTGGCGCAAAAGTGATAATTCGGCGCTGCGGATCTACACAACACCATACGAGTCAGAACATCGATTCTATACGCTTATGCATGATCCAGTGTATCGCCTGAGTGTTGCCTGGCAGAACGTAGCTTATAATCAGCCGCCGCACACCGGGTTTTATCTCGGAGAAGGGATGTCCAAGCCCCAGCAGCCGAATATATATACTCCTTGATATGTCGTTCGAAAGTGGTCTGAAAGCAGGTAGAATGAACAAAAACAGAGAGGGCTCCTAGCTAATTGGAGCTCTTTTTGTCATGAGAGCCCAAAAGATAACGTATGATTTCCATAAAAATGGGAACACTAGTTCTTATTGATGGAACATATGTATGAAGAAGGAGGCGGAATCTGTGAGTTCTTTAACGACTGAAGGCATGATCGAGCTCGTAACTAATGTCGGATTCCCTGCTGCATTAAGTCTGATTCTGTTAAAATACATCCTCGTCACTTTGAGTCGCAGATTGGAGGAGCTGGACCGATCTGTTAAGCAACTGTCGCTATCCTTGGAAGAGATGGAGGCAAAGCAGTTGAAACAATCAGAACAGCCGTCCCCGGCAAATACGGACAAACTTCGTGCAGAATGAACAAAAAAAGGCAAATAGAAACAATTTAGCAACCCAATCGAGAAGCGAAATTCTTATAATAGAAACGTGTGCAGTTTATGCAGACATATGATTATGGAGGTGTATATGAGTATGAAAATAAATACGAAGCTATCCGCGCTGTGCATTGCGGCCACACTTATGAGCGTGGCACAGGCCGCCGCTGCCGCGCCGGCCGTGACCGCTCCAGCGGAAGCGACGCAACCGAGCGTTGCCAGTCCGGCCGCATCCGTCCCAGCCCAGGTGCCAGCACCCGCAGCGTCTGCGTCGGCTACGATGCCAGCCCCGGCGCAAGCGCCGTCGGTTCCAGCCGCCTCGACCCCGGCTGCAGCCGCAGGTTCTGCTAAAGCCGCTACACCAGTAGCTCCGTCTGCACCAGCACAGCGTCCATCTACATCGGTAGCACCAGCGGCTGCTCCGTCCGTACCGTCGACTGTGAAGCCGTCTAAGCCGCAACAGCCGTCCACTTCGGCGCCAGCAGCCGCGGCTACCAGCGTGAAACCGACGCAGCTGGACAAGCTGAACCACGAGAGTGCGGTTCCGCTAGTGCTGGAGGCGCAGTCTCGTTATCAGTATGCGATTAGTGGTGGCAGCCCGGTAGGTGAGTCGTTCCAGTTGAACGGTAAAAGCTACCGCTATCTGTCCGAGGACATCGGCACGAAGACCAAATTGATCAGCTATCTGACGCAGGCTTACACAAAGCAGGCCAGTGAGCAATTTGTCGGTAAATTTTTCGTTGAAGTTAACGGCAGATTAGCTCAGTTGAACGCAGATGGTGGCAATTTGCTAGAGTTCAGCCGGGCTACGGCGAAAATGGTAACCATGACTCCGGTGAAGCGCAGCTACCTGCTAACCGTGCCTTATCCGGCAGAAACCAAGCAGCCGAATGCGAAAATCACCGTGAATTTTGAAAAGGTCGGCAGCTACTGGAAAATCAGCTCCGCGCCGCATGTCATTTTCTAAATTAAGATTTTGCAACAGGCTTCATATGGGGTAAAGTGATGTTAAGGCTTGTTTCGTAAGCCCCAATTCAATACAGGGGAGTGCTGTGCAATGATGACACCCATCAAGGTAAAAGACGTGAAGGATATTGAAAAAATCAATCAAATCGTTTCGAATTATACCTATGACATCTGGATTCATGGCAAAAGCGGCATGGCAGATGCCAAATCCATTTTAGGCATGTATGTGCTGAAGCTGGATGAGCCGCTAACTCTGGTTGTACCTGACAATGTTAATCCCAAGAAGCTGTTCAAGGAGTTGGAGGAGTTTATCCATTTTCCTGCTCAAGAAGGATAAAAGGCAAGAAAGCACCTGCTCTATTACTAAAATAACGCAAAGAAGCCGTGGAACCAAAGTCCCACGGCTTCTTTTTTTTAGTGTTCTTCCTCGTCCAAAAACGGGAGATTCACCGAATAGTACATAACCCCCATAAGCAACACGCCACCAACCAGATTTCCGAGCGTAACCGGAACGAGATTATGGATCACGCCAGCGACAGAAACCGTACCCGGATGATCCAGCACGAGCGCAATGGCGAAAGTACACATATTAGCCACGCTATGCTCATATCCCGAAATGAAAAAGCAGAATACAAACAGCATCATGGCAAACATCTTTGCACCATTTTCCTTCATAAACATTGGAACAAAAAAGGCAAGACAGACCAGCCAATTACACAAAATAGCTCGGAAGAATAGCTGCATTGCAGGCGCTTCCATTTTATGCTCAACCACGTTCAGTAGAAAGCTGTTCACGCTGGAGGAGTCAAACAGCCCGGTCAAGTAAATAAGGAGTGCAAATACCCCCGCACCCAGCAAATTACCACCATAGCTGGCAGCCCATAATCGAAGCACCTGCCCCCAGCGCAGCTTTTTACGGAGCGCAGCATACGTGTAATAGAAGGTGTTACCTGTAAACAAATCCCCGCCGCCGTAAGCGATCAGAATGATGGCCGCTCCGAACGTGAGTGCCGCCATGGGATAAGTGAATGGAGAATGCTCCATGTAAAAAAAGTTGCCCGTCTTGAAGGCTACAATAACGCCGAACCCGATGAACATACTCGCCAGCATGGAACGTGCCAAATACCGGAGTAGGCTCTGCTTATAAATTTTGTACTTCTTCATGGCTAGCTGTTCGACATTGCGTAAGCCTTCCGTCTCCATATTTAAGGACAACCTCCTATTTTCTCATATGTAAGTCTTTAAACAGACTTTATTTTTCCCGAAACATGCCCAGTCTATCAGCAATCCTATTAGCTTAACAAGCCAAGCTTTTGCAGTCCGTACAAAATACCGTCTTCATCTGCGCGTTTTGTGACCATTTTAGCTGCGGCTTTGGCTTCATCACAGCCGTTGCCCATCGCGACGCTGTTATGTATAGCTGTCAGCATCTCGACATCATTTAAGCCATCGCCAAAGGCGTATTGATTTTCATCGGCAATGCCCAGTCTGGATGTAATTTCGCGAATGCCCTTCGCTTTGGAGCCAGCATGAGGAACAACGTCCACAGAACTCGGATGCCAGCGCACAAAGTCAAACGCCTTGAATACCGCTTCATAGAAAGGCTCTTCTTCTGCTGTACACATCAACAGCGTCTGATAAATATCTCTTCCCTGGAAATAGAGCGGGTCGTATCCAACTGAAATCTTGGCCTTAAGCGTTTGGACTGATCTCTCCACAAGCTCATCGTTAGGAATATTGGCCTTCATGTTCATATGATCCATATATACGAGAGCATGATTATGTGTGAGGGCCAGATCGGTCATCGCTTGCAAGGCTTCTCTGTTCAACGGATTGGTAGCGACCACTTCCCCGCGAAGCACGACATATTGCCCATTAAAGCTGACGTAGGAGTCAATTTCCAACTGCTCGCGGATATCTTTGAACATAAAAGGCGCACGGCCTGTTGCGATGGCCACCTCATGTCCCAGCTCTTTCAAAGCAAAGACGGCCTTTTCTGCCGTTAACGGCATTTTCTTGTCATCGTCCAGTAATGTACCGTCGATATCGAAAAAGATAATTTTTTTGTCTGACATGTCCCTACACCTGACTTTCAATAATGTATTGTCGAAATAAACTCATATGGATTCATTATATCAAAGGAACTGCTTCTGAATACACAAATACGTATAAATCCTCATGAATGTCCGACCTCTATAGCTTACAATATGAAATAAGGATTACTGTAAAATATAATTTCTATCTCCTATTTTCATAGATGGGATGTGATCACCATGACAAAAATCCAAGTCACACCGGAGCAGCTGGACAGCGTGGCCTCCCAATTTGCCAATGCCCACGGCACACTGTATAACCAGTTAAACGGCCTGGATAGCACAATGAACCGCCTTCACAGCCAGTGGGATGGTATGGAGAGGAATCGTTTTTATAATGACTATCGTACGGCTAAATATACACTTTCTTCTGTATTAAATAAGGTTCAATCCATTGAAATTGAGCTGAAAAGCATCGCTTCGAAGTTTAGAAATGCGGATGGTGAAAGCACACGTGGCTTCTGGACAGCCCTAGCAGCGGCAATGAACGCTAGCGCAGCGCTGGCAGGCAGTGGAGAGGCTGGAGATCATGATGGTGAAATTGCCAAACAGCCCAAAAACATAGACAAATGGGATCAGGCAGACGCGGATAAATATCATCAATATGAGGAACTGCTGAAAAACGCCGAGGCCATCGGCGACAAGCAGGTTATGCAGAAAATTCATGACCAGATGAATGTCCTGCGGCTGCAATATGAGGACTCAGTTCCCCGTACAGATTACAATACAGGAGAGACCTCCAAGATCACATCCGATTCCCTTGTCGCCGTCACCGAACTGACAGGTAAAGACGGAAGCAAAACGGATATATCTATCGATAAAAAAGGGAATGTTGTGAGTTATGAGCAAAATACGGATAAATACGATTACTGGGTCCAAAAGCATACCCAATCAGCCGGAGAGCACGCTCTAGGTAAAACGGCCCAGACCGTCACCGGATATGGAATAGGTCTTATTTTGTCGCGCGGGGCTGGAGTTAGTGGGGCAGGTTCGGGCATCGGTTCTGGCGCAGCCTCCGGGTGGGGGGAACACGTCGTCGGCATTGGTGGCGGCATGCTCAGTGACAAAGTACTCTTCTCTGTACCCGATGAGGGCGAAACTCGTACCATGATCTACCGAACGAATAAAGAAACCGGACATATTGAAAATATGATCATCGTCACCAAAGGTGAGAATGAAATGGAGTATCGCTATTGGGAGGATTATAACTAGGTCTTGAGCTGTGAACGATAATAGCGTGAATAGGAGTATCTATAAAATCTACAGTCTTTTTTTCTGGAACAGGTGAGCAGCAGGTGGAAACTGTAAACTCGCTAGCTGGAGAAGTCTGTAGATTTTTTGGTTTACCAATTTTTTCGGAAAACCGATATATTAAATAGATAGAATACATATCCAAAGAGAAGTGCAAATTTAGTAGAACTAAATTTATAGATGGATAAACCGTGGATTATGGTAAAAGGCACAGTGCTTCTGTTGAAATTGGAAGGCTGTGCCTTTCTATCAACTCTACCATTTCACAGACTTGCAATTGGGGTACCAAATGATGGATGATGGAAGAGAGGATTTTATGTAGAAAATAGGGCTAAAGATAGAGAGGATACCAATAATAAATAGATCGGATTTACCGTATTTTTGTATATTATTGTAGAAAAAGATCGTAATTCAGGTTATAGTAAAGGAAGAAATTAACTAGGATACCTTTACCCAAATACGTAATTGTGGAGGGAAACATGAGTACATTTAAAAATTGGTTGAATACAACTAAAAAAGGACTTGGAGACCAAGTTAAGAAGTTTAAGAATAAAGATTTTATGGAAGCTGTTGTTGCAGGCTGTGCGTTAGTAGCATTTGCTGACGGTACGATTAGTCCGGAAGAGAAAACAAAAATGGCCGGATACATAAATATCAGTGAAGAATTGAAAGTGTTTGATATGGGTGAGGTCATCAACCGTTTCAATCACTATGTAGCGAACTTTGAATTTTCACCTCAAATCGGTAAACAGGAAGCACTGAAGGCGATTGGTAAATTGAATGGCAAGCCTGAAGTAGGCCGACTCGTCGTTGGCGTATGTAGCGCTATTGGCGCAGCTGATGGTGACTTTGATACCAATGAGCAGCGAATTGTGGCTGAGATTTGCGGCGCGCTTGGTTTGAATCCGTCTGAATTTAGTCTGTAAATTTTACGGAAGGGAGGTGTGTTAATCAGTGGCTGTAATTAATCTGGTCAAGGGCCAGAAAATTGATTTGACCAAGGGAAACACAGGACTAACCAAGGTTATAGCAGGATTGGGATGGGACCCTGTACAGTCCAAAGGATTTTTTGGCTTCAAGAAGCAACCCAATATTGATTGTGACGCTTCTGCCATTTTGCTGGACGCCAACGGAAAACTGACTCAGTCAGATAACGTAGTGTGTTTCCACAATAAAAAAAGTCCATGTGGCTCTGTCGTGCATTCCGGTGATAATTTGACCGGACAAGGCGACGGTGATGATGAACAAATTGCGATTGACCTGGCACGTATTCCTGCCAATGTCGACAAAGTGCTTGTTGTTGTGAATATATATGATTGCGTAAACCGGAAACAGGACTTCGGCATGATCGAGAAAGCGTATATCCGTATTCTGGATGGTGCTAATTCCAAGGAACTGGTGACGTTTAATTTATCTGATAATTATGAAGGGCTGACCGCACTGGTCTGTGGAGAACTCTATCGTCATAACAACGAATGGAAGTTTGCTGCAATCGGTGAAGGAACCCATGCCGTACATATTGATGTGCTGGCTCAGCGTTATATGTAATTTTAGGTTGCTCATACAAAACTTAATGTGAAAAGGGGTTCTTACTCATGGCAATTAACTTATCCAAAGGTCAAAAAATCGATTTGACGAAAACAAATCCAGGTTTGTCTAAAATCACAGTTGGTCTCGGTTGGGACACAAACAAATACGATGGCGGTAAAGATTTTGACTTGGACGTATCCGTGTTTTTGGCTAATGCGGAAGGTAAAGTAGAATCCGATAAGAACTTTGTCTTTTTTAATAACCCACAAAATGAGAACGGCTCTGTCATTCATACAGGGGATAACCGCACAGGTGATGGCGACGGAGATGACGAGCAAATTAAAATTGATCTGGGTAGCGTGCCAGCTAACGTTGAAAAGATCGCTTTTACGATTACAATCTATGAAGCACAAGAACGCAGCCAAAACTTTGGACAAGTGTCCCGTGCTTACGCTCGTATTGTAAACGAAGCAAACAATGAAGAATTGGTCCGCTTTGATCTGGGAGAAGATTTCTCGATCGAAACAGGCGTTGTTGTAGGCGAACTGTATCGTCATAGCGGTGAGTGGAAGTTCAATGCCATTGGTAGCGGCTACCAAGATGGTCTTGCAGGATTGACGCGCGATTACGGTTTGGCGTAAAAAATCTATACAAAGAAAGCAGGTATGCGGAATGACCATTAGCCTTTCCAAAGGACAGCGTATTGATCTGACCAAAACGAATCCCGGCTTGACTCGTGTCGTTGTAGGTCTTGGATGGGATACGAATAAATACAGTGGTGGCGCGGACTTTGACCTGGATGCTTCGGCTTTCCTACTTTATGAAGACGGTAAAGCCAAAGCTGCGGATGATTTTGTATTTTACAACAACCCGACAGGCGGAGCAGGATCGGTTACTCATACAGGCGATAACCGCACAGGTGAGGGCGATGGGGATGACGAGCAAATCATCGTTGATTTCTCGAAGATTCCTGCGAACATCCACCGTATCGGGATCACGGTTACCATTTATGATTACGAGGCACGCGCGCAAAACTTTGGTCAAGTGTCCAATGCTTTTGTACGTGTGGTAGATGCGGCAACGGATCGTGAAGTGCTGCGCTACGATTTGGGAGAAGATTTCTCCACCGAAACGGCCGTCGTATTCTGTGAATTTTACCGTCAGAATGCAGACTGGAAATTCCAGGCTATCGGTAGTGGCTTTGCTGGTGGATTGGGTGCGCTTGCTAAAAACTATGGCTTGGACGCTCAATAATATCCACTTGGGGTGGTGTCCATAGGGCGCTACCCTTTCTTTTTAAGCTATTACATTAGCGTACGCTGACACATGACAAACGGACAGAAAGGTGACACAATCATGGCTGTTATCGTAGTAAAGGGACAGAAGGCGGATTTGACGAAAACAAATCCGGGCCTGACCCATGTCAACGTAGGGATTGGCTGGGAGTCCCCAGCGTCTCTGGAGCTGGATACTTCGGCATTTTTGCTGGGTCCTGGAGGAAAAGTATCGGGCGATGAGGACTTAATTTTTTACAACAATCCGACCACGCCCTTTATCACCTATTCAGACGGACAACAGTCCGGTGACAAAAAGCAATTTGCCCTTGATCTGACGCGAATTCCTGCAAACATCGAGAAGATTGCGTTTACGCTAACGATTTATGATGCGGATCAGAAACGGCAAAATTTTGGACAGGTTCAAGGTGGGTTCATTCGTTTTGCTCATCCGGTTAGCGGAGAGGTTTTGCGGTTTAATTTGGACAGTGGATTTACAGTGGAAACGGCGATTGTCATTGGGGAACTGTATCGTCATAACGGGGAATGGAAATTCAACGCGATTGGCGCAGGTTTTTCCGGTGGATTGGATGCGTTGTGCGTTAATTTTGGGATTGAAGTGGAAAACAGTCCGGCTCCTCCCACGCCAGTGCCTACACCTCCGTCTCCAGCGCCTCGGCCAGCACCAACGCCGCCACCAGTACCACCTGCTCCGAAGCCAGAGCCATCTGCAACACCGGTGAATCTGAATCTGCGGAAAATTGAGCTGAAGAAGAAGGGCGACACCATCAACCTGAAAAAAGGCTCAGGCGGATTGGGTGAAATCCTGATCAATCTGAACTGGAATCAGGTGCAGCAAAGCAAGGGCTTTTTCAATCGCGGCTCCAAGGGTGTCGATCTGGATCTGGGCTGCTTGTATGAGATGAAGAACGGAGATAAAGGCGTTGTGCAGGCGCTCGGGGAAGTTTTCGGTTCTCTAAATCGCTTCCCGTACATTGCTCTGGATGGCGACGACCGTACAGGCTCTGTGAAAACAGGGGAAAATCTTCGCATTAATGGTGCTAAAATTTCTGAAATTAAGCGAATTTTGGTATTCACCTTCATCTATGAAGGAGTCACGAACTGGTCACAAGCGGACGGGGTAGTCACGCTGTACCAGAAGGATGGGCCGGACATTATCGTTCACATGAATGAACATGACAATCGCAAAGGGATGTGTGCGATTGCCATGATTCAAAATGTAAACGATGAAACGTTCAGCATTGAAAGACTCGTGCAGTTCTATGGCGGTCATCGTGAGTTGGATCGGGCCTATAACTGGGGCATGCGCTGGTCGCAGGGTAGCAAATAAATTGAATTATCGGAGGCACTCTTTTCATGTTGAATGATTTGTTTAAAAATATCAGCGAAAACTATGGCCATTTCTTTTCATGGAGTGATGTTGTAGCTACGCTTACTGATCCAGTGAGTTGGGGGATTATAGGAACTCTCATTTTGCTGGAAGGACTTTTATCGGCGGATAACGCCTTGGTTCTCGCAGTTATGGTTAAACACTTACCCAAGGAACAACAGAAGAGAGCCTTATTTTACGGGATTTTGGGTGCGTATATATTCAGGTTCCTGGCTATCGGCTTGGGTACATTCCTGATTAAGTTCACACTGATTAAGGTACTGGGTGCGGCTTATCTGCTCTATATCGCTTATAAGGGCTTATTCAAGTCCGAAGGTGATGGAGAAGTGAAAAACAAACCTACTTCTTTTTGGAAAACCGTATTAATGGTCGAACTAATGGATATTGCCTTCAGTATTGACAGCGTCATTGCCGCTTTCGGTGTGAGCGAGAAAGTATGGGTTCTGTTCCTGGGTGGTATTCTCGGCGTTCTGATGATGCGTGGTGTTGCTCAAGTGTTCCTCAAGCTCATTGATAAATTTCCGGAACTGGAACAGACAGCCTTTATTATGATCGCCATTATCGGGGGTAAAATGCTGGCTGCTGCTTTTGGCTTTCATATGTCGCAGGTTTTATTCTTCGGCATTTTGATTGCTGTCTTTGTAGGCACAATGGTTATCAGCTCGGCGAAAAGAAAGAAAAAGGCCGACAAAGAGGCTTAATGTACAAAGTATAGCGAAATCCCTCCTGAAACTAAGGGGGGATTTCTTTTATACCCGAAGCACAGGGCTTCAGTCAGGCAAGAAAGAGCAAGAGGAGGGGAAGGGCCCTGAAATATTTTAATGATTTAACCTCTGAGGAAGTAGAAGCGATCTTTTATACTCCACCGTTGGAGTTTCATAACCGTTCTCCCAAAAGTATATTGGCTTATGCGATAGGAGCAGCTTTGTACATGCCTGCTACCCGTTCAGAAGTAGCGGAAGAGATCAAAAATGGAAAACATGAAGGACTAACTACGGTCATTTTGGATTTGGAGGATGCTATAGGGGATCAGCAGGTCGGACAGGCAGAACAATCGCTGGCACAGCAACTGCTTCAACTATTATCCTATGTACGGACGGGGATGATGAGTGAACAGCAATTACCTTTGTTATTTGTACGTGTGCGCTCTGTGGAGCAGTTGGAACGACTGCTGAACGGTTTGGGTGAATCTTTGTCGCTGCTCACGGGCTTTGTCTTACCTAAGTTCTCTTCTGATAATGGACGGGCGTATTTTGCACTCATTTCCGAATATAACCGGAATATGCATACAGGGGCAGGAAACGCAAGCGACATGCCTGTGCTGTACGGATTACCGATTCTTGAAAGCTCCAAAATTATTTATCGGGAAACTCGCTGGAAAGAGCTACTGTCGATTAAAGAAATTTTAGACGAGTACCAGGAATATGTGCTCAATGTACGAATTGGGGCAACCGATTTCTCCAGTCTGTATGGCTTGAGACGCAGCCCGGATATTACGATTTATGAAATTGCCGTCATTCGGGATTGCATCGCAGATATTATTAACTTGTTTGGACGCGTGGGCTCAAATTATGTCATTTCCGGTCCTGTATGGGAATATTTCTCTCACCGAGAACGTGTCTTTAAACCTCAATTAAGAGTGTCTCCTTTCGAAGATGCACTTGGAAAGCCGGGAAGACACTTGCGGATGGACTTCATCTCAGATGCCGTAGACGGACTGATTCGAGAAGTCATGATGGACAAAGAGAATGGGATTATCGGCAAAACGATTATTCATCCCTCCCATATTAAACCGGTACAGGCCATGTATGCGGTGACACATGAAGAGTATATGGATGCACTTGAAATTGTTGAGCGTAACGACGGTAGTCTGGGTGTATTCAAAAGTACCTATGCCAACAAAATGAATGAAATTAAGCCGCATTTGAATTGGGCTCATCGTATTATCAATAGATCAAAAGTATACGGGGTGTTACATGAACAACAACATTTTGTCAGTCTCTTACCCAACCACGAAAACACATCTGCTGCCAATCCTGGAGCAGTTCAGCGTTAAAATTACGGAGACGCATAATCCATTCCGCCTTCCTGTGGACAAGCTGTTTGCGATGGCGGCACGGGTCAATAAAAAGCGTTCGTTTTTGTTTGTCAGCAAGGTGCTGGGCAAGCATATTCCGGTAAACCCATACACTTCTCTGCTCAGTGGTGCGGCGCTGGCGATTCTACTATATAAGGAGCTTGTCCCGCAGGCAGGACAACAAATGGATGAACTGATTGGAGAGGCCGTGAGAGGACTTCTTGACCCGGACTATGCGAAAGAGGCCTACCGAAAGCTGATGGATGAACGTCTAGCTTTTGCTTTTACGGAGCCGATCAAGTTTGTTGGTTTTGCCGAGACGGCTACAGCATTGGGACACAGCATGTATCGGTTGTTTGACGACGGAGCCTCGTATATTCATACGACGCGCGAGGATATTCCGGGCCTTCGGCCTATTATTCGGTTTGAAGAAGAGCATTCGCACGCTGTTGACCATCGTTGCTATGCACTGGATGAAGATGCTTTTGCGGGAGATGGCCCGATTGTGCTGGTAGATGATGAAATTACGACGGGAAAAACAACGCTTAATATCATACGGGATATTCAGGAGCATTTTCCGCGTAAGCAGTATGTGATTGCTTCATTATTGGATTGGCGGACAGACAGCGATGAGCAGGCTTTCACTGATCTGGAGGCAGAGCTAGGCATTACGATTACGCCTTTAAGCTTGCTCAAAGGAAAGATTGAGGTACAGGGAGTACCCATATTGGATCACGCAGAATATGCTGGACAGGCTGGGCACCCAGAACATGCAGCCACTAGCATGGCAGAGGTTAATAAAGACGCTTCTGGGATAATTGACCACCGTTTTGAAAAGGATACTTCCGGTTTTGAGCGGGTAGTACACAGTTCCATGTCAACGGACGGATACGCGAATACAGCTCCTTATCTAAAATATACAGGCCGTTTTGGTCTACAATCCGCTGACAATTCAGCGTTGGATGAAGAAATCACGCGTACAGCTGAACGACTGAACGAACTTCGTTCTGGGCAACGCACGCTGGTTATGGGCACGGGGGAATTCATGTACATTCCAATGCGGATTGCAGCAGAGTTAGGTCCGGATGTGTATTTTCAATCGACGACACGCAGCCCGGTGTATCCCCACCGCGAAGAAGGGTATGGAGTCGCTTGTGGTGTGACATATCCATCACCTGAGGACAGTACGATACGCAATTTTATTTATAATGTAGACCCCGGTCAGTATGACGAAATATTCGTTTTGATGGAAAGGGAGTCGGACCCAGAGCGGATGAACCCCATGCTGGAGGCTTTGACCCGTCTGGGCTGCGATAAAGTGCATGTCGTTTATTTTAACGGTTTAACTAGTCAGGAGAGTAAAGGAGCGCGGATATGAAGCAAGCACTCATGGAGCAAATACAGCAGAAGAACATTCATCCGCCCGAACCGCGGGGCAGTTATCCTGCCTCGGATGTCACTTTTTTATTGAAGGATTTGAGCCGGGTTACGTTGGAAAAAGGGACGGAGGATCGTGAAGAGGCGATTCAGTCGGGAGTCCATTATTCAGAAATGCTGCCAGTGGAATACGAGCCCACAGCAGAGTATATTGCACTGTTTCACGAAACGCTTGCCCAATCTGCCAAAAAGGTTGCATTAGCGGCAGCTTCTGTGGCTGAGATGATTGTGAGAAAAAGAGGCCTGAACACGGCGATTGTTTCTCTTGCCAGAGCAGGGACGCCCATTGGTATCCTGATCAAGCGTTATATTGACTGGAAGTATGGCGTATCCTTGCCGCATTACAGCATTTCTATTATTCGTGGCAAAGGCATTGACCGGAATGCGATTTTATACATTTTACAGCAGCATGGACTGGAGATTGAACTTCAGTTTGTCGATGGCTGGACGGGGAAAGGGGCGATTCGCCAGGTATTGATTGAGGCCTGTCGTGAGATGAACGCGGATTACGGGTTGCGTCTAAATGATGATCTGGCGGTGCTGGCCGATCCGGGCAGATGTTCAGAAACCTTTGGTACACGAGAAGATTATTTGATTCCAAGTGCTTGTCTGAATTCGACTGTATCAGGTTTGATGAGTCGGACGGTATTACGCGACGATCTCATAGGCCCTGACGATTTCCATGGGGCCAAATTTTATGAATCCTGGCGGTCAGTGGATCAGTCCAATACGTTTGTGGATACGGTATCCGGGTACTTTCAAGACGTGGCTGAAACGGCCGTTGCATATGCTGAACAAATGACATTGAATCCGCCTGCGGTGACATGGCAGGGCTTACGGGATATTGAGGCGATTCAGCAGGCATTTGGTATTCGGGATATCAATTTGGTCAAGCCCGGAGTGGGGGAGACGACTCGTGTACTGCTGCGCAGAGTGCCGTGGAAAATTCTGATTGACCGCGAAGATAATCCGAATCTTCAGCATATTATGCTGCTGGCAAAGGATCGTGGAGTGCCTGTAGAGGTATTTGAAGGATTGACTTATTCCTGCTGCGGAATTATCAAGCCGCTCAAGGGGGGACAAGAATGATCTACGCAAGTGATCTGGATCAGACACTGATTTACTCCAAACGTTCGCTTGGCGTACCGCTGGAATCCCCTGGTCTGTTGCCTGCGGAACAGATAGACGGGGCGACGTCGGCTTTTATTTCTGAACAAGCCCTGCAATTGCTAAAGACACTGCCTGAAGATGTGATGTTTATGCCCGTGACGACTCGGACGATAGAACAGTATAGACGAATCACTGTGTTTCAGACGGAGTTGGTTCCCGCATATGCCGTGACGAGTAATGGTGGAAACATCATCGTCGGAGGCGAGGTGGATCGAGAGTGGAATCGGCGTATTCATGAACAAGTACGCCGTGATGGTGCTCATGCGGAAGAAGCACGTCAGGTGTTCGGACAGGTGCTGGATGAAGACTGGGTCGTAAACGAACGCTTTTGCGACGAGTTATTTTATGCTTTCATGATTGAACGGGATCGTATGCCGCTGGAACAGGTGCTGGAGAAGGCGCGAATCATGCGTGAAATGGGCTGGGAGGTATCCATTCAAGGTCGTAAGATATATCTGGTGCCTGCGGCGGTGAATAAACAGGCAGCCGTGGAGCATATCCGTAATCTCACGAATGGAGGGGCTGTGGTTGCGTCCGGTGACTCTTTGCTGGACCGATGTCTGCTGGACTATGCTGATTATGCGATTGCTCCCCGTCATGGTGAATTGTATCGGGAACAGCTGCGGGATAAGCTGGAGGTCAATTACCGTTTTACAGAAGTGTCGGGGGTGTATGCAGCGGACGAAATCATGGCGTATGTTCATGCAATACACCGGAGTGTGTTCGCAGCTCAAACTTCATTTTCAGAATAGATAGGGGACGTGGCTCTGTGAAGAAGGTTAAGGTGTATTTTAATCGCTGGTTTTCAGTGGCGTATCATTATATGAATGCTATTCGTAACAATGAGGACGGTATTCCGTTCGAGATCTATGCGACACACTCAGATCCGCAGCACATGGCGCTACAGGCCAGTGATGTGGCTGAAGTAGAGCCTCGCACCAGTGGTGTGGAGTACGCACAATTTTGCGCTGATTTTTGCAAGCGGCACGGAATTGATGTCTTTATCCCACGGTGGAATATGCTCGATATTAGCAAGCATCTTTATTTGTTCGATGATATTGGGACAAAAGTGATGGTATGCCAAGATACCGAACTGCTGGAGCAACTGATGGAAAAGGATTTGTTTTATGAATCCATTCGTCAAAAGGAAATTGTCACGATTCCCGATTATGCCATTGCCAGCAATGCCGAGCAGTTTAAACAGGCATATGAGTCGTTAATAGCACGTGGGCATAAGGTATGCTTCAAGCCATGTAATGCAGAAGGCGGAATGGGCTTTCGTATCATCGACAATGAACGTAATCCGCTGGAGGAACTGTTCGGCCATGCGCTGAATCATATTTCGTTCGAGGAAGCACACCGCGTATTGTCATCCACAGAATCATTTCCCAATCTGATGGTGATGGAGCTGCTGGAGGGATACGAATACAGTATTGACTGCCTGGCTGACCGGAACGGAAAGCTGCTAGCGGCAGTTCCGCGTAGGAAGGCAGGAGGACGATTACGGCTGCTGGAGCAGCATCCCCAGCTGTTGGAGGTGGCACAGAAGGTCGCTGAGGCGTATCACATTCCGTACAATTATAACATTCAGGTAAAATATAACGGCGAGCATGCCAAGCTGCTAGAGATCAATCCGCGGATGTCCGGAGGACTTCATGTATCATGTTTGTCTGGTATCAATTTTCCTTATCTAGCGGTGAAATCGGCTTTGGGTCATGAGATCGGTTCACTTCATCCGCAATACGACATTTTAGCCAGTCATATCGAGCAGCCAATCACCATACGTAAATCCGTACATTGACACACACAAATATTGTTTTCTACAATATGGTAAGGGTTTACGTCAGGAGGTACAAGCTATGACGTCAAAAATGTGGGGTGCCACGATTGCTGTGGTTAGCTACCTGATTGCGCTTTTACTAAGTTTTTGGTTGCCACTGTTTGTGTGTTTGGCGATTCCGATCATTGGTTTGGGAGGATACAGCGCCATCATGGCTATTCGCCATCCTCGCCCCAATCTGACCGGTTCCGTGATTCCGGTGGTGCAGGAGCAGGTCGCTGAGACACATCAGCATGAAAAGGAAGCTGCCGTTCGACCGGAGTCTATGACAGGACAAGTACGTCAATCAGTTCAGGTGAGCAGTGAATTTGCTCAGGTGATGGAGTATTTGGAGGTACTGGAGGATATGGTGATCTCCGAGGGACAGAAGGATGCGCTTGATAACGAGATTGTCGAGAAGGCGCTGGCTCTATTTGCACGTTTGCAGCGGGTCATTCCACTTTTGCATGAACTGAACAACAGCGAAGTGAATCATACGGTTCGGAGATTGATTTTGAAGGATTTGAACGGACTGATTAATCCGTTTCTTCGGCTCAGCGGCGATGCGAAGCGGACTAACCGGAGGACGTTATTAAACGGATTACGGGATGTGGACAGCAAAATATCGGTAATTGTATCTACGGTGGAGCATAAGGATCTGTTGGAATTACAGAGCAAAGCGGAGCTTATTCACCAGCGATATAGCAGTTCCGAATTGTAGGCGATTTTTTGGGAAAATAAAAAAAGTAGCAGTATAGCTGCTCTGAATAACAACGATTAGACTTGGGTAACAGTTGTTTTCAGAATAGGAGGTAGCGTATGGCGACCCCATGGGCTGAATTGAAAAAAGAAGATGAACAAAAGGTGACTGAGGAGGCTTCACAGCTGATTCAGAAGGTATCACAAAGCGATGTCATGAGCCTGGATACCTTAATGGATGATATCGGTAAGTTGGGGGTTAAAACGCAGGAACGTGCGGGGCAGACCCTTAAAATGCTGGATCGTCCGGTAAACGACCTCATGTCCGGTGATCGGGCTGAGGTATCCAATATGATCTTAAAGCTGCGTGATGAATGCGAAACGCTCCAGCAGAGCAAAAATATGAGCTTTTTTGGCAAGCTCCTGCGTAAAAGCCCGTTAAAGAACTACATTTACAAGTATCAGTCGGTGAAGACGAACATCGAGAAAATCATTACTGCCTTGAGAGATGGTAAGGATAATCTGGAAGAAAACATCGTCAGCATGAGACAGTTGAAGAAGGCTTCCATTGAAGAAATCTACAATTTACAGACGAAGATTGCCTTTGGTAATCGCTTGAAAGAACTGTTTGAGACCGAGATTGCCAAGCCGGAAAACGAAAACCGTAAGCCACATCTGGAGCGGGGATTGCGCAAGGTGGTTACTCGTACACAGTCGATGACAGAAATGATTTTGTTATACAATCAGGCGATTGCAGCAACGGATATTATTAATGATAACAATGATAAACTGATTGATTCTGTAAATAATGCGATTGATAAAACATCGAATCTGATCACTGTATCGGCTATGATCGCGATGGCGCTGGCGGATCAGGATAAAATCATTTCAGCCGTCGATGCGACCAACCGTACCATTGAAGATCAATTCAAGGAAAATGCGAAGCTTCTCAAAACGACGACCGAGAGAACGACAGATCTGCTTAGCAAGCCTTCTATGTCACTGGAGGCTGTGAATCAGGCGATTGGTGATTTGGTATCTGCTTTGGATCTGTCTGAAAAATCGAATCGCCAAATTATTGAAAGCTGCCATGATTACACAAGTAAAATGACAGCAATCAATGCCAACCTTAGCCAACGCTTGGGGATCGAAGGGAAAGAACCATCCAAAACACTGAAGGATAGCAATTCTTCTGAGGGTTTAAGCTCGTTTTTGAACTGATGACAATGTAGAATAATAGACCCAATCTATTAAAAGACGCCGGATGACTCCGAAAGGCGTCTTTTTTGGTTTGGCAGCAGCTAATAAAGGACATGATGAACATACATAGCATTCTCGTGCATAAACTCTTAAAAAGCGAATGACAAAAGGAGAGAGCGAGCGTATGATGTCCTTTATTTTAGGGTGTGTGATTGTCTATTTACTCGTGGCTGTCAGTAGCGAAAAAGCAGATTCAATTGTGGAGTTAAATGATTCTGTGAAATAAAATTTTTTATTGAAAATCATGCATTTTCTGATAGGATAGAGTTAAATATTGGAATCCCAAAGGAGAATGCATGCTGGAATTTTCATTTGAAATCATCGACGAATCGAAAATCAACATTGTATATCAGTATGGAAGCAGCAACTTCAATTTTAATTTATTTTTTAACTACGGTGTGTGGACGCTGCATCCTTTTGACGGGATTCTGCTGCAAAACAAGGAAATGTGCCGTCTGATCGTTACGGATCTGTTTAAGAACAAAGATTTTCATGTCATGCTGGCGCGCGAAAATATTTTATTGTCAACCCTGCGTACCTCTATTGATCTCAATCCCGAAACTCGGGGAGAGCGATATCAGGAACAGGAGTTTGATGAGCTGTCTGATTTTGCTGAGACACACAGCTTTGAAGAGGTACTGCAAATCGAGCAGGATTCCGTCCGCGAACGTATGGATTTCTTCCAAAACATCATTCAAAAAATGTATATGGAAGGATTCGGTCCGGAAGACAATGATTTTAACAAGGTACAAGCTATTCTTCGCATTTATAAGGCTGCACATGACCAACTCGGAGAATTGAGCGACTTTCCCCTGAGAGGCGACGAACGACGCAGATGGTAGATTTATTGAAACATAAAAGAGAGAGTCCCACGAACTAGCTCCGCGGAACTCTCTCTTTTATGTGTACCTGAGCTACAAAATAAGGTAGGCTAAGTGATTTAAACTTGGCCTACCTTTCTCTTACCATTCACACCTCTAAAACGTGTAGAAGCTCTACGGCGGTTTGCCAGCGGAGCGGGCAGAATTGTTCTGAAGAAGCGAAGCGTTCGCCTTTATCCCCGGATTTTACCCTTACAGGTTCTATTCAATAGAAATCCGGGGATAACAGCGATCGGAAGAACAATCTGCACGCGCAGCGCCCACCAACCAACCAAAGGCTTCTAATCGTTTTAACCTAACTCATCCCCATTAATATCATCGAGCAAAGTATAAGCCCTGTCCCGCACCCCGAAGTGTATACCTTGAGATGGCGGAACATGGATGTTTTCCAGGCTGACAGAGATTCATCGGAACGCAAACGCTCATTTTCCTCTCGTAATGCCTTGGATTGACGAATGAACAACTGTCTGATGTCGGCAAATCCCCGCAGGAAGAGGGTTAGAAAACCGCTTTGCAGAACGTGGAAGATTGCACCGATCACCAAGCCCAGCAACCCCAACAGGAATAGCAGATTTGCAGTAGCCATGTTTTCACGACCATACAAGAGATGGGGTGTGGCGTACAGAATTCCTAAAGTACCGACAATCAGGGCAGAGAGCCCGAAACGTAAAATCATTATTTTTCGACCCGTTTCGCAAAGCGCAGGTCTGGGTTCGAACGAGCATCAAATACGATACCTTGAATCTTAGGACTGATTAATGCCGTGTCCGCAGAGAACTGGATCGGAATAATCGGCAGATCTTCCATCAATACGTCTTCTGCCTGATGGAGCTGTTCAAAGCGTTTTGCCGGATCAAGCTCAAAGGTTGAGGATTCGATCAGTTTGTCATACTCCGGGTTGCTCCAGTTGGTAAAGTTGTTCGAATTTTTGGAAGTATAATGCCCCAATACGCCGAGTGGATCCAGGAAGTTTCCTTCCCAGCCCATACGGGCGATCTGGAAGTTCTTTTGTTTAAAGGTATCAATGTACGTTTTCCATTCCTGATTCTCCAGTGTCACTTCAACACCCAGGTTTGTTTTCAGCATTTCCTGAATCGCTTCAGCTACTTTTTTATGCTTGTCCGAAGTGTTGTATTTGAAGGTGATCGGTGGCAGCTTGGTCAAACCTTCTTCTTTCAGACCTTCGGCCAGCAATTGTTTCGCTTTTGCAGCGTCAAACTCATAGTATTTTTTCGGTGCCTCATCACGGAAGTCTTTGCCGGATGGCGTTGTTGTTCCGTATGGAACATAACCGTAAGCCGGAGTTTCGCCACCTTTGGTTACGCTGGTAGCCAGTGCTTCGCGGTCAATCGCGTAGGCGATGGCCTGTCTGATTTTTTTATTGTCAAACGGCTTTTGTTTTACGTTAAAAGAATAGGTGTACACACTGAAAGATGGATGCGACAGGAATTCCTTGTTGCTCTTTTCCTGATCCAGTGTATCCACGGGAAGGCTCAAAATCAGATCCAGATCGCCCGTTTTATACATTTGATAATAAGTTGTGGAGTCTTGAACCATTTTAAAATTAATCGTTGCCATCGTAATGGCATCTTTGTTCCAGAATTGATCGTTTTTAGCCAGCGTAATTTGCTCGTTATGTTTCCATTCCTTGGCTACATACGCACCGTTGCCGACAATTGTGCCCGCTTCTGCTGCCCATTTGTCATTTTTCTCAACAACCGATTGGTTTACCGGCAGATAGGCATGACCCACAGCGATCGTTGGGAAAAAGCTCAGCGGTGATTTCAGCTCAACTACAAGAGTTTTATCATCTTTGGCTGTAACACCCACGTCTTCAATTTTACCTTTGCCTGTGTTGTACGCTTCGGCACCTTTGATGTAGTAGAGGGCAGAAGGATCGTAGGCAGCTGTTTTCGGATTCAGTACCCGTTTCCAAGAGTATTCAAAATCCTTAGCTGTCAGTGGGTCACCATTCGACCATTTTGCACCATCACGGATAGTAAAGGTGTAGGTTTTGCCGTCAGGAGATACATCTACTTTGCTGGCAGCGCCTTCTACGATTTTACCGGCCTTATCGTATGTATACAGCCCTTCATACAAGTTATCAATCACAAAGTAGGACGTTGTATCTGATGCGAAAGCAGGGTCTAGCGTATAAGGCTCCCCACCTGCCAGATTGGCAGTAATTTCTTGCGGGATATCTGCTTGAGGCGTAGCGGACGGGTCGTTGCTTGCTGTTTTGTCCGAAGTACCCGAGCATCCAGCTAAAGCCGTTACGGCCAAAAGTAAGATGATCGTCATCCAATGCATTTTTTTCATCGTGGTTTTCCTCCATTACTGTGATTAGTTATGCCAAAAATAAGGTACACCGTACCGGGATTTATTCATCCTCCTTTCCCGCAGGTATGCCGCGTGTGCGCACTTCGATAAAGGAACTGCCGTTTTTCCTGCGGTTAGGCGAGAAGCTGCGGATCATGGTGACACCCCTCCTTGTCCAATTTGGATCTCTCTGTTGTTAATGTTGTGAGCGCGGGTCAAGTGCATCTTGAAGCCCGTCTCCAAGTGTATTGAACGCCAGCATGGTGAGCGATATCATCAGCCCGGGGAAAAATAGGCGCCACCATTGACCGCTTAAAATAACGCCAAGTGAATCGTTAGCCATCGTCCCCCAGCTGGCCGAAGGAGACTGAATCCCCAGACCGAGAAAGCTCAGGAACGATTCGGCAAAAATAGCCGACGGAATAGTGAACGTCAAATTTACAATAATGATTGCCGCTGCGTTCGGTAGCAAATGTCTGAAGATAATACGCGAATGAGATGTCCCCAAGCTACGGGCTGCTAACACATATTCCTGCTGCTTCAGCTGTAAGATTTGCCCACGCACTACACGGGCCATACCGACCCAGCCAGTAATAGATAATGCAATAATCATCGTGAGTAGGCCTGGCTTCATAATGACGAGCAGCAGAATGATGACCAGCAGATAAGGAATACTATACAAAATTTCAATAATACGCATGAGAATGCTGTCGATCCGGTCGCCCGTTTTACCGTGCCCAGCACAATAGCCAGCAACACAGCCGACGAGAATGCCAAGCACCAAATCAATGGCGGCAGCGGCAAAGCCGATCATGAGTGAAATTCTAGCCCCGGCCCATGTCCGTGCCCATACGTCCCTCCCCAGATCATCCGTGCCAAACCAGTGCTCTCCCGAAGGAGAAAGATTCGTCTTCAAAAGGGATTGATCACTGGGTGCATAAGGAACCATGGAAGGTCCAACAATCGCCAGCACAATAATAATGATAAGTAGGGAAAGCCCCAACAGAGCAAGCTTGTTGTTAAAAAGTCTGCGTAGCCGATCCCGCCAGGGTGATTCTTTGGGTCTGGTCAACGTGGGGGTGGGGATCTGGCTACGGTCTACAAGACTAAACAGGCTGTCCTTTTCGACAGTAGGTGCTGCTTTCATGTTAATCTCCTTTGCTGTCTAATTTGATTCGCGGATCGACAAGGCGATAGGATATATCAATTAAAAATAAAGTAACGACCAGAATGGCACTATAGAAAATGGTCGTCCCCATAATCACTGGATAATCCCGGTTAAAGATACTGTCTACGAAGTATTTACCGATGCCGGGAATGGCGAATATTTTTTCAACGACAAAGGTACCTGTAATAACGGAAGCGAATAACGGTCCGATAAAGGACAGCACCGGAATCAACGCGTTGCGTAATCCGTGACGAATGACTACTGCCCAAGAGGACAACCCTTTTGCTTTGGCAGTGCGTATGTACTCCTCATGCATAACTTCCAGCATACTCGTCCGCATAAAGCGGGCGATAACGGCAAGCGGTGAAACAGCGAGAGCCAGCGACGGAAGCACCGTATGCTGCCAGGTTCCCCATGAGGCGACCGGAAGCAGGTGCCATTGGACGGCAACATACTTGATTAACAGCGGTGCCAATATGAAGCTGGGTACGGAAATACCAACAATGGCGATAAACATCGAGATATAATCCAGTGGTCGATTATGGTGTAGAGCAGCCAGCGTTCCGAGCGAAATACCGGCAATAATCGCGACCACGATGGATTGAATACCCAGCAATGCAGAAGGTGGAAAACCTCGGGCGATAAGCATATTGACGTCCGTCGTTTTCGATTGAATAGACGGGCCCATATCCAGCACTAGCAGATTTTTTAGATACAGCACATACTGCACAGCGAGCGGCTTGTCCAGATTGTACCTGGCACGCATGTTTTGCAATACCGCTTCCGGAATCGTTTTGGAATCGTTCGAGAATGGATCACCCGGAATGAGGTGCATGATGATAAACGTTAAAGTGACGATAATCCACAACGTTATGAACATCGTAAAAAGACGCTTTAAAATGTACATGGGGCTTTATTTCTCCTGTCTATCAAGCTGATTTACATACTATTGCTGCTGAAATTTTAAAATAAATAAAAGTATATAAGAATACTAGGAAATAATAAGACGGTTTAGGTGACATGTCAAGGTAAGGTTTTACATTATAGAACACAGGTCAAATTTTCGTCACAGGTTTTCCATTTATATGAGGCTAAGATTCCGCTCATTCCTCTCGACGAGTATCCTGCGGTGTGTTATGATGATACTCTGATAACGTGTTAACGAACTAAAGCGTTTGCCACCTGTTCTTGGATACGGGGGTCACCATTGTTGGAGGGGAATAAGATGAGAAAAGCAGCCATGTTTACGATGTTAATTGGATTGATGATGATCGTGTTGGCCGGATGTTCCGGCGGTAAGGATGACAGTAAATTGATTATTGGAATTGATGATAAATTCGCCCCGATGGGCTTTAGAGATGAAAATAACGAGCTGACCGGCTTTGATATTGATTATGCGAAAGCGGCCGGGGAACAAATGGGTAAACAGGTGGAATTTCAGCCGATTGACTGGTCTGCCAAAGAATCCGAGCTGAACAGCGGACGTATTGATCTCATTTGGAATGGATACACCATTACGGATGAGCGTAAGGAAAAAGTGCTGTTCACGAAGCCATATCTGAAAAACAGTCAGGTGATTGTCATTCCGACTACTTCCAGTCTTTCCAAGCTGGCTGATCTGACGGGCAAAACGGTCGGACTCCAGACGCTGTCTTCAGCAGCCGATGCATTGGATGCAAATCCGATCAAAAGTAAATTGAAGCAAGTGTCCGAGTTCCCGGATAATGTTCTCGCTTTGACAGACTTGAAAACCGGACGTCTGGATGCGGTGGTCATTGATGAAGTTGTTGCCAAGTACTATATGTCGAAGGAACAAGGGACGTATAAGCTGCTTGATGAATCACTGGCCCCTGAGGAATACGGCATCGGTGTGAAAAAAGGGAATGAAGAGCTGTTGACGCAGCTGCAATCCGCTTTGGATGAGCTGCACAAGAACGGAAAAGCTGCTGAAATTTCGAAAAAGTGGTTTGGTGAAGATAAAGTATTAAATTAATACGTAGTGTATCGAACTAAGGGTTTAGGAGTCGAAGGTTATGAGTATGGAATATATTTTACGAATTATGAAGCCTATGCTTGAAGGGGCACAGATGACGGTTATTTTATTTTTCATCACGCTCATCTTGTCTATTCCATTGGGTTTTATCGTTACTTTACTGGCCAAAAGCCGGATTAAGCCAATCGCCTGGCTGATGCATACGTACATTTATGTTATACGCGGCACGCCGCTTTTGCTGCAATTATTGTTCTTTTGTTTTGGTCTGCCGATGTTGCCTGTCATTGGGGAGTATCTGGTATTGGACCGGACAACGGCTGCGGTACTGGCATTTGTACTGAATTATGCAGCTTATTTTGCAGAAATTTTCAGAGGCGGGATGTTGTCGATTGATAAAGGGCAATACGAGGCTTCGCAAGTGCTTGGCTTGAGCAAGTCGCAGACGCTGATTAGAGTCATTGTGCCGCAAATGGTACGGATTGCTTTGCCTGCGGTAACGAATGAGGCGACAACACTGGTAAAAGATACGGCACTACTGTATGCAGTAGCGGTACCGGAACTGCTGCATTTTGCCAATACGGCTGTAAACCGTGATTTCTCGATTGTACCTTATGTTGTAGCGGCGGTTATTTATTTGTTATTAGCTTTGGTGCTGACGCTATTCTTCAGGGCGCTGGAAAAACGTTTTAAATTCGAGTAAAAGGAATGTCGAGATATGAATACTAATGCAATAGAAGTTACCGATTTGAAAAAATCGTTCGGCAAGCTCGACGTTCTGAAAAGAGTGAGCTTTAACGTTAAAGCGGGCGAGGTTGTAGCCGTCATCGGTCCTTCAGGTTCAGGAAAAAGTACCATGCTCCGTAGTTTGGTGCACCTGGAAGATGTGACGGGCGGGACGATCCGCATTCATGATAAAGCACTGGTGGAAAACGGTCAGTACGCTCCAGCAGGTGATATTAAGGGCATTACCACCGGGATGGGCATGGTGTTCCAGCATTTTAATCTGTTCCCTCACTTGACGGTGCAGGATAATCTGGAGCTGGCTCCGAAGCTGGTGAAAAAGGTGAGCAAGGCTGAACTGCGTCGCCAAAGCGCTGAGTTGCTGGCTAAAGTCGGATTGGCAGATAAAGCAGATGCGTATCCATCCCGACTGTCGGGGGGACAGAAGCAGCGTGTGGCGATTGCCCGGGCAATGATGATGAACCCTGATATTTTACTGTTCGACGAGCCGACCTCGGCCCTTGATCCCGAGCTGACGGGTGAGGTGCTGCGAGTTATCAAAAAGCTGGCTGAGGAACATATGACGATGGTCATCGTGACCCACGAGATGAATTTTGCGAGAGATGTGGCGGATCGTGTCATTTTTATGGATAATGGAGAAATCGCGGAATCCGGTACACCAGAGCAGATTTTTGGAAATCCGCAGCTGGAGCGGACGAAGGTATTTTTGAATCGGGTGGAGGCTTAAAAAAATAGTTGCTTGTTAGAGTGTGTGTCGGGGAGGCGCTGCGCGTGCAGATTGTTCTTTCGAACGCACATGCTTCTTCAGAACAATTCTGCCCGCTCCGCTCACCGACCACCTTTGCCGCAACAAGTTTTTAAGCAGGAAGTGTGGGAGAAGAATAAAAGCAAGGGAGATGGCAAGCGCCATCTCCTTTTTTTTGTAGTTGTAGGGTATGCGAAACGTGTAGCAACATGAGGAAATATAGAATGTAAGCTCTCAAAAAGCTGGTTTAACAAGGAGTAAAAAACCTTAATGATTCTTATGTAAAAAGTCATGACGTTAGGTATTATTATTTTTTAATCTTTACATACCTACCGAAGGTATGTAAAATAAAAGATACCTACCGAAGGTAGGTTTTAAATGATGAGAGGATGAGTCGATCATGAATAAATCTCGCAACGAAATCATCTTTACGTTAATCATCAATCTTGTATTGCCTTATTTGACTTATCGCCTGCTAATTCCGTATACGAGCAGTGTGGTGGCTCTGTCTATCGCTGCTCTTGTACCACTATGCGACTCGATCTACAGCCTTATACGGACCCGTAAAGCAGATGTGTTCTCTGGCTTTATTTTTCTTGGTCTGATTCTTGGCGTCGTGGCCGTTCTCTTGGGCGGTGATGAACGCTTTATTTTGCTACGGGAGTCTTATGTGACCGGTATTATGGGGGTGGTGTTTCTAGGTTCGCTGCTCTTTGGTCGACCATTAATTTATTATTTTGCGGAAAGATTCACAGGCCATAATCCTCAGATGAACGATAAATGGGAGAAACTTCCCCGCTATCGCTTTAATTTCCGCCTGATAACGGCGGTGTGGGGACTCAGCCTGCTGCTGGAAGCCTTCATCAAAGTAGTGCTGGTATACTCGTTGTCCATACCGACCTTTCTGGCCGTATCCTCGTTCTTCACTTACGTGATTATTGGTTTGACGATCTGGTGGAATATTGGTTTCATTAAACGAATAAAAAGACAGACAACCGGGAGGTAAAAGATTATGCAAGACAAAGCGATGAACGACAGTCTAAAAAAGCTGCTTGAGATTGCCGAAGAGATGATTATGGAGAAAGGCTGTCGGGCGACGACACTACAGGATATTGCGGATCGCAGCGGACTGACTAAAGGAGCCATTTACCATTATGTCAAAAGCAAAGATGAATTGTTCGGTATGATTCTGGAGGCGGGAATGGAGAAAACCAATCAGCGTTTTTTTGAATCTGTCGTCCGGACTCCCGCAGGACCAGAAGGAATCAAGTCCCCGCTTAACACCTTAACTGAACGGCTTCGTAACATCGGCAGTGGGGACAGCGCTACCAGCCTGATTTTTATCTATCTACTCAGCCAACAGGATAAGCCCGCCGTGGCAGGAATTCTGAAACGTTATCATGAAGCATCTATCCTCACTGCCAAAACGTGGATCGAAGTCGGACAGCAGAATGGAGCTATCCCTATTTCAATCGATGCGGACAGGACAGCTCGGATGTTCACCGTGTTCAAGAACGGACTGCAAGTTCAGCATAACATAGTGACCGATGGCGATAAAATCAACGAACTGGAAATTTACGAGTTCTTGATGAATGCGCTGGGGGGCGCAGGCAGAGGCTAGTGAGCCCCTCCATTCGTTTTGTTATCCCCGGATATTACCTTTAAATTTATATTTATTGAGGAAAAATCTAGGGATAACAGCGATCGGAACGGGTAATTTGCATGCGTAGCGGGTTCACCACCATAACTCCTCCATCATCTATCTATTACGATCAACAATTTCTTTGTCCTCGCTAAATACTTCAATCATCGTTAATGCCCCCGCCCGGTACCCGTGAATGAATGCTGCTGCGGAGTGCAGGGAAGTTGACTCGCTTAATAAATCAAACATGACTTCAATTGACTCAAACTCGACTGCTGGTAATTTGCTTTTCAACATCTCCATGAGATCACTAATTTTTTGATTCACTTTTTGAGATTCAGGGTCGGTTGAATTTATCTGTTCACTGGGACGCCAATTCCCATAATACATATCCTCCAAAATCATTTTCATCATGCCTCCTTATGAATACTGATTATTTATATAAGTTGAGCTAAAGATGTACATACGGCGCCACTACGCGGTCGGATGGTGCTTCCCATCGCTGTTGTGCCCGGATTTCTTAATCAAGCTAAGAAGGTTGAAATCCGGCCACAAAGGCGAACGCTATCGCTTGTACAGCACCATTCCGCCCACTCCGTTCTTATTCCACTTGTTATACTCTTTAAATAAATTTATGCGAAAAACGCATAAAAATCAATATGCAGTTTTCGCATGGAGTAAACTTTGCTTGGGTGATGAGCAATGTATAAGAGAATTCGCGATTTACGTGAGGACAAAGACTTAACACAACAGACCATGGCTGAATTATTACATATCTCACAAACGACCTACTCTCGATATGAAAATGGGACCTTGGACGTTCCCAGTGTCGTCTTAATCAAATTGGCAGATTTCCACAAGGTAAGTATCGACTTTATTCTTGGTCAGACAGATGATCCTGAACGTTGTACCGGTAAAAAGAATAGCATGCAAAATAAAGCTCTATGATGACCGCAGGAGCTATATTTCAATATTCTGTTATATGCTTCGTTGGGAAATATACACTTTAATAAAACGAATTTAGGAGAATCCGTCTGTCCCCATTAAGAGCTTTTGCATATGAAGGGACAACTCAAGATTTCAAGGTAAAGTTGAAGATAAATAAATTTTATGCGAAAAACGCATAAAAATCAATATGCAGTTTTCGCATGGAGTAAACTTTGCTTGGGTGATGAGCAGTGTATAAGAGAATTCGCAATTTACGTGAGGACAAAGACTTAACACAACAGAGCATGGCCGACTTTTTAGGTATCTCACAAACAACCTATTCCCGATATGAAAATGGGAATCTGGACGTCCCAAGTGTGGTCTTAATCAAATTGGCAGATTTCCACAAGGTGAGTATCGACTTTATTCTTGATCAGACAGATAATCCTAAACGTTACAGGTAAAAAGGCATAACATGCACAGCAAAAAAAGCTCCCGTGATGATTCACAGGAGGTTTTTTGCTGGAATTATTCATTAAGTCGTCCCATCATAACTGTGTTGAGGTAATTACCATCGGACAGAATTTTGTCCTTTTTTAATATGCCTTCGCTCTCAAACCCCAGTTTTTTTATACTGAATTGCACTCCTTAAAATTGACATTGGAAAAACTCCATATGGGAAACCGACGGGACTGACCCCAGTTGCCATTGGCAGCTTTTTGGTTTTAACGATATAAGTTCTTGTCTTCAGCTTGGGACAAGAACTTATATTGTTTCCGATTAGATGAATATCTAAAAAATCCGACATAAAAATAGATTCGCATATTGCTCGAATAATTAAAAGCAGCGAAGACCTTCTTCCAACGTTACGAAACTCGATTACCCTTCAACGGCTTCTATAAAATTCAAAGAGAGCTAAACATAATAGAGTTAAAGCTTTAATTTGCTAGGTTTATATGCAAACGCTATCATTCTATAATTTACACATAAGGGAGGTAAAAGTAAAAAAACGGGATATGCACAGATAAGAGATGTGTTACAAACAGAATCAACTAACAAGCAGGTGTATGGGACAAACACAAAAATTTTAGGAGGTAGATTATGTTTAATTTTAGTAAGAAAATGATGACAGTAGTTCTTGCAGCTTCCATGAGTTTTGGGTTGTTTGCAACAACCTCAAGTGCAGCGACAGACTATTGGCAAAATTGGACCGATGGCGGTGGGACGGTCAATGCTGTTAATGGATCAGGCGGTAATTACAGCGTAACATGGAAGGATACCGGGAATTTTGTTGTCGGGAAAGGCTGGACTACTGGATCACCAAACAGAACGATTAACTACAATGCCGGTGTCTGGGCGCCGTCCGGTAATGGATACTTGGCTCTCTACGGGTGGACGAAAAACTCACTCATCGAATATTATGTCGTTGATAGCTGGGGGACTTATCGACCTACCGGAACGTATAAAGGTACGGTGACCAGTGATGGGGGCACATATGACATCTACACAACAATGCGATACGACGCCCCTTCCATTGAAGGCGAAAAAACGACGTTTATTCAGTACTGGAGTGTTCGACAGTCGAAGAGACCGACCGGGGGTAACTCCACGATCACTTTCAGCAACCACGTGAAAGCATGGGCGAGCAAAGGAATGAATCTGGGGAATAGCTGGTCTTACCAGGTGTTAGCAACAGAGGGGTATCAAAGTAGTGGGAGTTCTGACGTAACGGTGTGGTAATCACTCAACCACAAGCTGTTCAACGAACAGGCGCGGTTGGGACTGTCTCACGGGATAAGCGGGTTTTGAGAGCTGTCTGATAGATAGGGTTTAAATGAATCGATCATAAGTGATTTGACTTGGTAAATTAAGCGCAAAAAAGGCACGTTTTCAGTTTTGAAAATGTGCCTTTTTTGCCATTAATTTAAAGTCGAAATGGCAAACGTAACAATGCGTGTCATCTGCTTAATTTGCGCCCTTCTTTGTCGAGAAACAACAGTTCGTAGTATTTTTTTGGTCGCCCTTTACTGTTGTCTCGTTTTTCAAATACCGTTTGTACGTATTTACTTTCTTCAATTTTGTTAAGGATACGGTTTGCACCTCTGACGGTCATGGACAGGCATTGAGCAACATCCTCAGAGGATAATTTATTTGTTCTCATGATTTCTGCGTAGGACATGATTTTTTGCAAGTTAATGTTGTTTATTCCGATAGTTTTGGCTAACGCGATGATTTCCGGGTCCCCCTGTTCAGAGAACTGTATGACATTCATGCTCCGCATTGGGCCGATAACCTTCTGATCCTCGTTTATAAAAAAGCTGCAGCTGCCCGTAAAGGCTTCCGCCTGTCTGTGAGCTTTGGTGGCGTTAATGTTAGCTTGAAAATATTCATGCCCTGAGCCCCACCCGATCTTCACCTTGTCGCTTATGCGCTCTTCCAGATACTCCAGCAGGGTGCAGTTATGCGCGTTAGAGGTGATTTTCATGAAATTTCCATAGGTGGTGTATAGTCTGACAAAGCCTTCCGAAATTTGGGCCGTGTCTGCCAGATTCACGCTGCGCAGAAATCTGCCGACAAGGACCTTTAGCTCATGAAGCTGCTCTTCAGATGGCGGTTCCGCCGTTTTGGTCGATAAGCATGCGACAACTGCCCTCTGACTCTTAAGCTTGAGGATGGTAATCTCGTTGATGATCTCTCTTATGGTCTCTTTAACGTTTTCCAAAGTGGGCCGGATTAAGATATATCTGACTCCGTGCTTTTTGAGTTCTGGAACAAAGTGGCCGAACGCCGTGATGGACAGGTCTATTTTCTTATCTTCCCACAGAGTGATATGGTTTTCGAGCATTGTTTCCACCCGTTCGAGCAGATCGTCGTTGTTAATGGGCTTTCCCTCATGAGTCAGGTATTGTTGGAATTCACTGAAAGAATCGATAATATACGCATAATCCACATAGATCCTAGATATATCAAGCTCAGGATATGTAACCAGTAGCCGGAAAAGTTCCCTATATAGAAGGTTTTCATTATCCTGCAAAATGTGAATAGGTACTTTTTCATCCAAGCATTCCTTATCAATTGACTCGTAAAGCATCCTGCCACTGATAACAAATCCATCTACCGAACCTAAGTTTTTAAGATATATGTCTTTTGTTTCCCGGAAGTTGTTGATCGTAAGAAAACGGAACTGACATACCGACCGCATTTCTTCTTCAATGGCGCGGAAATAGTCCATATGGGTCTCAGGCGTGATAATACCCAGCTTGATTTTCATGGTAGATTCCTTTCATAAACAGTTCAATCAAAAGAGTTATATCACAATAAATGTGATATTTCAATGTTCCGGTAGCCTCCAAAAAAAAGCGTTCTTAAAATGTCTTATTTTCTCTTTACATTTAATAAATTTAAAAGTACGATAAAATTGTTCTTAAAAAGTCTTAAAATAAGAAGGGGGGGATGTTTACTCTGTTCTTACGTTCATTCAATTTGTGTTTTGGGAGATGTTCATTGTGATTGAAGAAGCTGGAGACTTTTTGAGTATGGCCCATCAGCTGCAGGAAAAATTGGTCATGTACAGGCATCATCTGCATGCGATTCCGGAACTTGATTTAAGTTTGCCCAGGACAACTGCCTACGTAAAAGAGGTGTTGGAGTCGATGAGTCTTAAGCCCACTCCCGTAGGAGAATCAGGTCTAACGGTTACGATCGGCGGACAACATGCCGGGAAGGTGATTCTTATTCGTGCGGATATGGATGGGTTGCCCATTCAAGAAGAAACGGATATTTCTTTTGCGTCGTTGAATGGAAACATGCATGCATGCGGTCATGACTTGCATACTTCCATGCTGTTGGGAGCTGCGGAGATCCTGAAGGCAAACGAAGAGCAGCTTCGCGGGACGGTTAAGCTTATGTTTCAGCCGGGTGAAGAGACTCTGCACGGGGCAAAGATGATGCTTGAGAATGGGATTCTCGAAAATCCTAAAGTGGATGCAGCCATGATGCTTCACGTGTTGACTGGAATGCCAATTCCTGCCGGGCAATTTGTAGTGCCTGAGGCCGGAGAAGCGATTTCAGCTTCTTCTGATTGGTTCGAAGTAATCATCCGCGGAAGGGGCGCACATGGAGCGATGCCTAGTGCCGCAGTAGACCCATTAAATGTAGCTGCTCATCTTCATCTGGCGCTGCAGGGGATCGTAAGCCGTGAAATTTCGCCAATGGAGAGTGCAGTTCTTACAATTGGAGTGATGGAAGGTGGAAGTACAAACAACGTGATTCCCGATACTGCCAGAATGAAAGGCAGCGTACGCACATTTAACGCCGCATTGCGGGATGAAATGGAAACCCGTATCCACGAAATTTCTGCAGGTATTGGAGTAACTTTTCATGCAAAGGTGGATGTGATTTATACCAGGGGCTGTCCTGAGGTGAAAACGGAAAGCGGGCTGAACCATCAAATGAGAACTACTATTGCCAACACTTTTGGCGCCAGTTCCTTTATCGGTATAACACAATTGATACCCGGTGGTAAATTAATGGGATCAGAAGACTTCGCATTTGTATCACAAGCGGTGCCAAGTACCTCAGTGTTTATTAACGCAGGCAATACCGAAGAAGGTTATGGTTACCCTATGCACCATCCAAAGACGATGTTCTCGGATGAGGTACTTTATAAAGGGGCTGCGGCATACGCTGCTTTCGCCAGAGATTGGCTTGAAAGTAATAGATAATATCTAAACAAAACTAGGAGGAATTGAAATGACTGAGCGACGTATGATTGGACCAACAAAATTTGAAGAGTACTCGGTGAAGTACAAAGACTTTCTATTAATGACCCGTCGTGACGGAATAATTGAAGTGCGGTTGCACACCGACGGAGGGCCGTATCAACATTCTTGGGAAGCCCATACTGCATGGTCCCATGCATGGTCAGATATTGGCCGTGACCCTGAAAACGAGGTAATGATCATTTCTGGAACAGGGGATAAATGGGTAATAGGGAACCCTGATGTCTGGAATACAAAATTTATGGACTGGCCGAAGCAAAAGAAGCTCGAACAGTATCATGAATCGCTGAGACTGCTTGAAAATTTGATATTCTGCATTGACATCCCCACAATAGGGGCGATCAATGGGCCGGGAACGCATTGTGAACTCGCAACTCTCTGTGATATTACTATTTGTACAGAAGACGCGGACTTTTTTGATCCTCATTTTCTGGGAGGCACACCTCCCGGAGATGGAATGTTACTCACGCTGCAGAACATGATAGGTTTCAAGAAAGCAGCATATTACGCTTACACTGGCAAGAATATCAATGGTCAAACCGCATTGGACCTAGGCATAGTTAGTGAAGTCCTCCCCCGCGAAAAGCTCCTTCCACGTGCTTGGGAACTTGCGGAGATGATCATGCAGGCACCACGTTCAACGAGACATCTCTCACATTCAATTATATCCCGTCCATGGAAACAAGCCTTGGTCAGTGATCAAGGGTTCCAGCTTGCTCACCAAATGTTCGATATGGCTATTGATGAAGAAGGTGCTCTTGAGAGACTGATGAAGATGCAAGGACGTCTAATGGGCAACGAAGTTCAATAGAGATATGGCGGGACCTACAAGATTCGAAAAATATTCGGAGAAGTACAAGGACTTGTTCTTCATGACTCGCCGTGACGGCATACTCGAAGTGCGTATGCACACTCGCGGGGGACCTCTTCAATTTGACTGGGCGACCCAAACTGCATATGGCAATGTATGGTCAGATGTTGGCCGTGACCCTGAAAATGAGGTGATGATCCTTACAGGGACAGGAGATTTGTGGCAAATAGGCAATCCTGAAGTCTGGACAACAAAATTCATGGATTGGCCGAATAACCGGAAACTGGAATTATATCATGAATCGTTGAGAATGATTGAAAATATGATCTATTGCATCGACATCCCCACAATTGGGGTGATCAATGGTACAGGCTCACACTGGCAAATGGGAACGCTTTGTGATATTACCATTTGTGCTGAAGGCACAGAGTTTTTCGATGCTCATTACCTAGGCGGTGTACCGCCTGGAGATGGAATCGTCTTAGCACTTCAAAATATACTGGGAATCAAGAAAGCGGCATTTTGCGCATACACGGGTATGAATATTAATGCACAAGCGGCATTAGACCTCGGTCTGGTTAGTGAGGTACTGCCTCTTGAAAAGCTTCTTCCACGTGCGTGGGAACTGGCAGAGATGATCATGCAGGCACCTCGCTTTGTAAGACATCTTACTCATTCGATTGTGTCGCACACATGGAAAAAAGCCCTTGCCAACGATCAAGGTCTCCAGCTTACTCACCAATTGTATGACATGGCCATTGATGAAGAGGGTGTTCTTGAGAGGCTGATGAAAATCAAGGAACGTTTTCAGAGGAACGAGCGATAGTTTAAACGATGCCGAACGTTTATATTGGTCAAGCAGTAGGAAGATCTTATGCCAAAGAAAACTGAAAACTGAGAAAGGATGTAAGGGTGCTATGAAATCTTTGACAGAACTCTATAAGGTTGGCAGTGGACCATTCAGCCCCCATACAATGGGGCCGGAGAAAGCCGCCAGAATCTTCAAATCAGAAAATGAGGATGCCGAACGATTCAAGGCATTGATTTATGGTTCCCTTGCAAAAACAGGCAAAGGCCATATGACGGACAAGGCCATTATTAAAGCACTGTCACCATTTCCAACGGAGATTGAATTTGTTCCACACGCAGATTTTATTCTGCCCCATCCCAATACCATTGATTTTTTTGCTTACAAAGACGGGCGGCAAACAACATCCATGCGTGCTGTAAGTATCGGCGGCGGGGACATCGTTATTGAGGGACGGGAGGAGATGCTGGCGCCCGATGTCTATAGGGAGAATAGTTTTGTATAAATTAGTAAAATTTGTAAAGATAACAATATCCGCCTAAGCGATTACGTCGAGCAGTGTGAAGGCAAACAGATATGGGATTTTTTCTATGGGATTTGGGAAGCGATGAAGCATTCGGTCAACGAGGGGCTTTCAGTCACAGGTATTCTGGAAGGCGGTCTCCATGAGAACGCAAGGCGCAATTTCTTTATAATCAGCGGCATATTGATGAGAGCCCGGAGACGCGGGAAAACAGGATTGTCAGCGCATATGCTTTCGCGGTCAGCGAACAAAATGCCGCCGCCGGTGCAATCGTAACGGCCCCGACCTGTGGGGCCAGTGGTGTCATGCCGGCCGCGCTCCTTTATATGCAGCAAAAGAAGCATGTCTCGGACGAACAGATCCCCCGGGCTCTGGCAGTAGGCGGGCTCATTGGCAATCTGGTCAAGCAGAACGCCTCCATCAGCGGTGCTAAATGCGGCTGCCAGGGGGAGGTTGGCACTGCTTGCTCTATGGCATCGGCTGCACTGGCAGATCTGTCTGATATGGGTATCGACCAGATTGAGTATGCAGCGGAGGTTGCGTTGGAGCACCATTTGAGGTTGACCTGTGATCCTATTAACGGACTTGTTCAGATCCCTTGCATCGAGCGGAACGCCGTGTGGCTGAAAAGCCTGTGCAAACATTGGGCCGCAAGCGAGATCACACGCGGGATGATAAAATCCTTGAGGCGACAATCGACATCCTCGCCGATACGAGTTTCGATGGTATGACAATGGACATGGTCGCGGCTCGAGCAAAGGCTGGGAAGGCGACGGTTTACCGCCGCTGGTCTTCCAAGGCGGAGTTAGTCCGAAACGCCTTGGCCTGGATGAATCGAAATCATCTTGAGCTCGAAAGCTTGCCTGATACAGGAACCTTGCGCGAAGATCTCCTCGTGCTTTTGAAGCCGCAATCGATCGCGGAAGAAGAACGAAAATTTCGAGTCTTAGCGGGTCTAGGCTCCTTTTTGCAGCATCCGGAATTTGCCGAAGCAGGAACAGCCGGGATTTTCGAGCCATGGGTTGTTGTGAACCGCGAGCTTATGAACCGAGCCGTCGTCCGCGGTGAAATTCCCGCTCACGCGGACATTGAGATGGCTTGCCAGGTCATTACTTCAATGGCTTCCTTTCGCGGACTCATCCAGCGCAAACCGTTCGACAAGCCTTTCTTCACAGCGCTAATCGATGGCATTCTACTGCCTGCACTCAAAAACCCGCAAACAGCTCCAAATATCATGGACAGATGATGACGAGGCGCTTACCAGAAGAATCTACAAGGTGGATCAATCACAGAAATGATTCAACTAACGGGAAACAATATTTGAATTTAGAACAGGGTTTGAAAAGTGAAATATAAGGGATTAGGAGGCACGGGTTTGCTCGTTTCGAAGTTTGCGCTGGGAACGATGATCTTCAGAGGTAAGAACTTTCCGATGAGTGTGGCGATGGGGGCGCTGAATAAGCAAGATCGTGCAGGTAGGGGGCATTTTCCTTTTTTAAATGACAATTGCCCTTATTCCCCGTCCACGTACCTAAAAAAGGCAGGATCGGGGAGTGTCCTTATCCTGCCTTCTTGGGTGTTATATGTTTTCTACTGTACTAACTTATCCAATTCTGGCTGCAATTTGGTCCGCAAAACATACAACATGATGGCACCAACAAGGAATGCGACCGCATCCGCAATGACAAGCGACCAGACCACCCCGTGGAAGCCGTTCATTTGATTGGCGATAAACAACACAGGAATCAGAGTAATCCCTTGAATAATTGACATAATAAACGCGGCAGTTCCTTGCGCTGATGCTTGGAAGATCCCGGTAAACAATGTGGTCATTCCTGTAATGAACAAGGATAGGAACGTCACATGTAGAATGTAGCTGCCCATTCCAATTAATTGCGAGTCATTTGTAAATAAACCAATTAAGTGGTCGGAAATCAAATAGACGATAATGCCGAATACGACTGCTAACGCCACAATCACTTTGATCGTAAATCCAATGGTATTCTTCATGCGTAATTTATTCGCTGTGAAAGAGAAGGCAATCAACGGCACGACTCCCTCGCATAAGCCCATCAGAATAAACTCAGGAAATTGCAATAAACGTGATGAAATTCCGTAAGCCGCTACGGCCTGATCCCCGTATTCGACAAGAAAATGGTTAAAGATGAGCGACATTGCACCCAAAAAGATACTCATAATAAAGACGGGAACTCCGATTTTGAATACATTGCTCAGAATGTCCTTGGTAGCCTTGAACCATTTTACGGAGACGGTTAAGAATTGGCTCTTATATCCCATATGGAAGGCGTAGAATGCACTCGCAACCAAGTTAGAAATGACCGTAGCAGACGCAACGCCGATCACATCCCAATGGAGCACGAAGATGACTAACGCGTCGAGAATAATATTTATAACAACACTGAGAATCATACCGATCATCGACGTGATTGCTGCACCCTCCGAACGCACGATATTCTCCAGTGTGAAGAATAATACGACGAATGGTGAGCCAATAAGCATAATCGTGACATAGTCCTTCGTGAATCCGAAGGAGCCAGACGTTGCTCCCAGGCCATGAACGATTGGATTGATCAACGGGAGACCTACGGCCATCACGATAAGACCGAGAACTAAACTGCTGTAAAAGGCGAATGAAGACACATGCTTTACCTCATCATATTTTTTCTCACCTAGCAAACGGGAGATGAATGTACCGCTACCCATGCCAATCAAATTGCCTAGCGCCATAATGATTGCGAATAACGGCAGGGTTAGTGCAAGTGCGGTTAACATAGCAGTATTGTGAAGTGTACCAAGAAAATAGGCATTCAAGATGGAATAAATGACGCTCATTGACGTGCCTAGCATCATTGGTATAGCGAAATGAGCTACGGCTTTTGCGATCGGTGCTTTTTCAAAGTAATGGAGGTTTTCTGCATCCATGCGGATCACTACTTTCTTTATTTATTTTGCCTTTCAGTCTAACACTGTTAGGTTGTACCTTACAGTGTTAGATGGTATCATGAACCAATGAACCTGTAAAGCATAAACTTACACTGTTAGATAAAAGGGCGGATGACATGAAAAAGCAGCAACCTCAGATTTCGGAGGATAAGATTTTGGAAACCTCGTGGGAGCTTCTTGGAGAGGAGGGCATCGAGAAATTAAGCATGAGACGATTGGCCGACAGGTTAGGGATTCAGGCTCCCTCTCTGTACTGGTACTTCAAGAGCAAACAGCATCTCTACCAGCGTCTGGCCAACCAGGTATCGAAAATGATTCTGGAAGAGTTCCACTCCGAGGGGGAATGGAAGGAGCAGCTGACGGGGCTTGCGGTAACGGTACGGAGCGTGCTCAGCCGATATCCCTGCTCCACGCAGCTCATGATGATGACGCTGCCCCACGAACCGGACATCATCCGGTTCACCAACCGTATGCTGCTCTGCGTGGAATCGACGCCGCTTGAGCAAGAGCAGAAAATGCAAGTGGTTACTACGCTTGTGAACTATGTCTTCTATTTCGTTCTAGACGATTATCAGCATGAGCGTAATGTCTCCGCTATCTTTAAGGACCAGAAAGCGCATCCGGGTGAGGAGATGATTCGCCTTCTGGACTCCATGAGCGAGACGGATGTGGGACTGTTTCGGAGGATGTTCACGAACGGGCTGTTCAATCTGATGGGAACCGACGGGGCGTTTGAGTTCGGCTTGAAGCTGATTCTGTTGGGGATTGAGCAGGTGATAAAGGAGCAGGAAAGTAGTATGTAAAAACCGCCCATCCGGTTATTGGATGGGCGGTTTCAATTAGGTTATGTTTACCCTAAATTGTTAGTGAATTTATAATCTTCTGCCTGTCTTTTTTCCTTTGTAAACGTGATTTACTTGTATTAATCATCAAGACAGGAAATATGTATCTTCAACTCAATTACTAAGCATAAAACCAAACGAGTACGTTATTTATACAAGGAACCATAGAATGGCCGGATATGTATAATATCGCCGAGCACTTCAAGCGTGTACCTGCGATTAGGTTTGCCGAAATCAAAGGAGCTGATCATATGCTTGTCCTTACTCATGCGGAAGAACTAGCAACTAGCATCCGACAGTTTTGTCACAGGTGAGAACCATCCGTGAATAGATTGGGTATCTCTTGAATCAAAGTATTATAATGAGGTGATAAGAAGTTTTGAACCTTAAGAGCAACCCGGAAGAAACATCTTGGTGCTTGGAAGCGGCGGATGAGTGAAAAGCGTTTGTTTACAGATAACATCAACACGATGTCTCTTAAGCATGTCTATACCAAGACCTTACATTCGGAGCAGTTGAATTGACGTACCGCCCATCAAAAGAAGATTAACGCTTTTCACCAAAAATCAGGAAGTGTTTATTGAATTAAAGGGACACGTTAGTTCAATAAAACAGCGGCAGGCTCAGACTGATAAAAATAAAGTCCGAGCCTGCCGCTGTTTTATATTGGAGCCAGTCATATAATTATAATCCGGAGCCTGACGGTAAACTATACCCAGCTACCTTGTATCCCACAGACGGTTCTTGCGAGCTGTTACTCTGAAAATAAAGCATCCGTTGCAACCGGATGAAGGATAGGCAGTGGCTGAAGGGAGATGGTCCGGTCGAGATGAACAAACGCATCATAACGATCCGTCATGCTGGAAGGCACATAATTGCCGAAGCTTTATTGGCTTACTAACACAATCGGGTCGTCAACGCGGATATATTATGAAAATTCACATTCTCTGCCACCATTAGGCTATATAAAAGTACCAACTGGGGTTGCACTATTCCGTGTTTCCTTTTAAAAGATATCCGTCGACAATGAAACCCGAACCAGGGAAATTATCTTTAGGAAAGGTCACGATCGCGCATGTTTGATCTTCATCATAATTTTGCGTTACTCTCGCCCAGAAGGTTGACGATCCTGTACGTAAGAGAATGGAGGCCTCCTTCTGTTTTCACATATAAGCAGATAACATACGAATGGTTGGCATTGTACTTATAACGTCTGGCCGGCCACCGTGAGATTCAACCATTTCTACTTCAATGATTTCTCCGGTTTGTACAAGAGATTTGATGACGTTTCCGCAAGTCGCCACGCTTAAACCGGTAATGTTAGAGACCGATGAAGTTGTTCCATGCTGCATCGACTTTAACTTTTTTTACCAATTATATATTAAATTGTTAACTCGAATCGAGTTGTGTGGTAGATTTGGCAACTTGATCCTTATTTTTATATAAGTTATTATAAGTCATATAATATTAGATAATAAAAAGAATGTTAGGTATAAAGTCAGACGAAAGGGAGTGCTTGAGTGACTTTAAAAGAGCAATTGAGAAGCGGAGAAATGTACAACGATTATTCGGAGGCGTGTAGTGCTGCAAGACACAAAGCGTCTAAATTAACCAAGCTGTACAATAACAGCGATGATAAGCAGGAAAGAAAAGAAATCTTAGACAAGCTGCTAGAGAAATGCGGAGAAGACGTCCATTTTGCGAATGATTTTCGCTGTGAATTTGGGTTCAACATTACGATTGGCAATCACTTTTTCGCAAATTATGATTGCGTGATTTTGGATTGCGCGGAAGTTATGATTGGTAATGATGTTTTGTTCGGGCCTCGAGTTGGAATCTATTGCGCGAATCATGCAACAGATGCCGTTGAACGCAGAAATGGTGGTTGTTATGCGAAACCAGTAACCATAGGAGACGATGTATGGATCGGCGCCGGTGTTCATATTAATCCTGGAGTCTCAATCGGTAGCAATTCGATCATTGGTTCCGGGAGTGTCGTAACTAAAAACATCCCGGCTAATGTTATAGCTGCCGGTAATCCCTGCCGAGTGATTCGAGCTATTACCGAAGCCGATAAAACCGGATTTATGGATGCATGACAAAACCGATAGGTGGATCATAAAAGAAGACTGCTGAAGTAAGCTTCAGGCAGTCTTCTTTGTGTTTTCTTTTCGAGGCGGCCCAAGGATATTTAAAAATAAGGAGAGGAATGCGAGTTTTTTCTACTTAAAATGATGCCCGCTAAAATTTCGCATAACGTCGTTATGCCTTCACGAAGCAATTCCTGACTGACGAACGAAAAACTTAATCGGATATGATGATTCTCATGTTCAACAGAGAAGCAGGAGGATCCCGGCAAAAAGGAAATTCCCTTTTTATTGGCTTCTGCTAGAACAAGATGCGATTGTACCCATTCCGGAAGGCTAAGCCACAGATTAAGTCCTCCTTGTGGCACCATCCAAGACACTTCTTTCGGGCAGCGCTCTGACAGAATTTCAAGCGCTAAATCGCGTCTTATTTTCAGTGTCGTTCTTAAGTTTTGCATATGACTTTCTACAATCGAAGGCTCGAGAAAAGGAAGCAGTATTTTTTGAGTCACCAATGGAGTACCTAAATCCGCGTTAGCTTTTGCAGCTAACACTCGCTTGAAAATAGAACCTGAAGCCGATAAAACGCCGATCCTACAGCCGGGTGCTAATATTTTACTCAATCCTTTTAAATAAATAACATGTCCATATTCATCCATGCTTTTAATTGGAGCAGGGGGGTGCTGATCATAATAGATTTCGCCCCAAGGATCGTCTTCGATAATAAGTGTTTGTGTATTTTGCGCCATTTCCAGAAGTTTCCTTCTTCGCTTATGGCTCATTAAGACACCGGTCGGATTATGAAAATTCGGAATCGTATAAATAAGTTTAGGATGATGTTTATCAAATAATTGCTGCAAAATATCCAAACGCATTCCTTCTTGGTCGAGAGGAACGGTTAGAATCGTAACGCCTCGATTTCGGAAAATATCGATAGCTCCGGGATATGTCGGAGCTTCAAGAATCACAACGTCCCCAGGACCTACGAATGTTCGAGCAATTAAGTCAATTCCTTGCTGCGAACCGTTCGTGACCAACAAATTTTCAATTTGCGTGTAAACGCCTAGACCGCTTAAATATTGCTGCATAGCGAGCCTAAGTTGTTGATCGCCCTGAGTATGACCGTATCGCGATAAAAAGGTTCCATCTTCTTGAATCAAGTGTTCAAACGCCGTTTTCAAATGTCGGTTAGGAAGCAATTCGGGATCGACCATGGAAGAAGCCAAGTGAATTTTTTGCGGCACATGATGAAATTGAGCGAGTTGGGAGCGCGGTAAATAATCCGGAACCGACAATTGCCAGTCCTGAGTTAACGGTTCTTCGATGCAGGCAGTCTCAATATCATTGTTTTTTTTACGGACAAATGTCCCGCTGCCTTGTACGGAATAAAGAAAATTTTGCTGCTCTAATTCGCGATATGCTTTGACTACTGTTAATAAACTGACATTAAGCTGCTTGGAGAGTACTCGAACAGAAGGCAATTTTTCACCTTCCTGCAGGAAACCGGATAAAATTTGATCAATCACAGCCAGCACAATTTGCCGAGTAATTGAGATCCCATTGTTTCGCTGAATATAGATGTGCATACGAAACCACCTCAAGTGTTATATCATCTAGTTGATTGTTATACATATAAGTCCTTTATAATGTCTACATTGTTTCATCATAACATAACACTTTAAGTGTTATTAGCGAAAAAAGGAGGAGAAGGATGAGATACTATGTAGTAGATGCTTTTGCGGAAAAGGTATTCGAAGGGAACCCTGCGGGCGTATGTATTTTGGAAGAATGGCTTCCGGAAGCAACGATGCAAAGCATCGCAACCGAAAATAATCTTTCTGAAACAGCATTCGCTGTTAAAGAAGGTGAAGATTATCGGTTAAGATGGTTCACACCGGCAGCAGAGATTGAGCTATGTGGACATGGGACTTTGGCTACTGCTTTTATTCTCGCTCAGTTTTATGAGCCAAACAGCAACAGGTTTGTTTTTCATACGTTAAGCGGGATCCTGACTGTTTTGAAAAAACAAAATCTGTTTGAATTGGATTTCCCGAATCGGCTTCCGGAATCTTTTGCTTTGACTCAGGATATGGTCGATGCGCTCGGAGTCACTCCTATAGAAACCTATTTAGGTCGTGATCTGATGTTTCTATTAGAAAACGAGGATCAAGTTCGTCAGTTAACCCCGGATTTTTCGAAGCTTAAACAGCTGCCAGATGGGCTAGGGGTCAATGTGACATCTCAAGGCAGTCAGTTCGACTTTGTCTCGCGAAGCTTTTTCCCAAAACTTAATGTCAACGAAGATCCGGTATGCGGTTCGGCTCATTGTAATTTGATTCCATTCTGGGCAGGACGATTAGGGAAGAACGAATTGGTGGCTCGGCAGGCGTCCCCTAGAGGAGGCACTTTGTATTGTCGTCTGGAAGGCGACAGAGTCGTGATGGGCGGTACAGCAGTTCTCTATGCTACATCTGAACTGCATCTCGATCACCTATAAAAAAGCCTGAACGGACTAAAATAGCAGTTCAGACCTTTTTTATTCGTATGTATTGAGTAAAGGAGTATCCTGAAATGAAATTGCATTATGGATGGATTGTACTATTTGCCACGTTCTTTGCGCTGTTTGCTGTCCAAGGCGTGCGATTGGCTTTTGGCGCATTTATTATTCCTTGGGAGAACGAATTTTCCCTGGACCGAAGTATGACTTCTTTGATTTCGACCGTCAGTTTTATCGTGTATGGCCTTTCTCAACCTGTTGTGGGACGACTAATCGATCGATATGGCGCGAGAATGATTGTGATAGGGAGCACGGCTTTAGTCGGAGTAAGCGTCATATTGACTGCTATGACTCAGCAATCATGGCAGTTATTTTTATTGTATGGTTTCTTTGTTTCCTTAGGCGTAGGGGGAGCTTCCAATGTAGCAGCTGCAGCAATCGTGACGAAATGGTTTACAGCTAAGCGCGGTTTTGCTTTGGGGATCGTGGAAGCGGGTTTCGGAGTCGGGCAAATGATCATGGTTCCGGGCTCTCTTTTGCTCATTCAAGTTATGGGCTGGCGAGGGACGGTTGTCGTACTGGGATTGTTTTTATTGCTTTTAGTCGTGCCGGTGGTTGTTTTTTTATTACGAAATCAACCTGCTGATAAAAATCTTTCGCCGTATGGCGGCGTCAATGAACAAGGCGATACCGTAGCTGAAAACAAAAATTCTTCCCTATGGAGTGTTTTTGCCGATTATAAGTTTTGGTTCATTATTATGCCATTCGTCATCTGCGGTTTTACAACTACGGGATTAATGGATACCCACTTGATTCCTTTCGCACATGACCATGGGTTCTCAACTCAAGTCACCGGGAGTGCGGTCAGTATCTTAGCCGCTTTTAACATTGCCGGCATCATACTGTCAGGATATTTGGCCGATCGCTGGAGCAGTCGTCGAATGCTGATTTTCTTTTATAGTGTTCGCAGTCTGTCTTTAATTCTTTTACTGGTCAGTCACGAACCGGTATTGCTGCTTATATTCGCGGCAGTATTTGGATTAGTCGATTTTGCAACAGTAGCGCCTACTCAACTGCTGGTTACCAAGCATTTCAACAAACATCGGGTAGGATTTATTATTGGATGGTTATTTTTGGGGCATCAGGTAGGTTCAGCTTTAGGGTCGTATATTCCAGGGTTACTATATTCTCATCATAACAGCTATTCCAGCGCATTTTACGCGGCTATTTTTCTTCTGGTTTTGGCCGTTATAATGACTTATCTATTACCCAAGAAAGAACTTGCTTCCTAACTTCAATACTTCATTTTCAGGAGAATATTCATGAAGCAAACCGTGGATTTAATAAACATGAAGCAGCGCGAAGAAAAAATCGTTGTGCTGACTGCCTATGATTATCCTTCTGCTAAGCACGCAGAACAGGGTAGCGTAGATATCATTTTGGTTGGCGATTCTCTCGAGATGGTGGTACTGGGTTACGATTCCACCGTCCCGGTTACGCTTGAAGATATGATTCATCATACTAAAGCAGTTAAACGAGGGGCAAAGAACACATTTATTATGGCGGACATGCCCTTTCTAAGTTATCACCTTACGGTGAAGGACACCTTAATCCATGCCGGCCAATTGGTCCAAGAAGCCGGTGCCCATGCTGTAAAACTGGAAGGAGCCGGTGAGGTTATCGAACATATTGCTGCATTGACGAGAGCCGGAATTCCTGTCTGTGCCCATTTGGGCCTGACGCCGCAGTCTGTCGGTGTCTTAGGTGGCTATAAAGTGCAGGGGAAAGATGCCCGATCTGCTCAACGTCTTCTGGAAGATGCGAGAAAGTGCGAAGCTGCCGGTGCCTTTGCTTTATTGTTGGAATGCGTGCTGAAGCAGCTGGCTGAAAAGGTTGCCAAGTCCTTGACTATACCTGTAATCGGGATCGGAGCTGGCTTGAATGTGGATGCTCAAGTTCTCGTTTACCATGATATTTTAGGCTACGGTGTTGAACGTGTGGCCAAGTTTGTGAAGTCTTATCAAAAACTAGATGCTTCTATATCAGAATCCATTCAGGCCTATGCAGCAGATGTGCGAACCAAACAATTTCCTGAAGAAATCCATTCGTTCAACATGAAGGAAGAGGAATTAAAAAGAGTTTATGGAGGCAAGGAATAAAACAAGCAGTGATTTGTGAAGGGTAACCGGTTTTGAAATTGAAAAATGAGAAGTTAAGGAACAGCAGTGCCAAACAGGCACTGCTGTTGTTAGTTTCACCTGTTCTAAAAAGTATACTTTTAGGAACGGTTCTAAATTAGTTTATTTCACGTTCCAAAATGTTTGTAAATTATTATTGGAACGTTTCAATATTAATCCCCCCTTTTGGAACTGAAAGGGGGAGGCATCATAGAGTAGAAATGAAGAATAGCAAATTCGAAAGTATGAGCAGTAAAGTAATAGAACTGATTTTGATAACTTGGTTATTAATTGGTGTAATTTTCATGTAGTAATCAGCAAATCTAAATGATATATTATTTATCCGGCCGTAAGATAGGCTGTGATGTAATATTTAGATGGACTTCAAAAATTCAAAGGATCACCTGTAAGGCATTATTTACCAGTAGCATGAATCGCCAAAGTATGATATATTAATATTCCGGGTGTTGATATGTCCGGAAATGC
>NZ_JBBOBY010000003.1:0-305923 GCF_038002205.1 Paenibacillus sp. FSL R7-0340
CGCGTTTTTCAGCAGCTATAAGATCATATCATGTTCGTTTCAAAAATGCAAGGGTTATTTTTTTTCTTTTTTTCGAAGATCGTTTCACCCAAGCTTTTCGCTTTTGAAACTGCTGTTTTGTTGTCAGCTCAAATAATATATCATAAAGCCAAGCAACTTAGCAAGCACTTTTTTTGTTTTTTTATTTTAGAATAAATCCGTTCATCTTTCAGCTCATTTAAATCAGTCGAGGGGCTAGTTGCCCCTTCATTAGCTGATGACTCCCTCTGGCTCGAATACCTCTGCAGGCCAGTGCAGTTCCACACCTTGGCGAAGAAGAACATTTTGAAAACATCCAAGATGCTCTGCTGATCGGCTCACTTCAATGGGATATACTTCGTTGGAGACACAGTAAGCCGCCAGGCTTCCCGCTGATTCTCCTATATTCCATTCTGTAGGATGCAATCGATAGCAGCCATTGGCTATTTGGGTCATCCCTATATTTTTGCAGGCAGGAAGTAAATTGCGCACTCTCACCGGAATAAGTGAGCCCAATGGAATTTCATAGGGATAGTTAGGGATGTAGAATGTTCGCTGAGATACCGTAGTTGGATGAAGATCCAAATGATAGCTACCTACACCTACACTGTCTGTATATCGCTTTGGCCCCTCTTCCCCCCGAAGCTCACGACTTACATCAAACTCAGATATCATATACTTGGCCTGAATTCGGCGTGACTCGCGAATATAAGCCGTTTTAGCCAGACCGTCAGATGTGCCGAGAATATCACCCCGTGGTCGAATTCCCGGATAGCCGAACCCTCCATCTAATCGGGGCGCTTCGGTTTGAAGCCAATATATTAATGAACGAGTCAACTCACGCGCTCCTTCTCGATGTTTTGCCTGCTCCTGAGCGGTGACACCGATCAATGGCCCTAGGTAATAATCATTTTGCGCCCAGTTTAAAAGAGTTACCTCACCATCATTTAGCGGTTCGCTCCATATCGAGGAATCTACAATACGACGATAATCCCATAAGGATACAATGCCCTGATCGTTAGGAAACAATGTGAACTGTTTTAGTTTACTGGTATCATCCGCGTCAGTAGCAAACCAGCTCAAAATCGGAAAACGGGAAAAGGAAGGAATATAATTTCTCCAGAAATCATATTGTTGCGGGCGCTCTATAATGAAGCTTTCCTGGGGAATATAGTCTACGGCAGCCACATGTGTGATAGATTGCATATCAAAAGGGTTAGCACACTCCAGTGCATGAGGTTCACCCGTAGCAGCCCGCGACTCCGCTCCACTCGTATGCTCCACGCCCGCCATTGGAAGGAGATCACCACACTCTGTCGCATCCAGATAAAACGTTCCGTGCAGCACTCTAAATCCACACTTATGATCAGAGCTATTCGAGGTACGGACAGTTACAGAAGTAATACAGTCCCCATCCGTCTGAACGGCAATAGGCACGGTGTGATAGTATACATGAACGCGCCCCGTATTCAAATAGGGAGCGAGCATATCTTCAAGCACCCGCAGAGCTACCCGTGGTTCATGGGCCAGACGGCTTACCCAACCGTTCCCAGGGTTGAGAATGGGATTATTCCGTGCTTCTTCGGTTAACGGATAGTTCTGACGGTAATAGTCACGCACACGATTACGGAACTCACGGTATGTTGCTGTGCAGCCAAATTGCTCGATCCATCGATGCTCATCTGGGGGAACCGCCTGTGAAGTTAACTGTCCCCCTAACCAATCCGTCTCCTCCGTCACGATGACTCTCATGCCAGCCTTCGCCGCCGCAAGAGCTGCCGATGTCCCCCCCAGACCTCCGCCAATCACAACAATGTCGGTATCAAGCCGTTTTTGCGTCATGGTTCGTTCCCCTTTCATTCTTGTACTAGGACTCGGTCATTTCAAAAGCAAGCCGTGCAGCGCCGATGATTCCAGCGCGGTTGCCCAACAATGCCCGACTTACTTCCGTTTGAACTCCAAGTTGGTGCAGATGCTTTTCCAGCATGGGCCACCAGACCTCTCCCGCGTCCGCTACTCCTCCGCCTACAATGATTGCCTCAGGATCAAGAGGCACCGAGATATTAGATAGAAGCACAGCTAAATCTGCGGTGTAATCATCCAGCACCTGGATTGCTTCCTGGTTACCGTGAGCGGCCTCTTTCACAATCTCGTTCCCTGAGCGGTACAATTTACCGACGTGTTCCCTACCTCGACGTAACAAGGCGCTCCCCGATACATATTGCTCGGCGCACCCTTTTTTTCCACAATTGCAGGGATGTCCCCCCGGGAATAGAATACTGTGCCCCCAATCACCGCCGCTCCAATGAGCCCCTCTGCACAAGAGGTCATTTTCCATATATGCACCTCCGACACCTGTTCCCAACGTGAGCATCACCAAGCGTCGCTTGCCCTTCCCCGCTCCCTGCCACGCTTCTCCAAGTAAAGCGGCGTTCGCATCATTATCAGCAACCGCTCGTAAAGCCAGTTTTTCTCTAGCCCACGTTACCAAGGATGTACCTTGCCAGCCAGGTAGGTTATCTGTGGCATACACAACTTCGCCGCTCTCCACATTTACTCGGCCAGCAGTAGCAATGCCTAGAGCGCCTACATCTATATGGGCACCGATGCTGGTATCTCCAAAAGAACGCAACAATCCGAGCACAGATTCTGACACCCGCGACAACACCCATTCACGTCCACGGGAAGCGTCCGTATCCAGCCGGATTTCATCAAGCACCGATCCGTCCCGTGCCACTATGGCGGCCTTCACCGATGTGCCCCCAATGTCGATTCCAATGACTCTGTTCACAGCAGCTGCCACCACACCAACCTCCTTGTTGCCCCACATAAAAGCTTACTAGCTCTTTTTACAAACCTTCTATTTAGTAGCAATACATGAAATAGCCATTCATATGCACCACAAACACAAGTCATTGAACTGTCAGAGCGCACAGTTTTCAATTCACAACTGAAAAATCTCAATAACTTCGTTCAATAACCGCCCTCGCTGTTTTTTCCTTCATCTGTTTGGTGTGATTCGTGTGCTTGCGAGCAAGCCCTTCGCAGATGAGGTCAATCACGAATAGTTGTGAGATTTTAGCGCCGATTGAGCCACCTTCTATCGGCGCTTCCTTGCCCGCGGTCAGCAACACGATATCTGCAATGGAGGTAATGGGTGATTTGGCATAATTCGTAATTGCGATAACAGTTGCACCGTTTTGCTTGGCTTTGTGCAGCATATCGTTCGTATCCAGCGTACTTCCTGATACACTAATGCCGATAGCCACATCACCCGGGTTCATGGACACCGCCATCATCGACTGAATATGTCCGTCTGCCACAGCCTCGGCGCGACGCCCGATCCGTAAGAAACGGTTTTTAGCATCCTGCGCAGAAATTCCCGAAGCGCCTACGCCGAAAAATTGAACATAGCCCGCTTGATCGAGACACGCAATCGCACGACCAAGCTCTGAATGGTCCAGCAGTCCCATACTGGAGTGCAAAATATCGAGCATGTTGTGATACACCGTACGCGTAATATCTTGTTCGTCATCTGGGTCGATGTTCTCCTCGCCCATATCGGTTTTACGATAAGTCTGGTTTTGTGCCAGGGACAGTCGGAAATCCTGATAACCTTTGAAACCAATTTTCCGACAAAAGCGCATCACCGTCGTTTCGCCTGTACCTGCAAAATCCGCCAGCTCCGTCACGGAGAAATATATGATATCTGCGGGATGCTCCAGTACGCATAAGGCGACTTTCTGCTCCGATTTCGTTAATGAAGGATAATACGTGTTAATTCGGTCGTTCATCTCCATAGATGCATTTCACTGCCTTCCTTGCGGCATCGGCAAACCGCTGCGTAATCAATTGGGGTCTGGTAATCGCCGAGCCTACAACCACTGCATGTGCTCCCATTCGGAATGCTTCCTCAACCTGCGCTGGATCATAGATTTTGCCCTCTGCAATTAAAGGAACAGGAACCAGTTCCGACGCTCTCCGAACCAGCTCCAGATCAGGACCCTCAATCTGAGTAGAGTACGGCGTATACCCGGATAACGTGGTGGATACGCAGTCTGCGCCAAGGGAGGCCGCATGAAGCGCCTCCTCCAGTGTCGATATGTCTGCCATGGAAGTGACTCCCTGCTCATGGGCATAATCTAGGAGCCTCTTCAGCTTACATCCCGCTGGGCGCGGTCGTAATGTGGCATCCAGCGCAATGATATCCGCCCCTGCCTCCACCAGTTCCTCCATTTCACGAAGGGTGGGCGTAATGTAAATATCAGAATCATCATAATCCCGCTTAATCAAGCCAATCACTGGTAGAGAAATCGCCTGTTTAATCGCACGTACATCCGATGCGCCATTGGCGCGAATCGCTACAGCTCCACCTTGCTGTGCGGCATGCGCCATTTTGACCATAGAATCTGCTCCATGTAACGGTTCGCCTGGGAGCGCCTGACAGGATACGATCAGTCCGTGCTGAACTTTGGATAATACACCTTCCATTCCCATAGGAATCACCCTCTCTTCTCGGCATGATGCCGTACGGTTAATCCGACTTCAAAGGTGCGGTTCCACGGCATGTAGCAATCTATAATTTCCACGCAACCTTCCGGCCCGTTCACATATTCATTGAGTGCCTGCTCCAGCCGTCCACGAATAACCGCAGCTACCGAGCCTCTCGGTCCATCGAGCATAAACTTGGTAAAACCCATCTGCTCCACAATCCCGTTATTCATAGCCGTACGTACCACAGCGCAATAACAGGCATCCTCGGCGTAGCGCAGCGACAGAAAATCCAAATGTTCCTCCGTAGAGCCATAGTGGGTATACAGCATGGACTGAGCAATGACGGTGCCCAGCGTGTTAGAACTGGTATTCCAGCCTGCATAACCTGCCAGCTTAAAAAGCAGTCCTTTTTGCTTTAATAGTCTAAGTAGCTTGAGATCTGCGCCGTTGGCGTAGCCCACATCAGCAACTGCAACATTTTGACCTGCATATTGCAGCATATAAGAACCGTACTCAACCAGCTCTACTACATTCCGATGTACATCATATCCGGTCATTGCACGCTGCTGGGATGAAGCCTCTGCCATCGTGTCACCGGGTGTGTTAGCCAACAAAATCAAATCAGCCTCCGTTGCCGAGGAAGCTATCAGCCCACCTGCCGCCATAATCTGATATTTTAAGGTTTCGTAAAAATAGCGATCTTCAAAAAGCGGAACTACGAATGCCCCCTGCAAAGCAGACAATCGGGGATACACCAGTGGGACTACATTATTCATCTTGTTAACCCAACGAGCCAGCAACGTACAACCCACTTCATCTGCCCCCGGGTACATGTATACATTCAAATCCAGCCCAAGCTCAGAAATACGACTTCTTAGCCGCTGCTGATCCTTGGCGGTATAGCCGTAGGGAGCCGAATCATCCTGTGGGATGATCATAAAATCAATGATACCTTCTGCTACGAGATCCAGTGCAACTTCATTAGCCTCCAAATTCACATGGCGACGCCCCAAGTAATCATCCAGTATTTCCATTGGCAAACGCTCGTTTATATCAGCTAATTCGAGCAACTCTTCAGCGGTAGCGATCCCCAGCTCCTGACGATGCTCAATGAAGCCCTTTCGGAATATCTCACGCCCCCAATCGGCATAGTAATCCGGTTCTTCATCAGCCAAAGAGTATTGCGGACAACGCATAATTAGTTGAAATGCATACAGAGTCAGTTGCGGATATAGTTGCTTTAGCCTGCGAAGCCGATTCACTCTATCTCTGACCTGCTCGCTCGACATACCGTGTAGTCGAGAAGGTACGATTCCTCCGTACAGCAACGTATCCATCGCAACAATGGCTCCATCAGCAGTAGCCGCGCGTTCTTCGAGCCATGCCCATAGTCTGGTCGTATCGCCAGGGGTTTTCTTTTGTCCCATCCATTCTAATGGGGGTCGCTCCATTTCCAAGTCTGTACCCTGTGCCAGTAAATAAGGAAATTGATAATTACAGGGCCGCTCATCTAGCGGTATAAAAAGTAATCGGGTGTTTGACTTCACCGTACGTTCCACCTCTCCTGAAAATTACCGTTATCCTAACGGCAAATGATTATTTTCAGGGCAGCTATGCTGCCTTGGTTTCATAATCCATCGCAAACACTCACAAGATCAGTCGATATTTGCCTTGTTCGTCCTGATCGACATAACCCCACTGCGCGGCAGCACGGATCGCCGGATTGCTACCCAGCCGAGCCTCCGCTTCTAAGCAAGCAGTGATACCGCGTCGCAGTTCTCCTGCAATTTCGTCCGTCAGAGGCGACGGCTCTTGCCCGCCAACTGCTTTGCTCGGCGTGCTGCTTCCCCTTGAATGTGCATCGTCCTGTCGCTCGCCACTGAGCGCAGCTTGGCGCAGCACATGCCACAGGCCTGCGTCCAGCTCGGCACGTTCCAGCCACGATGCGGCCTGGGACACGAAACCTGCCGCCGGATCATCAGCAGGCACGTTCCGTAGGACGCTCACGGTCTGAAGCAGCCGCTCAAAGTACATATCCAGCGCAGGGATATCGCGCATTTGCAAAGCAAGATCCACGTCCTCATACGCGCTGCCGCCCAGTCGGCTGTTCCTGTTTTGACGACAGAAAAACATCAGTTCATCCGCACGCTCTCCCGCTAACTCCCGCGCAGCCCATTGCCAAGATAGCTCAGGCATATACCGTTCACTGTTCCACATATAGTGGGACATCGTAATGAGCGTCACTTTGGAGCATTCCCACTGATTCATCGGGTTGGCCACCATACCGGTATGTCCACAGTCTGGTAGCCCGGAATACCGTCCGCGCAGCGGATCAAGGAATAACCGATCATGGTCACAATCATTCACCGGGATGTTATCCCACAGCCACAGCTCATGTCCGAAGAACGCATGATTATCAGCGGCGTGCTCGCGACTAATCTGTGGGGCAAAAACAAAGTACCCCGTCCAGAACACCTTAATCTCCGGATGCAGCCGCTCACGGAAGTCCTTTTTGTATTCGGTATCCCAATACGACCAATATTCCGAAGGACAGACTGTCAGTGTAAACTCAGGCAGCCGTTCAGCCAGCCATGTGTGAACCTTGTTCGTCAAAAAGACATGAGCGTGACCCGAGCGGCCCAGCAAATGTCGATTTTCCCCTTTGAGTACATAATCAATATCATCCATTAATACAGAAAAATGACGTACGCCAATCGCAATCACGTCCGCTAGCTTTTCCGTCAATTTAAGGAAATCTTCATCGCTGCCAAAGCTTAGGTCGTTCCCTGGACTGATACAGTAATGAAAATCAATCTCATGCCGTTCGCAGGCTTCCTTTAATTCGCGGATCTGGGCAAACGTATCCTCAGGGTACGACTCTCTCCATAGCTCACGATGATATGGATCATCCTTGGGGGCATACATGAACGTGTTCATCCGATGCGCAGCCATAAAACGGACAGCATCCATCCGATCCGCGAAACTCCACGGTTTCCCATAGAAGCCCTCAATAATTCCTCTGACCGGGAAGGAAGGCTCATCCCGAATAGACATCACCGGCAGAGTACATCGCTCCTGTTCCACTTGAAGCAGGAGATGCAGGGCATCCATGCCGTATTTGAGCCCTCTTTTATTGGAAGCATGGACTTCAATCCGCCCGTCCTTCTGAATGTCCAACCGATATCCGTCTGCAGCAAGCGTTCCGTCATATTCGAGCACCAACTGCACGCTTCCCCGTGTTTCAGTCGGTACACCCGGTCCTGGAGGCACAATAAGCTTGATCGGTCCCTCGGGGTCCAGCACACCTTCATACTCCTGATTCATTGCAAAGCGAGAGGACAGTTCACAGATCAGACGCGGTTCGGAGATAACCAGCCTTTCCCCGCTGTCATACACATCACGAAAATAATATTGTATCTCCTGCGGTGATAACCCTACACCCGAATGAGGCCCCATTCCTTTGGACAATTTCATCGCAATCATCTCCTTCCATTCACAGGCTCTTCGTAGCCATGACTACTGGCTTATCCTTTTACCGCTCCCGCCAAACCTTCCATATAGTAGCGCTGTGTAAACAGGAACAATATAATGATCGGCAGTACCGAAATCATTGTGCCTGCAGCAATCCAACCGAAGTTATAGGCAAATTGACCGTTGAGATACGTGAGCGCAGCTGCCAGCGGATATAGCTCCGTATCGTTTAAAATAACGATAGGCCACAGAAAGCTGTTCCAGAACGACATCGCCTCCAACAGAGAAATTACAGCGAGCGCCGGCTTGACCAGCGGAAGCACCAGCTGCCACCAAATTCGAAACTCCGAAGCGCCGTCCATTTTACCGGAATCACGCACATCAGTGGGGATATGAATAAACGTCTGTCGCATTAGAAAAATGTTGAACACGGAGACTGCCCCGGGCAACACCACACCCAAATATGTATTGCCCAGATGGAGCCCTTGAATGGTCAGATAATGCACAATAAATGCGGTGTAGGAAGGAATAATCATCGTGGCAATCAGCAGCGTAAACACCAGATTTTTACCCTTAAAACGAAATACAGCCAAGGGATATCCCGTCAGACTGGCGAGTACCACATTGAGCACAACGCCCAACACCGTAATGATGACCGTATTCAGCATATACTTTGGAAAATTCATGAACTGCCACACCTGAACATAGTTGTCGAAATCGATAAAGGTCGGAAAAATAGCGGGCGGCGTTGAAAAAATGTTACGACCTGGCATGAGGGATACGCTGAGCAGCCATAGGAACGGTCCCATTAAAAAGAGGGCGAGTAGCACTAGAAGCACGTAGATGACCGTCATTCTCAGCATTCGAGCAAGACTGCGCATGATGCGGCTGCTTTCCTTTTTAGGAAGAGATGAGCGTAGCATTTTGTCATCCTTTAGATTCATCAATAGGGATTGACACCGCCTTTCCTATTGAATCGGAATACGATAATACTAAGTACGGCAATCATTGCACCGACAATTAAGCCAAGCGCAGAAGCATATCCAAAATTGAACTGCTCCATGCCCTTTTGAAAAATATACAAGCTGGATGTCAACGTGGCCGTTCCCGGTCCACCCTTGGTTAGTACATATACTTCATCAAATACACGAATAGCTGACATGAGTGATATAAGGGTACAGAACAAAACGTAAGGTCTTAACAGTGGAAGAGTAATATGAACAATCAGACGCCATCGGCTTGCTCCGTCGACTCTAGCGGCTTCGTACAGATCTTGAGGAATATTTTGTAATCCAGCCAGATAGAGCATCATATAATACCCGAGTCCCTTCCACATTGTGATGAACATCAGTACATACAAGGCCAAGTTGCTGTCCGATAACCAGTGTATGTCTTTGCTAATCAAGCCGACCTGCATGAGCAAGTAGTTCACTACGCTGTTATTGCCCAATAGCCAGCTCCAAATTAAGGCTACAGCTACCATCGAAGTCACAACAGGGATGTAGTAGGACGTACGAAATATTTTAATTCCCGGGATACGGCTGTTCACAAGCACAGCCATCAGGATGGAGAAAATTTGGAGAAAGGGGACAATGAGCACGTACAACAATGAGTTCCAAATTGAAATAAGAAAGTTACGGTCCTTAAACGCCGCTTCAAAATTATCCAAGCCGACAAAATGGGTATCTGATATGACAGAGTAGTCTGTCAATGCCAGCGGGATGCTGTAAATAATAGGCCAAAATACAAAGACGGCAAGCAATAACAGTCCTGGCGTCATAAAGGCCCAGGCCGTAAAGGACTCCGACCTTAACCATTTGATCATGCTGCATCACCACCTGATTTTGATAAATGAACAGGGGAGTATTCACTTACTCCCCTGTCAAACCTATTGCTTTAAAATATCGTTCACTTCCTGCTCTAGGGCAGTAAGCGTCTGCTTCGTATCCGTGCCGTTCAATACAATATTTTGCAAAGCTCGCGCGATGGCACTGTTCACATCTTTGGCATTAGGCACACCGACCATATAATCTGTCGCCTTATCCAAGCTTTGCGCGGATACTACCTTGGCTTGTGCTTCTAATGATTTGTCAGACTGAGTAAAATATGGATCTTTAATGGAGTCTTTCGTGGAAGGTAGTGTATTCGCCGCTTTAGAAAAAGCTGTTTGACTCTCTGCGTTTGTCAAGAAAACAGCAAATTTCACTGCTTCGTCCACATGTGCAGACTTAGCAGGTACGACCAGGTCCATGGAGTTGGAGAGCCGCACATCAGCTTTACCGGTTGGGACAGGAACAGCAATTGTGTTCTTATAAACATCCGGCGCTGCCGTTTTGATAAAATTGATGAACGTTGGGCCTGCCAGCTCGAAAGCAACCTGCTCGCCGGCATAATATTTCACTTGTTGTGAGAAGTCAGCGTCTTCCTTGAGTACAACGCCATCTTCCATCTGTTTTTTTAGATTATCAATCATAGTGACTGCTTCTGGTGTATTGAACGCCGCTGCTGTCTTTTCTTTATTTAGAATAGGAATGCCGTCCACAGCGAAAAGCTTGGATACAAGCTGCTGAGCATAGCCTGCTTTGCCAATTTTTCTATTGATTTGACGGCCCCAATCAGACAATTCCTCCCGGGTTTTGGGCGGATGAGCAGGGTCCAATCCGGCGGCTTTGACCAGCTTTGTATTCATGTAAAGCACTTCTGTACCGGTATACCAGGGTAGCGCATAAGCTTTACCGTTAATGACTGTGGAATTATAAATACCCTCGAAATAAGCAGCCTTTTCCTCGGGCGACAAATGCTCATTCATATCAACAACAGCACCCTTGGAGCCCATTTGGCTAGCAAATTCTGTATTGAGATTGACTACATCCGGACTGCTGTTACTAGCGATACTTGTCAACAGCTTGTTGGTCACTGCATCATAAGGGTAATCCTTCCAGTCAATTTTGACATTGGGGTTCTTCTGCTCATAATCGGCAATCACCCGATTGAAATACGGGGTAAATGTAGGTTGTAGTGCAATGGTCCAAAATTGCAGTGTTACTTTCCCTCCGTCAACCTTTTCCGACTTTGATCCTCCACCACCGCAGCTGCTCAGCAGTACAACCAGCGCCAGCATAGATACAAGCAACCGTAACCTGCCTTTCGCTTTCTTTGTCACATGGTGACCCCCTTGTTCTTAGTTGATTAAGGCAAATTATAGCAGAAATACCGCTAAAGAAGGAACGTTTTTTCAATAAAATAAATTTAGAAGGAATAATTTTTCTTTTATTGGATACAAAAAAGACGCCTCTTCAGCAGAGACGCCATTTTCCTAAATCAACCCGCAAAGGGTTCACATCTATTAATAGTATGGGGCCATGAAAACGTACACCAGTACCCCAGTCAAGCTCACATATAGCCAAATTGGCATCGTCCAGCGCGCAATCTTACGATGTTTTGCTACCTGCATCGTCCATCCCCATACAACTGTGAACAGTGCTAGCGGTACAATAATCGCAGCCAGTATGCTATGCGAAATCAACAGCGTAAAGTAGATCGGCCGAAGGATACCCACCCCACCATATTTTGCAGTTTCCGGCGAAATGTAGTGAAAGGTCAGGTAGGAAAATAAAAATAAAACGGTACTGGCGAAGGCCAGCAAAACAAAGGTTTTATGAAGCTTAATGTTCTTTTTGAAAATAGCAACCAGTGCAGCCACCAGAAAAATAAATGTGAAGCTGTTAAAAATCGCATTCAGCCTTGGGAAAATAGTGAGATCAAAACTCACACTACCCTGGTATCCGATCGGCGAAAAGAACAGCAGCAAAATAATCACGTTGGCTATAATGGAAACGGTGATAATCAAGGCTGTAAAATTACGATTGCTCGTTGGAACGTACTGCTTGTCCTCACTCGCTTTATTCATCATGAGCGTCTCCTTCGTTAAATTCAGGTTTTCGTTACTGTTGTAGTCATAACCATAATATATTATATAGAACTCATGGACAGCCTGTGAAGTGACAACAGTATGAACAATTTCACAGCCATCTGTCAGAAAATATGCTTCAACATTTGAAAATAGCCCTTTACTTCCCTATATCAACGGTAGAATGCATTGATTTTACAAGCTTTATACACACAAAAAAACACCGGGAAGGTCTGATTACCCGCTCCGGTGTTGTATCGGTTATGCAATTAAGCAGCCTTGATGATCCATATTCATTGCTGCCATACGTCACTGTATTCCTGATGGCGCTTGAACAGAGCAAGCGCGTACGAGCAAGCAGGAATAACCTTTTTATGCTGATTCCTTGCCATATCAACCACTCGGTCGATGAGCTCCTTGCCGATTTTTTGACCCCGTAACTGCTCGGATACAAATGTATGGTCAATGACCAATGAGTGGTCATCTATGGATTTATAGCCTACTTCTGCAACTACCTGTCCATCATCCACCATGACTACTGCATGGTCCTCCTCGCGAATTTGTCTCATGAAACCAATCTCCTTTCTGACTGAAGAAAATCCCGTTACAACTCCATGCTAACGAATTACTGCAATCACTTCATGCCGACGCTAGATATCCTTATCATTCCCCTATTTAAGAATCAGCGAAACATCACATACGAGGATTTTGCAAAAATCCCATAAGCGACTTCCAATGAACAAGATATAGATCGAAATGGTTTAGTTCGTCTATATCTTGCACTTCGGAGCGACTGGAATCGAATTTTTCAAAATCCCGATACATAAAATAGGATCTATCGTCGACACTATATTTATTCCAATGAAGGCAAGGGAGGTGCTGCGTTGCGTACGGAATTAAAACCTGTAATCCCGTTTGAACCGGAACTGAGCGAAAAAGTACCTGTAGATCCGGGCCTTTGGCGTTACGAAATAAAATGGGACGGTACGAGAATTTTGACGTATCACGACCAGGGCGGCACACGTCTGTTCAACCGCAAGCAGCACGAACGAACGCTTTTATACCCGGAGCTTGCTCTCTTCCCCTCCTACTGTAAGGCTGATTCGGTCATATTGGACGGGGAAATGATCGCACTCGGTGCCGACGGTAAGCCATCGTTCCATGAAATTATGCGACGGGATCTGATTCGTCGGACGGATCGAGTTCAGTCAGCCTATGAAGCTGTACCCGCTACTTACATGTTGTTTGATATTGTTTATCTGAACGGGGAGTGGGTTCATCTTAAACCGTTACAGGAAAGGCTTGAACTGCTGCATCAGATCATCATACCGAATGAACGGATTCAACTAGCTCCCGCTCATCCTGATGGACAAGCTCTATTTCAGGTCATGTGCAGCCAAGGAATGGAAGGCATTGTGTGTAAAAAGCTGGATAGTCCGTACACATTGGGCGGAAAGGACGGACGTTGGCTCAAGGTCAAAAATTATGGCGATATCATTGCCGTTATCGGTGGCTATACCCTAAACGGAGGCATTATCAATGCTGTGTTGCTGGGCCAATATGATAAACAAGGAATGCTGCGCTATATCGGGCATGTGGGGACGGGTAAGCTGACTCGGGAAGATTGGCGTCAGCTTACCGAGCGCCTGCTACCACATACCATATCGGAGCGACCTTTTAGCAATAAACCGGATCGGCATCAAGACGCATTTTGGGTGAAACCCATGTATACCGCCAAGGTTCAATATAGTGAATGGCGGTGGCAAGAAGGACGTACCCTGCGTCAGCCCTCCATACAAGCCTTTGTGAATCAGGGCCCCGATCAGTGTATCGGCCCCTGGATGTGACGTTTTACAGATATATTTTCAAAAAAATGCGGAACAAAGTTTGTATAAATCATTGCAACCAGTGGTTAATTAAATTACAGTTAACTAATTAACTACATCGAGGTGGATCGCATGTTCTTTTTTTTGGACTCCGAAATTCGTCAACTGGCCTATAATCTCTTTCCAGGTGGCAATAAACCGATTGGTGTTTTGGTAGATTTATTTTCCATAACGTATGAAATACGTAAAAACATGGAAAAACGTTCGCGTGAATTTGGTCTGTCCTACGGGCAATATATCGCGCTTTGTGTACTTTCAGCGCAAAAAGATGAAATGTCATCTCCTTCTGCTTTGGCTGAAAAGATGGGGGTAAGCCGGGCAGCAATCAGTTCTATGGTTATTTCTCTCGAACAAGAGGGATTCATTAATAAATATGACGATCCCAATGACAAGCGGGGAGTGTTCGTGTCCCTGAACGATAAAGGAAGAAGTAAAATTCAACAGATGGACCCCTTTTTCGTAGGGCTGGCTTCACGTCTGATGTCAGACTTTAGTGAGTCGGAAATCTGTCAGTTCCAAACCTATTTGTCACGCGTACGTTCTGCGTTTGAAGATGTCAAAGGTTCACGTCTAACCGACTCCAGAGAGGAGAGAGAAAAATGGTGCGAAGACTGAGACAAAAACTGTTCGTCAAACTTGCCCGCATATCGGCTGGCAGAATGGTAGCTGCGTCCGATTTCAAACCTTCGCATTCTCCCAAAGTACATCGGAAAGAAAGGATCATTCCCACCTCTGTTGGTGACTCCAGGGTGATTGTATATGAACCTTCTCACCGGTCTGCTGATCCACTCCCTGTATTTGTGAATTTCCATGGCAGCGGCTTTGTAATGGGCAGCGCCGAAATGGATGATCCCTGGTGTCCGGTCATTGCTGAACGTGCGAATTGCGTTGTCGTTAATGTCGATTATCGCTTGGCCCCGGAGCATAAATTCCCTATCCCGCTACAGGAAAGCTATGATGTGACCCAATGGTTGTACGAGCATCCTGATGTGCTCAACGTAGATCCTCAACGCATTGCGGTCGGGGGACACAGTGCAGGTGGTAATCTAGCGGCAGCGCTGTGTCTTATGGCCCGGGATCGCAAGGAATTTCCGATTATATATCAGGTACTGGATTACCCACCATTAGATATTGCTACAGATCCCAAATTGAAGCCCCAATTCGAGAAAGCGATTCCGCCACGAGTAGCAAAAATCTTTAATGAAAGTTATCTGCACTCACCAGATGAGGCGCGGAATCCGTTAGTTTCCCCCCTTTTTGCAGAATCACTACATAATCTCCCTCCTGCTCTGATCATAACCGCGGAGTTGGACTCCTTGGCTGACGAAGCCGAGTTGTACGCCAAACGGCTGATTGAAGCAGATGTGCCCGTGACGTATAAAAAATACATGGGTGCCGCACATGCATTTACCCATAGCGGCGATCTCGCTGTAGCTGAAAACGCCTGGCACCTGATGAGCGATCAGTTGAAATTGGCATTTGAATTCCGCATCGGAGACGTCCTGGCAGAACTGAAGAAATAGAAATAAGCCTCCTGCTTCCACTGCCATTATGCAGGGGTTCAGGAGGCTTATTTTTTATCCTTACAAACTGTTAAAAGCGTCAGTCAATACAGGCACAATTTGCGATTTTCGCGATACAACGCCTTTTAGAACAGCCTTGTTGTCATCCAACTGTACATTATAGGCTTTCTCAACCGCTTGTGCTTGGCTTCCCAGGGCAATACCAATGGAATCACTGTTCACAATGTCTGTTACAACGAACAGGAACAGATCGAGATTTTTGGCCTCAATGGTTTGGGATAATGCAACTTCTAGGTCAGCTTGACGCGATAGCACATCGTTGACGTCTACTGCGTTCACTTGAGCAATTTCCACTTTGCGACCATTCATCTGAAATTCTTTGGCATCCAGACTTACTAACTGTTCAATGGTGTGACCACTCAAATCAGCCCCCGCTTTAAGCAAGTCAAATCCGTAACGATCTGCATCCACACCAGCAATTTCAGCCAGTTCACGAGCAGCAGCCACGTCTTGATCCGTGCAGGTTGGGGATTTGAACAACAGGGAATCGGAAATAATCGCGGACAACATTAGACCTGCGATTTCTTTCGGAATCGCTACACCATTTTCCTTGTAGAGCTTGTTCAAAATGGTGGCTGTGCAACCCACTGGCTCAGCGCGGAAGTATAACGGCTGGCTTGTTTCAAAGTTAGCGATCCGGTGATGGTCGATGACTTCAGTTACACGTACTTTGTCAATATCAGCGGCGCTTTGCTGGCGCTCATTATGATCGACCAAAATGACGTTGTCCGTTTCAGCAGCAACCTGCTCAACTAGACGTGGCGCGCTCACTTTGAAATAATCCAGTGCATACTGCGTTTCCCCGTTCACCTCGCCCAGACGAACCGGCTCTACGTCCGCGCCCAGTTTGGTTTTTAAGTCTGCATAAGCAATAGCTGAGCAAATGGTATCCGTATCCGGATTTTTATGCCCGAAAATCAATGTTTTTGCCAACATAATCGACTCCTTTGCCTTAGGCATTTTACATGTTTGTGAAACCTCAACAATTCCAATGCAGATTATATCATTAAATCTCGCATTCTCCCATTCCCCTTCGATTGTTTTCAAAAATAATCTAGTAAATTCATAACATTTCCATGGAATCTATATGTGATGTTACCCTTATTTTTTCTAAAAATATAAAAAACATATAGTAATATATCCCACCAATATGGTAAGATATGCCTCAAAACTGGCAAGTTAGTCACCAGTGGTCAATTCTATTATTTTAGATATTAAGGGAGGCGTGAGAACAACGGCAGTGGCTTCAAATCCTAGTATGTAGACATATCATATTTTGATTGAAAAGAGGGAAATCTTTGAAAAAGCCGATCATTTTGCAAAAAATACCTGTCGTATCACTCGCTCTTGCCTTGACGGTAAGCTTGTCTCTGCCGTCTGTCAGTTCTGCTGCTACCGCAGATCTGCAAATCAACTCATTTTTGGAAGCTCAGCAAGCATTGACTATTGAGGCGGCTCCGGCCTTCATTTCGCCAGAGCTAAGCACAGATTCTTCCCGCCAGGTCAGAGTCATCGTACAGCTTGATGGTGAGCCCTTAGCCGTGGACAAGTATGCGGCACGTTCAGGCTTCCAAGCTTTCACAGCTCAATCTGAGCAAAAAGCGGAATCCGCGATTGCCACCGAGCAAACTACGTTCGTAGACCAAGCCGCTGAGCATGGTATTTCTCTTCAGGTGAATTACCAGTACAACACGGTGCTTAACGGCTTGGAGGTCACACTACCAGCCAATAAGATTCCAGAACTGGCTAAACTGCCAGGTGTAAAATCCATTCATGAAAACAAAACGTATTATTCCATCCCCGTACAGGACCCGCCAACACTTACAGCCAGTGAAGCCACTTATGATAACGCACCGCTGGACCAGATTGGTGTTCCTGAAGCCTGGGCCAAAGGATTGAATGGCGAGGGAATCAAGGTCGGGGTTATTGATACTGGTATCGATTATGAGCATCCGGATTTGAAAGAAGCCTATAAAGGCGGATATGACTCTTTTGAACAAGACAACGACCCTTACGAGGAACCGTTCCTTGAAAAAGAAAATGACCCATACGGCACAGGTTTTAGCGGAACGACACATGGTACTCACGTCTCCGGCACAATTGCCGGTAAAGCCGCAAATAAATCCTCGGATATTGTGCAAAAGGGTATTGCCTATAAATCGGACTTATACGTGTATAAAGTGCTTGGACGCAATACCAAGACGGGACGCTCCTCCGGTTCCTCCGCACAGGTCATTGATGGCATTGAACGCGCTGTCAAAGATGGTATGAACGTCATTAACCTGTCGCTGGGCTCGGATTCCGAAAAGGACCCGAACTCCCCCGACTCCATTGCTATTAATAATGCTGTACTTTCCGGCGTAGTCGCGGTCATAGCGAATGGTAATGCGGCACAGGAAGGCCCCTATTTTTATTCCATGGGTTCTCCCGCAACATCACAGTTGGCGATTTCCGTCGGTGCAGCCACTTCGCCGAGCAAAAGCTTCTCGGGTACAGCTTCGGTCACCCGTGACTCCTATTGGGAGACTAACGGTGAATTGAAAAAGACCGTAACTGATGATGCTTATGTACATTATGATTTTAATTTGATGGGCTGGGAGACAGGCAGAGAAGACTTTGCCTCCATTTTGGGAACTGCCCCTTATGAGCTCGTATATGCGAATCTGGGACAACCTGATGATTTTGAAGGGAAAGACGTAGCAGGAAAAATCGTCCTCGTTTCACGCGGCAACTTGGCATTCGTGGATAAAATCGCAAATGCGAAAAAAAACGGTGCGAAGGCTGTAATCGTTTTTAATGGGAATACGAAAGCGGGCGACATCACCAAAGCTGATTTAGGGGAAAGTATTTCAGGTCGTAATGACTACGTAAATTCCAATTTGGGTGACAGCTTTGACTTTATTCCGACCTTTGACATGAAAGGTAAGGAGGGGCGCGCGCTGGCTAAACAACTTGTGGACAATGCTGGAGAGAAGTTCTCCGTCTCCTTTGGGGCAGATTATATTCGTACAGATAATGCAGGCGATACGATGGCCGGATTCAGCTCTCGTGGACCGAACGGAGATGAACTGCTCAGCATCAAGCCGGATGTGAGCGCACCGGGTGTGGGCATTTTATCAACCTACCCTGCCTTCGCCAAGTTCTATCCGGATGCATCTTATGAGCAAGCCTACAAACGCAGCAACGGTACAAGTATGGCGTCTCCGCATGTGGCTGGACTTGCTGTGCTGCTGAAACAACAGCATCCAAACTGGACACCGTTTGATATCCGCGCTGCTCTGGCAAACACTTCGGTTACACTCTTTGATGAGGATAAAATCCAATATGATGTGTATTCCCAAGGTGCAGGCCTTGTAAACATCGCTAATGCGATTCAGACGCCAGCCCTGCTGGAAACCGTCGAAAAGATTACGATTCTCGACAAAAACTTTAATCGGCAGGAGGTTGTGAATTACAATCCTTCCGCCAGCTTCGGGGTGTTACGACCTGGTAGTGATGCGAAGCAGATTCAGCTTCAACTCAAAAACTTGTCGGCTAACACTGTGCAATATGAAGCCAGCACCGTTTTACATGATAATGTAACCTCTGATCCAACTAAGCCGATTGCTACACCTGACGTGAGCAACATTGCCGTTCAGTTGCAAGGTGTGGGCGCGAATGGAGCAATCTCGGCAGAACCGGGTAAATCGCAACCGTTCTTCCTGTCTGTACAACCAAATTCAGGTGCAGCCACAGGTGTATATGAAGGGGAAGTTATTCTGAAAAGCGCCGGACTGCCAACACTTCATCTGCCGTTCGTCGTTCATGTAGGCAAAGAAAATCCAACAACTGGCTTCGGCTTGCAGGACTTGAGTGTCACCAACCCGATTATTTATCCGAGTCGTACAGGTGCTCAACGCTCAACAGATTTGGCATTCCGCCTGACCACAGATAAAACCAACCAGATCGCGCTTTATGTATACGGCGTTGATGATAAATTAATTGGTCTTATTGACGGCATTACGACTTCAAAAGAACAAGGAGCCAACGCTCGCCTCAAACAAGGCGCATATTCCTTCAAGGATATTGACGGAAGTTACGTCGAATTAGATGACAATGGAAAACCTGTTCTGGATGCTAACGGTCAGCCCGTGATTCAGCATTTGAAGGACGGCGTATACAAGCTGGAAGTCAGTTCTCCAGAACTGAATAAAGACGGCGAAGTCGTACGCAATACCGACGCTCCTAAACTCTTCACCGCCACTAAAGCTATCCGTGTGGATAATAGCGCCGCATCCAGCGGTAGTGTTGGAGGCAGCGGTGGTGGAGGTGGCGGCAGAAGCAATACTACACCTTCTGCTGCAACGAACACATCCACTCCTGTCTCTACATCTGCACCTTCACTTCAAAGCGTTGTGAAACAAGGGCAGGCTGTTAAAACTGTCACTACAGCCGTTGCATTGAACAATAATGTACAGTCGCTGACAGTAACCGAGGCAGATTTACAGGGTGCCGTGACAGCAGCAGGTTCCAGCCCGACAGCTATTGTACTGTCGGCTACTAGCCAAGCAGGCCAAACGACGAAAGCATCGCTCACTTCCACACAACTGGTAACGTTGGGCAAGGCTGCAGCAGGAAGCAGCTTGATTGTAAGCAATACAGGCTCTTCTCTGGCTTTGCCAGTATCCGCTCTGAAAAATGTTCCTGCTGGTGCAGGCATTGAAGTGATAATCAGCAGCCAGAGAGAGGCGAGTGGCACTTTTACAAGTAAGCTGAAAGGCTCCAATGTGATCGGCACCCCGGTAGGGTTTGAAGCTAATGTTGTCACTGGTGGCAAGAGTCAATCGCTCAAAGTTGCTCCAGGACAGTTCATAAGCAGATCCTTTACCGTACCTGGTCAAATTGATTCCAATACAGCCGGTGTACTTTATACGGCAAACGGAAATGTCTATCCCGTTCCATCCGTCTTCACCAAGCAGGCTGATGGATCTACCGTCGTCAAGGTAAGCCGACCGGGCTTCTCGACGTATGCAGCGGCGACACGTCCCGTTAGCTTTGAAGATATTTCATCGTCGTATGCCCAATCCGAAATTCAATCGCTGGCGAACAAGTTGCTGATCAATGGCACGACCGACACGACTTTCTCACCGAAGAAGAAAGTGACACGTGCAGAATTTGCAGCCCTGGTAACCCGAGCACTCGGCCTGACACCGGGTACTGCTGCACCATTCAGTGATATCCCGGCAGGTAGTTGGTACTCCGGCGATGTAGCAGCCGCTTATGAAGCTGGTTTGATTACGGGTCGCAGCAGCGACAAGTTTGATCCGAACGCTAATATCAGTCGTCAAGAAATTGCTGTCGTGCTGGGTAAAGCTGTAGATCTGCTTCAAATCAAAGCAGCAGTCGATGGCCCTGCACGTACACCGTACCATGATGCTTCATCCTTTGCAGGCTATGCCAAGGACAGTATTGAAAAAGTAAGTGCAGCAGGTATCATCAACGGAGAAGCGATTAAAGGCTCCTCCTACTTCCAGCCGAATGCACCTACAACCCGTGAGGCATCTGCCAAGGTGCTGCATGTGCTTTTACAGAAAGCTTCGCTGATTAACTAACAATAGAAAAGCCTCCCGAGCCGTGTTATAACCAAAGCTGCGGTTCGGGGGGCTATTTTTATGTTACGCCATAATCTTAAATACTATACTGTTCCCGCTAAAGGTAACGTTACTTTGAATACACTTCCCGTTCCCGGTGTGCTTTCGGCCGTAATGTTCCCGCCGTGTGCTTCTACGATAGACTGTGTAATGGCCAGACCAAGGCCCGCCCCGCCTGAGCTACGTGTACGCGATTCATCTCCACGATAAAAACGCTCAAATATCCGCTCCAGCTGTTCTTTACTCATGCCTGGTCCGTTATCACGAATTTGGATATCCACCAACTTCTTACCTGCAGACAGGTTTACCTGGATCACACCTCTTTCCATATCGGTATGCTGAACAGCATTGTGAAACAAGTTGAGCACTACCTGCTTGATTTTATCCCCCTCTGCCAATACCCGTATACCTGCCGTCATATCAAAAACCACTTTACGTGTACCTGCCAGCATAAGGAGCTGCGGTTTCATTTCCAGCAGCAACGCATCTAGTGATATGTCTTCCAGCTTCAACTCCGGTGTTCGATCCAGTTTAGCCAACAATAGTAAATCAGAGACAAGTTTATTCATCCGCTTGGATTCACCATACATACTTTCTAGTGCCGACTGAAGCTGCTTCGGATTAGATGCTGCCCCACGAAGCAGCACTTCCAAGAAGCCGTGAATAGACGTGAGCGGGGTGCGCAGTTCATGGGAAGCATCCGCAATAAATCGTCTCATCTGCATCTGCAATTCCCGTTCGGCAGCAAAAGAATGCTCCAGCCGTTCCAGCATCCCGTTAAATGAAACCGCCAAACGATCCACCTCATACTGCCCCTGCTCTGCGTCAAAGCGCTCGGCCAGATTGCCCGCATCAATACGTTTGACTGCCTCGACCATCCTGGAAAGGGGCACCAACGTGCGGCGCAGCACAGGAAGCATAAGCGCCAACCCAATCGCAAGCGCAATCAGAGACAATAAAATAAAGGTGCGGAGCTGGTTAATCAATTGCTCTTGCATAGAAGTCGTGGATACGCCCATTTGAAGTAAACCGGACGAACGGTCAGGTGGACCGAGCGGACGGAATACAACCAGTTGCTCTTTCCCCTGAGCATCCGTGATTAATTGATAGCCGTGGCGCATGCGTTTGCTCTGCTGCATTGCATGATATTGCTCAGTGGTGAGACGTGGCGGCTTAAGTCCGTTTTCGTTGGACAAGCTCTGGAAAGTGCCGTCTGTATCTATAGAAGCGAGCGACATATCCGGCCAAAACAAAAACGGCCCCGGTCGATTATTCCTCCGATTGGTTTGTTCTTGGGGAGCGGTTACCCCACTCTGCTCCTGCGAATCCTTAATCAATAAATCGGCAGGAATTGAATTTAACTGCGTATCCATAGCTTCTGCCCGACTGCGATACAGAAAATCTTTCATCAGAAAATATTGTAGAAAACCAATCAATACGAGCAGCAAAGCCAAAATGAGTAACGTTCTAGCCAAAAGCTGGGACCGGAGAGAACGAAGTGCATATTTTCTCCGACTTTTCCCGCCCGCCTTCATAGCAGATCCACCCGGTAGCCCACACCGCGCAGCGTACGAATGACCCGGTGCTCCTTGTCTTTGAGTTTTTCACGTAAGGAGCGAATGTACACCTCAACAATATTATCCTCGCCTCCAAAATCGTACCCCCATACCCGGTCCAGAATACGACTTTTACTCAGCACAATCCCGTGATTAAGCACCAGAAACTTCAATAGTTCATATTCGGTAGGCGACAGCTCCAGCACCTGACTCTGATAACGAATTTCCTTGCGTCGATCATCCACTTGAAAGGGGCCGTGAACCACTTCCCCCAGCAGATCGGGGAACTGATTGCGCAAGCGCGCTTCAATGCGAGCCAGCAGCTCATTAAAACTGAAGGGCTTTACGACATAATCATCCGCGCCGAGTTTTAATCCCTTTACCCGATCGTCTACATCATCCTTGGCGGTCAGCATAATGACCGCGATGTTATCCTCCGTCTCCTTGAGACTTTGGCACACCTCAAAACCGTTCATTTCCGGCATCATCACATCCAGCACCGCTACATGCGGACGAAACTCTCTTGCCAAATCGAGCGCTTTACTCCCGTTCTCGGCGGTTCTGACTTCATATCCTTCATTAATCAGTCCAAGCTCTAAAAATTGCAAAATATGAGGCTCATCATCTGCCAGCATAATTTTAACTCCGTGTATTGGATTCATTATTAATCTTCCCTTTCATGTTGCCGCATTTTTCTCATAAAAAAGTCAGTTCATTTTTACCTGTATCTAATATACCTGAATCCTGTCGCAAAAAAAGTACCTCTGCTCAGCTTTCAGCTAACGTTCAGGGAGCGCTCAGAACCCATTAAGGTACGTATGGCATGATAATAGCAAGCCGGTAGTTCACCGGGCCAAGATCAGAAGCGACTGGTCATTCCGCAGTCCTGAAGATAGCGGCTAGAACAACGGAATAAATACAAAGAATTTTCACAGGGAGTGGAATGAACATGATTAAGAAATGGTTTAAGACCAGGGCGGACATCCCCCTGATCATCATTATGCTGATATCCGCATTTTTGAACGGATACAACATCTGGCAAGACAAATATGTAAACACCTATTACACGACGGCCGTAGCAAGCATGCTACAGAGCTTTCACAACTTCTTTTTCGCCTCACTTGATTCTGCTGGATCGGTAACGGTAGACAAACCGCCTGTGGTTTTCTGGATTCAGACACTGAGCGCCTATATATTCGGGCTTCACGGATGGAGCGTTATCTTGCCACAGGCGCTGGCTCAGGTCGGATCAGTCTTGCTCGTTTACTTACTCGTCAAACCGAGCTTTGGTACGATGGCCGCACGATTGGCCGCCTTCGCTATGGCAACGACACCGATAGCCGTAGCGGTTAGCCGCACGAATAACATCGATGCTATGTTGGTTTTCACACTGTTGCTCGCAACATGGCTATTGTTCAGAGGCATTAGAAATAGCAAAACCGGGCTGATCCTTGCTGCTTTCGCAGTCGTAGGCATCGCCTTTAACGAAAAAATGTTGCAAGCCTATATGATCGTTCCCGCATTGGGTCTGTTCTATCTGTTGGCCTCCAAGTTTAACTGGAAGCGAAAAGCAGTAACACTGGTAGGATCAGCAGTTGTCCTCCTGATCGTATCGCTCTCCTGGGCAGTCGTAGTGGACTCCACTCCGGCAGATGAACGCCCTTATATGGGAAGTAGCGGTACGAACTCTGTGCTGAATTTGGCCTTTGGTTATAACGGCCTGTCCCGTCTGACAGGAGATCAGGGTACAGGTGGCAATCGTGGCGGTGAACGCACGGATCGGAACAATAACGCTACAACGAATAGCAGCGATACGAACACAGATCAAGCTCAGACGACTACAACATCGGACAGCACTACCACTACGGATGACTCTGGTGCCAACAACATGGCAGCAGGCGGATTCGGTGCAGGTGGTCAAATGCCACCGGGTGGATTTGGCGGCAACGGACAAGGTGGTCCTGGAGACGGGCAAAATGGCCAGGGTGGTCCAGGCGGTGGACCGGGAGGAAATTCCGGTGGCGGCATGTTCGGCACTGGCGAAAAAGGACCTTTGCGGTTGTTCCAATCTTCCCTGTCAGGTCAAGCCAGCTGGCTGCTTCCATTCGCATTGATTGCTTCCATCGGTCTGCTTGCAAGCATTCGACGTCGTAATATCACACAAAAACACAAAGAGGTCATCTTCTGGCTGGCCTGGTTGATTCCCGTAGCTGCGTTTTTCAGCGTAGCAGGATTCTTTCATCATTATTACCTGATTATGCTCGCGCCACCAATTGCAGCGCTCTTTGGAGCAGGATTCGTAGAATTGTGGAAGCAGTATCGTGAGCGTTCCAACTGGCTCTCCTGGCTGTTACCCGCAGCAGTATTGGCAACCTCGGTATTTAGCTGGTTTGTTTTGCAAAATTACAACGATACCATTGGCAGCGGCTGGTCCATCGCGGTATTGATCCTAGGGATCATCGGCACGGTGCTGCTGATAGTAGCACGAATGAAATCTGAGAAGTTCACAAGATTCGCCATCATTGCAAGTGTACTCGCTATGTTTATCGGTCCTGCATACTGGGCATTGACACCGATCATCTACGGGGGGAACAGCATGATTCCACAAGCCGGACCCACTCAATTTGGCGGTGGTGGTGGAATGCCGGGAGGCAATGATCGCAATAGAGGTCAGAGCGCCAATGGACAACAAGCCGAAGGAACTCAAACGAATAACCAGACCAATAATGCAGAGAATTCCAGCCCTGACGGTAATACTTCAGGCACACAAACAAGTACAGACACGGAACAAAAACCTTCTACCCGTTCCAGAGGAATGGGGGGACCCAACGGTAGCCAAAGTTTAGATCAAAAAACGTTGAGCTACTTGCAAAAAAATAACACAGGTGAAACCTACCTTTTTGCAGCAAGTAATTATTCAACGGCTGCTCCTTACCTGGTCGAGGCCGGACAAAAAGTAATTATTATGAACGGTTTTGTATCTTCCGATCCAGTCTATACCGTCGATAAAATCAAGGCGCTGGTCGAAAGCGGCCAAGTGAAGTACTTCATGATTTCTGGTGGAGGTGGCGGACCAGACGGCGGTAACTCTGAAGTCACTGCATGGATCAAAGAACACGGCAAAGTGATTCCTTCAGATGAATGGAAAACAACAACAGGCGAAACAAGTACAGACGTTAAAGCAACCGAGAGCGGAAGCGACACCACGAACAGCAATGCGAACGCCCAGGATGGTCAAGGTGGCCCTGGCGGAGACGAACGTGGCGGAAGCGGTACTTTATACGAAATCACATTATAAATGAGGAGGAACTACGAATGAGTGAACCCATCCGTTATTCCATTGTTATTCCGATGTACAACGAGGAAGCCGTTATTACGGAAACCTACCGGAGGCTGAAACAAGTTATGGGCTCGATGGGTGAGCCCTACGAGCTGATCTTCGTAAATGATGGAAGTTCGGACCGCAGCGTCCAATTGATCAAGGAATTCAGTCTCAGAGATGACACCATTGTATTGATTGATTTCTCTCGCAATTTTGGTCATCAGCTAGCGATTACTGCCGGGATGGATTATGCGGTGGGGGAGGCGGTCGTCGTCATTGACGCCGACCTCCAGGACCCGCCGGAACTGATTGTTGAGATGGCTAACAAGTGGAAGGAAGGCTATGAAGTGGTCTACGCCAAACGACTCAAACGCAATGGCGAGACTCGCTTCAAGAAATGGTCTGCCAGCCTCTTCTACCGTGTACTTAAAGCATCAACGGATATTAATATCCCGGTCGACACCGGGGACTTCCGCCTAATGGATCGCAAGGTCATAGAAGAATTGAAACGGCTACCGGAAAATAACCGATTCGTTCGTGGACTGGTCAGCTGGATCGGTTTCAAACAAACTGCTGTAGAATATGAGCGCGACGAGCGGCTCGCAGGCGAAACCAAATATCCGTTGAAACGAATGATCAAGCTCAGTCTGGACGGGATCACATCCTTTTCGATTAAACCGCTCAAGCTGGCAGGGTATATCGGTGCACTTCTATCCATGTCCGGCTTCCTGTATCTGATGTACGTACTGTTTCTCAACTTTTTCACCGACTCCTATGTGATGAAGGGCTGGTCGTCTATGATTAGCATCAGCCTGATCTTCGACGGGGTGATCCTGATCATTCTCGGTATTATGGGTGAATATGTTGGACGCATTTATGACGAAACCAAAGCACGTCCGCTTTACATTGTCCGTGAGCATCTGGGTGGACAATACGAAAACGGTCCGACGCATGCTATGAAAGTCCCTGAACCCCGTGACTCCCTGTACATGCAAGGAGCCCGTGAGAGCCTGATTTCGACAGGACGCACAGTGCGCGGCAACAGTGCGGTATATACCGGACCTAAATCCGGTCATGGAGCCTAACCCATGAAAAGTCGCATGGCCCAGCTGCTTCCTATGATCCGATTTGGCATCGTAGGTCTGGTGAATACGGGTGTAGATTATATCATTTTTATGCTGCTGGCTTGGGGCGGAGTGCCGGTCATTGTAGCGCAGGTCATTTCGTACAGCTGCGGCACAGCCAACAGTTATATTTTGAACAGCAAATGGACATTCAACAAACAACTATCAAACAACACTAATAAGGGTCAATTACCTAAATTCATCATCATTAACCTCATCGTATTGGGGATAACCTCCTTATTACTGCAAGTGCTTCACACTGGAACCGAGTTGCCGCTTGCTTTAGGCAAGCTGATCGCGACCGCAGCCGGAATGATCATCAATTATATCGGGAGCCGATACTGGGTATTCGGTTCCCCATCCCGAAAGGAAAGTGAGTTTCTATGAGAAAAATTACAAAAGCTGTTATTCCAGCCGCCGGATTAGGAACCCGTTTTCTACCAGCTACGAAAGCTTTACCGAAAGAGATGCTTCCCATCGTAGACAAGCCGGCTATTCAATATATCGTAGAAGAAGCCATCAAGTCCGGAATTGAGAGCATCATTATCGTAACGGGGCGTAATAAAAAAGCCATCGAGGATCATTTTGACAAGTCTGTGGAATTGGAGCAGGTACTGGAGAGCAAGGGTAAATATGATCTCCTACGTGAAGTTCAAAGCATCGGGGGTAAAGCAGTCATTCACTATATCCGTCAAAAAGAACCCCTCGGCTTGGGACACGCGGTAAGCTGCGCTCGTCAGTTCATTGGCGATGAGCCCTTTGCCGTGTTGCTGGGCGATGATATTATGAATTCCTCCATCCCGGCGATTCGTCAAATGATGGATGTTTACGAAGCGACTGGCAAGCAAGTGGTCGGCGTGCGCACAGTGGAAGAACAAGATGTGAGTAAATACGGTATTATTGACTCCACTCACCAGAACGGTCTCATTCACGAAGTCGGCGGACTTGTTGAAAAACCATCTCCGGCAGATGCCCCTTCGCGGCAGGCAGTCATTGGTCGGTATGTATTGGAGCCTTCCATTTTCTCCATATTGGAAAACCTGTCCACTGGAGCGGGCGGTGAATACCAATTGACGGATGCTCTTCATCAAGTAGCGTTGCAGAACCAACTGCTCGCATTAGAACTGGAAGGCACACGTTATGATATTGGAGATAAAGCTGGATATCTGGAAGCCGTGCTCCACATGGGTATGCAACGCGAAGATTTGCGTCCAATGCTTGACTCCATGATGCGCGAGTGGGCGCTTGCTTCAATGATAAAATAGGGGGATTTACTCCCTCCGAAATCCGACGGGTGCTGTGAAATCACGAGAGTAGATGGATGAACATGTAAAATTGTACACTATAGGAGTACAGCAGCATTTGAGTCTATACGGCCGCCCCGTCGATACTAAGGAGGAAAAGAACCTATGATCCCTGAAGGAAATCTGCAAAGTAATGTGGATCGTTTCAACGGTTTTGCCGACAACTACGATCAGCACCGCCCGGAAGCACCGTCACTCGTCGTGGAAATCATCAGCCGCTATCTGGAGCGAAACGTAGAGCTAGTTGCCGATATTGGCTGCGGTACAGGACTTTCAACTTTCATATGGGAAAACGCCGCTCGGCAAATCGTCGGTATCGAGCCTAACCCGGACATGAGAGGAAAAGCGCAGCACAAGCTGGAGACGGCAGGAACGACAAGGGCAGGAACCATTTCCTTCAAAAGCGGGTTCTCCAACAACCTGCCCTTTGAGGACGGAACTGTAGACGTCATCACCTGCTCTCAATCCTTTCACTGGATGGACCCCGAGAGCACGCTTCAGGAAGCGGGCAGGGTCTTGGCTCAGGGCGGCGTGTTCGCGGCCTTTGACTGTGACTGGCCTCCGGTGCTGCAATGGCAGATAGAGCAAGCTTATACAGAGCTTATCACCAAAGCGGATACCCTTTTGGAGCAGGAAGCCCCAGTAGAGCAACAAGCTCATAAATGGAGCAAGAATCAGCATTTGGCTAATCTGCACCGCAGCGGACAATTCCGATATACCCGGGAGATTGTCTTCCATAACCGTGAGCAGTGTGACGCAGCTCGTTATACAGGGCTCGCTCTCAGCCAAGGGGGTATTCAAAGTCTCTTCAAACTTGGCAATCGAGCGCTTGACGTCGATATAGCCCGCTTCGTGAAGCTGGTAGAGAATCATTTTCAGAGCAGAACACTAGACATCCTGTTCAGCTATCGTATGCGGCTCGGCATCAAGTAGAAAGGAATCAAGGTCATCGTGGATGATACGCTCTTCGGCTTAGGGCAAAAAAGACTCTCCCTCGCCTCGTAAAAACGAGTGCGTACAGGAGAGTCTCTTTTGTTCAATAAATAGCCACAGTCATATCCTTGCAAAACCTTAGTCACAGTTCCAATGTGTCTTCGACTTAGGAAGAGCGAACAGCCAATAAGTGCGCCAACCGGTCAGGATAGTCCGTGATGATGCCGTTCACCCCGGCCTCCAGCAGACGCTTCATTTCTTCTGGCTCATTCACCGTCCATGGGTGGTATACGACGCCTAATGCCAAAGCCTCTGATACAGCTTCTGGCGTAACAACTTGTTTGTAGGCATGGAGTGCTGTTACCCCGAATTGGGTTGCATACTCGGATGGACGAACCATAATTTCGATATACAGCGCCCCCGTCTTGATTTCAGGAGCAAGCTGCGCACAGAGCGCCAGCGATTCGTGATTGAAGCTGGATATGATTACCCTCTGTTCCAACCCAAAACGCTTCACGGCAGCAATGACCTCTTCCTCCATACCCGGATAGAGATAAATGCTGTTTTTCAACTCCAAATTAATAATTGTATTCGAGGACTGGGCTAGTTCCAGTAGCTCATCCAACATCGGGACCCGCTCACCTCGGAATTTCTCATCAAACCAACCGCCCGCATCCAGTTTATTTAATTCTTCCAGCGTAATATCCCTTACATCCAGTGAGCAACCTGTCGTACGCTCCAGCGACTCATCGTGAATCAGCACCAGATGCCCATCTTGGGTACGCTGCACATCCGTTTCTATACCTGTTGCTCCCAGTTCCAGGGCGTGGCGGAATGCCGCCATCGTATTCTCAGGACATACACCTGAAGCTCCGCGGTGTGCGAAATTAATCACCTTTTCGGTTACAGTCACAACATAACCCCTCCTGTCATTTCACAGGAATATTATACCTGCTCATTGTTTGGGCTGTATAAAATATTCGTCACAGCTAACACTTCTTCTATGCCGTTTGAACAATTTTCCCGAGCCAATCGGAATAAAACGTATTCCCGTTCCGTCGATCAAAATCAGCCGCCGCTGACTCTGCCAGTGGCCTAAAATACGCAATGATTTCTGTCAATGTGCGATCCTCTTTACCCCATTCCAAGGAAGCCGGCAACCGGATCAATCGTTTTTCTCCCGAAGTATCCAACTTTTGTAGCAGACTCACCATCGTCGCGTAAAAATACATCTGCTCCAGCCCGCTCTCATAGTCTAGCGCCATATGTAGATGACGCTCTACTACTTCGATTCCTTGAATCGGATCAGCAACCGCCAGATATTCGATATGCTCCGCTATCGTTTTCAGGAAGTCGCGGTCATCCCGAATTAGGCGATAGCCTTTGCGATGATTGTCCTTTGCCTGATCAACCTCGCCTTGACGATAAAGCGGCAATAGCACCTGCGAGAGCGTCACATGTGGTACTTCTGCACATTTCATGCGACCCGACAAAATCGGTTTTGCCACGGCAAGCGCCTGCTCGTTTTCTCCAGTCAAGTAATAGAACCGTACCATCTGGCTCTGCTCACAGGCCTCACAATCACTCATACTGTCCGACTCAATCAAGCGGAAGGTATCCAGATACCGCCGTGCTTCATCCAGTTCACCCATGTCCATCGCGATGCGGAACTTATAATAGTAATATGGACGCTCATTATACCCGTATTCGGCATAACGTCTGCGCATATCCTCCGCCAGATCTTCTATTTGAGTCTTCGATATATTGGAAAAGCTGCACACCTTACCGAGTATCCATTTGTAATTCCACAACAGCTCATCTGCGTCGTATTCCTCTGGATTTTGATCAAATTGGCCCAACTGCCACGAAAAAGCAATCAGCGACTTCAATGGATATCCGTTAAAAATAGCGCAGTCTACAATCTCTCCCCGGATTTCATAAGCGAGTTCCTTCAATCCGGAAGTATCTGCCAAACGGACTGCTTCTTCAAGAAGCGCCAGCTTTGCCGCCCCTCCGGGCAGATCCTGCGCCTGCTCCATCAAATCATATATCGTATCTTCCATTTGGATCCCCCTATAATTACGCAATTACGAATTTTGTCCGTTCCCTAATCCCCAATTAATAAAATGCAGCACACTCCTATTCATCAGTCCCAACTCACTGCGGTTCATCGGGTAGTGCCCCATCATAAGCGCATTCACATACATCATTTCTGTAGCAGCCGTGACCATCTGCGTATCGGTAGCTTCAAGAATCCGCGCCACCACCGGGTTGTTCAGATTAAAGTATAAGGTGGAATAACCCGAATTCTGCTGGACTCCTGCTCTCAGACTATCAAGCACATTGGAAAAAAGTGAGGTTGTCTCCTCAACCGTGTTTTCCATGGAGCGCAAGGTCAGTGCATCCTGAGAAATGGTATACAACACTGGCAAACTCGCAGGCTCAAAACGCTTCAACTCAGCGCGGCAACGCATCGGCTGCAAAGCAGCATCCATGACACGTAGCACACCGTAATAATTCTCGCGCTCTTCCTGTGTTAGCCCGGTAAATGAAAGAGATACTTCTTCAGGGCTAAGACGCTCTGTTTGCAGGTTAGAGTCAATCCAATGCAGCTTTTCCAAAATGTCTGAATCATAAATATAGCCGCCATTGATCACCAACATGGATTGCGCCGCCGCCACATGCGTAATCTGACGATACTCATCTACTGTCGATGTGTAATGCAACGGACGTCCGTCCGCCTCTTGGATTAGTTCTTTCAGCTCACGCCGCCCAAATGTACTTTCGAAGGAAAACCAACGGTACATTATCCGCAAAAATTCACCATCCTCCACGGCGAGCGCCTTCATGGACAGCTCATGCAAACGAATCCAGTGCTGCAAGCGGTCTGGCTCATACTGCGCCATGCGTAGCAGTTCTTCCCGAATACAGGTACCCAGTTCAGAACGAACATCGTCAAGCTGCTCATTTTCATAAAAATACTCACGTGATGCCGTTGGTTGCAATTCATCTGTCCAAATTAGGCTTTTAATGAAGAATGCCCATTCCGGCAAAACATTTTCCGCCTTGTCCGACACCAGCATATGCTTCAGATACACCCGATGCAGCCGCTTGCTGTTCAGATTAACACTGCGAGGCAAAATGAATGCAATCCCGCCTGTTCTGCCCGATGCTGTCCGCAACGGTATAAAATCACTGAAGCGCTCCCCCATCAGGCGATAGCCTAAATCCAGCACCTCACTACGGCGACTCCGTAATTGCTCTGGGTCCTGCATCCAGCTCGTCGATGGAAGATTGACGCGCTTGGTCTCCCCGTCTACAGACAGCATGACCGGATACGGCAGCAACGCACCATAATAGATTAAAGACTCCTCTACATGCGCTGGCTCATAATAAAACTCACTTCCCGGCTTGCAGCGCAAATAAATTTGCGTCCCTACAGGCAGCTCGGTTTCCAATCGACGAATCGTATACGTCCCATCCGGCTTCCCTCTCCATTCCATGGAGATGCCTTCCTTCACCGAGCGGGTCAACACTACAATTTCATCGCTCACCATAAAGCAGGATAGTAACCCAATCCCAAAGCGTCCGATAAACGAAGTCTCAGAAGCCAGCAAATCGGCTCCCTTCTTGGAAGACTGACCGATAATCGACAAAAAACGGTGAATGTCTTCTTCTGACAATCCAATGCCGTTATCCTGAATCATCAATACCTGATGCTCCCCAGAACCAGATAACTCCACGATGACTTTACCTTCATAGTCGTTACTCTCAGAAGCTGTATCTCCAAGAGCCTTGTCTTCTTTCAGTACTTTACTTTCAGCAACAACCTTCCGCAGCTCCTTGCGAGCCGTGATCGCATCTGTTGCATTTTGCAGAACCTCACGTATAAACACTCGTGGACTGCTATATAAATGATTGGCCAAAATATCAATCATACCGCCCAAGTTCACTTGAAAACGATATTGGTCTGTCTGACTCATACAGATCATTCCTTTCTCGAAATGCTACAACCACCATTTGGATTTAAATAGACTATCTTTTAAAGTATAACGTGGATTTAAGTCGGATTACACACCCTGCATTTCAGATATCAATACGTTGACAACGATATAACAGGGTCTTTTTTCACCTGGGAAGTCTGGCACTGGGTCTAATTAACTTCATAAAAATGTAGAGAGTATGAGCACTTAGTGAATAAGGATCATCTTTGTCTAGTTAAATTTAGTAATAAACATAATATTTATTTAAAATCCACCCTTCTCTTAGAACCCTATATCTATGGAGGGACAAATGGCTCATTTTACGCAAAAAGCTCGCATTGCCGCTCTTGTAATACTCTTACAAGAGAGAATGCGAGCTTATTTAGATACAGTCGAAGCTCTACCTTTTACAGAAGAGAATTAATGGGACTTAGCAAGACGGATAACGTTCCACGATGCTTTGCCCAAATGAGCTTTTACAATTCCGTCTTCAAGCTTGGCGTTGCCGCCGTTGTGAGGCGTAACTTTTTCACCGGCTGGACTGTTGGTCGCTTTAAGATCATCATGCTCCAATACAGTATGCTCGACAATGCGGTAGCCTTCAAAACTGCGTACATCTACTGTCAACTCCAGCGATTCAGACAAATGACGGTTCACTGCAAAGACAGTCAGTGCGTCTCCCTCTTCATCATAAACTACAGCGCTGTCCAGATAAGGAATGTCTGTGAAGTCCTTGGAATCGTATTTTTCCGAATCTACGACAGGCATCAGCGATACCCCACGACCATAACGGGAGGCATGCAGATACGGATAGAAAATCGTTTGCTTCCATGCTTTTCCGTTATTCTCGGTCATGATTGGCGCAATAACGTTGACCAGTTGGGCGAGGCAAGCCATTTTCACACGATCCGCGTGGCGCAGGAACGTAATCAACATGCTGCCTACCAACAATGCATCCTCAAAGTTATAGATATCCTCAAGCTGCGGTGGTGCCACAGACCACGGATCAATTTTTTTGTCCGCATCATTGGAGTGATACCACACGTTCCATTCGTCAAAGCTGAGCATCATTTTTTTCTTGCTGCGTTTCTTTGCTTTGATATAGTCACAAGTCGAAATGACCGTATGAATAAAATGATCCATATCCATAGAGCGTGCCAGATAATTAGCCGTATCATTGTCATGATTTCCGTAGTATTGGTGCAAGGAAATATAGTCGGCTACCTCATAGGTATGATCCAGCGTGGTTGCTTCCCATTCTGGGAACGTCGGCATCGTAGAACTGGAGCTGCCACAGGATACAAGCTCAATGTCAGGATCGATCAGCTTCATGGCTTTTGCAGATTCTACAGCCAGACGACCATATTCTTCTGCTGTCTTGTGACCAATTTGCCATGGGCCATCCATCTCGTTACCAAGACACCAGGTTTTAATCTTATGTGGTTGCTCTACACCGTGACTACGACGTAGATCACTCCAATAGGAGCCACCTGTGTGGTTGCAATATTCCACCAGATTACGCGCAGCATCAATTCCGCGCGTACCCAGATTAACCGCCATCATGACTTCGGAACCTACATCCTTGGCCCACTTGAAAAATTCATTCGTACCCACTTCATTCGGCTCGACCGTTCTCCAAGCCAGCTCCAACTGTCTAGGTCTGGACGCGACAGGGCCGACACCGTCCTCCCAATTGTAACCGGATACAAAGTTACCTCCCGGATAGCGTATAATAGGAACATCAAGCTGTTTTACCAACTCTTTAACATCATTTCGGAAACCGCTTTCATCACTAGTTGAATGAGTAGGCTCGTAAATGCCGCCATATACGGCACGCCCGAGATGCTCTACAAAAGAGCCATAAATGCGTTTATCGACTTCAGCAATACGAAAAGATTTGTCTACAATCATCTTTGCTTTTACAGCTGCTGCCACCTAAACCATCCTCTCTGAATGCGAAAATAAAATCCGTTGTACCACCAAGACTAAGAAGCCGTTTTATTTACGGTTTTAATATAACACACCATATTTATTATAGTCAATATTATTATTAAATACTTAATATATTTATTAACATTAATGATAAACGATAAGCAATTGGTTACGTACTTCAAAATATTTCGTTTTATAAACAAACTTATTGAGTGAATAACCACTTTGCTAAATAGTAATAACGGATTACTGATGCGTTCAAAGTAGTGCCTACTGCCATATCTTGCAGTCTGTTTTAAATAGTGAATATCAGTCTACCAACAGTTGTTCTAAATATGTATAAATACCACCTATATCACCCACGTTTAAATTCGAGAGGACCCCTTCTTTCAAATATCCCTGCTCTGTCCGTATAGATATATAAATACGTTCAGTTTCCGCTTTCACCAGGATAGAAAGCTCAATATCAACGTCTAATAAAACTCGTTCTTTGGTGCAATGCGTAATATTCGTAGCCTCTACACACAAAATAGCAATATCCGTATAAGCGTTATATGCCATTGTACCCGCATTATATAACAGTTCCTGTAATCCATTGCTTGCATTCGAAGGGAGCGTATACTCCATATCATGCAACACTGCCGCGGACTGGTCCACCGCGATCCAGCTTTGATATCCATCCCGGGCAAATTGCCCTCTCAACTCATGCAAAAAATAAATAATGTCAATGTCCTTGTCATAATAAATACAAATAAGCGGAATGCGAGAATCCTCTATTGCGATAGTCTCCTCCCGCGTCATAAAGAGCCCCCCCTCTTGCTGCCACCAGCGCAAATAGCAAGATGAAAAATTCAGTGCGGGGATATGTCGTTGATTTTTAGAGATATAGACAACATGTTTTCCATAACGTGAAGCCAATTGCTCCACTTCCTGCAAACTCACTGGCTCCATTTCCCCTAGCAAGACAATCGTATCTGTAAGGTCGTATACCCGTTGTCCACCTTCGAGTGCTGTGTCCTGTTGTTCTCGCTCCCGCAGGATGGCTTGTTCGAAGATCGCAGCAATTTTGTCGCCAGGGAGTTGAGCTTCACATTGGGTCTGAAAATAATAGGGTGCTTTCGAACTAATTGCACAATCCTCTATAAACACATAGGCGCGCCGTATCCAATCCGGATGTCCGTAACGCATTACGGGGATTATGGTATCCTGTATCGGAAGATAACTATACTTATGTAAAATATGTTTTAGCTGTTCTATGGAAGGAACAGGCATGGACTGCTGCAAAACTTTACATATGTGTGCTGTAATCAATGGAGTGGCATAGCTGTTGCTGTTGGGACATTGTACAGCCTCTCCAGCTGCACCTACCAGTTCATGCTTGGCAAAAGCGGTAAAATCGATACCACTTGAGAATGCTTTCTCAGCATCATATGTATATTGTCCTGCTGTGAGTATACCGCTATGATCGCAGCGCACACCAATCACATTGGCAAAGGAAGCCGGATAAGTAAGAAGTCCTCCATTTTGTGCTGCACATACCATAATTAATCCCGCCATAGCTGCATTATTTACAGCTTCCCGCAGCATGCCTCGATCTCGATAATTTATACTTCCCAGGCTGATATTGGCTACCTGTACACCATGCTTTACACACCAATCCAGCGCAGCACAAAGCTGAGCTGCATTTCCTTTTCTATGGTTCATTATTTTTACACTACTGATGATCGCATCTGGAAAATACGTTTGTACAATAGCTGCACATAGCGTACCGTGATTTAAGGTGCGTCCATCTTCTACGTCTCCATGAGCTATTTCGACGTTATATAATAATTGGGTGTTTAAAAAGCCAGCATTAACCCCGTCGTCAATAATGGCTACATGGATCTTGCCATTCATTTTTTCTCCCCCTGTCTCTTCGGATTGTGAAATGAATCTCACGGCTCTGTTCCGTTCCATTAGAGTAAGCGGAGGGCGCCTCTGCGAACGATAGCGTTCGTCTGAAAGCACCCTCCTAATTTAGCGAACCATGTACATGATAGCCGGATCAGACTGCAATATTTACCTTCGTGCCTGCAGTCTTCGCCCCGTCTTTAGCCGAGTCTAGATAGGCATTGAGCTCTTGTTCAGTCCACACCCTGTCTGCCTCTGCATTCGCCTCCTGCTCATCCTTAGGTTCAACCCGATCTGTAATCATCGGTTCGTTATTCACCGCTTCGCTGATACGCTCATTAATATTCGCAGCGATTTCCATGATCTTTCCATTAAGTCCTTCTGCCTTTTCACGCAAAGCCGCTGATTTTGCAGGGTTAGCGTTTTCCCACCCCTTAGCCTCGCTTCCCAATGTGATTTGTGCCGTTTTGGCTATTTTGGCACTCTTCAACTCATTGTTTGCAGATACAACACTATGCATTGTATAGGTGATCAATCTTTGCTGCTGCTCCTCAGCAGTCTTAGGCGTATATTCTTCCTTTTTGCCTTTCTGAGCTTCTTTTTTACTTTCCTCATCCATGCCTAAAGCCTTTTTTTGCTCTTCCAGTGACTGCTTTTGAATGTTCTCGTCAATTTGCTGAATCTGCTTATCTATCTCTTCCATTTCAGCTTTTACAGCTTCCGGACCGAGACCACGCTTGAGAGCATTACTTAAATAGTCCGAACGCCTCTCCATCAAACTTTGCTTTTGCTCTGTCAATTGTTGAATAACCTTGTTTTGTGGCTTGCCTATACCCTTCCTTTCAGCCTGAGCGGAAAGGGAATGCCGTAGTTCAAGTCGGTTGTTATCTGCGGTGCGGAACGGCGATTGGTGAGATGATGTAAATGATACATTCATCCTAAAACCTCCAATTCTCTTCTAAATGAGGATTTTTCAAAAATCCTGAAATAAGTGATTCTAGAGGTATATCGGATTTTTTTGTATGTTTTTGTATGTTTTATCATCATTTTCACAAATCCTTCATCCCTTTTCCACTGTTAAGCAGTCCTTTATCGTCTCATACAAGCTGTTATATGTAAGCAACCCCCCTCCCACTATACGCTCTTCCGGAATTAGAATAGCAAAGCTTTTTTCCACTTCAAATAATAGATATACCAGATCTCTGGGGAACAACCCCATATCAGGACCCAGTAATGTAGCCTCTTTATTTATCTCACCCGCTTTTATTTTAAAAAGCTTCCAAAATATATTTTCCAGTTTCATTCCTGTTCCCGTTACATCCTGAGTAAAGTTCATGTTCTTCCCTCCATTACAACTGAACTACGTGATGATCAACCGAAAAATAATGTAAAATATCCTTCGTCAGCCTATTCATATCTTCATCGTTGGACAGATGGAGTACAGGCACGGAATAATTGGAAAACTCCTGCTTTTTCTCTTCCACGAAACGATGATCAACAGATGCATATTGCATATTGACTGTGGAAGAAGAGTAACTGTCGAATACATTGTTACATATGGCATATCCTAATAATGAAGAGGAAAAACGGTTTTCCATGTACTGTTTCACATGCTCCAAATATTTTATATTGTATTCATCATAGTGAAGACAACAGATTAGGCCATCCGCTCTAACAGCGCGGGATACCAAAAATGAGGTTACTCCAAAATAATTCGTGAACGTATTGTTAAAGGGAACAATCCCACCTGGAATGCCCACGAGTATTAGATCAGGCTTTTCGCTCTGCTCTATTTTTTTCAAATACCGATTAAACATGATAATCTTCTGGGTTTCCGTCATACCGCTCTCAAACATAAACTGTGGAAAAGAATGTGCACCAATCAGCTCCCCGCATCCATTAGATGTGATTTGCGACACCCGATATCCTTGTGCTTCAAGCTTCTGCCGAAGGTTAAGCTGCAAATTAAGCTTATGTGTTCGCTCGTTCAGTCCTAATACAAACAGAACCGGTGTAAAAAAATCATGAATAACAGAGCCCGGGTCAGGCGGTAAAATATCTTTCGTGCGTACATCAAATGTATTTTTTAAAATCAGCTTGCCATCTTGCTCCTCACAGGGTTCGATGAATTCCATACATGAGTCTGGCAAAGTGAAATTACACATGACTTTTTTGCCAAGTTGTCCAGCCTTCTTGATCACGGGAAGATACACCTCAGCTACATCCAGCTTGAAATTGGATTTCACCAGTAATATGGCATCACAACGCTCCATTTCTTGCTCCAAACAAGACTCTGGCTTCACTATGAAGCCTGTCACTTCCCCCTTGTCCGTTACACAGGCATCTTTCCCGATCATACCCGACCCTTGAAAAGAAATAAGTACAACTTCCTCATAACTTCCTAATAGATTCAAGTTCCTAACCAGGGCTATCGTTTCATAATCAAACGGAAAAATGATTAATTTATTGGTCATGGAGACACCCCTCATGCTTTTTCAAAATCGAGAATCGTATCCTCGGAGAAATCATAGCCCAGCTCATTCATCATGCAATAATCAAGTAAGGTATGCCTAATATCATTTTTGACTACCGAACAATGACTCAGCTTCTTTTCTTTGGACAAGGTATGCAAATCATCTGCTACAGCAACACACAGCGTACAAAAACGGAAATTCCAACAGTTTTTACATGCATCCTCCGTGATTGTCCCTACATTCAAAATCTGGCTGATTTTATCCACTTCAAAGCCTGTGTCCACTTTTCCAATCTGCACCACCTCCGACTGCTCACTGACCCGTTCACATGGATACAGATTTCCATGCACATCCGCAAACAATCGCTGTACACCAGGCACACAGGGTCCACCATGATGCGCTTCTATCGGCATCCCCGCAGAAGGCTTTCTATAATGAAACATACGGAAATACATCTGAATATAATAGTCCTTAATCAGCTTGGAGACATGATTTTCATCTACTCTTCCAAACTTGGAAAGCATCATTTTAACTACCTCATAGCCTCTCTGCTCAATAAATTCATTTCTGTACAAAATTTCATCCTTCACATAAGCATCGTTAATGTAGGACGACCTTACACTGTACAGGCTTTCGAAGGTTTCATAATTCGTATAAAAATCATTGATACATCCAAAATCATTACGGGTATCCAGCACCACATTAAAATTAATCCATTCAAAGAGGTCCGGGTAATTTCTCTTAATTTTATCCACATTCGCAATAATCGTATCGAAGGTACCCCGCCCGTTAACAGCAAATCGTCTGTTTCTGTCATGATTCTCTTGATCTCCGTCCAGACTGATCGTAAGCACAAAACGATGTTCATCCAGAAAGGCCAAAATATCGTCATTAAGCAGCGTACCATTGGTCGTCAAATGAAAGCCTACATCTCTATACGCTACCTGCTCCTTGATATATTCCACACACTTCTTGACCAACGGAAAATTAATAAGCGGCTCTCCCCCATAAAAACCAAAATCCAAACGGTCACTGTCTACTGACCTATCAATGACAAAATCAATACACTTGCGCGCTGTCTCAAAATCCATCATCAGACTGGTATGACCTCGATTGTCATATCCTCCTGAATAAACGCAGTAAGAGCATCTAAGATTGCAATTTTGAGTTACCTGTAAGGTGAGGGTCTTCAGCTGATGCTGAAGCATATGCTCCAGGTGCTTTGTCTTGGGATGATTCATAATCTGCGGACGCTGTGAAGATAAAAATCCGTTATCCAACAAGTCACGGATATAGTGCTGCAATTCCGGTGTAGCCTCCATCTGATCCAGGTCGAAGCTGGAATGCGAATTCAGAAAATGGTAGGCCTCCTCTTTAATCCGCAAGATCAAGTTGGTATTTACATCATATGCATAATGGTGGAGTCTCGTCTGAAATGTGTATATAAAGGGTTGGCACATGTTCATGATTCACACCTACTCTGTTTTGATGTGGACAGAAGCCTGGAATGCCCAGGCTCCTCCATACAGATACAAGCTTAATAATTACCAATTCCAGTTCCGTTATCTCTGCGATAAGAACCGTCACTTTCACGCTGAGTATTGGAGCTTCGAGTCAAACTGCCTGCGCAATAACAGGAGCAAGGACAATAACAGGAACAACCACAGCCAAATGCCTCAATCGTGTCGCCTACATTCGTGCTTCTCTTCACAAGCTTACGCATGTTAAACTACTCCTCCCATTCATGATATGATTTAAAAAGGTGTTCACCTATACTAATTCCGTACATGGTGTTAAATCACACTATGAAAGCGTTTGTTTTTTTCATCATTTTATGGGGACCTCTTCTTCCCCTAATACCCATCCTCTGTATTCTGCATGACAGGTCATAAAATGGGAGTGTGATCCTATTTGGGCTGGTTCGCCGTTCTCCAACAAAATAACTCTATCGACATGCGCTAATATCTCGCTGCGATGTGTAACGATGATTACGGTCTTATCACGCAACCGGGTCTTCAACAATTGCTGAACATTTAGCCTAGCTGCTGTGTCTAGATTGGAGGTCACCTCGTCGAGAATAAACAATGGCGCTTCCCTGATCAATGCCCGGGCCATAGCAATTTTCTGTCTTTGCCCACCCGACAATCTGGAGCCATTCGAGCCTATAGGGAAGTCATCTGCCGAGTTCTGAACCAATTCTTCCAGACCAACCTCCGCGATAATGGCCTCTATTGCATCATTAGTGACTTCTGTGCCTATGCGGATATTGCCAAAAATAGTAGTATCAAATAAATACACCTGCTGACTGACCAAAGCTATTTGACTTCGATACACATCTATTTCATAGCTTTGGATGTCAATGCCGTCATAAGTGATTATCCCTTGATCAGGCTGGCTGAATCTCATAATCAGATCCAGCAACGTAGACTTCCCTGCCCCATTTGCTCCAATGATAGCTACTTTTTCACCTCGGGCAATCCTAAAGCTCACGTGGGGCAGTACGGGTTCATCCTTGGTATAGGAAAAAGAAACATTATGAAATGCAATGTGATCTTCGAATGGCGGCTCAGTTAGTATAGACGCTGGAGTGACTGAATTAGATGTTTCTTCCTCTGCCCAATCCAAGAACTGATAATATCGAATGGCGGAGGGAACGACTTCAGCCAGCATGTAGCCAATGTTTAAAATAGCGAAAACAGGAGTGGTAACATAAGCACTGTAAGAAACAAAGGCAAAAATCCCACCTACAGTAAGCTGTAAACGAAAAATAAGATTAGCACCCACAACGTACAAAAACATCATTAGAAGCTGAATTAAAATAGATTCCGAAGCGATATTCCAGGCGTCCAGAAGTGATAATTTCCGTTCTGATTCTACAATTCGACGCTGCTTGGATGAGAACTGCTGATGCTTATGTGGAATAAGACCAAACATTCGCTGCTCCTTCATGCCCCCGACAGATTCCCCAAACCACTGGGCAAAATCACTACTGCCTTCAATTAAATCCCCCACCAGTTTTTTTCTACGCTTCACAAAATACTTCACCACAACATATTTGATGGGTAAAAAGCACAGCACGATTACAGTCATTTTCCAGTTAATGAGCAGCAAACCACATAAACCACCAATCATGCTGAACGCCTGCATAATGACAAAAAATACTCCACTATCTGTGATCCTCGATACATTGCCTACATCCGTGCCAATTTGGTTCAGCAGCTCCGCTTCATTGGTTCGGTTAAAATAACTCATTCGTACTCTTGTCAGATGCAGATACGCCTTTTCAAATAATGAAAAGGTAACCTGTGCGCTTAAGCCTGCCCGAAAGGTTTCTTTACACAAATTCAACAGCTTGTCCAAGCAAACGATTAAAAACGCAGCAGAAGTGTACAGGATTACAGCCTGCATATTCCCTTTCAGAAGACCTTGATCCACAATAACCTTACTTGTTAAAGGCAATAATATATTCAAGCCCGCTGATAGGATAAGACATATCAAAATGATAGTGACCGTCTTCAGATAAGGTCTAAATGTTGCTGCCAAACGTTTATATACTATGGATTCTTTCATCCTTCCCCCCCTTTCACCAGGTGCACCCTCTCCCCCTATTAACTAATTCCGTATCAGAATCAAAATCACCCTAAAATATCTTTTAACTGTTCTAGTAATTCCACATTTACGAGATTAAATATGATTTATGTCATTCTTGAAAATTGGAATTAATGTATATGATTGGCACATACAAAAATCATTTATTTTTTTATCCGTCCAAAGGGGGCTTGAACAAATGCCGACTACGATGGTTATCGACTGTTGCAAAGAGGATCAGTGCAGAGGTAGTTCCAGATGCTTTTACAGAAAAATTTGTGAACTTTATCTGAGTGAGGTATATCGTTTCTGTATGCATTTAATCAAGAATCAGTCTTGCTTTACATTTATGGCAGAAGAATGTACACAAGATACTTTTGTAGCGGCAAGACAGCAATTGGTCAAGCTCAAACATCACCCCAATGTAAAGGGTTGGCTGTACCTTACGGCTAAAAATCTTATATATAAATCATTTAGGTGCTACTATACACAAAAAAAGCATGAAACTACGCTTGAATGTGAGAAAATCTGTAGTTTTTCAAATTCGGTAGAGGAGGAGTGGGAAAATCGTAGATTGGGAGATGTGGATACGGTTATCGTTAATATTCTAATGCAGCTTTCCAACAATGAATATACACTCTATGAAGACTACTTTTGTCGACAACTAGCTGTGCCCTTGCTCGCTACCAAATATAATATTTCGGTTACGGCTACAACGACTCGAATCTATAGACTGAAAAGAAAACTTCGTACATTGTCCCATCAATATTGTCTAACTCATATATAAATATATCTATGTACAGCAAAAACAGCGGAGCCCCTCTCCCAAAGAGAAGCTTCGCTGTTCGTTCTTGTGACTATGACTTGTATTCATACTACACTATTACTTAATCCCCGAAATCGTATAGTTCTCAATAATATACTTTTGGAAAACAATGAAGATAATCATGATCGGAACGACCATGAAGGTCGAGCCTGCCATTTGAAGAGCAAATTGACTTTCGTTCTGCCCCTTGAGCAGTGACAGCCCGACGGACAAGGTGTACAGCTTCTCATCGTTCGCAATAATGAGCGGCCACAGGAAGCTATTCCATCCACCGATAAAGGTTAAAATGGCCTGTACTGCCAGAATTGGTGTCGAGATAGGCAATACGATTTGCAGAAAAGTACGGAACTCCCCTGCTCCATCAAGACGTGTCGCCTCCAGCAGTTCTTCCGGGATATCGGACATGAACTGCCGGAACAGGAAGATCGCGAACGCACCTACCAATCCAGGAAGGACAATCCCTAGCATGGAATTGGTCAATCCCATCTGGTTCAGGATCAAATAGACGGGAATCATCGTCACTTGACCTGGAATCATCATCGTTGCCAGTACCAGGTAGAACAGAAACCCTTTGCCTTTAAATTGGAATTTGGCAAAGCCATAACCCGCCATGGCATTCAGGAATAATCCGAAGAAGGAAGCTAAAACAATGATCAGCGTATTCGTCAGATAGGTTCCAAAAGCCATGCTATCGAATAGTAATTTAAAATTATCCAGTGTAAAATGCTGCGGCCAGATGGTCGGAGGAATTTTGGTTACCTCACCCTCTGTCTTAAAGGAGGATAAAATCATCCACGCAAAAGGCAGCACCATCAACAGACCTCCCACGGTCAGGAGAATCGCCACGAACCATTGAAATGTTTTTTCACCACTGCGCGTATTGGCGCGGGCTTGCTGAACAGCTGTTTTCACGTTCATCACCTCTCTCTATCAGGACTCCGCTTTATTTTGCAAACGGAACTGAATCAGCGTCACCGCGATGATCGCGAAGAACAGAATGAACGATCCCGCCGCGGCATACCCGAATTTACTAAATTGGAAGCCGTTATTGTAAATGAACAGGGATGCTGTCAGCGTGCCATCGAGCGGTTTCCCTTTAGTCATGACAAACGGTTCCTCGAAAAATTGCAGCCAGCCAATCATCGTCGTGATGGACACGAAGAAAATAGCGTAACGAAGCTGCGGAAGCGTAATATAACGAATTTGCTGCCATGTATTGGCACCGTCAAGCTGAGCCGCTTCATAATAAGAACCCGGAATCCCTTTAATAGCCGCAATAAAAATAATCATGTTTAAGCCGATGCCCCGCCAAACTGCCAACACAATCAACGAAACCTTCGCTACTGTTGGATCGGTCAGCCATGGGACGGGACCTAAATTCATTAAACCAAGTACATAGTTGAATAATCCAAGCGTCGGATTATATAGATAACTCCAAACGACTGCGACCGCAACCACATTCGTTACGGACGGTAGATAGAACACGACGCGGAATACTTTAAAAGCACGTGATTTACCCATGTTAATCAGAATCGCGATGCTAAGCGAAAATATCAGCACCAACGGAACACCGATGATGACGAAGAACAGGGTATTACCAAGGGACTTTATAAAGGAAGGGTCCATTAGTACGTTTGTATAATTTTCCAGACCTATAAAGCGAATACTATCATAATTAACGAGTCCTGACAGATCCATATCCGTGAAGCTGATTACGAGCGCCAGTAGAATCGGCAACAGCGAAAACAGCGTCAACAGGATGATGGAGGGACCGATAAACAAGTATGGCGCAAGCTTCTGCGAGCTTCCTTTCATGCCTTCACTCCCTTTGACAATGGCGGATATGGATCATTATTTTTTCATAATACTTGCAGCCTGCTGATTAAAGTCATCCATTTCCTTCTGTACGTCCGCTTGACCACGGTAAACACGCTCAAAGCTCTTGATGAATTGTTGAGAAACCTCTTCCCATGCTGCCAGTTGCGGCAATGCTGCGGAATGGTCCAGCTGTTTACGAATCGTTTGAAGCATCGGATCACTCTTAAGCTTGGCATCTTCCCACGATTTAGTAGCCGCAGGCAAGTTACTGGACAGTTCCATCCATTTCAGCTGCGTTTCTGGTTTACTCATGTAAGCCATGAATTTGGCCGACTCCTCTGGGTGCTTGCTGAATTGCATAATTGAAAGGTTCGCTCCACCCAAAACGGACAGGTTGTTTACTTTGCCAGGAAGCTCCGCTATATTCCATTTACCTTCCAGTTCTGGTGCCTTGCTCTTGATTTCTTTAATCATAAAAGGACCGCTGATAAACATTGGAACGATACCATCACCTTGTAAACCTTGAACAGAGTCAATTCCAATATCCACTGCGTTAGAGCCGTTTTGGAAAAAAGTATTCAAATACTTCACAGCATCTACAAACGGTGGTTGGTTGAACAACGGATTGCCCTGCTCGTCAACCAGTTTGGAACCGTTCTGGAGAGCAAACATAAAGCCCATAGACTGCTCCTTTGCACTAAAGGAGATACCATATTTGCCTTTGCCCCGAGCCGCCAGCTTTTGGGCAGCATCGGAAAGCTCTTCCCACGTTTTAGGTGCTTCATTATATCCGACTTGTTTCAGTAGGTCGGAACGATAGAACAAAACTCTCGTTTCAGTGTACCAAGGCACACCGACCGGTTTCCCTTCAAATTTTGTCGTACCTACAGCACCCTCGAAGAAATTCTTCGATTCCAGTTCAGGATACTTGCTGATATAAGGGGTAATATCCGTCAATGCACCCGCAGACGCAAGTTCGGGAACCCATGATGTACCTAACTGAACCACGTCCGGACCGGATTTTGAAGCAACTGCTGTCAGCAGCTTATCGTGAGCGTTATCCCAAGGCAACGCCTGTACATCAACGTGAATATCTGGATTTTCTTTCTCAAAATCTTTTACAATTTCAGGCAGCAGTTTCCCTTCTGCTCCCATGCCCCACATGGTGATGGTCGTCTTGCCGTTCGCATCTTTGCCAGACGAATCATCCTTGGACGAGCAGCCTGCCAGCGCGCCCCCCAGTAATAAGGTGCTTGCCAAAATGATCCCCAACGTTCTTTTCATCATACGAATTCCTCCCGAGATGATCGGTTTACCGATCATGCAATATGATAACGGATTCAAATACGAGGATTTTGCGAAAATACAATTAGCGACTTCCAATGAACAATATATAGAACGAAATGGTCTCGTTCATCTATATATTGCATTTTGGAGCGACTGGAATCGAATCTTGCAAAATCCTGATGCATGTAAATACATAGCGATTAAAGCATACCGCTATAACACTTATGTTCAAAGCACAAGGACCATACCCGTCAATAGAAACGTTTCGATAGTCATTATAGAACAAATTGAAACCGTATTCAATAGGAATATTATATTTTATTCGCTCAGAATCCCGACTTTTTTTCGTTTATATCATCTTTATTACGTTATTTAGCCTATAAAAACCCCCTGAATTGGATTTGACTCTCCATTTGAAAGCGTATATAATCCAACTGAGTTCAACAATAGAAACGTTTCGATTAATAATACGACAGAATATTATGCTTCTATACTAGCTATTAGCCTGTTCAGCACTTTTTTGAATCAATTTTATCCAAAAAAATCTCATGAATCTGAAAAAAAAGAGCTGTCCACCAACAATACAGCTTATGGAGGATTATGATGGAACAACACCTGAATTCCTATTTAGAAAACATGACGCTTGAAGAAAAAGTCGATCAACTGCTACAGCTTGTGGGTGCCTTCTTTGAAGAAGCGGGAACGGATAGTCAAATTACTGGCCCCATGGCTTCTCTCGGCATCACAGAGGAAAATGTCCATAACGTCGGTTCCGTGCTTGGTATCGCAGGGGCCAAGGAAGCGATTCGTGTTCAGCAGGCTCATTTGAGTAAAAATCGTCTGGGTATTCCGCTTTTAATTATGGCAGATATTGTACACGGCTTCAAAACGATTTTCCCTATCCCGCTGGCCATTGGTTGCTCATGGGATATGCAACTTGCAGAAGAGAGCGCTACCATTGCAGCCCGCGAGGCGGCTGTATCCGGTGTTCACGTCACATTCGCTCCTATGGTCGATCTGGTGCGTGACCCGCGCTGGGGCCGTGTGATGGAATCTACAGGGGAAGACCCTTACCTCAACAGCGAATTTGCTCGTGCGTTTGTGCGCGGGTTTCAGGGTAAAGATCTGACGAACGATACCGACCGGGTGGCCGCATGCGTGAAGCATTTTGCCGCATATGGAGCTGGCGAAGGCGGACGGGATTACAACACTGTAGATGTATCCGCCTGGCAGCTGCGAGAGTATTATCTCCCCTCCTACAAAGCTGCTTTAGATGAAGGCTGCGAAATGGTGATGACGTCCTTCAATACCGTAGAAGGCGTAGCCGCAACGGGCAATAAGCGCCTGATGCGTGATTTGCTTCGTGATGAATGGGGCTTTGATGGTGTACTCATCTCGGATTGGGCCGCCATCAAGGAGCTTATCCCTCACGGCATCGCCGAGGATGAGCGCGAGGCAGCAATGAAAGCACTGCTGGCTGGCGTAGATATTGAAATGATGACCTCCTGCTATAACGGGCATCTGCCTGAGCTGGTTCGCAGCGGACAACTGGATGAAGCGCTCATTGATGAAGCCGTGATGCGTATATTGAAGCTCAAGCAAAAGCTGGGCTTGTTCGAAAACCCGCTACGCGGCGCAGACCCTGAGCGTGAATGTGAAGTTGTGTTCTGCGAAGCTCACCGTACGGTTGCCAAAGAATTAGCTATTAAATCTTGCGTATTGCTCAAAAATGATTCCGTTCTTCCATTGAATCGCAATCAGCATATTGCGTTGATCGGACCTTTCGCAGAGAGCGGTGATATCCTGGGCTCTTGGTCGTGGAGTGGTTCACAGGAGGAAGCTATTCGCGTTGTCGACGGGTTCCAATCGAAAATATCCTCCTCGCTGCTCACGGTTGCGGCAGGTTGCTCTATCGACGATATAACTGAGGAGCAATATGCGGAAGCTCTGCAAGCAGCCAGCCAAGCAGAGGTTATCGTGTTGGCGCTTGGTGAGCGCTCCGATATGAGTGGTGAAGCAGGCAGCCGTTCCAATATTCGCCTGCCACAAGCCCAGTTGGAACTAGTGAAGCGCCTGAAGACGCTGAACAAGCCTATGGTAGCCGTATTATTTAATGGTCGTCCGTTGGATCTGCACGGTGTCATTGAAGAAGCAGACGCCGTATTGGAAGCCTGGTTCCCTGGTGGTGAAGGCGGCGCGGCGATTGCCGAATTGTTGTACGGTGATGCCGAACCTACGGGTCGCCTGACCATGTCATTCCCGCAATCGGTCGGACAGGTGCCCGTGTACTACAATCATTTTAATACGGGACGCCCGCAGTTAGATCCGAATACAAAAGAACGCTACGTGTCCCAATATCTAGACGTACCAAACGAACCTTTATTCCCGTTCGGCTATGGACTGAGTTACACCGATGTAGCCTATGACAGCGTACAGCTTTCCGGCGATACCCTTATACCTGGTCAGGAACTGACCATTAAAGTGCAGGTAACGAACACAGGAACACGTCCGGTCGAGGAAACCGTCCAGTTCTATGTTCGTGATATCAGCGGTGATACGGTTCGTCCAATGAAAGAACTGAAAGATTTCTGCAAAGTCCTTCTTGCCCCAGGCGAAAGCCGGGAAGTTGAATTTGCATTGACCGAGCCTCAGCTGCGCTATCATCATGCAGATTTGAGCTTCAGTAGTGACAGCGGTGAATTTGCCGTCTTTACAGGACCTAACAGCCGAGATACTAGTGAAAGCCGTTTTCGGTTAATGAAATAAACAGGAAAGTGAGGCGTTCCCTTTGATGAATACAAGTCTGGATCAAAATATTTTGCTGCGAGCTGGCGACCTGTCTTTTACCTTCTTGAGCAGCGGTGATGTGTATAAGATCGCCCACGGCTCAACGATGATCAACCAACTGTTGACCAATTCAGTCGACGGTTCCTTGAACAATCTGTACTTGAGATTGTACCGTCCGTCCGGTGTAAGTATCACTCCCCTGCTTGGAATTCGCTCACCGGGAGTCATCCGACAAACGGATCAGCAGATTATTTGGGAGGGTTTCACCGCTGGTGTAGGCTATCAGGTGACCTTCACGCTAAGCCGCCTGGGAGTATGGTTCTGGGATGTAACCCTACAGGGCGATGACGTGGAAGCAGATGTCGTGTACGGTCAGGATATTGGCATTGCCGATACCGCCGCTGTGCGCAGTAATGAAGCTTATTTGTCTCAATATATTGACCACACCGTCTACCATGATGAACAAAGAGGCTACACCGTTTGCTCACGTCAAAACCAGCCTCAAAGTCAGGCGTTCCCATACCTTCAACAAGGCTCGTTAACCCGCACTGTTGGTTACTCGACTGACGGATTTCAGTTCTTTGGACTTTCGTACAAAGAAACGAATGAGCCGGAAGCACTCCATCGTGACTCGCTCGCCAATGAAGTGTACCAATACGAATTCGCCTATACCGCGTTGCAATCTGAGCGGGTGAAACTTGCAGGGGAAGCTCGCTTTACTTTTTACGGTCTGTTCCAGCCCAATCATCCAGCCGCAGTGACAAAGCTGGAGTATCAGGAGCTGGTGACAAAGGCACGTGACGAAGTAGCTACCGTTCTAGCGGACGCTTCCGAGACCAGTATACCGGCACACGCGGCAAGTGATCTTCAGGCAGGGCGTGTGGCTCCAGCTCAAACCATCGGTGAGCCGCTGCGCACGCTGGACTTAACCGCTGCCGAAGTGAATCAACTTTTCCCGAAACGGCAGGAAGAAGAACGGGATGGCGATGAACTACTTTCCTTTTTCACGGACAGCTATGAGCATGTCGTACTCAAATCCAAAGAGCTTCGTGTAGAGCGTCCCCATGGGCACATTTTAATGGGCGGGCATTACTCAGGAGGCAAGGAAGAAACCATTACAACCACCTCCTATATGTACGGGGTGTTCAACTCCCAGCTCGTGATCGGCAATACAAACTTCAACAAAATGATCACCAACGCGCGTAATGCGCTCAATATTCCCAAGACATCCGGCCAGCGTATCTATGTCGGAGTCCAAGGGAAATACCGCCTGCTCACGATGCCTTCCCTGTTCGAGATTGGCTTTAATTATGTGCGCTGGTACTACAAAACGGCTGACGATACATTCATTATTACAAACCATACAAATGCCGATAGCCCAGAAGTACGGCTTCATATGCGTGCGGCAAGCGGCAAAACCTATCCGTTCCTCATCACCCAGCAAATGTCTATGCATGTGAACGAATATGAGCTTCCGTTTCATATGGAACGTGAAGGTGACGCCCTGCTCTTCCGGGCAGACTCTGCTTCCCTGAGTGCCGAAGCCTATCCAGACCTGCTGTACCGAATGCACGTCGAGGGTGCTCCATTACAGCAGGTGAGCGACGCTCACGTACTGCTACAGGGTACAGCTTCCGCTGATGCGTCCCTAGTTGTGCTGGAGCTGGGTGACAGCAGCGAATGGACCTGCACCGTGCAGGGTTGGCTGAATGGGCCTTCAGCCGGGCAAGAATCAACGCACAAAGAGCGTCACGCTTCCTTTGAAGATGAGCGCGAGCGCTATCGGGAATATTTTGCCGAGCTTATGAACGGTTTCCATCTGTCGCTGGGTCAACACGAAACGAGCGAGCTATTCCGTGTGAACGCAGTGGCTTGGTGGTACACCCACAATATGCTCGTTCACTACTCTGTGCCTCACGGTCTGGAGCAATACGGCGGTGCAGCCTGGGGAACACGTGATGTGTGTCAGGGGCCTGTGGAATACTTCTCAGCTACGCAAAAGTTCGACGAGGTACGTTCCATTCTGCTGACTGTTTTCAGCCATCAGTACGAGGACAGCGGAAACTGGCCGCAATGGTTTATGTTTGACAACTATACTCACGTGCAGCAAGAAGAAAGCCATGGGGATATTATCGTCTGGCCGCTCAAGGTACTGGGCGATTATTTGACCGCTACCCGTGATTACAGTATTCTGGGAGAAAATGTGCCTTACACCCATCGGCATACTTTCGATTATACCAAGCAAACCGCGACTCTCATGGAACATGCCCTGAAGGAAATCGAATATATTCGGGAGAATTTCCTTCATGATACGTATTTGTCGGCCTATGGCGACGGCGATTGGGATGATACCCTCCAGCCAGCCAATGCTCAGCTGAAGCAATACATGGCGAGCAGCTGGACGGTTGCACTCACCTACCAAGTTATTAGTAACTTTGCTGCTGCTTTGGAGCAGGCCCCCGCGGGTGTAGTAAGCGAAGCCGACAAGATCGCACAAGATCTACATCAAATGGCTAATGGCATCCGTAAAGACTTTAACCGCTACATGCTGGAGAGCGGAATTATTCCGGGCTTCGTGTATATGGAAGAGCCCGGTCAACCTAAGCTGATGCTCCATCCGTCTGACACCGAGACAGGAATCCATTATCGGTTGCTGCCAATGACACGCAGCATGATCAGTCAGCTGCTCACGCCTGAGCAAGCATTGGCTCATGAGCAGCTCATCCGTGAGCAGTTCCTCTGCCCGGATGGTGTGCGTCTGATGAACCGCCCTGCACAGTATGATGGCGGTGTGAGCTCGCACTTCAAGCGTGCAGAGCAAGCGGCCAACTTTGGACGTGAGGTCGGGCTGCAATATGTGCATGCCCATATCCGCTTTGCGGAAGCGATGGCCAAGTTGGGACGCAGGGATGACGCTTGGCACAGCTTGAAGCTCATCAATCCGGTCGGCATCCGTGCGTCCGTACCGAATGCCGAATGGCGTCAAAGCAACGCCTATTTCAGTAGCTCGGACGGTAAATTTAACACCCGCTATGAAGCCCAGGAACGGTTTGGTGAACTGCGTGAAGGAGCCATACCCGTCAAAGGCGGCTGGAGAATCTATTCCAGCGGTCCGGGAATCTACATGAATCAGCTCATATCGAATGTCCTTGGTATTCGTCAGTCGAGCGAAGACCTGATCCTGGACCCTGTGCTGCCGGATCATCTCGACGGATTGGAATTTGAATTTTCCTTTGCAGGAAAACCAATTACCTTCGTCTACCGCATGCTGCAAGAGCGTACTGGTAGTGAGCAAGGCCGTGCAGTATTGAACGGGACACCACTGGAAAGCGTGCCAGCCGATGATAATCGCTACCGCTCTGGTGCCTTGCGCATCAAACGTGAGATTTTCGAGCAGGCCTTAGCAGAACATGACGGTGTACACCGTCTGGAGATTATTTTATAAAGAGTTTTTGATGCTAAATCTGGTATAGGCAACAAAGGGATGGCGATCTTGCGGGATCGCCCTTTGCTGCTTATGTGTAGAACTACGACATTTAGAATAGATATGTGGTTAATAATGAATATACAATAGCAATTATAAGACGGACGACAAGGAGGTGACGATGTGGTCAGCATTAAAGATATCGCCAAACAGGCGGGCGTTTCCATATCTACCGTTTCATATGCCTTGAATGGTAGCGATAAGGTAACAGAAGAAACTTGCGCACGTATTTTAGCGATTGCCAAAGAGCTTAACTATGTGCCCAATGCCGCCGCACGTAATCTCAAGAAAAGGCAGACCAAAATTATTGGCGTTTTCCTGACTGATTTTCGTGGAGACGTTTATGGAGATTTACTGTACGGCATCAAGGAAATTTTGAACCGCAAGGGTTATGATCTCATCGTATGCAGCGGTAAGCAATCTCACCGAATGCTGCCGGAACGCATGATCGACGGCGCCATTGTGCTGGATCAGACGTTTGAAAGTCAGGAGCTACTGAACTATGCCGAGCGAGGACATAAAATTGTCGTATTGGACCGTGAACTGAATCATCCTAACATTAACCAGGTGCTGCTGGATAACAAAGCGGGCGCCGCTCTCGCAATCGAACATTTATTGGAATTGGGACACCGTAAGCTATATGTGGTTACCGGACCAGAAGGTTCTTACGATTCATGGCAACGGATGCAGGCGGTCAAGCAGACCATTGAGCGTAGCGGCGTCGCTGAAATGATCGAAATTGACGGCGATTTTGAGAAATCGGGTGGCGAACAGGCGGCTGAAATCATTTTGCGGCAACAAGATGGCCCGGGTTCGGAACCTGTAGCCGTATTTTGTCTCAATGATGAAATGGCAGTGGGCTTTTACAATCGAATGGCTCAATCAGAACTGACAATTGGCAAGGATATTCATATCGTCGGCTTTGATAATATCGAGCTGGCGCAATATATTCAGCCCCGTCTGACAACGATTGACTATTCCAAACGTAAATGGGGCGCTGTAGCTGCCGAACAAGTTCTCAAAATCATTGCCGGGGAAGACGTGGAGCATGAACGTTTATACGTTACGCTTGTCCAAAGAGAATCGGCAGGCGCAGCATTCATCACCCAAGATCAACAGAATCTGTGATGAACAACGCAGAAGTAACCCGCTCGCCAGCCTCAAAAAAAGAACTTCCATAGTCCCAGAACACGGGTTGGAAGTTCTTTTAGTTATACTTTTTTAACCTAACAAATCCTCAATTAAATTCGTCAACGACCGTAAGGGATTGTCAATCATTTCCCCCGTCTCCAGCTCCACCTGTAACGCAGCATCAACCATAGACAACTGTGCTACAACCAGCTCTCTGCTTGGATCAGCCTCCCTTAGCTCATACAGCGAACGAACCAGCAATTCCTTATACTCGTCTTCACGTCCCTGCATAATCAGTTCAAAAGCGTCCTCCACCACCTTAACCTCTATCCAAGAAGAGATATCTGGTTTGCCTAACAGAGCAGCCGTATGATAAAGACGCTTCATCGTTCCCTCTACAGTAGCCGGATTCGTGAATACCAAGGTCCGTGGCAGCAAATCATCGCATATCTCATGAAAAAAGGGCTCATCCAGCGCAATTACTGGTGTAGACATGGTCAATTGAGCCTTTTCTGCCAAAACGATATAATTCGTGCACGTTATCAAAATAACGTCTATGTCGCTTTGGGCAATCCAGCTTAGTTGCTCTTCTACCTTGCGACTGGCATCGTCCGCAGAAAAATGCGGGTCTGACGAGATCCGGCGCATAAGCCCAGGGTCCACAAAATGTATCAGCTCCACCTCATAAGAAGCAAAAGCTCGTTCCACATAGGCTATGTTCGAGTGATGTGCATGCAGGCAGCCCACACGCTGCTTCAAGCCTTCCATCGTTCAACCCCCTGTTATATGTTTGCATCATTTTAACAGGAACAGGACGGTTGGGAAAGCGTGCCAATCAGGCCATATCCCAAACTCACTTTTTTTAAAACTTACCGTTTGTATTTTTCCACTCTGTTTTAGCTGGAACCTCCTGAACTACGTCCCAATGTTCTCCTACCTTACCGTTCTCTACCCGGAACAGATCATAGACAGCGGCTGAAGTTCCCTTAGATGATGTCAATTCACTCAGAACCAGCACGAAGTTGCCTTCTCCAATAACCATGTGAACCTGACCATATCCAAAAGAAGCTCCTTGGCTTCCCGCTGCGGAAAATGCTTGCTTCAAATTGGATACACCGTCACCAAAAAGAGGGTTATGCTGGATGTAATGATCACCGTTATAGTAGCTTTCCAGTGCGGCGCGGTTCTTGCCAACCAGGATATCATCCACAAACTTGCGGATTAACATTTTGTTCGTCTCAGTTTGGTTGAGATCCGTGATCTGTGTTGTTCCGTCAATCATTGTACGTCCGCTTGGATTAGCTGGAGCCGAGTCCTGAATATTGTCCCAATGCTCAACAATTTTACCATTGCTATCGAAGCGGAAAATATCAAAAACAATGCTCGTTTTTCCTGCAATGGACTCTTTATAATGAACCGCTACATAATTGCCATCCTGAATTACACGTTGGATTTCAACCTGTACATTGGCTCCCTTCGACTGGCTAATCCCTTGCAGCAACGCATCTCTTCCGCTGGCAAAGCTCAGATTGTGCTGAATGTACTGATCTTTGCTGATCCAGGTCTCGGCCGCTTTCGTATCTCCGGTTTCAAAGCTTTTCACGATTTCAACGACCTTATCCTTATTACTCACCCCGATTTGCACCGTTTGGCTGGCCGGGTCCCAAATCACTTGCTTGCCCCATGCTTCTTTGACGACATCAACCGGTACATAAGTTACCCCTTGTTTGGTCAATAGGGTCGAGGTGGATAGCGGTACCTTAATCCCGTTGATTTGCGCTTCCGGACTGCCTGACACCAGTACAACCGTCGCCTGATCATATCGGATAGTCGTGCTTTGTCGCGCCGTATTGAACGTAATATGCTTGGCATCCATTGGAATTCCCAAACTGGAGGCCAATTGTCTCAAGGGAATTAAGACCTGCTTATTTCTCACGATAGGAGCAATTTTGTAAGCCTCCTTCTTGCCATCTACCCAAACCTGAATACCCGTAGTAGGTTTTACCTCGGCTGCTAAAGCCGGTACAGCAGAAGACAGAACAAGCAAACCAGCGAGTGCAGCAGTAACCGTATGTTTTTTCATGAATGTGAACCCCTCTCAACCTATAAAATAAAATATGGAAGACAATTTTCTTTTATGTAACTTATATAGTTACACCTAATCGCAAAAAGCAACTTTTCCCCGCCTATCTAACTTTAAACCCCATTTAAATCTTTTGAAACCTCAATAACCCTCCTTTCAAAAATTTATAATTGTACTGCTACAATGCAAGCCACAAGCCTTAGAATAAAGGATATGGGGAGCAATAACAATGTGTGATAACTTGCTAATTGCCGAAACTCAAAAAAAGCGGCTCCTATCACCAAGCGAATAAACGCTTTTTGAATAGTAAGCCGCTGTTAACCCCATTGCTATTGTTATACGGATAACGTTCTCCGAAACTTGATAAAGCTCCCGATTCGCCAGATTGAGATATACACCAGCGCCATCGTAATCGCCAGCATACTAACTTCAGACGTACCCAGACTACTGAGGTACTGGGTCAAAACAACGCGAATCAAGATAATAGCGATAATAATATATTTAAAATATTGGTTCGGCTTGGGATAAATAAGACCGTCATCCCGTCTTTCATACGCCGTATGCAGCAAAATAACATAGCCAAACAGAGCCCCTAATAGCCCGGCAACCAGCAGTTCCCAAAAGGCGGGGGGCGCGTACGTTTGGCCGGGAATATGCATTAATTGGTACACAGATATCATCATAAGCGGGAACGCGATAAACAAGGGGAGCAGAATCCGGATTCCGTTTCCTTTTACCGGCCCCCCTCGTCTTTTGGTTCTCAACCAGATCATCAGCCCCACCAAAACAGCCAACAATGCATATATAAATATCGTCGTCATGGTGAAACTCCTTCCTCATAGATCCTATAGATACGCTAGCCTAAATCGACAGTTTTTTCTCCAGTAGATAAGCGCTCAAGCGGATTAATACATATGCAGCAACCCAACTGATCAGCACCGCAATCGGGAAATGCCAGGTAAAAGAAAACCATTGTCCTGTTTGAACATGGTCAAACTGCTCATAAAGCCCCTGATCGCCTGACCAATAAAAGACACTCCCGCCACCCATCAAAAGAATCCAGAGTATCGGGCTAATCGGCCGCAAGGTGCTGTATTTGGTACTGGCCGTCAGCAGACCCAGCGCAATAACCAACGGTGTGAAGGCGATAATCATCACAAACCAGTTCAATCCAGCTATAATAAAGGACGCTGCATCCGCAAACGTATAAGGCTGGATGGTGGATGAGATGAACAGCGCGTACAGAGAACCTACCACAAACAGGGACAAGGTCACGACCACGGCTTGTAAAATAGCAGCAATCCATTTGGCGCTAATCAGCCACATACGCGGATAGGGCAGAGTCAGCCACCATCCGTAGGTGTCATTCTCCCATTCTCTTCTCAGACTTCCCGCACCCATGAAAATGATCATGTACGGCAAACCCAGGGTGACATACCACAGCCTTGTCAATTCGAGTTGGTTATGAAGCGCGAAATACAAGGAAATAACGAACGCCGCAATTAGAAATAATGAGAAATACACAAGTCTCCACGATCTCGGTAGTCGATTGCGGCTCTGCTTTCTCCAGCTTCCTTTATTTCGAAATTCATGGCGTATCAAATCTTTGAACAGCCCTGATGAATTCACGCCTTCCACTCCTTTTTGTACAAATTGCGGAACACCTGATTCAGCGAGCCATGCTCTGCACGCAGATCATCCGAATCACCAGACCATATGACCCGTCCGCGGTCCATCATGACCGTGTAGTCAAACAAGCCTTCCACTTCCTGAATATCATGCGTGCTAATGAGTATAGACTGCTGGCGACCCTCCAAATAATCAATAATCCCGGCCACGATCGCTTCTCTGGAGAGGACATCAATGCCCGCAAACGGTTCATCCAGGATCATGAGCGGAACCTCACGCGCCAGACATAAAATCAGTAGCACACGTGCCTCCTGTCCGCGACTCAACCCGGCCATTTTCAACTCCAACTCTACGTCCATATGATCAGCAAGTTTATAGGCATCTTTTATATTGAAGCCAGGCAAAAAGGATTCCCCCCACTCCAGTGTCTGCTGCACCGTATGATTAGGGTACCAGCGAGCCCGGTCAGGCAGATAGGATATGCCACGATTGGTTTCCCAACCTGGCTTTTGCCCCAATACCTGAAGCTCGCCCCCATCCGGCCGAATTAATCCGGTGATTGCTCGAAAGAAGCTGGACTTCCCACAGCCATTGGGTCCAAGCACCCCTACAATGCGTCCCGCCGGAATGACGACATCCAAGTGGTCCAGCGCTTTTTTACTTTCATATTGCTTCGTCAGATGACTCGCAACCACAATAGATTCCGTCATGCCCCTTCGCCTCCTCCCTCGTCATTTCCGTCCTGTTTGCTTCGTATATACTGCTGTACATCTTCCCACGATAACCCCAGGCTGCTCATCTGTCCGAGAAACTGATCTATATACGTTATAGCCAATTGTTCCCTAAAGCTGGCAATCCGTTCACTGGACGAAGTAACATAAGTGCCTAACCCGCGCCGCTTCTCAGTCAATCCGTCCCGCTCCAGCTCCTGATACGCCCGCATCACAGTATTCGGATTCATGCGTAGTTCCTGCGCCAGATCACGAACAGATGGCATTTTGCTTCCCATTTCGATCTCCCCTTTAGCAATGGAGCTTCGTACTTGATTTAATATTTGCTCATATAATGGCTGGCTGAAGTCAATTAAAAACCGGAACGAGCCAACCCGTTGTTCTTCCATGGGTGTTTCCCCCTAATCGGCTGCATCTATCGTGCCTGTAGTGTATTATATCACTTAATACACGTAATACAAGTACCATCTTACTAAAATGTTAGTCATGCTTCCAAATTTCATTCAGTAAATGCTCAGCTTGCACTCAGATAGCATTCAAGTTGATGCCTTATGATGTATCACGTACCAAACAAACCATAACCGAAAGGTGGAAAATGAAGATGAAGAGCACCAAGAAAGCAATTTTGGCCGGAACGATGGCCTTGGCATTTTTAGGAGGCGGTGCACTATACTCCACAAGCGCAGCCCATGCTGCTTCAACTACACCTGAGAAGGCTCCCATTGCAGACAAAGCACAAGCACCTAAGGGTAACCCCGGAGATGCTAACGGCCCTAAAATGGCAGGAGGAAACTATGCTGAGAACAAAGCTCTCCTGAAATTATTGAAATTGTCCTCCAGTCAGTTGGATACACAGTTGAAAGCAGGTAAATCCCTTGCTACAATCGCCAAAGCACAAGGTGTGAGCGTAAATTCCGTTATTGATGTGATGGTTTCAGATATGAAAGCGAAACTGGCTACGGAAAAACAAAACGGCAAGATTACAGCAACTGAATATAACCAACGTGTCTCTAATCTAAAAAAAATGATGACAGATATGGTGAATGGCGTAAAACCCTCCAAACCACCAGTAGATGGCGGTAAAGCGGATGCAGGTAAAGCTCCTGCTCAAGGTGATGCAGCCAAGGCTCCTGCTAAGCAGAAATAGCTACAGCTCCCGTTTTCCAAGAAGCCGTAGCTCAATAAGTCGCATTCATAAGAACCATTTGTTAATCTGGCACATCCACCCATGTATAATAAATCTCAATCCGGCTTCCCTGTACGGATTGAGAAATCAATAAGCTTGTCCCCTGCTGCTGATACAACAGGAGGGGACAAGCTTATTTGTCATGTAAACAAGATAATATGTGGTAGACTAACATGATCCAGAGGTCATTTTTCACTAAAATTCATAATAAGGAGAATGTAATGAAAATAAATAAACAGGAATTTGAGATACGAGGAATGAGCTATACGATCAGATCTGCCATGATTCAAGATGCGAAGAATTTGTCTGAAATCCGTTTGCTGATTGATGGAGAGACTGAAAATTTAGACAGAGAGAAGGGAGAAGCGTTTATAAGTACATCCGGTTTTGAACAGCTCATTGAATCAGATACAGAGAATAACAGAAACCTATTTTTAGTTGCGGTAGTTCATGATAAAATCGTCGGCTTTTCAAGATGTGAGGGCCATGTTCTGAGCAGATTCTCTCATAAAGTTGAATTTGGCGTATGCGTACTAAAGGATTTTTGGGGTTATGGGATCGGGACGAATCTTTTAAAAAAATCTATTTCTTGGGCTGACTCCAATGGCATCAAGAAAATAACTCTACAAGTTTTGGAAACGAATGATAAAGCCATTGAGCTCTATAAAAAACATGGATTTGAGATCGAAGGGTTATTAAAAAACGATAAGGTTCTTTCAGATGGAAAATACTACAACACCATAATCATGGGGAGATTTCATAAATAAAAAAAGACCCTGTTCAACAGGATCTTTCATCTTTGTATCGCCACACATCCCCTAGTAGCGATAATCATCATAAGGATTGCGATTACGATACTGATCACGCGGCTGCTGGGCTGCGGTAATCATCAAAAATATGCCTGAGATCAAATGCATCAACCAGCCCACAATCGGAATCCATCCAATAACCGAGGTCACGATCCCTAAAATAGATCCATAATAAGACTCTCTATTCGTCACCGATAGCACCAACGTAACAATGTGGAAAATCAGCATAAAGAACAATATAGTATACGCGGAATTTACGACGAGCAGCCCGCCCAAAACGGGAATAGCTAAAAACAGCTCCAATCCGCCTGTAATCCATTTTAATGTTTTTGATGGTGTCATTGTTCCACTCTCCCGATGCTGTTTCATTCCATAATTATATCCCATCCCTATCTAGGATGACATACATTTTTTAACATAATATATGCTTATATCGTGACAGTCTCATCCCTTTTTCGAATGAGCTAAGCCCTGGCTACATATATGTGAGAGAGAATGAAATTTCGTGATTTCTAAAGGGGTGAACACGATGGGATATTATATTGAGGTGGAACGCGGCGTGAAGCTGTATGTCGAGGATATTGGAGAAGGCATCCCTGTTCTGATGGTTCACGGCTGGCCGCTGGATCACCGAATGTACGAATATCAGGCCGCCTTGTTGCCTGCTTACGGGTATCGCTGTATTCAGGTTGATCTTAGGGGGTTCGGCAAGTCTGATCGACCATGGTATGGATACAATTATGATCGATTGGCGGACGATCTGCTGGCTGTTATGCAGGCGCTTCAGTTAAACCAGGTACGGCTGATCGGTTTTTCGATGGGGGGAGCTGTGGTCACACGCTACATGAGCAGGCACCGGGGATTTGGCGTCAATCAGTTGATCTTGATCGGAGCAGCTACGCCCCGATTCACCCCAACCAGCGACTTCCCTTACGGTACTCCTGTCACAGAGGTAGATAAACTCATCAAACAAGCCTATACAGATCGTCCACAACTGGTAACTTCTTTTGGCGAGATGTTGTTTGCGAATCCCGTTAGCCAGAGCTTACGCGATTGGTTACGTGATCAGGGTTTCGCGGCTACAGTTCATAGCATGGCTTGTACTTTGTATTCACTGCGTGACTCTGATTTGCGCGCTGACCTACCATGTATACACGTGCCTACTTGGATTCTACACGGCAAGCTGGATCGGGTCTGTCCTTTCCCCCTGGCTGTCCAAACTCAAAAAGGAATTGCCGGATCAAAGCTTATTCCTTTCGAACGAAGCGGGCACGGTGTATTTTACGAAGCGCTACCCGAATTTAATTCTATCTTACTGAGCATACTAGCCCCATCCTCCACACCATAATTGAAAACCTGTTCATTCTTATGTATAATTCATATTTATAAAAAACAAAAAAGACGCCTCAGCGCCGTTAATGGCTATGGGGCATCTTTCACTACAAACATTTATCCGTTTAGGATTGTTTGGTATGATTAAAGCTCGTATTATTTAAAACAGCCAGCTTTTTCTCGCCCTTCACCATGGCAGAACCGCAAATGGGGCATGTCGGCTCGACAGAAAAAGCGAAGTTATCCCGCATCCAGCCGTTACATGTATCGCTGGCGCAATTCCAGACAGTTGTAATTTCCTCAGGAATCTCATCCATTGGCTTTTTCCGTGAATTGTACATAAACATCCCTCTTTCTTCATGATTTATAAAGCGATAAGATGTAATCAGTTCAAAAACGGTCTTGTGAACAGATAAAAACAAATGCCCCAAACGCTATGTTCGGGGCATCTGAAGTAGGCTGTAATTTTAAATTACAGTTTTACAACGTTCTCAGCTTGTGGTCCACGGTTTCCTTCAACTACGTTGAATTCTACGCGTTGGCCTTCGTCCAAAGATTTGAAACCTTCGCCTTGGATTGCGGAGAAATGTACGAATACGTCGCTTCCACCTTCAACCTCGATGAAACCGAAACCTTTTTCTGCGTTAAACCATTTAACTGTACCTGTTTGCATGGAATTACCTCCAAAATGTATTTATATGACCTTTATTTTTGACAAATAAAAATTCACATATTGCACAAGGTTATTTCAACCTAAAACAATAACCCTCTACAATATGTGAATCTCAGGTCACAATTTCAATATACTCATATTACCATAAGTGTATTGAAAACGCAAGCACTGGTGAATTTAATTTATGCAGAGTGCTTATGTCTTCTATTGCTGCTTCAAAGCTGTGTTCATTCGGCGGGAGTGAGTCATTAACGCCTACTTAAAACATTATATCCGCAGTTGCTTCCTATTATACCAGCAATCAAGAAATAAATATACAAAACATTGTGCAGGAGACGAACTTCTTACTAAAAGCTCATCTCCTGCGTTTATTTGCTCATTTTGAATTACAATTCTGCCAGTGCTTTAATTTCCTCTGCTGTCAGCGCTTTGTTATACATTTGAACTTCATCCAGGCTGCCATTGAAGTAAGCATCGGCGGCAAAGCGGCTTTTGCCGAGATAAGCCTCACTCGTCAGCAACTCATTGGGATTAAAGGTAATGCTGTCATTAACGGCTACTTCCTCACCATTTACATACAGCTTTCCTGTATTCCCTTCCAGTGTAACCGCTACATGCGTCCACTGGTTTAGAGGTAATGATGATTTGGAAAGCAAGCTTTGATCCGTACCCTCATGGATTGTAAACTGGAGCACACCGTTTCCTTGGGAAGGGGTAAGAAACATATGCCGGGCTTGGCCGTTGCCGAAGTCAAAAATCCGTTGCCAAGCTGCACCGCCCTTCCAGTTCACCCAAGCGGAAAAGGTAAAATCCTTCGCATCTGTTACTGTATTTGGTAGTTGCACGTAACCATCCTTACCGTTTAGGACAAGCGCACCGCCAAGCTTCCCGTCTTTATCCCATGCAGCACCACCATAGGTCTTACCATCGAATTGATTGTATGTGCTGTCGACAACCGAAGTTCCTTGATCTTCACTCCACGAATAGCGTGCGAGCTGAGGACCTCGGGCCTGCCCGGGAACAATGGCTGTAAAGTTTTTCTTAGCTGTGGCTTTGTCCTTTTTGATGGTCGCTGTCAATGTAACTGTTACAGGCTGAGAGCCGGCTTCTGGACGGTATACTTCACCTGTCACAGAAATATTCTCCGGGTGGGTGGATTCCCATGAAATAGTGGTATCTTGTGCTGCTTGAGTAGGTAGCGTCAGATTATAAAGAACATTGCTCGTATCGCCCAGGCTCAGATCCTTCTGCACAGCAGCTACAATTTTGCTGGCCTTCAGGTCAGGCTTTAGCGAACCCCATACCGCAACACCCTTGGAGGACAACGCGGTAAAAGCAAGCGTCTTGGCACCTGTGTCTGGATCACGGTGCCGCAGGAATACACCTTTGTACTTCGTGCCCTCTGCTGTAATTTCCAGCTGATTGCCTGCCCCCAACTTCCATGTACCGTTCACTCCACCAGACAGCTTGCCGCCACTATCCAGACTGACGTTAACGGCTTGCTTAATATTTGCCGAAATTTCCTTCCCGTGATTTACATACGAATATTGACCGAGGACATCCTTTTCTGACAGCTTTTTCAGTGAATCTTCATCTCCCGAATAACGATAAGGAGCAACCACAGGCCAACCGTCAGCGTTCATGAACATTTCATGTACCCGCACTTCAAACTGTTCGCCTCTCCCCGGGAAACGGGAATGGAAAATGACAAAATGCTTTTTCGTCTTGGGATCATAATAAGCCGAGTTGTGTCCGGGTGACACATAACCTGCACCCAGTCCAGTACCCGGATCACCAATTTCTCTTGGAATCAGGTAATTACCTATCAGTTTGACACCGTATGGTTCAATGGAAGCGTCATCAAAAAGTGGTTTATCAGGATTCGCCTTGACCTTGATCATATCATTGCCTTCAGCATCGTAGAAAGGACCATCCGGTGTTTTGGACCGAGCCACCCGCAAGTTGTATCCGCCATCCGCTGACAATCCACCATAGGACAGGAACAAGTAATAGTAGTCCGTTTGCGGACTGTATTGTATGTACGGCCCTTCCATACGAGCATGATTACCGCCTGTCAGCTTTTTACCGTAGCCTTGACCAGGGAGCGGCTTCCCTGTTTTTTCATCCATCTGCATAATGAAGATGCCTCCTGAGTAAGAGCCATATACCATCCACAACTTGCCGTTTTTATCATAAAAGGTGTCCGGGTCTACGGCATTTGGATGCTTGGTTGCGTCATAGATCGTCCCATCCTCACTCGGTTGGTCCCACATGCCGGATTTTAGAAAAATGCCTTTATTCTTATAAGGCCCTTCAATTTTATCAGCAACTGCTAGGCCCATTGCTGAACGCGGTGAGTCACCCTTGCAAGCGTTATAATACATATAGAACCTGCCATCTGCCAGTTGAATGACATCAGCTGCCCACAGGGTGTCTGTCTGTGCCCAATCCAGTGCTTCCTTTAATTCTTCTTTGACGTTGGGAATCAATGCATTACCATTCGCCACTCCTGTAGCAATCGTATCCCAATTCATGAGGTCTTTGGACTTGGCAGCCGCCAGATGTGAGCCGAAAATGTAAAATGTGTCTTTCACTTTCAGGATGGATGGATCATGTACGGAAGTCTCCTTGAAAGAGACAGCCTTTTTACTTTGAATTGAAAAGTTTTCTAGGTCTTGAGCTTGAAGGGAAGTTTGCCCCACATTTTGAATTCCATCTGTATCTGAATTGAGTGTTTGCTCGGCGCCTACCAAAGAAGCAGGCAACAACAGTGCACCTGCCAGTGAAGCTGCCGTTACTTTACGAACAAATGATTGCTTCATAAATCAATCTCCTCTCGTTTTGAACATCCCTGATAACATAAAAAAATATTGAGAAAGCGGTCAGGATTATGTTTGTATTAACTTCTTCAGCCTCGAATTTAATGTTGCTCATCCCTCCTATTCATCATTAAAGCGCTTTCACTTGATTTGAAAATAAAAGCACCTTCTGTTAAGAAGGACGTTTCAAACCTAGCGGTTAACCGTACCTCTATATTATTCAATGGATATGGAAAATTCAATATGTAATTTTATATTTTTATAAATTATTCATCGAATTATTAACATTAATAAATGTATTGCGTAAATTTCTAGTTTAAAGTTATAATTTTACAAGTAAAATTTTATATGTTTCCTGCCGATATACCTAAAAGGACAATTTTACGGATACTGTAAAGAACCGTTTAGATTTTATAAGGAGGTGAAAAATATATGCAATGGTATTTAAATGCATTAAAAAACTATGTAGGATTCCAAGGTAGAGCAAGACGTACAGAGTATTGGATGTTTATCCTATTTAGTGTAATCGTTAGCTTTGTAATCAGTCTGATCGATAGTCTTGTTGGCTTATCACCGATATTGACTTACATTTATTCTTTGGCTGTCCTGCTGCCATCCTTGGCCGTCCTGGCCCGTAGACTGCATGATACAGGCAGAAGCGGATGGTGGATTCTAATCGCTCTGATTCCTCTGGTAGGGTCAATTATTTTGATTGTATTCACATGCCAAGACAGTCAGCCTGGCGACAATAAGTATGGGAAAAACCCTAAATTGTAATGGTTGTAGATGTCTAAAACCTCTTTCACTTTTGTGAAGGAGGTTTTTTTCATATCTGTATCTCCCCCATCGAAATTTCAGCAGTAAGTTTATCTGGAGACCCCTGCGTCCATACTGGATTAAAAAGTATCCTCAAAGAGAGGGAGAACGTTCATGCGTTTTCGGAAAAGAACCCCCCCTAACAAAGTTAAAAAGCCGCCAGTCCAGCACAGCGAAAGTAAGTCTGAGCATTCAGGAGAGCAGCTCAGTGCGAATATCGGAAGCAATCTTCAGCAAATCAGACAAGCACTCGGTAACAGCACTGACATCATCATAAGAGAAGTTCGTATCGGCAAAGATGGTGACCAGCTCATTGCAATTCTCTATACGGACGGTTTGGCGGACAAAAATATAGTCTCCGACTTCATTATGGAATCGATGATGCTGGATAGTAGCTTGTCCAGAGACGTAGAGTGCAGGCTCCAGAACTCCTCTAGTGTCATGCAAGTATTGAAAGATTATGCCCTAACCATTGGAAGCATCCGGGAGATTATCGACTTTGAAACCTTATATAACGCGCTGTTGTCCGGGGATGCTGTCATTTTGATTGACGGTGAGACACAGGGAATAGTAGCCAGCGCACGTGGATGGAAGGATCGCGGTGTCACCGAGCCTGCCTCGGAAAATGTCGTCCGTGGGCCGCGGGAAGGATTTTCTGAGACACTGCGCACGAATACGGCATTGATTCGGCGTAAGATTAAAGATCCGAATTTGTGGCTGGAAACCAAACAAATCGGTCGTGTAACCCAGACCGAAGTCGCTGTCATGTATATCAAAGGGATCGTGAACCCTAAATTGGTCGAGGAAGTGCATGAGCGATTGAATCGCATTGATGTAGACGGCATTCTCGAAAGCGGTTATATCGAGGAGTTAATCCAGGACGAAACTTTCACCCCTTTTCCAACAGTATATAACTCCGAACGTCCAGACGTCATCGCCGCCGAGCTGTTGGAAGGAAAAATCGCGATCCTGGTGGATGGGACCCCGTTTGTGCTTGTCGTACCTGCGCTGTTTGTTTCCTTCCTGCATGCGGCGGAGGATTATTATCAGCGTGCGGACATCAGCAGCTTCATCCGGGTTCTTCGTTACACCGGAGTTTTTATCTCCCTGTTAGGTCCGTCCCTATATATTGCCATCACTACGTTTCATCAGGAAATGCTGCCGACCTCACTGCTGATCGGTCTGGCAGCACAGCGGGAGGCCGTTCCCTTCCCCGCCTTTATCGAAGCACTCATGATGGAATTAACTTTTGAAATATTGCGGGAAGCTGGAGTTCGTATGCCGAAGTACATCGGGGCAGCCGTCTCTATCGTAGGCACACTCGTCATCGGGCAAGCTGCCGTCGAGGCGGGCATCATATCTGCAGCAATGGTTATTGTCGTATCGATTACGGCGATTTCAAGCTTTGTTCTCCCTGCCTATAATATGTCCATCGCTTTTCGTATGCTGCGGTTCCCCTTGATGGGACTTGCCGCTTCCTTTGGGCTGTTCGGGATTATCGTTGGAGGCATTGCCCTGGTCCTGCATATGTGCAGCCTTCGTTCGTTCGGTGTTCCCTATATGACTCCTTTTGCACCTCTAATACCGACGGACACCAAAGACACCATATTTCGGTTTCCTCACTGGATGATGACTTCACGTCCACGGTTAGTCGATCAGAAGAATGTCAAACGTCGAAACAGCGCTCCACCTCGCAAATCAAGGGAATAAAAGAAAAGAGAAACAGTCGGAAAGGAGTGGATAATCATGAAGCGGAAGATAGCGATTCTGTGCCTGATTCTTGCACTCGTTTTACTTCTGACGGGCTGTTGGAATCGCAGGGAGTTGAATGAACTTGCCATCGCCGTTGGTATGGGGATTGATAAACAAGGAGATCAATTCCGGGTCTCTCTCCAAGTGGTGGATCCTGGAAAAGCATCGGCCAAAAAAGGAGCAGGCGGTGGTGCTCCAGCCACCTTGTATACAGAAGAAGCGGATACCATATTTGAAGCGATCCGAAAAATAACAACGATTAGCCCCCGGAGAATGTATTTTTCTCATCTGCGTATATGTGTAATCGGTGAATCGATGGCCACCGAAGGAATGGCGAAATCTTTAGATTTACTCTCCAGATATCATCAATTCCGCACTGATTTTTATATTGTAGTGTCCAAGGGCACTAGTGCGGAGGATACGTTAAAAATTATGACACCTTTAGATCCGATTCCCGCAAACGACCTTTTCTCCTCTCTGGAAACATCACAAAAAAACTGGTCACCCAGTACGACAGTAACTTTGGATGAATTGGTATCAGCACTCACCAGTGAAGGAATGCAGCCTGTCTTGACAGGACTCCGAATCGTTGGCAATAAAGAAACGGGAGAAACAAGCGGCAATGTGCAAGAGATCGCCCCATCCGCCCGATTACAGTATTCCGGACTTGCTGTATTTAGAAAAGATCGATTAATCGGGTGGTTAAATGAAACTGAAAGTAGAGGCTACAATTTCATCCGCGGCAAAGTGCAGAGCTCTGTCGGCTTTGTAGCTTGCCCCAGAGGCGGCAAAGTCGTTTCGGAAATCATTCGTACCCAAACAACTATAAAAGGGAACGTTTATAGGGGGGAGCCCCAGGTCAATATAAAAATGCAGGTTGAGGCCAACGTGGGAGAAGTCGAGTGTAATGACCTGGATCTGACCCAGGTGGGGACGATTTATGACATTGAGAAGAAAGAGGAAGAAAAGATAGAAGAGATTATGAAAATGGCTGTCAGAAAAGCTCAAAAATCATACAAAGCTGACATTTTCGGATTCGGTGAAGCCATTCACCGCGCTGACCCGAGAACCTGGAAATCCATTAAAAAAAATTGGGATTATGAGCACTTTGCAGAATTACCCGTAAATATCAAGGTCAATTTCAAGATTCGGCGCTTGGGCACGATTGGCAGCTCATTTTTGAATGATATTAAGGAGTAAATCCCTTGTCAGATACGGCGGGGGATCTGGCTCCTGTATAGAACCTTACCCTACAAAAGAAGGTGTTTCCCAAGATGCTATCTCATATGGTGAAAGTTCTGGGCATATTACTAACCGCTGCTGCAATCAGCTTGATCGAGGTCCCCTACATGTGGAAAAAGGGGTTAAAAAAAGAGCTTTGGTTATTCTCCATCCTTCTCCTTTTTGCCGTCGGAATTTGCTGCGCCAAGGCATTAAACTGGCTTATTCCAACTCCTCTGGATTGGATAACAGCGGTATATAGACCTTTCAGTGATTTCCTGACCCATATCGGTCTAATAAAATAAGACGAGGTGAAATAGGTGCCCGCACAGATCAAAATCTCAGCACGCCAAATTATGATATTAACGGCTCTATTTACGATCGGGAGTGCAATCCTCATCATTCCTTCAGGCATGGCGTTGGTAGCCAAACAAGATGCGTGGATTGCCGCGCTCGTCGGGGTCGGGGCCGGGCTCCTTGTCTTGTATTTGTACAGCAAGATTGCAGCTCTGTATCCAGAGATGACTCTGATTGGGATTATGGAAACCCTGCTCGGAAAATGGTTAGGCAAAGCCGTCGGTCTTCTGTTTTTCACCACACTTTTCATCAATGCTCCCGCTCCCGTTTTATTTTATTTAGGGAATTTTATGACTACTCAAATGATACCAGAAACACCAATTCTAGCGGTAAATATCCTTTTTGCGCTTATTATATTGTTGGCTGTTCGGCTGGGCCTGGAAGTGCTGGTCCGTTCTGCCGAACTGATGTTTCCGTTATTTACTCTTCTTTATATTTCTTTTACAGGTTTAGTGGTGTCCAATATTAAATTAGAAAACATTCAACCTGTATTAGAGGCGGGATTGGGACCTATTTGGCCTGCTGCCCTGTCCTTTGTTAGCACTGTGTTTATACCTCATATTATTCTGCTCATGATCTTCCCGGCTTCTGTAAATCGTTCCGATCAAACCCGTAAAGCTTTTTTCATAGGCAGCCTAATTGGCGGATTAATGTTGGTCGTGGTGGTTGCACTGGCAGTTTTTGTATTAGGTCCTGATTTAACGGCAAGAAATATTTATCCTAGCTATGCGTTAGCCAAAAAAATTAACATCGGCAATTTTTTACAGCGTATCGAAGCAATTATGGCTACCATGTGGTTTATTTCACTCTTTTTCAGAATCACGCTGTACATGCACACTACTGTGACAGCAATAGCCCAAATCTTTCGTTTGAAAAACGACCGGCAACTGGTGCTTCCTCTCGGGATGATTTTAGTCATCATGTCCGTCATCGTGTATCCCAATGTCCCATATCAACAAATCTATGATACAAAGACGTGGGTTCCTTATTCACTATCAATCGGGTTGTTTCTTCCCTTACTGCTGCTCAGTATACATGCCCTGAAAAGGTTGGGGACAAAGAAGAATAACAAGCCGGATGATAAACGTGAAGATAGAGGTGAAGATGGTGCCTAAGCAAGTTAAAATCTCCACACGGCAATTGTTGATCTTAACGATATTATTTACAATCGGCACTGCAATCCTCGTCATCCCTTCCGTTATGGCCGCCACTGCTAAACAGGATGCATGGATCGCAGCACTCGTCGGAGTGGGCTCCGGGCTGCTGTTGATATGGCTGTACAACACGATTACCATCCTGTATCCACAGATGACCCTGATTGAAATCATGGAGACCCTTTTGGGCAAGTGGTTGGGGAAGTCTGTTGCTCTGCTGTTTATGGTTATGTTTTTTCTGGGGGGTCCTGCTGCGGTGTTGTATGATTCGGGGAATTTTTTGACTACTCAAATGATGCCGGAAACGCCGATGCAAGCGGTCAACATCCTCTTTGCGCTCATTGTATTGATGGGCGTGCGCCTGGGACTGGAAACGGTAGCCCGTTCTGCTGAACTATTGTTTCCCTTGTTCATTTTGCTGTATACAGCTTTTGTCATTTTAGTCGTATCCAATATCAAACTGGAGAACGCCCAACCGATGCTGGAGAAGGGAGGCGGACCCGTTTGGTCTGCCGCCTTGTCCTTTATTAGTATTGCGTTTCTGACCCATATTGTTTTTCTAATGATTTTTCCGTTTGTCGATCAGCCCGATCAAGCGCGCAGGGCTTTTTTAACAGGGGGACTGATTGGCGGGTTGATTCTGGTTGTGGTCATTGTATTGGCCGTTTTGGTTTTCGGCCATGAATTAACAGCAAGAAGTATGTATCCGAGCTATTCATTAGCCCAAAAAATAAACATTGGAAATTTTCTTCAGCGTATTGAAGCGATCATGGCCGCTATGTGGTTTATTTCGCTCTTTTTCAGGCTGGCTCTGTATATGCAATCGATTATGATAGCCATTAGCCAAATCTTTAATCTAAAAGATGATCGTCCGCTGATCTTCCCTATCGGAATGATCCTGATCGTCATGTCGGTGATCATATACCCAAATGTCCCATACCAGCAATCCTGGGATGCAAAAATATGGACACCTTTTTCCTTATCTATGGGCCTTTTTCTGCCTCTGCTGCTGCTCTGTATGCATGGGATACGAAAAATCTGGTCAAAGAAAAAAATAGGGACCGAAGGATAGATCACATCCATCGTACGAGCCCTCCTACGAGCATCGATGAAATTTTTTTGCTGTTACCTGTTTACATCCTCCTCTTTTAGTTTATTTTAAACGAGTATTAAGCTGGCGCTAAGATTGGGTGTGTATGATGTATATTAGAATCTGGTAATTACATAAAGCCGGATCGGCTAAAGGCATAAACATTACTCCCGTTGGATATCCATATAAGGCTCCACCCTGGCAGAAATTGAATGAAACACAAAGGAGATTTACACTTATGAATCGAAAACGAATTATGGTCATTTGTACACTGTTGCTGGCGTTATCTATTGGGCAGTCTTCTACTTGGGGAAGTCGGGCTAATGCTGCTACACTGGCTCCAGAGAGAGCCCCTCAGGTACAGGATAATGAAGCTTCCAAGGATGATGAACTTTTGAAAACACTGGGCGCATCCTCGGATGAGCAATTGTATGATGCGTTATATAACGGTCAAACCTTGGCAGATATTGCACAATCCAATAAACAGGACGCACAGGCTGTTGTTGATTTACAGGTAGCTCAGTTAACGGAGCAGTTGGATCAACGACTGGCCAATAAGAGCATTACGCCTGAGCAATACGAAGCCCATAAGGCAGAATTGACACAGGTCGTTGCTAAAAGTGTGTTCGGGCTGTAAGCAGTGACACACTTGGCCCGCTTTACGCCGTAGTCCATGACCCCTCAGAGGTGCTTCCGAATTCATGTCAAAAAGGCGCTCCCCGATGGGATGAGCGCCTTTTGGCTTGTCTATATTTTGTTTTAACTTACACTTGATATACTCGGATCAAGTTCGTAGTACCTGCCTCAGCGACTGGAACACCTGCCGACAGAACTACAGTATCCCCTTTATGGATATAACCTGCATTCAGCGCGTTACGGATGGAGGATTCGAACATTTCATCCGTTGTAGCTACTTTATCCCCTTTGATCGGGAACACACCGGATAACAGGCAAATTTTAGCGAATACCGTGTTATTCGGAGTAACCGCAATAATAGGTGCCTTCGGACGATATTTGGATACCATACGTGCCGTGAATCCGCTGGCAGTCGACGTAATAATCGCTTTCGCATCCAGTTCCAGGGACGAACTCACCGCTCCCTGACTAATCACTTCCGTAATGTTGGTGCTTTGACGTGCTCTGCGCTTATCGAACTGCTCCTGATAATCGAATTGTGATTCTGCTCTGGCAGCTACAGCGGCCATGGTCCGTACAGACTCGACAGGATATTTACCTGCAGCAGATTCGCCCGACAGCATAACAACATCGGCTCCTTGCATAACAGCATTAAACACGTCACTAACTTCGGCTCTCGTCGGACGTGGGTTCACCTGCATGGATTCCAGCATGTGGGTAGCTACGATAACGGGCTTGCCGACCAGATTACACTTGTCTATCATTTCTTTTTGCATCACAGGCACATCTTGAATCGGCACTTCGACGCCCAGATCGCCACGGGCTACCATAATGCCATCGGAAGCTTCGATAATATCATCCAGGTTTTCCATGCCTTCAGCATTTTCGATTTTGGAATAAATTTGTACATGCTCAGCATGATGTCCCTTCAAAATCTCACGGATTTCACGGATATCGTCGCCTTTACGCACAAAAGAAGCCGCAATAAGCTCAACGCGCTGCTCCACCCCAAATTGGATGTGCCTCACATCTCGCTCCGTCACGCCTGGAAGGGTTGTATGAATCCCTGGCAGGTTTACACCTTTTCTCGGCTTCAAAATACCGCCGCTTACAATATTACAAATCATTTCCGTACCCTCGATGGAGGTTACAGTCAGATCAACCAAACCGTCGTCAATGAGAATGCGGTCGCCTGGTTTGATGTCCTTCGGCATATCCGGGTAATTCACTGAAATACGATGCTCGTCCCCTAGAATCTCTTCTGTGGTCAGAATGAGCTGGCTACCTGGTTTCAACAGACAAGATGCCTCTCTCAGCTTGCCAATCCGTATTTCTGGTCCTTTAATATCCATCATGACAGGTATAAAGGTATTCATTTCCTTCGCAGCCTGCCGCACATTTTCGATACGTTTAACGTGATCTTCCAGTTCACCGTGAGCCATATTCAAGCGGGCTACAGTCATACCAGCCTGAATCATTTCTTTTAACAAATGAATGGAGTCACAGGCAGGTCCCATAGTACAAATAATTTTCGTTTTAAGCATAGTAATGTCATCCTCCTGAATGTCTTTACTGTATGGTTTTCTATTCCACTTTGCTTCTCTATCTACATTAAACTTATATGGCTCTATTCTACCTGTACCCGTGCACCAAGACTATGAACTATAGTATGATGAATGTACTACAGTATAATGAATATTGAAGACATCGGGGAGTGAGTTTCGTGATTACATTGGTGGATATACGGCAGGACAACGGTGTGGACTGGTATGAAAAGGCTAGTGCAAATAGCGACAACGATGACTTACTGTTCATTTTGGTCACCTTTGGCAAATGTGTATATTGGGTGAACGATTGCAAATTCATTCTCGGTAAGGGTGAAACACTGCTTTTACCCGGTCATCTGGATTACTATGGCAAGAGCATTCCTACGCTTTTTCATACCAAGTATGTGATACATTGTCGCAAAACATGTACGAACAGCACACTTCCCATACTGAATACTGACAAGCCGTTGTTGATCAAACCTGGATGCTACGATATGCTGCATGAACGGATCAAATCGATGTACTTTCAATGGACTGAACACCCTAGCTACTACACCATGATGGCTGACTGTCTGCTGACCGAGGCCATGATATATATGAATCAGGAATGGGACAAAGGCGCCATTTCTTGCGATCGAGAGCGACATGTAGAACATATGAAACAGTATATCCAGAACCATTACCGGGAAAAGGTAACCAAGGAGGAGCTTGGCGACGCCATCCGTAAAACCCCCAATTATGCCGCGACGCTGCTGCGTGAGGTAACACGCCAAACGATCAGTGAGCATGTACATACACAACGTATTAAAACCGCCATCTACATGCTGACCGAGTCCCGGCTAACGATTCGTGAAATTTCGGAGTATGTGGGATATAGTGATGTTTCCTATTTTCATCGAATCTTCAAACGGTTGACAGGCTGCTCGCCGTCCGAATTTCTGGATGAACGTTCCTCAATCGTTTAGAACTACAGAAATAGGATTATGGGAAGATGATACGAAGCAATTTTAAATTTGAAGCTAGAAAAAAGAACGCTCATTTTTTCGAGCGTTCTCTGGGAAAATTAGTTTTCTTCCTCTTTTTTTTCGTAGGTGAAATTTCTTAAAATGACCTGCTTTGTTTTAGTAGTTATTTCTTCCCCCTTATTATCCAAATTTGCAACCTGATCGCTTTGAAACTTGTTTGGAACCTTAACGGGATAAAAATCTCCGTGCTCAGTTAACAGGACATGGGGTTGTTTAGATTGAGCTAGATGAGTTAGTTCTTTCTTTCTCTCTGGTGAGAGCCAGTTAGAATCATCGGTTGCCTTAGTCTCAGTTTTGGTTACACTGGTTTTAGAATCGCCGGTTACTTTAACCTCAGTTTTAATTTCATTAGCAAAAGTTTGGCTTTGAATGACGGTTATAACCCCTCCGATAAGAACAGTTAGACCTAAAACAACAACACTTGTTCTTAGTCGCTTGTTCACACGCACACACCTCCCTTCCCAAAAGATGTATTACGTATTTTAAAAAATATTAGTATTATAACGAGTTCATAAAAAAACATAATAATCGTTAAATAAAATAGTATTAAAACGTAACGTATCCATTTCCTGAAATCGTATAATCATTGAGGTTAAGTACCATTACCTGATATTGTCCAAAACCTGGAGCTTTAATTTGAAAATCCCTATTTTCATCTGTATATCTTCCATAAACGGCAAAAACCTCTCCCAGATAATTTTTGTTCACGAGCAGGTAACCTACTTCAGGGCTAGACCAAGAACTACCATCTGCCCATTGTACTACATGGAAATTCAGGATAGCTGCGTTATTAACCGAAAACTTATTAGAGTAAATAGCCCCATCGTCTCGAGAATGGTGACTAAATGACCATGCTCCCAATGACATAGGAGAAATCTTTTGATCGAGTTGAGTCTTTTCTTTTTCAACAGCAATTGATTCTATGGGTTTCGCATTTTTGATAACTTCATTATATTCTTCAGGCGTCAAACCGCTCAATAGTGAATCCGAATTAGCAATTGAAGAATATGCTGGAAAAAAAGACTGTGGGGAAGATTCTTTAGCCGATGAAGAGGAATCTGCATAGGAGCTTGCTGGGGTCAATCCGATGGCTACCAGCATGACAACTAACATAGTTACAAGAAATTTTTTCACGAATAATCGCCTCCCAAATACTAAATTTTAACAACATTTATATAATAACACACAAAATACCCATAGTGTGCATACTATTTGTAATTTTTACCTCATTGGCACAATATTTTGTCTCCTTCCAGAAGTCTGACAGATAAAAATGGACAACCATTCGGCATAAGGGAACATTTTCAGTCTATTGAGCGTTTGAAAACGGACTAACGTCCAAAGTCAAATTACGTAACCGGATACGTAATGATAAAGTCTATAAAAAAAGGTCTCCCCACCTGGAAGCTTCTCTAGCATCCCTTTTCAACAAGGGCCAAGAGCGCTCCAAAGTAGGGCGACCGTTATAGTTCATTCATATGCGTATCCGTGCTTATTTTGAAATGATATTAAGTTGAAGAACCCGCTGTTTTGACCTCTTCCAACATTTTATCGTTATAGCCAAACATCCAGGTCAGGACAAACGCTACCACCATAGCAGCCAAGTTCGCCAAAATGTAAAGCGGAAGCTGATGATTCATGTAGAGCAACGTGCCCGGAATGACCGTAACTGCCATACCTGTAGCCGCCAAATGGAAGACCGAAGCGATAAAACCGCCAACCGCACCACCGATGAGGCCCATGACAAAAGGCTTCATGTATCTCAGGTTGACCCCGAAAATAGCCGGCTCCGTAATCCCTAGAAAAGCAGACAACGAGGAAGGAAGTGCTAACGCTTTCAGCTTGCTATTCTTCGTTTTCAGTCCAACCGCCAGACAGGCAGCACCTTGAGCAGCCATAGCGCAGGTAATGATGGCGTTAAAGGCGTTTACGCCGTTCTTTTCAAGCAGTTGAATCTCCAAGAAATTAAATATATGATGCACACCTGTAACGACGATAATCTGATGCAAGAAACCGATGACAATCCCTGCAATACCGAAAGGTAAATCCAGCACAAACGTTGTTCCGTGCAGCACCCATTCTTCGAGTGAATGGAAAATTGGACCGATGGCAAATAATCCCAAAGTGATCATGATTAACAGTGTTAAAAACGGTGTAAGAATCAGATCTAGCGCTTCAGGCACCCGTTTGCGCAGCGCCCGCTCCAGCTTGGCTCCGATCAAGCCCACGAAGAAAGCTGGCAATACTGAGCCTTGATAGCCCACCACAGGAATGAATCCGAACATCGTCAACGGGTGAGCTGAGCCGTCCGCAACACTATAAGCGTTGGGCAAGGCCGGGTTTACCAGCATCAGACCAAGAACGATACCCAGCACTGGACTGCCACCAAATACTCTAAAGGCTGACCATGCGACTAACGCTGGCAGAAAAGCAAAGGCCGTATCCGTTAATACTTGTGTGTATAATAGAAAATTGGGTGAAATGTCCTGTGGCGTCATGCCGAGTAGAGCGAGAATTTGCGGCTGAGTGAGCAAGCCACGTAGCCCCATGAACAGCCCCGTAGCAACCAGTACAGGAATAATCGGTACAAACACATCGCCAAAGGTACGGATGGAGCGTTGGAAGACGTTTCCTTCTTTTTTCGCCTGACTCTTCACCTCTTCTTTAGATGAACCGGTTACGCCAAGCTTTTCGACCTCTTCAAAAATTCGATTTACCGTACCCGTACCAAAAATAATCTGATATTGCCCGGAATTGAAAAAAGCACCCTTGACCTTGTCGATCTCCTCAACTTTTTTCTGATCAATCTTCTCCTTGTCATGCACCATAATTCGCAAGCGCGTCGCACAATGAGCAAAAGATGCAATATTTTCTTGCCCACCGATTGCCTGGATCACTTCTTTAGCTATTTCTCTGTTTTCCGCCATGATGTTCATCCTCTCGTTCATTCCGTTATGTTTGATGATTAACGAACCACTTGATGTTTTAGCCTGCTCATGTAAAATCCCATTTTACCGCCTGGAAGAGAGCCTCTCCCTTGTCGGCAAAAAAGCGTATTTCGTCACTCTCTGGATGCGGAAAAATACGACTGGTGAACACCTCTTCCCCATCATTGACGAAAATCTCAACTGAAGACGTATCTACAAACAAATGTAGTTTGATATGATCTTTATCCCATGAACACTGCCGTACCTCACCATACGAAGTGGCTACAGGCTCACCTGATTGCGAACGGTCCAATACAAGTTTGCGGCTGACGGCATTATATTTAATCACCGTCTTCTCAGTCTCACTCGCACGGAATTCAATACCAAACACCTTAGCGCTCAAAAGATCTACCTCACAGATCAGCTCATAGGCCGTACCTGTAAATCCTTCATAGGTTTTGCTCTCTGAGAATAACGTGTCAGCTACCCGATCCTCACGATTTCTACGTAGCGTAGTTAGCTCAGGGATCGGCCGCTGCAAGAGTTTGCCCTCATGAAGCGTAAGCTCCCTTGGTAATGTCAGACAATGAGCCCATCCGTTCGGATCTGTGGGATATTCGATATCCGGCAGGCCCATCCATGCCACCATAATACGCCGCCCCTGTGGGTCAATCATCGTCTGTGGCGCATAGAAGTCAAAGCCTCTATCGAGCTCGTGGAATGCGCCGTGCTCCAGTCTTCTTGTTCCGGTATCCAACGGCTTGCCGATTACGTAGCCCGATTGATAAATATTGTGATTTTCATCCCCAGAAGGCTCCAAGCCCTGAGGAGAAAAGACCAAGACACCCGCTTCGTTCAGTTCAAAATAATCTGGACATTCCCACATGTAGCCAAACGACTCCAGGCCTGTGCACAATTCTCCCTCAAACTGCCACGTACGAAGGTCGGTTGATCGGTAGAGGACGGCGCAGCCTGTTAAATTCGTTCTCTGGGCACCAATCACACAGTAAAAGCTATTGCCGTCTTTCCATAGCTTGGGATCACGAAAATGGTCTGTATACCCTTCTGGCACATTGGAAATAACGGGGTGCTCCCATTTAGTAATGTGACCATTCTCGTCCATAACAGCCATGCATTGATAAGGATGTCTGATCCAGTCTTCATCTCGTGCATTTCCCGTATACAGCATATATAACTTGCCCTCATGCTCCAGTGCGCTGCCCGAATAAGCCCCATGCGAATCAAAATAATCCCCAGGTGCGATGCCAATGCCGGCACTATTCCATGTGACCAAATCTTTCGATTTCAGATGATACCAGTATTTCATCCCATGATCCGTTCCGAGCGGAAACCACTGATAAAATAAGTGGTATTCACCTTGGTAATATGAAAAGCCATTGGGGTCATTGAGCAAACCTGTCGGTGGCTGGATATGAAACACCTGCCGCCAGTGACATTGCTCCACTTTCTCCTCCAAGCTGGCTATTTCACCGGGCTCTGCCTGCTCGATCATTCGATACTTTTGTTCTCTTGTCATTTTCATAGGTGTACCTCATTTTTATTAAAACTTTCGCCTCAGGAACCGGTTCCAAACCAATGAAAAAAATATTCTATCGGAACCGGTTCCCTTGCGATTAAAAATATATACTCATCCATGGATTTGCAACCGATTCCATTTGTGCCCGAATGCTATGGAACCGGTTTCGAAGAAATTATAATCCACTTGTTCAGCGTTTGTCAACGCTTTCTCTTTCGATAAGGGAATAATTCATGACCGTCACTTTTTCTACCGATTTATGTTCTACCAGCCGCATAATATTTTGCGCTGCTACACGTCCAGCCTCCATATACGGATATTGAACGGTTGTCAGGGCAGGGTGAATGACCTCCGTAATATCGTATCCCCCAAAGCCAGTTACCGACAAATCCGACGGGATGACAATCCCTCTGGAATAAGCCGCATTGATTACGCCCAGCGCGATATTATCCGTAGCACACACCATTAACGATGGCTTGAAATGGTCCAAAATGGCGGATGCAGCAATCCGTGCATCGGACATTTTAAATCCGGTCTCATAGTATCTGATATCATACCCTGCTGCTCGCATCGCATCGTCCGTATGAGACTCAGCAGGCAATGCATCGCGAACAGCCTGCCTAAAGCCCTCCTTGCGTTGCACACCGACGGCAACATCCTTTTCAGTAACACCAACGTAGGCAATTTCGCGGTGTCCCTGTGACAAAACGTACGTGCCGATATCATATCCTGCACGATAGTCATCATGGATAAGGCTATGAAGCTGCTCGTGCTGCTGGCCCACCAGCAACACCGGAATACCGATGTCACGAATCGCGGTCAGATGGTCGTCTGTGATTTGAGCAGCCAGCAAAATGATACCCGAAATCTTTTGTCGGCCCAGCTCATAAATAGCTTCAATTTCACGCTGTACATCCTGGCTCGTATTGGAGATCAGCATCTGATAATGCTGAGAACGCAGCTCCTCATCAATCCCCATCAACGTATGGGATGTCGCAAAAGAATCCAGACGCGGCACAACGGTGCCGATAATGTTGGTCCGCTTCGCCTTAAGACTCTGGGCAAAGGCATTGGGCACATACCCCGTGGCTTTAACCACTTTTTCAATTTTACGTTTCGTATCCACGCTGACAGACCCGCCGTTCAAAAAACGGGATACCGTGCTCTTGGATACACCAGCCATTTGGGCTATATCTGCAATCGTCTTATTCATGAAGTCCCCCGGAGATTTTTCATATTCATATGCTTCCAAAACGTCTCTTTTCACATAACCCTATAATACCATATGGCGGGATTGGATTGCTGTGGCTCCAGACCCATCATGCACAAAACGCCGTCCCTTCTGAAGAAGGAAACGGCGTATCATAATGAACGTAATTTTAAAAATCAAAGTTATCCGGATCTGGACCTACTCGAAGATCGGCATTTAACGCCTGAATTCGATCCATATCCTCGCGCGTCAGTTCGAAGTCAAAAATGTCGGCATTTTCGACGATCCGATGCGCCTTGGTAGACTTGGGAATGGTGACAACTCCCTGCTGCACATCCCAGCGTAAAATCACTTGCGCCACCGATTTGCCATACTTGGTCGCTATGTCTTGCAGTACCGGATGATCGAGCAATTGGCCTTGCATTAACGGAGACCAAGCTTCCATTTGAATGTCATTCTTTTGACAGAATTGCAACAGCTCGGCTTGGGTTAATTGTGGATGGAACTCCACCTGATTGATCATTGGCTTAATTTCAGCATCCTTCATGAGATCTTCCAAATGATGAATCTGGAAGTTGCTGACTCCAATCGCCTTAATCCGTCCTTCTTTATACAAGGATTCCAAAGCTCTCCAAGCTTCTTTATACTTTCCTTGAACTGGCCAATGAATCAGATATAGATCCAGATATTCCAGACCCAGCTTGTCCAGACTGGCTTCATAAGCTGCTCGTGTCTCTTCATAGCCTAAATCTGCATTCCACACTTTGGACGTGACGAACAGATCTTCTCTGGACAGATTATTTTCCTGAAGGGCTTCCTGAATAGCCTGCCCTACACTGCTTTCATTCGCATAGATTGCAGCTGTATCTATACTGCGGTAGCCATGCTTTACAGCAGCCTTTATAGCATCGACCAGCTCCGAACCTTCTTCCACTTTAAATACCCCAATGCCAAACCAAGGCATGTGAACTCCGTTGTTTAACAATGTTGTGCTTTGTAAGTTTTGTGTCATTTTGTATCTTCCTCTCTATTTTTTAAAAGCTTTAACCTGTAATGGGGGTTGTATCCCTTTTTTCGAGCATACGACTCCAGCCTGTGAGCAGAACCGCAACGAAAACCATAATGCTCCCGATCCAGGCCGTATGAATGAGACCGAGTGAATCCGTTACAATCCCGCCTACATAAGCTCCGATGGCTATCCCTGCGTTGAAAGCTGCAATATTAACAGCAGAGGCAACATCGACAGCTTTGGGTGCAAACCTTTCGGCCAACATGACTACATATACCTGTAGCCCGGGCACGTTCATAAACGCAAGCAATCCCATAAAGAAGATCGTAATCAGTCCTGCCGTTTTAAAAGGTGCCGTGAACAACAGGAGAAAAAGGATCACTGCTTGAATCAAAAACATGTAAAACAAAGCTGAAAGCGGCTTGCGGTTGGCTGCTTTTCCGCCAATGACATTACCGATAGCAATCGCAATTCCATACAGCAAAAGTATAAACGTTACCGTACTTTGCTGAAATCCGGTTATGTCGTGAAGTAATGGAGATAAATAAGTAAATACCACAAATGTGCCTCCATACCCCAAAGCTGTAATGATAAATGCGAGTAGCAAGCGACCATTGGTAACCAGTTTGACCTGCTCGCGGAAAGGAGTCTTGTTCCCTTTGCGCAGCGTAGATGGCAGCAGAATCAGATTGGCGATGAGTGCCACTACACCGACGACCACAATCGCCATAAATGCTGCCCGCCAACCCCATTGCTGCCCAATGTAGGTACCCAAAGGTACGCCTGTAACCGTGGCTACGGTCAAGCCGGAGAACATAATGGAAATCGCACTCGCTCGCCGATCATCCGGCACAAGATCGGCCGCGATGGTGGAACCGATGGACATGAACACCCCATGGGCGAACGCCGAGATCACACGTGCAATCAGCAGCAAGACAATTCCGCTAGAGACCGCAGCGAGGCTGTTACCTGCAATAAATATAATCATGATCCACAGCAGCAACGTTTTACGGGGAACACTTGATGTTAATGAGGTCAAGACAGGTGCCCCGATGGTGACCCCTAATGCATACAGCGTTACAGTTAGTGCAGACATCGTTACAGATATGTGCAAGTCTTCAGCAATCAGGGGAAGCAGTCCCACGCTGATGAACTCGGTTGTTCCAATCGCAAAGGCGCTTACGGCTAGAGCCAGTAATGGCCAGATACTTCGTTTTGATTCTGGCGACATGTTTTTCACTCCTATCTATAGAAATCTTCGACCAGCAGATGTTATTATGAGTTATTCAAGCAAATATGAACAGTACGTACTTTTTAGTGATATAGGTACTAAAAAGTACCCTAAATAAAGTTCTTTTTGATCAAAACAGACTGTTAAGGTATGTATAACAGAAGCGAAACACATGGGGGGATCGGCATTGGGGAAGAAAAAATACAATATTTCTGTTGAGGCGACGTTAGAGGTGATCGGAGGGAAATGGAAATGCGTGATTCTGTGTCACTTGACACATGGAAAGATGCGGACAAGCGAATTAAAACGGATGATGCCTTCCATAACACAAAAAATGCTGACTCAGCAGCTTCGTGAATTAGAGGAAGACGGCATTGTCAATCGGATTAGCTATAATCAGGTTCCACCCAAAGTGGAGTACGAGCTTAGTGAATATGGATGTAGTCTGAAAGGCATTTTAGATTCTCTTTGTGCTTGGGGAGAAAGACATATTATTAAAGAATACGGGGATAAGTCTGCGGTTTTGGAAGATAACATTCTGAATAAGCTGTAAAGCCAAAAAGAGCGCCTGCAATACATCAGCAGGCGCTTCTCTCTCCGAATTCCAAGGGTTACGAATTGGACATCATTTTAATTTGTGAAATCGATGACCATGCGTCCTTGGATTTTGCCCTGCTCCATCTCCTCGAAGATCTCATTAATGTCTTCGATCGGACGTTTTTGTACAAGAGGGACGACTTTACCTTCTGCAGCGAACTGGAACGCTTCTTTAAGGTCTTCACGAGTGCCGACCAAGGAGCCAATAACTTGAATGCCGTCCAGAACCAGACGTGGAATGTCCAGATCCATCTTATCAGTTGGAAGACCTACAGCTACAACACGCGCGCCAGCCTTTACAACGTCGATGGCCTGGTTGAAAGGTGTTTTGGCAACAGCAGTAACCACGGTTGCATCCAGACCAGCACCGTTTGTTAGCTCCTTAGCTCGGGCGACCGGATCTTCTTTCATGCTGTTAACGATATAGTCAGCACCAATTTGTTTAGCCAGTTCTAGTTTTTCATCACTGATGTCAAAGGCTACAACTTTAGCATTGAATACATTTTTGGCATATTGCACAGCCAGGTTACCCAAGCCACCAATGCCGAAGATACCGATCCATTGTCCTGGTTTGATTTCACTTACTTTAACTGCTTTATATGTTGTAACCCCTGCGCAAGTTACACTACTTGCAGCAGCAGGGTCAAGACTATCTGGTACTTTGACCGCGTAGTCAGCTGTGACAATACATTGCTCTGCCATTGCACCGTCTACCGTATATCCGGCATTTTTAACTTCACGACACAGCGTTTCCCGCCCGGTTAGGCAATATTCGCAGTGACCGCAGCTTTCGAACATCCAGGCAATACTTACGCGATCACCAATCTTAAGACTGGTTACTCCTTCGCCTAATTCAATGACTTTTCCAATACCTTCATGCCCCAGAACTCTGCCTGTGACATCACCGAAATCTGCATTTTTCACATGTAAATCTGTGTGGCAAACTCCACAGTATTCGACTTGGACTAACGCTTCCCCATGCTTCAGGGAGCGTAAAGGTTTCTCTTCTACACTGACTTTCTTGTCTTTTGTAACAATTGCTGCTTTCATGTAGATCTCTCCTTTAATTAGATATGGAATTATTTTGTAATGCACACTTCATTATTATAGTAATTTTTGCCCAAAAAGGACAAATATAAATCTAACTTAAAACTATTTAATCGAAAAACGCTTCTTTCTAAGTCCTTGGACCCTTGTAGGAACTTTGTACAATAATTTACAATGTAAAAAGTTTCACATACTCTATTTGGAAGAAGGATAAAGAAACATGAAAAAAAACTGGAAAGGTTGCCTGTTCAGCATATTTGCCATTATCTTGGTCGCGTCGGTAACAGGATGCAATTCACAGCCCGCCATTTCTAGTACCACCAGCACTTCATCCTCATCGGCTAACAACGCTCATGCAGTTGTTCAGAAAGGCCCACACTGGTCCTATGCAGGAGAAGAGGGACCCGAGCATTGGGGAGAGCTGGAAAAAGATTTTGTTGCTTGTGGTAACGGCCACGAACAATCTCCTGTCAATATAGAGCATACCCATCTTGAAGCATCGCAAACGCAGCAACCTCTGCAAGTTCATTACACCAATACGAAAGCATCCATTTTAAATAATGGGCACACTGTGCAAATCAGTGTTGCCGATGCCAACAATAACATCGTGCTGGACGGTACTAAATTCACTTTAAAGCAGTTTCATTTTCATCACCCGAGCGAACACCAAATAGATGGTAAAAATGCTGAAATGGAGCTTCATTTTGTCCATCAAAGCGACAACGGAAGCACAGCAGTCTTAGGGGTCCTTATCCAAAGTGGCAAAGAAAACAAGGCTTTCAACCGCATCTGGTCCAAACTGCCGAAAGATATTTCCCAAGAAGCAGCTCTGGATGAAGAAATAAATCTCGCTACGCTGCTGCCAAAAGACCTGCACTCCGTTCGTTACAACGGATCGCTGACTACCCCGCCATGCACAGAACATGTCAATTGGACAGTGCTGGAGCAGCCTATTGAAATGTCCGCAGACCAAATCAACCAGTTTGCTGCCATTTTCCCCGATAACCATCGTCCTGTACAACAGCTGGGAACCCGGGAACTGACTGCCGATAAATAATAAAATAAAGTGCCGTAAGATGTAAGGTGCATTCTATATATAAATACAACCCAAAAGCCCCCTCTATTCATCTAGTTAGAGGGGGCTTTTCGGTATTAAATTTACTGCTCATTACAAGCGCACCAGTTCCTCCACCTTCACCGGCTGACCTGTACGCATAGAACGGTTGGCGGCGATGCCTGTTAAAATGGACCATGCACCGTCGATATGTGAGGCCGCACGATGAAACCGATCCTCTGCCGGCTTATCAAAAATATCACGCAGCATAACTGGATCTCCTCCGCCATGCCCCCCCTGGCCTTCCTCCACTTCGACCTCATAAGGTGCTGCAAAGTGGGGATAGATGGTGATGGTCTTCTCTTTTAGTGCACCCTCATCTGCCTTGCTGCCGCCGGAATTAACATAGGATTGCTCGGATACCCGAACCTCCATCCGTCCCTTTGTGCCGTTAAATACGATGATAAAGCCCTCCCAAGGCATGTAAGCATTCAGTGAATAGTTCATCACCGTCTTGTTCTGATACTTCACCATGACACTCAGCGTATCTTCAATGCTGATATTGTCGCCAAATACGCTTTGATCCCGCACATAGCCATCCTCATGCTCAGCATCCAGATACATGCTTTTTAGATGTTCGTTACGGTCCAGATGTAGCGCAAAGGGGTCATTTTCCGCTGCCTTGCTGCCGTAAGCCCGTTGATAAAACTCCGTCACGCCACGCTGCTCCGCATTTTCCCGTCCGTAAAATTTCAGATCCCCCATCGCATACACCGTCTCCGGTTTTGAGCCAAGCCAGAAGTTCATCAGATCAAAATGATGCGTCGACTTGTGCACCAGCAAACCGCCGCTATTGCGCTTGTCCCGGTGCCACCGACGGAAATAATCGGCGCCATGCTGTGTATTCAGCAGCCATTCGAAATTGACCGACAGCACCTCTCCGAGCGTCCCGTCCATGATCAGCTCACGGATTTTCGTATTATGTGGCGCATAGCGGTAGTTAAAGGTGACGCGCAGTTTCCGTCCCGTGCGGTCTATGGCATCCAAAATGTCTTGGCATTTATCTTCATCCACCGTCATCGGCTTCTCGGAAATGACATCACAGCCCAGCTCCATCGCCCGGATAATATACCGATGATGCACCCGGTCAATGGTCGTGACAATGACGATATCTGGCTTCGTCTCCGCGATCATCCGATCAAACTCGTGAGCTTTATAGGTCGGAATCGGCTCATGCTCGTATTTCTCCTGCAACAGCCGATTGGCATAATCCATTCTCGTCTGATTGACGTCACAGAACGCGATCAGCTCCGAGGTATCTTTGAAAACGGTAACAACTTCACCGTAAAAAAATTCGGCTCTTCCTCCGGTACCCACAAGTGCATATTTGATTTTAGGCAATTGGTTCACACCCTTTACATGAATTGCTTTTATTTTATAGTATAAGAAAGAGCGAAATCTTCGCTTTTATTATGATTTTTCCCGTAAAGTGTACATATATTATCCTTATGCATTTTTTATTAAAGGAGACTATCGATATGATCGCTACACCCCGTTTTGCCATCGAGCAAGCACTGCGGAAGGTGCCATTCAGCATGTCTGCCGACCATGTCCACCAAGCGCACGAAATCTATTATTTGCTGGCAGGAGAGCGCTACTACTACATTAATCAGCGGGTATACGCGCTCCAGAAGGGCGATCTGATTTGGATCAGCAAACATGATTTTCACCGTACGAGTAACAAGGGTAGTGGTAGCCATGAACGGATTTTGATTAACTTTGATGAAGAATTTGCAGCCTCGTCAATGAATGTCTCTCCCTCCAGCGATCAGAACCAGCTTCTTCTGCCAGAAAAAAGCTTTCTGCTTCGCCCCTCCGCGGAAGAACAATGCGAGCTGGAGCATCTATTCCGGCAAATGCTAGATGAATACCACCAAGAACATGCCTACCGCCAACTATATCTCCAAAGCTTGCTACTCCAGCTCCTTATCCGCATCCGGCGCATACAATCGGCCACTGCCGATACCATTGCACCGGAACGTAGCGAAAAGCAGCAGCGCGTGTACTCGGTCATTGCATACCTGCATGCTCATTATGACGAGAGCCTGTCGCTAGATCAGCTGGCTGAGCATTTTTATATTAGCAGCACATATTTGTGCCGTATTTTCAAGCAGACAACAGGTTTTACTTTAGTAGAATATCTTCAGGATGTGCGGGTGCAGCAGGCTCGTGCGTATTTGAGAGAAACGAGCTGGAAAGTAACCTCCATTGCTGAAAAAACGGGCTTTGACAGCATTGCTCACTTTGGTCGTGTATTCAAGCATCTTACCGGGCACACCCCGCTACAGTACCGAAAAAAATACAAAAAGGAGTAGAGGAATGCCCCTACTCCTTAACTCCCATCAAGGTGATGCCTTCAATAATTTGCTTTTGGACAATGATGAAGATTTCGATTTAAGATATTTTTTGTAGCTTGGTAAGCGAATAGGTGCGGCCACCATCTGAAGTATAAAAATAATTGAATGGACTTAAGAACTCGCAAACCTGGAATGTGTCCAAATTAATAACGATGTAATTAGGACCATACGAAAAATCGGCTTCCCCTGTTCCAAAGGTTCTCGGAGTTTGAAGACCCGAAGGATCGGTGTAATCCATAATATGGGTTACATCTCCTTTTACATTACGATAATAGCTGTTACTATACAGCCATGACCCCTTATTGATTTCAATCAGTAATGCATTTGGAGCAGAATAGGGTGCACTACTGGAGAACGACCCCAAATATACGCCCTTTACTTCAGCTACTGAAATGCTCATATCTCTAGCGGAATACCCATTTGGGGTATACCAGGTTTCGTGGTTTTCCCAATTGAGTCCCGTTAAGATATTATCTCCGTTGCTGCGGATCGTTGAAAGATCATAATACAATACGACTCTGGAAAGGTCAGCTGTACAATTGATAATGGCAGAGGCACCCGATGGATTGGAAGCATTCCACATCAATTTATAGCTGCCTTTTTCTTCACCTGTCGCAGAACCAATTACAATCGCATATTTACCTGCCGGGATATTAATGTATGCTTGACCTCCGTTTGCTTTAACACCCCATCCAGTAGAACTGCCTAACGAGCCGTTGGCATTGACATTGTACAGAATAGCCAACAGATTTGGATTGCTGGAATCCAGCTTTAGGAATGATAGCTGCTTTGCAGTGAGAGAAACCGCGTAGCTATCAAATGAATCACTGAGAGTGCCATCTCCTACAAATACAGGTTCAGAGATACCCCATGCGCTTTGCGGTTTAACGGTTCTGCTCTGGGTTGAATCTGTGGAAATCTTTTTCGCTTCGTCCGGAGATATTTCATCTAGATTTTCAAATTTTTGAGTATCCATTGCAGAATACGGTATCGAGGACATGGATTGAATTTCTGCCTTCTTCGTCTCTTCCTTAGCCGCTTGCGACGTTGTTTCACTTGCCGCGAAAGAGGGAACTACTGAAACACTGTACATGAGCAGTATTGCCAAAATAAAACTAACACTTTTTCTGACAAATTTCATAATGTACTCCTTTCACGATTGAGATACTTATTTTCAAAAAATTAGTAAGCTTCGTTCTAGGAAGTCATCTACATGATCATCTCTAAGATGCATAACGTAAAAGTCTATATCACTCGCATTCTCCTTTCGTAGTTTTGAATATGAGTCAATCGTTTCTTCTGTTGTGTCTAGATTATTAAATAGTACAGAAGAAATTTCAATGGACTGGCGTAGATAGTATGTTGATGTCGTAAACAGCATGAAATACGAGTAAATTTCCGTCCGGACAACTAAAAGAGGGTGTCGCAAACCAGCTGTAAATTAGCTGTTTCGCGGCACCCTTCATTAATTTGGGCATGCCTTTCTGATGATAGGACTGATTACGCCAAGGGTATCAGTACGACGCTACATTTCGTTCAAAAGACTTCAAGGAAGCATACTGTATTTATAATATTCACTGCAATACATCATCTGAATATACCTCAAGCAGGTTAGTAATATAATTCCTGCTCACAGGGAGATTGGTAATCTCATGACCATTAAAAATATCGACGGAATATGGATAAGTTATTTTTACTCTGTAGATTTTAGATTTTGCAATTACATACGACCTATGTATCTGGATAAAATTTTCACAGCCTAATAACTGCATCACTTTGTTTAAGGTTCCTCTAAGATAGATTTCCTCTTTTGTTGTATGATAGATTATCGTATGATTATTCACTTCCACAAAAACTATATCACTTTGACGAACACTATTTATGGTGGACTCTGCTATGATAGTGAACACTCGCTCCGGTTTTTTTTGCTTCACTACTCTATCCAAAAATAGCGAAAGTCGCTTCTCGTCAATAGGTTTTTTCAAGAAGCCCATTGCTTCCACTAAATATCCGTCAATAGCACGAGCAGAATCAACGGTAACAAAAATGATAGGTACCCGATTGCCCATTTTTCGGATATGCTTTGCTGTAGTCATCCCATCAATATCTTCTTCACTACTTAGCGAAATATCGAGCAAAACTACGTCTATATCTATGTGAGCATTAAGATATTGAATTAATTTCTGGGACGAATAAAAATCAGCACATTGCAGCTCTATATTTTTATTTAAAGCCCACCGAGATATAGACGCTTTTAACGCATCGCGCCAATAACATTCGTCTTCACAAATTACGACCTTCACGGCATACCACTTCCTTCATTTGTACAGTTAAGATACAAGTGTTGAAAATTTATGGTCGGTGGCTACAGCCTGCGGGGCTTTACCGAATTGCTTGATATGTGATTCTATGACGGGGACGGGCAATTCATCTTCAGACGGGTTTCCTTCATAATACGGCGTAGCACGAGACGACTTATTTGGAATCTTTTTTCCCTCGACAACAACAACTTCTACATGGGCGACTCGAATTCCTTGCTTGTTTTTAAGGCGAAACTCTGACTTTTTAAGGGGTAACTAATCAGAACCTGGAAAACAATTTTTAACAAAAGCTTAACAGACCCAGAAGCTGGGGGCCAATGAAAAGGCAGCCCCACAGCGCTTGATGCTTTTTCTGCATCTTGTCACCTTCCTCCCCGGTCACAGCCCATCCCGTGCCTACTTGACCGCCTTGGATATGATCTGATTCAACTTTTCAATGGTTGCCGCAGCATCCTGCTTGCCCAGGAACATCAGGTCGATGGTTTCCGTGATATCCGAGTTCAACCCCGGCACCTGAGCATCATAGGCCAGTGCAGATCCATGAGCATGCCCTATGTTACATCCTTCAGTCAAATAGCTTGAATGCTCAATTGTCGCCTTTTTCTTAATGCTCTCATCTGCCGCAGCAAGTGTACCCATGGCATTCCCGCCTTCAACTAGCCGCGCCTCCTGCCCCTTCACAGAGACGTAGAATGCTGCCAGCTTCATGGCCTCTTGCACATGCGGACTATTTTTGTTTACAGCTACATAGGCAACCGGAATGGCGACGGGCTCATTCTTACCGGTATTGGATGGCCAGTAGATATAATCGAAGTCGAGGCTTTTATTTTGACTAAACAAGGGCTCCAGCCATCTTCCCGCCGCCAGCATGCCGACTTGATTGGACATGAACATCGCGTCAGCCCCTTGCCCTTTGGGAAGCGAGCCGAGATATACCGCATTTCCCTTTTTCACCATATCGTACATAAAACTGAAGGCTTCCTTGCCCTTTTCATTGTGGTCCAGCACATATTTGCCTTGTTCATCAAAGATCTGACCGCCATTCGACCACACCCATGAATACCAGTGAGCCCACCAGTTTTCCGCAATATAACCCTGCTTTCCAGCTGCCTTCAGCTTGGATGTAACCTCCTCAAAAGCATCCCAGTTCCACTTGCCTTCGTCATAGTATTCTTGCGGCGTCTTCACGCCTGCTTCCTTAAATACCTTTTTGTTGTAATACATGACCATCGGGTTGGAGTCGGGAGTGACCCCATAGATTTCCCCGTCACGCTTTGCCGGTCCCCACAATCCTTCCGGAAAATCCTCAGCCTTCACATCACTCGCATCACTATTTAAAAACTCACCCAAAGGCTGCACCTGCTTCGCCCCGATCAAACGCGCAATCGTCGGTTCATACGCATAAAACACATCCGGTCCGCGACTTTCCTGAAGCTGTGTCAGCAGCTTTTGCTCATATTGGTCTCCCGGCACAGGCACCAGCTTAACCTCGATATATGGGTTTTCCTTTTCAAATGCATCCAGCGCCCGCTGATACACCTTCACCTCCGCAGGATTACCCCAAGCCAGCATCGTAAGCCGCACTTTTTGCCCGTCTGTGTTCTTTATTTTGGGAGAGGTACTGCATGCCGCTGCAAGCAAAAACAGAACGCTGAGGAAAAATCCAATCTTTATCCAGCTCATGTAATTGTCCACCTTAACCGCCTCCTGTAGCTTCACTTGGTTGTATGTCTTCTTTTTTTGAAACGCTTACAAAACTTTCCCTATCATCATATGTAGGAGGGCGAGACACGATATCCCCATTTTCATTTCTATATAAAATTTATTGTTCTCGACGAGATCTGCATATCAATGTTGCTGTAAAACGAACAAGGCAGCCTTTGAAGCAAGGCTGCCTTGAATATGCTAATAAGCTACAAAGCGGACAACGATCCCTCAGGTTGTTCCGCTCTGACAAGCAAAGCTGCTTGGGCAGCGGCAATGCGGGCAAATGGCACCCGGTACGGTGAGCAACTGACATAGTCCAGTCCGCTGCGGTGACAAAAGAGAATAGACTCACTATCCCCGCCATGCTCGCCGCAGATACCTGTCTCCAGAAAAGGCTTTTTTGCCCTGCCTTTGACAACAGCCCATTCGATCAGCTTGCCTACGCCATCCTGATCCAACACCTGAAAAGGGTTCGTTTCCAGTATGTTTTTTTCCATATAGGAGCCGAGGAATTTACCTTCAGCATCATCTCGACTGTAACCAAAGGTCATTTGCGTCAGATCATTGGTTCCAAAGGAGAAAAAGTCCGCGTACTGGGCCACGCTATCTGCCAGCAGGGCTGCTCTTGGAACCTCAATCATGGTGCCCACCCGATACTTGAACCACTTAAATTCCTCGCTAAGCACCTGAACGGCTACCTTATCAACCAGTTCCCTCATTTGCTTGAGTTCATTGGAGTGACCGACCAGCGGAATCATAATCCCCGGTCTCACATCCACGCCCCTGCGTAGTGCCGCTTCCGCGGCCTTAAAGATCGCTTCAATCTGCATGTCGTATATCTCTGGAAACAGAATGCCCAGCCGAACACCGCGCAGACCCAGCATAGGGTTAATTTCCCGTAGTTCATGAACCTTGGAGATAGTGCTTTTAAGACGCTGGAGCTCCTCCGCATGGCCGCCGGAAAGCACAAGCTCCCGATGTCGCTCCTGAAGCTGTTCCAGATTCGGCAGGAACTCATGTAACGGCGGGTCCAGCAGGCGAATCGTCATCGGTAAACCGTCCATCGCACTGAACATAGCCTCAAAGTCAAATTGTTGCATTTGGAGCAGACGATTCAAATGAAGAATCCGCTCCTCCTGATCATCGGCCAAAATCATCGCCTGAACGATAGGTAGACGATTGCCAGAGAAAAACATATGCTCCGTCCGACATAGCCCGATGCCTTCGGCTCCAAATTCACGGGCTTTGACTGCGTCGAGTGGCGTATCCGCATTAGTGTAGACCTTCAACGTCCGAATGCCGTCCGCAATCTCCAGCAGCTTCAGTAACTCCGGTGTAATAACCGGCTCATTGAGCGACAGACTGCCTTGGTACACCTGTCCGGTGGTCGAATCGAGTGAAATATCCTCCCCTTCCTGAAAGGTCAGGGTACCGATACTGACGCTCCGACTGCTCAGATCAATGCTCAGCGCTTCACAGCCGCAAATGCAGGGTTTACCCATGCCCCTTGCAACCACAGCAGCATGGCTGGTCATCCCACCTCGACTCGTCAGCACCCCTTCGGCGGCAATGATTCCGTGAACATCATCGGGTGAGGTCTCCACACTGACCAGGATGACTTTTTGCCCATCCTTCGTCCAGTTCACTGCCGTATCCGCGTCGAATACAATACGCCCACTCGCTGCGCCAGGCGAGGCTGGCAAACCTTGGGTAATTGCCTCCAGCGGTGTGGAAGTATCAATGGAGCGATGCAGCAGCTGGTCCATGTGGGACGGTTCGATCCGCTGGATAGCCTCCTCTTTGCTGATAATCCCTTCCTCCACCAGATCCACAGCTATTTTTACAGCCGCCTGCGCCGTTCTTTTGCCGCTGCGCGTCTGTAGCAGATACAAATTGCCTTTTTCAATCGTAAATTCGATATCCTGCATATCCCGGTAATGACACTCCAGCAATGAGGCCAGCTCTTCCAGACGATCATAGACTAGCGGCAGCTCTTCCAAAAGTTGTGGAATAGGGTTAGGCGTTCTTATTCCTGCCACGACGTCCTCTCCCTGAGCATTTACCATATACTCACCGTACAGTTCCTTCACACCTGTGGAGGGATTGCGGGTGAAGAGCACTCCGGTTCCGCTATCGTTGCCGAGATTGCCAAACACCATGGCCTGAATGCTCACTGCTGTTCCTTGTTCATCTGGAATGCCGAAAGCCTTCCGGTAAACCTTGGCACGCATATTGTTCCAACTGCGGAATACAGCCTCCACCGCCAGTTGCAGTTGCTGATACACATCCTGTGGAAACGGCTGTCCACTCCGCTCTGCGACAAGATCTTTATAATTTGCGATCAGTTCCTTCCATTCTCCTGCGCTAACCTCTTGGTCACTGACACGCCCGTTGGTTTGCTTGCTCTGCTCCTGAAGCTGATTAAAATGGATGGAGTCTATCCCTAGCACGACCTCGCCGAACATTTGAATAAATCTGCGGTAACAGTCATAGGCGAAGGTTTCATTTCTCGACTGTTCTGCCAATCCACGCACGGTTTCATCATTCAGACCCAGATTCAGAATCGTATCCATCATACCGGGCATTGAGGTTACCGAGCCTGAACGGACAGATACCAGCAAAGGCCGCTCCGTATCTCCGAATATAGCCGACTGCGCTTCCTCAATGTCGTGCAGGGCGATTACGATCTCCCCCAATAAGCCCTCCGGAAGCTTGCCGCCTGAAGCAAAGTAGGCTCGGCACGCCTCGGTGGTCACCGTGAAGCCGGGAGGGATCGGGAGACCCAGTGTCGTCATTTCCGCGAGATTAGCGCCTTTTCCTCCTAGTAGCGCTTTCATCCCCAACTTACCTTCGTTAAATGAGTACACTCTTTTCAGCATTAAATTCATTCCCTCCACTTATCGAGATACATGCCTGAATTAATCTATATGTCTATTTAAAGTTGTAACACAAATCAGGAGGAAATTTCAATATATATGACGTAATATATACCTATAACATTCATTTATGATGTTTTAATTAATGAATAAACTTATTTATAAAACACTTTAATTCGGAATTAGACGTATATCGGGATAGAATGACACGACTTAAAAAAACAAAAAGGACATCTGTTTAGACGTCCCTTTGCTCAGCTCAGATTTTATTTTTCTACATCTCTGTTAGCCTCTTTTCAAAAATATTATAGCCGTTCGTTTCGCCTATATACGTATAACCGCATTGTCTGTAAAACTCGCTAAGCTTGTCATTGCCCGCAATACAGTCTAAACGGATTCGATCCTTGCCTGTGAAGTGGATGCCTTGTCCAATCCATTGCATCAGCTCACGGCCTAGCCCTTTCCCAGTGCTATCGCGATCCACAACCAAACGATGCAGATATACTGAGGTTCCTCCTTCAGAATCCGTTTCGTCTAGTCCCCACAACTTACGGTCCCATGCACTGGGCTGCTGCTGCAAGATCACTGCGCCTGCCAGGCTATGATCCTCTGATGCTCGGAAAATAACCACTTCTCCGCGTGCAATAGCGCCGCCCAAGTTGTGATCATCTTTTCCTTTTAGTAAGCGTCCCCATTGTGTGGAGCCTTTGCTGTGCAGCCATCTGGCCGTCTTTAAAATTAACTCCTGAACCTCAGCCTGATCTTCAGTGCTTGCCTGAAAAGCCATTAATTCTGGTGTGACGGATGATTTGACAATAGTCATTGATGTCATGCTGCACCTCAACTCTCAAATTTTCCTTATGTATAAAATATAGCATAAAAAATGAGCGTCTAAATCTACAAAATCATCCTCTTCATTACCTCTATAATATAAATACGGCTATACTCTTATCGATCATTTATGGTGAAAAATGTAACCTTTCTAATCATTTTAACCGATGATATCCGTATGAGAAAAGATGGAAAGGTTGTGAATGAGGTGCCAAGCCGTAATCCATATCTCCTCAAAAAGATATTTGGCATAAACAAAGAACGTATACTCATCTTCGCGCTGCTGCTGATCCCGGCTATCGCTGCCTTTATTGGAACACGGCCTATGCCTGCACAGTATATTTTGCAAGGAGAAATGCATCCGGTCAAAGATCTTGGCGTTCAGGGAAGCGTGTTTTTTGCGTCTGTTCAAACGGGTATTGCTAACAATCTCCTGGAGCGTTGGAATGTATATTCCAGTGAAAATGTATCCGGGGGAGCGATTACATTTGAACCCCTTGCCCCTGATGAAGTGGACTCTTATTTGAAGGACCTCACAGAGACGGACACGCTAAAATATTCTGCCATGCAAGCCGTACATGCAGCGACGGAATTAAGCGTAGACAGCGACACAGCTGAGGCTACGGCGACGTTCTCGAATCTTAGCAAATTGGAGGATGCTCGCTATGCGGAGCTATTGACTCATTTGCAGGATCTTTCGGGAAATTCCTTGGGTCTGATGACAGGCATCGGACTGTATGAGGAAGCCAATAACATCGACTTTTCAGATGGCGGACGTCACAAAATCGCAGGCTCTGGCACGATGGAAGAATACGGAGATGTCGGATCGGTCGGTGGACTGGAGCAAAAGCTGCTGGGAGCCGAGGCTGCAAAGGTTGATCTATTTTTCGTACCGGCAGATTATGAATGGTACGGTGAGGAAGGCAACGAAGCAGAAGCTGCCCGAGTCCAAAAGGAGCATGGACTCAAGCTACGCATTATCCCCGTAGAAACACTGGAGGATGCTATCGTGTATTTGAAGCAACTAGACTGGGAGGAAGTACATCTTGAATGATTCAGATTCCAAAGCATTCCCGTCCAAGACAGCTGGCAGTGTACATCAAGCCTTACTAGCAGTGGGCACTATGGGTGAATTTCTCATCCTTATTTTTACGTTAGTGTATATTTACGCAAATGATTTTTATTACGATCATCTATACGAGCTGGAGCAAAAATTTACAGTTTTTAGCTTTGTTCTGTACTACATGTGTTTTGTAACCTATCTGATCTGGCTAGTTCAAGTACATAAAGCCATCCGGCAAAAGCATTCCGATTATCCGATTCGTACCGTGGGAGCCATTGCTCGCATGATTCCTTTTATTAACTTGTGGGGATTCTCCAATACATTCACCCATATTTATAGGTACTTTGCGCTCCACCCCGAATTGGAGCGCAAAGCCCGTTATATTCAAAAGATGATTGTTCCGCTATATTTTGTCTGGTTTGGTGAAGGGATTATTAACCGGATTCTTATCTTACATTTTTCCCATATGGAGTCGATGTCCATGTTGCTGGGAGCTATCATGCAAACCACCAGAATGGCCTTCTTTTACTGCATGACACGGGTCATTCACAATAGTCTGGTCATGCTGAATAAAAAAGATGAAGAAGGATTGCATTAAAAAAACGAGCTGACCTCCACGGTCAGCTCGTTTCAATTTCCGGTAAAGTGCGTTACTCCATAAACAATATTTAATTCGTCTGTGCAGCAGGTACAATTCGGTATAATCCTGAAGTCTCGCCAGCCGCGGGACGTAATTCCTGGATGAACCATCCTAACGACAGCACTCTCTCCAGCCGATCATACTCAGCCTTCGTCAGTTCGGATGTAACAGCTTCGCTTCCTTCCTCCAGTGACAGCTCAGGCTCCCGCCCGAACGCAACGGCAATCCACGAACGAATGCCCCGGATCGTATTGTACTTGATCTGATATCCGTCCGTTACCGCGCTGACAAACACCTCCGGCTCTTTGGACGCCAGTCCGGTGACAAGCTCTGTATAATCAAAATCGGATGGTCCGTCCGTTGGCAGCTCATTTTGCTGCACCCGACGGATTAATTCGTCTTGGGACCAGCCTAAAGAGCGTAATGATTCCAGCAAGAGTGCGTCCCATTGGGAAATACGTACTCTTTTCGTCAATTCAGTCATCGTTTTTTACCTCCTTTGGGTCATGCACATCGTACAACCGCTCTTAACCCTAACGGTTAACCGGGTATGCTACATAATGGCCGGGACTGATTTCTCTCAACTCGGTTGCACTGTTGTTATCCTTGTCCCATACTAATGAGCCGTCTGGTTGGGCCAAGCCTCCCCCCAGTCCCTCCCGCTCTCCGACTGCTCTCGGATCGGGCACAGGGATGGAGGACAGCAGCGCCTGCGTATAAGGGTGAGCGGGCTGCTCATACAACTCATCTGCATCAGCTACTTCTACCAGTCGTCCATGGTACATCACACCGATTCGGTCTGAAATATGCCGCACCATCGACAAGTCATGGGCGATGAACAGGTACGTCAGCCCGAACTCCTGCTGAAGATCCTCCAGCGTGTTAATGACCTGCGCCTGGATGGACACATCCAGTGCCGAAATCGGCTCGTCACAGACGATAAACTCGGGGTTCACGGAGAGAGCACGAGCGATGGAAATCCGCTGGCGCTGCCCGCCGCTGAACTCGTGCGAGTAGCGATACAGATGTTCCCGCTTCAGCCCTACCTTTTCAAGCAAAGCCACTACAGCATCCTTACGCTCACTCCCCTGATGCAATCTGTGAATATCCATCGGCTCACCGATCAGGTCAAGCACGTTCATACCCGGATTAAGAGAGGAATATGGGTCCTGAAAAATGCTCTGAATGCGCCGACGCAGCGGCTTGAGCTGTTTGTCGTTCAGCTTGGAAATATCCTGACCGTCAAAGCGTACCGTACCTTCTGTATAATCGTATAACCGTGTCAGACAGCGTCCAACCGTTGATTTCCCACTACCTGACTCACCAACCAGTCCGAACGTCTCACCACGCTTGATTTGAAAGCTCACGCCATCCACCGCCTTGAGCACCTCAGAGCTACGCCCTAACAAATCCTTTGCGGTCACAAAATGCTTCTTAAGCTGGTGTACCTCTACCAAGGGCTGATGCTCATCCAATACATCGTTTGCTTCACTCACCGTTATTCCCCCCTTCCGCTTGCCCCGCTTCGGGCATCTCGTAGACTCCAGCAGGCACTGCGTCCGGCTCGTTCAACCAGCAGGCTGCTCGCTGATCCGGGCGCAGCTCCACCATCGGCGGCCGCTCCACACAGCGGGCAAACGCATGCGGGCACCGTTCCATGAACGGACAGCCCGATGGCGGGTTCAGCAGGTCTGGCGGCGTGCCCTCAATCGGCACCAGCCGCTCGCGGAAGCCGTTCGTGCGCTGGGGCACAGAACGCAGCAGGCCCTGCGTATACGGGTGGCCCGGACGATAAAAGATATCGTCCACGCGCCCCTCCTCCATCACCATACCGCCGTACATGACGATGACACGGCTACACACCTGGGCGACGACGCCCAGGTCATGGGTGATCAGAGCAATCGACATGTCGGATTGCTGCTTCAGCGTCTTGAGCAGCTCCAAGATTTGCGCCTGAATCGTCACGTCCAGCGCTGTAGTCGGCTCATCTGCAATCAGCAGCTCCGGGCTGCACGAGAGCGCCATGGCAATCATCACCCGCTGGCGCATCCCGCCACTGAATTGATGCGGGTATTGGTTCATTCGGCGCTCCGGCTCGGTAATGCCTACTTGTCGCAGCAGTTCTACAGCTGCTTGCGTAGCCGCTTCCTTGCTCAGTCCTCGATGTCTGCGGATCACCTCAACCAGGTGATAGCCAACCTTTTTGACCGGATTCAGTGAGGTCATCGGGTCCTGAAAGACCATCGCAATCTGGTTTCCGCGTATTTTGCGCCATTGCTTTTCCGTCAGAGCGGTCAGACTTTGTCCCCGATAACGGATATCGCCGCTCAGCCGCTTGCCCGGCGGGGCGATCATCGACATGATCGCTTTCGCTGTAACACTTTTGCCGCTGCCGGATTCTCCTACGATTCCTACCGTTTCTCCAGCATCAATATGAAAACTAACCCCTCGAACTGCCTGATTTTCCCCTTCACGAGTGAAAAAGGAGACTTCCAGCTGTTCGACGGACAGTAGATGTTCTGTCATTGTGTTTTCGCTCCTTCCTGTCGCTCCTGGAGCCATTTGTAATGGATCTGTGCTATGAATCATCGTTTTACTAATTTGGGTTCAAAGCCTACACGAAGCACATCCCCCAAAACATTAAAGCTCAACACAGTCAGTAAAATAAGTAGACCCGGGAATAATGCCATATATGGGGCCTGTGCAATATATCCTTGGGCATTATTCAGCATACTGCCCCACGTAGCATTCGGCAGCTGAACACCAAAGCCGAGGAAGCTCAGTGACGATTCCATCATAATCGCTGAAGCGATATTGTTCGTCGCCCCTACGATAATTACCGGAATCAGATTCGGTACGATGTGCTTCATAATAATACCAAACGTACTTTGTCCCGAAGCTTTGGCGTATAGTACATACTCCCGTTCGCGCAACGTCATTGTCTCTGCACGAACCACCCGGGCAATGTTCATCCACATGAGCAGGGCGATAATGACAATGATATTGCCGACGCCCGGCTTCAAAAACACACTCAGCAGCAAAATAACCAAGAAAGACGGAATCGACATGATCAGCTCCAAAACCCGCATAAGCAGATTGTCGATCCATCCTCCAAAATATCCGCTCACAATACCTACCACTGCACCGATACTGGTCGCAATAATCATGGACGCAAAGCCTACCAGCAATGATACACGTCCACCGTACAGTGCTCTTGTAAAATAGTCCCGCCCATAATCATCCGTCCCAAACCAGTGTGCCGCTCCCGGCGGTTGGAGACGCTCTAGCACGTTCAACTTATTTGGGTCCTGCGGCGATAAAAATGCGAAAATCGCCCCCAGCGAGAATACGATCAATAGTATGAGGGCGACGGCGCCCATTTTGCTCGTCATCAGCTCGATCCCGATGTTGCGCCATTTGCTCCGATTCATGAATTCACCTCGTTGATTTAATTCTCGGGTCCGCAATGCTGTATAAGATATCTGCAAGCAGATTACCCAGGATCAGCAGCAGAGCGGAAAATAAAGTAATCCCCATGATGACGGGATAATCCATCCCTTTCACCGCCGTCATACCCAGCGAGCCAATGCCCGGCCAGGAAAATACCGTCTCCGTCACAATGGCTCCAGCCACCAGGTCCGCAACCGACATTCCGAGCAGCGTAATGATGGGCAATAGCACATGCTTGAGCACATGTCGAAACAAAACCAGTCTTTTTCCAGACCCGAACGCGTATTGAATCTGCACATACTCTTCCTTGAGCTGCGTAATCGTGCTGGAACGGATGTACCTCACATACACAGACAGAAAGCCGAAAGCCAGTACAAAACACGGTAAAATTCCATGCTTAATCACATCCAGCACCGAGTCCGTACCGATGGTACGCATCCCTGTACTCGGAAGCCAGTGCAGATAAATCGCAAATAAATAAATAAGTAAAATACCGAGCCAAAACAGCGGAACAGAAATCCCGATGTACGACATCAGATTAATGAGCTTGTCGATCCAGCGATTCCGATTAGCCGCAGCCGTCAAACCGAGTGGAATTGCAATCAGCACAGCCAGTATGATAGATGCGCCCATTAACCCGGCTGTAGCCGGTAGACGATCGAGAATCTGATCCAGCACAGGCTGGTGATTAATTAGCGAGTAGCCGAGATCACCCGTTAGGCTCTTTTTAAGCCATAATATGTACTGCACATAAGCGGGCTGGTCCAGCCCCAAGCTATGCCTCATTCGTTCAATGTCTTCCAGATGCATATTCGGTGTAACAAAAGAGAGAACCGGATCACCTGGAGCCAGCTTGATCAAGCCGAAGCAGACGATGGACACAAAAAATAGCATCGGTATAACTTGCAGCAACCTTCTGGCGATGAGTTGTCTCATACGTTTCCCTTCCCCTTGCTGTTTTCGAAAAAAATAAGCTGGTTAGCCCAGCTTATTTTTGAAAACCCTGTCTTATTTGTGATAAATTTTGGACAAATCCTCGAAAATCACGACCGCCTTCAACACAGCCTGATCAATACCGCCATACTGCTTGTCGAAGGCTACAATAGTCTTGGTGTAAGCAATCGGGTAGATGACAGCATCCTCAGCCAGCAGCTCCTGTACCTTTTTATAAATTTCTCCACGTTTAGTCGTATCCGACTCACCCGCGCCCTCTTCCAGCAGCTTATCCACTTCTTTATTTGAATAATGCGAATAATTGGAGGACGATCCGGTGCTATACAAAATACGATACGCGTCAGGGTCATACCCCATGATATAGCCGCTGATCGCCAGATCGAAGTCCTTGGCATTCGTATCGACGAACTTTTGTGACCATGCTGAGGAATCCATGCTGTTCACGTCCAGCTGAACGCCTATGTCCTTTAACTTCTGCTGGATATAGAGCGCTTGTGCTTCCTGTACCTTGTTGCCGCCCGGAATGATAATGCGCAGCTTCAGTCCTTCAGCTCCAGCCGATTTCAGCAGCTCCTTCGCCTTGTTCACATCATTATTGAAAAATGCAACGTCGTTCGTGTGATACAGTACATCCTGTGTCAGAGCAGATTTCGCAGTATCTGCATAATCCTTGGAACCATAGGAGACTTGAATCAATTCATCCTGATTCAATGCATAAGAAAGCGCCTGACGCACTTCTTTTTTGTTCAACTGCTTCGTATCACTGTTTTCATTAAACATCAGATAAGCCAAGCGACCTTCGCTGTAAGGGAAAATGTCAAACTTATCTGTTGCTTTAATGGTCTCTACATTTTGCGGATCGAGATAGTTTACATTGATCTCACCATTTTGAAGGGCCAAATTCGCAGCATTCGAATCTTTAACAATCCGGTATGTTACTGAATCCAGATGCGGCTTGCCGCCAACATAGTTATCGAACCGTTCGAGTGTAACGTACTCACCAGTTTTGTACTCTTTAAATTTGAAAGGACCTGATCCAATCGGAGAGTCGTTTTTCGTGCTTTTCTCAATATCCGCTTCATTCTCGAAAATGTGCTTCGGAATCGGGGATACCTGTACCAGTGCTGCCTCAAAAGCAGGAGCTGGCTGAGGAAGCTTGAAATCGACCGTTGTATCATCAACCTTGCTCGCCTGTACCGGTTTGCCATTAACCATAAAATTACTTCTCAAAAAGCTGTGCTGCTTCTCGTCCAAAATTTTGTTAATGGTGAAAACGACATCGTCAGCTGTCAGCTTCTCGCCATCATGCCAAGTCAGATCTTTTTTCAGTTTTAGTGTATAAGTCAGCTTGTCTGCTGAAGGAGTCAGACTGTCTGCCAAATAAAATGTCTTTTTGCCATTGTTCACTTGAAACAATGGTGCGAATATCGCCTGGTCTATCGTCAGACTTACCCGATCACCCGCATAGTTTGGATTCAGCACCACCGGATCAGCTTGTACGCCAATGATCAGGCTGCCGCCATCTTTAGGCTGTCCGTTATCAGCTGTTGTGGTAGCTGTACCAGGCGTATTCCCATTCGTCTCAGACGTAGATCCAGAATTCCCGCCGGAGCATGCACTTACAACCAACATTAATACAATTAATACCAATACACCAGTCAAATTACGACGCATCGCTCTAGCCCCCGTGTCCTCTTAGTATGTAATAAATTTATTATAAATCGGAATAGTCGGATTTACAATCGATCAAAAACTGTTTATTCCCCTTGTCATTAGCATTCCAGACATTATGTGATCGAATCTAGAAAAAAACACCCGGTAAGGGTGTCTTCAGAGTATCCACAAACTGATCAGTGCCAGGATGGCAGGCAGGCCTTGCTTTAATAAAATAGACTTATTAGCAGTTAATGCACCATACAACGCAGCCACTACCACACAAATGACAAAGAATAATTGGATTTGCCGCCCGATCACAGTATCCGGATAGAACAAGCCCCACACCAATCCGGCTGCCAAAAAGCCGTTGTACAGCCCCTGATTTGCAGCCAAGGATTTGCTTGCTTCCGCCAGCTCCTTCGAGGTGCCGAACGTACGCATCGCCCGCGGAGTCGTCCACAGAAACATTTCCAATATTAGAATGTACACATGCTCCAGAGCTACAATTCCGACCAATATTGAACTAAGTAAGCTCAAGTATATTCCTCTTTTCCACATAAAGTTACTATGAGGTGATTTTTAGATCTATTCTCGAAAAGTATAGTTCATCTTCCAAAAACAGTAAAGAGACCGAGCCTAAGGCCCGGCCTCATTTCTACATGAAGCCTTACATCGTTCTCGCAAAATCCAACAAAGATTTGGACATGCTGTTGATCTCGTCCGTAGACGCATTCACTTGCTGCGTTAGCGCGGCTTGTGTCTGTGTCAGCGTAGACATGTTACCGATATTGTGCAAAATCCGCTCGATGAGTGTCTTCATTTCGTCCAGACTAGTCTCGATATTTCCGGTCGCATCAGCACTGTGAATGGCAAGTTTTCTCACTTCATCTGCGACTACCGCAAAACCCCGCCCCTGCTCGCCCGCACGCGATGCCTCAATGGCAGCATTCAGACCCAGCAGATTTGTTTGATTCGCAATCTCTTTAATGAAGTTGGAAATGTTTTGGGTTTCTTCTGCACTGACTTTGGCTTGATTCGCTGCCTCTGTCGATTGCTCCTGAGCCGTTGCCAGCTCCTGCGCCTGGTTACTAACCGAGTTAACGCCGTTCACCATTTCCGTAATGGAATCGGAGAGATGCTGGATTTTGAGCGTAAGCTCATCCGCGACAGCCTGCTTTTCCTTTTCCACTGTGATATCACGAATGGTCCCGGCAATACGAATAGGCACTCCCTTGCTATCGCGTATGCTTCTTCCACTGTTTTGATACCAGCGATATTCGCCATTTTTACTTTGCAAGCGACACACCATGTCATATGGCGTACGATCTGAATAGTCATTTAAATGATCAACTACAGCCTTAAACGCATGCTCGGCATCGTCAGGATGTATACGCGAACTCCAACTGCTTAGTACACTCGGGAAGTCCTGCTCATCCTTAAAGCCCAAGATGTGGCGGAATTGCTGGGACCACCAAAATATATTATCCGGGTTCTCAATGTCTCCATCAGCCAGAATGACATCATATGGAGCCTCCACCAAAACACGATTGATGAGATCATATCTTGTAACTAGAGCCTGCAACTCCTCGGACTTGATCTTCTGGTCGTGCACATCCAATAGAGCACCCGCAATTCGAAGCGGCACTCCCTGCTGATCGCGGATCGTCGTTCCGGTAGCCCGGAACCAGCGGTATTCTCCATGCTTCAGCTTCAAACGATACTGTACGTCATAAGGAGTCTTTCCCGTAAAATCCAGCAAATGATCTGACAAAGCCGCCAATGACCTGTCATGATCTTCGGGGTGCAGCCGGGATGCCCAGCTGTTTAATACATTTGGGAAGTCCTTTTCGCTCTGATACCCCAGCATAGCACGAAATTCTTCTGACCATGTGAACGTATTACTTGGATTGACGGGATCACCCGCAACCACCTCCATGTCCCATAAGCCAATCTCTATAGCCTTGGTAACAAGCTTCAGACGGATGTCAACATGTTGAGCATCCTTTTTCATGGACTCAAGCGCTTGGTTGACATTGTTTGCGATTTCTTGAACCTCGGAAGATTTGGATGAAACTTGTATTGCGGCGGAATAATCCTTCTGCTGTATTCTTTGTGAAAGTTTGCGGCTTTCTTCTACTAAAGGAGCAAGTGAGTGGGTCTCATTTTTTTTAAAAAACATATATGCTCTTCCCTTCTAAGCCAATATATAAAACGATATAGTTTAATATCGGAATTTTATTAAGAATCATTATAAATAAATCTAAAATTGCATAGGTAATAAGAATCATTTTTATGTCCATATACCTATATGTTCATACAAAAAACATCGAAAAATGTCGAAAAAGGAAAGATCTTAATAAGTCTGGAGACGAAAAGAGCACCTTCGCAATACTTCACAAAGGTGCTCTTTCTGTCAACTATTCAGTTCGTCGCATCTTATTTAATTGAAGCAACGTATTCTTCGCCCTTTTCTTTATCATATTGGCCTTCCCATTTGGACATGACCACAGCGGCAAGCGAGTTGCCTAATACATTGACTACCGTACGCGCCATATCCAGAATGCGATCAATACCAGCGATAAAAGCCAAACCCTCCAGCGGGAGGTTCACTGCTCCAAGTGTAGCGAGCAAAACGACAAAGGAAGCACCCGGCACCCCTGCAATACCTTTGGATGAAATAATCAAAACTAGCACCAGCGTGATTTGTGTCGTGATTGGCAGGTCAATGCCGTACATTTGGGCAATGAAAATCGCAGCCAGTGCCTGATACAGGGTGGAACCGTCCAGATTAAAAGAATACCCAATCGGAATGACAAAGGAAGTAATTCCTTTAGGACATCCGAACTTCTCCATCTTCTCCATGATCTTAGGCAGAACACTTTCCGAACTGGCCGTCGAATATGCAAGCAACAGCTCACTTTTCAAAATTTTAATCATGGTCCAGAGACGGGTACCGCAAAGCTTGGCGATAATTCCGAAAACAATCACAATGAACAGCGCCATGGAGCCGTACACCGACAAAACAAGCTTCAATAATGGCCATAACGACGCCAATCCAAACTTGGCCACTGTCGTTCCAATCAGTGCGAATACTCCGAACGGAGCCAGGCGCATGACCTGATTGGTTACCCAGAACATGGCGTCGGCTACGCCTTCAAAGAAATTCAGCACGGGCTTGCCCTTGTCACCAATCGCCGCTACCCCTAGTCCAAACAGTACGGAGAAGAATATAATAGCCAGCATATCTCCCTCGCCCAGAGCTTGAATAATATTGGTAGGAACAATATGCACAATCGTATCTATAAAGCTATGGCCTGACTTCTCTGCAGTCTCCACATAGGAATGAATATCACTCTTGGCCAGGTGGGACATATCCACGCCGTCACCCGGTCGAACCAAGTTGGCAACAAGCAGTCCGAAAAGGATGGCGATTGTCGTTACAATCTCAAAGTACAGAATAGACTTGCCGCCAAGTTTACCTAGTTTTTTCATGTCTCCCACGCCGGCAACGCCGATAATGAGTGTTGAGATCACAATAGGCACGACAATCATCTTGATCAAGCGGATGAAAATATCGCCGATTGGCTTTAAGTAGACTTCCACCCCTGAATTGCCGTAAAATAAGGCACCAATAATAATACCTAAAGCCAGACCGATAAAGATTTGCATCGTCAAATTAATCTTTTTCATTTCGTGTCCCCCCTGGCTGATTTGTATATTTTTGCAGTATGCTGTTCTTAATATTCAAATGATGTTATTTATACTACAATCTGATCTATAAAAAACGACAATTATCTACAGCCACATTTATTTTTTTCTATAAATTCACAAACTTTAACGGCGAGCCTGTGAATTTAGCTCACATTGCCTTTCTGACTGAATACCCAGGAGGTGAATATGGATGAAGTTGAATACGCTCCTTTTCCTGCTCATGCTTGTATTTGTACCGCTCGCAGGTGAGCTGAATATTCACCCGTTCGCTAATACATTCCGTCTTAGCTTTGGTACGCCTGTATTTTTTTTCTTTCTGTTATCTATTCGTCATATTCCGCCTGCATTATCGGGAGTGCTTGCAGGGATAGCTGTAGTGGCCTTTCGCATCTTACTCAATCATTACACTCAGCCCGATCTTCCCTTCGAAGAGTTGCTGACACTACATGGCCCTACCTTTTTTTATTACATGGTCTACGGTCTGCTCTTCCAGGTCCTTAACATTAATGCTGAGCCTTACCGCGCGCTCCGCGTGGGCATCCTCTCTGTAGGGATTGAGGTTGCCGCAAGTGTGTCGGAACTTAGCGTCCGGTGGAGCATGGACGGCGATTTCTGGGACATCGTTAAGATCAGCAAAGTAGCTTTCATGGCTATGATCCGCAGCTTCTTCGTGCTTGGGTTTTATAATATGATTCGGCTAAATCAATCGGTTCAGCATGAAGAGGCACAAAGGCAGCAGACAGAGCGAATTTTACTCCTTGTATCGGACTTGTATGAGGAGTCGGTCCAGTTAGGCAAAACACTATCACATGCAGAACAAATCACTCGTGAAAGCTACGAGCTGTACCGTGAGCTACAGCAGGATGAATCTCTGAAGGATAGAGAACATTACGCCAGACAGGCACTTCGTATTTCCGGACAGGTTCACGAGATCAAAAAAGACAGCCAGCGGATTTTTGCTGGTTTGTCCAAGCTGATTGATGCCGAAAGCGGAGTCCATTACATGGCTTCTCAAGAGCTTGGGGAGCTAATCATCCGAACGAACAGCAAATATGCGCAATCGCTGGACAAGTCCATTCGTTTTACCCTAGATGTCGATCCTTTGTTACCCAAGCTGCATGTTTATACCGTTTTGACACTTATTAATAACCTGACAGCCAATGCGGTTGAAGCAATGAAGGACAACGGAAGGATCGACGTTTCCATTCGTTGTCTCCCGGGAAAAGAGGATATAGCTTCCTTTAGTGTTACCGACAACGGTCCGGGTATTCCTCAGCGGAAACGGGAAACGGTCTTCACACCGGGGTATACGACCAAGTATGATGAGGAAGGACAGCCGTCGACCGGTATGGGATTGTTTTATGTGCGTGAGGTCGCGGAGAGCCTTGAAGGAACGATTGAACTGCAACAGGATGAAGAAGAGAATACGGATAGATTACAGACCACTTTTAGAATTACATTGCCTTTACGGAAACTGACGGAGAAAGGAAGATAGCCCGGATGCGTTTTTATATTGTGGATGACGATCAGGGAATTCGTTCTATGCTGGCAGATATTATTGAAGACGAAGGTCTAGGGGAAGTCATCGGGGAAGCAGAGGATGGTACCTACGTGAATAGCGGCCTCCTGGAGTTGAACCGGATTGATGTATTGCTGATTGACCTGCTGATGCCGCTTCGTGACGGCATTCAGACCGTGCGTGCACTCGGCGATCAATTCAGCGGCAAAATCATTATGATTTCTCGCATCGAATCCAAAAACATGATCGGCGAGGCGTACTCGCTCGGTATTGAATATTATGTGGCCAAGCCTTTGAATCGACTGGAGATTATTGCAGTTATTCATAAGGTGGCTGAGCGTCTGCGCATGCAGCAATCGATTACGGATATCCAGCGCACGCTTCAAGGGTTGTCGATGTTCACATCGAATAACCCAACGGCAACAATTGAACCGACCCGAAACATCGTAACTTCCGGGCAGTTTCTGCTCTCTGAAATGGGGATGATCGGGGAAGCCGGGAGTATGGATCTACTGGACATGCTGGAATTTCTGGACCAGTATGAGGAGGAAACAGGCAATCTATCTCCCTACCTGTTCCCGCCGTTGAAGGATATATTTGCCAATGTGGCGTCCAAACGGTTGGGGGCTTCAGCCTCAGCAGTAGAGCTGAGTAAGGAAATCAAAGCATCGGAGCAACGTGTCCGCCGCGCTATTTTCCAGACGCTAAGCCATATAGTATCGCTCGGATTGACCGACTATACGCATCCTAAATTTGAAAATTATGCATCCAAATTTTTTGATTTTACAGAAATCCGCAAAAAAATGCTGGAGCTGCAAAACAATGTGGAGCCTTCACTGTCCCAAGCCCGCATTAATACGAAAAAGTTCGTACAGGTGCTCTATATGGAAGCAAAACGGCTATTACACTAAGCATTTTGCATAAATCCCAAGAGTATTCACAAATCAGCAATATATAGATCGGAACGGGTTAGTCCGTCTAAATATTGTACCTTCGAGCGTTGGGAATCGAATTATGCAAACTGCTGACATTAAAAGAAAAGCACCTGCATCTCCCCATGTATCTATTACTCGGAGATAAAACAGGTGCCCATCGTTGATGATTCGATATCCCTTTAGTCCAGACTCTTGTCCTGCCACTCCATAGTTTCTAAGAGATCTACACCATCGGACAGCAGACGTTTCAAGACATTCAGTTCTTCCGAGCTATAACGATTTAAAAATTGAAATAACTGCTGCTGTACCTTAACATGCAGTCGTTCATGCACAAGAAAGAGTCTTTTCCCCAACGGGGTTAACCGAAAATAAATTTCTTTCTTGTTGTCGTTAAGCTGGGTTCTGCGAATCCAGCCTTCCTTGAGCAGCTTGGTGCTGACTTTCGAAACTGTACCCTTGCTCAGCTCAATTCGATCCGCTAATGTCGTAACATTAATCGGCTCATGCCTCCCGATACAGTCAATGACGTGCACATCCGTCAGATTGAGCGAAGCAATTCCATCAAAATGCTCGTGGATTTCTTCGAGAATAGTCATGCTCTCTCTCTGCTGATGCTGCTCCAGCTGGTGATTCATCTTAATGAGCAAATCATAAACATGCTGAACTGATGTCGCTTTCTCCATACGAACAAATGGTCACTCCTTTGGCATACTCCTCCTTTCATTATAGCCCATTTTTGTTTCATAGAAAACAATATATGTATACGGAAAGCTCCCCTTTAACATTTCCGTATATATGCAAAATATATCTAGTGTAGATACTTTGTTTCCCTTGAAACAATTTTATTTTAGTGAAATTGAGAATGATTATCAACCCTTTTTTAAAAGTTATTTCTGTTTCACTCCAAACTAAGTAGGTATTTTCATTTTGAAAAATATAATTGTATAATCGTAAAATGAGAATAAGCTAGAAACAAGTTCTCCATAGAAGGGATGATGATACATGTCGGATGCAAACCAATTATTCGGTCAAGCACTGGTTAAATCACTGGTCGGGGAACGTGGACATATTCGAGTAGCTCGGGCTTTACCAGACATCGACGTCGAGCTGGCAGGGAAGAAAAATGCAGAAATGCCTTACAGCATTTACCAACTGCTGAAGCATATGATTTACTGGCAGCAATTTATGTTGGAGCATTTGGAAGGACGGAAGCCCCAGCTTCCGGGGAATGTCATGGAAAGCTGGCCCGAAGAGACTGGACCGCAAAGCGAAGAGGCATGGCAGGCTGTTATTAATGAATTTTTACAGGGCGTGGATCAGGCTGTGCAGATTGCCGAAACCGCGCAACTGGATGATTCACTAGCTCATTTCCCAGGTGAAACGAAAGCAGGACTTCTGCGGAATATCGCTTCCCACAATTCATATCATTTGGGTGAAATCGTACTGCTACGCCGGATTTATGGAGCTTGGCCACCACCAGGAGGCGGCTTTCCCGCTTAAGGCAACACCACGCTCTAATCAAGATTTCCCCCATCCGCTGCTTCATACCTCCATCATTGCATTGGGATTTAGGCACCACGAGGAACTCGCTTGCGTACCCTATATGGGAACCCGCTAACTCGACCTGAAGCCGTTTATCCGTAATCAGGTGCAATCCGAATAACGGTTCCCATGATGCAAGATCAAAGAGAGGTTTCGAGGTTATGGTGAGACACTTATATTTAAATCGTAATATCGCCTGTATGATCGTGATCAGCCTTATTGCTAACATGAGTGGGAGTATGATCCTTCCACTCTTTGCTATTTATGTAGAGCAATTCGGGATATCTACACTCGGCATGAGTATTTTATTTTCTCTGTTTTATGTGGGAAGATTTCTTGGTGGAGGCATGGCAGGACGAATTTATGAAAAGATTGGCGCAAAACGCTTGGGGTTGAGCCTACTCATTGCCGAAATCGCTTGTATGCTCCTGTTTCCGATTGCAACAAGCTTCATCATTCTATCCATACTGAGACTCCTCCAAGGCTTGGTAGCTATAGGGCTAACCGTCTTTGTAAGAGTCACGATCAACCATATGAGCACCGCAGAGAATCGAGGCACGCTCAATGGATATATCAGCAGCAGTGAAGGTGCCGGTATGATTTTAGGGCCTCTTATGAGTGGAGCTATTGTTTCTTATTTTTCTTTATCCATTCCGTTTTATTTCGTTGCTATTTTCTCATGTATATCCTTCGTTGCCGTTTCAAGAATGACTTTCCTCAGTTCTCCCTTAAAGCCACAAGAACAGCATTCGCCCCCTCTGAAACCCAAAGGAAAAACCATGTTAACGAAACCGTTACTTGTCTATTCTACCGTTCATTTTCTTGAAATGAGTGCATTCGCTATATTTTTAACGTACTTCTCTGTATATGCAACCTACAAGCTCCATTGGAGTCCCGCAGAAATTAGCTTAGCTTTTACAATTATCGGCATATCAACCTTCATATCAGCACCCTTTATTGGCAAAATATCTGATCTACTTAAGGATCGCTTGATGCTTTGTATCATCGGTCTATTGTTGATCATGGTGGAAATCATCTTATTTCTTTGGTTCACAGAACCATGGATCGTATACTTAGCGATGTTCATCGGAGGTATAGGAGGAGCCAGCTATCTGGATTCCTTTTACTCGCAACTAGGGGATGTTATTCCTGAGGAAAATAGAAGCTCATTTATCGGCAACGTCGTATCTTTGTCCGAATTGGGGGCCATTGTGTCTCCGATCATCGCAGGTGCACTCATGGAACGGTTTAGCATCAACACTCCCTTTTACTACAATTTGATTTTGGTGTTGATCGCTATAGTTATCCAATATGTCATTCGATTTAAGTCGAAATCTATAAGAAAAAGGCCAATTGCATAAGCAACTGGCCTCCTTTCTTCTCATCACAGCTCCAACTCAACTGCAACTCCAAAATGATCCGATACAACTGGTCCTGTTTTTCCGTTCAGTACAACGGTTGAGGATTGTACCTGTGCAGCCTTATTGGAGAAGATAAAGTCAATGCGGAGCGGCTCCGCATTACTTTCCCAGCCAGCAATAGCTTTAATCACCGTGTGGCCTTCGTCACGTACTGCTGCATTCGGATAGGTGTCCGACCAGCCGGATTGCAGTACATAGTCATATCCTTCTCCGCGTACTTCAGCCGCGTTGTTGAAATCACCCATCATGAACACAGGAGTCGGAGCAAAAGAATTTAGCACTTTTGTTGTACGATCCCATAGTCCACGGAAGGATTCTTCATCATTCCACCAGTTATAATGTCCACTTACAAACCAGGTCTGCACTCCGCCCACCACAGTTTGAATGCCGACAATTTTACGCGAGCGGTAGTTGTCATAATCCTGTAGCGAGGAAACATATTCGTTCACCGTAGCTGTAATTGGTGTTTTGGACAGAATCGCCAAACCCTCGTCGTATTTGGCAAAACCAACATGCGCGGGAGCCCACGTCCAATGATAGGCGTTGGACAATAGCCCGTTCAGCACATAAGCATAGTTATCACGCTTAATGACAACTTCAGGATCTGCGCTATAGTAAGCGCCCAAATCGTCCGGCGACAAAGGAGTCTCTTCCATGGACTGGTTCACTTCCTGCAAAGCAATGACATCAAACTGCTGTTCATCAATAAAAGCAGCCAGTTGCTTTAGCTTATCGTGCTGGTTTTCTTCCATCCAAGCATGTGCATTTAAGGTTAACAACTTCAAAGTAATCACCTGTTGAGTATGTCTTGTATATCTGATTTAAGCACATCGGCCTTCGGTCCGTAAACCGCCTGCACCCCATTATCTACTTTTATCAAGCCCAAGGCACCCAGCGCTTTCCACGTCTTTTCGTCCCCAACGGCATCTGTATCCTTCACCGTCACACGCAGACGGGTCATGCAAGCGTCCACCTCGACAATGTTCTGCTCACCCCCAAGCGTCTTGATGATATCCGTAGCCAGTTGATTTTGAGTGGAAACAGCTGCCACACCTTCTGTCTTCGTATTCCCCACCTCGGAAGTGCCCTGAGGCTCCTCATCCGTATAGTTCCCCAGTCTTCCCGGCGTAGCCATTTTGAATTTACCGATCATAAAATAAGCGATAAAGTAGGTTGCTACCGCAAACACCACACAAGTCAGCACGAAGTTAATAATATCCTGCACCAAACCCGCATTTATAGACAACGGCAATCGGGTCAGCAGTTCAATCATACCAAACGAATGTAAACGCAAATGTATGATGTCGGCCATTCCGAACGCAATACCGGTAAGAATAGCATAAACCACATACAGCACAGGTGCTACGAACATAAACATGAATTCCAGTGGCTCCGTTACCCCTGTTAAAAAGACAGCTGCGGCTGCCGAAAAGATCATCGACTTGTACTTGCTGCGTTTATCTTTGTCTACACGGCGATACATAGCCACCGCTAGTCCCATAAGGATTCCTGCTCCACCGATCATTTGTCCTACCTTGAAGCGGGCAGGCGTCACGCCTTCCAACAAGCTATTGTAGGCTGTCGGATCGGTACCACGAAGCGCACTCAGGTCACTTGCCCAAGCCAGCCACAGCGGGTCTTGCCCGGCAACGACGCTTCCTGCCCCGGAACCCGTAAGTGTCGTGTAAACGCCACCAAGTTGAGTATAGTTAATAGGAACAGTCAGCATATGGTGAAGTCCAAAAGGAATCAGTAGTCTTTCCAGTGTACCATAGACAAATGGCGCTACAAAAGGAGCCGACTCTCCCGAAGTCGCCAACCAAATACCGAACTGATTAATCCCCCCCTGAACAAATGGCCAGATGGCAGACATGATCAAACTTACGATGACAGACCATAAAATCACGACAAAAGGAACAAAACGTTTACCGTTAAAAAAGGCTAAAGCGTCTGGCAGCTTACGGTAATTGTAGTACTTGTTAAATACCACGGCCCCGACAAATCCGGAGATGATACCGACAAACACACCCATATTAAGTGCAGGCGCCCCTAAGATAGAGGTAAAATAGCCACTAACCGGAATGGATGCACCAAAAAGAGTGTGGGTGGTGGCACCTTCCTGGGTTAGCATTTTCGAGGACACACCCAAAATCGTTCCTGTTGAAATATTAATGAGAATAAAGGCAATTAAGGCAGCAAAAGCCCCGCCCGCTCGTTCCTTAGCCCAGGAACCACCAATCGCCACTGCAAATAGAATGTGTAAATTATTGATAATACCCCAACCCAAATTCTCCATGACCCCGCCGACAGTCAACCAGAAATGGATATCGCCAGCCAACATCGCCACTACTTTACCGAGCGAAATCATAATCCCTGCTGCCGGCATGACAGCAACAACCACTAGCAGTGCTTTCCCGAGCTTTTGCCAAAAATCAAATGATAGAAGTTTTTTCATGCTCCTTCAATCTCCATCCCTTATAGTATGTACAGCGTTGTTCGTACCCTATAAACATTATGCAATCGGTTGCACAATTATTATAATGATATCGCTTTCTATTGGCAATACCCTAATTGTAAATATCTTGGTTAATGATGATGTAAAAACTCGAAAAAGCCGCGAATTTGTTGATTTTCGAGCAATATCGTATGATAGAACATAATATTTCCTGCTTGAGATAGCAAAAGGAGACGAAGACGATGGCAGTAACCATCAAAGATGTCGCAAAACGTGCTAATGTTGCTACTTCCACCGTATCCCGTGTCATTCAAGACAGCCCCAAAATCAGCGAAGCCACCAAGGCACGTGTCCGTAAAGAAATGAAGGCGCTTGGCTATGAACCCAACTATTCAGCTCAGAGTCTAGCTAACCGTGTCACACAGTCGATTGGCATTATTATGCCTGAATCGGATGTGGCAATCTTTCAAAATCCCTTCTTTCCGGAAAGCCTTCGCGGGATCAGCGAATGGGTGAATGAGCACAACTATACACTGTCCATTGTCACAGGAAAAACGAGTGATGAATTGCTATCCCGCGTGAGGCTGATGAGCCGGACCGGACGTGTTGACGGCTATATTGTTCTGTACTCCAAGCAAAAAGATAGCATCGTGGAGTATCTTCATCAAGAAAAAATACCTTACACCGTAATCGGTAAGCCTCAGCAATTTGTCAGTGAAACTACCCATGTAGACAACGATAACTACCAGGCTGCTAAGGATGTGGTCACTTATTTGACTGGGCTGAATCATCAGCGCATTGCTTATGTTGGCGGTGATCATGAACAGATCGTGAATATTGAAAGACTCCGAGGCTACCAGGATGCGCTGCGAGAGGCGGGCTTGCCTCTACCCAAGGAATACGTGGTCAGGGAGCCATTTAATCTAGAGGACATGCGCACATTATTGCAGGCTACCCCGCCGCCTACCGCGATGATCGTTAGCGACGACCTTGTAGCCATGGCAGTACAGAAAATGCTCTCTCAGCTCGGCGTGTCCATGCCAGAGCAGTTATCCATGGTGAGCTTCAATAATCTAATGCTGGCTGAGCTGATGAATCCCCCTCTCACTTCCGTGGATATTGATATCTTCACTCTAGGTTATCAGGCAGCCAAAAGCCTGATTGAAAAAATCGAAGACCCCAAAGAGTTGACCAAACACATCATTGTTCCCCACCGAATTGTGGAACGCGAGTCCAGCCAGGTACTATGATTCTCTGAGGAATGAACAAGAACTGATTTTGTGGAAACCCATAAAATCAGTTTTTTTGCGTTGACAGGGCAAACGGTTGCACTATATACTGAACTCGCTCATATACTGGTTTCGTTAAAACAACGATCTCATTTTCCGAGAGGGGTACACAATCATGGTTTACAACCGATTATTTGACGTAGATAGCTGGAAGCTGACAACACACACTCTACATAGCACACACATGCGATTACAGGAAAGCATAACGTCCATAGGCAACGGTTATATGGGCATGCGCGGCAATTTTGAAGAAGCTTATTCAGGTGATCATCATCAGGGAACGTATATCTCCGGTGTATGGTTCCCCGACAAAACAAAGGTCGGCTGGTGGAAAAACGGCTATCCTGAATATTTTGGCAAGGTCATCAATGCCATGAACTTCATCGGCATCCGTCTGATCGTAAACCAAGAGGAAGTAGACTTATTTACGGCACACGTCAGCGATTTTGTGCAGGAGTTGGACATGAAACAGGGCATCCTGCGACGCACCTGCACCGTGAACGATCAGGTCCGTATCACTACGGAGCGTTTTCTGAGCCTCACCACTCGTGAGCTATGCCTGATTGATTACCAAGCTACGAATATAAGCGAGCAGCCTCTAACCATAGAGCTTGTCCCCTATCTGGACGGCAATACGAAGAATGAAGACACGAACTATGATGAGGTTTTTTGGTTGGAGGAGGCCCGAGAGGTTCAAGAACAATTCATCAGCCTGTCCACAACAACTATAGATAATCCCTTCGGTATTCCGCGCTTTACCGTAAACGCTACCATGGGTATTGTGACCGAGGGGCAGGATCAGCAGACGACGGAAGAGAGCTTTTTGTATGCTGCACGCCACTATCAATACAGCGTCGCTCCGGGCGACAGTATCCAGCTGCAAAAAATTGTGGCGGTTACCACCTCACGGGATATGGAAAAGGATGCACTGATTCCACAAGCTGAACGCATCGCCGTGGAGGCTGTGAACAAAGGCTACACTTCGCTCAAGCAGGAGCATGTCGCAGCTTGGGCCAGACGTTGGGACAAAGCCGATGTAGAAATCGAGGGCGATACAGAGGCCCAGCAGGGAATACGCTTTAACATTTTTCAGCTGTTCTCTACGTACTACGGCGAAGATGCCCGTCTGAACATTGGTCCCAAAGGCTTTACAGGTGAAAAATATGGCGGTGCCACCTATTGGGATACAGAAGCATATGCCGTACCTATGTACCTGGCGCTTGCTGACCCGGACGTAACGCGAAATCTGCTGCTGTACCGTCACCAACAACTAGAGGGTGCCAAGCATAACGCAGCCCAGCAAGGGCTACGGGGTGCACTATACCCTATGGTCACTTTTACAGGTGTGGAGTGCCATAACGAATGGGAGATTACCTTTGAGGAAATTCACCGTAACGGGGCCATTGCGTATGCCATCTACAATTACACCAACTATACGGGGGACCTGAGCTATTTACGGGAATATGGAATAGATGTACTGGTCGAAATTAGCCGCTTCTGGGCCGACCGGGTTCATTTTTCCAAAAGCCAGCAGCAGTATATGATCCACGGGGTTACCGGGCCGAACGAATACGAAAATAACGTCAATAACAACTGGTATACCAACACGCTGGCTGCATGGGTTTTGAAATATACATTATCGGTCTTACCTCAAATTTCAGCAGAAAAATCGGAGCATCTAGCGGTTACGGCTGATGAGCTTGCACATTGGCAGGATATCATCACTCACATGTATTATCCCTATGATGAGGAGCGGGAAGTCTTCGTACAGCACGATACCTTTATGGATAAGGATTTGCAGCCTGTATCCTCCCTTGATCCCAGCAACCTTCCACTAAATCAGAAATGGTCATGGGATAAAATCCTTCGTTCCTGCTTCATTAAGCAGGCAGATGTGCTACAAGGGCTGTATTTCTTTGGAGACCAGTTCACGCTGGAAGAAAAAGCGCGCAATTTTGCATTTTACGAGCCAATGACTGTTCATGAATCCAGTCTGTCCCCGTCCATTCACGCCGTGCTGGCTGCCGAACTCAAAATGGAGGAAAAGGCAGTCGAGATGTATAAGCGGACGGCCCGTCTGGATCTGGATAACTACAATAACGATACCGAAGACGGACTTCATATCACTTCCATGACGGGAAGCTGGCTGGCGATTGTACAGGGATTTGCCGGGATGAGAACGTATCGTGAAACATTAAGCTTCTCCCCCTTCCTGCCACAGGGCTGGAACAAATATACGTTTAAAATCAACTATCGCGGTCGCTTGTTAAGTATTCTCGTACAGGAAAATGAAGTGATCATTACCCTGTTGGACGGAGAACCGCTGACGCTGGAGCTGTATGGAGAGCCAACGCACATTACCAGTGGGCAGTCGTTAATGACGAACAGCGTTTCATAAATCGGGCAGACAGGGGGAAACCAAATGAAAGCAGTCATTTTTGATCTGGACGGAGTCATTACAGATACAGCTGAATATCATTTTCAGGCATGGGGCAGCTTGGCGGCAGCGCTGAGCATCCCTTTTGATCGGGAATTTAATGAACAGTTAAAAGGAATCAGCCGTACGGAATCGCTCGACAAAATACTGGCGCGCGGTAACCTGTCCGATAAGTTTTCAGAAGAAGGCAAGCAAGAACTGGCCACACGGAAAAATACGGAGTATCAGCGGCTCATTTCAGCTGTAACGCCCTCGGACATTCTTCCAGGCATTAAAGCGCTACTGACAGAACTTCGTGAAGCCCGAATCGGCATCGCGCTGGCCTCTGCAAGCAAAAATGCAACGTTTATCCTGGAGCGACTGGAGCTAGCCTACTATTTTGACAGTGTGGTGGATGTTACCGCCATTCGACATGGCAAGCCTGACCCGGAAATTTTCCTCACCGGAGCCGCAAATCTGGGCGTTCAGCCTGCCGACTGTATCGGTATAGAGGACGCACAGGCTGGCATACAGGCGATCAAGGGTGCCGGGATGTTTGCGGTCGGTGTAGGAACACCTTCGCAAATGCAAGGTGCGGATATCGTGGTAGCCACTACTGCCGAGCTTTCTCTGAGCATGTTGGAGTCACATTTTATCAGAGGATGAAAAAGCAAAAAAAGATTATAAGGATCATAAAGACCGACTCTTAATGAATCGGTCTTTTTTGTCTGCTCCAAAAACCAGATGAGATCCGCCGCTAGGTCACCGTCTATTTTCTGTCTGTAAAGGTATACTTCTTTTTAACAAACAATTAATGGTTGCTTGGTGAAGATGAATAGCAAATATCATTTTTCTTCAGTAGCATCACTATATTGGAGTTTAATTGACAAAAGTGTGTCAGTAGCTATTTGTATATTTCTTCAGAAATAATATCGCCTGTTAAAAATTGATTGGTAATGTTGTAATAGCCCGTCAGGCTAACTGCATCGGGATTAATTTGTAAATCAACTTGCCAGATTTCAACTCCATTTTTGATGGAATTTTGAACGGTTTGCATAACATAACCGCTGTGTTTCCCAGAATTCCCAACTTTGAATCCATTGTTTTCATAAACTAAACAAACAATCAAAATCGCACGTTCATTTATAGATAAACTTCCACTGAGTTCACCCATGTGCTTGATAAAACGTTCAAAAGAATTAAATTCAGCGTTTTTTTTGATTACAATATGATCGCCCATCTCGACATGTAAAGTGGTTAATGGCGTTTTGACCTCTACATAAGTTTGATCCACCAGAAAATCCAGTTTTGAATTACCAAGCTTCGTTTCCCGGATGACTGTCTGGAAATCGCCAATCATATCTTTAAATTGACCACTTGTGATGAAATGTTCGATATACCGATTGGCCGCATTTTGGTTAATCCCAATCCATGACTTCGATTCAACGGATGGTAGATCCAGTGAAATGGCTTCAATGGTGAACTGTGTTTTTCTTTTAGGGTCATTACTACGCGAAACAAGACATGGGATATCATGAAAGACAATGTTTCCTATACTGCCTGTAGCAGGACAATGGCAATCGTGTAGCTCCCCATCCAGTTCAACCATCATAACAAATCGATTTTTCTTTTTTCGAATTACACCCTCAAGAAGAGGAGAAGCAAAATGAAAATGACTGCTTATATTCTCCATTACAGTTAAGCTCCTTCATTTCAGCGATTTTGGATCGTCTACAGAAACCACATGGAACTGTGTACCCCTCATAAAACTATACTGCTCGTCTCCTGACAACAGTGTGTCAGGAGGGTGATGGTAGGACGTATTTTCCGGCGGTGAGGACTGCACTATTGTTACCTTTGATGTTCAATACCGTTTTAATTATCTTTCCGTTTAAAAAGCGCGGGGCAATAATAATCTAGGATGACAACCGGGAATCATTACTTTCTATAGACCAAATTCTGATGGAGAGAACACTACTGACATACAAGTGTCAGTAGTGTTTTTTTATAGTGATTAAAAATAATCAGGTTTATAAATACAACTGAAACACAGGAGGGATGGAAATTGAATAAAACCGAACGGCAATTAGCGATTTTATTGGAGCTACAGCGTAGGAAGGTTCTAAAGGGAGAAGAACTAGCGGAGAAGTTAGAAACCAGTGTACGTACGATTTATCGAGACATTCAGGCTCTTAGTGAATCTGGCGTTCCGATTATCGGTGCACCTGGACACGGCTACTCTTTAATTGAAGGGTATTTCCTACCCCCGATTAGCTTTACGGTGGAGGAAGCGGTCTCCCTTTTACTTGGAGCCGAATTCATTGAACAGCGATTTGATAATCAATATAGTCAAAGTGCTCAGTCCTCTCGGGGAAAAATTGAAGTGATCTTACCTGACCCCATTCGTCATGAAACTGATCGAATCCGCAGTGGTATTCGTTTTCGACTTCAATCTGAAGACCCTGAATTAGGTGAAAGGGAAAAATCCAATATAAAAACGATTCGTATTGCCATGATGGAGGGAAAGAAAATACATTTCAAATATACGAAGCGAATATCGGAATCGGAGAATAGTCGTGAAACGATACGAACAGCCGCACCTTTAGGATTAGTTCTTGTGCAAGGAGGGTGGCTGCTTGTGGCTCAGTGTGATCTCAGAGGAGAGCATCGACATTTTAAAATATCTCGCATGAGTGATGTGAGTACAATGATCGAAAGTTTCGAATTACCTCGGGACTTCAATTTGCATACGTATCGTCCGGCAGATGATCGACATGTAACCATTCGAACCGTATTTAAGCCCGAGGTTGCAGATAAAGTCGATGAATCAAAAATATATTTTATGGAACATGCTGAGCTTCTTCCGAGTGGCTATTATGTAGACTTCCGTGTTCGATATGCTGAGGAATTATTGCATTGGATTTTGAGCTGGGGATCTAATGTTAAAGTATTGAAACCTGAATCCTTTCGAAGTCGTGTCAAAAAAGAAGTGGAAAGTATGTTGAAGAACTACTGACAAACTGTTGTCAGTAGAAGGCTTGTATATTGTAATTATTCCAACTGAAAGCGAGGTATTCAACATGAATACAAATGAAAACAACAATGCACTGGTGATCGCAAAAGCTTATTTTGAAGCGATGGCAAATAAAGATATCGAAAAGCTGATGACGCTGGTTTCGGACAAAGTCACTACGACCTCTCCCTTAGGTAACCTTGAAGGTAGAGAATCATTCCAAAATTTTGCAGAAGGATTTGCCCGGATGATTAACAAGCTAACACTCATTACAGCATTTGGAGATAATAAGGAGGCTGTGATCGTATATCATTCCAACACTATTCCAGTTCCGGATGCAACGGTTGCCGAATACATCGTCGTAGAGGATAACAAGATTTCCTCCGTTCAAGTGATCTACGATGGAACACCTTTTGCTGCTTACGCTGCAACTCAATCCAAACACTAAACCATTGGATCTATATAAATAATAAGCTTTGATACTTGAAAGGAAGAACCTACTGTGAACCAAAATAATACATCTAATTTTGAGAACGCGGAAGAAGTTATTGAGAAAATATTGCGTGAACGACATGCTACCAAAGAGTATAAAACAAACGTAATCATCCCAGAAGAAACGTTGAATGAAATTTTTGAACTTGCCGCGACAGCTCCTTCAGCCTGGAATCTTCAACACTGGCGCTTTCTGGTTATCCAGAATCAAGAACAAAAAGATCGAATCAAACCGATCGCCTATGGACAGCAACAGATTTCAGATGCTTCTGCTGTTGTTGTCATTCTCGGTGATCTTGAGGCAAACCGAACTGGCAGAGAAATGTATAACCGTCTTTATGAGTCAGAATTCATCTCGAAAGCAGTGCGAGACATCTTGTTCTCCCAAATCGAAGGAGGCTATCAAAGCCCTCAATTCGCTAGGGATGAAGCAAACAAAAATGCAGCTCTCGCAGCTATGCAACTCATGTTAGCTGCCAAGTCGAAAGGCTACGATAGTGGTCCAATAGGTGGATTTAATCCTGCAGGACTGCTTGAAGCTCTGAATATTCCTGGGCGGTTTGTCCCTGTCATGATTGTCACTCTTGGTGTAGCCGCAACCCCTGCACGTTCAACAACACGTTTCTCCCTTAATGAATTAGTTATTCATGAATCCTTTTAAGTATTCGTGACAAAGAACCATCTGTCTCAAGATGGTTCTTTTTAGTTCATTCTGCAAGAAGGTTGGAGAAAAAGTGATCTAGTGGCGCGAAGACAAGAAGGCAACCAGCCTAATAACCTATTACAACAAAAAAACGAATACCAAGGCTGGTTACATCTTCGAGCTTATCCCCGCATCCTCACGCAGCCACTGAAGCACATCTCGCTGGTTATCTGGTGAGACACCGTGATCCGTCGGATATGTTTTGAATGTGGAGTGAGAAGTCCTGGTCTGGAAATATGCCGCCGTCTCATGGCCGATGCTCACTGGAAATACAGAATCGTATTCGCCGTGGGAAATAAATACGGACACGTCCTCTATGCTTTGCAGCGCGTATTCTGTTTTCACAAAATCAGGTACATAGCCGTTCAACGCTACAATCCCCTTCAACTGATTGCCCAGGGTAAGCGCAAGTGACATCGACAAAATCGCTCCCTGACTGAAGCCGAGGAAATACCGTTTCTCAGGATCAACCGGATATTTATCTGTGGCATACTGTACGAACGCCTGAAGCTGTTCAATAGACCGATCAAACTGCTCACGCAGCGGATTACCCAGACTTTTCAGCTCATAATATTGGAATCCTCCACTCATGGGAAGGTCTCCACGAATGCCGATGATAATAAATTCCTCTGACAACGGCCCTACAACTCCGAACATATCCTGCTCATTGGACCCTTTCCCATGCAGTGTAAAAATGGTTGGATATTTACGGTTGGGATCAAGCTGGCTGGGCAGGTGAATATCATAGCTATATAAAGACGACATATTATTTCCCCCTCTTAACAATAAGTTTATTGCATACCTCCACGGATACAGTTCACTACAAACCATTCCTATACAAAATCATTAACACTAAAATATTAGTAATATTTATTTTATATTTATAATAGAAATGTACTCTTCAAAAGGAAACATGTCAACCCGTATGAAAACTTTCCAACTGCTCCCTCCACTCAATTTATATTCGTGAACTGATATAATGGAAGAGTTAAGCTACTACCCGATCAACTATTCTCTCTTAGGAGACTAATGCATATGAAACCAACCTATCTTATGGATGATATACAGTGGCAACAGCTTATTCAAAATGTGGCTGACCATTTTAATGACGTGACGATCAAACGAGGTTTCCAGTATTTTAAGCAAGGAAAGGTAAAAGAGTTCGCAATGCCTGATGCCGATCATATTGCAGCTGTCGTGGATGGAAGCGAGCTATACGAGGTGGATCTCCACTTAAGCGCTTTTGCTGCCAGCAGATGTACGTGCCCTGTCCACACCAACTGCAAGCATATGATCGCCGTACTACTGAATTACGCGAATGAACAGGAACGTTCTGTACATGCTTTAGTGAACGCTCATTCGGCGGGATTCACTCGATTGGCGGCAAAAGCTGACACGGGTACTGTACCTCCTTCCCGGTCGAACCTTTCACCGGATCACAAGGAAACAACAAGAAACGCTCTCAGTAAAACTGCAAGCCAAATACCGGACATGCCCATTTCAGAGTGGCATGATCTGTTCGATCAGTGTATCGCCCTTAACCGTGTGAACACACAAAATTCCCAATATGTCCAAAGCGCTTTAGCCTCGATCTATGCTGTGAAGCCGCCGCTTTCACCCGGCATGCAACAGCTATACGGACTGCATGCTCATCTGCGTGTGCTGGAAAAGCTGGTACCTCAGTCTCCCATGCCGGGCTATCCCTCTCATACCTATATGGGGTATTACACGCAAATCGCTGCCGATGAGCTTAAAGAAGCTATCGAGCGTGATTTTGAAAGCCCGCTGGGGCTGACCGATGAACCGATGCAAGAAGCCCGTATCGCAGAAACCTTAGCCTATTTGCGCCGAAAAATGCTGACAGAATCGCGTAATGGTACTTATTTTTCAGACACGTATTATCAGTTTTGGCTGAACTGGATGCACCCCGAAAGACAGGACTCCAGCATATATACGGAGGAATTACAGCATTTACAGGCCGCTGAGGAGGAGCTCGGCACAACTTTAGCACGGCTTCCGTGGATGTTGGCTCGCAGCTGGATGCATATTTTCCAATCGCACGATAACGAAGCCTGGGTACTGCTTCAGGAGGCGGAAGGAGCTTTTCCACTAAAAGTCTCTTCCAGTCAGTTGCTTTTGTTCTTACAGGCGTTGCGTAAAGCCGAGGATTGGGCACGTCTCAAGGACGGACTGCGACATATCGGCCCCCTGCTTCACAGTCATCGGGATGACCATTTACAAGATTATATACATGATTGGGATCTGGTTTTGCAGCACCTTCCAGAAGCGGAGCAGGACATGTGGGACACGCTGGTGGGTATGCTTCCATTTGCCGGGGGAATGTATGAAGAGGCGCTGCTTGCTCACGAAAAATGGCGGTCATGGATCGACTATCAGCTAAGCATACGCAGTGAGCCTTTGAGTTTTCGAGTGAGCGTGTTACAGCCCATTGAAAAGAACGCGCCTGAGTTACTACTCCCCTTTTACCATCAAGCGGTAGAACGTTATGTGTTGGAAAAAAACAGAGCCAGCTATAAAGCAGCAGTCAAGCTGTTAAAGCGACTGTTCAAGCTGTACAAGAAAATGAAGCAGGAATCACGCTGGGAGCTGTTCTTTACGACCTTCACCAGCCGTCATAGCCGCCTGCGGGCGCTACAGGAGGAATTACGGAAAGGGAAATTGTTATCATGAATCAATATACCGAAACGATTACCGTCCATATCCAATTAACTACCTATGGAGACGCGCTGATCTATGGCGATTCCTCCATGAACTATAGCATTTCCGGCCAAATTCTGAAGCAGCGTTTGTTTGCTTGGCATGAGGATTCGTTTTATGGCACCGAGCTGGAGATTCAACATGTTCAAGACACGGATATTATCCTGCTGCCCTCGGAGCAGGTGATTCCTTTTCTGGCAGAGCTCGAGCTTCTGAAGCATATTGAATGGATCTGGGACGAGGCCAATGCCCCGTGGCTCCGGCTGATCCCTTTACTTGCTCACTGTATTGAGGCGAAAGCATATGTGCCCAGCTTCACGGCGTTCCAGACGGGGAAGCTGCAATGGAAGTGGGATGCGGAAGCATTGGAAAACATCCAACCAGCAGAGCTTGCTTTGCTCGACCACTTGGAGAAGGACGAGCAGGAAGGGCTGATAGCGGCGTTCTCGGCTGCCGTATTTCAGCGCTGGTACGGCACCGAAGCGGAAGCCGCCGATTTGCGAAGAGAATATCCGATTCTCTTCGCCCCCAATCGCCCGGCGGCGGGTCTGGACGCGCGGGCCTGGCTCATCGCCATCGGCTGGAAAGCCGATACCGCGCCATTTCGGCCACTTCTGCAACTGCTAGAGCCAGAGCTGGAGGACGACGAGCCGTCCTGGCAGCTCAAGCTTGTGTTGCAGGACAAGCAAGACCCGGCGTTGCTGGTGTCTGTACAGCTCGCCGATGATGGGTACGCATCCGGCTCATGGCCCGATGCCTGGACAGCACATGTCCGTGAGCGCTCTGCCGGGTGGCTAGAACGCTTGACCTCGATTTTGCCCGCCGGGCAGCGTGCCGGAAGCCGCGATGACGTGCTGAATCGCCCGCTCTCCGACGAAGCGGCGTGGCAATTCCTGACGACCGACAGCCAGCGTCTGCTGGAAAGCGGCTGGCAGGTGCTGCTGCCAGCTTGGTGGGAGGCAGCCACCCGCAAGAAGCCAAAGCTGCGGGCCAAGGTACGCCCGGGCGAAGGGGCGGGAGAGCGCACGAAGGGTAGCTCGCTGTTCGGACTGGACTCGATTGTCCAGTTCGATTGGCGTGTTGCCATCGGTGATGCCGATCTCAGCGAGTCGGAATTCGCCGAGCTGGTCGCTCGCAACGAGCGCTTGGTGCGCTTCCGCGGGCAATGGATCGCGCTCGACCCCGCGTTGCTGGCGCAGATCCGCCGGGCCATGGCCGGGATCGACAGCGCTCAGGGATTGTCCTTTCAGGACATCCTGCAGCTACACCTGCTCGGCAACGCCGACGAGCCTGAAGGCGACGCCTCGGGCGAGCAGCCGGAGGATGCGGCACGCTTCCGACTGGAAGTCGAGCTGAATGCCCATCTGCTGAAGCTGATCAGCCAGCTCGGACGGCAGTCGGAATGGCCTGCATTGGACGTGCCGGACGGGCTGCAAGCCGAGCTGCGGACGTATCAGCGGGACGGGTATGCATGGCTTGCTTTTTTACGTCGCTTTGGACTGGGTGCCTGTCTGGCCGATGATATGGGACTCGGTAAAACAGTGCAGTTTATTACTTATTTACTGCACCTACAGGATATTGCCGCCGAGACGGGCGTCCGCTCTAGTTCGCTGCTGATTTGCCCGACTTCGGTGCTGGGCAACTGGCAGAAGGAACTCAGCCGCTTCGCCCCTTCATTGAAGGTGATGCTGCACTATGGAAGCAAGCGGGAGCAGGGAGACTTGTTCCGCGAAGAAGTCGAGCAGGCCGATGTCATCCTGACCTCCTTCGCTACGGCAACCCTGGATCAAGAGCTGCTACAAAGCATGACCTGGGATTCAGTCTGCCTGGATGAAGCGCAGAACATTAAAAATGCGCAAACCAAGCAATCCACAGCCGTGCGCAGCTTTCCTGCACGTCATCGGATTGCGTTGACTGGGACACCTATTGAAAATCGGTTGTCCGAGCTATGGTCCATTTATGATTTTATCAATCCAGGTTATCTGGGCAGCTCACGCGCCTTTAGCAATCGCTTCATTAATGCTATTGAGAAGGAACATAACGAGCAGCGCACGTTAGATTTGCAAAAGCTGGTTCAGCCCTTCATGCTGCGGCGCAAGAAGAAGGACCCTGCTATACAGCTTGATTTGCCTGACAAGAATGAGATGAAAACCTACATTCATCTGACCTCTGAGCAGGGCGCGCTCTATGACCAGATTGTCAAAGAGTTGATGGAACGGATGCAGAAGCTGGAAGGGATTGAACGGAAAGGAGCCATTTTATCCGCCCTTACCCAGTTGAAGCAGCTTTGTGACCATCCTGCCCTCTTAACCAAGGAGGCGCTCCCAGATAGCGCGGCTTCCGGTTATAGTCAGTCCGATCTTGAAGCGGTCATTAGCCGTTCATCCAAGCTGGAGCGCATTCTGGCTATGGTCAAGGAACTGCGGGAAGAGGGCGAGCGCTGCCTTATTTTTACACAGTATATTGGTATGGGACAGATGCTCCAGCGGGTACTCGCTCAGGAGCTGCAAGAGCCCGTGCTCTATCTGAACGGCAGCACATCCAAAACTGCCCGTGACCGAATGATTGATCAATTCCAATCTCACACGCTACCCCCTGCCGAGCAGCCATCCGTGTTTATTTTATCGCTCAAAGCCGGGGGGGTGGGCCTGAATCTGACAGCCGCCAACCACGTCTTTCACTTTGATCGCTGGTGGAACCCAGCTGTTGAAAATCAGGCCACAGACCGCGCCTACCGGATGGGGCAAACGAAGGATGTACAGGTGCACAAATTTATCTCGCTGGGCACGCTTGAGGAACGCATTGATGAAATGCTGGAGAGCAAGCAGCAGCTTAGCGACCAAATCATAACCAGTACCGAGGGCTGGATTACTGAGCTGTCTACAGACGCGTTAAAAGACCTCTTTACGCTACGACGCGATTGGGCATAAGGAGGTCCAAAATCGAACTATAATGTACATGAGTGCCATTTCGAGTTCGATATATACCTATTTATAAGAAGTCGTAGTTTATAGCACAGTCCAAAACTCCTTTGTTTGCATTTACTATCTCATCACAACAAAGGAGTTGATTTGAAGTGGCCATTCGTCCTCCACAAACATTGAAATCTACGGGCAGGAAGGTTCCTGTTACGAGATATCGCAATGTGAGTCCAACACAAACCCTGCGCCGATTTACGGTCATCTGGGCTAACACAAACGGTGTTCCTTTTAACACAACTGGATTTTTTGCTATACTCCGGCGTCTAGATGGAAGCTTTGTCCAAGCTGCAGGCTTCGATGGTTTTGGTACTGCCCGATTCAGCAGAGTCCGTACACCTACGAACCAGGCTTTTATTCTGCGTACCTTTAGAGACGATGGAACGCTATTCCGGGTTAGAACCGTACCTGCTGGCGTGTCCTCGTTTGTCGTTATTGGTTAAGTTCGTACCGAACGCAGCCTTAACGTAGGTAACCAAAAAAGCAGCCAGAAACAGAGCATATCTGTCCTGGCTGCTTTTTTATATGGCCTACCTATTCGGAATCTTCTTCCACTATTGCATTTTTCGTAACGGACGTATTGTACACCGTTTTGAGCCAGCTTTCACTCGACCAGTTCAGCTTGCCTGCACCCGCTCCATCCTTGGCCTGCAATTGAGCAACCAGGTTAGCAGGGTCTTCGGCAGTATAGCTGTATGGCAACGTTGTGAATCCATTCCACGAGAAGCTCTTGGCCTTCGCAGGATAAGGGGCTAATGGGCTATTCGCTTCTTCGCTGCCTCCTCTGAATACGGTACCGTTGTCGGAGAAGATGACGTCTTCAGCCTTGATTTTTCCTGTGTAGTCATCTTTTTTAGGATCTTTTTGATTATTACGCACTGGAGAAAACACATCAATTAAATAAGACTTTTCTAGCAACACCGCACCGTTTTCTGTTGAAATCGCACCGTTACCCACGACGTCAAAATGGTATCCTTTTGCGGCAATTGCTTTAGCCATGTCAGAAGTGATTCTTTTTTTGGCTCTGGCCAATCCAGCATCGTCCATAACGATGTTATATGCATGAGCATTACCAGCACGCAGACGAGGCATACGATCCTGAATATCCAGGTAGTAATTATGATGCAGCGTTACCTCTAGGTCTGCATTGTCGGAAGCCATTTCCGTAGCACCAATCAGATGAGCCTTCTTTTGTCCTGCTGCAATATCAATGATATCTTCTTTACTCATGCCTACTGCACTGCTTCTCAGATAAGCGTACATAGGATAGGAAGACTTGTCTGCTTCCATCGCGTTGACTTGTTGGGTTACCCAGCTGTTGGAGCTGCGGTCATCTCCTTTGAACAAAGACCAAGAAATCGTAACTCCGTTACTACCTTTTTTCACATCTACCAGACCATCATAGGCTTTGTTAAATGTGCAATGGTCAATCCATACCTTGGAACTTGTACCTTCGATGGTAACATAATCCCAGTCATTCTTATCATAGTTCCCTTTGGTTGCTTCATCCCACTCCCAAAGTTCATCAAATTCGAGGTTACGGAAAATCAAATTGGAGCTTCTTTTGATAACAAAGCCGGCATGTTTGATTTTCGCACCATTGGCAGAGAAAATCGTAACCCCATTCATATTTTCGATATAGACTTTGCTCACACCTGTCTTTTTCAGAACAGGATGCGTCTGTACAGGGTTGTTGGCACTAAAAGGCATTACTTTGGCAGCACTAGGAATTTCATTCCAACCGAGATCAAGATCGTTCATAATCTCAATCACTTTGACTTTGCTGCCTTTCTTCAGTGCTTCGTTGAGATCTACAGCGTTATAAACTTTTTTGTAGTTGGCATCTGTATCCGCAATATTGCCACCACCTGTATTACCATACGAAAAGCCAGTCAAATTATAGTTATTTTTGGAGGTTGCGTTATGATCCACTCCAGGAGTCGGTTTCTCTGTACCTGGTGTCGGATTCACAGGCGGTGTTCCTGGTTCTCCCTCAGAAGAAGCACCGGATACAATCACATTATCGAATTGGGCAGCTGTTTTAGAAGTTACCAAACCAATGGCTCCAGCAGTGAGGCTGGTGTCTGTTGCGGACAGCTCCAGTTGATCATTGACATACATTTTGATTTCCGAACCGGATAGTTCCAGCTTGACTCTGTACCATGTATTCGTGTCCAGTTTGTATTTTTTATTGGTAGCCAGTGTCTTCATAGAGCCTTTGACTTTTTTTCGAATCTCAAGAGCTCCGTCTTTCTTGTTGTACAACGATGCTGCATAGAAGTTGTTGGAATCTGTGTATCTACCTGCAACGTAGACTCGATTAGAGCCATTAAAATCATTTACATATACATCTGCTTGCACGCTATAGTTCGTCCATGAGGCATTACCTTTGACGGAATGGCTTTCGCTTCGACTAGATTGTTGGTATGTAGAACCATTCCCATCCTTGACCACAGACCAGTTCCCCGAACCTGCGGTCCAGCCTTGAGCTTCTCCTTGCTCAAAATCGTCACTTATCTGTAAATTTCCATCTGCATGTGCATGACCTAGCAACGGTAATGATAAAGACAGTACCAACGTACTGCTTAACATTACACTTGCACATTTTTTTAACAAACTCGACTTCATATAACAATCCCCTTCTTGATTAGATTCATGAATACTAAAGCAAAGGTTGCACCGTTCATCGGACATGACATGCCCCAACGGTATATAACGTACTGATGAAGGGAATAATATCCCAACACCAATGAGGGCCCCAAGCGCTATACTCCAATAATTATAGGCTTTTAAATAAATATTAAAATATGTCTAATTACTTATCTTTTGTCTTAATTTTTCTATTAATTTTGCATCCTGTTTCGTGAACACGCCAAATGCTGTTTCATAAAATCACAAAAAACGATATTTTTTTATTTTTGTATAAGACATACAGTTGTCATATTGAGAATGGTACATATAAAGGAGTGAGTATCATCCATATCATTTAAAGGAGCGATTAGATGTCCAGCTACGACTACGCTTCCAAATTGGAGTTAAAAGAAGCCATTCATGCCTCCTACTTACGATTTGACAGTGAATTCCAGGAGATCGACGAGAGCCAAAAGGATATTCGTATCCCCGAAGTAGATAAAACACCCGCAGAAATGATCGCCTACCAGCTCGGATGGCTTCATCTTGTCATGACATGGGACAGGGACGAACGGGAAGGAAAAACTGTCATCATGCCCGCTCCCAATTATAAATGGAATAGACTAGGCGAACTATATCAATCATTTTACAAGACCTATTCCCACCAATCTTTACGTGAATTACGTGATATGTTCAAGTTGACTGAGCAAAAGTGGCTGGATTGGATCGACACACTTAGCCATGAAGAGCTCTTCACTCAAGGCGTTCACAACTGGACGGGTACTAACCCGAACTGGCCCATGGCAAGATGGATTCACATCAACTCGGTGGCACCGTTTAAAACATTCAGAGCCAAGATACGGAAATGGAAGAAATACAAAGTCCAACAGTGATGAAAAAAAGTGTGCATTGTGCTACAATACTTGAGTTGTATCGGGATACATTTAGGGAAGGGTAAGTGAAACGCCATGCTTATTATTGGTATTGCCGGCGGTACAGGTTCCGGTAAATCGACGGTAGCACGCGCCGTCGTTGAGCGTCTGGGATCTAATAAAGTGACTTTCATATCTCAGGATAACTATTATAAAGACCATTCACATCTGAGTTATGATGAACGTGCTTTGGTCAATTATGATCATCCGTTTGCCTTTGACAACGAATTGCTTATTGAGCATCTCCAATGTCTGAAAAAAGGACAAGCGACACAAGCGCCAGTGTATGACTTTACGGTTCATGCACGCTCCACGGACGAGACGGTAGAGCTTCTGCCAAATCACATCGTTATGTTGGAGGGTCTGCATGTGCTGTCAGACGAAAAGCTCCGCAGCCTGCTTGACATCAAAGTATTTGTGGATACTGACCCTGATGTGCGCATTCTCCGTCGGGTTCTTCGCGATATTGAGGAACGCGGCCGCACCATCCATTCGATTCACGATCACTATTTGACTACGGTTAAGCCGATGCATGAGGCATTTATTGAGCCTTCCAAGAAATACGCTGACCTGATCCTTCCTGAGGGAGGACACAATGAGGTTGGTATTCAACTGCTGTCTATTTTGACTGAAAAATATTTGGCGGGAGATCGGACATGGGGTACTGTATAAGGTAATCCCGGTCGTTTAGGCTGTCGAGATTTTCTCGGCTGCCTTTTTTGTTGTTTTATATGCCATTTGGACTAAATTATTTTGGAATCCCCGTGTGGTTTATGTTAGCATGTAAAGATTAAATGCTTTAGATTTAAGCTAAGTTGGAAGCGTTGTCAAATATGTGCCTCAGATGATATGACGTCCACGTGATGGAGGTCTTTTTTGAATCAGGATTTTTGGAAAATCCTCGAATAGGTATAATTACGGAGAGTGCTGCCATGAATGAGCTATGCAACATTTTGATTGTCGATGATGAGATATTGGTACGACAAGGGATTAAACACCATTTATCGTGGGAACAGTATGGATTTCGAATTGTAGGTGAGGCTTCTAACGGGAAAGAAGCATTGGAGCTGATTGAAACCTTGCGCCCTCATATTGTCATTACAGATATCGTAATGCCAATCATGGATGGCGAGGAGCTGACGCGCATAGTCAGACAGAACTATCCAGATATCGAAGTCATTGTGCTTAGCAGTTACGGTGAATTTAATTACGTGCGATCCACCTTTCAGCAAGGGGTTGCTGACTATATTTTAAAGCCCAAGCTGGACACGGATGAGTTGCTCCAAGTACTCCAGAGAACCGCTCGCAAAATTCCATCCATTCAATATCAGGCAGATGCTAATAATAGTCAAATTACAATAGATCATGTGATCGAAAAGCTGATCTCCGGGTATAGCATGGACTATGACGCTGAGTTGCTGAAGCAAGCATTTCCTTATAGCCGTTTTGCGCTCATAGGCGTGGAACAGTCAGCACCGCAGAATAAAGGACGCTCTATCTCTGCCTCGGACCTATTTTCCAAGCTATCAGATCAAGTGTCCTCTGCCTGTGAGCACATCGTACTGCGACAACTGCCGTCCGATGTCTATGCGGCTGTGTTTTTAGCCAATCTTGATCCTCGTGAAGTAGACGCCTGGATGGCTGCGGTTAGGGAAGTTGCTCAGGAGACAAAGCGGGTCGATCCACAGACAGGCTGGGCAGTTAGCCATTTATTTGATGACTTCAATCAGATTAGTGACGTCTATCAGGATGAACTGCCAAAACTGCTGAGTTACCGCTTTTATTTCCCAGGAACAGCGCTGCTAATAGAAGACGAACTCCCTCCGCCTGTACAGGTGAACAGCTCGTTCAACTTAAAACAGTTTACAGAAGAGATGAAGCGTGAGCATTTTGATACAGCTTTTCAGGATTTGAGATCCTATGTAGCCGCCATGTCCGGCAACTATACCTCTACCGCTTTTGAATTCAAATCGCTTCTCGGAAATATCGTGTTCAACATTACGATTTTGCTTGGGAATCAGGGGTATGATATGAAGGAGCTGGATGCGGCGAAATATTCCTATTTCAAAACAATTAATGATGCGCCTCATGTACATGAAGCCGTGCGCCTTCTGGAGACTTTTTTGGAGGAAGCGAACAGACAGATCATGGCTAAAACGCAGCAAGGAAGTAGCGCAAGCATGAAAAAACTGCTGGAGTATATTGAGGAGCATCATGCTGAAACACTCAATTTGACGACACTTGGGCAATATTTTCATTTTAACCCTTCCTACTTGTCCAGTTATTTTACAGCACACCATACAGAGGGTTTTAGCGAGTATCTAAACAAAATTCGGGTCGAAAAAGCCGCGGAGTTACTACGGTCGGGGACGATGTCCATTTCGGATATTAGCAGTACGGTAGGCTATTCGGACCCCAGCTATTTTACCAAAGTGTTCAAAAAAGTGAAGGGCTACTCGCCCAGTCAGTACCGCCGGGAGCATCTCTATTAGGGAGTAAGCCACATCTGCCAGCAGAAAAGAGATTGAATATGAAAAGATACATCCATAAGATCAAATATCAAGGTCTGTTCTTCAAAATCTTTATTGTTATGGTGGTCAGCATCACTGCGGTGTCCTTGCTGACCTCTTTGGTGACGATTCGGATGTCTGAACGACTTTTTGCTGAGACATTCAGTATTACAAATGCCAAGGTACTCAGCCAGATTCAATCCAGCTTTGAATCCTTCAATGATTCTATCGTGAATGCCGTAACCCATGCTTCGGAAAATGGAACGGTCAAAAACTATCTGACTGGCGGTCAATCTGACTCGATTAACTCGGCAAGAATTTACTTCGGAATGGCACAGCAAATGAAGCAAATTAAATCGAACGTCGATGCCTATGATGTCGGTGTCGCTGTAACAGGTCTGAACGGCCGGAGCTTTTACTCCGACTCGTCCTATTGGCCTGTAACTGCGGAAGAACTTAAAAGCAATGCTATTACAGCCCGAAGTGTAGCACGACCGGCACAGCTTATGTATCAATTGGATACTGAATTATTTCAGCAACAAATGAATAATACCGCGCAAAAGCCAACACCCTATATTATCGCCTCCAAACCATTTATGGAGCGGACCAGCGGCACCCTGTACGGCATGATCTACATCGCTATCCGGGAACCTGAATTTCGCCGTTTCTACAACAATTTCACAAGCAATGGCAATGATGTGCTTATTTTGGACAAGTCGGGACTGATTGTATCGAGCAACCGCCAGGACCTGATCGGACAACGCTCCAGTGAGCTGCTAGGCTATGCCACAAAAATCAATGAACAGGGGCTTAACTACATTAATGCGGATGTGATGAATAAGGAAAGTATCCTCCTTTCCAACTATATCCCTTCATTTGATTTTTATCTGGTGAACATGATCGACAGACAAGCTGCGATTGGACAAATTATTGACGTTAAATCTGTTGTATGGATCTGCATTGCCATCGTACTGATTGCTTTGGTGATCGTTTTTCTGATATCCCGTCGACTGATTCGTTCCCTGACTCGACTGGTGAAGCAAATGTCGACCATACGCGAGAAAAATTTTGATAATTATATCCCGGTAACGGGCAGCTATGAGGTTAGACAATTAAGTCATGCTTACAACTACATGCTGGATGAACTAAATGACTATATCCGTAAGCTTTTAGAGACGCAAAAGGGTCAACGGAACGCAGAGCTTGCTGCACTACAACGGCAGATCAATCCGCATTTTCTGTACAATACACTGGCTTCGATCAAAATGCTGGTGCTCAAAGGAAATAAGGAAACAGCCGCCGAGACGATCAATGCACTCATTTCCTTACTGCAAAATACAATCAGCAATGTGAGTGAAACGATCACCATTGAGCAGGAAATGGCCAACATGCAAAATTATGTGTTCATTAACCATGTGCGCTACGGGCAGCGGGTACAAGTGAATTATTTTGTATCACCCGATTGTCTGGAGTACCATGTGCCCAAGCTCATCATTCAGCCTTTTATCGAAAACTCTTTTTTCCATGCGTTTAATGAAAAAAACGTAGGGCACATCTATATATTGGTGTCCAAAACGGAGGATACATTGATCTGTGAGGTGGTCGATGATGGAGACGGTATGGATTTGGACGGGCATACGGCGCAAGACGGACTTCCGAATCCCAAGAGCAAGCGCCAACTGTTCACAGGCATCGGCATCCAGAATGTGCACAACCGCATTACCCTTTTATATGGAGAAGAATATGGCGTGACCATCTCCAGTAAAAAAGGCGAGGGCACCAAAGTCAGAATGACACTGCCATTGATTTTGAAATCAAACGACAACGACTCCACTAAATAAATCTATACACTGAGCTTCAACCTAAAAAAAGTACCTAAATCAAAATAAAACACAAATGTAAGCGGTACCTTTTTTGATAAATCATAATAATAAGACCAATCCGTATAAAGATATTCCTAACACCGACGAAGTATGGATGGTACACTAGATTTATAAATAAGGTAACCGCTTTCATTTAAGAGGTTTAGAACTAGCAAGCAACATATAAAAAAAGAGTAGGGGTTGAACAAAATGAAAAAAATGACTTTCCTTCTGCTGATTGCAAGCTTGATCTTGCTATCCGCATGCTCCAGCAATTCCGAGAAAGCAGCGACTACCACAGATTCAGGCAAAAAAGAAATCACCGTCTGGGCTTGGGACCCGAACTTTAATATCGCAGCCCTGAAGCTGGCAAAAGATCGCTACGTTGCCAAACATCCAGATGTAACCGTAAACATTGTTGAATATGCTCAAAACGATATCGTACAAAAAATGAATGCCGGTCTTAACTCCGGTTCTACCAAAGGACTGCCGAACGTGGTTCTGATCGAGGATTATCGGGCACAGAACTTCCTGCAAGCCTATCCCGATTCTTTCCATGATATGAGCAGCACGATCAAAGCAACCGACTTCGCTGATTATAAAATCGGACCGACTAGCTACAACGGCAAACAGTATGGTGTTCCATTCGACTCCGGTGTTATGGGACTGTATGTAAGAACGGATTATCTGGAACAAGCCGGCTACAAAGTATCGGACCTGACTAATATTGATTGGGACAAATTTATTGAAATTGGTAAAGCCGTAAAACAAAAAACAGGCAAAGAAATGCTGACTCAAGATCCAAATGACCTCGGTCTGATCCGTGGTATGATCCAAACTGCAGGTTCATGGTACCTGAAAGAAGACGGTAAAACACCAAACCTGGCTGGTAATCCAGCTCTGAAAGAAGCGCTCTTGACGTACAAATCCTTGTTCGACGCTAACATTGTCAAAATGAATGCCGACTGGAGTCAGTTCCTGGCCGCATTCAACAGCGGTGCAGTTGCTTCCGTACCTACAGGTAACTGGATTACACCTTCGATCAAAGCAGAAGCTTCGCAATCGGGTAAATGGGCCGTTGTTCCTTTCCCTAAGCTGAAAAATATACCTGAATCCGTGAATGCTTCCAGCCTCGGCGGCAGCTCCTGGTATGTCCTTAACTCGGACGGTCAAGATACCGCTGCTGATTTCCTGAAAGAGACATTCGGAACAGATCAAGAACTGTATCAAGATATGCTGAGCAAAATTGGAATTGTCGGTTCATTGAACGCAGCTTCCAGCGGTAAAGCTTATGACGTGGAAGATCCGTACTTCGGAGGCGACAAAGTATACAAGAAATTTGCAGAATGGACTAAGCAAGTTCCAAAAGTCAATTATGGCCTGCACACGTATGCCATTGAGGATATCATGACCGTTGAAATTCAAAACTATCTGAACGGAAAAGATGTAGACGCAGTTCTGAAAGATGCTCAAGGACAGGCGGAAGCACAGCTTAAATAAGACAGTCCATCTAGCCAAGGCTAAACAATAAAACGATAAGCACTTAAAACCTTGGGCTTGCGAGTTCAAGGTTTTATTGCTGCACAGGGAGTTGACATGGTATGAAGACAGCCGCGCCCAAAATAACTACAACACGTCTCAAAGCAGGTATGACAGGATGGTTGTTCATATCCATCGCAGTGATCATGATCGCCGCTTTTTATTTCTATCCGATGATTCAGGCGCTTATCTTGTCCTTTAAGACAGGTACAGGGTCTAATCTGAGCTTTAACGGCATTGATAACTACAAGCGACTCTTCACCGATAAAATGTTTATAACCGCCGTGAAGAATACGTTTATCTATTTAATTTTCCAGGTACCTTTGATGGTCATTCTGGCTCTGTTCATTTCGGTATTGTTGAATGATAAAAACCTGAAATTCAAGGGCTTTTTCCGCACAGCTATCTTCTTGCCGTGTATCACATCCCTTGTAGCATATTCGGTTGTCTTCAAGTACTTGTTCTCGTCTGACGGTCTGGTAAACTCCTTATTGCTGAATCTGCACGTGATTGGCACGCCCATCCAATGGATTACAGATCCTTTCTGGGCAAAGGTTACAATTATTATCGCGATCACATGGCGCTGGACTGGTTATAATATGATCTTTTACCTATCCGGTCTTCAGAACATTGACAGTTCCATCTACGAAGCGGCCCGTATTGACGGAGCTTCCCCTATCCGACAGTTTTTCAGCATTACAGTTCCACTGCTTAAGCCGATTATCCTGTTCACTTCGATTACATCAACGATTGGTACACTCCAACTCTTCGATGAAATTATGAATATTACCAAGGGTGGGCCAGGGAACGCGACATCTTCAATTTCGCAATATATTTACAATCTCTCCTTCAAATATTCATCCGACTTTGGTTATGCGGCGACCGTATCTTATTCCATCGTCATTATGATCATTATCTTGTCGATTATCCAGTTCAAAGTGGCAGGTGAGAAAAAATGATGAAAACAAAAAGAGCATTTACGTACGCCTTTCTGATCCTTGTGTCGTTCGTTTCGATTTTCCCGTTCCTCTGGATGCTATCCAGCTCCACGAACCTGTCGGTCGATGTGACCAAAGGCAAGCTTCTGCCTGGCTCCCATTTGATGGATAACATGCACAATTTGCTTGAAAAAGTAGACATCGTTACCGCACTAAGTAACTCTGCAAAAGTCTCCATCTCAACTACGCTGCTGGCTATGCTAATCGCATCACTGGCCGGTTATGGCTTTGAAATTTACAGAAGTAAAGCGAAAGACGTTGTCTTCAATATCCTGCTGATGTCTATGATGATTCCGTTTGCGGCGATCATGATCCCGCTCTACCGGATGTTCGGCAGTATTTCTAATGTCATACCGTGGATCGGCATTGATACACTCTCTTCTGTCGTCATTCCGACCGTAACTACGGCGTTCCTGATCTTCTTTTTCCGTCAAAGCACCAAGATGTTTCCTAAGGATCTACTGGAAGCAGGTCGTATGGATGGATTATCCGAGCTGGGTCTGTTCTTCCGGGTGTATATGCCTACGATGAAAACAACCTATGCCGCTGCCGCAATCATCACATTCATGTCCAGCTGGAACAACTACCTCTGGCCTCTGATTGTGCTGCAAACGCCGGAGAATCAAACGATTCCGCTGTTGATCTCGAACCTTGGCTCCAGCTATGCACCGGATTACGGTGTCATCATGATCGCCATTGTCCTGTCCACACTGCCGACTGCACTGGTATTCTTCCTGATGCAGAAACACTTTGTAGCGGGCATGGTTGGTTCGGTAAAATAACAAATTACTGTGTAATATCTTCATTTCATTTTAAAAATAAGGAGTGTTCGCCTTGACCATCCATACCCCTAGTCTGGACTGGCTGACCGACGTAACCAAATTTGCTGTACATCGGCTGCCCGCCTATTCCGATCACAAATATTACGCTACGCTTCAGGAAGCGGAGCAGCATGCTGATATGGCTTGGCGTCATAGCCTGAATGGGAGCTGGAAGTTTAACTATGCAACGAATCCAGCCAGCCGTCCAGTAGAGTTCTATGCGCCCGGCTTTGAGTATGGCGGCTGGAGCGATATTCAAGTGCCGGGTCACATTCAGACGCAAGGCTTTGGCCAAATGCAGTACGTGAATACGATGTATCCATGGGACGGACATTCGGACGTTCGTCCACCCCATATTCCGGAGGACCACAACCCGGTCGGGAGCTATATCAAAAGCTTTGTTTTGCCGGAAAATATGGCTTCGGGCGCGCAGCCTGTGTTCATTTCTTTCCAAGGCGTCGAGTCGGCTTTCTATGTATGGCTGAACGGACAATTTGTCGGTTACAGCGAGGACAGCTTTACACCGTCTGATTTTGAACTGACACCGTTCCTGCAAGCAGGCGAAAACAAGCTGGCAGTGGAGGTATATCAAAGAAGTACGGGAGCGTGGCTGGAGGATCAGGACTTTTGGCGTTTTTCCGGTATTTTCAGAGACGTATATCTCTATACCATCCCTACGGTTCACGTACGTGACCTGCATGCCAAGGCGGATCTGGATGCTTCCTACACGCAGGGTCTTCTGGAGCTGAAATTGACCTTGGAAAAGCCGGCAACGGCCTATGCAACTGTCGATGTGAAAGATGCTGCCGGCCATGTTGTAGCTTCTTTGAAAGCTGACTTTACTGATGGCAAAGCTTCGCTGTCAGCAGCCTTGGAGCAAGTGCAGCGTTGGAGTGCCGAGAAACCCTATTTGTACACGTTGTTCATTCAAATTTATGATGCCAGTGGATCGCTCGTGGAAGTCATTCCACAAAAAATTGGCTTTCGTAAATTTGAGCTGATCAACAAGGTCATGCATTTGAATGGCAAACGCATCGTCTTTAAAGGTGTGAACCGCCATGAATTTAACGCTCGCACCGGACGTGCGATTTCCCGTGAAGATATGCTGTGGGATATCCGGACGCTCAAGCAGAACAATATGAACGCTGTTCGCACCTCTCATTATCCAAATCAGACTCTGTGGTATGAGCTATGCGATGAGTACGGGGTCTATGTAATTGATGAAATGAACTTGGAAACACACGGTTCCTGGCAAAAACTCGGCGCCGTCGAGCCATCGTGGAATATTCCCGCCAATCTGCCTGAGTGGCAGGATATCGTCATGGATCGCGCCATTTCCATGCTGGAACGGGACAAAAACCATGCGTCCATTCTGATTTGGTCCTGCGGCAATGAGTCATATGCAGGTGAAGTGCTGCGCAATGTAGCCAACTATTTCCGAGCCACCGACCCGAGCCGTTTGGTACACTACGAAGGCGTGTTTCACAACCGTACGTACGATGATACCAGCGATATGGAGAGCCGGATGTACGCCAAACCCGCAGATATCGAGCAATATCTAAACGACAATCCGCAAAAGCCGTATATCAGTTGCGAATACATGCATGCGATGGGTAATTCCGTAGGCGGCATGCACAAGTATACCGAGCTGGAGAACAAATACGAGCTGTACCAGGGCGGTTTTATATGGGATTATATTGATCAGGCTGTTATGAAAAAAGATCGCTACGGACGCGAATACCTCGCGATCGGCGGTGACTTTGACGACCGTGCCACAGACTATGGCTTCTGTACGGACGGAATTGTCTATGCGGACCGGAAAGTTTCACCGAAGATGCAGGAGGTCAAATTCCTGTATCAAAATCTGAAGCTCACCCCGGATCGCAGCGGTGTAACCCTGCGCAATGAAAACCTGTTCGAGGGAACGGGCGACTATGAGCTAGTATACAGTCTACTGCATGAAGGCCAAGAAATCGTACGTAATGCCATTCATGTAGATGTGGCGGCTCAGACCGAAGCCTATATTCCACTGACGTTCCCCCTTACGGACGGAAAGCCCGGTGAGTACGTCATTCACACCGCTCTAGTTTTGAAAGAATCCACGCTCTGGGCTGAGGCTGGGCATGAAGTGGCCTTCGGACAGCATATTTTCATCGTGGAAGATCCAAATCCGCTAAAGATCCCTACGGGCGGTGTCTTACGAGTGGTTCATGGTGATGTTAACATTGGCGTTCACGGTGCAGATTTCAGTATGATGTTCTCCAAAGGAGCAGGCAGCCTGACTTCACTTCGCTACGCCGGACGTGAGATGATCGCCATACCTCCTGCCCCATTGTTCTGGCGGGCGACCACAGACAATGATCGGGGAACTGCTCTGGGCTTCGAAGCCGGTGGCTGGTTCGCTGCAAGTCTGACACGTAAATGCGTGGACATTCAGGTCACGGAAGAGCAGACAGACCGTGTAACCGTTACATTCCGCTACACGCTTAGCATCCATGCAGACGTACAGGTAACGGTAGCCTACACCGTCTTGGTGGATGGCAGTCTGAACGTAAAATCAACTTATGAAGGCGTCTCAGGACTGCCTAACCTGCCGATCTTTGCTCTTTCGTTCAAGGTTCCGGCGGACTACCGCCATCTGGACTGGTACGCGATGGGACCGGAAGAGAATTACATCGACCGTGCCTTTGGCGCGAGACTAGGCGTATTCCACAACGAAGCTGCGGATAACGTATCCGGGTATGTCGTACCGCAGGAATCCGGCAACCGTACAGGCGTGCGCCGTGTCGATATTACCGACGATTCTCAGCGTGGTATTCGCATTACTGCTCCTGCCACCGCACCTGTGGAATGCAATATTTCACCGTACACAGCGTTCGAGCTGGAAAGCGCCTACCATCAGTATGAGCTGCCAAACGTCTACTACACCGTTGTTACCGTAGCCGGCAAGCAAATGGGCGTAGGCGGCGACGATAGCTGGGGAGCTCCGGTACATGAAGAATACCAAATTACAGCCGATCAAAAGCTGGAATTCGAATTTACCGTGCAACGAGTATAAATAAGCACGCTCACTGTATAGACAAGTAGATATAACAAAAGCCCTTCCGCTGCTTCCCTCATGAGAAGCTAAAGCTGGAAGGGCTTTTGTATTTTATCATTCCAATCATACTGTCAGCAGAAAATAAAGTCCTAGGTTGTCGTTGTTTCATTGAATCAACGTCTCCCGTTAGTTCCATGGATTAATATAAAACTAAAATCCAAACTCTGTTACTCTTTCAAGCCACTCACGCATAAGTGACTCAAATAATAGAGCCTGTTCAATCTGAAGATTATGCCCTGCTCGATCTAAAACGGCGAAGGTTGCTCTAGGATAATTTTCTAAAATTCTAAAAGCATCTATGTAACCAACGACTGCATCTTGTCGCCCAAGGGTAAATACTGTTGGTTTATCAAAAACTAATTTATCTATATTGGTAGAAAATCCATAGTTTCTTTGAATCTTGCTAAGAAAATCGTAGTCAGCGATCTTACAACCTGCCACTATCTCTTCAGAATACCTTTTCCAATTATATTCATTGAGAACGACTTGATTTGCGCTAAAATCACTTATTTGCTCTTCACTTAAGGTGCCCATAAACTCGCGATCACAATGAACAACAAAATGCTCGGGCAGTATTCTTCTTTTGTGTTCAGGAATAATTAATGGACAAATCAGAGCAGCTCCACCAATACGATCTTTATGTCTATTAATTATTCCCCTTGTAATATATCCACCGTACGATTCGCCTGCTATGAGATAATCTTGGTTTGGGACAAGAGTTTCAATAAAATTTATAACTGCTTCTAGCATATCATCTGAATTACATATTTGATCGTAGTCCTTTGTTTGTCCCATTCCAGGCAGGTCAAGATAGATACGACGCCAATCGGGATTATCTTCAAATATCGGTTCCATGCACCCACTCATTAACCGATGGTCTGGTGTAAAACCATGGATCATTACAATTGGTTTGCCTTTACCAATTTCCTCGTAATATATATTGGCATTCTTGACTTTACAATATGGCATACAGACCCTCCAAAATTGATTTATTTATAATATTCTTACACTAAAGAAGAATCTACATTGTTTTATCAAGCAAACCAGATCTCCGGTTCGTTTTGATTATATACTCATATATAATACATGTAAAGAACACTTGTTCCCTATTCTTGTTTCTGGAGTTAAACTAACCTGCCCGTTAGCTTAATAAAACAACGTCGCTTTAATACTTTATTTTCCCAGTCTAGAACTTTAGCTAGCTCGTTGCCAAATTAACATACGTTCGCGTGAAATCAAGGTTCTTCAAGTCTCTTTGATCGATCAAAAATTCCAAATACCCTGCGTCCCACCAGCACATACCAACCTCGTCCAAAGAAGAGACCGAGAGCAGAACATGCCAATTTTCCGAAGCTCGATCGTGCTTCTCTCGATTCGTCTGATATTCTTGCAGCTGAGGCAGCACTTCGGATCGTAAATGCTCCGCATAATCCGTACTTTCCCTATGCATAGCTTGCTCGATTTCCTTATGAATCTGACTCTCACTCTTATGCCAGTTAAACAGAAGACCCTCTAGCCCGTTTCGGCGTAGATAAGCATCCCGCCGGGTGTTCCCGGCAAAAGATTGATGCTGACCCCACACCGTGTCACTTTGTTCACAAACAAGCTCATACAGCTCTTCATACTGATCTACAAGAACATCTCCTAGTTCACCCTCCGACCGCAGGGTAACAATCGGCTGAAAAGAAATTGCATAAGATGTGAAACCCCTGTTCTCAGCACATACTTCAACCTTCCCGGTCGGTGGCAAGGTTTTCTTCAAAGCGCTGCTGTCACCGTTATAGTAAAAGATTTTATGGTCAATATCATAGGCGGGCTCATCCAGCCCAAGAAAAAAGTAAAGTATGCCCTGATGAGGCAATCCCTCAAATGGTGAAAAAGGTAGCTCGCCCAAATTAATTTGAGCAATGAACGTATAATATTCTCCGTCTGAATCACACGGCCACTCTATCGTGGGTGGCAGATCTGGATAGCCGGCGATCCGACTATTTCCAATGTGTTCGTAATTTTCCTCATGATCCACATAAAATTGTATAGCAGCTTGAGCTTCCTGATGAATCTCTTCTTTTAAATCTTCATCCAGTGAATGCCCTTCCAGTATTCGAGTCAGTTCATCCTTTAATAGTGGTTGTAGCATCTCGCTCGCCCCTTTTCATGAAGTAATAATATAGCCTGCAACCATTTAAACCCTTACCTCAGATTACCAAATAAAAGCCTGACAATCTATTTTTCTAGCAGATATAAGTTGAATTAAAAAGTATATGTTTATATACCCTGAAACCATGTATAATTGTTATAACAGTTGAATAGTATAATAAGGAGGATAAAGAGATGGGTAAGGTGATTGGAATGGAACGTAAAATTACTAAATTCGGAAATAGCTTAGGGATTACTATGACAGAAGCCATTAAGCAGCTCGGACTGGGCCAAGGAGATACAGTTCAGGTTGAAGTAGATCACAAGAGCGGACAAATCATTATACAAAAATCGAACAAAATAACTCTGCCCTCAGGGTTAAGTGATGATTTTCTTGAAAATCTTTCTCAAGTAATGGATTCATATGACGAAACCCTTAAAGGACTTAAGGATAGATGAGCAGCATTCGTTTCTTAACCATTCAAGAAGTTATAGCTATTAATGTCGCTATGATTGAAAGATACAGCAAAGGCGAACAAATCGGCGTCAAAGATACCAGTCTACTTGAGTCTGCTGTTCTACGTCCTCAATCATCAGCTTTTAGTGAAGATGCGTACCCCACAATATTCAGCAAAGCCGCTGCATTATTCGAATCCCTAGGGCAAAACCATCCTTTTCACAATGCAAACAAGCGAACAGCTTTTACTGCATTACTCATTTTTTTGCGCTACAATGGCTTTCAATTTAAAATGGATCAGAAAGCAGCCGAAGACTTTACTGTAGATATGGTTAATCATAAATTTTCGTTGAATCAGCTGGCTTTATTAATCGAGCTCCACTCTTCAAAACTACATGTGTGAACCTAAAAAAGAGATCACGAATGATCTCTTTTTTAGGTTCAATGGTAATCATTGCTCTTGACTGCAAGCACCTGACGGGCGATTAGCATAAAGGCATCAAAGGAGTGGCAATGCTTTAATCGTTCCAGCGTCTCTTCCTGGCGGATCAGTTCTACAAACAAATCATAAATCCCCATGGCCTGTTCGTAGTCCTCTTTGCAGATTGAAAGCAGGAATACCACATGAACCTCATGGTTGGCATCCCAAGGGATCGGATTTTCCAGCAAGCACACGCTTACGACCGTTCGGTTAGAGCTTAGCTCCAGGGGATGGGGAATGGCCATCCCTCGATCCAATGCAGTAGAGCCCAGCTTCTCTCTTTCTTTGACTGCTGGCAAAAACTTGTCAGTCACCACTCCTTTTTGCTTTAAAATACCACTCATTTCTTCAATCAGGGCATCTTTGCTCGGCTGATCGGATCGGGTCATAAACCATTGCTTGTCAAAATACCGTAGCAGTGAAGTTTCCTGTTCCTCATCGCTGGCCCGTACCATCCGCGTCATTGTCTCCATATCCCGTTCCGAAGGAATCGGGCTAATCACCGCGGACGGTTTATCCTTACGCTGCTGTAAGTGAATGGTCGAAACGACGAGGTCCTCATCGACGGTGGACATCTCCTCATATTCCCGAAGTGAAACCACTCGGGATACATCCAGCTCAGCGAACAGCGAACGCAGCCTAGATTCTAGAATCCGGGCGGTTCCGTAGCCGGAGCCGCACACCAGCAACACGGTTTTACGACGTCGATGAGGGATATTGTATTTGCGTTCCAATGCAGCCCCGATATGAAGTGCCAAATAACCGATTTCGTTATCGTTGATGTCGTACGGAAACGATTTTTGTAGTTCTTTTACCGCACCCACTGTGATTTCATAGGCAAGCGGATAATACTTGCGAATATGTCCAAGCAGTGGATTACGCATGTTCATACCATGCTCCAGCCGGGTCAGCATTGGCTTCAAATGTACAAATAAATCCTTGGACAGCCGTTCATCGTCACGCAAGTCATAGGTAAAGCGTTCGTAGACGAATGTCAGCATCCCGCGCACTGCCAAGAAGAGACGGTCAGACTGGAGGCGTTCCCACTCGGTTTCGGCCATCTTTTTGCTGACGACATGCAGCAGAACATAATCGAACTCTCCTTCAGGACAGGTGATGCCAAAGACCTCTTCCATCTCCCTCAGCATGGCGCTAGCCAATTCAATATCCCGCGGACTGCCCACCACCGCCTCAAAGCGTTCTAAACCATGTCCTTCCTTCACTCGCAGCACCATGACCGCCAAATGAGTGATAAGATCTTTGAGCGCCAAATCAGCCATTTTGGTCCCAACGCTCCGCAAATGCTTTAGAATAATTGTCCGGATCTGCGGTAGATCCAATCCTTGAAACAGCTGTTGTTGTTCCAAGGGCATGTCGCTGCGTTGTCCCTCTTCATCGCGGACGTCAGCATATTCAGCCAGGCAGTAACGAATACTCTTTTCTTCCCCAATCACCTTTACACCATGTCCCGGCTTGGTGCGCAGGGTGAGACTATAATCCTCCAGAATCCGACGGATGATTTTAGAATCATTATTCATCGTGGCCCGGCTAATATATAGCTCATCGGCGAGATCTTCCATCTTCACGTATTCCCTCGCATTCAGCAGCTTGAACAGCTCATACCGTATGCGCTCTTCTGGAGCCCCCGGTAGCCGCTGACTTACTTCTGTTTCTTCCTGACTTTCATCCGCAAAAAAATGGTATTTCTCACGATCATCAACCCTAATCGTATAGCCGCTACCCCTCTTGGATTCCAGATATGCTCCATATTCATTCAGCATACTGTCCAGCTTCTTAAGATCATCGCGGATGGTCCGCTCTGTTACCTCCAGCCGCTCAGCGAGCGCTTTGGTGGTCCAAGACCAGCCTTGATCATTTCCACTGACGAGCTGGTACAGCTTTTTCAAGCGTTTGTAGGGAAAAATCATGTAGATATAAGACCTCCTTTCCGATAAACCGTATTTTACTTCCACGTTAGTTCAATTCCGGGGTTACCAGTACCGTTAACAGCTTGCAATGCTGCAATTCCGGCAATTGTGCACCTTCCGTATCGGACGAAACCAATGTTTCTCCCTTGGAACGCTCATCCAGCGAAACCAACTCGTAGTGGGCCGATTCACTGTATGTGATATGTGCAGTCGCATTTTTCTCTAAATAAGGATTAAATACACGGACGATATAACCATCACTATGCTCTGCTTTCTTGAATGCACTCAAGATTACATTGGAATCCTTGCTAAAAGATAACAGGCTATAGTTTTGCTCAAATATTCTTTCTTCGTCTCGGAAGGCAAAAATTAAACGGCCGTTCAGAAAATCAGACAGCTGGTAGCTGGACAATGGTGTTAAATATTCCTTGGCCGCTTGAGCAATGCCCGCCTCATCAAACCCGGACTCGTGGACATGTAGAGCAAACGTAAATGTAAGCTCACCGAGCAGCTGTGCATCTGGCGTTTCTACGATCTTTTCTCCTGAGGCACGACCCGGGCGGTATAGCAGATTCTCCTTGCCCATATAACCAAAAGTGCGGAATAACGTCAGCGCTATTGTATCATGTTCATGCCCAATGACTTCATATTCCCTTACTCCTTCAGTCATCACGGCTACTCCACGGGAGCCATCATTTAACGCAACATAGCTTTGCATAGCTTCAATGGTGATTGGCTTTTCCGTCCACTGCTCCCGTTCCCATACCTTTACTTCCTCCAGCGTAGTTGGACGGGCAATGACTCCGAACGGCTGATCTGCAATAGATAGCTTAGAGGCAATCCCAGTATCAAATAGCACCCGCAGACGGTGACTCAGCACTCGGTTGTCCACATCCACCGAGAAGCGTATCAGCCGTTCACCTTTCCGCAAGGACACCGATGCCTGGAGTGGCAACTCAGCTGAAGTCCCAGCAGCAGAACGCTCATTTAAATCATACGGAACCTTCAGTTTCATCCGAAGGGACAATTCTTCGGATACCGTACTTTTGGATGTTATCGTCTCCACATCAGTACCAAGCGAAGAAACTGTAAGATCACGTTCCGGTGGAGAATAGTTGTAGGAATCTCCATCATCTCCGTTTTCCTCGAACACCATCTGATCTGAGTACACACGTCCCGAAATTTTATCCGTGATGCTTAATGCCCCGTTCTCCTGTACGGCTATGCTATAGAATTCATTTTCAATATGTTTTCCGTTGCTACGTTCTGCTGTTGTATCCCCTGTTGCACTAAAATCAAATATAATTTGTGTGTACCCCATAGCAGGTACTTCCTGAAGCTCCACCAACAGCTTGGCACGGAATACACGCTCAGGCAGGTACACCTTTTTGCTCGGATTCAGATCAATATGCTGACCGAGCACGTAGTCTGTTTGTTCCACTTTCTCGGTAATCGTATACAAAAGCTGCTGACCGTTCGTATCCCGAATGACAAAGCTTCCTTCCGGCAAGTAAGCATCAATTTCTGTCACTCCCTTGCGCGGGTAAGGCAACGTATTAAAGATGGTGAAGGCAAAAGTCTCCTCCTGCTTAATCTTCGACGCGATCAGTCGCTTGTGCAGCTCCAATACATTCTCCGCGATATCCCGCGCCTGTTTATAACGAAAAGCCACATCCCGATTCGTCGTATCACTATTGCATCCACCAATGCTGTCGTGGGCTGCATTTTCAAACAAGAGCTTCCATATATCCTTCACGATATAATGTGGATATTCATGCCCAAGTGCATGGCTGATCGACAGTACAGGCTCCAGCGTGTTCACGATTAAATGTTCAATCTCGTTATTTTGCTGCTTAAGGTCAGCTCGTGTGGAAAAAATCGACTTATGAATACGCATATGCTTGGCTTCCATAAGCTCTCCTTCCAGTACAGGAAGGTCGTTGCTGTCCTTTTCAATCTCTTCAAGGAAACGTTCCGGCTCATTCATCACATATTCCCGTTCCGGGTCCAGCTCATTGAATGTGCGAATCAATTCTGGCAAGTTCAGGCGGATAGGTGCTTGGTCGAAGCCGTTGGGAAAATAAACATGGCGGGTAGACGCTTTTTCTTCCAGCGCACCGATCTGGCTGTCGAGATACGCCTCAAGTTCTCCCGCTTCCTCTGGAATATTCCCACCATAGTAGTAGCCAAACGGCATCTGTACCGCAAACACCTGACTGCCATCCGACCCCTTCCACAAAAACTCGGTTTTAGGATTCGTATTATCGGCTACCCCGCGCCAGAATAGAAAATGCCGAATACCGAACTCCTGATAAATCTGCGGCATCTGCGCCGACTGGCCGAAGGCATCCGGCACATAACCGACCTTCATGGCATGACCATATTTCTGCGCCGTTTCCATACCGTAATACAGATTACGGACCATCGATTCACCGGAAATCACCAATTGATCCGTCTGCGTATACCACGGCCCGATCATCAGGCGTTTATCGCTTACCAGACGGCGAATGCGCTCTTCATCCTCCGGGCACCAGCGGGTATAATCGTCAAGCAAGGACCCTTGGGCATCCAAAAGATAGTATTTAAAACCGTCCCCATTCTCCAACGCATCCAATACTTCTTTCACATGCTTCACCAAGTAGACTTTGGATCTGGAAGTGGTAAAATACCATTCCCGATCCCAGTGAGTATGTGGTATGACATGCACTTTCGTACGGCTCATATCTCGTTCTCCCTCCATGCTGTCTATTCTTTATCTAGTGATATTTAGTCAAATACAAGCTCAATGTCTTCTCCATTTTTCTTAACAGAGGCCTCTTTCGTTTCAGCCTGCTGCTGTTCTTCCTCACGGAAATTGACGAGCAAGGTTCCTGCCACAATGATTAATGCGCCTGTAACCCCTCCAGCCAGATATGCAAACGGAGTACCTACGGAGATGGCGCCATACAAACCGCCAATTGGAGGCATGATGACATGTGCGCCCAGCAAAGCCGTCAATGCTGCACCTGCTGCGCAGGCAATCATATTCAATGGAATCAGCTTGGCAGGGTTACGCAGTGTAAACGGGATAGCCCCTTCCGTAATTCCGATAATGCCCATGATCACGGAGCCTTTTCCAGCTTCCCGATATGTTTTGGAAAAGCGATGTTTCAGAATTAGGGTTGCAATTCCATAGCCTAGCGGTGGAATACAGATGGCAATGTTTACGAAAATATTGGGTAAATACACACCCGACAGGAATAACGCATTTCCCGCCATCCAGGCTGCTTTATTGACGGGACCCCCAAGATCGAACCCAATCATGGCTCCCAAAATTAAGGCTAGCGCCAAGGTGCTGGTTCCGCTCTCACTCATATGCTTAATCCAGTTGACCAGTCCTTCATTAATCGCGCTCAACGGCCCACCCAGGATGACGGACATGAGAATCCCGGTTAAGCCTACCGTAATGAGCGGCAAAATAATTAGCGGAACAGAACCTGCGGCCGGACCTGTGATTTTCACTTTGTTTTTCACCCAGAGGGTGACATACCCCGCGAAAAAACCTGCAACAAGAGCGCCCAAAAATCCCGCATTCGTCTCCTGTGCCAGCACGCCGCCAATCAGCCCTGCAGCAAGTGCAGGCTTGTCGGCAATTGAATAGGCGATATACCCAGCCAGAACCATGTTTAGCAGTCCAATTCCGCGCCAGCCTACATTTTCGACTAAGTATAAAATATGAAGAAATCCACTTTTGTCAGCATATGGACCAAAGTCAGTGACACCCATTGTCAGACCGATAATTTTACACACGGCAACAATCAAGGAGCCTGCAATAATAACCGGAAGCAGGTAAGAAATGCCTGTCATCAGATGCTTTTTAGCTTCACTCAGCCATTTTTTCATCATGTTCTCCCCCATCATGAATACTACTGTTATTCAAAGGCTCATCGGATATCATTCAGATCATCTACGCTGCTGATTGTCCGTGTTGCCTTCCTAATCTTATTTTTGAGCAGAGATGGCCTCCACCGCTTTGGTAAGAACCGCTTCCGCATTGTTGACCGCATGACCGATTTTAACGCGAACGATTCTTTTATCTTCAAAACGCTCTGCATCCTTCACTGTCTGATCCGAGGCAATCAGTACAAAATCCGCCGCTGCAATGTCTTCCTCCGTAAGTTTGTTCACTTGGCCTAGTGCGCCTTGCTGCTCCACTTTAATATGGTGACCGAGCTGTGCCGCTGCTTTTTCCAGTGCTTTTGCCGCCATTGGAGTATGAGCCAACCCTGCGATACAGGATGTAACGCTTACAATTTTCATTATGACACCAACCCTTCTGTATACTGTTCCAGCAAATGATACACGTCGCCGCTGCTATTGGCACCCGCTACCGCCTCTTTAAAGGAATCCTCTAAGAGCAGGGTTGCGAGCGAGGAAATAATTTGTAAATGGGATACATCCACGGACCCTTTAGGCACCAAAATACTAAAAATATACTGGACAGGCTTGCCATCATGAGAGGCCCAGTCAATGCTATGTTCCAATCGGATCACGAGGACTGCTGGTCTGGTGACCACTTCGCTCTGCGTATGAGGTATGGCAAACTGATCCTGAAGCCCTGTCGAATATACTTTTTCCCTCTCCCACAAATCCTGCACCAGTTGCTCCCTATGGACGGTGACACCCAGCTTTTCAGCCTCTTGGGCAATAAACTCAAACACAGCCGATTTGGTCTCCAGCTTCTCATCCAAATAAATCTGTTCTCTAGTAATCATGGTGGATGTCTCTCCTCCCTTCTATCTATAGGTGAAACGCTTACAAGTTTATTTTAGCCGACTCTTACTCCATGTTTTATCTATAAAATTTCCCTATCCAAGCGGAAATGCACTAGACATTGTTCATAAATGTTTTGTGATAGGCATTCCGGTATTGGGAAGGAGTCATGTGGGCTCTTTTTTTGAACAAACGCATAAAATACTTCTCATCGGTATATCCTGCCTCTTCGGCAACCTGCTTAATGCTCATATCTGTACGGGAAATCAACTCTTTGGCTTTGTTAATACGAATACTATGAATGAACTCCAGGGGACGCATGCCTGTATTTTGCTTGAACAAACGAGAGATATAATCCTTGTTGTAATTGAATTTTCGAGCTAAATCCGTCACGGTCAGCGGTTCTTCAGCATGAATACGGGTCCACTCAATAATTTTGTTAAAACTCACATTCCCCTGTGAACTGGCAGGATTGGAAAGCAAGCGGCTGAGCGCCAGTTCAGATATCTCGATCAGCAGCGAGGTGAACAAATAATTTGCACTGTGATACGTAAGATAATGTGAGTTGGCTACATGCAAAATCTGATTGACGATAATATGAATCCGATCTCCGTTGTCTGCCTGTACACATTGCGGTAAATAGATATCACGCATCACACCATGTCGCTGCAAAAGCCCATCCATGACACTTGTTTCCTGCTTCATTTCCTCATTAGATAATACATTCGGGGTCGTGGGAACATCGAAATGAAACCAATAAAATTTCACGCCCGGCAACGATTCCCGGTATCCTTTATGCGTACGACCGGGGTACAGCAATAGAATATCTCCCTCGCCTACTTCAAAATCTTCCCGTTCCTCCCGTATATATACCGTCTCTTGGACGCCCAGGATCAGCTCAAAATTCTCAATGGAACGACTCATATGCTTCCAAGGTACCTCGTTAACAAACTCGCCTGCCGAGATCAGTTGAATCGGAGCATCTACATTTACTTTTAGATAGGTCATGTTATCGCCTCTTTAGATTCATGTTCGGATTTGTCCACCCATTGTATGGTTAAGCTACTGACATACCGCGATTGCAATGCTAATGTAGTGGAGAAATATACACTTTCATCTTAGCTAAGGAGCGATGATTTTGAAAGCTAAAGCTTTTGACTTGCATAAAGTAAGAATTGATTCCGGCCCACTTTTACATGCGATGGAACTGAATACGGCCTATCTGCTGAGTTTGGAACCCGACCGTTTATTATCGCGCTTTCGTGAATATGCGGGACTGGAGCCCAAAGCGGCTCACTATGAAGGCTGGGAAGCGCGTGGCATCAGCGGACATACACTCGGTCACTACCTGTCCGGCTGTGCACTGATGTTTGCCTCCACAGGCGACGAAAGACTGTTGGAACGCGTGAACTATGTAGTCGACGAACTGGAAATATGCCAAGACAGTCATGGAAACGGATACATTTCCGGCATTCCACGTGGGAAAGAGATTTTTGAGGAAGTAAAAGCCGGAGATATCCGCTCCCAGGGCTTTGATCTAAACGGCGGCTGGGTGCCGCTATATACCATGCACAAGCTTTTTGCGGGCTTGCGTGATGCACATCTGCTGGCGCATCATCCCAAGGCCCTGTCTATAGAAATCAAACTCGGCAACTGGCTGGAGGATGTACTTCAAGGGCTGGACGATGATCAGGTGCAGCAGGTGCTGCATTGCGAGTTTGGCGGTATGAACGAGGTGCTGACCGATCTGGCGGAGCATTCAGGAGAGGAACGCTTTTTAAGCCTTGCGGAACGCTTTTATCACGGAGAGGTGCTCAATGATCTCGCAGATAGCCAAGATACGCTGGCAGGGCGACATGCCAATACGCAAATTCCCAAAATCATTGGCGCTGCACGGCAATTTGAAATGACGGGAAAACCGCAATATGCGGACCTGTCTCGCTTTTTCTGGGATCGGGTTGTTCACAAGCATTCCTACGTGATCGGCGGCAATAGCTATAATGAACATTTTGGTGAACCCGGGAAGCTGAATGACCGCTTGGGCGAAGGTACCTGTGAAACTTGTAACACCTACAATATGCTGAAATTAACAAGACATATGTTCGAGTGGGACGCCTATGCAGCCTATGCCGACTACTATGAACGAGCGATGTTCAATCATATCCTGGCTTCACAGCAGCCTGTAGATGGACGTGTGTGCTATTTTGTATCGCTGGAAATGGGAGGACACAAGTCCTTTAATTCTCAATATGAGGATTTCACATGCTGTGTCGGTTCCGGTATGGAAAGCCACTCCATGTACGGCACTGCGATTTATTTTCATACGCCAGAAACGATCTATGTCAATCAATATGTCCCTTCTACCGTGACATGGAACGAGATGGGCGTACAGCTCAAACAAGACACTCTCTTTCCGCAAAATGGACGGGGAACGCTGCGCGTCATCAGCAAGGAGCCCAAATCCTTCGCGATCAAGCTAAGATGCCCTCATTGGGCGGAGCAAGGGATGATGATTAAAATCAACGGGGAAGAGTACGTCACAGAGGCTTGTCCTACCAGCTACGTTGTAATTGAACGGGAATGGAACAATGGGGATACGATCGAGTACGACATTCCAATGACCGTGAGAGTCGAGGAAATGCCGGATAATCCACGCCGAATTGCTTTTATGTATGGGCCGCTAGTGCTGGCTGGGGACCTTGGTCCTGTTGAGCAGGAATCCAACGAAGAACGTCTGCTTGCGTCTGTTCTGATCGGATCGGCCGACTCATTAACAACGAAGCTGATTGCTGACCGGAACGAGCCCAATACATTCCATACGACCGACTTAGGCTATATCGGAGACTTGAAGCTTCGTCCGTTTTATCAAATGTATGATCGTTCATATACCGTCTATTGGGATCTCTTTTCCCAGGAGGAATGGGCAGCAACAGAAGCAGAATATCGTACCGCGTTAGCGTATCAGCTAGAGCTGGAACGACTTACAGTGGACGTTGTGCAGCCTGCCGAAATGCAGCCTGAACGGGATCATGCCTTTACTGGAGAGCATGTAGGTTTGGGGTCCATCTACAACCGCAAATATCGCGACACCTGGCCTGGGGGCTGGTTCTCTTTTGTCATGAAGGTGCTTTCGGATGAGCCTGTCCAATTGGCGGTCACTTATTTGAAGGACTTGAGCCGTCCTCATGGTGACTTTGACATCACTGCGGATGGTCAGATTTTAGGGGAAGGCAAGCTGGAGTCTGAGGAAATGAATAAATTCGAAACGTTCACCTATGAGCTTCCTCTATCTGTGACGAGCCAGAAGAATGAAGTGACGATTCAATTCACAGCCCATCCACAAGGTAAAGTGGCGAAAGTAGCTGGATTACGAGTGATTAGACACTCTATTGTATGATCAAATTATCTATATAAATCTACTATTTCGCCTACTCCGTTTTGATGTTCGTTTTTTAAAGGAAGCTTATAAAACAACAAGCAGACGCTCCTATAAGCTGTCTGCTTGTTCTGCTTACTGCCTTATAACTTCGATTCATCGTTATTGCTCCATGTTCACTTCACAGCATGTTCATTTCACGGAAGCTGTCTCTAATCTTGCGTAGCTCTTGCTGTGCCCTGCTGTATCGGGAAGCGTAGGTCCAGGCAAGCACCTGATGATAATGTGAAGGCGTTTCAATCGTAGTCACGTTATACATGATCGGAGTCCCGTCTACTTCTCCTTTTAGGGTAAACTCAATGGCTGGGTATCCATTCACCACCAAGTCGGAGGCAATCCCCAATTCAGAGTCCGTAATTCCTGACACCAAATGTTCCTCAATGATTCCTTTATATTCTTGAAGAGTCATACTGCTGTCAAAATCGCTTTTCGGTTCAGATAATACAATCAAATATCTTTCGGTCAATTCATTTTTAATGGAAATATCCGCTTCCTCATTAATCATATTATCTCGTGACCAATTCCACGGAGCCGTAACCGCAAACTGGCTATCCTTACTGGTAAATACCTCAGGCTTCACGATTTGAGTAATGAGCGTAGAAATTAAAAATACAGCAAAGACAATCGAAATGATCGTCATCAGGATGATTGCTCCTGCAAAAATCCCGGTTTTCTTTCTGCCCGCCTTTCCCAAATCCCTTACCTTAACCACATATGTACTCGCAGCCATATCCCCAATCCGTTGTTTCCGAGGTGTCACCAGCACACATAACCCCGCGGGCAGTCCCAGAAAAAATAGAGGATTCGTATCTACCAGCTGTATAAGGGTGCGGATCAACGATTTCACAATGCCCGGCGGCCTTCCTTCTCCATTCACGACCTGAATTCGAAGTACAAATTTGCCCAGCGTATAGCCCGTAAGTCCTTCCAGTAACAGATAATAGCAGAAGGAGCCAATCAGGAAAAGCATCACTACCATGCCCATATTTGGGGTTTCCGCTTCAGATACTTTTTTCGCTGTAAAATAAACCAGCCCTCCATACCCAAAGACGATAAGAATGAAGTCAATCATCCAAGCCGCCCATCTTCTGAAAAAAATAGAGGCTCCGTATGTTTCTGATAATACTGCCATCTTATCCGGTTCTCGTCGATGATAGCCGCCAGTCGTCGCATATGGTCCCAGAACGACTGTAGATGGATTGTTCGTTACACCATGTTCCTCCAAATGATACACCTCTGTTGTCAATTTAATCCCGGTTAAGTATAGCATCCTTTTTCATCCAGTGAAGCAAGCCTGACAGTGCACTGGAGTAAACCGAATCCCGCCGATGAACAAACCACACCTCTAATTTGCGATATTTTTTGGGCAAACGATGAGAAGCAATACTTCCCGCCTCCTCTGCCTTTGCAATCGACGATTGTGGTAACATGGACACCCCTAGACCAGAGGCTACACCACCCAAAATGACTTCCAACGTTCCGAACTCCATAACCTGATATGCATCCACACCCGCTTCGCTCAGAAAGCTTTCCGCTCTTGTACGATGCGTGCACCCTACGTCGAAAAACAGCATAGGCTTGGCAAGCAGCTCGTTCATGTCCTTTTTCCCTGGTTCCGAGATGAGCACCAATTCCTCTTCAAAAGCTGCAACATACTCTATATGCGGATCATCGACGGGGCCATAGACGAACGCTCCATCTAATTCGTAATTCAATACCTTTTGTACGAGATCATGGGTGCTGCCTGTCATAAGCGATAGATGGACATCAGGATATTGAGCGTGATATTCCGTCAATAAAGAAGTCAGATGCGTAACCGCCGCCGTCTCAATCGACCCCAGTCGCAAAGGTCCCGCAGGCTGGTCTGAATATTGAGTGGACTTTTCAGCCTCGTCCAGCAAGGTCAGTATGGTATCCGCATATTCCAGCAGATTCTCTCCTGCTGGCGTTAGCGCCATTCCCCGGTTAGATCGGCGAAATAGCGGTACGTTCAATTGTGCCTCAAGCTGCTGAATCCGCGAGGTCACATTGGACTGTACATAGTTCAAGGCTTGCGCAGCCTTCGTGATACTGCCCTCGCGAGCGACGGCCCGAAAAATTTTCAAATCACTGCTTTCCATGTATACGTCACCTGCTTGGTATGATCATTTGTGATACTCACGTTCGATTTTGTTCATTTTACCGGATGCTTGCCGCTCTGTACAATTCAATATACATGCAATTGCATCTAAATTCGCACCACGGGAGGTTTTAAAATGAAAGCCGTGATACATGCCAGCAAAAATGGCCCTGAGGGTCTGATGTATACAGACGTTACGGACAGACAGCCAGGGCACGATAAGGTGAGAGTAAAACTCAAAGCCGCAGGCTTGAACCATCGGGACCTATTCCTCATGGCAGATCGAGCTGCCAACGATGCTCCACTCATTCTCGGATCGGATGGAGCAGGTGTGATTGAGGCTGTGGGTGCTAGTGTCCCAACCTCGCTGGTAGGCACCAATGTAATTATCAATCCCTGTATCGGATGGGAGAATACGCATCATGTTCCCTTGGTTCCAGCCATTCTGGGCGGACCTTCGGACGGGACATTCGCTGAATCGGTTATCATCCCCGTCCAAAATGCCGTCAGCAAGCCAGCATACCTTTCATGGGAAGAAGCAGGGGTACTGCCTTTGTCTGCTTTGACCGCTTATCGTGCGCTCTTCACAAGAGGCCAGTTACAGCAGGGTGAGCACGTCCTCATTCCCGGTATTGGCGGTGGTGTAGCCACGTATGCCATGCTTATGGCTTTAGCGGCAGGTGCACGGGTCACCGTCACATCACGCAGCGAAGCCAAGAGTCAGGCTGCCCTCGCCCATGGCGCTAATCATGCATTCGACAGCCATAGCGAATGGAAAGAAAGTATGAACGGAGACACTGTGGATCTGGTTCTTGACAGTATCGGTCCTGCTACATTCGATAAATATTTTGATATCCTCAAGCCGAACGGTCGGATCGTTACATTTGGCGCAAGCTCAGGAGATCGAGTAGAGATTCCGCTGCGGTCTATATTTTTCCCTCAAATCAGCATCATCGGCACCTCTATGGGCAGTGGCGAGGAATTCGCAGCTATGCTTCAGTTTATGGAGCGCCATGCACTCCATCCGATTATAGATAGCGTATTTCCTCTACAAGACACAACGCAAGCCTTCCACCGTATGCAGCAGGGAGCGCAGTTAGGCAATATAGGGATCAGGATGGAGTAAGGGGCCTGAACGAAGTATAGGAATAGAAAAAAATCCACTGCCGTAAAATGCCTTCATCCAGAAGTCAATTTTATGGTAGTGGACCTATTCAGTCGATCAAACGATGCTGGACCCATTTGTTGCCGCGGAAGCGCCAAAGGAAGACGATCCCCCGCACGCCCCATTCAATATCCATAGCCAACCAGACTCCAACAATCCCCAGGTTGAACACTATGCCCAAAATATATCCAAGCACCACCCGACATAACCACATGGACAGCATCGAGGTGAGGGACGTAAATTTCGAATCACCTGCTGCTCTAAGCGCAGAGGGTGTGATAAAGGCTATGGACCAGAGCGGAATCTGGGCCAACGTATTAATCAGTATGACAACAAAAATGTCATCTACGATTTCGGCAGGCGGATGAAACAGCCCCACCATCGGCTCAAACAAAGGCATCAGGATTAATCCCATTACAATAAATGAACAAGACGACAGCCAAATAAACGATTTGGTAAACTTCCGGGCATCCGCGACATTTCGACGCCCCATGCATTGACCGACCACAGTTACAATCGTAAGAGCCAAAGCATTTGCAGGGATTTGGAACACATTAGCTAGGGATGAGCAAATGGCATTGGTCGCCAACGCATTTGTCCCCAGGCTCACAATGAAAATTTGGGTTAAAATTTTGCCCCCATTAAAAAACATCTGTTCCGCTGCAAAGGGAAGCCCGATAAACAGAATCTTTTTAAGCATAGCCAGATTAAAGTAAAGCATATCTCTAAGCTGAACACGCAAGTCATCATCTACCCTGACCAAATAGATCAGCGCGCATACTGCTCCTGCATATCTGGACACATTGACGGCAATCGTCATGCCCAGCACACCCATATCCAATACATTAATGAATACCACATTAAGAAGCACATACGAGAGGTTCATGATGAGCGAAAGAGCCAGCGATGCCCTCGTCTTCCCAATGCCCCTCAGCGCCCCACACACTGCCTCAACGATTGCAATCCCCACAAAAGACATACAGCTTCCCAGCAGATATACCTTACCGTTAGCTAATACATCAGGCGAGGCCGAACCAAACAGAACACTTAAAATTGGATTGTACAACACGATCATAAACAAACTGATACATAAGGCCAGCAAGGAAACGGAGGAAATGGTGCCGGAAGCAGCTTTAGAGACCATGAGGTCGTTACCGCTCCCCTTATACTGTGCCACGACAACCGTTCCCCCGGTAGACACTGCAACAAACACATTAATCAGAAAAATATTCAAAGAATCGATCATATTTACAGCACTAACTGCCGCCATCCCCGACGAGCTAATCATTGCCGTGTTCACCAAATTAAGACCCACGATAAAAGCCTGATCAATCAGAAGCGGGATAAACAGCGCAATAATCTGTCGATAATCAATAGACTCTCCTGAAAAGTGCTTATTCAGAAAGCCATGTGTTCTCATCCTTACACTCAGTTGACTCATATCATCACATTCTTTTTCTCAAATTGAAAAAAACCCTTCAACAGAAGAGCCTTCATGGCGAAAAAATGTATAAAGTTGCAAGGCTAGATGTGTCTAGTTCTTGATTCTGTACACTTTTCTCTACATAGAAGTATTACTCCAAAAGAAAATCCTGTCAATGGATTTACTCACATTTGAATAGAAAAAAACAAAAAAACCTGCTCAGCTCAGCGAACAGGTTTTGGAGCAGCATTATAATGTTTTAATATATCATTAAACCCTTGTTAAAAGAATGTCTATGATCTTCTTGCAATTAAATCTTGTTGAATAGAAGCTTCATTCTTTTCGAATTTTTTATAAAAAAACATAGGAATGATTCCGATCAAGAAGACGATAAATGGCAGCCAGATAAAGCTAAACTGAATGCCGGACAACGCCGTAGGGGTTTGAACTTTCCCAGCGATGTAACCAGTGCTGCCCATGATCCATGCTGGCAATAATCCGCCGATTCCGCTACCTGCTTTAATACAGAATGCGCTTCCAATGGAGGTCAGGAAACCACTTGCCCGAATACCATTTTTCCATTCCCCATAATCGACTGTATCTGACAACATCGCGAACGGCATAGAACATGCAAAGCCTGATCCTAACGCACCAATAATCCAGCCGATAATAATGAGGGTTAAGTCTGTACTGCCCATTAAAATCACGACTTGACCCAGCGCAGCTAATATCAATCCGATAATCATAATCGCATTTTTACTTAATTTTCTGGCGAAAAACGGAATCAGAACCATCGAGATCAACTGCAAGGAGGTCAGTCCATTGATTAAAGGCACTAAGTCCTTACTGTCCAGATTGTATTGCAGATAAAAGATTAGCGTTGCTGAACGAATATTCAAACCAATCCAGTAACACAAGTTGGCAGCTACAACGAGCATCCAGGGCCAGTTTCGTTTGATGGCTGTAAAGCTTTTAGCAATGGGAACGGATTTCGTTTTCACTGCTGCATTTTCTCGCAAATCGGCAAACGCTATGAAAAACATAATAATCGCCATGATTCCAAATAAAACGAGCGTTAAGGAAAATCCTTTTTGATCATTCCCCTGTCCAAAGAAAGCGACCAAAGGTAACGTAAACGTCGTGGCGATGAAGAAACCCACATTCCCCCCGACCATGCGGAAGGAGTTCAAGACTACGCGTTCATTAGAATTGGTGCTCAGATTAGGCAGAATAGACGTAATCGGCGTACTGATTCCGGTATAAAGGATACCTGCTATGATATACGTAATGGCGGCATATGCAATTTTGCCCGACTCACTCCAATTGGGTGTCGTAAACGTAAGGACCATGAACACAGCGAACGGAATAGCTAACCATAGAAAATAGGGTCTGCTCTGGCCGTATTTCGACTTGGTTCGGTCAATCAGGATGCCCCAAATCGGGGCATCAATGGCATCGATAAAACGGGTGATAAATAGTAATGTCCCGGCAATCCCGATAGAAAGACCGAATACATCTGTATAAAAATATAATAGATAACTGGAAATGACACAGTATAGTAGATTGCCTGCTGTATCCGTTAATGAATAGCTGATTTTACGATGAAAAGGAACGGTACTTGCTGCCTTTTCCGGTGATTCCGTACTCACAACTCTCGTACTCATGATCTTTCCTCTCCCCATGCGAATGAATTATGATTCATAAACCCATACACGCATTTCCCCTTTAGCCCGATTGCACCAGGCGTAGTAAGGAATGGCGGTAATTTGTTGAGGAACAAATTCAGGAGGCTCCGAGCTATAAAATGCGTTCGAATTTTTTACCCTGTATCCCTCTATAGTCAACTTTACAATGCCACCCAGCAGGTTTTCGCTAAACTCTTCCGTAATGAGGCTATCCTTCGTCAATCTTAATCCTGCCAAATTCGCTCCATTATCCACTTCTTCCAGACAGAACACGACTGGGCCGCGTTGGAGAGCAATTTGCTGCTGATTCATGGAGACAAGTGGATTGCTCCGAATGCGCTCAACTGGCATAGCCAAATGCAGAGTTACCACATCTCCGTCCTTCCAAGTACGCTGAATCTCGATATAGCCATTTTCCAGATGGTCTAATGATATGGTTTCCCCATTCACCTTCACCTCTGCCTGCTTACACCAACCCGGAATCCGTAGTGCCCATTTGAAGGAAGTCGGCTCTGTTACGTGGATCGAAAAGGTTAGATCCGCATCCCATGGATAATGATGAGTTTGTGTAATCTCAACCTCATGACCAGATAAAGTCATGTTCACCTTGCTGGCAATATACAGATGCGTATACAACGTATCATCCGTTTGGGTGTACATATTGTCCTCAACCGATGCAATCATTCGTGCCAAATTGGGCGGACAGCATGCGCAGAAAAACCATTTTTGCCGTTCTGTTTTTACATGCTCTTGATCTTTTCTGGATTTTTGAAAAGGATTAACCTCCAGCGGATTCACGTAGAAAAACCGTTTCCCGTCCAGATCCATCCCACTAATCGTTCCATTGTATAGCGCACGCTCCAGCACATCGGCATATTTCCGGTCTGGCGCTAAGCGCAGCATACGATTGGCCCAAAAGGCCAGCCCTACAGAGGCGCAGGTCTCACAGTACATGCTGTCATTGGGAAGATCGTGATGGCAAGTGAACGCTTCCGCGTTTACAGTAGAACCGATCCCTGCGGTGATGTACATTTTGTGATTCGTTACATCATCCCACAGCGTTTCACAGGCTTGTAACAGGGAAGCATCCCCTGTTTTCGCGGCCAAGTCCGCCATCGCAATATACAAATACACCGCTCTCACCGCATGGCCGACTGCCTCTTTTTGTTCCCGCACAGGTTGGTGTGCTTGCTGGTATTCGAAGCCTAAGCCAAAATTAATGTTGTTATCATCATTCCAGGTGGGCTCTGTTAGAATATGTTTTCTCTTTTCTTGTTCCTCTGCAAAGTAAATAGGATGCTGTCCCCGCTGTTCAATAAAATATTGCGCTAATTTGAGATATTGATCCTTTGCAGTTACGTCGTATAATTTGATCAAGGCCAACTCAATTTCTTCATGTCCCGGGTAGCCTTTCCGTTTCCCTTCTTCCGTACCAAAAATCTGCTGAATCAGGTCTACGTATTTCTCCATAATGTGAAGAAACTTCGTTTTGCCCGTCGTTTCATAATAAGCAACAGCCGCTTCTATAAAATGCCCTGCACAATACAGCTCATGATTGTCTCTTAAGTTCGTCCAGCGATTATTGGGTTCCTTCAGCAGATAGTACGTATTCAGATACCCATCCTCAGCTTGAGCTCTTCCCAACAATTCAATCACTTCATCAGCCCGCTCTTCAAGCGCAGGATTCGGATGATCCCTTAAGCTAAAGGCAACTGTCTCCAGCCATTTGGCAATGTCACTGTCCTGGAAAACGGTTCCATAATACTCCCCACTGGATTCCCCGGCTGCAATCCTAAAGTTTTCAATCGCATGACTGGGTTCTGTATCTGGTAATTCATCATTTAATGCTTTCCACTGATAAGGAATAACCTCTTCCGCCACAACCTGCTTATACTTTTTCCAAAATAAATCATCAACGATGACATGCTTAACTGGCTTTGCCGTTTTCATTGGATAAACATCCCTTCCTGGAAATAGAACGCTTTCATTTTTGAAAAAATAAGGATAAAGTAATGATAATATCGTACAAGCTAACCTGAGCTCCCCTTGCTACGTCCTTATTTTATCAACCTGAATTTATAAAAAAAATCGCGATCTTTAACTAAAACTTATACGATTTCACACACAAAGGAGCTGGCTTCCATGAGCAAAACAGACTTTCTATCATTCCTTGTCCCTCCGCTGCCTTATTTCATTGAGGGGAATTTTACTACATATCAAAAAGGGGATTGGCACCCGAATAGGTATAATCTGGGTTATTTTGACGTAATAATCATTAAAGAAGGATTGCTGCACATTGGCGAAGAGGACGAAGTGTGGAAGGTAACTGAAAATTACGCTCTCATTCTTGAACCGGATAAACATCATTTTCCCATTGAGGCATGTACAGAACAAACCTCCTTTTACTGGTTCCATTTTCAAACCAATAGCATGTGGTGCGCACAATCCTCGCCCAATCCTATTATACCCAGCACCCCCATTCCCGAGCTGCATTTTCATTCAGAACATACGACCATTCATTTGCCCAAAATTCAAAAAGTGGTGAATCCGCATGAGCTATTTTCGAAATTAGACTATTTACTAGCCTCTACTTTAAAACCTAGAAAGCTGGCACTATGGGAGGCCCAACAGACGTTTGTGAATGTTTTTCAGAGTTTGGAGTATGATCAGAATAATAAAGACAGCTCCTCTAAGTTGGCGGAACAGATCGAAATATACCTAAAACAGAATTACAAAAATACAATCACCAATAAGGATTTGGAGACCCATTTTCACGTACATCAGAACTATCTCGCCAGATGCATGAAGGTCGCCTTCCAGCGCACACCGCTTGAGTATTTAATGGATTATCGCCTGGATCAAGGACGCAGTCTTTTGCTGCAAACTGACTGGTCTGTCCAACAAATTACCGAGGAAACAGGATTCTCCCAAGCAAGCTATTTCTCCAAATGCTTTAAAGAAAAGTTCGGAATGTCTCCAAAGAATTACAGACAACAATACTGGAAGCCAGTCCATTGAATGCTTACACCGCCTTTACATTCCTTTTACATTTTCATTGTATCCTTTTGATATTCTCGCTTTATACTGAGTCGGTTATATCATTTTTACTTCGGAAAAGGGGCATACATATGAAGTCAACTAAACTCGCATTATTAGCCATTTTAACAGGGATTCTGGTATCACCAGAACTGACCCATGCGGCAGACATTCAGCCATCCGGGTATGCACCACTACGAGCACAGGCAGATAAAATGGGGGCGACAATTACATGGGACAGTGATGACCAGTCTGTTTTGGTCAAACTGAAAAATGGCATTGTCGGGACCTTTACAGTGGGTGAGAAGCAATATCGTCTAGCTGGACTAACCGGAAAAGCGGACCGGGAAATTAAAATAGTGAATGGAAATGTATATCTTCCTACAAAACTTCTTACAGCGCTTGAAGCAGAGAACAGCAAATATGCAGATCCTAAGGACGCAGTTCCCACCTATAAAGTAATCCCCTCTGCCGAAACAGAAGCTGTGGAAGATGGAGAAGACGCAGCCGACGACCCTGCAATCTGGCTCAACCCGGTCGATCCGGAGAAAAGTAGAATTTTAGCAACCAATAAAGGCGGCGGGATTTTAGTCTATGATCTGGAAGGCAAGCAACTGCAAAACATGAAGGTCGGAAAAATGAATAACGTGGATCTTCGTTACGGTTTCACGTTGGGCGGCAAAAAAATTGATATCGCAGGGGCAACCAATCGAACCAACAATACGATCGATATCTTTGCCATTGACGGTGCATCAGGAAAGCTGACCAACGTGGTTGGCAAACCCATTAAAGCATCTATGAAAGAAGTGTACGGATTCAGCTTATACCATAGCCTCAAGACAGATAAATTTTACGCGCTCGTGTTGGGCAAAGAGGGTGAATTTGAACAATATGAGCTGACTGATGACGGAAGTGGCAAAATTGCAGGTAAGCTTGTCCGCCAGTTCAAGCTAGATACGCAATCTGAGGGCATGGTTGCTGATGATGAATATGGTACGATCTACATCGCTGAAGAGGATTACGCCATTTGGAAGTATAGTGCCGAGCCAGACGGTTCATCCGAGCCGCTGCGACGTGTTGATATTGCAGATGGGCGCAGACTTCACGATGACATAGAAGGACTTACATTGTATTACGGTAAAGATGGCAAGGGGTATCTCATGGCCTCCAGTCAAGGAAACAGCAGCTATGCGATCTATGAACGACAAGGCGACAATGCATATATAAGCAACTTTACGATCAGCGCGAGCCCTACCGTTGACGGTACGTCTGTCACAGACGGTATTGATGTTCTTGGCTACGGATTAGGCAAGAATTTCCCTCATGGTATCTTCGTTGCACAAGATGACGAAAATCTTCAAAACGGCAAAAAGTTAAATCAGAACTTTAAAATGGTGCCTTGGGAGCGAATCGCTACGGGAGCCCCTACTCCGCTAACGATAGACGATGGCATCAACCCGCGTGAATTAGTAAACAGAAGCACGCAGTAATGCCCTTCGGGGAAATCAACTCAACATTCCGACTCTATTCATAGAAAAAAAGGGGTGTTCCAAAAGCCATAAAACGGCTGCTTGGGACACCCCTTTTTGTTTTTAAGCAGGAAAAGGTTTAAGATCCAGCACCAGCACATTCACCGAGTTAGCTGGTAAGTACAAAAGGACAGAATTCGTATCAAGCGTGATCTGCTGTTCGGTAGGCACTACCTTCTCGTCATTCTTCTTGTTCACGTTAGGTACATGAACAAGCGAGGAATCGCCGGTTAGTGTAACCAGCTTAGCGATGGACTCAACACTCAAATCTTGTAGATTCAGCTGTATTACCTTATCTACGTTGTCAGCATTCACCAGCTTCACGTATACATGCTCAGCATCTTGGGTTACCGAGTTGAACACGTCTCTGTTGTAAGCCTCCAGCTTGTAGTCCAGCACTTTGCTGGTTGTCTCGCCGTCGGTGTATGAGCAAATCAGATTGCTGCCCGTTTCACCGCCGTAGTTCACTGTTATGGTGTAGTCCGTGTTGTCAGCCAACTCTTCATAGCTAGCTGCTCTCAAGTTACCTGCCGCTGTACTGGAAGAGTAGTCACCCAATGTGTAGCCTTCTATGCCTTGCTTGTAAACCTTCACGCCGGTAGCCTTGCCGCCATAACCGATCGCGTATTCGACAACGTCCTTTTTCTCCGCAGAAATATCCGTGAGACCCGCACCCACATAAAAACCGTCCGTGCCGGAAATACGGGAAGCGACCACCTCTACCTTGTAATTGCTCCAGCTGTCGTTCAAGATGTACAGACCATTCAAACCGCTATCCTGAGCTTTGAGGACAAGCCCCTTGCCTTCCTCCACTGTAGAGCCCCCGGAACCGGGAATGACCTGCCAGGCCGAATTCAATTCCTGGGTAAAGTCTTGATCCAGCAAAACACTGCCGTCCTGGTTGGAAGTAACAGTCACACGCTTAATCATAACTTCGGCGTTGCCTGTCGCGATTTCAATTCCACCCTGAGGAATGAGATCCGTTGGCTTGCCGTTTTTGTAAGTAGAGAAAGAAGTGCTCAATACTTTATTCCCCAAATATTTAGCATACATTTGCTGTACATAGTAGTTCGGCGTAAACCACACCGTTTCGTCATCGAACCAGATGCAGTCTGGTGTCCATCTGTAGGTTCCATCTGTCAGCACCTTGTTAAACAGCGGTGCATAGGCAGCCAACCGAACGACATCGGCATTATTTTCGAAGCCCGTCATCACCGCTGCCTCTGCTACAGCGCCTGCTAAAGTATTTTTATCCGTTGATGCGTACTCCCCGACAAAAACCTTTGATGTCGCTTTCCAATTTATATTGCCGTCCGCGTTATAAGCTCTGTAGTAGTAGTTATAGCGGTCCACGTTATTCAGCAGGTACTCGTTAGAACGATAATAATGCTCGTCTGCAATGGTGTCCATATAGTCTTTTTGCTTCTCATACCAGGTTACAGTCTCCTCCGTCACCTGGTTACCATCTGCAAAAGCAACCTTAGCCGAGCCCTTCATATTACCGCTCAGGAACTTCCAGCCCTGCTGATAGGCATCGTCGTCTGCTTGAGCGCCAACCGTGGAGATGATATGCAGTTCATAACCCGGATAGTTTTTCTCCATGTACTCATCAATCGACGTCTTGAACACTTCAAAGTTGGCAAAGAACTCTGTGCCCCAGTTCTCGTTACCCACACCCAAATAACGCAGATCGAACGGAGCTTCATGGCCCATTTTTTTACGCATAGCAGCCCATTCATTATGTTCAAAATCCACACTGATCGCAAAGTCGATCAGATCTGTAAAGTTCTTAATATAGTATTCTCTTAATGCGCCTCCAGCCGGATGAGCGTAATCGGAACGGGCTTGGCAGAGAACGCCACAGGCCATAACCGGAAGCGGTGCTGCATTCAGGTCTTCTGCCAACTGGAAATACTCCATATAACCAAGGCCCATGGTCATCATATAGCCCCATACATTAAAGTTTTCCTTGCGCAGCTCGATATCCCCAATCGATTCCTTCCAATCGTATACGTTTTCCCATATAAACGAACCCTCGGAAATACAACCACCTGGAAACCGCAAAAACTTCGGATGCATGCCAACCAGTGCGTTCACCAAATCTTTTCTCAGTCGGTAGTTAGGATTTCCCTGGAAGTTAGCATGTGCCGATGGGGATTGCGCTTCCTCTCCTGCGCCCCATACATCTTGTGGGAATAAAGAAACCATATCAACCGAAATGTCCCCTTCAAATGTAAGCGCCAGCTGCCCGAGAACCGTAGCTGAGCCTGTCAGCACAAGTTTGGAATCGATGCCGTACTTCTTCCACCTGTTGCCACCTTCCACCTGTATCGTAACCGAATCACTAATAGCCTTTTCATTCGAGCCTTGCAGTTGCAGTGTGATTGCGCCAGCTGAATCGGCCTTCGCCCAGATGGTAAACTCATACTTGGCACCCTCTTGGATGGACATGGCACAATTCTGGTTAGAATCGGAAAAGCCCTTGTTCCGAATCGTTGCACCATCCGCTACCGTCACATAATAAGAGTTCACTTCTTTGTCTTTTGCGCCTAAAAACTCATTTAATCCACCGCTATGTTGTGGAGTCATCTTGTCCGTATCACCAGACCAGGCAAACAACGGGTTGCGGTTCCGTCCTGTAGAGCAGCCGCATTCACCGGAAGCATGGGAATACGTATCAAACTCGAAAGATTCAAAGGAGCGATTCTGAACGAGTTCTGCATAAATCCCGCCATCTGCCGCGTTATTGATATCTTCATAGAACAAGCCGTACATCACTTCGCTGACATCCAGTACTTCCTTATTTCCATGAATGGTCAGCGTGTACGGAGGCAGCTGTTCAGGAAGAACGGATACTTCAAAGCTTTCTTCAATCTGGCTTAAGCCCTTCGTTAATAAAGCTGTGACGGTAACCCCTTGTGCGGAGGTAATCGCCTGCACCTGCCCATTGTCAGAGAGTATACTAGGTTGGCTGGATTTCCAGGTCACTTCTACTCTACCGCCCATCAGAACGGTTGGCAGAGATAAGTCCTTGGTCACAATCGTCGTTGGAAAGGACAAATATTTATCTCTAGCAAGCTTCACGATCTCTTCATCTGTCAACGAGTCGCACATGACCTCAATGACTTCATCTGCCGACAAGCCTGCTTTATAAATTCTAAAGTCTGAAACGGAGCCGGCAAAGTCTACATCCGCCGCATGCTGGGAGCGACCGATAAAATTGTTGCTGTAGTTGGACGAGTCTGTAAACGTTTCGAACCATTTACGCAGCTTGGCATAGTTACCGCTGGAAGTTTGGCTGATGGAACCATCCGCTACCACTTCACCATTGACATATATCACCGGACCGGCACTACTTAATGTGCCGCCTTCCGTGCCGATCACAGACAGGGCTATGTGCATCCACTCATCCCTGACAAAGCCTCTTCCCGGGTCTACGGACAAATCCGCCTCGGTGAAAAGGGTTCCGCGCAGATTCCGTGTCATGAACATATAGGGTCCTGTATGGGCTTTACCAAAGTCAAAGACACGTTCCCACATATCTGTGAATCTGCCGAAGTTGACCCACGCAGTAACCGTCACACCGGTGTTATCGCTTACATCTTTGAATAGATCGGAAGGAAGCTGGATATACGATGTACCGTTGGGGCCACCCTCAAGCGTCAAAGCTGCTCTACCGGTAGCATGGGAAATCGTAGGTGTTACTGTGCCTGAAGCAACCCCATCGTTACCTTGCCCTGAGCTATCTTTGCCGACGTTCTCTGCATCATCAAACTTGTAACGCGCAATGATTTGATCTTGGAATTTGGTCATCTTCGTTGCTCCTATACCCATAGTTTATTAATGTAATAACTAATTAGTTAATATAAATACATACTATATAGCTATAGTACCTTATCCTGAGTACCTTTTTCAATCCAATAAATCGGATTTATGAAGAAAATACTTGAACGAACTACATAAAAAAGCAGCCATCACAGAAGATACTCTGCGATAACTGCCTTTTGGCTTACAGGATTACTTGACCCAGTCGGAACTTTTCTGAAATAAAGAAGTTTGACCGTAGCTATGTTATCCGTTCAATTTTTGTCCACAATTCGGACAGAAGTTAGCTCCTTCGTTTTTTGTACCGCAATTCGGACAAAAATTGGGCTTATTACCGTCTCCAGATGGAGCGGGGGCAGCAGGTGTAGGCTGAGTCTCAGCCGAAGGCTTTGGGTTCGGGTTCAAATTTTTCATCATTTCATTTGCTATATTCATCCCCATCATCATACTCGCCATATCCGAAGCAGCACCGCCGCCTTTTACATTACCCGATGCAATCCCGTCCGTCATCGTCACTTGTTGGTACTTTTGCAGATTACCGATCATTTCATGAGAGGCTGTCTTCGTGATCATATCTTGGATTTCTTGAGGATAATTGAAGCTCATCACATGAAAGCCAGTAATCGTCATACCGTTGTCCATCACTTGCATATCCAGATCTTCTTGAATACCTTTTGAAATGTCAGAAGCATTCGCCTGCAGATTGAACATGTCCTTTCCTTCTCTGCTAATCCACTTCATCAATAACTGATCCAACACCGAAGTAATCCGTATTTTCACATCCTCAACTAGATAACTGTCCTTCACTCCGGCAATCTTATCGATGAGCGTAACATAATCGTTCACTTTAAAACTAAATGTGCCATTGGCACGAATCGGCATACCACCTGGCAGCTGGGGGGTCGGGATCAGCACTGGATTCTGCGTCCCCCATTTGACCGTAAATTCCTTCGTATTAACGAATAAGACCTCTACCCTCATGCCACTGTTAAAACCAAATTTAAACCCTTTTAGTGTGGATAGAAATGGAATAATATCAGAGTCCATGTTATACGACCCTTCATTCTCGAAAATACCCTCTATTTTGCCGTTATTTACAAAAATCGCATCTTGACCGGAGCGGATGATTAATTTACTGCCTTTTTTAATTTCACGGTTGCTCCACTTCCAGAAAATCATATCATCTCTAAATTCTTCCCATTCTACAACATTTGCAAATTGATTTCTGAAGAACCCCATACTGTATCCATCCTTTCAGTTTAGGATTTTGCAAAATTCGATTCCAGTCGCTCCAAAGTGCAATATATAGACGAACTAGACCATTTCGATCTATATATTGTTCATTGAAAGTCGCTTATTGGATTTTTACAAAATCCTCAGTTAAAATGATCCTCTGCTGCCGCTATGCGAATGACCGCCGCTGGTAGTTCCGCCACCACCGCCTGAGCTGCTGCTACTGCTGCTCTTTTCAATCTTCCGTTTCGTTGTCGTTGTGTGAAGATACTGATCTCGATGCTCCAGAACTCCTGAAGCGTTCGCATCCTCGTAGGTCTGCCGATTTACCGTAACCCGACCGCCAGAATTGGAAACCATCTTGCCCACGATCATCGCCGCCAATCCCAGGGCAACCGCCAAATGAAGCCAGCCTTTAAAAAATATACTGTCTGGATTCACCCCTGGACGGATGGCCAAATATTTGTGCGCACTCAGAATATACTTTTGAAATGCAAGCCCATAGTTGCCGTTCGTCAGGTCCGGGCTAATCTCATGGCGTATTTTAGTAAGCCTGTCATCATCCAGATACCGTTCTGCCTTATAAAATCCGGCCAAGTACACCTCTCTATTTCTCATATCCATCGTTAAAATGACCGCGTTCCCATGAGATCTGTCATACCCAGGGCCATGGTCATCATAAAAGTCCTGCGTCATTCTCATAACATCCATATTGTCGGGATTGAGAGTAGTATAAATAATAATGTCCGTTTCTCTTTCCGCTCCGTATTGATTAGCCATAGCGTTCAACACATCATACTCTTCCTGATTGAGCAGACCCGCTTCATCATAAATCAATGGCTTCATTTCTGTCGTTGCTGGTTCGCCCTTCATTTCCATAGGAACTGCCAGAAAAGCAGCAAAGAACAACAAGACGGCTATAATCGCTCTATGCTTTTTCAATAAAATCCCCCTCCCATCATCAACCAAGTGATTAACCTCAATGAAAAGAGAGTAATGCCGAAAATGCCTGCAAACCAAGCCGTCACTTTGAACTTGCTAATCGGAGGCTTACCGACTACCTTGCCCGTCTGTCCGTTCATAGCAAACGTATGCTCCAATTGATTATAGTCATAGTGTATGACCCACACCGGGAGCAGGACATAATCCGCTTGTTTTAATGTAGTATCAATTTGCTTTTCCGTATAACTCACGGCCGTATACTCTGACACCGTAGAATGAATATAAGCATCAATATATTCCTTCACTTTTTCTTTAACTCGCGGGAAAAGCTCTTCTTCGTTATAACTGTACTTCTCCGCAATATAACCTGCTAGATATGGCGTTTTAAAGGGTTTTAGCTGATCGTATGGAAAAGGCTCCAATTTATCCATCAGCTCATCGTTCATTTTCTCCGCAGCATCAATTGGAACCTTTACATAATTCAAACGAATTTTCCGATATACATCGAAATGCTTCGTTTCCGTATATTCGTAGTCTCCGCTCGTATAGGTTCTCACTTGGGTACCTTCACCTTGAACCTCAATTTTATTATGTAATTCATATAACCAGAAGGGCACATACATCCCGGTTATTCCCTTGATTCGGTCTGCTATCATGAACCGGTTCGGCGTAAGACGGCCATTCTTGCACCATTTTTTGAAAGCAGCTATGGCTTCTTCCTTACTGATTGAAAAAGGAATAACCTGCGCTGGAGCCAGCTTGCCAGTCAGTCGATCCCCGAGAACCACGGCAGAACCACAAAAGCTGCACACCGTTGCACTCGTCTCCACTTCGGTCATAATCACTGCTCCGCAGTTATTACAATGATACTCATGGGCCTCATCTTCTGAAAAAATACGATTTATCAGAGGATCAGGAATAGATTCGATATTGTCCTCTCTTCCGCAACTATGACAGGATAACATCCCTGTCTCACCGTCAAAGACCATGCCGCTGCCGCAGTTTGGGCATTTGTATTCGATAACCGGCATCTGCTCACCTCTTCATGTAGATACTGTTATGATTCCTTATGGTTGATTTTTTCTTTGATCGCAGCCAGTTCATCCTCTGCATTCGTACTCTTCTCGTATTGTGCAAATAAAGCATCCATGTCGTCCTTCGTTCCTGCCCGAAGCTCGGCTATAGCCATCGCTTCATCATACGCTCTGTTCACCTGTTCTTCCATAACTTCGAAAGCAGAATTCTTGCTGCCCATAGAGTTCAAGGTTTGCTGTGCTTTGGCAACCGCCATCTTCCCTTTAAGTTCAGCGCGCCGCGCTTCTAGTTGTCCCATATCGGACACCAACTTCTCCTGCATTTGTTTCATATTTACGGCGTTTGTCGAAGCTAAATCATAGGACGTTTGTAATTGTTCCAATTTCTCCGCCTGCAAACCTTTTCTCTCCAGAAACTTTCGAGCTTCCTCTTCATTACCAGCTTCCACAGACTTACTGGCATAATGCTGGAGCTTTTTGATTTCGGCTTTGCATTCATCCAGTGCTCTTTTTGCCCTTCTCTCATCAGCCAACACTGAGGCCGTCTCCGCTTTCACCTTGCCTAGATCACTGTTTAAATTCCGCATATAATCGTCAATGGTTCTCTCCGGGTCTCCCACCTTATCCACTAAGGCGTTAACATTCATTTTCATAATATCCCTAAACCTCGACAAAATTCCCATGATGACCTCCTTCGAAAGGACTACATTCCACCATATCATACATCAAATCCGGTAAAAAATGTTCATCATAGCTCTATATACTGGCCCACTGATCACTTTCGGATGTGTGTTCGTTTTATTATAAAAGCAAAGGGTCCAAAAACCCGCGACAGATTTTTGAACCCTTCTATTTATTGTTCCTGATTATAGTTCTTCATAGGACTTGGGGTCCTGACCCCATATCCGCCCATCCTCACTGCTAAATGCCGAAATCACGTTCATTTCCTCTGTAGACAACTCAAAATCAAAAATATCCAAATTCTCCGTCTGGTGTTTTAAAGAAGAGGCCTTAGGGATCGGGATCGCTCCAAGTTGGATATGCCAACGTAAAATCGCTTGTGTAGTCGTTTTACCATGAGCAGCAGCAATTTCCCCAATCTTTTCATTCTCCAGTATGCTGTGACCACGCCCCAAGGGGCTCCACGATTCGGTCACGATGCCCTGTTCAGCATCTTTTGCACGCTGGTGCTCCTGATTAAACAATGGATGCAATTCAACTTGATTGATGCTCGGGGCGACACCTGTTTCCCGAATTAAACGTTCATTATGCTCGGGCAGAAAATTGCAGACCCCGATGGAACGAATATAGCCCCTTTTCTTCGCCTCAATCAACGCCTGCCAGGCTTCAACATATCGATCAATTTGGGGATTCGGCCAATGGATCAGATAAAGATCATAATAGTCCAGACCTCCTCTATATAATGACTCTTCGATCGTTACAATGGCTTCTTGGTAAGCATGTCGGCGACCCGGTAGTTTGGAGCAAATCAACAATTCTTCTCTGGGCACAGAGCTCTGCCGGACCGCTTTCCCGACAGCCCCCTCATTTTCATAGTTGAACGCTGTGTCGATCAGACGGTAACCTGCATCAACTGCGCCGGTAATCGCCTGTACTCCATCTGCACCCTTAAATCCAACAGTCCCAAATCCAATGACGGGCACTTTAGTGCCATCATTCAATACCTTCTCCGGAATTTGATGGTTCATATTAACAGCCTCCTTTACTATTCTCATATACCATAACACCTCTTTAATCCTCAGGCAAAATATAGAAATTCATTTCGTTCCCTATATATGTATATACCCACTAGCTTGTAAATTCTCTACCAAGTTCTCTGTGTGCTAAATCAAAAAGCGCCTGATCCCCATTGAAATCATACTTGAAGTCAAAGGGGTCAGGCACTTGTATACCACTACCAGATCATATATTCCACTTCATGCTTGATGGCTTGGTTGTCCAACATAAAGTTGAAGTGTCTGTGTTTTTATTTCAAGCCTTTCCATACCCAGTTCTCTACCTCTGGTAAATCAATACCCTCTTCGCGAATGAATTGATGATGTTTCTTAACCGTAGCATCCATTTCATCCACAATGTTGGTATACTTCTCAGCGTCAGGTAAGCTTAGAACAGCTTCCTTCACTAGATCGAAGCGATCCATCTGATTCAATACGCGCATATCAAATGGTGTCGTAATATCGCCATTCTCACGGTAACCATGTACATGCAAGTTATGGTTGTGACGATCAAAGAACAGATCTTTGATCAGACCTTCGTAACCATGGAAAGCGAAAACAACTGGCTTGTCTTTTGTGAAAAAATGATCAAACTCGGCGTCGGATAATCCACGCGGGTCTAGTTTTTGACTTCTCAGTTTCAGCAAATCTACCACGTTGATGTACCGAATCTTCAAGTCAGGCAGTTTTTCATGCAAAATGGAAATCGCAGCTAAACTTTCAATAGTTGGCTCTGTACCAGCAGAAGCAATGACAAGGTCAGGTTCCCCACCTTGATCTGTACTTGCCCAATCAATAATCTTCAACCCTTTGTCCACCAATTCTTTCGCTTCATCAGCACTAAACCATTGTGGACGTGGGTGTTTAGACGAAACAATCAAATTGATCTTTTGACGGTCATTTAAAATGGTGTCGAAAACAGCCAACAATGAATTGGCATCCGCTGGCAGATACTCCCGAATAAATTCTGGTTTTTTATCAGCCAAATGACCTAACAAACCTGGATCTTGGTGTGTATACCCATTATGATCCTGTTGGAACACTGTTGAGGTTGCTACGACATTCAATGATGGGATATCTGCACGCCATCCTTGATCCGTTGCTTTACGCAGCCACTTAAAGTGTTGGGTGATCATCGAGTCAACCACACGCAGGAAGGCTTCGTAACTTGCAAAGAAACCATGACGACCTGTTAATACATAACCTTCCAGCAATCCTTCAGCTTGGTGTTCGGATAATTGAGAATCAATTACGCGGCCATAGGATGATAAGAATTCATCATTAGGTTCAATAATTTGGTCCATCCATTGGCGTTTGGTTACTTCAAAAACAGGAGCCAAGCGGTTAGACATCGTTTCATCCGGTCCGAAGATTCTGAAATTACGATTTTCTTCATTTAAAAGAACCACATCTTTAACGTATTTCCCTAAAACCGACATATCTTGCGCAATCACTTTACCAGGTACGGAATTATCCAGCGCATAGTTACGGAAATCCGGTAATTTCAAGTCTTTAATGAGGTTACCCGCATTCGCAGCAGGGTTCATTCCCATACGTTTATCGCCTGTAGGCAGGATTTCAGCAAGCTCAGAGTTTAAACGACCGTTTTCGTCGAACAATTCCTCTGGTCTATAGCTATTCAGCCATTCTAACAAAGCAGGTGCGTGTTGCATATTTTTTTGATCAACCGGAATTGGAACCTGATGGGCACGGAATGAATTTTCATTCGGCACGTTGTCCCATTCCTTCGGACCTGTCCAGCCTTTAGGTGAACGGAATACAATCATCGGCCACGCCGGACGAGTAAGGTCATTATTTTCACGCGCATTCTTCTGAATAGCTTCAATCTTCTCGATGGCTGTATCCAATACTTTCGCCATTTCTGGATGCATGTGATCCGGATTTTCACCTTCAACAAAGAACGGCTCCCAACCCAAACCTTTAAAGTATGAGGTCAATTCTTCTTTCGATTGACGAGACATAATCGTTGGGTTACTAATCTTAAAGCCATTCAAGTGCAAGATTGGCAGCACTGCACCATCCGTGATGGGGTTGATAAATCGGTTAGAGAACCACGAAGCGGCTAATGGGCCCGTTTCAGCTTCGCCATCACCAATAACAACAGCCGAAATCAGATCAGGATTATCTAAAATGGCACCTACACCATGAGAAAGGGAGTAGCCTAATTCTCCACCTTCATGGATAGATCCAGGTGTTTCAGGAGCAGCGTGTGAAGCAATACCGCCAGGGAAAGAGAATTGCTTGAACAATTTCTTCATACCTGGGATATCTTGCGTAATTTGTGGATAGATTTCAGTGTAACTACCATCCAGATAAGAATTTGAAACCATAACCTGGCCGCCGTGACCAGGACCTTCAATATAAAGCATGCTCAAATCATATTTATTAATAACACGATTTAGATGTGCATAAATAAAGTTTTGACCCGGAATTGTGCCCCAGTGTCCAATTGGCTTAACCTTCACATCTGAATCTTTTAAAGGCTCTCTCAACAAAGGATTATCTTTTAAATACAGCTGACCTACCGAAATGTAGTTCGTTGCACGCCAATATGCATCAAGTTTTTCCAAATATGTTTTAGATGAATAATCTGCTAACACGGGTGATAATGACATTGTGTCCACTCCCTAAGTAGTTTTGTTTGTAATTTATTTCCGGAAATTTCATCTACATGTCCATCATAACGCTACGCCAATTTAATTCAACCTTTTTCACAAGTGATACGGTCCAATTTTGTGAAATTTTGAACATACTATGAAATATAAATTAAAAAGACAGTAAAAAAGCTCTTACATTAAAATATATAGAAGTATAAACCAATAAAATTTGTAATAAACGAGGTAATTGCAGGCTTCAATCCTTTTTTCAAAACCATAAAAAAAAGACCGGAGAATTCTCCAGTCTTATCATTAGTGAACCGATACAAAGGTATTAAATTTCAAATATTTGTAATGAAATCGCATATGAGAAAACTCAAATGGCGTACCGTTATCTAAAAAGAACACACCTTCCATAATACCTACAGGCTCATTTTCATTTAAATGTAGCAGCTTTTGATCATTCTCTTGAGACGGTTCTGCAAAAATGGATAAAAAAGATTTGGTGACGGCCAAGTTCCGCGAGTCTTCCAAATAATTAAAAATGGACCCCTCGATAATTGTCTGATTTAAATTCTGGACAATTTTAATGGGGATATAGCCCGTTTCAATCATAAAAGGATCATCATCAAACAGACGTAAGCGAACAATTTTGTAAACAAAATCATGAGTCTCCAAGAACAAATCGCGCTGTAATTCTTCTGTTGGCGGAATGACCTCAAAACTCAATACTTTGATCTTAGGCTTTTTACCATGCATTTGAAAATTATCAGTGACCCCTAGATTAGAGCCTTCGTAGTTAAAGATAGATTCATTTCTTATGTATAATGGATTAATAAATGTCCCGGAACCTTGTTTTTTGAAAATAATTCCGACATTCTCCATTTTAGTCAGAGCACGTTTAATTGAACTACGACTAACCTGGTACGTCTCACTAAGACTACGTTCATCTGGCAATCTCATATCCGCAAACTTTCCCGCAAAAATTTTCATCTTGAGATCGTCAATAATTTGCTTATAGACAAATTGTGTCATATAGTACTCCTCTTTCAGGTCTTCTATAACTCTATATAGTTTACCATAACTTGCCCATTTCATCTCATGTTTGTTTCTGTTTGCTGAGCGGGCTTTCAGCGGATAGGAAGCGCCGTCGCTTTTACTTTACATCTCTATGCATAATACCATGATTACACATATATAACACCACTGAACGTACCTGCAAAACAGCAGAAAATACAGAACCCCCACCTTAGCATCAGTAATAAGACCAAGCCTGTTTCGAACCTTGAGGGATGTTTGACTAGACCAGGCTAAAATCCTTGAATACATTGTTATTATTCATCTTGTTCAAACGTTTTCTAATAAGAATGGTGGGGGGGAGATCATATTGGCTATCCGCTACAGCGTCATCATTCCAACCTATAATCGAGCCCAGCAATTGTTGCTCACACTCGCTTCATTTGAGACACAAACCTATCCAAAGCAACTATTCGAAGTCATTGTAGCTGATGACGGTTCTACAGACGGAACGAAAGAAATGGTTGAAGGCTTCAAAGCATCCTATCCTCTTATCTATGTGTCACATCAGGAACAACGCGGTCGATCTGCCGTTCGAAATTTGGGACTGCGCCGTGCAAAAGGGCTATACATCATCTTCTGCGACGCTGACTTTGTAGTATTACCGGAATTCATTAGGATCGTGAGCCGTTATCACCGTAAATATCCCAAGTCCGTGCTCTCAGGCATTCCTCACTCATGGGACGATGCTTTTACCCATTATTACCCTGACTTTTCTCCTGAAGAAAAAGAACAATGTCGCAACATACTTACGCAGTCCAACTTATGGAATGCTGACTATGAAGCAGCGAACGAAATTACTCCAATCATAACCCCTGAAGATATCCTTCACCAAACGGGTGCACTGTCTAAAGTAGTTAGTCCCACAAGAGTCCCCCCCAATACGCAGAAACAATTTGCCACAACGGATGTCGCTCCCTGGATGCTGCTGGTTACTCGTTGTGTAGCCATCAGACGCAGCCACTTGATTCGTATTGGAGGTTTCAATGAACGGTTTGTGCTGTATGGACTCGAAGACTGGGACCTTGGCTATAGACTGCATCGCTTGAAGATCCCTTTTTATTGCATCAAAGAGGTGGTCGGATATCATCAGGAACATCCAACCTATCTCAGAGGTAACGTTTTAAATACAGAAAATCTGAGAATCATGTATGAAACTTACGGATTCAATGACTCCTCGTTAAATTTATTTGCCCTTATCCCTCCATCCGAGGATTTTGAGACCTACAAAAATACGTTGCGGGTATTGCGCAGGGGATTCCGCTCTAGGTTAACACGCTCATCAGCACTGTTATTAAGAAGAACATTACGCATTGCAGCCAAACAGTTCTACGATCAAAGCCATACTCATGCATACAAAAAATCATTACACTTGATAAAAAAGAAAGCAGAGAACCGGAAAAGTCGAGTCGCTCACGTGTTACGAGAAATGCTGGTGAAGTCTGAAAAGCTGGTGGAATAATAGTTACTCATTTACAGCGTACAAAATCATGTGTATTGCATCCTCCTTACGGGATAAAAAAACTCCTCCATAAAGGTGCGAGCCCAACTTGGCAAGCAGCTTTATGGAGGAGGAGTCGCCATGTCCGGAGATAACGACAAGAATTGTCGTTACTAGTTTACTATTCCTCTGATAGTCCAGCATGCTTTCTGATTATTCATTACATATGAGTTTTACCAACTGCTAAGAACTCAATATTTTAATGCTATCATCGCACCAGCTAATTAAACTGCTAAACTGACTTTTACCATAGCTCATTGTGATCATCCAATATTTGTGATTATGGTCTTTATGCTCTACGTTGATAAGCCAACGTTCAAGTTCTTCAAAAATATGCAAGCTTTCCACTAGCTTTTCTTTATACTCCTGTATGTGCTTTATAATCGTTTCAGGCGAAGAATTCCCGCCAAAAAACACCCTCAACAGCAGCTCATTTTTTTTAAGCATCACCACATGCTCCATGGGCTGAGAAAGCCAGTCTGACAACGTCTGCCTTCCCTGATCGGTAATGCTGTAGAGTTTCTTGTCAGGCTTTCCTTTCTGTCGAATAACCTCGACTGCAATATCTTTTCGATCCAGTAGCTCTGCCAGGCTGGGATAGATCTGACCATAGTTCTCATTCCAAAAGTAACTAGTGCTTTGCTCCATATGTTGCTTTATATCATAACCGGTATGAGGACCCAGACTCAGAATGCCTAATACCGCAAACATTGTATTGGTTTTTCCTGACTGTCTCGCCATTATATATTGTGCCTCCTGTTACCTCTAGCAAATCTCCGTAGTATGTCATGCTTTCATTAGACTAGACATAATTATAGCCCATTTAAACTAGCTTCACATCTCTCTATATATTATTTAAATATATATTATTATAATAATTAGTGTTGACAGGGGTTTATCATCGTTTTATATTAACGATATCAACAAAATACCAATGAGCTTGCCAAGCTGAAGCCTTGGATACAGATATCATAAAGAATTCCAAGACATCGCTTGGTTAAATCTTAATAAGGAGATATCAGACCATGACCATGATCAGTGTAAATTATCCCGCAGGCCGCATAACGCTTGAACAGCGCCGTCTTTTGGCAGAAGGTTTGACGGATGCAGTTCTCGTTCCAGAGGTAGGTCAATATTGTCCGCCAGCAAGAGAAGGGTTTCAGGTCCATTTCACCGAACGTCCAATAGATTACATGGCAATTGGCGGGCAATTGCTGTCGGATCAGCCAGAACGTGATGTAATTACTGTCAATGTTCTGGTGATGGATGGTGACTGGCCTAACGACGTTCGCAAAAAAGTGCTTGAGAATATTCTTGGCAGTTTGACTAAAGTACTTGGTGTACCGGAACCATCCCCAACTTGGTGGGTATCCTTCCAGGTCATTGAAGAAGGTAGCTGGGGTTCTCGCGGCAGCGTGCTCTCCATTCTAGACCTGCTGGATTCAGGAGTCTTTACTGAGGAGAAAATTAAGGCTATCAAGCAAAATATTACACGGTAATGCGTGGAATTTGGCATTTCTAAAGATTGGAGGAGCATTCATATCTTGTCGGCTAGAGGATACGGGAAACACCGGGAAATCTCCTGACGTGGTGGCTAAGGCAAGTTACAAACCGGCAACTGACGTCTTAAACCTTCTGCGGTATCCAGTAGGAGAACCATCCAAAAGGTTATATCTTTAGCAGTAACAAGCTTATAACTTAGCACAGTGTAATATGTCCATATGTCCAAACGAAAGAACACCCATAAGGGTGTTCTTCATTTTTCCAAAGAAACGTCCTGCAGTTTACGTAATCTTAATGGCTAGCCAAATCATGCTCCAAAGCTTGAAGAGAAAGGCTATCCCTCGTACTGCCTCCCTCTCCCGGTCTCATATCAAAAATACGATCGACAAATCGATTGACATCCAGCAGCATTGCTTTTCGTTCCTCCAAGGTTACACGCGGCACCGAGTAAAGAAGCTTAATCTCGGCATCCGAAAACTTGGCGAACCCAAACAAATTATCGTTAGCCGCGTAGAGCATATCTTTCTGACGTGATATGCGAATATAATCTTCTGAAGATCCTGTTGTAAAAATCGAGTAGGCTCTCTTGCCCTCAAGCCCATATACACCATCAGAAGAGCGTATGAGTCCTGTTGTGAAAACTCTATCTATATATCCTTTAATAACAGCGGGAAATCCGCCCCACCATACCGGTGAAATAATAATCAAGGCATCTGCCCACAATAAATCCTCCTGTTCTTTTACTATCTCCTCTGGCAATACGTTAGTGACCTTAGCCTCTAAATCCTTTAAGCCTACCATCGGATTAAATGACATTTGAATTAAGTCTTTTACCTTAACATTCGCCCCTCGTACGTTTAAATGAGCGATCACCTGCTCCAAAATCGCTTTGTTAAAGCTCTTAGCATAAGGGTGACCGTATAAAATATTAATGTTCATCTTCTTCGCCCCCAGAATATTTTCAGATGGCTTGTCAAAGCTTTAATGCTAATGTAATGTTAAGCCAATGGTATCGAAACAACAAGTAGGCATATTTATAGTATATACTATCAAAAATCATACTAATTGATTTCATAGGACTTTCTGGAATACAAACGATGAGGAGATGGCACAAATGAGTGAAAATCTGAATTATTTTACAGATTGCCCCTTAACAAAGGTTCAGAAAATCATTGGCGGCAAATGGAAAATAGTGATTTTATGGTTTCTGTCCCGTGGTACCCGAAGATTCGGTGAAATTAAACGCGCCTTTCCTGATATCACACAAGCGATGTTAACCAAGCAGCTAAGAGAATTAGAAGAAGACGGGTTTGTGCATCGCGAAATATTCAGAGAAATCCCTCCCCGGGTTGAATACTCGCTAACAGCTCACGGAGCAAATTTCGTCCCCATATTGCGCAGTATGTATGATTGGGGGGAGGTTCATCTGGAGCACTCGAAAATTAGATGCGTTGAAAAATAGCGATTAAATATACATCCCTTCCTGCCTAGCGTGATCAGACTTTCATCCCTATGTTATAAGTCCATACCAAGTGCATAATGAAAACCCACTATGACCAATTTTGTCAAAGTGGGTTTAATCCTGTTGATATTCATCTTGTCATGTTTATATTCAGTCATGTACCGTTTTTCTAAACCTGGCAGTTCCCATCAACGTGGCTTCACCTTTTCCTCTGGAGGTAAAACAGCTGCCGTTTCGTTTACTGTTGTTTTCCAGTTAATGTTCTCACTTCAATAGGATGCAGATTCGCCTCAATTTGAGCCCGCTGCGGTTCATGCCACTCTGGCAGCATTAATTTCTGCCCCAAAGATTCAACAGGTTCATTATTAGCAAATCCCGGTGGATCTGTAGCAATTTCAAATAGGATGCCGCCCGCTTCTCTGAAATATATCGCATTAAAATATTGGCGGTCTATGATTGGAGTCGGTTGATAACCATAATGCTGGACTGCGCTTCTCCATTCTTCATGTTGTTCGAAATCTTTTGCACGCCACGCAATGTGATGTACCGTGCCTGCTCCACCAAAGCCTAAACCCATTTTGGCGAGCGGAACATCTACGATGTTGCCGATTTCTCCTACGGCCTGGTAACGGGCATATTCGGCGTCTTCAGCGATTTTTGTAAATCCGAGTATGGTCTCCAATGCATCCATCGTTTTCTGTGGGTTAACGCTAAATAGCACAGCACCTCCAAACCCCTTAATTGCTTGATCAGCCGAAATGCCACCGTAAGACCAAGTACTATTCGCTCCCGCTTCACGTTCAACAAGCTCAAGTCGTAAGCCCTCATTATCCTCGAATTGAAGATATTGTTCAGAAAAACGGGTCGTTTTCGTAACTTGAATATCAAAGCTTTCTAAACGATGCCGCCAAAAATCAAGTGAACCTGGTGGGACCACATACGAGGTTATACCCACCTGGCCACCTCCGATTCGCCCTTTGGGAGTTCCTGGTGCAGGAAAAAAAGTAATAATCGTTCCAGGACTTCCTGCCTCGTTACCAAAGTACAAGTGGTAAACCTCAGGAGCATCGAAGTTGATTGTTTTCTTCACTAACCGAAGCCCCAGGACGCCGGCATAGAAGTCGACATTTTCCTGCGGGTTACCGGCAAAAGCTGTAATATGATGGATACCTGTAGTTTGCAGTGACATATGAAACCCTCCTTTAATCGTAGGAACCTTTATTTTTTGTTGTTAATGGCTTTTAATGACCTAAACATCATGTTTTATCTAAGTAATGCATCGATAGAATATGAACCTGCTCCTGTCAACGCAATACCAATTGCGACTGCAATAAGAACTAGCGGATATTCATAGCCATTAGCTGTTGCCCAGATCCCGTTTGGGCCATGTACTTTGAAAATTGCTCCGAGCATAGTCACCGTAATCAACAATGCAGCCAGTGGAGTGAATAGTCCTAAAGCAAATAGAGCTCCTCCCAACAATTCCATCAACCCAGCAGACACTGCCATGAATACTCCGGGCTTAATGCCAATCGATTCCATCCAACCGCCCGTACCCTTTGGACCATAGCCGCCAAACCAACCAAAAAGCTTCTGTGCTCCGTGCCCCACCAATAACAATCCAACCACCAAACGTATCATTAACAATCCACTTGCCAACATAAAAATCACCCTCCATATTATATTTACTTAAAGATTATTAAATTAGAGATATTAGATAAAATTAAATTCATCGTTTAGCGATTTGAGCCTGTTCTTTTTTTAGTTTCTCAGGCGTAACATCGTCTCCATTCGGATCATAAATCGTAGCATTCAAGAGAAGGCTTTGTACAGAACCCCGAAAGATTTGAAGGTATTCTTTGCGAAGATCCGTTTGTTCCGTTTTTTCAATTTCAGTCAACCCAACTTCTTTTGCTTTTTTTGCGAGCTGATTAATTCTTTCTAAAATGGTGATCATGTGTATACCTCCCTATTCAAAATTTTCCGGTTGTTTATCTTTAATTTATTTATCTTGATATAAAGATATAATACTTTTTTATCCGTGTCAATACTTTTTCGAAAAGAAAATCAATGCTTGGGTTGCTTACGGAGAAAAAGCAGCAGGAACACTTAGAGATACCTTTAAGCTACAAGTTGTGTAAAACCTCTTCAAGTCAATTACTAGAGCCATAATAAAAAGCCACCAACCAGAATCACTGGCTGATGGCTTTCTTGTCTTACTTAAATGGAGGCGAACCATGGCACGGTAAATCCACAATTCGCCGACGCGTGATGTTGAAGTTATTTGGAATAGCTGCTTAGAATAAATCCATCTTTTTTAGATTACTACGATTATGTTCAGAACGCTCAGATTTGAATTTAATAAAATCTTCGTCTTGTAACAATTTATCAATGTTTTCAAACTTAATTCTGTCTCTGTAAATGAAGATATCATACTCTCTATCAAGCATATATAAACCATGTTTTAAATCAACAAACTTGCTTGTTCCCTCTGAAATAATCAATTCTTTATAATCTATATCTTTTAATGTCACACAAAATACATTTTCACTCGGATACTTTTGTTTAGCTATATACTTTTCAAACTCTTCGTGGGAATGAAATCCATAATTAGCTATACCTTCTTTAGACTCATTGATAATTTCCTGAACTGACTTATAAGATGAAGCCCTCTCTACCTTGCCACGTAGTGGGGAAACTAAATTACCAATTTCATCATTTTTTCCGATATAAAAAGTGTCTCCACTGCATGGCATCTTCTCAATCTTCTTTGGATAATTCGCCATAAAATTCAATGTATTAGGTTTATTCTTCAAAGCTCCATTTAACCATTCTACTCCATACTCGTTTTTAAGTATTTGTAAATAAAGATTCTGTTGAGCATTATTGATGCATTCATCACCCGGAACTAGTTGTTGGATTCCAAACGAATTTTTAGGCACTGTTAATTGTAAATGGCGAATTCTCTCCCGTATTCCGGCAGCAATATTTAAATATGCAAAATCTTTATTTTCCCACATGGTAACAGCCTTACCATCCTTAGGCAATGCCTGGATTTCCCCAAATGGCGCTGAATGCCATTCACAAGGTCTAAGTATAATCGGAATAACCGAAGCTTCTTTTGATCTATGTCTTTCCAAAGACTCTAACATTTCTTTATGCCAGCAAAACTCAGAATTAATAAAACTCGAGCTTACTAGTAACAATATAATCTGAGCATCTTTAAAATTCGTGATTATCTCATCATTCCAATTATCTCCTGCTATAATATATCTATCATTCCATTCCTTAATTAGCTTCTCTCGTTTTAGTAAGGAAAGATGCTCTAATAACTCATCTTTTAATTCTTCATCTCTATGTGAATAAGACACAAAAACAGAAAGTGGTTCATTTAATAATTGCTCCATTTCATTTTCCTCCAATCAACAATTTAAAGAGTTATCTATATATCACGTAGTTAATATTCAATGAAGTTCATCCATATTGCATATCTACTTAATAGTAATTCACAAAATGTCTATCATTAATTACTCAATCTAAGCTAACATTGCTATTTTGACACTGAGATGTTACAAAAATAAACTGAATCAAAATACTGTCAAATACTCTTCAAGGTATTTGACAGTATTATTGTATTAAAATTCATTTTTTGAAGCTTGAATATGCTATAACCCTGTTAAACTTGGATAGACAATTAGCCATTAAAAATTCAACTTCGACAACAATTCGATTTTATCTGAGTGTACCGATATTTTGCAGTTCTATACAACTTTTCAAAGCAGCAATTATTTTTCCATTGAACGTGACATCGCTTTTAAATAATTCAATACAAAATCATCAAAAGTCTTTAATTTATCTGTATCAATCTCAACTATAGTACCATGTACAATACTATTAATATCATTCACAAAAATTGACGCTCTACTTGAAGGGATTCCCCTAAAACAGCTGTTAATAAAACCACACGCACTATTATCCTTTATCATTTTAAGAATGTTCTTAATTTCACCCAGTTTCTTTTCATTAACCACGGAGGTTTCTTTAGGTGTATTTAGAAGATTTGATATGTTAACCCCGTTTATTGTTCCATCGCTATTACTCCTGAATTTTTTTCGATTGTTTTCCTCTCTAAACCATTCTATCCAACATTGAATTGCACTTTCTAATAAGACTCGATACAAATAGGGTATAACTAACTTAAAGGCATGTTTTGAATTAAAGTTAGTTTGGACAACAAAATCCAGATAGGTTTTAAACACATTCGAGTCAATTTTAATATTATTCTTTGCATAGTTTAATAATTCTACTGGTTTAGTTCTATATGAATTATTTCCACCTGGAGGTGGATTATCACCTGGAGGTGGATTGTCACCTGGAGGTGGATTGTCACCTGGAGGTGGATTGTCACCTGGAGGTGGATTGTCACCTGGAGGTGGATTATCGCCTGGAGGTGGATTATCGCCTGGAGGTGGATTATCACCTGGAGGTGGATTGTCACCTGGAGGTGGATTGTCACCTGGAGGTGGATTATCACCTGGAGGTGGATTGTCACCTGGAGGTGGATTATCACCTGGAGGTGGATTATCACCTGGAGGTGGATTGTCACCTGGAGGTGGATTATCACCTGGAGGTGGATTATCTCCCGTATTTACATTATTATCATCATAAGATAACTTCATTTTGAATTTATCATATTCAACTTCAGATTCGTTAAGTTTGACAAGGTACCTTGAATAAGGGCCTTTTGGCTTATTCTGCACTAGTTTAAAATAGACAGTTTTTATCGTTTCTTCATCGTCAAAATTCCAATTTCCACTTATTCCAAATAATTTTTTAATCACAGAATTATTGAATATGGTATCTATATCGGTATAGGGTATTTTTTTAAAATCTTTTTTCTTGAATAGATTACAAATTTTACTAACTTTATATGCGTTTGGATAATCAGGGGTCTTCCCCATATTATTACGTGCGTAGTCTCTTTGATAAGAATCCCAATCAATCTGTCCTTTCCCACCTTGCTCTCCACTATGTTCTATTTCTATCAAGCGAAGTGCTTCTTCATGATCAGTTGCATACACAAAAATATTTGTATCTAGAGAAACATTTATACGATCCTTAATATTTTCTAATCTTTCATCCTTTTTAGCTAAAAGCTTTAAAACCGAAATCCTTCTGTTACCATCGTAAACATTATATGTATCATCTCCATCGTTTTTCACAACTATGGGTTGACGATGGGAATTCAAACCGAATATTGCAACATCATTGGCTAAAGATAACATTTTGTTTTTACCTTCAACTTCAAAAAGAATATCAATAGCTTCATCTTCACTCTCTGACTTTTCTATTGCTGCTCTAGGATTATCATGCCAAACAATTAATTTTCTTAAAGAAACGTGAATCCTTTCTCCCATCTAAAGTTCCCCCTAAACAATTATGTTTTTATAGAACATATATTCACTAGATTTTTTCTTTATTTGAACACTATAATTTAATGATAAAACTTCACAATTCAAATGTTTGTAGAAATCATAAATACTTTCACATATATCATATGTGATAATCCATGGTTTTCTTTCCAAATAGATGTCTATAGTTTCAGATAAAACCTTATGATCTTCATGGTTAAAGAAATTTACATATAAATCTTTTCCTTTTTGATAGTAAGGTGGATCAATAAACCAAAAACTGTCTTCTTCATTTACATTTTCTATAAATATTTTCGCATCTAAATTACAAAGTTCAATGTTGTGCTTATGCTGGGAAATTTGTAAAATCAACTTAGCAAGCCTATCCTTATTGAACCTACAATCTAATTTATAGTTTCCTTTTTGCTCAAGTCCACCAATCGGACCCGCCTTAAGTATACCCGAACGATTAGTTCTATTAAGAAAAAAGGTAGAAAACCCCAGTTCGAGTAACCCAGCTTCTACTTTATTTGATTGTATACTTTTTTGTAAATGCCACTCTGTAATGCTAACTTCAGTTTCATGAATTTTTTCAATAAATTGACTAGTATTATTTAATATACTATGCCAGAAAGCATAAATGGAACGATCAAAATCATTAATGGTTATTTTCCTGACATAACCCTCTTGTAACAGCTTAATAGCAACCCCTGCACCACCAGCAAACGGTTCAATATAGTGACAATCAATCAGATTATTTTGTTTTATCAAATCTACTATATAATCGTACATTTGACCTTTTCCACCTGGATACCTTAAAGGTGAAAGTGCTCTCCCCATACTAATCAGTCCAATCAATTTAAAAGTAGTCTAAATTTGATTATACATTAGTTTTCCCAAAAAGACGTTTATAGATGAAATTTCTCATGCAAAACTAAGTATATACCTTGCTACTCTAAGCAAGATATATAGACTATGATTGTATATGAAGGGGCGGAGTGCAAAGTTAGTTAGCCTAGCAAAGCTTCTATGCTTCCTGCTTTGGCGAATACTTATGCCCACAAAAGCTCTATGCCAAATCGCTCTATCAGCTTGATCGTATCGTATGCTGTCTTTACTACAGAGCACAGATAATAACCATTAAATTTTCATAATATTGTTCCATTCCTGAATATTATAAAATATTTAAATATTGGCAAATTAACTGGATGTTACAATCTAACTCCAGCTGTAAAGACCCACTTACTTTAGCGTAATCATCTATAGTGGTGTTTCTTCATATCTACTTTTTCATCATCAATCAATAGCATATAGCCCTATTCATCCGTATCACTTATGCAATACAAGACAAAAGTAATAATACCATCGACCCAAATGAAATTTTGTCGTTTTATGTCGGTTTACTTGATTTTTTTCAAAGGGTTAAAATAAACTCAAAATTGGACAGCTAAAAACAACGGCGGGTAAAGCAGGATTTCTTCTGTTTCAACCGCCGCTTTTATTGAACCAGCATTGAAATGATGGGTTGGTTCGGCACTGAGTGGGAGTTTTCTTGAGCCGCCCCGACACACCATGACCAAAAGAGATCACAATACGGCCAACTAACTCGTATTGTGGAAATATACCATTAAATGATTTTATTGTGAAATATATTTTAGTTTGATAAATCTTTTTCAATATATGGATATTTTAGCGAATCAATTATTCTATTAGATAGATAGTTCTTTTGATACTGGTCTAAATTTGTGTTTACAATTACAGTATCATTTTCTTTTCTAAATAGTTGATCTGTACCATTTTCCAAAAACACCATATCAGGATTGAAGCTCTTTAAAATCTTCCCAATAGTTTGAAATAAGACCTCCAGTCCTTCATAAAATGTTTTCCCAAACAATTGAACACTAATTTCTGTATTTATTTCCATGTCGTATTCTTCTCTTAAAAAATCAATGCTAGTAATATCTTCTGTTTCAATATCAATTGTGAAATATCTACAGCTAAGACGAGAAAAGTTTTCGTAATTAGTTACTTTATCTTTAACTGTCTCGCTTACTATGTTATAAATTGTTCTCTTTAATGCTTCAGGTCCTAAATTTGAAACTAAAAGTAATTCACAGTCCATCTCACTTCTCTCCTCCAAATATTTTTGTAATTGTGCCATCTTTAACACTAATTAATTCTTCAAGTCTTTTTAAATCACCATTCGGACTTGCTTTTCTTAAAATTATCCCAGTAATTTCTGCAATTTTTTCATCTGGAAAGTTGTCTAAGTTGAGAACAATTCTTCCAGATTGGTTCTTTGTCTTTCCTGCTATTTCTTTTATTATACTTTGTACCTTACCATCTGGCTTAGGCGCATAACAATCGAATACTTTCCCTTCGATTAAAAAATCTGGATTCGATCCTTCTTTAATCCCATAACCATTTCCACCATCAATTTCATCCAACATCTTAATGTCATAACCTTTGTCAGCCAAGAAATCGGCTGTTTCATTTTGTTTCTTTATTCCATGTGAATCTCCTGCTCCATAATTTCCTTTAGGTTTACTACCCTTTGGCAAAGAAGGTTCTGTCAGTTTAATATTACTAACAACGTCACCCGTCCCCTTAGTTCCGGGCGGCTTCTCGTTGGGTTTGCTCGGTTTCTGTGAGGCAGGTGTTCCTTCACTCTTACCTGACTTTCCACTAGAAGGTTTAGACGGCACTGAACTATGTGGCCCCTCGCTTTTAAACATTCGATAAAGATCCTTAGTACTTTTCACACTATTGGATGCTCCGGTATACGTTACCGTTGCCCCATGTGCTCCTAAAAGAGCAGACTGTGCTATAGCAAGGACGCCTACAGGTGCCCCTACTCCTGTAGCTGTTACCAAACCACCTAAGAATCCTTCCCCCACAGCACCAACCGTTTCTACGGCTCCGGCTACAGTTGTCAAGGAATGTCCGATCACTTCACCTGTTTTACGCGCTATCGGATGATCTGAGGCATATTCCTTATTCATTAATCCAAACGAATAATCTTCTACAACCGCTGCTGCTGCTCCTAATACAACTTCTCCGCTCACATCTGCGGTATACTCCAACTCGTTCGCCATCTGCTTCGCCATAATGGCTTCGTTTTCCGCATTCTGGAGCTGGCCCGCCGCCATAAGCTCCCACCACGACTGGGGTTCTTCTTCTTGCTTCGGCTTCGGCTGTTGAGCCATGTAACTGTCGTAGTTCGCCCTCCAGCGTTGTCTCAACTCGGCGGGAATTTGCTGATAGGCATGAGCCATAGCATTCGATTCTTTCAGCAAGTTTTGAACGAGCTCTAGGGGACCACCGGAATGGGCCACATGACGTGCACTCGTATATACTTTGCCTAAAATCCACTTGCTATAATAGGCTTGTTTCGCTTGCTCATGCTCGTACTGACTAATCAATCCTTGAAGCGCCAAACCTGCCAAATGTTTCAATGGATGTACACCTGCTTCTTTAGACGCTCCCAAGGTAGGCGTTCCTTTGCTCCGAACAGGGATTGCTGCGGATACTTGTAAAACCGTTGCCGCCACTTTACCTGCTATTCCACCCGTTGTATTCAACATCACACTGGCCACATTTCCGACTGCTGGAATGGAGCCTAATAGCTTGGATACTGTACCAAGCAAAGCGTTGGCCTGTTGAAGCGCCGCTGGACTTGTAACCTTTGCCGTAGGAGTAGAAGTTGCACTGCTGGAAGAAGCGTTGGCTGCTGCAGTTTGAGCCGCTTCATACGCTTTAATACTCATCAATGGAGGCTCAGGTACAGGAGGGAGGTCAGCTACGAAAACAGGAGCCTTCACCGTACCTTCCTGATAAATCACTGGGGCTTTGGTGTCCGTCTCACCATCCAGCACCATACTGCTGGCTCCACCTTTTAAGTATAGTGCGGTTCCAGCTTCAAGTGATAGTTCCTGACCTGCATCCAGCTTTACATGACCGCCCTGAATCTGTACATTCCCCGGACTGTTGAGGGTGATGCCCGTATCCTCATGTAGTGTAATCGAAAACCCATCGGAAGTGGACAGGATCAGTTCCTGCTCAGACATTTCAATGCCACTACCTTGTACGTGTTTCCATGCCTTCACATCTGGCTGTCCATTGGCGTGGCGATGTTGTCGCAAGGAATCGGTCACATAGGCTTCCTGTTCACAGTGTGTAGGTAAATACAGCTCCACTTGTTCCCCAACTTCAGGCATGTCGTACCAGCCGCTATGCTCTTCCGCTACATAACGGGTGGCTACGGGAAACCAACAGGCTTTAGCTGGGTCTTGCTTCGGATCAATTTCCAGTTGAAGTTGTACGAAATCCTGTTGTACTTTCAAAACCGTTCCCGTGAGTGAAATCCCGATAGCTTGATCATTTTCATACCGAGCATAGTGAATATCTTGTTCGGTTTGGAGATCATAACGAGTTTGGAGTAGACCGTCCTTTAACTCTGTAACTGCCCTCACAACGACCAGCTCTTTGCCTTGTCCGATGGGTAACGTAATCAAATCACCCAGCGCATAGTATTGCAGATTTTCAATCGTGTAGGTGACATAAGCGCCATCACGTTCCCCTGGTTTTCCTGTATCTAACTCATGAAACGTTTTTCGTACCCTGTAAAATACATCTCGTTCCACCTTATACTGTTTGCCTTCTGGCATTCCAAAGAAAACCTTAGGTGATGCAGCCGTTATCTCCGGCACAAGTACTGAACCAAAGCGAGAGACAAGGCGCTTTAAAAAGGCCCAGTTTGTTTCTTCATATTGTAAAACAAAAGTACCTAACTCAGCATAGTTGGTTACCGTATCAATGGCGTCTCCATACATGTATTTCCGAACCATCGTTGTAACCAGATCATCATAGGTACGATGTATGTCCTGATAGGAGCGCCTTTTCGTTTTGATATCCATTTGATAGGAATGCGAGGCCGCCTCCAGTTCAAAAGTATATACTCCCCTTATGCAGTGCACAGACATACGTGTAACCAGCCCGTGAAACAATCTTCTGATCGCCTGTCCTTGCTCATCTAACTGACGTATGACAATCGGTTCCTGCTCCATGTCCTGTCCAACACACGCTGCTCCCTGTTCTTCCGACAGCATGCCGCTCACATACAGGTATGCATGATCGTTAACGGCCCTGGTAATTCGCAATTGTTCCATATGCTGAGGTTGAAAAGGACCGTATAAGTGTAGACTTTCATACCCTATTCCGTTTTGCAGTACGTCCAAATGCTTTCATATCTCCTTTCCAGCGGCACAAGGCACGTTCGCCATCTACCTTGTGTTTACATGTGTTCATAGCTACTATACAATTCAGATTTTGAGTTTAAGAGGTTATTTTTAACAGCAAAACATTCTTATGTATGTATCGGATAGATTAGTGATTTTGTTTACAGAAAGCCCCATCCGATCTGTTATTTTGAATTAATATGCTAACGAATGAATATATGAAACCCCAAAACCATCTTCCACCTAAAAGAAAATAGATATTATTACTTTGAAAGGCTCCTGTTATCGGTGAAGCCTTATTTTCCTTAACATGAGCTATATCCACACGCAAAAGAGAGGATGTCTGTATTTCCTGACCATTCACCCAAAATACTACCGAAGGACAAAATATCGTACGCAGTAATAACTGTAGATTCTGATTTTGATAACACATACGATTTACAGGAGTACATCATCACGGAAGGGTTATATGCAGTGACAGTTCATTTTGGGTCTTCTGAAGAAATCGGTCCAACGTGAAATCGCTGGATTAATAACTGGTTTCCAGACAGTGGATGGAAGGCAAACCATCAAGACCTAACTATAAGTGGTACCAAAATCAATGTGTTCCTCCTGAATTGGCATTGATATTTCTATGTACGCCTGTAGTAAAAAACCAATTGTAAAATCTCTTCATCTCAATTATTAAAGCCATATAAAAAGCCACCAACCAGACACTGGTTGGTGGCTTTAAGTACCTTGATGTAAAGCGAGAGAACGAAACCTTGTGTAAAAACAGCACCTCACTTGAAACTCTCCAATCACCAAACTAAACTAAATTCCTGTAAAAAACTACTACTTCTTTCGCCAACTCCAAACTAATTTAATCACCCTTTGAAACTTCATCCAGTGTGTAGATCTTTGCATTCTCAATTTGAATACACGCTGATTGTAGTTCCTCATCCTTTTTCCATTGTTTTATTAACCCTTTTGAGTAGTCCCAGTAACTCTTCACTTCTTCCGCTTCAAAGATTTGGTAGCCATTAATCCATAATTCAGGACGTATCTCTTTATTATCGTATATATAAAGAAGTGCCTTCTTAGGTGAATAACTAAGTCGATAACTTATCGTGAATCCTCTAGACCTTTTCCTTAAATTGTCTACTTCTCTCCAAGCTTCGAAATTAAAATATGTTACATGACTTCTCCTCTCCGAATGAGTAAAACAATCACCACACCCATTACAAGTTAGCTCAATTGCATTATCTTTTTCATAACTTAGCCCAGTGCAGATCCTAAAATTATATGGTTGATGGCATTTTGTGCATGTTAAGCAATCATCAGTTACCTCCTTTAATATTATTAAAAAATCAACAATTCTATTTTGTGTGAAGTCTGGATCATCAGCAGTTAACTCTCGTATCATTTCAGTTTGAAATTTGAATAAAGTAAACAAAGATCCCCTCTTGATTAGTTTTTCAATTAAATTCTTGTAATCAGCAATCTGAAATTGTTTTTCCTTTTCAGTAGTCATTAAGGTCATTATCCTCACTCCAAATCTAATATTATAGTAATTAGTTTCACCAGAATAATAGATTTGCATACAAAAAAAGACACCTTAATGGTGTCTTTTTTAAAGATAGCAATGGAGGCGAGGGGAGTCGAACCCCTGTCCGAAGATAACGACACATAAGCTTCTACGGGTGTAGTGACAGTTTTGATGTCACCCTAGAAACTCCCTGTCACCGGATTCCCTTCGGGTCAGCCTGATTATCTTCTTCAGCTCACCCCAGGCGGAGATGAGACAGCGTATTCCACTATTTGTTAGCCCCTATCCCAGTCACATGGACGATGCTGGGTAGAAGCACGCACACAGTTTCTTAGGCTGCGAAAGCGTAGTTGTTTTGTTGTTTGCCGTTTAATAGGCTTTAGCGTTGATGAAGCGGACGCGTCCCCACTACCCGCTACCCATGCTCGAACTATCCCCGTCGAATCCATAAACGCCCCCTTATTATAAAAGGGCTCCACGGATAAATCCGGAAATACCGGAGCATAAGCATGCATAATATCAAAAGCTGAATTCTAAGATTCAACACTCGAACAAAGTTAAAAGCTTTAAAACTGACTACTTCGTTAGTATAGCATATTACAGGTCATTACGAAACGAAATGAAGCCATTTAAGCCTTATAAAATAGCACCATTACAGGAACAAGTAACTTCTCCACGTAATTTGTACCATACAATAATACAGCAACTTATCTCGCAATTTTCTGTTTCTCACGCAAAGCGCGCTGGATATCACGCTGTGCATCACGTTTAGCGGCAGCATCACGTTTATCATACTGCTTTTTACCTCTACCCAGTCCGAGCAAAAGCTTGGCATAACCATTGCGAACATAAATCTTTAACGGAACAATCGTGTAGCCTTCCTGTTTGGACAATCCGATAAGTTTGCGAATCTGCTCTTTATGCAACAGCAGCTTACGCGTACGGGTCGGATCAGTAGGATTATTACGATTGCCTTGCTCAAAGGGACTGATATGCATATTGTGAATATGAATTTCGCCGTTACGGATCGTAGCAAATGCGTCACTTATATTAGAGCGACCATTCCGTAGAGACTTAATTTCTGTTCCCGTTAGCACCATGCCCGCCTCGTAAGTGTCCTCAATAAAATAGTCATGGGAAGCTTTTTTGTTCTGGGCGAGCACTTTCCCGTCTGCCTTCTTACCCATGAATACCACTCCTTATGAATAACGTAATTCACTCTTGAAATCCAGGCATCAAAATCCGGCTACAAAGAGCCACCTAGAAATATATTGTAACAAATTTCAGATGGTAAAAGCAAGAAAGGTCAAGCCTTCTACATTTCTAACTGCACTTATATCACACTTAAAACCAAGCGGCTTCCATCCAATACAGCAGACAGAAACCGCACGTATACCTATGCTTCAAATCAGCTTCATACACTGCAATGAAAGCTCCAGCCTTCAAAGTAAGTAAGCTCTAGCTACCTACTTCTTCTTTTTCCGCACAAAGCCCGCGGTGCTATTGCCGCCACTTCCGCCCTTATTCTTCCGCTTGCGACGTGCTGCGCCTTCACCGTTTGGTCTGGCATCACTACCTGGTGTAGCTGCTCCGCCGATGAAAATACCGCTGGCAGACGTCTTCTTCCGTCGCTTGCTTGCCCCGGATGCTGGCGAGTTATACCCGCCCTTGCCACTGCCAAAGCCGAAGCTGCTAGCTGAGCCGGCTCCAGCTCCGTTTCCACCGCCGCGCCCTGAACGACCTGCGGTGCTAATACCTCCACCTACGCCTGAACCGGCTTCTTTAGGCTTCCCGGCAGCATCACGACCGCCTTTACGCTCCCTGCCAGCCTTGTCTTTACCACCCTTACGTTCGCGCCCTTCATGGGGTTTGCCTTTACCTCGGCCCTCACCGCCACGCGCAAAACCTCCGCCCTGTCCTGAACCGCCCGTCCGTTCACGGCGTTGCCGTTGCTTCATATCGACAAGTTCAAAGTCAATTGTGTAATCTTCCATGTTCACACGCGCGACGCGAACCTTAACCTCATCCCCAATGCGGAACACCTTGGAGGTGCGTTCGCCAATCAAAGCCATATGCTGCTCGTCAAAGTGGTAATAGTCGTCCGTAAGCGCACTCAGACGCGTCAGACCCTCCACTGTATTGTCCAGCTCAATGAACATCCCAAAGCTGGTTACACTGCTGATGATCCCCTCGAATTCCTCGCCGACCTTGTCCAGCATGTATTCAGCCTTTTTCATCTGCTCTGTATCACGTTCTGCATCCACAGCCACACGTTCACGCTCAGAAGATTGCTGCGCAATATCAGGCATACGTGCAGTCAAATATTCCTGACGCTCGGCTGTTAAAGCCCCGCCATTCTCCAATACCTCACGAATGACACGGTGAATCACCAAGTCAGGGTAACGACGAATCGGCGATGTAAAATGAGAGTAATACTCCGCTGCTAGCCCAAAATGTCCTGTCGTTTCCGCATCATACTTTGCCTGCTTCATCGAACGCAGCATCATCGTGCTAAGCACGGTTTGCTCCTTCGTACCCTGAATATCTTCCAGCAACGTTTGCAGTGCACGGGGATGAATGGAATTTCCTCTACCTTTGATCTGATGCCCAAAATTAGCCGCGAAAGCCATAAAGTTTTGCAGCTTCTCTGGATCTGGGTCCTCATGAATCCGGTACAAGAAAGGTACTTTGAGCCAATGGAAATGTTCGGCTACCGTTTCATTGGCCGCCAACATAAACTCTTCAATAATTTGTTCAGCTATCGTACGCTCTCTCTTCACAATATCTACAGCTTTTCCTTCATTATCCACAATCACTTTAGCTTCATCAAAGTCAAAATCAACCGCACCTCGGCGCATTCGATTAGCACGCAGCTTCAATGACAATTCCTTCATCGTGCCGAATACATCAACGAGATCCTTGTACCGTTCCATCAGTTCAGCATCTTCCTCTTCGAGGATTTTGCGAACGTTAGTGTACGTCATCCGTTCCTTCGTTTTAATCACACTGGTGAAAATATCATGCTTTACAACCTTCATATGCTCATTGAATTCCATCTCACAGGATAAAGTCAGTCGATCCACCTGTGGATTCAAAGAACATATTCCGTTCGAAAGTCGATGTGGAAGCATAGGAATGACACGGTCAACCAAATACACGCTACAACCGCGGTTATATGCCTCCTGATCCAGCTTAGAGTTCTCACGCACATAATACCCTACGTCGGCAATATGAACGCCCAGACGGTAGTTCCCGTTCGGCAAGCGCTCTACATTTACAGCATCATCCAGGTCTTTAGCATCCTCACCATCAATGGTAACAATGATCTTATCACGCAAATCGCGCCGTCCCTGACGTACAATCTCTTCTTCCGTAATCGCGTCGGGAGCCTTCTCCGCTTCCTCTGTAACTTCATCTGGAAAAGCTTCCGGAAGCTGATGCTTGCGAATAACTGACAAAATGTCGACGCCCGGATCATCCTTATGACCCAAAACTTCCAACACTTCGCCTTCCGCCGCTGCTCGTCCTTCTGGATAGCTCACAATACGCACAACGACCTTTTGACCGTTTACGGCTCCATTGAAGCTTGTTTTTGGAATGAAAATATCCCGGTTAATACGCTTATCATCCGGCAGAACGAAACCATATGCTTCGTGGCTCTGAAACACGCCTACTACTTGAAGCACTGCACGCTTCACGATCCGTACAACTTCACCTTCTAATCGACCGCCCGCAGGTCCCTTCGAGGACACTCTTACCAGTACCGTATCTCCATTCATCGCACTTTTTAAGTCGTTCGCATGAATATATACATCCGGGTGCTCCCGGTCCTCTGGAATCAGAAAGGCAAATCCCTTGGCATGAGCCTGCAAACGCCCACGCTGCAAATCCATCCGTTCCGGCACGCCATAACGGTTTGTGCTGGTCAGCAGGATTTCCCCCTCTTCCTCCAAGGAATTCAAGAGCTTAAGAAATTCACGGAAATCCTCCGCATCCTTAATATCAAAGTGCTGCTCCAGCTCCTGGTAAGTCATGGGTTTGTATGCAGTCTCGCGCATAAAATCGAGTAGTTGTTGCTCTGTTATCATAATATTGTCCACCTCGGGTGACCTTTAATTTTCAGTAATAAATCCGCATGTCCTTGTTCCTGATACAAGGCTCTTAATATACTCATACCCTAGTATACACGAATTTAATCGACGGCATCCCTGCCTGTCCAAAATCTAAAAAAAGCCCCCGTTTCCCGCGAAACGAAGGCTTAAGGTACATATTTATCTTATTTTGCAAAAAATGCAACTAAAACAGAAACGATCATAAAACCCGCACCCAAAACAGCAGTTGCACGTTGTAAAATCAAATCCATACCGCGAGCTTTTGTTTTGCCGAACAGATGCTCAGCACCGCCAGAGATGGCACCGGACAAACCTGCGCTTTTCCCCTTTTGCAGTAAAACAACCGCAATAACAGCAATCGAGAACACAACGAGCAGCACTTTCAAAAAGATTTCCATGAAAAATCCCACCTCCTGAGCTTATACATCTGTTTTGCAAAACAACACAGCCTCTTTTATGAAAACATGTACATATCATGTTATAAATAGCCGGAAATTAACGCAAAACACTATTTTTATTCTACCACAGCTTCCAGTAGATAACAACAGTTATACAAGTCACTCAGCCATTAAGCCTTTGCAAAGTTATGTATTCTCATACACATCCATAATAACAAAAAAACAGACCTGCCCGCGGTGGCGAGTAGGTCTGTTTTTTAATGCGTAAAAGCTTTGAGCGTTGAGACTTCGTGATCATGAACCATGAGTCAGAGGCGCCATCAGCATTTTTGCGCAATATTATTTTTTCAGGTTGTAGAAAGATTTCAGGCCGTGGTATTGAGCCAGTTCACCCAGTTGATCCTCAATGCGGAGCAATTGGTTGTACTTCGCAATACGGTCAGTACGGGAAGGAGCACCTGTTTTAATTTGGCCTGCATTTGTTGCAACAGCGATATCAGCGATTGTGCTGTCTTCGGATTCACCGGAACGGTGAGAGATAACAGCTGTGTATCCTGCGCGTTTAGCCAATTCGATAGCATCGAAAGTTTCAGTCAGCGTACCGATTTGGTTTACTTTGATCAGGATGGAGTTACCGATGTTTTCATCGATACCTTTAGCCAGACGCTCTGTGTTTGTTACGAACAGGTCGTCACCAACCAATTGGATTTTGTTGCCCAATTTTTCAGTGAGCAATTTCCAACCTTCCCAGTCATCTTCGGAGCAACCATCTTCAATAGTGATGATTGGGTATTTATCAACCCAAGAAGCAAGCAGGTCAACGAACTCAGCAGAAGTGAAGGATTTGCCTTCGCCTTCCAAAGTGTATTTTCCATCTTTGAAGAACTCAGTGGAGGCAACGTCCATACCGAGGAATACGTCAACACCTGGTTTGTAACCAGCTTTTTCGATCGCTTCGATAATAGTGGACAGAGCTTCTTCGTTAGATTTGAAGTTAGGAGCAAAACCACCTTCATCACCAACAGCTGTGTTCAAACCTTTGGAGTTCAGTACGGATTTCAGGTTGTGGAAGATTTCTGCGCCTACACGCAGAGCTTCTTTGAATGTAGGAGCGCCTACAGGCAGAACCATGAACTCTTGTACGTCAACGTTATTGTCGGCATGAGCGCCACCGTTAACGATGTTCATCATTGGCACTGGCAATTGTTTAGCATTGAATCCGCCCAGGTAAGTGTACAGTGGCAAGCCCAGAGCTTCAGCAGCAGCGCGAGCTACAGCCATGGATACAGCCAGAATTGCGTTTGCACCCAATTTACCTTTGTTATGTGTACCATCCAATTTGATCATCAGCGTGTCGATTTCTACTTGGTTCACAGCATCCAAGCCGATTACTTCAGGAGCAATAATTTCGTTCACGTTTTTAACAGCTTGCAGAACGCCTTTACCCAGGTAACGGGATTTATCGTTATCACGAAGCTCTACAGCTTCGTGAGCGCCTGTGGAGGCACCGGAAGGAACGATAGCACTACCGATAGCACCGGATTCCAGATATACTTCAACTTCAACCGTTGGGTTACCACGGGAGTCGAGGACTTCGCGAGCGTACACGTCAGAAATAATAGTCATTTGTACTTAATCTCCTTTGTGAATCATGATTTATTGGTCAAGCCTATACTTATTAAATCAAGCTTACTTGCGGGATGCAATCATAGATTTTCCTGTCATTTCCGCAGGTTGCGGAAGTTGCATCAAATCCAGAAGCGTTGGAGCTACGTCAGCCAGTATTCCATGCTCACGCAAAACGATATTTTCGTCAGTCAAAATGAACGGAACCGGATTAGTTGTGTGAGCTGTGAACGGACGTCCCTGCTCATCAATTTCCATATCCGCGTTACCATGGTCAGCAATGATAATAACCACGCCGCCTTTGGCTTTAACCGCATCTACAACACGTCCAACACATTCATCCGTCGTCTCTACCGCCTTAATCGTTGGCTCCAGCATACCGGAGTGTCCAACCATATCCGGATTGGCAAAGTTCAGGATAATCGCATCATGCTTGTCGGCTTCGATTTCCTTAACAGCAGCATCCGCTACTTCATACGCACTCATTTCCGGCTGCAAGTCATATGTAGCCACTTTAGGCGAGTTGATCAAAATACGAGTTTCGCCAGGAAGCTCCACATCACGTCCGCCACTGAAAAAGAAAGTAACGTGCGGATATTTTTCAGTCTCAGCAATACGCAATTGCTTTTTGTTGTTTTGAACCAACACTTCACCAAACGTGTTATCCAGGTTTTTCGGTTCGTAAGCTACAAAGCCTTCAACCGTTTCGCTGAACAACGTCAGGCAAACAAAGTGCAAATCTTTAGGCAATTTCGGGCCACGGTCAAAACCACGGAAGTCCGCGTTTGTAAATACCTGAGACAGTTGAATCGCACGGTCAGGACGGAAATTGAGGAAGATAACAGAGTCATTGCTTTCGACCAGCCCTACAGGACTTCCGTCAGCCTTCACAATAACCGTTGGCTCCACAAATTCGTCGAACACTGATTTTTCATACGATTCTTTCAATGCTTCCATTGGATCTGTGTATTGAGGGCCTTCTCCGTATACGATTGCACGGTAAGATTTCTCCACACGTTCCCAACGTTTGTCGCGGTCCATAGCATAATAGCGTCCTTGTACAGTCGCAATTTTGCCTACGCCCACTTCTTGAATTTTGGCGATCAGTTGCTGCATGAAGCCTACGCCGCTGTCAGGCATAACGTCGCGTCCATCCATGAAAGCATGAATGTACACTTCAGTTAAGCCTTCTTTTTTCGCCAAGTCCAGCATAGCGAACAGATGGCTGATATGGCTATGCACGCCGCCGTCAGACAACAGTCCGTACAGGTGAAGTTTCGTGTTGTTCTTCTTAGCATGTTGCACTGCTTTAACCAGTGTTTCATTGTCGTAGAACTCGCCGTCACGAATGGACTTCGAAATACGAGTCAAGTCTTGATATACAATTCGGCCTGCGCCGATGTTCAAGTGACCTACTTCGGAGTTACCCATTTGTCCTTCAGGCAGACCCACTGCTTCGCCAGAAGCCGTCAGCGTTGTATGAGGATACTGTTGTAAATACCGGTCGTAATTCGGTTTGTTGGCCTGCGCAACCGCATTACCTTCTACGTTGTCACGCAATCCGAACCCGTCCATAATAATTAAAGCTACCGGTTTTGGTGCTGTCATCTTACTTCGCCCCCTCAACAAGCGCGATGTACGACGCCGGTTGAAGACTGGCACCGCCCACAAGCGCGCCGTCGATATCGCTTTGACCCAGGTACTCAGTAACATTTTCAGGTTTTACACTGCCACCATACTGAATACGTACAGCATTTGCTGTATTTTCATCATACAGCTCTTTAATCAGACTACGGATATAGGAAATCACTTCATTCGCATCCTGCGAAGTGGAGGATTTGCCTGTTCCGATGGCCCAGATTGGCTCATAAGCAACAACTACTTGTGCAGCCTGATCCTTAGCCAAACCAGCAAAAGCTGCTACAGTTTGCACTTTTACAACCTCTTTGGTTTGTCCAGCTTCACGATCTTCCAGCTTTTCGCCTACACATACGATTGGAGTCAGGTCATGACGGAATGCCGCATGAACCTTTTTGTTCACCGTTTCGTCTGTTTCATTAAAATATTCACGACGCTCGGAGTGTCCGATCACAACGTAGTCTAGGCCCAGATCTTTCAGCATTCCACCGCTAATTTCACCTGTAAATGCACCATCTTCTGCAAAATGCAGGTTTTGTGCGCCAATTTTAATAGACGTGCCTTTTACTGCTTCAACCAGAGCAGGAAGATTCGTAAATGGTGCGCAAATCACGCTTTCCACTCCTGCAACCTCTGCTTTGCCTTTGATCTCTTCGATGAAAGTTTTAGCTTCTGGTACGGTTTTAAACATCTTCCAGTTACCCGCGATAATCGGTGTTCTCAATGGTTTCAACTCCTAACTATTAGGTGCCCTAAAGCTTTATTCACGCATAGTGCGTTTGATTATTTATCGTTCAGTGCAACAACACCCGGAAGTGCTTTGCCTTCCATAAATTCCAGAGATGCGCCGCCGCCAGTGGAGATATGATCCATTTTGTCAGCCAAGTGGAATTTTTCAGCCGCAGCCGCAGAATCACCGCCACCAATGATGGTGTATGCTTCTGTTGTTGCGCAAGCTTCCGCTACTTCACGAGTACCACCAGCGAAAGGCTCGATTTCAAATACGCCCATTGGTCCGTTCCAAACAACCAATTTGGAGTTTTTGATAACATCTGCATAGATTTTACGTGTTTTCGGTCCGATGTCCACGCCTTCCCAATCTGAAGGAATGCCGTCGATATCCACAATGTTTGTGTTCGCCGTAGCGCTGAAATCGTCAGATACCACAATATCAACCGGAAGGTAGAAGTTTTTGCCGAGCTTCTTCGCTTTTTCGATAAATCCAAGAGCTACGTCCAATTTGGATTCATCCAGTAGGGATTGACCCACTTCATGACCTTGAGCTTTGAAGAATGTATAAGCCAAACCGCCACCAATGATTACGTTATCTGCAATATTCAGCAGGTTGTCGATCACGTCGATTTTGTCTTTTACCTTGGAACCGCCGATAATGGCTGTAAAAGGACGATCTGGGTTTGAAAGAGCTTTACCGATTACAGACAATTCTTTCTCCATCAGCAGGCCGGAAACAGCCGGAAGAAGATGCGCGATACCTTCTGTGGAAGCATGAGCACGGTGTGCTGCACCAAATGCGTCATTCACGAAAACGTCTGCCAATTCAGCAAATTGCTTCGCCAATTCAGGATCATTCTTTTCTTCTCCTGCATAGAAACGTACATTTTCAAGCAACAGCACGTCGCCGTTTTGCAGTTCAGCCACTTTCGCTTTAACAGCTTCGCCTACCGATTCGTCCACTTTAACTACTGGTTTTTTCAGCAGCTCAGACAAACGTACGCCAACAGGAGTCAGACGCATGGATTCAACAACCTGACCTTTTGGACGTCCAAAGTGACTCGCCAAAATAACTTTTGCACCTTTTTCAATCAGGTAGTTAATGGTTGGCAAGGTTTCACGAATACGCTTGTCATCCGTAATTTTACCGTCCTCAACCGGAACGTTAAAATCTACACGAACAAACACCCGTTTTCCATTCAGTTCTATATCACGTACGCTCTTTTTGTTCATCTCCATATTCCTCCGCACCCTTATAATTTTACGAATCAGGAATTCAAGGCACATTTGATATATAAAGAGCGGAAACAATAACCTGTTTCCGCTCTATGATGTTGCTCAATAAGACTGTTCTTATTTAGCCAGTTTTGCGAAGTATTCCAACGTGCGGATCAATTGTGCAGTGTAAGACATTTCATTGTCATACCAAGCTACAGTTTTCACCAGTTGTTTGTCGCCAACAGTCAGAACTTTAGTTTGAGTTGCATCAAACAAAGAACCGAAAGTAAGACCTTTGATGTCGGAAGAAACGATTTGATCTTCAGTGTATCCATAAGTTTCAGGATCGGATGCTTCTTTCATCGCAGCGTTGATTTCTTCAGCAGTTACGTTTTTCTCCAGAACTGTTACCAGCTCAGTCAGGGAACCTGTAGGTACTGGAACACGTTGAGCCGCGCCATCCAATTTACCTTTCAACTCAGGGATAACCAAACCGATTGCTTTAGCAGCACCAGTTGTGTTAGGGATGATGTTTTCAGCTGCTGCACGAGCACGACGGAAGTCACCTTTAGCATGTGGAGCATCCAAAGTGTTTTGGTCGCCAGTGTAAGCATGAATTGTAGTCATCAAACCTTCAACGATACCAAATTTATCTTGCAGTGTTTTAGCCATAGGAGCCAGGCAGTTTGTTGTGCAAGAAGCACCGGAGATTACAGTTTCAGTTCCGTCCAGAATTTCATGGTTTACGTTGTAAACGACAGTTTTCATGTCGCCAGTAGCTGGAGCGGAGATAACAACTTTTTTAGCGCCGCCTTTCAAATGTTTCTCAGCAGCTTCTTTAGTTGTGAAGAAACCTGTACATTCCAGAACGATGTCTACACCCAGGTCTCCCCAAGGCAGTTCTTCAGGGTTGCGGTTAGCCAAAACTTTAACTTCTTTACCGTTTACTTTGAAGAAGCCGTCATGTACTTCTACTTGTCCTTGGAAATTACCTTGTGTTGTATCATATTTCAACAAATGTGCCAACATTTTGGAATCTGTCAAGTCATTGATTGCTACTACTTCAATACCTTCCACATTTTGAATCCGGCGGAAAGCAAGGCGTCCAATACGTCCGAAACCGTTAATACCAACTTTAACTGTCATGAGTGAGTTCCTCCCAAAGTTCGTTTAGTTTAGTTTTATATATTCAAGACAGACCCGAAAGCCCGTCAAGACAACATTATTCATAAATCCTATATTAATCATTTAAATAACGACTTACAATCTCAATAGCAGCGCCTTCGTCGGTGACTAGAATGTCCTCTTGCCCGAAACGCAGTACCGCATGAATAGCGGCCGCCTTGTTTTTGCCTCCAGCTACACCTAGAACCGTATCGGTACGCCTAATGTCCTCCAATCGGAGTCCAAGCGTCAGCATTCTGTGAACAACGACGCCATCTTCGTTAAAGTAATAACCAAACGATTCGGCTACCGCTCCTTCACTGCTGATCTGGGCAAAGGTTTCGGGATCAAGTTTACGTCTATGTGCCATCGCTATGGCGTTGCCTATCCCGTGAATGATGATACGACTCTCGCGAATCAGGTTCAATATATCCTGAATGTTCGTATCTTCAAGCAAGGAGTTGTAAGCATGATTGCTGAGCAAATCCGGTACATGGAGCAGACGGTATTGAGCGCCTACCTTGCGAGCCATTGTGGAAGCAATTGTGTTGGCCTGCATTTCCATGCTTTCTCCCAAACCTCCGCGTGCCGGTACAAACCACCCACCCTTAAGTGGGCCATTAGAAGGTAGTGCCAGTTGTTCCGCCACGTCGGCAATCGTCGTGCCACCTGTTACAGCGACCACATCCTCGTCGTCCATAACACTCAGCAACGCTTTTGCTCCAGCGCGCCCCAGCTCCTGCTTTGTTAACGGAGAAGCATCCGAATCCCCTGGAACGACAACCACCTTCCTCAAACCATAGGCTTGACGAATCTGGTCCTCCAATTGGGACAGGCCGAACAAGTTGTTCGCAATCGGCTCCAGCTGTTCCAGCAGATCCAGTCCTGCTTTGCTCACCTTCATGCCTACACTCTCAATCTCAATTAGCCCCTGAGCTTTAAGAAGATCGGTTTCGGCGCGCAACACGCGCTCAGTCATGTTCAGTGAAGCTGCCAGTGTTCTGCGTCCAACAACATCGGACAGCATAATCTGATGCAGGATCGTGTACCTTTTTTTCAAAACATCCATGAGGTCGGGCAGAAGCTGCTTCTGTATTTCTAATATCTTTCGCATGCTTTCCACTCCCGCACACTTCTAAGTTCTGTCTCTAATGCTCTATCTCTAACTGGTCTCAAAACGTCCCGGGATAACTTTTTAAGTCCCACGTATATCTTAACCAATATTTGCTCCATATGCAAGTCTATCTGAACCTATATTTCTCAACCATTTATCTGAATATGCGCATTTAATAAAAGCTTGCAATTCACTGCTGTATATCATATAATCATCTTTGTTTCCAATTAGCTGTTTAATTAGTTAGTTGTTTGCATTGAATCAACTATGCGCCCGTGGTCCAACGGATATGACGTAGGCCTCCGGAGCCTGAGATCGAGGTTCGATTCCTCGCGGGCGCGCCATTTTAAATGAACGCTTAGATGCTTCTATATAATGTTTTAACCAATAAGAGCGCTGAGGGCTCTTTTTTTTAATCATTAGTTTGACTTTCTTTGACTTTTTGTTTGAAATTGTTTATCATGTGGTTATTACGGTAACAGTTTATAAATAAGGGACGTGTAATCGGCATGTCCACCAAATCCACTAACGATATTTAAGGGAGGTTTTTTGACGTGAGCTATGTTCCTATGGTAGTAGAACAAAGTAACCGCGGCGAACGCGCCTATGACATTTATTCCAGACTGTTAAAGGATCGCATTATTTTGTTAGGCTCGGACGTCAATGACGTTGTAGCCAACTCTATAATTGCGCAAATGCTGTTTTTGGCTGCCGAAGATCCTGAAAAAGATATTCACTTGTATATTAACAGCCCTGGCGGTTCCATTACAGCTGGTATGGCCATTTTCGATACGATGCAATACATTAAACCTGACGTATCTACGATTTGCGTAGGTATGGCGGCTTCCATGGGCGCGTTTTTGCTGAATGCAGGCGCCAAAGGTAAACGTTTCGCTTTGCCAAACAGTGAAATTATGATTCACCAACCACTGGGTGGTGCACAAGGTCAGGCAACGGATATCGAAATCCGCGCACGCCGCATTCTGAAAATGCGTGATAAACTGAACCGCATTCTCGCAGATCGCACAGGCCAACCACTGGAGCGCATTGAAAAAGATACAGACCGTGACTACTTCATGTCTGCTGATGATGCCAAGGAATACGGTATTATTGATAAAGTGCTAACTAGCTCCTCTCCAGAAGGTGTATAAGAGAAGAAATTTACCTCTTTCGATAACTGGTAAATGAAAAAGCTGCTCCGGACTTTCTTATCCGGTAGGCAGCTTTTTTGCTTTATTGTTTTTTAGGTTATAGACAATTGGACTTATTTATTTCTACTATTCATTCTGTCCCGCAAAAGGCTTTCCGCCTTGAGGCAGCAATTGACCGAACGAGTAGGTAAACTCCGGAATTCCATACGCGTATGGCGCATAATCATACAAATCAAACACGATTGTTACTCCACTGTTCGTCACATAAAAATTCTGATCTGCCGCCAGCTCTTTAAATTTGCCGAATCCTTCGCCAGCCTGAAGTGCATCGATTTTTTTCTTCAAATCAGCATTGAGGAACTTTTTGTAGTTCGGATTTGCCTTCAATACGTCAGACAATTGCAGCAGTTTACCATCAGCGAGCGAGAACGTATATCCTTTACGTGCCGTCATGCCATGCGCGCCACCCGTATACGAGTAGTCCTGCATAATCACACTCAGAATACCATCTTTGTTATAGGCAATCGCAAAATCATTTCCAAACTCATACGGTCTTCCTGTTGTAGCCTCTCCCTCAGCCATCATTTTTTTGCCTGCTGCCAATATACCTTCTGCATGCTTTTTAAGCACATTGTTAATGGCCTGTTGAGCCTCAGAATTCAGCTGGCTACCGCTGATTTGCGGGTACTTAATCTTGTAGGACACCTTCGCACTACTCGAAGCTGGAAGTGTTTGAGACGCAATTGTAATCGGATTTAGCTGGCTTTTACTCAGCGTTACTGTTTTCTGAGCTGCATTCCATTGAGCATCTATGCCCAGATAGTCTTTCAGCAAACTCATAGGAATGTATAGCTTCCCAGCGATCTGTTTGGCATCCATACTACGTGTATTGATTCCATTGACGTTGACGTAGGCATCCGAGGAAGAAGCCATAATGTAAAGTTTATTGTACCCGCTACCTACGGTATATGTCGCTGTTTTCGCATCATAGCTTACTGGAATCCCCAAGCTGTCGCGCAGTGCGGCCACCGGAATCATTGTACTCCCGTTCACTTGGACACCTTTAGCGGGCAACGTTTTACCATTCCATTGGATGGTGATTCCTGGTTGCTGTGTTGTCGCTTGCTGCTGTTTCGTCGATGCTGCCTGGATATAGGAAACGGGAACAGCTGTGACTCCTGCGAAAATCCCTGCCGCCAGCAGTGCTGAACCCCATTTTATTGCATGCTTACTCATATTAAATATTCCTCCTGTTAATGATCTGTATTGTCTATGTGTGATAACTACTTTTAATATTATATCTATACCCTATTGTATGTAGTTTACAATCTGTACACTCTCCGATTTCAATATGTACACCTAATAACCCTTAGCTATGACAGACTCATTACAAAAAGGTTTCGGTATACAAAAAAAGCCAGCAAGCCAGCCTGCACATGATGCAGGCCGCTTGTGGCTTCGTTTGATGATCTATATTAGTTCATTTCGTATTGAGCCGACACCTGAACTTTCACTGTTACTTGCCCCGATTGTATCTCTGTCCCGCCACCTGCTACGTCCAAGAGCGATTTTGACATGGCATTTTCACGTTGTGTAAAGATTTGTGCTTCTCCGCCATCTACCGTCACACTCACAAGGACACCTAACCCTCGTTTGGCTGCCTTAGCTACAGCACTGGCTTTAGATTGTGCGCTTCCCAATGCCTTAGTAATGGCTTCTTCTTCATAAGTCGAAGGATCTTCCACGGAAAAACGTACATTATCTACGTTATTGGCTCCGGACTTGGTCGCCTCATCCAACAACTGACCGATTTTATCCAAATCGCGGTATTTGACGGAAAGTGTATGGTTGGCAGTGTAGCCTTTGAGCTTCTGCCCTTCTTTTTCGTTATAGGTGTAGTTAGGCTGTACATAAAACTGGCTGGTCTGAATGTCATCTGCGCTAATGCTCCACTTTTCTTTCAGCAGTTGTGTAACCTTGTTCAATTTTGTAGCATTGGCTTTTTGAGCAGCAGCTGCCGTATTCCCTTCCGATTGTACACCGATAGAGAGATAAGCAATATCGGGCTTCGCCAATACTTCCCCGCTTCCAGTCACATTAATTACACCGTTTACCGTCGAAGCTGTTGACGCAGCATAAGCACGATCTGCCCCCGTCCATAATCCGCCTGCTACTCCCCCTGCCATTAATGCTCCTGCGAGAACTGCCGTGGCTACTGTTTTTGTCCAAAGTCTCATTGAATTCAACCTCTTTCTTGAAAATGTTTGTACCTTCCAGACGGAAAAGACGGAAAAAGGTTGCAGCCAAGCGTACAAATTTCCGAAACAGAGCATGACCACGGGGATTTTAATTATTTATAGTTTGAACTTAATACAGTGTCTATATTCAACAAATCCATCCATAAAACAGTTAACGGAGGAGTTTTCGAAGACTTTTTTCTGGATACAAAAAAAGCCCCAAAGGGGCTTTTCACTAAGAGCATACACCATATCACAAAGCAAATCTTTGTTTATTGATTTTCCAGCTCTACCTTACTAACCAGACTTACTAAAGCGTTTACAGCCTGTTCGGCGTCCGCACCTTCAGCACTAATATTGATTTCAGTACCTGTACTGATGGCAAGACTCATAATACCCATGATGCTCTTGGCATTAACCTTTTTGTCTTCTTTTTCCACAAAAATCTCAGATGAATATTTATTCGCTTCCTGTACGAACAACGCAGCAGGTCTGGCGTGCAGTCCTGTTTTCAAGCGTACGACTACCGGATGTTTTGACATGTCAGCTTACCCCCTCATCAAATAAATCTGGACACTACTTACTCCATTTTATTTATCACATTATAACATTAACCCGGGACAGACACTAGAAAAAAAACTAAAAAAACCGGGGCTGAAAGCCCCATGGACATTCTTTTTACGGAATCAGGCCATTTTCGCCCCTGATTTTGTCAGCCATCTCATCAATTTTGCGAAGCCGATGATTTACACCCGATTTACTCACGACCCCTTTGAGCATTTCCCCGACTTCTTTTAAATTCAAATCGGGATGAGCGAGACGAATTTCTGCCACTTCACGCAGTTTATCCGGCAAGGTCTCCAAACCAACTTCCCTCTCCAGCAACTTAATATTCTCAATTTGCCGGACAGCAGCTCCGATCGTCTTGTTTAAATTAGCCGTTTCACAATTGACAATGCGATTTACGGAATTGCGCATATCGCGCATAATGCGTACATCTTCAAATTTGAACAAGGCTTGATGCGCCCCAATGATGCTAAGCAGCTCAATGATCTTCTCGCCTTCCTTGATGTAGAGAATAAAACCTTTTTTTCGCTCAATACAGCGAGCATTTAGGTGAAACTCATTCGCAAGATCAACGAGTGCCTGACAATGCTCCTCATACATCGAAGAAATTTCAAGGTGGTAAGACGATCCTTCAGGATTGTTGACAGAGCCACCTGCCATAAAGGCGCCCCGCAAATAAGCCCTCTTACAACAGTTTTTCCGAACGATATCCCGATTAATCCCGTCAGTGAACAAGAAACCTTCTGAGACGATATAAAGATCCTTTAACAGCTGTTGCACACCATTGGGAATACGGACAATGTACACATTATTTTTTTTCAAGCGCATTTTTTTCCGTACAAGCAGTTCGATATGAAGTTGAAAATGCTTCTTGATCAAGGAGTAAATCCGCCTTGCAATCGCGGCATTTTCTGTGGACACGTCCAATATCACCCTTTTATTCGACAGTTGTACGGATCCGAGCATACGTATGAGCGCAGATAGTTCCGCTTTCTCACAGCAGGACTGGCTTTCAATCATCGTAAGCTCTTTTTTCGTTTGTGCCGCAAAGGACAAGGGACTCACCTCCTTCTTAATATCCAGTTTTGTACCAATTGGTAAATATGCTGGCTCAATTTGTCGGCATCATGCCGTAAATACGTGCGGAACAGAACTAATGTATCTGCCACCACTTTATATCCCCGATCGGTCAGCTCGCCCATGTCTACTTGAACTGGCTTAGCGCCCTGCTCGGCATACATTTCCTGTACTTGGGGTGGAATTTCTCCGTTATTTACAATGACATAGTCGAAGAGATGATGCCCTACATGCTCAAAAATAGCTTGCAGGTGATCTCCTACCGTATAGCCATCGGTTTCTCCAGGCTGGGTCATAACGTTACAGACAAATATTTTGATAGCGTCTGATTTTACTACAGCTTCAGCGAGTTTAGGTACAAGCAAATTCGGTAATATGCTGGTATATAGACTGCCGGGGCCAATCAAAATCGCATCAGCCTCATTAATGGCCTCTACAGCCTCAGGCAACGGCTCCACGTGAGTCGGTTCAAGAAAGACGCGTTTGATTCGTCCGCCCGCTTCCGGGATCTTGGACTCTCCGGTAATCACCGTGCCATCCTCCATTTCGGCACTTAGCACAACGCCTTCCTCAGCTGCCGGCAGCACGCGTCCCCGGACAGCAAATACACGGCTAAGCTCACGCACCGCCGTTACAAAATCTCCCGATATATCGGTCATCGCTGCTAAAATCAGATTACCCAGGCTGTGGCCTGACAATCCTGATCCCGCACCGAAACGGTATTTCAGCATATCTGACATCACTGGTTCCACGTCAGCCAAGGCAGTCAGCACATTGCGAATATCCCCTGGAGGGGGCATCTGCAGCTCACTGCGCAAAATCCCGGAGCTTCCGCCATCGTCAGCGACTGTAACAATAGCCGTAATATCTAGCGGCTTTTGCTTTAAGCCCCGCAGCATGACGGACAAGCCGGTTCCGCCGCCCATAACAACAATACGTGGGCGCTCCCGTTGTGATCCGGTCTCTTTCATGATTTCACCTCATTAATGCCGGTCCCGATCAGCATCCCGATGCGAAACAGAAACAGATTCTGTCTCGCTGGCACCCAGCATTTTTCCTAAATACTCCGATATTGCAACAGAACGATGCTTACCGCCAGTACAGCCAATGCCGATAATGACCTGGCTTTTGCCTTCTTTGCGATATTGCGGAATCAAAAAGTGTAACATATCCAGCAACTTGGTCAAGAATGCCTGAGTCTCGGGCCATTTCATGACATAATCATATACATCGCTATCCTGTCCCGTGTGGGGACGTAGTTGGTCCACATAGTGGGGATTAGGCAGGAAGCGCACATCGAATATAAGATCGGCATCAATGGGAATACCATACTTGAAGCCAAAAGAAGTAATGTTCACGGAAAGCATACTGCTCTCCAGATGAGAAAATCGTGAAATAATCCTCGCCTTTAAGGTTGCAGGCTTCATCACACTTGTATCAATAACCTGTGTAGCCGAGCTTTTTAATTCTTCCAACATCTTGCGCTCCAACCGAATCCCATCCAAAGGCATGCCGTCTGGAGCCAGCGGATGACGTCTACGGCTTTCCTTATACCGCTGTACGAGAACGCCATCATTCGCATTTAAGAATAAAATTTCACAATGAATCGTAAAATGATCTTTAATATAATTCAACGATTCAGACAAGGCGGTGAAAAATTCTCGTCCGCGTAAATCAATTACGAGTGCCACCTTGCCTATTTTACCGTTAGACTGCTCAATCAACTCGGCAAATTTGGGAATCAGTACAGGAGGCAAATTATCAACGCAGAAGAAGCCCAAGTCTTCCAGGCTCTGAACCGCAATGGTCTTCCCTGCGCCTGACATCCCCGTAATAATAATGAGCGTTGCCCACGGCGCAGCATTTTTTAGGTTATCTGTCATATGGACTTCCCTCTCCTTTTGCTTCTTCGCTCTATGCCAGTACCCGTATTATCAGTAACCTGTGGATCAGGATCAGGAACGTAGCAACAAACCAGCTGCCCCTACGATACCTGCGTCATTGCCCAGCACAGCTGGAACAATCGATACCCCTTTTTGAAGGGGCTCAGGTGCCAGTTTGGTGTACACGCGACGCATCTCTTCAAACAAAAAGTCGCCTGCTTTGGAAACACCGCCACCTATAATAAACAACTCTGGATTAAGCACAGCGGCAACTGCTGCCATAGATTTCCCCAAATAAAAGGCAGCCCGGTTCACGATACGAAGCGCGACTTCATCTCCAGCTTTAGCAGCATCAAATACTTCCTTGGCAGCAATTTGATCTTCCAGCGCCAGAGAGGTCCGGTCGCCACGTTCCACAGCGTCCTTGGCCATACGAATGATGCCTGTTGCGGAAGATACAGTTTCCAAGCAACCCATTTTGCCGCATCCACACTGAATAGCCTCCAGATCAGGTACGACACTGATATGGCCAATTTCTCCGGCCATGCCCGAAGAACCTTGGTATATTTTACCGTTTATAATAATGCCGCCACCTACTCCTGTTCCCAGGGTATAGCATACGCAGTTTTCGATGCCTTTGCCTGCTCCGGCCCAAGCTTCGCCAAGCGCGGCAACATTGGCATCATTGTCTATTTTCACAGGCTTGCCAATCCGGTTCTCTAGGAGCGCACGGATCGGCACGTCACGAAAGCCAATATTAGGAGCGAGGACAATAATACCATCACGAACATTCGTAAAACCTGCAACGCCTGCACCGACACCCTTTAGTTGATCCCACTCATAAGGAGATTGCTCAACAATATGCCGCACATATTTTTCGATATTACCGATGACAACGTCTACACCTTTATCGGTTTCGGTTGGTCCTTCATATGTGTGCAAAAGCTGTCCGTTTTCATTACAAATGCCGACTTTAATCGCGGTACCGCCCAAATCGACACCTACATAGATACTTTCAGACATGTTCCAAGCCACCTTTATGTTTACTTAAAAACCTGGTATGAAATATATGCTTACAATTCCTACTTCATAATAGTAATCCTACGTTCCAACTATAATTGAAGCCCCCGTTACGGTCAAGGACACTTCCTTGTTGAAAAGTGTACGATTAGCGGAATTTTTAACCTCATGCACCCATAAGAAAAACGTCTATTGACGTACTTTCAAGGAAGCCAGACCACGCTTAACGGAAATTTTTCTTGCGATTATAGATTGTTCAGCTCCGCTGAAAACTTATAAATTCTATAATCATAAAAAGGAGAAAGCCTGTGCAAACGCAGCAGGCTTTCTCTTCCTGAACAAAAGATGCGGCATAACAGAGGTTTCCTTCGCTCTCCCGTTAGCCTTTTTGTGTACTATAGACACGCTTTTATTGATCCAGTGTTTCGCTCCAGTCGTGAACAGCACTGCCTTCGAGATACTTCTCGCAGTCCATAGCCGCCATACAGCCCGTTCCCGCAGCCGTAATAGCTTGACGGTAACGGTTATCCTGTACGTCCCCACAGGCAAAAACTCCGGGGATGTTCGTTTCCGTTGTGCCTGGCTTTACTACAATATAGCCGTGTTCATCGGTATGAATTTGTCCGTTCAGGAAACCTGTGTTCGGTGTATGCCCGATGGCTACGAACACGCCATCTACCTCAATCAGCTCATCCTGATTGGTCTCATTATTGTGTACCTTCAAACCTTTTAAGCCAGCTTCTCCCGTCACAACTTCCAGAGGAGTCCGGTTTAATGCCCAATGTACTTTTTCGTTCTCACGCGCACGATCTTGCATAATTTTGGATGCCCGCAACTCATCGCGACGATGGACCAAGGTTACACTGGAAGCAAAACGGGTCAAGAAGCTCGCTTCCTCCATGGCTGAATCGCCACCGCCAACCACGACAATCTTTTTCCCGCGGAAAAAGAATCCATCGCAAGTTGCGCACGTGCTGACTCCGCGACCTACATTGTCCTGCTCACCCGGAATGCCTAGATATTTGGCGGACGCACCTGTAGCAATAATGACCGACTCCGCCTCAATGATACCTTTACCCTCTACCTTCACTTTAAAAGGGCGTTTGCTGAAATCTACTTCCTCTACCCATCCGGAAGTAAATTCAGCGCCAAAACGTTCAGCCTGCTTGCGCATATTATCCATCAGTTCAGGCCCGAGGATACCTTGCTCAAAACCCGGGAAATTTTCAATTTCGGTCGTTGTAGTAAGCTGCCCACCGGGCTGCATCCCTTCAATGATCAGCGGATTCATGTTAGCGCGTGCCAAATAAATAGCGGCTGTGTAGCCTGCAGGACCTGTACCAATAATTATGGATTTATACATACGTTTGTTGCCTCCTTTAAGTGATGTTTGGAGCAGGTCTCAGACCTGCTTTTTAAACGTGGAGAGCGGCTGCTTCAGCTTCTGTTTGATACCACACACGCTGTCAATCTGGCGTGCATAGCGGCTTACGGTCGATACGGAAATACCATAACGATCGGCTACTTCCTGATAGGTGACTGAATGATGATGCATTTTGGCTGTCAAATATTCTAGCGCCGCTGCCCATCCCTCAGTATGCTGAACCATCGGAACTTCCGGGGCGAGCCGATCCAAATACTCCAGCCAAAGCGATTTCAAATCGTGCTGCATGGCCGGATCTGATGGCTTGCTCATGACGGTCAGTACCTTATCCAGCACTGCCTGCCATTGTGGATCGACTGGGGAAGCAGATACATCACCTTCAATTGTATGCGGATCGTTCTCAACCTCCGACTGATCAGAATGTTCCGTTTCCGGGTACATTTTCTGCTCACCCTGCTCCGCCAGCTCTTGCAATACTTGCAAGGCACGACGTTTCAGCTCATCCTCCTGGTCCGGGTCTTCTACGAAGGACTCCAGTGCCTGACGCACCTCATCATCACCGATCAGGCTTAACGCCTGAATGACCTGAAGCTGAGTCGCCCGGTCCCCGTGGCGCAAGGCCCAGAAGAAGGATGATCGGATTAGCGGGTCCTTCTTCATGCTGTCAGGCACCTGGTCAGCACCAAACTTCTCCCACATGCGGAATTGCTCCTCAAACGGGAGATGATAATGATAGCTGAGCACTTGCAGCGGTGTACCCTCCTGCTGGAGTTCCTCCAGTCGGGACAGGAAAAACCGCGGAACTTCCGAGGAAGCATCCTGCTTTTGCAAATGACTCCACAACCGCCGAGCTTCCGCATATCTTCCCGTATTGCTGGCAGCTACCGCCGTGTAATGGTACAAAGAAGCGTCCGCATTGTTCTCTCCATCGCCATGAAGCAACCTGCGGAAATGTCTGTAGGCCTCCTCGTGGCGTCCGAGAATCCCCATAGTGGTCGCCAGCTTGAATACCTGCTCCTCCTGAAACGGTATAGTAACCGCCAAAGTCTGCACCAGACGATCCAATTCCGGGCCGCCGCCCTCGTGCTGATAAAAGATCGCCAAGTTGCACAATGCGTGTAAATTACCCGGCTCATCTTCCAGCACTTGAATAATGGTAGCCTTAGCATTTTGGAACAATCCCATGTAGTAATACGCCAGCGCCAGATTATTCCGCGCAGCGAACATATCCGGTTGTTCCTCTGAAATTTGCTTGAGCAACTGGGCTGCCTGAGCAAATTTCCCCTCCTCCAGCAGGACACGAGCCTGATCATGCTCTACTACTCCCTGCCGGGCCTTAATGCGGTTCAGCTTCGTTGGACGGTCCAGCTCATAATAGAGCAGCTCCATCATTTCCTCCGCTTCATCAAGAAACTGGCCTTCTTCGTCCTCCTCCAGGTACGTGACCAATGCTTTCTCCGCTTCTTCAAACTGCTCCATATTAGCGTAATTATTCGCCATATAGAAATAACACTCTGTCATCGACGAGTCTACGTCACTTAGAACAGAGGACAGGATCTCATTCGAACCTGCATAATCCCCCATCTCTGATAATATACCCGCCATATTGCAATGATTCACCGGATTATCCGGTTCATATTCAACGGCTTTGCGAAAATATTTCAATGCCTTGTCATAATGATTGCGATCAAGCGAGCGCACAGCTTTCTCAAAAAAGAAAGATGCGTCGAAACGCAAAGCAATAATTTTAGGGCTAGGTTCCGATACTCGCAGATGTTTCCCTTTCATAAATAACCAAGGCACCTCCTTTAAAAGTAACTGGCATGTTCATACCCTTCAGTATACCACAACTTCAAAACGACTTGACAGTCGATCCTACCTCATTCCAAAAAACGGATACATGCTCGTATACCGATAGATATATATACAAGAATACGCTAAATAGCCGAGCGCTTTTTCCCTGTATAAATAGGGAGCGTTCGGCTAGCCACTGGATATGATACTTAGACCCAATAAACGTAATAATTAAAGCGTCAGCGGCACCAGCGAGCGCTCGCGATGCTGAAATACGGCAAGCTCGCGATAGCCGACTTCATATAGAAGCGCGCGTGCCTTCTCCAAGTGCTCGGACAGCTTCGATGGATCATGAGCATCCGATCCTACGGTCAGCGGGATGCCTAGCGTAAAAGCTTCTTCCAGCATGCGGCGGCTCGGGAACATCTCGGCGCAGGGCTTCGAAAGCCCTGATGCATTCAGTTCCATCGCCCGACCGCTACGGGCAACAACTGAGAGTGCGGAGCGCTCCAGTTCACGCAGCTCCTCCATTTCCTCCGGCTTCGGATGATAGCCGAAGCGCTTAATGACATCCAGATGACCCATGATGTCATACAAACCGGTAGCTGCCGCCTTAGAAACCGCATCATAATATGTGCGGTACACCTCAAGCACATTTTTGCCTTCCCAATGGTGTACCTGACGGAAGTCCGTGACATCCCATTCACCGAGAAAGTGGACGGAACCAATCACATAATCCCAGGGATACGCGGTGATGATGTCTTCGATTTCTCGTTCCCAGCCCTCGATGTAGTCGCCTTCCAAGCCAACACGAATATCAATTTGTCCTTTAAAACGTTCCTTCAGTTCCAAACATTCTTCCACGTAGCGGGGCAGCTCCTCCATAGGCATCGCCATTTCCGGGTAATAGTCAGCCGGTTTTACATGCAGTAGTGGCATGTGATCGGACAAGCCGAGCTGATCCAGACCCAGCCGAATTCCCTGCTGTACATACTCTTCCAGACTCCCTATGGCATGCCCGCAGCGGGCGTGATGCGTATGATAGTCGATTTTCATGCGACCCTCCCCCTTTCAACACTACAACAAACCGTACTAATCACGACGAGGACGTTCATGACGGCGATTCAGCTCAGCCAGCACGTCATCGAGCGGTAGCTTGCGCTCCTGCAACAGCACCAGCAGGTGATAAATCAAATCGCTGACCTCCAGGCGCAGTTCGTCATTATCTTTATTTTTGGCGGCAATGATTGTCTCGGATGCTTCCTCGCCAACCTTTTTCAAGATTTTATCTACACCTTTATCAAAAAGATAAGTCGTATAGGCCCCTTCAGGACGTGTCTCTTCGCGCTCCTTAATAATCGCCTCCAGCTGGGCAAGCACCTCAAAGCGGTCTGCTGAAGCATTGGAAACATCATTTACCAGCGTGTGGTCTCCTGCATTTCCTGCAACAGGTGCTACAGCCGTTCCTGGCGCGGAAATATCACGAAAAAAGCAGCTCGTTGCTCCTGTATGACAGGCAGGACCACTCGGAATGACACGTACCAACAGGGCATCACCGTCACAATCCAGCTGGATGGAGGTGATTTTTTGCGTATTCCCCGAAGTAGCCCCCTTATGCCACAGCTCCTGTCTGGAACGAGACCAGAACCAGGTCTCTCCCGACTCCAAAGATAGTTTCAGCGACTCGCGGTTCATATAGGCCAGCGTCAGCACCTGAAGCGTAGCATCATCCTGCACAATCGCCGAGACAAGACCTGCCTCATTCCAGCGGACATTATCCAATATCTGCTCCAGAGATAGCTGTTGGTTCAATTCGTTGCTCATCGTATCTCCACTCCTCTGCGCTTCAAATCCCGTTTTAGCTCAGGGATTCCTATTTCTTTATAGTGAAAAATCGTTGCTGCTAATCCAGCATCCGCTTTGCCCGCCGTAAACACGTCATAGAAATGCTCCTGTTTGCCTGCTCCGCCAGAAGCGATAACTGGAATCCCGACGGTATCCGACACCGCGGAAGTCAGTGGCAGGTCAAAGCCGTCCTTGGTTCCGTCCGCATTCATGCTGGTCAGCAGAATCTCACCGGCTCCCAACTGCTCAGCTTCCTTGGCCCAGGCCAAGGCGCGGATACCAGATGGCGTGCGGCCTCCGTGCGTATACACTTCCCACTCGCCCCACGCCTCGTTGTACTTGGCATCAATGGCAACAACGATACATTGTGAGCCAAAGCTGCGCGCACCCTCCGCAATCAGCTGAGGGTTACGGACAGCCGCCGTATTTACGCCTATTTTATCAGCTCCGGCACGCAAAATGCGTTTCATATCATCGACATGAGATATCCCGCCACCTACGGTGAAAGGAATGGCAATTTCCCCGGCTGTCTGACGAACTACTTCTTCCATGGTGGCACGCCCTTCAACTGAAGCAGAAATATCCAGAAATACGATTTCGTCCGCCCCTTCCCGGTCATAAAGCGCCGCCAATTCCACCGGATCGCCTGCATCGCGTAAGTTCACAAAATTAACGCCCTTAACCACCCTGCCATCCTTTACATCCAAGCAGGGAATAATACGTTTAGCCAGCATGCCTACTCCCCCTATGCCTTTGCTACAGCTTGTACGGCGACCTGTAAATCAATGCTGCCTGTATACAATGCCTTACCCACAATAGCACCGCCTACACCCTCTTTCGCATAGGTGCTCAGCGTGATTAGATCGTCCATCTTGCTGACACCGCCGGAAGCGATCACGGTTCGTCCACTGCTTTTCGCAAGCGCTACGATTGCCTCCACATTCGGGCCTTGCATCATTCCGTCGCGGGAAATGTCTGTGAAAATGAACGTTTCCGCTCCCTTGGAGGCCAACTCAGCAGCCAATTCGTCCGCTCGAACCTCCGAGGTTTCAAGCCATCCGCGCGTGGCCACATAGCCATTACGTGCATCCAGACCAATGGCGATCCGATCACCGTAGGTACCCAATACCGCTTCCGTAAAAGCACGATCCTCAATCGCTGCCGTGCCCAAGATCACACGGCTCACGCCCAGCGACAACAGCCGCTCCACATGTTCTCGTGTACGCAAGCCGCCACCCACTTGTACAGGCACTTGCACCGCAGAAGCGATGCGCCCAATGAGTTCATCGTTCACCGGTTGACCTGCTTTAGCACCGTCCAAATCAACCAAATGAATGTAGGAGCCGCCCAAACGCTCCCATTCTTGGGCAACCTCCACCGGGTTTTCGTTGTATATCGTCTCCTGGTTATAATCTCCTTGTACCAGTCGTACACATTTGCCATCGCGAATATCAATCGCCGGGTATATCGTGAACAAAGTATGACCCCCTTGTGAGCTATTCAACATCTATATGCCTTTACATCAATCAACGACCAAAGTTGGCGTACCTCCAACTGCAGACTCACGAATCGTTACGCTCGCTTTTCCGCTTCCGCTAGTTCCAAAAACTGACGAAGCAGTTGCATCCCCATTTCCCCGCTTTTCTCTGGGTGGAACTGCATGCCATATACATGGCCTCTGCCCACGATAGCCGTTACGGGCCCACCGTAGTCGGTCACCGCCAGCAGGTCACTTTCGACCTCCGGCTTCGCATGATAGGAATGCACAAAATACACATGTCCTTCCTCCAAGCCCTGTAACATCGGGTGATCCGGCTGAGTCATACGCAGACGATTCCAGCCCATATGCGGCACTTTAACCCCCAGATCAGGAGCAAACCGAATAACCTCGCCTGGTAAAATATTAAGCCCTTCGTGACTGCCGTATTCTTCACCACGAGTGAATAACAGTTGCATTCCTAGACAAACACCGAGCAGCGGTTGTCCAGCGCTTGCAACCTCCTGAATCACCCGATCCAATCCGCTGGAACGCAAATGCTCCATAGCGTCCCCGAATGCCCCTACACCCGGCAAAATCACACCGCTGGAGGAACGAATCACTTGGGCATCTCCCGTTACTACAGCCTCATAGCCAAGACGCTCAACCGCCTTGCTCACACTATGCAGATTGCCTCTGCCGTAATCCACAATGGCAATGGACATGGACTACAGCACTCCCTTCGTTGAAGGCACTCCCGTCACTCGCGGATCAATGGAGGTCGCTTCATCCAGTGCACGTCCCAGTGCTTTGAACACCGCCTCAATCATATGGTGGGTATTTTGCCCGTAGTGAACGATGACGTGTAGCGTCATGCGAGCCTCCAACGCAAATTTCCACAGAAATTCATGCACCAGCTCTGTCGAAAAGCTCCCTACCTGCTGTGATGGATACTCCGCACGATACTCAAAATGGGGTCGGTTACTCAGATCAATGACAACTTGCGCGAGCGCCTCATCCATCGGTACAAAGACGCTGGCATAGCGCTTAATTCCTTTTTTATCACCCAACGCTTCCAGTAAGGTTTGCCCCAAACAAATACCAATGTCCTCCACGGTATGATGATCGTCGATATCAACATCCCCTCTGGCCTGTACATTAAGATCAAATTGTCCGTGCTTGGTGAACAAATCCAGCATGTGATTCAGAAAAGGAACATCCGTTTCAATCTCAGCTTGCCCTGTGCCGTCTACTGCAAAAGATAGCTGAATATCCGTTTCGTTCGTCTTCCGGCTGACGCTGCCTGTACGTCCTGTTACGTTATTTTCGTTCCCCATCGCCATCCACCGCCTTCTTTTCATTGTCCAATCGAACTTGTATCGCCCGTGCGTGACCTTCCAGTCCTTCATGGCGGGCAAGCTGCATAATCGTCTCTCCATTGCGCAGCAGTGCTTCCTTGCTGTAATAGATCATACTCGACTTCTTGATAAAATCATCAATATCCACTGGCGAAGAAAACCGCGCCGTTCCATTCGTCGGGATAATGTGGTTAGGTCCAGCAAAATAATCGCCTACCGGCTCCGAGCTGTACGCTCCCAGGAAAATAGCTCCCGCGTTTTCGATCAGACCCACATGCTCCATCGGCTGCTCTGTCATAATTTCCAAATGTTCTGGTGCCAGTTGGTTTACAATATGGATACCCTCTTCCAAAGTGTCGACGACAATGATAGCCCCGTATGCCTCCACAGATGCAGCAGCAATATCTCTACGCGGCAGCTCTGCCAATTGGCGCTGTACTTCAGCTGATACTTCTTTGGCCAAGCGTTGCGAGGGCGTAACCAGTATGGCTGAGGCCATTTCATCATGTTCCGCCTGTGAAAGCAGGTCGGCCGCTACATAAGAGGCATTCGCCGTGTCGTCAGCCAACACGACAATTTCACTTGGTCCCGCTATACTGTCGATATCCACCGCGCCGTACACCTCTCGCTTCGCTAGCGCTACATAAATGTTGCCGGGACCGCAAATTTTATCGACTGGTTCAATGCTATGTGTTCCGTAAGCGAGAGAGGCAATCGCCTGCGCTCCGCCAACCCTATATATTTCCGTTACACCAGCCTCTGCCGCAGCTACCAGTGTATATGGATCTATCCCTGCCTTGCCGCCTGTAGCCGGGGGTGTCACCATGACAATCTCCGGTACACCAGCTACCTGAGCGGGAATGACATTCATCAGCACCGAGGATGGATAGGCTGCTTTACCGCCCGGAACATACACGCCTACACGTTTCAACGGTCGGATAATTTGGCCGAGCAAGCTACCATCCGGCTGTAAATCCATCCACGAATTACGTTTTTGCTTCATGTGAAAAGCACGGATATTATCCGCCGCCTCTCGAATCGCCTGTAAAAAAGAAGGCTCTACCTTGTCATATGCCGCCTTCAATTCTTCCTCCGTCACACGAAGTTGCTCTGCTACCAGCGATACACCATCAAACGATTGCGTATACCGCAGGACAGCCTCATCCCCCTCTTGGCGTACCGAATGAATAATGGTACGCACAGCCTCATTTTGCTCAGGTGTGCCGTAATCCACCTCCCGTTGGAGGCTGAAATCACGGGCTGATACGATCTTCATTTGTCCATTCCCCCTTACTTGCAGCTTGCAGAATGCCCTGTAACCATTGGCTTATTCCTTTAGTTCATTTATTCACGGGGTGCCACCGCATTTGGAATCACCTGATGCAATCGGTCACACAACGCCTGAATCGGGCCGTTTTTCATCCGGTAGCTGACCCGATTGGCAATCAGACGACTGGTAATATCCAGTATGCTGATCTGCTCGACTAATCCGTTCTCCCGCAAGGTTTGCCCCGTTTCCACCATATCAACAATACGGTCTGCCAGACCAATTAACGGCGCCAGTTCAATGGAGCCATTCAGCTTAATAACCTCCACCTGTTGACCTTGCTCCCGAAAATACTGGGAAGCCACGTTCGGATATTTTGTAGCGACCCGCTGACGAATACCTGGCTGCCAATCTGGTAAAGCAATCACCGACATCCGGCAACGAGCAATCCCGAGATCCAGCAGTTCATACACATCCTTGTTTTCTTCCAGCAAAACATCCTTGCCCACGATGCCGATGTCCGCCGCCCCATACTCTACGTACGTAGGAACATCGACGGGCTTCGCCATAATAAATTCCATGCCTAGCTCAGGCAGTGGAATGACCAGTTTACGCGTTTCGTCCACATCCAGTGGAATCGGAACCCCCGCTTGGCGAAACAGCTCGGAAGCCTGCTTATAAATCCGTCCCTTTGGCATGGCTACCTTCAACGTTTCCGTCATGGCAATTCTCTCCTTTGTACTGGCTGTCTTCCTTCGGCTGTATAGCTGTATACCTCTGCGTACAGGCCATGCTGTTCACGACGTCGATCTTCCGTTCCGCCCGTGAGCCCTGTCACTACCGTAAGGCCTATTGCGCGTAGCTGTGCCGCTGCGGATAACGCCTCTTGGCGTCCCTGTTCGTCATAACGGATAAGTACAGGAAGCTTCGTCTCCATTTGGATACCATCCACACCATCGACGATGCGGTTTGTCTTCAATGCAAATCCCGTTGCAGGTACGGATCGACCAAACTGCTGAAGCAGATTGTCATAGCGACCTCCGTTGCATACCGGGAACCCAATCTCCGCCGCATAGCCCTCAAAAGTCATTCCTGTATAATATGAAAAATCTCCGATCATGGTAAGGTCGATTAACACATGCTCAGATACGCCGTAAGCCTCCAGTACTTCCCACACCTCGCACAAATGTGCAATGGATCGAATCGTCTGCTGCTCCACACTAAGACGGGTAGCCTGGTCACAAATTTCTTTTCCACCGCGCAACCGAAGAATAGCTTCCAGCTTATCCCGATGTTCGGGAGCCAAGCCCAAAGCTTCAATCGCTGTTCGGTAGCCCACTACATCACGACTGAGCAACAGTTCCTTTAGCGCTTGTTGTTCAGCCTGACGGCCGGGAATGATTTCCTCAAATAAGCCGTTCAGGAATCCCACATGCCCCATGGCAATTTTAAAAGAGGTCACCCCTGCTGCCTGTAATGATGCAATTGCCAATGCTACAACTTCTGCATCAGCCTCAGGCGAATCATCACCCACCAGCTCCACACCCGTCTGAAAAAACTCCGCTTCTCTTCCTGCTTCTTCCTCAATCGCCCGAAATACATTTGCGTGATAGGAAAGTCGGAGTGGTACTTCCTCTTCCTTTAGCAACGAAGATACCACCCGTGCAATCGGAGCGGTCATATCCGATCGCAGCACCAACGTGGTTCCCCGGTTATTGAGCAATTTAAACAGCTTCCGATCGGAAGTAGAACTAGCCACTCCCACCGTATCGTAGTATTCCATCGTAGGCGTCATAATCTGGCGGTAACCCCAACGCTCCATGCATTCGAGTACATTCAGTTCAATGGCCCGCAGCTTCGACACTGCACGCGGAAGATAATCTCGAACCCCTACAGGGATCTCAAATCCTTTTGGCTTAGACATCTCTATCACCTCATGATTTCACAATATCTTTATCATGGTAAAGTGCTAACAAACTAAAGTATATTCGATATATTATCATGCCCTACTTGTGAACGTCAACCGAACAGCGCAGCCCTTTTTTTTACGGATTCGCCAAGTGGCTGCCCCTCTCTATATTTTATCCAATGCAAAATACATGAATCCTATATGAAAAACATCTATCAACGTATTCTCCGGAGCAAGACCGCGCTTACGGTAATTTTTGAGCATATAGAGTTGTTCAGCTCCACTGAAAACTTATAAATTCTGTACTCTAAAAAAAGACTGCCAGCTTTAAGCTAACAGTCCAAATCAAAATATTTAGCTATTTATCTGTTCATCTTTACTCCGGGAAGGAAACTTTGGAACCGTGCCCAAACCGATCCATGCAAATGGTACATATCGAAAACACAACGTCACAATCAGCCATGAGCCAAACAGCGCCAACAACCATCCACCCGCAACAGAGAAGATATATTCTACCGGCGTTCCTTGGAAATCCAACTTGCGATACACCCGCAATAACGCTGGGTGAAGTAAATAAATGCCGAATGAGCATGCCCCCAGCCAACTGATTAACATTCGCAGCCTATCGTTAGTATGACGATATAATAAGACCGAGAACTGAAACAGCACCAGCGCAGAGACGAGGGCATATGCATTATGGAGCAGTTCATAGATCAGCGAGTCTGCATAGATGGCTTTGCGGTATGCTACAAACCATATTTGCACATAAGCTATACCCAGGAGTAGCCAAGCCACCCACAAGCCCCACCAACTGATCAACTGACTGCGACTAATTGCCGTACCTGACACCGGTAAAAGCCACTTTTTAAACCCTTCATATCCAATTGCTACAGCTGCACCCAAGGCAAAATAACTGATATACGTAATCGCAAGACTTCCTCTTTCCTCTTGCCAAACGTATTTGTTCAGCAATACAAACCCCCATTGAATGACTAACCCTACTATCAAAATGACAAAGGCCGCTCTCCGTGGGCTCGATATCGAATGGCGTAAACGCTGCACTCCCCACAGCAACAGCGGAAAGACCAAATAAAATTGGATGATGATGATGACATAATACAAATGCGTGTATGCCTTTCCCGTTAACAGCACGAGCGGAAGATCACTGAGCGGCATCAACCCACGTGTTACCAAGGTCAAATAATACACAAGAGAAAACAAAACGTACGGTAACACAATAAACATCAGTCTTTTTCGGAAAAATATAAGCATATTCTTACCACGAAGCGGCCTATCAACATAATTGTAAAATAAAACAAACCCGCTCACAAAAATAAATACGGGCACTGCAAAGCTACTAAACACATTTAAAAATAAAAAAGGATAAAACAATAGAGAATGACGCGCATCAATTAAAGCCATTGAAGTCGCATGAATGGTAACAACGGCTGCAATTAATATTCCCCGGTAAATATCAAGCTCTGGTATACGTTCTTTTTTGACCAAATCAACACGCTCCCATATCGCCTTGCAAATATGTCTGTTATCAATTTTTAAACATAATTAACATGCATTACCCCACTTATTATACAGAAAAACAATGCAAGAAAGACCCCTTAATACATAAGGGGCCTTTCTATTGTGCTATTTACTGCTCATTCACACCAGAGCGTCTTAAATCACGTAACGGATTGCCACCCACAAATGCACCTGCGGGCACGTCTTTATGCACGACCGCTCCGGCCGCTACGATAGCTCCGTCACCGATGGTCACACCCGGCAAAATGGTTGTGTTGGCGCCGATCAACACATGATCACCAATCACCACTTTACCGATACGATACTCCTCTATGAGGTATTCGTGAGCCAGTATCGTCGTGTTATATCCAATGACCGAATTGTTCCCTATCGTAATATGCTCCGGAAAAAAAACATCTACCATCACCATCAGGCCGAAGGCCGCATGTTGCCCCACCTTCATCCCCAGCATTCTGCGGTAAATGACGTTTTTCAGAGAAAGCACAGGACAATACCGGGCAATCTGTATAAAAATAAAGTTCTTAATGCCTTTCCAGCGGCTCACCGTCCGATAAATCTGCCACAACGCATTGGGACCTTCTACAGGATAGCGGTTCACCTTTCTCACGATACATTGACACCTTGAAGCTCCAACTTCAGCAAATCCCGCATATCATGCAACATGTAGTCTGGCCCATATCCGCGCAGAGTTTCCTCACCCTTGAGCGACCAAGCTACACCAGCCGATTTCACACCTGCTGCCTGAGCTGACAAAATATCAAAAGAACTGTCTCCGACCATCAATGTATGCTCTGCTTCAGCATTCAAACCTGCCAATGCCTTGAGCACTGGCTCAGCGTGTGGCTTTGGATGCTCCACATCGTCTACCGTCACAATATAGTCCATAGAGGAGGTCAGATTGAACAGGTTAAGTACACGTAACGTGGATGGTCGTATTTTGGTTGTCACAACCCCCAGCTTAATTCCTCGCGCACGCAACTCCTGAATAACCTCAATGACATATGGAAATGGCTTCACCATTTGATCATGATGAATCTGATTATAAGCACGGTAGTCCTTAACTAACCCAGATACATCCGTTAATCCCGAAAAAGTACGGAGTTGATCGTCCAGCGTTCCACCCATATGAGGAATAATATGCTCCCGCGTCAGCGGATCAGCATCCGGATGATTCAAAATGTGTAGAAATGTGCTGATAATCAACTCATTCGTATCCATGATGGTGCCGTCTAAATCAAACAAAATCGTATTTATCATAGATGCTCCTTCTTGTCCTCGTCCGTGTCTTCCTTAGGTAGCTTATCCGTCGTAGCTGTTGGAGGAACCGCGCCCTGTCCTGGACGGGATACCTGTTCTGGCGTCACGTCAGGTACCTGATCAATCCCCGCTTTGCTGGAGATAATCGGATCGCTATACCGAGCAACAGATGTGCCCTTCCGGCGACGAACCAAAATGAAAATCACAGCGGCTACCACAATGAAAATAGGCAGCAATTGCGAGATCCGTACATTACCGTAACTCGGGTCCAGATGCCCTGGTTCAAACCCTAACCACACCATAGGAGACCACAAAGCATTCACAAAGGAAGCCAGCCAATCTGGTCCCTGAAAAGCCAAACTATCCGTCCGTACACGCTCGATGAAAAAGCGGCCAATCGAGTACCAAATGAAGTAAAACGCAAACATTTCGCCTGCACGTACAAATTTCATACGACGAATGACGAGCAGCAAAATCACACCGACAATACTCCACAGTGATTCATATAAAAATGTAGGGTGATGGAACACCCCGTTAACGTTCATCTGATTCACAATGAAATCCGGCAGATGGAGCTGATTTCGCAAAAATGTTTCTTCCGTCGGTCCACCGTAGGCTTCCTGATTGACAAAATTACCCCAGCGTCCAATCGCTTGACCGATCAGTAGGCCTGGTGCACAAATATCAGCGATACGCCAGAAGTTATACCCTTTATACCGGAAATAAATGACCGCACATATAATGGCCCCGATCAAGGCACCGTATATCGCAATACCGCCGTTCCAAATTTTGAAAACATCCCATAGATTATCTCGGTAGTCTTCCCATTTGAAGGCTACATAATAAATACGCGCTCCAATAATAGCTGATGGAACACCCAAAAGCAGCATATCCATAAAAAAGTCCTGCGGAATACCGAATCTTTTTCCTTCACGGATGGCGAGATATAAACCCACAAGCGCCGCCAGCCCCAAAATAAGCCCATACCAGTGGACCTTGATTGCCCCGATTGAAAAAGCGATCGGATTCAGCAGTAATGTTGCCGTTGACATATGTTTCTCTCACTCCTCGTTCTTCCTTGCAAACGAACAAACCTTAATCCATCTCTTCCATATCTTCAGAAATCGTAGCAGTCAGCTTGTTTGTAAATTGCAGGGCTGCATTAACGCCCATTTGTTTCAAACGATAGTTCATCGCCGCCACCTCGATAATAACAGCCAAGTTTCGGCCCGGACGAACTGGGATTGTAACCAGTGGAACATCTGTATCAATAATGCGTGTCGTTTCCTCATCGAGACCAAGACGGTCATACTGCTTGTCCTGCTGCCATGCCTCCAGACGAACAACCAATGTAATCCGCTTGTTATTACGAACTGCACCGGCCCCAAACAGCGTCATCACATTAATAATGCCCACGCCACGAATTTCCAACAGGTGACGTATCAGCTCAGGTGCTGTACCATGCAGCTGAAAATCGGACGTTTGCCGAATTTCTACCGCATCATCTGCTACCAAGCGATGTCCACGTTTAACAAGTTCCAGTGCCGTTTCACTTTTACCAATTCCGCTACTTCCTGTGATAAGCATTCCCACGCCATACACGTCACACAGTACACCATGAATGGTCGCCGTAGGAGCCAGCTTTCTTTCGAGAAAGCCTGTGATGCGGCTTGATAAAATCGTCGTCGCCATATTAGTACGCAGTACAGGAATATCTCGCTCTGCGCTCGCCTCCACTAACTCAGCCGGTACCTCCAGACCACGTGTGATGATAATACATGGAGTCAGCTCTGTACACAGACGCTCCATCCGATCCCGTCGCTCCTCAGGAGGCAGCATCCCCAGAAAAGCCAACTCAGACCTTCCCAGAAGCTGTACCCGCTCCTGTGTATGATATTCAAAATACCCGGCCATCTCCAGACCTGGGCGATTCAAATCATCCACTGTGATCAGTCTTCGCAGACCTTTTTCACCAGAAATAACTTCCATTTGAAACTGCTGTACAAGCTCGGATACCTTTACCTGTTTAGCCATTGTATTCTCCCCTTCATCTGCAACACCGGATTCTATACGTCATTTGATTTATGTAGCTTTACCCTATTAACCATACAGCCCAACGCCAGTCTATGCTGCACTGCACCAATCCACACTCCACTTGATTTAACACTATGGTTCCAGGCTAACTCTCTCCCGAAGCTGGATTGATCCCATCTAGGACCCTTGCCAACGAACCTTGCCTGCATCTAGACCTGTACCATTGTACCCATCGTATCGGAATTTTCCAATGAATGCAATGCCGAAGCTAGTAGCCGTATGCGATATACAAAAAGAGTCGCAGTTCTCCGCTTGGGGAAAACTGCGACTCTCTTCCAGAGGCAAATTTTATTCGCCAACCAGAATACTCAATTCTGATTCCTTATCAAAAATATGAACCTTGTTCATATCAACAGCCAACTTCGCTTTGACACCATCACGAGTATTGGAGCGTCCGTCTACACGGGCAATAATCGTATCATTTCCGGCACCGCTCAGGTACAACAGCATTTCATGACCGAGATTTTCTGTTACATCCACAGTGGATGTAAAGATTGTATTCGGAGAAGCCTCCAAGAATACAGGCTCTTCATGAATATCCTCAGGACGGATACCTAAGATCACATCTTTGCCGATATATCCCTTCGCTTTTAAAATCTGTCCTTTACCTTCTGGTACGAACAGATCCAGACCCGGCGCAGTAAAATGCAATGCACCTTCTTTTTCAACCAGCTGACCTGTGATAAAGTTCATCGTAGGAGAGCCGATAAAACCAGCAACGAACAGATTCACTGGACGGTTGTACAGTTCATCCGGGGATGCAGCTTGTTGAATGATACCATCCTTCATAACGACAATCCGATCACCCATCGTCATGGCTTCAATTTGGTCATGTGTTACATAGATACAAGTGGTTTCAAGGCGTTTAACCAGTTTAGTGATTTCAGCACGCATTTGACCACGAAGTTTAGCATCCAAGTTGGAGAGCGGCTCATCCATCAGGAAGACTTGAGGATCGCGGACAATCGCACGGCCCAGAGCGACACGTTGGCGTTGACCACCGGACAGCGCTTTAGGTTTACGTTCCAGCAAGTGCTCGATATCGAGTATTTTGGCAGCTTCGCGTACTTTCTTGTCGATTTCTTCTTTCTTAACTTTGCGCAGTTTCAGACCAAACGCCATGTTCTGGTACACGCTCATGTGCGGATACAGGGCGTAGGATTGGAATACCATCGCGATATCGCGGTCCTTTGGAGCCACGTCGTTCACAACACGATCCCCAATGTACAATTTACCATCTGAAATTTCCTCCAGACCAGCAATCATACGAAGTGTAGTAGACTTCCCGCAACCGGAGGGACCAACCAATACGAGGAATTCTTTATCTCGAATGTCCAAATTGACATCAACAACCGTAGCTTTATCTGCACCCGGATATTGCTTGAAAATATGCTCTAAACGTACACCAGCCATAGCTTTTGCCTCCTAAGATCGAGTTATGAAATCGAATACATTTCTTACTTGTATCTTACCCTAGTCCTTGTAGCGTGGCTATTCGCAAACTGCACAAAGATGCTATTTCCTTTTTGTCACTTTGTACAATAGGAGATAGAGCTTGACCAAAACCGCATCATTAAACGTCCGCACGTCCAATCCGGTCTCCTGTTTGATCTTATCCAAACGGTAAATCAACGTATTTCGATGCACATACAGACGCTTAGCTGTCTCACTCACATTACAATCCAATTGAAAAAAGATATCTAATGTAGCCATCGTTTCTGAGTCTTCCAGTATGACAGATGATTTCATTACCTGCTCTAAAAATAGTACGCGTTGTTCCTTGGGAATGCGGTTTAACAGCCTTTCTAAATGAAGCTCCCATGAAAAGTGGATGTGCTCTGTTACATGAAAAATCTTGCCCAGATGTATCGTCTCCCATAACAAATTCAGCTCTTGGGGAAGACTTTGCAAAGGGATCGAAGGCTTAGAAACCGCCAAATGGAATACACCCACCCACTCATTCGCAATAAGCTCATATAGGCCCAAGCTAAAAGCCGTAAGAACCTCCTCCAGCGATTCCGTAAAATCTGCATCCCTGGACTCAGTGTCTTTATCCCGTTCATCGTCAGCTCCTAATAAAAGCTCCTTTTTAGCCATAATCAGCCAAGACTGTTCGTCCAATGGAGTAAGTAACACATCCCCTCCAAAATAGCTCGCGAACAATCGATGAAGCTGCGTATAAGTAATAGCCCCCTCCTGTGTTCCCTCGCCATTCAGTAAAATCGGAACCATACACGCTGATAGCGAATCACGAAGCTGCAATTCATCAGGAACCTCTTCTTCCCTGTTTAAATTGGCAGCCTGCTGTATGAGCCATTGTCCAAAACGATTCATCCGCTCTTCCTCGCTATAAATCGGGTTGTCCGACAATTGTGGACCGTTCTGCCAGACCTGCTCCATGTTCCCCAATAGCGCTTCTACCAGTTTCCGTTCTCGATCCGTCAAATATCTGGCCTCTACCACAAAGGCAGCCAGTTCACCTGCCGACGCACGAAACGGAAAATATAACTTGTTGTCACGGACAAACGATCTATCCGGAATAACTGAATCGGCTGTCTCTCCCTCTGCCATCACTTCCGGGCACCAAGGCACTATGGTAAAAGGCGCTTGAATAATATTCTGAAGTTGTTGCTGAATCCATTCTGTATCCAGAGTCACGCGATCACCACTTCACTTTTTTTAGAATATAGAATAAGCACTGAGCGAACATAATGAACTCATTATAACCTGTCGATACCGTAAAATAAAAAAGCTATATAAAAACATAACTTAAAACAATACAAAAAAAGCCATCAACCTATAGTTGATGACTTCTGATGAGCCATGAAGGACTCGAACCTTCGACACCCTGATTAAAAGTCAGGTGCTCTACCAACTGAGCTAATGGCTCGTAAAACTGGTGGAGGATGATGGATTCGAACCACCGAACCCGTAAGGGAGCAGATTTACAGTCTGATGCGTTTGGCCACTTCGCTAATCCTCCATATAAAGGTGGCTCGGGACGGAATCGAACCGCCGACACGAGGATTTTCAGTCCTCTGCTCTACCGACTGAGCTACCGAGCCATACCCATTAACAAAAAAATAAAGTGCGGAGGGATACCCCTTCCCACTTTAGTACGGAAAAACTATTGAATTGAAAAATGGCGGAACTGACGGGATTCGAACCCGCGATCTCCTGCGTGACAGGCAGGCATGTTAGGCCTCTACACCACAGTTCCCTAGATTTTTCAAAATTCAAAAATGGTGCCGGCGAGAGGACTTGAACCCCCAACCTACTGATTACAAGTCAGTTGCTCTACCAGTTGAGCTACACCGGCACAATGGTGGAGGCTGAGGGGATCGAACCCCCGACCCTCTGCTTGTAAGGCAGATGCTCTCCCAGCTGAGCTAAGCCTCCTGGGTATGTATGGTAGCGGCGGAGGGGATCGAACCCCCGACCTCACGGGTATGAACCGTACGCTCTAGCCAGCTGAGCTACACCGCCATAACATAATATTTCGCTAGCTTGTCCTAAATGGCGGAGAGAGAGGGATTCGAACCCTCGCACCACTTTCGCAGTCTAACCCCTTAGCAGAGGGTCCCCTTATAGCCACTTGGGTATCTCTCCATATAAATGGACTCGCTTAGCAAAATTCCGCAAGTTATTCTTTAAATCAACAAAGTGATTTGGAATATCAAGCGCAATTTCAAGGTTACACCCTGAAAACTGGATCCGAAACTCATTTGCGTTTTATTTTTAGGATAAGCCCTCGACCGATTAGTATTGGTCAGCTCCATGCATTACTGCACTTCCACCCCCAACCTATCTACCTCGTCGTCTTCAAGGGGTCTTACTAATTGGGAAATCTCATCTTGAGGGGGGCTTCACGCTTAGATGCTTTCAGCGCTTATCCCTTCCGTACATAGCTACCCAGCGGTGCTCCTGGCGGAACAACTGGTACACCAGCGGTACGTCCATCCCGGTCCTCTCGTACTAAGGACAGCTCCTCTCAAATTTCCTACGCCCACGACAGATAGGGACCGAACTGTCTCACGACGTTCTGAACCCAGCTCGCGTACCGCTTTAATGGGCGAACAGCCCAACCCTTGGGACCTACTTCAGCCCCAGGATGCGATGAGCCGACATCGAGGTGCCAAACCTCCCCGTCGATGTGGACTCTTGGGGGAGATAAGCCTGTTATCCCCAGGGTAGCTTTTATCCGTTGAGCGATGGCCCTTCCATGCGGTACCACCGGATCACTAAGCCCGACTTTCGTCCCTGCTCGACTTGTAGGTCTCGCAGTCAAGCTCCCTTCTGCCTTTGCACTCTTCGAATGATTTCCAACCATTCTGAGGGAACCTTGGGGCGCCTCCGTTACTCTTTAGGAGGCGACCGCCCCAGTCAAACTGCCCACCTGACACTGTCCTCGCACCGGATCACGGTACCAAGTTAGAACCTAGATACGATCAGGGTGGTATCCCAAGGATGCCTCCCTTCAAGCTGGCGCTCAAAGTTCAACGGCTCCCACCTATCCTGTACAGATCGTACCCAAATTCAATATCAAGCTGCAGTAAAGCTCCATGGGGTCTTTCCGTCTTGTCGCGGGTAACCTGCATCTTCACAGGTATTAAAATTTCACCGGATCTCTCGTTGAGACAGCGCCCAAGTCGTTACGCCATTCGTGCGGGTCAGAATTTACCTGACAAGGAATTTCGCTACCTTAGGACCGTTATAGTTACGGCCGCCGTTTACTGGGGCTTCGGTTCATAGCTTCGCCCGAAGGCTTACCACTCCCCTTAACCTTCCAGCACCGGGCAGGCGTCAGCCCGTATACTTCGCCTTGCGGCTTCGCACAGACCTGTGTTTTTGCTAAACAGTCGCTTGGGCCTTTTCACTGCGGCCCCCTCGGGCTATTCACCCTACCGAGGCACCCCTTCTCCCGAAGTTACGGGGTCATTTTGCCGAGTTCCTTAACGAGAGTTCTTCCGCGCGCCTTAGAATTCTCTTCTCGCCTACCTGTGTCGGTTTGCGGTACGGGCACCTTCTCCTGGCTAGAGGCTTTTCTTGGCAGTCTGAGATCATGACCTTCGCTACTACAATTTTCGCTCCCCATCACAGCCCAGCCTTACGATGTGCGGATTTGCCTACACACCAGCCTCACTGCTTAGACGGACATCCATCAGTCCGCGTCACTACCCTACTGCGTCACCCCATCGCTCATAACGGATTACGGTGGTACAGGAATTTCGACCTGTTGTCCTTCGACTACGCCTATCGGCCTCGCCTTAGGTCCCGACTTACCCTGAGCGGACGAACCTTCCTCAGGAACCCTTAGGCTTTCGGCGGATCTGATTCTCACAGATCTTTTCGTTACTCATACCGGCATTCTCACTTGAATGCAGTCCAGCGCTCCTTACGGTACACCTTCAACCCGCATTCAACGCTCCCCTACCCCTGATGCAAGCATCAAGCCATAGCTTCGGTGGTGTGTTTAGCCCCGTTACATTTTCGGCGCAGAGTCACTCGACCAGTGAGCTATTACGCACTCTTTCAATGGTGGCTGCTTCTAAGCCAACATCCTGGTTGTCTGTGCAACTCCACATCCTTTCCCACTTAACACACACTTGGGGACCTTAGCTGATGGTCTGGGCTGTTTCCCTTTCGACAATGGATCTTAGCACTCACTGTCTGACTCCCGGAACTAAATCTATGGCATTCGGAGTTTGACTGAGCTTGGTAACCCTTGCGGGCCCCGCACCCAATCAGTGCTCTACCTCCACGATTCTTTTTTCCGAGGCTAGCCCTAAAGCTATTTCGGGGAGAACCAGCTATCTCCGGGTTCGATTGGAATTTCTCCGCTACCCCCACCTCATCCCCGCATTTTTCAACATGCGTGGGTTCGGGCCTCCAGTGCGTGTTACCGCACCTTCACCCTGGACAGGGGTAGATCACCCGGTTTCGGGTCTACGTCCACGTACTCAAGTCGCCCTATTCAGACTCGCTTTCGCTGCGGCTTCAGCTCTTCACCTTAACCTTGCACGGGAACGTAACTCGCCGGTTCATTCTACAAAAGGCACGCCATCACCCATAGATCGGGCTCTGACTTCTTGTAAGCACACGGTTTCAGGATCTATTTCACTCCCCTTCCGGGGTGCTTTTCACCTTTCCCTCACGGTACTGCTTCACTATCGGTCGCCAGGGAGTATTTAGCCTTGGCAGATGGTCCTGCCGGATTCATACGGGGTTTCACGTGCCCCGCACTACTCGGGATCCGTCTCGGAGAGAACAAGTTTTGAACTACAGGGCTTTTACCTTCTCTGGCGGGCCTTTCCAGACCTCTTCATCTAACCGGTTCCTTTGTAACTCCATGTGAGACGTCCCACAACCCCAAGGAGCAAGCTCCTTGGTTTGGGCTAATCCGCGTTCGCTCGCCGCTACTGACGGAATCACTATTGTTTTCTCTTCCTCAGGGTACTTAGATGTTTCAGTTCCCCTGGTCTGCCTCTATTCTGCCTATGTATTCAGCAGAAAGTGACTGTCGATGAAGACAGCCGGGTTTCCCCATTCGGACATCCCCGGATCAAAGCTTGCTTACAGCTCCCCGAGGCCTTATCGTTGTTCGCCACGTCCTTCGTCGGCTCCTGGCGCCTAGGCATCCTCCGTGTGCTCTTTGTAGCTTAACCTAGACTTTTCTTTCAAAGAAAGAAAATGTCGATGTTCGATAAAGAATGATTTTTGCCAAAGGCAAAAGATCTTTCCTTACCTGCTACCTTTATTTCACTTGTTTACACAAGATCAGCTTAAAGGAATATTCTAAAACGCAATTTCGTTTCGGTATCCAGTTTTCAAGGTGCAATGATAATAAATCTTTTTGGTGGAGCCAAGCGGGATCGAACCGCTGACCTCCTGCTTGCAAGGCAGGCGCTCTCCCAGCTGAGCTATGGCCCCAAAAGTAAATATAAAGTTATATGGTGGGCCCTAGTGGACTCGAACCACCGACCTCACCCTTATCAGGGGTGCGCTCTAACCAGCTGAGCTAAGGGCCCATAATAAACCACCAAAGAAGTTCTTCTTTAGTGGTTGCGCTTGGCGACGTCCTACTCTCCCAGGACCCTGCGGTCCAAGTACCATCGGCGCTGGAGGGCTTAACGGTCGTGTTCGGGATGGGTACGTGTGGAACCCCTCCGCTATCGCCACCAAACGTTCGAGAGTTTGAGCTCTCAAAACTGAGCAACGAGTGAGTAACAGGCCTAAACCTGAGTTTTGAAGCTTATGCTTCATATTTGAATGTTTCCGTTGCAGGAAACGATTCTCCATAGAAAGGAGGTGATCCAGCCGCACCTTCCGATACGGCTACCTTGTTACGACTTCACCCCAATCATCTACCCCACCTTCGGCGGCTGGCTCCCTTGCGGGTTACCCCACCGACTTCGGGTGTTGTAAACTCTCGTGGTGTGACGGGCGGTGTGTACAAGACCCGGGAACGTATTCACCGCGGCATGCTGATCCGCGATTACTAGCAATTCCGACTTCATGTAGGCGAGTTGCAGCCTACAATCCGAACTGAGACCGGCTTTTCTAGGATTGGCTCCACCTCGCGATTTCGCTTCCCGTTGTACCGGCCATTGTAGTACGTGTGTAGCCCAGGTCATAAGGGGCATGATGATTTGACGTCATCCCCACCTTCCTCCGGTTTGTCACCGGCAGTCTGCTTAGAGTGCCCAGCTTGACCTGCTGGCAACTAAGCATAAGGGTTGCGCTCGTTGCGGGACTTAACCCAACATCTCACGACACGAGCTGACGACAACCATGCACCACCTGTCTCCTCTGTCCCGAAGGAAAGGCCTATCTCTAGACCGGTCAGAGGGATGTCAAGACCTGGTAAGGTTCTTCGCGTTGCTTCGAATTAAACCACATACTCCACTGCTTGTGCGGGTCCCCGTCAATTCCTTTGAGTTTCAGTCTTGCGACCGTACTCCCCAGGCGGAATGCTTAATGTGTTAACTTCGGCACCAAGGGTATCGAAACCCCTAACACCTAGCATTCATCGTTTACGGCGTGGACTACCAGGGTATCTAATCCTGTTTGCTCCCCACGCTTTCGCGCCTCAGCGTCAGTTACAGCCCAGAGAGTCGCCTTCGCCACTGGTGTTCCTCCACATATCTACGCATTTCACCGCTACACGTGGAATTCCACTCTCCTCTTCTGCACTCAAGCTCCCCAGTTTCCAGTGCGACCCGAAGTTGAGCCTCGGGATTAAACACCAGACTTAAAGAGCCGCCTGCGCGCGCTTTACGCCCAATAATTCCGGACAACGCTTGCCCCCTACGTATTACCGCGGCTGCTGGCACGTAGTTAGCCGGGGCTTTCTTCTCAGGTACCGTCACTCTTGTAGCAGTTACTCTACAAGACGTTCTTCCCTGGCAACAGAGCTTTACGATCCGAAAACCTTCATCACTCACGCGGCGTTGCTCCGTCAGGCTTTCGCCCATTGCGGAAGATTCCCTACTGCTGCCTCCCGTAGGAGTCTGGGCCGTGTCTCAGTCCCAGTGTGGCCGATCACCCTCTCAGGTCGGCTACGCATCGTCGCCTTGGTAGGCCTTTACCCCACCAACTAGCTAATGCGCCGCAGGCCCATCCACAAGTGACAGATTGCTCCGTCTTTCCTCCTTCTCCCATGCAGGAAAAGGATGTATCGGGTATTAGCTACCGTTTCCGGTAGTTATCCCTGTCTTGTGGGCAGGTTGCCTACGTGTTACTCACCCGTCCGCCGCTAGGTTGTTTAGAAGCAAGCTTCTAAACAACCCCGCTCGACTTGCATGTATTAGGCACGCCGCCAGCGTTCGTCCTGAGCCAGGATCAAACTCTCCATTAAAGACCAACCGAAGTTGGTTTATAGAAAGAGCGATAAGCTCATTTTGAAACTGACGAGATAAAAATATCTCTTGTTTGATTTTGCGAACAAAATCGTTTTACTCACTCGTTGTTCAGTTTTCAAAGATCAAACCTGCATTATGTCTTACTTTGTTTCACCACCGCATCTCAGCGGCGACTTGATTAATATAACACACATTCGGGATTTAAGTCAACACTTTTTTTTAAAATTATTTTTTAATTTCATTCAAATGTTGTTCTCACAAAAAATTCCCGGGCTTTAAGGGCCGAGAATTAATGTATCACATTTTTGAATTCGCCGTCAACTATATTTTAAAAATAGAAACAATAACATTTAAGTTTTCATATGGCCTGTCCGAATAATACTATTTTCAATCCCAGTAAAAGGACAATCCCAGGCAAACCTAATATCGTTACCGCCCCCATTGTCACTGGATTGATCGGGATGTACACCTGCGTAATCCACCCTGAATAATTGATAACATACAATGCGATGGCTGCCAGGCCCATATGCGCCCCGAATACTACAAGCCAGCCGATACCCAAACGTTTTTTTAAGATTAGAAATAGTAGCATCCCGACACAGGCAATCAGAACAAGCCAGACCGCCCCTTTCATTCAGCTCTCCGCTTGTGAACACGATCCGTATCATTGGCATACCCAGGTTCATCTGCAGGCAGATGGAAACGATGCAGGCCTTGCTGTTTCGCGCTTTTTAAATGTATCTGATATTTACGTTCTGCAGCTTCTAGAACAAATATAGCGTAGTCGATCTCATCTTTACCCGTAGCTTCATGAAATAAACGATGCGCTCTTAGCCATTCCGCATGCGAAGCCCGAATCTGGGCAAACAACTCCTGCCGATACTCCGCTTCTGATTTGCCATTCTCCTGACGACGGAAATTTTGTTTCATCCGTTCCCACATCCGTTCATCCTCCTCACAAGCTGAATTATGTGCACAGTCTGCAAGACTACCTTATTCATACTTATTGAACTAAGGACAAACTTAGAACCAGGAACGATCTATACTGCCATCTATCACGGCAAATAAAAAAGGAGCCGTAGCGGCTCCCCCAAGTAAGTCGAGAATGCCCAAAGGACATTTCAGACTCCCTATTTATAACGTATAAATACACCTATTAATTGAGCTCTCTACGGCCTTCCAACGCTTTGGACAGGGTAACCTCGTCGGCATACTCCAAATCTCCACCCACTGGCAATCCATGAGCAATACGAGTAACCTTGATTTCAAAAGGACGCACTAGCCGAGAAATGTACATGGCCGTGGCCTCTCCTTCAATGTTCGGGTTCGTAGCTAAAATCAGCTCCTTGACGCGTTCATCACTGAGTCTGTTCAGCAATTCCTTGAGTTTGATATCCTCAGGACCAATTCCCTCCATAGGAGATATCGCCCCATGAAGCACATGGTAAAAACCATTAAACTCTTTGGTACGCTCCATAGCCACCAAATCCTTGGAATCCTGAACAACACAAATGACGGAGGTATCCCTCGTCTTATCCTGACAGATCCGACAAGGATCTGTGTCCGTAATGTTGCCGCAGACTGAACAGAAGTGAAGATTGCGTTTTACATTGACCAGCGCTTTGGCAAAGTCAATCACATCATCTTCCTTCATTTTCAGTACGTGAAAAGCCAACCGGGCAGCCGTCTTCGGCCCTACTCCCGGCAGGCGCGTAAAAGCATCAATTAGCTTTGCAATCGGCTCCGGATAATACAATAGCGTGTTTCTCCTTTATGCAGCAGACTAGAACAAGCCCGGAATTTTCATGCCGCCTGTAAATTTACCCATATCATCATTAGCCAGTTCATCTGCTTTGGACAAAGCATCATTGACAGCAGTCAGCACAAGATCTTGCAGCATTTCTACATCATCAGGATCTACAGCTTCCGGTTTGATCGTGATGGACAACACTTTTTTATGTCCATTTACCTCCACCGTCACAACACCGCCGCCAGAAGTTCCTTCGATTACTTTTCCGCCAAGCTCCTCTTGGGCTTTCAGCATTTGTTCCTGCATTTTTTTCACTTGCTTCATCATTTGGTTCATATTGTTCATTTCAATCATCTCCTTTAATGAAGTATACATCTAGAAACTTGATTCAATCTTTAATGACTACTAGGTCTTCCCCGAAAAGTTGAATAGCTTCATCAATCCAGGGCTCCTTGGACTTTCCCGGCGCATCATGCTCCGGCTCCAGTTGCAATTCTTCGGCAGGCTGGTCGGAAACTCCTTCAATCGCAGCATTCCAATCCTTTTGCATCATCGTTACTAAACGATAAGGATGACCCAACTGCTCATGCAATACCTTCTCGATGACCTGCTTATTGGCAGGCTTTTCGGTAGTTTCACGATGAATATTGTTCTTAAATGCAACCAGCACACTGTCCTCTAACACAGAAACTGGCTCACCATCCATAAACCAAGCATGAACCGTAACTTTCGCCTCTTTTACCCCTTGCAAAATCTGGCTCCACTTACGTCCTGCTGCTGCGAATGCTTCGCTCGACTTCTCAGCGATATAGCGATCCAACTGAGAAGGAAGCTTGGCTGGCGCTGAAATCCGCGGAGCAGGGGCACGCCCCCCGGAAGCCTGACGACCACCCGACGATGCTTCCTGTCCCGCTCCAGCGCCCAATCCACCTTGCAGCGCGCGCTCCAGTTTCTTTTCCAGCTCAGCAAGCTGACGCTTCAACATTACCACATCTTCCTGATCAGCTGCAGCGCCAGAGCGTTGTGCGGTCGGCTGAGCAACAGTTCCTGCTTCCCCCGGAATACTGCACAGCTTCAATAGAGCTACCTCAAACAAGGTTTGTGGCTGTACGGCATATTTCATCTCGCTCTGATAACGATTAAGGGTGTCAATCATCGCAAAGAGTTGCTCCTTGGTAAAAGCATCTGCCACTTCCTTAAATCGCTCTGGATCCAGCACTCGCTCCGTCATTTTGGTCGCCTGAGGCACCATCTTGATCATTAGCAGATCTCGGAAATAGTACAGAAGATTCTCCATGCACTTATCCGCACTTTTACCTTCCTGCATAAAGTTCTCGATCATTTGGAGCACCGTGCCCACATCTTCTTTCAGCAATGCCAAGGCAAGCTTACCGAATTGCTCGGACGCAATACCTCCCGTCATATCCAGCACCTGCTGATAAGTAACCCGACCATCTGTAAACGAGGATATCTGATCTAAAACGCTAACCGCATCTCGCATCCCGCCATCTGAAAGACGCGCAATGTACTGCAGTGCATCCGAATCAGCCTGTATGTTCTCCTGTTGACATATCAGGTCAAGCCGCTCTGTCTGTTCTTCCAGCGATACCCGCCGGAAGTCAAACCGCTGGCAACGTGAAATAATTGTCGCCGGAATCCGATGTGGTTCAGTCGTAGCCAATATGAACATCACGTGTGGCGGCGGCTCTTCCAGCGTCTTGAGCAGCGCATTGAACGCTTCCGTCGTCAGCATGTGCACTTCATCAATGATATAAACCTTGTGCCGCACTTCTGTGGGCGCATATTTGACTTTATCGCGCAAATCACGAATCTCTTCAACGCCCCGGTTGGAGGCTGCATCAATCTCCTGTACATCCATGACCGCTCCGGCCGTGATCCGTTTACAGGCTTCGCATTCGTTGCAAGGTTCCGGCGCAGGTCCATGCTCACAGTTGATTGCCTTGGCCAAAATTTTGGCCGCACTCGTCTTACCTGTTCCTCGTGGACCGCTGAACAGGTAGGCATGGGACGTGCGATTTTCGCGGATGGCATTCTGCAATGTCTGGATAATATGCTGTTGTCCTACCATGTCCTTGAAAGCCTGCGGCCGCCAAGCACGGTACAACGCTATATGTTCCAATGCGCGTTACCCTCTTTCCCATTCACTTTCATGACCATTCATGGTCACTTCATTATACTATAATCCCGTCCGAATCTAAACCAGACACCTTCCAATTTATAAACACAAAAAAACATCTTCGCAATGATTGCCAAGATGTTCTAATTACCAATATATACCGTGCACCTGTTATTGATCGTTGTGATCCGAGCGGCAATCCTGAACAGCAACTCGGGCTAGGCAACCCTCCGGCACAAGAGTGGACCTGCTTATGGCTGCTTCCTTCCGGACCTGACCAGGTTCACAAGTACTCATTGCGGAGGACCCAGCCGTCAACATTGTGCGCAGGGACCAGCCTCACATCAACAACACCTCTAACAGGAATTCAACCTCGCTATAGCGGATTGCGAGTTACAGGGCACCGCTACCTCCCCATCTAGCACGGTGAAAATAAGTATATCTTAAGGCCGCATAAAAAGCAAATACACATTATTACAAAAAGAGCCCTCTGCAGTTGCAGAAGGCTCTAATAACTTTATAACCTGCGGTAATCCATTAGATACCGTATTTCTTTTTGAAACGATCCACACGTCCACCAGCATCAATAAATTTCTGCTTGCCTGTGAAGAATGGATGGCAGGCGGAGCAAATCTCCACACGCAGAGATCCTTTCACAGAACCAGTTTCAAACGAATTTCCACAAGCACAAGTGACATTAGTTACGTTAAAATTTGGTTGAATAGCTTGTTGCATTGAACTTTCACCTCTTTCCGCCCTGAACGTCCTATCAGTCCAGAGTTGTATGAACACATGTTCACATTATAGCACTTGAATATGAGCGTTTCAACAACTCTTTTCTGCATTCAAAGATGGCATAAAATAGGTGTGTTTCAAGTTACATCGACCATTTTAGGCCTTGGCAAATTTGGGACGTGCCAGCCCTTGTGGCGGTACATGAGTGTAAGAACCGATGACTACATCAGGCAGCTCCTCACGATAAATCTCAAGCATTTGCTTCATACCAAGAATCTCACCTTGAGCAGGTGGAATCAACTCCAGATAGCTTTCAGGATCGATATTCAAGTTACGCATTTGAATCAGCTTGAGCTTAGTACGTTTGGCAAATTCAATCATTGCCTCAATTTCTTCCTCTCGGTCAGTTACACCCGGAAAAATCAAATAGTTAATCGACGTATATACTCCCTGCTCAGAAGCATAACGAAGTGATTTTTCCACATTAGCCAACGTGTAGCCGCGCGGCTTGTAATACGCATTGTAGTGATCGTCCAGTGCACTAATGGTACTGACGCGCATCAGATCAAGACCCGCATCCACGATTCCCCGGATATGATCGTTCAATCCCGCATTCGTATTAATATTGATGTATCCCATATCGGTAATGGAACGCACCTCTTTGATCGAATCAATAATCAGTTTGGCTTGTGTGGAAGGCTCACCTTCGCAACCTTGGCCAAAACTGATGATGGACTCCGGTGTCTTCAAATGTTCCAGCATAACTTCTACAATTTCTTCGACGCGAGGACGGAAGTTCATTCTTGTCTGCGGAGATACGAAACCACTGTCATCCGGCTGTTCAGATATACACCCAAAGCAACCCGCATTACAAGAATAAGATACCGGAACTCCTCCTTCCCAGCGATTCAGGAATGTGTTCGAGGAAGTAAGACATTCGTAGCCCAGCGCACAGTTAGACAAATGTTGGTACAGCCGATTTTCGGGATATTGCTCCGTCATCCGCTGCACACCCAATTTAACTTGATGACGGTCACAGTTTTCCGGATTCCACTTGGATGGACTGTCACTCTGCTCTGCCGTTACATAAAATGCCCCGTCTTTCCAGACTACGGCCGAATAACCGAACAAGGGAAGTTTGTACTCCTTATCGGTCTTCACATATCCCGGCAGGCACAAGCGTGTAAAACCTTGCGGCAATAAAGCCCCTACTGCTTGCATATCTCCGGGAAGAGAAACCATTTCCCCTGTTTCAGGGTTCATACCGACCGGGCGAGTGCTGGGTAGGCTTACCAATGTAGCTCCTTCCGGTAACGGAATAAGCTCATCCTCCATGATTTCAACAATCATGTCTGCACTACGGGCAAGCCCATACAAAGAAGCATGATCATATACATTGCCTTTTTCGTCGGCATACACCAAATACATTATGGAGCTCCTTTCGCTCCGTTAAGCCTACGCCATTAACAAAATGAATGGTAACGACTGTGTGCTTACGGAACAGATAAAATACATGAAGGGTTTTAGTTGGTTGTGGCCGGGACTGACGCTGTGGTAGAACGCGCAGTTCTCCGTTGTTGCCCACCAGAACTGCTTTGCGAGCCACTGGAAGAAGGTGCCGTCAAATCAAACGAAGCCAAAAACTCAGCATTAGTTTTGCTATTACGCAGCTTTTTGAGGAAGCCTTCCACAAATTCATGGCTTTCCGTCATATTTTTACGAATGGCCCAGATGGTATCCAATTCTTCCTTATTCAACAACACTTCCTCACGGCGTGTGCCGGAACGACGAATATCAATCGCAGGAAAGATACGACGTTCTGCCAGCTTGCGGTCCAAATGCAGCTCCATGTTGCCTGTACCTTTAAACTCCTCATAGATGATATCGTCCATGCGTGATCCTGTATCAATCAGCGCTGTAGCAAGAATCGTCAAGCTACCGCCTTCCTCCACATTCCGAGCCGCACCAAAAAAGCGCTTTGGACGGTGAAATGCCGCCGGATCAATACCCCCGCTCAAAGTACGACCAGAAGGAGGGATAACGAGATTGTACGCACGAGCCAAACGTGTGATGCTATCCAGCAGGATGACAACATCCTTTTTATGTTCTACGAGACGCAGTGCACGCTCCAACACGAGTTCTGCCACTTTGATGTGATTTTCAGGAAGTTCGTCAAATGTAGAGGCCACAACTTCACCTTTAACAGAACGCTGCATGTCGGTCACTTCTTCGGGGCGTTCATCAATCAACAAGACAAAAAGCTCGATCTCGGGATTGTTGGTAGAAATGCTATTGGCAATTTCTTTGAGGAGAAGCGTCTTCCCAGCTTTGGGAGGTGCTACAATGAGTCCGCGCTGTCCAAGTCCGACAGGGGCCAGTACATCCATAATTCTCGTAGACAAATGGTTGGGGGAAGTTTCAAGGACTAATTTGGTTTGCGGATACAGTGGAGTCAGTGCAGGAAAATGTAGCCGCTCAGCAGCTTGCTCAGGACTTCTTCCATTGACGGCGTTAACTTGAAGCAATCCAAAATATCGTTCATTCTCTTTTGGCGTTCGGCATTTACCGGAAACAAGATCGCCTGTCCTCAAGTCAAACTTGCGGATTTGTGAAGCAGAGATGTAAATATCTTCGGTACTCGGGAGATAATTGATCGGCCTCAGAAAGCCGTAACCTTCGGGAAGGATTTCCAGAACCCCCTGCATAAACATCAATCCGCTCTTCTCAGCTTGTGCGCGCAGGATGGCGAAAATTAATTCTTTCTTTTTGAGCGTTCCGTAGTACGGGATCTGGTATTGCTTGGCCAGCTTGTACAGGTCGGTCAGCTTCATTTCTTCCAGATCGGAAATTTGCAGATCCATATAATAACCACCTATTCAATTATTAAGTCCATTCATACATCTAAATGATAGACAATGATATCATAAACACCATTAACATAATTTTAACCAAAACAAATAAAGTTATGCAGCCATCTGCCTGGATTATACCGAATTATTCCGGTTTTCCGATAAAAGATTGTTAGGTATGAACCACAATCATTTATCAAGCAGCGGCTGCATAGGTGTTGCCCGTTCTATTGCTTTCGTTCCGGGAGTTCGAAAAAACTGCATGGTTTAATTATTCAGTCTGCCTCCATACATCCGCGCCCAAAAGACGCAGGTTGGAGACAAGGTGATCATAACCACGGTCAATGTACTCGACACCCGTCACCTCGGTTACGCCTTCGCTTACTGTAAGTCCAGCAATGACAAGGGCCGCTCCGGCGCGCAGATCTGCTGCTTTTACTTTAGCTGCATTCAGTTGACCACCCTCTATAATGGCGGACCGACCCTCTACGCGAATTTTAGCCCCCATTCGCACCAGCTCAGGGACGTGCTTAAAACGATTGCTGTACACAAAATCGCTCAATACACTGACACCCTGTGCTTGGGTAAGCAAGCTGGTCATGGGAGATTGTAAATCTGTGGCGAATCCGGGGTATATCAAGGCTTTAACGTCAACATGTTCATAGGAAGGTGCACCCAGTACGCGAATACTTTCATCATATTCCTCGATGCCGATGCCCATTTCCTGCATTTTTGCAGTGAGAGCCTCCATATGTTTGGGGATTACGTTGTCAATCAATACATTTCCACGGGTTGCCGCAGCGGCAATCATATATGTGCCCGCTTGTATACGGTCAGGTATGATCGAATGACGGCAACCATGCAGCTCCGACACACCTTCAATTCGAATCGTTTCCGTACCGGCGCCTTTAATAATGGCCCCCATGGAGTTTAAAAGGGTTGCTACATCTATAATCTCAGGCTCTTTAGCCGCATTTTCAATAATTGTGGCGCCTTTGGCACGTGCTGCCGCCAGCATAATATTAATGGTAGCGCCTACGCTGCTAACATCCAAATAAATTTTGGTTCCGCGCAGTTCTTTGGCGTGCAAATGAATAGCACCGTGCTCGTTCGTAACCGTGGCACCCAGCGCTTCAAAACCTTTAATATGCTGATCAATGGGCCGGGGTTCGAAATTGCACCCTCCTGGCAAACCGATGATCGCTTCCTTGAATCTGCCCAGCATGGCTCCCATCATATAATAAGAGGCTCGTAATTTCTTAACAGGCCCATTCGGCATAGGAATGGATTTAATAGAGGAAGGATCTATTTTCATCTGGCTACCTTCCCAGGTAACCGTTGCACCAAGTTCCTCCAGTATTTCGGAATACACCGCCACATCACTCAACAGTGGCAAATTGTCCAAAATGACTTCCGACTCTGCCAGAATGGCTGCGGGAATCAAGGCGATGGCACTGTTTTTGGCACCGCTGATGGAAACTGTACCTTGAAGCGGCCGTCCACCGGTGATCATCAATTTTTCCATAAGCTTGAGGGTCCCCCTACGTGTTTTGCAGTCGGTCAAACAATAATCTCAAACAATAATCTCAAATCATAAACTTTTAACTTTTTTAGTGGTGAAAATGGAAAGACACCGGCTAAGCGGTGTGCTTTCCATACCAAACTATTCAACTGTACAGATTTAAATATTTTGTGCAGCAGAACTACAGCTACAACTAAGAAATACATCTAGCCTGTGCAGACGCACGACCAGTTTAATTCATTATTACGCTTTGTTGTTGGAACCGAACTCACGAATTTTACCGATAACGGTTTGTTTAATCGCTTCACGACCTGGAGCGATGAATGTACGTGGGTCATAAGCATCCGGTTTCTCAGCAAGCACTTCACGAACCACTTTCGCAAATACGATTTGGTTCTCAGTGTTTACATTGATTTTGGAAGTTCCCAGGGAGATTGCTTTTTTAATGTCATGTGTTGGGATACCAGTACCACCGTGCAGAACGAGTGGAAGTTTGATTGCATTGCAGATCTCTTCCATTTCTTTGAATCCGAGGTTTGGCTCACCTTTGTAAGGTCCGTGTACGGAACCCAGTGCAGGTGCCAGTGTATCGATACCTGTTTCGTTAACGATACGCAGACAGTCGTCCAACTTAGCGTACATTACGTCGCCGACAACATCATCCTCTTGACCGCCAACCATTCCAACTTCAGCTTCAACGGAAACGCCTTTGGAATGAGCATATTCTACCACTTTTTTGGTTGTAGCAATGTTTGTGTCGATCGGGCTGTGGGAATCGTCAATCATAACGGATGTGAAACCAGCGTCGATAGCTTCTTTACATTTTTCAAAGCTGGAACCGTGGTCCAAATGGATCGCAACTGGAACGGTGATTTTCATGTCATGAATAAGACCTTCTACCATTTTAACAACAGTGTAGAATCCGCCCATGTGACGTGCTGCGCCTTCAGAAACACCCAAGATTACTGGGGATTTTTCTTCTTCAGCAGCGCCCAAAATAGCTTGAGTCCACTCCAGGTTATTAATGTTGTATTGACCTACTGCATATTTTCCTTCGAGTGCTTTGTTCAACATGTCTTTCATAGATACCAATGGCATGGTTACAGTCCTCCTAAAGGTGTTTGGGTTTGTCTATATTTTAGCCGACATCACATACGGGCTTATTATACCACAACCCATGTTAAATACTAAACAAGCTTTTGCATATCAACACATACAAAAATCACGCCCAGGACGCCGTTTTTCCATAGAATTGTATAAGGAGAGGATTTACTTTCAGTATTTCCCATAATCACAAACAAAAAACCCTGTTGTGTTAACAGAGTTCTCAACCATAGTGACTCACCTAATCACCTCTGAGTTGTTTGTTCACAGCGATCCGCATTTCGTCAATATCAAAGGGCTTGGTAAAATGCATTAGCGCACCTAGCTCCGTCGCCTCTTTAATCATGTCCAGTTCTCCATATGCTGTCATCATAATAACCTTGATATCAGGATTCATGGTTTTTAGATGCTTCAGAATTTCGAGTCCGTCCATACCTGGAATTTTCATATCGAGCAGAACCAGATCAGGTGGTTCCTTCTCAACAATTTCAAGTGCAATTTTTCCGTTCGCCGCCTGAAAGGTCTCATAACCCTCACTTCCGAACACTTCCATCAATAAAATTCGTATTCCATTCTGGTCATCGACGATTAATACTTTCTTCTTTTCCAATGTTTTAACCTCCTAAGATCTTAAAACGAGGATCATGCAGCTATTGCCATAACAGCGTCCGATGACGTACAATATCCGTCCCATACCTAAAACTATATTCGCTCCTGCAAAAAGAAAATCCTGCTCTTATACATAATTGTGGAATATTCTTTCATAATCAGGAAGCACGGGATAAAAAAAGACCTCCCTGAGGAGGTCTTACAAGCCGTAGCATTAACCTTGAAGCTGCAATGCTGCCTTTACAAATTCACGGAACAAAGGCTGTGGACGATTCGGACGGGAAGTAAATTCTGGGTGGAATTGTACCGCCAGGAACCACGGATGCTCTGGGAGCTCCACAATTTCCACCAAGCGTCCATCTGGTGAAGTACCGGAAATACGAAGACCTGCTTTTTCAATAACTTCACGATATTCGTTATTGAATTCGTACCGATGACGGTGTCTTTCGTACACCAGCTCGTCGTTGTAGCAAGCCGAAGCCAGGGAACCTTCCGCCAGTTTGCATGGATACAAACCAAGACGCATCGTACCGCCCAAATCTTCGATGTCTTTTTGGTCAGGAAGCAAGTCAATGACAGGATAATCCGTAGCTGGGTTAATTTCCGAGCTGTTAGCTCCTTCGAGACCAGCCAGGGAACGGGCAACCTCAATGACAGATACCTGCATACCCAGACAAATGCCGAAGAACGGAATTTTTTGCTCCCGTGCATAACGAATGGTACTGATTTTGCCTTCAATTCCGCGATCGCCGAAGCCACCCGGTACGAGAATGCCGCCAATGCCGCCCAGCATGTCAGCTACGTTCTCGTCCGTCACTTCTTCAGCGTTCACCCAACGGATTTTTACGTCTGCATTCGCATCAAATCCAGCGTGGGAAAGTGATTCAACCACACTTAAATACGCATCATGTAATGCAACATATTTACCAACAATAGCAATCTCAACCGTTTTATCCAGCTTGCTGATTCGATCAACTAACCCTTCCCATTCGGTCATATCTGGTGCAGGTGTTGTCAGCTTCAGATGGTTAACTACGATTTCGTCCAAGCCTTCTTCACGCAGGTTCAACGGAACCTCGTAGAGGGTTGAAGCATCGCGGCATTCTACCACTGCATTCGCATCAATATCGCAGAACAATGCAATTTTAGCCTTCATATCGGAGGACAGTTCATGCTCTGTACGGCAAACAATGACATTCGGTTGGATGCCGATGCTGCGCAATTCTTTTACACTGTGCTGAGTTGGTTTGGTTTTAACCTCACCAGCAGCTTTAATATAAGGAATGAGCGTTACGTGAATGTACATCACATTCTCGCGCCCAACTTCGCTTTTGAGCTGACGAATAGCTTCCAAAAATGGCAAGCTTTCAATATCGCCCACAGTACCGCCGATTTCTGTAATAATTACGTCCGAACCTGCTTCACGGCCTGCACGGTACACGCGCTCCTTAATTTCGTTCGTAATATGAGGGATAACCTGCACCGTACCGCCCAAATATTCTCCGCGACGTTCTTTGCTGATTACACTGGAATATACCTTGCCTGTTGTGACATTGCTGTTCTTGGACAGATTAATATCAATAAAGCGCTCATAGTGTCCCAAGTCAAGGTCCGTTTCCGCACCATCATCCGTTACAAACACTTCACCGTGCTGGTAAGGACTCATCGTACCCGGATCGACATTCAGGTAAGGATCAAATTTTTGAATCGTTACCTTCAGTCCCCTGTTCTTCAAAAGCCTCCCCAGTGAAGCTGCCGTAATCCCTTTGCCCAAGGAAGACACAACCCCGCCTGTCACAAAAATATACTTTGTCACTGTTCAAAACCCTCCTAGATAAGATGCAAAATTCAGGCGACATTATGATGTTATCGTAACCCGTTTGCACAGATTATCATCCATGAAGAAGGCAGCGGAATCATTTTCCATGTCCGCCGCCCTTAGCCCTCTTTCATGAGTGAAAACACCCCTATAAAAAACAAAAAAGCACTCCCGTAGTACGGGGCACTTTTATACAAAAAGCAAACATATAAGTGAATCAATCATAAGCCCAAGCAATAGTTTACCCCGTGTCCAATCCGCTGTCAAGGAAGTTATCTGTGTTAATTTGTCCATTGAACCAGATTGGAGAGAATCCACCTAAAAGCTTTGAATCAGAAGAGGTTTTCAAGAAAACGGTCATGAAAAAGGGGAGAACGCATCTCCCCTTACAGCCTGTTCCTAACGAAGCGAATCGTCGTCTTCCGTCGACTCATCGTCATTTTCATCTTCTGAATCTTCCTCATCACTGAGGTCTTCATCGTCTATAACCACGTCTTCATCACTATCATCATCATCTTCTTCTCCGTCGAACAGCTCATCTTCGCCATCCTCGTCTTCGCTATCTGCATCGAAGTCGTCATCAGAGTTGTATGTTTCTTCTTCCTCATGATAGTCATCTTCATCGTCATCGTCTTCGTCGTTAATAATGCGAGGACGCTTGGCGCCTGTCAGGGCATCTTCGGATTTATCTACCGGATACCAACGTTTCAAGCCCCACAGATTCGTACCGACACAGGCAAAACGCCCGTCAATGTTGATTTCAGTATATAGCTGAGCAATAACGTCATTAATTTCTTCGTCGGAAAAGCCACGCAATTTGGCGACTTCCTTCATCAGGTCACGGTAATAATACGGAGTATTGGCTGCTTTCAATACCATAAATGCCAAGTCCACCATTGGAGTCTCGTGGACTTTCTCCGGGTCAATCTTCAAGTTGAGTGGGGTACTCACCTAGGGACACTTCCTCTCACACGTAATTCACAAGAACATGTTTCAGAGCATACACGATACATGCAATACTAACATATCCATTATCAAAACTAAGTAAAACCTATTTGGAAGCAAATTGCAAGTTAAAGATGGGTATCGTCATAATTTCCAGTAATATCCCTCTAAACAAGACGGCACACATAAAAAGACGGGGTCCCCCCCGTCTTCGACTGTACCCGCTCCGGGAGAACCCCCCAAAGTTGTTGCACAAGAGCTTATGCCCTCCATGTATCGTATGTGTCCACGGCCACTTTGACACGACAAGCAGGCCTATTTCCATAAAAAAGGGGCAGGTTTCCCATGCCGCAGCTGACGCTTGCTCATACAATACCTCAGCATGGCTCATCGGAGGGGGACCGTCTCAAATGGACTATCCGGATTTTTTGCAGCGTTTGCATGAGGGTATTTCGGAGCCGTCCGGCAGTGGACGGAACAAACAGATCATCACGTTCGATAAGCCTCACCAATACCGGGAATGCCTGTCCTATCTCAGGAAGCTGAAACCCGAGCTTGCGGGATTACGGCAAGTACAACCGGCCCGACTAATCCGCGCTTTAATCGCTCCGCTTTCAGGGGGAGACAGGCTAGGCAAATATCACAACGGTGTTACCGTTGAAGAAGATACCCGCATGAAGGTCCACGCTGAAACTGCTCATATACCAAAAGCAGAAAAGAACCTTTCCATGCCATGGGGAGTCAAACAGGTACGTGCATACAAGGCTTGGCCTTCCTCGACAGGGAATCGGGTCAGAATCGGTGTGATTGACACAGGAGCGGATTTTCAACATCCTGATCTTCGTCATTCTCTCGCCAGAGGTATTAATTTGCTTAACCGAACCATGCTACCCTATGACGATAACGGCCATGGTACTCATATTGCTGGAACTATCGCGGCGTCCAACTATGACGAAGGTATGGTCGGCGTAGCACCACGGGCTTTAATTCATCCCGTAAAAGCATTTGATCATAATGGAGCTGCCTACGTCTCCGATATCATTCTTGGTATCGACTGGTGTGTATTAAATCGTGTCGATATCATCAATATGAGCTTTGGTATGAAGTCGCGCAGCAAGGCACTACTTGATATGGTGAATAAAGCATATCATAACGGCATCGTGATTGTAGCGTCCTCGGGAAATGAGGGCAAGCGCCGAAGTATTGACTATCCAGCCCGCTATTCCCAGACGATTTCAGTGGGGGCTACTGACAAATACAGACGCATCGCACCTTTCAGCAACCGAGGGCAATTTGTAGATGTATACGCACCGGGCGAAAAGATCACCTCCTCCTGGATCCATGGCAAGCATCACGAAATGAGCGGTACCTCTATGGCTACTTCCCATGTGACCGGAAGCATCGCACTTCTCCTTTCACTGAGACCGGAACTGGAGCCTGGAGAAATCAAAGCGCTGCTTAAGCGTACCGCCACACCGCTACGCCTGCGTAAAAGCGCTGGACGCAGCTCTATCTCCACCAAACTTGGCGAAGTCGATGCCTTCCGATTGATGCAGGAGGGCACGAAGTAAATGATGATGTGATGCTAAACCTCTAGTGTAGCGCCCGGCTCCAAAGAATGAACTTTTCTGGCAGGACTTTCACACCCACGATTTCCTGCTCTTATCAACTCATCTCGTACCAGGTCAGTCTGCAGCTTTGGCGCATGAACGAGTACAACCTGTTTGCTAGGCAGCTCCTTCAGCATTTGCCGCACATCTGATAATCCCTGATGCACCTTGTAAATCAAATGCCGAGCTACACAGCTGTCATTTTGATCTGCACGTTCCAACAGATGTTTGCCAAAAGAACCATGTGGAGCATGCCCGGTCAATATAACACTGTTGCTAATGCTTTCTCCGCTATCTTCACCCTCCCCCATGTTGCGGTTATCCGATAGAAACTGATAGTACCAGCGCGCCTGTGGGGAATCCATCATGCCGTCTCTTGTTATGATAATAGCCGTTGGGTTCTGTTCCAGCAGACTCACTCGTTCAGAAGCATCACGAGGCACGAAGACCCTGTCACTGTTTAGCACATGTTTTATTCGCGCTGGAGCTTCTGGACGCAGCCATTCTTTCCAGCGGTTTAACTGTTTCAATCCCTGCCATATATCGTGCTCTACAATCATTGCCTGTGCAGGGAATTGCTCGCTAGCCCATACGATCAAGTCCTGCCCTCTGCCAAAGACAGGCACCGGCAACAACACATGACCACCAGACAATAATATCCGCTCCATCTCGACCCTCAGCCGCTCCAGCTTAACAGGCTGCGGGTCTATATCCATGCCATAGGCATTGTCCATAATGGATATGTCCGCTAGATTGGGCTCTGACTTCCATTCAGGCAGGTCATGCAACCCCTCCCCAACACCCAAGTCTGGCGCATCGGCAGCAAGAAGCTCAGATTCGCGGCTGTAATCTCCAGAAAAAAACAACCGCTTCCCTTCCATTTCTACCGCATACCACACTGCACCAGCCAAATGTCCACTGCGTCCCCACATGATTCTCACACCCGGACAAGCCTCAAGCCATTCTCCTGCTGGCGCTTCATCTTCTAGATAGCGATAAGCAATGGATTGGATATCCTGTACGTCGTATGGCAATTCGGCTCCTCTCGATTCAACATAAGTATGCCAGGAGCGAAAATAGGAGCCTAGCTGCTCAGCGGTAGCCTTGGTCGTCCAGACCTCCCCCTGGTATCCATACTTGTACAGTAAGGGAAGCGCCATGGAATGATCCTCATGTGCATGAGACAGCAATACAGTGGTCAGTCCCTCCGCCTTTTGCGGCGGAAAAACCGGATATTGTCCAGTTCCTTCCTTTTTCACGCCACAATCCAGCATGACGCGATGCTGCGTTCCTTCAAAAACATAGCAGGAGCGGCCATGTTCGCCCGCTCCTCCCCAAATCCTAAGCTTGGTCATGATCATTTCCACTTTCTTTGCGAGTTTAAGCTTTCCATTAAGATCAGCAGCAGTGTGGTCATTCCGACCGATATGACGGCCATCGCCATCCCAAGTGACACCTGTCCCTGCTCAAATTGTGCAAATATGTAGGTTGCAGACGTCTGAACGGATGGCGGCAAAATCAGCAACGATCCTACCAGCTCGCGTGAAGCAATGGTAAATGTCATCATCCAACCAGCGAGCATTCCCGGTACAATCAGCGGCAGCACAATCCGGCGGAATATGTAAGACGGTCGCCCGCCAAATACCTGTCCCGCCTGAAAAAGACCAGTGTCCACCTGCGTAAAGGCGCTTTTGACATACTGCACCGTATAAGGAACAAACAAGATAACATACGTCAGAATGACCATGCCGTATGTGTTATACAAAGGGATCGGCATCCATGGTGAGTTCCACCACAAAATCAGGCCGACCACCATAACAATTCCCGGCACCGTATTCGGAAGCAAGCTAAATGCATCAACCGTCCGTTGGATTCTTGTGCGTGAGCCGCCAATGACAAGCGCAAACCAAGTGCCCAGCACCACAGCAAGCGTCGAAGCGCCCAAAGAGAGAAATACGCTGTTCAGGAGCGCCTCCATGCTCTCTGATCCCCAAGACAGCAGTTCCTTGTAAGAGTCGAACGTCAAATTATCCCAGGCGAGCCCAATTCCCCTCAGCTTCATCGTCGAGGCTGAAAGAATTGAAAAATAAGGAATGCCAATGGACGCAATGAGCAACAATAGAATGTATGCAACACTCAGCCCCGTAGTCCAGCCGGATATACGAAGACGGGACGGACGCGAACCTTTACCACCTACCAGCCTGTACGTAAACTTTCGGTTGATCACCGATTGCGCATACCACATGAGCAGGCAGGCGGTTAACAGCACCGAGGCCATTGACGTCGCTTTGCCAAAATCTATGGGCCAGCTGGAAATATATTTGTGAATTTCCGAAGTCATGACCTCATACCCGATACGTCGCCCAAAGGTAGCAGGGGTGCCAAACTCGGCAATCGTTTTAACGAAAATGAGCAACGCGCCCATTCCGTAAGCTGAAAGCAGCAGCGGTAAAATGATTCGACGGAATCTGTACAGAAAGCCGCCGCCCATTACGGCACCCGCCTCTTCCAGGCTCCCGCCAATCCTCACCAGCGCCCCGCGCAGCAGCAGGTACAGGAATGGAAACAGATGCAGGCTCATGATCATCACCATGCCACCAAGGCTGAAGAAGGACGGCGTTAAGAAATGCAGGTCCGGGAACAACTGCTCCAGATATCCGTTTTTTTGCATGAACAGAATCCAGCCCATGGAACCGATATAGGGCGGGGTCATAAACGGAATCAGCAACACGACATCCAACCAGCTCCAGTGTGCAAGACGAGTGTTGGACATGATCCATGCTAGCGGAAGCGCAAGTACCGTCGTTCCTGCAATCACACAGATGCCTAGCCAAATCGAGCTGAATAGCACTCCTGCAAATGGTGAAGCAGCTAACGTTCGAAAAGGCGCATCCCATTGAAATTTTTCATCAACATACACACTTTGGATAAAGATTTGCAGCAACGGCAACACAATCAGGAAAAGAAGCGCGATCAGAGCCAGCGTCAGACACCACGCTCTGATGTGTTTAACGGATAAGCCTCCCATCGGCTTACTTGAACATTTGCGTGAACTTCTCCGTCACGTCTGATCCGTGCTCACCCATCCACTCCCAATTGGTTTTCAACAATGGAATCTCGTCCAGGTTGGCACGCTTGTCGGCTTTGACATCCGTGCGGCCCGGGAGTAAGGAGGCATCTGCTACTAGTTTCTGTGCCTCGTCCGACAACAGATAGTCAATGAATGCCTTCGCATTCTGCTCATGCTGCGTTGACTTGAGAATTGCGGCAGGACGTGGGCTGATGACCGTCCCCTCTGTCGGATAGACGATGTCAATCGGCTCGCCTTTGGCTTTTGCCTTGTAGGTCATGTAATCGACCGCAGCGACGACTATACCTTTAGCTCCGGTAATCACGGGGTCCAGCGCTTCCTGATTGGCACCAGCCATAGCAACACCGTTAGCCTTGTACTGCTCGAACAACGTCCAGCCTCCATCGCCCTTGGCGCTCAGATAGCCTGTCATAAAATCCAACGCTGAGCCGGACAGGGATGGATCGGGAATATTAACCTGATCCTTGTACTCAGGCTTCGCCAAATCAGCCCATGAAGTTGGTGGTGTTTTCACCAGCTTCGTGTTATACGCAATGCCCAGAGCAGAAGCACTGGTACTGAAGTAGTTGCCCTCCTTATCGGACCAGTCTGGATTTAGCTTGTCTGCTTTCTTGGCATCCGGGTAAGGCAGCGTAAGTCCTTCCTTTTTCAAGCCTTGTACAGACGGAAGCGATGCCAGCACAACCACGTCCGCTACCGGATTCGTCTTCTCGGCTTCCATGCGGGCCAAAATTTTTCCTGTCGTTCCCTGGAACAACTCTACCTTAACTCCGCTCTGCGCCTCATACCCTGCTACCAGCTTTTTCGCCAGTCCATCCGGGCCTGCGCTGTAGACCACCAGCTTCTGATCGGTGGATGCTGCCTCCGCTTGTCCTGCTGATCCATTAGCTGGCGCCCCATCCTTGGATGGCGTTGCTGTTCCGCAACCCGCCACAGCGAGTCCAAAAGTCAATGTTAATGCGAGCATCGTCCCTTTTTTCCATCCTGTACGAAAAACATGCCTATTCATCATCTTATATTTACCCCTTTTCCCTATGCTTCAAGTTGGTGGATGTGTTGCGGTGATACCCAAATGTGCATTTGTTGACCTATGGGCAAGCGGATGGAATGATATGCAGTCCATTGCTCGCCGTTCTCGGCTAGTATACGAATTTCATAACGATCGCCGACATAGCTGACATGCAGGATCTCTACTGTAAAAGCATGCTGATCCGCTTGCTCCTGTTCCCAACGGACATGTTCAGGACGGAATAGTGTCCGTTCCGACTCCAGCCAGTTGGATTTGCCAATAAACCTCGCCACCTCTGGATGAGCTGGGCAACCGTAGATCACCTCTGGTGTTCCGGTCTGCAAAATATGTCCACTTTTCATAACAACTACTTCATCAGACATGGACATGGCCTCGATCTGATCATGGGTAACATATAGGGCGGTCAGCCCCAGATCGCGCACAAGCGATAGCATCTCAATGCGCATCTCCTCCCGTAGCACCGCATCCAGCGCACTGAGCGGCTCGTCGAACAAAACAAGTCGAGGCCGGATAGCAACCGCTCTTGCAAAGGCAACCCGCTGCTGCTGACCACCAGACAGCTGATGAGGATACCGATCCTCCATCCCTGACAATCTGACCATGTCGAGCGCCTCCAGCACCACTGTCCGCAGTTCCTTGTCTCGGGCGCTGGCGAACCCTTTCCCACGCTTGCCCGCACGCAGGCCGAAGGCCACATTTTCAAACACCGTCATATGCGGCCACAACGCGAAATCCTGAAAGACCATGCCAAAGTGGCGGAGATGGGCGGGAATATCCTTTTTGCGTTCTGCCGAAAAAAGAATTTCCTCTCCCATCGTGATTGTGCCAGTATCCGGTATCTCCAGGCCAGCAATCAAGCGCAAGAGCGTTGTTTTCCCACAGCCGGACGGTCCGAGCAGTGTTGTGAATTTGCCCCGTCGTACTACCAGATTCGTCTCATGCAGCGCTGTTATTTGGCTGAAGGTTTTACTTAATCCGTGAATATATAGATCCTGATTCATCGCATTACCTGCCTGTTCTTCTGACTGACCCCAGTGTAAAACTTGAATTCGCAACCTGTGTTATTGGAAAGTTAAAACAAAATTAATTATTTCAATGAATTGTGTTAACACTCATAGATTTAATCTATATAGAGGGGATTGATGCTGCTCCCCAAAGAAGTAGGCATGATTGTTCGATTAACCTGAAAGCGAGGCATTCTAAGTGAACTTAAGTCTTCTAAAGTTACATATTGTAGAGCTGCTGAATAAGCACCATAAAATTACCACGGTCGCCGAGCTTCTTGGCCTAAAGCAACCCACCGTTACTTTTCATATGAAAAATCTGGAGCGTGAATTCGGAGTAAAGCTGTTTGACACACGTATGGGCAAAATCATCCTGACGGATGCTGGAAATGCGCTGCTGCACTATGCCACTAAAATTAATGCACTGGCTGCTGAAGCTGAGCGAGTCGTCCGCGAATTCGATACGCTCCAGCGGGGAAGTATACGTATTGGCGCAAGCTATGTACCCGCTACCTACCTGCTTCCTGCTGTGCTGCACCGCTTTGCCCGTGAGCATCCGGGCATTCACATCGCCTTGTCCGTGAAAACAGCGCCCGTGATCAAGGACATGCTTGCCCGCCACGAAATTGACCTTGGCATCATTTCGGCAGAGCCGTTTCAATCCCCAACGCTACTCTCCGAATCCTTGGGCGAAGATGAATTGATGCTCATCTGCTCACCCACTCATCCGCTCGCCAACGAAACCGATTTGACACCCGAGCTTATCGCTTCTTCCTCCTTCGTATTACATGGCAAGGAATCCAGCACACGCCACGTGACCGACAAATGGCTGGAGCGTGGGAGTCGGCGACTTCCTTCCTATCTGGAGCTGGATTCACTGGAAGCCATCAAACAGGCGGTTATGCTGGGAGAACACATCTCCTTTGTCTCTCGCATTGCCGTTCAGTCAGAGGTTGAGCGGGGCTTACTGGTTGTAAGACCTATTCCGGGGCAGTCTGTTGAGCGGTACATCTATATGGTCAGCAACAAAGACCGCCATCGCTCGGCGCTCATTCACAGATTCACCGAATATTGTTCATGGAACCAAGATTAAATCTTACCTGTCATATAGAAATTATGTAATTTTTTAACCGGAGTACCCTCTTGCTTTGACATACGACTGACAATACACCCGTAAAGTGTAGCGTGTAACCTATTCGGACGAACAGGAGAGGATGAAATGAAAACAGGCCTTCGTATCACCAAATTGATGTCGGTAGTAACTCTAAGTGCAGTGCTGCTCGTAACAGGATGGAAAGGAGCAGAATCGGTACAAGCTGCCGCCAATGCCACACCAAGCTATGAGGTGAAGCTGCTACTGGATACGGCTCAGGTCCTCAATGCGGATGGCTCATTAAAAAGTGGCATCGTCAACGAGTTTCAAATTAGCGACGATACACAACGATTGAGCGTCGAGTATTTTGATACAAATTCATTGCAATTGAATGACGAGGGCTGGAACGTGAGATTTCGCAAAAAAGAGGACAAAAAAAATTATGAATTAACCTACAAAAAGCGCTATACGGTCACAAATGGAAATATCGACGCGGCGCTCACCCAAGCGAATAAAGAAGGGTTCAGCGCATCTGATGATAATTATGAGGCTGAGGTGGATTGGGGATACAGCAAGCAAACACTAAGCTTTTCCAATGATAAGAAAACAAACGCCTCCAAAGGATTGGCTCTGCCTTCCCCAGATCAAGCATTAAAGCAATTGCAGGATAATCTTCCGGGCAAGCTGCAAAACTGGAAAAACAGCAATTGGGGCAAACAAACCTTGGCAAACTCCAGAGTACGCGGTCCTGTACAGGTCAGTAAATACGAGGGTAGCTTTCAGGGATTGGATGCCGACGTTGAAGTATGGCCTATTCGCAGCGCAAACGGATCAGGTATAGAAAATATTATCGAAATCTCCTTCAAAACCTCGGATTACAGTGTTGCCGCCAGCAACCGCACCAAGCTGATGAACCTGCTGCAATCCAAAGGATGGCTGGTTCCCGCCGATTCCCTGAAAACGAATTTGGTACTGGAACGCTACTAAGCTAATCCAACATAAAAAGGAACCGAGGCGCCACCCTGTTGAGGGTGATACGAACGGTTCCTTTTATTATTATTTATATGACTACAAGGTCATGATGTTAAAGTTGCTTGCTTACATACGTTCCGGTGCAGACACGCCCACCAGCTTCAGTACGTTGGCAATGGTAGTGCGCACCGCACCAAACAACGCCAAGCGTGCCTGCGTTTGAGCGGCATCCTCTGTGATGACGCGCTCTGCCTTGTAGTAGCTGTGGAACAATGAAGCCAGCTCGTAGACATAGCGAATCATACGGTGTGGTGCAAAGTTTGCAGCCGCCACCGATACTTCTTCCGGCAGCTCGCCGATTTTGCGTAACAGATCGTATTCATGCTCAGCCGTCAGCTTGGACAAGTCAACTTCTGCCAACGGCAGCACAGCAATACCTTGCTCTTCGGCTTGACGATATACGCTGCATGCACGTGCGTGCGCATATTGCACATAGAATACTGGATTCTCATTGGAGGTAGAAATCGCCAAATCCATGTCAAAATCCAGGTGCGAATCCATGCTGCGCATAGTGAAGAAGTAACGGATCGCGTCTACACCCACTTCTTCCATCAGATCTTCCATCGTCACGGCCTTGCCGGTACGTTTGGACATTTTTACTTTTTCCCCATTTTGGAACAAGCTGACCATTTGGGCAATCAGCACTTTAAGCTTATCCGGGTCATTGCCCAGTGCTTCCATTGCTGCCTTCATCCGTGGAATGTAACCGTGGTGATCCGCTCCCCAAATGTTGATGATCGTGTCATACCCACGAGCATATTTATCGCGATGGTAAGCGATATCCGGAGTCAGGTACGTGTATGTACCGTCATTTTTGATCAAGACGCGGTCTTTATCGTCGCCGTACTTGGTCGTATTCAACCATGTAGCTCCGTCCTTCTCGTAAATCTCCTCACGGTCACGCAGCTCATTCAGCGCTTTAAGCACTTCACCGTTTTCATACAGCGACGTTTCGCTGAACCAGGAGTCAAAAGGTACACGGAACAGTTCCAGATCGCGCTTGATCTTGTTCAGTTCCTTTTCCAGACCGTAGTCACGGAAATAAGCAGCGCGATCTCCCGGTTCCATAGACAACAGAGAATCGCCCTTTTCTGCCACCAGTTCCTTGGCAAACCCGATGATATCCTCACCATGGTAACCATCCTCCGGCATCTCCGAAGGCTGTCCCAGCTCCTGCAAATAACGCGCTTCAATAGAACGGCTCATGTTGTAAATCTGGTTACCCGCATCATTAATGTAGTATTCACGAGTTACTTTGTATCCAGCAAAATCAAGCACGTTGCAAAGAGCATCCCCTACGGCTGCACCACGTGCATGACCTAAGTGAAGGCTACCCGTCGGATTGGCGCTGACAAACTCGATTTGCACCTTTTTGCCCGCACCTTCCTGTATACGCCCGTAATCTGCCCCCTGCTCCTGCACCTGTCCAATAACAGCATAAAGGTAGCTCTTGTTCAGGCGGAAGTTAATAAAGCCCGGTCCAGCGATTTCCGCACTTTCAATAGAAGCAGAAGCTAAATCCATATTCGCGATCAAATCTTCAGCGATTTGCCGTGGGTTCTTCTTCGCAATGCGGGTGAGCTGCATCGCGGCGTTGGTGGCCAAATCACCGTGTGACTTGTCCTTCGGTACCTCCAGCGTAATGGTCGGCAGCTCTTCGCGGCTCACGATTCCGGTAGCCAGCACCGCCGCCTCAATTGCTGAGGTTACCTTTTGATTAATAAGTTCCAGTGGATTGCTTGTCATGATTATTGCTCCTCCTGTATATGCAAACTGATGGCAAAATGCCCCGAGAAATCCTCAAATACGTACAGATCATAGGTCCAGCTCACATGTCCGGTGAATCCATCCATCCGAATATCGAGCTTCTGCGTATGCGCAGACATGTTCAGGTTTAAATAAGGCGAGCGGTAAAATCCAGGCAACCTGCGTCCCAGCGCAAACGACTGCTCTGATTGTACCTCACCGTGACGAATCAGCTTTAGCTCATCCGGTCCGATTTTGACTGTGTTCCGTGTCGTACCGCCCTCAGGACTTTCTTGCGGCTCATCGTACCTTATATATAGATGCTTCCCACGCACGATCGCTTCTCCGGGAAGTTCCTGTACCACATCTTCTCCGTCATGATGACTATGAAGACGGATTCGGACCTTTGCATTATGTGGCATGTATTCAAACTCCATTCTATTGCTATCCTACTGTACTACTATATCCAGTTCCCGATTGCAATTCAAATGAGTTTTTACAAAAAGATGCTTTCATCCAAAAAATTTAGCTACCTTAAGTCAGCTTCATCGGATGCTTGGCTAAAACTTTCAATGAATCGAGAGGCTAGAGAAGACATGTATTTATCCTTCAGCCAAACAGCCGCCACACGCGTATGTAATTCTTCACACATAATTTCCTTAACGATTAACTGGTTATTGCTTCCGAGTGACAACGCAGACCGCGAAATCATACCGATCCCTAGTCCTTCATTAGCCCAGTGAAGCGTGGTGCGAGCATCATCGTTTTTGCAAAAGAAATTTGGCTCAAAGCCATGCTTCATACAGGTATCGTGGATCAATTGTTCAAAGCGGCGATATACGATGAGCGGCCTGTTTTTCAAATCAGACAACGGGATGGTCTTCTGTTCGGGGTTCCAGTCATGTTCTTCTGTCATCACTGCTATCATCGGCTCGGAGGACGCATATCTGCACCCTAAATCGGTGGTATTAAAAGGGGTTCTGACGATACCGACCTCTACAATTCCTTTGTTCAAAAGATCAAGAATCATGAAGGTATTTCCCTCATGAATTTCGAATTTTACACCCGCATAGGTTTTATGAAATTCGGAAAGCCTGTCTTTCATCAGGGCTGCGCCGGAAGAGGAGACCGTTCCAATGGTGAGCGTCCCCTTCATCCCCAAGGCAAAATCGTTGATTTCTCTCGTTGTGGCATCTGTCAGCTCCAAGATCTGCTTGGCCCTGTTCTGTAAAATGATGCCGGCCTCCGTCAACTGGATACTTCGTGAGCCTCGATGCACGAGCTTTACACCAAGCTCTTCCTCTAGCTGCATGAGCTGCTGACTTAAAGGAGGCTGCGCGATTTGCAGCTTTTTGGCTGCCGCTGTAATCTGTCCGGCCTCTGCGATCGCCAAAAAATACTTGAGATGTCTCAATTCCATCCTTATGGACCTCCGGTACTGATATATGTAAAACCTATACCTCTAATATATATTAAATATTATTCATATGGTTGGGGATGTGCCATAATCAAATTCAGTTATGCTATTGCGGCATGAGGCTATATACATTATTTAGGTTAGGTGATGGTTTATTTGCTGAAATTTGCTGTTTTTTTGAAACCCTATAAAAAGGAAACGATTCTTGGGCCTCTGTTTAAATTGATTGAGGCCATCTTGGAACTATTGCTGCCTACTATGGTTGCTTTAATGATCAATCATGGCGTAGGTAAAGGAGACACCCATTATGTTTGGCAGATGGGTCTTTTGATGTTACTCATGACTATACTGGGCTTTGGCAGTTCATTAGTGTGTCAGTTTTACGCAGCCCGTGCCTCTCAAGGATTCGGAACTACACTGCGTAACACGATGTTTAAGCATATCTCATCGTTTTCTTATGCTGATCTCGATAAGTTCGGTACGCCCTCGCTCATTAACCGGATTACGAATGATGTCAATCAGCTCCAAACGGCTGTAGCAATGCTGATTCGTCTGGTCATTCGTGCTCCTTTTATTTGTATCGGGGCTATTATCATGTCAATGATTCTGGATTTCCGCCTGGCTTTGGTGCTGTTGGCGGCTACACCAGTTCTGGCTTTGATCTTATATGTGGTCATTACGAAGGCTTCACCACTGTATCAACGGTATCAAAAAAAATTGGATAAAATCGCCCTGGTGCTAAGCGAAAATCTTACAGGCGTACGGGTCATACGCGCATTTGCCAAAAGAGGAGATGAACGAGTTAAATTCAACACTGCTTCAGATGACCTGACTCAGACCGCTATTCGTGTCGGACGTATTTCTGCTTTGCTAAGCCCTGCCACCTTGCTGGTGGTAAACGGAGCTATTATTGCAATCCTGTGGATCGGCGGCATCCATATCCAATATGGATCTCTTACACAAGGGGAGATTATTGCCTTTATTAATTACATTACGCAAATTTTACTGGCTCTGATTGTGGTGACCAATTTAATTATTTTGTTCACCAAGGCTGCCACTTCAGCAGCGCGGATTCAGGAGGTCCTAGACACGCAAGCTTCGATTTCCGACACTGCTGCTACTTCTACACCTATAGACAGGGAGGGAACAACTGAGCATGGCGCTGTACCAGCCATCTCTTTTGATCATGTTTCCTTTGGATACAATACGACAGGGCAACTGGCACTTAGCGATGTAGTGGTAAACATCTATCCCGGTGAAACGGTCGGCATCATCGGAGGAACAGGTTCGGGGAAATCCACCTTTGTGAATCTCATTCCCCGCTTCTATGATGTAGTAGAAGGTCGTATAGAGGTTGATGGCATTGACGTACGGCAGTATAAGCTTGAGCAATTGCGGCAGAAAATCGGTATTGTTCCTCAGAAGGCGCTGCTGTTCACTGGAACTATAGCGGATAATATCCGTTGGGGGCATGAACACGCCACCGATGAGGAAGTCGCTCAAGCTGCAGCAATCGCGCAAGCAGATGAGTTCATTTCCAACTTGCCGGAGAAATTCGATGCTCCGATCACCCGAGGGGGGCTTAATCTGTCGGGAGGACAAAAGCAGCGACTTACCATTGCCAGAGCTATTGTCGGCAATCCGCAAATTCTCATTTTGGATGACTCCTCAAGCGCACTTGATTTTGCTACCGATGCCGCCCTCCGTAAATCGCTACGGGAAAATAGCACCAGCATGACCGTCCTGCTGGTCTCACAACGAGTAAGCAGCGTACAGCATGCTGATAAAATAATTGTGTTTGATGAGGGGCGTATTGTCGGTATAGGCACACATGAACAGTTGATGAGCAGCTCAGATGTATATCAGGAAATTAATCATTCCCAGCTCTCAACGCAGGAGGTAGACCAATGAGTGGCAAGGAAACCTGGAGAAGATTGTTAACCTATGTGGCTCGATATAAAAAAACAACATTTTGGGTCATCGTCAGTGCGTTTCTCAGCGTGCTTGCCAGTCTGATCGGACCCTACATGATTGGTCAAGCTATCGACCACATGGTGGATAAGGGAGCAGTGGATTTTAAAGGTATTGCGCAGATTCTAGCTGGATTAGGCATTGTATATGTAGTAGGAAGTCTATTTAGCTGGCTGCTCACGTATTTGACGAACCGGATTGCTTTTCAGACCGTAAATGATATGCGGCGGGAGTTATTTGATCATTTTAATATCCTTCCGTTAAGCTTTCATGACACTCATCCACAAGGAGACAGCATAAGCCGTTTTGTGAACGATATGGATGCTGTGTCGGATGGATTGCTACAAGGATTTTCCACATTGATTACCGGGATTATTACAATTATAGGCTCCATTGTACTCATGCTGTATATCAGTCCGATCATGACGTTGGTCGTATTGGTGTCTGCCCCGATCACATATGGCGTGGCACGGTTCATTACCACAAGATCGCAGCGTATGTTCCGCGAACAGGCCAAAATTTTAGGAAGCCTGAACGGTTACGTCGAAGAAATGATCGGCGGACAACGGGTAGTTACCGCTTTTCATTATGAAAACCGCTCGCTTGAGGAATTTTCCGCCAAAAACGAGCAATTGTATCAAGCCGGGGTGAAATCGCAGTTTTACGGATCATTGTCCAACCCCTCCACCCGATTGGTGAACAACATGACTTTTTCAGTCACCGCCATGATTGGCTGTATCTCCATCATTTTGGGCGTGATCTCGGTAGGCGGATTGTCGAGCTTTCTAATTTATACCAATTTGTTCGCCAAGCCCTTTAATGAAATTACGGGTGTGCTGACTCAGTTCCAGGCAGCTACGGCTTCTGCTCAGCGCATATTTGCGATTTTAGACTCACCGCCTGAGCAGTCGGAAAAATCGAACGCCGTACAGCTGGAGCGCAGCAAAGGCACGATTCTTTTTGATCATGTCAAATTCTCCTATAACCCGGAACGTACGCTCATTACGAACTTTAGTCTGGAGGTTAAGCCAGGCACTCGTGTGGCCATTGTCGGGCAGACCGGAGCTGGTAAAACCACACTCGTCAATCTGCTCATGCGGTTTTACGATGTGGACAGCGGCTCGATATCCATCGACGGGGTGAATATCAACGACATGAGCCGGGACAGCCTGCGGATTAACTTTGGTATGGTACTTCAAGATACTTGGCTGTTCAGCGGGACCATTCGGGACAATATCGCTTACGGGAAGCCGGAGGCTACAGACGAAGAAGTCATCGCGGCTGCAACAGCTGCCAATGCGCATAGCTTCATCAAACGACTGCCTCATGGCTACGATACGGTCATCAGCGGATCAGGCGATAGCCTGTCGCAAGGCCAAAAACAGCTGCTTACCATCGCGAGAGTGATCCTCGTCGATCCACCTATGCTGATCCTGGATGAAGCGACCAGTAGCATAGACACCCTGACAGAAACGCGTATCCAAAAAGCATTTATGAAAATGATTGCCGGACGCACCAGCTTTGTGATCGCCCACAGACTATCGACCATCCGCGAAGCGGATTTAATTTTATACATGAAAAACGGCGATGTCATCGAAAGTGGTACCCATGAGGGACTTCTTGCCAGCGGCGGCCATTATGCCTCGCTCTATAACAGCCAGTTCACTACGGCTTAAAAGACTGACCAGATACGATCGCATCATTAAGGTCAACGTTCTTTTAAAAAGTCGGTTGCTTTTTAAGCAAACGGCTTTTTAAATTTTTCTTTGATAAATTCGCCTCTTATATTATATAATAAAACACGAACAAATGTTTCTGTTTCATCTAAACCTTATGGTTTGTGTATAGCCAACACCTATGCATGGGTTCCAGTTGGGAGGCTGAATATGGATATTAATGAATTTCAAAAGTGGGTCAAGCAATATTATCAGGAGAGAAACTGGTCTGATTTGGATATCTTTGTCCGAATTGGTTTCTTGGCAGAGGAAACCGGGGAGGTTGCGAGAGCTATTCGCGCCCTGGAGATCGGCAGAGACCGGCCTGATGAGATCGATGGTTCATTCGAGGAGAACAAGGACCATTTAACTGAAGAACTTGGAGATGTACTGGGTAATCTCATCGTGATCGCCAACAAGTATGACATCACCTTGGAGGATATATTTCGAACACACCAGCAAAAACTTGCAAAAAGATATACATAAAGGAGAATCTCATATGAAAAGCATTGCTGTTTTTTGCGGTTCCAGTAATGGAGCGTCTGAGATTTATCGAGAGCATGCTGTTGCTCTGGGCAAGACACTTGCCGAACAGGAAATAAGCCTGGTTTATGGAGGAGCAAGTGTTGGTTTAATGGGTGCAGTGGCTGACGCTGCACTTCATGCAGGAGGTCGCGTCATCGGTGTGCTCCCTCACTTTTTGCAAAGCCGTGAAATTGCACATAATGGCCTGAGCGAATTAATCATTGTTGATTCCATGCACGAACGAAAATCTAAAATGGCAGAGATTGCGGATGGATTCATTGTTTTACCAGGTGGCCCAGGTACAATGGAAGAATACTTTGAAATCTTCACATGGGCGCAATTAGGCTTGCATGAAAAGCCATGCGGTCTTTTAAACATTAACCATTATTACGATCCTCTTATTACCTTGTTCGATCGTATGGCTGAGGAACAATTTATGCAGGAAAAATATCGTGCGATGGTAATTACGGATACCACTCCGCAAGGAATCCTACGGCAATTTACAAATTACACTCCTCCTGCCGTCAAAACATATCTCAAAAGCAAACGGACCTGACATTAGGAATGGCACATACTGCTCAACAGATATACCAATTAATTTAATAGTTATAAAAGGAACACCACCGTCAACGTTATTCCAGTGGTGTTCCTGTAAAATTGAGGAGAATTGCAGGCTTTTATTCTCCCCAATCGTCACGTTCACTTTTACAACTGCATTTAATTATGTAGTCATCCAATGAATGATGTCACGCCTAACGAGAACCCCAATTTTAAATCCCAGCGCCCGTAGCGGTTGGATGGTCCATTTGCTCACTTTCCTGAAAATCCCTGCGGTACAACCAGCCGATCAAGATAGCAATGGTCGTCATAATCGCAGCCAACAAATACACCTGCACCATACCGAAACGGTCTGCATACCAGCCCATGAATAACAAGGACAGGCCGAAAGCGAGATTTGTAAGCACATCAATTCCCGCCATCACTTTGGGCAGCTGGGCTGCCGGTGCACTGGTTTGCAGCAAGGTACGGCGAATGATACCAGCCATTTGAACAGGTAAGCCTGATACAGCAAAAAGAATAAGTGCAGCAACGGGGATTGTATTCAGCGCAAATACAATTGTAATCAGTACATACACCAGTAACGCTCCGAGCATGTACAAAAAGCTGTTCTTTTGCAATCGCTTGACCAAGCCAACGACAATCAATCCACCCAAGATCGTGCCCGAGAAAAAGGACGCATTCATAAAGCCCCACCAGCTTGCATCCCGATGCAGCACTTGACTGACGTACGCCAAAATAAATACGCCGAGCCAGGAGACTCCCCCAATACTATCCACGCTATCGACGATCATCAGAGAACGAATACGACGGTTGTGCCAAATGATTTTCCAGCCTTCCCCAAGCTCTTTCCAATGGGAGCCTTTTTCCTTTCCCTTTGCAGGTTCTACTAGATTTGTTGAGGAATCCGAAGCTTCAAGACTTAATTCCTTCTGATCCAGTGGATCGCGGACGAAGGACGTGACAGTTACAGCTACGAGATAACAACCGGATGCGATCACAAGCGTATTCAGGGAACCCAGCCAAGCCACAATAATTCCGCTCAACGCCCAGCCTGCACACCTGACCACCTGATCACTGACCGCTACCATGCCGTTGGCCCGCATTAGCCCTTCACCCGTAGCCAAACGGGGTACAAGCGCATTACGCGCAGGATTTGTCCAGCCATCCAGAAAAGACATACCAAACACCATCACAAAAATAAATAAAAACGACCTCTGCTCAGGTACGATCCACAAATAAAGCAGCAACAGCGTAAAAATGACAAACTGCCCAAACTGAGAAAATAGCAACACGCGCGTCAGCCGAAATCGGCCAAGGACGATCGGTGCAACGAGCCCACTAAGCACTTGGGCAGACAATCGGAACAACGGGATTAAAATAGTCGTCATTAAGGAATTACTTGAACTGAACACCAATACCACTACACTCAACATATAGATGATATCTGCTACGTTGGAGATCGTCTGAGACCCCCACAGGTAATAAAAAGAGCGTCTGATCAAAAAAGTTTCCCCCTCTTTGGTACATCGCCAATTTATGTATTTCCATAACCAAACCTCCCTTGTTGATATTACAAATCTGTTAATTGTCTGGTTTTTTGTATATTCTACGTACACCCTTAAATTTCCTTCTTTTATCTTAAAAGGAAATCCGGTGTCCAGTATGCTTTCATAGCCTTTTCCAAATCTTATCCAACACAAAAAAGCGCCTATAGCGCTCTTTCCCACCCAAAAAAAGGTAATAAAGACCACTAAGGCGCTTCTTAAAATGTTTACTTCGTTAAATCTTCCACAAATTTAGGTAATACAAACGCCGCTTTGTGTAGACGCGGACTGTAATATCTGGTGTCCATCTCTGGAATTCGGGTCTCGTCTACTTCGAGCGGATCATACTTCTTACTACCCAACGTGAATGTCCAAAGACCGCTCGGATAGGTCGGAATGTTCGCACCATACACACGCACAATCGGGAAAATTTCCTTCACATCTTTGTTGACCTTCTGAATCAGGTCTGCCTTGAACCAAGGATTATCCGTTTGCGCAACGAAAATGCCGTCTTCCTTCAACGCTTCAAAAATACCTTGGTAAAACCCGCGCTCAAACAGCGGGGCTGCCGGACCTACCGGCTCCGTCGAATCGACCATAATGACGTCGTATTCATTTTTGTGTTCAATAATGTGCATGTATCCGTCATTGACCAGCACTTCTACATTAGGCTCGTCCAGCTTTCCTGCGATTTCAGGCAAATATTTTTTGGAATATTCAATCACCTTACCGTCGATCTCAACCAATACAGCCTTCTCCACTTCAGGGTGCTTGATAACCTCACGAATAACGCCGCCATCGCCACCGCCCACAACCAAAACTTTTTTCGGATTCGGATGTGTATTCAAGGCCGGATGTGCTACCATTTCGTGATACACAAATTCATCCTTAACCGTTGTCATCACCATGCCATCCAGAACAAGCATATTGCCGAATTCCTCAGTCTCGATCATAGCCAGATCCTGAAAATCTGTTTTCTCAGAGACGTAGGTTTGTTTGATTTTTGCTGTAATGCCGAAAGAGGGAGTCTGCTTCTCCGTAAACCACAAGTCCATCATTCCAACCTTCTTTCTGATCAAAGTATGTGTCCGGCAATCCGGTAGCATAAACGTTGACTTTCCTTATATCAGCAACACGCAAACGCCGAGTTTGCTATATTTATTGTACCAAACGCATTGGAATTTCACACTTTTTGCATTACAAGTGATACCTGAATGGACTGCAGAAGCAATTTGGAGATTTAATCTTGTTTAAAATAGACACGTGTGTGTATCTGATGAATAGACGCTTCCGGATTGACTATACTGAGAACATCAACTATGGAAGGAGGTGGCATGATGACCGATACGACCGGGCAATCCCCCAAGCGTAAACCGCTTTGGCTTCGATGCTTTCAAGGACTGATGTCTCTCACTATTCTGACGGTCATCGCCGCCTGCATCCTGCTCGCCTATTTGTACACGACCAGCCTTCCGCTCGCGGATACGGATCGGAATTCACGTCTGCTAGATAGTCAGGGACAAGTCATCGCCACTTTCTCTGCTGGAGGCAAAGAATCCATTCCGGTCCAGCTTGATCACATTTCACCCGATTTGATTGCAGCTACCCTGGCTGTGGAAGATCGGAAGTTTTACGATCATTTCGGCTTTGATTTCAAAGGTCTGGGCCGGGCGGTAATCGTTAATCTGACCCGCTGGGATATGTCGCAAGGGGCCAGCACGCTGACTCAGCAGCTTGCACGGAATCTGTATTTATCTCATGAGAAAACATGGACTCGCAAGGCCAAGGAGGCCATCTATACCGCACAGCTTGAAATGAAGTACACCAAAAATGAGCTGCTGCAAATGTATTTGAACGAAATTTACTATGGTCATGGCGCCTATGGCATTGAAGCAGCTTCGCAAATGTATTTCGGTAAATCCGCAAAGGATCTGGATTTGGCCGAAAGCGCCCTGTTAGCAGGTATTCCGAAAGGACCGACCTACTATTCACCGTATAATCATATGAAAAATGCAAAGGATCGGCAGAAAATTGTACTGGACTCCATGGCGCTCACCGGCAAAATTACTCCGGCCGAAGCCACCAAGGCCTATGAGGAAATGCTGGCCCTGCGGCCCGAGAGCCAGCGCCGGACAGTGGAAGCCGCTCCCTGGTTCCGCGATTACGTCCGCCAACTGGCGACTCATCAGCTTGGGATTAGCGAAGGGGTGCTTGAGCATGGTGGCCTGAGCATTTATACCACGCTGGACATGCACATGCAGCAAGCAGCCGAGGCGGCTGTAAACGAGGGCATGAAGAGCAGCAACGGACTGGAAACCGCGTTAATCTCCATGGACCCGCGCAACGGACATGTCAAGGCCATGGTCGGTGGAACGAACTATGTCGGGAATCAATATAATCATGCGCTGGCCACAACCCGGCAGCCAGGCTCCGCTTTCAAGCCGATTATGTATCTGAGCGCGCTGGATTCCGGCGAATTGACGAGTACGTCCAAGTTCGAAAGCCGACCGACGTTGTTCCACTACGATAACAATCGCAAGACCTATAAGCCCAAAAATTTTGGAGACAAATATTTGGGTGAAATAGATCTTCGGCGCGCAATTGCGGCGTCCGATAATATCTATGCCGTTAGCACCATTTTGAAGGTGGGAACGGATAAGGTCATGGACCTCGCCAGCAAAATGGGCATTACAAGCGAGCTCAAGCCCGTACCTTCGCTGGCGCTGGGCGTGTCGCCCGTCAGTCCGTTCGAGATGGCCTCGGCCTTCTCGGTCATCGGCAGCGGCGGGCAAAAGGTGGCTCCGGTGGCAGTGCTGCGCATCACCGATGCGGCCGGGCGGTCGCTGTACGAAGCGCCCCAAGCCGCGCCCGTGCAGGTGGTGAAGCCCGCCTCCGCCTACGTCCTCACACGCCTCATGGAAGGCGTGTTTGAAGAAGGCGGCACCGGCAACCGGGTCGCGAAGCTGATCAAGCGCCCGGTCGCTGGCAAGAGCGGCACGACCAACACCGATGCGTGGATGGTCGGCTTTACCCCCGAGCTGTCCACCGCTGTCTGGGTCGGCTACGACAAGGGCAAGGCCATCAGCACACAGGATGCCCGACGGGCGGCTCCGATTTTTGCGCAATATACGGAGAAAGCGCTGGAGAATGTGCCGCCCAAAATCTTCCCTATCCCTGACGGCGTAGTCAGCGCTTATATTGATCCGGCCAGCGGCAAGCTGGCTGCACCGGACAGCCCGGACAAGCGGCTGGAGGTATTCGTCAGCGGCACGGAGCCAAAGGAGACGCTGTCGGGGCAAAATAACCCACCGGCAGCAACGCCAACTGACCAAGCGGAGCGACAAGCCGAAAAGAAATCGTGGTGGGGCAATTTTAAGCGTTGGTGGATGGATTAATAGCAAAAAAAGACTGGGAGAACGCGATGAGCGCTCTCTCAGTCTTTTTATTTTCGCTTCACTTACCTCATTTACCCATTTACCTCTCTTGCCAGTGCCATCAGCCATCATCCCGTTAAGCCCCGCTCTTCCCTAAAGCTGCGCGATTACCAATAACAGCTAAACGACTCAATACGGTTAGTGTCTACACCGTAATAAAACCAAAAACGACCACTCCACCGGAAACCCGCTACGGATGTCCTGCCTACAAAGACAGGGTACATCCAGAAACGCTCCCCGTTCGTCAGCCATACAAACGTGTTGCGGAACAAACAACCGAAAATGGCTCCAGGGTCAACCGCATACGCCGAAACCAGCGGCTTCGGTGGCGTAAATTGCGGTGGTGGGGAAGTTGGTGCTTGAGTTTGCTGCCCACCTTGCGGACCGAATGGCCCCTGCGGCGGCGGTGAGAACGGCTGTGGCGAAAATGGCCCTGGGCCTGGTGGCGGACCTATCGGAGATGGGAAGGAATCCTGCATATCAGGAAATTGTGGAATCGAAGGACCTGACGGCGTGAATGGACCCGGAGTACCCGGTTGCGTTCCGAAAGGAACTTGTGGCAGTAAAGACATGTGTTTCACTCCTTGTGTTCTAGGCTGATGTATCCTATGCGGGACATCAGCCCGCGGACTGGGCGAATCCCCATATCGCCGCCAAACTCCGCTATTTCGTCCTTTTACATCAAAAATTCTTATTTCCTGTTACGATTAACTCCCTTTCTGAACATGCTCCAGCTCAATTTCATGCACCATTTTAATCTCGACTCGTTTCCTTAGCTCATAATACCGTTCCAGCAGTCGGTGCTCAACCCCCAACTGTTCATTCATCCAGCCTATAATAGAGTCATCGTGATGTTCGTTAGACCAGCTAAACAAATCGCTATATAGCTGACCAAATGATTCCTCATTGCTGCGAGCGAACCGGATCGGTCGGGCTGTATAGCTTAGCTTGAGTTCCAACATCTCATATAGCACGTCCAAACGATATTCCAATGCCTGTACATCTTCTTTGGATGCATCGTAGCTTTTTATATCCTGAACGAGCTCCCTAAAGGTTAGCCCTACATGCTGCATAGCAAAATAAGACCACACACAACTGCCTGTAGCCGTTCCATGAGCCTCCCAAAACGGATTCCACAGGATAGAGCGAATCGTATCCTTCTGCCCTTCTCCAAACAATGCTATTCCAGCAATAATTCCTGCATTACAGTCTACGGAAGCATGTTGCTCTCCCCAATGTACCAATCGCGGAATCATATCTTCAGTAGTGCATTTAAAGCTTAACAGAGGTAAGAATTCATTAAACAAATTCTGATCCAACACTTTTTCCAATTCAGCCGCTAGTTGTTCACGATACGGTTCGCATGGAAGATGTACCAGTCCCAAACAGGCATCCACAGACGCAACTCCATATGGCCCATTCACCAAAGCGACAAGATCAGCAGCAGCCTCCACATAACCCAAATAACCTAGCACATACAGCACACCGTCAGGTATATGTTCTGGGGATGCCTGATTTTGAACGTAACGCTCATACATATCCTGCGCCAAAGTAACATCCCCGCATCTCATGATCGGCTGGAGGAGTAACCCCCGGATATAATGATGGGGATCTTCTACAAAAAGCCTGTATAACTCCCAAGCATCCTCCATGGTCCCATATTGGGCAACCACATCCGTATAAGCGGAAATGATGCTGGCGTCCAGCTTCTTGCCTGAGCCGAACATATCAATAAGCCCTGCTGTCGCGTCCATCATCCTGTTTTCCCCTTTCCCATGTTTGCATACCTTTCTTTATGAAGCACTTCTCCACTGTTGAATATTTCTATTAAAAAAGAGGAAAGATGTTATCATCTACGATCCAGTCTAGGGAGTTGATCTCATGCAAGATTCCAGTCCAAAAATTACAACATTTTTCATGTTCTCAGGTCAAGCAGAAGAAGCCATGCAATATTATACCTCTGTATTTAAGCCGTCTGGTATTATGAGCATTTTTCATCAGGAAGATGGAACCGTGTTACATGCCGTATTCAACCTCAAAGGGCAGACTTTTATGGCTATTGACCAAAATCATCACAACAAACACCCTTTTACCCCAGCTCTATCGCTACTCGTCACTTGTGATTCGGAAGAAGAAATCCATAGCGTGTTTGACCAGCTATCTCAGGAAGGCCGAGTTCTAATGCCCCTTGAAGCCTCTCCCGTAAGCCAACAATTTGGGTGGGTTGAAGATAAATACGGAGTCTCATGGCAATTGAACCTGGCAAAAGACTAAATTTCTTCTCTAAACGATCCAGCAGACTCTAGAAGTCTATGAAAAAACAATAGACCATGCTCCATCTTTTTTTGGTAATATTATATTTAATAGGTGCCAGTAAAAGGATGTGTGTTTATTGTATAGTGCAAATTGTGAACAATGTTTTGGTTTATGCTGTGTAGCCTTGCCTTATGCAAAATCAGCTGATTTTGCTTTTAATAAGGATGGAGGAACTCCTTGTCAAAACCTAAATGCGGATTATCGTTGTGATATTCATAAGAATCTAAGAAACAACGGCTTGCGAGGCTGTACGGTATATGATTGCTTTGGAGCAGGTCAAAAAATTTCCCAAGTTACATACAACGGAAAAAGCTGGCGAGACCACCCGGCAATAGCTGAGGAAATGTTCAGTATATTTCCCATCATGCAACAGCTTCATGAAATGCTTTATTACCTAAATGAAGCCCTTAACTTAAAAGAAACTCACCCCATCTATACAGACTTACAAAAAGCTATGGCGAAAACCGAGCAGCTTACGGATCAAGATCCAAAATCCCTCATAAATCTTCATGTACCAACCCATAGGGCGTTAGTCAATGATTTACTTTTACAAACAAGTGAGTTAGTACGAGAAAAAGGTAAGAAAAACTTAGAGCGCAATAAATATAATAAAAAAATCAGGAGTAGAGACCTTATCGGGGCAAATTTGAGAGGCGCCAATCTTAGGGGTGCCAATTTGAGAGGAGTTTTACTTATTGCTGCTGACCTCCGAGAAGCCGATATGAGAATGACCGACCTTATCGGTGCGGATTTTAGAGACGCTGATTTAAGTGGAGCTAATCTGGAAGGAAGTATTTTCCTTACACAAGCGCAATTAAATTCGGCTAAGGGCAATTGTAAAACCAAACTGCCCCCCTCTCTAAGCATTCCCGGCCATTGGCTGCATTAGTTTTTTTCTAAAGAAACATTGCTTACCTACATGAAAAAGAAATAGACCGCCCCCCACAAAGGTAACGGTCTATTGTTGGACCCTACTGCCGACTGCTCTTTAAGCAGTGGTTGTATACTGGAGTCGTGTTAGCGCACGACTCCTTTACTATTCTTACCTCAGTATAGCTCATTTTATAACGTAAATACAGCTTTTATCTTCAAAAATTTTACTGTTCACTCCGTACTTTCACTTATCCGGTGCATATTGCTCTGTAGTGCTTTCCTGATGAAAACAGACTTGTTCCTTACATCCATAACGAATAGTAGATCCAGTATCCTCATAATAGCCCACATCTTCGAAATTAGCGGGCCTTGTGGCTTCAATTAGATTCAGCAAATCCTGCGCGACTTCTTCTATAGACTCTTTCTCGGTGTCCCCTCCTATAGCTGGGCCTCCTGGTCCCTCGTATGCAGTCAATATCCAGCTTTGCCCATTTGGATCTGTTGCCTTAATTATGTACTCATATGCTTCTTCAAAATTTTCTGATGTCCTTTGAGGTTCTCCAAATAAAGTAATTAGCGCTCCTCTAAACTGAGCAACAGTCTCCTCTTCCAGCGATGTAGCATGAAGAATATTGGATGTCATCAATGAAGCCTTTTGATCATTAATTTTTTTATAAGTATATTTCGTTATGTACTTCTCACCTGAATATTTTTTACTTTCTGGGGCTGTTTCCTGTTGATCCAATGTTATTGGATTTTGTTTAGAAGCATTCAGTACCAAGCCACAAACAATCGCAAGAACGATAACCGCAACTGCTATATATTTGTTAATCATACTCTCTCCCTACTCCCAAAGCCTATTTGGCTACGGAAACATTTTAATATAAATCAAGGCTACAGAAGATGCACCAAAATCCCCTTATTCTTCTTCGTTCAGAAATTCCTTTAATCTCCGACTTAAAGCTGTATACTGCTCTGCATTGGTGTCCGAAAAAGCCTCCTCCCGGTTGGAGTATACATCCTGATACTGTGGAGGGATTGAAAATTGCGACCTCGTAAAATCTATAATGTCCTCACCAATGCGGTTGTAATAGTGCCAACCACTATCCAGCCATGTCCTCAAAATATCGCCGCCAAGCCTGTCCTGAACGACAAGCGCTGTGACACCACATTGTCCAGCCGCAGGATTATTTGCTATCCATTTAGAGCTAGACTCCAAAGACCAAGCTTGAAACAACGCCTTTTCTAATTCTAAAAAAACGGTTTGCATTCAACATGCGCCTCCCTCTTCGATTCCATTCTGCACTTATGGTGAACGTGCTTTATTTATTTCAACCCGTATTCCACACTCTATGAATCTTGGCTTCTGCTTCTTTCAGTTCTAGCAAATATATGTCTGGATTCGAAAGTTTTTTCCACTCCTCAAAACCAAACTGCGGATCGTAATGTCGAATGAGAAGAGATAGTAAAGCTCCATGAGTTACAATGATAACCGTTTTTTCCGCCCGCTCTATAAGCTCCTGGACAAGCTGGATTCCTCGATCTGCTGCTTCACGAGATGATTCTCCTCCCTCCAGCTTCAAGTCCTCGTCCAAATACGTCTGCTCCAGCACGTCCAGCCAATGATCCAGATGCTCACCGCTTAATACACGTTCCTGAAGACGTAGATCAGTATATACCTGCAACTGTCTACGCTCAGCCAAGGGCTGAATGGTTCGCACGGCCCGTTTCCATGGACTGGACACAATATATTCCACACCTACATTCTCCATAAAATCAGCCAACTGCTCAGCTTGCCGGGTACCTTCATCGGTGAGTCGGGCATCTGGTTCCTGTCCGGTTGCTTGGGCATGTCTGACAAAATAAATTTTCTTCACGTCATCACTCCTTAACTGTCACACAAATTTAAAATTGTGCATATTTACAAATAATTATTTTTATGTTATAATATTGGTTTACATATTTGGATTTCATGATACGATTCCTTTGTATTACATCAACTCTTATGGGAGGGATTCGATGCAATTAGACAAGGGAATACACATACTCCAGGTTTCTGCTAACATCATGGGAAGTATAGAGAGTATTCACCCCACTTTAATGTGGGACGAAGATAACATGATTTTAGTCGATACGACTTACCCCGGGCAACTCTCACTTTTACATGAGGCTATTCTAGACACCGGATTAGCAATCCATAAACTTACCTCCATATTAATAACACACCAGGATCTTGATCATATCGGCAGTTTAACAGATATAATCCGGGCTTCCTCATCCCCAGTTCAAGTATTAGCCAGTTCTATCGAAAGGCCTTATATACAAGGAGAAAAACAGCTTATAAAGCTGACTCCAGAAGCAATAGATCAAGCTGTAAGCTCCATGCCCGAATCCGTTCCGGTAGAATGGAGACATGCATTCCGGCGTACACTTGAAAATCCCCCAAAGGCTATTGTAAACTCCACCATCGTTGCCGGAGAGGAATTGTCCTTCTGTGGGGGGATCATAGTTATAGATACTGCTGGTCATACACCAGGACACCTAAGTTTCTATCATAAATCCAGTCAAACCCTGATTGCAGGAGATGCCCTACGCGTAGTAAGCAGCAAATTATTGGCTCCAGACCCGCAATACTGCTGTGATTTCAATATGGCCAAAGAATCTCTTAAAAACCTGCTGCCTTATGATATTAAAAAAGTGATCTGCTTTCATGGAGGGCTGTACGAAGGCAATTGTAATCAGCGGATATCTGAAATATGTGAATCCTAGCTTTTGATTACATGGTCATACCCGATCCTTGACCGATCAGATAATCATCTAAAGAAAAGACTAACCAGGAATTCCTGGTTAGTCTTTTCTGAATGAGAACTAGGCTTTTAAGTGGACTCTTAATACGGGTACTTCTGAAGAGGCAGATGTTCCTTCCAAGATTTCCACATGGCTGATCATCTCTTGCCCGTCTGGAACGATTACCGGAGTAATTACAGGCAATCCCCCCTGTTGAATCGCGTCTAGATCAAACTCCATCAGTAATTGCCCTGCTTTAATGTTATCTCCTGTTTGAACGTGAGGGTTAAACCCTTGTCCTTTGAGGGAAACTGTATTAATCCCGACATGTATCAAAATTTGTACACCAGATTCATGCTCAATGATCAGAGCATGCTTACTTTTCTCCATCACGTGGACGACTTTACCCGTAAAAGGAGCAGTCACTTTACCTTCAGTCGGATGAATAGCGATGCCTTCCCCCATAGCCTTCGTAGAGAACGCAGGATCTGGAACCTCTTCAAGGGAAACCACTTTTCCTTTGATTGGTGCTACCATGTCGAATTCTTCAATACGAGGAGCCGCCTTCTTTTTCAACCATTTAAACATAACGATGCCACCTTATTTAGAGATTACATTCATAAACAGTGAATAGGACTTAACTACATCTTTCAAGGAACCGGTTCCACAAAATGAATAAAAAAAGGAGTGGAAGCGATTTCTATCTGAATTATAGTGAATGCCTTTCCAGGATGTCAAGATGCTCCTCTCCGTTTCTAGAATCACTCCGTTTAAAGATACAGAAACATTTTATAGCGAGCATACTTTACATCCTTTCACTAAAATTGCATAATGATCAGTTGTAAAGTATGCACATTCATATTATATACTTACCTAAAGGAGAGTGTAATTTATGAGTGAACCCTGTGTTCCGTCTGGCGTGGTCCTAAAAGACACTGGCTTTGGATATACGTTGTCCTTAATAAGCGGTAAATATAAAATGATCATTATATATTGGCTTTTTGAAAATAAGGTTATGCGACATAACGAGCTGAAGCGAAGTATCGGTACCATTTCCTTCAAAACACTAAGCATCATGTTAAAAGAGCTAGAGGCAGATGGCCTTATCATACGCAAGGAATTTCCCCAGATCCCTCCAAAAGTTGAATATTCACTATCTAAACGTGGCCTTTCTCTCATTCCATTATTAAATATGATGTGCGAGTGGGGAGAGGAAAATGGTTTGCCAGCTCTGGAGGACGGACAGCAATAGACATTCCTATTACAGGCTGTCAATAAAATTCAAATAATCTCGTGCGCTTTTCTCCAATTCGCTTTCGGACGTACCAATCTCATTTTCGCCAGACTCTTTTTCTGTACCATAAAACGCAAAGAACGAACGATAATCTGCATTGCAATATAGGAAGGTTGTTTCAAAAGGAGATAATAGCTGCTCAAGTGTATGGCGATATCTTCCTTCTTCACTATAATCTTCTTTTTTACTTCCGGCAGATACTGCTAAAGCAACCTTACGATTCTTTAATTTGTCACCTCCATTTGAACCATGAGCCCAGCCATAAACAAAAACATCGTCAAGCCATTTTTTAAGGAGAGGCGGACTGTTAAACCAATAAACTGGGAACTGTAAAATGAGATTGCTATGTGATTCAATGAAGTGCTGCTCTTTTTCCACATCAATGTTCCCGTCAGGGTAAACCTTATGCAATTCGTGGATAGTATACTTTTCTGGATATTTTTTGAGTTCTTCTACCCATCGCCTATTTATGACAGATGCCTCGATGCTTGGATGTGTAACGATAACAAGAGTTTTCAAAGAATTGTCCTCCTTAAGTATTATTTATTTTTGAGTATAAAGTGAGCGCTACAAATATGTAAGTATGCACTTTCAGGACAACTACTTACTAAAAGGTTAGTGTCAACTCAGATAAATAAAAAAAGCAGCCCACAGAAGTGGCTGCTTTTTTTACTGCGTTAACGCTGGGCCTATCCTTCCAGCGCCTGCTTCAATTCCTCAGGCGAAGCGTCCCACCATTCCTCGTTATGCGAAATTAGCAGGCTTTTAAGCGCTGCTCTATCTTCGCTGCCGAGATCATCCAGCATGAAACGACGCTTGAGCGCGTAATCCATACGGTTGACGTGATCGGCGAGGATTTTCCAGCCGCGTTTGGCTTCGTCGTCAATCAGCATCTCGCAGGCGGTGGCGCCGCCGTACATACGTCCTTCGGGCGTACGATCCACGGCTACCCATACGAGCCATACCTGCCGTCCATTCGGTACATCCTCTTTATTCGTAGAGAACTTGATACCACGTTCTACTTTACTTTTGGCATGCATGGCACCGATATCAATTTTCGCTTCTCCTCGGTCAATGATGACCGGGGACATGCTGTTCAGGTCGATTGAGCCTGCGCCGAAACCCTTATGTTTACTCTTGCCACTGACAATGTTCAGTGCAATCTGTTTTTTGCCGTCCGGCTGATTTTCACTCATGCGTCACTAGACCTCCATTTTCCGTCTTCACACTCATTCTACACTATAAATATTTTAACTAATAATCTCCTGAAAGCAAACATATACATGCTGTAGATGCTTGTCAACGGGAGGTATCCATTGTATGACCCCAGCACGCACTAAAATCGTTTTATTGTCTACACTAGCCCTCGGTCTCCTCGCAGGGACGTTATGGTTTGCCTGGCAGCCCCAATCGCAATCAGACCCGCAGTCCATAGGCCAACCACTATACGGCTCCCTGTCTGAGTCTGCGCTTGTCCCAAATATGGGCATGCCTCTAGGGGCAAACATCCTGCCTGACCTGCCCAAGAACCCTCCACAGCCCGCTACAGAAATCCTCAGCAAACGGGTGGTAGAGTACCACATTGATGTGTCTCTGGAAAAAGGACAGGTTTTGCGAGGCACTGAGACACTGACCTGGAGGCATCCGGGCAAGAAAACCGTGAATGATCTGTATCTTCATCTATACCCGAATGCCTTCTCTTCCATGGAAACCACCTTTATGAAGGAATCCGGTGGAAAGCTGCGCGGAGACACCATGCCCAAAGACGGCTTTGGCTCCATGACGCTGACTGAACTAAAAACAGAAGACGGTTTATCTCTCATGCACCGCATCCAATATGTGCAGCCAGATGACGGTAACGCAGGCGACCGTTCGCTCATGAAGGTGCGTCTACCCAAGCCGGTACGAGGTGGCGAAGAAATCACATTATATATGAAGTTTGAGGTAAAACTGCCCGCCATCTTCGCTCGTATGGGTGCGACAGATGATTTTGTAATGGCAGGACAGTGGTTCCCGAAGCTCAGCGTCTACGAGACTGCAGGGCAACGTGGACGCGCCGAAGAGGGCTGGAACCTCCACCAGTATCATGGTAACTCCGAGTTTTATGCCGATTTTGGAATTTACAGCGTACGGATTCGGGTGCCTGAAACTCATATCGTAGCAGCGACCGGATTTCCCACCCGTGGTGCCGTCCGACAGAACGGCCAAAAAATATATCAATTTTATGCCGATGATGTACACGATTTTGCCTGGTCCGCTTCACCCAACTTTGTAACCGTAGAAGAACCCTTTTCTTCTGCTGAAGTCCCTGGTGTCAAAATCAAGCTCTACCTTGACCCGTCGCACAAGGAGCTCAAAGGGCGCTATATGAGCGCAGCGAAGGCCGCTCTTTCGTACTACAGCAAATGGTACGGGCCTTATCCATATTCCACCCTATCCATCGTGGTTCCACCCAAATCAGGCAATGGAGCCGGCGGTATGGAGTATCCGACACTCATCACAGCCGCTGCTGCGGGTAATCTAAATCCTGGCTATAGTCTGGAACGAACATTAGTTCATGAGATTGGACATCAATATTTCTACGGAATGGTAGCCAATAACGAATTTGAGGAGCCGTGGCTGGATGAAGGCTTCACCTCCTATGCAGAGGAGCGGCTTATGGAGCAAGAATATGGGCTTACCCCCAACTTGCCATTACAATCGGGACAGATAGCCTCCCCACAGCCGCTAAACCGCGAGTCATGGAAGTACGGCTCGGCTGCTGAGTACGCGCAAAACGCCTACTCTCGAGGCAAGCTGGTACTACGGGGCATTGAACGTCAGGTGGGTATGAAAAAAATGGATCGGATTATGCGGACCTACGTCCAGACGTACCGATTCAAGCATCCATCCTCCCAGGATTTTCAACGTATCGTGGAGAGAGCCACCGGACGCTCATGGAGCCACTATTTTGAACAGTATGTATATGACGGCCAGATGGCGGACTTTTCGGTGGATCATATCACGAACCAAAAGCTGGAGAATGGATATGAAGCAGTCGTGACGGTCAGCAAAAAAGGGGCGGATTATCCCAAGATCCCTGTCCAATTTACCTTCAAGGATGGTACCACGATATTCAAGGCTTGGGACGGCGCGGGCAAAAGCACAACTTTTCGGATCAAAAGTACTTCTCCCGTTTCCTATGTAACCCTTGATCCTCTATATACCATTGCACTGGAGAACAAGCACATTAACAATAGCCTAAAAGCCGAATTGGACGAAAAGCAACAAACCCGTTGGAATGTAAGTGTAACCAAGCTGTTAGAAACACTGCTTGGAAGTCTGTCATGGTGAGGTGTCTATAGATGCGGACTGTTATAAAAGAGGGCTGGGCGCTGGTGCGCATACGATTCTATATCGTTATCATTTTATTTCTGTATCGACTACTGTGGGGGGTGTTTCTCTATCGGCTGGTGCAGTCTGCCGTTATCCCGCTACTGCTCCGTTATCCTGATCAGGGTCAAAACGAGCTGGGACAGACCTTGTTTTGGATGGAGAGCCAGATTGCTCTGATGGACAGCCGGGAAGTACATGTGTATTTGTGGATACTACTAGGGGCGACTGTACTACGCATACTGATCACTCCCTTCATTAGAGCCGGAATATATCAAAGCCTGCATACCGATGCGACTGAACCGCAAAGCCTGTCCTTTTTCAAGGGTATGAAACGCCATGGCATGTCGTCGCTGTTGTATTACATCATCGAGTTGGGACTGCTGCTGCTTCCCGCCATTTGGGTAGTACCGAGACTCTACCCTATTGTAGCAGGAGCACTTCAATCTTCCTCTTATCTGCTGCATTTGTTGCCCTATGTCATGGGATGGATGGCATACGGATGGTTCATTCGGCAGTGCATCCTGTATATGCAACTGGGGACTGTCGGTGGTCACGCCATACTATCGTCCCTGCTCGCCTTCTTTCGCCAGCTCCTTCCAGCTGTCGGTATATCTCTTTTGCTTGGTGCTTGTGTGCTGCTGGTCTTCGGTCTATTTGGCACCGTGGCGATGATTTGGACTGGCATGCTGGCGCTCATTCTCCAGCAATCGTATCATTTTGTTACTAGTCTGGTCAGGCTGTGGCATATCAGTTCGCAGTACAGACTATGGCATACCGATATCTCCAGTAGAAGTTAAGCCCTGCCTTTATGTTTTTTACTTCATTTCCGTCTGTCGAAAAATCTTGATTCATATCCGCGCAAACGACACATAACTGAATACTGTTAACAACATCTGTTCCTTGGACATTAGGAGCAGATTTTTTTTGTAACTTTTTGCAATGAAACATTTGCCAAAGCCAGCCGTCTTTGTTACAATAATCGCAGTGAACTGATAGTAACAACTTTGTAATCTTTATTGTAACCTTTATCTCAAAAATAACGTTATTGTGAATACTGCTCTCCAAGGTGCACATCTTAAGTTAAGCCTAATTCCTGGCACCTAGGAAGCGGGGGAACCAGTTTGGGTGAATTGATCTCGCAACAGAGTGGTCATAGGGGAACCTTCTACCGAATCCTTAAGCTAACCTCGCAGGCATTGGAAGGGGTATATTTTTTTTGAAGAAGAAGCTAACGATCGCAGCTATGGGTCTTGCCATTGCCTTTACATCTTTTACATTCGGTGGCGGCAGTGCATATGCAGACTCTAAGATGGACCAGGTCATTCAAGATGCCAAAGGAACGAGCTACAGAAGCGGAGGCACTACACTCGAGGGATTCGATTGCTCCGGCTTCACAATGTATGTATTCAACAAACTGGGAATTAAACTTCCGCATCAATCCGGATCACAATTCAAAATGGGATCTTCTGTATCCCGCGATGAAATGAGACCTGGAGACCTGGTGTTCTTCAACACCACAGGAAGAGGCATTTCCCATGTAGGTATCTTCGTAGGTGAAGGGAAATTTGCCCACTCCTCGACTTCACGTGGTGTAGTAGTTAGCTCACTGAACGAAAATTATTACGCTAACCGCTATGTCGGTGCAAAAAGAATTATGAGCACAGACGCTTACCATTCTGTAGCTTCAGAAATTCCTGATGACGACAACGTAGAATAACTAACGCACAGCAAGCTAACCCTAGCCGCAATTTGATTCTGGCCGGAATCGAATTGCGGTTTTTTATGTCCACAACATCAGCAATTATTATCATTACTGACGAACTGAAGCCTCAAAAGGTTTCAATTTTAGCGAACATCGTCGGTTTTACCGTCAGCGCTGGGGGAGCATATGAGCAGTAATTCCTTCTTATTGAATGTATACCCGACTTGAGTATGAAATAAACACGCTTGCCATTCCCCTGCAACTTGTCTACAATCTGTTGTTAATGATTGAAGTACCTGTAAAAGGAGGATGGAACACATGCCGGCCTCAATATCCAACTATCGGATCGTACCGATGGACGAGCATCAAGCGGCTGCAATCTGTGAGTGGCGCTATGATCCACCTTATAATATATACGGTTGGCTCCCCTGGGAACAAATGAAGGCGCTTGAAGTCGAATTTGGAAGTCCCACGCTTCGCCAAGAGCAATATGTTGCCGTACTGGATGAAGAGAATAAGCTGACGGGATTTGCTCAATATTTTCCTATGATCGGTGTGACCCGGCTAGGTCTTGGAATGCATCCCGAAAGATGCGGACATGGCAAAGGCGCTGATTTTGTCCGTGCCATTGCAGAGGAAGCCCAACGACGCAACCCGAAGAATGAAATTGATCTAGAGGTACTCACTTGGAATCGGCGCGCTATCCGGGCTTACAAGGCGGCTGGATTTGAGCTTACAGATACCTATGAACGCCAGACTCCCGATGGCAAAAAACCGTTTTTTTGTATGGTATATCGTCCCGAGCACCAAACCCAGGTTCTATGATAAAAGCGCCTTCGGCATACAACCGCGATGTTGTATAGCGAAGGCGCTTTTATCATCATACGACAGATCATTACAAGCTCAATGACTGCTGCGCATTTTTTCAAAAGCTTCATTATATTGTTGGGCTTCCTTAATATCCACGGCCATAATACCGCCGTCGTCCCAAGAGGTCAAACGCAGAGTCACGGTCTTGTAATCAATCGTAATAAATGGATGATGATTGAATGCTTCAGATATAGCGGCAACTTCATCCACGAATGCAATCCCTTTCATAAAACTGGAAAAATTATATTTCCGAACGATCCAACGTCCTTCCTCCAGTTCCCAGCCCTCCAGTTTCTCCAGATGTGCTTCAATCTCTTCTTGTGTAAAAGGCATGTTACGAACTCCTCCCCGTTTATACGGAAGCCTTTCGACCGCTTAAATACGGCCAAAACTACGATATATTGGTGTACATATTACCACGGCCCCGTTGATAAATCCATAAGACGGACCTCAAATCAAAGGGACTGACGTCAGCTCCTCGTCTCCAATGAGTACATAGATACGATGCTGCTCCGGCTCATAGATCACAACGCCACTGCCTACAGTGATTATGGGCTCTGTACCCAGTGCATAAAATAAGTCTTCTGCCAAAGCTTCATTGACTTCCTGGCGTCCCGCCGGGTCCAGCCTGTCCCAATCTTCTGCTTCCATCTCGAAAAATTCGTAGCTGTCTGGGATGCGTCCCACAGCCTCTGTCAAATCGTTCAAAATTTGTTCATACTCACGCCCATGCTTTACTCCCATGCCATTTCCTCCAATGGTTCCGCCATTCAATACATAATCACCTTATTATACCGGAAATTCGCACTTAACAAAAAAGAGAGTTTTGTCGATAAATACTATAATCCGTCTTGTAATGACGCGCTTGGGGCAAGGACGACCCCGGCGGCATGAAAGGATTCAAAATCTATTCTCATGGATGAGGTGTATCATGCAAATTTCAACCATTATCGGACTTGTGCTCGGGATTATGTCACTGGTCGTCGGGATGATCTTAAAAGGCGCTCCGGTCGTCAATCTGGTCAATAATCCCGCTGCTTACATGATTATTTTCGTCGGAACGGCAGCGAGTATATTTATGGCCTTCCCGATGGCAGAAATCAAACGGATTCCGAAGCTGTTCAAGGTTATTTTCACCGAACAAAAACTGTTAGACCGCAAAGAGCTCATCGGTACGTTTACCGAGTGGGCATCCATTACCCGTCGTGAAGGTCTGCTCGCCTTGGAATCTAAGGTAGAGGAAATCGACGATCCCTTTATGCGTGGCGGCATGCGAATGATTATTGACGGAAATGATCAGGAATTCGTACGGGACGTTCTGATGGAGGATATCAATGCTACCGAGGACCGACATCGCTCTGGCGCGCTGATCTTCTCTCAAGCTGGTATGTACGCTCCAACGCTCGGGGTACTCGGTGCGGTTGTAGGTCTGATCGCCGCTCTGGCCGACCTTAGTGACATGGAAAAGCTCTCTCATGCCATTGCAGCAGCCTTCATTGCGACGTTGCTCGGTATTTTTACAGGTTATGTCCTGTGGCATCCGATGTCCAACAAGCTCAAACGGTTATCCAAAAAAGAAGTGGAGCTTAAATTAATGATGGTCGAAGGTCTGCTTTCCATTCAATCGGGGATATCGACGATTGCCATCAGTCAGAAACTGACGATCTTCCTGACTCCGACCGAACGGGCTACGTTGACCCAGAAGGATGGCGATTCCAGTGAGTAAAAAGAGACATGAACCGCATGAAGAGCATGCTGACGAAAGCTGGCTGTTGCCATATTCCGACTTAATGACCCTTCTGTTGGCTCTTTTCATTGTCTTATTCGGTATGAGCTCGCTCGACGCCAAAAAATTTGAAACTATGGCTCAATCCCTGAGTGCAGCTTTTAGTGGCGGCACTGGCGTGCTGGATCACTCGGCCGCGAATCCGTCGTCACAATCCATGGATATGGGCAAAAATAAAGAACAAGTATCACAACCCTTAAAATCGAAGGCTACTTCTACCTCTGAACTGCAAAAACAGTTGGCCCAGCGGGAAGAAGAAGATTTAAAAAAACTTAAAAAACAAATGGATCAATACATTCAAAATAACGGCCTGACCCCGTTGCTGAATACCAAGCTGAACCAATCACAGCTGATGATCACCATTAGTGATAATGCCTTGTTTTCATCCGGGCAGGCCGAAGTAAAGCCGGAAGCAAGAAAGCTGGCCAAGTCTATTTCTAGTATGCTTCAGCAGTTCCCTGGCTATGATGTTATCGTATCGGGTCACACGGATAATGTACCGATCTCCAACAGCCAGTTCCCGTCCAACTTTGATTTGAGCGCCAAGCGCTCTCTGAATTTCTTGCGTATCTTGTTGCTCAATCCAGATCTCGATCCAACCAAGTTTGTATCCATCGGTTATGGCGAGTATCGTCCATTGGCAAGCAATCAAGATGGTCAAGGACGCTCCAAAAACCGTCGTGTTGAAATATCTGTTCTCCGCAAATATCAGAACGGGACACAAGTCATCAGTCCTACCTCAAGCTCGAGTGAAGGTTGATTATGCATATGTTATATGAACAAAGGCACCGCCGCATTTTTATGCAGCTGGTGCCTCTTTGTTTATGCTTCCTGTACTTCTGGCCCTGTCAGGTACACGATCATACGCTGTAGGCTATACGAAACTCCTCTGGCATTAGCTAAGCGTATAATCGAGCATCTGGCCAAGCTCCTGCTTCTCAGCCTCTGTCAGATCACGCCAGGCACCTTTCTGAAGGGACCCCAACCGAATATTCATGATTCGCAGCCGTTGCAGTTTTTTTACTTCATAACCGAAGGCAGCACACATACGCCGGATCTGACGATTTTTCCCTTCAGTCAGGATAATACGGAATACATACTCAGATACACGCGTCACCTCACAAGGTAGCGTCCGCTGGCCGAGTATTTTCACCCCGCTGGACATGCCCTGCACAAAAGACGGTATGACAGGGCGATCCACTGTTACGATATATTCTTTCTCATGCTTGCCTTCTGCCCGTAAAATCTTATTCACAATGTCTCCATCATTGGTAAGTAAAATGAGACCTTCCGAATCCTTATCCAGGCGTCCAATCGGGAATATCCGCTGCGGGTGCCCCACAAAATCAACAACATTGCCTCTAATGTGGCTCTCCGTTGTACTTGTAATGCCCACCGGCTTGTTCAATGCAATATAGACGTGATCGGACTTCTCGCGCAGTGGCTTGCCGTTCACGCGAACATCATCGCCTTCCTCCGCTTGACTACCCAGCACGGCCACTTCGCCGTTAATCGTCACGCTGCCGCTCTCTACCAGCTTGTCCGCCTCCCGACGCGAGCAAAAACCGGTTTCGCTGATAAACTTGTTAATGCGCAACCTGTGTACCCTCCATTTCTACTAACACACTTCCTCCTGCGCCCCTGCCCGTTACTCCGGCTTGGCAATCGGAAGCTGCACCAGGGCTGTCGTTCCCTCTCCCTCTGTGCTTTCAATATCCAGTGTGCCTTTATGACTCTGTATAATACGCTGGCTGACCATAAGTCCTAGTCCTGTCCCTGTTTCTTTGTTTGTGAAAAAAGGTTCTCCTAGCTTGGACAGCATTTCTGCAGGAATACCCGTTCCCTGGTCCCGTATGAAGATTTTAACGCTTTCTCCCTCCAAGAACAAATGAATCGTGATGATACCACCTTTACTCATAGCCTCCATGCTATTTTTAAGTAAATTAATGAATACCTGTTTTAACTGATTTTCTTCGGCGTATACCAGGGCAGGCTCGTCCGTGACCTGAAGATTGAATACAATGCCCAGCAGATGCGCCTGACTATCTAGTAAAGAAATCACATCGCTCACAATATAGCGAACATCTTTTTTCTGAAAATGCACCGCCTGTGGCTTCGCCAGAATTAAAAACTCGCTTACGATCAAATTAATGCGATCCAGCTCAGACATCATAATATCGTTGTGTTTCATATTCAACACTTGATTTTGCTGCTGTAGTTGGAGAAAGCCACGTAGCGTGGTTAGCGGATTACGAATCTCATGCGCTACGCCTGCTGCTAGTTGTCCGACGGTTGTCAGTTTCTCTGATCTGCGCAACAGCTCCTCCATCCGGTTGCGACCCGTGATATCACGCGACACGCAGATAAACCCCAAAATCTGGCCTTCTTCATCCAGAATAGGCGACGTGCTCATACTAATCTCTACCGTACTTCCATCCTTACGCATTCTAAGGGACTCACTTGATACGATGCTCTCTCCCTGAAGCAGGCTCTTCTTCTGAAATTCATACTCCTCCTGTTGCTGCGGAGGTACAAACTCCAGCTTACGACCAACCAACTCTTTCTTGGTCCAGCCGTACAAAGCTTCGAAGGCATGATTGACCCGAACGACACGATCCTCTTCATCAGTCACATGAATCGCATCTGCTGTCTGATTAATAACCGATTCCAGATGCTCCTTTACAGAACGGTTCTCTTCATACATTTGTTCGAGTCTTCTCGTATACACCCCCAAATTGTAGGCCATCGCATTGATGCGCTCACCCAACTGTGCAAGCTCATGACCACCCTTGATTTCTAGCCGTGTATCAAAATGACCATCAGCCATCTCGTTCACTTTGCCCAGAATCGACTGAATTGGACGGACAAACAGACTGGCAAGCACATAGCTTCCAATGATCACAACCTCTAAAAGGACAATAGAAATGGCAATTAAACTAATCAATTGCTTGGAAATAACAGAAGTGATCGTATCATAATTCATAACAATACGGATAACATAGGCATCACGGTTAGCCGGATAAAAAGGTATGTAACTGACGAGAACCCGTTCGCCTTTAATATAGCAGTCTTGTACAATACTCTCCCCCGAGATGATAGCCCTGGACACGGCCAAACGATCCTCCTGCACTCTCGTTAGTTGATACGTGCCGAATTGGATCGGTTTGTTGTACATGTAATAGTATTTCCAGTCGTTCCCGTTCTTGTCCATCGTAGCGCCACCAAAGGTTGCAGGGTTAATTCCTGTAATCTCCATGATGCGATAATCCACTTGTTGGGTTTGCTTTACGATCTCATCGGGACTCAGGATGGTTATGAAATTTTGTACTGAAGTATCCTGAAAGGAAATTCGAATTAAGTAGTTACGTTTTTGGTCATAATAAAATCCCCATTTATTAATATGTGAGGAGTCTGAACCCGTGTAGTCAAATGATCCGGTCCAAAAATGATCCAGTTTCTGACCTTGCGCCATTGCAGCCTGTCCATGCTCATATAATTGGTCAACTGCATTTTTCCAATGCCCGGTCAATGGATCGGATGGCGTTACTTCTTTAGGATCGGAGGATTTGACAACCTTATACCCCTGCCCGTCTCGAATCATCAAAGAAATATTAATATCCCTGTGGAGTGTGGCTATCTGTTGAAGCTGTTCCTGCTGAATATTTCGGATGTCAGGATCGAGCTGATTGGCAGCCAACGTGGCAGAAAGCCACAGATTATATCCGAGCTGTTTGTCAACGGCCTCCCAGCTATGTTGGGTTTGTTCGATAGCTCCTCCGATAATTTTAGCGGTCAGAACCATTTTAGTTTCACTGTCACTTCTTAGATTTTCGTGGGTCGTGTAATAATTGAGTGCGATGTTTAACAACAGGATAAACAAGACGGACCCCGACAAAATGATCGTTATTCTGATTTTTATCGACACACTGATTTCTCACCTCTTGCCGTATGCTGGCGATTACTGGCAATTGCTAACTCAATGATACCGTAATAGCGCCTCTGATACCAGCATTTACATTTACCGGATATACATAAATACACACCTTGTGTACAGTATTGTCAATAGACGATCGTTTGCCTACAATATAAGAAGATAATCATCCACAGGTAGTCCACAAATACACAGATTTTATTATAAACTGTGGATAAACCTGTGGACAAGTGCCGTGTTATCCACAATTTTATTCACATCATGTTAACAACGGAATATTTGTTCGTTGGATAATTCCGCGTTTGAAAGGAGCATTTTCCCAGTGACCACCATGGATCACGCCTATTGGATGAAAGAAGCCATTCAGGAAGCATATAAGGCAGAAACGTTAGGTGAAGTCCCCATTGGGGCTGTCATCGTAAAAGATAATGAAATCATCGGTCGCGGCTACAATTTGCGCGAGACGGATGCTGACCCAACCGCACATGCAGAGATGGTTGCCATTCGTCAGGCCAGTGAGCACTTAGGCGCTTGGCGCCTGCTGGATTGTAGGCTGTATGTCACTCTGGAGCCGTGTCCAATGTGCGCCGGAGCCATTGTTCAATCACGGGTTCCCCATTTGATATACGGAACTACAGATCCCAAGGCAGGCTGCGCAGGCACGCTGATGAATTTATTACAGGAGCCTCGGTTTAATCACTGTACAGAAGTAACTAGTGGTGTACTGCAGGAGGAATGCGCCTCGCTGCTAACGAGCTTTTTTCGGCATCTCCGGCAAAAAAGAGCGGCAGCCAGATTGTCTCCTCCCCCATCCTCATCCTGAGGGGGAAAAGTCCAAAACACTTCATCTCATTGCTAATTCCCCATGGAAGGAGACCAACCCATGCCTATGAGCTTGTATAATACGCCTCAAGGTATCTTTTTACGGCCATTTAGCTTGGCGGATAGCGAAGCCCTTCTCGCCCTTAGGCACCGTAATAGGGATTCCCATGCGCCTTATGAGCCGCTTTACGAGGATTCATTTTTCACATTAGAGAAACAGCAGGATTATATCCGTCAGAAATTGCGTCAGGCCGAAGAGGATCGAGGTTACGTGTTCGGTATCTTTCTCTTAAAGGAAGAACGGCTCATCGGTTATATCTCTATTTCCAATCTAGTACGTGGAGTTGGACAATTCGCTGATATCGGCTACATGATGGATCATCATGAACAGGGTAAAGGGCATATGACCGCTGCCTTAAAGTTGATCATACAATATGCCTTTCGTGCCTTATCTCTACATCGTCTCCAAGCGGGTACCCTTTTGCATAATGATCCCTCACAACGTGTATTAAAAAAATGCGGCTTCCAGCCAGAAGGCATTGCTCGCAAGCTTATACAGATTCAGGGCGCATGGCAGGATCACCAGATGTTTGGACTTTTGGCTGAGGATGACGTGTGGCAGAGCTAAATGACTGCACAGGGACAACATTAACAGTAAACAAAAAACCGCCCGGCTTATGCCGAGCGGTTTTCTTACATCATATACGAAAAAAATGATGTTTTGCAATCATGTCATCCCATAATTAAGGAGCAACAGTTTGCATTTTTTGTTGCAGTTGTTCCATAGTCAGGACTTGATCACCTGTTGGAATACCCACTTTAAATGCTGCTTTAGCATTGATTTTGCTGTATTGCGTGTAGCCTGTTACGGACAATTTCACATTGTCTTTTGTAGCCGGATCATTCATCTCTACATTCGCATTCAGGTCTTGATACACAGGAATGTTATCCTTGTTCAAAGCTGTGTTAATGTCAAATTGTTTCACCGTCAAATAGTTTTTCAACTCATCCAGCTTTTTGCTAACTTCGCTGGTGTTGGATTGCAGTTCTTTCTTCGCTTCAGCCAGCTCTTCCTTCTTCACTTGAAGCATGCCAGCATATTCATCTTTAGACATCACATCAAGGACTTTAGGAAGCGCCTTAGTGATAAATGTATTGGTCGCTTGCTTCACATTGTCGTTCGTTATTTTGAACTGAACTACTTGTTTAGCTTCAACGCCTTGTGGCAATTTAGCGTCTTTAGGATCAATATCAAAGAAGTACGTAGCTTGATCATACTCGTTCATAATAGCAGCAATCACTTCATTCGCAAATTTCTGCGATTTTTCCTGATCCATGGCTGCAGGATTAAATTCTTGTCCTGATTGTTTAGCCAGTTCTTGTGGATCAATGATCAGGAATTTACCTACAACATCCTGTGGAAGCGGGTAAAATGGAATATTAGGAATTTTAACGTACAGTTTATCTTTAGTCATTACCATTGGAATCGTGAAGCTGGTGGAAAGATCACCTTTCAAATGAATGCCGAGCGTCATTTCAGATTGGAAAGGTTCTTTTTGGTATACACCATCCAGCGTAATATCAGCATTTTTCAGCATGCTAGTTACCATTGCACTTTGCTCACTTGGAACAGAAGCGGATGTAATGGTCAGTTCCTTAATCGTGAATTGACTTTTGGATTCATAAGAATTCAATTTCATTGCATTAGCTGTACCGGTCGTAACAGCTTCCTTCGGTTCTAACTTCTTGCTACAACCTACCAGGGCTACCGTCAAAAGCAACACCATAGTGAGTACCAAGACGGATAACTTTTTACTCATTGTGTAGATTCTCTCCTCTCGTAATTAACCCCTTTTTTATGCTAACAAAAAAAATACACACCTTCTATTTTAACTCATATTCTCAAACGGCGAAACACTTATTGGAAAATTTTCTTACAATAAGCACAAAGACACCCTGGCTCTCTAACCAGGGTGTCTTACACTATGCAATATATTTTAGGAGAAAGGTCTGCCTGCTTATGAGCCTTCTCTATTATGGTGATCCACGTGATTCCGCTGTTTCACCTTCTTGGAACCGGATAACGGCTCCTGCTGATGACTACGCTCACGCTTTTCGTTACTTCCACCAGAATCCTGTGCTTCGGGAACAGGAATGGCTTTAGGCTTGCTCATTTATGCATCCTCCATTCTCAGTCTATATTTTTGGTACATCAACGAATCCGTTTATTACCATTAAAAATAGGACTATAGATGGTGTAGATCTTCCGTTTTATCGTGATTTAGTGAATCCTGATGACGGCGATCATTACGATCCTGCTGCACTTGCTGTGCCTGATGACTATTAACTGGACGTTGCTCCAAATCATCAACAATGTTAGACAGGTTTTTATCCAGTCCGTTTTTGGCTTTTGTCATGTAGCCTTCCTCCTCATTCCTTCATGACCTACGAATGCGTCAACGACTGTAATGTTTGGGCACATTGGTGAATATGCCGAGTATAATCGGACACTAACTGCTGAATGATATCTGTTCGTTCATCCACAGACTGTCCGTCTCGCTCTACATCGACTAAGCTAACCTGTACTTCCCGGGAGTCTACATAAGTACATGCAAAATCAAAGGAGTACATTTGTCGGCCTTCAACCTCGATGTGGATTCGTATAGCCCGGTTATTGGCTTCATCTGCCTGTACCTGTGATTTGTCCCCTGAATTCAAAAGAATCGGCAGTTGTTCCTGCCAGGCCTCTACCAGCTTTTGCTGGTCTACTGTCATTTCTCGATTCATGCCAGCACCTCCACATCTGATAACGTGTGAAAAAAACGAGCTTTTTATACAACAAAAAAGCCATTCTCCACGATTTCTGATCATTAGCTTATAAAGGCCAATGTATCAGCTATCGTATTTGAATGACTTGGTTTATTTAAAATATGGCGGAGAGGATGGGATTCGAACCCATGTGAGCTTGCACTCTAACGGTTTTCAAGACCGCCCCGTTATGACCGCTTCGGTACCTCTCCAGGTGGTAAATGGATAAAGCTGCTTTCCTTTTAACATACTCAGGCGCAACAAAATTATTTTACCACAGGATTTCTAAGAATGCAACACTTACTGCTTAGGAGCAATAACCTCAATACCTCGCATGTATGAACGCAGGACTTCTGGGATCACGATGCTTCCGTCCTCTTGTTGATAGTTCTCCAAAATAGCAGCCACAGTCCGCCCCACAGCCAATCCTGAACCGTTCAGCGTATGTACAAATTCAGGCTTCGCTTTCGAATCTGGACGGAAACGAATGTTTGCACGACGCGCTTGGAAGTCTTCTGTGTTTGAACAAGAAGAAATCTCGCGGTACATGCCACTCTCAGGCAACCATACTTCCAGATCGTACGTTTTGGCAGACGTAAAACCCATATCTCCAGTGCAAAGTGCCAGCACGCGATATGGAAGTCCGAGCAGCTGTAAAACACGCTCAGCGTTATTCGTCATTTTCTCCAATTCCTCATAAGAGGTATCCGGGTGAACTAGCTTAAGCATCTCTACCTTATTGAACTGATGCTGACGGATCAGGCCACGTGTATCACGTCCTGCTGATCCTGCCTCCGAGCGAAAGCAAGAGCTGTATGCTACATAATATTTTGGAAGCTGCTCCGCATTCATGATCTCTTCACGGTGGTAGTTGGTTACCGGAACTTCAGCCGTAGGAATGAGATAATACTCAGTATCACGCAGCTTAAACAAATCTTCTTCAAACTTCGGAAGTTGACCCGTTCCGTACAAGCTATCCCGATTTACAATGTATGGAGGAAGCATTTCTTCATAACCATGCTCACTGCTGTGCAGATCCATCATAAAGTTAATCAGCGCACGCTCTAATCTTGCTCCCAGTCCTTTGTAGAACGTAAAACGAGAACCCGTTACCTTGGCTGCTGCCTCAAAATCAAGAATATCTAGATCCTGAGCCAATTCCCAATGCGCTTTAGGTGTAAAAGAAAACTCGCGTGGCTCCGACCAGCGACGGATTTCTACATTATCCTCTTCCGATGCACCTACAGGTACTGTTTCACTAGGAATATTCGGAATAGACATCACCAGTTCGTCGATCTGTACTTCCAGTTCGCGTACTTGCTCATCTAATTCTTTAATACGATCGGAGACTTGACGCATTTCTGCAATCAGATCATCCGCATTTTCCTTATTCTTCTTCAACTTGGCTACTTCACCGGATACCACGTTCCGACGATTTTTGAGTCCTTCGCTTTCTTGTAGTAACTCACGACGGCTTACATCCAGATCTGTAAAACCATTAATCAGATCCAGAGATTTCCCCCTGTTCTGCAAAGCTTTCTCAACCCGACCAAGCTCATTACGTAAAATCTTTATATCTAACACAGGTAATCCCTCCTACACTACAAACCTGACTTTCCCCTATTCGCGGACCATATCCACAAAATACTGATGTAACCGGTAATCGTCTGTTAACTCCGGATGGAAGGATGAAGCCAGCAAATGACCCTGACGGGCTGCCACGATCTCGCCGTTATACTCAGACAGCACATCTACTCCCGTTCCAACAGACTGTATTAATGGCGCGCGTATAAATACAGCACGAACCGGTTCCTCAATCCCTTTAATGTTCAAGTCTGTTTCAAAGCTTTCTCTTTGGCGACCAAATGCATTACGCGATACTGTAATATCCATGAGTCCCAAATGTGCTTCTTCCTGTCCTTGAATCGTTTTAGCCAGTACAATCAATCCCGCGCAAGTACCGAATACAGGCTTGCCTTGATTGGAAAACTGACGTACAGCCTCTATAAAATTATACTTGCGCATTAGCTTACCGATAGTGGTACTTTCACCACCGGGAATGATAAGACCGGACAGCTCATCGAGCTGTTCGATCTTCTTCACCGCTATACCTTCCGCACCCGCACGTTCAACGCTTCGTATATGTTCAGCTACAGCGCCTTGCAGCGACAATACACCTATTTTCATGCCGGTCCCTTCTTTCTTACCAACCACGATCCTGCATGCGCTCATGCGGTGCCAGTTTGGAAATTTCAATGCCTTTCATAGGAGTTCCCAAATTCTTGGAGACTTCTGCAATTAGCTTGTAATCCGTATAATGAGTGGTCGCTTCCACGATTGCACGTGCAAACTTCTCAGGGCTATCCGACTTGAAAATACCAGAACCTACAAAGACGCCATCAGCGCCTAAATGCATCATTAACGCGGCATCGGCAGGTGTCGCTACACCACCCGCTGCAAAGTTGACCACAGGCAGCTTGCCAAGCTCATGCACTTCTAACAGCAGTTCATAAGCAACTCCGAGGTTTTTCGCTTCTGCATACAGCTCGTCCTTCGACAAGTTTTGCACCTTGCGAATTTGACCATTGATAAAACGCATATGCCGAACGGCCTCAACAATATTCCCAGTTCCCGGTTCGCCCTTCGTACGGATCATAGATGCACCCTCACCAATACGACGCAGCGCTTCTCCCAGATCCTTGGCTCCACAAACAAATGGAACGGTGAACTCCCGCTTATCAATATGGAAAACTTCATCCGCAGGTGTCAGCACCTCGCTCTCATCGAGATAGTCAACACCGAGAGATTCCAGTACCTTTGCCTCTACAAAGTGACCGATGCGAGCCTTAGCCATAACAGGAATAGAAACAACCTTCATAACTTCTTCCACAATCGTTGGGTCAGCCATACGAGCAACCCCACCAGCTGCACGGATATCCGAAGGCACCCGTTCAAGAGCCATTACAGCTGTAGCTCCTGCTGCCTCTGCAATTTTAGCCTGCTCAGCGTTCATGACATCCATGATTACGCCGCCTTTTTGCATCTCTGCCATACCTCTTTTTACACGCGAAGTTCCCGTTTCCATGTCGTTGCCTCCTGTAAGGGTTACGTTTAGATTCTAACTTAATATTTTACCGCACGAATGCCAAATACACAATCATTTCAAGCTGCAAAATAAGTAATGAAAAACAAGGTAGGTCGCCTAGCTTTGCTTTTTTAGAAGAGGTTCTTAATTCCTTGGAACAGATCTCCGAAGAAATCACCGATTGCCCGGAAAAGCATTCGGAACCAGCCGCCCTCTTCTACTGCCGTCGTAGTAACCAGATCAACGGTTTTTGTCTGCCCTTTATCCACACCGTCTGTCTTGTACGTGTACGTAATTGTTCCGACTTTGGCCCCTTGCTTCAAAGGTGCCACCAGAGAGCTTGCTGGTGTAATGTTCGTTGTAAAGGTTACCTTAGGATTGCTCGCACCCTTAGGTACAATAAAGCTTACTGCATCCTTGGTGACGATCGGTACTTCTGTTTCCGTACCTTTGGTCACAGGCACATTCTCAACACCCTTAACCACCGTCTTTGGAGCAACAACCTGCTTCACTTCAAAGTTATCAAAACCATAGTTCAGCACTTTAGCTGTCTCTGTAAAACGATGAGGCTCTGAATCTGCTCCCATAACTACACTGATGAGACGCATTCCGTTGCGCTCAGCGGTTCCTGTAAAACAGTTTCCAGCATTGCTCGTATGGCCCGTTTTCATTCCGTCCAAGCCGGGATAAGCAAACTTTCTAAAGTTAGTAATATTTTTGTTTGCTTCTAGCATCCAGTTATAGTTAATAATTGGTGCTTTGTCAGTCGGTCGGAATTTGTAAGATTGAATTGTGGTAAACCGTGTATAATCCGGGTGGTCCTTTATAATGTTACTAGCTAATGTCGCTGCATCTCTCGCTGTCATCACAGTTTCCCGGTCTGTATCCGGCTGGAAGCCTTTCGGCATATCACCACGGTCCAAACCAGTCGAGTTGATAAAATACGTATTTTTCATGCCCATTTTCTGAGCTGTTTCATTCATTAGTTTTACAAAGTCCTGCTCAGTTCCGGATACGCGTTCAGCAAGTGCTACTGTTGCATCATTAGCAGAACCTACCGCCATTGCAATATAAAGCTCTTCTACCGTATGTTGATCCCCTTGAGCCAAAAAAATACGTGATCCAATGCTCTTAGAAGCATTCTCGTTAACCGTAACCTTATCCGTCCACTTGAGTTTACCTTGCTTAACCTGTTCAGCCACGATGTATTCTGTCATCATTTTAGTCATACTTGCTGGTGGAAGTGGCTCATCTGGATTCATAGACAGCAATACTTGCCCAGTGGAAGGCTCGATCAAAATGGCAGAACGTAGTGCCAGACTAGGGGGGTTAATAGAACCTGTCCCCGTAATATTGGTTGCCTGTGTTGCCGCTCCAGCTGCAAAAGTAGCCACGCTCGGATCAAAATTTCCTACAACAGGCAATGCCGACATATACATCATATTAAGCACCATGACTGCAGTCACACTCTTTTTAATCATGCTGCGTTTTGTATTTTGCTTTAAATTGTTCGCTTTCAAATGAATACAAACTCCTCTCGTACCTCAACCCGATCCGCTATGTATAACGAGACGGTGGTTACAGCCTCTACTTGGCCAATGTAATTAATGTTTTAATGTTATAAAATCCAGTTTTATTTCGTTTTCTTAGTTGTATCCTGTCATGAGCATTTCCTGCTCGAATCTTCTTCACTGGTAGGAATCGTCCAAAAGACCTACGTGCCCTAATTCATCACTAATTTCGTCATAAAGGCGGACACTTGTCTATTCTATCACAGGGGTATCTCTAAAAAAAGACAGGCAGAGCGAAATACGCTCTGCCTGTCGTCAAGTCTACTACAGCCGAACTTTATAGAGAGTAGTTTGGTGCTTCTTTCGTAATTTGCACATCATGCGGATGGCTCTCACGCAGACCAGCGCCTGTAATACGGATAAAGCTTGTATCGTTACGAAGCTCCTCAATATTAGCTGTACCGCAATAACCCATACCAGAACGAAGACCGCCCAACAGCTGATGAACAGTGTCGGAAAGTGGTCCTTTATAAGCAACGCGTCCTTCTATGCCTTCCGGTACCAATTTCTTGTCGTCATCTTGGAAATAACGATCTTTACTACCTTGCTTCATCGCAGCCATAGATCCCATGCCACGATATACTTTGAAGCGGCGTCCTTGATAAATTTCAGATTCGCCTGGGCTTTCTTCCGTACCTGCAAAAAGACTTCCCAGCATTACCGCAGAAGCTCCTGCCGCAATAGCCTTTGTAATTTCACCGGAGTATTTAATACCGCCGTCTGCAATAATCGGAATATTATATTCACGTGCTACTGTTGCACAATCATAAATTGCTGTTACTTGTGGAACACCAATCCCTGCGATTACGCGTGTTGTACAGATGGAGCCTGGACCAATACCGACTTTTACGACCGATGCTCCAGCTTCAATCAATTCGCGCGTTCCGTCACCAGTAGCTACATTACCTGCTACAATCGTCAGATCAGGATAAGCTTCACGCAGCTTGCGGACTGCTTCAATAATGTTAATATGATGCCCGTGAGCAGAGTCCACAACAATCATATCCACACCAGCTTTTACAAGTGCTTCAGTCCGATCAAATGTATCTTTGGAAATGCCGACAGCCGCACCGACCAGAAGACGGCCTTGTGCATCTTTCGCTGCGTTCGGAAATTGAATAGCTTTCTCAATATCTTTAATGGTGATAAGGCCTTTGAGATAATTTTCATCATCGACCAAAGGGAGCTTTTCAATTTTATGCTTTTGCAAAATGACTTCCGCTTCCTGTAAAGTCGTACCTACAGGTGCAGTTACCAGTTCTTCCTTCGTCATGACTTCACTGATTTTAAGGTTAAAATCGTGAATAAAGCGAAGATCGCGGTTAGTAATAATACCCACCAGTTTGTTTTCTTCGTTTACAACAGGTACACCAGAAATGCGGTATTTACCCATAACTGCTTCAGCATCGGATACCAAATGATCCGGAGTCAATGAGAATGGATTGGTGATAACACCGCTCTCCGAACGTTTAACCCGATCCACCTCTACCGCTTGCTGTTCAATCGACATATTTTTATGAATAATACCGATACCGCCCTCACGAGCCATCGCGATTGCCAACACTGCCTCAGTAACAGTATCCATACCAGCACTCATCAAAGGAATATTCAGCTTTACGTTATCACTCAAACGAGTCGCTACGCTTACTTCTTTGGGCAGAACCACCGACTTGCGAGGTACCAGCAAAACATCGTCAAAGGTAAGGCCTTCCTTACCGAATTTATCTTCCCACACCAAGATGATCCTCCTTCAAATTGTTTAGTCTGTATTGGTCTTGTTGTCTGTCCGACATGGACAAATCAAGGCTCTCTGAAAATATATTATTGCAATCTTAGCAAAGCGGTATAGGGGTGTCAAGCCTTCATCAATAGCCCTAACCTTTAGTATTTCCCTGTACAAACAACTGTACTCCTACGAAGGACAACCTTTAAAAATAAGCGTTTCCAAAGGTATTAACTATTCACAAGAGCATATCTCCTCTTAGAATGCGCAGCATAGAAGCAATTATATAAGTGGTTTGTAGCGCAATATACCAAAGAGGACCATAATCTCATTGAGATTATGGTCCTCTTTACTTGTT
>NZ_JBBOBY010000004.1:0-6043 GCF_038002205.1 Paenibacillus sp. FSL R7-0340
TGCGTTTTTCAGCAGCTATAAGATCATATCATGTTCGTTTCAAAAATACAAGGGTTATTTTTTCTTTTTTTGAAGATCGTTTCACCCAAGTTTTTCGCTTTTGAAACTGCTGTTTTATTGTCAGCTCAAATAATATATCATTTTCAGCAAAAGAAAGCAACTTGTAAATAATCCCTTTTTCAAACTTAAAATCCCTTTCACCGTTTAGTCAACCATTATTAGCTCCAATGTTATTTCAAAACAGCTAGTTCATAAAATGTCATGTGTTCAGTTCCATTTAATATAAATATATTATTGGTAATTAACCGCTATACGACGTTAATTAGTTTTTTTGTAATCTATTTTGTTCGTTAACCCCGTTACCCCATGTGCTAGATTGTTAGAAGACATGCAACAAGGCGAAGCCTCTTGGACCCCGCCTAATGGTATTCATAATATTAGAGGCGACAAATTTCATGGGCACATTGGCCGTACGAAGGACAGCAGCACATGCCACGTAATACCTTGAGATCGTGAATGACAATCTTTCCATCCCTTGTATCTAGGGTTCCCTGCTCTTTCAGCGCGCTCAGCATCCGGTTCACACTCTCTCGTGTCGCTCCAATCATCTCACCTAATTCGGAGTGACTAAGCTTCATATTTAGTAAAATGCCATCCTTCACAGCCACGCCACATGTATTGCTAGCACGGATCAATGTAGACGCTAGCGCTCCAGTTTTACCATACAACAGTAAGTCCCGAAAGCGCGATTGCATAATGCGTTGCTTCATCGCCATCCACTGGATGAACTGAAGTGCCATTTCCCCATTTTTGGACAAGAGCGACTCCAGATCCTTAACAAGCACGACGCCTAACTCACACACATCGGCTGTTTCCGCAGTGCAGCTATACTCTTCTCCATCTATCCCGCTAAATTCCCCAATTAAGTCACCTTGATGCTGAATGGTCAGAATCAGTTCTTTACCATCTTCTGTCGATTTACGAAGTTTAACATGACCTGAATGTATATAATAAAGCTGCTCTGCATCATCGCCCTCTCGGAAAAGCATAACGCCTGCCTTTACCTTCTTCCAGGACATAATATCTTTTAGCAGATCCAAATGTTCTTCTGTCAAATAAATCTGAATTCCCGTGCGTTCCGCTTCGTCCCCAAACCGTTCCATACAAGTGGCTTGCATGTTAGCGTCCTCCTCGTGTTTACCTGATATCTATATCATAATGTTTTAATGCCTGGGTTGTTATCGGGAGAACACCTGATTTTATACCTTCCTACTCCCTGATTTACTGTGATAAATATCACTTCCGAGGTAAGCTAATGCCCCATTTATCGGCCTTTTCCCTACTCCTTACCCGACCAGATGAAAAGTCAGTGTTTCCTGCGCCTATAGATCAGGGGGTTCCCTGATCTACTTTTGTAACTGTCGGAACTACAATGAATTAGAGATATAGTTTGGTTATGAAAAAGGATGTGTCTTCTATGCTACAAATAACGGATGAAATGCGAAAAGAACTGAATCAGTTGAGAGATACTATTTATGGTGATCTCACTGCCCTTGCATTTATGTCCAAGTCGGGTGGTAAGTTGCATTGGTATTACGCCTCCGGTAGCCGAAGCAATCGCTATCGTCTTATTTCTTTTAAGATTGGCCATGGTATTGCCGGGATGGCTGTTCGCTTGGGACGTACCGTGACTGTAAGTGCTTTGCTATCAGGTAGTATACGTTTGCGTCAGGAATGTGCACTAATGCTGGCCGAGCAGCTTCACTCTGCTGTTGCTATTCCCTTTTCCAGCACAGGGGATCTGCCCAACGGTGTGCTGCTTCTTGGTAATCGTGATGTGAGGATGTTCACAGAGTCTGATGTAGCCGAGGCCACTCAAGTCGCTCAACGCCTTAGCCAACTATGTGCTTACCCTCTTACTCCATAGATCAACAATGTTTCTGTAGATAATGAAACTCATAAAATACTTGATATGACTGTCCCTAACTATCTTTGTTGATTGAAATCCCTAAAATTTGCTATGATTATGACAAAACGCACGGTTTTTTTACCGTTCGAGGGGATGACAAATTGATTCGTATACTAGTAGTGGATGATCACGTTGTCGTACGTTCTGGCCTCATGGCCCTATTGGACGGCAAAAACGGTATCAAGGTAGTAGGAGATGCAGCAGACGGGGATGAGGCAATCCACAAGGCAGTGGAGCTACAACCTAATGTGGTGCTCATGGATTTTAGCATGCCACCTGGCAAAGATGGTCTCACGGCAACCACTGAATTAAAAAAAAAGTTGCCCGACACAGAAGTCCTTATTTTAACAATGCATGATGATGAAGAATATCTGTTCCGGGCCATTCAGGCTGGAGCATCCGGATATATTTTAAAAAGCGCACCTCACGAGGAGTTGCTCGCTGCCATCCAGTCTGTAGCCGAGGGTAGTGCCTATTTGTACCCGAATGCAACCAAACGACTGATGAGTGAATATCTGGACAAAATCAAACAGGAAGGCATAGCCGGACCCTATGAATCCCTATCTGAGCGGGAAAAGGAGATTCTATCGTGGGTAGCCAAAGGATATGCCAACAAGGAAATTGCCGAGCACCTAGTGATTAGCGTCAAAACCGTAGAGTCCCATAAAAGTAACCTTATGGAGAAGCTTAACTTGAAAACACGACCTGAGCTAGTCAAATTCGCACTAAAAAAGGGGCTGCTCCATTATGAATGAACCTTCTAATCCTTTACTGCAGCATGCCTTTGGTGAATCAACCGATACATTGCTGAATGATCTAGAAATTTATATACCAGAGTCCCCTTTTCTCCATGCACTACGTAACTCACTCCACCAACTATCCAATCTAAAATTTGCTCTAGATACGTCTTCCATTGTTGCTTTGACCGATCATCGAGGTATTATTCAGTACGTGAACGACAAGTTTTGTGAGATTTCGCAATACAGTCGTGAAGAGCTGATCGGTCAGGATCATCGTCTCATTAATTCAGGCTATCATACCCCTGCCTTCATGAAAAACCTGTGGACTACAATCCGTTCAGGTGAGGTATGGCAAGGAGAAATACGTAATCGTGCTAAAGATAACAGCTACTACTGGGTGAATACTACGATCGTTCCGTTTATGGACGAGGAAGGTAAACCCTATCAGTACTTAGCGATCCGCAATGAGGTCACTAAACTGAAGAAAGTAGAAGCAGAACTCCAGTCTATGATGACGCAAGTCATGCAAATACAGGAAGAAGAACGTAAACGCTTTTCAAGAGAGCTACATGATGGGATAGGACAAAGCTTGTTTTCACTTATTATTCAGTTAGATAGCCAACTTGCCGAACAACCTAGTGCTGCTCTGGAGAGTCTTCGTTCGCAGGTGACCGACATCATCAAAGATGTTCGTGGTCTAGCGTGGGAACTTCGTCCCTCAGTTCTGGATGATTTGGGTGTCGTCCCAGCTATAAGAACCTATATTGAAAACTTCTGTTCTCATTACGGGATTGAGGTGCATTTTCAATGCACTCTACGTAAACGCCTTGATATTCGCAAGGAAATAGCAATTTATCGGATTGTACAGGAGGCATTAACGAATGTAGCCAAATACGCAGATGTAGCGGAGGCATATGTCGACGTTGAGGATCAAGATGAAATGATACAAGTGACCATTCGGGATGAGGGCATTGGATTCTCTGGAAAGTCCCAAGGAGAGGGAGTTGGATTGTTCAGTATGGAAGAACGAGCTAGAGGGGTAGGGGGATTTATGAGCATGACCTCTGCTCCAGATGAGGGAACCTCCATCCAGCTGACCATTCCCGTGTAAAAACTGTCCACTAGATCGGTTATCGGTGTATACCAGTTGTATGATCAGAACGATATACACCGATACCGAGATTATGAATAATCAATACATTGTGGGTACATGAAGATAAATACAAAAAAAGAGAGAGCTCTGTCCCCAGACAGGCTCTCTTTATTTATAAGGTGTCACCACTGAGGCAACAAGAATCCGCTATAGCAAAAAGCGGGTGATGGGAATCGAACCCACGCTACCAGCTTGGAAGGCTGGAGTTCTACCATTGAACTACACCCGCAAATCAGTATCGGGATGACACGATTTGAACATGCGACCCCCTGGTCCCAAACCAGGTGCTCTACCAAGCTGAGCTACATCCCGACATTATACTTTTTTTAAGAAATGGCGCGCCCTGAGAGATTCGAACTCCCGGCCTTTTGATTCGTAGTCAAACGCTCTATCCAGCTGAGCTAAGGGCGCATATTTAAATCCATAATGAGCAGTCAAGGCGCCACCCAGATTTGAACTGGGGATGAAGCTTTTGCAGAGCTTTGCCTTACCACTTGGCTATGGCGCCGTATGGATAATGGAGCGGACGACGGGAATCGAACCCGCGACCCTCGCCTTGGCAAGGCGATGCTCTACCGCTGAGCCACGTCCGCAAAATATGGTGCGGTCGAGAGGACTCGAACCTCCACGGGGGTTAGCCCACACGGACCTGAACCGTGCGCGTCTGCCAATTCCGCCACGACCGCAAAATAATTATAAATGGTGAGCCATGAAGGACTCGAACCTTCGACACCCTGATTAAAAGTCAGGTGCTCTACCAACTGAGCTAATGGCTCTTAATGGCTGGGGATATAGGATTTGAACCTATGCATGACGGAGTCAAAGTCCGTTGCCTTACCGCTTGGCTAATCCCCAATAAATTAAGAATAAAGGGCGGCCGATGGGGCTTGAACCCACGAATGCCGGAGTCACAGTCCGGTGCGTTAACCACTTCGCCACGACCGCCATATGATTATGAAAAGACTGGTGGAGGATGATGGATTCGAACCACCGAACCCGTAAGGGAGCAGATTTACAGTCTGATGCGTTTGGCCACTTCGCTAATCCTCCAAAATGGTGCCGGCGAGAGGACTTGAACCCCCAACCTACTGATTACAAGTCAGTTGCTCTACCAGTTGAGCTACACCGGCACATTACTCATTTCCCACTTGAAAGGTGGCTCGGGACGGAATCGAACCGCCGACACGAGGATTTTCAGTCCTCTGCTCTACCGACTGAGCTACCGAGCCATATTTTGTTTTATTACTACACCATATAATCCACACTATATATGTCAACTATATATGAGATTAAAATGGCGGAACTGACGGGATTCGAACCCGCGATCTCCTGCGTGACAGGCAGGCATGTTAGGCCTCTACACCACAGTTCCAGAGGCATTTCCAATAGGAAATTAATTGCGGGGGCAGGATTTGAACCTACGACCTTCGGGTTATGAGCCCGACGAGCTACCGAACTGCTCCACCCCGCGACATTAAAAGGGACTTATCAAATTTTCTTATGGTGGAGGCTGAGGGGCTCGAACCCCCGACCCTCTGCTTGTAAGGCAGATGCTCTCCCAGCTGAGCTAAGCCTCCATATTATGACCCGTAGGGGATTCGAACCCCTGTTACCTCCGTGAAAGGGAGGTGTCTTAACCCCTTGACCAACGGGCCTTACAAAATAAGTTCTGATTCCAATAAATTTATGGCGGAGAGAGAGGGATTCGAACCCTCGCACCACTTTCGCAGTCTAACCCCTTAGCAGAGGGTCCCCTTATAGCCACTTGGGTATCTCTCCGAGTAGCGGCAGAGGGGATCGAACCCCCGACCTCACGGGTATGAACCGTACGCTCTAGCCAGCTGAGCTACGCCGCCACCTTATATATAAAAGTCAGAAATATTCAAAACATGGCTCCCCGAACAGGACTCGAACCTGTGACAACTCGATTAACAGTCGAGTGCTCTACCAACTGAGCTATCAGGGAATATTGGTGGAGCCAAGCGGGATCGAACCGCTGACCTCCTGCGTGCAAGGCAGGCGCTCTCCCAGCTGAGCTATGGCCCCAATCTTTTTGTTATTCTAGAAGTGGTGGGCCTTAGTGGACTCGAACCACCGACCTCACCCTTATCAGGGGTGCGCTCTAACCAGCTGAGCTAAAGGCCCTAACATGTAAAACTTCATCATCCTTTAAAGGATATC
>NZ_JBBOBY010000005.1:0-2887 GCF_038002205.1 Paenibacillus sp. FSL R7-0340
AGGACGTGGCGAACAACGATAAGGCCTCGGGGAGCTGTAAGCAAGCTTTGATCCGGGGATGTCCGAATGGGGAAACCCGGCTGTCTTCATCGACAGTCACTTTCTGCTGAATACATAGGCAGAATAGAGGCAGACCAGGGGAACTGAAACATCTAAGTACCCTGAGGAAGAGAAAACAATAGTGATTCCGTCAGTAGCGGCGAGCGAACGCGGATTAGCCCAAACCAAGGAGCTTGCTCCTTGGGGTTGTGGGACGTCTCACATGGAGTTACAAAGGAACCGGTTAGATGAAGAGGTCTGGAAAGGCCCGCCAGAGAAGGTAAAAGCCCTGTAGTTCAAAACTTGTTCTCTCCGAGACGGATCCCGAGTAGTGCGGGGCACGTGAAACCCCGTATGAATCCGGCAGGACCATCTGCCAAGGCTAAATACTCCCTGGCGACCGATAGTGAAGCAGTACCGTGAGGGAAAGGTGAAAAGCACCCCGGAAGGGGAGTGAAATAGATCCTGAAACCGTGTGCTTACAAGAAGTCAGAGCCCGATCTAGGGGTGATGGCGTGCCTTTTGTAGAATGAACCGGCGAGTTACGTTCCCGTGCAAGGTTAAGGTGAAGAGCTGAAGCCGCAGCGAAAGCGAGTCTGAATAGGGCGAATGAGTACGTGGACGTAGACCCGAAACCGGGTGATCTACCCCTGTCCAGGGTGAAGGTGCGGTAACACGCACTGGAGGCCCGAACCCACGCATGTTGAAAAATGCGGGGATGAGGTGGGGGTAGCGGAGAAATTCCAATCGAACCCGGAGATAGCTGGTTCTCCCCGAAATAGCTTTAGGGCTAGCCTCGGAAAAAAGAATCGTGGAGGTAGAGCACTGATTGGGTGCGGGGCCCGCAAGGGTTACCAAGCTCAGTCAAACTCCGAATGCCATAGATTTAGTTCCGGGAGTCAGACAGTGAGTGCTAAGATCCATTGTCGAAAGGGAAACAGCCCAGACCATCAGCTAAGGTCCCCAAGTGTGTGTTAAGTGGGAAAGGATGTGGAGTTGCACAGACAACCAGGATGTTGGCTTAGAAGCAGCCACCATTGAAAGAGTGCGTAATAGCTCACTGGTCGAGTGACTCTGCGCCGAAAATGTAACGGGGCTAAACACACCACCGAAGCTATGGCTTGATGCTTGCATCAGGGGTAGGGGAGCGTTGAATGCGGGTTGAAGGTGTACCGTAAGGAGCGCTGGACTGCATTCAAGTGAGAATGCCGGTATGAGTAACGAAAAGATCTGTGAGAATCAGATCCGCCGAAAGCCTAAGGGTTCCTGAGGAAGGTTCGTCCGCTCAGGGTAAGTCGGGACCTAAGGCGAGGCCGATAGGCGTAGTCGAAGGACAACAGGTCGAAATTCCTGTACCACCGTAATCCGTTATGAGCGATGGGGTGACGCAGTAGGGTAGTGACGCGGACTGATGGATGTCCGTCTAAGCAGTGAGGCTGGTGTGTAGGCAAATCCGCACATCGTAAGGCTGGGCTGTGATGGGGAGCGAAAATTATAGTAGCGAAGGTCATGATCTCAGACTGCCAAGAAAAGCCTCTAGCCAGGAGAAGGTGCCCGTACCGCAAACCGACACAGGTAGGCGAGAAGAGAATTCTAAGGCGCGCGGAAGAACTCTCGTTAAGGAACTCGGCAAAATGACCCCGTAACTTCGGGAGAAGGGGTGCCTCGGTAGGGTGAATAGCCCGAGGGGGCCGCAGTGAAAAGGCCCAAGCGACTGTTTAGCAAAAACACAGGTCTGTGCGAAGCCGCAAGGCGAAGTATACGGGCTGACGCCTGCCCGGTGCTGGAAGGTTAAGGGGAGTGGTAAGCCTTCGGGCGAAGCTATGAACCGAAGCCCCAGTAAACGGCGGCCGTAACTATAACGGTCCTAAGGTAGCGAAATTCCTTGTCAGGTAAATTCTGACCCGCACGAATGGCGTAACGACTTGGGCGCTGTCTCAACGAGAGATCCGGTGAAATTTTAATACCTGTGAAGATGCAGGTTACCCGCGACAAGACGGAAAGACCCCATGGAGCTTTACTGCAGCTTGATATTGAATTTGGGTACGATCTGTACAGGATAGGTGGGAGCCGTTGAATCTTGAGCGCCAGCTTGAGAGGAGGCATCCTTGGGATACCACCCTGATCGTATCTAGGTTCTAACTTGGTACCGTGATCCGGTGCGAGGACAGTGTCAGGTGGGCAGTTTGACTGGGGCGGTCGCCTCCTAAAGAGTAACGGAGGCGCCCCAAGGTTCCCTCAGAATGGTTGGAAATCATTCGAAGAGTGCAAAGGCAGAAGGGAGCTTGACTGCGAGACCTACAAGTCGAGCAGGGACGAAAGTCGGGCTTAGTGATCCGGTGGTACCGCATGGAAGGGCCATCGCTCAACGGATAAAAGCTACCCTGGGGATAACAGGCTTATCTCCCCCAAGAGTCCACATCGACGGGGAGGTTTGGCACCTCGATGTCGGCTCATCGCATCCTGGGGCTGAAGTAGGTCCCAAGGGTTGGGCTGTTCGCCCATTAAAGCGGTACGCGAGCTGGGTTCAGAACGTCGTGAGACAGTTCGGTCCCTATCTGTCGTGGGCGTAGGAAATTTGAGAGGAGCTGTCCTTAGTACGAGAGGACCGGGATGGACGTACCGCTGGTGTACCAGTTGTTCCGCCAGGAGCACCGCTGGGTAGCTATGTACGGAAGGGATAAGCGCTGAAAGCATCTAAGCGTGAAGCCCCCCTCAAGATGAGATTTCCCAATTAGTAAGACCCCTTGAAGACGACGAGGTAGATAGGTTGGGGGTGGAAGTGCAGTAATGCATGGAGCTGACCAATACTAATCGGTCGAGGGCTTATCCTAAGAATAAAACGCAA